>CAVYTX010000001.1:0-10608 GCA_963771545.1 uncultured Alphaproteobacteria bacterium
GCTCGCGCTTCGCCCGCGGCGTGCAGCGACCCGGTGATCGCCAGCGCCTCGGCGACCCGGCGCTCGCGGTCCTCGGCCGCGGCAAGGCGCGCCGCCGCCTGGCGCCGGCTGGCCGCCGCGGGGTCGGCGTCGAGCTCGCGGCGCAGCCGCTCGACCTCCGCCTTCGCCCGCCGCCGGCAGTCCTGCAAGGTGGTGTGCCGGCGAAACGACGCGGCGCCGGCCGCGGCGCGCACCCGAACGCCGTCCTGGGCCACCCGCTCCAGGGATGCCACCCCAGCCGTCATCAACGCCGCGAAGCTGTCAACCAGCAGCCGTTCCAGCACCGCGCCGTGCCCGACCCGGAAATCGGACAGCGTCTTGTGGTTCATCCCCACCCCGCCACACAGCCACTGGAACGCAACGTGCTCGCGGCACAGTCGGTCGAGCGCACGGGCGCTGCCGATCCCCTCCACCGTCGCGTACAGCCACAGCGCCACCAAAAGCCGCGGGTCGGCCGGCGGATGACCCGGGTGGCCTTCGACCGCCTTGATGCCGGCCAACAGCCGCGACAGATCCAGCCCCTCCACGAACCGCCACACCAAACGCACCCGGTGATCGGCCGCAACCAGATCCTCCAGGCTCACCGCCCGCAACTCCACCTGCCGGCGCTCCGGCCGACGCAGCCGCGGCACGCCGCCGCCCGGGCGCCCCGGCGCACCCTGTTCGGGCAACCCGTCCAACCATGCTCCGTCCATAGTGACCACCATATCTAAAGGAATACCGCCGTGACACTACCACATCTTGTCACACCCCACCGCCATCTTCCAGCTCCACCCTCGGCGTGCCAAAAGATTCACAGCCTCTGAGCTCAACGCCCTCGCGGGCGGTAGCGCTCGCTCTGCCGGTTCAACGGCTGATGCTGGCCATACTTCTCGAACAGGATCATCGCCAACAGGTTCGCGCCCGCCCAGCCGCGCGGCGTCACATGGAACGGCGCCGGGGCTTGCGAGATCTTCTCGCAATCCCGACAGGTGAACTTCTCGCGCACCGTCTGGATCACCTTCCACCGACGCGGGATCGCCTCCAGCGTCTCGGTGACGTCCTCGCCGAGCTTGCAAAGCCTGTCCGAGCCGCAGCAAGCGCAGACCTCGGGCGCCGGGACGACCACCCGCTCGCGCGGCAGATGCTCCGGGAAGGGCTTGCGCGACGGCCTGCTTGACGGGTGAACGACGTGACCGTCGAAGTCTTCGCGGCCGCCTGTTCAGCCGCGAGCTCATCCTCGCTCGCGTTTGCCTCCAGCTCCTCGAGCTTCAGCTCCAGCTGGTCGAGCAGGCGCGCCTTGCGCTCCGAGCGCTGGCCGTAGAGCTCACGCCGCAGCTTCTCGATCTGAGCTTCAGCGCGGCGATGATCGCCTCGGCGTTCGAGGCCTCCGCCACCACCCGCGCCGCTCTCGCTTCCGCCTCGTCGGCCCGCGCCTCGGCCACCGCGAGGGCGGCGCGCAGGGCTTCGATATCGGGCGATACGGCGCTGGTCATGGCGCCGATAGAATCATACTCGGCGCGTTTGTGGTCCGCTCTTTCTTGCTCCGCCCCGGCATTTTTCCGCCGTCAGCCCGCACGATCCGGCGCCAGCTCCGAACCGGGTTCCGCCAGTCGATCCCCTCGAGCAGGTAACCGAGTTGGGCCGCAGAAATCGCAATCACGCCGTCCGCCGGAGACGGCCAGATGAACCGCCCACGCTCCAGCCGCTTGGCATAAAGCGAGGTGCCCAGCCCGTCATGCCACAGAACCTTGATCAGGTCGCCGCGACGGCCCCTGAACACGTAAAGATCGCCGCCATGCGGATCGCGCCCCATCGCCTCCTGCACTTGCAGCGTCAACCCGTTCATCCCCCGGCGCATGTCGGTCACCCCGGTCGCCAGCCACACCCGCACCCCGGAGGGAACCGGGATCATCGCCTAACCAGAGCCTTGATCACCGCCGCAGCCAAGTCCGGCGGGATCGATGCGGGAATGCGGACGTGGGACCTGCCGCTCGAACGCGACCTCGATCGACGGCGCCGCCGGCGCGTCCGCGAAAGCAGTCGCCCCGTCTCCACGGGAGACGCCGCCGAACGGCAGCGCAACTCCCCACCACCATCACCGACCGGTGCCACGATCACCTCGGCGAACCCGGCCGGCACGCCGGCCAACTCCCGACGCCACCGATAGATCAGGCTGGTACAAAGATCGGCTCGCCGCGCCACCTCCGAAACCACCGCCCCGGGCGCAAACGCCGCCGCAACGACCGCCCGCTTCTGCTCGTCGCTCCAGCGCCGCCGCCGCTCGGGACCCCAGTGATGACATCAATCCGAGCCATCGCACCCCCTCTCGCACCAGTGCAAACACCGACGTTTGCACCAATGCCAGATTCAGCTTGCTTCCTGTAACCTCGTAGCGCTCCAGCCGACTGAGAAAATCCATGCCAAGCACGGAAATGGTCGAAGGGGTATCTATGACAAAAGCGCGGACGTTGGAAACGGCGAAATCGCCGACCTGAATTTCATCCAGGGTGACCGGCGCCGCCCGCGCCACACCGCCAGCCGTCGAGAATAGCACCGAGAAATCCAGAGACCGTGCTTGGATGCCAAGGCGATGCGCGTCATCGCGAGACAAAACCACGCTGGTGGCGCCAGTATCGATCAGTAGCTTGATCGCAATCCCATCAATATGGGCAGTCGTGACAAAATGCCCCCTGGTGTTTGCGGTGATGGTATGGGATCGGCTGCCGAAGTACTGACGCCAGCCATCAAAGCGGTGGGTTTTGCGCAAGTCGAACGCCAGACTCACCTGTCCCATTCCGATCGTTGCGGGAACTCACCGACCCTAGTGGAATTGGGCACAAGGGGCACATTTGCTGAGGGCAGGCTGGCAACAGTACCGTGGCTACGCCCCTCGGCCGCCAGCGATGCCATTGCGCCGATCCACGTGGTCACTGAAGCGGCGGCAACGATGGTTTGGAGGATTCGGCGCGCGGGTCCCTTGCTCCACATCTTCGTAGCTTACTTTTTTCGCATTTCATCTCGGCTTTACTGTCGAGCCTACGATCCTGCCTCGACCAGATGAATCTTGCTTTCCGGGGCCGTTTTGATTTGGTTTCGCCATTGATGGATCGTCTCGTGGACAAAAGATTGATCCACGGTGCTCTGCTGCCATGTCCGGGCGAAGGGAGCTGTCCGACTGCTTGGTCTATGGGCTTCATCAAGGTCGAAAAAGCGAAGCCGCATCGGCGTTGCGACGCCCTCGCCAACAGCGACCGCCTCCTGGGTTCGAAGCGCCGGCAGTGCCCCGACCAACCCGTTCCACCCCTCGGGAAGAGCCTTACGAACGTAATGTTGATCGTGCTCGTTGGACATGCGCAACGCAAACATTGTGTTGCACTGCGAGAGGATCGTCGTCGACAGTTCCGAGGGACGTTGGCTGACAAGACACAAGGAAACGCCGTATTTGCGACCTTCCTTCGCAATTCGTGAAAGTGCGTCGCGAGAGGGACCGAACCCCAAGCGTTCGTCATTGGGGATGTAGCGATGGGCCTCTTCACAGACGAGGAGAAGGGGCACCGCGTGGGATCGCCGGCTCCAAAGCGCAAAATCGAACATAAGACGACTGATTACTGAAACGACCACATCGACGACCCCCGACGGCACGCCGGACAGGTTGACGATTGTGATAGGCCGTCCCGACGCCGGGATTCTGAGGAGACGCGACAGAACATCTGCCATCGTGTCCTTGATCGCCGTGTTCGAGAACATGAACCCAAGACGCGGGTCATTTCTCAACGCGTCGATCCGAGACTCAAGACGGAGGTAGGGGATTGGACCTTCAGGCTGATTAAGCCGACCCTTGCATTTATCGATGTAGTGAAGGACATCTCCAAGATCATAGGGTACTGGAGAATCGACCGTTAACCCCCCTGTAATATTCCCTAAGGTCGGATTGCTTTTGCGAGCCGCAAAGATCGCATCACGAAGAATAGCTGCTTCAAAGTCTCGCGTTGGAGCGTCGGCCGATATGAACGTTGTGGCTGCCTCCTCAAAGTTGAGGAGCCAGTAGGGAAGATTCAGGTTAGCTGGACTGACCACTTCCGCCAGATCTCCGAATGCGCTCGAATACTCGTCGTGCGGATCCAGCAGGACAACGTTGCCCTCGGGATGGGCCTGGAGGATAGAGCGAAGTATGAGGCTGACAGCACAGGATTTTCCCGACCCAGTCGTTCCCAAAATCGCAAAATGCTTTCCGAGGAGATCGTCGACACGAACGTATGCTGGACATGACGGATCCTGATGCAAGACGCCTATGGCGACACTTGCATCTTTCGGCGGTGCATAGATGATCGCAAGGTCTCGCTCTGTTGCAGCATAGATCCCAGCGCCCAGGGTCGGATAATCGGATACACCTCTTTGGAAGGTGGCCGCGGTGGATGCTTCCGGGACATTCAGGCTTTCTCCAAGAAGCTCGATTTCGACCGATGCGCCGCTTCCGTTTGGTCCATCTGCGCCTGCCGCGACCCATGCACGAGCGATAACTCCGTAGGCGTGTCCATGCTTGGTATCGATTTTGACAAATTTTCCGATTTGCACGGCGTCTCGATTGCTAACGGTCTCGCTCTGGCTTTGAACGCAATCGCTCGACACCAGCGTGACTTCGCCACCGATCCTCCACCCCTCCACCGACGTGACGCGACCTAATTTCATGCCATTTGAATCCATTTCTGCCCCTATTCGCTAAGATTTGTTTCTGTCTGCCCGGTCTCGCAAAAACCGGGTGGTAGGTATACGTCCTGAAAATCGCACCCGATTGCGGTGTCTGCCATCATAGGTAGTATCATAA
The DNA here is from genome assembly GCA_963771545.1 of uncultured Alphaproteobacteria bacterium. Lineage (GTDB taxonomy): Bacteria > Pseudomonadota > Alphaproteobacteria > Rhodospirillales > Defluviicoccaceae > CAKZLS01. The sequence continues at coordinate 4,847 of CAVYTX010000001.1, forward strand.
AATGGATTAGCTATCAAAGCGAGAAGTTGCTTTTGCGGCTACTAATTCGACCTGTTCAATGCCGGCGCAGGCATGCAGCCGAGAAAAACTCATCGACGCCATTTCCGGACGGCGGACCGGCGAGCAGCGGCTCACTCCTTTACCGCCATGTTCGATCACCACCGAAACCATGGAGCATCGAAAAATTTCGGACTTGAGTTACACACGGACGTCGTCCGCGTACATGAAATAAAGAATAAAATTTTAAATATTCTTGCAACAAAAATAGAAATAATAAAATCATTTGATTTATTACCTAGACTCCCCGATCATAATAAATCGTGTGTTTAACCGGTTAAGGTTGAGCCTTCCTGCTCAGTTCTATCAAATCAAATGAATATGCTTCATCGGAAACCGTTTTGCGTTCGAGAGCACAATCCGCGAGCTCGCGAGACCGAGCTCCGCTCAGATCGCGACAGCACAAACGAGAAGCGGCTTATGGACTTGTATGGGGTGACGCCGGCCGAGGCGCGAGTTGCCGTACTGATGGCCAGCGGAGCGTCGACCGGCGACGTGGCTTGCCGACTCAATGTCAGCATTGCGACCGTGCGAACCCATCTGAACCGCCTGTTCTGTAAGACCGATACTCACCATCAAGGGCAACTGGTGGCCCTGTTGCTGGCCGGTCCCCCACACTTGGAAGTGGAATTCGCAGGCACCGGAACCAGTAGGGACCGGGAGGCCGAGGCCGGTCTCGAATGCAGGGTGGCATGATCGTAACGCCCCCGAATGAGCCACATGCCGACATTTCTCCGCAGATATCCGCATTCGGTGAGCCTCGCGACCGCGGGCGCGCTGATGGTCGGTATCCATTGGGCGATGCCCCTCGCAACGGTGATCGACCCTCCCTGGACTCTGCTTGGTATCGTGCCGCTGGCGTTTGCGGCGTTTCTCGCCCTTGCGGTCAATCGCCAACTTTCTAAAGCCAACACGACGATCAATCCCGATCGGGAAACGTCGGTGCTGGTTACCGGCGGCGTCTTCCGGATCAGCCGTCACCCGATGTACCTGGCGATGGTCGTCGGCCTCGTTGGCCTGTTCATCGCCCTCGGTTCTCTCGGACCCGCCCTGGTCATTCCCGTTTTCTTTGGATTTGTCGACCGCACTTTCGCCGCAGCCGAGGAACGCTCTCTCGAACACCGGTTCGGTTCCGCCTACCTGCAATACGCGGCAGAGGGTTCGCCGTTGGCTGTAGGCGAAGGCCCGCCAACGCCGACGTCCATTGCACCCCCGCGCCACAATCGTGGCTACGCCGGCGGTGCCCAACCCCAGAACAAGCCTCCCCGCGCCGCCTGACATCACGATCCGATGCGCTTTGACCGGCGGATCCGTCTCTATCCGCCGCCGTCCGCAACGACATCCATAAAACCGTCGGGTCACCCCACATCACCGGCAAAATGGCTCATTTGGGTCATATTTGTCACCACTTAATGGATCTATGTCTGCAAATTTTCTGAAAAATTTTAGCGAATTTCCCTCATATGCATGACGACGGGGAATTTTGGATGCGTATACTCGCGAAAGTTGCTGTGGAAAACGATGCACTCGCATATGGCGATCAGATCGTAGTCAACGGCAAACGTGATCGGCTCTCCAGTGACGGAGAGACGGAGGCAAAACCAGACGGACCCTTGACAACCGGCCTTGCGCCCAAGGGTCCTCAATTTCGGAGGATATCTCATGCGCAAGTTTTTCACCAATCTTCGTAAGAACGATCGTGGCGATCAGGTTGTTGGCTGGGTCATCTTGGCCGCGTTCGTCGCCCTCGTCGGCGGCGCTCTCTGGACGACCATCGGCCCTAATCTCACATCGATTATGACCGAAGTACAAGGTGCGACCAGCGATGCATGCAACGCGGCTAATGGCACTGGTTGTTTGTAGAAAGAGAGAGGCGTTCAGCTCGCGGGTCGCAAGGCTCGCGGGCGGAACTGCCAGGACCAACCTTCGCGAGTACGACCAATGCTAACAGTTATGTATATGTTAATTTTTTTCTCAATAATAGGCTGTGGTATCGCATCGCTGTCATGCCGGCGCGTGCAAAGGAATTATGTTCTCGCTAGAGCCGCTGATGATGATCTCGATCTTTTGCGAGGATCACCGGCTTTCCATACTCGGCGAGCCGCGATCACAACCGTGAGAGTCGTTAACGAGCCGTGATCCGCCGCGGGGTCCGAACCATTTGAAGGGCATTCCATGCGCAAGTTTTTCAGCAATCTCGGTAAGGACGACCGCGGCGATCAGGTTGTCGGCTGGGCCATGTTGGCCGCGTTGGTCGCCCTCGTCGCCGGTTTTCTGTGGACACCCGAGGGCGTGAATATCGGCGATGACCTTAATCTGATTATGGGAGGCGTGGAAAACGCGACCCAGGTCGACAGCCCCAGATTTTAACGAGAGTGATCAAAACCGGGAGGAGCTTTCAGCGCACGGATCCCAAGTCTCCGGGCTGAATTTTTCCCAACGAACAATTCCGAGTTCGTTCGATGACCGACGAAGCACCGACATACGTATCCGCCGAAGGAGCCTGAGCCATGAATATGCGCGCCGTCCTGACCTTAACCATCGGGGTCGCCCTCGCGGGGGCGGCCGTGTTCGCCGTTCAAAAACGACTGCAGAACGGTGATCCGGGCGCGCAGGCGCAGGCCGCATCCGCTCCCTTCGAAACCCGGGAGATCCTGGTCGCGACGAACACCTTGGGGTTTGGCAGCCGGATCGAGAAAGCCCATGTCAAGCTGGCGATCTGGCCGGCCGCCTCGGTTCCGGCGGGAAGCTTCGCCACGACCGAAGAACTGTTCGGCGACGGAACGGAGGATCGGCTCGTTCTGAAACCGCTCGACGTTGGCGAACCGTTGCTGAAGACCAAGGTTTCCGGCTTCGGCGCTCGCGCCAGCATGTCGACCGTGGTCGACCAGACCAACCGGGCCTTCACCATCCGCGTCAACGAGGTGACCGGCGTTGCCGGCTTTCTCCTCCCGGGGGACCGCGTCGACGTTCTGTTGACCCGCAAGCCGGACCAGGGTTCGGAGCCGGTCACCCACGTCATCCTGCAGAACATCGTCGTGCGGGGAACCGATCAGAACGCGGACCAGACCCGCGACAAGCCGAAGGTCTCGCGCGCGGTGACGGTCGAGGTGACGCCGGAAGAGGCGCAGAAACTGGCCCTGGCGATGAAGGTCGGTGAGTTGTCTCTGGCGCTGCGAAACGCCGCGTCGGCGGAAGAGGCCGATGTCCACATGGTCAGCGTTGCCGATCTCATCGGCGAGAAAAGGACGGAAGGACCGGCGAAAACGCCCATGGTTGCGACCGTCCGGGTGCGCGGCCCCAATTCGCTCGAAACGATATCGATCCGCTAAGCGCCCGCAACATGTATCGCGGAGCCAGAGCCATGCGACCGTCCAACCATTCCGTCGAACGAGGACCAGCCGTCTCCTCCAGGACGAAAGCGGTGTCGCCTTGATCTGGACGATCCTGGTGACCGCCCCGTTCTTGTTTGCCTTCGGCGGTCTGCTGCTGGACGGACATCGCACCTTGAATGTCTATAACGAAGCGCAATCGTTTGTCGACCGCAGCGCCCTCGCCGCCGCCATGGAATTGGATGGCCGGCCGGGCGCCATAACCCGCGCCATCGAAGCGGCCTGCGGTCCCGCCGGCGACGGTCCCCTGGTCACCGACACGCACACCTATGGCCGAAATGGCGACACGCTCGTCGCCGATCAACTGCTGTTCCTCGCGGAATTGGACACCGATCCGCAGCCGCCCGCCGAGGACAGCCGTCCGGCCGGCGACGTCGTTCTGTGCAGCGCGACCTGCGGGTCGCCCGCTCCCGATTGTGGCATTAGCGAAGTGCCGCTCGACAACGGTGTCGACGATGCCGATGACCTGGCCACATTCGTCGAAGTGGTGAGCGCACCGGTGCAAGTAAATTACGCTTTGTGGCCGGTCATGCGGGCGTTTGGCGTCACCGATGCCGCGACGGAATCGACGGTCACGGCATTCGCCGTCGCCGGCTTCACTCGAGCCGTATGCGACTCTCCGCCACTGATGGTCTGCAATCCTTACGAGGACCCAAGCGACCCGGGAGGGGAGTTCCATCCCATCATCGGGCAGCAGATCGAAATGAAAGCGCAAGGACCGGGAACGGGGTGGATGCCGGGCGTGTTCGGCCTGCTGCGAACCGACGAGACGGGCGGCGAGCCTTACTGCACCGGCGGCGGCGCCAACCGGACCCGCTGTGTCCTCGCCCTCGTCAACCCCAACACCGTTTGCGTTTCCGGAACGGTTGACGTGAAGCCGGGCGAGTCGGTGTCGGTCCACGATGGCCTCAACGCCCGCTTCGACATCTGGGATGGCCCGATCAGCGGGTTCAAGAACAACGCCGCGTTTGCACCTTCGGGAAACGTGACCAAAGGAAAGGTGCACGGTGCGAACCAGTGCGGCTCCAACCAGCTGAACGATCCGCCCCCGGCCCCGAATAACACCACGGCGCTTCCACGCGATCCCTGCTATGCAGCTGGAACTTGCGCGGGTACCGGGGATGGCAGTCCACGGTTTGGCGACGGAACCGAAGCGCATTGGTCGGGCGGCGGCCTCAACTCCTACTGGGGCGTCAACCACGGCGATGGCGTGACCCCGGCTGCCCCGCCGCAGGCGTTCAACACGCGATTTGAAGCCTACCGTTACGAACTGGAAAACGCCACGACCGCCAACAAGCAGCCTCTTGGTGAAAACGGTGCCGTTCCATCAGCGGGATACTCGTGCGCGCCGGATCATGCTCCGATATCCGTACCGGGACGCGACCGACGGACGCTGATCATGGCGGTGGTCAACTGTATCGAGCAGGAGGTTCAGGGATCGGCGGATGACGTCGAGGTCGAAGCTTGGGCGCGGGTTTTCCTCACCGAACCCGTCGAGCGGACGGGACCCTCGGAAGACAAAAATACCATCTGGGGCGAGTTGATCGGCGTCGTGGAGCCGGATGACGGCAGCGGTGTGCTGCACGAGTTCCCGGTTCTGTATCGGTGAGGTGGAGATGATGAACAAGCGCATTCTCGATCGTTTGCGTCCTCTGCGCCGGTGCGAGCGTGGATCGCCAATCGTTGAGTTCGTTCTTACCCTGCCCTTTGTGCTCCTCCTGTTCCTGGGCGTCACGCAGCTCGGTCTCGTGATTTGGCAGCATCATGTGGTTTCCAAGGGGGTGCGCGACGGCGTGCGGTATCTCGCGCGCGTGCCTCTTCCGGACGCCGCGGGCGGCTGCCCCGTGGGCGCGGGGTCGGCGCTTGTCGACGACGGCGGTGCGGGACCGGTCGAGACGGCCAAACAGTTGGCCATGGCCTCTGACGTTACCGGCGGCGGGCGCGGGCGCGGCGGGCGCGGCGGGCGCGGGCGCGGCGGGCGGGCGCAGGCGGGCGCGGGCGCGGGCGCGGCGGGCGCGGGCGGGCGGGCGGCGCGCGGGCGGGCGGGCGCGGGCGCGGGCGCGGGCGCGGCGGGCGCGGGCGGCGCGCGCGGGCGCGGGCGCGGGCGCGGCGGGCGCGGGCGCGGCGGGCGGGCGGGCGCGGCGAGAGCGGGCGCGGCGGCGGGCGCGCGGCGCGGCGGGCGCGGCGGGCGCGGGCGCGGGCGCGCGGCGGGGGGGGGGGGGGGGCGGGCGGGCGGGGGGGCGGGCACACACACACACACACACACACACACACACACACACAGCAGGCAGGGGGTGGGTGAAAAAAAAAAAA
>CAVYTX010000002.1:0-137500 GCA_963771545.1 uncultured Alphaproteobacteria bacterium
CGCCTGGGTTTCCGCGAGCTTGCCTGCCGCCCCACCGACCCAACTGTGCCTGCACTATGCCGACGGCGACGCCGTCCTGCTCGCCCGGGAGACTTGGATTTGAAGCGCCTTCCGATGGACATTGACGAATTGACCGTCGGCAGCGGAAGGTGAATTGGCGTGGCGAGGAGGGGAGTTTTTGATCCGTTGCGAAAATTTTTTGGCGCCATATGACCAAGTGAACCGAGCAGTAAGTGTCGGCGACCGCAGTCTTCGCCTCGCAAAGAAAAGACGGGGCCGAAGCCCCGGCCTTAACAGTCGTTTTATTATCCGGATGCTTACAGAAGAAGGTCATCGGGGGACGTTTCTGACAAATCCACATCCAAGAACGTTACCTCGGGTCCGCCGAGGCTCTTCAGATCGAGGACAACGTCGTCGCCATCCTCGCGGACCAACTCGGCGAGGGCATCGATATCCTCGAACCCGAACGCCGTCAGGTCGACCGCATCCTCGCCCGGCGTGAAGTCGGTGACGATGACAAAGCCATCGCCGGGCGTGAACACGAAGACATCCTCGCCCTCGCCGCCGATCAGCGCATCGTCGCCGCCGCCCCCGTCGAGGGTGTCGTCGCCGTCATGGCCGTCGAGCACGTTGTCGCCGTCATCGCCCTTGAGCACCGTGTCGCCATGGGACCCGACGGCGTTCTCGATGCTGCTCAGCGTCTCGGTGACGCCGCTGCTATGGAACGTGGCCAAGTCGGCATTCAGATCAATCACCAGCGTGTCGGAGCGGCTGTAGCTATAATCGACGGTGTCCGAGCCGCCGCCGCCGTCGAAGCTGTCCTCACCGAGGCCGCCAACCAGCGTATCGTCGCCATCCCCGCCGAGCAGCGTATCGTCGCCGCCACGTCCTGAGAGGCAATCGTCGCCGTCGTCGCCGTCGAGAACGTTGTTGCCGTCATCGCCATAGAGCTTCGTCCGGCCCCGCGAGCCGACGGCGTTCTCGATGCTGGTGAGCGTCTCGGTGACACCGCTGCTTTTGAAGATGGCTTGATCTTTCTCGAGGTCGATCTTCAGCGTGTTGGACTTGCTGTACCGATAGTCGACGGTGTCCTTGCCGTCGCCGCCGTCGAAGCTGTCTTGGCCCGTGCATCCGATCAGGGTGTCGTTGCCGGCAAGGCCGAAAAACCATTCGTCATCAGGGGTGCCGACGAGGCGGTCGTCCTCGGGTGTGCCCTCGATTATGGTGACGAGCCCTCGCTCCAGCTCGAAGGCGCCGATGTCGGGCCCGGCGCCTTGCGGGCGCGCGACGCCGCGTTGGTCCGTGGCCGAGGTCAGGGCCGGATCGCCCGCGTCGAGGGCCGGATTGGCGGCATCGTCCAGCAGCGCGATGGTTTGCGTCGGTCCGCCGTTGTCGGCCAATACGCCGGCGAAGATGCCCGGCGCGATTTCCGTGGTGTCCGCAAAAAGCAAACGGCCATCGCCGCCGATCAGGCTTGCCGTGTTGGAGACCGCGCCGGCGGAAACCTCATCGACGTGGCCGGTGTTGAGCTCCACGTTGCCCAAGACGATGCTGTTGGTTAGGGTCACATCGCCCCGGCCAAGAATGCCGCCGCCGTCCGCGTCGTCGCCCGCCGTGCTGTTGCCGCTGACCGTGCTGTTGGTCAGGGTCACTGATCTATCTGAGAAAAAGGAAAAAATGCCGCCGCCGCCGCCGTAAACAGCGCTGTTGTGGCTGACCGTGCTGTTGGTCAGGGTCACTGATCTATCTGAGAAACAGGAAAAAATGCCGCCGCCGCCGCCGTTCGCCGTGTTGTCGTTGACCGTGCTGTTGGTCAGCGTCACTGCACCGCCATCAATGCCGCCGCCGTCCGCGCCGCCGCCCGCCGTGCTGTTGTCGCTGACCGTGCTGTTGGTCAGGGTCACATCAGCCGCCAGAAATGCCGCCGCCGTCCGCGCCGCCGCCCGCCCGTGCTGTTGTCGCTGACCGTGCTGTTGGTCAGGGTCACAGCACCGCCAGAAATGCCGCCGCCGTCGGCGCTTCTGCCCGCCGTGCTGTTGCCGCTGACCGTGCTGTTGGTCAGGGTCAGGTTACTGCCTTCACCGCCGCGGATGCCACCGCCGACCTCTCCGTTGGCCGTTGTCGCCCCGCCGGTGAGGATCAGGCCCTCCAGGGTGACGATGCGCTCATCGGTGATGTCCATCACCCGCCGCGCCTGGAAATCGGGGCCGGCCTGGCCGAGCGCCGTCGTGGCATCGCCGTCGCCGTCGGCGTTGGCATCCAACGTGATGTCCGGCGCGCCGTCGTCGTTCAGGTCGCCATCGATGGTCACATCGCTGTCGACCAAGAGTTGATCGGCGAGCGTGATCACCCCGCCTGCGAGACCGGCGTCAAAGGTGATGGTATCCGCCCCCGGCGTCGTCGCCGCATACGCCAAGGCCTCGCGCAAGGTCAGCACACCATCGGTGCCCATGGTGTTGTCCGCCAGCGATGTGACCAATGTGCCCCGATCCCGAATTTGGACGCTCGCGCTGTCGGAGACGGGGCTGGTCTCGTCGCTGTCGGCGGCGGCGGTGTTGTCGATCTGCCCCGGTGCCACGTCGTCGGGCTCGGCGGTGCCGTTGGAGTTCAGATCATCCTGAGTCAGCGTGTATGCCGTTGTGACGGTCTGCGACGTGAAAGGGGCCAAGGTGCCGAGGTTGGTGTTGGTGCCCGTCAGCGGATCGGTGAGGGTGACGTTGGTAAGCGTCACGGTGCCGGTGTTGCTGACCGCCAGTTCATAGTCGATGACATCGCCGACGGCGTTCAGAACGCCGTCGCCGGCAGTATCGACACCGGTCACCACCTTGTCGATGGCCAGACCCGCGCCTGGAGTTGGCACCAGCTCGAAGGCGCCGATGTCAGGCCCGGCGCCTTGCGGGCGGGCGACGCCGCGCTGGTCGGTGGCCGGGGCGAAGACCGGATCGGCCGTGTCCAGCGCCGGGTTGCCGCGATTATCCAAGAGCGCGATGGTCTCGGTCGGCCCGCCGTTGTCGGCCAACACCCCGCCCTGCACACCCGTGGGCGTGTCCCCAACCCCGTCTTCGTCGCTGTCCGCCAACACGTCTGCCGTGTCGGCGAAAACTTGGGTGGCATCGCCGCCGATCAGGCTTGCCGTGTTGGAGACCGAGCCGGCAACCTCATCGGCGCCGGCGTTGAGCGCCACGTTGCCCACAACGAGGCTGTTGATGAGGGTCACATCGCCCCGAATGCCGCCGCCTGGGGCACCTTGGCGCGCCGTGCTGTTGCCGCTGACCGTGCTGTTGGTCAGGGTCACATCGCCCCTGCTAAAAATGCCGCCGCCGTTGGCTTCGTAGCCCGCCGTGCTGTTGTCGCTGACCGTGCTGTTGGTCAGCGTCACGGTGCCGCCGGAAATGCCGCCGCCGTGGGCCGGGTGGAAGGCGTCGCACTCGTCTCCGTCGCATGTTTGGAAGTACTGGCCCGCCGTGCTGTTGCCGCTGACCGTGCTGTTGGTCAGGGTCACGGTGCCGCCGGAAATGCCGCCGCCGCGGGCGCCCTCGCCCGCGGTGCCGTTGTCGCTGACCGTGCTGTTGGTCAGCGTCACGGTGCCGCCGGAAATGCCGCCGCCGTGGGCGGCCCTTCCCGCGGTGCTGTTGTCGCTGACCGTGCTGCCCACGAGCGTCAGGTCGCTGCCCGAACCGGCGCGGATGCCACCGCCTTCCTCTCCTTCGGCCGTTGTCGCCCCGCCGGTGATGATCAGGCCCTCCAGGGACACGGTGCGGTCCTCCGTAATGTCCATGACCCGCCGCGCCTGGAAGTCAGGCCCGCTCTCGCCGAGCGCCGTCGTGGCATCGCCGTCGCCGTCGGCATTGGCATCCAGTGTGATGTCGACGATCCCATCATTATCGATGTCGCCGTCGATGGTGAGGTCGCTGTCGACCAAGAGTTGATCGGCGAGCGTGATCACCCCGCCTGCGAGACCGGCGTCAAAGGTGATGGTGTCCGCCTCCGGCGTCGTCGCCGCATACGCCAAGGCCTCGCGCAAGGTCAGCACTCCATCGGCGCCCGTGGTGTTGTCCGCCAGCGACGTGACCAATGTGCCCCGATCCGGAATTTGGACGCTCGCGCTGTCGGAGACGGGGCTGGTCTCGTCGCTGTCGGCGGTGGCGCTGTTGTCGATCTGCCCCGGTGCCACGTCGTCCGGCTCGGCGGTGCCGTGGGTATCCAGGTCGGCCTGGGTTAGCGTGTACGCGGTGGCGACGGTCTGCGACGTGAAAGGGGCCAAGGTGCCGAGGTTGGTGTTGGTGCCCGTCAGCGGATCGGTGAGGGTGACGTTGGTAAGCGTCACGCTGCCGGGGTTGCTGACCGCCAGTTCATAGTCGATGACATCGCCGACGGCGTTCAGAATGCCGTCGCCGGCAGTATCGACACCGGTCACCACCTTGTCGATGGCCAGACGCGCGCCTGGAGTCGGCACCAGCTCGAAGGCGCCGATGTCGGGCCCGGCGCCTTGCGGGCGGGCGACGCCGCGCTGGTCGGTGGCCGGGGCAAAGGCCGGATCGGCTGTGTCGAGGGCCGGGTTGCTGGCATCGTCCAGCAGCGCGATGGTTTGCGTCGGACCGCCGTTGTCGGCCAACACACCGCCAACGACGCCCGTGGGCGCATCGCCGATGCCGTCGCCGTCGCTGTCGGCCAGCACCTCGTCGGTCATCGCGAAGATCGTCGATGCATCGCCGCCGATCAGGCTCGCGGTGTCGATGAAGGTTTTTGCGTAGACGTCGTCGGGGCCGTCTGCCGCCACATTGCCCGCGACGATGGTGTTGGCCAGGGTCACATCGCCCCGGCCATGAATGCCGCCTTCGGCGTCTTCGCCCGCCGCGCTGTTGGCGCTGACCGTGCTGTTGGTCAGGGTCACATCGCCCCGGCCATAAATGCCGCCGCCGAGGGCGTCATCGCCCGCGGTGCTGTTGTGGCTGACCGTGCTGTTGATCAGGGTCACATCACCGCCAGAAATGCCGCCGCCTGAGGCGCTACTGCCCGCCGTGCTGTTGTGGCTGACCGTGCTGTTGGTCAGCGTCACTGCACCGCCAGCAATGCCGCCGCCGTCCACGTCGTCGCCCGCCGTGCTGTTGCCGCTGACCGTGCTGTTGGTCAGGGTCACGCTGTCGCCGGAAATGCCGCCGCCTGAGGCGCGACTGCCCGCCGTGCTGTTGCCGCTGACCGTGCTGTTGAGCAGGGTCACGTCGCCTTGCCCAAAAACGCCGCCGCCGCCGGCGGCCCTTCCCGCGGTGCTGTTGCCGCTGACCGTGCTGTTGGTCAGGGTCAGGTTGCTGCCTTCACCGGCGCGGATGCCACCGCCTTCCTCTCCTTCGGCCGTTGTCGCCCCGCCGGTGAGGATCAGGCCCTCCAGGGTCACGGTGCGGTCCTCCGTGATGTCCATGACCCGCCGCGCCTGGAAGTCAGGCCCGCTTTCGCCGAGCGCCGTCGTGGCATCGCCGTCGCCGTCGGCGTTGGCATCCAGCGTGATGTCCGGCGCGCCGTCGTCGTTCAGGTCGCCGTCGATGGTGACGTCGCTGTCGACGAAAAGTTGCGCTTCGAGGGTGATCGCGCCGCCGGCGAGGCTCGGCGCAAAGGTGATGACATCCGCCTCTGGTGTGGTCGCGGCGTAGGTCAAGGCCTCGCGCAAGGTCAGCTCGCCGTCGCCGGTGTGGTTGTCGGCGAGCGTTGTCACATACGTCCCCGTATCACGTTCCGGGGGGACTTCTCCCCGGTCAATTTCAAAGGCGCCGATGTCGGGCCCGGCGCCTTGCGGGCGGGCGACGCCGCGCTGGTCGGTGGCCGGGGCAAGAGCCGGATCGGCCGTGTCCAGCGCCGGGTTGCCGCGATTATCCAAGAGCGCGATGGTCTCGGTCGGCCCGCCGTTGTCGGCCAACACCCCGCCCTGCACGCCCGTCGGGGTATCGCCGATCAACACCTCCTCGGTCATGGCGAAAATCGTCGCTGCATCGCCGCCGATCAGGCTTGCCGTGTTGGAGACCGCGCCGCCGGAAACCTCATCGGACGCCGGCGGTTGAGCGCCACATTGCCCACGACGAGGCTGTTGGTCTAGGGTCACCATGGCTAATCGCCAACAGAAATGCCGCCGCCGTCCGGGCCGCCAATCGCCCGCCGTGCTGTTGCCGCTGACCGTGCTGTTGGTCAGGGTCACGGCGCCGTCACGCCCACCATAAATGCCGCCGCCGCGGGCATAGTCGCCCGCCGTGCTGTTGCCGCTGACCGTGCTGTTGGTCAGGGTCACATCACGGCCGTAAATGCCGCCGCCGCCGGCCGGGTCGTGGTAGCTGCACTCATCTCCAGTCTTCGTTGCATCTAATGATGGGCTGGCCCGAAGTGCTGTTGCCGCTGACCGTGCTGTTGGTCAGGGTCACGGTGTCGCCAGAAATGCCACCGCCTGCCGGCGCTACTGCCCGCGGTGCTGTTGTCGCTGACCGTGCTGTTGGTCAGGGTCACGCTGTCGCCGGAAATGCCGCCGCCGTCGGCATACGAGCCCGCGGTGCTGTTGCCGCTGACCGTGCTGTTGGTCAGGGTCAGGTTACTGCCTGCACCGCCGCGGATGCCACCGCCACTGCCACTTGGTCCAACAGCCGTTGTGGCGCCACCAGTGAGGATCAGGCCGTCCAGGGTGACGGTGCGGCTCTCGGCGATATCCATCACCCGCCGCGCCTGGAAATCCGGCCCGGCCTGGCCCAGCGCCGTCGTGGCATCGCCGTCGCCATCGGCATTGGCATCCAACGTGATGTCCGGCTTGCCCTCATCGTCCAGGTCGCCGTCGATGGTGACGTCGCTGTCGACGACGAGCTGATCGGTCAGCGTGATCACCCCGCCCGAGAGCGCGGACGTAAACGTGATCCGGTCTTCACCCGGCGCCGCCGCCGCTTCGGCCAAGGCCTCCCGAAGGGAGGTTTCGCCGTCAGCTGGATCGTTGGAGTCGACGAGTGTGGTGACTAGAATATCCGACATGGCCAATCCCCCCCTCTCCCTTCGCTTTTCGCGAGAGAGATCGTTCTGCAAACGGTGAGGCCGGCCAAGAAGCAGCTAAATGCAAACGAATTTTAGAAACGGTCGGCCCCAAGCCAACCTAATACGTCGACACACAATAAAGAATTTTGCACATATGGTGAAGCCTAAAAGCTGAATATCATCTTAAGCATTATTACATATTTGGCGCGCACAACCTTGCATTCTACAGCCGCGCGGGCACCCGCAGCGCGGGTATATCTCAAGCGGGGCCCGCTCAAACCACCGAGCTTGTCCACCGCGCCCAACCGGGTCCACATTGGCGCGGTAGGGCAATCACAGGGGGCGATCGAGCCATGCTGACCAAGATCCATTTCATTGCCGGGCTGCCGCGCTCAGGCTCCACGTTGTTAGCGGGGCTGTTACGGCAGAACCCGCGCTTCCAGGCGGCCATGACCGGACCCGTGGGGGGCCTCGTCACGAGCGTCCTCAATGCCATGGCGGCGCATAGCGAGACGTCGGTGTTTTTGGACGAGGACAAACGCCGACGCATCCTGAAGGCTGTCGTCGAGGCATACTATGCAGACCATGACGACAAAGCGGTGGTGTTCGATACCAACCGGGCCTGGGCCGCCAAGCTGCCGCTGCTGCGCCTGTTGTTTCCCGAGGCGAAGCTGATCTGCTGCGTGCGAAGTGTAGCCTGGATCATGGACAGCTTCGAAGGTCTGGTTCGGCGCAACGCCTTCGAGCCCTCCAAGTTGTTCGTCACACCCGAGGAACGCGCCACCGTATACAGCCGGACCGAAGCCCTCGCCCACCGCGACCGGGTCGTCGGCTTCGCGTACGCAGCTCTAAAGGAAGCCTATTACAGCGAACACTCAGAACATGTGCTGCTCGTCGACTACGACATCCTGACTAGCAAGCCGACTGCGTGCTTGAGGTTGATCTATCAGTTCTTGGGTGAGGAATGGTTCGCCCATGATGTGAGCAACGTTGAGTACGACGAGCCGGAGTTCGACCGCCGATTGGGGGCGACGGGCCTGCACACCGTGTCTGGACCGGTCCGTCAACGGCCGCGGGCGACCGTGCTGCCGCCCGACCTGTTCAAGCGTTTCGACCAGTTAACCTTCTGGACCGACCCCACGGGATCGGCGGCATGGCGGATCGTGCCAGATCCTGAAGCCGCTACCGCCTCTGCCGAACATGCGTGATGCAGCCCCGTTTATAGTGCTCGTTCCTCGGCCACGGTCGTAGCGGCACGCACCCATCCGGCATCGGATGATCACAATTGAAACGCCGTGGGCATTACTCCACCGCTTGTTCGATGCGGCTGTCCGGGTCGGCGCCGCCCGCCAGCCGCACATGCTAAAGATCGAAAAGCCAGGAACCTACAAGTTCAATAGGTTCACAACCAACGATATATTAGACTTCGTTAATGGACCGCTGTTGGCTAATTGCTGACATAAAACCGATGTGTGTGGCGACCCTATATGTAGAGGGTGTCTGTCTTAACCGGATAGGAACAGTGGAACCGATGACTGTCACGATCTATCACAACCCGCGGTGCAGCAAATCGCGCGCGACCTTGGGCTTGCTTCGGGACAAGGGAATCGAGCCTGCCATCGTCGAATACCTGAACGAGCCGCCCAGCGCCGATGAGCTGCGGCGCATTCTCGGGATGCTGGGAATGAAACCGCGCGACCTGTTACGCCCCAACGAAGCCCGCGAGGCGGGACTCGACGATCCGAACCTGAGCGACGACGCGCTGATCGACGGCATGGTCGCCAACCCCATCGTCATCGAGCGGCCCATCGTGGTCAGCGGCGGCAAGGCGCGCATCGGCCGTCCGCCGGAACAGGTCTTGGAGATCGTTTAAAGGTTTGGACTAAAGCCCGCGCATGAATCGTGGGCGGATCGGTGTCGCGCCGGCGCGGGCGGCGGCGACAATGGCCATCAGGCGGTCGCGGTCGCGCGGCAGGGTGCCGGCCAGCGCCAGACAGTTGGAAGCGTGGTTGGACCGGAAGATCACCGGCGTCGCGGGATCGAGCGCCGCGAGCAGCCGTTCCTGCTCGGCCAGCACGCCGTCGTCGTCCTGCCATTGGAACGGCTCGCCATAGCGGTTGAACCGCGTCATGAAGTCCTCGGCGACGCCCTCGTCCAAGTAAAGCTGGAGGGTGGACAGATACGTGGGCGGCGCCGCGTTGATCAGTGCGGCGGTGCCGTCGATGTGCTCGCGCCAAAGCGTGCGTCCGCCGAGCCCGAGGATCACCGTCGCCGAGACCTTAAGGCCGGCCTCGCGCGCATTGTCCAGGGCCGAGATCATGGTCTTCCGGCTGGCTCCCTTGCGGATCCGCTTGAGGATTTCGTCGGAACCGGATTCGACGCCGAAATACACCTGCGTCAGCCGGTTGTCCCTCAGCGAGCGCAGCTCTTCCACCGACTTGTGATTGAGATTGATGGGCGTGGCGTACGACGTCACCCGCTGCAGCGCCGGAAAGGTGGCGGCGAGCCTGATCAAGGATACGCAGCAGGTCGCCGGTCGGCAGCGCCAGGGCGTCGCCGTCGGCCAGGAACACCCGGTGCGCGTCGGGCCACACCCGGGCGGCGGCGTCGATGTCGGCGAACACCTCGTCCAGCGGCCGCGCCCGGTAGTCCTTGGTCTTGTACATGGAGCAGAACGAGCAGCCATTGAACGAACATCCGATCGTCGCCTGGATGATCAGGTTGTCGCCCTCGCTCGGCGGCCGCCACAGCGGCATGTCGTACATTAGGGTCATGATTAAAAATGTAAGACGGTGCGCGGCCGGGGGCAACCCGTGTCGCCGCCCATTCCCGGCCCGACCGGGGATTCGACATCGTTCCGCCACGCGAATTAGAACTCCGTCATCCCGTGGCAGTGGTTTAGTCTCTTCGGCAAACGGAGGAGATCGCCATGAAGCTCAGCCGCCGGGAGTTTGCCCAATTCACCGCCCTTGCGCCCTTGGCGGCGGTTCCTCTTTTGGAGGGAACGGGTCCGGCCGCCGCCGCCGCCGCTGGGTCCGCCGTGCCGGGCCGGGCGGCCGGGTCCGCCGGCGCGGCCAAGACGACCCGTATCTGGGACAGGGGCGCCAAGCCCGCTTACCGTCTCGGCATCGGCGCGCACGAGGTCGAACTGTTCGGCCGCAAGGTCCAGGGCCTGCTGGTGGACGGCTCCTGGCCCGGCACGGCCATGCGCTTCGGCAAAGGGGACCGCTTCCGGGTGCTGGTGGAGAATCGCCTGGATCAACCCACCAGCCTGCATTGGCACGGCCTGATCGTTCCGAACCTGGAGGACGGGGTCCCGTCGGTGACCCAGGCGCCGATCGGGCCCGGCGACGCCGTCTATTACGAGTTCGTCCTCCAACAGAGCGGCACCTACTGGTATCACTCGCACTTCGGTCTGCAGGAACAACAGGGCTTGGGCGGCCCCCTGATCATCGAGGATCCCAACGAACCCCACGCTTACGACGAAGACCTCGTGGTCATGCTCAACGATGTGACCGGCATTCCGGTGGATGAGGTTATCCCGAAGATCAGAAGCGGTGCGCTCGAGGTTTCGGTGAGCAGCCCTTACACCTTGCCCGACGGCGCGCCGTTTCCCATCGACGTGCCGTACCTCGGCTATCTCCTCAACGGGCGCGCGCCGGACAACCCCTGGACCCAGGCCCTGAAGGCGGGATCGCGGGCGCGCCTGAGATTGATCAACGGTTCGGGGTCGAGTGTCTTCCGCGTCGCCATCGACGGCCTCCCGCTCACCGTGATCGCCGCCGACGGCGAACCGGTCGCGCCGGTCACCGTCGATAACCTGATCGTCGGCGGCGCCCAACGGTACGACGTCCTGGTCACCCTCCCCGAAAGCGGCAGCCACACCCTCCACGCGGCGGCGCTCGGCGACGACAAGGGGGCGCTCGGTGTGCTCCACACCCCGGACGTGGCGCCGTCGGCTAACCCGCAACGGCCGGCGTTCGCCGGCAAGGCGCTGCGTCCCTCCGACCTCAAGGCGCCTTATGCGACGACACCGCCGGCGGGTCCGCGCAAGACCTTCGAGGTGGTGCTGGGCGGAAACATGCGGAGCTATCTGTGGACCATGAACAATCACATCTGGCCAGAACCCTTCGCCGCCTTCGCCGGCGACAACGCCGAGGAAAGCTACTATGACGTGGCGTTCGGCGACGTGGTCCGGTTCGATTTCGTGAACCGGACGCCGATGGCGCACCCGGTGCATCTGCATGGCCACGTGTTCCGGGTCCTGCTCGAAGAAATGGACCGGGCGGACGCGGACAACGCGCCCGTTCGCGATACCGTCATGGTCTGGCCGAAGGGCAAGGTCAGTATCGAGTTCGTCGCCAACAACCCGGGAAAATGGTTCTTCCACTGTCACAACATCTGGCATCTCGCGGTCGGAATGGCACAGGCGGTGCGGTACAAAGTTTGACGCCCGGCGACGCGCCGCCATCTCGCGGTTCTCGCGGGTTTCGTTGCTCTTGCGAAAAAAAGTGGTGTCCGAGGGTGGGAAAGCGCCGGCTGTCGGCTATAATGGCCGCGAGCGCGCAAGAACGCGCAATAAATTCAATGCACCGCCGGAGGGGGGTCGGTATCTCCGGGCAGCGGGCGGCAAGGGCGATTAGCCGCCGCGATTCGCTCTTCCCCCTTCGAGCAAGAGAGGGATGGTGAACGCGAATGACCCGTTTACAGAAAGACCAAGATATCGATCCGCACAAATACGACGCGTGGTTGTTCGACCTCGACGGTGTCATCACCGACACCGCGAGCGTCCATTCCAACGCCTGGAAGAAGATGTTCGACGAATATCTCAAGACGGTGGCGGACCGCGACAACGTTCCGTTCGAGCCGTTCGAGATTGATCCCGATTATTTCAAGCACGTGGACGGCCGGCCACGCTATGACGGAGTCGACACCTTCTTGCGGTCGCGGGGCATCGAGCTCGAATGGGGCGACCCCGAGGATGGTCCCGACAAGGAAACCGTCTGCGGACTCGGCAATCGCAAGAACGCCATGTTCAACGAGGTCCTCAGGGAGCAGGGCGCGGTGGTGTTTCAGACCTCGGTCGACCTCGTCCGCAAGATCAAGGCCGAGGGCAAGCACGTGGCCGTGGTCACGTCGAGTAAGAATTGCGATGCCGTGCTCGAGGTCGCCGGTCTGACGGATTTGTTCGACAACAAGGTCGACGGCAATGTCGCCGCCGAGCACAACCTCAAGGGCAAGCCCGATCCCCACACCTACGAAGTGGCCGCGGTGTTCCTGGGCGCGCCCGCCGAACGGTGCGTCGTCATCGAGGACGCCATCTCCGGGGTACAGGCCGGGAAGGCCGGCGGCTTCGGACTGGTGATCGGCATCGCCCGCCACGACGAGCCCGCCGCGCTGCTGGAAAATGGCGCCGACATCGTCGTCAGCGACCTCGGCGAGCTCAATTATTAAACCTAAAGAGGAGGACGCGGCGATGACCACGAACATCGGCGATCTGCCGAACGCGCTCACCCACAAGGATGAATTGGACAAGCAGTTGGCGGGTAAGAAACTGGCGCTGTTCCTCGACTACGACGGAACCTTGACGCCCATCGTCGACCGGCCCGAGGACGCCATCATCTCCGAAAGCATGCGCGAGGCCGTCAAGGGGCTGGCCGGACGGTGCTCGGTCTGTGTCGTCAGCGGACGCGATCGCCCGGTGGTGCAGGAGCTGATGGGGGTCGACAGCCTGATCGTCGCCGGCAGCCACGGCTTCGATATCTGGAGCCCCGACGGCCGCGCGATTAAGCGCGAAATGGGCGGCGAGTTCGGCGGCCTGCTGGAAGAGGCCAAGGCCCGGCTGCACGCCGTCATGGATCCCATCGAAGGCGCGCTTGTTGAACCCAAGAAGGCGTCCGTGGCCGCGCATTACCGGCTCGTCGCCGACGCGGAGCGCCACAAGGTCAAGGACGTGGTCGACGCCATCCTCGCCGACCACCCGGACAAGCTCAAGATAACGCCGGGCAAGATGGTGTTCGAGATCCAGCCGAAGATCGACTGGGACAAGGGCAAGGCGGTGTTGTATCTGCTCGAGGCGCTCGATCTCGACACGCCCGATGTCATGCCCATGTACATGGGCGACGACCACACCGACGAGCATGCCTTCGAGGCGCTGCACGGGCGGGGACTCGGCATTTTCGTCGGCCGCGCCGACGACCCCGAGGTTGGCAAACGCACCACCTACGCGGATTACATCCTCAATAGCATGGTGGAAGTGGAGCAGTTTCTGCATTCGCTGGCGCAACCGCACTGAAAGAAACGGAAAAAACAAGCGAGGAAACGTCATGTCGACCTGGACGCTGGCTTACGATTCGTTCGTCCCCGAGGAAGAGGGATTGCGTGAAGCCCTGACCTCCACCGGCAACGGTTATTTCTGCGGCCGCGGCGCGGCCGAATGGGCCGACGCGATCATCGAACGTTCGGACGACCCGGGGCCGTACTACCCCGGCACTTACATGCACGGCGGCTTCAACCGCCTGGCGACGATGATGGGCGGCCGGCCGGTGGTGAACGAGGATTTCGTCAACCTGCCCAACTGGCTGGTCATGAAGCTGCGCATCGAGGGCGGCGAGCCGTTCAGCCTCGAGACCGTGGAGGTGCTGTCTTACGGCCACGAGTTCGATATTCGCAACTGCATGGTCAAACGCACAGTCCGCTTCCGCGACGCCGCCGGCCGGGAGACGACGCTGGCCAGCCGCCGGTTCGTCAGCATGGCGAAGATGCACGAGGCCGCTCTCGAGTGGACGATCACGCCGGAGAACTGGTCGGGAAGGGTGGAGGTGATCTCGGGCCTGGACGGCCGAGTTCTCAATTGGGGCGTGGCCCGCTACCGCGAGTTGGAGAGCAATCACTTGACTCCGGTTTCCACCGGCGCGGTGGGCGACGAGGGAATCTCGCTTGTCGTGCAAATGAACCAGTCCCGCATCTACGTGGCCAACGCCGCCCGCACCCGCGTCTATGGAGAGAACGAGGTCCTTGCCGTCGACCGCGGTCTGCACCAGGAGGATGGCTATATTGACCAGACTCTCGGCTTTGCCGTGGAGCAAAACGTGCCCACCCGGGTGGAGAAAATGGTGGCGTTCTACTCCTCGCGCGACAACGCGATCAGCGAGCCGCTGGTCAACGCGGAACTTGCCATGAGCCGTTTCGACAATTTCGAGCGCACCTTCACCCAGCATTCGCGGGCGTGGGATCACCTATGGGCGGCCTGCGACATCGAGGTTCCCAAGGATGACCGGGTGCAGACCATCGTCCGGTTGCACATCAACCATATCCTTCAGTGCTGCTCGCCCAACACGGTGGATCTCGATGCCGGCGTGCCGGCGCGCGGTCTCAACGGCGAGAGCTATCGCGGGCACATCTTCTGGGACGAGCTCTACATCTTTCCGTTCATCAACTCGCGGCTCCCGGAAATCACCCGGTCTTTGCTGATGTACCGGTTCCGGCGGCTGGACGAGGCCCGCGCCCTGGCCAAGGAGGCCGGTTACAAGGGTGCCATGTTCCCATGGCAAAGCGGCAGCGACGGCACCGAGGAAACGCAGGTGGTGCACCTCAATCCCAAGTCGGGCAGTTGGGATCCGGATTTCAGCCACAATCAGCGGCACGTGAACGCCGCGATCTTTTATAACATCTGGCAATACTATCAGATGACCGGCGACGACGGCTTTCTTTCGGCCTACGGCGGCGAGATGCTGCTGGAAATCGCCCGGTTTTGGGCCAGTATCGCCCACCACAACCCCGAGCGGGACCGTTACGAAATCCACGGCGTCATGGGACCGGACGAGTTCCACGAGTTGGTCCATGGCTCGGATGAGCACGGCCTTCCCAACAACGCCTACACCAACCTGATGGTCGCGTGGATTTGCGAGGTCGCGCAGGAAGTCCTGAGCGTGCTTCCGGAGTCGCGCCGCGATACGTTGCGCGAGACACTCGACATTACCGACGACGAGGTGCGGCTATGGTCGGACATGTCCCACAAGATGTTCGTGCCGTTCCATGGCGACGGGCTGATCACTCAGTTCGAGGGGTATGAAAACCTGGAGGAACTGGATTGGGACGCGTACCGCAAGAAGTACGACAACATCCATCGCATGGACCGCATTCTCAAGGCCGAGGGCGACACGCCCGACAAGTACATGGTGGCCAAGCAGGCCGACACGCTGATGCTTTGGTATCTGCATTCCGAGGCCGAGTTGAAGCGCATGTTCGGCCGGCTAGGCTACGAATACGCGGACGACACCGCGCGCAAGAACATAGACTACTACTACGGCCGGTGTTCGCATGGCTCCACGCTGAGCCTCATCGTCCACGCCGACATCGAGGCCAATCTCCATCCCAAGGCCTCCTGGGACATGTTCATACGGGCGCTGGAGAGCGACGTCGCCGATATTCAGGGCGGCACCACCCTCGAAGGTATCCACATGGGCGTGATGGCCGGCACCCTCGACCTGATCCAGCGGGGCTACATGGGCGTCGAGATCCGGAAGGGGGCTCTGACCTTCAATCCCAAGCTTACCGACAAGCTCGACGGGATCTCCTATACGATGCTGTTCCGCGGCACGCCCATCCGGGTCAAGCTTTCCGGTGGCGAGTTGACCGTCACGCCCATGCCGGGCGGCGCGGACACCGTCAAGGTCGGACTGCGCGACACCATCGCCGAGGTCAAGGCCGGCGAGAGCAAGACGTTCAAACTTTGACAAACCCTACCTTCGGATTTCCCGGCGACCGCCCCGTTTGAGTGACGGGGCGGTTTTCGTTTCACCGCGGTGGCCCATGATATGACTATGAGCCATTGCCGATGATCATTGGTATAAGTCCTTAGGGATCGTATCGCTTCGTCCGATAAGGCGTGGGGGAGCAGGGGTCGTTCTTGACAGACAACATCGGCATTCCTTTTCTCCGTGAAACCGTCATCTTTCTGGTGGCTTCCGGAATTGTGGTGCCCGTCTTCCGCCGGCTTCGCGCGAGTCCGGTGCTTGGCTACCTTGTCATTGGCGGACTGATCGGCCCCTACGGTTTGGGGCTTTTCGCCGATGATCTCGGCTGGCTGTCCTATGTCGTTATCGCCAATGTCGAGGGCATACGGCCTCTCGCCAAGCTCGGCGTCATCTTTCTTCTGTTCACCATCGGCCTGGAGCTGTCATTCGAGCGCCTCTGGGGGATGCGGAACCTCGTGTTCGGGCTGGGGACGCTGCAGGTCGCCGTCAGCGCGCTGGCGATCGGCGCGGTCGCCTGGGGCTGGGGCCATTCGTTGGAGGCCTCCGTCATCCTCGGCATGTGCCTCGCGCTGTCGTCGACGGCGATCGTCATGCAGCTTCTCATGGAGTGGCGGCGGCTCGGGACGCCGCTCGGACGCTCGAGCTTCGCGATCCTGCTCTTCCAGGACCTTGCCGTCGTGCCCGTTCTGTTTCTGCTCGGCGTTTATGGCGCCACGGCCCAGGCCGGCGGAACCTTCGTGTGGTTCGGCCTTGTGCTCGCGCTCGCGCAGGCCGCCGCCGTGATTGCCGCCATCGCCGTGGCGGGGCGCATCGTCTTCCGGCCCCTGTTTCGGCTGGTGGCTCATACGGAAACCCGCGAGATGTTCGTGGCGGCGATCCTTCTTGTGGTGATCTGCGCCTCCGCGCTGACCGGTGCCGTCGGTCTTTCTCCGGAACTTGGCGCTTTTCTCGCCGGCCTGTTGCTCGCCGGCTCGGAATACAGCCACGAGATCGAGGTCGACATCGAACCCTTCAAGGGGCTCCTCCTCGGACTTTTCTTCATGACGGTCGGCATGGGCATCGACTTTAGCGTCATTGCCGGTCAAGCGTTCTGGATCGCCGCGTCCGTCGTCGGACTGTTCGCGGTCAAGGCGACGATAACCAGCGGAATTTGCCTCGCGTTCGGGTTGCCGAGGCACGTTGCGCTCGAGGCCGGACTTCTGCTTGGACAGGCGGGCGAGTTCGCGTTCGTCGTGGTCGGTCTCGCCATGAGCCTGGATGTCATGCCCCGGGACACGGGACAGTTCATGTTGATCGTCGCCAGCCTCAGCATGCTGGTCACTCCCCTTGTCGCCGCCACCGGCCAACGCGTGGGCGCCGTTATCGAGGATGCCGAGGAAACAAGGCGGCACGGCCAAGGTTCGGGCGCGACGCAAACGATGGAGCATCACGTGATCATCGCGGGCTTCGGCCGGGTCGGGCAGATGCTGGGACGCATTCTGAGCCGCGAGGGCGTTCCCTTTCTGGCGCTCGACATGAACGCGCGGGCCATCGGCAAACACCGCCGCGAGGGGCTTGCGGTGTTCTACGGCGATGCCTCAAGGGTCGAAATATTGAGGCGCAACCGCGCCGAGGCGGCCAACGCCCTGGTGGTCACCATGGACAACTGGGAAGCGTCCGAGCGCTTGGTGGGCAACGCGCGGCGCCAATGGCCCGACCTTCCCATCTACGCGCGCGCGCGCGACCAGGATCACGCCAAGCGGTTGTTGTCGCTCGGCGCGACCGAAGCCATTCCCGAGACCCTGGAGGGAAGCCTCAAGCTCGGCTTGAGCGTGCTTTACGGGATCGGCATGCCGGAAGAGATATCCCTGGAACTGATCGACATCGAGCGCCAGGCGGCCACGGAAGAGCTTCGCGGCTAACCGGGAGTCGCTCACGGCCCCGCACGAGAAGCGCGCGGAGTTTGTAGAAACATCCGCCAGCCCCGGTTTTGGTTCGCTTGTTTCCTGGGGGCGATATGGTCTCTTAATGTTAATGGCCGAAAGACGCCTTCGCCGGTATCGCAGAAACCCCCATTTCTGAAGACCAATGATCGCGATCGGAAATTTTCCCGCCAGATGTGACTGGCCTACTGATGATTAGAAGTACCAGATCAGAGCAAATGACGGTCCAAGGCTGTCGTACTCCGATTGTGCGCCGTCCACGCGCGCCGGTGCGGTCCAGTAATAGCGACCGCCGACGTCAAGGCTTAGATCGGTCGTTGCCTTAAACCGGACGCCCGCG
Source organism: uncultured Alphaproteobacteria bacterium (assembly GCA_963771545.1). Taxonomy (GTDB): domain Bacteria; phylum Pseudomonadota; class Alphaproteobacteria; order Rhodospirillales; family Defluviicoccaceae; genus CAKZLS01. The sequence goes on from CAVYTX010000002.1 coordinate 18,021, forward strand.
CCACCGATCAAGATAAACGTCGGCTCGGACGCACCGAACGCGGTGATAATGCCGGGTCCGACGCCGCCGCCGCCATAGAGGGACCATTGATCGCTCAGCTCGTATTCCGGCCACAAGTTCACCGTTGCGCCTGCGAGCCAGAAAACCCGTCCGTCGGCGGTGGCTTCCCGCTTGTCATTCCGTCCATGTAGGGGAACACATTGGCCGATCAATTGGCCTTCGGCGTTGACGCGCCATCGATCCGTCAAGCCGAAACGGTAACCGATGCCCGCTTCGAGGCTGGCGCCGGGTTCATCGCCGAATTCGACCTCGTCTTGATAGGAACGGTCGAATGAAAAGACGGCACCCCCCCTCAGTAACGCCTACCAATCCCCCGCAAGGGCGGTCGTCGGCAGGAGGATGGATACTATCAAGCAGACTAGTTTGGCCATTTGCCCCCCAACAGCCCATCAATTGCGCATTTTTAGGGAATTCATAAAAGCTTAGCATGAGCCGCCGGATGTCTGTAAGGCTCTTCGATGCGGTCAGCCGAGTACCCAAAAGTGCGGAGAAAGGGGACGCTGCCCTTTTCGTGCTTTTTCGTTTCGCGTGGGAAAGCCACGATTTGCCTCGGGTTTGGGATAGGGCCGTTTTCTCTCCAGCAGCGGACTCTGACGGATTGTCGCTGATACGCTAAGGATTGACCCGTTGCTGTCCTCAAGTTGAACATGTGCTATATAGAATAAGGGCGCCAGCGGATTGCGAACGGCACGCTGCAAACCGGGGCCGGCGCCGGCAAGCCGCCAGGGAATGCACCTGCGGCGGATGGAGGGCTGAGGACTATGTTCGTGCGCTTATACAGACTGCATAAACATCGTTAGGCGTCTCGTGCCCGCGCTCTCCGCCCAGTTGACCACCGAGTTCTGCAAGCTCTGCGACTGGGCTTTCCAATGCTGGTTGAACCACCGCCATCTATTCGATGAGAATCCGCGGGCTGACGAACTCAGGCAGTCGAAGGCGGGTTACGCATTCGATCGTCTGAGCATCATCAGCCAAGAGTACTCGCTCCTTCAGGTCACCAAGCTCCACGATAAGGCTGTCGTCGCGGGAAATGTAACCCTTGGGATCGAGTACGTAACGAAATACGGCGGATGGGACCCCGCTGTACAGGCAAAGCTGAAAGGACTTGCTGATCGGTTGAATGACTTCGCCAAGAACCTGCGTGCAGTTCGAAATTGCTTACTTTCACACAATGATCTTGCCGCTGTCTTAAGCGGCGCACCGCTTGGCAGCTTTACGAAGGGCGAAGACAACAACTACTTCACGACGCTGCAGGAATTTGTCGATGTCGTTCATGACCAGGTCATCGGAGGGCCGTACCCCTTTAACAATCTTGTTAAGACTGACGTCAGGGACTTCTTATCCATGCTCGGGTGAGAGAGACGCCTACGGGTTCCGGGGACACCTACGGGTTCCGATCGCGGTAGGGACGCGGGTTACCCCGCGCCCCCCGCACAGATCCCGGCATTGTTAGCCAGAAGCGATGAACAGTACCTGCTTTGCTTGCGAAAGGCCGGCGACAACGCGCGAGCACGTCCCGCCACAGTGTCTGTTCCCGGAATCCAAAGACACTGTCGGCAACCAAGATCTCCGGCGAAACCTCATCACCGTGCCAGCGTGCCGAGATCACAACCTGGCCAAGTCGCGTGACGACGAGTACTTCCTGTGGGTCTTGAGCACAAACCTGCCTGCGAACTCTATCGCGAGGAAGCAGGTGGAAACGAAGCTCACGCGAGCTCTCCGTCGGCAGCCAAAGCTCGGTGAGTCTATTTTCAGCGATACCAAGGATGTGACCATCGTTGAGAGTCGACTCAGGAAGAGAGCACGAGGCCGTCGAGGTTTCGCTGGACGGCGTCCGGTTTCAGAGAGTCCTCCGCCTAATTGCCCGTGGGCTCTTCTACCACCATTTTGGAGAGCCTTGGCTCGGTGCCCTACGCGTTCATGCAGACTTCGTGGACTTCCCCGATGCCGCTGATCATGACGACATCAGTGCCAACCGGATCGCCCTGTTCGACTGCGCCGAGAAGCTCTTCGCGGCGGATCGCATGCATGGCGAAAACCCGGGTGTGTTTTGGTACAGGGTCCATGAGCCCGGGGGCCAGTGCCGATGCCTGATGCGTCTAGCTTTCTACGGTGACTGCACCGCAACCGCACTCTTCGGTGGAGGCTCTGGCTAACCCGCCGCAGGAGCGGACGCACGCAAAACCGCGCGCAACTCAGCGGCAGGCCGTTCGACAGCGATTCATGGCGGATCATCACAAGGAGAGAATGCCGAACAAAGCCCTGCGGGCAAAAAAGCAAGAACGCGGACGGCCACACTTTGCGACCGACGGTAGACGTTTATCTTGCGAGCCTTGGCGAACGTAATTTCAAGAGCACCCGGTTGGCGAGGTGAGCGATAAGCTGGCGGTCCGCCTCTGGATTCGACAACTCGCGGCACTTCCGGAGTTGGCTACACTTCCCCCTGCCGAACCAGGGCCAGCCCTCCAAGTCGCCAGCCTCTAGCAATTCGCCATGACGCTTGGCCGCGTGCATCGGTGCTTCGTCGCCATGCTGCTTAATGAGTAGGTTGGCCGTCCGGTAGATGTCTAGGCTCCTCGGCACAGCTCACATCGCCCTACGAATCACGCAGCCCATATATCTCGTAGTAAGCAAGGGGGTCAGAACTCGTTTGAAAATCAATTGACTCTGACCCCTTGATCCGCTCGCCGTCGCCGGTTCTGGTTTGCCACGCTGCGCTCGCAAAGACGGAACGACGGACGGTTCCGGCGGCCGCCTTGAAATCCGGGCGCGCATAGGATATCATTCTTACGTGGTCGGCATCTAGATCCCGCCCGGGCCGGAACTCGTTAATTGGAACGAACGGTTCAATATGACGACAAATGACGACATCGAAAGCGGAATGATCCAGGGTCGGAACGGCGTGTTTTGTTTGTTTTCAGTGACTTACGTCGTTACGGAGCGAGAATAAGCACTCTTGAATGTACAAGCGGTTTCAATGGGTTCCAGACAAAAATGACGACAAATGATGACAAATGACGACATTTCGGCCTGTTTTATTTCGGGCCAATGAAATCAAGCGCTTAGCAAATGTCAAGGTAACAGGGGCAAAACACCGGGCGGTCAGGCGGGGGAGGCTCTCGCTCGGACGAGATCGGGGAGGGGCGGGATTTCCGGGGCGTCGGGCGCGTGGAGGCGGTCGCCGAGGTAGGTCCAGAACGATATCCCGAGTTTCCGGCAGGTTTTCATCAGGCCGAGGAAGGCGTCGCGGCAGTCGCGGCCGACGTCGGAACGGGTTCCGGCGGAGATCTTGCGCCGCGTGACCTGGCAGCGGATGTCGTTTTCGGAGCCGTTGGTGTGCAGCGGGATCTCGGGCCGGTCTAGAACGGCAAGCAACTCTTGCTTGTTGGCGTGCAACCGGCGCAGCAGCCGATCGAGGGTGACAAAGCCGGTGCGGGTGGTGAACAGGGCGTCGAAACGTCGCGCGAGGTCCGCCTTGCGCCGGGCCGACGGCCGCTTCCGGTAGGCCTTGAGGTCGGCATAGAGCCGCCAGACGCGGGCGCGGATGCGCGTCACGGCCCGGCGCTGGCGGTCGTTGAAGGTGTCCAGCTTGTGGATCAGGCGCTCGGCGTGCACCCAGCAGAGCGCGTGGCGGCCGACGTTGAACTGGCCGGCGTCGTCGCTGAGGATGACGGCGTCGCCCAGCAAGCCGTGGTCGACGATGCTGCCCCACAGCGCCCCCTCGGTGGCGACGCGGACCGGGTCCGGGGCGACCTTGAGGCCGGTGAGGCCGAGGCGTCGAGATGGGCGGTCCACGCCGCCGCGTCCGCGAAGCGCTTGCCGTCGTCCGCCGCCAGCCGGGCGATCAGCGGACCCGCCAGGCCGCCCCGCGCGCATGAAGGCCAGCGCGGCGCCGTTGACCACGTAGTCGCCGTGTCCGGCGCGCAGCAGTTCGAGGAAGTTCCGCCGGCTCTTGGAGCCGGTGGTGGCGAACCAGGTGAAGTGGTCGTTGCCGATCTGGGTGCAGGTTCCGTTCGTCGCCTTGTGACGGGCCCCCGTGTCGTCGGCGCTGATCCACGCCGCCGTCTCCAGCCCGGCCCGCAGAACCGCGCGCGCCTCGTCGACAAAGGGCTCTTGGCCATCGATGAGCAGGCGCCCCAACTGCCGCTCCGAGAGCTCACCCCGAGGTCGCGAAGGTGCGCGAGCAGCCCCGGACCCGTCATCCGCCCCTGGTGGTAGAGCGCCAGCACGGTGCGCCGCAACTCCGCGCCCACATGGCCGCGCACCCCGCACGGCAGCGGCGCCACGATCGTCTCTCCGTCCGGCGTCTTCCAGCGTTCGCGGCGATAGCGGATCGTGATCGGCCGGACCACCAGGTCCTGAACCACCGTCGTCTCGTAGCCCTTGAACCGCGAGCCCGGCGGCGCGTCGATCCTGATCACCCGTTCCTCGGTGACGAGCATCCGCTTGGCCCCGCGCCCACGGCGCTTTATGGTCTTGCCGTCCTTCGGCTTACCATCCGTCGCCGCCTCCATCCCACTCGGACGGATCTTGGGCCGACCCTTCAGACCCTTGAGGCGGGCAATCTCGTCGCGCAGCGCCGCGGTCTCCGCCCGCAAAGCCGAAATCTCTTCGAGAAGCCGCAAAACCAGCTTCTTGAGTTCGTCAACCGCTCAGATCGTCAACATCCGGTATCGAGCCGGCCATGGCGATAGTGAATCACATCCGACCGCGCGGCCAAACCAAGATCCCGCATGACCGATCATTTCGAGGCCGACATGTGACTTCTCGGACTCACCACATGCCCGGGATTTTGCCCCTGTTACATGTCAAGTCGTCAAGTGTCGTCTTTTTTGCGAAAAATGTCGTTATTTTCAGCCTTTTTTTGACGACACGTGTCGTCATGGCGCCCGCAAACACATGACGTTGCCACAGGGGCGCTTAGGCTTTCATGGCGGCGCCGTCAGTTCTTCGACACCAGAACCTTTCCGTACTTGGAGTTGTCATTGTAGACCAGCATGGCCGTGATGTCCTTCTTTTCCACGGCCGCCACGATTCCCACCTCTTCGGCAAGAAAGCGGTATTGGGTGTCTTCGACATTCGCGGGACCGACGCTGCCATTATAGGACCATTTGATCAAAGCGGCGTCGTAAGTGCCGGCGGGTACGGTGACCTTGTAGGCGCCGACGTAGCTATAGATGACATCAAGCGAGCCCTGGTGCGTCAAATCGCCCGGATCGCCGAGATCATAGACTTTCACGCCGACTGTCATTTGCCGGCTTTCTCCCGGAGTTCATACCGCTCAAAATCATCGGTTCCGGTGGAGCGTACCGAACAATGACTCCCTAGCCCAAATCCTGTTCGCTGACGACCGACAGGTCGCCATTACCGGATTGCCGGACATAATACACCGACAAAATGGCGCAGATTGGTATTGGGCCACGCGGTCGTTTCATATCGTCCCTCCAACACGGGCATCAAGCGTTCCCCGGCATCAAGCGTTCCCAGGTCTGTTGTCATAGCGCCGCCATGATAGCCCGCGATATCCGAAACTGCACGATACGTTTCCATGGAACCTTGAAAGCGGAGTGACGGGCATGGCTGGTCGAGGGAACAATGGGTTCCTATCCGTGAGCATTGGTATAAGTTGCCAGTATGAAACCGCCATGGCGCAACACACGATGCCACCGGATCCGCTTTGCGGCCACTGCTGGCGCCCTAATGATCATGGGGCTGCTGGCGGCGGGGCCGGTCCGTGCGGCCACTGCCAGCTACGCCACCTACATGCGAATCCACGGCGACTGGTCGGTCCAGTGTGGCTTCGACGAGCCCACGGGCCGGCAATGGTGCGATCTCAAGGCTCCGCCGCCGACGCTGGGACTGACGCGGAGCGCGATCGAAATTCGGAGCGCGGAGCAAGGGGGCGATGTGGTCAAGGTGCGCATCGGTCATCCCATCAGCCCGGGGTCTCCGGTTTACCTGCGGGTGGACGCCACCGCCCCGCATCAAGCCCTGCCGTCCCGGACCGGCGAGGCCGAGTGGAGCGGTGACGCCGCGGCGATGATCCTCCGCGAACTCGGCGCCGGCCGCCGCGTGGCCCTGCGTTCGTTCGTGGGGATACCGGCCAAGTCCCGCGACGAGTGGTACTCGCTCGAGCTGTTCGATCAGGCGCTTCTCGACTACCGGGCCAAGACCGGGTTCTGAATTCGAGCGATAACAGCTTGAACGGCGGCCACGTCAATCGCATCTTTTCTGCCATGAACGAGAGTTGTCCATGAGTGATTCGTGGTTGTTGACACGCAGAGATTTTGTCGCGGGTGCCGTGGCGGCCGCGGCCTTGGGTGTTTCGCGATCGGGGACGGCGGCTCTCTCTCTCGTGCCGACGGCAAGACAGACGACGGGTCCGTTTTACCCACGGGCCAAGCCTTTGGATTCGGACGCCGATCTCGTCCACGTGGCCGGACGACCGGGGCCCGCGAAGGGTACGGTCACGCGTATCGTCGGGCGTGTTCTCGATCCGCGTGGCCGGGAGGTGCCGGGCGCGTTGGTGGAGATCTGGCAATGCGATGCTCTGGGCCGGTACCATCATCCGAGGGATGGGGGCGGCCTCGATCCCAACTTCCAGGGGTACGGACGCGCCCAGACGGGCGGGCAGGGGGGGTACGAATTTCGCACCATTCGGCCGGTGCCCTATCCCGGCCGGACACCGCACATCCATTTCGCCGTCTCGTCGCGCGATTTTCCGCCGTTGACCACGCAGATGTACGTCGCCGGCGAGCCCCTGAACGAGGGTGATTTTGTTCTTAGCAAGATCCGCGATCCGCTGGCCAGGTCGAGTGTGATCGTGGCTCTCGACCCGGACCCGCGTGGCGAACCCGGTTCGCTGCTGGGAACCTTCGATATCGTGCTCGGCGAGGCATGAAACGACCGCAAGGCGCGAGATTTGCCGTGGGGTGGCCAGGTCACGCGACCATTGGCCACCCCGCCGGCGTCATCTGGTTAGAAGCTCCAAGGATCGTGAGGGGCTAGAATGGGAGAATCGATTTCATTCGCCAGGACGCCGAACCTGGCGTTGAACAGCGGCGATGAGTGGGTCGCGGGCTCGCGTGTCATGAACGAGTTGGGTACGACCGGATAGAATACGGCTTCGACGGCGTTGGTTTCGATGTTGTGGATAACCATTCGCCAAACTCCTTTCGTTAGTCCTGTATCGAGTATCAGGCGCTTGCCAGGGTGGTTGCGACACCCGGGCCTTATACCAACGGTCACTAATAATGACCCCTTGTGACGGCCTATCGAGGTTTCCGGCAAGGAGCGTGGCGCGCGGTGATGCGGGAGCATCATAAGCGCCGCGCGACGCCGTCCGGAAACCTCGAAAGGCCGCCCGCAGGGTTGTGTTTCACGCATCCTCGGGGCGTCGAGACCGCTTGACAATGGGTCCCCATCGCCGGTGCGGACCCTCCTGCCGAGGATGCGTGAAACACGATCACAAGGGGTCATTATAAGTGACCATTGGTATTACATCCGCCATCTGGCTTTATATCCCCTTAATGTCAATAGGACCTTCTCACGGGTATCTTGTGAACGTCGCGGGACGGCGGGCGCTTCATTCCGGTTGTGCGGTCCAGCAATCTTCCGTTTTTCAGACCGTTAGCGGTTACGTGCGGGAAGGCGATTTAGATGTTCTTTTTTGGCCCGGCACACATTTCCATTCCGTGGAGTGTGACCTCAATGGCACAATTCCGGCCGGGATTGTCATGAACCCGTCGCGATTTTCAACCCTTGGCTTCGTGCAAGAGCGCCGCGTCGGAGGCGCGGATCATTGCGCGCGCGATGTCCAGCCAGAACGGCTTTTCGATCGCGTTGGCGGTCTCCCATTTGAGCCTTTTCTCGTCGTGAAGCGCTTCATAGAGGGTTCGCGCCGCGTCCTGAACGCGTTCCGGCGCCGGGTCCTCGCCGAGCAGCGTGGTGAGCCCGGTCCTCAGCGCGGCGTCGGCAATGTCTTCGTGCGAATACGAGGCTTTCCCGCCGGCCAGCTCGATCAGCATTTCGCCGATGGTGTCGGCGGCTTCATCGACGGCCGTGTTCCATTGCTTACTCATGTGCGCCCCCGGTCGGTATCGGTCTGAACTGGGTTCACGACTGTGACCAAACGCCGGGAGCGGCGCAAGGCGGAGATGAGCCGGTCAACGGTATTTCGTGTTCGGACTTAAAATCGGGTCGACCATCGGTGCGCGGTTAATATGCGACGGCTTTCTTGGCTGTCCATCGCAGCGTCCCGTCCAGGTCCCCGCGTGCGAGCAGGTGCTTGAGGTGGGCGCCGCGGCTGAATAGGGAACTTTCGAGCGTTTCCAGCGTCAAGCGCTCGTCCCGGTATGCATGAAACAATTGCTGGGTGCCCCTGCGCACGTGCCAGCGTGGTTGGAATGCGGGCAGCGTCCGTTTCAGAGACTTGAAATTGACCCGATACCGGGGCCGGTCCAACTCGGTCTCGGCATCGGCGGGATGGTCGACGCGGCAGCGCGGCATGACGTCGGCCACGATTTCGGCGATTTCGCGCACGCGATAGTTGTCCTCGTTCCGGCCGACGTTGAAGACCCGGTTGTGGACGCGTTCACGCGGCGCGTCCAGGACCGCGATGAAGGCGCGTGAGATGTCTTGGACATGGACGAAGGGACGCCAAGCCGCGGCATCGCTTTCGAGCGAGAGGTGTCTGGCGACAAAGGCCCGGGCGACGAAGTTGTTGACCGTTAGGCCGAGCCGCAACCGGGGCGAGGCCCCGTAGGCCTCGGCGTTGCGCAGGAAGGTTGGGCTGAAGGCCGGATCGGCCAGTTCGGCGATGCCCTGTTCGGCCCGAGCCTTGGATATCTCGAATGGGGTGACGGGATCGCACGGGCTGGTTTCGTCCAGCATTCCGATCTGTTGTGCCGCGTAGCCGCCGCAGGACGACGAGAAGACAAACCGGGAGACGCGGGCTTCCTTGGCGAGCCGCGCAAGCCGGGCCGAGGCCAGATGATTGATCTCGAACGTGAGGCTCGGTTCGATCGCGCATAGGTCCTCGCTCGAAAGCCCGGCCAGATGGATAATCGCGTCGAAGCCGGCCAGGTCCCTTGCCCCGATATCGCGAATGTCTTGATAAACGGTCTGTATCTCCGGCCGCGTTCGGCCGTACGCGCAGTCGGTGAACAAGCCGCTGTCCATTCCGACAACGTCGTGCCCGGCCCCGACCAGCATCGGAGCGAGGACGCCGCCGATATACCCTTCGTGCCCGGTGACAAGAACGCGCATCATTTTGCTCCAAACCTTGCGGACCGCCGCTGTCCGGCCAGACGCAAGGGTATCAGAGCGGAATTTAAAACTTCGTTATCCGTGAACGGCGTTTGGGGGTTTGCGCCCTTTCTCGTCCACAGTGCTTCGCATCTCGAGCGCCATGGCGTCGGCGAACCCGGCTACTACCCTCACGTGTTCGTGATTCCGTTTGATTCGCGCGATCGGCGTCTCCTCTGCCATCGTGGGTCATGAACTGAGAATTCGAATCGTTTGCATCCATAGGGTACCGAGGAGGACACGCCGTGAAACCGATCAAGTCGAAGCTTTTTTCAGCATCCGTGATCCCGATGGCCGCCGCCGCCGGTCTAGCCATGGGCGGCGGGTTTGTGACCACCGCTCCCAGTTACGCGAAGGGCGTGGGCCAGGACGTGACCATTGACCTGCCGGCACCCAAGACGCGCGCCGGCGGCCTGCGGCTTGCCAGTTGCAGCCCGTGCAAGGCGAAGGCGCCGTGCACTCCGTGCGCCGCCAAAAACCCATGCGCCGCCAAAAACCCATGCGCCGCCAACAACCCATGCGCGGCCAAGAATCCATGCGCGGCGAAAAACTCGTGCGCGGCCAAGAATCCTTGTGCAGCGAAGCAATAGCCCGGCGGAGAAACGCCGCTCTCCGGGGCGGCGTTTCGCATTGCGGAAGATTGCAAGCAGCCGTATCGCGGGAGATCTCTGGTCATGAAATCGCTTAGAGGAAAGATCTTAAGCAGCACCTTCATTCCGATTGTGGCCGGCGACGGCATGGCGGTGGTCGGTGTTATTGCCGAGCCGCCGAGCGCGCATGCGGTGACGGGGGCCAAGCCATGGACGGCGCCGCTGCCGGTGGCGAAACGTAAGGCGGCGAACCTTCAACTGGTTGCGTGTAATCCATGCGCCGCGAAGAACCCGTGCAATCCGTGTGCACCCAAGAACCCCTGTAACCCGTGCGCGGCCGCCAATCCTTGCAATCCCTGCGCCGCGGGCGGCCGGGCGGTATCGGAAAAATGCATGGTTCCGAGGCTGGCATCGGCGGCAAAGGGCAATCCTTGCAACCCCTGCGCCGCCAAAAATCCCTGCAACCCGTGCGCGGCGAAAAATCCGTGCGCGGCCACCAGTCCGTGTAGCGTCGCGAATCCCTGTAATCCGTGTGGCGCCGTTGAATCCGTGGACATCACCTCGGAGGAGGCGGAAACTGTTTACGCCTGTCTACGGGGCGACATGGCCGCCGCATACGACAAGGCCGGCTTGGCTCAGGTGCGGGGCTACCAGCAATGGACCAATGTCGCGGCGGTACCCTATCAGTCCGCCACCCATGGCAGCCGCTACGTCAACAATTACGCGAACGCGACCGGCGCTCCCCGTTATAGCCAGTTCGAAGAGGTTGGAACCATGCCGTCCGGCTCGGTGATTGCAAAGGGTAGCTTCGTGGTCAACACGAACGGAACGGTCGCGATCGGCCCCTTGTTCATCATGGAAAAAATGCCGGGCGGCTTCAACGCCGGGACTCACGACTGGCGGTATACCATGGTCATGCCCAACGGTGGCGTCTTCGGGACCACCGGCGGCGACGGATCGGCCAACGTCCAATTCTGCGCGGAATGTCACGCGGCCGTTGCCGAGAGCGCCGACAGTCTGTTTTTCCTTCCGGAGGAATTCCGGGCCAAGTTCTGATTCCTGGTTTTGTTGCGCGTGATTTTTCCTCCGAGTGGTTGCCCTGTCCTGAAATCACGAGCACAGCGGCGGTCGAAAGGCCGCCGTCTTTTTTGTTGCTTTCGCGATCCAGCCGGGATCGATAAAATTGAAGATCGATGGGAACCTCGCCCATAATCTCACTTTCGGAGAAACGAGGAGAGCCATGGCTGAGTTGGGGCAATTGTCGCGGGAGCGTCTGGAAGACATGGCGGCGGCCGGGGCCGAGATCGTGGAGTGTTATCGGCTTTTGCGTAAGACCGACGGCAATGTGGTCGGCGAGCTGCTGCGCGGCCACGGCGAATTTTACGAGTGGGATCACTATCCGCCGGGCGATGTCTACGACAACGAGACCCATTCGCAGTACTACTACCACGCCCATCCGGTCGAATTGCGGGGCGGTGAACATGGGCATTTCCACACCTTTTTGAGGCCGAAGGGCATGCCGGACGGCATCGTCCCCGCCGCCTTGGCGGATTTTTCTCCGCCTTCCGGCGACAACGACGCGCTTAGCCATCTGATCGGTATCTCAATGGATTCGCACGGCTATCCGATCGGCCTGTTCTCCACCAATCGATGGGTGACCGGCGAGGTGTGGTACACGGCCGGCGATGTCATCACAATGCTCGATTGTTTCGACATGGATCTGGCGTACCCGTCGCTGCCGGTGAACACATGGGTGACCGCCATGCTTCGTTTGTTCCGGCCAACGGTCGAGCGGCTCGTGGTGTCGCGCGACGCCGCCGTCGCCGACTGGCAGGCGCGTCACCACGACGTCAACGTCTACGAGGATCGGAATTTGGAAATTACCGCGTACGCCGATATTGACGTGGCCGGCCAGATCAAAGCCGTGGCCCAGGCTTTGGCGGCCGTTTGAGCCGCCGCGTTAACCGAGATCGCGGCGGGCCTTGAGGGCGGCGCAGAGCGTTCCGTCGTCCAAATAGTCGAGCTCGCCGCCCATGGGGATCCCATGAGCCAGGCCGGAAACCGCCACCCCGCAGTCCGTAAGACGATCCGCGATATAATGCGCCGTCGTCTGGCCATCGACGGTGACGCTGGTGGCGAGGATAATTTCCTTGACGGCGGCGTCTCGGGCGCGGGCCACCAAGGCGGGAATGCCGAGATCCTCCGGTCCCACGCCGTCGAGCGCCGACAGCGTGCCGCCGAGCACGTGATAGCGGCCCTTGTACGCGGCGGTCCGTTCCAGCGCCCACAGGTCGGCGACGTCCTCCACCACGCAGAGGGTCGATGGATCGCGGCGCGGGTTGGAGCACAGGCCGCACGGATCATCGGTGTCGAGATTGCCGCAGGTCGAACACGTGCGGACGTTTTCGGCCGCCGCGGCGATGGCCGCGGCCAGGGGCGCGAGCACGGTCTCCCGGCGTTTCAACATGAACAGCGCGGCACGGCGCGCCGAACGCGGCCCCAGCCCGGGCAATTTCGCGAGATACTGGATCAGCCGGTCAATGTCGGTTATCGGCATTGAAGGTCCGAGCGGGTCGCCGAGACACGGGTCAGACCGGGAACTGCATTCCCGGGGGCAATTTGAGGCCACCGGTGAGTTCGGACATCTGTTCGGCGACGTGGGCTTCCACCTTGGCCTTGGCGTCGTTGAACGCGGCCATGATCAGATCCTCGAGCATTTCGGCTTCCGCCGGATCGACCACGGTCGGGTCGATTCGCACGCGCCGGACCTCGGCTTTCCCGTTCAGGGTCACCTGTATCATGCCGCCCCCGGATGACCCGGTGACCTCGGTGTTGGCCAGTTGCTCCTGCATCTCATTCATCTTTTCCTGAAGCTTCTGGGCCTGCTTCATCATCTGGCCGATATTTTTCATGGCGCGACGGTCTCCGAGTCTTTCTGGCTATGGAAAAATCCAATTCTGAACCTATAGAACCTATAGCAAGAACGGGGCGGGGTGTCATTGGCCGCGGCGTTCCTAGATAACCCCAATTCGCGACAACCTGTTCGACAGAACGGCTTGTCGGGATCGCCCTGAACCCAATGGTTTTAACGCCGGTGGAGAGATCCGCGAATGGTTGAAAAGAAGGATGGCGACGGTGGGCGTCGCCGAGCATCGAGCGGGGCGGAATCTCGCCCCGCCGACATCGATCGCCGCGCACAACCGAGGGCGAAGACTCCGCGTTTGGTGGCCGAGGAGCCGAAAAAGGAAATCGTCGAAGCCATTACCTATCCGGTAAGCGCCCGAACCATCGACCGGTTCGTTCACGCGGCCTTGGGCCGCATGACCATGAGCGTATCGCCGGCGGCGTTGATGCTTGCCTACCTGGATTGGCTGGTGCATTTGGCGATGGCTCCCGGCAAGCAGGGCGAGTTGTCGCAAAAAGCCCTGCGCAAGGCCGTTCGGTTCGCGGTTTACGCCGCGCGGGCCGCGACCCATCCCGAAACGCCGCCGGCCATCGAGCCGCTACCGCGGGACCAGCGCTTTCGTGGCGAGCACTGGGAGCAGCCGCCCTACAACCTGATCGCCCAGTCATTCCTGCTCACCCAGCAGTGGTGGCACAACGCCACGACCGGTGTCTTCGGCGTCGCCTCCCACCATGAACAGGTGGTGTCGTTCGTCGCCCGCCAGATCCTCGACATGTTCTCTCCCACCAATTTCCCCCTGACCAATCCGGAGGTGCTGCGGACAACCTTGGCGCAGGGCGGCGCCAACCTGGTGCGGGGCGCCGTCAACTTCATCGAGGACTGGGAGCGGGCGATCGCGGCGCGCAAGGTGGTGGGCGCCGAGGAATTTCCGGTGGGCGAGCGCGTGGCGGCGACCCCGGGCAAGGTGGTGTACCGCAACAAGCTGATCGAACTGATCCAGTACGCGCCGAGCACGGACACCGTATACGCCGAACCGGTATTGTTCGTGCCCGCGTGGATCATGAAGTACTACATCCTCGACCTGTCGCCTCACAACTCGATGGTCAAGTATCTGGTCGACAAGGGCCACACGGTGTTCATGATTTCGTGGAAGAACCCGACCGCCGAGGACCGCGACCTCGGGATGGAGTCCTACTACTACGACGGCGTGATGGATGCGCTCAGGGCGGTGTCCACGACCATGCCGGGACGCCAGATCCACGCCGTCGGCTATTGTCTCGGCGGAACCCTGCTCGGCATCGCCGCCGCGGCCCTGGCCCGGGACCGCGACGAGCGGCTCAAGTCCGTGACGTTGTTCGCCGCGCAGGTGGACTTCACCGAAGCCGGCGAGCTGATGCTGTTCATCGACGAAAGCCAGGTCGCCTATCTCGAGGACATCATGTGGGATCAGGGTTACCTGGACACCAAGCAGATGGCCGGCGCGTTCCAGATGCTGCGCTCCAACGACTTGATCTGGTCCACCATCGTCTGCGAGTACCTGCTCGGCGAACGCCGGCCGATGATCGACCTGATGGCCTGGAATGCCGACGCCACCCGCTTGCCGTACCGCATGCATCGGGATTATTTGCGCAAGTTGTTTCTGAACAATGACCTGGCCGAGGGGCGCTATCTGGTGGATGATCGGCCGGTGGCGCTCAGGGACATCGGCGCGCCCGTGTTCTGCGTCAGCACGGTCGGCGATCACGTGGCGCCCTGGAAATCGGTCTACAAGATCCACTTGGTGACCAACACGGATCTCACGTTCGTTCTGACCAGCGGCGGCCACAACGCCGGGATTGTGAGCGAGCCGGGTCATTCCCGCCGATCCTACCAGATTGGAACCCGCGAGAACCACGAAGCCTATGGCGATCCGGACACTTGGCGAGCGGCGACGGCGGTCAGAGAGGGGTCGTGGTGGCCGGAATGGCAAGACTGGCTGACCAACCATTCCACCGATCGGGTCGAACCGCCGGCCATGGGCGCGCCGCAAGACGGCTATCCCGTTCTCGGCGACGCTCCGGGTACGTATGTCTTGCAGGAATGAGTGACCCCGACCGCTAGCCAGGCCGGGGCCGCGATTTTCCTGTTCCCTAATTTTGGGCAATCTGTCATCAGTTCGCGTCATGCGAACGACCCCGCCGCCGTTTTCCAATACTGTGCGAGGACTTTACGATTACTGGAAAGGAAGTTTCCGGGTGCGCTCCCTGATAATGGTGCTGGGGGTGATGACGGCGGTGTTGCATGCCGCGTCGTCGCTGGCGTCCGGCGCCGAGGCCCTGAGGTTTGATCATCGCGAGATCACGGTCATCGATGGGAGCTCGTTCAGGGTTGGCTCAACCATCTACCATTTGGCCGGTATCGAGGCCCCGGATCGGGGACGATCCTGCGACCACAAAGCGCATTCATGGCCCTGTGGAAGCGCGGCCGCGGATGAACTGCGCAAACTGATCGAGTTGCAGGCATCGCCGATCGATTGCTTTGTTCAGCCCGGGGAGAGCCGCCGAACCGTGGCCTGCATCGTCAACGATAACGAGCTTTCAATCGTTCTGCTCGAGGGCGGTTATGTGGCCGCTCTTCCCGGCGCGGCGCTGCATTACGCGGCGGCCGAACAGGCGGCGAAAAAAGCGTCCATGGGCATTTGGGGAGGCGCCTTCACGCCGCCGCCGGGCCGGGACGAAGGGCCGGGTTCGGGAGCGACCGCTCGGCCCGGGACAGTGACCCTCGATCCCCGCGATATCGACGTGATCGACGGGGATTCTTTTCAGGCGGGGCCGAGGGTCTACCGGTTGGCAGGAATCGATGCGCCCGAACTGGGACAAGCCTGCGACGACGACGGCCATTTGTCTCTCTGCGGCCTCAATGCGGCCTACGAACTGCGCAAACTGTTCGAATTGGAATCGGGCCCCATCGAATGCGCCGCCGGGCCCGAAACGGATCGTTCGAGAGCCGTCTGCCTGCTCGGCGGCAGCGAGGTTTCCGTGCTCTTGCTGAAGGGGGGATATGTCGTGGCACTTCCGGAAAGCGCGCCCTACTATCACGCCGCCGAAGATATGGCCAGGCGCGCCCATTTGGGCATTTGGAGCAGCACCTTCGTCGAGCCTTGGAAATGGCGGGCCGGAGAACGGTTGCCCGCCGAGCACGATTTCGACGGGTCGGCCCATCTGACGGGCCGGCTTCCCTGGAAATGGAATCAGAAGACCCTCCAACACCGGCCGAGGGCCGAGCACGCGGCATGTCTGGTCAAGGGAATCGTCACCGAAACCGGCGAGCGCCTGTATTTTGGGCCCTTGGACAAAGAGTTTGAATCCATTGAAATCGATCCGGAAAAAGGCGACCGGCTATTCTGCGGCGACGACGAAGCCCGCGACGCGGGCTGGCGCAGAAAGGGAGAGCAATGACCCGCCACTCGATCACTCCCAACCCCCGCCTTTCGGCCAACCCCCGCCTTTCGGCCAACCCCTGAAACCGCGATGAAGATGGATTTCCGGCCGATCCTTCTGACCATCGGCATCCTGTTGGTGATCCTGGGGCTGGGGATGTGGATTCCCGCGGGCGTCGACTACTTCGTGCGCAATCCCGACTGGCGGGTGTTCGCGGGATCCTCCTCCGTGACCCTGTTCGCTGGCGGTGCGTTGGCGTCCGCGAACCGTGGCGGCGAGGGGCGCCTGTCGATCCAGCAGGCCTTTTTGCTGACCGCGCTCGTCTGGGTGGTGTTGACGGCCTTCGCCGCGCTTCCCTTCAAGTTCTGTGAATTGAACATGAGCGTGACGGACGCCTTCTTCGAGGCCATGTCCGGGATCACCACGACCGGCTCGACGGTCATGACCGGCCTCGACGATCTGCCGCCGGGGCTTCTCCTCTGGCGGGCCGTGCTGCAATGGCTTGGCGGGCTCGGGATCATCGTCATGGCCCTCAGCGTCCTGCCCATTCTGCGGATCGGCGGCATGCAGATGTTCCGCGTCGAGGCGTTCGAGACCGAGGGCAAGATGCTGGCGCGGGCGACCCATCTCTCGGCCGGCATTTCGCTGGTGATGATCGGTTTGACCGTTGTCCTCGCCATCGCGCTGTGGCTGGCCGGCATGACGGTTCTGGAGGCCGCCGTTCACGCCATGACCACCATGGCGACCGGCGGCTATTCCACTTCGGACGCATCCGTCGGCTATTTCGACAGCGCGTTGATCGAGGGCCTGATCACCGTCGGGATGACGATGGGAGGAATTCCGTTCATTCTTTACCTGAAGGCCGTTCGCGGCGACAGGCGCAGCCTCCTGAGGGACGGGCAGGTGCGCTGGTATCTTTTGATCCTCCTGTCGGTGACGTTCGTCGTCGCCCTCTGGCTGTGGCTGAAGGACGGCTTCGCGGTTTTGCAGGCGCTCCGGTATGCGTCGTTCAACGTGGTTTCGATCATGACCGGGACGGGCTACGCGTCGATCGACTACGGGAATTGGGGTTCGTTCGCGGTCGGGATCATATTCTTTTTGATGTTTGTCGGCGGTTGTTACGGCTCGACGGCGTGCGGGATCAAGATCTTCCGGTTCCAGATTCTGTTCGCGGCCGCCGCCGCCCACATCCGCCGCCTGGTTCAGCCCCACGGCGTTTTCACGCCGATGTTCAATCGCCGGCCCATATCCGATGAAGTCATCAACTCCGTGCTGAGTTACTTCGTCATATTCGGCGCCACATTCGCGGCGATCACCCTTGGCTTGAACCTGCTCGGGCTCGATTTCGTGACGGCCATGTCGGGCGCCGGAACCGCCATGTCCAACGTCGGGCCGGGCCTCGGGCCGATCATCGGTCCCGCCGGCACCTTTCAATCCCTGCCGGACGCCGCCAAATGGCTTCTCGTATTCGGAATGCTCATCGGCCGGCTCGAGGTTTTCACCGTGTTGGTCATTTTTACCCCGCACTTCTGGCGGACCTGAAGGGCCGGCGAAGCCGAGCGCGATGCGTCCGGCGTTCCGCGCGGTTTTGTCTACCTTATGTTGACCTCGGGCGCTTTTTTGTATACCCCCGTTTCGCACCCGTGGCGCTTAAGGCCTTGAGTTCAAACGAAACCCTCCGGCGCCAAATGTGAGCGGTATGCAAAAGTATACAAAAGTATACATTTGTTCAGGACAAGCCCTTGATTTTCCTGGAACAGTCTTTTCGGCCAAGTATACAAAAGTATACACAAGTTCGTCATATCGCATTGAAATATATCGCTTTTTCACCGAAACAATAGTATATATTTTTCAAACTCTGGATTCGCTTCTTCTGTCGCGCCAAGTAGAACAAAAAAGGAGCATAAACCCTAGAGGGTGGCTGTGCAAGGAATAATTACCTGTCTCGTTTAATGGACTGTAGACCACGAAGCTGTTGAATGGCTTCTGGCCCGAATTGCAGCGATTGGCTTTTTTTGTTTCGGAGTTTTCTCCGATTTGAACCGTAGGTGTCTAGCTGAAGGAACTTGCGACCTGCTTCGTCGTCGAAAACGCAAAATGTACAGCGCACGGGCTCGTGAACCGCATTTCTTTGCATGGTAGCGGGTTCAAATTTCTTCACAAGTGCCATGGCCAAAACCTCATTGCCAAACTGTTACGATCCAACAGCCTTGCGCACGATTATATCGTGAATTGTGGGAATGATACCTGGTTACTTGGAACGGGCAATCACTTCGCCTTGAGGGTACGACCGTTTTTCCTTGTAAAGGATCAAGTGACTCGGGAGCCGAGTTGCCTGCCAGCCCGGAGGAAGCTGACCCACGGCTTCCTCGATTACGCGCCTTGCCGTTAGAGGCTTTCCAGCGACGATTGATAGGGTGGCGGCTTCAAGGTCGGCGTGTGCTTGCCGAAAGCCCCGCCGGGCGTTCTGAATCCGAAATACGTAGGGCAGATTTTCCTTTAGCGTGGCGAACATCCGCGCCGCGGTTCCATCTAATGGCAAATTCAGATCAAGCGGGCGTTCGATGTCGATGGGAAACAATACATCAAAATGGTGTGCCTTATACGTCGTCGTATCCCGTTCCCGGCCGGGATCGTTGGATCCGAAGCCGCTGCCGTTCCACCGGACTCTTGAGAGGCCTCCGTAATGGTGAATGAGTTGGGTTTCGAGATCCACGGCGGTAAAGACGTAAATTCGCACCGCCTTGAAGGTCACGCGGGCGGGATCAAGCCCGCTGCGATGCTGAATTTTCTCGCCATGCCGCTCAAGGCGCTTGCTCAATCCCGCTTTCGCGTCGGTCTTGCCGATATAAACAAGCTCGCCGTCGAAAAAGAGTTGATAAACTCCTTGGGCGTCTGGAATGCCGTCAATATTTCCGGATAGGAGCTGACCGGAATCCATGTCGTCCAAAACCTCGACAAGGCGCGCGAGAAGGGCCTCCGGCAGGTTGAATTCGAAATCGACATATCCCGCCGGAGTCATGTGTTCCCGCGAGGGCGATCGAGTTGCTCGCGGATGCTTAGGGCGACGGTTTCGGCCAACGTCACGGGAACGGCGTTGCCGAGTTGACGCATGGTTTCGGACCACGAGCCATGAAATAGAAAATCATCCGGGAAGGCTTGCAGTCTGGCGCTTTCCCTAGCGGAGAAATAGCGGATGGAGCCATCGGGTCGGCGAAGCATGTTTTCGCCGCCCGGCACGCCATGATCACCAGCCTTGAGGGTCTTGGCTGGTTCGTCGAGCGGGCTTCCGGTATGGCCGGGGTAGCTCCGAGCCCCCGGCTGGAACACGTGGTTTAAGTGATCCTTTGAAGCGACAGCATCTTGCTCGGGGTCGGGAAGGTCCGCAAGGGCATCGCGGACGGTTACCCACGGTTCCATTGTTGGTTTTCTGGTCAGACGTCTAGCCGCCGTTCGGGCTCTTGGATCGTCCCTGCGGTCGCGTTCGGGCACCCGGCGCGGTTCCCAGTAATCGCCCGATCGCCACTGTTCCCAAAGAAGGGCCTCGCGGGAATGGGTTGGCTTCGGAAAGGTCCATTCGACATCGAGATCGGCGCGGAACCCAACAATAAACACGCGCTCGCGCTTTTGCGGGACTCCGTAGTCGGCCGCGTTCAAAACGCGTTGCACAACACGGTAATGCAAGCCGAATGGCTTGCCGTGAAGGTGGTATTGCTCAAGACGGGCATGATGATCCGACCACTTTTCATCGGCGCAAGCCGGCAATTCCGGATACGTGAGCTGAAGTTTAATGTATTCAAGATAGTTGGCGAAGGTGGGACGCGTTAGGCCCTTTACGTTTTCGACCAAAAAGGCCTTGGGCGCGAGTTCGCGCACCGCTCGGATCGCCTCGGGAAACATGTCGCGGCGGTCTTGGTGGCCGCGGTGCTTGCCGCAAATAGAGAACGGTTGGCAGGGTGGACCACCCGACACGAGATCCACGTCTCCTTGGATGGCGGTAAAATCGAATTCCCTCACGTCGCCCTCGAAGAGCGGCCAATGGAGTAGGGGATCGAATCCCCGTTGCTGGTTTTCACGGATTGTATCGCAACAATACCGGTCCCATTCGATAACCGTCGCGGGTTCAAACCCGGCGCGGCTCACTCCAATTCCTAGCCCTCCCGCCCCCGCGAAAAGTTCGACCGACCGCATGCCGCCTCCCCCAGAAAAGCTCTAATTGTGTTCTCTAATTGTTCTTTATCGCTGATTTGGCATTCCCAGACAACCAAAAACCGCCATCCCAGATCCGAGAGAGCTTGCTGTTTCCGCTGATCCCGTTTCCTGTTTCCCTCCAACTTTGGCAGCCAAAAATCCAGACGGGATTTTGGCAGGCGAGCGAGTTTGCAGTTTGGGTCCGAATGCCGGTGCCAAAAGCACCCATGAATAAATATCACCTTTTTTCGACTTGGGAATACTAAATCTGGTATGCTGGGCAGATCGCGGCGATGCAATCTATAGCGGTAGCCCATTCCATGCACCAAGCGACGCACCACCATTTCGGGTTTTGTGTCCTTGCCACGAACTCGGCTCATGCGTTCGCTTCTCTGGGGAGTTGATAGGGTGTCTACCACGCCGACCCCGCTCTCTTCGCCGTTTCTATTGATATTCGATTCGGCGCTCGCGCGAAAACCGGCCGTTGCGACGCGCGGCCAATAGACCCTCGGGAGCGGTACACAAGCACCATGTACGCGTGCTAAATCATCTTGCTGGCCAAAAGGGCGCGGCCGCGCCATCCGCCCCTATCCCATTAACCGCTAGAAATACGGCTCAAACGTCGCCCGCTACCGTGAATGACCAGCGGGAATACGGGTTCTTGGCCAGATTGACATTGAGATAGCGAGGATCATGCGTGACTTCGGGACCGATCCAGTCGGGCAGGGCGACGTCTTGATCCTCGCTGTCCAGTTCCACCTCCGCCACGATCAGCCCGGCGTTTTCGCCCTCGAAAACGTCGACCTCCCAGGTGAGGCCGCGGTGGACCACGATGTGGCGCACCTTCTCGATCAGCGGCCGCCGGCACAGCGCGTCGAGCATGGCCTCGGCGTCGTCCACGGGGATCCCGTATTCGTACTCGGCGCGGGTGGCGCCCACCTGGGTCCCCTTGACGGTGAGATAGGCTTGCCCGCCGGCCCTGCGCACGCGGATGGAGATGGCCTTGGTGGCGTGCAGATATCCCTGGCGGATCGGCGTCGCCGTCGCGCCCTCCCGCCAGCCGTCGCCGCGCACCAGGAACTTGCGCTCAATCTCCGTTCCCATCGGAGGTCTCCGTCATGTCTTGGGGTGTATAATCTCCGGGCATCGATCGATCGCGGGCCGCGCCGCCGCCGGGTCTCACATCCGCGATGGTCGCGCCGGGAAAGACCCGCATGACTTCGCGCACCAGCGGGTGGTTCCGCACTTCCTCGCGCTTGGCGTCGCTGGCGGCCCGCCGCTGCTCCACTAGCGTCGGCGCGCCGGTATCGTGGGAGATGCCGACCAGCCATCTGAGCGCCGTGTGTTCGTTGAGAAAGCGGATCAGCCGCGCCGGAATGGTCTCCGGGGCGTTTTCGTTGAGGCGCAGATCGATTTGACCGGGTTCGAAGCGGACCACTCGGACATCGGTCAGCAGCTGGCCATGAAGAACGGCCTCGCCGCGTTCCAGCGCCAGGTCGGCAACCTCCTGAAAGCTCGTTGGCGTCGGCAAACCCGCCGGTTGTTGCTCCGCCGGGCGGGTCGGGGCGTCGGCCAGGACCGCCTGCGGGCCGGGGCCGGGAGGATGCGGATCCATGGACCGGGCGACGCCGCCGGAACCGGATGAACCGGAGGTCGAAGCGGCGGTCGCGGCCGCCGATGGTCCGGGGGCGGGGGCGGCGTTTCCGTCCTCCAGGGCCTTGAGCGCCTCGGCGGGGGTCGGGAGTTGGGCGGCGTAGGCCAGCCGCACCAGCACCATCTCCGCGGCCTGTACCGGCGATGGCGCGGTGCGTGTTTCCGCCAGCCCCTTGAGCAGCATCTGCCAAGCGCGCGTGACCTCGGCCATGGAGAGCCGTTCGGCCATTTGCCGGCCGCGCACCCGTTCGGCCTCGGGCGCCCCCGGAGCGTCGGCGCTTTCCGGCGCCACCTTGATGCGGGTCAGCCAATGGGTGAGCTCGAGCATGTCGGTGAGAACCACCGAGGGGTCCGCGCCGGAGGTGTACTGGGCGGCCATCACGTCCAGGGCGGTCTTGATGTCGCCGCGCAGCACGGCATCCAGCAAATCGAAGGTGACGGTGCGATCGGCAAGACCCAGCATGTCGCGAACGGCGGCCTCGTCCACGGCGCCCGCCGCGTGCGACAGCGCTTGATCCAGCAGCGACAGGCCGTCGCGGACGCTGCCGTCGGCCGCCCGGGCGATCAGTTGCAGCGCCGTTCCGGAGACGTCCGCGCCTTCCAACCCGACGATCCGCGCCAGATGCGTCGCCAGGACCTCCGCGTTCACCCGCCGGAGATCGAACCGCTGGCAACGCGACAAAATGGTGATGGGCACCTTGCGGATTTCGGTGGTGGCGAACACGAACCGCACGTGCTCCGGCGGTTCCTCCAAGGTCTTCAACAGCGCGTTGAAGGCTTGGGTGGACAGCATGTGCACTTCGTCGATGATGTAGACCTTGTAGCGCGCCGAGGCCGGCCGGTAGCGCACCCCGTCGATCAATTCGCGCATTTCGCCGACGCCGGTGCGGCTGGCGGCGTCCATCTCGAGGACGTCCACGTGGCGGTCCTCGGCGATGGCGCGGCAATTCTCGCAGACGCCGCAGGGCGTCGCCGTCGGGCCGCCGGCGCCGTCCGGACCGACGCAGTTCAGCGCCCGGGCGATGATCCGGGCGGTGGTGGTCTTGCCGATGCCGCGCACGCCCGACAGCATGTACGCGTGCGCCAGCCGTCCGGTGCGAAAGGCGTTGCCGAGCGTGCGGACCAGCGCTTCCTGGCCGATCAGGGCGTCGAAACCGGCGGGGCGGTATTTGCGCGCGAGAACCCGGTAGGGCTCGGAGGGTTGACCGGTTTCGAGGGTGGAATCGGGTTCGGTCATGAAACGCCCGGAAATCCTCTAAGCGCGCGGCGGCCAGATGGTGTGCCGAAAATAATCCAAGTGGGAGACTGAACGAGCGACCCGGATCGAAACTCGTTACGGCTGCTTCCTTCCGGACCTGACCGGGTTGGCGAGGGATCCGTCCGCCGCCAGCCTCCCGGATCCACTATATCAGCGAACCGGCCCGTGGGGGCAAGAGAATCATAATCCCGGCGGCGAAGCCGGGGCCGCCGGGCGCGGCTGCTCACTCCACGTAGATGACGCCTTCGTCCATTTCGAAGTTCAGGTCGGGCAACCAGGTTTCGTAAAACTCGAAGCGGCCGGTGCACAACGCCATCAGCCGGACCTCCGCCGTCCCCGCCGGCGGCAGCCGCAATCCGTCGACGGGATCGAATTCGGGATCCTGCCCGGCCACGCTGACGGACTCGATATGAACGGTGTGAAATAACGGCGGCGCGCTGAACACGCGGCGCTCGGGATCGAGATTGGCGACCCGGAGGAGGTACGGGCGGTCCTGGCGCAGCGTCAGGATCATCGGCCAGAACGAACCCAGGCGGATCTGCAGGTCGATGGCCTCGGCATCGTCCCAATTCGCCGCCTCGACCCTCTGTTCCGGATGCGAACCGCAGTACTTGTGAATGTCCCGTTGCGTGTAGAACTGATCCGGCGCGCACGCCGCCACGGTCAGCGCCAATGCGATGCTCGGACACCAAGGTGATGGCATGCCGCTGTCTTCCCCCGATCCGCGGGGCAAAATGCCCCATTCGGGGAAAGAGTATCAACGCACGCCCCAGCAACCAAGGGAAATCAACCCGGCGCTACAGGAACATCAGGCAGGCGCCGATGACCAGTCCCGACCACAGCAGCGCGACGATGCAATAGCCCATGATGTCGCGGATGCCGAGACCGGCGATGGCCAGCAATGGCAGCGCCCAGAACGGCTGCACCATGTTGGTCCAGGCGTCGCCCCAGGCCACCGCCATGGCCGCCGTGCTGGCCGACACGCCCAACGCCTCGGAGGCTGGCATCACAATCGGACCCTGCACCGCCCATTGGCCGCCGCCCGAGGGAACGAAGAAGTTGACTACCCCGGCGCTGAGGAAGGTGAACAGCGGAAAAGTTTGCGGGGTCGAGATGTCGACGAACCATTGCGAGATGGAAACCGCCAGTCCCGACTTAACCATCATGCCCATGATCCCGGCATAGAGGGGAAACTGCAGGACGATGCCGCCGGTGTTGCGGATCGCTTCCTGCAACGCCCGCAAATAGTTGGCCGGCGTCCAATGCAATAGAATGCCGAGGAACAGGAAGGCGAAGTTGATGCTGTTGAGGCCGATGGCCCCGCCGGTGGCGTAGTAATAGACGAGATAGCCGAGCCCCATGACGGCCAGGATCACCGAAATGACAGGGCTGTTCTCGAACTTCTCCGCCGGCGTGTTAACCGCCAGTGCGGCCGGCTCTTTCCGATGCTCCTCGAGCAACTCCGGGTCGATCACCAGAACCTCGTCGTCCTTGGGCATCATCATCCGGTTGAGGAACGGCAGCGTGATCAACAATAGCAGCACCGGTATCAGGGTCTGCAGGCTGAAGATGGTCTCGGAGACCGGGATCGCCACGCCGTGGGTGAGCTTGGCCATGGCGTCGTCGCCCGGGTCGGCGATCTTGAGGGGGATGGAGCCGGACAGCCCCGCGTGCCAGATCAGGAACCCCGTATAGGCGGCGGCCACCAGCAGCGGATAGTGAATGCCGCGAATGCGGCCGGCGAGTTCCCGCGCCATCAGCGCGCCGACGATCAGGCCGAACCCCCAGTTGATCCACGAGGCCGCCAGCGCCACGACGGTCACCAGGACGATCGCTTGGGCCGGCGTGCGGGCGGCGGCGGCGATGGCGTCGAGGCCCGTCTTCACCACCTTGGTCATCGCCAGGATGTGCCCGGTGACCAGGATCAGCACCATCTGCATGGAGAACGTGAGGAGACTCCAAAACCCGTCGCCCCAATAAGCGATCATGTCGACGGGGCTCTGCCCCTGGGTCGCCATCCCGGCCACCAGCACCACCACGGTCAGAACCGCCGCGAACAGAAAGGCGTCCGGCAGCCAGCGGCGCACCACTCCCGAAAAAAAGCCCGCCAAGATCCGTATCATGTCATCTTCCCCTACCCGAAATTGGTTCCTCTTACGTGGTCACTTATCGTCCCGTTGCTTGGTTATTTTTCCCCGGGCTTTGGAGCGAATGCGTAACTGAGCCGGTACCGTTGCGATGACGGCGCGGCTGTGTCAGGTTTCGGGCATGACGACGCCCCTCTGTTACACCGGTTGCGCCCTCGACCGGGCCGCGCGCCGGCGCCTCGACGATAGCTGGCTCGCCGAGCGGCTGCGGGACCCGGAGACCCGGTTCGTGCCGTTGTGGCAGGACCGCAATCTGATCGTACCGGGAGTCCTCCCGCGGGCGGCGGCGGTGACGGCGGGCGATCTCCCGGGCGGCGCCGATGCGGCCGGGGACGCAGTGTTTCTGGGGCTCGAGAACGGCGGCCCGGCCTGGTTCGCCGTCGATCTGTCGGAGCGTCCAAAGTCCGAGCTAGCCGGCCTCGCCGGCGGCGCCAAATTCATCGGCCTCAGGCGGGTAGGGCCGATCATGGACCGGGCGGCGGGATCGCTGCTGGCGTACACCCTCGGCATGAGCTACTGGCACCGGCGCCATCGTTTTTGCGGGGTGTGTGGCGCCCCGACGCGAAGCCGCCACGCCGGCCACCTTCGGGTGTGCGCCGGGACCGGCTGCGGCGCCGAGCACTTCCCACGCACCGACCCGGCGGTGATCATGCTGGTGACGCGCTCCGGCGCCGATGGCGATGCCTGTCTGCTGGGCCGCCAGGCGCGCTGGCCCCCGGGCATGATGTCGACGCTCGCCGGTTTCGTCGAGCCCGGCGAGAGCCTGGAGGAGACGGTGGCCCGCGAGGTCGAGGAGGAGAGCGGCGTCCGGGTCAAGGGCGTCCGTTATGTGGCGTCCCAGCCCTGGCCGTTTCCGTCGTCGCTGATGCTGGGATTTCGCGCCGAGGCGGCGGAGGACGCGGTTCTCGACTTCGACGCCGACGAATTGGACGACGCGCGCTGGTATACCCGGGCGGAAATCAGGGCGGCCGACGCCGTTGGCCTTATGCTTCCGGGTTTGGATTCCATCGCCCGCCGGCTGATCGAGACATGGGTTGAGGAAGGCGATCAGAAATGATAAAATTAATGCTAGAATATACGCCCCGTTTGGGGTAGATTTATTTCGGTGAGCGGCCTTTTTGACTAAGGAGCGGGGGCTTGCTGAAGATCCGAGAAGCGCGCCGTAACGATGCTGCGGGTATCGCGCGAGTGCAGGTGGAAACTTGGCGGTCCACCTATCCTGGACTGATTCCCGACCATGTTCTCGTCTCCATGTCGCATCACAGACATCACGCCGCTTGGGCCCATGCCCTTGACCATCCGCGCCCCCAATACGCCGCTCTGGTGGCCGCCGTCGACGACACCCCGGGGGGCCAGGCGGGGATGGGCGTCGCGGCCGGCGAAGGTGTCTTGGGGTTCGGGAGCTGCGGCCCGGCGCGGGACCCGTCGCTCCGGCACAAGGGCGAGGTTTGCACCCTTTACGTGCTGCCCGAATATCATGACCTCGGCATCGGCCGAGCTCTCCTCCATGGCATGTTCGATTGTCTGCTTGCGCGGGGCATGGACTCGGCGGTGGTGTGGGTGCTGGCCGAAAATCCGTCGCGGTTCTTTTACGAAACCATGGGCGGTCAACGAGTGGCGGAACGCAACGAATGCATGTGGGGCACGGTTCTCAGCGAGGCCGCCTATGGTTGGCCGGACCTCCTAGCCGTCAGGGCATCGCACCTCGCGCAGCGGCGATTTTAAAGCCGATTTTGATTTTGGGCCCAAAACCGGGGCCCCGCTTCAAGCCCCATGATTAACCCGTCGCGGTACCCTGGTGCAGGACCGGCATGAGATCGAAGTAGGGACGGATAATCGGCGAGTCCGAAGCCGCGAATTCGTCGAACGAACCGTCGAACAACACGCGGCCCTCGTACAGCATCACGGTTCGCGGTTTCAATCGGACAAGCAGGTCCTTGTCGTGGGTGACGATCACCGTTGTCCGGACGGGGCCGTCCGGCTTTTTCGCGAGGTGGGTGGCCAGGACCAGATCCTGGATCTCGGCGGCGCTGGTGGGGTCCAATCCGGTGGTCGGCTCGTCGTAGAAGATAATCCTTGGATCCATGGAGAGCGCACGGGCGACGGCGAGCCGTTTCGCCATGCCGCCGGAAAGCGCGCTGACGTCGGTTTGGAGAAAGCGGGGATCCGCCGGCAAGGCGACGGCCGCCAACACCGACCGCGCGTTCGCCACGATGGTGTCGTCGTCAAGATTTCGGACTTCTCTCAACCACAGGGCGATGTTGTCGAACACCGTTCCCGAGAACAGGGCATTGCTCTGGAAGACGGCGCCCCAGTGGGTGTGGATGTGGTCGATTTCCTGACTGGTGAGGGTTTCGCGGTCGACCAGTGGAGCATTCCCACGCGCGCCGTCGGTGACCAGGACGCGGCCGGCATCGGGGGTCATCAGCCTGAGAATGTGGTTCAGCAGCACCGTCTTGCCGCAACCCGATACCCCGACCAGGGCCACGAGTTCGCCGCGCTGGATCTCGAGGCAAACGCCGCGCAACACCTCACGCCCGTCGAAGGTCTTGTGCAGCCCTTCGACCCGGATCTCCACGGCCGCGATTGTATCCGGACGGGTCCGGTCGATTTCCCCTGTATTGACGCTCACAAGTCCATATTACACGAACGTTCCGGTCCGCAAACGGCAATTCCGATACCCGCGGGGACTCACTCCCGTTGACGTTTCATGGTTCGCTCAGTCTCACGGCGACGTGGAGGATGAGCCGGAGCCGGAGCCGGAGCCAGAGCCCGATGAACTCGACGGCGGGGCCGGGACGGTAAACGAACCAAGCGGGGCGGGAAATTCCACGGTAAAGGGAACGTCTCCCGATATGCCTGTTGCTTCAAATTGAGATAAGGGCACGGTCGCAAATTGCTCAAGCCGAGTTCCACAGTCGCCGGGACAGAGATCGATCGTGTCCTTCACCACATAGTCAATCGCGGGCGTCACGGTGATGTTCGAACCGGACCGTACGACCTTCGCATGTCCACTGGCAAGACGTTCATCATTGAACGGTGATGGTTTGGCGCCCGCGGGGCACGATGTCTGGTCCTTGCCGATGTCGCCGGCGAGGTTTCCCGGGATATCCTTGGGAATGTTAAAATTCATGCGATTCCGCGAAGCCGGATCGTCAAGCTCTGCGATCGCCGATGGGATCTGGGAACGAACATCGATTGATGACGTGGTGAATTCCGGGACGTTTGGGGGCGCGATCTTAAGCTTTTTCTCCAGTTCCTGGTGGAGAAAGGTCGTCGCTTTTTTTGTGGTCGGCGATTTGGTGAAGTCGCCGCCAAACTGAGCGCTAAGGTTTTTCGGCGCGGATCCGCCATTCAAATATTCTCTCCAGAAAGGTACGACCCGGCTACTCACCGCCGCCGAAATCCCCAGCATTATCCATCCCGAATTCTTGGCTCGATAGTACTCGGCCAATTTTTCACTTCTGTAAGGATCACAAAATCCCGGCGGACAGTGAGATGGGCGGCCGCACTTTTGGGCTTTCGGCGCTCCGCTGTCGCCATATTCCCGCTCTGCCGCGAGATCGGCGTCTCCCGAGGATACTTCGCCGAAGCCTTGCCGCTGCACGACGGTCCCTGGCGAAGCCGCGTTCTGTTGTTGAACGACATGAGCGAGTTCGTGAGCGATCAGGCGGCGGCCTCGATCACTCGCCGGCACATACTGGTTCGACCCGAAAACGATGTGGGAGCCGACCGTGTAGGCCTGGGCCGCCAACGCCGCCGCGGACCGCCCGGCTTTCGGTCCGGTATGGACGCGCACCCGGCCGAAGTCCCGATCAAATCGCGGTTCCATAAAAGCGCGCGTTTCCGGATCGAGAGGCCGACCCGATGAGCGCAATACGCTGTCGACAACGGGCGGCGCGGTTGCCGGCGCCGGGACGCTCGTCCCGACGCGTTTCAACCGCGCGGTCTCTCCATCCTCATCGGATTGCTCCGTCCGGCATTTGGGGCAACCTCCACCGCAGGCGCATGCGCGCTGGACCCGCGGCTCCGGCATGCGCATCACTTGCTCGGAAACGCGGTCGGCTTGCCGCTCATATTCATCTTTCGGCTCGCTGATCGCCAATTTCGGCCGCGCCACCCGCATCGCGGGCGGATGTACGGGAATCCGGCTAAAATCGTGACCAAAGCGGAGTGACGCCGAATCGGTCAGCTCGAAGTCGCGTTCGCCGGCGTCGGTCGGCGACGGTCGCGGCGACGCCCGGTTTCCAGCGGAATGCAGCGAGTACGGGCCAAAATCCGCCCTATGGCGCGATCCGGGCGCCGCCGCGTCAAAACCGGCAAGGTTGGAGAATCCGGGCTTGGTCGGTCGATTTTGCTGCTTCGCAAAGGTTCCCATGGTTGATCTCCCGGAAATGGCGCGTTCACGAAGAACACGTTTTACCAATTGTCGTCATCAACGACCGTGGCTATCACCCTTTCAGCAAAGGCATACGATGGCAAGATAATAAAGGCATACGATGGCAAGATAATGGAGAGTCCACTGTTCTCGCAAGAGGAAGGGGGAGCGACTTCACGGGCGCCCATCGGGGCGTTCGCCGCGGAAGCGGGCTCCATATCGGCGCGGAACCCCGTCGTGGTCAAATGCCTAGCCCCCGCCCCAGCGCGAGCATAGCGCTGGCGCCGCGTGGGGCCGTTCTATTGAATCCGCTGGCCGGACGGCTGCTTGGCGCGAATGGCTTCGGCCCTGGCCCGCATCTTGGCCGCGTCCTCGGTGTTGCCGTTGGAGCGCAGCGCCGTGGCGTAGTTCTCGAAGCTCTGCGCCAGGACCGGGCTCGTGGGTTCCAGGGTCTGCTCGCGGATGATCAGCGCGCGCTTCAATACGGGCTCGGCCTCGGTGGTCTTGTCCTGTCTCACGTAGACCCCGGCGAGGTTATCGAGGGCGGCGGCCAGCCGGAGATCCCGTTCGCCGAACGTCTGTTCGGACAGGCCGGCGGCGCGCGCGTACAGCGGCTCGGCCTCCGCGTACCGCTTCTGAACCTCGTAGAACCGGGCCAGGTTGGTCATGCTCTGGATTGTGGCGGGGTTCGTCGACCCCAGGCGGGTGGCGCGGATGGACAGCGCCCGCTGGAACAGCGGCTCGGCCTCGGCGTAGCGCCCCTCGGCCTGATAGAGGCTCGCCAGATTGTTGAGGCTGACGGCCACCTGCGGATGGGTAGGGCCGGCCGTTTTTTCGTTGATGGCGAGCGCGCGCGCATACAGCGGTTCGGCCCGGTCGTATTGCCCTTGCGTCTGATACAGCGTCGCCAGGTTGTTGAGGCTGGAGGCGACGACCGGGCTGTCCGGTCCCAGCGTCCGTTCGCGGATCTCCAGGGCCTCCGTGTACAGCGGTTCGGCTTCCGCGTACTGGCCCTGGGCGTGATGGAAGGCGGCCAGGCGATCGAGGCTGGCGGCCAGCCGCTGTTCGTCCAGCTCCGGCGTTTTGGCCGCCGCGACGGCCGCCTGGAAGTGCTGCTCGGCCGCGGTCAATTGCCGCTGCTGCATCGCCCGGTCGGCGGCGCGCATGGAGTCCTCCCACGCGTCGGCGCGGACGGTGGCGGGCATGCCCGCGAAGGCCAGACCAACGACGGCCACACACAGAAAGCCGGCCACCGGCCCTCTCGCGATAGTCGATCTCATAAACGACAGCTCCCTATTATTCTCCGGGTTGCTCCACGGCCAGTGCCACGAACCACCCAATATACCCCAAATGCGGCCTTCGCCGTTATTTTTTGGCGGGACAGGAGCGTGGGGAAGCCGAGGCGGCGATTCCAAGCCGCGCCGGGCTCGCGTTGAACGGTGCATGGAATGGGGTTACAGTCGTTCCCGGGTCCGTTACGCGGAGGAACAACATCATGGATGTCAAGGGTCACGCGGCCATCGTCACCGGCGCCGCATCGGGCCTGGGTCAAGCCACGGCGCGCGCGCTGGCGGACGCGGGCGCCACGGTCGCCCTTTTCGACCTGAACGAACAGGCGGTCAACGACATCGCCAATCGGATCGGCGGTCTGGCCGTGGTGTGCGACATCGGCGACGAGGCTTCCACCGAGGCGGCCATCGCCAAGGCCCGCGAGGCGCACGGTCCGGCGCGGATCTCCGTCAACTGCGCGGGCGTGGCGCCGCCGGCGAAAATTGTCGGCCGCAACGGCCCGCAGCCGTTGGCCGATTTCGCCCGCGTCGTGCGGATCAACCTCATCGGCACGTTCAATATCATGCGGCTCGCCGCCGCCGACATGCAGGTGCTGGACGTCGTGGAGACCGGCGAGCGCGGCGTGATCATCAACACCGCGTCCATCGCCGCGTTCGAGGGACAGATCGGCCAGGCCGCCTATGCCGCGTCCAAGGGCGGCGTCGTCTCCCTGACCCTGCCGGCGGCGCGGGAGTTCGCCCGTTTCGGCATCCGGGTTCTCACCATCGCGCCCGGCACGTTCTCGACGCCCATGCTGAAAGGTCTGCCCGAGGCCGCTCAGAAAGCGCTCGGCGAGGCCGTGCCGTTCCCGTCGCGTCTCGGAGATCCGGCGGAGTTCGCGAGCCTGGTGCTGCATATGGTCGGCAACGTCATGATGAACGGCGAGGTGGTCCGTCTGGACGGGGCATTGCGGATGCCGCCGTTGTAGGAAGCCCCTACGCCGGGCCCGCGGCTTTGTCCATGAACCGGGCGAGCCGGATATCGAGATCCGTAACGCCGCCGGCATCGTGGGTCGCCAGCGTGACATCGACCCGGTTATAGACATTGAGCCATTCCGGGTGGTGATCCATCTTTTCGGCCGTGAGCGCGGCCCGCGTCATGAAGCCGAACGCCTGATTGAAGGTCTTGAACTGGAACGTCTTCCGGATCGCGTCCCGGCCTTCGACCTCGGCCCAACCGTCCAAGGTCCCGAGCGCGTCGCGGCGCTCGCCGGCGGTCAATTTCGTGGCCATGCTTTTCCCTCGCTTGCTTATCCAATTCCGCACGTAAGCGCGCTTGGCCGCCGGATCAAGGCGCGTTATACCAACGGTCGTTAATAATGACCCATTGTGACGGCCTTTCGAGGTTTCCGGCAAGGAGCGTGGTGCGCCGTGATGCGGGCGCATCATAAGCGCCGCGCGACGCCGTCCGGAAACCTCGAAAGGCCGCCCGGAGGGTCGTGTTTCGCGCATCCTCGGGGCCCATGTTCGAAGCGTAGGGGAACCGCTTGACGATGGGTCCCCATCGCCGGCGCGGCCCCTCCTGCCGAGGATGCGAGAAACACGATCACAATGAGTCATTATTAACGACCGTTGGTATTACTCTTTTGCGATGACCAAGACCTTCAAGGCGCCGCCGGACCTTGCCGACATCGAGGACCTGGCCCGAGCCAGTTTGACCACCATACCGGAGCCTCTCAGGCGGTTTACCGAAAACGTGATCATCCGGGTGGAAGACTTTCCCGACGAGGACGTGGAACGCGAATTCGAGCTCGAAAGCCCGTTCGATCTGCTGGGGCTCTACCGGGGCGTCAGCCTCGACAGAAAGAGCGTCGGAGGAGTACCCGGGGACGTGGACATGATCTGGCTCTACCGCCGGCCTATTCTGGATTTTTGGTGCGAAACCGGCGATAAGTTGACCCGCATCGTCAGACATGTGCTGATCCATGAAATCGGACACCATTTCGGTTTCAGCGATGAAGACATGGAGCGGATCGAGTACCAGGAATGACGGATCAAAACAAAAGCGCCGCGCCGTCAGACTTACCGGCGGACATCATGCAGCCCGGATCGTCGTTGCGCACATTGTTGACTCGCGGGGTAACGGGAGACGCGGTCATTTCGCCCTCGAAGGGCTGAAGCAGGGACCGAGCGGTTTCCAGCGGCAGCGAGGTGTCCAGCCACAAATCGAACGCCTCCGGGGTTAGAATCACGGGCATCCGGTCATGGATGGGCCGCAACAGGTCATTGGCCTTGGCGGTGATGATAGCACAGGTTTCCACCACCGGGCCGCCGGGCGCGTTCCATCTCTCCCAGAGGCCGGAAAACGCAAACGGCCGATCGCCGGCGACGGTGATGAAGTAGGGTTGTTTGGGGCCCCGGGGCTGCTTTTGCCATTCGTAGAAGCCGTCGGCGACAACCAGGCACCGCCGTTGCCGGAACGCGCTCCGGAACGCCGGTTTCTCCGGGACGGTTTCGGCCCGGGCGTTGATCATTCGGGCGCCGATCCCCATGTCTTTCGCCCACGAGGGGATCAATCCCCATCGCAGCAACACCAGTTCCCGCACGTCGGCGTGGGCCCGGCGCCTCACCACCGGAACATCCTGCGTGGGCGCGATATTGTAACGTGCCGGGACATGCACGGGATCGAGGCGATCCGCCAGCCGGTACAGCTCAACGAGTTCGCGCCAGGACCGCGTTTGGGTAAATCGTCCGCACATGAGGGCAGCTTATGCCATTTCCATTCCTGGCGGCGACAAAAGGCGTGCATGGCAACCATTACGTAAATTAATAAAGTATTTACACTCATAAGGTGTATCGTGTATGCTTCGTCCCTGTAACCCGGCACAAAGCCGGGATCTATTTGGCAACAGGAATCACATGGGGCACGGAACCGCGATAGTCGGTACGAGAGAGTGTTGTCATGCTTCGCCGGGAACCAGGATCGAAGATTCGCCCAGTCACGGAAACGGCGCTCGCTGATCGGCGGACCGGTCTTCGCACCCTCGCGGAAGGGGAACTGCAAGCCGTCCTCAAAAGCCACCACGCATGGATCGCGTCGGGCTGGAACATGGGCCGGCGCGCCGATCTGGCGCGTGTGGACCTGCACCAGGCGGATCTACGGAGTGTTGCCCTGATGTTGGTCGATCTTCACGGAGCCGACTTGAGAGGCGCCGATCTCCGAGAGGCCGATCTCGAATCCACCGACCTTCGGGGCGCCAATTTGAGAATGTCGGATCTCCGGGGCGCCTGCCTCCAGTGGGCGGACCTCGAAGCGGCCGATCTCCGGCGCGCCAATCTCAAGGGCGCGAATTTCCGCGAGGCCAACTTGCGTTCCGCCGACCTTCGGGGCGCCAACCTGCGTGGGGCCAACTTCGCCGATGCTTTTGGGCTCACCCAGCCGCAACTGGATGCGGCCTACGGAGATCACGCAACCGCGCTCCCCCCGGATTTGACGGTCTCCGTGAATGCCGCCGGCCAAAAGCTCTCGTGCGTGCTCCTGCCCCTCAAGCCAAAGTCCTAACAATCCAAGGCGCGGCGCGCCGCTCCTCAGCGGGCGCTGATGAATGGGTGTCGCATTCAGGACAGCCACTAGCGCGATTTGGCGGCATTGTTCTTATCGCGGTCGCGGTGGGGACCGTTTGGCGGACCTCAGAAGGGAGTAGGATTATTGGCGCGAGCACGTTCCTTGGATAAGACGGAGGCGTCTCCTCTGTCGCTGCACGAGCAGCCGAAAAGCGATATCGACATCGCGCGGTCCGCGGCCATGCGGCCGATCATGGCGCTGGCCGAGGAACGGCTCGGCATTCCGCCGGAAGCACTGGAACCGTTCGGGCATTTCAAGGCCAAGGTTTCGCTGCCCTACATTAAGTCGCTCGCCGACCGGCCCGATGGCCGGCTCATCCTGGTTACGGCGGTGACCCCGACACCCGCCGGCGAGGGCAAGACGACGACCACCGTCGGGCTCGGCGACGCGCTTAACCGGATCGGCCGGAAAACGATGATCTGTCTCCGCGAGCCCTCGCTCGGTCCGTGCTTCGGGATGAAGGGAGGCGCCGCCGGGGGCGGCTACGCGCAGGTGGTGCCGATGACCGACATCAACCTGCATTTCACCGGCGATTTCCATGCCATCGGCGCCGCCAACAATCTGCTGGCGGCGATGATCGACAATCACATCTACTGGGGCAACGAGCTCGGCATCGACGAGCGGCAAATCACCTGGCGGCGGGTCGTCGACATGAACGACCGGGCGCTGCGCGACGTGGTTTGCAGCCTCGGCGGGGTGTCCAATGGGTTCCCGCGCCAGGACCACTTCGATATCACCGTCGCCTCGGAGGTGATGGCGATCTTCTGTCTCGCGACCGACCTCGAGGATCTTGCCCGCCGTCTGGGCAATATCATCGTCGCCCACACGTTCGACCGGAAACCGGTGCGCGCCAAGGATCTCGGCGCCCATGGCGCGATGACGGCGCTGCTCAAGGATGCGTTGATGCCCAACCTGGTGCAGACGCTGGAGAACAATTTGGCGTTCATCCATGGCGGTCCGTTCGGCAACATCGCCCATGGCTGCAACTCGGTGCTGGCGACAAAGACGGCCCTGAAGCTCGCCGACTACGTGGTCACGGAAGCCGGGTTCGGCGCCGACCTCGGAGCGGAAAAGTTCTTCGACATCAAGTGCCGCAAGGCGGGTTTGAAACCCGATCTGGCGGTCCTTGTCGCGACGGTGCGGGCGCTGAAGATGCACGGCGGTCTCGCCAAGGACAAGCTGGGCAAGGAGAACATGGCGGCCCTGGTCAAGGGAGCCGAGAACCTCGCTCGCCATATCGAGAACGTTCGCAGCTTCGGTCTGCCCGTGATCGTCGCCATCAACCGTTTCAGCACCGACACGGACGCGGAAATCGACTTGTTGCGCCAGGTGTGCGCCGAGATGGAGGTGGGGGCGGTGATCGCCGATCACTGGGCTACGGGGAGCGCCGGCGCGGAGGATCTGGCCGACGCCGTGGTCCGGGGGGTCGAGGAGAACGGGGCCGAGTTTCGTTGCCTGTACGAAGACGGCATGCCGCTTTGGGAGAAGGTCCGGACGGTGGCGCAGCGCATGTACGGAGCCCAGGGGATCATCGCCGACAAGAAAATCCGGGGTCAGTTCGCCGAATTGCAGAGCGAAGGATTCGGCCACTTTCCGGTCTGCATCGCCAAGACGCAATATAGCTTCTCCACCGATCCCAACCTGCGCGGGGCCCCGACCAATCACGTGGTCCCGATCCGGGAGATCCGCCTTTCCGGCGGAGCCGAGTTTCTCGTCGTGATCTGCGGCGACATCATGACGCTGCCGGGACTGCCGAGAACGCCATCGGCCAACGGCATCGGCGTCGATGAAAACGGCGAGATCTACGGCATTTTCTAAAGTTCCTATCGGCGATCGCGGGTATTCTGTATCCTGCGGGGAGAATTGATCGTGAATTGCTTTGGGAGGCGTAAGCTCATGATCAACAGTCCCGCCAAAGGCGAACCGACCCGCGTCGGATTTTTTCTGGTGCCCGGGTTTTCCATGATCGCGTTTTCGGCGGCCGTCGAACCCCTGCGACTGGCGAACAGGGTCGCCGGACGCAAGGTCTATATCTGGGAGTGTTACTCCATGGACGGCAGGCCCGTCGAGGCCAGCAATGGCCTCGCCGCCATGGCCCACGGCGCCATCGGCGAGATCACCGCCATGCCGGTGCTCGTGATCTGCGGCGGGATCGGCGCCGAGCATTATCGAAACACGGCTCTCTACGCCAAACTGCGCCGGCTGGCGTCGCACGGCACCGTTGTCGGCGCGGTCTGCACCGGCACCTATGTTCTGGCCAGGGCGGGGCTGTTGGACGGATACCGGTGCACCATTCACTGGGAAAATATCGATGGGTTTCGCGAGGAATTCCCGGATATCGAGATCGTTTCCGAGCTCTACGAGATCGATCGCAACCGGTTCACGTGTTCGGGCGGAACCGCGGCGATCGATATGATGTTGAACTTCATCGCCCTGCACCTGGGCCACGACATCGCCGCCTCCGTCGCCGACCAGCTCATCCACCACCGCATCCGCAGCGGCTTCGAGGGGCAGCGGATGGAGTTGAGGGCCCGGCTCAACATCACCAATCCCAAACTTCTCGAGGCGATCGAAGAGATGGAGGGAAGTCTCGAGGAACCGATGAGTTGCGCCGAACTGGCGCGAAGCATCGGCCTCTCGCCACGGCAGTTGGAACGATTGTTCAGCAAATACCTGAACCGCTCGCCGACCCGCTATTACCTCGGACTGCGTCTCGACCGGGCGCGCTTCCTGCTGTTGCAGACGAGCCTTTCCATCCTTAACGTCGCTCTCGCCTGCGGCTTCGTCTCGGCGTCGCATTTCTCCAAATGCTACCGCGAGTACTTCGGATGGACGCCGAGCGACGAACGCCGATCGTCGAACCATATGCTCGAAGAGGATCCCATCTCCGTGCTGACTTGGCCGGCCGAGCCGCCTACGGTGTGCGACGTCGGGATGGGCGGCGGCGGCCGCGCGTAGTCGCGTCCGATGTTGCCGTTGCGGCCGTCTTAGGTTGCGGCAGCGGGACGGCCGCGGCGAGATTGGGAAACGGCAGGGACTTGTGCGGGATCGCCATGGCCTCGACGAAGTGGGCTTGAAAGGTTGGCTCGACCGCCGTTTCCACCTTCTCGATCCGCCGCGCCAGGGCCTCGATCTCTTGCCGGGCGCCGTTGTTGACGAGGGCGATGCGGGCGCCGGTGCCGGCGGCGTTTCCGGCCGAGGCGACGCGGGCCAGGTCGCAATCGGGGATCATGCCCAGAACCATGGCGTGCTTGACGTCGATGTGGCTGCCGAAGGCGCCGGCCAGAACGATGCGGTCGACGGCATCGATCCCGAGGCGATCCATCAGCAGCCGCGCGCCGGCGAACAGCGCCGCCTTGGCCAACTGAATAGCGCGGACATCGGCCTGTGTGATATGGATCGGCGGCGGCCCGTCGCAAAGACGGTAGGAATAGGTGCGTCCGTCGGCGGCCACCCGGCCGCTTCTGGTAGCCATCGCGCCATCGATCAGCCCGTCGGGCGTGACGATCCCGGCGAGATACATCTCGGCGATCGCCTCGATAATCCCGGACCCGCAGATGCCGCCAACACCGATCCCCTCGATGCTTTCGGCGAACCCCTCCTCGTTCGACCACAGGTCCGAGCCGATCACCCGGAACCGCGGCTCCAGGGTCACGGGATCGATGCGCACGCGCTCGATGGCTCCCGGCGCCGCTCGCTGGCCGGCGCTGATCTGGGCGCCCTCGAACGCCGGCCCGGTGGGGCTGGACGCGGCGAGCAGCCGGTCGCGGTTGCCGAGCACGATTTCGGCATTGGTGCCCACGTCCACCACGAGAGAAATTTCTTCCAACAGATGCGGACCCTCGGACAGCAGCACGGCCGAAGTATCGGCACCGACGTGGCCGGCGATACAGGGCAGCACGTAGATCCACGCGCCGGGGTGGAGGAGAAGCCCGATGTCGCGCGCCGGAAGATCGAGGCCGTGATCGACGGCGAGCGCGAACGGCGCGCCGCCGAGTTCCGTCGGGTCAATGCCCAAGACCAGATGATGCATGATCGGATTGCCGACCAGCGTCACTTCCAGAATGTCCTCGACCGTGATGCCGGCCTCGGCGGCGACCTGGCCGGCCAGGTCGTTAAGAGCCGCCCGGACCAGCGACGTCAACTCCTTGTCGCCGCCCGGGTTCATCATGACATAAGACACGCGGCTCATCAGGTCCTCGCCAAGGCGGATTTGCGGGTTCATCGTGCCGGCGGCGGCGACCACGTCGCCCGTTTCGAGATTGCACAGATGCGCGGCGATGGTCGTCGAGCCGACGTCGATGGCGAGGCCATGGAGCGTGTCGCGAAAGCCGGGCCAGACCGACACCAGCCCATGGCCCTGGCGAACGGCGGCCGTCACCGACCAGTTTCCCCGGCGCAGCGCCGACTGCAGGCCCGGAAGCACCGTGGGATCGCAGACGAGGCCGGTTAGGCCCCACTGGTCCTCGAGCGCCCGCTCGAGCCGCCGCAGATCCGACGAGGGATCGTGCATGTCGGGCATCTCGACCTCCACGTAGTGCAGCTTGATCACCGGATCGATGGCGATCTCGCGGACCTCGGCGCGCTTGCGCACTACTTGGCGGTGAACCTGGCTTTCGAGGGGAACATCGACAACGAGATCGCCGCGGATCCGCGCCTGGCAGGATAGCCGCCGGCCGGGCGGAAGGGCGCGCCGCGACGCATACCGTGTCTCCGCCTCGCCGATCGCGGAGACGTGCTCGGCCCGCGACGTGATTCCGTGTTTGGGGAAGGCCCCTTCCGATACGGCGATCTGACAGCGGCCGCAGATGGATCGGCCGCCGCACACCGAATCCACGTCGACGCCCAAGGCGCGAGCGGCCTGAAGCAGCGGCATGCCGAGCGGAAACCGGCCGCGCCGCCCGGACGGTGTGAAAATAACGATAGCCTCGTTGCCGCCCTCCGGACCGGGTTCCGGCGATGGCTTCGCGTCAGGCACTCGGCCGTCCCTCGCGCCGGCGCCGGCGACGGCCGCCTTCGGCACCTTCGCCCTCGGCCGCCGGCTCGCGGAACCGCCGGATCCAGTTCCGACAGTTCGGATCGTGACCCATGACGACATTGGCGCCGAGAACGCCGGTCATTTCCGGCTCGTGCAAGGGATTGGTAATGGCCGACGTCATGCCGGCGCCGATGATCATCGGGAGAAAACAGGAATTGAGGCCGTGGCGGTTGGGCAGGCCGAAGCTGAAATTGGAAGCGCCGCAGGTGGTGTTGACCTGCAACTCCTCGCGCAGCCGGCGGATCAGTCGGAGCGCCATGAGCCCGGCGTCGTTGAGGGCGCCCACCGGCATGATCAGGGGGTCGATCACCACATCGGACTTCGATATTCCATGGTCCTGGGCGCGCTCGACGATTTTTTTCGCCACCTCGAAGCGGACATCGGGATCTTCGGAAATCCCGGTTTCGTCATTGGAAATGCCGACGACGGCGGCGCCATACTTTTTCACCAGCGGCAGGACGGTTTCGAGCCGCTCTTCCTCGCCAGTCACAGAATTGACCAGGGGCTTGCCCTGGTAGACGGCCAAGCCGGACTCCAAGGCGGCGACGATCGACGAGTCGATGGATACCGGCACATCGGCGATCGACTGCACCAGTTGGATCGCCTCGGCGAGAATTCTGGGTTCGTCCGCCATGGGGATACCGGCATTGACGTCGAGCATTTGGGCCCCGGCTTCCACCTGGGCCCGGGCGTCGGCCTCGACACGGCTGTAGTCGCCCACCGCCATTTCCGCGGCCAACAGCTTTCGGCCCGTCGGGTTGATGCGCTCTCCGATGATGACGAACGGCCGGTCGAACCCGATGACCACTTCGCGGGTCGCGGACGTGACGATGGTTTCGGTCATGTTCGTTGCCTCCCCTCCTGTTTCAACCGCTCCTCCTTACTTCACTGTAATACCAACGGTCACTAATAATGACCCCTTGTGACGGCCTTTCGAGGTTTCCGGCAAGGAGCGTGGTGCGCCGTGATGCGGGAGCATCATAAGCGCCGCGCGACGCCGTCCGGAAACCTCGAAAGGCCGCCCGCAGGGTCGTGTTTCACGCATCCTCGGGGCGTCCGGACCGCTTGACGATGGGTCCCCATCGCCGGCGCGGCCCCTCCTGCCGAGGATGCGGGAAACACGATCACAATGAGTTATTATTAGTGACCGTTGGTATAACGCTCTGTTTCATGGTCTCCGCGCGAAGCCGCTTCCACGGTTTGCGGCCCCGCAAAATGCCCGACTGGTCGATAATTTCGGCGATCTTTTCCTCTTGCCGATAAGCCATCACGTGGACCCCGGATACGCCCGGAATATCGTGGATTTCCTGAATGGTCTCAATACACAGCTTTTTTCCTTCGCGAGCTTGGCTGGCGGCGCCCTCGAGGCGGGTGATGACGGTGTCGGGAATATGAACGCCGGCCACGTGATGCCGGATCCAGCGCGCCGCGGCGGCGGATTTAAGCGGGCCGACGCCGACGATGATGAAGCATTTTTCGTGGAGGCCCAGATCGCGGACACGATCCATATAGCGGCGGAACATGGGAACGTCGAAACAGTACTGGGTCTGCACGAACTGAGCGCCCGCGGCGATCTTCTTCGCCAGCCTTAGCGGCCTGAAGTCATGGGGAGGAGCGAACGGATTTGCCGCCGCGCCGAGAAAGAGCCCCGGGGGCGATGTGATCTTGCGGCCCGAAAGGAACCGGAACTCGTCGCGCATCACGCGAATGGTCTGAAGCAGCGACATGCAATCCAGGTCGAAGACCGGTTTCGCCTGCGGCTGGTCGCCCGCCTGTATTCCGTCGCCCGTGAGGCACAAGACGTTGCACACCCCCATCGCCGCCGCTCCCAGAACATTGCCCTGGATGGCGATCCGGTTGTGATCGCGGCAAGAAATCTGCAGGACCGGCGCGTATCCGACGCGGGTCAACAAGGCGCAGACGCCGACGCTGGACATGTGGCAGTTGGCGCCGGAACCGTCGGTGGCGTTGATGGCGTCCACCCAGCCATCGAACACGCTAGCCCGTTCGAGGACCTCCTCGGGATCGGCCGAGTCCGGCGGATCGAGCTCGGCGGTGACGGCGAATTCCCCGGCGCGCAACACCCGTTCGAGCCGGCCGCGAGAGGAATGCCCCGGCAATTCCGGCAGAAGGTCGCCGGGAGCGGCGAACTCATGGTCCTTCATGATGGCGCCCCACGGAAATCGACGCTTTTCGGGACTCCCGTTCGGCGGCGGCGGCGCTGGTCGCGCGCAACCAGGCCGATGTGCCGCGAAGACTGTGATCGAGGGGTTTCTGCACCACGTTGATGCGATCGCCGTTGACCATCGTCCGGCTTCCCGCCCACGCCTCGACCCAAACACACGGCATGTCCGGTTCGACCTCGCAGTTTCCGTCGGCGCGCACGCCGCCGCAGGGACCGTTGCGCATCCCCTTGGGGCAGTTCATCGGACACGACATTCCGGTGGACGTGAGCAGGCATTCACCGCACATCCGGCAATCGAACATGAAGCCCTTGATCGCCCGCTCCACCGGTATCATCGGTTTTTCGACCCGGCGATAACCGATGGCCCGCCACAACCAATGAAGCCGCAGGAGAGCGTCGGCGAAGATCCGATACAGGGCCTCCAGGAAACGGGCGTGGCGAACCGACCAGCGGCGCACTGAAATCCGGTGCGCGGACCTGCGAACGTAACCGGTCCCGGCCGGCTCATAGGCGTCGAACGCCGGCATGTCAGGGATCCTCCCGGCCGCCGGCCCTCACCAGACGGTCGAGACGGTCGTCATCGTATTCGTTGGCGAGGCGCAGGCTCGCGGCCTCGGCCTCGGCCTCGATATCGTCACCGCACGAGCGAGGCTCGTCCCGCCGCCAGTCCGCGAGGTAGGCGTCGCTCGCGTGGGCGCCGGCGCGCATGGCGGCGCGGTCGATGGCCTCCTGGAAGCGGGACGGGAGTTGCCGCTTGGCGCTCTTGCGGCCCGCCTTGGCGATGATCTGAGCCGGGATATCACGCCAGAAGACGATGGTGAGCTTCGCCAACACTTTGATCCTCTGGGGTGTCCGAATCGAGAAACCGCGCAAGACCCTGGAGACCGGTGAACCGGCGCTCGTACATCAGGCCCAGTCGCAGCGCGGCCGCCTTGGCGCCCGCGTCGAGGGCGGGGTCGTCCACTTGCGCGAGATGGACCAGCAGCCGGTAGTTGCCGAAGTAGTCGCCCAGAAGCTGGGGATAGCGGTCGAGACCCAGG
Organism: uncultured Alphaproteobacteria bacterium; assembly: GCA_963771545.1. GTDB lineage: Bacteria > Pseudomonadota > Alphaproteobacteria > Rhodospirillales > Defluviicoccaceae > CAKZLS01. Next base: position 61,084 of record CAVYTX010000002.1, read on the forward strand.
CCCTTGACGATCAATCGATCGAAATGCCGAACCAGGTAATCGGTCAGGAAAAAGGTGCCCGGTTCGCGCTCGGCCAGCGCGGCGAAATCGGTTGCGCCGGCATAGAACTCGTAGCAATGCGCCCCCGGGATCCGCTCGACGCCCTCCTCTTGGAGCACCGCATCGAGCCTTCCGCCGGTCCCGCAATCGCCGTAGAGAACGAGGATACGATCGTATCGGCTCTTTGCCGCCCGTATCCTGCCGCGCACGGCCTCGGGGATCTTGGCGGGGCGGTTATGGAGGTCCGCCGGCAGGCACGACAAGTCCATATGGCTCCACCCATGGGCCCGTTTCAACGACACCATTTCCCGGGCGAGCGCGCCACACCCGATGATCAGTGTCCGTGGCGGGCGGTTCCGGAAATACGTCATCCGGCGGATTCCAGCGCCGCCGCCGATCCCTGGCGCCGCGCCATGAACGACTTCGCCGTCTCCACCGTGATCGCCGCGTCGCGGCAGTAGGCGTCGGCGCCCACGCTTCTGGCGAAGTCCTCGTTCAGGGGAGCGCCGCCGACGAGAACGATGTAGTCCGAGCGGATACCCTTTTCGATCATGGCGTCCACCACCACCTTCATGTACGGCATGGTGGTCGTCAGCAACGCCGACATGCCGAGAATGTCGGGCTGATGCTCCTCGATCGCCGCGAGATAGTTCTCGACGGGGTTATTGATGCCCATGTCGATGACCTCGAAGCCGGCGCCTTCCATCATCATAATGACGAGGTTCTTGCCGATGTCGTGGATGTCGCCCTTGACCGTGCCGATCACCATCTTGCCCATCTTCGGCGCGCCGGTCTCGGCCAGAAGCGGTTTCAGGATCGCCATCCCGGCCTTCATGGCGTTGGCGGACATCAGGACCTCGGGCACGAACAGGATGCCGTCGCGGAAGTCGACGCCGACGATGCGCATGCCTTCCACTAGCGCCTTGGTCAGGACATCGTAAGGTTGCCACCCCCGGTCCAGAAGGATCCTCGTTCCTTGCTTGATCTCTTCGGCGAGGCCGTCATAGAGATCGTCATGCATCTGCCCGACGAGTTCGTCGTTGCTTAGAGAGCCAAGATCGAGGTCGTCTTCTTCCGCCATTCCCGAAGCTCCAGTGCCAGCCTCAAACGCAACACATCACGGTCCCAGCGTAATGCGGTTTTCGCAACCGTCTGTCGTGCTTTGGACAACGATTGTATCGAATACGACACGCTGTTCGTGATACCCGCAAGCCCGCCGATCATGATCTCGGCCTGCTGTCCCCCGAGGATCTCGATTTCCAGCTTCGTTGCCGGATGTTCGACGCCGGTCCTCGCGTAATTGGTTTAAACGGCGCTCTTGGACAACAATGGGACGGGCCTTGGGTAGTTGGGCCGGGAGAGAGAGCATATTTTTCCGAGGGGTGCCATCGATGAAAGGGCGAGAGAAACATGAGCGAAACGGATAAGCGAACCGTTCGACGGGGCCGGGAAGCGCGGCGCGCGGCGCGCCAGGAACGCCTGATCACCAAGTCGCCGTTCATCAAACGCCAGATCCCGCCGATCGAAGTCCTTGGGCTCGAGGGACTGGCGATGATCGAAGGCAACGCCGAGACCATCCTCGAGGAGATCGGTATCGAGTTCCGCGACGACCCCGAAACCCTGCGCCTGTGGCGCGACGCGGGCGCCGACGTGGACGGCCAACGGGTCCACATCCCGCGCAGGATGGCATGGTCGCTGCTGCAGACGGCGCCCAGGGAGTTCGTGCAGCATGCGCGCAATCCCAAACGCAGCGTCACCATCGGTGGCGACAACTCCGTTTTCGCGCCGGTGTACGGACCGCCGTTCGTGCGCGATCTGGATGGAGGGCGCCGCTACGGCACCATCGAGGACTTCCGCAATTTCGTGAAACTCGCCTATCTGACGCCGATCATTCACCACTCGGGCGGAACGGTATGCGAGCCCGTGGACCTGGCCGTGAACAAGCGCCACCTGGATATGGTCTACAGCCACATCCGCTATTCCGACAAACCGTTCATGGGGTCGGTCACGGCCGCCGAGCGCGCCGCCAATTCGGTTCGCATGGCCGAAATCGTTTTTGGCGATGAATTCGTCGACCGGAACACGGTGCTGGTCAATCTGATCAATTCGAACGCGCCGTTGGTGTTCGACGGCGCCATGCTGGGATCTCTGCGCACGTATGCCGCCGCCAATCAGGCTTGTATCGTCTCGCCGTTTATCCTTTCCGGCGCCATGAGCCCGGTGACCATGGCGGGAACGCTCGCCCAGCTGCTGGCCGAAGCGATGGCGGGAATGGCGCTGACGCAGTTGGTTCGCCCCGGTGCTCCCGTCGTGTTCGGATCCTTCGTCAGCTCCATCTCGATGCAATCCGGGGCGCCCACCTTCGGTTCGCCCGAATCCACGCTGATGCTGAGCGCCGCCGCCCAATTGGCCCGCCGCCTCGGCGTTCCGTTTCGCTCCGGAGGATCCTTGACCGCGTCCAAGATCCCCGACGCTCAGGCGGCCTATGAAAGCGCCAACACCTTGCTGCCGACGCTGCTCTCGGGCGTCAATTTCGCTTTGCACGCCGCCGGCTGGCTGGAAGGCGGCCTTTGCAGCAGTTACGAAAAGTTCGTCATGGACAGCGATCAGCTCGGAATGATGCAGGTGATCGCCCAAGGCATCGATCTCAGCGAGGCGGCCCAGGCCATGGACGCCATCAAGGAAGTGGGACCCGGTTCGCACCACCTCGGTTCGGCCCATACCCAGCTCTACTTCGAGTCGGCCTTTTACCGCTCGACGATTTCCGATAACAACTCGGTCGAACAATGGCAGGCCGAGGGAAGCTTGGATGCCGCGCAGCGGGCGAACAAGCTGTGGAAGGAAATGCTGGCCGGTTACGAAGAACCCGGCCTCGACCCGGCCATCGACGAGGCGCTCCAGGCGTTCATGGCGGAACGCAAGGCCGCCATGCCGGATTCCAGCGTCTAGCGGGCGAAAGGGGCCCTCGGGAATTCGGCATGAGGGTCAGCGAGGACTGACCGCCGTCCGGCGGATGATTCCGACGCTGCCGATATTCGCGCGGGAAAATTGGTGGAGCCGAGGGGGATCGAACCCCTGACCTTCGCATTGCGAACGCGACGCTCTCCCATCTGAGCTACGGCCCCGGAACCCGAACGGCGGGACGCGGCATCACCCATGCCGCGATGGAGCCGGAATATGGAAGCCCAAGCCGGCGACTGTCAAGGCCGCGTGCGTTCAGATGCTTGCACGCCATTGCTCCGGCCACTAGGTTAGCCCCGAAATTGGCGGAGCGAAGCGGTTAATATGGACGTCATTCTGGGGCCCCTCGTCTGGCTGATCACGACGGTGATCGATCTGTACATCTGGGTGATCATCATCGGCGCGGTGCTGAGCTGGCTCGTGGCCTTCAACGTGATCAACACCCGCAACCGTTTCGTCTACACGGTGGGCGATGTCATCCACCGCCTGACAGAGCCGGCCCTGCGCCCCATCCGGAACATTCTGCCCAATCTCGGAGGCATCGATCTATCGCCGCTGGTGCTGATCCTTCTGCTTATTTTCGCCAAACAGATTCTCATCCGGCTGTATGCCTCCATCGGACTGTGATCGAACCGGCGCTCCGTTCTCCGGCGTCGCGGGGGGCGTGCGGGTCCATGTGCGGCTGACGCCCAAAGCGGCGCGCGAGCGCATCGGCGGGATCCACGCGGACGCGGATGGCTGTCCGCTGTTGAAGATCGCGGTGACCGCGCCGCCGGAGGGCGGCAAGGCCAACGCGGCGCTGATCAAGCTGCTGGCCAAGGAGTGGCGCTTGCCCAAATCGGCGTTCGCCATTGCCGCGGGCGCGACCGAACGGCGCAAGGTTCTGCTGATCGAAGGCGAGCCCGCCGACATCATGGCCCGGCTCGCCGCCTGGAGCGCGCGGCGCGACGGGAACAAGGGGGGACGTGACGGATGACAAAGGCCCATATCATCGACGGAAAGACGCTGGCCGGGGATTTGCGAAGCGCGGTGCGGGAACATTCCTTCGAGCTGCGCCGCTCGGAGCACCTGACCCCGGGCTTGGCCGTGGTGCTGGTGGGCGAAGACCCAGCCAGCCAGATCTACGTCCGCAACAAGGCCAAGCAAACCGAGGAGGCGGGCATGAATTCGTTCGCCCACCGCCTTCCCGCGGACATCCGCGAAGAGGACCTCCTGACGCTGATTCGCGGCCTCAACGGCGACCACCGGGTGCACGGCGTTCTGGTGCAACTGCCGCTGCCTCCGCATATCCGAACCGAGACGGTGCTATCGGCCATCGATCCGAACAAGGACGTGGACGGCTTTCATGTCATCAACGCGGGCCGGCTGTTCACCGGTTCCCCCGGCGCCATGGTGCCGTGCACGCCGGTGGGCTGCATGATGCTGATCAAGAGCCGTGTCCCCGACCTGACCGGGCTCAAGGCGCTGGTGCTGGGCCGGTCCAACATCGTCGGCAAGCCCATGGCGCACCTGCTGCTGGCCGAGAACTGCACCGTCGGGATCGCCCATTCCAAGACCCGCGACCTCGCCGCCGAATGCCGCCAGGCCGACATCCTGGTGGCGGCGGTGGGCCGTCCCGAGCTGGTGCGCGGCGACTGGATCAAGCCCGGCGCCACGGTCATCGACGTCGGCATCAACCGCGTGCCCTTGCCGGACGGCAAGACCAGGCTGGTGGGCGACGTCCATTTCGACGAGGCATCGCAAGTGGCCGGCGCCATCACCCCGGTCCCCGGCGGCGTCGGCCCCATGACCATCGCCTGTTTGCTCCGCAACACCCTGATCGCCGCCTGCCTGCAACGCAAGCTCGACCCGCCCGTGTTGGAGCGGGTCCCGCAAGGTGGCGCCAAAGCGTCTTGACGGCGCGTCCGGCCGCTCACCGGGTCCGGTTTCGAACTCCACCGGCGAAAGACAGTCCAGCGCCGAGTCACGCCGTTGGTGATTGTAGACGGTCTCTATGATGGCGCCGATGGCGGGCGCGTCAGGACGCTTTTTCTAACTCGCCGTGACTTTTCAGAACCTAGGCGCCGTCGTCTTGTTCGATGAGATAGGCGGGCTCCGCCTCCGATGCGTTCCGGGTGACCTCGGTTCCCTTGATGGTTCGGGATACCTTGCCGTCGAAGCGTTCGCGGATCTTGCCGTTGGCCGTTCCCTGGCCCCAGTTCCACGTCACCGTCGCGCCGATCTCAAAACCGCTCATCATCGCGCTCCACCGTCACAACTCGCGTCCCTTGCGTTCCTTGAAAGCCGTTCCCGCTTCAGACAAACACGAAGAGCACGATGGCCAAGGCGATAACAGCAAGGACCAGGGATCCCCCCAACACGTACCTCACGTTGTGACCCGTCGTGGCTTGGCGGGCTTCCTTCTTCTAAATCACAGTCACCATCCTGCTCCCTTTTCCAAATTGAACCGTCATGAACCTTCGGCACGCTCGCCATGGCGCTTCGGCGGCACCCACGGACCGAGCGGCGCCCACGCTATGTAAGTCATCCCGTCCCGTCATGCAAGCTCGCCGCGGCGGATTCGGGAGCGCTTGGCCTCTCGCGCGTCTACACCTTGGCACTTTCCCGCGCGCCGACGGTTTCGTACCAGCGTTGCGAGGCTTCGGCGTCCTTGGGGAGGGCCAGTTTCAGCCATTTGGCGAAGTCCACCACCACCATCGCCATGATGTCGGCGGCGGTGTAGCGGCCGCCGGCCATAAAGGGATTCCCCGCCAATAGGTCGTCCAGGCGGTCGAGGAAGCGTTGGGCACGGAGCTTGCCGCGTTCGCCAAGCTCGGGGATCTGGGCGTGATTGTCGGGACCGGGCAGCGCCCGGTCCTTCATGCCCGGCGACGTGTTGCGCAGCGCCTCGGTCATGGCCTGCCAGCCGTCCGTTTCGATGCGCCACACCCGGTCGGCGATCACGGCCTTCTCGGTGGGCGTGGTCCCAAGCAGCGGCGGTTCGGGGACCGTATCCTCCAGATAGCGCCAGCACCCCTGGGTGGACGTGAGCCGCGTGCCATCGTCGAGTTCCAGCACCGGAACCGTGCCGTAGGGATTTATGGCGTGGAAGTCCGGCGACAATTGTTCGCCGCTCCGCAGATCCACCTGTTGCACCGGGATCTCGATCCCTTTTTCGGCGATGAACACGCGAACCAGACGGGGGCTGGGGGCGGTGGCGCAATCATAAAACTTCATCGGTTCGCACTCCTCTGCGGCGGGAGGGGGGTCGTTGCGCGTTTGTATCGGTTTACCGGCCGCCGGATCAAGGAGCGCAAAACGCGAAGACCCCGTCACGCTTTCGCGAGATGATAATGGATCTTGTTTCGCGATCCGTTGGTTTCGGCTATTGTAGCTGTCGGTAAAGCCGGTTTCGATTGACCAAGGGGGGACATCGATCCGATGGCGCGGCAGCGCATACTCCCGGACTGGATCTCCATTGACCGGGGATCGTCCGAACCGTTGTACAGGCAGATTTCGCGGCAGATCGACCATGCCGTCGACGAGGAACGGCTCTCGCCCGGTACCTATCTCCCGGCTTCGCGAGGGTTGGCCGCTCATCTCGGCGTCTCGCGGCTCACCGTGCTCTCCGCCTATGAGTTACTGGTGGCCGACGGGCTCTTGGAAACCATGACCGGATCCGGAACGCGGGTCTCCGCGGCCTTGCCGTGGCCGAGCCCCGCCACCGCGCCTTCGAACGCAACAATTCCCGAAGTCCTTGGAAACCGTCCCCTCGAACCCGTGGCGCCGGCCTGGTTGTCACAACCGCTCGCGCCCATCGCGTTCCAAACCGGAATCCCGGCCCTTGACCAGTTCCCGCGACGCGTCTGGTCGCGGTTGCTGCGGCGTCACGGCCTTCGTGGCGACCGCGACATCCTGGATTACGGACATCGCGGAGGCTATGCGCCGCTGCGGGATACGATCGCCCGTTACTTGATGACGTCCCGAGGGGTACGGTGCTCGCCGTCCCAGATCATCGTCGTTGCGGGCGTAAAAGCGGCCATATCCGTCGCCTGTTCGGTCCTGACCACTTGCGGCGATATGGCCGTCTGGGGGGATCCCGGATATCGGTGGGCGCGGGCTAGCATGGAACTCTCGGGACTGCGGGTGGCGTCCGTGGCCGTGGACGACCAAGGCTTGCGGGTGAGCGACCTGGCGCGCCGCGTCCCCGACGCGCGCCTCGTTTATGTCACGCCCAGCCACCACTGGCCCACCGGCGTAACCCTGAGTCCCGACCGTCGGCGCGCGCTGCTGGCCTGGGCGCGGCGACAAAAGGCCTGGATCCTCGAGGACGATTACGACAGCGAGTTTCGTTTCGACGACCCGCCGAGCCGGCCGCTGAAGGCCGAGCCGGACAGCGACCCGGCGATCTTTATCGGCACGTTCGCGAAGACGCTGGCGCCGTCCATTCGCTGCGCCTATCTGGTGGCGCCGGAATGCCTGGAACAGCGGTTCGTGGAGCACGCCATCTACTCGGGCGCCGAGCCCGCCTTGTACATCCAGGCGGCACTGGCGGACTTCATGAACGAGGGATATTTGACCCGCTACATCCAACACATGCGAAAGGTCTATCACGCGCGCCGCGATACGCTGGAGCGGGCGCTCGCCGAAACGTTGGGAACCCGGGTCGCGGTTCGCCATCCGGCGGGCGGTCTGCAACTGGTCGTCGATCTCCCGTCGAACATCTCCGCCGAAGCTGTTTCCGAGCGGGCGGCGCGCCGGGAGCTCACGGCCCGTCCCATGTCCATCTATTACGACGCCGGTCCGCCACCCAATGCGCTGCATCTCGGCTTCGCGCCGGTGCCGGAACCGGACATCGGGCCGGCCGTCCAGCGGCTCGCCGAGGTGATCGATACCGTGGCGTGAAGTGGACCTAAAAAATTTCGACAAAGCGGCTATAGCAAATATAACCCCTTGAATTAGTCTTGATTAGCCCGTTTGGGGGGTCGGCAAGCACCCCAAGCGAGCCCGTAATCGCGGGAGTGAAAAGAAGACGTCCGGCTGGTCATTGGGGAGACGATATGGGCCCGGGTCATCTTGAATGGTCAATGGATTTGGCGATTGGGATTTCCGATCTCGACGGCGCGCATCGTGAGCTGGTGGATCTGTACAACCGGATCGTGTGGGCGTGCGAGAACGATGGCGGAGTCGAGACCGTTCGCGAACGGATTCGAACCTTCCTGGCCTACGCCCGCTGGCATTTCGGCGAAGAGGAAACGTTCATGTGCCAGCGGCATTATCCCGGATACATGGACCACAAGACCGATCACCAACGGCTGCTTCAGGACGCCGTGGATTTTATCGCAAGCTTCGGCGGCGCCTTGGGGCCCGAGGATAGCCATGCCGTCGCCAGCTATTTCAAGTATTGGCTGACCCGCCACATGGCCGACAGGGACAGCGATCTCCGCGACTTCCTGAAAACGCCCAGGAGCGTGTCGCCGGTTGATTAGCGCAAGTCGGGCAACGGGCGATCGACCTTCATACGCCGCTTCTCCCGAGGTGTTCTCTGCTTCGGCAGCTCCTTGGTGGCTTCACCGAACGTAGGTGTTCCCGGATCGGCCTTCATCCGCCGCTTGTTCCACGACGTGCTCTGATTCGGCAGCTTGTTGGCGACGTCACGGAAGGTGGGGATGCGCGGATCGGCCTTCATCGGCTTGTGGAACGGAGACGGCGGCTGATTGGCCAATTTTTCGACCAGCTCGTTGGTGGTGAGCACCTCCGGGTGGGCTCTCGCGGGCCTCGTATTTTCGGCCGTCGGCGCGAGGTATTCGGAGGTCACCAGGATGTTGTTGCGCTCCCATTCCGGCAGGTTGCCGCCCATCAGCTTGGTCCGAGAGAACGTGGGCTGGTCGAGGTCGGGCTTGATCGCGTCGCTCCGCGTCCAGGTCCGCCACTCGGCGGCCTCGGCGAGGTCCATGTCCACGCCCATTCCCGACAGGTACGACATGGACACGTTCCAGCGCGCCACCGGATTGCCTTTCCTGGCCGCCCTCATTAGAAGATCGAACCCCCGGGGCTGATCCGGGCGCTCGACAACGCCATACATATAGAGTTTCCCAAGGTTGTTCAGGGCCGGCGCGAACCCCAGGTCCGCCGATTTCTGGTACCATTTCTTGGCGGTATCGATGTTGATCTTGTCGCTGGCCGGACGAACCGGCGGCGCCTCTCCTCGCTCGATAGCCTCTTCGCGCGCCGCCATCCGCAGGTATCTGGTGTCGGCGTCGTCGAGAACCGCCTGATCGTGGGTCCAGGCCAGGTGGAACATGGCAATCGGGTCGCCCCGTTCGGCGGACTGAGCGTACCAGAACCTGGCCTTCTCCATGTCGCCCTTGCGCGACCACACGTGGCCCATGGCCCGCATGCGGGTCAGGCAAGTCTCGCTGGGTCCGGCTCCCCGCAATCCCACACCAGTTTTGTTTCCGTAATCCACGGCAGCGCCAAAAAGATGCCGCCGCCGCCGACGATCAGAAAGGTCAGGCCAATGAGAAATTTCGGCATGGTTCATCGTCCTTTCGAAAGGTTCTCCGAGCGATGCTTATCGAGAACAGCCGCGCGTCGGGCGCAGGGGCCGTCCGGTCTCCTCGGAAATGACGCATAGGGAATCGGATCCCCCGGCCGGCTCGGGAATTCCCTTTCCGAGCAATATGCTCATGTGCAGGCCCGCCAGGCCGGCGGGATAGCGCGCGATCGGCTTCTGGATGAGCAGATAGCCATCCTCGAGGCGCCGCCGGATCGCGCCCTGTTTCAGGTCCACCAGACCCGCGCTCATCGGCGGAACCTCGTAAGCGACCGCCGGGCCGGGCGCGATCACGTCCCTGGCGTCGAACTCGGCGATACCGCCGGGGTAGCCTCGCGCCAGCCGGCTCCAGGTCTGATAGTCGACACCTTCGGGCGGTTTCATGGGGTGGACCTTGTGCCCCTTGGCCGAGTCCCATGCGGTCGCGGGATCGATGATCTCGGCGGACGGGAGCGCCGTGTGCATGAGCTGGCGCGCGCCGATGACCGCCGTGACCGGCTGGCCGAGCGCGGTTTGGACGATCGCCAGGGCCCGGTTCGCCTCGACGCTGTCGGGGTTGACGAAGGGTTGGAAGCACGTTCGCGGCGGCAGAAACGCCACTTTTTCGGCGGGCAGGCCGACAACGCCGGCACCCGGTCCGTCCTTGCCGCCCAGGGGCAGGACAACCATTTTGTCGATCCGGACCCCCGCGCCCTCGATCCGCCAAATCACGCCGGAAGCGGCGGTCGCGACAACGTAGAGGGGCGTCGCGCCGGCTTCGACGATCAGGGTCGCGACGCTGGTCACGCCGTCGGGACCCGCCACGGAAACGGGCGAGACGCTGTCTCCTTGCGTGGCGCTCACGATGAAAACCTCGGCATTCTCGGCGGCTGGCGGAAGAGCGCAGCTGATGATTTCGCTCGCCGTCGGGGTCGCCTTGGCCCGCGCCTTCGCGGCAATTTGGGCCTCGCGGACGGCCGTGATCTCGTCGCCGTCCATCATGCCGTTGCCGTTGAGGTCGAAGCGGGCGTAGGCGGTCAGCGCAAGGGTTTCGAGTTCCGCGGCGGTCAGCGCGCCGTCTGCGTTCGGGTCGAGGGCGAGCAGCGCGCCGTCTGCGTTCGGGTCGAGGGCGAGCAGCGCGCTCAACCCGGCGGCGGCGTCGGCGGCCCGGCCGCGCGCCTTTCGATTGGCGAAGGCGAGGATTTCGGCGAAGGTCATGACGCCATCCTTATCGGCGTCCGCCTCCATCTCGGTTTCCAAGCGCTGGGTCAGTTGCACCTCGATTTGTTCGAGGGTCCGTCCCGGCCGGTTTTCCATCGTCCTGAGGTCGCGGGACTGGCGGACCTCTTCGGCGGTAACGCGCCCGTCGCCATCTCGGTCGCGACGCAGGATTTTCGCGATGGTATTCCCCCGGGCCTCTGCCCCCGCGTCCGCTCGCGCCCGGTCGATGGCGGCCTGGTCGATTTGCATCCGATCGGTGCCGAGTGTCCGGATCGGTCTGAGCTGCTTGACGAGATAGGACTCCTTGAACTGCATGAGGTCGCGCACAAACGCCTCGGGTATCGGATCCGGCCCGACCGTCTGGGCGCTGGCGGTCGCCGTCGTCAACAGGCCGGCGGTCATCATGGGCAAAAGGGCAAGGGCGATCGTCGCGGGATGCGGCATGGGGAACTCCAGGAATCGGACCCCCACCACGTTACGCGTCGCCGGTAAACGGCGACTTAACCCGCCTGCGCCGAGACTTCACGCCGCCGCTTTGTCAGGCCGGACGGGTGTTCGCGAGGGACGCCCGCTGTCCAAGCGAACCGACCCTCTCGGCCAAGCGGGGAGCGGCGGCCCGCCACCCAATACCGGGTAGCCGGAAATCGGCATACTCGAAGGCGACGGCGACCGTCAGGTCCGCCAGATCGCGGTCATCCGCCGGGTTCGCCCTGGAATAGGCATTTTCCAACGATTTCGCGATGCGCGGCAGCGCGGCAAGCCACCGTTCGGTCAGTGGCGATTCGGGGGCAAATCGTTGCTGAATGACGGCCCCGAAAGAACAATCCATCGCGGCCCGGCCAAGACCGAGGATTTCGAGACGCTCGCGGGCGTTAGGGTGCGAGAGCGGCGACAAATCGGCGCGGTCCGCGCGATGGATAAGATAGTCGGCAATGCAGGAGCTTTCCGTTAGCCGCGCGCCGTCGTCCAGAACCAACGCCGGCACCTTGGATGCCGGGTTGGCGGCGAGCAGGTCCGGCGGCGACGCCCACGGGTCCACGAACACGAGCCGCGCCTCGTTCTCCAATTCCGTCTCCATGAGCAGGACACGGATCAAGCGAGCGTAGGGGGATGCCGCGTTCAACAGAAGTTTCATGTGCGCAGGATCTCCTTGTTCGGCGCGCCGGCGATCAATGGCGTTGCGGCGATTACGAGAATGGCGCTGGTAATCGTAAGCGACGGCGACAAGCTTCCGGTCAGGTCGTGGATGAAACCGGCGAATACCGGTCCGACCATTTGTCCGGTCGCGAAGGCGGCGGTCATGACGGCGATGTGACGCATGACGTCGTTGGGGGGCGCGAGCCGATGCGCTTCCTTCATGCCCGCCATGGTGATGATCATGAAGGTTCCACCAACACAGATGCCGGCGATGACGATGGCGAGGATGTGCGGAAAAACCGCCGGCAACAGCAAGCCGGCCGCCATGACCATCTGGCTCGCCGCCCAGATCCGCCGGCTGGGGAAACGCCGCTCGATCCTCGCGGCCACCAGCGTCGATAGAAACGCGGCCAGCCCGAAGACAGGCCAGCTCCATCCGAAAACACCGGGCGACCGGACGATCTCGCGCGCCATCACGGGCAGGTAGGTTGCCGGAATCGCGTAGCCGAACCCGACCGCTCCATACGCCATCACCACGCCCCAGGCCAGCGGTGAGCGTTGGGACTTCCGGCTTTGCGCGGCGGCGGAAGAATCGGGAATTTCGGATCCCATCAGGGCGCACACCGCGAACACGGCGATCAGCGTTGCGATCCCCAGGGTCCGCCAGCTCGGCGCACCGCCGATATGGCCTGCCATCAGCGCGAGCACGCTAAGCCCGGCGGCCGCTATCCCGGCGCCGACGCCGGAGAAGATCCATCCCTGCATGTCGGGGCGGCCAAGGCCGGCCAATGACCCGATGTAGAAATTGCTGACCAGCACCAAGACGAACGCGCTGCATACGCCGGCGATCCACCGGATGATCAGCCAGGCGATGAAGTTTTCCGTCATGCCCATGGCTAGGGTGCAAACGCCGATTGCGATCAGTGAAATCCGCAGGGTCGCCTTCGGAGAGCAGCGAAGCTTGGCGGCGGAAACGGCGCCGAGCCAATATCCCAGAAAATGAACGGAGGCCAACACACCGCCATTCGCGATGTCCAGAAGACCGTCGGCGCGCATCAAGGGCAGCAGGGGGGTGAAAGCGAACCGGCCGATGCCCATGGCGATCGCCAGGGAAAGCAGACCAACGAGCGATATCCGGAAAACTGACTCCGGTGATGACATCGGTGTTCCTCAAATGGCTCGGTTGCGGCGCTTGCGGTCACCGTAGCGTTCGAGCTACATTCTGAAAAATGAATTAATCCGATCTTTGAGTTCTTGTTTAGAGATACCAATGCGCGGTCTGGATCTTCGAGCCCTGGAAATTTTTCGAACCGTCGCGGTCGAGGGCAGCGTCTCCAAGGCGGCGGCAAAATTGAACCGGGTGCAATCCAACATCAGCACCCGCATCAAACAATTGGAACAGCAACTGGGGAAAAGCCTGTTCTTGCGGCGGAGCCGGGGCCTGACGCTGACGCCGGACGGCCGACTGCTGTTGCCATACGCCGAACGCCTCCTTCAACTGTCGGCGGAGGCCTCGGACGCCTTGAACGGTGGCAAGCCCAGTGGCGTCTTTCGGATCGGGACGATGGAGAGCACGGCGGCCGCTCGCTTGCCTGAGATCCTCGCGCGCTACCACGAGCTGTTTCCGGGTGTACAAATCGAACTGGAAACGGATATGGCCGGAGGATTGATGAACCGACTGCTCAATTTCGATGTGGAAATCGCCTTCGTCGCCGAGCCGGTATCCTTCGCCGGAGTGACCACGCGACCGGTGTTCGAGGAACGGCTGGTTCTCATAGCGCCGAAATCGTTTCCGCCGCTCGACAACACGCGCGAGATCAGCGGCAAGACGGTCATCGCGTTCGAAGCCGGTTGCGCCTATCGCCGTTATCTTGAGCAATGGCTGCTGGACGCCGGGATCGTTCCCAGCGCCATCATGGCCGTGAGTTCCTATCTCGCCATTTTCGCTTGCGTGTCCGCAGGTACGGGCTATGCCGTGGTCCCGCGCTCCGTTCTCGATGTCGTATCCACGAAGGGAAATTTCCGGCGGTACTCCCTGCCGGAGCCTATGACCCGCATCAAGACATTGCTGGTTTGGCGTTCGGATTACACCTCCCCGAAATTGGATGCCTTGATAGGGCTCTTGCCGAAGCCGCGAACGCAGGGCTGGTCATGAAGTCAATGCGTTCGATTCGGCCTTAACCTGGGACATGGCGGCCTTTCGCGTTACCGGATTTAATGGTCCGGTGCGGCGCGGGCGCGCTCGGAACGCTCGATTTTACCGGACCTGCTGTCGGGTGTGACGTGACTGCGCGGCGGCGAACGGCTAGAGTGCGCCGCGAACGATTCAGTTTAAGCGCGGAATACGGTGCGAACCGGCGTCCAGAGCCGGCGCCCGCCACGTAAGACGACAGCACGTAAAACGAAGGAAAGAGAGAGGGGATAATTCGATGAAAGGTGGCACGGGAAAGCCCAATGGATCACCGGGTGCGAAGCAGGCGCCCAATGCGAAACCGGCGTCCGATGAAAAAGCGGGACAACAGGCGAAACAACTCACCGACGTGAGCCAGGCGCCCGTCGCCAAGCCGTCGCCGCCGGCCGCCGCGCCGACATCCCCAACGCCCGGGCGCGGTGCGCCGCCGAAGCCCGATGCGCCAAAATCGCCGGCGCCCGCCGCCGGTGCGCCGCCGAAGGTCGATGCGCCGAAGTCCCCAGCGCCCGCCGCCGGTGCGCCACCGAAGGCCGGCGCGCCGCCGAAGGCCGCTGGGCCAAAATCCCCCGCGCTGACGGACGATGCGCCTCCGAAGCCCGACGTGCCGAAATCGCCACCGCCCGAGGCCGATATGCTCGCGAAGGCCGAAACGGCGCCAAAGGCCGATGCGCCCAAATCGCCGACACCCATGGCCGATACGGCTCCGAGGGTCGAAGCGGCGCCAAAGACGGAAGCAGCGCCGAAGGCCGATGCGCCCAAGATCCATACCCACAAGGACGAGTCAGCGCGCGGCCGCGCGACCCGGCTGTTCGCCGACCTCGGCACGCACTTGAAGAGCCGGTCGATCATCATCCGCGACGTCCAGCCGGAACTGGAGAAGGGCCGGTACGCCGTCAAGCGCGAGGTCGGCGACACACTCGACGTCTCAGCCGCCGTCTTCCGCGAGGGTCATGACAAGCTCGCCGCCATGCTGCTGTACCGCCGCGAGGACCAGAGCGAGTGGAAAGAGGCGCCGATGAGGCTGGTCAATCCGGGCCTGGACCGCTGGGAGGTCAGCATCGTTCTGGAGGAAAACACCACCTATGTTTATACCATCGAGGCGTGGACGGACATGCACGCCACGTGGTGCGACGAAATCCAGAAGAAAATCGGCGCCGGACAGAATGTCGCCCTTGAACTCATCGAAGGGCGGGAACTTGTCGAGGAAGCGCTCGCGCGCGCCAAGGGCGCCGACGTGCCTCGGCTCAAGCAGGCATTGAGGCTGTTCGAGGACTACGACCACGACGGCCGCGCCGGATTGCTGCTGGGCGACGAGGTCCGGGGGGCGACGTCGCGATGGCCCGACCGCGGCACCGCGGTCCGCTACGATCAGGAACTGGAGGTGGTGGTGGACCGGGTCGAGGCGCGGTTCGCGGCATGGTACGAAATGTTCCCGCGCTCGCAGGGCAAGATCCCGGGCAAAAGCGCCACGTTCGACGACTGCATCGCGCGCCTGCCCGAAGTCCGGTCCATGGGCTTCAATGTTCTCTACTTCGTGCCCATCCACCCCATCGGCCGGGCGTTCCGCAAGGGCAAGAACAATACCCTCAACCCCGGACCGGACGATCCCGGCAGCCCCTACGCCATCGGCGGGGAGGAGGGCGGCCATATGGCGGTTCACCCGGAACTCGGCACCATCGAGGATTTCGACCGGTTGGTCGAGGCCGCCGCCGAGCATGGCATGGATGTGGCGTTGGACTTCGCCGTCCAGTGTTCGCCCGACCATCCGTGGATCAAGGATCATCCCGAATGGTTCCTGTTCCGCCCCGACGGTTCCATCAAGTACGCCGAGAACCCGCCGAAGAAATATCAGGACATCGTCAATGTGGATTTCTTCAACAACAACTGGGTGGCGCTATGGGAGGAACTGCTGGCCACGGTGCTGTTCTGGGTGGAGCACGGGGTCAAGATCTTCCGGGTGGACAACCCCCACACCAAGCCGGTGCCGTTCTGGGAGTGGCTGATCCGCGAGGTCAAGAACGAACATCCCGACGTCATTTTCCTTGCCGAAGCGTTCGCCCGGCCCGAAGTGTTGAAGATGATGGCCAAGATCGGCTTCAGCCAGTCCTACACCTATTTCACTTGGCGGCACACCAAGGAGGAATTCATCGAGTACCTCACCGAACTGACGCAGACCGAGGTCAACGAGTATCTGCGGCCCAACTTCTTCCCGAGCACGCCGGACATCAATCCGCCGTATCTGCAGACCGGCGGCCGGCCGGCCCACCAGGTCCGCCTGGTTCTGGCGTCGACGCTGTCCAGCGTGTACGGCATGTACAACGGCTTTGAGCTGTGCGAGGCGACGCCGATACCGGGCAAGGAAGAGTTTCTCAATTCCGAGAAGTACGAATACAAGGTCTGGGACTGGGACCGTCCAGGCAACATCAAGGAGTACGTGGCCAAGATCAACTGGATCCGCGGCGCCAATCCGGCCTTGCAGGAGTTGGACAACCTCCGGTTCTATCCGTCCACCAATAACAATGTGCTGTTTTACGGCAAGATGACGCCGGACCGGTCCAACATGATCTTTGTCGCGGTGAACCTCGATCCGTTCACGGCGCACGAAGCCAATATTGACTTCCCGCTGGACGACATGGGATTGTCGGTTTGGGATCCATTCGTGGCCGAGGAGTTGCTGACCGGCCGATACATGGAATGGAGTGGAATCCGCCAGTGGGTTCGCCTCAATCCCCAGGGGAATCCTTGCGAAATTTTCAAGATCAGCGCCCGGCGGTAGTGGTCCGGATCTAGCAAAGGGGCGCAGCGCGTCGAGGCCCGGTCACACGGGCACTCGGCATCCAACACGTCTGGGAGAAACGCGACGATGAACTATGACGATCCGCTTTGGTACAAGGACGCGGTTATTTATCAGCTCCATGTCAAGGCGTACATGGACTCGACCGGAAACGGCATCGGGGATTTCCGGGGTCTGACGTCCAAGTTGGACTACATCCGGGATCTTGGGGTCACGGCGGTGTGGCTGCTGCCGTTTTATCCATCGCCGTTTCGCGATGACGGATATGACATTTCCGATTACCGCAGTGTCCATCCCTCCTACGGAACCATGAAGGATTTCCGGGTCTTTGTTCGCGAAGCCCACAAGCGCGGGCTTCGGGTGATCATCGAGCTCATCATTAATCACACCTCCGATCAGCATCCGTGGTTCCAGCGGGCGCGCAAGGCCAAGCCCGGATCGAAGTATCGCGACTACTACGTGTGGAGCGACACCGACCGGAAGTACGAGGACACCCGCATCATCTTCACCGATACGGAGACGTCCAACTGGGCCTGGGATCCGGAGGCCAAGGCGTACTATTGGCACCGCTTTTTCTCCCACCAGCCGGACCTGAACTTCGACAACCCCCGGGTGGTCGAAGCGATGATCGACGTCATGCGGTACTGGCTCGACACCGGCGTCGACGGGTTGAGGCTGGACGCCGTTCCCTACCTCTGCGAGCGCGAGGGCACCAACAACGAAAATCTCCCCGAAACTCACGCCATCATCAAGCGGTTGCGGGCGGCCATGGACGAAAGCCACCCCAATCGCATGCTGCTGGCCGAAGCCAACCAATGGCCCGAGGACGTGCTGCCCTATTTCGGCGATGGCGACGAGTGCCAGATGGCGTTTCATTTTCCGCTGATGCCGCGGCTGTTCATGGCGGTGGCCCAGGAGGACCGGGCGCCGATCACCGATATCATGCGCCAGACGCCCGATATCCCGCCCAACTGCCAGTGGGGGATATTCCTCCGCAACCACGACGAGCTGACGCTGGAGATGGTCACCGACCGCGAGCGGGATTACATGTACCAGTTCTACGCCGCCGATCCGCGCGCCAAGATCAACGTGGGTATCCGCCGCCGTCTCGCCCCCTTGCTGAACAACGACCGGCGCAAGATCGAACTTCTGAACAGCGTGCTGATGTCCATGCCGGGCACGCCCATCGTCTACTACGGCGACGAGATCGGCATGGGCGACAACATCTATCTCGGCGACCGCAACGGGGTGCGGACCCCCATGCAGTGGTCGCCCGACCGCAACGGCGGTTTCTCCCGGGCCAATCCGGCGCAACTGTATCTGCCGCCCATCATGGACTGGGTTTACGGCTACAACTCGGTAAACGTGGAACGGCAGGACGATGATCCGTCGTCGCTGCTCAACTGGGTCAAGCGCCTGCTCGCGGTTCGCCGGTCGCGGATCGCGTTGGGCCGGGGCAAGCTCAGTTTCCTCTATCCCGGAAACCGCAGGATCTTGGCGTATCTGGTCCGCTACGAGGATGAAGTGGTGTTGTGCGTCGCCAACCTCTCGCGCTCGGCGGAGCCGGTGGAATTGGACCTTTCGCAGTACAAGGGCCATGTGCCCGTGGAGTTGCTCAGCCGCAGCGTCTTCCCGCCCGTCGGCGATCTGACCTACCTGCTCACGCTGCCGCCTTACGCGTTCTATTGGTTCGTACTTACCACCGAGGCGGACGCGCCGTCGTGGCACGAGGACCTCTCGCCCATGCTCCCCGAGCTGGTCACGCTGGTTCTCAGCAGCGGTTGGGACAGCCTGTGCGACGGCCGCGAGCGCGATCGCTACGAGCAGGATATTCTGTCTTCGTATCTCCCCAAGGCGCGGTGGTTCGGGGCCAAGGACAAGCATGTGGAGGGCTTCCGATCGGCCATCACCGGGGAACTCGCCTCCGACGGCGGCAGCTGGCTGTTGACCATCGCCGAGGCGACGATCGCCGGCGGCGAGCGCCAGCGCTATTTCCTGCCGCTGGCCATCACCTGGGAGCGGGCGAAAGAAGACGTGACCACAAACCTGCTGCCGTTCGCCTTGGGACGCGCGCGCAAGGGCCCGCAAACCGGGCTGATCCACGACGCCTTCGTCGACGGCCGGTTTGTCTTGGGACTGATCGATGCGATCCGCGAAAGGCGGACGGTTCCCGCGTCGCAAGGGGAAATCCGGTTCGTGCCGACGCGGGCCATCGAGAATGTCACGTTCGATGAGGCGCCCGAGGTGCGCCGGCTGAACGTGGAGCAGAGCAACACTTCCGTGATCATCGGCGATCACATGGTGGTCAAGGGCTACCGGCGATTGGAACAGGGCATCCACCTGGAATTGGAGGTCGCCCGCTTCCTGACCGAGAAGGCGGGCTTCAGCAACACGCCGCCGCTCTTGGGCGCCGTCGAGCACGTCGACGCCGATGGCGCGTCGACGGCGCTCGCCATCGTTCAGGGGTTCGTGCGCAACCAGGGAAGCGGTTGGGATTTCACTCTTCACCACTTGGAGCGTATCTACGAGAACGAAGGGGTGCTGCGATCGGACATCGATGCCGGGATCCCGGATTTGAACGAGGTTTACTTCGTGTTGGCGGAAACCCTGGGCGTGCGCACCGGAGAATTGCACCGCGCGTTCGCATTGAACACCGGCGATCCGGCGTTCGATCCGGAGCCGATCACGGTGACCGATCTTCGCGCCTGGACCGAGCAGGTGCGCGGTTTCGCCGACGACGCCATGACGGTGCTGGAGCGGGGGCTCGGCAATATCCGCGAGCGGGATCGCGGACTCGCGAAGGAGGTCCTCGCGCAACGGGGCAAGCTGCTCGATATCATTTCCACGCTCGCGCCGGACCGGGTAACGGCGGTCAAGACCCGCTACCACGGTGATTACCACTTGGGGCAGGTGCTGATCGTCAAGGACGACTGGCACATCATCGATTTCGAGGGCGAGCCGCTGCGATCGCTGGCCGAGCGCCGGGAAAAGCACAGTCCGCTCAAGGACGTCGCGGGGATGCTGCGGTCCCTCAACTATGCCGCCTGGGCGGCGTTGTTCCGTCGGACAACGGAAAGCCCCGAGTTGTTGGAGGAGCTTCGCCCGCTCGCCGAGGACTGGGAGGAGCGCGCCGTCGAGGCCTATCTCCGGGGGTACGACAGGGCGACCGAGGGATGCCCGTCGCGCCCCGAGGACGACGAGCACATGCAGGCGCTTCTCGATCTGTTCACCATCGAGAAAGCCGCCTACGAAGTCCGATACGAGGTCGGCAACCGGCCGACCTGGGCTCGCATCCCGCTGTTGGGTCTGAGCCGCATACTGAGCGACAGGAGTTCCTAGCGACATGACCCCCAAACAGTTGCAAAAGAACGTGGAGATGATCGTCTCCGCGAAGCATGGCGATCCGTTTTCGTTTTTGGGCATGCACCCGGAGCGCGATGGCGCGCTCGAGGTGCGTGCGTTCCTGCCGAACGGCGCGAAACGCGTCCATGTGGTCGAGGCGCGAACCGGCAAGGTCGTCGCGGAGCTTCCGCGCATCCACGACGACGGCCTGTTCGCCGGACCCGTCGGCCGTTCGGGCGACCGGTTTCCCTACCGCCTTCGCGTCGAGACCGGCAAGGGCGAGGCCGATATGGAGGACCCCTACCGGTTTCCGCCGGTCCTGGGCGAAATGGACGTCTATCTGATCGCCGAGGGAAAGCATCTGCGGCTGGATGAGAAGCTCGGCGCCCATCCCATGACCATGGACGGCGTCGCCGGTGTCGGTTTTGCGGTGTGGGCGCCCAACGCCACGCGGGTCAGCATCGTCGGCGATTTCAACGATTGGGACGGACGGCGCCATTCCATGCGATTCAGGGCCGAATGCGGGGTCTGGGAGATGTTCCTCCCGGGCGCCGGCGAGGGTTTTCTATACAAGTACGAGATCGCGTCGAAAAAGGGCGAGTTGATGGCGCTCAAGGCCGATCCATTCTCGTTCTTCTGCGAGCAGTCGCCGGGAACCGCGGCGATCGTTTACGACATGAGCCGGTACGGTTGGGCCGACACCGATTGGATGGGCAAGCGCGGCGACGCCATCGCCCGCGACAAGCCGGTCGCCATCTACGAAGTTCACCTCGGGTCGTGGCGGCGCAGCCCCGACGCGCACAGCCGCTATCTCACCTATCACGAGCTGGCCGACACGCTGATCCCCTACGTCGTCGACATGGGGTTCACCCACATCGAGCTGATGCCGATCTCCGAGTATCCGTTCGACGGCTCGTGGGGCTACCAGCCCATCGGTCTGTTCGCGCCCACCAGCCGGTTCGGCCGGCCGGACGAGTTCCGCAACTTCGTCGACCGCTGCCATCAGGCCGGCATCGGCGTCATCAACGACTGGGTGCCGGGACACTTTCCCACCGACCCGCAGGGGCTCGGTTACTTCGACGGCTCCCACCTCTACGAGCATGCCGATCCCCGCAAGGGCAAGCACATGGACTGGGACACGCTGATCTACAACTACGGGCGCTACGAGGTCGCCGACTTCCTGCTCAACAACGCGTTGTTCTGGATCGAGGAGTATCACGTGGACGGCCTCCGGGTCGACGCCGTGGCCTCCATGCTCTATCTCGATTACAGCCGCAAGCAGGGCGAATGGATCCCCAACGAACACGGCGGCAACGAGAACCTCGAGGCCATCGCCTTTCTCCGGCGCACCAATGAGCACCTCTACCAGCAGTTCCAAGGCGTCTCCACCATCGCCGAGGAATCCACTTCATGGCCCATGGTGTCGCGTCCCACCTACCTCGGCGGTCTCGGTTTCGGCTACAAATGGAACATGGGGTGGATGCACGACACGCTGAATTACATCAGCCTGGACCCGGTATTCCGCAAGTACCACCACGACCAACTCACCTTCACTCTCTCCTATGCCTTCTCGGAAAACTACGTCCTGCCCATCAGCCACGACGAGGTGGTCCACGGCAAGGGCTCGCTGCTCGGCAAGATGCCGGGCGACCGCTGGCGGAAGTTCGCCAACCTCCGCGCCTATCTGGCGTTCATGTACACCCATCCCGGCAAGAAGCTGATGTTCATGGGCTGCGAGTTCGCCCAGGAGCGGGAGTGGAACCACGACATGAGCCTGGATTGGCACCTGCTCGAGGACCCGGCCCACGGTGGCATCCAGGGCTTGGTGCGCGATCTCAACCACCTATACCGCCGGTTGCCGGCGCTCCATGAGCGCGACTGCGAGCCCGACGGGTTCGAATGGATCGACACCACCGACTGGGAGAAGAGCGTGATCTCGTTCATGCGCAAGGGCGCCGACGTGGACGATTTCGCCGTCGTCGTGTGCAATTTCACGCCGGTCGTCCGGGAAGGCTACCGGGTCGGCGTGCCCCGGTCCGGCGCCTACGCGGAGGTGCTCAACACCGACTCCGAGCTCTACGGCGGCGGCAACGTCGGCAACGCCGGTGAGGTCCGCTCGGAAGCGTTCGAATGCCACGGCCGTCCCAATTCCATCGTCCTGACCGTGCCCCCGCTGGCCACGCTGATCCTCACCCGCAAACGCGAAACGGCGGAAACAGATTAAACACAAGACCCGGACCTTTCCCTGCCCGGGTCTTTACGGATACGGGTAACTTACGCCGTGGCCTCGACCCGCGCCTTGCCGGCGATGATTTCGGGGGCGTCCGGTTGCAGGTCGGCGACGTTTTCCTTAAGCCATTCCGCGGCCGTTTCGTTGGATTCCAGGGCCATCTGTTCGGTTGAGAACATGCTGACGGTCGCCATGGCGCCGCCGCCGCCGTCGACCGCGTAATAGGCGATGAACCCGGGCGCCTTCTGGAGCAACGGCACGAAGCTGACGGCGATCTTGCCGCAGACCTCGCTGACCGACACCACGTTGTCGTAGCGGCGTATGCTGATGTACATGGGTGTTACCTCCGGCTTGGGACGCGCCTAGCGGTTTTCGTACTTGAAGAAGCCGCGGCCGGTCTTGCGTCCGAGATATCCGGCGTCGACCATCTGTTTCAACAGCGGGCTCGGCCGGTACTTGGGGTCGTCGAAGCCCCGGTACAGCGTCTCCATGATGTCGAGGACGATGTCGAGACCGATGAGATCGCCGAGCGACAGCGGTCCCATCGGATGATTGGCGCCGAGTTTCATCACCGCGTCGATCTCCTCCGGCGCGGTCAAGCCCTCGTACAGGCAGTTGATGGCCTCGTTGATCATCGGGATGAGCACGCGGTTGACGACGAAGCCGTAGCTGTCCTTGATCTGGTGCGGGGTCTTGCCGATGGTGCGGGTCGCCTGCTCGATGGCGGTGCACACCTCGTCGGCGGTCTGCAGGGCGCGGATGATCTCCACCAGCTGCATCACCGGTACCGGATTGAAGAAGTGCATGCCGCAGACCCGCTGGGGCCGCTTCGACGCCGCCGCGATCTTGGTGATGGAAATGGACGACGTGTTGGTGGCGAGGATGGCGTCGTCGCGGCACACCGCGTCAAGAACCTGGATCAGCTCGCGCTTGGCGTCCACGTCCTCGATGATGGCCTCCACCACCAGGTCGCGGTCGGCGAGCGGATCGATTTTCGTCGTCGTGGTGATCCGCCCCAGGGCGGCGTCCTTGTCCCCGGCCGCGATCTTGCCGCGGGTGACCATCCGCTCCAAGTTCTTCTGGATGGTCTTGACGCCGCGATCGACGAATTCCTGCTTGATGTCGCGCATGACCACGTCGAAGCCGCCGAGCGCGAAAATCTGCGCGATGCCGTTGCCCATGGTCCCGGCGCCGACGACGCCGACCGTCTTGATTTCCATATATTCCTCCCCGTGCTGGTCGCTACCCGAGGGCGCGGCGCGCCGGATTCCGAACGGCGGCGGCGCCCGTTGTCACCCCCCTTCATCTGGCATTTCCGAACCCGAAACGAAAGCGAAAACGGTAGGGGGCTTTTCGAATTCCTAGGAAAATGCTTTGCACACGAAGTAACCGGCCAGCGCCGAGGCGCCGGTTAGGGCGGTTCCCCACGCCATATCCACCACCACCACCGAGGCCGGCCAATCGCGGAGCGTGGCGAGATTGGTCATGTCGTATGTTCCGTAGGCGATCAGCCCGAGCAACCCACCGAGCACCAGCGCCGTCTTCCACGAATCCGACTGGAGAGCCGGCATCACCGCGAAAACGACGATCCCGATCACATACAACAGATAGAAGGCCATCGCGGCGGGCATGTTGATATCATCGGCCATCAGATGACCGATGCGCTCGCGGTAAAACGTCTTCGCCACCACACCAAGCCATACGAAATCGGCGGCGAAAAACACCGCCGCGGTTCCGCCGTAGGCGATCAGATATTTGACCACGGCACCATCCCATCTGAAATTCCAATGTCGACCATTTGGTACGCGGGTTGAGGCCGGAGCGGATCATTTTTAGAAAAAAGTCCGACAATTTTGTTTCGGCGCCCTTATATATATCGGATGGACAAGCCGTTGACCGAAGAGCCCGTCACCGAGGATCCGAAGATTCGGGCATGCCTGAGATGCAGATCCGATTTTCGCAGCGCGTGGGCGGGTGAGCGAATTTGCCCGCATTGCAAGAGCAGCGCCGCCTGGCGCAGCGGCGCGCCGGCGGCGTCATATCCGGGAAGCGCGAACCGGTAGGCGCCGGCATCTCGATCGTGGCGCGGTGGGCTCCCATCATTTGTTTTGTGGTCGCGGTAAGCGTTTTGGCGCCGGCGATGAATGCGTGCGCGTCTTCCGCGACAGAGGGTTCCAACAGCACCGTGACGCCGGTCACTTTCACCGACTTTTCGTCCCTGCTTCCACCCGACTCGCCCAACAACTGGCTGGTGGCGCCGGCGGATTTCTCCGGCGCCGCGAAACCGGACGAAACAGCGCCGGTGTTCGATCTTCCGGCGGGCGCGATCGCGGACGCGTGGCGCGCCACCATCCGGTCGCGGCCGCGCGCGACGATCCTCGCCAGCTCGGAGGACGGTCTGCGCATCGAGGCCGAGCAGAAGAGCGCCGTGTTCGGGTTCGTGGATCGGATCAGCGTCCGGGTTCTGCCGCTGGACGCCGAACGGTCCACCTTCACCGCCTACTCGACCTCGCGGGTGGGCTATTGGGACATGGGCGTCAACCGCGGCCGCTTGCGCGAATGGACCTCGGCCCTGGAAGAGAACACCGCGGCCGTTTCGCGCTGATCCCTATTCCCGGTTGCGATTGCTCCGCGCCGATGGCACGACGGCCCTATACTGCTCGAGGAGAAACCCGAATGACGTTGTTGTCGCTGTTGCTCAATCTTCTGTGGATCGTCTCGGGTGGCGTGTGGATGGCGCTCGCCTGGTTTGTCGCCGCCGTGATCATGGCCATCACCATCGTCGGCATTCCGTGGGCGCGCGCGGCCATGAACATCGCGCTTTACACCTTTCTGCCGTTCGGACAGGTGGCGGTGCCGAGGAGCCAGATCTCCGGCGAAGAAGACATCGGCACCGGTCCGCTCGGAACCATCGGCAATATCATCTGGCTGGTGCTGGCGGGCTGGTGGCTGGCGCTCGCCCATATCGTCTTCGCCGTGGGGCTGGCCATCACCCTCATCGGCATTCCCTTCGCCTGGGCGCATCTCAAGCTGGTCCCGCTGTCGCTGTGGCCCATCGGCAAGGCCATCGTCCCGGCCGACGAGGCTTACAGATTGCGTGCCGGTTAGCGCCGGACGGGCATGACGATGTCGCGGTGGCGGATGCCGGCGTCGAGGTATTCCGGCCCCACCGCCGCGAAGCCGAACCGTTCATAAAAGGTTATGGCGTGGGTCTGGGCGCCGGCCTTGATGGCCGCGATGGTCCCGAGCGCCTTGAGATCGGCCACCACCCGCCGGACCAGGGCCGTCCCGACGCCGTTTCCCTGACGTTCCGGCAGTACCGCCATCCGTTCGATCTTGCCGGTATCGCCGCCGACGATGCGGCAGCGCGCCGTCCCCACCGGCGTTTCTCCGTCGAGCGCCAGGTAATGAACGCTGGTATCCTCGTAGTCGTCGATCTCCACATCCTCGGGCACGTTCTGCGCCACCACGAACACGCGATAGCGGATGACCACGCAGGCCGCGTAATCCCGGAGTGTTTCGGTTCTGTGAACGGTGACCGTTGGCATTGCATGCTCCGCCCTGGATATCGCCGGCGTTCGGGAACTTTTGGAACCGCCGTTCGTTTTCATGTCTACGCACCGCCCTTTGTGTTCAAGGAGCATCTGGTATCATGACGGAACAAGCATTATGGCCCGCCATCGATGAAGATGGCGGTCCCGGCCACGAAAGTAAACTCGAGCCGAAACCGGAGTGGGAGCCGCGGTATCCGGGTTCGGGACGGTTGCATCGCAAGGTGGCGCTGGTCACCGGCGGCGACAGCGGGATCGGCCGCGCGGTGGCGGCGTTGTTCGCCCGCGAAGGCGCCGACGTCGCGATCGCCTATCTGTCCGAGCACGACGACGCCCAGAAAACCAAGGAGATCGTCGAGGCCGAGGGCCGCCGCGCGATCACCATGGCCGGCGACCTGGGCGACGCTGAGTTTTGCGAGCGCATCGTCGAGCGCACGGTGTCGGAGCTTGGCGGTCTCGATGTGCTGGTGAACAACGCCGGCGAGCAGCATCCCGACAAACAGGTCGAGGACATCACCGAAGAGCAACTTCGCCGCACCTTCCAGACCAATATCTTCAGCATGTTCTTCTTGACCCAGGCGGCGCGTCCGCACCTCAAGGAGGGATCGGCGATCGTCAACTGCACCTCCATTACAATGTACAAGGGCTCCCCGGCGCTGCTCGACTACAGCGCGACGAAAGGGGCGATCACAGCGTTCACCCGCTCGCTGAGCGATAATCTGATCAAGGACGGCATTCGCGTCAACGCGGTGGCGCCCGGTCCGATCTGGACGCCGCTCAACCCGTGCGGCGGAGCCACGGAGGAGACGCTCGCGCACTTCGGCGAAAGCACGCCCATGGGGCGGCCCGGTCAGCCGAACGAAGTCGCGCCCTGTTTCCTGTTCCTCGCCTGCGACGACTCGAGTTACATGTCGGGCCAGGTGCTTCACCCGAATGGCGGGGTTGTCGTCGGGAGTTAAAGGATCGGGTCCGATGCCCAAACCAAACGAGCGTGCCATGCGAACTTATTGGAAAGGCTATTTGAGACTGTCGCTGGTGACCATCGGCGTTGAACTGTATTCGGCCGTCGCGAGCGCCAGCGGCTTGTCTCTCCATCAGATTCACAAGCCGTCCGGCAAACGCATTCGTTACCAGAAGGTCGCGCCCGGCGTCGGCCCCGTCGAGGCCGATGAAATCGTCAAGGGGCTTGAAATCGAAAAAGACGAATATGTGCTGCTGGGCGACGAGGAGCTCGACGCCATCAAGCTTGAAAGCAAACGCACCATCGAATTGCTGCAGTTCGTCGACTATTGCGAGATCGATCCCCGCTACTATGAAAAGCCCTACTATGTCGTTCCGTCCGGCGACGATGTGGCGGTCGAAGGCTTCACGGTGATCCGCGAGGCGTTGCGCCGCGCGAAAAAGGTCGGACTGGGCCAGATGGCGGTCCGGGGTCACGACAATTTGGTGGCCATCAAGCCTTGCGGGGATGGCCTGCTGCTCGAAACTCTGCGTTACGCCAACGAGGTTCGCGGCAGCGACAAGATCTTCAGCGATATCCCCGAGATCCCGGTGGAGAAGGACATGCTCGACCTAGCGTCGGAACTGATCGAACGCAAGTCGGCGGCGTTTGACCCGGAGGCGTTCAAATCGCAATACGCAAAGGCGCTCCGGGATTTGGTGGAAGAAAAACGCAAGACCGGCGATATCGCCAGCGCTTCCGACGACAACCTGAAATCCCGTGGCCAAAACGTCATCGATCTGATGGACGCGCTAAAGAAAAGCGTGGCGCAGGGCAAAAAGTCCCCTTCGAAACGATCCGCGCCGAAAAAGCCGGCGGCGAAACGCGGATCCGGCAAGCGCGCGGCCGGTTAGAACGCGGCCATGGCGCGCCGCGATGACCTTCTGGGAACTTACCGGAACAAGCGCGATTTCCATCGGACGCCGGAGCCGGCGGGGGCCATCAAGAACACCGACGGTCATCTTTACGTCATCCAGAAACACGACGCGCGGCGGCTGCACTATGACTTCCGCCTGGAACTGGACGGTGTGTTGAAGAGCTGGGCGGTGACGAAGGGGCCGAGCCTGGATCCGGCCGTCAAGCGGCTGGCGGTCCGGACGGAAGACCATCCGGTCGATTATGGCGAGTTTGAAGGGGTCATTCCCGAGGGATACGGCGCCGGGACGGTCATGCTGTGGGATCGGGGAAGCTGGGAGCCGAAGGTAGATCCGGGGCCCGGTTTAGCGAAAGGCGCCTTGAAGTTTGTGCTGAACGGCGAACGGCTGAAGGGCGGTTTCGCGCTTGTCCGCATGAAAAACAAGAAAGGGGAAAAACGCGAAAACTGGCTGCTGATCAAGGAACGGGATGAATTCGCCGATGAACAGGCCCCGACCGACGATTGGACGGAAAGCGTCAAGACTGGGCGCGATCTGAAATCCATCGAGCAAAACGCAAACGCGTCCCCGAATACCGATGGGGCGAAGAAGCTTACCTTCATTCCGCCGCAACTGGCGGTGCTTCGCGACCGGCCGCCCGAGGGCGACGCATGGTTGCACGAAGTGAAATTCGACGGCTATCGCATTCAAGCACTCGTCCAGGATGACAAAGCGCGGCTGATCACCCGTAACGGCAAGGATTGGACGCATCGTTACTCCGGCATCGCGGACGCCCTGGCGTCGCTCGAAGTCGAAAGCGCGGCCATCGATGGGGAACTGGTCGCGCTGGATCGCCACGGGCGCACGAATTTCGGGCTTCTGCACAAGGCGGCGGAAACCGATGAACTGGACCTAAATTACTTCGCGTTTGATCTGCTGTCCCTCGACGGCGAGGATCTCCGCGGCAAACCCCTCGCGGAACGAAAGAAACGGTTGCGCCGTGTCTTGGATCGGGCCGGCGGCGCCGTTCGATTCAGCGACCATGTCAAGGGAAACGGCAACCGCCTGATTGCGGACATCTGCGCCATGAACCTCGAGGGAATCGTCTCCAAGCGGGCCGATGCCGTTTACCGGTCGGGCCGCGGGAACGCTTGGGTCAAATCCAAATGCGTGGGCAGAAACGAGTTCGTGATCGCCGGATACCGGAAATCCGATAAGCGGGGACGGCCCTTTGCCTCGCTCCTGCTCGGCGAGTACGCCAGCGGCGTTCTCGTCTATCGGGGCCGGGTCGGAACGGGTTTCGACGACGCGGCGCTCTCCCGGCTTGCCGACAAAATGAGACCACTCATACGCAAGACCAGCCCGTATGGGCATACACCGGCCGAAGCGCGGCGCTCCGCCGTGTGGGTGACCCCGCAACTCGTCGCCGAAATCGCCTACACCGAGCGGACGGCCGACGGCCGTTTGCGGCATCCCACGTTTCTCGGTCTTCGCGAGGACAAATCCGCCAAGGAGGTCGCAATGGTTCCCCCCTCGGAACAACGTGAAGCCATGACGTTTCAGGGCGTCAGGCTGACCCACCCGGATCGGGTCATGTATCCCGGGCAAGGCGTGACCAAGCTGGCCATCGCCCAATACTACGCGAAACACGCCGACCGGATATTGCCGTTCGTGAGGGGCCGGCCGCTGAGCTTGGTGCGCTGCCCGGCCGGACGAGAGGGTGAGTGCTTTTTTCAAAAGCATCACGCCGCGTCGACACCGGAGCATTTCGATACGGCCGAGATCGCCGGAAAGAGCGGCAAGACATCGGCCTATCTGGTCATCAACGACGCCAAGGGGCTGATTGCCGCCGCGCAGATCGGCGCGCTGGAGCTGCATGTCTGGGGCTCTCGCTCCGATCTCGTCGAGAAGCCGGAACGGATCGTTTTCGATCTGGACCCGGCCGAAGAAGTTGACTTTTCAAGGGTTCGGGACGCCGCCTTGGAAATACGGGAAATCCTCGAAGCGATGGACCTGCGCTGTTTTCCGCTGGTGTCCGGCGGCAAGGGCGTGCATGTCGTCGTGCCCGTTCAACGCCGCCGCGAATGGCCGGACATCAAGGCCTTCGCGCGGGGCCTCGCGATCAAAATCGCGTCGGCGGCGCCGGACCGCTACACCGCCAAGGCCGCTAAGGCGAGCCGCGACAACAGGATATTCATCGACTGGATGCGCAATGAGCGCGGGGCCACGGCGATCGCGCCCTATTCATTGCGCGCGCGCCCTGGCGCGCCGGTCGCCACGCCTGTTTCATGGCGGGAATTGCCCTCGATCGAAAGCGCCGCCGAACACACGCTCGAAACGATCGACACTCGTCTCTCGGATCCCGGACATGATCCGTGGCCCGGCTATCGTGACATCAGACAATCGATCACCAACGGTCATATGAGCGCAATTCGTTAGCGCGGCCTTCACTTTTTCTTTTTTGCCTTTTTCTTCTTATCCGGGTCCTTCTTATCCGGTAATTTCTTGCGGCTGGTGGACGCGAATTCCTTCAGTTCCGATTTTGACATAAACTCATACATTTCCTTGGACGCGCCCTTGAGGGAGGATTTAGAGGTTTCTCCGCGCTTGGCGGCGAGCGCGGCGCCAGCGGCTTTCTGCTGGGCCTTGGATTTTGCCGGCATCGGCGTTCTCCTGTTTGGGATACACTGGGAATAATGCGCGAGCGGGAAAACGGTTCCAGGTGAGGAACGACAATCAGCGGAAGGAACGAATACGCCATGCCATTCGACTACGATCGCATGATCGACTGGCCCTTTGACAACATCACCCAGGAGTACGACGTCTGGGACACCATCCGCTATGCGCTCTCCATCGGCATCGGGCGGGACTCGATGGACCCGCGGCACCTGCGCTTCACCTACGAGGACGATCTTCAGGCCTTCCCCACCATGGCGCTGGTGCTGGCGTCGCCGGGCTTCTGGCCCCAGGATCCGGCCACCGGTATCGATTGGATGAACGTCCTGCACGTGGCAGAAAGCCTGGAGATGCACCGGCCGGTACCGGCGGCTGGGCGTCTGACGGCGCGCATCCAGGTGAGCGACATCGTCGACCGGGGCGAGGGGCGCGGCGCGTTGATCCGCACGGTCCGCGAAATATTCGACGCCGTTAGCGGCGACCGGATGGCAACCGAGACCACCGACTTTCTGTGCCGCCGCGACGGCGGTTGCGGCGGGCCCGGCGGCGCCTTGCCCAAACCGCATCCGTTGCCGGAGCGAACGCCGGACGCGGTTCGCGCGGTCGCGACCTTGCCGCAGCAGGCCTTGCTTTACCGACTCAACGGCGATCACAATCCCCTGCACGCGAACCCGGAGGTGGCGGCGACCGCCGGAATCGACCGGCCGATCCTGCATGGGCGCTGCACCCTCGGCCACGCGGCCCACGCGGTGGTGGACGTCATGGCCGGCAACGATCCCGAACGCGTGAAGAGTATCCGGGTTCGGTTCACCGCCCCGGTGTTTCCGGGCGAAACCCTGCGCACCGAGATGTGGCGCGAGGCCGGCACGGTGTCGTTCCGAACCCTGGCCGAGGAACGTGACATCGTAGTGCTGTCCAACGGCCGCGTGGACACGGTCGGGTAATTCGACGGCGTGCCTCAACTGAGTTGTGAATCGCCTGGTCGACGCGATCTGGTCCTCTTCCTTTTCGTTTGAGAGTCACGCCGCACGTCCATGGATTGCGATTGCGCACCCGTCTCAGCCCGGCGCGCAGGCGGCCTGGGCAAGAGTATCCACGCGAACGCGACGAAACCGGCGGTCCACAGCGCGGCCGACAGATCGATCGCCACAATCCGGATCTCCGGCGCCACGGCCAGCAGCCGGCACATCGCGGCGGCGGAGATCATCGCCACGGCGAACGCCGTTGCCGGCGGCATCGCTATCGGCCGCCGCGATTTCTGCAGCACAGTTCGGGTCATGATCGTTATTGTGAGTGTTCCCAGCGCCCCCACGGTCACGCCGTGCAGTGCGTCGGCGAGAGCCGGCTCCTGGAACAGCTGCGAAGCGGCCTTGAAGGCGAGCCCGAGGCCAAGCCAAGCATAGCCGAGATGCGGGAGCGAAACCTCGGGCACGTCGATCACCCTCCAAAACCGCCATCGTGTCAGCCGGGTGAAGACGATGGCGGCGGCGACGGCGGCGAGAGCGCCGGCCACCGGCGGCATGACGCCCGTCAGGTCGGCCACGCCCATGCCCGCCAGCACCGCCACGCCCAGGCGTTCGAGGCGGGCCTGAGCGGCGCGGCGGAGCGAGCCGCCCTTGCGCTGGATCGCGCCGGAGGTGGCGGCGGCGATGATCCGGCCGCCCATGGCGAACATCAACAGCGTGATGGCGTCGACACCGAAGATCAGTCCCAACCATTCGACGTCCGGAACGATTCCGAGGACGCCGAGCTGATAGACGAGTTCGGCGACGAAGAAACTTCCGAGGATGGGCGCGAACATGCGGTTGTCCCAGCTCTTGGCCGCCTTGACGAACGGCAGGCCGGCAAGCACGAACAGAATGGCGGGGAACGCCAGCGACACGCACGCCGTCAGGATCGCGGGCGCGCCGGGAATCAACAAGGCGACGCGAGCGGCGATCCATAGGCCCAGCGCCACGAAGGTTTGTGTCCGCGACACCCGGTTCAGCAGAAATCCGGCGACGACGGCAAGGGCGTAGCCGAACACCCTCTCGTGGCCGTGCCAGTATGCCGTGGCCCCGGCATTCAGTGGCGCCGCCGCCCCGCCGTACTCAAGCGCCCAGAGCGGCACGGCGGCGGCCGAGAACACCGCCGCCGCGGCAAAGAACACCCTGTATGCCGGATACGGTCGTTCACCGGGTCGCACGGTCATGAGGTCACTTGCAAATTGCTCTCAATAGACGCGCTCATCCCGCTACTCCGAAAGGCTAGCGGCGTGCTCGGCGATGTCGCGGGCGGTGGCCGAGTACATTTGGCGGTGGGCCAGCACCAGGGCGATCACCACGGTCGCCGCCATGAACGCCCACGGATGAATAAACCAGCCGAGCACGGCGAGGGCGAAGTAGTAGGCGCGGATGCCGGCGTTGAACTGCCAGAACGCCTGGCTCAGCATCGTCGCCATGCGACGCGCGAAGGTCTCGTCCACGGGACCGGCATCGGCCTCCGGCGCGCTGCCGATGATGCCCGAGAAATAGTTGAACTGGCGGATCGCCCAAGTGAACTTGAAAAAGGCGTAAACGAAGATTCCAAGCAATGCCACCACCTTGAGCTCGAACAGCGCCAGCGGGTTGCCGCGAAAGAGAACGGACAGATTGGCGGTGGCGGCGTGGATCTGTTCGGCCGAACCCAGCACGCCCACGAGGCCGGCCAGCAGCAGCAGCGTCGTGGAAGCGAAAAACGTGCCGCTGCGGATGGAGTAGCCGATGAGAGTCGCGTCGCCCATGCGCATTTCACGGCCCAGCATCCGTACCATCCACATATACCGGATGGTGACCATGCGCGCGTTGATGCTGCCCCGCGGGCGGAAGCGCCCGTCGAACAGGACACTGTACCCGGTCCATACGGCCAGGAATACCAGCAACGCGGCCACGTCCAAGGGCGTGATCTGTTCAAGCATGGGCGCGATTTCCTTCCTGCCCGACCACTAACGCCGTTCCTTGCGTGTCAGCCGTTCAACCAGCCGTTCATGATTGCGGCCGCCCATGGCCAGGCTCCGTCCGCCCGGACGGCTCATGTCCAAGCCGAGACGGAGGAGCGAAAGCCGGGTGGTGGCGCGCAGGCGCTCGGCCTCGTCCTCCATGTCCGTCAGCATGGCTTCCAGGCTCCGGATCTCGTTGTGGATCGCCACTTCCCGCGGCGCCACGCCGGCGTTCTTGAGCACCTTGTAGGCCATCCGCAACTCGATGGGCACGAACGGATTTTCGTCCAACACCAGGGGTTTGCCGGCGCCGGGCAGGTTGTCGAACTCGCCCCGCTCCATGGCCTCCTGGATGCGCTGTTCGGCGATCTTCTGGAACGCGATCATGAATCCCTCCGGTGACTCGGGCGCGACGATCCGCGGGGGCATGGGCTCTCGAACCATACCAAAGCGGCGCGTGCGTGTCATGGCCCGCTCTTCTTGACTCCGTCGCTTGACATCCTGGCGAACGACGGTAGTGAACACATCAAGAACAAGTAGAATATCTCGGCGCGGCCAGCGACAAATCCCAATTCGGCGTTACCGGTCGTTAACCGCTTG
The DNA here is from genome assembly GCA_963771545.1 of uncultured Alphaproteobacteria bacterium. Classification (GTDB taxonomy): domain Bacteria; phylum Pseudomonadota; class Alphaproteobacteria; order Rhodospirillales; family Defluviicoccaceae; genus CAKZLS01. The sequence continues at coordinate 95,150 of CAVYTX010000002.1, forward strand.
GCGGCTAGGGTAACGACCGGCGACAACGCGACAGGCATGGAGGCATCGGACATGGCGACGGACGGTATCATGGAGGAGGTGGCAACCGCCTACCGCGCCCGGCGCGCGTTGGGGGAGCCGGACCAGCCGGCCTGGGAAGCGGCGTTGGCGGCGTTCAAGCGGTGCCGCCCGGGGCTTCCCGAGGACGAAACCCGCAGCCACGTCGCCGAGTTGATCTTCGAGGCCAGCGAGGTCTACGGGCCCTGGCTCTATGGCGCGGACGGCTGCCAAGCCCCCTGGTGGCACCGGACCGCCGGCACACCTTCGGAGTGAAGGCCGGGCGGGAGTGAAGTCCGGCCGGACATTTTATGGTGCGACTGTGAGCGAGGTCACAGATTGTCCCGACGATCCCCGGTAAACTCGCGGGGGAGCGTCTTCGATCGTGGTCAAGCATAAAGCGATCGAGTGGCGGTGTCCGCGTTCGCCGATTGGGAGGATCGAATGATGACGATTGGCAGCCTTTACAACATCAAGCTTGGCGACCGCTACACCACCGACGGCCGCGACGTGTGGGTGGTGGACGCCATTCGACCGTTCCCGTCGGTCACCCTGCGCCAGGTCGGCTCCACCGCCAGCGCCGGCGAACAGAGCGTGGATGCCTGTCTCGACGCGGCCGGTTTCTCGCGGTTTCACCCGTTGGAAGGGTGAAGAGCTCGCCCATTCCGAACGGCTCCGGCGTTGAGGCGGCGAATCGAATCCTCGGTGCGCCCGTTGCCGTTGTGGCCGCCACGCGCATCGGACTTGCCGATGAGGTGTTCGGCCGGCTCGCTGATGTAGCCCCAGGCGCTCGCCACGAGCATTGTACCAACAACAGGGGCGTATAATACAATACTAGGCCTGACCCCTTTCATCATGACCCCTTTCTTCATAACGGTTCAGATACTTGGAATTGAATTTCGCTCATCGCACGTTCCCCCTGGTCTTACTCTAGAGAATTCCTGCAAAGGAATTCGGGTTATTTATCCCATGAGCACCTCCTGACGACCGGCCTAAAGCTTGAAATATCGTCAACGAGTAGGTTAGCTAAGGTGATGGGGTCGAGGTGCGAAAAGAAAAAATAATTCCGATTTCTGCACTCGTTTTTCTTTGATCCAAATTTCCGCCTGCATATTATTGCTGTCGCAAATTGCTTATATATCCTTTTCTCGAATTTATAATAAACGGCGAAGGTTACATATAAGTCGTCTCCAAATACTTCGCCTTCATCATCACGTATGTGTTTTAGTGCGCGCGCCAGGAACACTGCGTGCAACTGCTCATCATCTGTCTCTTTTTTGGCGAAACTTTTGTAACGCAACCGGGTGAGGGGGATGTCTCCTTCAACAGCGTTTTGACTCTGCGAAACACACCCGGGGAGGTTGGATAAATCGTAGGACCCCGCTTCACCGAGTACCGGATTGACTTGAGTCGCGCACGCCACCGTGAACACTAAACACAAGAATCGCTGGGCGTTCATAAGGGTGCTGTTTCCTATTGATTGCGGTCCGACACTTGAGTCCCGTGCGGAGTTCCTGCCCGTCTCCGTCACGCCGAGGTGGTTGCTGTTTTCGTGCCGCCAAAGCGCATCTTTTATGCCCGCCGGTCGTGGCGGTCCGTGGTTGCACCAATGTGTCCGTTTTGCCGGCCCGGTTCGATTGCAGGTGTCCTTTTGGAATTGGGAGGCGTCAAGTCTCTCCACAAAAATTACGGTAACTGTTCGCGCACACCAGGTCCAGCCAAAATTCCCCAAATGAGGCATGTGTGTTCTTGTGAACAAGAATGAATTTCAAATAGTTCCACGCTTCCGTGTAACGACAGGCGGTCGGTCTGTCGCGACGCTCAATGCATGCCACGGGCCACTCCCGACAATAGGTCCATGGAGGCGCGCTCACGCCGCAAGGGCCAGGTCGTGACTACTGAGATCGAAGCCCTGGCGCGTCGCCGTCATCTCGGTCGAGGCGATGTCGGCGAAGCGGATCAAGACGTCCTTGGGGTTCGACAGCGGCGGCTTCGCGTCGTCGATGACGTCGGCGCCGAAGCCGAGGCCGAACACGTAGGCGTCGTGGTCCTCGCCGCCGCGGGTGGTCTGGTCGGTGGCGTCCATGATGAAGATGTCGTGTTCGCCGGTGACGGCGATGTCCTCGGGGACGCCGAGGTGGTCCGCCGCCGCCTCGATACCGGTGGATTCGTGGGCCGCGACGATGTTGGCGAACAGAAAACCGTAGGTGTTGAGCAGGTAGGACTCGCCCCGGTCGTAGTCGCCGACGATCACGTCGAGGATGGTTTTCCAGCCGTCGAGATAGTCGGGCACGGCGGCGGAATTGGTTGGTGCATTGCTAAACACGACTTCGAAGGTCGGGATGAGATGGCGGTCGTCCGAAGACAGCGAGCAATCCCGCCATGCCGAGAGCACAGGTCAGGTGGCTAGGATTGGCATTTGCATCCGCATATCGTTTCGGTCTTGAATTGCAAATCACGCTTGCTCGAGTTTACGAGGGGCGGGGAGAAACTGAACAACAAACGGTAATGCAATTCATGCCCAAAAAACTTGGCTCTTCGGCCGCGCGCGAAAAAGTCCTCCTGAGCGAGGCCCAGCACCACCACTGCCGGTGGATCCTGAACCGCCAGGGTTATGGCGTGTTTGCGATCTGCGGACTGCACGTGCGGCAGAACTCCTCGTTCTGCAAGGTGCATCACGATCTCGTCTGGGGCAACCGCCAACTCAGCGGCGAACAACAGCGGCAAAAAAACTTCCACGCCGCCTAGCGATCAAAAGGACTCAGTTCGGTTTTGCCTTTCTGAGACTTAATTGCCTGCTCCGTTCCATGCGATGTATCGTTGATCCGTTTTAAACGCGGACCCATGCCATGACGGATTCCGATGAACCCCTCGTAACGGCGGCCGAATGGCGGCGCGCCGGCAGGGGTGTCGCGCTCGCCACCGTGGTGTCCACGTGGGGATCCTCGCCGCGACCCGTGGGCAGTCAGCTCGCGGTCGAGGAGTCGGGAACATTCGTCGGCTCGGTGTCGGGAGGGTGCATCGAAGGCGCGGTTATCGAAGAAGCGCAGGATGTGATCGCCAAGGGCGAGCCGCGTCTGCTGGCCTTCGGCGTCACCAACGAACAGGCATGGGACGTGGGATTGGCCTGCGGCGGCAAAATCGAGGTGTTCGTCGAGCGGATCGAATGAAACGCGTCCTTCTCGACGATCTGCTCGCGGCCCAAGCCAACGGCGATCCCGTGGCGGTGGTGACGCTTCTCCAAACCGGCGAGCAGACCCTGGTCGGGGCAACGGACACGCGCGGCGACTTGGGTCTCGACGACGACACGCTCGCGGCCGTCCGCGAGGCGATCGCCCGCGACCGCGCCAACACCATGGACAACCCGGCCGGGCGTATTTTTGTCCATGTGTTCCATCCGCCCATGCGCCTGATTGTCGTCGGCGCCGTTCATATCGCCGAGCCCTTGACGCGGATGGCGGCGCTGGCGGGCTACACAGTCGCCATCGTCGATCCCCGCCGGGCCTTTACGTCGCGAAGACGGTTCGAGGGGTTGACCGTCGTCGACGACTGGCCCGACGAAGCGCTGGACACCATCGGGCTCGACCATCGCACCGCCGTTGTCAGCCTGGCCCACGATCCCAAGATCGACGACCCGGCGCTCACCGTGGCGCTGCGATCGCCCGCTTTCTACATTGGCGCGCTGGGGAGCCGGAAAACCCACGCGGCCCGGCTCATGCGGCTGCGCCGGGCGGGGTTCGCGGACACCGACCTCGATCGCGTCCACGGGCCCGTGGGACTCGCCATCGGTGCCCTCACGCCCGCCGAAATCGCCCTATCGATCATGGCGGAAATCACCCGGGTGCGCCGGCAAGGCGAGGCGGAGAGGGTATGAAGTTCGAAGTTGCGAACGTCAGGGCTCAGTTTCCCCTGCTCGACCAGCAGGTCGACGGTCGTCCGCTCCATTACCTCGACAGCGCCGCCACCGCGCAGGTTCCGCGCGCCGTCATCGACGCGGTCACGCGGCACGAGACAACGGCCAGGGCCAACGTCCGCCGCGGCGTCTACGGTCTGGCCGAACGGGCGACGGAGGCGTACGAGAGCGCGCGGCGGTCCGTGGGGCGCTATCTGCGCGCCGATCCCATGGGCGTGGTGTTCACCTCGGGCGGGACCGCGGCCCTCAATCTCGTCGCCACCGCGTTCGGGGAGACGCTGGGACCGGGAGACGAAATCGTCATCTCCGAGCTCGAGCATCACAGCAACATCGTGCCCTGGCAGATGCTTCGCGACCGGCGCGGCGTCGTCGTCCGGTCGTTTCCGGTCTCCGAAGACGGGCGGCTCGATCTGGCGCCGCTCGGCGGCCTCATCACCAAGAAATGCAAGCTGGTTTCGGTGACCCATGCATCCAACGTGACCGGCGCCGTCAGCTTCGTGAGCCCCATCGTCGGTGCCGCCCACGCCGTCGGCGCCAAGGTGGTGCTCGATGGCTGCCAAGCCGCGCCGCACGGTCCCGTCGACGTGCCGGGACTGGGCGCCGACTTCTACGTGACCACGGGCCACAAGATGTTCGGCCCCACCGGCGTCGGCGTGCTGTGGGGCCGTCCCGAGGTTCTGCGAACCATGCCGCCTTTTCTCGGCGGCGGCGAGATGATCGAAAGGGTCACCCTCGAACGCTCCACCTATGCCGATCCGCCATGGAGGTTCGAGGCCGGGACGCCGCCGGTGACCCAGGCGATCGGCCTGGCCGCCGCGTGCGAATGGCTCATGAGCCTGGATTGGACGGCGATCGCGGCCCACGAGACGCGGCTGAAGCAACGCGTGCTCGATGGCCTCCGCGGGATCAGGGGCGTGCGCATCATCGGTCCCCCGACCCTGCAGGCGCGGATCGGCGTGGTCTCGTTCGATCTCAAGGGCGCCCATCCCCATGACGTCTGCCAAATCCTCGACCGCCACGGCGTCGCGGCGCGGGGCGGCCACCTCTGCGCCCAGCCCTTGATGGACCGCTTCGGCCTATCCGGCGTCACTCGCGCGTCCATCGCGCTGTACAACGACTATGACGACGTCGACGCCTTGCTCGCCGGCGTCGAGGACGCGGTCGATACCCTCACATGAGCGACGATCTCTATCACGCTGCGATCATGGAGCGGGCACGGGCCGCGGCCGGCGATCACCGGCTGTCCGATGCCGACGCCACGGTCACCGTCGACAACCCGCTCTGCGGGGATCGGTTGACCTTGGACGTGCGGGTGAACGGCGAGCGGATCGCCGCCGTCGGATACCGCGTTCGCGGCTGCGCGCTGTGCCAAGCTTCCACCTCCATTGTCGGCGAGACCCTGTCCGGAGCGGCCCGGAGTGACGCCGAGGAAGCCGAAGCCGCACTACGCGCTTTGTTGGCGACGGGCGCGGAGCCGGGGGACCGGTGGTCCGCATTCGAGATCTTCCGGCCCGTGGGTCCTCATCGAAGCCGTCACGGCTGTGTGCTTCTGCCGCTGGAGGCTTTACGGAAAGCGCTCGATCGGAGCCGCTGAGGGTCTCAAACCGCCTCGGTGACCGCCCGCTTGGCGATCACCCCGATGAGGTGGGCACGGTATTCGGCCGAGGCGTGCATGTCGGTGATGAGCCCCTCGGCGGGCACGCGCACCCCATCAAGCGCGGCGGCCGAGAAGTCCACCGCGAGCGCCGCTTCCATCTCGGGAACGCGAAACACGTACGGTCCCGCGCCGGTGACCGCGACCCGGACACCCGCCGGCGATTTGGCGACCATGACGCCGACGACGGGGTAATTCGAGGCGGCGTGCGTGAACTTGACGTAGCGCGCTGTCTCGGGAACCGGAAATCCGATCCGGATGATCAGTTCGTCGTCGGCCAGCGCCGTTTCGAACATGCCGGTGAGGAACGCGTCGGCGGGGATCCGGCGGCGGTCCGTGTGGATGGTGGCGTTTAGCGCCAGGATGGCGGCGGGGTAGTCGGCGGCCGGATCGTTGTTGGCGACGGAACCGCCGATGGTGCCCCGGTTGCGCACCTGCGGATCGCCGATCCCGGCGGCCAGCGCGGCCAATCCCGGGATCAAGTTCCGCACCTCCGGGTGGCTGGCGACCGCGTCATGGGTGGCCAGGGCGCCGATGACGATGCAGTCCCCGTCGAGCGCGATGGACGCGAGATCGGGAATTCCGCTCACGTCGATCAGGTCGGACGGCATGGCGAGCCGCTGCTTGAGGATGGGGATGAGGGTCATGCCGCCCGCGAGAAACGCACCGTCGGCCGATGCCGCGAGGGCGGCGACGGCCTCGGACACGGTGGTTGGGCGCCGATAGCGGAAATCGTACATGCGCTACGATCTCATGGCGCGCGCGCCGGCCTTTACCGCCTCGACGATGGTTTGATAGCCGGTGCACCGGCAGAGATGGCCCTCCAGCCACGTCCGGATGTCGCCGTCGCTGGGATCGGGGTTGCGGCCGGCCAGCTCGATGGCGCTCATGACGATGCCCGGGGTGCAGAAACCGCACTGCAGCCCGTGGTGATTCTGGAACGCCTGCTGCATTGGGTGCAGGCGTCCGTCCGAGGCGATCCCTTCGATGGTGGTGACGTCGCGGCCATCCGCCTGCACCGCCAGCATGGTGCACGATTTGGCGCTTTGGCCGTCGACGAGGACCACGCAGGCGCCGCATTGGCTGGTGTCGCAGCCCACATGAGCGCCGGTCAGCCGTACATGCTCGCGCAGGAACTGGATCAGTAGGGTTCTCGGCTCCACGTCTCGCGAGACGGGTTTGCCGTTCACCGTCATAGAAACGCTCACCATGCGGCGCGGTCTCCACAGATCGGGTGTCGATGGATCACGGGCGCTAGAATAGGTCCGGCGTCCGGTGTATCCAAACGCTTTTCCCAACGGAGGGCGGGTCGATGGCGTCTATGCGAAGAGCAGGGTCAGGAATGCGATCATGACAATGAGCGTGGGCACCCACACCAGGGGCGAAAGACTCTGTTGAGCGGCGGCCGGCGACACCATCGCGGGCTCAAGGTCCGGTGTGGGGCCTTGAGCGACAATTCTCGTGAATTCGGTAAAGAAATCGTCGGCCATCTTGCGCGCCGTCGTGTCCACCAGGCGCGATCCGATCCGCGCGAGCTTGCCGCCGACGGTGGCCTCGACGTCGTACTTGACCACGGTGCCGCCGCCGTCCGGAACCAGCGTCACGGTGGCGGCGCCGTTGGCGAACCCGGCGGACCCGCCCTGGCTCTCGCCGGCGATCCGGCAACCGTTGGGCGGGTCGACCTCGCTCAAACGCACCGTGCCGTGAAACCTGGCCTTGACCGGTCCGACCTTGGCGGTGACATCGGCGGCAAGTTCGTGGTCGCTGATCCTATCGATGGTCTCGCAGCCGGGAATGCTCCGGCGCAGCACGTCCGGGTCGTTGAGCGCCGCCCAAACGGCTTCGCGAGGGGCCGCAACGCGCCGTTCGCCGCTCATGCGCATGGATGGTGTTATCCCGACAAAGTTTCACCTACCGGAAAAACATAACGGTTCTAAAACGACCGGACAAGGGATCCGCGCGAAATTGCGGTTCCCGGCCGCTAATCTAGAATGACATGGGGAATGAAGCGGGCGTCGTCGCCGGTGACCAGACCGCGATCCTCGCGGACGCACAGGCCCGCCGCCTGGCTCGCCACCAGCCAGCAGCCGAGCATGGGATGGTTGCCGTCGAACGCGGGCAGCGGATGGAACGCCTGAACGATGGCGCCTTCGTCGCCGTAAGGCCCGTCGAGGGAGATTTTGATCCGGCCGTTCTCGACGATCTCGATGTTTTGGCCCTCGCGCGACAACAACGGCTTTTGGACATAATTGTCGCCGAGTTCGGACGCGCGCGGATCGTCCGCGAAATAGGCGGGCAAGAGATTGGGGTGGCTCTCGAACATCTCCCACAGCAGCGCAAGCAGGCCCTTGTTGGAGAGAATCGACTTCCAGGCCGGCTCGATGAACCGGGCGCCGCTGGTGAGCACCTGCAAGCCGAAATCCTCGGCCATGATCCACTCCCACGGATAGAGCTTGAACAGGGTATGGATGAACCGGTCTTCCACGTCGGTGAACCGGCCCTCGGCGTCGATGCCCATGTCCTCCATGTAGAGGAAATGGGTCCGCAGTCCGGCCTGGCGGGCGCAGTCCTCCACGTAGTCCACCGTGCCCTTATCCTCCTCTGAGTCGCGCGCGCACGCCAGGTGGAGCGGGCCCTCGACGCCGAACTGACGGAAGGCCTCCACCAGCCGCTCGTGCAGCGAGTTGAACTGGTCGCAGCCCGCGGGAATCAGGCCGCGCTCCATGGCTTGCTCCAGCCACGTCCACTGAAAGATCGACGATTCGTAGAGCGTCGTCGGAGTGTCGGCGTTGTATTCCAGAAGCTTGGCCGGACCGCCGCCGTCGTAAGAGAAATCCATCCGGCCGTAAAGGTTGCGGTGCCGGTGGGTCCAGCTTTCGGCCACGTACTCCCAGAACGGTTCGGGAATGGCCAGGCGGCGGAGGATCTCCTCGTCGGCGATGGCCCGTTCCACCACCGCGAAGCACATGTTTTCCAGCTCCTCCAGCGGATCCTCCAGATCGTCCTCGATCTGGCGCAGCGAAAACCGGTAGTAGGCGCTCTCGTCCCAATAAGGATCGTTGTCGATGGAATGGAAACTGAATCCGTGCTCGCGCGCGGTCTCCTTCCAGTCCTCGCGCTCGGTGACGGCGATACGCTGCATGGACTGGCCCGGCTTTCCCGCTGTCAGGTGCTGGCCGACCCGTAGGACCGGGCGCGCGATCCGAAACCGCCCCGGGACACGGTGTAGGCCTTGGCGGTGGGCCGCCCGGCCGCCGACTGATTGACGGTGGTCTTGCCGGTTGTGGCGCCCACGTTCTTGTTGTCGGCGGTGCGGAAGTTCTTGGAATCGTCGGCGGAGCGGTAGAGCGGCTGGGTGGCCGCGCCGCCGCGCCCCATCATGCTGCCCATCATGTAGCCCATCATCAGCGGCATGAAGATGGAGCCGCCGCCCTGAGCCTGATACGGCGCCACCTCGCACTGTTCGGCCCCGAAATCGGCCTCGCAGGCGGCCCGGTCGGTATATTTCGGCGCCACCGCCGCGTGCTGGTCGGCGGCGATCTTGTACTGTTCCTCGCACTCGGCGCGGCTGGCGCCGGGCGCGTCGACGCACTGCTCCACGCTGTCGTAGATGGTGGCGTCCACCTGGGGCTCGTCGCACGCGCTGAGCACCAAGGCGCCGCTCCCCATCATCACCAGCGCGACCGACCGTGAGCGTTTCATGAATTCTTCTCCGTGATTGGGCTTGTACCTACTTAAGACTATAGCGCTTGAACGGCGCAACCAAAACCGCAAAGCCGCAAATTCCGCGAGAGGTTTCGACGATCCATGCTGATACGCGCGGGCCGGCGACCGCGCCGAGTGGGAGCGGCTGTGGTCCGCCTACCTGCGGTTCACGCCCAGGACCTGGTGTCGGAGGTGACGGACGCCGCGTGGCGGCGGTTCGCCGGTGGAAAATCAAATGACTCTGACCCCTTGATTTTGACGCCTTGATTTTATTGCGAGGCCGCACTTTAGAGCCTTGCAACGGCGAAGGCGCACTCCGCTCCGGGACTCGGTCACCCGCGACAGGTGAACTCTTCAGCAAGGGCTTCCGAAATTTGCGCAACCGTTGCGGGAGATTTAGTGCGAACTAAAACAACCTGGGGTTCGTTGCTCGTTAGTATTTTCTATTTATAATTCTTTGTCGAATAGGTCTGTCCAAGCTGCGCGTGTCCAAGCTGCGCGTTGCTGGAGCATCTTGCAGTTCTGGAGCCAGCTTGTCTCTCACCCGTGACAGACGAGGTGGGCTTGTCTGGGTGGCGTTCCATGAGGTGGAACGGGAAGGTCTGGGGATGGGATGAAGACACATCAAATCGAACCAAGCGGCCTCTAACCGATTGGCGCCTCCATCATCATCGCATCCATCATCGTCACAATTCATGGCGCGTTCACATCCGCCATGAGCGAGAGGGGAATTGGCAATGGCCGAAATCTTTGCAACGCCGAACGACGACATCATAACCGAGTCGTTTATTTCCGAGGGCGTAAGCGGTCCACCAACGCCGGACGGCGACATCATCGCCGGGCAGGGCGGAAACGATACCATCGAGGGTCTGCTGGGCGACGATACCCTCGCCGGCGAGGTGTTGGCCACGGCGGTTGACGTGGCCTTATCCGCCGAGGCGGGCGTTGGCGAGGATGCCATTTTAAATGAAGATGGGGAGAGCGCGTCGGACGGCGAGGACGGCGAAAGCGACATCGCCGTCTCCGATTTCAACGATGACCTCGACGGCGGCGGTGACAAAGACGATCTCGCTGGGGACGTTCGTCACGCGGGTGGTGGCAGTGTCATCTTGAGCGCCAAGGCCGGTAGCGGCGGCGATGGAGTAGATTCTAGCGTCGGCTTCGGCTTCGGCGCCGACGGCGGCGACGGCGGTAGCGACAACACGGCTGCCGCGTTCAACGATCGCCTGACCGCCGGCGATGATGACGACAGCGTTGTCGGCGACGTTCGTCACGCGGGTAGCGGCAGTGTCGGCTTGAGTGTCGAGGCCGGAAGCGGCGGCCTTGGGCTAAATGACGAGGACGGCGACGGCGGGGCCGGCGGCAGCGACAACACGGCTGCCGCGTTCAACGATCGCCTGACTGCCGGCGATGATGACGACCTCGTTGTCGGCGACGTTCGTCACGCGGGTAGCGGTAGTGTCAGCTTGAGCGCCAAGGCCGGAAGCGGCGGCGATGGACGAAGGTATTCTTACACGGAAGGCGGCGGCGACGGCGGCAGCGACAACACGGCTGCCGCGTTCAACGATCGCCTGACCGCCGGCGTCGGCGACGACACCATCGTCGGCGACGCGTCGCACTCGGGCGACGGCGACATCGGCTTGAACGCCGAGGCAGGAGCCGGCGGTCGCAACACTGGCGGAAAGGGCGGTAGCGGCAACGCAGCCGCCGCGTTCAACGACACGATCGATGCGGGCTCCGGCGACGACATCATCGTCGGCGATGCGACGCACTCGAGTGACGGCGATGTCGGCTTGAGCGCCAAGGTAGGAACCGCCGGCGGGGGCCTTGGGCTTGGACACGGCGGCAGCGACAATAGTGCCGCCGCGTTCAACGACACCGTCAGCGCGGGCTCCGGCGATGACACGGTCGCCGGTGATGTGGCGCGCTCGGGTGACGGTGACGTCGGTTTGAGCGCCGAGGCAGGAGCCGCAAACAAGAACGACGACGAGGAAGACCAGGGCGGCGACGGCGGTAGCGGCAATAGCGTCGCCGCGTTCAACGACACCGTCGGCGCGGGCTCCGGCGGCGACATCATCGTTGGCGATGTGGCGCGCTCAGGCGACGGTAGCGTCGACTTGAGTGCCGAGGCAGGACACGGCGGCGGCGGGGGTGAAGTCCCCAGCTTCTTCGGCCCCGATGCCGGGTCTGGCGGGAGTAGCAACGCCACGGCCGCATTCAACGACGTTCTTAACGCTGGCGAGGACAAGGATACCGTCGTCGGTGACGTAGCGCATTCCGGTAGCGGCGACCTCAACTTGAGCGTCCTCGCTGGAGTTCGGCGGGAGCGGCGATTACTATGGCGACGGCGGCCCCGGCGGCAGCGACAATACCGTGGAAGCCTTTGGCGACACGATGGATGCCGGTGCCGGCGATGACAGCCTTGTCGGCGATGTCGCGCACGCGGGCGACGGTAATGTGTACTTGACTGCCAAAGCCGGAACCGCCGGTGATGTCAGGCCCGACGACGATGAGTATCCGAACCTAGGTGGCGACGGCGGCAACGACAATACCGTCGTAGTTTTCAGCGACAAGATCAACGCCGGCACCGGCAACGACACGATCGTCGGTGACGTCCACCATACCGGCACGAGCGGTGCGATTGACCTGAGCGTGTTGGCCGGGGTCGAAGGCGAGCGCAACGTTTATATTGACCCGGACGACGGTAGCGTTGTCGAGGGTAACGCCGCAAGTGGCGGCACCGGTAACGAGGCCAGCGCCTTCAACGACACCATCGATTCGGGCGGCGGCAACGACGTGATCATCGGCGATGTGTGGCGAGCGGACGCCGGCGTTACCCTCGAGATCAGCGTTGGAGGAACGGTCGAGAACATCATCCGTGCGTTCCAGGACGATATCTCGGCCGGCGATGGCGACGACACGATCCATGGCGATTTCTTCGACGGCACGGCGGAATTAGCGCCCGACACGTTGACGATCGATGGCGACTTTGCCGGTCGCGACGCGCTGTTCGCGGACACCATCGATGGAGGGGGCGGCAACGATGTTATTCACGGCGGCCTCGGCGACGACATACTCAGTGGCGGCACGGGTGAGGACAGCTTCAACGGCGGCGACGGTTTGGATACCGTCGACTACAGCTATTCCTCGTCCGACCGGCTGCGGGTGGATTTGTCTGAGGGATTTGCCTGGTTCGTCGACGATCCGACCAATCCCGCCGGTTCGGGCAATGAGGCCAGCACCATAGAAGCATTGACCGCCATCGAGAATGTGATCGGTACCACGGGCGATAACGTCCTGATCGGCGATGCCAACGACAATGTTTTCAGCGGTCTTGGCGGTACGGATGCCTTCGACGGCGGCGGCGGCACGGACACCGTCGACTACAGCTACTCCTCGTCCGACCGGCTGCGGGTGGATCTGTCGGAGGGGTTTGCGTGGTTCGTCGACGATCCGACAAGTCCAGTCGGTCCGGGCAATGAAGCCAGCACCGTCGAAGCATTGACCTCCATCGAGAATGTGATCGGCACGACCGGTGACAACGTTATCATCGGCGATGCCAATGACAATGTTCTCATCGGCCTTGGCGGTCAGGACACCTTCGATGGTGGCGACGGCACGGACACCGTCGATTACAGCTATAGTTCGTCCAACACCTTGGAAATCGATCTGGCGGCCGGTCTCGCGACGTTCCTGAGCAGCGGCGTCACCGAGATCCTAACCAATATCGAGAACGCCATCGGGTCCGACGGCAACACGGTGCTCCGTGGCGACGACGGCGACAATATGCTCGACGGCGGCGATGGTGACGACACTGTTGATGGTCGCGGCGGCGACGATACGTTGATCGGCGGCAACGGCGATGACACGTTGAGTGCTGGCAGCGGCGACGATACGCTGATCGGCGACAGGGGTGATGACACGTTGAGTGGTGGCATCGGCACCGACAGCTTCGACGGCGGCGACGGTTCGGATACCGTCGACTATAGCTACTCATCGTCCGACCGGCTGCGGGTGGATCTGTCGGAGGGATTTGCGTGGTTTGTTGACGATCCGACCAGCCCCGCCGGTCCGGGCAATGAGGCCAGCACCGTCGAAGCATTGACCTCCATCGAGAACGTGATCGGCACGACCGGCGACAACGTTCTCATCGGCGATGCCAACGACAATGTTCTCATCGGCCATCGCGGTCAGGACTCCTTCGATGGCGGCGACGGCACGGACACGGTTGATTACAGCTATAGTTCGTCCAACACCTTGGAAATCGATCTGGCGGCCGGTTTGGCGACGTTCGTGGGCAGCGGCCTCACCGAGACCCTGACCAATATCGAGAACGCCATCGGGTCCGACGGCAATACGGTGCTCCTCGGCGACGGCGGCGACAATGTGCTTGACGGCGGCAATGGTGACGATACCCTCAACGGGCGCGGTGGCGACGACACGTTCGGTGGCGACGACACGTTGATCGGCGGCAACGGTGATGATGTCTTTGTGTTCACGCCGGGTAGTGGCCGTAACACCGTCATCGACTTCACGTCGGGTGAGGATATGATCGACCTGACGGCGTTTGTGTTCGAGGACTTCGACGATGTGTCGATCTTTCAGGTCGGCGACGATGCGCACTTGAGTTTATTCTCCGTAGGCGGACCCCGCGTAATCTTTCAGGATCTGGACGAGTCAGAGTTGTCCCCCGATGATTTCCTCCTGTAAGCGATCGGGGCAAGGACCGCCTGCGTCGCTTGCTTGCACGATGACATCCTTGCCCCTGTCTCCTTTTCCTGGAAAAATCCAGTAAAAATCAGGGAAGAGATGACACGGTCATGACCAATGGCGGACCGCTGGAGAAGGCGCCTCAATTCCAAGTCTCCACCTCGAAGCAATGGGTTCAGAGTCGGTTGAATATCAAATGACTCTGATCCCTTGATTCCTGACCCCTTGATTCACGGACATGCCCCCGTCAGAGCTTGAGTCAGAGCTTGATGTCGTAGGTCACCCAGTTTGTCCGGGTCGCGACCCGATCGTACAGGGCGCGGCCGCGATAGTTGTTTTCGGCGGTGATCCAGCGGATGACGGACCAGCCGCGGTCGGCGCCGGCGGCGCGGACAGCCTCGATCAGGGCGTCGCCGGCCCCCATGCCTCGCGCGTCGGGCGATACGAACAGGTCGTCCACGAACCCTCCGGTCGTGGCGGAGAGGGGCCGGGCGAACGGACGGAAATGGGTCAGGCCGACGAGCCGGCCGTCCCGGCCCTCGGCGACGAGTCCCTCGACCTCCTTCGCGGGATCGCGCAGCCAGGACCAGACCGTGTCGCGCATTTCGGCGGTCTGCGCGACCTCGTAGAACGCCGCATAGCCCGCGTAGAGCGTGTTCCATTCGGCGCGATCGGCGGCGCGGACGGGGCGGACGGTCGGGGTCGGGTTTTTGATCATCGTCGCGGTCCCTTTCGGGCGTCAACGTCCTATGCGCCAACGTCGGCGCGGCATTCTTCCAGCCGGCGTTTCTGATGGCCGTTCCCGTCGAAGTTGGACGGGTCGAGCCAGGCCTCGTAGGCGGCCCCGAGCGCGGTCCAATCCTTGTCGATCATGGCGAACCAGGCGGTGTCGCGGTTCAGGCCCTTGACGACCATGTGCTGGCGGAAGACCCCTTCATACTGAAAGCCGAAACGAAGCGCCGCCTTCTTCGAGGGCGTGTTGTCGTTGTTGCATTTCCATTCGAACCGGCGATAGCCGAGATCGTCGAAGACGTGTCTCGCGAACAGGAACAGCGCCTCGGTGGCGGCGGGTTTGCGGGCAATCAACGGCCCCCAATAGATATTGCCGATCTCGACCACGCCATTGGCGGCGTCGATCCGCATCAGGGTTTGACGGCCCGCGACCCGGCCGCTCTCCTTATCGATCACGGCAAAGTAGATCGGATCCTCGCGAACCGCGGCCTTTTCGACCCAAGCCCGGAACGACGCAAAGTCCGTTGGCGGCGCTTCGGCGAGCCATGTGAATTTGGCGTCGGCGTCCGGCACGGCGGAGGCCTCGAACAGCTCACGCGCATGACGCTCGACGGAGAGCGGTTCGATTCGCGCATAGCGGCCCTCCATAACGACGGAGGCGGGACGTTGCCGCGGTGTCCAGTGGCGCATGCTTTCAGCCATGGAGCGAAGAGGCCAGAGTCGATTGACGTAGATTCATGGTACCGTCCACTTTTTCGCCTATTTTTCCGATGGGGTCACCTGGACGAGCCTCCCATGCAATACAAGGTCCATTGAATTAGATCATCGGCAAACCAACACGGTTTTTCGAGGTGTCCAACTGCTGACCCGTTCGATCCCCCGTGGGCAACAGACCGTCTAATCCTGACGCCAGTGCGCGGGATCATCCGTAACCAATATAATGAAATTTCTGGGAGATTCATGGGGCCGAGCGGTTATGTCTTAGTATTGGTTATTAAATTGTCTAAACCATCTTTTATAGAGTCAACAACTGCCGCTTCGCTCTTAAAATAGGAAGGAAAATATACGTCAATTAATGGTTGCCCTTCACCTCTATGCCATTTTTTTGCCAAGCCCCCGGAGTATTTCCTCTTACCCTTTTCGAATAGCTCTCTGTATCTAAATGGCGAAACGCCAGTGAATGGTCCGAATATGACCTTTTGGATGTCACCGCTCATTTCGACCTGGATGGAATCGCTGTGCAATTCTGATGCGTAGCTTTTTGGGTAGGGCTCCAAGTAAACAACTCTTCTTATTCCACAGGTTACGATATGCTTCGCACAAATGTGACATGGAAATGTTGTCGCATATAAAGTAGCCCCCTCAATCGCTAAGCCCTTCCGGGACGCATCACAAATGGCCGACATCTCTGCGTGTATTATCCTGCCGAATTCGAGGAGACCCATAATCTGCGACTCTGCTAATCCATTCTTGCCGGTATTTGCGAGGAGCGCTTTACATATTTCGTATGGCTCATCTATTACTTGTAAATCTTGTGAAAGATGCTTACCAATCTTAAGTCGGTGCAGGAAATCGACAAGAATTTCGATCTTTCGTCGTTCGTTGGGGTCGAAGCCAGCCACGAAGTCCCTCTTGTCTGCCGGGTCACCGCACCAGTAAGTCCCGCCACCAGCTTTGGGAACCTCATTGCATCCAAGCGTGATAACCTCTCCGCTAGTTCGAAAAATCGCCGCTCCAACCTGCCGAGATAAGTCAGAAGATCTTAATGCAGCAGATTTGGCGAGGTACATGCCGTATTCATCATGCGTTGGAGTAATGTGATTGTCACCGAAGATGAGATGTATAAATCGTCTAAGCGTGGATTCACAACTTTCGCGGGATCTGGCATCAATAAATACATCGCCGAGCGGAAAAGCATCACGGACATTTTGCCCGTGTTCTTCTTGCGCTTCATTTGCATCCTGATTTATAAGCTAAGAAGCCGTCTTGAAACTCAATTTTTGGCTGGATTGGCGGGTTCAGATGTGATTCCAAACGGTTGTCAAAGCCAGTTTGGAGGGGCACATGTGGACACCGACCACCCGGCGGCAACATAGCCGCGATCATCTGCGTTATGGAAGCGATCTGAGCGATGCGGAGTGGGAGATCATCGCGCCGTTCATGCCGCCGCCGGCGCGGACCGGCCGGCCCCGCGAATGGCCGATGCGCGAGATCATGAACGCCATCTTCTACGTCCTGCGGGCCGGCTGCGCCTGGCGCATGCTGCCCAAGGACTTCCCGCCGATGACGACGGTCTACGGTTGGTTCCTGCGCTTCCGCCGCGAGGGCCTGTTCGAGACCATCAACCACCATCTCGTCGCGCTCGACCGCGAGCGGGTCGGGCGGGAGGCCAGTCCGTCGGCGGCGGTGATCGACAGCCAGAGCGTCAAGACCGTCGAAGCCGGCGGCCCCAGGGGCTACGACGGGGCCAAGAAGATCAAGGGCCGCAAGCGCCACGCCATGGTCGATACCGATGGGCGGGCGCTGGTGATTCAAGCCCACCCGGCCGACATTCAGGATCGCGACGGCGCGATCCCGCTGCTCAAGGCGTCGCGGCGATCGTTCCCTTTCGTCGAGCTCGCCTTCGCCGACAGCGCCTATGGCGCCCAGCGGGTCAAGGACGCCACCTGCATCGCCATCGAGGTGGTCAAGAAGATCGCTGACCAGGTCGGCTTCCAGGTCCTGCCAAGGCGATGGGTGGTCGAGCGCTTCTTCGCCTGGATCAACCGTAACCGAAGGCTGGCCAAAGACTTCGAAGCCACCATCGCCTCCGCCCAAACCTTCCTCTACGCCGCTTCCGTCATGATGCTCACCCGACGCTTGGCACGCTCAACATGAGTTTCGAGTCGGACTCTAAGGTGATCGGGCAGACATTGACGCGCCGACTTCATCCGGTGAATGAATGGACGCTGCTTGAGGATGGTGACTATCTCGCCAAGATCGTCGAGCTCATCGAAGGCGCAAGCACCGAGATCCTCGTCGCAGCGGCTATCATCGTATGGGATGGCAGTGAAGGTAATGCCACGTCGCAAATCTATGAGTTGCTTTGTTACGCACTCAGAAGAAAAGTAAGGGTCGAAATCTGTGATCCTGGACACCTGGGGTTTTTCTCAGGCACTGGGCCTGGTCGCCAAATGAGGACTACCCTTGCCAAGCTGCATGAGTTAGGTGCCTGCATCACAACAAGCCGATCAAAGCGACCGTTGCACGCGAAGCTGGTCGTTGTTGATCGGAAGATCGTGGCGATCGGTAGCCATAACTGGTCGGGAAGCTCCCTTTCGGAATCGGCTGAGCTCAGCCTTCTGTGCGAGTCGCCAGCACTCGCTACCGCGTTTGTAGAACGGTTTCGTCTCGCAGGATATTTGGGCGGGAATTTTCTGGGCTAGTTGCGTAAGGGTCACCCTGCCTGAGCAAACATCAGATTGTAGCTGTACCCGTCGGGCCGCCAATTAAAAGGGCACGGCGCCAGCTTGCACTTCTGCCGCTGGCGCGATACGCGGGAGAAGGTCGCACAGTCTCTCGGCCGCGCTCGAGGCGACGGGGTCAGGGCTAGCCCGGATATCTCACCGCAGGGGGTGCATCGGCCCCAAGAATCTGAGAAAGTCGTTTTGGCAAAATGCTTTACCAGATTCCAGGACGGGGTCCGATGCAAACACAGTGTATCTCCGATCAACTCGATTTCGAAGCGTTTGATGGCCGTCGTGTGGTGGCGGGGTTTGACGGCGGTTTGGTGACGTCGGATGCGGGAGCGGTGCTGCTGCGCGAGACCGATCGGGCGATCGCCTTGATCGATCGGGTGGCGGCGTGCTTCACGGACGGGCGCCGGCAAGCGGACGTCGTGCATACGGTGCGCACGCTGGTCGGCCAGCGGATCATTGGCATCGCGCTCGGCTACGAGGACGTCAACGATCATGACACCTTGCGATTCGATCCGGTTCTGGCGTTGTTTTCGGAGCGGCTGGACGCATGCCCGCAAGGGATGCGAAGCATCAAGCGCGAGGACTGCGCGCCATTGGCGGGCAAGAGCACGATCAATCGCTTGGAACATGCGCCCCGTGGCGATGGCGATCGCTACCACAAGATCGGCCACGACCCGGAGGCTTTGGAGGCGGTCCCGGTTGACGTGTTTCTCGACAGCCAGGACAAAACGCCGAGGGAGATCGTCATCGACCTCGACGCCACCGACGACCCTTTGCATGGACATCAAGAGGGCCGGTTCTTCCACGGCTATTACGATTGCTACTGCTATCTGCCGCTGTACATCTTCTGTGGCCCGCATCTGTTGGCGGCGAAGCTGCGCCGCTCCAACATCGACGCCTCGGCCGGCGCCAAGGAGGAAGTGGCCCGCATCGTCGCCCACATCCGCCGCCGCTGGCCGCGGGTCAAGATCGTGCTCCGGGCCGACAGCGGCTTCGCCCGCGAGGCGTTGATGGCGTGGTGCGAGGCGAACCGCGTGGACTATGTCTTCGGCCTCGCCCGCAACAGCCGCCTCGTCGACGAACTCGCCATCGATCTCGCGTGGGCCGAAAGCGAATACGAAGCCACGGGGAAACCGGCCCGCCGGTTTAAGGATTTCTTCTACGCCACCCGCGACAGCTGGAGCCGTCGGCGCCGGGTGATCGGCAAGGCCGAGCACCTGGCCAAGGGCGCCAATCCCCGGTTCATCGTCACCTCGCTCAAACGCAAGGCCATCGACGCCAAGACCCTGTACGAGCGCCTCTACTGCGCCCGGGGCGACATGGAGAACCGCATCAAGGAGCAACAACTCGATCTCTTTGCCGACCGAACCTCGACGGCAACCCTGCGCGCCAATCAGCTCCGCCTCTGGTTCTCGTCGTTCGCCTATGTCCTGATCGAAGCGCTGCAGCGGATCGGTCTCGGCCACACCGAGTTCGCCACCGCCACCGCCGGCACCATCCGGCTCAAGCTCCTCAAGATCGGCGCCCGCGTCACCGTCTCGGTGCGCCGGAGCAAGATCGCTATGGCGCCGGCGTGTCCATACCAAGCCGAATTCGCCCTCGCCCACGCCAGGCTGCGTGCCTCTCCCGGATAGCCGCAAAGCCCATCCCGTCGACCGTCAACAGCCGACACCCAAGCTGCGCCCTCATAAACTCGTCATCGGCGCACCAAACAGAAGCGCACAACTGACGCACGAAAACGCCCGGCCCGCCGCCGACAAAGACCGCGCCACCCAATTTCAACGGCGCAAACCAACCATCAACAACCACAAATTACCCGAAAATACCTACCTCATGACCCCTACGGTGAGATATCCAGGCTAGTTGGAGCGACAGGAGAAGTGTGTCCCGATTGCGGACCGGATTAAGTGAACACTGACAAATGTCTACCTTTGTTTCCGTAAAAAGGCGTTAGATATCAATGCATAATGCTGAATTCATGTATACTTTTGTATACCCGCTGGAAAAGGCTGTTCTAGCAAAGTCAAGGGGTTAGCGTGGAAAGATGTATACTTTTGTATACCTTTGTATACTGTTCACCACACACGCGACAGTCTAGCTGAGAGGCCGAGAATGTGCTGTTCTGGACAATTCTGTCTTGCGAACGGAGCCGTTCATGAACCGACATCTTCTCGACGCTCTCATGGGTACGCTATCGCGCCATCTTGATCTCGGCAAGTCGCGTGTGGAAACGTTGGCGTTGCTGATTTTGGGTATGGTCAACGGCCGCACGGTCAATCTGAGTCACATTGCCAGCCAGCTTTCCGGGACCGCTTCGATCCCATCGGCGTATCGCCGCCTGCAGCGATTTTTCCAGTATGTGCGCCTCGACGGGAACTGGTCGGCGCCGCTCATTGTCAAGTGGCTGGGGATCAAGCCGCCTTGGGTCCTGTGCCTGGATCGGACCAACTGGAAGATCGGCCGCCGTGACGTCAACATCCTGACGCTGGCGATCACCACGCGGCGGGTGCGCATCCCGCTGATGTGGACGCTGCTGCCCAGCGGCGGATGCAGCACCCAGGATGACCGCATCGACTTGATGCGTCGCTACCTCGCCATCTTCGATCCCGCCTCGATCTCCTGGCTCCTCGCCGACCGCGAGTTCATCGGCGTCAGGTGGATGGAATTCCTGTTGAAAAACAAAATCATCTTCGCCATCCGGCTGAAGGAGGACACCGTCATCTATCTCGAGGACGGTCACACCTATCAATTCAAAAGCCTGTTGCGCACGCGCCGGAAAGCCAAGCAGATCCTGGCGCGGCCGGGACGTCTCGCCGCCATGACCGACTGCCCGGGACTGCCTCTCACGTTCGCGGCCAAGCGCCTCGCCGACGATGAGTTCCTGATCGTCGCCACCAACGGACCCACCGACAAGGCTCTCCACATCTACAGGAAACGGTGGCAGATCGAATGCTTGTTTGGCGACAGCAAAACCCGTGGTCTCAACATGGAAGACACGCGTATCACCGACCCGGCCAAACTCAACACCCTCCTCATCATCATCTCTCTCGCCATGGCCTGGGCCCACGTTACCGCCGCCACCGCTCAGGCCGGCGCCGCCATCAAGAAACGCACACACGGATACCGCTACAAATCCTGGTTTCGCCTCGGCTTCGACCTCCTACGAAACTGGATCCTCCACCAACCCGACAAAGCCGCACATACCTGGACACGAACTTGGCCAAAGCGACGCCTCAATCCAAAAACCAGCAGAGTCGTGTAGTGTGACTGTTCACAGTTGGGACGGACGAGTTTCGTTTTGAATCAACGCGGTAGGCGCCACGGGGGCGTAACGGCGGTATACGAAACGGCCGGGAAAGTAGACAAAAAGTAGACAAAAATCGCGCGGAACCGAGCCGGCGCCTACGGATCGTCGTGATGACGGAACCAAGGGCAACGTGTCGCGCGGCGCCTCGGGTGTATCTGGCCCAAGCCGGCTGGTTAAACTTCGGGCAACGTTTCGGCGCGAAGCCGAAGCCGGCGAAACCGGTTTTCGAGGTCGGCTCACCGATGTCCTCGGGCCGCGTCGCGGCGCAAGGGATCGCAAGTCTGGAAGAACCATTCCCATGCCGTTACGCTGCATCGGCGGCATGACAGAGACAATGTCGATCACGCCAGGGCACCCAGACCAGAACTCTCACGGAAGGCGCGCGGCCGGCGCTGGTTCATTCGAATGAAACGGGTTCATCTCTTTGTTGCTGAACATATGAAGTCGATTCCGTCATGATGACGTTCGCCAGGCTGCTTGGTCGCCTGGTTTTTTGGAGTGTGCCGCTGGGCGCCATCGCCTGGGGCAGCGCGGCGTTGTGGTTCGATGGTCCCGCCTCCCGGCCGCTGGCGGCCGTGCTAGCGGCGGCATACGCGATGGCCTCCCTGGCGCTGCTTGTCATGGTCCGGCGGAGGGGCCGCGCGCGCGCCGCTTTCGCGGTCCTGTTCGCGGCGGTGCTCGGCTGGTGGCTGAGCCTCGGGCCGAGCAACGAGCGAATTTGGCAGCCGGACGTGGCCCGGCTTCCGAGCGCGGAGATCAGCGGGGACATGGTCACCATCCACAACGTCCGCGATTTCGTCTACCGCTCCGAGACCGACCACACCGAACGCTGGGAGACGCGCGCGTATGATCTGTCGAAGCTGCGGGGGCTGGACCTGTTCCTCATCTACTGGGGCTCCCCAAGCATCGCCCATACCATCCTGAGCTGGCGGTTCGACGATGGCCCGCCGCTGGCCATCTCCATCGAGACCCGGAAGGAAGAGGGCGAGAGCTATTCGGCGCTCCGCGGCTTTTTCCGCCAGTATGAGCTCTACTATGTGGTCGCCGACGAGGGAGACGTCGTGCGGCTGCGGACCAATTACCGGCATGAGGACGTGTATCTCTATCGCCTCCGCACGCCGCCGGCGCGCGCCCGCGCCCGCGCGATCCTGCTCGATTACCTGGAAACGATCAATCGCCTGGCGCGCGAACCCGCGTGGTACAACGCCTTGACGCAGAATTGCACCACCACCATCCGGCTGCACGCGAGCCATGTGGTCGAGGGCATACCTTATGACTGGCGCTGGCTGGCAAACGAGTATTTGGATGCGCTGTTTTACAAAATGGGGGTCGTGAACCGGGATTTGCCCTTCGCGGAGCTCAAATCGGTCAGTTATATCAATCCGAGGGCCCAGGCCGTGTCCCCGGAGGGCGATTTCTCGGAGGCGATCCGCGAGGGCCTGCCGGCGCGGCCGGCCCCCCCGTGAACCGACTCCCACTCGCCGCGCGCGACTCGTCACCGCATTCGGATCCTTTTCGCGCCACGGCGGCGCGTGCTAAAGAGCCCGTGGGCGCGTCCTTGCGAGCGTGATGGGTGGGTCAAGCAACAGCATGTGGTTAAATCGGTTGGCGGGAAACCGTGTGATCCGTTTTTTTGTTTTTCCGCCGGCGCGCGGACCGGAGGGGACATGAGACACAAGACGATGAGCGTTTTTCAGGGTTTTCTGGTTTTGCTGCTTCTGGCGGCCTGCGCATCGCCCCCGGAGCGGGTCCTCTCCGAAAAGGCGCCGTCGTACGCCACGCTCCCGAACGGATTCGAACCGCTGGATCCCACCCAACCCGCGCGCATCTATGCCGGCGCAAC
Organism: uncultured Alphaproteobacteria bacterium; assembly: GCA_963771545.1. Taxonomy (GTDB): domain Bacteria; phylum Pseudomonadota; class Alphaproteobacteria; order Rhodospirillales; family Defluviicoccaceae; genus CAKZLS01. The sequence continues at coordinate 118,508 of CAVYTX010000002.1, forward strand.
GGCCGTTCCCGGCGACAATCTCATCCGCTACCTGGAGCGCAAGCGCGGACACGCGCTGAACCTTCTGAGCCTCTCCGGCGGCGGCCAGAACGGCGCCTTCGGCGCCGGTTTCCTCATCGGCTGGCGCGAAAGCGGACGGCGGCCGGAGTTCGATGTCGTCGGCGGTGTCAGCACCGGCGCGCTGTTGGCGACGCACGCGTTTCTCGGCGCCCCGGCCGACGACGCGACACTGGAAGAGATGTACACGCGGATCACAAGGGACAATATCTACAAGGGCAGATCGGTCTTCAACCTCGTGTCCGGCGCCAACTCACTCCGGGACACCGCTCCGTTGTACGCGATGATCAGCAAGTACATCACCGCGGAGAGTTTGCGGCGCGTGGCCGCGGCGTACGATCAAAATCGTCTGTTGTTCGTGGGCACCACCAACATCGATTATGGCCAGACCTGGGTCTGGAACATGTCGCTGATCGCGAAGGCGGGGGATCTGGAGCTCTATCGCAAGGTCTTGCTGGCCTCCGCCTCGTTCCCCATCGTCTTTCCACCGGTGGAAATCGATGGCCACTTGTTCGTCGACGGGGCCGCCCGTTCGAACCTGGTGGTCCCGGGGATGGGCGGAACCCGGAAGCTCAATCCTCCGCCGTACGGTCCGGGCACCCTGTACCTGATCAACAACGGCAGGGTCACGCAACCGCCCGAGGCCCTGCGCCGGGCCATCGGCGACGTCGCGGCGAAAACGGTCAGCGTGATGATGGAACAGTCGATGCAGACCGCTATGATAAGGTCTTACTTCGGGACAAGGATACTCGGCTACTCTTTCGAGACGGTCGGGATTCCGGACGGAGTAAACATCGGCAATGACGTGCTCGCCTTCGACCCGACCCAGATGCGCGCGGCTTTCGACGCGGGGCGCGCCCTGGGAATGCAGCCCGACCCGTGGATGAGCACCCCGCCCGACTCCGGCGATATTCCCTCCTGGGCCTTGAAAGCGATCATAGCGCAGTAGAGCGGGTGTATCTCGCCTCGGTTCGCCCGGTCGGTTAGCGCCACCAGCGGGTAGGCCGAGCAATCGCGCTTGAGAGCCAGATATTGGAAGCCGCCGGCGCCTTGAGCTGGAAAAGACAACTCAAGAGTCCGAATACAAGCTTGCCGCGAACATCCGCGTCGGCGATGAAAAACCATAAACCTCGATTTTTAACGGCAACAAAGGCTTCCTGTGGCGGACCGATCCCGGATTGAACCGGTTGGGAGCGCACATGCAGGGCTTGCTCGGTAAGCGGCACACTATTGCATTGAGACCAAAGACAAAAACGCAACTTCTCGCGAAGCGCCCCGGTTCGGGTGTAACGGGCAGCCTGTCACAGCGACGTGGCCGCCCGCGCCGCCTGGTCGTAGATGCCGGAGAGGGCGCGGAGGAGGCCGGCGAGGTCGCTGATCTGGTCGTCGGCGTGGTGGAGCGAGCGGAACGACTTGACGAGGCACTTTTCGCGGATCTCGCGGTAGCGTTCACATACGTGCTTGCCCTCGGGGGTGATGGAAAAGCTGTTTTCCTTGCGCTTGCGCTGGCTTTGGACCAGACCCAGTTTCGCCAGCTTTCTGAGCGCGTAGTTGACGGTGTGCGCTTCCTCGACGTTGAGCACCAGGCAGATGTCGGCGAGCTTTTTCGCGCGGCCCCGGTGGTTGACCGTATGCAGGACCAGGATATCAAGCGGGCTCAGGTCGGGAATGCCGCTGGTCGCCATGCACCGCACCATCCAACGCTGAAAGGCGTTGTTGGCGATGATCAGCCCGAACTCGAATTCGCTGAGCTCGGCCGCCCGCTCGGACACCAGATGGGCCGACGACACGATCGGTCCGGCGCCGGACTCGGCGGTTTGCGCGCTCGTCTTGACGGTTCGCGGTTTAGTCATATCGATGATCACCTTTTCACTTGAGCCGGGTCATCCTCCCTGCGCCATCTGCTCCGGCAGCCAGGTCGCCAGGCCGGGGAACATGATCACCAGCGCCACCGCCGCCACCAAAAGCAGGAAGAACGGCAGCGCGCAGCGGGCGACATAGAGGATGTTCTTGCCGGTCATCGCCTGCAGCACGAACAGGTTGAAACCCACCGGCGGGGTGATCTGGGACATTTCGACGACGATGACGATGTAGATGCCGAACCAGATGAGGTCCAGCCGCGCCGCCTCGACCATGGGCAGGATCACCGAGGTGGTCAGCACCACCACCGAGATGCCGTCGAGGAAACACCCCAATACCATGAAGAACAGGGTGAGCGCGAACAGCAGCATGTACGGCGACAACTGCATGGCGCCGATCCATTCAGCGAGCTGGCGGGGGACGCCCGTGAACCCCATGGCCACGGTGAGGAAGGCGGCGCCGGCCAGGATGAAGGCGATCATGCACGACGTCATGGTCGCGCCCATCAGCGCGTCGACGAATGTCCGGCGGCTCATGGAGCCGGTCAGCCACGACAGCACCAGCGCCAGCACCACCCCAACCGCGGCGGCCTCGGTTGGAGACGCGAACCCTGTATAAATGGTGCCGATAACGCCCGCGATCAGCAACACCACCGGGATCAGGCTTCGGGCCGCGCGGATCCGCTCGAACAGGTTCATGGCGATGTCGGCGGGCGGCACCTTGTCGCGGTTGAGCAACGACCATACGATCACATAGCCCATGAACATGATCACCAGCATGATGCCCGGAATGACGCCGGCGATGAACAGCCGGGCGATGGACTGATCCGTTCCGACGCCGTAGACGATCAGGATGATCGACGGCGGAATGAGCAGGCCCAGGGTGCCCGACCCGGCCAGCGTTCCGATCATCATCTTCTCGTCGTAACCGCGCTTCTGCAGCTCCGGAATCGCCATCTTGCCGATGGTCGCGGCGGTCGCCGCCGACGAACCGGAAACGGCGGCGAAGATGCCGCAGCCGAGGATATTGACGTGCATGAGCCGTCCGGGAAGCCGGTTGATCCACGGCGCGAGGCCCGTGAACATGTCCTCCGACAGGCGCGAGCGGAACAGGATCTCGCCCATCCAGATGAACATCGGCAGCGCCGCCAGCTCCCACGAATTGCTCGACCCCCACACGGTCGTCGACATGATCGCGCCGACCGGCGTCGACGTGAACGCGGCGATGGCGATCAGGGCGACGCCGAACAACGACATCGCGACCCAGACGCCGCTGCCGAGAAAGGCGAACAGCGCGATGACCAGCGTCAGCGCGAGAACGACAAGATCCATGACTTCCTCCCAACTGGAATTGTGAGCGCGTTATTCGCTCAGAAGACCTTGTTCGACATTTTCATAGGACGTTTTCTGGCCGCGAATGACCCGCGTCAGATCGTCCACCAGGGCGATGGTCAGGACGATCAGGCCGAGAGCCATGAAGCTCTGCGGAATCCACAGGGGCACCGGGATCATGCCGTACGAAACCTCCTCGTACTCCAGACTGTCGAGGACGAGCAGGATCGTATTCCACGAAAAGAACCCGGTCAGGCAAACGGCGAAGGCCAAGCACCACAGTTCGATCCAGCGGCGAACCGGTCCGGTGAAGCGGGTAATGACCAGCGAAACCCGGATGTGACCGTCGTTGCGGAACGTGTAGGCGAGCGCCAGAAAAGATGCCGCCGCCAGGAAGAACCCCGAGAATTCCGCGGCCGACGGGACCAGGAGGCCAATGCGCTCCCCGGTGATCATCGTCGCGATGCCGTCAATGATTCGCCCGCCGACCTGCGCCATGACGATCACGCAAATGGCCACCAGGCAGAGCGCGGCGACGGCGCCGCTGAGGCGGTAGAGGGTGTCGAGAAAGGTGCGCATCAAATCCTCCCAACGTGTCTTCCCAACGTGGGCCGGCGGCTTTCGCGGCCGGCCCACGTTGCCGATTCTTACTTCTGATATGCCTCAAGAATGGCTTGGCCGTCGGATCCCGCGCTCTTGACCCATTCGGCGGTCATCTGCTTACCGATTTCCTTGAGCTGCTGGTTCAAGGTGTCACTGGGCGTGACGATGGTCATGCCGTTTTCCTTCATGACAGCGGTCATTTCCTCGGTTTCCGCCTTGCTGGCCGCCCAGCCGCGCTCCTCGGCCGCCTTCGCGGCGTCGAGAACCGCCTGCTGGGTCTTCTCGCCGAGCGCGTCGAAGGCCTTCTGGTTGACGATCACCATGTTCTTGGGCAGCCAGGCCTGGGTATCCGTGTAATAGGATACGTAATCCCAAGCCTTGGTGTTCGCTCCGGTCGACGGCGAGGTCATCATCGCGTCCACCCGCCCGGTGGTGAACGCGGTCGGAATGTCCGGCACCTCCACTTGGGTCGGCACGGCGCCGGCAAGCTCGGCCAGCCGCTCGGTGGACGTGTTGTAGGCGCGGAACTTGGTGCCCTTGAGGTCGTCGGTGGAGTTCACTTCCTGCTTGGTGTAGAGTCCCTGCGGCGGCCACGGCACCGCGAACAAGAGCTTGAACCGTTCTTTCTTCAGCTTTTCCTCGATCATCGGGCGGCTGGCGTCCCACAATTTTTGGGCCTCGTCGTAACTGGTCGCCAGGAACGGCACCGAGTCCACCTCGAACACCGGGTCTTCGTTGCCCAGCCGCGACATCAGCACCTCGCCGATGGGGACCAGGCCCCGGCGGACCGTGTTCTTGATCTCCGGATGCTTGATCAGCGAGCCGGCGCTGTGCACGGTGATCTCCAACTCGCCGCCGGTGGCTTGCTTCACGTCCTCGGCGAATTCGATGATGTTGGCGGTGTGAAAGTTCTTGTCGCCGTACGGTGTCGGCATGTCCCACTTGTCCGCCGCCGCCGCGGGATAGGCCAATCCGAGAACGAACGCCCCGGCGACCATCGATTTTCCGATACCAGTCATGTTGCATTCCCTTTCCCGAGGGGTCCGATGTTGCCCGGACGCCCGTCATTGCGAAATAAACGAACAACGATACCCTTCATAGACAGTTTGTCAATATGTTATTGACAAACTGTCGATAAAATAACTATGAATGCTGAACATCGCCGGTCAACCCGGAGAAACCGGCGGCGCGATGGGGAGGAGCAGGATCATGAAGACGCTCGAGAGCGTAGACAGCCGCTGGCAGTTCTGGATCGATCGGGGGGGCACGTTCACCGACGTGGTGGGCAAGCGGCCGGACGGCCGTCTGGTCACCCGCAAGCTGCTGTCGGAGAACCCGGAGCAATACGAGGACGCCGCGCTTCAAGGCATTCGCGATCTGCTCGGACTTGGCCGCGACCAGGCCATCGCGGGAGAAGCGGTGGAAGCGGTCAAGATGGGCACGACGGTCGCCACCAACGCGCTGCTGGAGCGCAAGGGCGACCGGACGTTGCTGCTGATAACCCGCGGTTTCGCCGACGCGCTCAGGATCGCCTATCAGAACCGGCCGCGCATTTTCGACCGCCACGTGGTATTGCCCGAGCTTGTCTACGAGCGGGTCGCCGAGGTCGACGAGCGCATGGGCGCGCGCGGCGACGTCCTCGAGCCCCTTGACCTGGACTCGGCCCGCCGTCCGTTGCGTGCCGCCTCCGCGGACGGCATCCGCTCGGTCGCCGTCGTCTTTATGCACGGCTACCGCTATCCCGACCACGAGAAAAAGGTGGGCGATCTCGCCCGGGAGATGGGCTTCACCCAGGTCTCCATGAGCCATGCGGTGAGCCCGCTCATCAAGCTGGTGAGCCGGGGCGACACCGCGGTGGTGGACGCCTACCTGTCTCCGATCCTGCGCCGCTACATCGACCGGGTGGCGTCCCAGCTCGGCGACACGCGCCTGATGTTCATGCAATCGAGCGGCGGTCTGACCGACGCCGATCTGTTCCAGGGCAAGGACAGCATCCTGTCGGGACCGGCCGGCGGCATCGTCGGCGCCGTCAAGACCACGGAGATGGCCGGCTTTCCCAAGATGATCGGCTTCGACATGGGAGGCACCTCCACCGACGTCTCCCACTACGACGGCGAATACGAGCGCGCCTTCGAGACGGTCGTCGCCGGGGTGCGGATGCGGGCGCCGATGATGCTGATCCACACCGTCGCGGCCGGCGGCGGTTCGATCCTGACGTTCGACGGTTCGCGCTATCGCGTCGGCCCTGAATTGGCGAGCGCCAACCCCGGCCCGGCGTCCTACCGGCGCGGCGGTCCGCTGACGGTGACCGACTGCAACGTCATGCTCGGCAAGCTCCATCCCGAGTTCTTCCCGCAAGTGTTCGGCGCCAACGCCGACGAGCCCCTCGACGTCGCGGCGGTCACGGCCAGGTTCGAGAGCCTTTCCGCCGAGATCCGCCAGGCCACCGGCGATACCCGTTCGCCCATCGAGGTCGCCGACGGGTTCCTGCGGATCGCCGTAATTAACATGGCCAACGCCATCAAGGAGATCTCCATCCAGCGCGGCTACGACGTCAGCGGCTACACGCTCTGCTGTTTCGGCGGCGCCGGCGGCCAGCACGCCTGCCTGGTGGCCGACGCGCTCGGCATGACCCGGGTGTTCATTCACCCGTTCGCCGGCGTCCTGTCCGCCTACGGCATGGGCCTCGCCGACCTCAACACCATGCGTCAGCGCTCGGTGGAAGCGGTGCTGGACGACGCCCGCGTCGGCAAACTGGAGGCGCTGCTGGCCGATATGGAGGCGGACGGCCGCGCCGAAATGCACGGCCAGGGCGTGGACGACGACGACATCCGGTTGTTGCGCAAGGTCCTGGTCAAGTACGAGGACACGGACTCCGCGCTGGTGGTCGATTTCGCCGACCGCGCCGGCATCGTCGCCGGCTTCGAGGCGGCCCACCAGCAACGCTACGGGTTCACCGTTCCCGACAAGGCGTTCGTCGTCAACTCCGCCTCGGTCGAGGTGATCGGCGAGACCGAGCCGGTGAACGTCTCCGCGGCCGAGGACGCGCCGCGCGCGGAACCCCCGGCGCCGGCCGCCCACGTGACCATGTATGCCGGCGACGCGCCGCAACGAACGCCGGTCTACCACCGCGAGGCGCTGCGTCACGGCGATGAGGTGGACGGACCCGCGATCATCGTCGAGCCCACCGGCACCAACATCGTCGAAGCCGGCTGGCAGGCCGCGCTCAACGAACGGGGCGATCTGGTTCTAACGCGCGTGGTACCTATCGAGCGGACCTTCGCCGTCGGCACGGCGGTGGACCCGGTGATGCTGGAGATCTTCAACAACCTGTTCATGTCCATCGCCGAGCAAATGGGGTCGACCCTCGAGAACACCAGCTATTCCGTTAACATGAAGGAACGGCTCGACTTCTCCTGCGCGGTGTTCGACGCCGAGGGCAATCTCGTCGCCAACGCGCCGCACGTTCCGGTGCACCTGGGCTCCATGAGCGACAGCGTCCGGGCGGTCGTCCACGAGCACGCGGCTTCCATGCGGCCGGGCGACGTGTTCGTGCTCAACGCGCCCTATAACGGCGGCACGCACCTGCCCGATATCACCGTCGTGACCCCTTCGTTCGACGCGGCGGGGAAAGAGGTCCTGTTCTACGTGGCCTCGCGCGGCCATCACGCCGACGTGGGCGGGATCACGCCGGGTTCCATGCCGCCGAACAGCCGGACGGTGGAGGAGGAGGGGGTTCTGTTCAACAACATCAAACTCGTGGATCAAGGCAAGTTCAGGGAGGACGCCGTTCGCGAGGTTCTCGGCTCAGGCCGCTGGCCGGCGCGCCATCCCGACCAGAACGTCGCCGATCTCAAGGCGCAGATCGCCGCCAACGCCAAGGGGCTTCAGGAGCTCAAGCGGATGGTCGATCAGTTCGGCCTCGACGTGGTGCGCGCCTACATGAGCCACGTGCAGGACAACGCCGAGGAGTCGGTCCGCCGCGTGCTCGATGTCCTCACCGACGGCGAGATGGCCTTCCAGGTCGACGACGGCAGCGAGATCAAGGTGAAAATCTCCATCGACCGCGAGAGCCGAAGCGCCGTCATCGATTTCACCGGCACCTCGCCGCAGCGGCCCAACAACTCCAACGCGCCCAGTTCCATATGCCGGGCGGCGGTGCTCTATGTTTTCCGGACCCTGGTCGACGGCGACATTCCCATGAACGAGGGCTGCTTGAAGCCGCTCGACATCGTCATCCCCGACGGCTGCATGCTCAACCCCGTCTATCCCGCCGCCGTGGTCGCCGGCAACGTCGAGACCTCGCAGTGGATCACCAACGCGCTCTATGGCGCGCTCGGCGTCATGGCGGCGGCGCAGGGCACCATGAACAACTTCACCTTCGGCGACGCCACCCATCAATACTACGAGACCATCGCCGGCGGTTCCGGCGCGGGGCCCGATCACGACGGGACGTCGGCCATCCAGACCCACATGACAAATTCCCGCCTCACCGATCCCGAGGTCCTGGAATGGCGGTTCCCGGTGCTGGTGGACGCCTTCGCCATCCGTACCCGTTCCGGCGGCAACGGCAAACACCGGGGCGGCGACGGGGTGGTGCGCCGGATCAAGTTCCTGGAACCGATGACGGCCTCGATCCTGTCGTCGCACCGCTCCGTCGCTCCGTTCGGCCTTGATGGCGGCGAACCCGCCATGCCGGGGCATAACTGGGTCGAGCGGGCCGGCGGCGCACGCCAGGACCTGTCGGCGACGGAAACCGTCGACATGAACGCCGGCGACGTGTTCGTCATCGAAACGCCCGGCGGCGGCGGTTTTGGAGCGCCGGAATGACCGAACTGAACGGCAAGACCGTCGCCCTGCCGGAAACCCGCGAACTCGACGTGCTGGCTCACCTGTTCGAACAGCGCGGCGCCGCGGTCGTGCGCTGTCCGCTGGTGCGCATTCTCGACGCCCCCGATCCGGTTCCGGTCGAGGCATGGCTGCGCCGGTTCGTGGACGGCGGCTGCGACGACCTGATCCTGTTGACGGGCGAAGGGTTGCGCCGTCTTCGCGGCTTCGCGGCCCGCGCCGGGTCGGAGGCCGACTTTATCGAAGCGCTCACCCGGGTGCGCACCATCACCCGCGGGCCGAAACCGGTTCGCGCCCTCCAGGAGATGGGCGCCTCGGTCGACATTCGCGCCGAAACCCCGACCACCGACGGCGTGATCGCGGCGTTGAGCGCCCTCGACCTCGATGGCCGCGCGGTCGGCGTTCAGCTTTACGGCGAGGAGCCCAATGTCCGGCTGATGGATTTCCTGCGCGCCGCCGGCGCCAAAACCGATTCCGTCGCGCCTTATGTGTACGCGGACAAGGTGGATGACGATCGTGTGGTCGATCTGGTGGAACGCATCGCCGGCGGCGGCGTCGACGTTGTCGCCTTCACCAGCGCGGCGCAGATCCGCCGGCTGTGGCAGGTGGCCAAGGACGGGTCCCTCGAGGAGCGGCTCGCCGCCGGCTTGAAGCGAACCAAGGTTGCGGCGATCGGTCCCGTCGCCGCCGACGCGGCCCGCAAGTTCGGCATGGACCCCGCCATCGTCCCGCCGCGCGTCTACTCCATGAAGCCGTTCGTCAATGAAATCGCGAGAGCTTTTCGAGAGAGCCGCTGAAATCGCGGCCGGCAATTACTACAACCGCTGGTTTCATCCATATCCTCCTCCGCCGCCGGCGCGCGCACCGCGCGGTTTTGTCTACTTTTTGTCTACCTCGGGGGCCGTTTTGTATACCGTCGTTACGCAACCGTGGCGCTTAAGTCGTTGACTCCCAATAAAACCTCTTCGCCCCAAATGTGAAAGGTCACGCTACACGACAGTCTAGCTGAGAGGCCGAGAATGTGCTGTTCTGGACGATTCTGTCTTGCGAACGGAGCCGTTCATGAACCGACATCTTCTCGACGCTCTCATGGGTACGCTATCGCGCCATCTTGATCTCGGCAAGTCGCGTGTGGAAACGTTGGCGTTGCTGATTTTGGGTATGGTCAACGGCCGCACGGTCAATCTGAGTCACATTGCCAGCCAGCTTTCCGGGACCGCTTCGATCCCATCGGTGTATCGCCGCCTGCAGCGATTTTTCCAGTATGTGCGCCTCGACGGGAACTGGTCGGCGCCGCTCATTGTCAAGTGGCTGGGGATCAAGCCGCCTTGGGTCCTGTGCCTGGATCGGACCAACTGGAAGATCGGCCGCCGTGACGTCAACATCCTGACGCTGGCGATCACCACGCGGCGGGTGCGCATCCCGCTGATGTGGACGCTGCTGCCCAGCGGCGGATGCAGCACCCAGGATGACCGCATCGACTTGATGCGTCGCTACCTCGCCATCTTCGATCCCGCCTCGATCTCCTGGCTCCTCGCCGACCGCGAGTTCATCGGCGTCAGGTGGATGGAATTCCTGTTGAAAAACAACATCATCTTCGCCATCCGGCTGAAGGAGGACACCGTCATCTATCTCGAGGACGGTCACACCTATCAATTCAAAAGCCTCTTGCGCACCCGCCGGAAAGCCAAGCAGATCCTGGCGCGGCCGGGACGTCTCGCCGCCATGACCGACTGCCCGGGACTGCCTCTCACGTTCGCGGCCAAGCGCCTCGCCGACGATGAGTTCCTGATCGTCGCCACCAACGGACCCACCGACAAGGCTCTCCACATCTACAGGAAACGGTGGCAGATCGAATGCTTGTTTGGCGACAGCAAAACCCGTGGTCTCAACATGGAAGACACGCGTATCACCGACCCGGCCAAACTCAACACCCTCCTCATCATCATCTCTCTCGCCATGGCCTGGGCCCACGTTACCGCCGCCACCGCTCAGGCCGGCGCCGCCATCAAGAAACGCACACACGGATACCGCTACAAATCCTGGTTTCGCCTCGGCTTCGACCTCCTACGAAACTGGATCCTCCACCAACCCGACAAAGCCGCACATACCTGGACACGAACTTGGCCAAAGCGACGCCTCAATCCAAAAACCAGCAGAGTCGTGTAGTGTGGTGAAAAGTATACAAAAGTATACAAAAGTATACATTTCCGCGCGCTAAGTACTTGATTTTCCTAGAATAGATTTTTCGACCAGGTATACAAAAGTATATACGAGTCTCGCATAATCCATTGATATTGAACGTCTTTTTCCCGAAACAAAAGTCAACAAATCGCGCGGGCGTCGAAGCCGGCGCCGCCGCGGCGGCGTGGGTCAATTGGGCGAACCACCGGCAACCGCTCCCGCCGGGCTTTCAATGGAGTCATGGCATGCTCTAGGTTATATTACCAAGAAATAGGTACGTACACCTAATTCGGCTTAAGGTCAAGGCCGTTCGCCATCACCGCGAGCAGCCCTCATCGCCGTGCGTCGCCTTTTTCGGAATTGACGGTTGACGTATAGCGTCAATTGGTGCTAGTTTGATTGTGTATGATTAGGAGTTTTCGGGATCGGCGGAGCCAGAACTTTTATGACGGTGAGCATGTTCGGGCGTTCCATGGCTTTGCGGCTCAGGCGGAAAGACGCCTTGCGATCCTCGATGCGGCGACCAGCCTGCGGGACTTGCGCGCCCTGCCCTCCAACCGCCTCGAGGTCCTGAAGGGCGACAGGGCAGGGCAGTACAGCATTCGCATCAACCAGCAATGGCGCATCTGCTTCGAGTGGCCGGAAGGCTCACCCGGACCCGAAAACGTCGAGATCGTGGATTACCATTGATCGTGGATTGCCATTGAAGGAGGACCACGCCATGATGAACCGAAGGCCCGTGCATCCGGGCGAGGTTCTGAACGAAGAACTCGAAGAGCTTGGGGTTTCACCCACCGAGCTGGCCCGGCAGGTCGCGGTGCCGGCGAACCGGATCAGTCAGATCATCAACGGAAAGCGCCATGTGAGCGCCGATACGGCCTTGCGCCTGGGCCATTGGTTCGGCACGAGCGCCCGGTTCTGGACCAACCTGCAAAATCAGTTCGACCTAGCCATTGCGCAGCGGAAGGCGGGCAAGGCCATTGCCGCCCTGCCCACCAGGCCGGCGGGGGTCGGAGACGGTGCCATTTTCCATAGTCCGACCAGCAGGTTTGGCCCTTCCTCGTGAGTTCCTTCCGAAATGCTACAATGATGGGCCTGACCCCACAGCCGGTCCGGAAAGTCAATCAATCGAATCTGACCCATTTGCTTAAAGTCCGAACTCGAAACTCATGTTGAGCGTGCCAAGCGTCGGGTGAGCATCATGACGGAAGCGGCGTAGAGGAAGGTTTGGGCGGAGGCGATGGTGGCTTCGAAGTCTTTGGCGAGCCTTCGGTTACGGTTGATCCAGGCGAAGAAGCGCTCGACCACTCATCGCCTTGGCAGGACCTGGAAGCCGACCTGGTCAGCGATCTTCTTGACCACCTCGATGGCAATGCAGGTGGCGTCCTTGACCCGCTGGGCGCCATAGGCGCTGTCGGCGAAGGCGAGTTCGACGAAGGGGAACGATCGCCGCGACGCCTTGAGCAGCGGGATCGCGCCGTCGCGATCCTGAATGTCGGCCGGGTGGGCTTGAATCACCAGCGCCCGCCCATCGGTATCGACCATGGCGTGGCGCTTGCGGCCCTTGATCTTCTTGGCCCCGTCGTAGCCCCTGGGGCCGCCGGCTTCGACGGTCTTGACGCTCTGGCTGTCGATCACCGCCGCCGACGGACTGGCCTCCCGCCCGACCCGCTCGCGGTCGAGCGCGACGAGATGGTGGTTGATGGTCTCGAACAGGCCCTCGCGGCGGAAGCGCAGGAACCAACCGTAGACCGTCGTCATCGGCGGGAAGTCCTTGGGCAGCATGCGCCAGGCGCAGCCGGCCCGCAGGACGTAGAAGATGGCGTTCATGATCTCGCGCATCGGCCATTCGCGGGGCCGGCCGGTCCGCGCCGGCGGCGGCATGAACGGCGCGATGATCTCCCACTCCGCATCGCTCAGATCGCTTCCATAACGCAGATGATCGCGGCTATGTTGCCGCCGGGTGGTCGGTGTCCACATGTGCCCCTCCAAACTGGCTTTGACAACCGTTTGGAATCACATCTGAACCCGCCAATCCAGCCAAAAATTGAGTTTCAAGACGGCTTCTTAGAATCGTTCGGTCGCTGATCCTTTCGATTGCGCGCTGGATCCTAGGTTCAATCGAACTCTGACCCTTAGGGAGGTGGGAGACGGGGACGGTGCCATTTTCCATAGTCCGACCAGCAGTTTTGGCCCTTCCTCGTGAGTTCCTTCCGGAAAGCTACAATACTAGCCCTGACCCCCAAGCCGGAGGGGGGCGCAAAGCGTTTGTGCGAGGTTGTTTGGTCCGCAAACGATAAAGTGGGCGTCAAATTTATCGATCTGTCCGATCAAGAGGCAACGGAGAGCCCTCGGCAGCTGCTTCTCAGACGCACCAAATTGTTAGAGGATTAGCTTCATAAGCTCCGAAGCGAGATCGAGACAGTATTGGCGCCGTAAAGGGTTCGCGCGCGGCCACCCCACCGTTTTTGCCCCGCTTCGTTTTGACGTGTCCTACGTTTTCACCAAGTGGTGCACTTCCAACCTGAATCCGCCCTCAGAACCCAGTTTCAATCGACTCTGACCCCGCCGTTTTCGCAATTCCGTTTGCCGCTTAAGAGCCATTTTTTTGGTCAATCGTCTGTGCCGGAGCAGAGTTCCGAGCGACGAAGTTTTCGTCGGATGCAGTGGCGACAGACGCTATTCCCGTCCGTTTTCCATCTTGTGCCTCATAGTGAGGCTATCCTGTTGCCAAATGGCCGCGGGCATTCGTTGATCGTCGGTTTCCCTCGTGTCCGGATAGAAGGGCGTGTCGGCCCAGCCAATGCTGACTTCAAGTTCCACGGCTTTGCCAATATTCTGCTCCTCCAATGCAAGTTCGTCACTCGCCGGATTATCCGCAAGTTTGACAATTTTTTCGGGCAACAGGATCTCGATGGATTGACTCGCCCTAGGATCGATCGTTTTGAACGACGGTAGCCGGGCAAGGCCTCCCGGCACTAACATCCGCCCTTCATCGGACAGTTTTATCTTGAGAACATTCGCTGAAGGATCGAACTGGATGTTGCGGACATCCGATACGTAGTGCAGCGCCCGGTCGCCGGGATTTTCGAGACCGACCGTCAACACCATCCCGCGTTCGCTCATCTTTGCGGACTCGATGGTCCCGCGCAGTGATTCCCTGCGCTCGCCACCAGTGTCGTCTATACCACTCTCGTTCATAATGTTTCTCCACACTTCGCCAATTCAAACTCAATGACTGTCTTGACGGCGGTAATATGGCCAAAGGCGTCCATTAATCGCTGGGCAAAATTACGCCGGGCGTGGACCGATCGTAGAAAACCATTCGCCATGACCCGCCACTCCCGTCGCAGCTGTTTCTCCGGCAGGGAGGCCCAAACATGGTCTATGGGCATACGCGATGACCAATCTTCGAACGCATTTTCGAGCAGAGCGCCCACCCCTTGCGCATTGGCGTCGGAGGCGTGTGCCTCCAAGGCCAAACCAAAGATTTCAACCGGCTCGATCAGCGCCCATCGGACATGTTCACTCGAAAAGGCCTTGTCATGTAACAGGCTCTTGATTGTCTGCGCCCTCTCGTTGTCGACTGTGCCTGGATTTGCCATAACCGACCTAACGCGTTTGAGGTATGCAAGATGGTTTCCTGCTTCGGCTGGGCTCTCATAGTGATCAACGAGCATCTGCCCTAATTTTTGGCTCGTCGGGCGCTCAACCGAGTAGGCCTGGAGTGTTTGGAGCATCCAAATCAACGGTTGAACATATCCTTTCAACACAAGGTCCGGCAATTGATGATGGCGGGCCATAAGTGTACAGATCTGCGGCGAAAAAGCGTAATAGTCCCGGAAAAGATTGCGAAAAAGTTCAAATCCGACGTCGGTTTTCCGGATAAAACCGTCCCGAATCTCGCGCAGAAACTGCACTTCGGCGGACATCGGCGATTTCGATGCAACCGAAGCAATGATGCAGCAACTGACACCCACGCCGCCGCCAGCGCAACTTTGGCCGCAATGGATACCGGGGTCTCGCAAATTGATCGGGTCACCCGTCGCATTGGCGATTTGCGTGCGCAGATCGTTTTCATCGACGATTGCGGCATTTTCCTCTGGCGAAGACGGATTGCAGCCTGCCGTCAGCGGTTGAAGATTGTTGTTCACAATGCGAAGGCAGTGCGAAAGCTCGTGATACAGAATGACAGAACGCGGCATTTGCAGGTCGAGCGTGCCGCCTGTGCCGTCGCGGGCAACGCAATACTGATCGCCATTGTTTTCAGAAGTATCGTAAATCGCCAAGCAGTCATTCGTCGTGTTAAGTGTATCTCCGGCGAGGCCGCTACCCTGGGGCGCTAGGGCGACGCCTGCCGCGGAGGTGATGGGCGTTCCGTCATTCAGCACGAAATTTGACTGGACAGGCAACACAACGATATCGACTTGTTGCGCACCACCCCCATAGTTGGGATTGAATGTGTTGTTTACCAGGGTGTCTAAACGCGTCGGCGGAGCTCCCCCTAATGTTCGGGCATACGTGACTTGCTGGCGGTTTCCAACCTGTGCGTTCAAGCCCAACCCAGTGTCGCCGTTTGCAATGATGGCCAGATCAATCGCCGCTTGATTGGGATCGAGATTCCCGGCGCCGCCGCCTGTGGCGTCGTTTTGAATGAACATTACCATCGCGCTAACCGATTGGATCGGGTTGAGGTTCTTTGGGTTCGGGAAGCGGTTTCCAGTCCTGACCGTCGGGGCGGGGCGGTTTGAAGTCCGGCACCTTGCACGGATCTGGGCACGGCTCTGGTTGTGGCTCTGGCGGCGGGCAACATTCTTCGACCTTGACTGTTAATTCCCGGTTTCGGTCGTAGGCTACCGCCTGTTCACCGTTGACCCGTTCTTGAATGCCTTCGGTGCGTCGAACGGAAACGAGCGTTGCTTCGCTCAGTTCCAACTGCTTCGTGATTTTCCTGGTGATGCCACATAACAGCTCATTGCTGTTTTCCAGCAGGCATATAATGGTGTCGTTTTGCTTGCTATGGTGGTTCAGAATAGCATTCGTTACCTTATGCAATTCTGAAATGGCAAAGAGGCCCTGACCCAGGTTCGAAAACCCCAATTTCAGAGTAAAATCGATCCCGGCAAGGCGCGCGTTGGTCGTCTGTAACTCCGAGCGAATATCTTTCGCGGTAGCGGCCGTTTCGCCCGTATTTTGCGCTGTGTTTGATGTATTTGTGTTTATCTGATCAAGCTTAGCGTTGATCTGATCGGCAACGTCTTGGATAGAAGGCATGATAAAAACTCCCCCTTTATCATCTCTCTTACGGTTAACGATTTCTTTGCCATGTTAAACCGTCGCGCTCGCATAATCTGTGAAGTAAGTCACAGTTTTGGGTGCAAAATAGGTATGAGGGGCAAAATCCCGGGCAAGACGATTTTGCCTAGCGACAAAGCAGTTTTCGTTACCGTGTAATTTCAATACGTTACGTCTTCCGCAATCGCAGCCAAGCGAATATTTTTCATAACTTGCCCGGGATTTTGCCCCTCTTACCACGGTACACGACTCTTTCACGATGATCGCGGTCTGGGAACGGGATCTAGGGGGTCAGAGTCGCTTGATCGCGACGCGGCACCTGGCCGCCGGTCCTGATGACGTCGGCGGTTGCGCGGCGCGCGTGCCCATCGACCTCAAAACCGCGACCTCAAGACCGCGACCTCAGAACCGGACCGAGACGCTCAGCGATCCGAAGGAGTTCGGGGTCTTTTTGGCCGTCGAACTCCTTTGTCAGCCAGACCTGGGTGAACGCGATCCGCACGCCGCGGACGACGATCGCGACACCGGCCTGGGCGTTGCCCACCAGCAGTTTCTTGTCGACGCTGTGGCTGTGGGTGAACGTATTGCCGTCGAGGAAGATGTCACGCGCGACGAATCGCCCGCCGGCGCCGCCGAACACGTACCACGCATAGCCCGCCGGAACCCGGTCGATGAACGAAACGCCCGAGATGTTGGGGCGGATCAGCGGCGGGCCATAGTCCACGTGCACACCCTGGCCGAACCGCAGCAGCGCGGCGACGCCGGCCGAGGTGTTGACATTGCCGACGCTCGCGGCGGCGCTGGGAATGAGATCGGCCTCCAGACCGAAGATCCCGAAATCGTGCGCCTTCGGCCGCCACTTGCGTTCGAGCGTCAGAATGATCCCGGGTTCGTTGTTGAGCTGATGGCTCCAACCCTTGGGATCCTCCGCCCCGGTGATGTCGTGGACCAGCTTTTGGGTTTGTTCGGCGAGCGAGGCGGGGCCGACCATGCCGATATCGATTTCCAACGTATCCAGGGTGTTGAAATCGCGAGACAATATTTGCTGCTCGGCTTCGGCGTGCAGGGATGCCCCGGTGTAGAGCCAGCCGGCGTAGGGCCGATCGTCGGAAATCAACTGCCGCGCCGAAATATCGTCCGGCGTGAACATGCTTTGGCCCAAATGGACGCCGATGCGGGCGTCGGCGCCGGCGTCGAACGGGTAGATCCAATCGAGAGCGTCGCCGATCCATGGCAGTTGCTCGCGGAGTCTGGGGGAAGTCCAGGCGGCGCGTACGCCGTTGGTATAGTGCCGGTCGGCATTGGTGAATTTGTCGTTTTCAAATTGGAAGGTGAACGTGCCGGTTTCGGTGGCGGCGCCGGTCTCCCCGTCCGCGCCCGGCTCCGCGCGCGTGGCGCCGGGATCGGCGATCCGGACGACGGCGCCCACGACAAGGACCAGCGGGGCCACGCGGCGGCGCATTCCGGTCGTTATGCGGCGCATGATCTCGGGCGGCCCCCCGTCGCGCGCCCGTCTACCGCTGGCCAAGCGGCACGTAGGCGCGGATGGCATCGCCGGTGTAACGCTGCCGCGGGCGGTCGATGCGCTGGTTGCGGGCCTGGATCATCTCCCGCCATTGGGAGATCCAGCCGACGGTGCGGCCCAGCGCGAACAGCGGCGGGAACATGGTCGTCGGGAAGCCCATGGCCCGGAGCATGATGCCCGAATAGAAGTCCACGTTGGGGAACAGCTTGCGCTCAATGAAATAGTCGTCCTCCAGCGCGATCCGCTCCAGCTCCATGGCGAGGGCGAACATCGGCTCGTCCCGCTTTCCCATCTCGTCGAGAACCTCGTGACAGGAGTCGCGCAGCACCCGCGCCCGGGGGTCGTAATTCTTGTAGACACGATGGCCGAAACCCGCCAGCCGGAACGGGTCGTTCTTGTCCTTGGCGCGCTTGAGGAACTTGGGAATATCGTCGCGGTTGCCCATCTCCTCGAGCATGTTGAGCACCGCCTCGTTGGCGCCGCCGTGGGCCGGGCCCCACAGGCTG
This sequence comes from uncultured Alphaproteobacteria bacterium, assembly GCA_963771545.1. GTDB lineage: Bacteria > Pseudomonadota > Alphaproteobacteria > Rhodospirillales > Defluviicoccaceae > CAKZLS01. The sequence continues at coordinate 136,717 of CAVYTX010000002.1, forward strand.
GCGATGCCGGCGGCCACACACGCATACGGGTTGGCGTGGCTGGATCCGGCGATGCGCACGGTGGCCGCCGATGCGTTCTGCTCGTGGTCGGCGTGCAGCACCAGAAAGCGGTTCATGGCCCGCGCCTGGACCGGCGTCACGTTGAGCCGCTCGGTGGGAACGGAGAAACACATGTGCAGGAAGTTGGCGGCGTAGTCGAGGTCGTTCTGGGGATAGATGAACGGCTGGCCGATGCAGTAGTTGAACGCCATCGCGCAGATGGTGGACATCTTGGCGATGATCCGATGGGTGGCGAGATCGCGGGCCGCCGGGTCGGTGACGTCCATCTCTTCGTGATAGAAGGCGCTCAGCGCTCCGACGGTTCCCACCATCACCGCCATGGGATGGGCGTCGCGCCGGTATCCGTTCAGGAAGCTCTTCAGTTTCTCGTGAACCATGGTGTGGAGGGTGATGCTGTTTTCGAACGACGCGAGCTGGCTTGCGCTAGGCAAGGCGCCGTAGAGCAGCAGGTAGCACACCTCGATGAACGGCGCCTTGGCCGCCAGCTCCTCGATGGCGTAGCCGCGATGCAGCAGAACGCCCCGCTCGCCGTCGATGTAGGTGATGCTCGAATCGCAACTCGCCGTCGACATGAAGCCGGGATCATAGGTGAAATAGCCGGTTTCCCGATACAGCTTCTGAACGTCGACGACCTTGGGGCCGTGGGTGCCGCGCAGGACCGGCAGGTCCACCCGCTGGCCGTCGGGCAGCGTCAGGGTCGCCTTTTCGCCCTCGACGGGTTCGA
>CAVYTX010000002.1:142500-1485000 GCA_963771545.1 uncultured Alphaproteobacteria bacterium
GGGCCCCACAGGCTTACCAAACCCAACCAAACTCCGAATACCGACGAGCATAGCGTGGCAGACAGACAGTGGGTGCTAAGGTCCATTGTCGAGAGGGAAACAGCCCAGACCGCCAGCTAAGGTCCCCAAGTCATGGCTAAGTGGCAAAGGATGTGGGAAGGCCAAGACAACCAGGAGGTTGGCTTAGAAGCAGCCATCCTTTAAAGAAAGCGTAACAGCTCACTGGTCTAGACAAGCCGTCCCGCGCCGAAGATGTATCGGGGCTAAAGCCATGCACCGAAGCTGCGGGTATCAGAGGACAGATGTCAGGTATCAGGTATCGGATGGAGCTTGACGACGATGGTGGCGTGTTCTTTTGAAGACCTGGAGGTCTTTCAGAGGGCGTACCGGGTGTCGTTGGAGGTTCATCGGCAAAGCCTGACGTTTCCACGGATCGAGCAACAGGCCCTGGCGGATCAGATTCGCCGGGCGTCGAAGGCGATCCCGGCGAACATTGCCGAGGGGTTCGGCAAACAAGACCGTTCCGGTGCGGAGTTCCGGCGATTCTTGCGGATCGCCACGGGCTCGGCCGACGAGATGCGGGTTTGGGTTCGCTATTGCTTCGATCTTGGATACATCGACGAAGCGACGTGGCGACAGTGGCGCGACGAGTATCACGCCATCGCCAAGATGCTTCAGGGATTGCACGAGAGGTCGGGACGGAGCGGTCGCTCTGATCCCTGATGCCTGTCATCTGTCCTCTGAACGGTAGCGGAGCGTTCCGTAAGCCCGTGAAGGTGGTCCGCGAGGGTTGCTGGAGGTATCGGAAGTGAGAATGCTGACATGAGTAGCGACAAAGAGGGTGAGAAACCCTCTCGCCGAAAGTCCAAGGGTTCCTGCGCAAGGCTAATCCGCGCAGGGTGAGCCGGCCCCTAAGGTGAGGGCGAAAGCCGTAGCCGATGGGAACCTGGTTAATATTCCAGGGCCTGCCGGGCGTGACGAACGCCGTAAGTTGTCCATGCTTATCGGATTGTGTGGGCAGTCATGGCGTTCCGGGAAACAGCGCCGGCATTAAGACCGTACCCGAAACCGACACAGGTGGACTGGTAGAGCATACCAAGGCGCTTGAGAGAACGGTGTTGAAGGAACTCGGCAAATTGCCCCCGTAACTTCGGAAGAAGGGGGCCCCGTTCCCGGGCAACCAGGGGCGGGGGGCACAGACCAGGGGGTGGCGACTGTTTACTAAAAACACAGGACTCTGCGAAGCCGCAAGGCGACGTATAGGGTCTGACGCCTGCCCGGTGCCGGAAGGTTAAGAGGAGAGGTTCACGCCTTAAATCGAAGCCCCGGTAAACGGCGGCCGTAACTATAACGGTCCTAAGGTAGCGAAATTCCTTGTCGGGTAAGTTCCGACCTGCACGAATGGCGTAACGACTTCCCCGCTGTCTCCAACACCGGCTCAGCGAAATTGAATTCTCCGTGAAGATGCGGAGTACCCGCGGTTAGACGGAAAGACCCCGTGCACCTTTACTACAGCTTTGCAGTGGTACTAGGGAATGGATGTGTAGGATAGGTGGGAGGCTTTGAAGCCCGGGCGCCAGCCTTGGTGGAGCCACCCTTGAAATACCACCCTTCTGTTCTCTGGTATCTAACCGAGACCCGTGAATCCGGGTCCGGGACCCTGCATGGTGGGTAGTTTGACTGGGGCGGTCGCCTCCCAAACAGTAACGGAGGCGCGCGACGGTGGGCTCAAGCTGGTTGGAAATCAGCTGTGGAGTGCAATGGCACAAGCCCGCCTGACTGCGAGACCGACAGGTCGAGCAGAGACGAAAGTCGGCCATAGTGATCCGGTGGTCCCGCGTGGAAGGGCCATCGCTCAACGGATAAAAGGTACGCCGGGGATAACAGGCTGATCTCTCCCAAGAGTCCACATCGACGGGGAGGTTTGGCACCTCGATGTCGGCTCATCACATCCTGGGGCTGAAGCAGGTCCCAAGGGTTCGGCTGTTCGCCGATTAAAGTGGTACGTGAGCTGGGTTTAGAACGTCGTGAGACAGTTCGGTCCCTATCTGCCGTGGGTGTTGGAGATTTGAGAGGAGCTGCCCCTAGTACGAGAGGACCGGGGTGGACGAACCTCTGGTGGACCTGTTGTCGCGCCAGCGGCACAGCAGGGTAGCTATGTTCGGACGGGATAACCGCTGAAGGCATCTAAGCGGGAAACCCCCCTCAAAACCAGATCTCCCCGAGAGTCGTGGTAGACCACCACGTCGATAGGCCGGATGTGGAAGCGCGGCAACGCGTGTAGCTAACCGGTCCTAATCACTCGATAGGCTTGAGAACCCGCCATGCGCATGGATAAACCCAAACCATGCATACCCATACGATCACCCTAAGGATCGACCCACGCGAAAAACACGTTACAGAGGACAGAGATCAGGTATCAGGCATCAGCAAAGACAACCCTCTGATCCCTGATACCCGATCCCTGATCCCTGTCCTCTGCTGCGACGACCTGGTGGCTATGGCGAGGGTGTCCCACCCGATCCCATCCCGAACTCGACCGTGAAACCCCTCAGCGCCGATGGTACTGCGTCTCAAGGCGTGGGAGAGTAGGTCGCCGCCAGGTCTTCGGAGCAGAGGACAGATATCAGACGACAGACGACAGAGCCCAACGACGATCCCCCGGATCCCGCCAAAAACCCGTTCACACCGTCAACGCCCAACGCCAACGACACGACAGAAGCTCTGTCTTCTGTCCTCTGTCTTCTGCAAACCGCGGGGTGGAGCAGCCCGGTAGCTCGTCAGGCTCATAACCTGAAGGTCGCAGGTTCAAATCCTGCCCCCGCAACCATCAAGAACGTACCGTCGCCCCCGGACCCGGAGGCGGCGGTGTTTTTTTGTCTGATGAAGTTCAGGACCATTGCGAGGCCGCCCACGATCTCGACCTTGGCCTCTCCGCGCTTGCCGCCGGGAACAATCTCGATCCGGTCGATCAAGGAGCGGATCAACGCGGTCGCCGTGGGGCGCGTTTCCTCATCGACCAGGGCCTCGCGCAGATGCTCGACCTTCTGGCGGTAGAGCCGCGGCAGGTTCGGATGGAATTCGACGACACCGCCGGTTTCGCTTGTGCGGAGTTCGGCGTCAAGTTCCGCTTTTCGGTGCTCCAACGCCGACAGCTCCGCGCCGACAGAGGCCGGGTTGCCGGATCCATTGACGATGAAGTCGACACAACGCTTGATCCCGCGATTCACCCGCTTGAGCTCCTGGTGAAGGCCGCGCTCGCGCCCGTGACGTTCCTTTCTCAGGCGCTGCAGCTCGGCATTGAACTCCTTGACGAACGCCGCAAGCAGGTGCTCATTGCCGATCATCAGATCCTTCAGGCCGCCGAGAACGCGGTCCTCGAGTTGCTGGACGCCGATCCCGGTGCTGTTGTCGCAGGTTCCCCTCTCGTGCCGGGCCGAGCAATAGTAGCGATCGCGCCGCATGATCGTCATTCCGCCGTGACATCGGCCGCATTTTATCAAACCGCTGAGCAGCCGTTTGCGGGTCTGACGCTTGTTACCCTGGTGCGATGAATACCTGCCCTTGAGAGCCTGGACCCGTTCCCACAGCGGGTCATCGACAATTCGCAGTTCGGGGACCTCGACGGAGATCCATTGGTCCGGCGGGTTGAGGCGCGAGACCCGCTTGCCGGTCTCGGGATCCTTCACGAAGCGCTGGCGGTTGTAGACGATCCGGCCGATGTAGAGCTGGTTGTTGAGGATGCCGTTCGCGCGCCGCCGGCTGCCGTTGATCGTGGACGCGTTCCAGTAACCACCGCGCGGACCCGCGATGCCGGCCTGGTTGAGACGCGTGGCGATGATGCGGGGCGAAACGCCGTTTGCGAATTCATTGAGAATGCGGATCACGATGGCGGCTTGGTCCGGATCGATTTGGCGCTCCCCGGTCGCCAGGATCCCGTCGGCGGTGATTCGTTTCACGATCCTGTAGCCATAGGAATTGCCGCCGGGGATCTTGCCGGCCTCGACCCGGCCACGTTGACCGCGCTTGGTCTTGGCGGCGAGGTCCTTGAGGAAGAGCGCGTTCATCGTGCCCTTGAGGCCGACGTGCAGCTCGGTGACCTCGCCCTCGGCCAGGGTGACGATCGCGACCTCGGCGTGGGCCAGGCGTTTGTAGATCGCCGCGATGTCTTCTTGATCGCGCGACAGGCGGTCCAGCGCTTCGGCGATCACGAGGTCGAACTTGCCTGTTTTGGCGTCCGACATAAGGGCCTGGATTCCAGGCCGGTTCCGCAATGAACCACCGCTGATGGCGAAATCGGAATAGGTCTCGATGATCAGGTAACCGTCCTTCTCCGCCCGCTCCCGGCAGAGCCGGATCTGATCCGCGATCGAAACCTCGGACTGGAGATCGGAGGAGTAGCGGGCGTAGATGACGGCGCGGCGGATTCCGTTATGTCCTGTCATTCGGGTTTCTCCCGCCGTGACTCCCGCAGTGCGGCGAGCGCCTCGTGATATCGCCGCTGCGCCGTCAGCTGCTGGGCCTGATTATAGTAGCTCTCGGTGGTCTCGAGACCAGCGTGCCCGAGAAGACGGGCCGAGGCATGGACATGCTCCGGGGTGTCGGTTGCCATGGCGGTCGCCAGACAGTCGCGGAAGAGGTGTGGATTGATCGGTCGCCCGAGCAAACGCTTGGTCAGATCGCAGACGTTGTTGTAGACCGCCTGGGTGGAGATCGGTCCGCCACGGGTGGAGATCCAGAGTCGGGTTGAAATTTTGGCGCGCGTTAGGCGCGGACGATGGGCTTCGAGATAGCGCTCAAAATAGGGCGTCAACTTCGGCGGCAGCGAAACCTCGAAGCGCCGGTGTTGCTTTGTCTCCTCGGCCCCGAACGACAGGCGCCAGGAACCATCGATGAAATCCATGTGCCGGTCGAGATCGAGGTCGGTCAGATTTTGAAGACGCAGCGGCGCGACCGCCAGGATGGCGACGATCAGGCCATCTCGATACCAACTGCCGCGGATCGTCTCATTGTCGCAGGGCATATCATCCAAATCATCGAGAAACCCCAGCGTCCGCTCGAGAATGCGGCTTGGATGCACCACCCTGGCGGGCTTGTTGCGGGCCGGGATTTGATTGCGGGAGAGCCGCCGCAGCACCGCCGTGATCAACCCGAGTTCACTCGCCGGATCCAGGACCCGAAGAGCCTCGCGCAGATTGCGGACGCGCGACGTGATGGTGGTCGACGCCCAGCCCATCCGCTCCATGCTCGAAATGAAGTCGCCAAGACGATCTTTGGTGACCCGCGATGACGGGCCAGCGTCGAGATCAAGCTCGCCCCGGTCCCGGAGGTGGCAGATCCATAGACCGTAGTCTTTCTCGACCTGCCGTTTGGTCTTTGGCCGCCATCCGGAGGCCAAGCCCGGTTCATCGAAGGGCCCTCCGGGCCGCCGCGCCGATGACCACAGGTCCTGGTCGACCCGAGGCCAGTCGCCAACGTCGAGGGTTATGCGCGGACCGCGGGCCATGGTTATCTCGGATACCGGCTTGTGCCCGGTTGCCTTTTGCGGCCCGTACCGCGCTTGGCCGGTCGCCGGGTGGCCTTATCCGGCGAGTCGCCTTCGGTCCGCAGGCCGAGAACAATATCGGCGTAGAGCTGGCCGGCGGCCTTGGCCTCTCGCCCGGAGTAATGCTCGTACGCCGTGCTGGTGTGCTTGTGGCCCAGGAGCTTGCGGACCAGCTCGTAAGCGCCCGGGCAATGATCAAGCAGGAGCTTGGCGGCGATGTGCCTGAACTGGTGGGGCGTAATCCGAATCCCTGCGTGTCTCCAGGCGCCCATGGTGATCTGTGCGCATTCCGACGAAAGCGGCCACCGATTCCGACGGAAAGCGGCCACCTGTTCCGATCCAAAACGGCCACTTTGGCCGAGGGTCGAATATAGCGTCGTGATCGTCGCCGTTGGGTGATCCCTTGATGTCATTTTCGTTGTGGGTGGTCAACGTCGTTGGCGTTGATATTTTCTGAAATGGTCTTTCGCATTGAAGGCCCGTCGAGATCGATCCTGTGGGCGTTGTGGACGATGCGGTCGAGGATGGCGTCGGCGAAAGTGGGTTTGCCGATGACGTCGTGCCATTTGGTGACAGGCAGTTGGCTGGTGATCAGGATCGAGGCGTTTTGGTATCGGTCCTCGACGATTTCCATGAGGTCGCGTCGCTGATCGGGGTTGAGCCGTTCGGGTCCCCAATCGTCGAGGATGAGGAGGTTGGCCTTGGTCAGCGCCCGGAACAGGCGGGGGTATCGGCCGTCGGCGCGCCCGATTTCGAGTTCGGCGAACATCCTGGGGACGCGCTTGTAGAGGACGGAGAAGTCGTCGCGGCAGGCCTTCTGGCCGAGCGCGCAGGCGAGCCATGATTTGCCGACGCCGCAGGGGCCGGTGAGGATCAGGTTTTGTTTGCGGGCGATCCATTGGCCTCTGGCGAGTTGCTGGAACAGGGCTTTGTGGAGGCGCCGGGGGGCCCGGTAGTCGATGTCGTCGATGCTGGCGTCGGGGTGGCGCAGACGGGCGTTGCGGAGCCTGTATGTCAGACGGCGGTCGTCGCGTTCGGCCTCTTCGCGGTCGAGCAGCAGGGCCAGCCACTGGGCATGGTCCAGTTCGCCGGCCTGGGCGTTGTCGCCGAGTTCGGCGAAGGCGCGGGCCATGCCGTGCAGCTTGAGATGCCTGAGCTGGTCGAGGGTGGGATGTTGCAGCATGATGTCTCCTCAGTGGAAGTATTGCGGGCCGCGGATGTTGGGATGATCGATCGCCGGTCCGTCCGTGGCCTGTCGCGGTGTGCGGCGATCGAGATTGTTCTTGAGGATGGAGGCGACCGAGGAATACGACCTTGCGCCGATCTCCAGGGCTCTCTCGCAGGCGGCTTCCAAACGTTCCGATCCATGGGTCTTGGCCAGGCGGAGGATACCGATACAGGAGCGGAAGCCCTGTTCGGGATGGGGTTTGGCGCGCAGGATGACGTCGATCAGGGTCTCGGTATTGGGTCCGTTGGCGGCGGCCTGGCTTCGGATGCGGTCCGGGGTCCAATTGGCGTAGCGGCGATGTGAGGACGGCATATGTTCGGCGACGGTGGTGTGCCGCCGGTTGCCGGAACCGCGCATGTGGGCGGCGACGCGTTTGCCTTTGTGAAAGACTTCGACGGAGCGTTCGGTGATCCGCGCCCAGAGCTTTTGTTTGGCCAGGCGATGGGGCACCGAATAGTAATGCTTGGCGACCTCGACATGATAATCGAGGCCGGCGCGGCGCTGCTTCCATTCGGCATACTCGTAGGCTTGGGCAGGCAGCGGCTTGAGCGCCGGCCGGTCGAGTTGCTCGAACAATTGCCGGCGCGATGCGCCGAGATGACGCGTGACGCGCCCGTTGAGAGCGACGAGAAGCTCGGCGATCGCCTGATTGAGTTCGGCGAGACTGAAGAAACGGCGATGGCGCAGGCGGGCCAGAACGCGGCGCTCGACGATCTGAACGCCGACTTCGACTTTCGCCTTGTCCCGCGGTCTGCGCGGCCGCGCCGGCACGATGGCGGTGTCGTAATGGGCCGCCATGCTGGCATAGGTGCGGTTGATCTCGGGATCGTACAGGCAGGCCTTGACGACGCCGGACTTGAGATTGTCCGGCACGACCTGCCGGGGCGCGCCGCCGAAATAGGCGAAGGCGCGGATATGCGAACCGATCCAGTCGGGCAAAGCCTGCGTCCAGGTCGCCTCCGCGTAGGTATAGCTGGAAGCGCCCAGGGTGGCGACGAACACCTGGGCCGTGCGGATCTCGCCGGTAAGGCCGTCGATCACCTCCATCGTGGCGCCGGCGTAATCGACGAACAGCTTCTCGCCGACGACATGGGCTTGACGCATGGTCGGGTTGAGCCGGCCGCGCCAATCCCGGTAGAGATCGCAAAACCGGCTGTAGCCGTAACCCCCGGGATGAACCGAGCGGTATTCCTCCCACAACAGCGACAGAGTGACGCCGGGCCGCTTGAGTTCGCGATGCAGGACTGGCCAATCGGGAGGCGGCCGGCGATCGGGAGAAACCGCTGGCGGCGGCGGAAACAGCAGCCGTTCCAGGTCTTCGTCCGAAAGCCCCTCGGGCAGCGGCCAACCCAGGCCGGCGCGGCGTGCCCGGCGAAGATAATCGCCGACCGCCGTGCGGCCGATGTTCAAGCTGACGGCAATCCGCCGCTTCGACAATCCGCCGGCGTGCAGCCGTAGAACGTCGTATATTTTGCGCATGGGCAATCTCTCCCGGGGCATCCTCGCTCCTCTCGAAAAGGCGCGAAGGTAGCCCCTGTCAGGATCACCCAACGAGGTCGACCACATCCCCAATCCGACTGGCCGCTTTGCGTCGAAATCAGTGGCCGGATTAAATCGGAATCAGTGGCCGCTTTGCGTCGGAATGCGCAGATCTGCCTGGAAAGGCGGCTGTGGTCCTTGTGGTTGCCTTGGCGGCCCGGAAATAGGTAGCGGTTCTGACCGCGCACCAGAATGGGACGATGGCGTTCGAGGTAGACCTTGAGCCGGTGGACCGCCTCGGAGGGCAGTTCGAAACTCAGCTTCGCCCGGTTCTTGACGGCATCGGTTGGGATCGAGATCTGAACGCCCTGGCCACCCCCTGGCTGTAACCAGACCAGGTGAGCGTCCAGGTCGAGTTCTACGAGGTTCTTGGCGCGCATCGGGGCGAGCAGAAGGATCTCGACCGCAACGGCGGTCTGTGCAAGCAGGGCCGTTCTATGGGGGCCAAGTTGATTGTGCCGTCGCTCGGCCTCATCCCACAGCATCCGCGGCAGGTTGACGTAACGTGCCACCAAGCCCGGATCATCGAAGCGCTGGAGCAGCGCATCGTTCTTGGCGCTCAGCCCTTGCTGCTCTACCCGGAGTTTGCGGATCGAAGCTTTGTACCGCTGGGCATCGGCGTCCGTGACCCGGCACCACTTGATGGCAATGCAGCGAATGGTCCAGGCGATACCCTCCAGGGCCTTGGTTGGCTTCTCGCCGTTGCGGCCCCAGAACCACTTGACCGCGGTCTTGAACACCTCGAAGTCGACGATCTCGGCGAGTGATCGAAAGCGGCTGATATCCTCGCCGGTCTGCTCGAGTGCTCCCAGATAGCGCGTGATGTTGCCGCGGGTCGTCCTCAGGCTCGCGGGCCTAAAGGGACGAGAGGGTCCCTCCGCGTCCAAGGGATCCGCCTTCTTGAGCCGATCGAGGTAGGCCTCGATCTCATCGGCCAGTTGGGGGTGGCACCGGCTCAGGTCGGCCCCGTAAGTCTCCCGACACCGCGGCACGATGACCTCGATGTCGGGCCAGCCGTTAATCTCCTCGCGCATTTTGTTCCAGAGCCGGCAGGCCGTCTGGTGGTCGCGCCGCGGATGGGCTACCAGAGACTCTTCGGCGAGCGCCGATTTGAAACGATCGAGCAAGGCGTCGGTCAGATCGGCCGGGGCGATGCCCTGGGCGGAGAAGTAGCGCATAAGCCGGGTCAGGCCCCAGCGCGTGTACCGGTCCGTGAGACGGTCGTAGAGGTCCTGCCACTCGGCGGTAAGCGGACAGAGGTAGGAGCTCGGCGCGGCCGGGAGTCCGGCCCGCCGGAAGGCCTTCATGACCAGGGAACGGACGTTCTGTAGACGTCGCTCGGAGACCCCCGCCTCGGCCGGATGAAAGCGGGTAAGCCGTTGGCGGATGTAGTGCAGGTTGGCCGGCACGGTCGATGGCGGCTGGCCGAACCACTTGGCCAGGCTGCGGAGCGCCGAACAGAGTTCGCGTCGCTCGCGCGGCGAACAAGCGGGGTGGTCTACGAGAGACTCGATCAGATCCGCCAGGGTCAGGGCCGCAGGATCGGTAAAGGGGTTGGGGCTGTCTAGGGGCATTGGCTCCTCGTCGTGAAGTGGTTAGATAGACATAAGATGACAGTAGTGATCAGTTCAAGACAAACGTAAGAAAAAGTGAAAATGTATTGCCAATTAGCGTGCTGATGACTTGATCTATGTTTTCGCGATACTTTATGATGGTATTTCCACATCTGGACAGCTTGAGGCAGAATGCGTCAGTCATGCGGTAGGTACTCGAGGTCCTTCGTGTCGATTTGCAACTGGCGCCCGACCCGGTAGGCGCGGAGCTTCTTGGCCTTGATGAGGCGCCGGACCGTCCGGTCGCTGACCTGCATCTTCTCGGCTGCTTCCGGCACGGTCATCCATGGTTGGGAGCAATCTTGGTGGTCATGTCCTGGCATGGCTAGGATCCTTCATCTGTAACTGGTCAAGGGTCTCATCGTGGTGGAGGTGAGGGGGACGAGGGACAACCGGCCCCGTTTTTGTCATCTCAGGGCCCGTTTTTGTCATCTCAATGGAGTCGATCGGGCTCTCCTTGGAACACGCGGCGCGCAGCCAATCGGGCCAAGAGGATGACGAGCTGTTCCAGCTGCTCGCTCGTCCGGGGTCCCGCCAGCGGCGTTCTTTTTGAGGCAATTTTTTTATCTTCAATAGATGAAAATTTTTTGCTCAGGGGCGCCCCCTGCGAATTTCTGGCGCATGCGGGGCCAAACGAACAATCTCGGCAGCCAAATCGGATATTTGAACAGGGTTGCGAAATGCGCGTTGGCGATTGTGTGTGGCGAAAGATACCAACGCATCTCTTGGAGATAAGAGTCCCGGGGTTCCCATAAGGAGCGGCTCGCCCTCGGTGTAGTACATGAGTTGCAGGTCTAGCCATAGGCCGCTTGCTTGGAAGGGCTTGGTCCCTTTGACCCGAACCTCAACCGGCTTGCCGCGACCGGTTTCGCGCTCGAGCCATGCATCGAGATAGAGTGGGCGCAGCTCTGGGCGCAGGTCAGCCAGCAGTTTGACCACGTCGGTCTTGAGGATGCCCTGAGCCTTGAGCTCCAGGGCAAACGCAACCTCCATCAGATGTTCGTAGCCGTACGCGACGTTGTGGCCCGCGCCGCGCCCAAGTTCCGCCGCACCGAACGGGACGCCATTGCGGCGGAGGTATTTGAGGTAGGCATCGAAAGTCTGATCAGGCCCACTCCCCTGATAAAAGAAGGCGTGCCAAAGCACCCAGACGGCCTGGCCGTGGGTGAGTGAAAAGTTCAACGCCTTCGGCAGTCGAGGATTTAGCATATTTTGGAGATATCCAAATATCTTCTAATTGTCAAATGTAATTAACGGCGGGCCAGGCTTTGTAAGGGGAAACCGTAAGGGATAGCGATTGAACTTCCTCCGGAAAAGTGGACACCGGTTTATGCGTCTGCCTGCTCGAGGGTAAGGTACCCGAGGGTGGAGTGGGTCCACTGTCGATTTTACAACCACACGACAGAATATCTCCGTTACCGAAACTGCGGCCGAGCGGAGGGTCGTGTGTACCTGGGACCCGTGGGTCGGTTGGACTGTCCGCATTCATAGCGTCGTAGGAAAGGCGGCCGGCGCGGTCGCGCGGTGCGGCGCTGCGGGTGTTTCGTCGGAGGTTAGAGCGTTTCGGCGAGATCGAGACGCGGATCGCCTATGATCACGCGTCGACCCGCCAGCCTCTCGATCTCGAGCCTTTGTCCTTCGCCACCCGCGCGCAGTACCTCAGGACCTTCTGGACTGCGTCCGAGACCGACGCCCGCCTGAAGAAGCGCATTGTGCACGCGGTGATCCGCGAGGCGGTCGCCGATCTTGACGACGAGCCGGCCGAGATCGTCCTGACGATTCACTGAATGGGCGGTGCGCATACCAAGCTGCGGCTTCTGCCCCGGCAGTGCGAGCAGCGCAACAGCACATCTCCAGATATCGTCGCTGCGGTCGGACACTCGCCCTCATCGCCAAGGATGACGTCATCACCAACATTCTCAACCGCAATGGTCTCAGGACGGGGAACGGAAATTGCCGGACCCAGGCGCGGGTGACATCGCGGGTGAACAGATCGAAAACTGTAGCCAGGTACAGCCAGCCTTCATCGGTAGGGATGTAAGTGATGTCATTTAGCCAAATCTCGTTCGGCCGGGTGGCCAGAAAAGTTAGGTCGAGCAGATTGTCGGCGACCGGCCGGCTGTGATTGCTGTCGGTGGTGACGACCTTCAATCACCGAAGCTCACCGCGACAAGATGGCGAATTTTATTCCGCCCCTTTTGGGAAAATTGCACCGCCGATGACAGCCACAACGGCCACGGTTACCTGGCATGGACACGCTGGATACCGGCCAGCAGTATCCGATTCTCCGCCGCCCTGGGATTTTCCCGGCAGCCACGCCAAGTGTAGTAGCCGCTGTGCGAGATCTCCAGGGCATCGCGCATTAGGCGCGCCGGCCAAGCGTCGCGATGATCCTCGTTGAAGCGGAACTTCATTTCGATGGCGCCGAGAAAATGGCGGTTGTTGCTTCTGTAGAATGTCCCGCCCCATGCGCAGCCGCCGGGCATCCCGACGAGGGCGAGCCATCTTAGCCGACCGGTGACCGGGCGTTCCAGCCTGCGGCGCTACCGCTTGCGTACTGCGGCGCTGCGATACCTCCGCGTGCATCCTCAGGACTGCATTGCGCCAGGTCCGCAGCATTGACGGCTGGATGCCCCACTCGATGGCGATCTGCGTCAGTGGCCTGCCGCTCGCCTGCAACAGAGCAACCGCCCCCGCTTGGACTCGTCCGTGAAACTCCGACGCGTTTTCGTCATCAGATACTCGTTGCTCCATGTCGCAGCTTAACAAAGGTGTCCACCAAATCGAGGGAGGTTCACCCCAAGATGCAAGCATGAGGAGCAAGAGCACGGCCGGTCCATCCCATTGAAGGCTGGTTGCAGCTTGCGGATTCTCTCCGACGAACTGACATCCATTCCACGCGCGCATAGGCGCAGCACAGCTACGTCGGGTCTATGCCCTACCGCTCGTCCCCCCGGCGACGTCCAGCAAGAGGTCCGGATCCGGGCGCCTGTGTGGCAGACCCACTGCTTTCTGCGATCCCAAGGTGACCAATGCGATGGCGATCCACGTGGCGTGAAAGAGCAGACCGAAGCTTAGGGCGGCTTGACCCGGAAGTGGACCGATCGCCGCCCGCGCCCACAATTCATTGAACGAGACGATTGGCGTTGGGTGGACAATAATTTTGGCCAGGTAGCACGCCAGAAGCGCGGCGAAGATCCAGCCGTAGGTTCTCCGGATGCGGCGGCCGAGAGCCTCCATGAACGAGATGTGGAAACGCATGTCCCCGTAGTCCTCGGCGAGCAGTTCATTCCACCGATTGCCGGTTCGCACTTCTTGTCCGCGCAGAATCGGACCGTAGAAGTTGATCTCCAAGACACGCACGCGTACGCGGAACAGATCATAGTACAAATACCGGCGCGACTCGAAGAAGAGGAAGATGATGACGACCCAGCTTACCAGCAAGATCGGAATGGGGGATGCGTCCGCGCTGCTGAAGGCCACGGACAAGGCGATGCCGGTGACAACAATCGCCCAATTGCTGGTTGTGTCGAGACGGTTCCGCCAGACTTTGCTCTGGTACATTTCTCCTCGATAAAGGTGCGCGATAGCGCCGATCTCGGCGGTGCCGAGTTTTAACGCCTGTTCACTGTCCATAGTCGCTTCTCCCGTTTGAAATCCTGCTCGATGGGGAATTGTCTTGCTAAAAAATCGCCTTGGAAAGCGCTCTCTCGCTCGCGTCGCGGAAACCAGCGAAGCGATGCGAACCTTGGGCTCGATGTGCGATTTTGTTAGAGGTTGTCGGACACCTGCCGCAAAGGGGTGGTTCCGTTTTGGGGTGCGCACGGGCGTTGTGGCCTTGGCGCCCCGCGCCGAGGCAATTCGACGTTTCGCTAAATGACGTGGACAGGCATCTAAGCTTATAAAGGCGGTTAGGTTAACAGGGGGTCGGTGATTGGAGACTACCCCATGTCATGTACAGAACGCGCAATTCGCGAGCTCATCCTCCATAATTGGAAAGACGCCAGGGAATGGGCGTCTGCACTGACTGCGCTGAGCGATGTGACTGACGGCCAAATCGACGAACGTCTGCGGCAAGTAATTATTTCCCCTTCAGAGCCCGTCCACGAATCCCACAGGCCGACGAGGGCGAACGGCCGGTCCATAGGCTGATGTTGTCCGGCCGCTTATTGTGGGCCACCGGCGGCGACCAGCTTTCCGCGAGACTGCTTCTGCTTCTGCTTCGGCTTCACCTTCGGCAATCGACGTTGACGGGCCGTGGCAACCCCGCCAAAGGTCAGAGCAACGGGTTCTCGTCCGGATCGCGAAGGTCGTGAGCCAACGCGCCGGCGACGCCGTTACCGCAAATTCAGAACGATCCGACCTTCGATGGTGCCTTGGCGCATCTGATCGAAGATAGCGTTAATGTTCTCGAGGCGATCGCTGGTGACGGTTGACTTAACCAACCCTTCTCCGGCGAATTCGAGCGCTTCCTCCAAATCCATGCGTGTGCCAACAATAGAGCCGCGGATAGTTTGCCCTTTCAGAATGACGTCGAAAATTGGAAGCGGAAAATCCCCCGGCGGCAGTCCGTTCAGCGACAGGACGCCGTTGCGGCGCAGCATGCCGAGAGATTGAGCGAAGGCCTGGCGTGACACGGCCGTGACCAGCGCGCCATGGGCTCCGCCGATCTCTTTCTGGGCGAACGCGACCGGGTCCTCGTTGGCGGCGTTGACCGCGAGGTCCGCGCCAAGCTCTTTCGCCAGGGTCAGTTTGTCGTCCGCGATATCCATGGCAAGAACATGCATGCCCATCGCCTTGGCGTATTGCACGGCAACGTGACCGAGACCGCCGATCCCGACGATGGCACACCATTGCCCCGGGCGAACCTCTGTTACCTTCAATCCCTTATAAACCGTGACGCCGGCACAAAGGATCGGCGCGATTTCAACAAAATCAACCGACTTCGGCAGCAAACCGGCGAAGTTGGCATCCGCGAGCGTATATTCGGCATAGCCGCCATCGACGCTGTAGCCGGTCATCTGCTGGCTCTCGCAGAGGGTTTCCCAGCCCGTCGTGCAAAATTGGCAGTGGCCGCAAGCGGTGTGCAGCCATGGAATACCGACCCGATCGCCTTCCTTCAGCCGGCTGACGCCAGCCCCGACGGCGGCAACGAAGCCGACCCCCTCATGGCCCGGGATCAGCGGAAGTTTTGGTTTCACCGGCCAGTCGCCGTTCGCGGCATGCAGGTCCGTGTGACAGACGCCAGAAGCTTGAATTTTGACCAACACCTCTCCGGGTCCGACTTCCGGCACCGGCACTTCGTCAATGGTCAATGGCATGCCGAACTCATGAACACGTGCGGCCTTCATTGTGGTGACCATGCTCTCCTCCTCTTGCGGTGATAATAATAATCTTCAAACCATTTTCCAGGCGAACCACAGTATCCGAGGTCGCTTCAAGGATCTTGAGACCAATCCGCGAAGCCATATCCTCAACTCTGGTCATGGTGTGCATCTCTACGGGATCGGTGACGCTGAACATCGCCCGCATATTATGACCACTCACTCTTCGCTGCTTTTGCAAAACCCTCGGACACTCTACCCTCCCCCGGTAAGGCTTGTGACGCTCTTCTGCTCCATATAAAGCCGCCATTGCGGGAGCGGAGCCCTTCAAGCGCGAATTCGGACGACCCGGTGATCATCGTCGATGAGGACTGCCTCCAATCCCCCTCCTGTCTCAAGGATCGTCTCGGCCGCGGTCTTCGGCGCCACGGCGATTGCCGTCGAAAGCGCATCAGCCCGCATTGCCGACGGGGCGATGACCGAGACGCTGGTCCAGCCGCGGGCGGAGCGGCCGGTTCGCGGATCGAACAGGTGATGGTTGTCGGAGTTCGCGTCGAACGGGGTGGCGAGCGGACTTGAGGTGGCGACCGCCCGGTCGGAGAGGGTAAGCACCGTTGCCAGTCCTTTCCGATCGGGCCAACCCACGCCGATACGCCACGGCTCGCCCGTCGCCCGGTCTCCCAACGCACGGAATTCGCCGAGGTTGACCAACACATGCTCGAAACCGTGATGACGGAGCCTGCCCGCGACCCGGTCGGTGGCATGGCCCTGGGCAATGCCGTTCAGCGTCGCCGCCATGTGCGGTTGGTCAAACGCCAAACGGTCGCGGCCGATGGAGAGCTGCTGCCATCCGATCAACGGCCGCGCCCGTTCGAGTGCCGCAGCGAGGAGCGCCGGGTTCTTCTGTCCGCGCACGTAGGCTTTCCAAAGCGGCTGAACCGTTACGTCGAAGGCGCCGTCGCTGATGCGCGAAACAAAGGCGGTAAAGTTCAGAACCTCCACCAGGTCGGCCGGCGGGTCGTCGAGGGCTCCCGCCATGTTCAGGGCGTTCAGCGCCGAGTCTCGGCGATACAGGCTGAACACCCGCTCGATGCGCTGGATCTCCGCGATACAGTCCTCGATGGCGCGCCGGGCCCGTGCCCGGTCGGGATGGCGGATGGTGAGTTCGGCCTCCGCGCCCAACGCGTGGCCGCGCCAGCGGGTGAGCGGAGTTTCCGCAAAAGCGACGGGCGAGCGCAGCGCCGCGGCGCTGGCGGCCATGAGCCCTAGGAACCGGCGGCGGGTCAGTCGGTGCTTGGTCATTGCGCGGCCGACGCAATGCGCCGTTCTCTTTTCTTGAGCGCCAGCCGCTCGGGCACGCAGAGTTGTGGCGTTTCGATGATGGTGACGCAATCGAGGCATTGGAAGCACTCGTCATAATCGATCCGCCCGTCGGGCTCGATGGCGCCGTACTCGCACCTGGCCTTGCAGAACTGACAGGGCGCGCCGCATTCCGGCCGCCGAACGATCCAGTCCAGCCTCCGGAACTTTCCGACAATCGCAAGCACCGCGCCCAACGGGCATACGTAGCGGCAGAACCCCTTGAACATGAAGGCGCCGAGCACCAGCCAGAACGCCGCATAGACCACAAACGGCGGACCGCGGTCGAACATCAGCGTAATGGCGGTCTTGAAGGGTTCCAGTTCCACCAGGTAATCGGCCGCGGCCGTGGACGTGAACGACGCGGCGAAAAGCAACGCCAGGAGGATATACTTGACCCGCTTCAGTCTGCGGTCGTCCCAAGGGTGGACCCGGATTTTCGGAAGCCGAAGCCTTCGCCCCAAGACATAGGCGAACTCCTGCAGAGCGCCGTAGGGGCACAGCCAGCCGCAGAAGAATCCGCGCCCCCAGATGACTAGCGACACCAGGGTCACGCCCCAGACGATGAGCAGGAACGGCTCGTAGAGCAGGAACACCAGACTGCGGCCATCGACGATGCTGCCGACAATGCCCACCGGAGTGACGATACTGAGCTGCCCCTGCGCCCAGAATCCGACGAAAACCACCATGAACGCCAGCATGCTCAGGCGGATCAGCCGGTAGTGGGGCTGTCGGGCGAGCCAAGTCATGCGCCCTGCCAACAACCAAACCAGCAAAGTCAGAAAGGCGATTAGCACAACGATGTCGACGGCGCGATCCTGCAGCGCGGCCAGCCACGGCGGTGTGTTTTTCACCTCAGCCGGGATATCGAAAAACCGCGTGGGCGCCTGGTAGTCGACCTGGTAATCGCGGACTCCCGGTTCGGGCCGGAACGTCCCGTGCTCGCGGAGTACCCGAACCACGAGTGCCCAGGGAGATGCCGGGTCGAACCCGAGCCGCGTGTCGGCCCGCAGAACCATCGCCTGTTCGAAGTCGGGGACACCCGCGGCGAAGCGTGTCTCCACATCGGCATCGCGGAGCGTCACCGGCAGGCCGTCCTGGGCGGCGGTGATCCGATCCGGCTCTGAATTTCGAATGAAATCGTCGTCAACGAGGCGATGGCGTCCGTTGGCTAGCACCAGGATGGGTTCCTCGTGAGCGCCCATGGTCCGCTCGACAGCCTCCACGGTTTCGGGTGTGAGCACCGCGCGGGCCAAGCTCGGCGGGCCGATGTCCACAACCCAAAGGTCCAGATAGTTCGCCTCGGGCTGGGCCTTGGCCTCGGGATCGTCGTTTTCCCAGATGCTGTTTTCGAAGGCCCGTTGAATCTCTGTGTTGGAGAGACGAAGATGCCCGGCAATCCCCTCGTTCACTAGGTCGGTCCAATCCAGCGTCTCATTGTAATCAGGCAGGGGGCGCGCGGCGGCGCGGCGGGCTATTCCTTGCATGCGTTCGCGCGCAACCGCCAGGGCCGCGGCCAGAATGGTTTCGTTGGCGATGCGCACGGAGGCCGTTGCCTTGGTAATGCCATCCACGTACGCATGGGTGGAACCGGCGTCCCCGGAGGGTCGCTTTCCGCTGCTCACGGTGATGGAATCGCCGATGGACAGTCCGCGATACTGCTCGACGAATTCATGGAACGGGCCTGGACCGAGGCCGGAGACAAAGATCGGCTCGTTCTGCTCGAGAATCGTCACATCAAGAAATCGGCCTTCGCGGTCGATAGTGATGAGTAGGTTGATTGGATCGCCGGAGAAGCCTGGAATCGGCGCCAGGGGCTTCAACTCGAAGACATAACCGGCCAGTTCACCGCCGGATGTCTCGATGGTCCAGACGCCGTCGAGCCCCGCGGGTTGGCCAAGCCGATATGGCGGCATGACGAGGTCGCCGAGTTCGGACTCACTGAGTTCCGCTGCTGCGCCCTGCGCCTGGCACACCAACGACAACGCGATGAAAGCGGCGTAGATGCAAAGAAAGATGCGCCCCGGCGCGCTTTTTCCGAGTGGCTCACGATCACGATTTAGCGGGCGGGCGTCCGATGGGCATGGCATTTGCGTTTAGTTCAGCGCCTCCAGGGTGGCGAGGCATCTGGGTGCATCCGGATGCCCCCGAAGAGAGTCGCAGTTCGCCCACGGGCCGGCCGCGCGGCTATTGGGTGTTTTCCCGAAGATACGCGATGAGATCTTGGCGATCCTCTTCCTTGCTAAGGGTTCGGAATCTCATGTTCGTACCTTCGATAAAGACCTTGGGATTCTTTATGTAAGCATCCAAGGTTTCATCGGTCCACACCACTCCGGACGCTTTCATGGCCTCCGAATAGCCGGTGAAGCTCTCCACCGTTCCGGCTTTGCGGCCGAAAATGCCGTGCAGATGCGGTCCGTCTACCTGTGATCCGTTGGGATCAAGCGAGTGGCACCGCTCGCATTTGACGAATACCTGCCGGCCTTTCTCCGCGTCGCCGGCCCAGGCTGGGCCCGCGGCGATGAGGATGCCCATGGACAGGAGGAGAATGCGGGTTCGGATCTGTGTCATGTGCTGTTCTCCGATATGGAGTTTACGATGCGGGGCAGAAAAACTCTCTCTGGGCGAAGCCGGTGGCGGAGCCGTAACGCGGGGAGGAACGCGTCCTCCCCGCATGCTACGCGATCGCTTTCAACTCACGACTTGTGAAGCTTGAAAACCCAGAAACTGCCGCCCTGGTTCAGGTGATTGACAAACTTGGCGACTTCGCCGCCCCACAGCGGAACCGCGCCGCCCCATCCGGACGTCACGCCGATGTACTGTTCGCCGTCCATCTCCCAAGTGATGGGGGAGGACACGATTCCCGAGCCTGTCTGGAAGCTCCAAACTTCCTCGCCGGTCTCGGCGTTGAAGGCTTTCAGAAACCCTTCCGGCGTGCCCGTGAAGACAAGATTGCCCTTTGTGGTCAGCACGCCGCCCCAAAGCGGAGACCTGTTATGGTACTCCCATTTGATATCGCCGGTCTTGGGATCGACTGCTTTGAGGGCGCCGATGTAGTCGTCAAAGATCGGTTTGATGGTGAACGCCGAGCCGAGATAGGCCGCGCCCTTTTTATAGGTCACCGGCTCGTTCCACATATCCATGCCCCACTCGTTCGCGGGCACATAGAACAACCCCGTGTCCGGATTGTAGGCCATGGGGTTCCAGTTCTTGCCGCCGAGGAAATTGGGAACCACCCAAACCGTTTCCCCTTTTTGACCGTCGGTTGCCTTGCTTGGATCGCCCGGCCGGTTGGCTTCGATGAATTTCGGCCGACCGTTCTCGTCGATTCCATCGGCCCATGAGATATTCTTCACGAACGGAAACGCCTTGACCAGTTTTCCGTCGGTTTGGTTCAGAATATAGAAGTAGCCGTTCTTCTGCGCCGAAGCGACCGCTTTGACGGCCTTTCCGTTCATCTCTAGATCGAAGGGAATGACTTCGCTGATGCTGTCATAATCCCACGCGTCATTGGGTGTATTTTGGAAATGCCAGACGATCTCTCCGGTGTCCGGATTGATGGCAAGCTGAGATGCGGTGTACAGATTGTCGCCCTTGCGCAGGTGCGAGTTCCACGGCGCCGGGTTGCCGGAGCCTGTGAACAGTAGGTTGGTGTCGGGATCATAGGTCACGCCATTCCATGGCGCGCCGCCGCCCCATTTCCACATGTCGCCCGGCCACGTGGCATTGACCGTTCCTGTCATGGTGGACGGCTTGCCGTTTAGCGTCCCGGTGTGACCCTCGACGGTGGGCCGCTCCCAAACAATCTCTCCGGTCTTGGCATCGAGCGCCCGAATGCGACCGATCACGCCAAATTCACCGCCCGCATTGGTGACGATGACCTTGCCGTTGACGATGATGGGCGCCGCGGTGATGGAATAGCCTTCCTTGTAGTCGTCGAGCTTCTTGCTCCACACGACATTGCCGGTCTTGCGGTCGAGGGCGACGACCTTGGCGTCCAGGGTTCCGAAGTAAACGAGGTCGTCGTACAGCGCGACGCCTCGGTTGATCACGTCGCAGCATGGCAAGATACCCTGCGGAAGCCGTGCGTCGTATTGCCACACCTCCTCACCGGTCTTGGCGTCGATGGCGTACACGCGCGAATACGATCCGGTCACGTAGATCACGCCGTCGTAGACCATGGCCTGGGATTCCTGGCCGCGCTGCTTCTCTCCGCCGAAGGAAAACGACCACACGGGCACCAAGTCCTTGGCGTTGCCAGCGTTGATTTGGTCGAGCGGGCTGTAACGATGCGCTCTCGGACCTAGTCCATAACTGACAACTTGATTGGTCGTCGTCGCATCGTTGAGAATGTCTTGTTCGGTGACGCCTTGCGCTTGCGATGGGTCGATGCCCATCAGAAGGGTCGCCGCGGAAAAACCGAAAACCAAACCCCTCAAGTTCGAACGCCTCATGCTACTTTCCCTCCCAGTTACTCGCCCTTGGATTTTCTCTGACAATCCAAGCGGCCATTCCGTTTGCGAGTTATTGCTTTGTTTCCAGCCAAGCCCGGATGGCCCACATGGCCTCCTGGCTCAAAATGCCATCGAAGGCCGGCATCTTGGTCACACCGTTCTGTTCGTATCCATTCCTTGTCAATTCGATGAACCATTCATCGCCCTCGGCCCCGCGCTCGAGTTCCCGAAGATCGGGCGCCAAACCGCCCGATTTCGCATCGATCCCATGGCATCGCGCACAGTTCTGGCTGTACCCGACCCCGCCGATCTCAATGGCGCGTTCGTTGCCGCTGTACGGATTTTCCGTCCGCCATTCGTCGCCCAGTGGTTCCAGCCCGGTGGTGTCGACGGGTTGGGGCTGGACGTCGCCATGCCCGAATACGTTGGTGGCCGCGAGCACCGCCATGACGGCAATGCAGACACATATGATTGATCGGTAACTTCCTAACATTAAAGCCCTCCCGCCAATGGCACCCACGCGAGCGCAGCGTTCGACGGGTGCACCTACCTTCATGCCTTGACCCGGGATGCTAGGAGGGTTGCAGCGTTCACAAAAACGCCAGTCGGGAACGCCCCCGACATTGCGATGCGTGACGTGCAACCTCCAGGTCTCACGTTCGACCAATGGCCCAGTTGAGGCATAGTCATTTTTTGAAGACTAATCTGAGGGTGGAACGTTTTGCAATTGATAGAAAGTCGCACGAACATAATGGGAACTTAACCATTCCGACGGCCGGTCATGCTCGACGGTATAAATCCGGCTATTCATGTTCTTTATTTGTTCCTTATACTTTCTGTCAATTGCACAGGCGAAGAATTGAACGCTATCGTTCGAAAAAAGAACATCGGTTCGCCGTCGCGTTTGCGCCGCCAGTACAATCGTGGTGTCGACAGTATGTAAATGTGCAACTAAGGGAGGGATCCGGTGAGCCCAATCGACAATCCGGAACGCTTGGACGATCAGTCCCAACAAGAACTCGCCCCCGAGGTTCGGGACGCAGAAATCGCGCATGTGCGAGAACTTCTGGAAACCCGGTACATGGCGGATCTCGGCCCGATGAAGAAAGGCTGGGGTCGTCGCCAGTTTCTTAACATATCGACAATTGCCGTTAGTTTTGCCGGTCTCAACCTGTTTGTCTGGCCGTTCCTACAGAGTATGAACCCGGCGGCGGACGTGGAAGCGCTGGCAACCACCGAGGTTGACCTGTCTCCCATCGCGGACGGCCAAAGCGTCACCGTGGTTTGGCGCGGAAAACCGATCTTCGTGCGGCGGCGGACCGAAGAGGAAATCAACGCGGCCGAAGACGTGGACATAGCGGTCCTGCCTGATCCCGCGCCCGATTCGGCGCGGGTGGAGAAACCGGAATGGCTGGTGGTGGTCGGCCTGTGTACGCATCTTGGTTGCGTGCCGAGAGGGCAGCGGTCCACCGACCCCAGGGGTGACTATGGCGGCTGGTTCTGTTCGTGCCACGGCGCTCAGTACGACACCTCGGGGCGAATCCGCAAAGGTCCGGCGCCGAAGAATATGGAGATCCCTCCATACACGTTCGTCAGCGATGACGTAATCCGAATTGGGTGAAGAGAATGGCGATGGCTCCACGGCACTGGAATAACGGACTCGTCCAATGGCTCGACGATCGCTTCCCGATCGTGAGCGGGATGCACCACCAGATGTACGAGTATCCCATGCCGCGGAACTTGAACTACTGGTGGAGTTTCGGATCGCTCGCCGGCATTGTGCTGGTGATCATGATCTTCAGCGGCGTATTCCTTGCCATGCAGTTTCAACCCAGCGTTGCGCAGGCGTTCGACAGCATCGAGCAAATCATGCGCGACGTGAATTATGGTTGGCTGATGCGGTACCTGCACCAGACCGGATCGTCGTTGTTTTTTGCGATTGTCTACATCCATATATTTCGCGGGATATACTACGGTTCGTACAAAAGCCCCCGCGAGATTACATGGGCAACCGGGGTCTTCATTTTCCTGACCATGATGGCGACGGCCTTCATGGGCTACGCCTTGGTTTGGGGTCAGATGAGCTTCTGGGCCGCCACCGCCATCACCAATCTGTTCACCGCCATTCCGTTCTTTGGCGAAAATGTTACGACCTGGCTTTGGGGCGGCTACTCAATCGACAATCCCACGCTCAATCGTTTTTTTGCTCTTCACTACCTGTTCCCGTTTATCATTTTTGCGATCGTCGCGATGCATTTGGTCGCCTTGCACACCACCCGATCCAACAATCCGCTTGGAATCGACCTGAAAGACCGGCAGGACTGGATCCCATTCCATCCGTACTACACCGTCAAGGATCTGGTGGGCGTGGGCGTTTTCGCGACGGTTTTCGCGGTCCTCATATTTTTTCTGCCGGATGCGCTTAGCGAACCCGAAAATTATATTCCCGCCGACCCACTGGTCACGCCGGAGCATTTGGTCCCTGAGTGGTACTTCCTGCCCTACTACGCCATTTTGCGGGCAGTACCGGATTTGGGCTTTGTTTCCGCCAAACTAGCCGGCGTGATCGCTATGTTCGGCGCGCCGATGATCTGGCTGCTGCTGCCGTGGGTCGACCGCTCACCGGTTCGAAGCGCCAGCTTCCGCCCCATTCACCGGATTTTCTTCTGGGTCCTGGTTGTCAATTGCGTCGTGCTCGGCTGGTGCGGGGCCAACGTGCCCGAGGGCATCTACCTGATTATCAGCCGCATTGCGACCGCTTACTATTTCCTGCATTTCCTGGTGGTGATTCCGGTAATCAGCCTGCTCGAGAAACCACGCACGCTGCCGACCAGCATCAGCAAGCCGATTTTAGAGCGGCCAAATCCGGCGTTCAACCCCACCGTCGCGGCGGGACACGGATCATGAGGCGGGCAATGGAGAAATTTCTCATGGTAGCGGGTTTCATCGCGGTCCTGCCCATGCTTGGCGCCGGCGCGGCGTATGGCGACAGCGGCACGGTGGAGTCCGTCCCGGAACCCGATTGGTCCTTCTCGGGCCCCTTCGGTCGATACGATCAAGCGGCTCTTCGCCGAGGGCTTCAAGTGTACATCGAAGGGTGCTGGGACTGCCATTCGCTGCGGCACGTGGCCTACCGGAGCCTGTCGGCGCTTGGCGTCGGCTACGGACCCGAGGATATAAAGGCTCTCGCCGCCGAGTTCGAAGTCGAGGATGGCCCCAACGCCGAGGGTGAAATGTATTTGCGGCCGGCCCGTCCGTCGGACCGATTTGCCCCGCCTTACCCCAACACGCAGGCCGCTCGTCTCGCAAACAATGGAATGTACCCTCCGGACCTGTCGCTGATCACCAAAGCTCGAAAAGACGGTCCGGATTACCTGTACGCGCTGCTGGTGGGATATACTGATCCCCCCGCGGGGGAAGTGCCTGCCCCGGGCATGTATTACAATCGGCACGCACCCGGTCATTACACCGGGATGAAAGCGCCGCTGCTCGACAACCTCGTTGAATATGACGACGGCACCGAGGCGAAGGTGGAGCAAATGTCCAAGGACGTAACCGAATTTCTCGCCTGGGCGGCCGATCCGCACATGAACGAACGGAAGAGTCTAGGAATACGGGTCGTCATCTTTCTTGTCCTGCTCACCATTATGTTTATCGCGCTCAAGAAAGAGGTCTGGGCCCATCTGTACACGCCGCCCCAGCGGAACAAAGACGACGGCGAAATAGTGAACGAACCGAAGTAGCCCGAAGCGAGGACACGATGGAGCGCTGGTTGAAATCACGGATGCTTGGCGTCGTGGTGATCGCCTTGATGCTGGTGACGCTGGCGCGTGACGGAATCAGCGCGGAACTCGAGACGGTCAGGATCGGTGTTCTCAAGTTCGGGACGGTCAACTGGGAGCTGGACGTCATCCAGCATTATGGATTGGCCGAAGCCGAGGGCATGCGGCTGGACGTGGTTGAACTGGCGAGCACGCCGGCGACAACGGTGGCGTTTCAGGCCGGTGAAGTAGACATCATTGTCACGGATTGGTTTTGGGTTTCGCGCCAGCGTCATGAAGGACGCGACTACTCGTTCGTTCCCTATTCGACCGCCGTCGGCGCCCTCGTGGTGCCGTCGAATTCTCCCATCCGCGGCTTAACGGACCTCCCGGGCCGGCGTCTCGGTATCGCCGGAGGCCCCCTGGACAAAAGCTGGCTGTTGCTGCGCGCGCTTGCCCAACAACGCCATGGCATCGACCTGGACGCCAACGTCGACAAAGTCTTCGGCGCGGCGCCCTTGCTGACCAAACAGATCGAAACCGGGGAGATCGAAGCCGTCGTCAACTACTGGCACTACGCCGCGCGCCTACAAGCGCGGGGGATGACCCGGTTGCTTGGTGTGCGCGAGGTTGCCCGATCGCTGGGAGTCGACGCCGATGTCCCGATGCTCGGCTACGTGTTTCGCGAACAGTGGGCGCGCGACAATGACGGCGTGATGCAGGCGTTTGCGCGAGCCTCTCAAAAGGCCAAGGAAATCCTGCGTGTCTCGGACGAGGAATGGGACCGATTGCGGCCGCTGATGCGGGTAAAGGACGACGCTACCGCAGTGGCATTGCGAGATGGTTACCGTGCCGGTATACCCAAAAACTGGGGAGAGCGGGAACGCGCCGGCGCGTCGCGGATCCTTGCCATCCTCGCCGACCTGGGTGGTGAACAACTGGTGGGAACGGAGTTGGTGCTCGCGGACGGGACGTTCTGGTCAGAGGTAACATATTGACGATCCAGTGAAACCACCACGTCGCCGCTGGTATGGAGCCGTCTCGGCTCTGGCGTTCTTCGGTGTGTGGCAGGTGGCTGCCGCTTTGCTCGAAAGCGACCTGTTGCCGGGACCCGTGGCGGTCGCCGAGGTTATCATCCGGCAGACCGCGACCGGGGAACTTCCCTACAATCTCACCATCACGCTGGCGCGAGTGGCCGCCAGCTTCGTGGTGGCCACGGCGATCGGCACCGCCATCGGCGTTGCGATGGGACGATCGGGCCTCGTCGATCGCCTGTTCGATTTCTGGATTCTCGTTTTTCTGAACATGCCGGCGTTGGTGGTCATCATCCTCGCGTACGTCTGGATGGGCCTGGTGGAGGCAGCCGTCGTCGTCGCCGTCGCCATCAACAAGATCCCTAACGTGGCGGTCACGCTCCGCGAAGGCGCGCGCGCGCTGGATCGCGACTACCAGGAGATGGCCCAGAGCTTCGCTCTCGGCCGGCGCGCGCGCCTGTTTCACGTCGTTCTGCCGCAGTTGTATCCTTTCATAGCGGCGAGCGCGCGCACCGGCCTCGCCCTGATCTGGAAAATCGTGCTGGTGGCGGAACTGCTGGGCCAAAGCAATGGCGTGGGATTCCAACTGAACCTGTATTTTCAACTATTCGATATCGCCGGTATCCTGGCCTATGCCTTCAGTTTCATCCTGGTCATCCAAGCCGTGGAGGTGTTCTTGCTTCAGCCCATAGAGCGTCGCGTCAATCGTTGGCGGCGTTGAAACGATGGACATCAACATCCAAACCAAGGCGTTTCCCGCCGTGGGAGAGGCGAATGCGAAAACCGTGCTCAAGGAAATCCACTTGTCGCTCGACTCCGGAGAGTTCGTCTCCGTGTTCGGCCCGTCGGGATGCGGAAAGACCACGTTGCTCAACATCGTCGCCGGACTCGACGCGGACTTCGCGGGGTCCGTCGAGCTGATTTCCGACGGACTGCGTCCCCGGGTCGGCTATGTGTTTCAGACCGCGCGGTTGTTGCCGTGGATGACCGTTGAAGACAACATCCGGCTGGTGCTGCCCTCGCGAACCGGCGCCGATGAGAAGGTGTCCAAGGTTCTCAAGGACGTGGATCTGGAGGATCTGCGACATGTCTATCCAAACCGTCTGTCGGTGGGAATGTCGCGGCGCGTGGCCCTGGCCCGCGCGTTCGTGGTCGCGCCGGACATTCTGCTCATGGACGAACCTTTCGTTTCGCTCGACGAGGCCACGGCAACCCGCTTACGCGGGCTTCTGCTCGCCATGTTGAGCCAACGGCCGACCACCGTTCTGTTCGTGACCCACGGTCTGGCCGAGGCGATTTTCCTGGCGGACCGGATCGTGTTTCTTTCCCCAGCGCCCGCCGTGATCATCGATGACGTCCCAGTGAATGTGCCGAGGGACCACCGAACCAAGGAGGCCGTGGAGCGGTTTCGCGCCGACCTGCTCGGCCGGCGTGGAGGGATGATTCGACGGGCTCTGGATCTCTAGCGATAAAGCGGCATCAGCCGCCGGCCCCGGCCTTGCGCCGCATCATGCCCTTGGCGGGGCTGTAGCCGTAGATGGCCAGCCCGAGCAGGACCGCCAGCGCCAGCACCGTGTAGGCCAGCGCCTCCCAATTGATCTGGCCATAGAGGGCGAACCGGACGAGCTCCACCGCATGGGTGAACGGATTCACCGAGCATATGCGATAGAGCGCGACGCTCGATTCCTGCATCTTCCATAACGGGTAGAGGGCCGACGACAGGAAAAACATAGGGAAAATCACGAAGTTCATGATGCCGGCGAAATTCTCCAGCTGACGGATGGTGGACGACAGCAGAAGGCCCACCGCGCCAAGCATCAATCCGGCGACGACGAGCGCGGGAAGCACCACCAGGTACCCGAGCACGGGGAGCTCGATGCCGAACAGGTAGGCGATGAGCAGAAACGTATAGACCTGCAATATGGATACGGCCGTCCCGGCAAGAAGCTTGCATGTGAGCAGGTACCAGCGCGGCAGCGGCGTGACCATGAGGATGCGCATGCTCCCCATCTCGCGGTCGTAGACCATGGAGAGCGAGCTCTGCATGCCATTGAACAGCAGGATCATGCCGATGAGGCCGGGGACGATGTAGACCTCGTAAGTGATGTAGGTTTCGTAGGGTGGAATGATGGACACCCCGAGCGCCGCGCGAAAACCGGCGGCGAACACCAGGAGCCAAACCAGGGGACGCACGAGGGCGGCGAGAAAGCGCTCGCGCTGCTTGAGAAACCGGAGCACTTCGCGTAACACGATGCCCTTGAAACAGCGGAGATAGTGGGACGAGATCATGGCGTTGGCGCCGCTTCGTGGCTTGTAGCGATGAGGCGGCCGAAGGACTCAGCCAGCGTCGCGCATCCGGCGGCGCGGTTCACCTCCTCCACCGTTCCATTGGCCTTGATCTCGCCGCCGTGCATGACCACCACTCGGTCACCGGCATGAACTTCGTCGATGAGGTGGGTCGCCCACAGGACGGCGATTCCGTCTGTTTTCGACAACGCGTGAACGTGATCGACGATGCGCTGGCGGGTGGGAACGTCCAGTCCGGCGGAGGCCTCGTCAAGCAGCAGGAGAGACGGCTTGTGGAGCAGCGCCCGGGCCACTTCCACGCGCCGGCGATACCCGCCACTCAGCACCCGAACCTTGTCGTTTCGGCGGTCGGACAACTCCAGCCTGGCCAACTCCGCGTCGATGCGCCGTTCCGCCGTCCACCGCTTGATCCCGTGAAGCGATGCAAAGTACCGCAGATTCTGCTGGATGGTGAGATCAAGATCCAGTGTTGGCTGCTGGAAAACGACGCCCATGGTCGCAAGAGCCTTTTCGGAGTCCGCGCGGATGTTCCAGCCGCCGATGTGAATGGCACCGTGCCGGCTTTCGAACAAATGCGTGATCAGTGAAAACAGCGTCGTCTTGCCGGCGCCATTGGGACCGAGAAGGGCGGCGAACTCACCGGGATTGACCAAGAACGAAATGTCCTTGATGGCGAAACGTGCGCCGTAACTGAAACCCAGGCCGTCGATTTGCAATGCCGGTTGCGTGGAATTCAAAGCGGCCGCCATAAGTTTAAGGTTTCACCGCCACGCCCCAAGGATAGCGGCCCACCTTAATGGACTTGATCGGCTTCAAGCTCGCCACGTCGATGGCGGTGACGTCGCCACTGACGCCGTTGGTGGTGAACAACGTGCTTTCATCGGGCGACAGCGCCAGGTGCCACACCCGGCGGCCAACCAGAATGGTGTCGATCACCTCGTAAGTCTTGGCATCGACGACGGCGATGTGATTCGATGGCCCGAGGGCGATGAACGCATACCGGCCGTCGGAGGTCAGTTGGATCCCCACCGGCTGAACGCGGTCCTTGTTGATTCCCGGGATCTCGAACGACAGGGTCTTGATGACCTCCCGTTTGGCCACGTCGATGATGGCGACCGTGCCGCCGATCTCCGCCGAAACCCACAACAGTAAGCCGTCGTCGCTGAACTCGGCGTCCCGCGGCCGCTGGTCCACGAGGGTATTGTCCACCAGTTCGTAGGTTTCGGTGTCGATCCAGTGCACCATGTTGGTGGTTTCCGACGTGTTGACGGCAATCCGCCCATCGGGACTGACCGCCATGCCCTCCGGCTCGACGCCCACATCCACCTGGGCGACGACCTCGTGGGTCTCGGTATCCACCACCGTGACCACATTGTCGTCTTCGTTGGCGATATAGAGGTGCCGGTCGTTGGGATGCAGATAAAACTGTTCCGGGTCGGCGCCGGAGGGCAGGTCGGCGATCTTCTCGAACGTCTCCGTATCGTAAACCTCCACCCGGTCGTCGTCGCTGGTGCAGACAAACAGCTTGGAAAAATCCTTGCTCAGCAAGATTCCGCGCGGCCGCTGGCCCACGGCGAAGGTGTTCACCACTTCGAGCGTCGGCACATCGATGACCGATATGGTGTCGTCCTTCTCGTTGGAGACAAACAGAGTTTGAGCGGCGGCGGCGGAAATTCCGCACACCGTCAAAATCGCGCTCAGCCAAAACAGGTAGGCCATTGGTTTCTCCCATTGTCCCAACGCGGGTTGTCGGCGTTGGCCTTAGTTCCTCTCGCACGCCGTTTCCGGTGCATCGTAACCCAAAGTGTCCAACTCCGTACGCGGATGGAGAAACCCTTCTTGCGGGGAGAGGGTCACGATGGCGCGCGCGGTGGTTACTGGGATCGGCTGGCGCAACTGGCCGCTCCAGGGGCGGTAGGACAGCTTGCGGCCCTTGAAACCCGCCAGTTCGAACGCGTCGCTGGAAATGTAGGTTTTTACCGTCTCGAAGTCGGTGGACCCGGTGCGCGTCGCGGCTTCGCCAATAGAGCGGACGGCGGCCCAGGCGGCATAGTCCTTCGCGCTCATGCCCCTGCCAGCCTTGGCGGCGAATCGATTTTGAAGCTGCACGGCGCCCCACTGCTCCACGGTGCGGTCCCAAGCGGACGGAACCAAACCCTGCGTTCCCGCCACCAACCGTGGGCGCCAGGTTCGATACATGAGATACTCGCCGAACAGCCCCACCTCGTCGGCGACGATCAGCACGTCGTAATCGTCGACCTGGCTGAACAATGGCATCTCTTCCTGAGCCATCCGGCGTATGTCGTGGTCAAATGTCCATGTCTTTTCGACAACGATCTCGCCGCCAAATCGTTTCGCGGCCCGCCTCACGGCCTCGGCGAAAAGAACGTCTTCTGGTTGGGTTCCGGTGGCGAGAAACCAGCGCTTCCAGTTCTTCTTCACCAAATACTGGGCGAGCGCGTCGGCGAGCATGGCTCGGCTGGGAAGCGTGTTCAGAACAAACGCCCTGCACTCCGTTGTGCGGAAGCGGTCGTCGGGGGCACCGGAGTTAAAGATCAGCATGGTCTCTGCTTCCGGCATGGCCAGGATAGTGTCCAGCGCCTCGGCTCCCACATTCACCACTAGGAAGCGATGGCCGCTCGCATGAAGATCGCGAACGGCCGCCACGACGTCGCCATCGGCGGCAACCATCTTTTCGTCGAGCACGAATGTTTGCTTGGTGAACCGGCCGGTGGTGGCGTTATCGCCGATCCCGAGGCGCGCGCCCTGCAGGCCGTCATCGTCCGCGGGTGTCAGCCAGTCCAGATTGGATAGAGTCGGCGGCCGCTCCACGGCCTGTGCAAGATAGGCGATAGGAACCTCCGCGGAATGACCCTCTGCGGCGGCCGACGCCGCGCCCATGCCCATCAGCACGCCAGCGGCCAGAACCAGCGGTCGACATACCCATGCCGTCCAGGTTCCCCGTCTTCGCGCCATGTCGCCCTCCCCATTTTTTTGTTGAGACAGCTTAACCATCCCAGTCCGGTGCAGGTCAATTGATACGAAGGTCGAACGAGGCCGAACGCCAGATCTATTTCGTGCCCGCACGGTTCGGAGTAGTTTCTGTCAAATGGAGGCTCACGGCGATGCGAATGGTAAGCGTGTTAATGGGATTATTGATGACTTTAGCGTTCACTGCGGCCCCGGCCGGTGCCGAAGGAACCGTCACTGTGGAGAATCGCTCCGGTTTCGCCCTCAAGGTAGCCGGAGAGGGAGGAAGCGCACGGGTCGACAAGATGACCGAACCCGCCACGATCGCGTTCGAAGGCGGCAAGAATGTGGGGATTGACCTGAAAATCTGGTGGGTATCGAAGCCCCGCGAGCTTTGTCAGCTGTTCGTTCCCTGGGAGCGGACGGTTGTGGTGTCCGGATCGACGACGATCCGGTGCCGATCAGAGTAGACTGCGTCACGCGCCATTGGCCGCTAAAGCGATAGGCAAAGAGAAGCGTGCGCGCACTCAAGCCGCCAGATATGGTACACGCGACTGCAGACCTGAGCTCGGCAAAGGTTCAACTTGACAGCAACTGCACTTATTGAAGGCCAACGGCCATAGCATAAGCGACGACTTCAAAGCTTGTTCCCGTCACCGCGGGTGTTTCGTTGCCGGCGAGCATGATCTGTCTATCTTCCCGCCTCTGCATTTCATCGTTGAGGAGCGCGATATTGCTATCGAGAGTGGCGTCGTCGCGAATCAAAGCACCGAACGCGGTCCCCGGACGTTGCTCCAATTCACGCATTGCTTCCGCCTTGAGCACCCCGTCAAGGATCGCGGCCACAAAGTCGAAATCCTTTTTAGATACGGATGGACCAGTATCGGAGACATTATTGGCGATCGTTACAAACAGGTCGTCGCCACGCAAAACGAGGTTTTCGTTCAGCGTCACCATGCTCGATTCAAGCGACTCACCATCGAAGACTACGGGGCCAAATTCGGATATGTCCGAAGCACGGTCAGGTGCGCTTGAAGTATTTCCGGCCGCCGCCACTGTCTCGAATCGGTCCTGATCTGAAACCGGTTCCGTCAGACTCGCCAGCACCCTTTCTTTAGCATATTGATCCTGGATCGTCTCGTTGAGGGCGACCATGGAGCGATCTAGCGATGGTCCATGATAGACTGAAGGTTCGAAGCCTCCGGCGGTTTCACTATCGGCCGAAACTTGCACCGAAATGGCAAGGAGAAGGGGTGTAGCGGCGACCAGCATTCTTGCTGATCTCGAAATTGGATGACGCATGACTCACCTCTCTCGTGAAAAGGGTTAGACCGCTGCCACTTGCTCTGTGTCTGATATTTTGAAGACACAGAACGCTAGCACAAATCGGCTCGAAATTCCAGTACGCACTTTTGTCAGCGCCCATATTGCCTATTGATATTCATAATCAATTGCTCGAAGATCCTAAAATCTCCATATTCCTGTAACGCGTTCACCAAACGTTCGTTCGACTTTGTGTCAATTGCCCCAGTTCTCCTCGACTTGTAAACTGGATAGTGAAAATGATGGGCTGGTTTATCTGCCTTCAGCGGCAGACGGGTAAAGGACAAATCGATCCCACGCACCCGCGAAGTGGAGGCGCGGCGATGGCGCTTTTGCTTCCTGCGTCGGTTCGTATTGGAGCCGTGTCGCTTTCCTCGCCGGCATAACGCGCTCGAGCACCGCTGCTCTGGAAGGAGACACCGATGCAGAAATCACTGCACATTGATCCGGGCAAGTGCACCAACTGCCTTCAATGTGAAATGGCCTGTTCCTACGTCAATGAAGGGGCGTTCAATCCGGCGAAATCGCGGATCAAGGTGTTCACCTTTCACGACGAGGGCCGGTTTGTCCCCTACACCTGTACGCAGTGCGCCGAGGCCTGGTGTATGCACGCCTGTCCGGTGGACGCCATTTCGCTGGACCGCGCCACCGGCGCCAAGATCGTCTCCGACGATCTGTGCGTCGGCTGCAAGGTCTGCACCATCGCGTGCCCGTTTGGAACCGTGAACTACAATGCCGACTCGGGCAAGGTCATCAAATGCGATCTTTGTCTTGGCGATCCGGCGTGCGCCAAGGCGTGTCCCACCGGCGCCATCACCTATATCGACGCCAACTGGACGGGGCTCGATCGCATGCGTCAATGGGCGGCCAGGACCGACGCCGGCTCCGGCGCCGCGGCGACGGCCTGACTGGGAGGACGGAACATGGCATGGGCGAAGAAGGTTTTGCGGGTTAACCTGTCCAAGGGCACCTGCGTGGACGAGCCTCTCAACATGGAGTGGGCACAGCAGTATCTGGGACAGCGGGGCCTGGCCACCAAGTATCTGGTGGAGGAGACCGACCCGAGGGTGGATCCGCTGTCGCCGGACAACAAGATGATCATGGCGACGGGTCCCCTGACCGGGACATGCGCGTCGACGGCGGGCCGCTATTCGGTGATCACCAAGGGCGCGCTGACGGGCGCCATCGCGTGCTCGAATTCGGGCGGCTTCTTCGGCAACGAGATGAAGAACGCCGGTTACGACATGATCATCTTCGAGGGCAAGGCGCCGAAGCCGGTCTATCTCTTTCTCCAGAACGGCGACGCCCAGGTTCTCGACGCGGGCGAGATCTGGGGCACGTCGGTGTGGCATACCGAGGAGCACATCAAGGCCAAGCATCAGGATCCGTTGATCCGGGTGGCGTCCATCGGGGTGTCCGGCGAGAAGGGGGTCAAGTACGCGTGCATCGTCAACGACATGCACCGGGCGGCGGGCCGCTCGGGCGTGGGCACGGTGATGGGCTCGAAGAACCTGAAGGCGGTGGCGATCCGCGGCACCCTCGGTGTACGGGTCAAGGATCCCGCCGCGTTCATGGCGGCCACGGAGGCCGGCAAGAAGGTGCTCGCCGGCAACGCGGTGACGGGCCAGGGCCTGCCCACGTACGGCACCCAGGTTTTGATGAACGTGATCAACGAGACCGGCTCGCTGCCGACGCGCAATCACAAGGACGTGCAGTTCGAGGGCGCGCACAGCATCTCCGCCGAGGCCATGCACGAGAAGCGGGCCAGCGACGGCAAATCCAATCTTATCACCAATCAGGCCTGTTTCGCGTGCACGATCGCGTGCGGCCGGGTTTCGGCCATCGAGCGCACCCATTACACGGTGGTGGACCGGCCGCAATATCAGAAGGCGTCGGGCGGACTGGAGTACGAAGCCGCCTGGGCGCTGGGCGCGGCCACGGGGGTTGACGATCTCGATGCCTGCACCTTCGCCAACTTCATCTGCAACGAGCAGGGGTTCGATCCGATCTCGTTCGGCGCCACCGTGGGCTCCGCCATGGAGCTGTTCGAGATGGGCGTCCTCACCACCGCGGAAACCGGCGGCATCGAGCTCAAGTTCGGCAGCGCCAAGGCGCTGACCGACATCGCCGAGCTGACCGGCAGGGGCGAGGGGTTCGGCGCGGAGATCGGGCTCGGCTCCAAGCTGTTGTGCGAGAAGTATGGTCATCCCGATCTTGCCATGCAGGTCAAGGGCCAGGAGTTCCCGGCCTACGATTCGCGCGGCATTCAGGGCATGGGGCTGGCCTACGCCACCTCCAATCGCGGAGCATGTCATCTGCGCGGCTATACGGTTGCTTCGGAAATCCTGGGTATTCCGGAGAAGACCGATCCGCTGGTCACCGACGGCAAGGCGGGTCTGGTGAAGTCGTTCCAGGACGCGACGGCGGCGGTGGACTCGGCGGGCATCTGCGTGTTCACCACGTTCGCCTGGACCCTCGATGACATCGCGCCGCAGATCGACGCGGCGTGCGAGGGAACATGGAACACCGAGACGCTGCTGGAGGTGGGCGAGCGCATCTGGAACATGGAGCGCAAGTACAACCTCGACGCCGGGTTCACGGGCAAGGACGACAACCTGCCCAAGCGCCTGCTCAAGGAGGCGGCCAAAACGGGTCCGGCCAAGGGCCTGGTCAACGGCCTGGATAAGATGCTGCCGGAATACTACCAGGTCCGCGGCTGGACGCCCGACGGCGTCCCCACCAACGAGACCATGCATCGGCTGAATTTGTGAATGGACGGCTATTAGTGGCCGGTCGGATTTCCTCCCACTCTGAACCTCGGAGGGCAAGGTGCGGATTAAGCGCACCTTGCCCATTTTATTGATCAGGTGCGGAGCCGCATTTGAGGGGATTGAGTCATGCTGGATTTTTTTCGCAGATTGTTCGGGAGTTCACCGAAAGCCCACCCGCCGAGTGAACCGCCCGATGACCCGGTGGAGACAGCACGTGACGAGGTGAAGGTGAGCGCGACCAGCGGGGCGACCCGGTACGTGGTTCTGGGCGCGGGGCCGGCGGGGGTGATCGCCTCGGAGACGCTGCGCAAGATGGACAAAACGGGCGATATTTTGCTCATTCACGGC
Organism: uncultured Alphaproteobacteria bacterium; assembly: GCA_963771545.1. Classification (GTDB taxonomy): domain Bacteria; phylum Pseudomonadota; class Alphaproteobacteria; order Rhodospirillales; family Defluviicoccaceae; genus CAKZLS01. Next base: position 178,077 of record CAVYTX010000002.1, read on the forward strand.
GAGGACGGCAAACCCTATTCACGCATGGCGATCCCCTATTTCCTCTCCAGAATGATCGACGAAGCGGGAACCGATCTTCGCAAGACACCCGGTCATTTTAAGGATGTAGGCATCAGTGTTCGGCACGGCTGGGTTGAAGGGGTCTCACCCAACGTCGGCCGCCTTGACTTGAGAGACGGGCAAACCGTGCCTTTTGACCGGCTTCTCATCGCCACCGGCGCCAGCGCCATCCGGCCGCCCATCGAGGGTTTAAATCTGCCGGGCGTGCACTCGTGCTGGACACTGGAAGACGCCCGGAACATCGCGCGTTTGGCGGAGCCGGGTTCCCATGTGGTCCTGCTCGGCGCCGGTTTCATTGGCTGCATCATCCTTGAAGCGCTCGTCGAGCGCGGCGTGTCGCTGAGCGTGGTGGAGATGGGCGACCGAATGGTGCCTCGGATGATGAACGAGACAGCCGGATCCATGCTCAAGCGGTGGTGCGAGAGTAAAGGGGTGAACGTTCTGACATCCACGTCCATCAGCAAGATCGAGCCCTCCCGAAACGCAGGAAACGGCCGCGACACGCTTCTCGTCGACCTGGACAACGGACAGCAAATGCCGGCGCACCTGGTGGTTGTGGCTGCCGGCGTGCGATCCAACATGGGTTTCCTCGAGGGAAGCGGGATCGATACCGACCAAGGCATTCTGGTCGATCGCTTCCTGCGTTCCAGTCATCCTAACGTTTTCGCGGCCGGCGACGTGGCGCAGGGCCCCGATTTTTCCACCGGGGGTTTTTCAGTACATGCCGTGCAACCCACCGCCGCCGATCACGGCCGCATCGCCGCGGTCAACATGGCCGGGGGCACCGCTCCCTTCAAGGGCAGTCTCGTCATGAACGTGCTCGACACGGTGGGACTGGTCTCCTGCTCGTTCGGTCAGTGGCAGGGGGTGGAGGGCGGCGAGCAAGCGGAGAGGGTCGACGAAGACGCGTTCAAATACATCAACCTGCAATTCGCCGGTGACCGCCTTGTCGGCGCGATCAGCCTCGGCCGCACAGACTGGGTGGGCGTCATCCGTGGGCTCATTCAGACCCGGATCCCCCTTGGCCCCTGGAAACAGAAGCTGATGGCGGATCCACATCGGATCGCGGAGGCTTATGTGGCGCGCGCGGGAGCTTGACGGTGGCCCATGAACGTCACCGTCAAGCTTTATGCCCTATTGGGCCACTACCTGCCCCCCAATAGTCAGGACAACACCGCCGATCTCGTGGCGGAAAACGCCCGCCCTGGCACCATGTGCACAGTGACGCGGTCAGTCTTGAATTTATTCATCGGTTTGAGCACGAATGTCGCCGGATTTCTGACGCTTTTCACGGCCCTTTGGATAAGCGTTACGTGTGCTCACGCCCGCCCCCTCGATGACATTGTCGAGAATGGCACGATCACAATTGCCGTTTACCGGGACTTTCCACCGTTCTCCTACGATAGGGATGGGACGTTGGTTGGCGTGGATGTGGATCTTGGCCGAGTCATCGCGAACCGGTTGGGTGTCGATGTTTCGTTCATGGTGATCACGGCCGACGAGAACGTGGACGACGATCTGCGCAACGCTGTCTGGAAGGGGCACTACCTCAGGCGCGAAGTTGCCGATCTCATGCTCCATGTTCCTGTCGACCGGGAATTAGCGCTCCGAAATAACCAGGTCGCGATTTTCGCTCCCTATTTTCAGCGGGAAATCGCCGTTGCCTATGATCCGGAGTGGATCGAGAGCAATCCGGACCCCACGGTGTTTATGCGCGAAAAGGTGGGTGTCGAGCTCAATTCCCTTGCCGATTTCTATCTTTCGAGCGCGTATGGCGGGCAAATCAGGGGGAACGTGGTTCACTATCGGACTGTTGAAGACGCTGTTCGAGCGCTAGTCGATGGCGAGGTCGCCGGCGTCATGGCGTCTCGAAGCGAGATGGAGGCGGGCCTGGGGGCCGACGCGGGGCGCTTCGGCTTTGCTCCGGTTGCGATGGCGGGTTTCGCCCGCCCAACCTGGGCGGTCGGCATCGCGGTGAAAGATGACTCCCGGGACCTTGGATATGCTGTCGAGGACATTGTCGCGGTCGAGATGGCAAACGGCGCCATCGAGCGGATCTTCTCGGCGCACGGTATTTCCTACCGGCCGCCAGCCGCGCCCTAATACCAACGGTCGTTAATAGTGACTCATTGTGATCGTATTTCTCGCTTCCTCGACAGGAGGGGTCCACGCCGGTGATGGGGACCCATCGTCAAGCGGTTCCGACGCCCCGAGGATGCGAGAAACACGACCCTGCGGGCGGCCTTTCGAGGTTTCCGGACGGCGTCGCGCGGCGCATATGATGCTCCCGCATCACCGCGCGCCACGCTCCTTGCCGGAAACCTCGAAAGGCCGTCACAACGGGTAATCTGCATCTCGGACGGCTCCTCTCGGTTGTGGTGTTCAATACGACCACCTTATCGCACTTTGATGCCGGGGAGCAGGGGCCGTCCACCCCATCATTATTGACGACCGTTGGTATAAGATCCCATTGCGACCAATCAGAAAGCGAGAGCGACGAACAATTGCATTCGACCTTTTTCCAATTGCGGCGCGCGGCGCAATACCGTACATGAATCCTGGCTTTGATTTTGATAATATGACAGGTCAACAATCGCCAAGGGAGAGGTTGTGATGCGTAAGTGGAATCGGCCAAAAATCGTCGAAATTGCCGTTGGAATGGAAATCAACTGCTACGCTTGCGCCAAGCTGTAGCGTTGTTATCCGGCGCTCGCCGCTTCGGGGTCGGACTTTCTCCCGGGCGGTGACTTCCGCGTCGTCCCCAGGCTCGGGGCAGGTGCCCCATGTTGCGAATTCTTGTGCTCGGATCCGCTGCGGGCGGCGGGTTTCCCCAATGGAACTGCGGCTGTTCGAATTGTCGGCGCGCGCGAAATGGTGATCCGGCGGCAGTCGCGAGAACCCAATCGACACTTGCCGTGACAGCGGACAATGAGAATTGGTTCCTGCTTAATGCGTCGCCGGATCTCCGTCACCAGATTACCCAGTCCCGCCCCCTTCACCCGGTTCACGGGGCGCGTCACAGCCCCATCGCCGGCGTCGTGCTGACTAACGCCGACGTGGACCATATCGCGGGCCTCCTGACGCTTCGGGAACGCCAGCCGCTGATCGTTTACGCCACCCGTCGCGTGCACGACGTCTTGGCGAACAATATCGTTTTCGATGTTCTGAGCGCGGACACCGTGGAGCGGCGCGCTTTGAATCTCGCGCAGGAAATCGAACTGAACCGACCGGACGGAGGGCATTCGGGGATATCGGTGGAACTGTTCCCGGTGCCGGGGAAAGTAGCCCTGTATCTCGAAAAGTCCGAAGCCGGCCCCGGTTTTGGCGCCGTTGCCGAAGATAGCGTTGGCGCGAAGGTCATCAATCGATCGGACGGCCGGAGTTTCTTCTACATCCCGGGATGCGCGGCCATGCCTGACGACCTGGCGAAGCGCCTCGATGGGACCGATCTCGTTTTTTTTGACGGAACCACTTGGACGGACGACGAAATGCGGACCATGGGCGTCGGCGTCAAGACCGGACGCCGCATGGGGCACATGTGCATGTCGGGATCCGATGGTTCCATTGCCGCGTTCGCAGGTCTGAATGTTGATCGGAAAATCTTCGTACACATCAACAATACCAACCCGGTCCTTCTCTCGGATTCACCCGAGCGCGCGGAAGCCGAAGCGGCGGGATGGGAAATCGCGGAAGACGGAATGGATATCCGGCTATGAGCGATTTACTGAGCGCACAGGAGCTGGAAAGCCGCCTCCGCGAAATCGGCGCCACGCGGTATCATAACTTGCATCCGTTTCACCGCCTCCTGCACGGTGGCGAGCTGAACATAGGGCAGGTCAAGGCCTGGGCACTCAATCGTTATTGTTACCAGTCCGTCATCCCTCGCAAGGACGCGGCGTTGATGAGCCGCCTCAATGACCGAGAGCTTCGGCGGGAATGGTTGCATAGGATTCTTGATCACGACGGCTTCGGGGACGACCCGGGGGGAATCGAGCGTTGGCTGGTGCTAACCGACGGGCTCGGCCTGAATCGGGCCTATGTCATGTCGATGGAAGGGGCGTTGCCCGCTACCCGGCTTGCGGTCGAATCCTATGTTCGGTTCGTATCCGAGCGCCCGACACTGGACGGTATCGCTTCATCACTCACCGAGTTGTTCGCGCCCGCCATACACCGCGAGCGTATTTCCGGAATGCTTGAGAGCTACAGCTTCATCAGCGATGACGTTATGGCTTACTTCCGCAAGCGTTTGACCCAGGCGCCGCGCGACGTCGAATTCGCCCTCGGATACGTGAAAAGGGAAGCAAACACACCCGAACGTCAAAAGGCGGTGCTCGACGCCTTGCGTTTCAAGTGCGATGTATTGTGGACGCAACTGGATGCCCTGCATTTCGCTTACGTGGAACCAGGCTACGTCCCGCCTGGCGCGTTCGTGCCGAAAGACGACCCATGAACACGCGCACGAAAGTCGGCGAACATGTCATGCCGCGGTTTGCCGCGCATGTTCGCTTTAAGTTCGACCGAAATCGAGAACAATGGGTTGTTCTTGCTCCCGAGCGGCTGCTCTTGCCGGATGAAAGTTCGGTGGAAATTCTGCAGCGCTGCACCGGCGAAACAACCCTCGCCGACATCATTGACGAATTGTCGGTCGAATTCGATGCGCCGCGCGATGAGATCGCCGGCGATGTCGTGGCGCTCGTTGAGGACCTGACGGGAAAAGGGATTCTTTCAGTGTGAATATTGACCCGCCACTGGCTTTACTCGCGGAGGTCACCCATCGCTGCCCCATGCGCTGCGTGTATTGCTCCAACCCCCTGAATTTGGAGCCGGCCAGCCGCGAACTCGACACGGTTACATGGTCTCGGGTGCTCGACGAAGCTTCGGATCTTGGCGTTCTGCAGGTTCATTTTTCCGGAGGCGAACCAACGGCCCGCAAGGATCTCGGACAACTCGTTCGACATGCCTCCGAGCGCGAGCTGTATACCAACCTCATTACCTCCGGTGTTCTCCTTAAAGGCGACGATCTGCTTCGACTGGCGGATGCCGGGTTGGAACACGTTCAGCTCAGCTTCCAGGACACGAATCCGAAATGCGGAGACCAAGTAGGCGGCCTCAACGGCGCGCACCAGAGGAAGCTGGAGGTTGCGGGCTGGGTCAAGGATGCCGGTCTGGCATTGACCGTCAATGTCGTCATCCATCGCCATAACGCCGCAAGGACTGGAGAACTCATCGAACTGGCGGTCGATCTCGGAGCCGGCCGGTTGGAAGTTGCCAGCGTTCAATACTATGGCTGGGGCCTTAGGAATTGGGCATTTCTTATGCCGACCTTCGAACAGTTGAAGGAAGTGACCGCCATTGTCGACGACGCGCGCCGACGGTTTGGTGGGGATCTTGTCATTGACTACGTCGTTCCGGATTACTACGCGAGCGAACCCAAGGCTTGCATGGGGGGATGGGGGCGCAGTTTTATTCACGTCGATCCGGCTGGAACAGTGCTCCCCTGTCACGCGGCGGCAACGATCCCTGGGTTGAGTTTCGACACTGTCCTTGAGCGGAGGCTGGACGATATTTGGCTTCATTCACGGGCTTTCAATCGCTTCCGTGGTACGGACTGGATGCCGGAACCCTGCGCAACGTGCGATCGCCGCGAGGTGGACTGGGGCGGTTGCCGGTGTCAAGCCCTGGCGTTGGCGGGGGATGCCGCGCAAACCGATCCCGTTTGCGCTCTATCGCCCCTTCATGAGGCGATCAGAGCGCTTGCGGCGGACGAGGCGGCAAGCGCGGTTGAAACAGTTACATATCGAGGTGCAAATAAAGAGGCTGAAATTCGTGACCTCTCGTGAAGCCGGTGGGACGGAGTATAGATGTTCACAATTCTGATTGCGGACGATCACCCACTTTTTCGCGCCGCTCTCCGTGAGGTGATCGCCGGGATGTTTGGCGAGTACGAAATCTTCGAGGCGGGAACCCTGGACGAAGCCCGCAAGATTGTAACCGAAGACTTGGACCACGACCTGGATCTCATCCTTCTCGATCTTCAGATGCCCGGATCCAATGGGTACTCTGGCCTGATAGAGCTGCGCAACATCGCGCCCTCGGTTCCAATCGTCGTGGTCTCGGCGGCCACCTCGAAAGGCGTCATCCGAGACTCGATTACTTATGGCGCGTTGGGTTTTATTCCCAAGTCACTCTCAAAGGACGAAATTAAAGAGGGAATGGAACGCGTGATTTCGGGCGGCCTGTATTTGCCTCCGGAAGAGATCGAAAGCGTTACCGGGTCGTGGCGTGGAGGGGGAGAATCTTTTGTAAGAGTTAACGAGCGATTTCCGGCTCTTACGCAGGGCGAACTTCGCGTTCTCGATCTTCTGGCGAAGGGCAAGTCCAACAAAATTATTGCTTACGAATTGGGCATCAGGGAATCGACGGTAAAAGCCCATATCACCGCCATTCTACGCAAACTCAAGGTGCACAGTCGAACGCAGGCGGTATTGGCGGCCCGCGATTTGGAATTTGGAAAGGGCTGACACCACCTCCTCCCTGGGTTTTGGTCGATTAAATCGGAGACGTCCTTTCGGTCAGCAAATGGGACATGAGCGCCCGAAGTTTGGCCGGCTTGATCGGCTTCTTAAGGACCGGAAAGCCGCTTTCTCTGACGAATTGAAGGATCTCGGGACTGCGATCAGCCGTGATGATCATCGCCGGAATGCCGCGGCCGCAGGCCTCGCGAATTGCATTGATCGCCGTCAGTCCGTCTCCGCCCCCGTCCAAGTGATAATCCGCGACCAATATATCGGGAACGCGGCCCTTGAGTTTCAGTTCGGACAAGGCCATCGCGGGGCAAGTTGCCGTAAGGATCTTGCAACCCCACGCCTCCAAAAGCTCTCGCATGCCAACCAGGATGCTGTCCTCGTTCTCGACCACGACGACGAAGGAATCAGAGATATTGTCGCTAGGGGCGGAATAGGGATACTCCTGCAATTCGGAAGCATGGGAATCCCGCCCCAGGGGAACCTTGATCGAGAAAACCGAGCCTTTCCCCTCCTGTGATTGTACGTCGATGCGGTGATCTAACATCCGGGCGATGCGATTCACGATCGCCAGCCCAAGACCGAAACTCTTGTCCGTCAGATGCTGAGGCACGTTGAACTGCTGGAATTCCTCAAAAATGTCACTGAGGTGAACACCGGGTATACCGACTCCGGTATCCCATATTTCAATACGCGTGTGTCCGCGATCGCGGCGGCAACCGAGAAGGATCCGTCCTTCCGCGGTGTAGCGAATGGCGTTGCTCACGAAATTCCGTAGGATCCGGGCGAGCAAGCCGGGGTCCGAGCGGACCGTACTCGTTGAGGGAACAACTCTGAACTCTAGCCCCGCCTCGTGCGCGATGGGTCCATACTCGTGCTTCAACGGAACTAAAAGATCGTCAATACAGAAGTTTATCTCTTCGGTGGATACGACGCCGGCGTCAAATCTGGAGATATCGAGCAGTGTCCCCAACAGGCCCTCGACGCTCGCCAGTGCCCCGTCAATCCGGGACACCAACACGCTCTCCTTTTCGGGCAACTCCCGTTCCGACAAGGCCGCGACGAACAGGCGCGCGGCGTTCAACGGCTGAAGCAAGTCGTGACTGGCCGCGGCGAGAAATCTGGTTTTGCTTATGTTCGCATCATCGGCCGCGGCCTTGGCTAAGCGAAGCGCCTCCTCCACCCGTGCCCGCTCTTCAATTTCGAGTCGAAGCTTGGCGTTCACTTCGGTGAGTTCAGCCGTTCTTTCCACCACCCGCTTTTCGAGGGTCTCCTTCGCTTCCTTGAGTTGCTCCGCGGCTTCCTTCCGATTGGTGATATCCGCGTAGGTCGAGACAAACCCACCTTGCGGCATCGGATCACGTCGGACCTCAAGGACCGCTCCGTTGGCGAGAGTTTGTTCAAAGTGTTGGGATTTGCCTTTTCGAGCTAACTCCAATCGTACGGCAACCGCCTCGTTTCCATCACGACCATAATCACCTTTCTCGCAGCGGTAGTGAAGATAATCATAAAATGAAATACCGGGTTGCACCAGCCAATCCGGCAAATCCAGAAGGTCCACAAACCGATCGTTCCAAGCCACTAGATTGAGATCTTTGTCAAACACCGACACGCCCTGCATGATGTTGTCTAGCGTGGATTGTAGCAAAATGGATTTTTCGGCCAACTCCTGTTCACGCCGCCGTTCCTCGGAACGCTTGATTTCACTGATATCCGTGTAGATCCCGACGGTTCCTCCGTCTTGGGTTGTTCGCTCCGTGATCTGCAGCCATCGCCCGGTGCTCAGCGGAACGACCAATGGCTCAATGGGCAATCGATGGCTGAGCAGGCGAAGGCGTAACCATTCATCCGTGTTGCCGACAAAATCCGAAACGAGGCCCTGTTCCACGGTCCACCTCGATAACTCTTCAAAGGGCACGCCCGGTCGCGCCATGGCTTCGATACCGGGCCATAACTCAACGAACTTGGAGTTCCATAGGACAAGCTTGTCTTCGCAATCGAACTGGATAAATCCCTCCGAGATACTTTCAATCGCCTCCATGAGGCGGGTCTGAGCCGTTTCCGTCTGAGCCTTGGCATTCGAGAGTTCTCGGTTAGCCTGTTCCAGATCCCGCAGAGCCGATTCAAGCGTACGGGTCCGCTCACGAATGCTGTCTTCAAGAAGAATGGCCTTTTGAAACAACGAAAACGCATTGCCCTGTGAGTCGATCCCGCGTTCGACTTGCTCCATCAACACTCTAATTATTTTCTCCACTTTACGTGGATCGGAGTACGTTTCTTCAGAGAGTGCTGTGAGTGAAGGAGGCATTTTTCAATTTCTGTAGCTTAGCCCTTGACGGACGCCAATTGCCGCGCCTGTAAAGGTTTGATTTAGGTGCATGGACTGGAATTCCTCACCGTAAGTGCTAAATCCTATAACATTGTTATCAATCATAATACCGCTGGCTTTAATCTTTAACTGTTTTTGCTCGAGTTCCAAACCTCTCAATACACAATCGCACCCGATTACAAGCTGGGGAGATCCAATATCAGCTTTGATTTTCTTAAAATTCTCTTCTAGATTTTTGAGAATGTCAGTGCATTTTGAAATTGTAAGCACAATACCTTTGTCAACAGCGCAGAAAAACGTAAGGCTTCCATCTTCGTTTACATTGCGGATTGAACGTGTGTAATACCGTCCGCCGACTTTGACTACGACAGGGTGAGTTGCAAAAACCATCGGCGTCAAGGCGTCCAAATCCAATCCAAGCAGGCGCGCGTATTCGAGTCCGGCTGGCTCGGCATTGATTTCCGTGACAATTCGGTTGGCAGGGTCAGCTTCTGTGATTACCATTTTTACATTCGATGGAACAAAATGATCAGTACTGAATATTTGAAAAGGATGAATAGTTCTGACAAGAGCTATCGTGGAAACGCCGGAACGAAATTTCCCGTCAAAATAAACATATGTTTTATTGAATTTTGAGTCGCCACCGGACGAAGCACCAAATAAAGGTATACCTCCTAACGCTGCGTCAAGAGAGCTAACGACAATCTCCTCGCGCTTACACAGTCCATCTATCATTAAAAAAGCGAACGTATCTCCTTGTTCATGGCTTGGAGATACTTGATCAAGCCGGTCTCGGAGTTCCTTAACAATATTTATTCCATCTGAAATTGAGAAAGAATTGAGTCGCCAAATCGGGGCGGATACCGCCCAAAAATCGGGCGCGGACAGAGTAAATCCCGTGATGGCGCCGTCCACATAGCCGGCGGGCGTGATTTCTCCAGAGCTTGTACACCCAATAAAGTTCAGCCCGTTGAAGCGTGCCGAGAGTGCCTGTTCAAGCCGTACAAGGTCGAATTCGGTCGAACAAAAAAACACCCCGAGGGATGCATCCGGTTGATAAATGTCGTCGAAAAGCTCTTGGGCGGCGCGAGCGGGGTCCTTAGACTGAGAGAACCCCATGCACACACCGTTGTTCGTTTTGATAGACATCTCGCCCCCGGAAAGCCCTAAAGCTGGCGACATTAACAGTTGTCATGCTTGGGGAGCAGCGGTCTGTTTTCTTTGTCAGGCCCAACCTTGCTCGTCCCCAAGAAGATAATACTACCGCTAACTCGGCATGTTTTCCACTATGTGAAAGTTCCACATTTTGGACGGCACATTTTCTAAGCTCCGAGAAGGAGTGGAAAGCCGTTTGAGAACGAAAACATGTCGGAGGTGCGTGGACGAGTTCAAGCGTAAAGTAGGAGTTTTATTGAAGGCGCTCGCGACGCCTCTGAGCGCGGATAGGTAAAACATCCATCTTTTCAATCCTCACACGGGCCGGTCGGCCGACAACTGGACGGCGTCTCGGTGATGGCTCCGACGGCGATGCGTGCGCCCTATCGACTGCGATCGCCGTCGCTCCAAAGACGGCCGCCCACGCAATCCTCGTGCAGGGTTGTGGGTTGGAAGTCATCCTGATCGACGGGGATTGGATTTTCCGTATACGCGCCTGATTCTACCTGTTGCACTCTTGAATTTGCGCAGTGTCGCATCGTTTGCGTACTCGTGAAATATTGCGCGCAAAAAGTGTAAACATTTGAACGTCAGATCGACCAAGGTCGCATTTACGACCATCCGCGCGGCCGCCATACTGGCATCAGTCAAAGTAGCCGACCGCGTCACCGTGCGCGATCAAGGGTAGAATAATGAGACACCAAGGGAGGGTGTGCGATGCTTTATCAAACGCTTGAGGAACTTAAGAAATCGGTTGTCATCCGTCAGCGGTACGACAATTACATTGGCGGCGAATGGGTCCCGCCGGTGAAGGGCCAGTATTTCAGTAATCCCACGCCCGTCAGCGGGGCACAGTTGTGCGAAATCGCCCGATCGACCGCCGAGGACATCGAGTTGGCGCTTGACGCGGCCCATGCGGCGAAGACGGCGTGGGGCAAAAAATCTCCCGCCGAGCGTTCGCTCATTCTCAACAGGATTGCCGACCGCATCGAGGAAAATCTCAACGTGTTGGCCATGGTCGAGACCCTCGACAATGGCAAGCCGATCCGCGAAACAAGGGCGGCCGATCTGCCGCTGGCCGTCGATCATTTCCGCTACTTCGCCGGCTGCGTTCGCGCCCAGGAAGGATCGATCGGCCAAATCGACGATACTACGTATGCGTATCACTTCCACGAGCCACTGGGCGTTGTCGGCCAGATCATCCCGTGGAATTTTCCGCTTCTGATGGCGGTGTGGAAGGTGGCCCCGGCGTTGGCCGCCGGCAACTGCGTGGTGCTGAAGCCGGCCGAGCAGACGCCCATGGGCATCATGGTGATGGCGGAGATCATCGGCGATCTGTTGCCGCCCGGCGTGCTCAACATCGTCAACGGCTTCGGTGTCGAGGCCGGCAAGCCGCTCGCCAGCAACAAGCGGATCGCCAAGATCGCGTTCACCGGCGAGACGACGACGGGGCGGCTGATTATGCAGTACGCGGCCGAGAACATCATCCCCGTCACGCTCGAACTGGGCGGCAAATCTCCGAACATTTTCTTTGCCGACGTGATGGCCGAGGACGATGAGTTCCAGGACAAGGCGTTGGAAGGCTTCGCCATGTTCGCCCTCAACCAGGGAGAGGTCTGCACGTGCCCCAGCCGCGCGCTGATCCAGGAGAGCATCTATGATCGCTTCATGGAGAAGGCCATCGCCCGGGTCAACACGATGAAGCAGGGTGACCCGCTCGATGCCGCGACGATGGTCGGTGCTCAGGCGTCGAACGATCAGCTTGAGAAGATTCTTTCCTACATCGACGTCGGGCGCAAGGAGGGAGCGAAGATCCTTACCGGCGGCCAGCAGATGAAGTTCGAGGGCGAGTTGGCGAACGGCTACTATGTCCAGCCGACGGTCTTCGAGGGCACCAACAAGATGCGCGTCTTCCAGGAGGAAATCTTCGGGCCGTGCGTTTCGGTGACCACCTTCAAGACCGAAGAGGAAGGGCTTGAACTCGCCAACGACACGCTCTACGGCCTCGGCGCCGGGCTTTGGACGCGCGATCGCAACCGCTCGTTCCGCATGGCCCGTGGCATTCAGGCGGGTCGTGTGTGGGTCAACTGCTATCACCTCTATCCGGCGCACGCCGCCTTCGGCGGCTACAAGCAGTCGGGCATCGGCCGCGAGAACCACAAGATGATGCTCGATCATTACCAGCAGGTCAAAAACATGCTGGTCAGTTACGACCCGAAAGCTCTCGGCTTCTTCTAAGCCGACTGCGGTTCGAAGGCCCGGCCGCCCATCCCCGGCCGCGCTCGGGAGCGGTCCCTCCCGCAGGGGCAGAACCTTACCCCTGCGGGAGACAGAGGGGGCGGCGTATTGAGAAGGAGGACACCGTGGTTGATCGGGTTGTTGCGACGCCCGAAGCCGTCGGCGTTATCGAAAAGTTAGCTGCGACGCACGGGCCGCTGATGTTCCACCAATCGGGCGGATGCTGCGACGGCAGCTCGCCGATGTGTTATCAGGCCGGCGAATTCAAGGTCGGCGGTGTCGATGTTTATCTGGGGAGCATTGCCGGCGCGCCATTCTGGATGTGGGGCGAGCAATACGAGTTTTTCGCGGCGAGCCAGTTGATCATCGACGTCGTTTCCGGCCGCGGCGCCGGGTTCTCGCTCGAGGCGCCCGAGGGCGTTCGCTTTGTCACTCGGTCCCGGATCTTCAGCGACGCCGAATTGATAGAATTGGAGCACCAAGGTACGCTGCGGCACGGTGGCGACATTTCGTCAAGCACATAGCGAAGTTATGCTAGTACCCACTTTCATGGTTCCGCGCCTCATGTGATCGCTTTTCCCGGGGCCTCGGCAGGAGACGGCGCGCCGGCGATGCTGGAGCATCGTCAAGCGCCATCGACGCCCCGGGAAAAGCGATCCCATGGGCGGCCTTCCGAGGCTCCCGGCGGCGTCGCGCGCCGCTTGTGATGCTCCCGCATCACGGCGCGCATCGCTCCTTGTATAAGCGAAATGCTTGTATAAGAGAATCCTGCGATGACGAGATGGATCGTAGGAATGCCCCCTCCGGGGTGGCCACCCCGGAGGGGGCGCCGAGCGTCGGATCGTTCGCTCCTGAGCCGCAAGGGCTGTCGGTCAGCATGATCGCGTTCGGTTCTTCACAGCCCCGGATGGTTGCCCGAACACAATGGTTCGCATTTACAAGGAAGGGACAATGAAGAGGAAACAGTATAACCGAAACAGGGTATCCACTTCGCTCTCGTAATGACAATATGTGGGGATGGCCGAGCAAGCAGCCCATCCCGTTGGCGGCATCGACTATCCACGCACGCTTCAGCAATTCGATGAGTGGTTTTCTTCCGAGACCGCCTGTGCGGATTATCTTCGGCGTGTTCGTTGGCCGGAAGGTTTCCGCTGTCCGGCCTGCGGGGCGACGGTGGCATGGACGACGGCCCGGGGCCAGCTTCGATGCGGTGGATGCGATCGCCAAACATCGCCGACGGCGGGGACGGTTTTCGAGGGAACGCGGAAGCCGTTGCGGCTCTGGTTCCAGGCGATGTGGTACGTGACGAATCAGAAGCATGGGGTCAGTGCCCTGGGGGTGCAGAGGATCCTTGGCCTTGGCAGCTACCAGACGGCTTGGGCGTGGCTTCATAAGCTTCGCCGCGCCATGGTTCGCCCGGGCAGAGACCTTCTGGAGGGCGATGTTGAGGTTGACGAAACCTACGTTGGCGGCCATGAGACTGGCGTTATCGGTCGCAAAACAAAGAAAAAATCGATTGTCGCGATGGCCGCTGAAATCCGCGGGCGGGGCACCGGTCGTATCCGCATGGCGTGTGTCCGAGACGTATCTGCCGAGAGCCTCGTTCCGTTCGTCCAAACGTCCGTATGCCCAGGTGCGACGGTTCGAACCGACGGCTGGCGAGCCTACAACGGTCTCACGGACGTCGGCTTCGAACACCTGCCGAAGAACATTTCCGCCAGCGGCGACCCAGCCCATATCGTCATGCCTCGTGTTCACCGCGTTGCCGCTCTCTTCGATCGGTGGTGGCTGGGAATTCACCATGGGGCCATCCGTTCCTCCCAGCTCGACTACTACCTCGACGAATTTACATTCCGTTTCAACCGTCGCCGATCGAAAGCTCGCGGCCTCTTGTTCTACCGTCTTCTCCAGCAAGCCGCGCAACTGCAACCCGTGCCATACAAGACGCTCGTGGGCGGAAAGCTCAACGGTCACACCCAAATCTAGACCTTACGAGAGCGAAGTGGATACCCTATTAACCGAAAAGCCGCCGGGATCGATACCGGCAAGGACAAGCTGGATATTGCCATTCATGGCGCGCCGACTGTCTCGCAGGTGGCCAACGATGACGCCGGACATCGGCAGCTGGTCCAGTGGCTGGGTGAGCGCAAGATCAAGCGAGTCGGCATCGAGGCCACCGGCGGCTATGAAAAAGCCGTGGTCGCCGCCCTCCGCCGGGCCGGCTTCCAGGTCATCGTGTTCCAGCCCAAGCAGATCCGCTGCTTCGCCGGCTTCAAGTTGCGGCGGGCCAAGAACGATTGCATCGACGCCGCCCTGATCGCCACGTGCGCGGCGTTTTGCGAGGAGGTCCGCGAGGCGCCCGACCCGCGCCTGCAGGAGCTCGCCGAGCCGCTCACCTTGATCGATCAGCTCGGCGAGGACATCGCCCGCTGGAAGACCCGGCTGGAGCAGGTCCGCCAGGCCGAGCCGCGCCGCTGGATCGAGGACGAGATCAAGCGTCTGACCCAGATCATCACCAAGAAGCGCGCCGACCTGCTTCGAGCCGTCAACAGCCATAAAGACCTGGCAAGGCGCTACCGCCAATCTGCTAAGCCTGTTTCACAATACGACTTTCTCAGATTCTTGGGGCCGATGCACCCCCTACCGTGAGATATCCGGGCTAGGGTCTCAAGGCGGCGGCCGCCAAGATCCTGAACGCCACCTGGCAACGCTGCTGCGTCCATTTCATGAGAAACGCCCTCGGCCACGTCGCCAAGGGCCAGCGCGACATGGTCGCCGCCGCGATCCGCACCGCCATCGTTCAGGAAAACCACGAGGCTGCCGTCATCCAATGGCGCCAGGTCGCCGATTCTCTCCGGCCCAGGTTCAAGAAGCTCGCCGAGCTGATGGACGAGGCCGAGCAAGATGTGCTCGCGTTCATGACCTTTCCAAAGGACCACAGAACCAAACTCCATTCAACCAACCCTCTGGAGCACCTCAACAAGGAGGTCAAGCGGCGCACCCACGTCGTCGGCATCTTTCCCAACCAGGCCGCTATCGCCCGCCTGGTCAACGCCATCGTGATCGAGCACAACTACGAGTGGGCCGTCTGCAGAAGATACATGACACTCGAAACCTTGGCCCAGATCAGCCATCCTGATCAAAGCTCGATCCAGATCGCGGCTCAATGAACCGGCAAACCCATACCGGTTGAGACCGGCGACAATACGCTGCTCTTACACCACACCTCGAGACTCGACCAGCGGGCCCAGGCAATCACCGTCACACAGCTTTCCTCAACTCGGATTTCTTACGTCCTTGACTAAATCCTGCCCCCGCAACCACCTTAACCTGCCGAACCGACGGGTCGCTTTCATCGAGCGGCCTGTCTTTGTTTGCGGCCAGGGCCAGGATACCGGCGAGATCGCCGAATAGATCGATGTCCAGCTTGCCGTCGCTGTTCGGCGTCAGCGTGATCCGGTCCACGAGCGATCGGATGATGTCCGCCGCTTCGGCGCGGTTCGCATCGTCATTCAGGACAGAGACGAGCTTTGCGACCTGTTGCCGGTAATGGCCTGCCATCTGCGGGTGCAACAGGACTGGCTCTTCTTTGGTGCCGTCCAGCATTGCCTCCAACTCTTCCCGGCGCGCGGCAACACGGGCCAGGTCGTCCTTGACCTCGGCAGCGGGCACACCGTCCTTGATCGCCTGGATCAAATGCTCTCGTTGCCTGGCGAGCTTGGCCAGTTCCGCTTTCGCCGCGTTCAGGCTGGCATTCTTTTCACTGCGCAGCGTGTTCAGATAGCGCGTGTATTCGGCGCAGAATTCTTCGCACAGCGCCGGGTCCATCAGCCGTGATTGCAGGGCGGAGAGCACCAGCCCTTCCAGCTCGTCCTGCCGGACGGTCAGGCGGTTATCGCAGGTGCCCTTGTTGCGCGCGGTCGAGCAGCCTTAATGGTGTTCCGAGACCTTGCTGAAACCGCCGCCGCAATTGCCGCATTTGAGCAGGTAGGAGAGCAGCATCCGAGGCCGCTGCTTGTCATGGAATTCAGGTAGCTTGCGCAGGCCCTTTTGCCGCCCTTTGACCTTTTCCCACAGATCATCATCGATAATGCGCAGTTCCGGCACGTCCTTGATGATCCATTCGGATTCAGGATTGAGGCGCGAGACGCGCTTGCCGGTGTCGGGGTTCTTGATATAGGCGAGGCGGTTCCAGACCAGCCTGCCGATATAGAGCTCGTTATTCAGGATGCCGGTGCCGCGCCGCCAGTTGCCGTTGATCGTCGACGGCCCCCAACCGTGCCCGGAAGGGCCGGGAATGTTCTGTTTGTTGAGCGCCATGGCGATTGCGCGCGGGGATTTACCGGCGGCATAGTCATTGAAAATCCGCCGGACAATGGCGGCCTCAGTCTCATTGATCGTGCGCTGACCGCGCTCGGGATCGCCGGCGTCGGTGAAGCACTTCACCACATCATAGCCGTAGGAATTGCCGCCGCCGGACTTGCCATCTTCGACACGCCCGCGCAGGTCGCGCCGCGTCTTGTCGGCAAGGTCTTTGAGGTAGAGAGCGCCCATCGTGCCCTTGAGGCCGATATGCAGCTCGCTGATCGGGCCTTCCGAGAGCGTGATGATCTGCACGCCTGCAAAGGTCAGGCGCTTATAGAGCCCGGCGATATCTTCCTGATCGCGGGAGATACGATCCAACGATTCAGCGATGACGACATCGAATTTGCCGCTTTGCCCATCGCTCATCAGCGCCTGAATGCCGGGGCGGATCAGGGACGCGCCGGAAATGGCGTGATCGGTATAGGTCTGCGTCACCGCCCAGCCTTCACGTGCGGCGCGCTCCTGACAGAGCCGAACCTGATCCTCTATCGAGGCTTCGCGCTGATTGCTGGAGCTATAGCGGGCGTAGATGGCGGCCTTGGTCATGACTCATCCTCGGGAAGTGAGTCGGAATCATAACCGCCTGCCGGACTCCGGCTCAATTCATTTCCGTCCGATTCCTGTTCCAGGTGTTTTCTGGCGAGATCGCGGGCGAGCAGCCGGGCAAGCGCGGCAAAGCGCGGATCGGGTTTTTGATGCCCCGTCCGCTTGCTTTGTGCCGTTTTTGCCGTGTTGCGTGCCATGTGTCCAATGTGCCAGCGGGCCGCGCAGAATTCCTGGTCACGGCCTGGTCATCGGGTCTTCTCAATGAAAATCCCGTGACCGGCGGCCACGGGAGGGAGTTTGCGGGAGCCGCTAGAAACGCGGCCCGGCGTTACGCTGCGCGATGGCGTGGCTGATCGTATCGAGATTGGCCAGCGCGTCACGGCGCTCTTGCGAGCCGTGTTCGCTGCGCACCAGTTCCTGATGCGCCTGCGCAAACAGCGCGCGCAGTTCGGGCAGGGAGCGGCCTTGCAGGGCGGCTTGTGTGAAGATCTTGGACATCTTGTCCTCCTTTGTTTTCCAGACCCTGACGCTCAGGGCCTTTCGCGCTCACCCCACAGGCACAATCAGAGGCGGAAAGGCCCGCTGGCGTGACAGGGGCCAAAGGAAGGACAAAGGAGGACGGGAGGGATCAGAACACAGCGCCCAAGGGGACGCGCACAGGTAGAGCTAGCTCTGTTGCAGGTCATAATAAAAGTAAGGGGATTTGGAGTAATGCCTTGATAAGTAAAAACTGATAGACAAACTCGATTTGACGATTACTACAGAAAGCAGTATTATAGGAATATTATCTGATTTTATTGAAAGTTATAGTTATGAGTACAGAAAAGGGCTCTTTTGAGCGCCGTGGGCTTTTTATTGCCTACAGGGAACTGGGAACGATCAATATTGATGAATTCAAGCAGGGGCTGGATTCACATTTCAAGTGCAAGACCGGAGTTGAATTAGGAATGCCTCGGCCGGGGTGAGATAGCCGAGACGTTTTCGGGGAGTGGTGTTGTTGGCCCAGACGATGTCTTGGATGTCCTGCTCGGTGTAATCGGAGAACTCGGTGTTGCGTGGCAGATCGCGCCTGAGAATGCCGTTTGCGTTTTCGATGGAGCCGCGCTGCCAAGGCGGGTAGGGGTCACAGAAGAAGGTGAGGAGGCCAAGGCCGCCCTCCAGCTTCTGGTGCTGGGCGAATTCCGAACCATTGTCGAATGTGATGGAGCGCCTGGCGGCCTTGGGCAAGACGGAGAACAGAGCGGTGTTGCGCCTGAGTTCGCGTCCGATCGTCGAGGGATGACGCCCCATGATCCTCGCAATCTCGCTCGAAGCTTTCCCGGCATCATGATGCCGGGAAAGCTCAATCCGCTCGTCAAAATCGAGCTGTCCATAATGCTTGCCCATCGCAACTCCGGAACATACTGGTGTTGCACTTCGTTTGTGAATTTAAGGGCGCTCATCGCCGACATGAACGCGTTAAAGGACATCTATGACATCCACTATGTCAAAGACGCGCGCCTGAATTTCCTGGTCACCAACGAATATGGCGAAGAACTCAGGGTCCGCAGGCCGACCGGCGGCACGATCCGCTTTATGATACGCACCATTACCGGCCAGCCTGTAAGGATTATGACCTGTAGCGGATCGCGGCAGGTCGTGCCGGATCAAGCCAGACCGGAAAGGAGAAAGCGGGGATGAAACCACCTTGTTACATCGGCATAGATCAGGCCCGGCAGGTTCTCGGCGAAATGGGCGTCGAACTCACAGACCGCCAAATGAAGCGCGCCGCCGAAAAAGGCGCGGACGGCAGACGCAAACTGCCTTTCTTCGTCGACCCCATCGAAGGCAAGCTCAAGATCGAAAAAGGGACTCTGGTCAAGATTTACAGGCAAGCGCAAATAGAAGCGGAAAATAGCGCAACATACTTCGATCAATAATATTAATGCTTGATTTTACAGAGTCAGTATTTAACATGAACAATAATGTCAGATATAAGAAAAAGGGTAGGCAAGAAAGGTACGACATACCAAGTACGATACCCGAGTACATCGACAAAAATCAGGCTATGCCTTCCGCACCTTCGACACGCGCAAGGAGACGCTCGCGTTTGTGGAGAGCGGCAAGGCCAGGGGCCAGGTGCCTTCGTCTCACCCCGAGATCAAGACCGTCACCCAGGCCACCGATCGCTGGCTGAAAATATGCGAGAAGGAAGGGCTCAATGGCCGCGAGCCCGTCACTACCTACACCTACGAAAACTATGAATATCGTGCCGACTTCATCCGGCAGTACGATTGGGACAAGCCGCTTCACGCGCTGACCACGCCGGATATCGTCGCTTTCCGTTCATGGTTGCTGACACAGGACATCAGCCGCGATCTCGCCGGCAAGGTGCTCTCTACATTCCACTCGGTCATGAAGGAAATGACGATACGCGGCGTGATACCGCACAACGTCGCCGTCGGTGTCTCCATCCGTTCGGATTCGCGTTACCAGCAGCCGACGATTATACTGAGCAAGAGCGACGTGATGGCATTGCTTCAGGCCGCCGATGCGCTTGCCAACGAAAAGAACCAGACACTTGCAAAGCCGTGGCAACGGTATCGCCCTATGCTCTGCCTCGCCGCAGATTCCGGCATGCGGCCCCAGGAATATCTCGCCTTGGCACGGGCAGCGGTCGAGGATCACGGGGTGAGGGTTGAGCGCGCCGTTGATGGCAGCGGAAAGGAGATTAGCGTAACCAAGACACCGGCAGGCAGACGCTTCAACGAACTCAGCGCCGAGACACTCGGCCTGGTTCGACACTATGGCGACACCCACGGGATCGAGACAAAGCACGATCTCGTTTTCCCCGCCGCGAACGGGCGGTGGCTATGCCGACGCAACTGGCAGCGGCGCGGCTTCAATGTTGCCTGTGAGAAGGCCGGACTGATGGAAACGGTCGAGGAGGGCAGCAAGACGATAGAGCGCCCGAAATATCGCCCCTATGACCTGCGGCACTTTTTCGCTTCAATGCTGATCGAGAACAAGGTCAATCTTAAGAAGATTCAGACGCTGATGGGGCACACCAACATCGAAACGACGTTGAATGTTACGGCCACCTTCTGGACGATGAGAAATCCGAACGGCAAGAAACGGGTTTGATTGGCAGTCTACGGCAGAATTCTTGTGGCAAATCTGTGGCTAATGCTCTGTAATACTAATTCCCATTGACCATCACCCATAGGCCCATTGACGCATTCCGATGGAGATGATCTTCCAAGGCTGGTCAACGAGCTTGTTCCAGGCGTAGCAGCAGTGGTCGATGATGTCCTCGTGGGACGTGAAGATCCTGTCTGACAGCCAGTTGTCGCGAATGAACTGCCAGATGTTCTCGACCGGATTCAGCTCGGGCGATCGTGGCGGCAAAGGCAGGAGGGTTATGTTTTCAGGGATCTCCAAATCCTTGGAGCCATGCCAGCCGGCTTGATCGAGGACGACGACGCCATGGGCGCCCGGTTTGACGGCCTTGGAGACCTCCGCCAAGTGGAGGCTCATCGCCGCGGTATTGCAGCGCGGCAGCACCAGGGCCGCGCCTTTTGCCTCTTTGGGACAAATCGCACCGAAGATGTAGGCCGAGCAGGTGCGCTGATCGCGCGGCGCGGCTGGCCGGGAGCCGCGCTTGGCCCATCTGCGGGTGATCTTGTTTTTGACGCTGCGCGTCCCCTTCGGGCGCTGCCCGATGCGGTCCTCATCCTGAAACCACAGCTCTATATCCTTGCCGTCCGCCTCTTGGGCTGCGATTTCCGCCAGCTTGGCAGGGAAATTTTTTTAAAAGCTGCCATGGCATCGGGGTCCTGGGCGTAGTGGCGCGGACGGGCCGAGAGCTTGCGGTAGCCGAGCGCGCGCAGTTCGCGGCTCAAGGTCTGGATCGAGACCCGGATGCGGAACTCATCCCAGATCCACTGCGCCAAGTCCACCAAGCGCCAGCGGACAACGCTATGGAGTGCTGGGATCGGACCGCTCTCGATCATCCCAACCAGCGCCTGGCGGTGGGCGTCGTTCAATCTGGGCGTCTTGCCTGCGGGCTTCGGGTCGATCAGACCCTCCGGGCCGCGCCCGTTGAAGCGAAGCACCCAATCGCGAAGCGTCTGCAGGCCAACGCCGGCCATCTTGGCCGCATCACTCCGTGAACCCTCGTCATAGACCTCCGCCATGGCCAAGAGGCGACGCAGTTGATCAGGGTCACGCGAACCCTTGGCCAATTCACGAAGCGTCTTTGCGTCAAAATCATCCCGAAGCTGGATCGCTGCTGACATGGCGAGCCTCCTTTCACTCGCCATGGTGAATCACATCCACCCCAAGCCGGGCAAGACCCTATATGAGTTTCACTCAACGGGATCTGGTATAAGTTGACTCTTGAATGAATCCGCAAGGCCGATCCATGACCGCCAACTCCACTCATGCCAACACCATCCTGGACGTCCGGGGCCTGAAGTGCCCGCTGCCGGTGCTCCGCGCCAACAAGGCCATGAAGGCGCTGGGCGCGGGCGGCACGCTGGAGGTGATGGCCACCGACCCGGCCGCGCCCCAGGACTTCGTAAGCTACTGCGAGACCACCGGCCATGACCTGGTGGAGAGCCGCGAGCAGGACGGCGTATTCACCCTGATCGTCCGCAAGAAAGGCTGATCGCGGCGAAAACCCCGATCGCCCATCTCCCATTCGAATACCCATCATTGTCCAGCCTTCTAGCAGTCTGTCGGATTTAGTCCCATCCGGATATAATACGGTCATGGCCAATTTCATCTCCTATGACCGCACGCAAGGTTTTCTGATGCCGCCCGATCTTTGCGATTGGATACCGGACGACGACCTTTCGCATTTCATCATCGAAGCCGTTGAGCGCATTGATATCCGGGCGTTCAAGGTCAATTGGCGCGGCGCGGGCAAGGCGCAGTATCACCCGCGTATGATGCTGGCGCTGTTGATCTACTGTTACGCCAACGGGATATTCTCGTCGCGGCGGATCGAGCGCGCCACCCACCGCGATGTTGCGGTGCGCTTCATCGCCGCCGACACCCATCCCGATCACGACACGATCGCCGCCTTCCGGCGGGAAAACGCGGTGGCGTTTGCGGCGGCGTTTGCGGATGTCCTGTCGATGGCCCAGGAATTGAAGCTGCTGTCGGTCGGCATGGTCAGCATCGACGGCACCAAGATCGACGCCAACGCGTCGAAGATCAAGTCGGTGCGCTATGATCGGGCGAAGGCGTTGCGCGCGCAACTGGACGCGGACATCGCCGCGATGATGGCGCGGGCCGAAGCGGCGGACCGCGAAGAAACCGCCGATCCCCAGGCGCTGCCCGATGGTCTCGCCCGACGCCAAGCGCTTCGGAGCAAACTGGATGCGGCGTGCGCCCGCCTGGAGGCCGAAGCGAAGGCTCGAGCGGAGGCAGAGCGGCCTGCCTTCGAAGCGAAGCAACGCGCCCACGAAGCGCGCAACCGCCGTGGACGCGGCCCGAAACCGCCCGACGACACGCCGCCGCCGGAGGCGCAAACCAATCTGACCGACCCGGACAGCACGTTGATGCGCAAGTCCAAACGCCATGAATACCGCCAATCCTATAACGCCCAAGCCGTGGTCGATGCCGACGGCTCGCAATTGGTTCTGACCGCCAACGTCGCGCAAACCCCGAGCGACGCCCCGACGTTCGAACAGACGATCAACACCCTGTGCGAGACGCTCGGCCCACCGGCGACGATCCTCGGCGACGCCGGTTTCGCGAGTGGCGAGGCGGTCGGCGCCCTTGAGGCGCGCGGCATTGAGGTGCTCGTCGCCGTCTCCGGCGCCGACCAACACCGCGTTTACGACTTCCGTCCGCCCAAACCGGACGCCACGCCGCCGCCCGAGCCAAAAGCCGAATGGCGCCAGGCGATGAAGCAGAAAATGGCCACCGAGGACGCCAAAGCCAAATACAAGCGGCGAAAACACACCGTCGAGCCGGTCTTCGGCATCATCAAAAACGTCCTCGGATTTAGGCAATTCTTCTTAAGGGGCATCGAAAACGTCAAAGCCGAATGGCTGCTCGTCACCCTCGCTTACAACTGCAAGCGCCTGTTCAACCTCAAGACCGCATAGCGCCGAGTCCGATGCATTCGTCCGCAAACCAAAATACCCAAATCCGACAGACTGCTGGTACCGACTTTCACAATTCCGTACCCCATGTGACGGCCTTCCGAGGTCGTCCGGCCAGGCGCGAGGCGCACCGTGATGCTGGAGCATCACAAGTGGCGGGCAACGCCGCCGGGGGCCTCGGAGGGCCGCCCGAAGGGTCGCTTTCCCGCGTCCTCGGGGCGTCGACGGCGTTTGACGATGCTCCGGCATCGCCGGCGCACCGCCTCCTGCCGAGGACGCGGGATAAGCGATCACATGGGGCACGGAATTGTGAAAGTCGGTACTAGCCAGCCTTCTGATAAGTCCCCACGAGCTCGGTCTGGTCGAGGACATGGCCTTCCATCGCCTTCGCCAGCTCCGCCTTGGTCGGTTTTTTCACGCCGGTGAGGACCACGTCGAGAGCATAAAGTTTGTGGAAATATCGGTGCCGGCCGATGGGCGGGCACGGGCCGCCGTAGCCGGTCCGGTTCCAGTCGTTCAGACCCTGTTCGGCGCCGGCGGGCAGCGCTTCCGGGGCGACCGCTTCCGGCAACGCGCCGGCCTCCGGCGGCAGGTTGTAAAGCACCCAGTGCACCCAGGTCCTTTTGGGCGCCCTCGGATCCGGGGCATCGGGATCATCCACGATCAGGGCAAGGCTCTTGGTTCCATCGGGCACGCCCGACCATGCGAGCGGCGGCGAGACATCGGAACCCTCGCAGGTACACCGCTTAGGGATGTCTCCTTGGTGGGAGAACGCGGGCGACGTAAGCGAAAGCGGCATGGCGGTCCCTCCGGTTGCACTGACATGACAGGACGAGACTTACGGCATCATAGCAAAGATCGCGTCTGGGACCTCATTGCGATCACGGGCCGGCCGCGGTGGTGCGGATTGAAACACCATATCGCCGTGCGCGCGCCGCCCGTGCGGCGCCCCTCGGCCGTCAGTGGCCGTAGGTCGCCATGTCGAGCTTGCCGAAGATCTCGTCGTAGCGGAGCTGGCCCACCTCCTCGGCTGTCATGTCTTCGGAGACCAGCCCTTCCCACTTGCCGACGAGCAAGACGTAGCGAAAGCCGATGATGTTACGATCAATCTCGGGTACGCGGGTGCGGAGACCAGTGTATATGGTGTTCTCGCCAGTAAATTCGCGGAACTCGCAAAAGAATATTCGAACGGAACAATCGATGTGAAAGTCCGCTGCTGTGCTCAGCTGCTGACGGAGGATGAAGCCTTCAAGGCGCTGCAGCTTGGCACGGTCGATATGTACATTATCACCGGCAACAACGTCTCTCCACATTTCCCGCTGATGGATGTGTTCGTCCTTCCGTATGTTTTCCAGAACAAAGACCATGCTTACAAGGTGCTTGAAGGTGATGTGGGGCGCGACTTCGCCAAACGGCTTCAAGAGGCTACGAATGTTCAACTCCTCACCTACGGCTTTGTCGGTGACCGCGATTTCTACAATTCGCGCAACCTAATTAAAACCATGGCCGACATGGAAGGGTTGAAAGTGCGAGTTCCCAAGAACCAAGTGATGATTGAAACGTACCAGGAGTTTGGTGCCGCGCCGATTCCGCTGGCCTGGGCGGATACACCGACGGCATTGCAAACCGGAACGGTCGATGGAGCCGACAATGGAACATCCTTCATCAAGTCACAGAAATTCTATGAGATGATGCCTTATTTCACCGTACTCGAGCATTTTTCCTATTTCTCGCCGCTCTTCGCCAGTGCGCGGATTATGGGCAAACTCAACGACGAGCAGAAAGAGGCGGTAACGCGGGCAGCGGTTGATGCAGGCCGCTATCAAAAAGAAGAGATGTCAAAGCAGGTTTCAGAAATCCGGACCTTTCTCACAACGGAAGGTCAGGGGGGCATGCAAACTGCGGAAGTCGACAAGACCGACTTCATCGCCGCCGGCCAGAGGGTCCAGGACCGCTATGCGGCGGAAAACGGCGACGAGGTCAAAGCCTTTCTTGCAGCCATTAAGTCCGCCGCGAACTAACGGCGCCGTGATCCGAACGGCTGGAGGCGCCATCGCGCCTTGACGCCTCCAACACCAGACCCAGAGGCTTCGCACAATCGCATCCGGACGCGGCTGCTGACAGCAGCGGGTCGGTATGCGACCAATAAAGGAGGCCTGAGAATGCTCGAAAAAATCGACCGCTACTTCGAAGAGGTTATTTGCACGATTTGTCTGCTGGTGGTGGCAAGTAGTGTTTTTCTGCAAGTCATCATGCGGTTCGTGTTTTCCTCGGCGAGTGCCTGGGCGGAGGAAACCGCGGTCTTTGGAATGATATTCGCGATCTACCTGGGCGCATCGTTGGCCATGCGCGAACGCGCCCATATCCGAATCACGATGTTGGTGAACGCTCTGCCCCGGCCGCTGCAGATTGCGAGCATCGTCCTCGCCGATGGACTTTGGGCGGGTTTCGTCGTGTTCCTGACCGTCGAGACCATCGAATACACCAAGCTCTTGTTTGACGTAACCTGCATCACTCCCGGGCTTGGCATCGAACAACGGTGGGTTCAACTCGTCGTTCCCGCGGCACTGGTGCTCATGCTCTTTCGAATAGCGCAGGTGTACTGGCGTTGGTGGAAATCCGGCTGGACGGGATTGCCGCTATGAACGGCCCAATCGCGATGGCGTTGGTCTTTGTTGCAACCATGGCGATCGGCTTTCCCATACCCTTTGCCGCGGGCATTGCGACAATTGCGGGTGTCATCATCGCCGATATACCTCTCACACTGATGGCACAGTCCGCATGGACCGCTTTCGAGCCCTTCCCGCTCGTCACCATTCCGCTCTTCGTTCTGGCCGGCCAGCTCATGGAACATGGCGGGATGTCGGAGAAGCTGGTCGCGATCGCGCACCGACTTGTGGGTGCCTATAGAGGCGGTCTTGGCCTTGTAACCGTCGTCGCCTGCATGTTCTTCGCGGCCTTGTCCGGTTCCGGGCCCGCGACAACGGCCGCGATCGGCTCCGTTACGATCCCGGCCATGGTCGACGAAAAGTATCCGCCGCGTTTTGCCGGCGCCATCGCCGCGGCCGCGGGTGCGCTTGGCAGTATGATTCCACCGAGCAACCTCCTCATCATCTACGCGCTGGTTACCGACGAGTTGATACCGCGCCTTTTCCTCGCCGGTATTTTACCCGGGGTCTTTCTCGGTCTGTTGCTCATGGCTGTCACGTTCTTCATTGCGAGCCGCAAACACTATGGTGGCGAAGGTGAGCGCTTCACCTGGCGCCCCCTTTTCTACGCTCTGTGGGATGGCAAATGGGCGGTCTTTGCACCGATCCTTGTCCTTGGCGGTATCTACACTGGAATCTTCACCCCATCGGAGGCCGCGGGAGTTGCCGTCTTCTACGGGCTGTTTGTGGGTCTCTTCGTTTATCGCGGGCTGACCGTTGCCAAGGTCTTCGCCGCCTTCAAATTCACCGCGATCATTATCGGTTCGGTCCTTCTTATCCTCGGCTCGACCAAGGCTTTCGGCCAACTGGTGACGATCTATGACATTCCGGAATTGATCCTGCAGATTTTCGCGGGCTTCAAGGACCATCCCTGGCTCGTGCTCATGTCCATCGGTGTGTTCTACATCGTTGTCGGCATGTGGTTGGAAAGTATCCCGCAGATTATCATTTTCACCGCCGTTTTCTTCCCGCTGGTGACGGGCCTCGGTGTTGATCCCATTCTCTTCGGCATCTTCACCGTGATGACCTGTGAGATCGGCTTTTTAACGCCGCCCATTGGTGTGAATTTGTTTGTTGCGGCGCGCATTTCGAATGTGTCGATCGAACAGATTTCTTACGGCGTTTTACCGCTTCTCATTCCTTATGTGCTGATGATTTTCCTTCTGGTCTTCTTTTCGGGCTGGGTCACGTTCCTGCCTGATCTCGTTTACGGCGCGAGGGCACCCTGAACCATGATTTACCAATCCGAAGCCGTTCCGCTGATCGGCTACAGCGATCGCTTGTCGGCCCGTCCCGGCGAGACCGTCGAGTTCAAGGTTTCCTCGGTCGAAAGCGAACCTTTCACCGCTCGCCTCGTGCGGTCGATCAGCGCGGATCCCAACCCGAAAGGCCAAGGCATTGTGGAGGAGGATTGTGAGCACTTTTTCCGTCCCCAATCTTTCCCTTCGCGCTACCAGCCATTCTATCCCGGCTCCTATGCGGTAACCGACAAGAACCTGCGACTTCAGTATGGCGATGGGGTCCTGTTTTCCGCTTGTGTGTTTCCAACGCTTAAAAAAGGGGTGCGACAATGCATTCTGAGCATTGGTCACATCTCGCTTTTTCTTGAGAACGATGGCTCGGCCGCCTTCCGGATCCACCGCGATTCCGTTTCAACCGGAGTCGCGTTGAAGCTACGCCCATGGTATCGATTGGAAGCGGGTTTCGATGCGAAAAAACAGCTCCTACACGTTCGGCAGACATCTATCGGTGTCCACTCTGACACTTCAACCGTTCATGTCGAGGGTGTTCATTCGTCCACTTCGGAGGATTTCGTTGAAGACCGTGTCTTCATTGCCGCCTGTTTGACGGATGGAATGGCCTCGCGGCACTTTAACGGAAAAATCGAAAGTCCAGCGATACATACCGGGAGCGGTGGTGCGAGCGGGACGCTCGTGGCCCATTGGGACTTTTCGAAAGAGATTCCGACCGCGACAATCAGGGACGTGGCCTCTATCGGTCATCATGCCACACTTGTAAATTTCCCCGCGCGCGGCATGACCGGGTCACGCTGGGACGCTACCGAAATGTGCTGGCGTCATGCGCCGGACCAGTACAATGCGATTTATTTTCACGAAGATGACATCTATGACTTTCAATGGGAGACCGACTTCAGTTTCACGGTGCCGGAAGGTTTGCCTTCCGGTGTTTATGTCATGCGGATCGAGTGTGGCGCCCACAAGGACGCCATGCCGTTCAACGTATGTGCACCACGCGGGCGGCCTACCGCCAAACTGTGCGTGTTGATCCCGACATTCACCTATACTGTCTATGGCAACCATGCCCGGCCCGACTACGATCCGACGTGGAAGGCGCGCATCGAGGCGTGGAATGCCTATCCACACAATGCAGCGGAGCATCGGGACTACGGGCTATCGACGTACAATTCGCATTCCGACGGCTCGGGCATTTGCCATGCCTCCCATCGGCGGCCGCTTTTCAACCTGCGTCCGGGTTATCTTACTTTTGGCGGCGGCGAAGGCTCGGGCCTGCGGCATTTCCAAGCGGACAGCCATTTGATCGGCTGGCTACACGCGAAAAACATCGCCTACGACATCATCACAGATCGGGAGCTTCATGACGAAGGGGTCGCGGCAATCGAGACCTATCGCGCGGTGATGACAACCAGCCACCCAGAGTATCATACCCTCCGATCACTCGATGCCCTCCAAGACTACCGCGATGCAGGGGGAAATCTCCTCTATCTCGGCGGCAACGGATTTTACTGGCGGATTGCTCTCCACCCCGAGGCCGATGGTCTAATTGAAATTCGACGGGCGGAGGATGGCATCCGTGCCTGGGCGGCCGAGCCCGGCGAGTATTACCATGCCTTTGACGGCAGTTACGGCGGCCTGTGGCGCCGCAATGCCAGACCACCGCAAAAGCTGGCGGGAGTTGGCTTCTCGGCACAAGGCGAGTTTCACGGTTCATACTATCGACGCATATGCTTTGACCCTGCTTTTGATTGGATGTTCGAAGGCGTCGAGGGCGGCATCGTCGGCGACTTCGGCTTCAGCGGTGGCGGCGCAGCGGGGTTCGAACTCGATAGAGTGGACGATCAACTCGGAACGCCGGAAAACACCGTGGTCCTCGCTCGTTCGGAAGGACACGGCGACGACTTCGTTTTGGTGCCCGAAGAGGTGCTCACTCACCTCACAAACTTGGCAGGAGTCCCGACCAAGAAATTGCTGCGCGCGGATATGGTGTACTTTGACGTTCCAGGAGGTGGGAGCGTGTTTTCCACCGGCTCCATAACGTTCTGCGGCAGCCTCCCGTGGAACGGCTTCGACAACAACGTCTCCACGATTCTCGCCAACGTCACTCGTCGGGTGACGGACTGACAGTTATAGAGCGCCGCAACCGCGGCAGCCTATCGGAAAAGGTGGACCATCTTGAGGAGAAGAAACAGTGTACAAATGCATTTTGGTCCCGATTGACCTGTCTCACACCGAAAAGGGAGCCGCGACGCTTGAGGTCGCGAACCGCCTCAAGGACGATGACGGTCAAGTCGTCCTGGTTAACGTCGTCGCCGATTTTCCGCAGTATGTCTCCGCGGAGATCCCGAAAGATTTGCTAGAGAAGCAAAAAGCTGATTCACAAGCCGCGCTTGAACGGATCGCAAATAAGACCGGGGCTGGATGTCGTGTGCATGTCCGAACAGGCAGAGCGCCAAGAGAAATTCTTACGACCGCACAAGACGTGAAAGCGGACCTGATCATAGTTGGGTCACATCAGCCGGGATTAGAGGATTATCTTCTCGGATCAACGGCCGCACGGGTGGTCCGCCACGCAACCTGCTCCGTGCTGGTCATGCGGTAGCGCCCTGTCGCGGCCTCCGGGTCTCACGTAAATCGATCAAATACAAAGGAGGCGGACGGGATGTTCCATTGCCGGTCACCGCAACGGTTGCTCGCGGCATCGAGTTCGCCTAAGGTCCCTCTTGCATAACCCTTTTGGGGTAGAATGGGGCCGCTCCGGGTATGGCTGTTCGTGGCGCTATTGGTTCGCTCGTCGTTTCGCTGCTGCTGGCGTTGGGCGCCGGGGGGTGCGAGACGCGCACGGTCGTTCCCGGGAAAAACCAGGCGGCGGCGCGGCACTACCCCACCGTCGTCGTCGGCGACGTCACGCCGCGGCATCCGGAGTGGAAGCGGCTCGTCCGGTTTTACAAGGAGGGTCTCGCCCAAAGGCTGCGCGAGTCCGGGGCGTTCGATCGCGTGCTCTACCCGGCCCCCGTCACCCTGCCGCCCGGCGCCATAGTGGTGGAAGGCGAGATCGAAAGCGTCGACGAGGGCAGCGAACTGATGCGAACCCTGATCGGGACCGACGCGAGCCGCGCCTTCGTCCAAGGGCAGTTTCGCGTCGTCGACGGATCGGACACCGTGGTCGCGGAGTTCCGCCAGGAGCGGGTTTCCAGCGATGCCAACGTCCGCGAGGATCAGATCTATATCGAGGATCTGGTCGGGGCGTTCAGCCGGGACACCGCCGCCGTCGTCATCCGGTGGTCGCGGGGCAAGGATCTGGAGCCGGACCTGCCGGCGGTGGAGTGGTGGGACGAACTCATCGACAGCTTCGATTAGCGGGTTTCGCCGGAGTCCGGATGATCCGCATCCGGTTCATGGGCGTAGCGCCGGGCCTCGCGGTCGTAGGCGTCGAAACCGACGGTCTCCCGCAGGTCGGCGAAATCCATGAGGCGGCCGGGGGTTTGCCGGCCGGCCCGCAGATCCGCCAGGGCCTCGGTCATGGCCCGCGCCGCCGCGCCGAGCAGCGTCAGCGGATAGGCGGCAATGGCGAATCCTATGGCTTCCAGGCGTGCAGGCGCGACCATGGGCGTGTCGCCGCCCTCCACCATGTTGGCCATCTTCCATCCGGGAAGGTCGCGGCCCACGGTTTCCATCTCGGCGACGGTGCGGGGCGCTTCGACGAACAGGATATCGGCGCCGGCGTCGGCGAAGGCGCGGGCGCGGTCGAGCGCTTCGTCGAGGCCGTGGGTGGCCCGGGCGTCGGTGCGGGCCAGGATCAGGATGTCGGCGCCTCCGTCGCGCGCGTCCACCGCGGCCTTGATGCGGGCGAGCGCCTCGGTCCGGCCGACCACCGCCTTGCCCCGGGTGTGGCCGCAGCGTTTCGGGGACCGCTGATCCTCGATCATCACCGCCGCGAAGCCCGCCCGCGCGTAGCCCGTAACCGTGCGCTTGACGCTAAGCGCGTTGCCGTACCCGGTGTCGCCGTCGCCCAGGACCGGAATGGACACGGCCTCGCAGATGCCGCGGCCCTGATCGACCATTTCGCCGTAGGAAATGAGACCGGTGTCGGGAAGGGCGAGCCGGGTCGCCGCGACGGCGAAGCCGCTCATGAAGGTGACGGGGAATCCGGCCCGCTCGATCAGCTTGGCGGAGAGCGCGTCGAAGCAGCAGGGCATGACCAGCAGCCGGCCCCGGTTCAGAAGCGCGCGCAGTCTTTCGGCGGGACTGTCCAACGGTTGTCTGGCCATGGTCTCTGGTTTAGCGCCGTCGCGCGGCAGAGGTCCATGCCTTTCGACGAAATCAGACCCTGGGATGCCTTTCCGGCGAGCGGGGACCGCCCGGATACAATGACGGCGGCGGAAGATCCGCCGCCGTCCTCGTCGTCAGAAGATGACGGCCCCTCGCGCGTCAGACGTTCCGGCGACGGCGCCAGGCCGCGAGGCCCATGGCCACCAGTCCGGAGCCGAACAAAGGCAGGGCCGCCGGAATGGGGGTGACAATCTCGGTGTCGGGTCCGCGGTAGCAGACATCGCCCTCTCCCGGCTCGCCATAGCCGTTGGTGCACAGCGTTCCGCGCAACACGGTCCAGTTCGGGAAACCCGTCTGGTTGGTCAGATCGTACAGCTCCACCACGCCGCTTTCGATGCTCAGCGCGAAGTTGTCGAACGATGTGTTGTGCGCGAACGGAACGTTGAAATCCATCCCCGTAACAAACGTGTTCCCGCCAAAGCTGATGAAGCCGACGGTCGGGCCCGGGTTGGTCGGGTCGTTGTAGGAATGCGCGGTTTCGTTGTAACGGAAGTCGTCACCCGTATCGAACGAGATGGGGGTTCCATCGAATTCGAAATGGATATCGAAACTCGGATCTTCCACCGGACCGCAGAAAAACGATCCGCATCCGGCGTTATTGAACGTCAAATGGCCGGTGCCTTCCGTGGCCATGGTGATGCCGAACGGATTGGGATCGACCCATTCCCCGGTCATCATGCTCGATTTGCCGGCGGCGACCTTGACCGGATCAAAGGCAATCCACAAATCCCACGTCACCACCGTTGCCTTGGCCGGCGTGCTCGCGGCGGTCAGGACCGCCAAAGCAAGGCCCGCGAGAGCCGCTTTCGCCGCCACTTCCCCTATCCTCTTAACAGACATCTTCGTTACCTCCTCACGTTCGGCGTCAATCTTCTGGTGTTTCTCGCATCTGCGCGCCGAAAGTAAGTACCCGCTATCCGAGCTAATCCGGCGTTTCAGATTACCGGCAATTGAAATGCTTTTTGCGTGCAATGTCAAATAAAAATCTCTTAAAACGAGTAGGAAAATTGTACCCATTCGAATAAGAAGAAATAAGTATCACTATATATCTAAAAAATATTTCAGATGCGCAGCAATTAACCCAAAAGGGTATTTACATTATCAAGAACGCACCAGCAGATTTGCGCTTTGCCCCATACGAGTACTTTCGGGATTTTGGTCTGCGTCGGAGTCAGGTCCCGGAAAGGGTGAAGGCGGACTGCGCGAAGATTGACTGCGAAATGGAGGCAGTGTCGCAAATCCGTCATTTGCCGGCGGCGCCGGACCCGATGATAGTGTTCCACCCAACCACGACCGGAAGCGATCGCGATGGACGGCCGAAATCACGGCGAACTGCTCGAGGACCTTCGTGAGAGGTCAACCTTATGAGGGCGTTATCGCCGTGACGCCGTCGGGGAGTCTCCCCCGGATGAAGTCCGCGAGCCGTTCCATATCGTCGCCGCGGGGATAGCTTCTCCTCCACACGAGACCGATGCGTCGGCTGGCGTCCCGCGCGCCGAAGGGGCGGATTTCGATGCGCGTGGACGGCTCCGGATTCGTCTTCAGCGAGAGTGCGGGCATTAAGGTGCATCCCATCCCCGCGGCCACCATCTGGCGGGCCGTCTCCAGGCTCGCCGCCCGGAGGTCGCTCCCCAGCATGGCCCCGTGGCGGACCCGGTGGCCGCAAACGGCCAGCGCCTGTTCGCGTAGACAGTGCCCCTCGTTGAGAAGGATGAGGCCAGAGTTCGACCAAGTCATCCTCCCGCACTTCGGACAACCCGGCCAGGGGATGGCGCGGGTGACAGACGAACCAGAACGGTTCGTCGAACAGCGGCGCGCTGACCAGCTCGGAGTCGGGAACGGGCATGGCGAGGAGGAGGGCATCGGCGCTGAAGCCTCGCAGCGCCGCAAGCAGATTGGGGGTCAGGTCCTCGCGAATGCTCAGCTTGAGATCGGCGTACGCCGCGTGAAGCGGCGGCACCAGCCACGGCAGCAGATAGGGACAGAGGGTGGGGATGATGCCGAGGCGGAGTTCGCCCACCAATGGTCCCTTGTGACTCTTGGCCAGGTCCATCAGCTGTTCGGCCTCCAGCAGAATCTTCCGGGCCTCGCCGACGATCTTCTCGCCGATGGCCGTGACCCGCAGTCTCCTCGCTCCCCGTTCGAACAGACTCACTTCCAACATGGCCTCGATCTTTTTGATCTGCCCGCTCAAGGTGGGCTGGGTGACGTGGCAGCGGTCCGCCGCGCGGCGGAAGTTACCTTCTTCCGCGAGAACCACAAGATACCGCAGATCGCTAAGCGTCATGCCGTGCATAAATAGGCAGCTCCTATAGTAATGATAGTCTCAACCGATTGGATTTTCCGTCCCCAATGGAACATCCTAGATTTATTCTAAATTTCTTCAAGTGCCGTACGGCGCCAAGCGGCCGGTGCGTCCGCCGCCGGCCCGAAGAGGAGGGCATCCAATGATTTATTCATCAACCAGTTTTGCGTGCGTGGCCGGGGCCGTGGTCCTCGCCGGAGGTCTGACCGCCTCCGCCGTCCGGGCGGACCATCCCACCAGTTACGCCCCCGTCGCCATCACCGAGGACTTCGCCACCGTCATGGAGCGCATGAAGGCGGCCAAGCCGGAGATCGTCAAGCGCCACCAGGATCTCCTCAACCAGCGTTACGACCTGAGCGACCGTCCCGCCGACGGCGTTACCATGTCCGGGGGCAAGCCCGTTCAGGCGGGGGTCCGGATCAAGCTTCCCGATGGCGCCACGTGGGAAGCGCTCGGCCAAATGACACCCGAGCAGATTCGCGAGAAGGGGCTGTTCCCGAAGGGTCTGCTGCCGCTGCCCCATCCCAATCAAGCCGAAGGCGGGATGGTTTTTCCCAAGTTCCACATCGACGAGATCAACAAGCAGGAAAAGCGCGACCTCACCCGCTTCGATCTCGACTTCGATTTGCCCGACCACATGCTGCCGGAGTTTCCGGCGCCCATCTATCTGTCCACGCGGCCCGACCTCGGCGACGTTTCCAAGGGCAAGCTCGTGACCATCATGAACTACTACGAGCTGTTCAATGGCGTCCTCAACCCGAAGCAGATCGAAGGTCTGCGTCTGCTGGTCACCCCCTTTCCGCAGCAGCAGTTCAACCAGACCGAGGACCGCCGCTCGGAGCTGGCGAGCCGGGGCGTCACCTGCTTCGACTGCCACGCCAACGGCCACACCAACGCGTCCACCCATCTTGTGGGCGACATCCGTCCCCAGGAATTCCGCCATCGCATCGACACGCCTCCGCTTCGCGGCGTGAATATCCAGCGGCTGTTCGGATCCCAGCGCGCCCTCAAGACGGTGGAGGACTTCACCGAGTTCGAGCAGCGCGCCGCGTACTTCGACGGCGACCCGGTGATCGCCACCAAGAAGGGAGTCAACATCTTGGAGCGCGGCAGCCAGGTCCATTTCATGGCCGAGTTTCAGGAAATTCTCGACTTTCCGCCGGCGCCCAAGCTCACCGTTCTCGGACGGCTGGATCCGGCCAAGTCCAGCGAGTCCGAACTGCGCGGCGAGGCGGTGTTCTTCGGCAAGGGGCAATGCGCCGAATGCCACGCGCCGCCCTATTACACCGACAACTCGATGCATAACTTGCGGACGGAACGGTTCTTCGAGCCCCAGATGATCAACGGCCGCATGGCGTCGGCGGACGGTCCCATCAAGACCTTCCCGCTCCGCGGCATCAAGGACTCGCCGCCGTACCTGCACGACGGCCGGCTGCTGACCCTCGAGGACACGGTGGAATTCTTCAACCTGGTTCTCGGCGTCCAGCTCACCGAGGACGAGAAGACCGACTTGGTGGCGTTCATGCGCGCCCTCTAGCGGCCATCGGGAAAGGCGTTCTTCCGGGCCTGGTCCGGGGTGAACGTCTTTCCCGCGCCCACGAGTGTCAGATGCAGCGAAACTCCGACGGCGCCGCGTCCGCAGGGCCTGACCAAGGACCTCGCCCACCCGGTGCTGACCTCGGCCGAATTCGCCGCCGCCGTGGACTAACCGCTCCAGTCGCTCGGCCGCCACGCCTTGAAGGGCGTGGCGGAGCCCCAGGAGATCTTCGTTCCGCGGGGCTTCTGACACCGGCCGGCGCCGGCGCGGTCGCTCTCGCGGACGACGCGCAAAGCACAAACGCCTAAATCGGCGAGAGCGTCTCCGTGCTCGCAAGTGCTGAGACGGCGCTTTTCTTCTGTTCCATTCCCTTGCATAGTTTGGAGGTGGGAAACGATCCGGCGGAGGGGGATCGGGGGCATGGCGGAACGGGTACGAAAAGGTGGCGAACGCGGCGATGGGACGGAGCATTTGCGCATTTTCATCTCCTCGCCCGGCGACGTGCCCGAGGAACGGGATCTTGCGCGGAAGCTGATCAAGGAGACGCTCCCCTATAACCCGTTCGTTCGCGGCAAGGTGACCCTCGACGTCGTTTCCTGGGACGATCCCGAATCGGGAACGCCGATGCTGGGCAACCTGACGCCGCAAGAGTGCGTCAACCGGTTCGGGCCGCGCCCGTCGGCGTGCGACATCGTCATCGTTAATTTCTGGGCGCGGATGGGAACGCCGCTTCCGGAGGACTTCGGAACCAAACCCAACGGCGAGCCCTACCTCTCCGGCACCGAGTGGGAATACGAGGACGCGCTGAACGCCGATGCCCGGCCGGATATCCTCGTCTATCGGCGCGGCGAAGAGCCCACGATCAAACTGAAGGACCCGGACCGGGCCGAAAAGGAAGAACAGTTCGACCGGGTCGAGCGGTTCTTTGCCGACACATCGCGGGTGCCATCCCATACCCGCTATTCCCACATCGAACAGTTCGCCAAGCGCGTTCAACAGGATCTGGAATCGCTCATCGCCGAACGCTTTGGTGGCCGCGAAGCTCCAACGACGTCCGCCGAGATTCCGTCCGAGTATCTGGAGTGGCTAAAACGGACCTGCGCCGACGTCAGTCTTTTGGGACAGGACCTGCAAAAGGGCCACGCGTTCACCCTGGACCACGTCTACGTCCCGGCGCTCACGCAAAGGGCTCCGGAACGCCAAGATCCAAAAGCGAATAAGCGCCAAGAGCGCGAGGAACCAGCGGGTCGGGAACCCATTCCGCTGCTGCGGCGTCTGGACGGGGAGTCGCTCTATGTCCCGGCCCCGGCGGGCGCCGGCAAATCCACCTTCTGCCGCTGGGCGGTGCTGCGGAGCATCGCCGGCGCCGCCATCACCCACCCGGTTCCCGCGCCGGGAGCATTCGCCGAGCCGGAACCCTCCAATTTGCGGGGCCGCCTGCCGCTTCTGGTACCGCTCCGGAACATGTGGGAGATCATGGATTGCGGCCGGGGGGGACTGACGTGGAGCCGCGTGGAGCTTGAGCAGGCCCTGGCCGTCTGGGTGGATCGCAAGCGCCCGCCGGGCCTGACCGGCGACCGGCTCAAGGCCCACCTCGACCACGGCAGCGCCTTCTTGCTGCTGGACGGGCTGGACGAGGTGCCGTCCTCGGACATCCGCGATGGCACTACCGTCTATCCGCGTGCGCTGCTGCTGAGTGGCCTTGCCGACGCGTTGCCCGAGTGGCACAAGCGCGGCAACCGCGTTCTGCTGACCAGCCGCCCCTATGGCCTGGACGAAGCCGGGCTGCATCGCCTGGGGCTGCCGAGCGCCACCCTCGAACCGCTGCCGAAGGCCCTGCAGGAGCTATTCATCGCCCGCTGGTTCCACACGCTCGACCAGCCGAAATTGGCCGAGGGTCTGAGCCACACCATCCGCGAGCGCTCGCACGACCTCGCCCCGCTCGCGGAAAATCCGATGCTGCTGACGGCGCTCTGCGTGATCTACGGCGGTGGCCGGCGCCTGCCGGAGGACCGCTACCACCTTTACCAGCGCATCGTCGATAATGTGCTGTACCACCGCTACCCCGGCGACGTCCGCCAGCGCGAACCGGTCAAGGCGCGGCTCGAGGCCATCGCCCTTGGCATGCACACCGGCGAGGAAGACTTGCCCCGGCAAACGCCGGCCGCGGAAGTAAACCAAAGCGAGATCGATCGCTGGCTGCAAGTCTTCGCCGAACTCAATCCCGCTTACGAAAGCGGCGTGGTCGAACCGGCGATCCGGCGCGAGGATCTGTTGAATCGCTCCGGCCTGTTGCTTCCGCGCCCGGGCGACAAAGCCGCGTTCTATCACCTGAGCTTCCAGGAGCACCTGGCCGCCGAGCGGATCGCCCGCACCAGTCGCGACGGCCGCGCCCTGGAGCGGGTCTTCCGCGATCGATGGGGCGTTCCCGAGTGGCGGCCGACCCTGCTGTTTCTGTTCGCTGCGCAGATCTTCAACTACCGGGACGCGCAATGGGGCCTGGACCTGCTCGGGCGGCTGCTGGCGGACCAGGACAGGGCCGCGGTCAAGGCCAGCCCGGCGCCGGCGCTGTTCATCGCCGAGACCCTGGAGCTGTGTTTGGCAAAGGGGTATCGCGTGCCCGAGGCCTTGGCCGATGGCTTCCGCCGGCTCAGCCTTGACGCCATCGAGGACGAAATCGAGATTCACGCCCGCCACGCCCTCGGGCTGTGCCTCGGCCGGCTGGGCGACCGGCGCATCTTCGATCTGCGCGATCCCTGCGCCTACGTGGAGGTGCCCGCCGGGACCTATCCTTACGGCGACGAGGGGAAGACCGTCGAGATCGGGACGCCCTTCCGGATCGGCCGTTATCCGGTCACCAACAGTCAGTATCATGCCTTTATCGACGACGATGGCTATGGGGCGCAAAAATGGTGGTCGGAGGACGGATGGAAATGGCGGCAACAGGAACAAGTAACCGAGCCTCGCTACTGGCGCGACCGGCGCCGGAACGGCCCCAACCAGCCGGTGGTGGGGGTCAGCTTCTGGGAGGCCGAGGCCTGCTGTGCGTGGGCCGGGGGCCGGTTGGCGAGGGAGCAGGAATGGGAGGCCGCCGCCCGTGGACCGGAGGGCTCCGAGTATCCTTGGGGCGGCGAGTGGGAGGACGGCATCTGCAATTCCGTTGGAGCCGGGCTCGACACGACGTCCTCCGTCGGACTGTTTCCCCGTTCGCGTCAGGTTCCGTTATCAATCGAGGATCTGGCCGGCAATGTCTGGGAATGGTGCGATAGCCTGTATAAGGGATCCGATGCTGACGGCGGGCCGAATGCGCTTCGCGTGCTGCGCGGCGGGTCCTGGAGCAGCGATCAGGGCGGCGCGCGCTCGGCCGACCGCAGCAGGGACGACCCGGACATACCGGAGCAACAACATCGGTTTCCGCGTGGTGTGTTCGTCCCCATCTTTGGGCACTGAGCCCTGAGCGGAGCGTAAGCGGAGCAATGGAGCGGTTGCGGCCAACTCCCGACGGGATCCCCGCAACGTCACGACAAAATGTCATCGCGAGGAGCGTAGCGACGCGGCGATCCAGCCGACCGGCGCCGAAATGGACGCGTCAGTTTCTGCATCGCTTCACGTTTTTCGCGAGTAGGTGGTGCCTGACCCGGCTGGCCATTGGATCTCGCGGTCCCCTAGGACCACACGTGGCGTCAAAATGCGATTGTCTCATCCAGCCGCAATCGTCTAAGGTCCGGAGGCGAAATGGTTGCTTCAAATCGTGGGGAACCGGCGCTCGGGGAGAGGATCGACATGGGCATTTCGAAATTCGTTGGCGAAAACGCGCCTGGCGGCGTCCGGCGCGCCTTTGTCGGCGCGGTGGTGGGGCTTGTGATGATCGCTCTGGCGTTTGCCGGAATTGCCGCCTCCGACGTATCGGCCCTGCGCACTCAAGGCTACTGGACCTTGCTTACGATCGGGTTCGCCGTTGCGTCACTGGTGATGGACTGGCTGCATTCCGAGGATGGTTGGCGAATGACGAAAAGCGCCGTGCAACTGGCGCTCCTTTGGGTCGGCGTGTTCGTGGCCATCGAGCTGGTGTATTTCTTCATCGCCGCCGGACGGTTCA
The DNA here is from genome assembly GCA_963771545.1 of uncultured Alphaproteobacteria bacterium. Classification (GTDB taxonomy): domain Bacteria; phylum Pseudomonadota; class Alphaproteobacteria; order Rhodospirillales; family Defluviicoccaceae; genus CAKZLS01. Next base: position 217,626 of record CAVYTX010000002.1, read on the forward strand.
CGAACGCGGATACCGGGCTGGTCAACGGCCTCATCCTCGCGCTCGGGACCTTCGCCTGCGGCGTCTATGTCAACTGGCGGCTGATGGTCGTCGGCGTGGCCGTGGCGCTCGCGACGGTCGTGGCGGCCTATGTGGAGCAGTATCTCTGGGTTCTGCTCGGTGTCGCCCTCGTTGCCGTTGCCGTGCTCGTTGCCGGGGCGCGTCTGACGGCGACGAAACGGCGGCTTTGGACGGAAGACGAATAAGCAAGATCGGCGGGGCGACCCATTACGGGGCCGGCCGGGCGCAGTCGAGCAGCGGACCGAGCTGGTCGGTGCGGCGGCGGATGGTCTGGGCGCGGGCGGTGACGTACGATGAGGGTCGGGCGGGCGATAGTTCCCGCGGATTGGGGAGCGTGGCGGCGATCAGCGATGCCTGGAGGGGGCTGATCTGGCGCGCGGTGGTGCCGAAATAGGTCTGGGCGGCGGCTTCGGCGCCGTAAAGACCGGGGCCCATTTCGACGATGTTGAGGTAGACCTCCAAGATCCGCGGTTTGCTCCACATCAGCTCGATCTGCGGGGTCATCCACGCCTCGATGAGTTTGCGCGCCAGGTCGCGGCCGGGCCAGAGCAGGATGTTCTTGGCCGTCTGCATGGTGAGGGTGCTGGCGCCGCGCGGCCGGTCGCCGCCGATCCAGGTTTGGATTTGTTCCCAGAGAGCTTCGCCGTCGAAGCCGAAGTGTTCGCAGAACCGATTGTCCTCGGCGGCGATGACGGCGTTCGCCAGATGCCGCGAGATCCGATCCAGCGGCACCCACTGCTTGTCCAGGGGTTCGCCCTCGAACAGGCGGATCGCCATCAGCGGCGTGATGGGCGGATCGATGAACCGGTAGACGAGGATCATCAGCGTCGGAAAAACCAATACCGCGATGACCACGCGCAGCAAGAGGCGTCGCAAACTGCGGAACGGGATGGAACGGACAGGCATCACTCCTGTCCCTATCGCATTATCCGCCCTTAGAGAAGCCTTCCGAGAATCTGATTTTCACGAAGAGGCAGACGCTCCAACGAACCGCGGGCTCGGAGGAGTTCTCTCCGGTCACGCGAGGAAAGGCCAGCCCTATCAGTGGACGATCTTGCCCCGGGTCTTGGCCCAGTCGGTGAAGTGCCCGCTGGCCCGCACCTTGTCCATGACCCGTTCGAAAGCGTTCCACTCGCCGTCGATGTAACTCGCGTCGGTATCGGCGCCGCGTGTCGTCGAGGGAAACTTCCAGACGTTGCAGTAGTTCCAGAGAATGACGTCGGTCAACATAACGTGGCTCCCGCGTTCGGCATCAGCCGTCATGACCCGCCGAGTACGAGCCACTATGGACGAAAAACGATTACAGATCAGTGAACCCGTTCACACAATTCGAGCTTGTTGCAAAGAAAATGAGGTTATCGGTCCTCACGCACCCTCAGAACGATCTTCCCCCGGACGTGGCCATCCCGGCTTTTCGTTTGCGCCGAAGCCGCGTCTTCCAGGGGCATTTCCGTAATGTCCGGGGGGCGGATCGCGCCACTTTCCAAGAGGCGTCCAATTTCCGATAACTGCGCGCCGTTAGGCTCGACAAAAACGTAAGCCGGCCGGACGCCGAAAAACGCCGCCTCGAGGGGGTCGGGCGGTTCGACCACCGAGACCAGCACGCCGCCGCGTTTGGCCGCGATGTAGCTGTTGTGGTGAGTGTCTCCGCCGATGGTCGCAAAAATCACATCGATGCCGGCGGGAGCCAGGGAGGCAACCGCTTCGTAAAAGTTCTCGCTCCGGTAGTCGATCGCATGGTCGGCGCCCAGCGATCGAACGTACTCGTGATTGGCGGCGCTCGCCGTCGTGAAGACCGTGGCGCCGGCGTTTTTGGCGAGCTGGATCGCCATGCTGCCCAAACCGCCCGCGCCGGCATGGATCAGAACCGACTGGCCGGCCCGCAGGTTCGCGGTTTCGATCAGGGCTTGCCATGACGTCAGACCGACCAGCGGGATCGCCGCCGCCTCGGCGAAGCTCAGGTTGGCCGGCATCGCCGCCACCGCCGACGCGGGCACGGCCACGTACTCGGCGTACGTGCCCCATTGCACTGTCGGCTTGCGGCAATAGGCATAGACCCTCTCGCCCACCGATAATCCGGTGGCGGTCTCCCCGATGTCGGAGACGGTGCCCGCGGCATCCCAGCCGAGGATCAGCGGAAATGCGTGCGGGAAAAGGCCACCCAGCATGCCCTCGCGGATTTTCCAGTCCACGGGATTGACGCTGGTGCACGCCAGTTCGATCAAGACCTCGCCGGCCGCCGGCTTCGGCGTCGGCACCTCGGCGACGCGAAGCCTGTCGGGTCCCCCAAAGGCATCGATCACGATCGCTTTCATTTGAACCTGCCTCGTGGTTTCACTGAGCAACAGATCATTAGATGTAATTTTAGAAGCTGTGCTTCAAGTGCGGGTCCCAGTGATGACAGGCCGGCACGCCCCAACCCGCCGGTCACGCCTTTTTCGGTTTGCGCCACGTGTAAACGGACGACACCGCGTAGTTCCAAACCGCTCCCACCAGGGCTCCGGTGACTCCGGCCACCCACCAGGATTCGTCGGCGCCGTAGACATAGGACGCGATTCCGATATTGGCGATCGCCCCGATGCCGCACACCGCGTAAAAGGAGATCAGTCCCAGCAGCAGCGACCAGCCGCGAAGCCGTTTGTCGCGGTAGGTGAAAACGTTGTTGAGCAGGAAGTTGTTGGTCATGGCGCCGATGGTGGCGATCGCTTGGGAAACCGCGAAATCGCCGCCAAGCCCTTTGTGAACGATCGCGAGCAGGACAAGGTGAACGCCCAGTCCGAACAGGCCCACGACCGAGAACAGGACAAACCGGATCGGCACCAGATGGCCGATCAGTTTGTCCAGCAGCATCATGACGTATTCCCACGCGACCATGGTATCGAGCTTGCTCTCGCCGGCATGGCGCGCGCGGAACTCGAATGGGAGTTCCTTGATCCTCAGGCCACGCGGCGTTGAAGCCAGGATATCGAGCAGGATCTTGAAGCCGATTCCCGACAACTTGCGGACCGAGCCATGAAACGCGTCCCGGCGAAGCATGAAGAAACCGCTCATCGGGTCGCTGACGTCGTTTTTCATGACCAGGCGGCCCAAACCGGTGGCGAAGCGGCTGATCATCCGGCGGGACTCCGCCCATTCCCCGATGCCGCCACCCTCCATGTACCGGCTCCCGATCACCAGATCCGTCCCGTTCGCTCGCAAGATATCCAGCATTCGCGGCAACAGCGTCTCGTCATGCTGCAGGTCGGCGTCCATGACCGCCAGATAGGGCGCGGCGCTCGCCAGCATGCCCTCGATGCAGGCTCCGGAAAGGCCACGCCGTCCGATGCGCTGAAGACACCGCACGCGCCGGTTGGTCAGTCCGATCCGTCTCGCTTGGTCGGCGGTTCCGTCGTCGGAGTCGTCGTCGACGAAGATGACCTCCCACTCGACGCCCTTGAGCGTTTCTTCCAGCCTGGCGATGAGCACCGGAAGGTTCTCGCTTTCATTCAGCGTCGGAACGACGACGGAGAGTTCGAGGGGTTCGGTCATGTGTGCCGGATTGACGATAAGCGCGGATCGGGAAAGGGGATTTATTCGAATCGGTAAACCCGAATGTTATCCTTCGCATAACTCGCCTGCAACGACAAGGATTTGTCTTGCCCCAGGGTCGTCGCGACGAGGTCGTCGGGGTCGAAAACGGACACGGCGCGCGTGATCAGCCATCCGGAAGAGATGCCTTGAAGGCGCGCGCGCAGCGCCGGAATATCGGCGGCCGTCATACCCGGAACCGCAGTAATGCCCGCGGGGTACGGGTTGGGGAGACCAACGGCCGGAAAGGCGCGCGGCAGACCGTAAATCGGCAGGTCAGTCTTTTGACGATCAAGGTAATAGGCCAGCGGCAGTTCCACCGAGTTCGGGAGTATCAGGACGACGTCGCTGGGTTTCGATTTGGCGTTCAAGAGGCTGGCGATTCGATCCCAGGGTTCCTTTTCGACCTCCGCGTAATAATTCAGGCTCCCCCAAGCAAAAAGGACAAACAGGCCAACCAGGAGAAGTCCCCGCAGCCAGGCCCTGTTCGTGACTGTCACGCCGGCCGCCAGCGCCACATAAAAAGGAACGCTCACCCATAGCAGGGCGCGGGTCGTGAAGATGGGGCGGATGGTGAACGTCGCGAGCAGGGTGAGGACGATGGGCAGGATCATGACCAGGGTGAGCAGGATCGCCAACCGCCAGCCGGTGCGCCGGCCCACCACCCACAAGCCGATGGCGCCCAGGGCGGCGAGCGCGAGGTGCGCCGCGAGCCAAAGCGCCGCCCCGGCAAGCCCCAGGGCGCCGACTTCGTTCAACGGCGCGATCCCCGACGTATAGCGCTCGATGGGCCAGGAGTACTTAGCGCCGAAAAGGAAATAGAGGGCGCCCATGATTTGCACGAGGGATGGCGCCTTCATCCAAAAGACCGTGGAGACCGCGCCGGCCTGTTTGAACAGCCATGGAACCCACGGGATCCAGACAACCAGCACCGTCAAACCCGCGACAACGCCGTTCACCAGGAACCCGCGGTTCCATTCGAGGCCCCAGGCGAGCCAGACGATCATGGGGACGGCGACGCTGAAAACGAACAAGAGCGCTAGGTTGTGGAGCCACAGACTCAGCGCCGCGCCGGCGATCAGCGCCAGCCATGCGAGTCGCGGCGACGGGACGGCGGTGGACTCGCCGGTTCTATGCGGCCCTGGCGGCAGGCCGAAAAGCGGCCGGCACGCCGCCGTTGGATGCCGCATCAGCCACGCCGCGCCGCAGAGCGCTATCGAAACGGCGAGGGTCACCGCCATGGATGAGCGCGCTTCCTGGGCGTACTGGATGTGAATGGGGGCGACCGCGAAAATCAGGCCCGCGCCGAAGCCGATCCATGCGCCGTCGCGCCGGCCGCCGACGATCTGGCCAAGCACATAAACCGCCGCGACGCTCAGGATGCCGAGAACCGCGGAAAGCGAGCGGAGCGCCGCTTCGCCGTCGCCAAACACGCTCCACAGCCGCAGCATGGAATAGTAGACCGGCGGATGGGTTTCGAAGGTCGGGACGACCGTCCACAGCGACTCGAAGGATTGCCGCGAGAACCAGAAACTGTAAGCCTCGTCCAACCACAGAGGAAGCCGGCCGATCTCGTAAAAACGAAACCCGGCGGCAAGCGCCATCAGCAACAAAAGCGGTGCGATCGTTCGCGGGATCCGGAAAACCTCGGGACAAACTTCGACAATGCCGTAAATAGCAACGAAAAGCGGTTTTACCTCAATGGCTTGCCTAGACCCAGCGGCGAGGCCTGTCAAGCCTCTCCGCGCCAGTCAAAGTTCGCCAACCAGACGGACTCTTCCCGAATTTCACTAAATTTTAAAGACTGACGCCGATACTCTTCGCTCGGGCGGAACTACCTGCGAGAGGCGCGCCGGTCAGTCATGGATTTAAGCAAGGTCTCCTTGTTCGACAAAATGAAGCAGCGGCTGACGTGGCTTGGCCAGCGTCAGGAGGTGCTCGCCCAGAACATCGCCAACGCCGACACACCGCGCTATCGGCCGCGCGACATCAAGCCGCTCGAGTTCCGCAAGATGATCGACCGCCAGCTTTCGCCGGTGAATATGGAGAAGACCCATGGCAATCATTTGGAGGGCCGGCCAGCGAGCGCCGAGACCTTTGATGAACAGGTGAACCGCCGGCCCTATGAAACCGCGCCCGCGGGCAACGCCGTGGTCCTCGAGGAACAGATGGCCAAGGTCAACGAAACCAGCGTCGCCCACCGGCTGACCACCGAGCTGTATCGCAAGCACCTCGGCATGATTCGAACCGCCATCGGCGGCAGGCGTTAGAGGGTAATCCCATGACCGATGTCATGAAGACCATGCGGATCTCGGCGGCGGGAATGAAGACCCAGGGCGTTCGTCTTCGGGTGATCGCCGAGAATATCGCCAACGCCAATTCCCTGCCGACGTCGCCCGGCGACGAACCCTATCGGCGCAAGACCGTCACCTTCAAGAATACCCTCGATCGCGAGACCGGGCTCGAGACCGTGGAGATCGCCAAGGTGCGCCGCGATCCGTCGTCTTTTCCGCTGAAGTACGAACCCAGCCATCCGGCGGCCGACAAGGATGGGTACGTCCAGGCGCCGAACGTCAGCTCGCTGATCGAAATGGCGGACATGCGCGAGGCGCAACGGTCCTACGAGGCCAATCTGAATGTCATCCGCGCCTCGAAAGCGATGTTGCAGGCAACCATCGAGGTCCTGCGTTAGAAATCCACCGAGAGAAAACTAGGAGCAAAGGTTCGCAATGGTCAATCCAGTCAACGGCATGAGCGGCGCCATCTCCGCCTACAATCAGGCGCTGAAGGGCGCGACCGCTCCCAACGCCGAAGCGATGGATACGCCCCGCCAAGAAGGATTCGCCGATCTCGTCAAGGACGCCGTTCGGGAGGCGGTCAAGACCGGGAATAGCGGGGAACAGGTAACGGCCAGGGCCGTTCAGAACAGCGCCGATCTCAACGAGGTGGTGACGGCCGTCGCCGAAGCCGATTTGACGCTTCAGACCGTGGTGGCGGTCCGCGACCGGGTCATCGAGGCCTACAAGGACATCGTGCGGATGCCGATTTAAAGGGCCGGGTGCGTTGGTAACGGGGGTGGGAAAAATACGATGATGAACGAGGTCGCGGTCCTCGAGGTCGGCCGCGAGGCCATGCTCGTCATCCTCAAGATCGGCGGGCCGATCATGTTCGTCGGCATGATGGTTGGACTGGTGATCGCGCTGTTCCAGGCGCTGACCACCATTCAGGAGATGACCCTGACGTTCGTGCCCAAGATCATCGTCATCTTCGTCGCCATCGTCCTGTTTCTGCCGTTCATGATGACCACCATGATCGAATTCACCCAAACCCTGTTCGACCGCATCGGCGCCGGCGGCTGATCGGGCGGGCGGCCGGAAATGCTCCACCAGCTTCTCGCCGTCAACACGTTTGCCTTTATCCTCATATTCGTTCGCGTGGGCGCCGTCATTACAGTGTTGCCGGGTTTCAGCGCCGGCTACGTCAGCATCCGCATCCGGCTGTTGCTGGCGCTGGCGATCAGTTTCCTCCTCACGCCGGTCTTGGCCGAGCGGCTTCCGGGCCTGCCGGCCACGCCCATCGCGCTCGGTCTGCTGCTTTTGGCCGAAACCCTGATCGGTCTGTTTCTGGGCGCCATCGCGCGCATCGTGGTGGCGTCGCTGCACGTGGCCGGGACATTTGCTTCGTATTTCGCGTCGCTGACCAGCGCGCTGGTCAACGATCCGGTGACCGACCAGCAGAGTTCCACCATCGCCGGGTTCTTTGGAACGGTCGGCGTGCTGCTCATCTTCGTCGCCGACCTCCACCATCTGATGCTCAGCGCGGTCGTGGAGAGCTACGCGGTGTTCGTTCCCGGAGCGCTTCCGCCGATCGGCGATTTCGCCGATATGATCGCCCAGCGCGTGGCCGCCAGCTTCGCGCTCGGCTTGCAGATGGCGGCGCCGTTTCTGATCTTCGGAATGGCGTACTATATCGGGCTCGGGCTGCTCGGCCGCCTCATGCCGCAGCTTCAAGTATTTTTCATCGGTATCCCGTTGCAAATATCCTTGCAGATCTGGGTTATGATGTTAACCCTTTCGGGTATTATGATGGTTTTCCTCAACCGCTTTTCGGAAGTGCTCAGCCCGTTCGCTGGACCATGATTCCAAGGCTGATCAGCTCCAGGGACCGTCGTGGCTGAAGACCAAGACGCCTCAAAAACAGAAGAACCGACTCCGAAGCGCCTGGAACAGGCCCGCGAGAAGGGACAGGCCGCGGTCTCACAGGAGGCGAAGAGCTGGGCCATTCTCGCGGGAGGGGCGCTGGCGCTGGTGTTCATGGCGCCGGGCATCAGCCGCGATATTTCCATGTACCTGTTGCGGTTCGTCGAGCAGCCCCATGACATGTCGCTGAACACCGAGGACATGCAGGACGCTCTCGCGGCGCTGGCGCTCGACATCGGTTGGACGATCGCGCCGGTGATCGGATTGCTCGTGGTTCTCGCCATCGCCGCCGGCGTACTGCAGGTGGGGCTCATTTGGGCGCCCACCAAAATAAAACCCGACCCGCAGAAGATATCTTTGCGCAAAGGTTTGGGAAAGATGTTCTCGCTTCAGTCCCTGATGGAATTCGTGAAAGGGCTTTTGAAGTTGAGCGCCGTCGGGGCGGTGGCGCTGGGCTTGGCGCTGCCGCTTTTGCGCGACGTGGAGTTACTGCCGGCGATCGGTGTGATCGGAACGCTCGACCGCGTTCATGAGATCGCCGTGATGATGACCATCGCGACGGTCGCGGTCATGACCGCCGTGGCGCTTCTCGACTTCACCTACCAGAGATATAGCTTCTTGAAACAGATGCGGATGACCAAACAGGAGGTCAAGGACGAGCACAAGCAGTCCGAGGGCGACCCCCAGATTAAATCCCGTATTCGCCGGCTGCGGATGGAGCGCGCGCAGAAACGCATGATGGCGGCGGTGCCCAAGGCCGACGTGATCATCACCAACCCGACCCACTATTCGATCGCACTGTCTTACGAGATGGAGTCCATGGCGGCGCCGAAGCTGGTGGCCAAGGGCGTGGACGCCATCGCGCGGCGGATCCGGGAGGTCGCCCTCGAGCACGATATTCCGCTCGTGGAGAACCCGCCCTTGGCGCGCGCGCTCTATGCGTCGGTCGAGATCGACCAGGAGATCCCGCCCGAACACTATCAGGCGGTGGCCCAGGTCATCGGCTACGTCATGCACGTCAAGGGACAGGGATCATGAAGCCGAAACATAGCCTCGCGACTAAGGGTCTAAATTGATCGGCGCCGCCAAGGCCCTTCGACGGCGGCTGGCGGCGCGCTCGGCCCGGACGGGGATCGTGTCCGGCGCGAGCGCGGCCGATCGCTTGACCCTGGTGTTCGACGAGTTGCCGATCGGCATCGCCTTTCTCGATCTGCGGGGCGACGTCGTCGACTGCAATCGCGCTTTTTGCCGCGCGCTCGGCGTGGGCAGGGAGGCCGTCGTCGGCGGCCCGCTCGCCGGCCTGGTCAGCAAGGAAGACCGGGACGATGTGGTCGGGCAGCTATCGAAACTCGTGCTGGGGACCGTCCGCGCCGCCCGGTTGGAGGGCGTTCGCATGCCCGGCGGAGACGCGCGGGAAGTTTCGGCATCGATATATGCCGGCAGAATAGAAAACAGTGGGGAGATCGCCGGTCTGATCGTCCATGTGTTGGACGCCACGGACCACCGGAACTTGGAAGCGCAGTTGGCCCAATCGCAAAAAATGCAGGCCATTGGCCAGCTGGCGGGCGGAATCGCCCATGACTTCAATAATCAACTCACCGCGACGCTGGGTTTTTGTGATCTGTTGCTGGCGCGGCATGGGCCGGGCGATCCCTCTTTCGACGACATCATGCAAATCCGAGGCAACGCCAAACGCGCCTCGAACCTGGTCCGCCAGCTCTTGGCGTTCTCGCGCAAACAGAAACTCGAGCCGGTGGTGCTCGACGTCAAGGAAGCGCTGTCGGATCTTTACAAGATGCTGGGGCGTCTTCTCGGCGCGAACATCGAACCGCGGTTCGAGCATGGGGAGGATCCGGCTTTTGTCAGGGTGGATCCCGGGCAGTTCGACCAAGTCATCATCAATCTGGCGGTCAATGCGCGCGACGCCATGGCGGGCGGCGGCGCCCTGACCATCCGCACGTCGGCGCTGGTTCTCGATGAGGCCGTGCAACGGGGCCCCGATCTCATGCCGCCCGGACAATACGTACTGATCGAGGTCGCCGATACCGGCGCCGGCATTCCCAAGGAAATCATCGGCAATATCTTCGAGCCGTTCTTTTCCACCAAGGAGGTCGGCGCCGGAACCGGGCTCGGGCTGTCCACCGTCTACGGAATCGTCCGCCAGACCGGGGGGTTCATCTTCGTCGACAGCGCGCCCGGAGAGGGCGCCGTGTTCACCATCTACCTTCCCGCCAGCGCGGAACACTCGATTAGGGCTGAAACGCCGCCGGCGCTTTCCGCGCGGGCGGTGGCCGAGCCCGACTTGGGGGGCGGTGGCACGGTCTTGCTGGTGGAGGACGAGGAAGCGGTCCGCGTCTTTGCCGCCCGGGCGCTGCGTAACAAAGGCTATCGGGTGCTGGAGGCGACCAATGGGGAAAACGCCTTGGACGTCATTATCGCGGGCGGCGAGGACATCGATTTGATCGTCACCGATGTGGTCATGCCGGCAATGGATGGTCACACCTTGGTGCGGATGGCGCGCCAGGAATTGGGAGACGTGAAGGTGATCCTGATTTCAGGATATGCCGACGAGGGAACGAACGGAAACCACGATCCGAATACGGCCGTTCATTTCCTGCCCAAGCCCTTTTCGCTCGCCGATTTGGCGGACAAGGTCAAGGACGTGATGGCCGGGTAATGGCCGGTCCGCCGCCTCTTGCACCCGAACCGCCGTGCCGTCCGCCGCCGATCAGATGCTTATGACCGCTGGGCCGGTCACCAGCATGCGGATGAGCTCCGCCTGCCGATCCGTCCCCGTCTTGCCGAACACATGCTTCAGATGCTTGCGGGCCGTTTCGTACACCAGCCCCAGAGATTCGGCGGTCTCCTCCAGCCTGTAGCCATTGGCCAACAGCGCGGCCACGCGCGCCTCGGCCCGGGTGAGGCCATACAGTTCGCAAAGCCTGGGCTGATCGATGTCCACGGCATATTCCGGGTCGCCGAGAAACACGACCACGGCGGGTTCGTCGGTCGACCGCACTTCGCTGATTCCTTCGACCGGCGCGATCAGAATCGACAAGGGCTTCTGCCCGGAAGGCCGCTGGATCGAAAACGCATAAATGCCATCGTCGCGGCCCTTGCCGTTCTTTGGCTTTTCGGGCGTGATCACGTCCCTCAATCTCAATCGGCGGCCGTGATGATCGATCTCCAGTCCGGACTTGCCGACGGAGAGTTCGCTACAAGCCGATAGAATTCCCTCCGCGCGTTGATTGGCCTCGATGATGTTGCCGGACATGCCGGCGATCAGCACGCCGATGGGGACGACGTCGAGCACGTTTGACGCCACCTTCTGGATTTCGTTCGCTTCGTGAAGCGATTGTCCGGATCGAAAGGCGCGCTGAAGATTCGGAAGCAGACGCCGAAACAGGGCGAGGATGCTGTCGCTGAACGGTCCTTTGATTTCGCCGCGGCCAAGGAACAGATAGGTGACGACATTCCTCCGCCGGCCCAAGACGCCGAAGAGATGGTGATGAAGTCCGAGCGGTTTCAGCCACTCGCGATAGAACTGGGTATCGACGAGTTCGTTCTCCATCAAGATCTGCTCGTCCGTCCAAACGGCTCCGGGCGCGCGGAAATATTCGTCCTGCTGGAGAAAGATGTTCATCTTGCCGTACCGTTCGGCATAGGACGCAATCGACGCCTTGCCGATGTAGACCGAATGCTCGATCCGTCCCGAACCGGTTTCGTAATCGTGCGACGCGACCGCGCAGACCTTGGCTCCGACGGCGTCCGCCAAGGCCACCAGGCATTTCGGCCACATTTTCGGATCCGCGCTGGCTTCATGAAAACCGGACAGAATTTCCATCAGCGCGCCGCTTCTGGGATCGCCGATGTCGGCGAGGCTCGGATCGAAGGCGCGATCCCCATCCGACCGTCCCGCCCAGGCCCGCCGGTCGGTGCTGGCGCGGCGGTCCGAGTCGAACCGCCGATGGGAACTGTTTCGCCTGTCCTGACCGCTTCGCTGATCCGCAGAGGGTGGAGTGGCTTGATGCCGGCTCGCCAAGGCTGCTGCGTTTATCGGGCCCGTTTCCAGCCTTCGATCCTCGCCGGACCGCCGTTCGTTGTCCAGCCTTCGCTCCGGAGCGTCGCGACGATCCTCGCCCGAACGCCGGTCAACAAGCCCGCCAATGTTCATTCACCCTCTCCTTCGCGCAATGATTGCTGCCCCCGTTGGGGGCCCCCGAAATATACGCGTTGCTACGATGGTTGCCCAGAGCATCCAAAAAAAGCCTCGCCTGTGAACCTCTCCCATCCTCATATTGCCATCTATTAGTCCGATATCCAACCGGTAGCTTACACCTTTTTTGCGGGCGGCGGTCATGGAGCCGCATATCCATCGCCAACGAGGATTTTTTTCGATTCGAGATCGGCAGAAGAAATTCAAGGCGGACGCTTTCCGGCGATTCAACCCGGGGTTGGGGTTTGGGAAACGCCGGTCCGGGGATACCCATCAGCGTGGTGAATGCCTGAAAAAAAGGCCTTAAGGATTAGGTCGCGAACGAAATCGCCGCTTCGGTCATGATCCATTTGGATCATGCCGTAGCAACCGCTGTGATATCATTACGAGCATCGGCGTCCATGCCTCAATTGGGTCATCCGTGGGATCCGCGTCATACGTTGTTCTTGTTGTGATCACGAAATTGTGAACGCCCTGCCGTGCTTCCCAAGGCCGCGAGCAAGCCCGTTTGCGAAAAATGGCTCCCCGAATGGGGTGCCGCCCCTCGATGGCCGGCCCTTCGAAGCCATTGAACGAGCGGTGGGGCGCTAGCGTGCCCGATTCTGGGAGATTCCGGCGGCCGCGACGGCCTAGAGAACATCGGAAGAACCCAGAGGCTGGCGGATTTTAACCGGGAATACCCAAACGGGGTATTCATAAAATCTTTTATTTCAATAAGTTGAAAAAAATTCTTGCCGATAAGAACAAAATAGGTACGCTGATGGCCGTTGCTTACCGACCAGGCCTATGAAATAAGGGGGCGATCAATGTTAGGAACCAGTTTTCAACTCGTGGAAAGAGACAGCATCGATAAGGGCAAGGCCATCGAGGCCGCCGTCAGCCAAATCGAACGGGCTTTCGGCAAGGGATCGATCATGCGCCTGGGCCAACGGGAAACCGTCGAGACCGAGACCGTCTCGACCGGTTCGCTCGGTTTGGATATCGCGCTTGGGATCGGCGGCCTGCCGCGAGGCCGCGTCGTGGAGATCTACGGTCCGGAAAGTTCGGGCAAGACGACGCTGGCGCTCCACACCGTCGCGGAAGCGCAGAAAAAGGGCGGAGTTTGCGCTTTTGTCGATGCCGAGCATGCGCTCGATCCCATTTACGCCAAGAAGCTGGGTGTCAATGTCGACGATCTGCTGATTTCTCAGCCCGACGCCGGCGAACAGGCCCTGGAGATCGCCGATACCCTGGTTCGTTCGGGCGCGGTCGACGTGCTGGTGGTGGACAGCGTCGCCGCCCTGGTCCCCCGGGCCGAACTCGAGGGCGAGATGGGCGACACCCACGTCGGTCTTCAAGCCCGGTTGATGAGTCAGGCGTTGCGGAAGTTGACGGCGTCGGTCGCCCGTTCTCGCACCATGATCATCTTCATCAATCAGATCCGCATGAAAATCGGCGTGATGTTCGGCAACCCGGAAACCACCACCGGCGGCAACGCGCTGAAATTCTATTCGTCGGTTCGGCTCGAGATCCGGCGCATCGGCGCCATCAAGGACCGCGACGAGGTGGTGGGCAATCAGACCCGGGTCAAGGTCGTAAAGAACAAACTGGCGCCCCCGTTCAAGATGGTCGAGTTCGATATCATGTACGGCGAGGGTATATCCAAGACCGGCGAACTCATCGATCTCGGCCTGAAAGCCGGGCTGGTGGAGAAATCCGGCTCCTGGTTTTCGTATGGATCGACCCGCGTCGGCCAGGGCCGCGAGAACGCCAAGTCCTATCTCCGGGAAAACCCGAACGTCGCCTCGGAGATCGAGAACAAGATCCGCGAAAATGCCGGGTTGGTTTCGAAGGCCATGCTGGCCGGGCCGGGCGGCATGGACGGCGCGGCCGAGATCGCGACCGCGACCGAGGACTGATCGTTCGCGCCGGCATTGCCGGCCGGCGCGCTCCCCAGCGGAAAGCCACAATGGGAAAATGAACGGGCGGCCCTCGGAGCGGGCCGCCTTGTTCGTCTGTCACGGGCTTCCTGGACACCCTGGGGAGTTGGCTGTAAAAGCGGATTTTTTCCAGCCAGCGTTCCGTTACGCGTGCCACGGACCTAAATAAAGCCCATGCAGACCGTCAACGACATTCGCAAGGCGTTCCTCGACTTCTTCGCTCGCCACGGCCACCGGGTCGTGGACTCGAGCCCGCTCGTGCCGCGCAATGACCCGACCCTGATGTTCACCAACGCCGGCATGGTGCAGTTCAAGAACGTGTTCACCGGCGCCGAAAAGCGGGACTACGTTCGCGCCGTCACCTCCCAGAAGTGCGTTCGCGCCGGCGGCAAGCACAACGACTTGGAGAACGTCGGGTATACCGCCCGCCACCACACTTTTTTCGAGATGCTGGGCAATTTCTCGTTCGGCGACTACTTCAAGGATCTGGCCATCGAACTGGCGTGGAACTTGGTCACCAAGGAATTCGGCCTGCCGGCGGAGAAGCTGCTGGTCACCGTGTACTCCGAGGACGATCAGGCGTTCGATCTGTGGAAGAAGATCGCCGGCCTGCCCGAAAGCAAGATTATCCGCATTGCCACGTCGGATAACTTCTGGGCCATGGGAGATACCGGCCCGTGCGGACCGTGCTCCGAGATCTTCTACGATCACGGCGAACATATTCCGGGCGGGCCGCCGGGAAGCGCCGAAGAGGACGGCGACCGCTTCATCGAAATCTGGAATCTCGTATTCATGCAGTACGAGCAATTGACACCGGACCGGCGCGTCGACCTGCCGAAACCCTCCATCGATACCGGCATGGGCCTGGAGCGGACCGCGGCGGTCATGCAGGGCACCCACGACAACTACAAGATCGACCTCATGGAGGCCCTGATCCATGCCTCGGCCGAGGCCAGCGGCACCGAACCGTTCGGCGATTACAAGATATCGCACCGGGTGATCGCGGATCATTTGCGGGCGACGAGCTTTCTCATCGCCGACGGCGTGCTGCCCTCCAACGAGGGCCGCGGCTACGTGCTGCGCCGGATCATGCGCCGGGCCATGCGCCACGCCCATCTCATGGGTTGCGTGGAACCGCTGATGTGGCGGCTGGTCCCGGCGCTGGTGGCGAAGATGGGCGGCGCCTATCCCGAGTTGGGGCGCGCGCAATCACTGATTTCCGAAACTCTCAAACTCGAGGAAACCCGGTTTCGGCGGACCCTCGATCGCGGCCTCGGTTTGCTCGACGAGGCGGCGTCGAAGCTGCCGTCGGGCGGGACCTTGGACGGTGAAACCGCGTTCAAGCTGTACGACACCTATGGATTTCCGCTGGATCTGACCCAGGACGCGCTGCGCGCCAAAGGCCATGGCGTTGACGTGGACGGCTTCAACACGGCCATGGAACGCCAGCGCCAAGAAGCGCGAAGGGCCTGGGCCGGATCGGGCGAGGCCGCCACCGAAGCGGTGTGGTTTTCGATCCGCGAACAGCGGGGACCGTCGGAGTTTCTCGGTTACGAAACCGAGGAGGCGGAGGGACAGGTGGTGGCCATCGTCGTCGACAGCGGCGAGGTTCCGTCGGCCAAGGAAGGCCAGGGGGTGGCGATCGTCTGCAACCAAACCCCGTTTTACGCGGAATCGGGCGGCCAAATCGGCGACTCGGGCGCCATGTGCACCGCCTCCGGCGGCAGGGTCGTGATTACCGACACGCAGAAGCGCGTTGGCGACGTGTGGGTTCACATCGGCGTCGTCGAAACCGGTGAGGTTCGCGTCGGCGACGTGGTGCAATTGGAGGTCGGTCATGGCCGGCGCTCGGCGATCCGCGCCAATCATTCGGCGACCCACCTTTTGCATGAGGCCCTGCGGCGGCATCTGGGCGAGCACGTGACCCAGAAGGGTTCGCTGGTGGCGCCGGACCGTCTGCGTTTCGACATCAGTCATCCCAAGGCGATCGGCGCCGAGGAACTCGCCCGGGCGGAAGCCGACGTCAATACGCATATCCGCGAAAACACCGAGGTGACGACCCACCTGATGGATCCGCAAGCGGCCGTGGCGGCCGGCGCCATGGCGCTGTTCGGCGAGAAGTACGGCGACGAGGTCCGGGTGGTGTCCATGGGACGCGCTAGCGACCTTGCGTACTCCACCGAGCTGTGCGGCGGGACCCACGTGCGGCGGACCGGCGATATCGGGTTGTTCAAGATCGTGTCCGAGAGCGCGGTCGCGGCCGGCGTGCGGCGCATCGAGGCGGTGACCGGCGAGGGCGCTCAACGCTACGTGGGTGACCAGGGCTTGGCGCTGATGGAAGTTGCCGGTCTGCTCAAGACCTCCCCCGCCGACGTGCCGGCGCGGGTCGCGGCATTGCTGGAGGAACGGCGCAAGCTGGAGCACGATCTGAGCGAGGCGCGCCGCGCCCTGGCCACGGGCGGCGGCGGCGGCGTTGCCGAGGTCAAGGACGCGGGCGGTATCCGCTATTCGCCGCGATTGCTCGACGACATCCCCGCGAAGGACCTCAAGAGCCTCGCCGACGACCTGAAAAAGCAGGTCGGCTCGGGCGTGGTGGCGTTGATCTCGCGAAGCGACGGAAAGGCGTCGGTCGTTGTCGGTGTCACCGATGATCTTAAGGACCGCATCAATGCCGTGGATCTGGTGCGCGTGGGATCGGCCGCCCTGGGCGGCAAGGGCGGCGGCGGACGGCCCGACATGGCCCAAGCCGGAGGCCCGGACGCCGACCGGGCACAGTCCGCGCTCGATGCCATAGAGCAGGCCGTGGCTGGCGGCGCGTGACCGACCCCCTCCATCGCTGGCGCCGGCCGGAGGTGCTGCTGGTCCTTCTGTCGGTGGCCATGCCCATCAGCTTCAGCACCTGGATGGCGGTGATCAACAACTTCGCGGTGGAGCGGGCCGGCTTCACCGGCGCCGATATGGGGATTCTCCAAAGCGTCCGCGAGATCCCGGGCTTTCTGGCCTTCGCGGTGGTGTTCGTGCTGCTGTTCGTTCGCGAACAGCCGCTGGCGCTAATGTCGCTGTCGCTGCTCGGGGTCGGTGTCGCGCTCACCGGCTTTTTTCCGGGTTTCGCGGGGCTGATGGTCACCACGTTCGTGATGTCCGTGGGGTTCCACTATTTCGAGACGGTGCGCCAGTCCCTAGCCCTGCAATGGCTGGACAAGGACGAGGCGCCCAAGGTGCTTGGCCGGCTGGTGGCCGCCGGCTCGTTCGCGGGTCTTGTCGCGTTCGCGCTGATCTACCTCGGTGTGGACCTCGGCGGACTCGAAATGAAATGGATCATGCTGATTGGCGGCGGGATGACGGTGGCGCTCACGGTCGTTGCCTGGATGCTGTTTCCGCGGTTCCCCGCCAAGGTGGAACAGCACAAGACGCTGATCCTGCGCCGGCGCTACTGGCTGTTCTACGCACTGACCTTCATGTCCGGGGCGCGCCGCCAAATCTTCATGGTGTTCGCCGGGTTTCTGATGGTGGAGAAGTTCGGTTTCGACGTCGCCGCCATGAGCCTCATGTTCCTGGCCAATCATGCGCTCAGCATGGTGCTGGCGCCGCGCATCGGTAAACTCATCGGCCGCTGGGGAGAGCGCCGGGCGCTGACCTTCGAATACCTGGGCCTGATCTGCGTGTTCACGGCCTATGCGTTCGTGGATACCGCCTGGATCGCCGTGGCTCTCTACATCTTCGATCACATATTCTTCGCCATGGCCATCGCCATCAAGACGTATTTTCAAAAAATCGCCGATCCGCGCGACATCGCCAGCACGTCCGGCGTCAGCTTCACCATCAACCACATCGCCGCGGTGGTGATCCCGGTGGCGTTCGGAATGATGTGGATGATCTCGCCGGCCGCCGTGTTCCTCGCCGGCGCCGCCATGGCTGTCGGCTCGCTGGGCCTCGCCCGGCTGGTGCCGTCCGCGCCCTCGCCGAATGACGAGACCATTTTCGCGAAGCCGCGCGCCGTTCCCGCCCAATAGACGCGACAGACGCGGTGGCGATTCTCTCTGGTTGCATGATCTGCACAGTGTGGTTCTATGCGCCCGGACCGAGAGCGAGCGCGATGAAAAACAACAACGACGTATCAACGCATTCCGGGGGCGGCCAGCTCGGAACCTTTGCCGGGGTGTTCACGCCGAGCATTCTGACCATCCTCGAACTCGTTCTTTTTCTGCGTCTGGAGTACGTCGTCGGCAGCTCGGGACTGGCAAGGGCGCTTGGCATCATCCTGATCGCCAACCTGATCTCGATCCTGACCAGCATGTCGGTCGCGGCCATCGCCACCAACCTCAGGGTAAAAAGCGGCGGCGACTACTACCTGATTTCGCGGACGCTCGGCTTCCAATTCGGCGGCGCGATCGGTCTGGTGCTGTTTTGCGCGCAGTCAATATCCATCGGTTTCTACTGCATCGGCTTCGCGGAGGTGACGGCGGAAATTCTCCAATGGGAGGGCCAATTGGCGACACAGGCGGTGGCCGCCGTCGCCGTGGCGCTGCTGTTCGTTCCGGCATGGCTGGGTTCGGATTGGGCCTCCCGCTTCCAGTACGTCATCATGGCGGTCATGGCCGCGGCGCTGCTGTCGTTTCTGGTTGGCGCCGTTGACCACTGGGACGGCGCCCTGCTCGCGGCGAATTGGAACACTCCCATTCACGCGGATTCGTTCTGGTTGGTCTTCGCCATCTTTTTTCCGGCGGTCACGGGGTTTACCCAGGGAGTGAGCATGTCCGGCGATCTTCGCGATCCGGGGAAAAGCATTCCGCTCGGCACGTTTCTCGCGATCGGGATTTCGCTTGTCGTTTACATCGGCTGCGCGGTGGCGCTGGCGGCCGCCCGTCCGCTCGATCTCTTGGCGGCCGATCCCAGCGCCATGAAGTCCATTTCCGTGCTCGGACCGATGGTCGACGCCGGCGTCATCGCCGCGACCCTTTCCTCGGCGCTCGCTTCGTTTCTGGGCGCGCCCCGTATCCTGCAGGCGCTGGCCCAGGACCGGGTCTTCCCCGTGCTTCGGCCGTTCGAACATGGCAGCGGCAGTGGCAACAACCCGCGGCGGGGCGTGCTGCTCTCGGGTGCGATTGCGTTGGGAATTATCGCCGTCGGGGACCTCGACCTCGTGGCGGCCATCGTGACGATGTTTTTCCTGGTGTCGTATGGCCTGCTCAACTACGCCACCTACTATGAATCCAAGGCGTCGAGTCCGTCGTTCCGGCCGCGCTTTCGTTGGTTCGACTATCGCCTCAGCCTGCTCGGCGGACTGGCATGCTTCGGCACGATGGCCGCTCTCAACATCTGGGCCAGCCTGGTCACCGTGGTCATTTTGTTCGCGGTCTTTCAATACCTGAATTACGCGGACGTACCGGCGCGATGGGCGGACAGCCGGCGCTCCTTTCACCTTCAGCGCATCCGCGTGCATCTCCTGGCTGCCGCCGCCGAAACCGAGCACCCGCGCGACTGGCGGCCGCAATTGCTGGTATTCTCGGACGACCCGGGCAGACGAAAGCCGTTGGTGCAGTTCGCGTCGTGGATGGAAGGCGGCAGTGGCGTGACTACGGTCGTGCGCTTGCTTGAAGGCGAAGGCGAGGAGATCCTGGAGAAGCGGGAGGCAGCGTCCAGCGAACTGACGCAGGAATTGCGAGAGTACGGATCGAATGCCTTTTCCCTGGTGGTTTCAGGGCGGAATCTGGATCAAGCGGTGGCAACCGTGATCCAGTCGGCGGGCGTGGGCCCGCTTAGAGTCAATACGGCGGTGGTCAACTGGGTTCACAAGGGGCACGGGTTCTTCGGGTCGCTCGGCGGGGGCCGTTACACGCGAAATCTGCAGACCACTTTTCGCCTTGGTTGCAATCTGCTCATTCTGGATGTCAAAGACGGAGAATGGCCGGGATCGGCGGCGGAGGAGGCCGACGCACGACGGATCGACGTCTGGTGGTCGGACAGCAAGACAGGCGAGCTGATGCTCCTTCTTGCCTATATGTTGACCCGCGCCGAGGAGTGGCAGGGCGCGACGATCCGTTTGCTGTCGTCCGTCAAGGCGGACCAAACGGCCGAACAACGCGCCGACGAGCTCAAGGAGATGCTGGAGAGCTTCCGGATCGACGCGGAGCCGGTGGTGGTTGATGCGCCCAATCCGGATTTGATCACTCGGGAATCCGGTGACTCCGCGATCGTGTTTTTGCCGATCGCCATTCGGGGGTTCCGCTGCTATCACCTTTTTGGCGGCGAGGTCGCCGAGTTGCTGCCCGATCTGGGCACCGTGGTGATGACCATCGCGGCTCAGGATGTGGACCTCGACGCCGAGCCGGAATCCGGCACGGTGGGCGAGACCGCGGCGGCGCGCGATCGTGTGAACGACGCCGAGCGGCTCTTGAAAAAGCTCGACAAGCAGGCCAAGGACGCAGAGGCGGCGGCATTCGAGGAGCGCGCGGCGTTGGATGCCTTGGATCACGACGGCGCCGACGAGGAGGCCGTGGCGGAAAAGCGCGCCGCTCTCGAAAAAGCCCGGGCCGCCGCCGATCGGGCGCGGCATCGCGCGCGGAGGGTCGCCGCCTTCAAGGAGGCGGCCGAGCAACACGTGCAAGACATCGGCAAAGGTGTCGAAGACACCGATAAACAAGACGCCGGTGAAGACCATACGAAAGGGATGTAAGCCATGGCCGCCGCGGGATCGAAAAAAGTCATCTACGCGGCGTTGGCGGGCAATACCCTCATCGCCCTCACCAAGTTCGGCGCCGCCTCCTATACCGGCAGCTCGGCGATGTTGAGCGAAGGCATCCATTCGCTGGTGGACACCGGCAATCAGGGGCTTCTGCTGTACGGGATCAAGCGGGCGAAAAAGCCGGCGGACATCCATCATCCGTTCGGTTACGGCATGGAACTGTACTTCTGGGCCTTTGTCGTGGCCATTTTGATCTTCGCCTTGGGCTCGGGCATTTCCATTTACGAAGGCGTGCACAGGATCGCCAGCCCGGAACCGATGGTGAGTCCGATCGTCAATTACCTGGTTCTCGGCGCCGCCATGGTCTTCGAGGGGGGCGCCTGGTGGGTCGCCTACAGGGAATTCAACAAGACCCGCGGCAAGATCGGCCTGTTGACCGCGATACGCCGAAGCAAGGATCCCACCGTCTTCACCGTCCTGTTCGAGGACTCGGCGGCCATGGCCGGTCTGATCGTCGCGTTCATCGGCATCGCGTGCGCCCAAGCCTTCGACGCGCCGGTTCTCGACGGGGCGGCGTCCGTGGGCATCGGGGTGATCCTGGGCGTAACCGCTCTTCTTCTAGCCATCGAGACCAAGGGACTGCTGATCGGCGAAGCGGCGCGGCCGGCTGTCGTCAAGGGCGTGACCACGCTCGTCGAACAGCAGCCGGGGATTCTTCGGCTCAACGAGCTGCTGACCATGCATTTGGGGCCGAACGACATGTTGCTGACCCTCAGCGTCGATTTCAGCAACGCTCTGTCGTCGGCGGAGGTCGAGCATCTGGTCACGGTTCTGGAGGACCGGATCAAATCCGGCTTTCCCAACGTCACCCGCGTCTTCATCGAGGCCCAGAGCTGGTCGTCCCACGAGCACAACCGGCTGGCGGCCCTCGCCGCCGCGGAACCGCCGGCAACGCCCTGAGAACATTGTTCGACCCTTGAACCATCATGTTGATGTCCCCACTCTCGGAAGTGACTGGATGCGAGCACGGGCATCGAGGAAAAACGCATCAGCGATGGTGGTGAATTGCGGAATCAAATGAGGACTTTGAGGGGGCTTGGCCCATGAGCAGGCTTCTCACCAGTGTGGCCATGACGTTTTCGGCGGGCTGTTTCGGCGGTCTCGCCAACAGTCTTGTCCTTTGGCTTGTGGGATTTTACGGGATCACGGCGGCCCTCGGCGTCGCTCTTGCTCCGGCGTTGACGCCGGCATGGCTGTATCCGCGTCTCGTTTGGGGCGGTATTTGGGGATTTCTGTTCTTGTCGACGCTCCCGCGCCTGCGATGGTGGGTTCGGGGTCTGTTGTTCAGCCTTGGGCCATCCGCCGTGCAAATGGTCGTCGTCTTTCCGGAAAGGACGCCGCACGGCATGTTCGGACTGGGCCTCGGCGCCTTGACGCCGGTATTCGTCCTCGCTCTCAACGCGATTTGGGGCCTTGCGGCCGCGTTCGTGCTGAGGGCCATGGGGCGCGCATAGCCATTGCGCCGTGGGCTCGGGTTCCCACCCTTGAACCGATCAATCCGTCCCCCTAACCTTGGGACCGGATCCAATTCGCCGGGAGTAACTCATGAACAAGCGCTTCGAGGGCACCGACACCTACGTCGCTACCGAGGACTTGATGGTGGCGGTCAACGCCGCGGTCAGCCTGGAGCGGCCACTGCTGATCAAGGGCGAGCCCGGCACCGGCAAGACCATCCTCGCCCACGAGATCGCCAGGGCGCTCGGCCTGCCGCTGATCCAATGGCACATCAAGTCCACCACCAAGGCCCAGCAGGGGCTCTACGAATACGACGCGGTGGCCCGTCTGCGCGACTCCCAGCTCGGCGACGAGCGGGTCCACGACATCGCCAACTACATCGTCAAGGGGCGGCTGTGGGAAGCGTTCGCCGCCGACGTCCGGCCGGTCCTGCTCATCGACGAGGTGGACAAGGCCGACATCGAGTTCCCCAACGACCTGCTGCTGGAACTCGACCGCATGGAGTTCCACGTTTACGAGACCAAGCAGACGGTGGTGGCCGCCCAGCGCCCCATCGTCGTCATCACGTCGAACAACGAAAAGGAACTGCCGGACGCCTTCCTGCGCCGTTGTTTCTTCCACTACATCCGCTTTCCCGACCGCGAGACCATGGAGCGCATCGTCGACGTGCACTACCCCGGCATCCAAAAGAAGCTGGTGCGCGAGGCGCTGACCGCGTTCTTCGACATGCGCGAGGTGCCGGGTCTGAAGAAGAAACCGTCCACGTCGGAGCTTCTGGACTGGATCAAGCTGCTCCTGGTGGAGGACGTCCCGCCGGAGGCGCTCCGCACCAACGACGCCCGCAAGCTGATCCCGCCCCTGCACGGCGCGCTCCTCAAGAACGAACAGGACGTCCACCTGTTCGAACGCCTCGCCTTCCTCAACCGCCGCGAGGGCGGGTGATACCAACGGTCGTTAATAATGACCCATTGTGACGGCCTATCGAGGTTTCCGGTAAGGAGCGTGGTGCGCGGTGATGCGGGAGCATCATAAGCGCCACGCGACGCCGTCCGGAAACCTCGATAGGCCGCCCGGCGGGTCTTGTTTCGCGCATCCTCGGGGCGTCAGAACCGCTTGACGATGGGTCCCCATCGCCGGCGCGGCCCCTCCTGCCGAGGATGCGGGAAACACGATCACAATGGGTCATTATTAGCGACCGTTGGTATAAGGGGGACATGTTGAGTCGCGAGCCGAGCGTGCTCCGTTGATCTTCGAGCGGCTTTGATATACACTTCACTCATCGTATATCCATGGAGATTGCCATGCACGTTGGAAAATGGGGCAACAGTCTCGCGGTGCGCCTTCCCGCCGCCGTGGTCGAGGCGTTGAAACTCTCGGAGGGCGATGACGTCGAGATCCATGTCCTCGATGCCCGGGAACTCGCCGTGGCTCGAAAGCCCGGCCGCGAAGAGGTGCTGAAACGTCTTCGCGCCTTCCGCGGGCGTTTGCCCGAGGATTTCAAGTTCGACCGCCGAAGAAGCGAATGCCCGGTAGTTTCGTCGACACCAACGTCCTTGTATACTTGGCATCCGGCGACCCGGCCAAGGCGGATCGGGCGGAGAGCATCATCGGAACCGGCGGGGGCATCGTCAGCGTCCAGGTGCTCAACGAACTCACCAATGTCGCCCGCCGCAAGATGCGCATGTCTTGGACGGAGACCAATGCGTTTCTCTCCATGATCCGTGGGTTGCTGACGGCCCAGCCTCTCACCGTCGAGATCCATGAAACCGGCCTCCAACTGGCCGAGCGCTACGGGTTCTCCATCGTCGACGCCATGATCGCCGCCTCGGCGCTGCACGCCGATTGCGACACACTTTGGTCGGAAGATATGCAGGACGGAATGACCATCGAAAACACCCTCCGCATCGTCAACCCGTTTACCGCGACTGGGTGAAAGCATGGGTTGGCGGTGATCGTGCATCGTTGTGGGTCTTATTCAAGGCCCGCCGTCCCCAACCGCGGACGACGGCAAAATGTATACCCCGTGTCTACTTTTCCGGCCGTTTTGTATACCGTCGTTACGCATGCCGTGGCGCTTAAACCGTTGATCTGAAACAAAACCCGTCGGGGCCAAATGTGAAAGGTATGCAAAAGTATACCAAAGTATACATCTTCTCAGGCTAAGCCCTTGATTTTCCTAGAACGGCCTTTTTCACCAGGTATACAAAAGTATACAGGGATCCCGCATAATGCATTGATGTTGATAGCTTTTTCGCCGAAACAAAAGTAGACATTTTTTAAACCGGTCCGGGATCCGGACACACTTTTCCTGTCGTTCAAAGAAGAACAAAAAAGGAACATAAGTCCTTGGAGGCGGCGGGTCAAGGCATTTGTTCCTTTCCTGTTCAATCGAGTCTCGATCCTTTGATCCGCGCACACGGCGGAATCGTTCGGACGGTTCCTCGATGCCGGCAAGAGACATTCCCGTCGCAATCCTTTAGTCTTAATTTTGACGTCGCAGACGTCTTCGAACGGGGCGGAGTCGAGTATGAAGCTAACAGCCATCATCGAACGCGAGGGCTCGGGATATGTCTCGTTGTGTCCCGAGATTGATATCGCCAGCCAGGGAGACACAATCGAGCAAGCGCGCGACAACCTGCGGGAAGCCCTCGCTTTGTTTTTCGAGTGCGCCTCTCCCGACGAGGTTCGGTCCCGCCTGAAGAGCGAGGTGTTCATTACCCAGATCGAGGTGGCGGTTGGGTAGACTGCGCGTTCTCTCCGGTAAGAAAGTCCGCGCAATCCTCGGACGTCACGGCTTTATCGAGGTCCGGCGGCGCGGTAGCCGCATTGAAAGCAATGGGGTCAGATTCGCTTGAAAATCAAATGACGCTGACCCCTTAGATTTCAATCCCGAGACTCTATGGAACACGAGGTCGGAAGCACGCTCGTTCCGGAGTCCGGGTGATCAGCCGTTTGCGGACACGCTGGGCGCGATAAAACTTGAAATGAATACAAAGGCAGTTGACGCAACGAAAAGTTGAAGTATCCACTTGGTTCGTGGCTGAGGTTTCTTGTAGCATGCGGATACTCGTCGTCCGCCTTTCAACTTTTACCGAGATCGAAGGCTTATGGCATTCAAGAAGAACACGTTTGCCCTGACAGCCGCCGGTAATCCGGCCGCCCATTTCAAGACGCTCACAAAGCGGCAGTACCCCGATGTCATGCCGCACCAGAAAGAGATGCTAGAGGCGTACACGGCCCAATATGAGGAAAGCCCTGATGTCGCGCTGCAGTTGCCGACGGGGAGCGGAAAGACCCTCGTTGGTCTGCTGATTGCGGATTGGCGGCGCATAAAGTTTGGCGACAGGAGCGTCTATCTCTGTCCAACCCGGCAGCTTGCGCACCAAACAGTCCTCCAGGCCCGGAACCAATACGGGATCGACGTCGTCGACCTTTCGGGGCCCAAGAGGGAATTCGCGCCCGCAGACCAGGCGGCGTACAAGACAGGCGCTCAGGTCGCAGTGAGCACCTATTCTAGTCTCTTCAACACCAGCCCCTTCTTTGACGACCCAAACCTCATCATCGTCGATGATGCGCATGCGGCGGAAAACTACATCGCCAACATGTGGTCCTTAGAGATCGCCGCAGGCACGCAGTTGCACGTCGCGCTTGCGGAATTCCTCCGTCCCCATCTCGACCCCCAGGAGCATTCAAGGCTGACCGGCGATTGGATGGGATCGATGGACGCAACTTGGGTTGAAAAGATGCCGTCCCTGCAGGTCAGTTTGCTGGCACCAGGGCTCGGGCCGATCATCGATGCCCACGCCACCCGACAGAACCGGGATCTCCATTTCACTTGGTCACTCCTACGCGATCACCTTGACGCCTGCCACATATACTTGGGGTCCCGCGAAATACTTATCCGCCCGCTGATCCCTCCAACTGCCACGCACGCGCCCTTCGCCAATGCCAACCAGCGCATTTTTATGTCGGCCACTCTCGGCGCGGGCGGTGACCTGGAGCAACTCACTGGACGGAGGAGTATCGATAGGTTGCGAGCGCCAGAGGGGTTCCAAAGCGCAGGCGTCGGCCGCCAATTCTTCGTTTTTCCAAGCCTGTCATTGACCGGCGATGAAACAGACAAGCTGCGCCTTGACATGCAAAAGCGAGCGGGACGGTCGGTGACCTTAACGCCATCGACGGCCCAGGCGACCGCGCATGCCAAGCAGGTCGAGGCTCATCTCGAAGGCTTTATAGTCTATACTAAAGACGACATCGAAGCTGATAAAGCGCCTTTCGTGTCATCCGACCAGGCGGTCGCCATTCTAGCAAACCGCTATGATGGCATCGACTTTCCTGGAGATGAGTGTCGGCTTCTCTGCATAGACGGACTTCCCAAAGCGATGAACATGCAAGAGCGTTTCATCATGTCAAAGATGGGCGCTGCTGCGCTTTACAATGAGCGGATACAGACCCGTGTCCTTCAAGCGGCGGGACGCTGCACGCGGGCGCTACAAGATCGCTCAGCGGTATTCGTTACCGGGACGGAGCTCGTCGATTTTCTGGCCGACAGCCGAAAGTGGCAGTACTTCCATCCCGAATTACAGGCCGAGTTAAAGTTCGGCGTCGATCAGTCCACGCGCGTCAGCGTCGACGAACTCCTCGAAAATTTCGACATGTTCATGGAGAACAATGCCGACTGGTCCTCGGTGGACGGTATGATCCGGAACGCCATCGGGAATTTTCAGCAAGCGGCGTTCCCGGCCATGGATGAACTCGAAACCGTAGTCGAGCATGAAGTCGCCTACCAAGAGGCGATGTGGCATGAAGATTATACTACGGCGCTGACCGCCGCTCGGACAATCCTCGGCAGCCTGAACCATCCAGACCTGCGCGGCTATCGGGCCCTTTGGCACTATCTCGCGGGGGCTGCTGCGCACCGCCTGTCTACGGCAGCTGGCGATGCGCAAGCGCAAGCTGCACAAGAGCAATTCGCTCGGGCGAAGTCAGCCGCACCTTACGTTTCATGGCTCAATACACTCGCTAGGGCGGTCGGCGGGATCGAAAATGAGGAGGCAGAGGCGCAAAGCGCGGAAACACTGAAACAGGTCGAAGCGCTCGAGCAGCAGTTTCTCGCTATGGGGACGGCCACGAACCACAAATTCGAAAAACGCGCGGCCAAGGTCCAGACGGAGCTCGCTGGAGCGAATACCTTTGAGTCAGCTCAGGTAGAACTTGGAACGCTTCTTGGCTTCGGCGCAGACAATGATGAAAGTGACGCTGCACCCGATCCGTGGTGGCTAGGCGACAAGCTCGGTATCGTGTTTGAGTCTCATGCAGACGGCAACGAAACGACTGTCTTCGGAGCGATTAAAGCGCGCCAGGCGTCTAATCATCCCAAATGGATGAGGAAAAACGTTCCAGGCGCTGAAGCCATGGAAATCCTGCCCATTCTGGTGACGCCGTGCACGAAGGCGAAATCGGGTGCTGATCCCCAGTTGGATAATGTTCGCTATTGGGCACTGGACAAGTTTCGCTCTTGGGCAGTGCATGCCATCGGTGTGCTACGTGATTTGAAAGGCACGTTCCCCGGTGAAGGCGATTTGGCGTGGCGAGCCGAAGCATGCCAACGCCTTGAAGCCGAAGATCTAACAATTGAAGCGATCCTTCGCAATCAGCCTATGGCGACTGAAGCGATGGAAATCGTCGACTAAGGGCCTGTTAATTAATAAGTAAATCGGTTTCGTCTTGTTGTCGAACTGCGGACCAGCGGGGTCAGAATCGGTTGAAAATCAATTGATTCTGCCTTCTTCGATTTGTGATGGGCGATTTAACGTTATTACTAATTCTGTCCCGTGGACGCATTTGGATTAAGGTTGGATTTCTTGACAAAATACGGGTATCCCGTATATCATGATCGACGATGCGTTTGAATGGGACGATGCCAAGGCGGCCTCAAACGTGGAAAAACACGCGGTTTGCTTTGAAGAGGCCCGCGCGGTGTTTTGCGACCCCTTCGCCATCGAACTGTTCGATGATCGGGAGGCGTATGGCGAAGAGCGCTATGTCCTCATCGGGATGGCCGTAAACAGCGTCGTTGTCGTTGTCTACACGGAGCGCGACGACAGGCGCCGCATCATATCGGCCCGCAAGGCTGAACCGAATGAACAGAGATTTTATCATGAATCGAACCGATGACCCCGACAACAGGCCGCTGACGGACAGCGATCTGCAACGGATGAAAAGGACGCCCCAGGCAAAAATCATCCGCAGGGCGTTGAAACTGAGTCAGGAACAGTTCTCCAGCCAATATCAAATCGCCATCGGCACGCTCCGGGATTGGGAACAAAATCGGTCTCGGCCGGATAAAGCCGCCCAAGCCTATTTGAAGGTTATTGCCCGCGAGCCGGAGATGGTTCGCAAGGCCCTCGAGCCCGACTGAATTTGCACTATTGGTAACAGCATAAAATCCGCTTTTCCGGGTAATGTCGCTAAGCTCGGCTTTCATGGTGACGGGGACCAGCGGGGTCAGAATAGTTTGAAAATCAATTGATTCCGACCCCTTCATCCCTTCGAATTGATTCTGACCCCTTCAGCCCTTCTGGGCCGCGCGAGTAGGGTCGGCGCGTTCCGACGCTTGCGTCCGCACCAAAAATGGTATAATTTCTATACCATGTTCTCGTTCGAATTTGATGAACGGAAGAGCCAGTCCAATTCAGTGAAACACGGGATCGACCTCGTTCAAGCCCAGAACCTCTGGAGTGATCCGGAGCTTGTTGAAATCACGGCAAGAACATCCGATGAACCGAGATTTCCGGTCGTCGGGCGGATCGAGGGAACACATTGGCCGGCGGTCATCACGCATCGTCGTGGGACCAACCGCATCATTTCCGTTCGTCGTTCTCGCGCCGAGGAGGTCTCTCTCCATGAAGGCTAAGCAATTCGACGCCGATTTTAATGGCGGAAGGGATATTACCGCCGCCCTCGATGTTTCCAAGGCGCGACGTCCGCTGCGGAAGCAGAGACGGGTCAATGTCGATTTTCCGGAGTGGATGATCGAATCCCTGGATCGGGAGGCCAGCCGGCTCGGCGTCACCCGCCAGTCCATCATCAAGGTCTGGTTGGCGGAACGCCTCGGAAAAGCGTCTTCGAACACGTGAATGCGGCTGAGTGTTTCTCGAATGCTTGGAGTTACGAGGAGACCGCATGGATTGACAATCGCTTCACC
Source organism: uncultured Alphaproteobacteria bacterium (assembly GCA_963771545.1). Lineage (GTDB taxonomy): Bacteria > Pseudomonadota > Alphaproteobacteria > Rhodospirillales > Defluviicoccaceae > CAKZLS01. The sequence continues at coordinate 246,994 of CAVYTX010000002.1, forward strand.
CTTTCGCCGGAACCCCGGGCCGATGGTTCCCGAGCGGTACGGACGTGCACATAGTAAACCAATCTTTGACAAAGTTTGGCGGTATCCGCATGATGAGACCATGGAAGGAGCCCGGTTATGCATGTGTCACTGACCCCCAAACTCGATGAACTGGTCCGCCGCAAGGTGGAATCGGGCCTTTACAACAATGCCAGCGAGGTCGTTCGCGAAGCGTTGCGCCTGATGGCGGAGCAGGATCAGGTCTACAACATCAAGCTCGAGCGGCTTCGCGGCGCCATTGAGGCGGGAGAAGCGAGCGGTCCGGCCAGGGAGTTCGATTTCGAGACCTTCATGAAGGAATTGGATGAAGAGGCGGATGCGGACCGTGACGCTTGACGCCGACACGCACATACCTGGTTCGGCCGGAGGCGGAGAGGGACCTGAGAGAGATCGGCCGCTACACCCAGCGCGCATGGGGGCGCGAACAGGCCCGGAAATACCTTCTCGCGCTTCATCGGGTGATGCAACGCCTGGCTGCCAATCCGCATCTGGGGGTCATGCGTGACGACATTGGCGAGGGCTATCGACGCGCCCACGCGGGGCACCACCTAGGCTTTTACCGTACCGTAGGGGACGACATTGTCGTCGTGCGCGTGCTGCATGAGAGCATGGACGCTCATCGGCATCTTGATGCCACAAAGGGAGGGGCCGACAAAGCGCCGTCGCCGGTATCGCCGGACTCCAAGAAGCGAAAGCGCTGACAGCATCTACGCGGGTTTTGGGGACACAAGACCGTTACCGGCCGCCTTTCGACAAGACCCCCGCCCAACCAAGTTGAGCTTAAGACGCGTCTACTTTCTCGGATAGCCACATCTTCACGAAAGAACCAAGCGAACGGACGAGCGGCACGAGCACCGATCCTTCCTAAAGGGACTCTGTGCGACAGTGGCGTCGCGGCGCTCCTTGGCTTATTCTGATCTCATCGACACACGCCAGCCTGGTAGTCGTTCCGGCCATGTTCATCAATTTCTTCCTCGAGCTCAAACGGGCGCGGATCCCGGTTTCGCTCCGCGAGTACCTGACGCTGATGGAGGCCATGGACGCCGGGCTCGCGGAGTACAGCGTCGACGATTTCTACTATCTCAGCCGCTCGTGCCTGGTGAAGGACGAGACCAACCTGGACCGGTTCGACCGGGTGTTCGGCTCCGTGTTCAAGGGGCTCGAGCCCCCCGATGACGGCGAAACGGCGAAGATCCCCGAGGAGTGGCTGCGCCGCCTCGCCGACCGGGTTCTCACCGATGAGGAAAAGGCCCAGGTCCAGGCCATGGGCGGCTGGTACAAGCTGATGGAAACGCTGAAGGAGCGCATCGGCGAACAGAAAGGCCGTCACCAGGGCGGCAGTAAGTGGATCGGCACCGGCGGAACGTCACCCTATGGCGCCGGCGGCTACAATCCCGAGGGCGTGCGCATCGGCCAGGACCAGAACCGCAACAACCGCGCCGTCAAGGTTTGGGACAAACGCGAGTTCCGGAACCTGGACTCGTCGGTGGAGCTGGGCACCCGCAATATCAAGGTGGCGCTGCGGCGGTTGCGGCGGTTCGCCCGTCAGGGCGCGGCCACCGAGCTCGACCTCGACCACACCATCCGCGCCACCGCCAAGAAGGGCTATCTGGACCTGCACATGGTGCCGGAACGCCATAACGCCGTGAAGGTTTTGCTGTTCCTCGACGTGGGCGGCTCCATGGACCCGCATGTCCAAGCGTGCGAGGAGCTGTTCTCGGCGGCGCGGAGCGAGTTCAAGCACCTGGAATATTTCTATTTCCACAACTGCGTGTACGAGAAGGTGTGGCGCGACAACAAGCGCCGCCGCGACGACGCCACGCCCACCTGGGACGTGCTCCACACCTACCCTCACGACTACAAGCTGATATTCGTCGGCGACGCGTCCATGAGCCCCTACGAGATGATCTATCCGGGCGGCGCCGTGGAGCACTGGAACGAGGAAACCGGATCGTTGTGGATGGAGCGGGTGCTGAACGTCTACACCCACGCCGTGTGGCTCAACCCGGTTGCCGAGGGGTGGTGGGAGCACACCATGTCCGCCCGGATGATCGGCCAGCTGATGGGCGGGCGCATGTACCCGCTGACCCTCGACGGGCTCGACCGCGCCATGCGCGCGCTGAGTCGGTAAAGTGGTGACGGCATGCCGCTGATCGGCGATCCGGGGCCATGAGCACCCGCCTGTCCGCGACATCCTTGCCGAGGATCACGGGTTTCAGTCTCTCGAAGCCACCAGCGAACGGGAACCGGCCGCGCCGCTGTCGCCGATCACGTCAATGCGAACGGGCGCGATCCCGGCCTTGGTCAATTTCAGCGTTTGCGCCGCGGCCTTGGACAGGTCGATGATCCGGCCGTGTACAAAGGGACCCCGATCATTGATTTCGACCTCGACCTTCCTGCCATTGTGAAGATTGGTCACTAGGACCTGGGTCCCCAGCGGCAGCTTGCGGTGAGCGGCGGTCATTGCAAATTGGTCGAACGTCTCGCCGCTGGCCGTCTTCTTGCCGTGGAAACCCGGTCCATACCACGACGCGATACCGCGTTGGCTCTCGGCGCCGGCGTCGGCGTCACGGGCAAAACCGGAGACCGCCGCCATGACGATCAGAAGGCCGATCGCCGCGAAACCGATATTTGCGCGCACGGTCATGCGCATCGCCGTCCTCCTCGATGGTTGTGCACAAATGCAGTATTGCCGTCTGTCTTAAGTCGGCCGCCGGTCAGGACCTGGCGGCGTTCCGTCCCTTGAATTCCGGCAGGGCCTTGAGGTCCTTGCCGTCGAGAAGAACGATCAGGCGACCATCGGGTTCGAGCTCGAATTGATCGAGGGCGACCGCCACCTTTTTGCCCGACATTCCAACGGGTCCGCCAACTTCCACGATCGCCAGAGGGCCCTGGCGGTCGGAATCGAACACATCCTTCACGGTGCCGACACGGTTGTCCCGTTCGTCGAAGACCGTCTTTTGACGGACGTCATCCACCGACAACGGCGTATCGGTGGTGTTGTTTTTCCCCTCGGCGTCCCCGAACCGCGCTAACGGATCGGAACCGTTCGCCAAGGCGGCCGAAGCAGCCAAGGTGGCGACGAGGAGGCCGGACAATAAGAGGCGTCGATGTTTCACATCAAAACTCCACTGCTGTTGCCACCCGCGCGGCGAGAGAGACGCCACGAAAAGGTAAACGCAAACAGCTCTTAAAGGTTGCGATCGAATTGGGGCGATTTTATGGCACTATCGGCGAGCGCCGCATCCGACCACGGCGACGCGTCGGCCAACCTATTGAAAAAGCGCAGCGTTTCTGGCGCCGACGCACCGCCGGGACGGGCGGGCGGATGCCGAACATTGGTATCACTCTGACTCGATCTCGTCGCTGATCACGTCGATGCGCACGCGCGCGGTTCCGCGATTAAGCAACCCGAGTTTTCGCGCGGCGGCCTTCGACAGGTCGATGATCCGGCCGTCCGCGTAGGGACCGCGGTCATTGATCGTGACCTCGGCTTTTTTGCCGTTGGCGAGATTGGTCACCATGACCCGCGTTCCCAAGGGCAGGGTGCGGCTTGCCGCCGTCATTTCGTGCTGACTGTAGATCGCTCCGCTGGCGGTCTTCTTGCCGTGGAACCCCGGTCCGTACCAGGACGCGAGGCCGAGTTGCACCTTGCCGCCTTCGCGCAACCCATGGAACAGGCCGAGACCCACGGCCCCGATTACAACCAGACCCACCGCCGCGATAACGACCCGTCGTTTGGGCTGCATGCGCCTTTCCATCCGGTTAGCAGGATCCCGTCCAAGGACCGCTCGATCCTGGCCCGTGCGCCGAACCGCGGGGCCTTGCAATCACAAAACCCCTCGGACGCCAAAATGTTCATCGCGACTGGCTGATTGAGTTCCGCCGAACACCTTGGCGAGGCTCGTCTAGTCGGCGGCCACCGGGTGTTGCTTGCCGCCGGAGGGTCGGGCAAGGGCGTTGATTCCGAACCACGGGAAGAGGGAGCCGCCGAACGCGAGGACGCGAACGCCGGCCCTTCCATCGTGCTTGCGCGTCGGCCTGAAACGTGCGTCAGCCCTTCACGTCCGCGGCGATCTTCATGCTGATGATCTTGTCGGGATCGGAGACGGCGCCGTTGTCGCCGGAGTCCCCTTTCTTAATCATGTCAACGTATTCCATGCCGTCGATCACCCGGCCCCACACGGTGTACTTGCCCTGCAGGAACGGCGCCGGCGCGAAGGCGATAAAGAACTGTAAATCGGCGCTGTCCGGCGACTGGGAGCGCGCCATGCCGACGGTGCCGCGAACGAACGGTTTGTTGGAAAACTCGGCGGGGATGTTGACTCCCGATCCGCCGGTCCCGTTGCCCTTGGGATCGCCCGTTTGCGCCATGAAACCGTCGATCACGCGATGAAAGACCAACCCGTCGTAGAAACCTTCGCGCACCAGCTCCTTGATCCGCGCCACGTGCTTCGGCGCCACGTCGGGCCGCATCTCGATGACCACGCGGCCATCCTTGAGGTCCATGTACAGGGTATTTTCCGGATCCGCGGCCAAGGCTGAACCTCCTCCGAGCAATAGGGGCAAAAGTAAAGCGATCAAGGGAATTCGAAAGCGCATCGTTTGGTCCTCAATGTCTTTGAGACGGGCGAAGAGTGCCGACGATCCCGGGGTCGTTGCGCCACCCTACACCAACCGGAGCCGCGGCGGGAACCCCGGGTTAACGGTGAAGGCGCATCAGGCCGTCCCAGGCGGCGCCGTGCAGCGCCACCTTGGGGTCGAGAATGACATGCACGGGAATCCGTGAAATCCAGCCGCGGAACCGGCCCTTGGCGCGGATCGCCTCGAGGAAGTCCGGTTTTTCCAGCCGCGACAGAATGCGGGGTGGAATGCCGCCCCCGAGATACAAGCCGCCGGTGGCGAACACCCGGAGCGCCATGTTGCCGACCACGCCGCCGAGGATACGGACGAACAGATCCAGGGTGGCGATGCAGATCTCGGCCTTGAGTTCCTGGGCGGCGTTGACGATGATCGGCGTTTGATCCTTGGCGGCGGCCAGTTCCTGTCGAAGCCACTCGGGCTCTTCGTAACGCCGCTGGCTTCGCACGAAATCGTAAAGGTTCGGGATGCCGCCGCCGGAACACACCCTCTCAAAGCTGACATGGCCGAACCGGGGTTCGAGATAGGCCAGCAGCTTGACCTGCTCGTGGGTCACCGGGCCAAACGAGGCGTGACCGCCCTCGGTTGGGCAGGCCAGGTAGCGATCGCCGGTCCAAACCATGAAGGCCTCGCCCAAACCGGTGCCGGGCGCGATGACGCCAATTGTGCCGGTGGGGTCGCGCTGTCCGTCATTGAGCGTGTGGAACTCGTTCGGGGTCTGGTGCGGGATGGCCGTAGCGATGGCCTGAAGGTCGTTCAGGAGATGCACCTTTGGGATGTTAAATGCTTGGCCGATGCTGTCGGCGCGGATCGTCCACGGCAGATTGGTGATATGAGCCTCGCCGCGCACCACCGGACCGGCGACGCCGAAGCTCGCCGCCTCCACCTTGACGTCGGAGCCCGAGAGAAACTTGGTGATGACGGCTTCCAGGGACTCGTGCGCGCCGCTCGGAAAGCGCTCCTCCCGGACGGGGTCCTCGACGCCCCGGTCCAAGGAAATGAGCGCCAGTACGGTTTTCGTCCCACCAACGTCGCCCGCGAGAATCATGATCGTGTTCCAATTGCTATGTTCGCACGCCGTGTTTAACGCCCAGACTATATTGACACGATGGCGTAGGATCCATCATTGCATGCGAAAGGGGCGGCTGAACCTTTCGACCGCGACGGCACGGAATGCGGGAGCGTGTGAGATCCCATGATCGGCGATTTGTTCTCCATTGTCGCTCCCGTCTTCATCTGCGCCGGTATCGGGTTCGCGTGGGAGAAGCTCGGGCGCGGTTATGACATCGAGCTGGTCACCAACCTGGTCACCAACATCGGCGCGCCGTGTCTGGTGTTCTACACTCTCGCCAATCTGCGGGTGGAGGGTTCGGCGTTCGTGACCGTGGTGGGCGCGACCGTCGCCGCCCTTGCCCTGAGCATGGCCGTCGGCGCCCTGGTCCTGCGGCTGTCGCGGCTATCGCTCAAGGCGTTTCTGCCGGCGCTGACGTTCCCCAACACCGGCAACATGGGCCTGCCGATCAATTATCTGGCGTTCGGCGATCCGGGGCTGGCGCTGGGCATCGGTGTTTTTACCGTCTACACGGTGGCGCAGTTCACGCTGGGTGTCGCCATCGCCTCCAGCACCGTGTCGCTGAAAGCGCTGGCCCGGGTGCCGCTGCTCTATGCCCTGGCGGCGGCGTTGGTGTTCATGATCACGGGGCACATCCCGCCGAAATGGGTTAACGCCACCACCGACCTCCTGGGCGGTCTCACCATTCCGCTGATGCTGATCACGCTGGGCATCTCGCTGGCGCGTCTCAGGGTGGCGAGCGTGCCCCGAAGCCTCGGCCTGTCGGTGTTGCGGCTGGCGATGGGGTTCGGCATCGGTCTCGCCCTGGCGGCGGCGCTGGGTTTGGAGGGGGCGACGCGCGGCGTTCTCATCGTGCAGCTCTCCATGCCGGTGGCGGTGTTCAATTACCTGTTCGCCCGGCGCTACAAGACCGCGCCGGAAGAGGTGGCGGGCATGGTGGTGATCTCCACGGCGCTGTCCTTCGCGAGCTTGCCGCTGCTCCTCTGGTTCGTGCTGTAGGCTGCCGTGCCTCCGGAGCCCGAAAACCGATCGACGGCCCGGACCGGGACCGTCCTGGCGACGCTGGCGTTTCTCTGCTGGGCGCTGTTTCCCCTCTACTTCAAGCTGGTGGACGTCGTCCCGGCGGTGGAGATCTTGGCGCACCGGGTGGTATGGACGGTGCTGCTGGTTACCGGTCTGCTCATGGTCCGCCGCGGCTGGTCCGCCGTTTGGGTCGTCTTCGCCAAACGCCGTCTGCTGGCGACCCTGGCTCTTTCGGCCGTGGTCATCACGATTAACTGGGGCGTGTTCATCTGGGCCATCGCCCACGACCGGGTCCTGGAAGCCAGCCTCGGCTACTACATCAATCCGCTGGTGAGCGTGGTTCTGGGGGTCGCGGTGCTCCGCGAACGGCTGCGTCCCTTGCAGTGGGCGGCGGTCGGCCTAGCCGCCGCCGGGGTCGCCTACCAGATCATCGGGCTCGGCGCGTTTCCGTGGGTGGCGCTGACGCTGGCGATCAGTTTCGGGTTCTACGGTCTGATTCGCAAGCTCGCCGCCGTCGACGCCTACAGCGGCCTGTTCGTCGAAACCCTGATCCTGAGCCCGCTGGCGCTGGTCTACCTGATTTGGCTCGCGGCCCTCGGCGAGGGGGCGTTCGGCCGGGGCAACTGGCAATTGGACGGGCTCCTCGCGCTTTCCGGCATCATCACCGCGCTGCCGCTGATCCTGTTCGTCGCCGGCGCCCAGCGCATTCGCCTCTCGACGCTGGGGCTGCTCCAGTACATCGTGCCGACCGGGCAATTCATACTCGCGGTGTTCGTCTTCGGCGAGTCGCTCACATCGGGCACCCTAGTGACCTTCGGCTGCATCTGGACGGCGCTGGCCGTCTACTCCTTCGGCACCGCCCGCGGCGAGGTCAGGCGGTAGTCCGGCGCGGCCCGGACGCCGACGGAAGAGCCGGTTGGCGTGGGATCGGTCCGTGACCGAGCTCATCCGAAATCCGTCTCTTCGTCTTTGCGAGCGAAGCGCGGCAAACCAGAATCGTCGGTGGCTTCACGCATATCCCTGGATCGCTTCGTTGTTCAGCGCCTCGCGATTGTCTGTTGGCGATAGCGTATATTTTAGCGGTCCTGGCATAGTCGGGATGCCGGGTGTTGGATGGCCATCCAACACCCGGCGCGGATCGGCCGGCCGTCTCGCGATGGGGCTATGACGCCCGCCGTCATCAAGGCCGCCGGTCCGCTCCCGTCAACCGCTTGATGAGTTGCTTGGGTTTAACGCCCGCAGACAATCATAAGCATGAACGAGGATACCTCCCGATGCCTGTCCCCGCGTGCTCGGCTGCGATGTCGGCAAGGATACCATCGTCATCTTCGACAGCCTGACCGGCACTACTGAAACGGTCGACAACACGGTCAAGGCCCTGAAACGCGTGCTCGCCCGGTTCGAGCGCGACACCTTCGTCGTTTGCGAAGCCACCGGCGGGTACGAGACCGCCTTGCTGATGACCGCCTATAACCTGGGGATGCCCGCTCATCGCGGCGACCCGCGTAAAACGAGCGCCTTCCTGCGTTCCCTGCGCGGTCACGGAAAGACCGACACCCTGGATTCCAGGGGGCTCACCCGCTATGGCCAGGAGCGCCAGGCGGAGTTGCCGCTTTGGTGGCCGCCGGCCATGGCACAAGAGGCTCTGTGTCAGCTGGTGCGTCTGCGGACCGACCTGGTGGCCGATCGCGCCAGCTATATGCGCCGCTTCAAGGCTCCCGGAGCCAACGTCGATAAACGTCATATCCGTAGCCTGATCAGTAGCTTCGACCGCCGCATCGAGGCCGTGGAGGCCGATATCGCGGCACAGATCGCCGCCGATGACCCGTTACGCCGCATCGTCCAACTGATCCAACAGATCCCCGGTTGCGGACCGGTCACCGCCACCATGCTGGTCGCTCTCATGCCGGAACTGGGACAGCTCTCGCGGCGCCAAGCCGCGTCACTGGGCGGCCTCGCCCCCCATCCCCGGCAAAGCGGCAAGGCCGATGGCTATCGAAACGTCAGAGGAGGACGCCGCGACCTGCGCGCCGTCCTGTTCATGGCCGCCCTGTCCGCCAGCCGACACAACCCCCAGCTCAGAGCCTTCTATCTCCGACTCTTGGACGCTGGTAAAAAGCGCATCGTCGCGATCGTCGCCGTCGCCCGAAAACTCATCACCATCATCAACGCCAAGGTCCGCAACGCCTTCTTCCAGCCAATCGAACAACTGAGTTGATGACGGCGAGTGGTGTCGCCGTCGCCCTCGATCGTCGTCGCAAGAAATCGTAGCCTGAATGCAGTATCAACTGATTCTGACCCCCTTTGATTTTTTACGAGATCGCGTGACTGTATGGACAGCTGGCCTCCATTGGCATATGCTATAGACTATGCCAATGGAGGCCAGCGTGATCCCTGAACGACATGTCAAGCTGTTCAAGAACGGCCGGAACCAGGCGGTGCGGATTCCCCGCGAGTTCGAGCTTCCCGGCAACGACGCCGTCATACGCAAGGACGGCGACCACCTGATCATCACGCCCGTCCAGCCGCGATCCCTGCTGGCGGTTCTGGCGACACTCGGGAGGCTCGACGAGGAGTTCCCGCCCATCCCCGACCTGCCCGTGGATCCCGTCGAGCCTTGACACAGCATCAGACCCTCTCCGCCCTGTTGTTCTTATATCGCCACGTCCTTGCCCGTGAAAGCGGCGACCTTGGCGAGATCATCCGGACAGGGAAGCCCAAGCGGCTGCTCGTCGTGATGACGCCTCAGGAAGCAAAGGCCGTGCTCGGTCATCTCAGGGGTGAAAAGTGGCTGATGGCCTCGTTTCTTTACGGTGCCGGGCTGCGCCTGATGAAATGTCTCCGGCTCCGGGTGCAGGACATCGACCTCGCCCGCGATGAAATCATGGTGCGCGACAGCAAAGGCGCACAAGTTCGGCGAACGATGCTTCCCGCGACCGTCTAGATGCCGTTGCACAAGCATCTGCAGAAAGTCAAGGCCATCTACGACGAGGACTTCGCGGCAGGCTGGGGGCGGATTCAATTGCCGTCTGCCTTGGACCGAAAAGTACCCGAACGCCCCCGCCGACTGGCGTTGGCAACGGGTCTGGTCACAGGAGAACCGGTGGAAGAACACTATAGAACTGGCGAGAAAGACCGCCATCATACCCACAAGCGGAAGCACGAAAGGCTGGGCTCGCGGGCTTATACAGACTGCGTAAACATTGTCAGCCGAATATCGGCGTAACCTATCCCGTGTTGGGCGGGGTAGCACTGCCATACCTGCCAGTCAAAACGTAATACGGAGGAAAAAATGAAGCAAGACAGAGGTGACCTGATAAGGCTCAGAATTACCGCTCTGGAACCGAGTGGGAGAATCAAAAAGGTGGCATTTGATGCCGCACTAATCAACTCTACAGGTGAATTCTATTTCGATCGTTCGGTTTATGACGGCGAGATTCAGATGGTTGAAATGGAAATTGAGTATCCGGACGGATCGAAAAAGCTCGTCGTACACGGGCCAAAGTGGGCTGAAATCACTTGCAAAATTATCGTTGATGAAAGCAAAATGGATGAGGAGCAGATCAAACTTTTGGGTAAATCTCCCAACTGGCAAGAAAACTTTGCCATGATCAGAGTCCTAGTAGATGGTACGTCTCACAGTATCTGCTTAATTGCTGGGCACAGTGGTGATTCTCAAACAAATATATTCTCAAGGATTGTTTGATTCACCGTCTTTACCAAGAAACATGCTCTAATCGGCTAACATCACATTCAACTCGGACCCTCGGCTGCTGGCGCAACCTTCCAAGTGCGGGGTCAGGTCTAGAATTGCACAGGACCGCGTGATAAGGTCCCCCTATGTCCAGGCCTCTCAGGATCGAGTTTCCCGGCGCGGTGTATCATGTGACCGCGCGCGGCAACCGGCGCGAGGCCATTTGCGAGGACGACACGGATCGACGGCTGTTTCTAACGGTGCTCGGCGACGTCGTCGAAAATTTCAACTGGCTGTGCCACGCCTATTGCCTGATGACCGACCACTATCACCTGGTGGTCGAGACGCCGGACGGCAACCTCGGCAAGGGCATGCGCCAACTCAACGGCGTCTACACCCAGACCATCAACCGCCGACACGGCAGTTGCGGCCATGTGTTCCAGGGCCGCTACACCGCCATCCTCGTGGACGCCGACGCCCACCTGCTCGAGCTCGCCCGTTACGTGGTGCTCAATCCGGTGCGCGCCGGTATCGTCGACGCGCCGAAGGCGTGGCGATGGAGCAGCTATCTCGCCACCACCGGCAAGGCCAAACCGCCGCCGTGGCTGGCCGCCGACGCTCTGCTGGCGCATTTCGCCGATGACCGGGCGGTCGCGGTCCGGCGCTACCGGCGCTTCGTCGCCCAAGGTATGGGCGCGGAGTCCATTTGGACGAAGCTCAACCGGCAGGTGTTTCTGGGCGATGACGACTTCGTGGCCCGCATGCAGGCGCTGCGTCGAGAGGGCCCGCTGGACACGGCCATCCCCCAGGCGCAGCAGCGCCCGCCGGCGCCGCCGCTGGAGGAGATCGCGTCGCACTACCCGACCCGCGACACCGCCATCGCCCACGCCACCGGCGCCTACAGCTATCAACAGATCGCCGAGGTGTTCGGCGTCCACTTCACCACCGTCGGCCGCATCGTCCGCGCGGCCCGCAGGGGCGGTGTGGTATAAGGATACGCCTGACCAAGCGCCTCTATGAACACGACACCATAAATTCCCTTGCAAGCAGACCACGCGTTTGACATTTTTGAGTCAGACCGTCCACACTAATAATCGCGACGTTCGAGTCGCTACCGGGTCGGGAGGGAAGCATGGGCAACACCATGAAGGCCGCGCGCGTTCATGAATTCGGTAAGCCGCTGACCATTGACGAGGTGCCGGTGCCGGAAGTCGGGCCCGGAGAGGTGCTGGTCAGGATTCAAGCCTCCGGAGTTTGCCACACGGACCTACACGCCGCGAATGGCGACTGGCCGGTCAAGCCGAAGCTTCCACTGATTCCGGGCCACGAGGGGGTTGGCTTCGTTGCCGCCGTCGGCGCCGGCGTGACCCGCGTGAAGGAAGGTGATCGTGTCGGCGTTCCGTGGCTGCACACCGCCTGCGGTCATTGCCAATACTGCGCCACCGGTTGGGAGACCCTTTGCGAGAGCCAGGAAATGTCCGGCTATTCGGTCGATGGCGGCTATGCCGACTACACCCTCGCCGACGCCAGTTTCGTCGGATTGCTGCCGAAATCGGTCGACTTCCTCGAAATCGCCCCGATTCTCTGTGCCGGCGTGACCGTTTACAACGGGTTGAAGGTGACCGAGGTTCGTCCCGGGCAGTGGTGCGCCATTGTCGGGATCGGCGGGCTCGGCCACGTCGCCGTGCAATACGCCAAGGCGATGGGCATGCATGTTCTGGCGATGGACATCGCCGACGACAAATTGGCTTTGGCGAAAGGGCTCGGCGCCGATCTCACCGTCAATGCCACGACCGAGGACCCCGTCGCCTTCACTCAACGGGAGATCGGCGGCGCCCATGGCGTGCTGGTCACCGCCGTATCGCGTCAGGCGTTTGCTTAGTCTCTTGGAATGCTCCGTCGCAACGGCGTCATGTCGCTGAACGGACTACCGCCGGGGGATTTTCCGCTTCCGATCTTCGACGTTGTTCTCAAGGGACAAACCATCCGCGGCTCGATCGTCGGCACCCGCATGGATATGGAGGAAGCGCTCGATTGCGCTGGCGAAGGGTTGGTAAAGGCGACTGTCAGCAGCGACCGCGTCGAGAACATCAACGCCATCTTCGATAAAATGCGCCAAGGCGCCATCGAGGGCCGTGTTGTCCTGAACATGCAATGACAGCGTCGCCGGTGGGGCGTTTGACCCTTCGTAGCGACGAGCGCCTTGCGACAGGGAAGGACAAGTCTGGGCTGAGGAAGTCTCAAGGGAAGACCCGAGAAGCGGTATGTCCCGGTTCAGAAATCCCGAGAAACCTTCCCCTGACCCGTTTGTTCCTATTGCCGCGAAACGCGCCCAGCAAGTCTTGGCCGGCTTTGCGGAGGCGTCAACTCTTTCTGGATGTCTTCACTTGGAAGGTGGAGAAGCGCCGGGAAACGTTCTCGCTCTCGCACTTGGGGCACCTTGGCTTGCCCGCTTGATGCTCGGCAAAGGTCTCGGTTTTCTCGAACAGTTCTCCACACGCGTCACATCGATACTCGTAGACCGGCATGTCGTGCTCCCTCTCTGCCAATACCCGGTAAATTCCCACGGATTACGGACGGAAATTATAGCGCGATTGGTGCGAGCGCGAAATATCCCGAAAGCGTCTACAAACCGCGGCGTCGGGTCATCGGCGACGCTTTCCGGCGGTTGCGCCAGAGGTCGGATCCGTGAACGAAAGGCGTAGGGTGTTCATGCGAGCGCGGGCGGGACGGTGGCCTTGATCACTCGGCCGCGTGGGCGGCGGGCGAGGGGGTGCGGAAGGTGTCCAAAAGCTCCCCCTCGCGCGTCCGCCTTGATCACTCGGCCGCGTGGGCGGCGGGCGAGGGGGTGCGGAAGGTGTCCAAAAGCTCCCCCTCGCGCGTCTTGGCTGTCTCGACATTCGCGTCCTTGACATGACCGAAGCCGCGCATGGTTTCGGGCAGCGATGCGATCTCGCGGGCCAGGCTATGATTGTCGCGGTTCAGGCCCGACAGAAGCTCCGCCACCGTCAACTCATACTCGCCGATCAGGCGGCGTTCCATGCGGCGTTCGCCGGTGTAGCCGAACGGGTCCCATCGGGTGCCGCGCAGCCGCTTCAACCGGGCAAGCACACGAAACACGGTCATGACCCAGTGACCGTAGGACTTTTTTCGGAGAACGCCGGTTACCGGGTCGCGCTTGGCGAACAGCGGCGGGGCCAGGTGAAAACGGAGCGTGACGTCGCCCTCGAATTCATCGCCGAGGGCCCGCTCGAAGCGGCCGTCGGCATAGAGCCTGGCCACCTCGTATTCGTCCTTGTAGGCGAGCAGCTTGAAATACGAGCGGGCGACGGCCTCGGCGAGCCCGGTTTCTCCCGCAACCCGTTCGGCTTCGGTCGCGCGGACGCGTTCCACAAGATCGGTGTACCGCTCGGCGTAAGCGTCGTCCTGGTACTGGCGAAGCTCGTCGGCGCGCAGCGCGACGAGATCGTCGAACGTCGCGGGGGCCTGATCGGACCCGAGGATGCATTCGGCGAGAGCCGGATCGTGGGCGCAATGCCGGCCCCACAGGAAGGTGTCTTTGTTGGAGTCCACCGCCGCGACGTTGATCTCGATGGCGCGTTCGATGGCGGCGCCCGAGACCGGCAGCAGGCCCTTCTGGTAGGCATAGCCCAGCAGCAGCAGGTTGGCGGCGATGGCGTCCCCGGCAATGGCTTTGGCGATGCCGGTAGCCTCGATAAAATCCGTTCCCTCGCCGCCGCAGGCGCGCTCGATGGCGTCGCGGACGCGGCGTTCAGGAAACCGCAGGTCCGGATCGTGGGTGAAGTCGGCGGTCATGGTTTGGTGCGCGTTGACGACGGCGCGGGTGACGCCGGGCCTGGCGGTGGCGAGAACGTCCGGACCGCCGGCCGCCACCATGTCGCAGCCGAGAATCAGCCGGGCGGCGCCTACGGACAGCCGCATTGTCCGAACGCTCGACGGGCGCGCCCCGATGCGGACGTGGCTGACCACGGCGCCGTTCTTCTGCGCCAGACCGGTCTGGTCGACCACCGACACGCCCTTGCCTTCGAGATGGGCGGCCATGCCGAGCAATGCGCCGATGGTCACCACGCCGGTGCCGCCGATGCCGGCGATGACGATGCCGTAAGGCGCGTCGAGGGTGGGCGCGGGCGGATCGGGCAGCGCCGGCAGGGGAGGGTCGAGGGCGGGGCGGTGGCGCCTGGGCTCGGCGCCGTGGACGGTGACGAAGCTGGGGCAGAACCCCTTCACGCACGAATAATCCTTGTTGCACGACGACTGGTCGATGGCGCGCTTGCGCCCCAGGGCGGTTTCCTTGGGAACGATGGAGACGCAGTTGGAGACCACGCCGCAATCGCCGCAGCCCTCGCACACCGCCTCGTTGATGAACACCCGCACCGGCGGGTCGGGATAGCGGCCGCGCTTGCGGCGGCGGCGCTTCTCGGCGGCGCAGGTCTGGTCGTAGATCAGCACCGAGGTTCCGGGTGTCTCGCGGATCTCGCGCTGCACGGTGTCCAGGTCGTCGCGGTGGTTGACGGTCACGCCCGGCGCCAGTCCGGACCTGCCGGCGAATTTGTCCGGCTGGTCGGTGACGATGGCGATGCGCTTCACGCCCTCGGCCGCCATCTGGCGGGTGATCATGGGCACATCGAGGGGGCCGTCCATGGGCTGTCCGCCGGTCATGGCCACGGCGTCGTTGTAGAGTATCTTGTAGGTGACATTGACTCGGGACGCGACGGCGGCGCGGATGGCGAGAATGCCGGAATGGAAATAGGTGCCGTCGCCGATGTTCACGAACAGGTGCGGAATATCGGTGAACGGCGCCATGCCGTTCCAGTTGGCGCCCTCGCCGCCCATCTGGGTGAACGCGTCGGACTTGCGGTCCATCCAGGTGACCATGAAGTGACAGCCGATCCCGGCCGCCGTCATGGAGCCGTCGGGGACCAGCGTCGAGGTGTTGTGGGGACAGCCGGAACAGAAATACGGCAAGCGCTTCGCGGGGCTCGGGGCACCGTGGCGCGACGCGCCTTCGATGAGCTCCAACAGGGCGAGCCGCTCGCCGACGCGCCCCGATCGATCGAACCGGTCGAGCCGCCGGGCGATGACCCTGGCGACGATCGCCGGGGTCAGCTCGCCGGCCGGGGGCACGAGAGGCGCGCCGTTCTCGTCGGTCTTGCCGACGATCCGCGGTCGGCGGTCCGCCGTCCGGTGATACAGCATCTCCTTGAATTGCGGCTCTAGCACCGGCCGCTTTTCCTCGATGACAAGGATCTCCTCCAGCCCGTCGGCGAAACCATGGGCGCTCTCGATATCCAGCGGCCACGCCATGCCGATCTTGTAGACGCCGAGCCCCATCGCGGCGGCGAGGGCGTGGTCGATCCCGAGGTCGTCGAGCGCCTGCAGCACGTCCAGAAAGGTCTTGCCGGCGGCGACGATGCCGATCCGCCGGCTCGGCCCGTCCATGACCACCCGGTCCAGCGCGTTGGCGCGGGCGTAGGCGCGCGCGGCCGGAAGCTTGTACTGATGCAGGCGCGAATCTTGAATCGTCGGCGGCCAGTCATGGAGGCGGATGTTGAGGCCGTCCGGCGGCGGCCTGAAGTCCTCCGGGAGGACGATCCGGGGGATGTCCGGATTGACGTCGAGGGACGTCGAGGCGTCGACGTTATCGCCTTGGGTTTTCATGCCCACCCAGCATCCCGAAAACCGCGACAGCGCCCAGCCATGGAGGCCGAACTCCAGAAAGTCGCGAATGTCGGCCGGAACCAGGACCGGCATGCCGGCGTCGATCAGCGCGTATTCGCTTTGGCTCGGCGCGGTGGACGCCTTGGAGGCCGGATCGTCGCCGGCGACCGCCAGCACGCCGCCTTGGGGCGTGGTTCCGGCCAGATTGGCGTGGCGGAACACGTCGCCGGAGCGGTCGACGCCGGGGCCTTTGCCGTACCACAGACCGAACACGCCGTCGTAACGGGCGCCCGGAAACAGGCCCGACTGCTGCGTTCCCCACAGCGCGGTGGCCGCCAGATCCTCGTTCACCCCAGGCTGGAAGCGGATGTTGTGTTGGTCCAACAGGGCGTCGACGCGCCACAGCTCGCGGTCGAGACCGCCAAGCGGCGATCCGCGGTACCCCGAAACATATCCCGCCGTATTCAGCCCGGCCGCTCCGTCCCGGCGGCGCTGAGTCAGGATCAGGCGGACGAGAGCCTGGGTGCCGGTGAGGTAGATCCGCCCGGTCTCGAATGCGTATTTATCGTCGAGCGACACGTTGGCCAGCGCCATGAGGGGCCTCCCGCCCTCCGAGACTTATTGAGTCTGCCTTATCTAAACACGTAAGTCCCGGCCGTTGACCTTGCAATCGGTTCCGGACCGCTGGGCTACCAGTTCAGCACGTCTCCTTCCTTGAGCATGCGCAGGCGGTGGATGCCGGCGATGGCGGGTGCTTCCCGCTCGATGGCCTCGGCTTCGGACGGTTTGCGGTGAATCACATGCACGTCGATGGGTGTTTTCAGTTCCGCCAGCCTTGGCGCCAGCATGGATGGGCACAGATGACCGGCGTTGCGCGCGAGTTCCTCGCGGCCATTGCGGTAGGAAATCTCGACGATCAGCGCGCGCAGGTCGGGGATGCCGGCGACCAGGTCCCAGAACGGCTCGCAATGCGTTGTATCCCCTGAGGAAACGACGGTGGCCTCGGGGCTGTCGAGGCGGTAGCCCACCGAAGGCGTCGAATGGGCCGCGGGCAGGGGCGTGAACGCCCGGTCCGCGAGGACCACGCGTTCGCCCACCGCCACCCGCGCGTAGCGCAGCGCCGGCGATTCGGGCGACGGAAGTTTGGTGACGTCGGGCCAGAGGGTCCAATTGAACACGTGGGCGCGCAGCGCCGCCAGGGTCTCTTCGATGCCGTACACCGTCAGCGGTTCGGACCGCATCTTGATCCTGGAATCGATCATCATCGGCAGCAGCGCCATATGATCCATGTGGGCGTGGGTCAGAAACACGTGATCGATGCGGGCGATTTCATCGCTCGACAAACGGCTCAACCCCGTTCCGGCGTCGATGAGCACGTCATCGTCAATCCGGAGCGCCATGGTGTGGCGGCCGCCGCCGATCCCGCCGTCGCATCCAAGAACGTCCATGCGCATGTGGCAAACCGCTCGAAATCTGTTACCGATGGTCATTAATACCAACGGTCACTAATAATAACCCATTGTGACGGCCTTTCGAGGTTTCCGGCAAGGAGCGTGGTGCGCGGTGATGCGGGAGCATCATAAGCACCGCGCGACGCCGTCCGGAAACCTCGAAAGGGCCGCCCAGAGGGTTGTGTTTCACGCATCCTCGGGGCGTCGGGACCGCTTGACGATGGGTCCCCATCACCGGCGCGCCCCCTCCTGCCGAGGATGCGTGAAACACGATCACAATGAGTCATTATTAGTGACCGTTGGTATAAGATATGGGGACAGAGTCACCGTCTGTCACCGCCGCCGCCACTCCCTCCCTTCCGAGCCAACAACGTTGGGACGTACCATCAACACCGGAGATCAAGGCCAATGACCATTCTCGTTACCGGCGCCGCCGGATTTATCGGCATGCACACGGCGAAGGCGCTGCTCGATGGCGGCGAGCGGGTGATCGGCATCGACAATCTCAACGATTACTACGACGTCGCGCTCAAGGAGGCCCGGCTCGGCGTTCTCCAAGCCCATGACGGCTTCCGTTTCAGCCGCTTGAACATCGCCGACCGCGACGGCGTGCGGGCGCTGATGGACGCCAACCCGGACATCGACCGGATCGTCCACCTGGCGGCCCAGGCCGGCGTCCGGTACTCGCTGGAAAACCCCTACGCTTATCTGCGCAGCAATATCGAGGGGCACGTGGTTCTGCTCGAATTGTGCCGGTCGCTGCCGCGCCTCCGCCACTTCGTGTACGCGTCGTCGTCGTCGGTCTACGGCGCCAACACCAAGATGCCGTTCTCCATCGACGATCGGGTGGACAACCCGGTGTCGCTCTATGGGGCGACCAAGAAATCCATGGAGATGATCGGCCACAGCTATGCGTGCATCTACAAACTGCCGCTCACCGGGCTGCGCTTTTTCACCGTCTACGGACCGTGGGGGCGGCCCGACATGGCGGCGTTCATCTTCACCCGCAAGATCCTCGCCGGCGAGCCGATCCCGGTGTTCAACGAGGGCCGCATGCGCCGCGATTTCACCTACATCGACGATATCGTCGAGGGCGTGATGGCGTCCCTGAAACGCCCGCCCAAGGCCGAGGGCGTGCCCGGACCGCACCAAGTCTACAACCTTGGCAACCATCGCTCCGAGGCGCTGACGGACTTCATCGCCCACATCGAAAAGGCCCTGGGCCGCAAGGCCAATCTAGACCTCCTCCCGATGCAGCCCGGCGACGTGAAGGAAACCTACGCCGACATCGAAGCGAGCCGCCGCGATCTCGGCTTCGAGCCCAAGACCGCCATCGACGAAGGCATCCCGCGTTTCATCGCCTGGTACCGCGAGTTCTACGGGGTTTAGCCTCGCGGTGGCGCCGCGATCGCTACATGCGTTCATGGGGAGGGATACCGGCGATAGGCGTCGAAGGTGTAGTACTTGGGTTGGGTGTCGAGCCGCGCGTGCAGCCATGCGATGCCCAGTCCGGACGTGCTCAGCCACAGCGGGCGATCGGTCAGATGCCCGCTCATGGCCCGGCCGACGGCCCGCCAGAACGCGTGCTGCTGGCCTTTAGGCGCGGCTCGCGAAAAGACGGCGATGTGCGGGTAAGCGTCCGCGGGCCCCCGTGGCGTGGGCGCGACCAAAAACGCGTCCCGCCCGAGGTTGTCGAACGCCGCCGCGTCCGCGTCCGCGCCGGCCGCCGCGAAATGCTCGGCAAAGGCAAGGGGATCGGGTGACATGCGGGCCAGCGCGGGGCCATCCACCAGAACGAACTCGAACGGACGGCTCGCCGTTTGCCGCGTGACGGGCGGTGTTTCCCAAAAGTAGGCGTCAAATAGAGCGTCCGCCAAAAAGCCCGCGAAGAATGCGCGAAATCGGGCATCCCGTTGCCAGTGGGCGATCACCTCGGCGTAGGTCGCGGGGTTTCCCTCACGGTGAATCTCGACGCGGAGAAATCGCCCTCGGCTGAGCGACTTGATTTCGGCCTTCCAAAGCATGGCGTCCCCAAATCCCGTTTTCATGGACTCCAGTACATCACAGGCAAACATAGTAATCCGCCGGATCAGTTCCTCGGCGGCAGGGTGAAGACCTGTCCGGGATAGATCAGATCGGGGTTCTTGATCCGGTCGCTGTTGGCTTCGTAAATGACCGTATAGGCATTGCCCGCTCCGTAACGGCCGCGGGCGATCCGCCAGAGGTTTTGGCCGGGTTCGATGGTGACGGCCCCTTCTGGCACCGCGCCTCCCGGCCGGGTCCTCGGCTCGAACGGCACCGCCACCCGTGCAATCACCTTGCCGCCCTCCGCCACCTGGTCGACGCGCAGCGTGTGATCTCCCGATGCCGGGGCGGGGCCCGGCGACAGGAACCCCGGCGATAGGGACCATTGGCCGCCCGCGTCGGCGACGGCCTCGCCGAGCAGGGCGTCATCGAGATACACCCGCACCGAGGAGCCGGGGACGGAGCGTCCGCTGATCGTAACGTCCTTGGCGGCCTCATGGTCGACGGCGTCGATGCTCAGCGGCCCGGCTTTTTCCGACTCCGCCGGTGTTTGCAGAACGGACGAGGGACCGTCCGCGCCGCGCGGCACCTTCAGGGCCAAGACCCCCGAGTCGCCCGCGGCCGGGCGGCCGGCGATATCCTTGCCGGGCTCGGGCACCACGAGGACCACGTCGGATTCGGACGGGACCGCGGGTTGGCCCTCGATTCGCGTTTCCAGGCTCAGCCGGCGGGATCCCGGCTCCAGTGGAGCTTCCGGAACGAAGACCCACTCGCCCCTTTCATCGGCGACCGCCTGTCCGATGTCGGCGTCGCCTTCGAGAATGACGACCGTGCTTCCCGGTTCGGCCCGCCCGGCGATCACCGTGTCCCCTTCCGGATTGACCCGGACCACGTCGAAGGTGGGCTTGGTGACGCGCCCCTGGCCGGCGGGTCCGGCGGCTTGCCGGTCTTCCGCGCGCTGGCTTTCGGCCGGCGTGGGCTGGCGCCCGTCCTGCGTTGGTGTCAGCAGGAAATTCAGCCCGATGGCCAAGGCAACAATGACCAAGCCGACAACGGCGATGAAAAGCGGCCGGTTCACCTTTGCGAACGACTCCATATAACGATCGTCAGTGGCGTGCGGCGGAGCGTAATACGGGAAGGACGCGGGCGCAACGATACCTCGGCAGACCACTAGTACCGACTTTCACAATTCCGTACCCCATGCGACGGTCTTCCGAGGTCGTCCAGCCAGGCGCGGGGCGCGCCGTGATGCTGGAGCATCACAAGCGGCGCGCAACGCCGCCGGGGGCCTCGGAAGGCCGCCCGAAGGGTTGCATTTCCCGCGTCCGCGGGGCGTCGACGGCGCTTGACGATGCTCCGGCATCGCCGGCGCGCCGCCTCCTGCCGAGGACACGGGAAAAGCGATCACATGGGGGACGGAACTGTGATAGTCGGTACTAGCCCGGTTGCCTTGTAACCCAAGGTGGCGCGCGGGGTTGCGTCACCAGCGCTTTTGTTTCATTAACCCTGAAATTCGAATGAGTACCGGCCCCGCCGCCGTCAAGGCCGTGATCGAGGAGGAAACGTGAACCAGAGCCCGACCACGATTGGATCGAAGGCGAGATTGCCGGCATTGGCGTTCGCGATGGTGATGGTCGCGGCCTCTCTGTTGATGAATTCTCCGGCCCAGGCACAAGGCGCGGCGGCCCTGCATGCCGCGAGCTCGGAGGCGAAGTCCGCGGAGACGCCGCCGGTTACCCTGCCCGAACACCTGACCCGCGAAGATATTCGCACGTTGATGTCCCGGCTTTCGGATCAAGAGGTCCGCGAGCTTCTTATCCAGCAGCTCGACAAGGTCGCCGAACAGGAGGCCATGCCCGAGCCGGCAGTGATGATGGACCGGTTCGAAGCGTCTCTGCCGGCTCTCAAGAATCGTCTCACTCTCATGGCGTCGGCGATCGGCGATCTGCCGTCCATCGGCCCGTTCGTGGTGAACAAGATTACCCAGGATGATCCGTCCCGTGTTTGGGTCATTCTGTTCTATACGGCGGTGATGGTCGCGGGCGGTATCGTTGGCGAGTGGCTTTTCCGGCATCTGTTCAGCCGCGGTGTCATGCATCCGCGCGGCGAGAAGACGCCGCTGCTGGACAGAGTTTGCATTTTGGGTCTGCGGCTGCTCGTGGATCTCCTGGGGATCGCGGTATTCGCGCTTTGCACCCTCGGTCTGTTCTTTATCTTCTATCAAGGGCACGCACCGGTCCGGCAAGCCGTCGGCGCCTTGTATTGGTCGGTTATTCTGATCCGCTCCGTCGCGGCGATCACGCGATTCGCGGTGGCGCCGCGCGCGCCGGCGTTGAGGCTCCCGCCCATCGCCGACGTGGCGGCGGTCAAGCTTTATCGGAGGGTCGTATGGATATCGGCCGCCATCATCATTGCCGTGCTGATCATGAATCTCTTCGAAGCGTTCGGCATGGAAAAGGGGCTTTTCCTGCTCTGCGGACGGATCGCCAGTCTGATGGTGATTGCTTTCATCATTGCCATTGTCTGGCATGACCGGCGGGGCATCGCCGATCTGATCCAGTCGGGACCGGAGGAGGGTGGGGAGCCCGCCGGGCCGGTCAAGCGGCTGCTAGCCGCGAATTGGCACATTCTCGCGACCTGCTACCTCGCGGGCGTTTTTGTCCATGCCACAATCCAGACGTTGTTGACGGGCGCGCGGAATACGGGTCCGGCGGTGACCAGCATTGCCGTGTTGATCGCCATTCCGTTCGTGGATTGGACGATGCAGGCGGGCCTTAAAAGGCTCTTGCGGACGTCGGACGGGACGGCCGGTGAAAACGCCGATGACAACGCCGCCGCCAGCCTGCAAACGCTGGCGGATGAGGGAGAGCCACCCGTAGCCCCAACCAAGCCCGATCAAAAGGGCAACGAGTATTTCCGCGTTCTGCTCAGAAATCTGCGCATCGTTCTCGCGATTGTCGTGGCCGTGGCTCTTGCCGAGGTCTGGGATATCGACATGCGGGGCACCGCGGCCGCGGGTGTTGGCGAAGTCCTCGCGAACTCGATCTTCGATATCGTCATTACGCTCGTTCTGGCGTCGGCGATCTGGGGAATCGTCAAGACGGCGATCTCCCAGCGGTTACCCGACAAGGGCGCGGTGGGCGGCTCCGGCGCCATGGAGGGAGAAGCGGGCGGAGCGGGCGGAACCCGTCTGGAAACCTTGTTACCGTTGTTCCGGAAGTTCTTGTTCGTCACCCTGATCGTCATCGCCGGTCTGATCGTTCTCTCCGAGCTTGGCGTCGACATCGGCCCGCTGATCGCGGGCGCCGGTATTGTCGGTATCGCCATCGGTTTCGGCGCTCAGACGCTGGTGCGCGACATCGTATCGGGGGTCTTCTTCCTGATCGAGGACGCGTTCCGGGTGGGCGAGTACATCCAGATCAGCGGCGGCACCCGTGGCATGGTGGAGGATATCTCCATCCGCTCACTGAGGCTGCGTCACCACAATGGCCCAATCCATACGGTTCCGTTCGGCGAGATCAAGACCCTGACCAATTTCAGCCGCGATTGGGTGATCATGAAGCTGGAGATGCGGCTGCCGTTCGAAACCGACATCGAGAAAGTCCGCAAGATCGTCAAGAAAGTGGGCCAGGATCTGATGGCCCATGAGGAACACGGAAAGAATTTCCTGCAACCGCTCAAGTCTCAGGGCGTAAATCGCATGGACGACTCGGCGTTCATCTTTCGCATCAAATTCATGGCCAAGCCCGGCGAGCAGTTCGTGCTCCGGCGCGAGGTTTACCGGCGGGTCCAGGAGGCGCTCGCCGAGCACGATATTCATTTCGCGCCCAAACGCGTGATCGTCGATACCGCCGGCATTTCCCCGGAACAGGCCGCAACGGCCGTGGCGGCCGCCGCCACGGAGGCCGAAGAGGATCCCACCCCAAGCGCCGCCGGCGCTAAAAGCTAATATCAGCGATTGTTGGTATTGGATCAGGCAAAAAAAACGCCTGGAAGCCTGCGACGGCCGCCGGGCGGTTCGAGGAGGGTGGGGAAAACTTTCACAGATACGAAAGGCCGGCCGGCTTGGATCACACCGCCGCAAGGAAAGTCCTGTCACTTCTGCATAGCGGATGGCCGCTCTTCGCTGTTCCAGACATGATGGGGCGCTCTCGCGAGGTAAAATACCAACAGTCAGGGTTTGTCGTCGTCGTGGTGAAGGGCGCTGCCGCGGCCCGAGAGGCTGGGGTTTTCCATGGCATAAATCTGAGCCGAGAACGCGTCCTTTTTCAGTGAAATGCGCTTGTAGACGCCATCGGCTCCCAGGAGCCAGCTCTGGGCCTCGTCGCGCAGGCATGCCCCCATGATTTCGTCCAGGACCTGCTGGTGCACCGTCGGGTTCTCGATGGGCACCAGGGTTTCGATGCGGCGATTGAGATTGCGCGGCATCCAGTCGGCCGACGAAATGAACACCTTGGCTTCGCGGGACGGCAGCGGGTGGCCCGCGCCACAGACCAGAATGCGCGAGTGCTCCAGGAAGCGGCCGACGATGCTCCGGACCCGGACGTTCTCGGAGAGGCCTGGCACCCCCGGGCGCAGGCAACAGATGCCGCGCACCACGAGGTCGATCCGGACGCCGGCTTGCGACGCCTCGTACAACGCGTCGATAACCTTGCCGTCCGCGATGGCGTTGAACTTCGCCCAGATGGCCGCGGGCCGGCCCGCCTTGGCGTGGGCGATTTCCTCGCCGATAAGATCGAGCACGTGCTGCTTCAAGGTGTTGGGCGCCAGAAATAATTTTTCCAGGTTCTGCGGCCGGTCGTGGCCGGTCATGTAATTGAACGCCCGCGCGGCGTCGCGGCACAGCGCCGGGTCGCAGGTGAAAAAGGACAGGTCCGTGTAGATCCCGGCGGTGATGGGGTGATAGTTGCCGGTTCCGAAATGGGCATAGGAGCGAAGGGAATCGCCCTCGCGCCGGACGACCACGCTGATCTTGGCGTGCACCTTCTTGTCGAGAAAGCCGTAGACCACCTGGGCGCCGGCGTTCTCCAGGTCCCGCGCCCAGTTGATGTTGGCCTCCTCGTCGAAGCGGGCCTTGAGCTCCACCATGGCGGTCACCGACTTGCCGGCCCCGGCGGCTTCCATCAGCGCCGCGACGATGGGCGAGCCGCGGCTGGTGCGGTAGAGGGTCTGCTTGATGGCGACCACCGAGTCGTCGCGCGCCGCTTGGCGCAGGAATTTGACGACAACGTCGAAGCTTTCATAAGGATGATGAACGATAAAGTCCTTCGCGCGGACGGCCGCGAACACGTCGCCGCTGAAATCACGTACCCTCTCGGGATAGCGCGGCTCAAAGGGCCGGAATAGCAGATCCGGCCGCTCGCCGACGATCAACTGGCGGAGATTGCCAAACCCGAGGATGCCCTCGCGCAAATAGACGTCCTCTTCCGCCACGCCGAGATGCGCCACCAGAAGTTCGCGAAGCTTGGGATCGATATCGGCATTGATGGACAGCCGGACCGCCGACCCCTGGCGGCGCCGTTTCAGCGCGGTTTCGAAGGTGAGCACCAGGTCCTCGGCGCGTTCGTCCAGTTCCATGGCGCTGTCGCGGATGACCCTGAAACACCCGTAGTTGGCCACCTTGAAGCTGGGAAACAGGCTGTCCACGAATAGGCTGATCAGCTCCTCCAGCGGAAGGAAACGGCAGCCGTCGCCGGGAAGTCGCACGAACCGCGCGATCTGCGGCGGAACCGGGATCAGGGCATATTGCTCCTCGTCCTCCGGCCCCGCCAGGTGCAGGAACATGCAAAGGCCCAGGTTGGTGATGAACGGAAACGGGTTGGCGGGATCAACGGCCAGCGGCGTCAGGATCGGAAAGACGTTGTCCATGAACCAGGCATCGATCCATTTCCGGTCCTGAGGCGACAGGTCCTTGGTCGCGAGAACCCGGATTCCCTCCTTGGCAAGGTCGTTCTGGAGATCGAGCCACACCGATTGCTGCTTCCGCATCAGCTTGGCGCTGGCGTCGAGGACCGCCGAAAGCTGCTGCGCCGGTGACCGTCCGTCGATGCCGGGAGTGGTGATGCCCTCGGCGACCTGCGCCTTCAGACCGGCGACGCGCACCATGTAGAACTCGTCCCAGTTGGTTCCGGAGATCGACAGAAAGCGGAGCCGTTCCAGAAGCGGGTGATTGGGATTGGTCGCTTCCTCCAGGACGCGCTCGTTGAAGGCCAGCCACGAGAGCTCGCGGTTGATGTATCGTTCCTGCGGCTTCGCGCCAGCAGGGCGCGGGCGGTCCGAGGCCTTGGTTTTCTTGCTCGTGCTGTCCACAATGTTTCCTTCCGGAGGCTGGCATGACGCTATTGGTGGTCAGTGCCCGACACAGGGTACCGCCCCAGACGGAGTTTATCAAAATAACGTTCGATGGATCTGCGGTCCATCGCTGCTAAGATGTATTGGCGTCGATCTTAGGGACGGCCGTTTCAACGGCGCGCATGATCGCGGGAGGGATCGAGAATGAAAATGGCGAGTTTCATCACCGGCGGCGCCGGCGGCTCAAGCGGCCCAACCGGGTTTGGAATGGCCCAGGGAAAAGCGACCAACGAATGACCCCATAGCTCTCGCGCCGGGAAGTTCCACACTTGGACATGCGCCCAATTCTCTTCGTCGTCGGAACACTGTTGACGGCTCTCGGTGTCATGATGACGCTGCCGGTGGCGGTGGATTATCTCTTTCATGATTTCGATTGGCGCGTGTTTCTCACGGCCTCGGCGGTAACCACCTTCGTTGGGGTTACATTGGTTATGTCCTTTCGACCGGGCGCGATGCCGGGACTGACGCTCCGTCAAACCTTTGTCTTGACGACGCTGAGCTGGATACTTCTCCCAGTCTTTTCCGCCTTGCCGTTCGCCTTCTCGGCACTTCCGATCACGGTTACGGATGCGTTTTTCGAGTCGATGTCTGGGTTGACCACAACCGGTTCCACCGTCCTGGTCGGCCTCGATGACGCACCCGTGGGGATATTGCTGTGGCGGGGCATCCTGCAATGGATAGGCGGCGTGGGCATTATCGTCATGGCGGTGGGCGTTCTGCCCTACCTTCGGATCGGCGGCATGCAGCTTTTTCGCACCGAGTCCTCGGATCGCTCGGAAAAGATAATGCCGAGGATCTCCGAAATAGCCGGCGGCATATTCGGCGTTTATGTAGTGCTAACGGGGATGTGCGGGATCCTGCTGTGGGTCGCGGGTATGACCCCCCTCGAGGCCGTGGTCCATGCCATGACGGCCCTATCGACCGGCGGATACTCGACTTCCGATGCGTCGATCGGCCATTTCGACAGTGCGCTCATCGACATGATCCTTACTCTGTTCATGCTGTCCGGAGCCATCACATTCACTCTGTACCTGCGGGCGTGGCATGGCGAGCCACTGGCACTGTGGCGCAATCATCAGGTCCGATGGTTTCTCGGCATCGTCGCCATCGCCGTGGTCACGTTGTCCGGCTGGCTCGTCGTGGTGGAAGACTTCGCGGTCCTCATCGCGATCCGGCTGTCGCTGTTCCACGTGGTTTCGATCATTACGACGACCGGCTTTACGGCGGCCGACTACGGCAACTGGGGCAGCTACGCGGTGGTGCTCATCTATTTCCTGACGTTCATCGGCGGGTGCAACGGATCGACGGCCGGCGGTCTCAAGATCTTTCGCCTGCAAGTTCTCTACGCCGTTGCCGTTGCCCAGCTCCGGCGCGCTCTTCATCCGCACGGCATGTTTCAGCCGACGTACGAGGACCGACCCGTGACCGAGACGGTCGCGCTGTCGGTGCTCGGTTTTTTCTTTCTTTATGGCGCCACGTTCGGCGGGTTGTCGCTTCTTCTTTCGTTGTGCGGTCTCGATATGGTCACCAGCTTGTCGGGCGCCGCGACCGCCCTCGCCAATGTGGGTCCGGGACTGGGGCCGGTGATCGGGCCGGCCGGGAATTTTTCGTCGCTACCCGATTTGGCGAAGTGGGTCATGGCGTTCGGCATGCTGCTCGGCAGGCTGGAGCTGGTGACCCTGCTCGTTCTGGTCCTGCCATCGTTTTGGCGGAGCTGATGCGAGGCAAGGACAAAGTGTGCAATTCCGAAATGAACAGCGGGAGAAAAGCGTCAATGAAGATCGCGATTTTCGGGACCGGCGGCGTGGGCGGCTACTATGGCGCGCGTTTGGCCGCCGCCGGCGAGGACGTCCATTTCATCGCGCGGGGCGCTCATCTGAACGCCATCCGCACCAACGGTCTGCGGGTCAACAGCGCCAACGGCGGCGTCCACATTCAACCCGCGCAAGCCACCGGCGACCCGGCCGAAATCGGTCCCGTGGATCTGGTGATGGTCGCGGTCAAGCTTTACGACACCGAGGCCGCGGCGGCCGCCTGGCCGGCCCTGCTCGGTCCGGAGACAGCCGTGGTCTCGTTCCAGAACGGCGTCACCGCCGCGGACGCCTTGGCGGCGGCGGTGGGAGCGGAGCGGGTGTTCGCCGGCCTCACCTACATTCTGGCAACCATCGAGCAACCGGGGGTCATCGCCCACGTGGGCGAAATGGCCAAGATCCGCTTCGGCGAGTTGGATGGAACCCGGACGGCGCGGGTGGAGCGCCTCGAGGATGCGTGTCTGAGGGCGCGGATCGACGCCGCCATCAGCGGCGACATCACCTCGGATCTCTGGACCAAGTTCGCGTTCCTGGCGCCGGTGAGTGGCGTCACCTCGCTGGTTCGTCTTCCCATGGGTCCCGTCCGCGCCGACCCCGACACCCGGGCGCTGTTGCGCGCGGCCATGGACGAGGCGGTGGCGGTGGCGCACGCCCGGGGAGTCCGGCTTTCCGGCGACCTCGCCGAGCGCCACATGGCGATGGTGGACGGCCTGCCGGCGACCATGGGGTCGTCCATGCTTCACGACCTCGCCCACGGCAAACGGCTGGAACTTCCGTGGCTCTCGGGGACGGTGGCCCGGATGGGCCGCGAGGCCGGCGTCCCCACGCCCACCCACGACACCATCGTCACCGCCCTCAAGCTCCATGCCGGCGGTGGAACGTAACGGAGACCCCTCCTAACTTAATGATCAAACGGCCTCGATCAGGCCGTGGCCGGTCATTTGTTCGAGAAAGCGCGCGCGCTCCGCATCGTCGAGGCGCGGGAAGGCGGCGGCGAGGTCGCCCTCGGAAAACCGCGGCCGCTCGGCGATCCAGGCGATGCGCTCGCGGTCGCCGGCGCCGACGGGGACGGCTCCGTCGTTCCCCTTCAATATCCAGTCGGCGCCCCGGCGAACAAGCTTGGGGCCATCGTCCCGGACGCGGAACCCGTCCGCGCCGGCCGGCGACGGCAGGTCGTAGGCCTGCCGTGTTACCGGATACGATTGCTGGACGTGCTTGGCGCGTTCCGTGAACGCGGGCCCGCCGATCAATCCGGCGAACCTGTCCCTCAAAGCCTCGAGGTGCGCCGCCAACCGCGTCTCGTAGCCGGGTTCGGCGGGCGCGGGCAGATCGGCGCGAAACAGCGGATCGGCGGCCGCCCGTTCCCACGCGTCGGTGAGCAGCGTCAGGCCGTTGGGGACGGCGAGCGCGAACGTCACGTGCAGCGACGCCTGGTCGGTGGCGAGCGCGTCGTGGAACTGTCCCCGAGGGATGTAGAGCAGATCGCCCGGCCGCGTGGTGATTTCCTGAACCACCCGGCCCTTTTGGGAATCCAGGTACTCCTGAGTCTGGTTGGCGAACATCGCGTGATGGATCGGGTTCTCGATCCGCCCCTCGTACAGGCGCCAGCGCTTCTCGCCTTCCAGAAACAGCGCGAACACCTCGTGTTTGTCGTAGTGCGAATCGAATGCCTGGCGATCCTTCCACGAGCAATAGAGATTGCAATTGGCGCGGCCGTTGAAGGTTTGCTCCAGAACACTGGTGACGGAGCGCATCCCCGGCGTGAGCGTTTCGACCTCGTTGCAGACCAGCGAGGCGCCGCGCCGGGCGAACTCGCTGACCTTGGCGGGGACGGGCTGCCAGGCGGTCTGCTGGTTGCGATCGACGGTGCGTGTGCAGTAGAGCTGGGGCGGAACGTCGCGGCGGTCGAGCTTCATCTTGAGCGACGCCGCCGTCCAGATGCCGGCCATGTCGAGGAGTTCGGTGAACCCGTCCCACGAGAGGATGGCCGAGAACTTGTCGGCGCCGCCGGGGACGTGCAAAGGCTTTTGGCCGTAACCCTCGGCCAGGAAGGTTTCCGGCGCGACCGGATCCAACAACTCGGCGAAAGACGTGATCACGTTTACCATGGGCGGATCAGCCTACCAGCAAAACTCCGCGAAATCTTCCGCGAATGTCATAAACGGTCGCGCGCCAATTCATACAGCGCGATGGCCGCGGCGGTGGAAAGGTTGAGGCTTTCCACCGCCGGCGAGATGGGAATGCGCACCAGCGCGTCGCAGGCTTCGCGGGTGAGCCGCCTGAGACCGCCGCCTTCCGCGCCGAGTACGAGGGTGACCGGGCCGCCGGGGGCGGCGCCGGCCAACGGGATATCGGCGGCGCCATCCAGGCCCATCAGCCAGAACCCGGCTTCCTTCATCGCCCTGAGCGCGCGGGCGATGTTGACCACCCGCACCAGCGGAACCGTCTCCAGCGCCCCCGACGCGGCTTTGGCGAGCGCCGCCGTCGCGTCCGGGGCGTGGCGGTCCTGCATGATCACCGCCCAGGCCCCGAACGCCGCCGCCGAACGCAGGACGGCGCCGATATTGCGGGGATCGGAGGCCTGATCGAGCACCACCAGCCGGCTGTCGGGGAGCGCCGCCAGATCCTCGATCAATGCCTTGAACTCGGGGGAGGGCAGGGGATCCGCCTGGACCACGACGCCCTGATGGACGGAGCCGGGGGGCAGCACGGCTTCCAGATCGCGGCGGTCGACGGTCTCCACCGGGGGGGTGGAGATGTCCAGTGCGGCGACCGTTTGCGTCAGGCGCTCGGCAGCGCCCGTAGCGGCCATCAGCCGACGGCAATGCCTCTCGGGATTGGCCAGCGCGGCCAGAACCGCGTGCCAGCCATAGAGCCATAGGCCGGGACCCGCGCCGGACGGCCCTTTTGGGGATCCGGAACGTTTCCGGTGGGGAAGCGTGCGAGGCTTGCGCTTTGACATGAAGGCCGTTACCATTCCGCAATAAAAGGGTTTTTCGAGCTTCCCTGTCCGTCGCCGTCGTGGCGAGGGACAGGGATCCTATTGTGTTTTTGGTCGTTGACAAGTGTAGGCAAAAGCCATATCAGCAAGCGCTCGTTCTGTCGGTTGGCCCCGATACTGGCGGCGGACCGGAGGGGTGCCCGAGTGGCTAAAGGGGACGGGCTGTAAACCCGTTGGCGTACGCCTACGTTGGTTCGAATCCAACCCCCTCCACCATCCGCCGGGGCGGAGGCGAACCTATTGAGTGCTTGGCCGCGGGTGTAGCTTAGTGGTAAAGCGGAAGCCTTCCAAGCTTCATACGAGGGTTCGATTCCCTTCACCCGCTCCAAATTCGTTCGTTGGGTTTCCCCGGGTTGGCGGCACGCAAGGTTATTCGTTAGCTTGAAGTTTTCACCTCTCGAGTTGGAAAGAAGTATTTACGATGGCGAAGGCAAAGTTTGAGCGGACGAAGCCGCACTGCAACGTTGGCACGATTGGTCATGTGGACCATGGCAAGACGACGTTGACGGCGGCGATCACGAAGGTTCTGGCGGAGACGGGCGGGGCCGAGTTCACGCCGTTCGATCAGATCGACAAGGCTCCGGAGGAGAAGGCGCGGGGGATCACGATCGCGACGGCGCACGTTGAGTATCAGACGGCGAACCGGCACTACGCGCACGTGGATTGCCCGGGTCACGCGGATTACGTGAAGAACATGATCACCGGCGCGGCGCAGATGGACGGGGCGATCCTGGTGGTGTCGGCGGCCGACGGGCCGATGCCGCAGACGCGCGAGCACATTCTTTTGGCGCGTCAGGTGGGCGTTCCGGCGATCGTGGTTTACATGAACAAGGTCGATCAGGTGGACGATCCGGAGCTTCTGGAGCTGGTGGAGCTGGAGCTTCGCGAGCTGCTGTCGAGCTACGACTTCCCGGGCGACGACATTCCGATCGTCAAGGGCTCGGCGCTGCACGCGCTGGAAGGCAGCAACGACGAGACCGGCAAGCAGTCGATTTTGGAATTAATGGAAGCGGTGGACTCGTACGTGCCGCAGCCGGACCGTCCGAAGGACCAGCCGTTCCTGATGCCGATCGAGGACGTGTTCTCGATTTCGGGGCGCGGCACGGTGGTGACGGGGCGGGTCGAGCGCGGGGTGGTGAAGGTCGGCGAGGAGGTGGAGATCGTTGGCCTGAAGGACACCATCAAGACGGTGTGCACGGGCGTCGAGATGTTCCGCAAGCTGTTGGACCAGGGCGAGGCCGGCGACAACATCGGGGTTCTGCTGCGCGGCACCAAGCGCGACGATGTGGAGCGCGGCCAGGTTCTGGCGAAGCCCGGGACGATCACGCCGCACACCAAGTTCACGGCGGAGGCGTACATCCTGACGAAGGAGGAAGGCGGGCGTCACACGCCGTTTTTCACCAAGTACCGTCCGCAGTTTTACTTCCGGACGACGGACGTGACGGGCACGGTGGAGCTTCCGGACGGCACCGAGATGGTGATGCCGGGCGACAACGTGTCGATGGAGGTCGAGCTGATCCAGCCGATCGCCATGGACGAGGGTCTTCGGTTCGCGATCCGCGAGGGCGGGCGCACCGTCGGCGCCGGCGTCGTCGCGAAAGTGATCAAATAGCGGAACGCGGCTTGCCGCGGGACGCTCGGGAAGGAGAGTTTTAGAACGGACTAGGGGCATAGCTCAGCTGGTAGAGCGGCGGTCTCCAAAACCGCAGGTCGCGGGTTCAAACCCTGCTGCCCCTGCCATTCTATTCGACAAAACGATGGCAAAGACCAACATAGCGCAGTTCTTTCGCGAGGTCCGGCAGGAAACGGCCCGCGTCACCTGGCCGACCCGCAGGGATACGGCCATATCGACGGGAATGGTGTTTTTGATGGTGATCGTCGCCTCGGTGTTTTTCTTGGTCGTCGATCAGTTGCTTTCCCTCGGGGTGCGGCTATTGCTGAATGTGGGAGTCTAGGGCCGGTGACACCTCAGTGGTACGTCATTCACGTTTATTCCGGCTTCGAGCGGAAAGTGGCCCAATCGATCGAGGAGCAGGCCAAGCAAAAGGGCATGGAGGATCGCATCCTTCAAGTGCTTGTTCCCGTGGAGGAAGTGGTGGAAGTACGCCGTGGGGCCAAGGTCAACGCCGAGCGCAAGTTCTTCCCCGGCTACGTGCTCGTGCAGATGGTGATGACGGACGAAACATGGCATCTTGTCAAGGAAACCTCGAAGGTGACGGGGTTCCTGGGCGGGCGCGGTCGGCCGACGCCGATCAGCGAGGCCGAGGCCCAGCGCATCATGCATCAGGTCCAGGAAGGGATCGACAGGCCGAAGCCGGCGATCGTGTTCGAAATCGGCGAGCAGGTGCGGGTCTCCGACGGCCCGTTCACATCGTTCAGCGGGCTGGTGGAAGACGTGGACGAGGATCGGGCCCGGCTCAAGGTGGCCGTCTCGATTTTCGGGCGGTCGACGCCGGTGGAGCTCGAATATTCCCAGGTGGAGAAACTTTAGCGAAGACCCCGCCCCGGCCGATTGGAACCCGCGACTTGGCGATGCCGAGCGCGGCCGCGATGGCGCACTCATCGGGCAGCTTTGATTGAGGAACGAAGATGGCGAAGAAAATAACAGGATACATCAAGCTGCAGGTCCCGGCGGGCCAGGCGAACCCCTCGCCGCCAATCGGCCCCGCCCTTGGTCAGGCGGGTCTGAACATCATGGAATTCTGCAAGGCGTTCAACGCCGCGACCCAGAACCTGGAGCAGGGGATGCCAATTCCGGTGGTCATCACCGCCTATGCCGACCGGACGTTCACGTACGTCACCAAGACGGCGCCGGTCAGTTTTCTGCTGAAGAAAGCCGCCGGTATCGGTAAGGGCGGCGCCAACGTCGGCCGAGGGACCGTGGGCAAGGTCACGCTTGACCAAGTCAAGGAGATCGCCGAGCAGAAAATGGTTGACCTCAATGCCAAGGATCTCGACGGAGCCGTTCGAATGATCACCGGTTCCGCCCAATCCATGGGCATCGAAGTAGCGGAGTAGATCAAATGGCCAAGCATGGTAAGCGGCTGCGCAACGCTTATGAAAAAATCGATCGCGAATCGCACTACGATCTTGGCGACGCCATCGGATTGATCAAGGGCGCGGGCGCCCCCAAGTTCGATCAGACCGTGGAAGTCGCTCTCAACCTGGGCGTGGATCCACGTCACGCCGACCAGATGGTCCGCGGCATGGTGTCGCTGCCGCACGGCACTGGCAAGAGTGTCCGCATCGCCGTTTTCGCCAAGGGCGACAAGGCGGAAGTTGCGAAGGCGGCCGGAGCCGATATCGTGGGCGCCGAGGATCTGATGGAGCAGGTGCAGAAAGGCCAGATCGACTTCGATCGATGCATCGCGACGCCGGACATGATGGCCGTGGTCGGCCGGCTGGGCAAGATCCTGGGCCCCCGCGGGCTGATGCCGAACCCCAAGCTGGGAACGGTGACCATGGATGTTGGGGCGGCCGTGAGCGCGGCCAAGGCCGGTCAGGTGGAGTTTCGCGTCGAGAAGGCCGGGATCGTCCACGGCGGCGTGGGCAAGGTCAGCTTTTCGGAAAGCGTCCTGGCCGAGAATATCCGCGCGTTCATCGGCGCCGTCGTCAAGGCCAAGCCGAGCGGCGCGAAGGGAACCTACCTGAAACGGGCAAGCTTGAGCTCCAGCATGGGGCCGGGTCTGAAGCTGAACATCGCCAGCATCACGGAGTAAGATTTAAGAGTTTATCGAGTTACCGCCTTGCCGCGAAGCTGCGGCAAGCGGTGAACGGGGCGGGCCCGACGGCCCGTTCCAACCTGTCCAAGACCGCAGGTGCCGGATCGGGAAGGAATTTCCATTCCGGCGTAATGAACGATCGCCTGCGTAGACGGTGTGAAAACAAGTTGCGAGTTGACGTTTTTTGGGTGTCGGCGAGCGGCGCACCGGACAGGAAAAGCAGGCCCGAGGGCGAACCTTCATGGTTCGCGCGCGGGGCTTTTCGACGGACGCCCGCGGCCGTTCCGGTTTTCCGGACGGCACGGGCAACAAGACGGAGATAAGCGGTGGACCGAACGCAGAAAGAAGACCTGGTCGCGGATATGCGCCAGACGTTCAGCGGAACCGCTGTCGTCGTTGTCACCCACTATTTAGGACTGACCGTCGCCGAGATCGGCGCGCTGCGAGCAAAGATGCGAGAACAGGGGGCCGGGTTCAAGGTTACCAAGAACCGGCTCACCCGTCTTGCGCTCGATGGCACGCCCTATCAGGGATTGTCCAGTCTGTTTTATGGGCCGACGGCGATCGCGTACTCGGACGACCCGGTGGCGGCACCGAAGGTGGCGGCGGATTTCGCCAAATCCAATCCCAAGCTCGTGTTGCTTGGCGGCGGGCTTGGCGACAAGGTCCTCGATGTCGATGGAGTCAAGACCTTGGCGACCTTGCCGTCGCTAGACGAGATCAGGGCCAAGCTGGTTGGTCTCCTCAACGCGCCGGCCACCAAGGTGGCGGGCGTGTTGCAGGCTCCGGCCGGACAAATCGCCCGTGTTTTGGCCGCTCACGCCGAGCAACAGCCGGCCGAGTAACAGTCAAGCTGATGTCATAAGCCTAGAGTTTAAAGCCAAGGAGAACGAAAAAATGGCCGATTTGGAACAGATCGCCGATACCCTGTCCGCCCTCACCGTGATCGAGGCGGCGGAACTGAGCAAGATGTTGGAAGAGAAATGGGGCGTTTCCGCCGCGGCGCCGGTCGCGGCCGTGGCGGCGGCGGCGCCCGCCGCCGAGGCCGTCGAGGAACAGACCGAATTCAACGTGGTCCTGGCCACGGTCGGCGAGAAGAAGATCAATGTCATCAAGGAAGTCCGCGCGATGACCGGCCTGGGACTCAAGGAGGCCAAGGATCTGGTCGAGTCCGCGCCGGCGACGGTGAAAGAAGGCTGCAAGAAAGAAGAGGCCGACGAACTGAAGGCGAAGCTGGAAGCCGTCGGCGCGACAGTCGAGATAAAATGAGCGCAATAAACTTCGTAAAGCTTGGTATTTGAGCTCACGTTCGCTATATCAGGTGTCAAGTGAAAAATGCGTCGCTGCCGCCGGCCATGGCCGGCGGCAGCGACTTTCTTTCGTTTTCGCACGAATTGGCCATGCCGCGGCCGGGACAGCGGATACGAAAAGTAAGTATGGATGTCTCTTCGAAGAGTTGCTTCGAAGGTCGCGTAGAAGATCCATGCAAAATCTGGTGGCCTTCCCGAATCGGCTGCGGCGGTCGGCTTTGGGAGCGGTCAAGCGGCGAAATCCAAGAATGAGGATCATCCATGGCGATTATGTTTTCGGGCCGTAAGCCCGTTCGTATCAATTTTGGCCGAATTGCCGCGGCCGTGCCCATGCCGAACCTCATCGAGGTGCAGAAGCGGTCCTACGACAATTTCCTGCAGCGCGAGGTGCCGGACGAAGGACGCCTCGACGTTGGAATTCAGGAGGTTTTCAAGTCCGTTTTCCCCATCAAGGATTTCTCGGGGCGGGGAACCCTGGAGTTCGTCCGGTTCGAGTTCGAGGATCCGAAGTACGACGTCGAGGAATGCCAGCAACGGGGGATGACGTACGCCGCGCCGTTGAAGGTGATCCTGCGTCTGGTGGTCTGGGATATCGAAGAGGAGACGGGCGCCCGCTCCATTCGCGATATCAAGGAGCAAGACGTCTACATGGGCGACATGCCGTTGATGACCGACAACGGAACCTTTGTCGTCAACGGAACCGAGCGCGTGATCGTCTCGCAGATGCATCGCTCGCCCGGCGTGTTCTTCGATCACGACAAGGGCAAGACCCATTCCTCCGGGAAGTACCTGTTCGCGGCGCGGGTCATTCCCTACCGGGGATCGTGGCTCGACTTCGAGTTCGACGCCAAGGATCTGGTGTTCGTTCGCATCGATCGCCGCCGCAAGCTTCCGGTGACCACCCTGCTTATGGCTCTCGACGGCGACGCGACCGAGCGCCTGCGCACCGAGCGGGCCGAGGAGGGACGTACCCTGAGTCAGGACGAAGTGACCGGCCTGTCGCCCGAGGAGATTCTCGATTATTTCTATGAAAAGGTGACGTTCACCCCCGCCGAGGGCGGTTGGAAGACGGCGTTTCGTCCAGAGCGCATGCGCGGCATGAAGCTTCCTCGCGACCTGATCGACGCCAACACCGGCCAGCATTTGGCGGAGGCCGGCGCCAAGGTGACGCCGAGGCTGTTGCGCGAGCTCAAGGACAAGGGGTTGGAGGAGGAATTGGTACCCGACGAGGATCTGGTGGGGCGCTACGTCGCGGAAGACGTGATCAACGAGCAGACCGGCGAGATTTATGTTGAGGCCGGCGGCGAAGTTACCGAGGAGACGCTCGCCGCCTTCAAGGAATCGGGAATTGACGAGGTCAGGACCCTCGCCATCGATCATATCAACGTCGGCCCCTACATGCGCAATACCCTCGCGGTGGACAAGAACTCCACCCGCGAGGAGGCTCTGTTCGATATCTACCGGGTGATGCGCCCGGGCGAGCCGCCGACCATCGAGACCGCCGAAGCCCTGTTCAAGGGGCTGTTCTTCAACTCCGAGCGGTATGATCTCTCCGCCGTTGGCCGGGTCAAGATGAACGCCCGGCTTGGCTTCGAGACCGACAACTCCGTTCGAGTGCTGCGCAAGGAGGACATCCTGAAGGTCGTCAAGGTTCTGGTCGATCTCAAGGATGGCCGCGGCGAAATCGACGACATCGATCATCTCGGCAATCGCCGCGTGCGATCGGTCGGCGAGTTGCTGGAGAACCAGTACCGCATCGGCCTGCTGCGCATGGAGCGGGCCATCCGCGAACGGATGAGCTCGGTCGATATCGATACGGTCATGCCCCAGGAGCTGATCAACGCCAAGCCCGCCGCCGCCGCGGTGCGGGAGTTTTTCGGGTCGTCTCAGCTCAGCCAGTTCATGGATCAGACCAACCCACTCTCCGAGATCACCCACAAACGGCGGTTGTCCGCTCTCGGGCCGGGAGGCCTGACCCGCGAACGGGCCGGGTTCGAGGTGCGCGACGTCCACCCCACCCACTATGGGCGCATTTGTCCCATCGAGACGCCCGAGGGCCCGAACATCGGCCTGATCAATTCGCTGGCCACGTTCGCCCAGGTCAACAAGTACGGGTTCATCGAGACGCCGTACCGGAGAGTGGAGGACGGCAAGGTCAGCGACGAGGTCGTTTACATGTCGGCGATGGAGGAGGGCCGCTATACGATCGCGCAGGCGAACGCCGAGCTGGACGACGAGAACCGCTTCGCCTCCGACCTGGTCAGTTGCCGGCACGGCAACGACTTCATGCTGTCGCGGCCGGAAGACATCGACTTCATCGACGTCTCGCCCAAGCAGCTTGTCTCGGTGGCGACGGCGCTCATTCCGTTTCTCGAGAACGACGACGCCAACCGGGCGCTGATGGGCTCGAACATGCAGCGCCAGGCGGTGCCGCTGGTCCGCGCCGAGGCCCCGATCATCGGTACCGGCATGGAGGCCGCGGTCGCTCGCGATTCGGGAGCGACCATCGTCGCCCGCCGGCCCGGCATCGTCGATCAGGTGGACGCTACCCGCATCGTCATCCGGGCGACGGAAGAGACATCGCATTCGGCTTCGGGCGTCGACATTTACAATCTCCTGAAGTTCCAGCGCTCCAATCAGAACACCACCATCCATCAGCGGCCGCTGGTGAAGGTGGGCCAAGTGGTCCAGGCCGGCACCATTATCGCCGACGGTCCGTCCACCGATATGGGCGAACTGGCCTTGGGCCGCAACGTGCTGGTCGCGTTCATGCCGTGGCAAGGCTACAACTTCGAGGATTCGATCCTGATCTCGGAGCGCATGGTTCGCGACGACGTTTTCACCTCGATCCACATCGAGGAGTTCGAGGTCATGGCCCGGGACACCAAACTGGGTCAGGAGGAAATCACCCGCGACATTCCCAATGTCGGCGAGGAGGCCCTCAAGAACCTGGACGAGGCCGGCATCGTTTACATCGGCGCCGAGGTGAAGCCCGGAGACATCCTGGTGGGCAAGGTCACGCCCAAGGGCGAGACGCCGATGACGCCGGAAGAGAAACTGCTCAGGGCGATTTTCGGGGAAAAAGCCGCCGACGTTCGCGACACCTCGTTGAAGGTGCCGCCGGGTGTCACTGGAACGGTGTTGGAAGTGCGCGTATTCTCGCGCCGCGGCGTCGAGAAGGATGC
Source organism: uncultured Alphaproteobacteria bacterium (assembly GCA_963771545.1). Taxonomy (GTDB): domain Bacteria; phylum Pseudomonadota; class Alphaproteobacteria; order Rhodospirillales; family Defluviicoccaceae; genus CAKZLS01. The sequence goes on from CAVYTX010000002.1 coordinate 285,998, forward strand.
CCGCGCGATGGCCATCGAACGGGCCGAAATCGAACGATTGGCCAAGGATCGCGACGACGAGCGGGCCATCCTCGAGCGCAGCTTCTATCCCCGGCTCAGGGATCTGGTGTTCGGACATACGGTGGTCAGCGGTCCCAAGGGCATGACCGAGGGCGCGGTCATCGACGAAGCGTTGCTGGCCGAATTCACCCCGGGTCAATGGTCGCGCATCGCGGTGGCGGACGACAAGGTGATGTCGGACGTGGAAGCGTTGAGAACGTCCTTCGAGGAGAGCATCTCGCGCCTCGAGCAGCGTTTCGAGAGCAAGGTCGAAAAGTTGCAGCGTGGCGATGACCTGCCTCCGGGCGTCATGAAGATGGTGAAGGTGTTCGTCGCGGTCAAACGCAAGCTGCAGCCCGGCGACAAGATGGCCGGCCGTCACGGCAACAAGGGCGTGATCTCCAAGATCGTGCCCATCGAGGACATGCCGTACGTGGAGGACGGCACACCCGTCGATATCGTTCTCAATCCCTTGGGCGTGCCGTCGCGAATGAACGTCGGACAAATTCTGGAAACCCACCTTGGGTGGGCGAGCGCGCGCCTGGGCGCCAAGATCGGCGAACTGTTGACGTCCATCCACGAGAAAAACGACACCACCGAGCTCCGCGAAACGCTTCGGAATATCTACGGCGATAGGAACTATCAGACCGAATTCGGCGGCCTCGACGACGGCGCGCTGGTGACGATCGCGGAAGATCTTCAGCACGGCGTCCCGGTGGCCTCCCCGGTGTTCGACGGCGCCCGCGAAAGCGACATCGTCGACCTGTTGTCGCTGGCGGGATTGGATACCTCGGGGCAGGTGGTTCTCCAGGACGGGCGGACCGGCGAAACCTTCCACCGCAAGGTGACCGTGGGCTACATCTACATGCTCAAGCTTCATCACCTGGTGGACGACAAGATCCACGCGCGGTCCATCGGCCCCTACAGCCTGGTGACGCAGCAGCCGCTGGGCGGCAAGGCCCAGTTCGGCGGACAGCGGTTCGGCGAAATGGAGGTCTGGGCGCTTGAAGCGTACGGCGCGGCCTACACCTTGCAGGAAATGCTGACGGTGAAATCCGATGACGTTTCCGGCCGCACCAAGGTCTACGAATCCATCGTTCGCGGAGACGATACCTTCGAGGCGGGGGTACCCGAATCCTTTAACGTGCTGGTCAAGGAACTGCAGTCCCTTGGCCTCAATGTGGAACTCGACTGATCCGGCGATCCACGCCGTTGCTGAATCGCTGTGACGAGGAGACGACTTCATGAATGAGCTTCTGAGGATTTTCGGCCAGGTCGGCGGAACCGAAAGGTTCGATGAGATCCAGATATCCATCGCCAGCCCCGAGCGGATCCGCTCGTGGTCGTTCGGTGAAATCAAGAAGCCCGAAACCATCAACTACCGCACCTTCAAGCCGGAGCGGGACGGGCTGTTCTGCGCCCGCATCTTTGGTCCGGTGAAGGACTACGAGTGTCTGTGCGGCAAATACAAGCGGATGAAGTACAAGGGCATCATCTGCGAAAAATGCGGCGTCGAGGTCACACTTCAAAAGGTTCGCCGCGAGCGCATGGGTCATATCGAACTCGCGTCGCCGGTCGCTCACATCTGGTTCATGAAGTCGCTGCCGAGCCGCATCGGGCTGCTGGTGGACATGACGCTGAAGGACCTGGAGAAGGTTCTGTACTTCGAGGGCTACGTGGTCATCGAGCCGGGCCTCACGCCGCTCAAGATCCGCGAAACCATCAACGAGGAGCAGTATCAGAAAGCCGTCGAAGAGTATGGCGAGGATTCGTTCTCGGTGGGCATCGGCGCCGAAGCCATTCGCGAGATGCTGAAGGCGATCGACCTCGAAGCGGAGCGCGCCACCCTTCGCGTCGAACTGAAGGAGACCAATTCGGAGGCCAAGCGCAAGAAGCTGGTCAAGCGCTTGAAGCTGATCGAGGCGTTCATCGAATCGGGGGCGCGGCCCGAATGGATGGTGCTCGAGGTGGTTCCGGTCATTCCACCGGAACTGAGGCCGCTGGTGCCGCTGGATGGCGGACGTTTCGCCACCTCCGATCTGAACGACCTGTACCGGCGGGTCATCAATCGCAACAACCGTCTGAAGCGGCTGATCGAACTGCGCGCGCCCGAGATCATCATCCGCAACGAAAAACGCATGCTGCAGGAATCCGTCGACGCGCTGTTCGACAACAGCCGCCGCGGGCGTCCCATCGCCGGCGCGTCCAAGCGGCCGCTGAAATCGCTCAGCGATATGCTCAAGGGCAAGCAGGGCCGTTTCCGCCAGAACCTGCTCGGCAAACGCGTGGACTACTCGGGCCGGTCGGTCATCGTCGTGGGGCCGGAGTTGAAGCTGCACGAATGCGGACTTCCGAAAAAGATGGCGCTCGAGTTGTTCAAACCGTTCATCTATTCCAAGCTCGAGCTTTACGGCATGGCCACGACCATCAAGGCGGCCAAGCGGATGCTGGAGAAGGAACGCCCGGAGGTTTGGGACATTCTCGAGGAGGTGATCCGCGAGCATCCGGTGATGCTCAACCGGGCGCCCACCCTGCACCGCCTGGGTATTCAAGCGTTCGAGCCGGTTCTCATCGAAGGCAAGGCGATCCAGCTCCACCCGCTGGTGTGCGCGGCGTTCAACGCCGATTTCGATGGCGACCAGATGGCGGTTCACGTGCCTTTGTCGCTGGAAGCGCAGCTCGAGGCGCGCGTTCTGATGATGTCCACCAACAACATCCTCAGCCCGGCCAACGGCAAGCCGATCATCGTTCCCTCGCAGGACATCGTCCTAGGCCTGTACTACGTGACCATGGAAAACGAAGGCGAGCCCGGCGAGGGCATGATCTTCACCGACGTGGGCGAGATTCATCATGCCCTGGAGGCGGGCGCGGTGAGTCTGCACGCCAAGGTCAAGGCCCGCTACCGGACCATCGACGAGGCGGGCAAACCCGTCACCTTGCTGGTGGAGACCACCCCGGGACGGATGCTCCTGTCGGAGATCCTGCCCAGGAACATCCATGTGCCGTTGGATCTCGTGAACTGTCTGTTGACCAAGAAGGAGATCTCGGCGGTGATCGACGCGGTCTACCGCAACTGCGGTCAGAAGGAGACGGTGATCTTCGCGGACCGGATGATGGGGATGGGCTTCTCCTATGCCTCACGGGCCGGCATTTCCTTCGGCAAGGACGACCTTGTCGTGCCCGATACGAAAGCGGGCCTCGTCAGTCAAACCGAGGATCGGGTCAAGGAATACGAGCAACAATATATGGATGGCCTGATCACTCAGGGCGAGAAATACAACAAGGTCGTGGACGCGTGGGCGCACTGCACCGACGAAGTGGCCGATGAAATGATGAAGCGCATCTCGACCACCGCCCCCGGCGAGCCGATCAACTCCGTCTATATGATGGCGCATTCGGGAGCCCGGGGATCGGCCGCTCAGATGAAGCAGCTTGCCGGCATGCGCGGCCTCATGGCCAAGCCGTCGGGCGAGATCATCGAAACCCCGATCATCTCCAACTTCAAGGAGGGGCTGACCGTTCTGGAATACTTCAACTCCACCCACGGCGCCCGAAAGGGCCTCGCGGACACGGCCTTGAAGACGGCGAACTCGGGGTATCTGACGCGCCGCCTCGTGGACGTCGCCCAGGACTGCATCATCATCGAGCCGGACTGCGGAACCACGAACGGCATCACCGTTCGCCCGGTCGTGGAAGGCGGCGAGGTGGTGTCGTCCCTGAGCGAGCGGGTTCTCGGCCGCAGCGCCGCGGAGGATGTGATCAACACCGTGACCGGCGAGGTGCTCGTTCGCGCCGGCGAACTGATTGACGAAGATGCCGCCGCCGCCATCGAGGAGGCGGATCTGGAATTGGCCAAAATTCGCTCGGTGCTGACGTGCGAGACACGCACCGGCGTGTGCGGTGCGTGCTACGGGCGCGATCTCGCCCGCGGCACCCGGGTGAACATGGGCGAGGCCGTCGGGGTCATTGCCGCGCAGTCCATCGGCGAGCCGGGCACCCAGCTCACCATGCGAACCTTCCATATCGGCGGCGCCGTTCAACGGGGCGCCGAGCAATCGAGCATCGAAGCCGTCGCCGACGGAACGGTGAGCCTGCGGAATTGCCAGACCGTGCAGAACAGTTCGGGCGTGCCCGTCATCATGAACCGCAATGCCGAACTGGTCGTGCTCGACGCGCAGGGCCGGGAGCGGGCGCACCACCGCTTGCCGTATGGCGCGAAGTTGTTGCGCGCGGACAAGGCCGAGATCAACCGCGGTGACAAATTGGTAGCGTGGGATCCTTATACCCTGCCGATCATCACCGAGAAGGAGGGTATCGTCAATTACATGGATCTGGTGGAAGGAACCTCGATGATCGAACAGGTCGACGAAGCCACCGGCATCGCCTCCAAGGTCGTGACCGACTGGAAGCAGCAACCGAAGGGAATGGATCTCAAGCCGCGGATCACGCTCCGCAACGAGGCGGGAGACGTGGTGATGCTCGATAACGGTCTCGAGGCCCGTTACTTCCTGTCGGTGGACGCGGTTCTTTCGGTGGAGGCGGGACAGATGGTTTATGCGGGCGATGTCCTCGCCCGCATCCCGCGCGAATCGGCCAAGACCCGGGACATCACCGGCGGCTTGCCGCGGGTCGCGGAGCTGTTCGAGGCGCGCAAACCGAAGGATCACGCGATTATCAGCGAGATCAAGGGGCGCGTGGAGTTCGGCAAGGATTACAAGTCCAAGCGCCGGATCGTGGTGGTGCCGACCGACGCGGAGACCGATGGTGAGCCCCGGGAATATCTGATCCCCAAGGGCAAGCACATCAGCGTTCAGGAAGGCGACTACGTGGAGCCGGGCGATCCCCTTATGGACGGCAATCCCGTGCCTCACGACATTCTGCAGGTTCTGGGCGTGGAGGCGTTGGCCGCCTACCTGACCGCCGAGATCCAGGAGGTCTATCGTCTGCAGGGCGTCAAGATCAACGATAAGCATATCGAGGTCATCGTTCGCCAGATGTTGCAGAAGGTGGAAATCACCGATCCCGGCGACACCACGTTCCTGATTGGCGAGCAAACGGACCGCATCGAGTTCGACGAGGTCAATGACGCCGCCATCGCGGCGGGTGAGCGGCCGGCCACGGCCCTGCCGCTGTTGCAGGGAATCACCAAGGCCAGTCTGCAGACCCGCTCGTTCATTTCGGCGGCGTCGTTCCAGGAAACCACCCGTGTGCTGACCGAGGCGGCCGTTTACGGCAAGACGGATACGCTCCAGGGGTTGAAGGAAAACGTGATCGTGGGCCGGCTCATTCCAGCGGGAACCGGGAGCGTGATGAACGACTTGCGCCGCGTGGCGGCCCGGCGCGACCAAGAGATGACGGAGCTCAAGAACCAGGAAGAGGCCATGAAGGGCATTGACGCGCCGGCGGATCCGGGGTCCGGTTCCGCCCCCGAGATTTCGGGCGTGGAGTGACGGATTCCGCCGCCGGCGCGGCGCTCCGGACGTGGCGGCCGTATTTCGCCGGTTTGAGCGTGACGGCGGTTTGATTGCGGGTTGACGGGGTAGGTGCGCGTCCCTAGTATGCGCTCCTCTTCACAAGGGGGCTGGTGGTGGGCTGATCGGTCCAGACGCAGTGCCCCTTGAGACAAAAAAATGTTAACTGGCGCCCGCCTCCAAAGACCGGTTAGAGCGGCTTGGCGGCTGGTTTTGCGCGCTTCGCCACTGGATATGCCATTCGGCGGCGGCGCGCGGCACTAAAGGAAAGGGTGCCCGGAATCGAAGCTCCGGGCGGATCGAGAATGCCAACGGTAAATCAGCTCGTTCGCAAGCCGCGAAAGTCACCGCCGACGCGGAACAAGGTTCCGGCGTTGGAGGCTTCGCCCCAGAAACGCGGCGTTTGCACGCGGGTCTATACGACGACACCGAAAAAGCCGAACTCGGCGCTGCGCAAGGTCGCCCGCGTGCGGCTGACGAACGGTTTCGAGGTGACCAGCTACATTCCCGGCGAGGGTCACAACCTTCAGGAACATTCGGTCGTGCTGATCCGCGGAGGCCGCGTGAAGGATCTGCCGGGCGTGAGGTATCACGTCATTCGCGGCACCCTCGATACACAAGGCGTTTCGGGGCGTCGTCAGCGGCGCTCCAAATACGGCGCCAAGCGGCCGAAGTAGGGGATGGGTTAGTCATGTCACGCCGCCGCGCCGCCGAGAAACGCGAGATCCTGCCGGACCCCAAGTATGGGGATACCATGTTGACGAAGTTCACCAATGGCCTCATGCGCGGGGGACGAAAGTCCGCCGCCGAACGGATTATGTATGGGGCGTTGGACGTGATGGAAAAGAAGACCCGCCAAGACCCGCTGAAGCTGTTCCACGAAGCCCTGGAAAATGTGAAGCCGATGCTCGAGGTGCGCTCGCGCCGGGTCGGGGGCGCGACCTATCAGGTGCCCATCGAGGTGCGCGCGAATCGCCGGTTGTCCCTGGCGATCCGGTGGACCATCGACCTTTCCAGAAGACGGTCCGAAAACACGATGGTCGAGCGCCTTGCCGGCGAGCTGCTGGACGCGGCGAACGGCCGGGGCGCCGCCGTCAAGAAACGCGAAGACACTCACCGCATGGCGGAGGCCAACAAGGCCTTCTCCCATTATCGCTGGTAATCCCTGGTACACGTTAGAAAACGATGGCTCGTATCACTCCGCTCGAACGCTACCGGAACATCGGCATCATGGCGCACATCGATGCCGGCAAGACGACGACCACGGAGCGCATTCTGTACTACACCGGGCGTTCGTATAAGATCGGCGAGGTCCATGAGGGCACGGCCACCATGGACTGGATGGAGCAGGAGCAGGAGCGCGGGATCACCATCACGTCGGCGGCGACCACGTGTCAGTGGCGCGACCACCGGATCAACATCATCGACACGCCGGGACACGTGGACTTCACCATCGAGGTCGAGCGGAGTTTGCGGGTGCTCGACGGCGCGGTCGCGGTGTTCGATGGCGTGGCCGGGGTCGAGCCGCAATCCGAAACGGTCTGGCGCCAAGCCGACAAGTACGGGGTGCCCCGCATCTGTTTCATCAACAAGATGGATCGAGTGGGCGCCGATTTCTATCGTTGCGTGGAGATGATCGAGGACCGGTTGGGCGCTACGCCAATTCTTCTACAGTTGCCCATCGGCGCCGGGGCGGAATTCGCCGGTCTCATCGACCTGATCAAGATGCGCGGCATCGTCTGGAAGGACGAGAGCCTTGGCGCCGAGTTCGAGTATATCGATATTCCGGCGGCCGAGGCGGACCGGGCCGCCGAATACCACGAGAAGATGGTGGAGTTGGCGGTCGAGCACGACGAAGAGGTGATGGAGAAGTACCTTGACGGGGAGCCTCCGAGCGAGGAAACCCTGATCCACTGCATCCGGGCCGGCGTGATGCATGGCGCGTTCGTGCCGGTCGTTTGCGGAACCGCGTTCAAGAACAAAGGCGTCCAGCCGCTCCTCGACGCGGTGGTGAACTATCTGCCATCGCCCTTGGACGTTCCGCCGATCAAGGGCGTCAAGGCGGGAACCGACGAGGAGATCGAACGGCGGAGTTCGGACGACGAGCCGTTCGCGGCGCTGGCCTTCAAGATCATGACCGATCCGTTTGTCGGCACCTTGACGTTCATTCGGGTTTATTCGGGCGTGGTCGAGAGCGGGCAGCAGCTGTACAACCCGGTCAAGGAGAAGAATGAACGGGTCGGGCGCATGTTGCTCATGCACGCCAACAGCCGCGAAGACATAAAGGAAGCGCGGGCGGGCGACATTGTCGCGGTGCCCGGGCTCAAGTTCACCACCACCGGCGAGACGCTGTGCGATCCCCGTAACCGGGTGATCCTGGAGCGGATGGAGTTTCCGGATCCCGTTATCGAGGTGGCGGTGGAGCCGAGGACCAAGGCCGATCAGGAAAAGATGGGCGTCGCACTATCCCGGCTCGCCAACGAGGATCCGTCGTTCCGGGTGGCCTCGGACATCGAAAGCGGTCAGACGGTGATCAAGGGGATGGGTGAGCTTCACCTCGAAATCATCGTCGATCGCATGAAGCGCGAGTTCAATGTCGAGGCGAACGTCGGCGCGCCTCAGGTGGCCTACCGGGAAACCATTTCTCGTCCCTATACGATCGACTACACCCACAAGAAGCAGACCGGCGGTTCCGGTCAATTCGCCCGTGTGGAGTTGGAGTTCGAGCCGGGCGAGCCCGGGTCGGGCTTCGAGTTCGAAAGCAAGGTCGTCGGCGGCTCGGTTCCCCGGGAGTACATTCCGGGTGTCTTGAAGGGGCTCGAGGCGGCGCGCGAGACTGGTGTCCTGGTGGGATTTCCGGTGATCGATTTCCGGGTGAGGCTGGTGGACGGCGCGTCCCACGATGTGGACTCGAGCGTGCTGGCGTTCGAAATCGCGGCGCGCGCGGCGTTTCGCGAAGGCATCGCCAAGGCGGGGCCGAAACTGCTCGAGCCGGTCATGAAGGTCGAGGTGGTGACGCCGGACGACTATATGGGCGACATTATCGGCGACCTGAACAGCCGCCGGGGCCAAGTGGCGGGCATGGACCAGCGCGGCAACGCGCGGGTCATAACCGCGCTGGTGCCGCTGGCCACCATGTTCGGATACGTCAATACGTTACGGTCGATAAGTCAGGGCCGGGCCCAATACTCGATGCATTTTGAACGGTACATGGAAGTGCCCCAGCAGATTGCCGAGGAAGTTCGGCACAAGTTGGCGGGCTGACCAACCTCGAAGGCTAGAAGACGGAGCGAGGAAGATGGCGAAGGCAAAGTTTGAGCGGACGAAGCCGCACTGCAACGTTGGCACGATTGGTCATGTGGACCATGGCAAGACGACGTTGACGGCGGCGATCACGAAGGTTCTGGCGGAGACGGGCGGGGCCGAGTTCACGCCGTTCGATCAGATCGACAAGGCTCCGGAGGAGAAGGCGCGGGGGATCACGATCGCGACGGCGCACGTTGAGTATCAGACGGCGAACCGGCACTACGCGCACGTGGATTGCCCGGGTCACGCGGATTACGTGAAGAACATGATCACCGGCGCGGCGCAGATGGACGGGGCGATCCTGGTGGTGTCGGCGGCCGACGGGCCGATGCCGCAGACGCGCGAGCACATTCTTTTGGCGCGTCAGGTGGGCGTTCCGGCGATCGTGGTTTACATGAACAAGGTCGATCAGGTGGACGATCCGGAGCTTCTGGAGCTGGTGGAGCTGGAGCTTCGCGAGCTGCTGTCGAGCTACGACTTTCCGGGCGACGACATTCCGATCGTCAAGGGCTCGGCGCTGCACGCGCTGGAAGGCAGCAACGACGAGACCGGCAAGCAGTCGATTTTGGAATTAATGGAAGCGGTGGACTCGTACGTGCCGCAGCCGGACCGTCCGAAGGACCAGCCGTTCCTGATGCCGATCGAGGACGTGTTCTCGATTTCGGGGCGCGGCACGGTGGTGACGGGGCGGGTCGAGCGCGGGGTGGTGAAGGTCGGCGAGGAGGTGGAGATCGTTGGCCTGAAGGACACCATCAAGACGGTGTGCACGGGCGTCGAGATGTTCCGCAAGCTGTTGGACCAGGGCGAGGCCGGCGACAACATCGGGGTTCTGCTGCGCGGCACCAAGCGCGACGATGTGGAGCGCGGCCAGGTTCTGGCGAAGCCCGGGACGATCACGCCGCACACCAAGTTCACGGCGGAGGCGTACATCCTGACGAAGGAGGAAGGCGGGCGTCACACGCCGTTTTTCACCAAGTACCGTCCGCAGTTTTACTTCCGGACGACGGACGTGACGGGCACGGTGGAGCTTCCGGACGGCACCGAGATGGTGATGCCGGGCGACAACGTGTCGATGGAGGTCGAGCTGATCCAGCCGATCGCCATGGACGAGGGTCTTCGGTTCGCGATCCGCGAGGGCGGGCGCACCGTCGGCGCCGGCGTCGTCGCGAAAGTGATTAAATAGCGGAAGGAAGGGCGGCGCCGCCATTTAGGCGGCAGGCCGGAGAATCGGGCTGAAGGCATGGAAAATCAAAACATACGAATTGGCCTTAAGGCGTTCGATCATCGCGTATTGGACCAGTCCGCGCGGGAAATCGTGAACACGGCCCGGCGCACCGGAGCACAGGTCCGCGGCCCGATTCCCCTTCCGACCAAGATCGACAAGTACACCGTGTTGAGGTCGCCGCATATCGACAAGAAATCCCGGGAGCAGTTCGAAATTCGAACGCACAAACGGGTTCTGGATATCATCGACCCCACGCCGCAAACCGTGGATGCACTTATGAAGCTCGATCTCGCCTCCGGCGTGGATGTCGAGATCAAGCTTTAGGAACCGCCTGAAATGCGAACCGAACTCATTGCCCAAAAGCTTGGCATGTCGCGTGTCTTCAAGGAAACCGGCGCCCACGTGCCCGTTACCGTGTTGAAGGTCGATAGCTGCCAGGTGGTCGCCAACCGCACCGAGGAGTCGAACGGCTACACGGCCGTACAACTCGGCGTCGGGAAGGCCAAGGTGAAGAACGTCACCAAGCCCGAACGCGGTCATTTCGCCAAGGCCAAGGTCGAGCCCAAGCGGAAACTGGCTGAATTCCGGGTGAGCGCCGATGCGCTGATCGACGTGGGCGCCGAGCTGTCCGTCGAGCACTTCGTGCCGGGGCAGTTCGTGGACGCCACCGGCATGTCCATCGGCAAGGGGTTCGCGGGCGGCATGAAACGGCACGGTTTCTCCGGCCTCAGGGCCACTCACGGTGTTTCGGTCAGTCATAGAAGCCTTGGCTCCACCGGCCAGTGTCAGGACCCCGGCCGGGTGTTCAAGGGCAAGAAAATGGCCGGGCACATGGGGGATCGCCAAGTGACCACCCAGAACCTCGAGGTGGTCGAGACCGACGCGCAGCGCGGGCTCATCCTGATCAAGGGAGCGATCCCCGGCGCCAAGGGCGGCTATATCCTGCTTAAGGACGCAGTGAAAAAGGCGCGTCCGGAGGGCGTTCCGTTTCCCGCGGCTGTCTTGAGCGCTCCCGCGTCCGAGCAGCCGGTCCCCGATGCCGCGCCCGCCGATGAGGTGGCGCCGGTGGTCGTGGCCGAAGGGGCGGGCGAAAACGGGAGCGACCCATCGGAGCCGGCCCAGGGCTCCGAGCCAACCGGCGAGAGCAAGGAATAGGCCTCCATGCAGTGCGACGTGGTCAACCTCGACAACGAAAAGGTCGGCACCATCGACCTGGCGGACGCCGTGTTCGGCGTGGACGTGAGGCCCGACATCCTCGCGCGCGCCGTCAAGTGGCAGCTGGCGAGACGCCGGGCCGGGACCCACAAGACCAAGAGCCGTCACGAGGTGTCCGGTACGTCCAAGAAGCCGTTCCGGCAGAAAGGAACGGGCCGCGCCCGTCAGGGGTCGTTGAAGGGGCCGCATCAGCGCGGCGGCGGGGTGGCTTTCGGCCCGCTCCCGCGCGACCATGCTCATGATTTGCCGAAGAAGGTGCGCAAACTGGCGTTGAGATCGGCGTTGTCGGCCAAACGGGAAGCCGGCGAGCTTGTCGTCATCGAAACGGCCGAGCTGCCGGAGCCCAAGACCAAGGCGTTGGCCCAAAGCGCCGCGAAGCTGGGGTGGCGCGGCGCGCTGGTGATCGACGGAGAGGCGTTCGACGTCAATTTTTCCCGCGCCGCGAAGAACATCGGCGGACTTGATCTTCTGCCGTCGCGCGGCGCCAACGTTTACGACATTCTGCGTCACAAGCAGTTGGTCCTGACCCGGGCCGCGGTGGAGCAGTTGGTGGATCGGTTGTCATGAATAAGCCTCGTCCGAAACAGACCGTGACCGTCAGCGCCCAGCGCAAGTTCGAGGTGCTGCGCCGGCCGGTGATCACCGAAAAGGCGACGTTGCTGAGCGCGTTCAATCAGGTGACGTTCGTCGTGGCGCCGGACGCCACCAAGCCGGAAATCAAGGCGGCGGTGGAGGACCTTTTCAAGGTCAAGGTCAAGGCCGTGAATACGATCCGCCAAAAGGGCAAGGTCAAGCGGTTCCGCGGCCGGAAAGGCACGCGAGTGGATACCAAGAAAGCCGTCGTGACCCTCGCCGAGGGCCATTCCATCGACATCACCACCGGCGTGTAGAGGGCGGGCATGGCACTTAAGCAATATAAACCGACGACCCCGGGACAACGCGGGCTGGTCCTGGTCGATCGTTCGGCCCTTTGGAAGGGCAAACCCGAGAGGTCCTTGACCGAGGGCTTGCACACCAAGGGCGGCCGCAACAACACCGGCCGCATTACGGCCCGGCGCCGGGGCGGCCGGCACAAGCGCCGCTACCGGATCGTCGATTTCAAGCGCAACAAGTTCGACGTGCCCGCCACGGTGGAGCGGTTCGAGTATGACCCGAACCGGACGGCGTTTATCGCCTTGGTCCGTTACGAGGATGGCGAACTGGCCTACATTCTGGCGCCCCAGCGGCTCGAAGTGGGCGATACGGTAACGGCCGGCCGCGGCGTCGACATCAAGCCCGGCAATGCATTGCCGCTGCAGAGTATCCCGGTCGGCACCATCATTCACAACGTGGAGATGAAGATCGGAAAAGGCGGCCAGATCGCCCGCTCCGCCGGGACCTACGCTCAGATTATCGGCAAGGATCAGGGCTACGCGCAGCTGCGGTTGAATTCAGGCGAGCTGCGGATGGTTCGCGCCGAGTGCATGGCGACCGTTGGAGCGGTTTCCAACCCGGATCAGCAGAACATCAAGCTTGGCAAGGCGGGACGGAAGCGCTGGCTGGGCAAGAGGCCGTCGGTGCGCGGTGTCGCCATGAACCCCATCGATCACCCCCACGGCGGCGGTGAAGGAAAGACGTCCGGAGGCCGCCATCCGGTGACCCCTTGGGGCATGCCCACCAAGGGCAAGCGTACGCGTAGCAACAAGAAGACCGACTCGCTGATCATGCGGCGTCGTCACAGAGCCAAATAGTAGGAAGGAGTTCCAAGGGTGCCCCGTTCCGTTTGGAAAGGACCTTTTGTCGACGGTTACCTGCTCAAGAAGGCGGAGAAGGTGCGCGCGTCGAGACGCAGCGAGGTCATCCGGACCTGGTCTCGACGTTCGACGATCCTGCCGCAATTCGTCGGCTTGACATTCGGCGTGCACAACGGGCGCAAGTTCGTCCCGGTGATGGTCACGGAGGATATGATCGGTCACAAGTTCGGCGAGTTTTCGCCGACCCGGACCTTTTTCGGCCACGCCGGCGACAAGAAGGCGAGGAGAGGTTAGTCATGGGCAAGAGTGCCGCGCAAAGAGCGCTTGCCGACAACGAGGCCATGGCGTTCGCGCGCCAGCTTCGGACCAGTCCGCAGAAGCTCAACGAGGTGGCGGCCAGCATTCGCGGTTTGAATTGCGAGTTGGCGCTGGCCGAGCTTCAGTTCTCGCACCGGCGCATCGCCGGCGACGTGCGCAAGGTTCTGCAGGCGGCGATCGCCAATGCCGAAAACAACCATCAGCTCGACGTCGACCGCCTGTTCGTGGCCGAGGCGACGGTTGGCAAGGCGATGGTGATGAAGCGGTGGAAAGCGCGCGCGCGTGGCCGGGTTGGACGCATTCAAAAGTTTTTCAGCAACCTGCGTGTCGTGGTGCGTGAGCGAGAGGAAATCGAGTAATGGGGCAGAAGGTCAATCCCATCGGGCTTCGGCTTGGCATCAATCGAACGTGGGACTCGCGCTGGTACGCGGGCAAGAACTACGCGTCGTTGCTCCACGAGGACATGAAGATTCGGAACTTCGTCCGCAAGCGCCTGGCGCAGGCGGGGGTGTCGCGGGTGGTCATCGAGCGGCCGGCGAGGAAGGCGCGGGTGACCGTCCATACCGCCCGGCCGGGGGTGGTGATCGGCAAGAAGGGCGCCGATATCGAGAAGCTTCGCCAGGAGCTCGCGAAGATCACCAAGTCCGACGTTCACGTCAATATCGTCGAGGTCCGCAAGCCGGAGATCGACGCGCAGCTGGTCGCGGAGAATATCGCGCAACAATTGGAAAGGCGGGTCTCTTCGCGCCGGGCGATGAAGCGGGCGGTGCAGTCGGCGATGCGGCTTGGCGCCCAGGGCATTCGGATCAATTGCGGCGGCCGGCTCGGCGGCGCGGAGATCGCGCGGACCGTGTGGTACCGGGAGGGGCGGGTGCCTCTCCATACGCTGCGCGCCCACGTCGATTATGGAATGGCGGAAGCCAAGACGACATATGGGATCTGCGGCGTGAAGGTTTGGATCTACAAGGGCGATATCCTGGCCCATGACCCGATGGCGATGGACAAGCGCGCCATGGAATCGCAAACGGGGCGTTAGGTCCTTGGCGCCATTGACAATGAAAACGGCATAGAATCATGCTCAGTCCGAAACGTATGAAGTTCCGAAAGCGCCACAAGGGCCGTATTCACGGTATGGCCAAGGGCGCGACCGAACTCAATTTTGGCGCCTATGGCCTGAAGGCGACGACGCCCGAGCGGGTGACGGCCCGGCAGATCGAGGCCGCGCGCCGCGCGATGACCCGGCACATGCGTCGCGCCGGACGGGTATGGATCCGCTTGTTTCCGGATGTCCCGGTCAGCTCGAAGCCGGCCGAGGTGCGCATGGGCGGCGGCAAGGGATCTCCCGAGTACTGGGTGTGCAAGGTGAAGCCTGGTCGCATCATGTTCGAAGTCGATGGCGTTCCCGCAGTGGTTGCCAGGGAAGCGTTTCGACTGGCCGCGGCCAAACTGCCAGTGCGGACGCGGTTCGTGTCGCGGGCCGGCGAGGAGGACTGAAACGATGAAGGCGGCGGACATTCGGGCGAAAACGGACGATCAGCTCAAGGACGAGCTGATGGCGCTGAAGAAGGAGGCGTTCAATCTTCGTTTTCAAACGGCCAGCGGTCAGTTGGAGAACACGGCTCGCAAGCGTCAGGTTCGCCGGACGATTGCCGGTATTAAGACCATTCTTGGAGAGCGCCAGCGCCAGTCGAGCGCGGCGAAGGCCTGACGGGGGAGAGATGCCCAGACGAGTAATGCAAGGGATCGTGGTGAGCGACAAGGCGGACAAGACCGTTGTGGTCAGGGTCGAGCGCCGGGTCATGCACCCGCTCTATAAGAAGTTCATCCGCCGGTCGAAGAAATACGCGGCTCACGATGAAACCAACGCCCTCAAGACCGGGGACGTTTGCCGAATTCGCGAGTGCCGGCCGATATCGAAGCGTAAATGTTGGGAAGTGGTCGCGGAAAACGGTTAGCGCCGTCGCTCGACCGGAAGGATAAACCACGATGATCCAAGTGGAGTCGAACCTGGACGTTGCCGATAACTCCGGCGCGCGCCGGGTGCAGTGCATCAAGGTTCTCGGCGGCTCGAAGCGCCGGTTCGCCGGCGTCGGCGACGTGATCGTCGTGTCGGTCAAGGACGCCATCCCGCGCGGCCGGGTCAAGAAGGGCGATGTTCTGCAGGCCGTGGTCGTTCGGACGGCGAAGGACACGCGTCGCGGCGATGGCTCGGCGATCCGGTTCGACCGCAACGCGGCGGTCCTGATCAACAAGCAGGGCGAGCCCATCGGCACGCGTATCTTCGGGCCGGTCACCCGCGAGCTTCGCACCCGAGGCTACATGAAGATCATTTCGCTGGCGCCGGAGGTGCTGTGATGGCGAAGATCAGAAAGGGAGACCGCGTGATCGTCCTTTCGGGGCGTGGCAAGGGCCGGACGGGCGAGGTTCTGAAGGTCATGCCGAAAGCAAACCGGGCCATCGTGCAGGGCGTCAACATGGTCAAGCGCCACACCCGTCCCTCCCAAACCCAGATGGGCGGGATCATCGAGAAGGAGGCGTCGATCCATATGTCCAATCTGGCCCATGTGGATCCGAAGACGTCGCTGGCGACGCGCGTTGGCTATAAATTCCTCGAAGATGGCCGCAAGGTCCGCTTCGCCAAGCGGTCCGGCGAAGTCCTCGACAAGTAGAGATTGAACCAGATGGCAAGGCTTCGTGAACATTACAAGACGGCGGTCCGGCAACTCCTGCAGGAAGAGTTCAAGTACCAAAATCCGATGGAAATCCCCAGACTGACGAAGATCGTCGTCAATATGGGTGTCGGCGACGGTGTTCAGGACAAGAAGAAAGTGGACGCGGCCGTGTCGGACATGACCCAGATCGTGGGCCAGCGGCCGGTCGTCACCAAGGCCAAGAAGTCGATCGCGGCGTTCAAACTCCGCGAAGGCATGGCGATCGGATGCATGGCGACTCTGCGGCGCGACCGCATGTTCGAGTTTCTGGACCGGTTGATCAATATCGCCTTGCCGCGCGTGCGGGACTTCCGCGGCGTGCCCGGCGCGAGTTTCGACGGGCGCGGGAATTTCGCCATGGGCGTCAAGGAGCAGATCATCTTTCCGGAGATCAGCTATGACAAGGTGGACCAAATTCGCGGCCTGAATATCGTCATATGCACGACCGCCGAGACGGACGCCGAGGCGCGAGCATTGCTCAAGGCGTTTGATATGCCGTTCGTCAATTAAAGGGAAACAGGAGAGACGATGAATGGCTAAGACAAGCCTGATCGAAAGAAACAAGAAGCGGAAACGACTGGCGGAGCGCTATGCGCCCAAGCGGGCGGCGCTCAAGGCTCTGGCCAAGGATCCGGACGTGCCGCCGGAGGAACGGTTCGAGGCGCGCCTGAAGCTCGCGCGGTTGCCGCGGAATTCCGCGCCGGTGCGCATTCGGCTCAGATGCGGGCTGACCGGCCGCCCGCGCGGGAATTACCGGAAGTTCGAGCTTTCGCGAATTGCGCTCAGGGATCTTGCCTCGAACGGGCAGATTCCCGGTATGGTGAAGTCAAGCTGGTAGGAACGACGCTGATGTCGATGAGTGATCCTCTCGGAGATATGTTGACGCGCATCCGCAATGGCCAGCGCGCGCGCAAGAATGTCGTGATCGCGCCCGCGTCGCGATTTCGCGCCCGAGTTCTCGATGTCCTCCAACGGGAGGGATTTATTCGCGGGTACTCGGAGTACGAAGTCCGAACGGGCGTGCACGAAATGAAGATCGAGCTCAAATACCATGAGGGCGAACCGGTCATTCGTGAAATCAGCCGGGTTTCGACCCCGGGCCAGCGGGTCTACTATAAGATCAAGGACCTCCCCCGAGTTTATGACGGTTTGGGCATTTCGATCCTGTCGACTCCTCGCGGGGTGATTTCCGACGCCGAAGCCCGGGAGGCCCATGTCGGCGGCGAAGTGCTGTGTAAAGTATTCTAAGTTTAAAGGTGTAAAATCCGCCATGTCACGCGTTGGCAAACATCCGGTAGAAATCCCCAGTGGGGTGACCTTCAGCGTTGCTGGTAACTTGGTTACGGCCAAGGGCAAGCTGGGACAGTTGGAAGCGAAACTCACGGACGACGTGGAGCTGTCCCGCGAGGGGGAGACGGTGACCGTGCGACCGCGAAACGAAACCAAGCGGGCGCGAATGATGTGGGGCACCGCGCGCACCATCATCAGCAACCTGGTCAACGGCGTCGATACGGGGTTCAGCCGCAAGCTGGAGATCAACGGGGTCGGCTACCGGGCGCAGGTTCAGGGAGGCACCCTCGTGTTGCAACTTGGCTACAGCCACGACGTCCGATTCCCCATTCCGGACGGAATCAAGATCGAGAGTCCGGATCCCACCCATATCACGGTGCAAGGCCCCAGCAAGCAGCAGGTGGGGCAGGTCGCGGCGGAAATCCGTGGCTTTCGGCCTCCCGAGCCCTACAAGGGCAAGGGAATCAAGTATGAGGACGAGGTGATTCTGCGCAAAGAAGGCAAGAAGAAGTAAGCCATGGCCAACGCAAAGCAATTGTATGACCGTCGCCGGCGGCGCACCCGGTATCGGCTTCGGCGGCTCGCCGGCGGACGGCCGCGTCTGTCGGTTTTCCGCTCCAACAAGCATATCTATGCCCAGGTGATCGATGACGGCAAAGGGGTAACGGTCGCGGCCGCGTCCACCGTGGATGCCGAGTTGAAGGGAACCGTCGATAATAGCGGCGCCACCGAGGCCGCCGAAAAAGTCGGAGCGCTGGTCGCCAAACGGGCGCTGGCCGCCGGAGTTCTCGGCGGTGGTGTTCGACCGTGGCGGATACCGATATCATGGCCGTGTGAAGGCCTTGGCCGATGCCGCGCGCGAAGCCGGCCTAACGTTTTAGGGAGTTTGATCGATGGCGCGAAAACCATCAGGCGGCGGCAGGCGCGGCGATCGTGCGGGCCAACAGAGCGAAGATACGGATCTGACCGACAAGCTCGTTCATATCAACCGCGTGGCCAAGGTGGTCAAGGGCGGCCGCCGGTTCTCGTTCGCCGCGCTGGTCGTGGTGGGCGACGGCAAGGGCCGGGTCGGGTTCGGCTCGGGCAAGGCGCGGGAGGTGCCGGAGGCCATCCGCAAGGCCACCGATCACGCCAAGCACAACATGGTTCGGATTCCGCTCCGCGATGGCCGGACCTTCCATCATGACATGCAGGGCCGGTATGGCGCGGGACGCGTGGTGGTTCGCGCCGCCCCGGCGGGCACCGGGGTTATCGCCGGCGGGCCGATGCGGGCCGTCTTCGAGACCATGGGCGTGCAGGACGTGGTCGCCAAGTCGCTTGGGACCCAAAACCCCTATAACATGGTCAAGGCGACCTTCGCCGCGCTGAACAATTGCCATTCGCCGAAATCGGTGGCCGGACGGCGCGGAAAGAAGGTCGGGGACATCATTTCACGCCGCGGCGGCGGGGGCGCCGGCGCGACTGAACGAGCCAGGGCATAACACGATGGCCAAATCGAAAACCGCGAAGTCGACCCTGACGGTGACCCAGGTGGCCAGCCCCATCGGCCGGCACAAGGCCCAGCGCGCGACATTGATCGGGCTGGGACTCAACAAGGTCAATCGGTCCCGGCGGCTGGAAGACACACCGGCGGTGCGCGGAATGATCGCCAAGGTCGGCCACTTGGTCCGCGTTGAGGAAGTTTCTTGAGGCCGAAGGCCTAGGTATCGAAAGTTCGAACGATGAGATTGAATGAAATTCGCGACAATCCCGGCGCGACAAAGACCCGTAAGCGGGTCGGACGGGGCATGGGCTCGGGCACGGGCAAGACCGCCGCGCGCGGCCAGAAGGGCCAGAAATCGCGCAGCGGAGGAGCCGTGAGGGTGGGCTTCGAAGGCGGGCAGATGCCGCTTTACCGCCGCCTTCCGAAACGCGGTTTCAAGAACCCTTCGCGCAAGGAGTTCGCCGAGATCAATCTCGGCGCCCTTCAGAAGGCGGTGGACGCGGGCAAGCTCGACGCCGCGGGCGAGATCGACGAAGCGGCGCTTGGCGCGGCCGGCTTGTTCAAACGGCGCCGCGACGGCGTTCGCCTGCTGGGTAATGGCGCTTTGTCGGCCAAGCTGACCTTGAAGGTAACGGGTGCGTCCAAGACCGCCGTCGCCGCCGTGGAGAAGGCTGGCGGCAGTGTGACGGTGACCGGCGCCACGGAGGCACCGGCGCCCGAACCCAAGTCCGCCAAGAGCGAGAACAAAGCGGATAGCGACAAGAGCGTTAAGACGGAGAAAAGCGCCAAGGCCAAGAAGAGCGCCAAGACGGAGAAGGGCGCCAAGACCGAGACGAAGGATTCCGAGACCGACGGCAGCGAAGAGCCGTCGAAGTAAGCCGGGGAACGTATTATGGCCTCTGCGGCCGAACAACTTGCCGCGAATATGAACTTTGGGGCCTTCGGTAAGGCCACCGAGCTCAAGAAGCGCATCTGGTTCACACTGGGCGCGCTGATTGTCTATCGTCTCGGCACGTACATCCCGCTGCCGGGGATCGATCCGACGGTGATCGCCGATGTTTTCGACCGCCAGGCCGGCGGTATTCTCGGCATGTTCAATATGTTCGCCGGGGGCGCCCTCGGGCGCATGACCATCTTCGCTCTCAATATCATGCCTTACATCTCGGCCTCGATCATCATGCAGTTGATGACGGCCGTGGTGCCGTCGCTCGAGACTTTGAAGAAAGAAGGCGAGAGCGGGCGGAAAAAGATCAATCAGTATACCCGTTACCTGACGGTGGTGATTACCGCGGCGCAGGCCTATGGCCTCGCGGTCGGTCTGGAGGGTATGCAAGGCGCCGGCGGGACGGCCGTGATCGATCCGGGGATGTTCTTCCGGTTCACCACGGTCATCACCTTGGTGGGTGGCACCATCTTTCTGATGTGGCTGGGCGAACAGATTACGGCCAGGGGTGTCGGCAATGGGATTTCGCTAATCATCTTTTCGGGCATCGTCGCGGGGCTTCCAAGAGCCCTGGCGGGAACCCTGGAGTTGGGGCGAACCGGCGCGCTCTCCGCCGCGTTGATCATCGGCCTTTTGGTGGCAGCCGTGGCGGTCATTTTCTTCGTGGTTTTCATGGAGCGGGCCCAGCGGCGGATCATCATTCAGTATCCGAAGCGCCAGCAGGGCAACAAGATGACCGCCGGGGAAAGCTCGCACCTGCCGCTGAAGCTGAACACGGCCGGTGTCATTCCGCCGATTTTCGCCAGTTCGATGCTGCTCATGCCGATCACCGTGCTGCAACTCGCCGCCGGATCGGGACCGGAGTGGTTGACGACCGTCACGGCCTACCTTGGGCGCGGTCAGCCGCTGTACCTGTTGATCTACGTCAGCCTGATCGTGTTCTTCGCGTTCTTCTATACGGCCGTGGTGTTCAACCCGGCCGACACGGCGGATAATCTCAAGAAGTACGGCGGCTTCGTACCGGGGATCCGTCCGGGCAAGAACACTGCCGAATATATCGATAAGGTTCTGACGCGCTTGACGGTCGTGGGCGCCGCGTATCTGGCGGTCGTCTGCGTGCTGCCGGAAGTCCTTATTTCCCGTTTCTCCGTTCCGTTCTACTTTGGCGGCACCAGCCTGTTGATCGTGGTTACGGTGACCATGGATACGGTCGCGCAGGTGCAGTCTCATCTGTTGGCGCATCAGTATGAAGGCTTGATCAAGAAATCGAAGCTCAGGGGCAGGCGCCGATGAACTTGATTTTGTTGGGACCGCCGGGCGCGGGGAAGGGAACCCAGGCGACACGGTTGGAAGAGAGATACCAGATCGCACAACTGTCCACCGGGGAAATGCTGCGCGCCGAAGTGGAGGCGGGCAGCGAGATCGGGCGCAAGGCCGACGGCCTGATGAAGGCGGGTCAGCTGGTTCCCGATGATCTCATCATTGACATGATCGGCGAGCAGCTCGATCGGGACGGCTGCCGGAACGGTTTTATTCTCGATGGCTTTCCGCGCACCGGACCACAGGCCGAGGCGTTGGACGTCATATTGAAGGAAAAAGGGCTGAAGCTGGATCATGTGATCTCCATCGATGTCGACGACGAGGCGATGGTCAGGCGCATCACCGGCCGGTTCGCGTGCGCCAAGTGCGGCGCCGGCTATCACGAGGAGTTCCAGAAGCCGAAGGTGGATGGCGTTTGCGATGCGTGCGGCTCGACGGAATTTACACGCCGCGCGGACGACAACGCGGCAACGGTGCGCGAGCGCCTCAAGGCCTATCACGCGCAGACTGCGCCGATCATCGATTATTACGAGAAAGTTGGCCTCGTACGGCGGGTCGACGGCATGGAACCCATTGATAAGGTGACGGATCAACTGAGAGCGGCGATTGATTGAACCCAGCGTGTTGACTAGCGAACGCGGAGGCTTATAATCCACCGGCTGTATTCCAACTGGATTTCATTCAGGTCTCATAACAAATAGTCAAGGAGGGGCGCTTGTGGCGCGCGTTGCTGGCGTAAACATACCGACACAGAAGCAAGTCGAGATCGCTCTGACCTATATTCACGGGATCGGCCGCAAGACGGCGAGAGATATTTGCCAGAAGGGCGGAATTCCCCTCAATCGGCGGGTTAACGAGCTCTCGGACGACGAGGTCATGAAGATCCGCGAACTGATCAACTCCGGGCTTCAAGTCGAGGGCGATCTTCGCCGGGAAGTGGCGATGAACATCAAGCGGCTTATGGATCTCGGATCCTACAGAGGCTTGAGACACCGCCGCGGCTTGCCCGTGCGAGGTCAGCGGACCCATACCAACGCCCGTACCCGGAAAGGGCCGGCGAAGCCCATCGCGGGTAAGAAAAAGGCAACCAAGTAGAGATTTAAGGTAAGTCGATGGCCAAAGCCGGTACCCAGCGCGTTCGGCGACGCGAGCGCAGAAATATTGCTTCGGGGGTCGCGCATATCAGCGCGACCTTCAACAACACGATGATCACCATCTCGGACGCGCAGGGCAACGCGATTGCCTGGTCGTCGGCCGGTGGGCAGGGCTTCAAGGGCTCGCGCAAATCGACACCCTATGCCGCGCAGGTGGCGGCCGAGGATGCCGGGCGGAAGGCCCAGGAGCACGGAATGAAAACGTTGGAAGTGGAGGTCAAGGGACCTGGCGCCGGCCGGGAGTCGGCGCTTCGCGCGTTGCAGGCCATTGGTTTCACCATAACGGCGATCCGGGACGTGACCCCAATCCCACACAACGGATGCCGTCCCAGAAAACGCCGCCGGGTATAGATCGCCCAGGAATTGGGCGGTTTGCTCGGTTATTCGGTTCCGGAAGGGGCCGAACGTTAAAATGTCGGCTCCGAACCCCGGAGCTGCTTCAGTTTGTCCGAAGGTGAGGTCGCACCCGTGATCCAAAAGAATTGGCAGGCGTTAATCAAACCCGCGAAGCTCGATGTTGTTTCGGGGGCCGATCCGAAGCGTCTGGCGACCATTGTCGCCGAACCGCTTGAGCGAGGCTACGGATTGACCCTGGGCAATGCGCTCAGACGTGTCTTGTTGTCCTCGCTCCAGGGCGCCGCCGTGACCGCGATTCAGATCGACAGCGTTTTGCACGAATTCTCCAGCATTCCCGGGGTGCACGAGGACGTTACGGATATCGTGCTCAATATCAAGTCGCTCGCGTTGCGCATGCACGGCGAAGGCCCCAAGCGGATCTCGCTGGTCGTCGACGGTCCCCGCGAGGTGACGGCCGCGATGATCGAAACCGGTCACGATATCGAGGTCTTGAATCCCGATCTGGTGATCTGCACGATGGACGAGGGTGCCCACTTGTCGATGGAGATGACGGTGGAAGCGGGAAAGGGGTATGTCCCGGTCGCCGCCGAGCGGTCCGACGACGCGCCGATCGGTTCGATTCCGGTGGACGCGGTGTATTCGCCGGTGCGCAAGGTCGCCTACAAGGTGGAGAACACGCGGGTCGGTCAAGTCACCGACCACGATAAGCTATCCCTCGAGGTGAACACCAACGGCGCGGTCACGCCGGAAGACGCGGTCGCGTTGGCGGCCCGCATCATCCAGGACCAACTGCAGCTTTTCATCAATTTCGAGGAGCCGAGATCGGCCGTCGAGGAAGAGAAGAAGGACGAGCTTCCGTTCAACAAGAACCTCTTGCGCAAGGTCGACGAGCTGGAGCTGTCGGTGCGATCGGCCAATTGCCTGAAGAACGACAACATCATCTACATTGGCGATCTGGTGCAGAAGACCGAGGCCGACATGCTGCGAACACCCAATTTCGGCCGCAAGTCCTTGAACGAGATCAAGGAAGTGCTATCGCAGATGGGATTGCAGCTCGGCATGGAAATCACCAGTTGGCCGCCCGAGAACATCGAAGAGCTGGCCAAGCGGCTGGAAGAACCGTACTAGGCGTCCGACGGCGGTTGGCCGGAACAAGCCCGACGGCGGTAGGCCGGATCAAGCCCGACGGCGGTAGGCCGGATCAAGAAGGAGAAACACCCATGCGTCACCGTATGAGCGGCCGCAAGCTGAACCGAACCAGCGCGCACCGAAAGGCCCTGTTCGCCAACATGACGGTGTCGCTGCTCACCCATGAGCAGATCGTGACGACCCTGCCGAAGGCCAAGGAACTGCGCCGGGTCGCCGATCGCATCATCACCCTTGGCAAGCGCGGCAATCTGCACGCGCGGCGCCAAGCCGCCTCGTTCCTTCGCGACGACGACACGGTGCGCAAGCTGTTCGGGGTGCTCGCCGAGCGCTACAAGGCGCGAAACGGCGGGTACACCCGCGTTCTCAAGGCGGGCTTCCGATATGGCGACAACGCTCCATTGGCGGTCATCGAACTGGTCGATCGCGATCCCGACGCCAAGGGGGCCGCCGACCTCGCTCGGATTGCCGAGGAACGCGAGGCCGCCGAGGCGGAAGCGGCCTGACGTCCGCGATCCGACCGGCGTCTTGAACGGTCTCGATAAAGGCCGCCAGCAACGGAAAGCCGGGCGGGCATGATCCGGATTGCGCGCTACCTCGGTGGCAAGCGGGCGGCGAGTATTATCGTCGCCGTCATCTTGGCTGCGTTTTCGGCCGGCGGCGCGGCGGCACAAACCCAAACCCCGACGTCGCGTGAACAGATCGCGCTCTCGTTTGCCCCCGTCGTCAAGCGCGCCGCGCCGGCGGTGGCCAATATCTACAGCCGCAAGGTCGTTCCCCAGCGCAGCGTGCCGCCGTTGTTTCAGGACCCCTTTTTCCGCCGGTTTTTCGGCGAGGGTTTCGGACAGGGGGTGCCGCGCTCGCGCATCGAGAACAGCCTCGGATCGGGAGTGGTGGTGGACCCCGGCGGCGTCATCGTCACCAACCACCATGTGGTCGCCGGCGCCGACGAGATCACGGTCGTTCTCGCCGATCGCCGGGAATTCGAAGCCAAGTTGATCGGATCCGACGAGCGAACGGACCTTGCCGTCCTGCGGGTGGAAACCGGCGGCGAGCGGCTCCCCTTTCTCCCGCTCCGCGATTCCGATGAGGTCGAGGTGGGCGATCTGGTCTTGGCCATTGGAAATCCGTTCGGCGTCGGCCAGACGGTCACCAGCGGCATCGTGTCGGCGCTGGCCCAGACCCGCGTCGGAATAAGCGACCTGAACTTCTTCATTCAAACGGACGCCGCCATCAATCCGGGCAATTCCGGCGGCGCCCTGGTGGACGTGGAAGGCCGGCTGATCGGCGTCAACACGGCCATCTACTCGCGAAGCGGCGGTTCGCTCGGTATCGGGTTCGCGGTCCCGTCCAATATGGTGCGCCAGGTGGTCTCGGGCTTCATGGCGGGTGGCCGGGTGGTCCGGCCGTGGCTGGGCGCCTGGGGCAAGACGGTATCGGCGGATATCGCCTATTCGCTCGGCATGAAGCGCCCCACCGGCGTGCTGGTCGAGGAGGTCTACCCGGGCGGTCCGGCCGAACGGGCGGGACTCCGGGTCGGCGACGTCGTGCTCGGTGTCAATGGCCAGGGGACGGACGACGCCGAGTCGCTCAACTATCGCATCGCCACCCTGTCCGCGGGCGGCCGGGCGACGCTAAAATTCTTGAGAAAGGGGACGGAGAAGGCGGGGACGATTACCCTTCAGGCGCCCCCCGAGCAGCCGCCTCGCGACACCTCCGAGTTGGCGGGGCCGCATCCATTCGCCGGGGCCACCGTCGCCAACATGTCGCCGGCGCTCGCCGAGGAACTGGGCGTGGGGCAGTTCCATCCCGGGGTGTTGATTCTCCAGGTGGACAGGGGCGAGACCGCCGGGCGGCTGGGGTTCAAACCCGGCGATACGATCCTTGAGCTCAATGGCGCAAGAGTGACGTCGGTCCAAACCCTGAAGCAACTGGTCGCTCGCCGCGCCGGCCGTTGGCAGATCTTGCTCCGGCGCGGCGATCAGAACCTGCGCCTGGTCGTGGACGGGTAACGTCTTGACCGGCTTGTTCGAATCCCGGGCGCCACGGCCGCTCGCCGACCGGCTGAGACCGGGAAGCCTGGACGAGGTAATGGGCCAGGATCATCTGCTCGCCTCCGACGGGCCGATCGGCCGCATGATCGCCTCCGGCCGGCTCAAATCGGCGATCCTGTGGGGGCCGCCCGGATCGGGCAAGACCACCATTGCCCGCCTGCTGGCCGAGCATACGGATATGGAATTCGAGCCGTTGTCGGCGGTGTTTTCGGGTGTTGCCGATCTGCGCAAGGTGTTCGACGCCGCCCGCAAGCGCCGCGAGATCGGGCGCGGAACGCTCCTGTTCATCGACGAGATCCACCGCTTCAACCGCTCCCAGCAGGACGCGTTTCTTCCCTACGTGGAGGACGGCACGGTGATCCTGGTGGGCGCCACCACCGAAAACCCGTCGTTCGAGCTCAACGCACCGCTGCTGTCGCGCTGTCAGGTCCTGGTCCTGAACCGTCTCGGCGACGCGGCGCTGGAGCGGATCCTCGCGCGGGCCGAGACCGAAGTGGGCCGCGCCATGCCGGTGGACGCGGACGCTCGGGCGGCGCTCCGGGCCATGGCCGACGGCGACGGCCGCTACCTCCTCAACATGGTGGAGGCGCTCGCCGATCTGCCGGCGGACGCGGCGCTCGATCCGGCCGCCTTGGCGGCGGCGGTGCAGCACCGCATGCCCATCTACGACAAGGGCCAGGAAAGCCACTACAACCTCATCAGCGCTCTGCACAAATCGCTGAGGGGCTCGGACACCGACGCCGCGCTCTACTGGTTCGCGCGGATGATGGTTGGCGGCGAGGATCCCCGCTACATCGCCCGGCGGCTGGCGCGGTTCGCCGTGGAGGACGTGGGGCTCGCCGATCCCCAGGCGCTCGTCCAGGCCTTGGCCGCGTGGGACGCATACGAGCGCCTGGGTTCGCCCGAGGGCGAGCTGGCGCTGGTGCAGTGCGTGATTTACCTGGGCTCGGCGCCCAAATCCAACGCCGCCTACAAGGCCGAGGCCGCGGCCAAGCGGGCGGCGCGCGAGACCGGCTCGCTGATGCCGCCGCTCCGCATCGTCAACGCGCCCACCCGGATGATGCGCGATTTGGGCTACGGCAAGGGCTACGAATACGATCACGATACCCCCGAGGGGTTCTCCGGCCAAAACTACTTCCCCGACGGCATGGCCCGCCGGCGGCTCTACCGCCCCGGCAATCGCGGCTTCGAGCGCGACATCGCCGAGCGCCTGAAGTATTGGGACAAACTCCGAACCGCCAAAGGCTAAATGCCTTGACCACCATCGGTCGCGGCTGTTCAAGTAGGCGGCATGGAGCTGTACGTTATCATCGGGTCGGGGCTGTTTTTCGTCGGCGTCCTGTTGTCGCCGATCGCGCTTCGAACCGGAGCGCCGCTGCTCTTGCTGTTCCTGTTGATCGGCATTCTGATGGGCGAGGACGGTCCGGGCGGCCTCGACTGGGATGACTTCGAGCTTGCCTACGATATCGGCAGCGTCGCCCTCGCCATCATCCTGTTCGCCGGCGGCCTCGAGACCCACTTCGGCGACGTCAAGAAAGCGTGGGCGCCGTCGCTGTCGCTGGCCACCCTCGGCGTCTGCCTGACCACCGCGATTGTCGCCGGAGCGTTGGTCGTGCTGCTCGATTACCCCTTGGACCGGGCGCTGTTGTACGGCGCCGTGGTGGGGTCCACCGACGCGGCCGCCACGTTCATGCTGTTGCAACAGCGCGCCATCAACCTCAAGGGCCGAGGGAAGGAGACGATCCTCCTGGAATCGGGCATCAACGACCCCGTGGCGATCTTCCTGACCGTGGTGTTCGTCGGCATTGTCGACTTCGGGTTCGACAGTCTGGGGTGGTCTACGGCGCACATTCTCGCGTCTCAACTTGGGCTGGGGGTGTTGTTCGGTCTGGGCGGCGGGTTCGCCCTGGTCTGGTTGATGAATCACATTCGGTTCCCGCCCGGCCTGAACGCGGTATTCGTCCTCTCGGGCGGGCTGCTGCTGTTCGGGATGACGGCGTCGCTGGGCGGCAGCGGCTTTCTTGCCGTCTACATCTGCGGCGTTGCTATCAGCGCGCGGTGCACAAGACCGTTGCAGCGCATTCTCAACTTTCATGGCGCGCTCGCGTGGTTCAGCCAGATCGGATTGTTCCTGATGCTGGGCCTCCTGGTGACGCCCAGGGATTTGGTGTCGGAGATTCCGATTTCCCTCGTGATCGCCGCGGTTTTGATATTCGTCGCCCGTCCGGTGGCTTCCATCGTCTGTCTCCCGCGGATGGGATTTTCAGTGCGCGAGAAACTGTTCATCGGTTGGGTCGGTCTCCGAGGGGCCGTTCCGATTTTTCTCGCCATCATTCCCGTCATCAGCCCGGGACCGATCGCGGTCGACTTTTTCAATGAGATCTTCATTGTGGTGATCGCGTCGCTGGTGCTCCAGGGATGGACGATTCCCCTCGCGGCCAAGGTCCTGAAGGTCGAGCAGCCGCATGCGACCGGCACACAGCTCGGGACACAGCTCGGGAGTGGAAAATGACGCGGTGGATTTGGATAGGGTTGGTGGCGCTGGGCTTGGCGGCCTGCGCAAGTGTGTCGACGCGGTCGGATCATGATCCCGCCGCCGATTTTTCCGGCTACCGCACCTATGCCTGGGTCACCGACGAAGTGATGGTGCAGCCGCGGGCCGCCACCGATCCGATCGTCAGCCCGCTGGTGCAACAGCGCATCCACGACGCCATCGACCGCGCCCTGGCCGCCAAGGGTTTCGCCGAGGAGAGTGAATCGGCGGACTTCGTTATCGCGTTTACCGTCGGGCTCCGCGATCGGGTACGGGTGGACCATTGGGGACCCTATGGCGGCTTCTACCGGCCCTATGGCCGGTATGGCGGGGTCGGGATGGGCTATGACCGGTCCACAGCGACAAACTACACCGAGGGAACGCTCGCCATCGACGTGTTCGACGGCCAAACCCGGCGCCCCGTTTGGAATGGGAGCGCCACCAAGATCGTCGAAGAGCACGATGAGCGGCCCGAGGAGATCCAGCAAATCGTCAACTCAATCCTCGCCGACTTCCCGCCGGGACGCGGGAACCCGTAACGAACAAAACTCTTGAGTGTTTTGGATGGATATCTTGAAAATCTCCCCAAGGAGCGTACAATTATCGCCGCTACGAGTTGGCCAGGAGGCGGCGACACGGCTTCCGGCGGACCCAACACGTACGCCCTTCGAGACGACCGTGCCGCCGGCCTTTTCCGATCAACCGTTTTCGAAACGGGGGAAGGCGCGCGTCCATGTTGAGTCAATCACTACCCAATAGACGGCTGGGGCTGTCGGCCGAGATCGCCGATCTGGAAGAAAGGATCGCGATCGAGGAACGCGCCCTGGGACGCGCCGTCGGGTGGAGGCGAAAGGCCGAAATCGAACGGCGCATCTCGGATGACAGGAAGGAACTGGGTTTCGTCAAACTCGGCGAGATCAATCGCGAACGCGCGTTTCTGCGTTCCGGTGGCGAGGTCATGCGATCCACCTTCGCGCGCGATCTCGAACAGGCGCTTGCGAAGCGCTTGGCCGAGTTCTGATTAGGCGAACCGGTTTCCCTCAATGGCGCGCCGCGACGACGGCGCTGTGATCGCGGTCACTGCGCGAGGGCTCGGTTTGTGGTCTGTTGTTCGGCCGCGTTCAGACATCTGAAACCCTTCCTCCGGTACCCTATTGGCGCGCCACCCGCCACCGATTCCCATTGGACAGTCTTGGAAAAAGATCATGCTCCACCGCGCCGCGTCTCGCTTCGTCCTCGTCGCCCTCGCCGGATCGTGGCTTCTGACAGTGGGAGGATGCTTCAACGTCGGCGGCGATTTTCCCGTGCGGACCGCGCTCGTCGAAGTTCCGCCCATGGGCGACTGGCTTGACGTCGAAACCGCGGCGGAGGAGGAACGGCCCCAGCACCCGGCGGCCCGGAAGATCGAGGCCCTGGGGATGCAGGTCATGGCCGTCCTGAATGACCCGTCGCTGACGCGCGAAGCCCGGGAGCGGCGCTTTCGGGAGATGCTGGCCCGTGACCTGGACATCCCGGTCCTGGCCCGGTTCATGCTGGGCAGGCACTGGAAAAATACCCCGCCGGCGCAGCGCAAGGCCTACGTCGAGGCGTTCGGCGGTTATCTGGTCAATCGCTATGCCAGCCTGCTCGGCGGCGCCACCGAGATCGCGCGTTTCCACGTGGAGGGCGTCAAATCACTGCCCAAGGGCGACTCGCTGGTCGACACCCGGATCGAGCGCATCGGCAAGAGCCCGATTGCCGCCACGTGGCGCATGCGGGAACGAAAGGGGCGCATCGTGATCATCGATCTGCTGGTGGAGGGCTTCAGCATGGCGCAGACCCAACGCCAGGAGTTCAGCTCCATCCTGCGCGCCAACAACGGCCGGATCGAGGACCTAATACTAACACTCGCTGATAGTAACCCATTGTGACGGCCTATCGAGGTTTCCCGCATCCTCGGGGCGTCCGAACCGCTTGACGATGCGCCAGCATCGCCGACGCGGTGCCTCCTGCCGAGGATGCGGGAAACACAATCACAACGGGTCCCTATCAGCGAGCGTTAGTATTATCACCGCCCTTCGCGAAGACTCCGCCTGAACCAGCCTATATCGTCCCCGTCATTCGGCGGGCGTTCATGAACCCGCCCTCGGCCCGGGGCGCGTACGCGCGCGCCTGGGTCAGGAATGGCATGAACGACGCGTGCACCTTGGCGGTTAACGGGTCCGTCCGGCCCAGTTCCTCCAGCACCTCGCTGGCGTAACCCGCCATCACCTTAAGGATTTCGTCGCTGAACTGGCGAAGCTCCACGCCATGCTCGCGCACCAGCGGCTCCAGCGAGATCGCGTTGTGGTAGGTGAAGTCAGCGAGGGTCTCATCGGACGTAGCCTTGGCGCAGACGCGGATGGCGGCCTGGAAGTCCTTGGGCAACTCATTGTAGACCTTCTTGTTGACGATGATCTCCAGGCCCGGCCCGGGTTCGTGGATCCCCGGCATGTAGTAGTACTTGGCCGACCGATAGAGACCGAACGCCAGGTCGTTCCAAGGGCCGATCCAATCCGCGCCGTCGACGGCGCCGCTCATCAGCGCCGGGCCGATTTCGCCGGGTGGGACCATCACCGTGGTGGCGCCCATGCGTCTGAGAACCTCTCCGCCGAGGCCGGCGATCCGGAATTTGAGGCCGCGGAAATCGTCGGGCGTATTGACCTCCTTGCGAAACCAGCCACCCGCCTGGGCGCCGCTGGAGCCGGCATAGAAGGGCTGGATTCCAAACGGCGCGTAAACCTCTTCCCACAGCGCCTGGCCGCCGCCGAAATAGATCCACGCCGCCTGTTCCTGCGCCGTCAGGCCGAAGGGGACGCCGGTGAAATAGTTGAACGCCTTGTCCTTGCCCACCCAATAGTAGGGGGAGGAATGGCAGAGATCGGCGGTGCCGCTGGAAACCGCTGTCCATCGACTCGAACGCCGGCACCAGCTCGCCGGCGCCGTAGAGCTTGATGCTCAAGCGGCCGTCGCTCAGCGCCGCCACGTTATCGGCGAAGCGCTCGGCGTTGACGCCAACGCCCGGCGTGTTCTTGGGCCAGGTCATGACCATGGTGAGCTCGCGCCGGCCCTGGGCAATGGCCGGCGCCGGGAGGGTTGCGGCGGCCGCGCCGACGGCGGCGGCGGATTTCAGGAACGTCCTTCTCTGCATGGATCTTGTCTCCCCTGTCGCCTGGTCTAGCGGTTGGGTGGCCTCGCCTTAACGCGGCTTGACGATGGTGGCGCGGGTTCCGGGCGGCGCCGCGTCGAGGGGGCTCCCGCCGTAACCGCTCATACCGGAGCCGGGGGCGGTCATCGGGCTGCCCGGTGGTGAGACCGGGCTCGGTCGAATGAGCGGCGGGGGACGGGTGAATGGCGGGGGGCGGGTGACGGCCGAGCGGCTTCCGAGGTTCCGGGCGGTGCCGCCGCCAATCAATCCCCTCGATGAGTATCCTCCGGACTCCCGGCTTTGCGCATCCGCGCTCGAAGGCGGCGTCCCCATTGCCAGAGCAGCCAACACTGCTCCCCACGCGAACATCTTCGTCATGTTTTTTCCTTCGCGGCCATTTGGGGAGTCTGGGCCGGGCGCTGTTCCGGTTCAAGGGTAATTATTGTCGATGGGGGGTTGAGAACGCGAAAATCAGCACATAAATCATGGACGCGAAAACGAAGGGGGACGCTCTCGAATTTGGCAGATTCCGACCCCCGGAATTGAGCCGCTGTTGCGGAACTGATGTTTACAGGAGGTGCGCATGGTACGGTATTTGCCGGGAATGGATTTGTGGTCGGACCCGCTCTCCACCCTCCGCCGGATCCAGGAAGAAATGAACAGGGGCGTGGGCGGGCCGCGATGGGGCGCGACGAGCGAGTTTCCGCCGCTCAATGTGTGGCGCGGCGAGGGAGGCGTGCTGGTGACCTCCGAGGTCCCGGGCGTGAGTCTTGAGGATATCGATCTCACCGTTCATCAGAACACGCTGACCATCAAGGGCAAGAGCGTCCCCGTGGGAGACGTTCCCGAAGAGAGCTTTCACCGCCGGGAACGCCACTACGGACCGTTCGCGCGCACGATCGCTCTTCCCTACAACGTCGATTCGGACAAGGTCAGGGCCACCGCGAATAACGGCATTCTCAGCGTGGAGTTGCCACGACCGGAGACCGAGAAACCGAGGCGGATCCAGATCACCCAAGGATGAAAGGGAGAACGACCGATGACCGATAAAACCGCGGGCCCGTCGGCGGGCGGCGAACGGACGGCGCAGGGCACGCGCGACATCCCGGTTTTTTCGCCCACCACCGATATTCACGAAACCGCCGAGGCGCTGATCATGACCATTGAAATGCCGGGGGTCGAGATCGACGGGGTCAACGTCATCCTCGAAAAGCGGGAACTGACCATCGCCGGGCACTGCCGGCCGTTCAGTCCCGAAGGCTATGCGCTCACCCACGCCGAATACCGCGACGGCGATTTCGAGCGATCTTTCACCCTGTCGGACGCCATCGACGGCGGTGCCATCAAGGCGTCCATGAAGGACGGGGTCTTGACCCTGACCCTGCCCAAGGCCAAGCCCGAGCCCTCGAAAAACATCAAGGTCGCGGCGGGCTGAGCGCCCCGCGGTTTCTGACTATTCGGGCGCGAAGACGCGCCCGTCCCTTTTATGTGCCCGGAGGGATGTATATGTTCCGACCGCGCGCGGCATTTTCGGCCGGGCATGCGACCTTGGGACATGCTGATGATCAAGCTCTGCGTATTCGATTGTGACGGCACGCTGATCGATAGCCAGCATTCCATCGTCGAGTGCATGGCGACGGCGTTCGCCGCTCACGGCTTGGCCGAGCCGGCGGCGGCATCGGTTCGCCACGTCGTCGGTCTGGCCTTGACGCCGGCGGTCGCCCAGTTGGTTCCCGATGCCGGCGAGGAGGCCCACGAGCGGATCGCCCAAAGTTACCGGGACGCCTTTACCCAATTGCGCCGGAGCGGCGGCGTGCGCGAACCCCTCTATCCCGGTGTCCTGGAGGGTCTGGCGGCCATCGAGGCGGCGGGATGGCTGATGGGGATCGCGACCGGCAAGTCGCGCCGGGGCCTGATCGCCACTCTGACCGGGCACGGGCTTCATCGGCGCTTCGTCACCCTGCAGACCGCCGACAGCGCCCCGAGCAAGCCGGCGCCGGACATGATTCTGCGAGCCATGGACGAAGCGGGGGCCGGCCCGCGCGCGACGGTCATGGTCGGGGATACCACCTATGACATGCTGATGGCCCGGAACGCCGGCGCCTCGGCGGTCGGCGTCGCGTGGGGCTATCATGACGAACAGCACCTGTGGGATTCGGGCGCTCACGCGGTGATCGGCGATTTTGCCGATTTAGCAGGCTCGGTGGAGCGGGTGACCGGACCGGTGCGATCGCCATGACCTGGACTCCCAAGCGATTCTACCGGTCGGCGGAGGTGGCCATGACGCCGGACGGTTTTTCGGTCACCCTGGATGGCCGCCCGGTTAGAACGCCGGTGGGGGCGCCGCTGATTTTGTCCTCGGAGGGCTTGGCGGCGGCGGTGGCCGAGGAGTGGCTAGCCCAGGTAGACACCATCAAACCCCGCACCATGCCATTGACGCAGTTGGCGGCAACGGCTCTGGACCGGGTTGGTCCGCGGCGAGATGAGACGATCGAGCAGACCCTTTCCTATGCGTCCACCGATCTTTTGTGCTATCGCGCCGAAACGCCGCCGGACCTGATCGCGCGCCAGGAGGCGGGTTGGCAACCTCTCCTCGACTGGGTTTTCGAGCTGTGCGAAGCCCGGCTCGAGGTGACCTCGGGCGTGCTCCCCCTCGATCAGCCGGCCGATGCCCTCGACCGGCTGCGCGGCGTGATCGCCGGGTTCCCCGATCCGGAGTTGACGGCCCTGGTCACGGCCATGCAAGTTTCGGGGTCGTTGGTGATCGCCCTGGCGCTCATCCTGGGGCGGGTGGACGCCGACGAGGCGTTCGCGCTCTCGCAGTTGGACGAAAGCTATCAGATCGAACGCTGGGGCGATGACGAGGAAGCCGCCGAACGCCGCCGATGCCTGCGCGAAGAGATTCGATTGGCGTCGGTCTTCCTGGAACTGGCGAGATCGCCGAAGGAGAAGGCGCGATGAGCGGCGAAGACGGACGCAAGACCGTCCGGGTGCGGATCGAAGGCCGGGTGCAGGGGGTCTGGTATCGGGGGTGGACGGTTGCCGAGGCTTCGCAGCGTGGCCTCGGCGGCTGGGTCCGCAATCGCCGGGATGGCTCCGTGGAAGCTTTGTTTTCCGGCCCGACGGCGGCCGTCGACGATATGCTCGAAGCGTGCTGGCGGGGACCGCCCTCGGCGCGGGTGACGGCGGTCCATCCCCATCCCGACGCCGCGCCCGCCAAGCCCGGGTTCCGCCCGTTGGCGACCGAATAACGACTCGACGACCCATCAGACGGTCGATTTCGGGCCGTCGCGCTCCCAGATGCAGATCCGGTCACGTCCCGTCCGTTTGGCCTCGTAGAGGGCCTGATCGGCGCGCTCGATTGTCCGTTCCACCGTGGCGTCCGGCTCCACTTGGGCAACGCCGAAGGAACACGTCACCGACAGGGCGCTCCCGCCGGCGAGGGCGATGGACGTGGATCTCAATTCCCGCAGCAACCGCTCGATGATCGCGACGGCCAGGGGAGCCGGTACGTCGGGCAAGCAGATCAGGAACTCCTCGCCGCCGTAGCGATAGACCGTATCGTAGGGGCGGAGCGCGCCGAGCAGACGCTCGGCGATCGCCGCCAGCACATGGTCGCCGGCCGCGTGGCCATGGATGTCGTTGATGGACTTGAAATGGTCGAGATCTGCGAGCGCGAAGCACGAGGGCCGGCCGAGGCGCACGGCCCGCGACCATTCGCGTTGCAGGTCGCGGTTCATGACTTGGCGGTTATGCAGACCCGTCAGCGAGTCGATGCCCGCACTCGCGCTGGCGAAGGCCTTCTCCAGACGCCGCGCGTGGGTCACGAAGGCGGCGGCGGCGTCCATGAACGCGTCGTAGTCATTGGCGGCGACGGCGATGCCGGAGCGCGCGGTTTGGGCAAGAGCGTAAGCGCGCTCGTGCATGTCCCGGTGGAGATTGGCGAGGGTCCGAAGGGCCGGCTGGTTGACCAGGCTCTGGTGCTGGTTCTTCACATACCAAGCACCGAACCGGCCGAGGTCGCGGAGATCGCCGGCGCGGTCGCCCGCGAACGGCTGTTCGCCGCACAGAAACACCCGGTGCCAGGTCTTGAGCCAAGCCATGTGTTCGCTCAGCGCCTGGTCCAGTTCCAGCAGAATTTCACGCGTGGTCAGGGAAGGGCGGGAAGAAGCCATGGCTCATATCAACGACCGTTGGTCATAGGCTATGAATTGTATCAGAACAACAACAGCAAAGAGCCGATGAACAGGGCGAACAGCCCCACCGACGCGGCCGCGCGGCCGGGGCTTACGTCTTGAGTGACCCGGATGGCCTGGTAGTGCCCGACGAGCACCATGACCACCGCCGCTCCGGCCATGATAGTGTAGGTGGAGTTGAATGGGATGGGGGGCAGTTCCCTGTCGAGGGTTACCGTCGTGAGGGCGACCTTGGGCAAGGCGGGAAAGAACAGAGGTAGGAGATAGGCCGTCGTCCGGTAAAGGCCAACGAGGCCGCCGGGTCCGCCCACGCCCTTGGCCATGAGCCATGCCACCAGGGTGACGCCCAGATGTGAAATGAGGACGATCAACAAGCCGGATACGATGTTTCCCGCGAACAGGATGGCGTCGGGAATTTCGTCGACCGGTATCCCTTGCAGATCACCGCCCAAGGCCCGCTGAAACAGCGCCACCAGCGATCCATAGAAAACTCCCGTGATGATCAAGAAGCCGCTGACCCAAAGAGCGGCCCGGGGATTTTCACAGGCGTGGAAATATGGCGTTGGGCGAAGGAGAAAGAGGTCGCGTATCAGCATCGACGGCGGCCTGTCCTGAATGGCAAGGGCGGGGGGACCGGATGGGCCCCCCAAGGATACCCCTACTTTTTCGCCACTGTCGCCTGTGGCGCGGACGCTTGAGCCACGGTCGTCTGAGTTGCGGCGGGAGCTTCCGCGGCTTGCTTCTCGTACGCCGGATCGGGCGAGGCCGACCAGATCATCATCGCCAGCGCGATCGCCCCGACTCCCAGCGGGAACAGCTTGCCGTTGTAGCGCCGCGAATCGTAGGTCCTCCAGCCATGGATGCGATCGACGGTGCGAAGGATTTCCTCGTCCTTCTCGCCGCCGGTCAGCATACTGACGACGACCACGGTGAACCAGGCGGCCGACGCGCTGAAGATCGCGGTCACCAGGAAGCCCAGCGGACCCAATTGGATCACTTGCAAACCCAACAAATCACCCTTGGTCCACCAGAGCGCGATGGAAAGCACGCCGCCCACCAGCATACCGGCGATGGCGCCGAACTTGTTGGCGCCCTTCCACCAGATGCCCAGGATCAGCACCGGGGTGAAGGTGGAGGAGGCCACCACGAACGCCCAAATGACGCTGGTGAGCAGGAAGTCCGGCGGATTGAGAGCCAATCCGATGGTCACCAGGCCCCCCAGGGCGGTAAAGAAGAACCCCGCCTTGACCTTCTTGTTGTCGGGTGCGTTCGGCACGACGGTGGAATAGATGTCGCTGCCGAGACCGGTGCCGATCACCATCAGCAATCCACCGATGGTGGACATGCCGGCCGCCAGGGCGCCGGCGACGGGCAGGGCGGCGATCCACGACGGGGTGAACGCCTGGGCCATCACCACCACCAGCAGGTCGGCCTCCTTTGCCGCGATCTGGAAGCCATCGGCGTTCAACTCCTGAACGGTATACAGCTTCGCGGCGAAGCCGATGGCGAAGGTGGTGAAGAACACGAGCCCGACAAACAGGATGCCCCACAGGGTCGACTGCTTGGCGTCGCGCACCGACGGCGCCGTGAAGTAACGCATGGCGATGTGCGGCAGACCGATGGTCCCGAAAGCGATGCTGAGCATGATCCCGGTATAGAACTTGAAGGACAGCGGCACGGCGCCGCCCTTGGTCGTAAAGGGATCGAAATAGGAGGGCATGGCGGCCACCATCTCGGGCACGAGTTTGGCGTATCCGAACGGCGGAAAGAAGCTAGCCGGGCCGGCGCCCAATTTCCAAAGGATGATGGCGGTGGGCACCAACAGGGCGATACCCATGATGATGGCCTGAAGGGTCTGGTTGTACGACAGGCCGTACATGCCGCCGATCGTCACGTACGCCGTCACCACCAAGCCGCCGACGACGAGGCCGGTGGTGTAATCCCAGTGGAACATCACCTGGAACACGTTGCCGACGCCCTTCATCTGCCCGATCAGATACAACTGTGCGAGCAGGATCATGCACACTACCGCGATGACCTTGGCGGTATGGCCGAACCGGTCGCCGATGAACTGCATGCTGGTGAACTTGCCCCAGCGCCGCAGCGACGGAGCGATGCAGATGGAGATCATCACGAAGCCGCCGAGGAAGCTGAGGACGACCGCCACGAGAAAGTACTGGAGCGACCACAGCAGCGCGGTAAAGCCCAGGAATGTGGCCAAACTCATATAGTTGGACGTCATCGCCAGGCCGTTGGACAGGCCGCCCACCTTGCGT
Organism: uncultured Alphaproteobacteria bacterium; assembly: GCA_963771545.1. Lineage (GTDB taxonomy): Bacteria > Pseudomonadota > Alphaproteobacteria > Rhodospirillales > Defluviicoccaceae > CAKZLS01. Next base: position 323,934 of record CAVYTX010000002.1, read on the forward strand.
CCGGCGGCAAAGTAGTCCTCGCTGGACGCCACCCGCTTCTTCGACATCCAGCCCACGTACAAGAACAGGACCACCATGGCGACGGTGTAGATGATCCCGAGCAGCGACATCGTGCTGTCGGGCTCGAAAACATAGTCCTTCATCTCGGTTGCGCCCGCGGCCTGAGCCCAGGCCAGGGATGGCGCGATCAACAGCGCGAGGGCGAGGAGTAGGCGGTTCATTCCGCACCTCCGCGCGCGGGCTTGCCCGCTGGCATGGCTTCGGGTTCTTCCGTTTCCTGGATTTCGGCGTCGATTTTCTCGGAGACGTTGATGTAAACCCAATAGACCGGCATCAAAACCAGCCAGCCGACGACCAAGGTAATGAAGTAATGGGCCGGAAACCCAAAGATCGTGAATTCCGTAAGTCCGGGGAAAAGGAAATACATGGGATAGATATGCGTCAGTAGCGTCACGACCGCGAACGCTATCAACGCCGACATGCACTCCTTCTTGTAGGCTGCATTCATTTGACCGCTCTCCCTAAATTTTTGCGGTTTGAGGCGCAGATGGCTCCCTCCTCGGAGGTCTCTGTCACCCGTCGATAGTTCGTTTCCTCTCAGGTCTCCCATTTTTGCTCGCACCTCGCACCTCACTCGCGATCCAATTCGATTGCCGAGGAGCGAGCAAAAATAGGCCATGTTATTGAAGGCATAAGTGAAAGTGCCGATGTTCAGCGCCTACTTGACCAACGCGAGCTAATCTTTACGGCTGTCCTATCATTTAAAATTTCATGACTTGACGTTCGCATCAGCTCTTCGCAGGCTCCATCAATTTACCTGTCTTTGTTTTTTTGTGCCTATATTTAGCAAGGCACACAACTGTAAACTCTTACTATCCCTTAATAGCAGAAGGCCCTTGTACGGTGATGCAGGTGCGAAATCCAGAAAAAAACTCTATCCAAATATAATTATTTATGGGCATTAAATGAATTATTATTTCTAAGTAATGGAGCCACAAGCGATAGACTGAAAATTAGCGAATAAGATGCGGGTAATTCAATTTCTTGGCGATCACGGTCTTTCGGTGGCGGTCCGCGCTCTTGCCGTTACGTACCGCTGGTCCCGCCGAACATGTCCCGGGTCACCTGACGAATAAGCCGCGAGAACCGGGGATCGTCCACGCCATCGGTTCGGGCAGTGTGGCCGCGCACGTTTGCCAGCACGCCTTCACCGTCGCAGAACGTCGCAACGATTTGGACCCGGCCGTTTGGGAGGGGGCCCCCTCCCTCGGACATGCCGCGACACTGGTCGCGGCCGCCAAGACCCCCGACCCCGTTCAAGGTGACAATGACCCGGAAAGAGGATCCGGGCCCCGCGGAAGGGTTCGCGGTAAATCGCGGATCGGCCGACCATGTGATCGCCTGGGTCATCGCGCCGATGACGGCGGCGTCCAACGCAGCGTCGTCCTCGCCGTGGGGGTGGCCTCGGATATCGACCAGCAATGGACCGTGGTTCATGGCCCCGCGGGCGAAACTCCAGACATCCTCCAGCCGGAATGTGACACTTGACTGGGGGGCTTCCTCGCAGGCCGCGAGCAGACCCATCAACAACCCCAGGGCGATCCGTGGTCCGCTGGAAAATATCCTCATGGCATCCCCACGCCGCCTTGGCGTTCCTCTTACTTTTGCCTTCGGCGCGACGACGAGTCGCTTAGACGAATCGGACCGCCAACACAAGGCTTGCGGAAGGCCTTTCCAGTGACCGTCGGTATAATTATGCCGGTTTCGAAACATCCGCCGACAGGCTAAGAGTCGCATTGACTCCGACAAATTCAATGAGGGCGGAGGCAGCGAGGAACCACCGATGTCACTGTTGGCCGAAGCGGCGATCTTTCTGGGCGCGGCGGTTATTACCGTCCCGGTTTTCAAAAAGCTCGGATTGGGCTCCGTCCTGGGCTATCTGGCCGCCGGCCTGGTGATCGGGCCGTGGGGGCTCAAACTGGTCGCGGACATCGAAAATGTCCTGCATTTCGCCGAGTTCGGCGTTGTCCTGCTGCTGTTTGTCATCGGGCTTGAACTGCAACCCAGCCGGCTATGGACCATGCGCAAATCGGTGTTCGGGCTGGGCGGCGCGCAGGTCGGATTGACCGGCGCTGCGCTCGGGGTCGCCGCCTACACTCTGGGTCTGAATCCGGCCGCCGCGGCCATCGTCGGGGTGACGCTGTCGCTTTCATCCACCGCCTTTGCCCTCCAGATCCTCGCGGAAAAGCACCAATTGACAACTCGGTACGGCCGGTCGGCTTTCTCCATACTGCTGTTTCAGGATCTTGCCGCCATTCCGTTGCTGGCGCTGGTGCCGTTGATTGGCCCCGAAGCGTTCGGCCCGATGGAGAGTTCCGGAACGATCGCCGGCATCGGCACGGTTGCGATCCTCGTGGTTGTCGGCTCGGGTGGGCACTACCTGCTGCGCTACCTGTTGCGGATCGTGGCGGGGACGCAAATTCGCGAGGTCTTCACCGCCATGGCGTTACTGACCGTCGTCGGCATGGCGCTTCTGATGGAATGGATCGGGCTCTCCATGGCGCTCGGCGCATTCCTCGCGGGCGTACTGCTCGCGGAGTCCGAATACAGGCATGCCCTTGAAACGGATATCGAGCCCTTCAAGGGTCTGCTTCTGGGCCTGTTCTTTATGGCCGTCGGCATGTCGCTCAATGTGGGGATCGTCATCCGCGAACCCGGAGCCGTTGTCCTCCTGGTGTTGGGATTGATGTTCGTAAAGTTCGTGATCCTGTTTGGGCTCGGCCGCGTGTTCGGCCTCGGCAATGCTTCGGCTCGCGCCCTGGGCGTGGCCATTTCGCAGGGAGGCGAATTCGCGTTCATCGTTTTGACCGTCGCGGTCGGCGGACGGATCATCGAACGGGAGCTGGCGGATCTATTGATCGCGGTGGTCACGCTCTCCATGGCGGTTACGCCGCTGTTGTTTCTGTTGGACGACGCGGTTCTGACGGCTTGGTTCGAAAAGCCGGCCGGAAGGGAATTCGATTCTCTCCCCGATGAGGAAAACCGGGTTATCATCGCGGGGTTCGGCCGGTTTGGACAGATCGTCGCGCGGATCCTCAGGGCTAAACGGATTTCGTTCACCGCCCTGGAAATCAATCCCGAGCACGTGGATTTCGTCCGCAAGCTCGGCAACAAGGTGTACTACGGCGATGCGTCCCGGCTCGATCTCCTGCGCACGGCGAAGGCGGAGACGGCGGCGGCTTTCGTGCTGGCCATCGACGACGTGGAGGCGTCGCTGCGCACGGCGGAGACCGTCCGGGAACATTTTCCGAGGCTCACCATTTATGCCCGGGCGCGCAACCGCAAGCACGCATACCAGCTCATGGACCTTGGCGTGACCGTCATCCGCCGCGAGACGTTTCTCTCCAGTCTCGATTTGGCGCAGTCGGTTTTGAAAGGGTTGGGCCTTTCGAACTATGAGAGCCAAAAGGCCGTGGAAACCTTCGAGCAGCACGACGAGATCCTGTTGTGGGCCCACTACTGGCACCACAACGACGAGGAAAAGATGCAGGCGCTGACCAAGGAGGGCGCCGAGGAACTCGAGGACCTGTTCGCCCAGGATGCCGCCCGGGAGGAGGCGCGCAAGACCTTGCCGGGCTCGGCTTAGAGTCTGGTCGGGTGCTTACGCCATGCTGCCGTGGCAGTGCTTGTATTTCTTGCCCGATCCGCAGGGGCAGGGCGCGTTGCGGGCGACGCGGCCCCAGGTGGTCGGATCGGCCGGATCCATGTCTCCCGTCGCCTGACGGGATCTCACCGGCGCCACCGCCGCCGCGGCCCCGGCCCCGGCTCCGGCCGAGGCCATGGCCGGTTCCGGCTCCGCCGCCGCGCCTTCGAACGCGGGGTCCATGCGGGTCTCGTGCATCTCCGGTTGCGGGTGGCGCGCGAGCGTCTCCGGCCGCGGCGTCATCTGCAGTTCCACGTGGGCAAGCACAAGCGTGACCCGCTCGCGCAGGCGGTCCAGCAATCCTTCGAACAGGTTGAAGGCTTCGCGCTTGTACTCGTTCAGCGGATCGCGTTGCGCGTAGGCGCGAAGGCCGATGCCCTGGCGCAGATGATCGAGGTTGAGCAGGTGCTCTTTCCAGATCTGGTCGAGGATCTGCAGCAGCAGGCTCTTCTCCACCATGCGCATGACGTCGGGGCCGTAGTTGGCCGCCTTTTCCGCCATCTTGCGGTCGGCCAGTTCGATCAGCCGCTCGCGGATCTCGCCGTCGGCGATGCCTTCCTCCTTGGCCCATGCCTCAAGCGGCAGGTTCAGATTGAAGATCCGCAGCATCTCGGCGTGCAGCCCGCTGATATTCCACTGCTCGGCGTAGGCCTTTTCGGGAATATTCCGCGTCACCAGGTCCTCGATCAGATGGTGGCGCATGTCGGTCACGGTATGGCTGACGTCCTCTTCGGTCATCAGTTCCTTGCGCTGTTCGTAGATCACCTTGCGCTGATCGTTCATCACGTCGTCGAACTTGAGCAGGTTCTTCCGGATCTCGAAGTTGCGGGCCTCGACCTTTTGCTGCGCTTTCTCCAGCGCCTTGTTGACCCACGGATGGATGATCGCCTCGCCCTCCTCGAGGCCCAGCTTTTGAAGCATGCCGTCGATGCGCTCGGAGCCGAAGATCCGCATCAGGTCGTCCTCGAGGGACAGATAGAACTTCGATCCGCCCGGATCGCCTTGCCGGCCCGAGCGCCCCCGCAGCTGATTGTCCACCCGGCGGCTCTCGTGACGCTCGGTGCCGAGGATGAACAGACCGCCCGCGGCGAGGACCTTTTCCCGGTCGGCGGCGACCTCGGCTCGGATGCGGGCCTGACCGTCTTGGTCGCCGGGATCGTTCAGCTCCTGTTTGACGCGCATGTCGGGGTTGCCGCCAAGCTGAATGTCGGTGCCGCGGCCCGCCATGTTGGTGGCGATGGTGACGGCGCCGTGGCCGCCGGCCTGGGCGATGATGAACGCTTCCTGCTCGTGATAGCGGGCGTTCAGCACCTTGTGGGGGATTTTCCGTTTCTTCAGCGCGGCGGCGAGGTCCTCGGATTTCTCGATGCTGACGGTGCCCACCAGAACCGGTTGGCCGCGTTCGCGGCACTCCAGGATCTTCTCGACGATGGCCTCTTGTTTCTCGCCGGCGGTCCGGTAGACCTCGTCGTGCTCGTCCTTGCGGATGCAAAGCACGTTGGTCGGAATATCGATGACTTCGAGGCCGTAGATTTCCAAAAACTCGCCGGCTTCCGTCATCGCCGTGCCCGTCATCCCGGCCAATTTGGGATAGAGCCGGAAGTAATTCTGGAAGGTGATCGAGGCCAGCGTCTGGTTTTCCTGCTGGATGGTCACGCCCTCCTTGGCCTCCAGGGCCTGATGCAAGCCCTCGGAGTATCGGCGTCCTTCCATCATCCGGCCGGTGAACTCGTCGATGATCACCACCTTGTCGTCCTTGACGATGTAGTCGGTGTCGCGGCCGAACAGGACGTGCGCCCGAAGCGCCTGGTTGGCGTGGTGGACCAGCGACACGTTCGCCAGGTCATAGAGGCCGCCCTCGGAGAGAAGTCCGGATTCACTCAGCATGCCCTCCATGCGCTCCATGCCGGTTTCGGTAAAGGAAACGGCGCGGCCCTTCTCGTCCTTTTCGTAATCTTCCTCGGTCAGCTTCGGAATGAGCGTGTTGATGCGCGTGTAAAGCTCGGACGAATCCTCGGCCGGACCGGAGATGATCAGCGGCGTCCGCGCTTCGTCGATCAGGATGGAGTCCACCTCGTCGACGATGGCGTAATGGAAGGGGCGCTGGACCATCTCTTCCAGGCGGAACTTCATGTTGTCGCGCAGATAGTCGAACCCGAGCTCGTTGTTGGTGCCGTAAGTGACATCGCACGCGTAGGCTTGCTGGCGGCCCGCGTCGTCGAGCCCATGAACGACGCACCCGACGGTCAGTCCCAAGAAATTGTAGATCGCGCCCATCCACTCGGCGTCGCGGCGGGCGAGGTAGTCGTTGACGGTGACCACGTGAACGCCCTTGCCCGGCAGCGCGTTGAGGTAGACCGGCAGGGTCGAGACCAGGGTTTTGCCTTCGCCTGTTCTCATTTCCGAGATCATGCCGCGATGCAAAACGATACCGCCCAGGAGCTGGACATCGAAATGGCGCTGGCCGAGGGTGCGCTTCGCCGCTTCGCGAACCGTGGCGAAGGCATCGACCATCAAGTCGTCGAGCGTTTCGCCGGCTTCGAGGCGTTCGCGCAGCCATGGGGTGCGCGCGCGCAGTTCCTCGTCGCCGAGGCCTTCGAGTTCGTCTTCGAGCGCGTTGATCGCGTGGACGTGCTTATTCAGGCCTTTCAGATATCGCTCGTTGGCGGAGCCGAAGACCCGCCTGGCAATGGCGCCGAACATTAAAAATCCTTAATACCAACGATCATTGATAATAACCCATAGTGACGGCCCATCGAGGTTTCCGGCAAGGAGTGTGGTGCGCCATGATGCGGGAGCATGACAAGCGGCGCACGACGCCGTCCGGTCTCGCCGGCCGAGCCGGCCGCAACCGTTGGGCAAGACATAGAAGCAGGCACAAGTCCTGTCAATGTATGCCCCCGGCGGGAGAAGCGGCGCGGATGGTCCCGAGCCGGCGGCCCGCGGTCGGTTCAACCTCCCCTTGTACGGTTGAAGCCGATGTGCATTATCGCTCGAATTGTTGATCGTATGGCGGGCGATCTCTCGCCGCCTTACGGGACTTAGGAGAACTCCAATGAACCGTTTCCTCGTCACCGGGGCGGCCCTGGCCGCCATCGTCGCCGTATTCATCCCTATGTTGTCCGTTCCGCCGGCCGCTTCCGCCGAGGACGATCCGGTGGTGGCGACCGTCAATGGCGCCGAAATCCATCGCTCCCGAGCGCTCGAAGAGCGCGCCAGATTGCCGGCGCAGATGCAACAGGTGCCGGACAATGTGATTCTGCCGGTCCTCGTCAATCTCGTCATCGATACCAAGCTGCTCGCGGCGGAGGCGGATCGGCAGAACCTGCAAAACGACGCCGAAGTGCGCGCGCAGATGGCGCGCGTCGAAGAAATCCTCCTCGCCCAGGTGCTGCTCAACCGCGCCATCGAGAAGCAGGTTACCGACGAGGCCCTGGAAACACGCTATCAGGCTCTGGTGGAAAAGACCGCCGGCGAGGAAGAAATCCACGCCCGCCACATCCTGTTGAAAGAGGAAAGCGAGGCGAAGGCGGTGATCGGCGAACTTCAAAAAGGGGCCGACTTCGCGGAGTTGGCGAAACAGAAATCCATCGGCCCTTCCGCTCAGAAGGGCGGGGATCTCGGCTACTTCGGCCCGGACGCGATGGTGCCGGCGTTCTATGAAGCGGCGAACGCCCTGAAGACCGGCGCTTTCACCGAGCAACCGGTGCAAACGCAGTTCGGCTGGCACGTGATCCAGGTGGAGGATAGGCGCAAGGCGGAACCGCCGCCGTTCGAAGAAGCGTCCGATCAGTTGCGCGCCGATCTGATGCGCGACGCCCGTGCCGCCTACATCGAGGGGCTTCGCGAAAACGCCGCCATCGAAAGGTTCGATGAAGCGGCTCCGCCGGCGCCCGGGACGGAGGCCGAGCAACCGGCTAAATAGAAATCTCGACAACGGACGCGCGTTCGCAATCCAAGGCATTCCGATCATGAGTAAACGTTCGCCACTCGCGCCCGATCGCTTCCCCGACATGCCGGCCGTGGCCGGGGTGCGGCTGGGGACGCATGCGTGCGGCATTCGGTACCGGGGCCGGGACGACCTGTTCGTCGCGGAAATGGACGCCGGCACCGCCGTCGCCGGCGTTCTGACCCGTTCGCGAACCGCGGCCGCTCCCGTCGAGTGGTGCCGCAACGCGCTCATGGGAGGCCGCGCGCGTGTCCTCGTGGTCAACAGCGGCAACGCCAACGCCTTTACCGGCGGCGCCGGCGAGGGCGCGGTCGCGCGGACCGTCGAAGCCGCCGGCCAGGTGTTCTCCAGCGACCCGGATGAAGTTTTCATCGCCTCCACCGGCGTGATCGGAGAGCGGTTGCCGGTGGAGAAGATCGTCGAGGCTCTGAGCGATATCCGCGCGGTCTTCGGGGAAACGACCTGGGAGACGGCGGCGCGGGCGATCATGACAACCGACACGTTTCCCAAGGGCAGCGTCCGCCGGGCCAGGGTCGGCGACGCGGATGTAACCCTCTGCGGCATCGCCAAGGGTTCGGGGATGATCGCTCCGAACATGGCGACCATGCTGGCGTTCGTGTTCACCGACGCGGCGATTGCGCCAGGGGCTCTGCACGTATTGCTGTCGGCGTCGGTGAATCGCTCGTTCAACTGCATCACCGTCGATGGCGATACATCCACCAGCGACACGCTTCTGCTGTTCGCCACGGGCGCCGCTGGCGGGGAGCCGATCGCGGATCCCGCGGACCGGCGATTGCGGGAATTCGGCGCCGCTCTCGATGATTTGACGCTCGATCTCGCCCATCAGGTGGTGCGCGACGGCGAGGGCGCCAGCAAGTTTGTCACCATTACCGTCACCGGCGGGGAGCACGAGGCCGCCGCCCGGAAGATCGCCCTGACCATCGCCAATTCGCCGCTGGTCAAGACCGCCATCGCCGGCGAGGACGCCAATTGGGGGCGGATCGTGATGGCCGTGGGCAACGCCGGTGAACGGGTCGATCGCGCGCGCATTTCGGTCCGCGTCGGCGGCATTCCCATCGCGGAGGAGGGAGAGGCGGTTCCGAACTACGACGAAGCGCCGGTGGTCGCCCATATGAAGGGCATGGAGGTCGCCATCGGCGTGGACGTGGGAATCGGGCTCGGACACGCCACGGTGTGGACGTGCGACCTGACCCATGGCTACATCGATATCAATGCCGATTACCGGTCCTGATCCCGGCTGCCTGCAAGCGGAGGTTCGCCGCGCGGCAAGCGCGCGCCCCATCGTTCTGGTGGCGGCGGTGGCGCTGGTGGATCCCGACGGCAGGATTCTCATGGCGCAACGTCCGCTCGGCAAGCGGATGGCGGGCTTGTGGGAATTCCCCGGCGGCAAGGTCGACGAGGGCGAAACCCCCGAGGCCGCCCTGGTGCGGGAGCTGCGCGAGGAATTGGGGGTGGACATCACCGAAAGCTGCCTGGCGCCGTTCACCTTCGCGTCTCATGCCTACGACGATTTTCATCTGTTGATGCCGCTTTATCTTTGCAGGGTCTGGGAGGGCACGCCGACGGCGCGGGAGGGCCAGGCGCTCAAATGGGTCCGGCCCCTGGCCATGGCCTCGCTGCCCATGCCGCCCGCCGACGTGCCGCTGGTGGCGATGATCCGGGATTTTCTGTGAGCCGATCGAATTCGCCTATTTCAGGCTCTCGATGTAGGCGACGAGGTCGTCGATCTCCTGGCGGCTCAGGGACAGCCCACGCATTCCGCCGTGCGGCTCGGTCAGGAACGCCGAAAGACGATCGGGGGTCGCGTTCGGGTCCTTGGCCAGGGTGGCGAACGGACGCCCGCCATCGCTTGTCGTGCCCGAATCGCCGACGAGATGGCATGACGCGCACCATTGCGTCGCCAGATCCTTCCCCGCCGCCGCGTCTCCGTCCGCGCTGGCGGCCGGCATCGAAAGCAGCATGAAACCCGCAAGCACGCGGTACGGTTCGCATCATCGGATTCCCCTTTCCGTGTCACGCGTCGCTTTCGAGCGTAGCAAATTGATGGCGCGGGGGCGAGCCCTTGGCTAGATTGCGGGTCGTCCAGGTCGAGGAAACGTATGTCCGCACAAAACCCCGGTCACCGCTTGCGTCATCATCATCGGCAACGAGGTGCTCTCGGGGCGGACACCCGACGCCAACCTGAGTTTTCTCGCACGCTCGCTGAACGATCTCGGCATTCGCGTGATGGAGGCGCGGGTCATCCCCGACGACGTGGAAACCATCGTGGCCACGGTCAACGCCTGCCGCGCCCGCTTCGACTACGTATTCACCACCGGCGGCATCGGCCCCACCCACGACGACATCACCGCCGCCAGTATCGCCAAGGCCTTCGGCGTCGCCCTCGAACGCAACGAAGACGCGATGGCCATGCTGAGATCGCAATACGCCGGCGACGATTTCAACGAGGCCCGCCAAAGGATGGCCGACGTGCCCGCCGGCGCCACCCTGATCGAGAACCCGGTCAGCCGCGCCCCTGGATTTCAGATCGGGAACGTCTTCGTGCTGCCCGGCGTGCCCGGGATCATGCGGGCCATGTTCCAAGGCCTCCGCGACCGGCTTCGCGGCGGCGCACCGATGGTGTCGCGCACCGTCGCCGCGTTCACCCGGGAGGGCAATGTGGCGACCGGCCTGGCCGCGGTCCAGGAGAAACACGCGGGCGTGGAAATCGGCAGCTACCCGTTTCTGCGCGGCGACCGGCTCGGCGTCAGCATCGTCCTTCGCTGCGTCGACGCGTGCGCCCTCGAACCGGCCGTGGCGGACGTCAAGGCGCTGTTCAAAGCCATCGGCGTGGAACCGTTCGAGGACACGGGGACTCTGGAGGGGTAGGGGGGCGTCTAACATAGGTTATCCGCACTATCGCTTTTCCCGCTTTCTCGGAGCCCATGTCCGGAGTTGTAGAAACGATGTGCTCGAAAGCAGTTGACCTCGGTCAAGTTGATACCTGTAACGTAATGGGTTACAATAACCTGTGATCCGGACGTTTCGGCACAAAGGGTTGAAGGCCCTTTACGAAAACACCCAGACGAAGGGCCTTAACGCGAGCTGGCTTAAACGCATTCGGGCGATTTTCAGCTCGTCTCGATGCCAGCAAGGAGCCTGCGGATATGGATTTTCCGGGGCTGGGGCTGCATCCGATGAAGGGCGAGCGCAAAGGCTTTTGGGCCGTCGATGTGTCCGGGAATTGGCGCATTGTTTTCCGGTTCGAGAATGAAGAACCGCGCGATGTTGATTTAATTGATTATCATTAGGAGGATTGAGACATGCCGATGAGAGATCCACCACATCCCGGCGACGTTGTCCGGGAACTTTGCATCGAACCGGCAGGCTTGACCGTTACCGCCGCCGCTGAAGTGCTGGGCGTGAGCCGCAAGGCCTTGTCCGAGCTATTGAATGGGCACGCCGGTATTTCTCCGGAGATGGCGGTAAGGCTGTCCAAGGGCTTTGGCGGCAGTGTTGAGAGCTGGCTGCGCCAGCAAATGCAGTACGATCTCGCGCGGGTTCAGAAAAAAGCGGGAAAGATAAAGGTTAAGCGCTACGAGCCAGCGTGATTGGTGCATTCGGAACTTGAATCCGCCCTAGTCAAACGGATCAACTCGTTCTGACCCCGTTGATTCCAGGGCTCTATATTAGCGCTCTAACCACTTGCGGACCAAAGAGTATCGCTGCAGATCGGCATAAAGAGACATGGCGGGTGCCTGAAAGCGGTTGCCGCAAGCGTCGGGAACAGGGGAGGAGCGCAACCGAGCAGCACACGGCGCACCAACAAAACCGGGGCCAACTCAGTGAAACCGTCTTGTTAGGTTTTTGTGAATTCAGAGTGTATAATTGTAGGTTTTCCCCATCCGTAGTCCTTAATGTGTGACGGTTCTATTACAGAAACTCTCTCAAGCCATGTCCAAAATAACTTGATATTACTGTAAACGGTGTCTATTTGTATTTCGTGCCCTCCAACGATAAGCTGGTATTTGCAAATGTATCTTTCTTCCAAACGATCGTAGCTAATACCACGAGCGCTGAAGTCCTGTGTTGCCTGATTTGAAAAGAGGATATAGTTGCGGTTATCATGAATCCATGAAACTGCTCCAAGTATTGGATACGTAACGTGGTCACTTTTCATGAGATCGCCACGCATATGTTGAAGGTAGTTTCTGCAGTTTTTTACGGGTTCGAGTGACTTTCTCAGGTTCCTTAGCTCTGGCTGATTGTTCCTGATAAGGGGCATGGCCGAAACTATTTCATGGAAGCGGTGAAAATGGTCTATCATTCCAAGCGCTGCAATATATATTTCGATAACAATAGATGAATTGGTTTCTACCATATTTGCATCATTCGCCATAGAGGTACCGTTCTCTAAGGCAATGTAAAGATGGTCCAGAATCAAAAGGCATTTCTTGGCTGTATCGTAGAGAGTTCACAAATTTCTCTTTTGGATTTCGCTTCATATTTATAAACCTAACAATGATTAAAGGAAGCAAAAGGCTCAGAATCGTTTGGGGTTCTGGGGACATGTTACTGATCTTGGGGTTCTGGGGACATGTTACTGATCTTGGTTCGAAGCAAAGGGGCTCCTCTCGGTTGTGGCGTTCAATACGACTACCATAAGGCACTTCGTTGCCGGGGAGCAGGGGCCGTCCACACCATCAGAATCAATTGATCGACTTTCGGTAAGCGTCGGACTATGGAAGAAATTTCGGTAGGCGTCGGACTGGGTGATTTGGTCTGGTCTATCATTTAGCAATTCGGATTTCGGAACCTTTCGGGCCTCGTGATACGACTTTGGGGTCAGGGCTAGTATTGTAGCATTTCGACAGGCGGACACAGGGAAGGTTACTCAGGAGATCGGAATACTGCCCGGAAAACCCGGACTCCGCTTCGCTGCGTCCAGGCTACGAGATTGTCCCGGATCTACGGCCTGGCCGCCCGCGCCGCCACGTCTCTGCAATCCCGACGCTTACGCCAGAAACGCCCGCTCCAGGGCGCCGCGCGAGACGTTGTCCCTTTCGTTCTCGACCTCGTGAAGCAAGGGGGTCAGATTCGTCTGAAAATCAAATGACCCTGACCCCTTGATTCCGCGTTGCCCACAACCCCACAGGCCCCACAACAACAGAAGCGGTCAATTCATATGGTACCTATTGCGCACAATTCAGTTTGTTATCGACGCCTCCCGGAATTCCAATTGCCAGCATGATCGGACAGGCGTAGAATCATGCTCCCTGGTTCCGGGGTAGACAAGTCCTCGGCAGACCAGTGCTCGCTTTCACTTTGGAGGGTTGGCCTCATGGACTTCATCGAGCGCATTTTCGGAATTTCGCCGGATGGTGGATCGGGCAGTCTGGAAGCGATGCTTCTGTTCGTGCCCGTCGCCGCTACCATCGCATATATCGCGTACAGACGCCGCCGGCGCCCACGTCCCTGACAAATAGTCGGGGAGGCCGGTTCGCTCGCCTGAAGAAACAGGCGTACGATGCCGTCCGTCCGGCAAGGGCGGGAGGCGCCCATGAGAACGTTCCGTTTTATCGGCATGCTTCTGCTGCACTTCGCGAAAGTGCTGACCTACCAGTGGATCGTCGATCTCTTCGACCTGCTCAAGCGGTTCATCGATGGCCTGAAGAAACTGTGCGCCTTCCTGAAGATGCCGCATCCGAAGCGCGAGGAAACCGGCAAGGATTGCACAATTGTCGACAATCCGTCCTTTCACCGGCCGGACCCGTGCATCTATTCGCAGGACTATCTCCTCAAGCTCGGCCTCGCCGTTACATGGGACAATCCCGACATCGTTCTGCGCAGGAACGGCGTCATCGTGCCGGAAGGCGACGTTCTTCCGGATACGGATTACGAGATAGTGGCGACGGTGTGGAACAATTCCTACGAAGCCCCCGCCGTCGGGCTTGCGGTCGCCTTCTCGTTTCTCTCCTTCGGCATCGCCACCGTCCAGACAGCGATAGGCTCGGCATTCGTCAATCTCGGCGTGAAGGGCGGCGCAAATCATCCCGCGCTCGCCCGCATGGCCTGGCGGTCGCCCGCGATACCCGGACATTATTGCCTGAAGGTGGCCCTGAGCTGGCTCGACAATTCCAACCCGGCGAACAATATCGGCCAGAACAACCTCAATGTCGTGGCGCCGCAATCGCCTGCCGCGTTCGGTTTCCGGCTTCGCAACGCGACCGGCAAGCCGGCGCAGTACAGGTTCGAAGTCGACACCTACGAGATACCGCATCCGGCCGAATGCAAAACGCGGATCGAGCGCGACGACCGGGGACCATTCCGCAAGCGCATGGAAAAGGTGCGCCAGATCCACGGACGCGGATTGTTTCCCGTTCCGCAGGGCTGGCAAGTCGCCATATCGCCCGCATCGCCGACGCTTCAGCCGAATGACGAGATCACCATCGGAGTGACGATCACGCCGCCCGCCGGTTTCACGGGACGCCGTCCGTTCAACATCAATGCGTTGAGCGATGGCGGATATGCCGGCGGCGTCACCCTCGTCGTGCAGACGAACTGACATCGGAGGATGGATCATGGCATTCCGGCAATACACACAGTGCGTCAAACCGGAGAATTTCGTCGGCGGCACGTTCGCGGGAAACGAGGGCCTGGTCGTCACGATTATTACCGGCGTGGTCTATCTTGTATCACTCGTCATCGCGGTGTTCATTCCCGCGGTCATCGCCGTTGCGATTGCCGCCATTGGCTATTTGATCGCGTTCCTGACTTGGTGGCTGTACGGCCGGCTGATCTGCCTTCAGGAAGAGGATGCCTGCGTGATCGGGGTTGCCACCAATCGGCCATCGAGCAGTCCGAGGAAGAAAGGCGGCGACGACGATGCGTCCTTCAACGTTGCGCTGGCACCGAGCCGTGTTGATCTGTCTGCTGCCAAGGATCCCAATTCGGACGACGAATTCAGCACGCGCCTGCCGGAACCGAAGGAGCATTACTGGAACAGCCTGCAAGGCGTGATTGTCACACCGAACGCCAAGGTGTTCTCGGCCGGCCGCGGCTATGTCTCCGATGTGGGCCACGTCCATTATCTCAAGGCGATCCACAGCGAATTCGAAGGCAGCGGCATTCGCAATCTGTTGATCTGGGCCAATGTGACACTGGCGATCCTGGTTGCGGCCGTGGCCCTGGCGTCGATACCGGGCGTCGGCTTAATCCTCACGCTGATTGCCTTGCTCCTCACTTTGATCGGTGCCGGCACTGCGCTGACCGACCCTCTCAATCCCGGCGATCCCCAAGACGTCGATCCGAATCTGGGCGAGCTTGCCGTCGGCGACGTCGTCGTTATGAAAGGCAACTGGGTCTATGACTCGCTGCACGACGGCTGGAACGAAATCCATGCCATCCATGCCTGCCAGATCATCGCCCGCATGGAGGACGGCAAGACCTGGCCGAAGCAGATCAAGGATCCGCAAGACCCGAACGCGGTCGTCGATCACGACATCGGAACCAAGGAAGGCGCCGAAAGGGCCATCGGCATGTGGTGCCTGGCGATCCGGCAGGCGGAAGATGCAGAAGGCGGCGGCAGCCGCGACGACCCGGCAAACAATTGGGTGGTCCATCCGCTCATCGACGGCTGCCGGACCGTCATCATCGAATAGCTGCGTCTCCCGTCGAGTTCGAACGGCAGCAAGAATTGAGAACCGAGGGCGTCTAGCCCGGATTTCTCAAACCTGCAACTTCGCCGACGATGGGTTGCGTCGGTGGGTCTGGAGGGTGGGAGAGCCGGGGCGGCGGCCGATCGCAGGCTTGAGGCGCGCTGCGCCGTCCGCCCTCGGCGGTTGGGCTGGTTCGGCGCTGTTCCTCTGTTGTTGACGGGGTTGGGCTTGTCGAGCCGCGCGCAGAGCAGCACGTAGGCCATGGAGGCAAACCACAGCCGCAACTGATTGGCGCGCATGCTGCGGGCCGAGGTGTGATCGGCGAACAGGTCGAGCTTGGCATTCCTTGATCCGGTTCTCCACCTCGCCGCGGAAGCAGTACAGCGTCTCGTAGAGCCGGCGGGCGCGGATCTCCCGCGGCGTCAGCGAGGTCACGACGAAGCGCGGGTTGGCCTCGCCGCCGGTCCACTCGGGTGATGGGGTCAGGGCTTGCATTGTAGCATTTCGACAGGCGGACACAGGGACGTTACCCGGGAGATCGGGGACACTGCCTGAAAAACGCGGACTCCGCTTCGCTGCGTCCAGGCTACGAGACTGTCCCGGATCTACGGCCAGGCCGCCCGCGCCGCCACGTCTCTGCAATCCCGACGCTTACGCCAGAAACCCCCGCTCCAGGGCGCCGCGCGAGACATTGTCCCTTTTGTTCTCGGCCTCAGGGACCAAAGGGTCGGAGTTGACCGAACAGGCGAGGAACAAAGTTCTTGACCCGCCGCCTGCCAGGATTTATGTTCCTGTTTTGTTCTGTTTGAAACGATGGAAAAGAACTGTCTCGGCTGTGGCCGGCTTCAGCCTTTCCGATGACTGGTGTTGCACAACGGGGATGTCGGATTTTGACGTATACTTTTGTTTCGGCAAAAATGCGCACAATATCAATGGATTATAGGAAATTCGTGTATACTTTTGTATACCTGGTGGAACAGACGATTTTAGGAAAATCAAGGCCTTAGCCCGAAAAAATGTCGACTTTTGTATACTTTTATATACCTTTTCACGTTCGGGAAGTGTGTTTTGTTTGAAATCAATGAGTTAAGCGACACGGGAGCATAACGGGGTATACAAAACGGTGCATGAGGTAGACTAAAAGTATACAAAACCGCGCGCGCCGGCCGGCGGCGCCATCGGTGAGCTGGACTTGGAGCGGGGGCGGAAGCGGGTGTCCTATGTCAGATCCAGGACGCTGAAAACCCGGAGAGCCATTGGCGGCATGTTGACCCGCTCGGTCATGTCGACCAGATTGTGGGAAGAGGGAGTTGCAACGGAGTCCATGGATCATGCAGCCGTATCATCGGCCGGCGATCAGCTTCTTGTTGAAGCACCTGCTGTATGGCACCATCGGCGGAATTACCTTTGGCGTCCTGTTGCTGTGGTTCGACTTCGCCGGATTGGCGACCCTGATCTTTGCCTCGCCCGACAGATACTTGTTCCTGACGATGCTGTTTTTTGGACTGTGGATCACCTTCGGCAGTATCGGCATGGGCGTGGGAATCATGACCCTGGGCGAAGAACGGGATTCGGATCCCTTGTAGCGGGCGGCTACGCGCGGTCACGGCGGTTGCGCACGGCGACAACCACGCGGGCGATCACGAGGCCGATCACCCATCCCGCGAGCGGCACGATGAAAATCATATTGAAAAAGGGGTCGCGGACATTGCCGTTGGTCATCGCAAGAACAAGCAGCATCCAAGCCGCCGACGCCACATAACCCACGGTCATCCACAACCGCCGGCTGGACCACTCCACCTTCATTGGCGCCACGCCAATTTCATCGGCGAAGAACGAACCGCCGGGCGTCGAGCCGGCGTTGCCATCCTTGGCGTTCCAGTTCCGGGTCCAAATGCTCTTCCTCGGGATAACCGAGGCAGAGATAGGCGATCAGCGTCCAGTCGCCGGGGACGTCGAGGTCGGCCTTGACGCGCGCCGGATCGAGGATCGACACCCAGCCGACGCCGATCCCGTGGGCCCGCGCCGCGAGCCAGAGCGCGTTCACCGCTCCCACCACGGAGTAACACAGCGTTTCCGGCATGGTCCGCTGGCCGAGACCGTCGCCGGCCGGCGTGGCGGTGTCGGCGAACACCGCGAGTTGCACCGGCGCCCGATCGAAACCGGCCAGCTTGAGCCGGGCATAGAGGTGCGCCCGTTCGCCTTCGTAGCGCGCCAGCGCCGCCCGGTTGCAGTCCTCGAAGTTGCCGCGTATCGCCCGCCTGCGGCCGGCGTCCTCCACCAGGACGAAACGCCACGGCTGGCTGTTGCCGACGGAGGGCGCCAGCGCCGCCAGGCCGATCAGGTCGTCCAGCAGGTCCGGATCGAGCGGCTCGGTCTGGAATTCGGCGCACGTCCCGGCGCCACCGGAACAGCGCTTCCAGCTGCTCGCGGAAATCCGGGTCGAATCGCGGCGGTTGCGTGATGGCGCGGGTTTCATTCATATCGACCGGGCACTCTAGAGCGTTTACTTCCGGGACGCCACCGCCAGCGCGCGTCGATCGCTCGCGTCCCTGATGGTCTGGGCGTCCTGGCTTTGCACGCGGCCGTGCCCTAAGTTGGCGAGGAAGAAACGTTGGAGTGCTCGATGATTAACACGACGGTTTTGGGCGTTCGAGTTTTCTTGGTCTGCTGTGTCGTTGCCGCGATCCCGGGCGGCTCCGCGCCCGCCCGCGCCGAGGGCGAGGCGGCGGCGTGGGAGGCTTTGCGTCAAGGCGGCCATGTCGCCATCATGCGGCATGCCATCGCTCCGGGCATCGGCGATCCGCCGGGCTTTAATCTGGAGGACTGCGCGACCCAACGAAACCTGTCGGCGGACGGCCGGTCACAGGCCAAAAAAATCGGCGACGGATTTCGAAGCAACAAGGTGGCCGTCGAAAAGGTCTACTCCAGTCAATGGTGCCGGTCCTTGGAAACCGCCAGGTTGCTCGATCTCGGCGGCGTGGACACGCTTGCCGCGCTCAATTCATTCTATGGCCGGCCCGAGCTTGGGGATGCGCAAATGGCCGCGCTGTGGGCATGGCTGCAGGAAAACAAGTCCAAGGGCACTTTGGTGCTGGTGACCCATCAGGGGGTGATCAGCGCGCTCACCGGCGCGCGGCCGCGCGAGGGCGAAACGATTGTGTTCCGCGTGACCGGTGACAAAACGCTGACCGAGGCCGGCCGCATCCCGCCCCCGCGATAGTTCCCCTTGCGCGGGGGGATTGGGCGGCGATAGGTTCCCTCCCGGTTGCCCGGATGGCGAAATAGGTAGACGCACAAGACTTAAAATCTTGGGACTTCGGTCGTGCCGGTTCGAGTCCGGCTCCGGGCACCACCGCCTACGCGGATAGTCCAAGGATTTGCCGGGCTTCGGCCGGGGTGGCGGGGTGGCGGTCGTATTCGGGGCAAACTTCGACCACCTGTGAAACCAGGTCGGCGTTGCTGGTCGCGAGGCGGGTCTTGTCGTATTTGAGGTTGTCCTCGAGGCCGGTGCGGACGTGGCCGCCCATGGCCAGCGCCCAGCGCGCCACCTCCAATTGGTGGCGGCCGATGCCGGCGGCTGTCCAGGTGGCGCCGGGCATGATCTCGGCGAGTTCGGACACCCCGAATTCGAGCACCTTGAGCCGGGCCGGCAGGGCGTTGGGTATGCCGAGCACGAACTGCACGTGCGGCGGCGGCTTGATCAGCCCGCGGTCGATCAAGCTCTTGGTGGCGTACAGCATGGCCAGATCGAACACCTCGATCTCCGGCTTGATGCCGTACTCGACCATGGCGCGCGCCATGCCCTCCACCAGATCGGGGTGGTTGTCGTAGATCTGCTTGGCGAAGTTCACCGATCCCGTGGCCAGCGAGGCCATGTCCGGACGCAGGCCGAGGGGCTTGCCCCGTTCGTCTTGCGACCGGCCGCGTCCGCCGGTGGAAAACTGGATGATCATGCCGGGGCAGCGGGCGCGCACGCCGTCCTGAACCCGGGCGAACTTGTCCGGATCGGACGACGAGGACTCGTCGTCCTCGCGCACGTGAACATGCACCAGCGACGCGCCGGCCTCGTAGGCTTCGCGGGTGGACTCGATCTGTTCGGCCGGAGAGATGGGGACGGCCGGGTTGTCGGTCTTGCGCGGGACGGCCCCGGTGATGGCGATGGCGATGATCACGGGAGTGGTCATGACGGCGAGAATGCGCGAAAACAGCGGTGCGCGCAATGCCACCGGCCGCGTTTTAACGGCGGCTCCTAACAGAACTTTAACCGGATTGGAAAATGATGGCGGTTGCGTTCGGAGAGGACCTGCTCGATATGCCCGACGATGCGACGATCCTGGTGACCGGTGGGGCCGGATATATCGGCAGTCACGCCGTGCTGGCGTTTCAGGACGCGGGATACTCGGTCGTCGTGCTCGACGATCTGTCGACGGGCGTCCGCCGGGCCGTTCCCGGCGATGTGGAGTTCGTCGAGGGCGATGCCGGCGATCCGGTTCTGACCAAGGCGCTTCTGCGCGGCCGCCGGGTGGACACCGTCGTCCATTTCGCCGGCAGCATCGTTGTTCCAGAGTCCGTGGCCGATCCCCTGAAATACTACCGCAACAACACCGTGGTCAGCCGCAACCTGATCGAGGCGTGCGTCGAAACGGGGGTACGCTCCTTCGTGTTCTCGTCGACGGCGGCCGTGTACGGCGAGCCGGAGACCGTGCCCGTCGGCGAGGAGGCGCCCACCCATCCAGAAAACCCTTACGGACGCTCGAAACTGGTCACCGAATGGATGTTGCGCGACGCGGCCGCGGCGTACGATTTCCGGTTTATCGCGCTCAGGTACTTCAATGTGGCGGGCGCGGATCCGCTGGAGCGAACGGGACAATCCACGCCCAACGCAACCCATCTCATCAAGGTGGCGAACCAGGCGGCTGTCGGACTGCGGGATTGCATAGAAATTTTCGGGGACGACTACGGCACGCCGGATGGGACCTGCGTGCGCGACTACATTCATGTTTCCGATCTGGCCGAGGCTCATGTGCGCGCCGTTCGCCATCTGCGCGGCGGCGGCGAAAGCCTCGTCCTCAATTGCGGTTACGGCCGCGGCTATTCGGTCAAGGACGTTCTGTCGGCGTTGCAGGCCGTGACCGGCGAGCCGCTCGACATTCGAAGCGCGCCGCGGCGTGCCGGCGACTCCGCGTGTCTCATCGCCGACGCCACCAGATTGTCAACCCGGTTCGGCTGGAAGCCCCGCTACGATGACCTCGAGGTGATCATCCGCTCGGCTCTTCGGTGGGAGAAAAGGCTATTCGCGAGGGGCGGGCAGGACCCATAAGGGTGGTGTTTCTGCCACACGTGTGTGAATTCCGAGGCGTTCGGTATTTTCAGGTACGCATGACCGCGCGAGACGCTTTAAAAGACGTTGAAATAGAGAGCTTTCAACTCCGAGGCCACGCGCGGGGCCCTTTTCGGTCACCGAGACGCTTGCGGTCTCGACCTTACTGTTGGGAGGCAAGATGAAGACATTTTTGATTGCCGCACTCTTGGCGATTTCGCCGATGGCCGCCATGGCGCAGAACCCGGCGACCCCGCCGGCGAGCGATCGGCCGTACACCCTGAATGCGGGTGACGTTCTCGATATTTCCGTTTGGCGGGAGGATGACCTTCAACGTCAAGTCCTGGTTCTGCCGGATGGGACCATCAGCTTTCCCTTGGCGGGTCAAATCGTCGCCGCCGGCCGAACCACCGAGGACGTTCAGCAGACCATCTCCGACCGTCTGGAAAAGTATATCCCCGGCGCCGTGGTGACCGTATCCGTTCTGAACGTCTCCGGAAACAAGGTCTATGTGATCGGCGCGGTCAACAATCCGGGGGAATTTCAGGTGACCCGCTCCATCGACGTGATGCAGGCGTTGAGCCTGGCCGGCGGGCTGACGCCGTTCGCGGGGGAAGACAGCATCCGCATCCTTCGGCGTGAGAACGGCGCCGACGTCTCGTTCCCGTTTTACTATTCCGACGTGAAGCACGGCGAGAATTTGAAAATGAATATTCAGCTCAAGAGCGGGGATGTCATCGTTGTTTCGGGTCAGTCTCTGTTCTAGCGAAACGCTTGCGCCCGGGTGTTTTTCAAGGCGGCGCGCCACCCGGCGGGTGTCCTCGAGCGCGCTTGCGCTGGCGGCGGGTGTTGCGTTCTGCGTCGCTGGCGGGGTGATCGATGCGCGGGCGGCGGAGTGGTTCGTCTCGGGGGAGGTCCGCCAGGACGTCGAATACGACGACAACATCGGCCTGGACATCACCAGCGACGAAGTGGTTTCCGATGTGGGCTTCACGAGCTCGATCGTCGCGAACGCCGGCGCGAGCACGCCCAATCTGAACATCAGGCTGGACACCCAATTCGACTTCACGGTGTTCCCCAACGAGGACCAGTTGAACTCGAACGATCAATATGTCGTCGTGGGTTCGGACTACCAGTACGGCAGGAGTCTGTGGGGCGTGGAGGGCCAGTTCGTCCGCGACACCTCCCGAACGAGCGATGTGAACGGAACCGGCGAATTCCTGCTCGATAACAAGCGGCGGGAGGTCTTCCGGCTCGGACCGTCGTGGTCCTACCAATTGAGCCCGCGCAACAGTCTCGACACCTCCGCCACCTACACCAACGTCAATTACCCCAACGGGACGTCGGAAGCGGGCGATGGCGCGGGGCTGCGGGACTACGAAGAATATTCCGGCAACGTGGGCTTTACCCATGTGTGGAGCCCCCGGACACAGCTTCTCGCGTCGCTCGGCGGTTCTTACTACAATTCGAACAAGTTCGGATCGCTGGATAACCAGGTTGTAGGGCTTGCGGTGGGCGCCAGCCACGCCCTGACCGAGCGGATTCGAGTGACGGCCACGGCGGGACCATACTTGGCCCACCAGGACTCCCGTGATGCCGATCAAAGCTCTTCCCAAAGCACCACGAACGTGGGTTACAGCGCCGATGCCAGTATCGGCTATCAGGCCGGCGAACGCACATTCCTGGAAGCGCAATTCACGCGGTCGGCGGAGCCCAATACGTCGACCGGGGACTTGCAGGATAGGAACGAGATACGGTTGTTTGGAGAGCATAAAATACTAGAAAAGGTTGCAATTAACCTAACCTCAAGGTATTTTGTGCAGGATCAAATTTCGAGCGATGATTCGAATGCGACCCGGCAATACGCGTCCGTTCAACCCGGTTTCAGTTGGCGTTTAATCGAAGATCTCAGCTTGAATTGCTATTATCGTTTCCGTTGGCAATATTTGGACGATGTAGACAAAAGCGGAGACTCCAACGCCGTGTACGCCAGATTGATCTATGACCTTCCGCGCTTGTCGACCTCTCGTTAAAAGCCTGGTCGCCAAGCAATCCGGTCGCTGGACACTTCGTCGCTCGAAGCCTGGTTGGTAGACAGTCGCAAAGTCGTCAAGGCAGCAAAGTCATGGATGAAGAAGTCAAGACACCACAGGAATACCTGGCGATCGCAAAACGGCGCAAGTGGCATTTCGTTGTGCCGGCGCTGGGCGTTTTCCTGTTGTCGGCGCTGATCGCTTTTCTCCTCCCATCGGTGTACCGGTCCGCGGCCGTGGTGCTGATCGAAGAGCCCGACGTGCCGCGGGAGCTGGTGTTTTCGACCGTCACCAGCTATGCCGATCAGCGCCTCCAGACCATTTACCAGCGGGCGACGACCACCGAGAATTTAATGCAGATCATCAACAAATTCGATCTGTACCCGGAAGAGCGCGAGGTGTTGCCGGTAACCGAGGTGGTGGACAACATGCGCGAGAACGTCAGCATGGAGCTCATCAGCGCCGATGTCATCGATCCCAAGACCGGGCGTCCGGGTCAAGCGACCATCGCGTTCAGCCTGGCCTTCGAGCATGAGAATCCGGCGATCACGCAGAAGGTCGCCAGCGAGCTTGTCACGCTTTATTTGGCCAAGAACATCCAATCACGAGAGGAAACAGCCAGGGAGACCTCGGATTTTCTCGAAAAAGAGGCCGATCAGCTCGAGGCGGAAATCGCCGATCTGGAGCGGCAGCTCTCCGAGCTGAAGGAAAAGAATCTGGGCAGCCTGCCGGAACAGCTGCACTACAACATGCAGCTGATCGAGCGGGGCGAGACCGAGCTGCGAGATCTGGAGCGGCGGGCGCAGGCCCTCCGGCAGCAGAAAATCTACATGCAGTCCGAGCTGTCCCAGGTGAGCCCCTTTGGGTCCTACCAGGCGGGTGGTGTCCCCGTGCTGAGCGCCACCGATCAGCTCAAGGCCCTGCGGACGCAGTTCATAACCATCTCCGGGAGATATGGGCCGGAGCATCCCGACGTGGTGAAGCTTCGCCGAGAAATCCGGGCGCTCGAGCAGGAAACGGGCGCGGGCCCCGATCCGGCGTTGATCCGCGCGGAGATCCGCAAGGTTCAAACGGACCTGGCCGTCGCCCGGCAACGATATGCCGAGAGTCACCCGGACGTCGTCAAGCTCAAGCGCCAGCTTTCCGCGCTGCAAGAACTCGTTGGCGGCGGCGGGACAGGCGTCGAGCCGGCCCCGGAGCACTCAGAACGCGGACAATCCGCTGTACATTCAGATGAGCGCGCAGATGCAATCGGTCAGCTCGGAACTGGCCGCGGTCGAGGAGCAGAAACTGCGGACAAAGGAAAAGCTCGCCGAGTATGAAGAGAGGATCATGGCGATCCCGTTGGTGGAACGCGAGTACATGCGCATCATGCGCGAGCTCCAGAACGCCAATGGCAGTTACCAGGATGTCAAAAGCAAACTGACGACGGCGATGCGCGGCGAGGAGTTGGAGGCGGAGCGTAAAAGCGAGCGCTTTTCCTTGATCGAACCGCCGCAACTTCCCACCGATCCCGCTTCGCCAAACCGGGTCGCAATCGTCATGCTGGGTTTTATTCTGTCGCTGGGCGCGGGCGTGGGCGGCGCCGCATTGAGCGAAATGCTGGATCAGTCCGTGCACAATTCGAAGCAACTCGCGGCCATTACCGGGGCGGCGCCGCTGGCGGTCGTTCCCTACATCAGGACCCGGGACGATACCATACGGACATGGCGGCGAGCCGCCACCTATGCCGCCGCCGCTTGCGTGGTGTTGGGCGTGGGCCTGACGTTTTTCCACTACAATATTAAACCGCTGGACGTGTTGTGGTCGGTGGCGCAGCGGCGTCTCGATACCATCCTCGTCCAATACTTCTAGTTGATCGCCAGGCGACAAAGGGTCCGACCAGTGGAAAAAATCCAAAAGGCGCTTGAGAAAGCTCGGCAGCAGCGGGGTGAAGTGTTGGGGACGCCGTCAGTGCCCCGCCCGCGGGATCGGTCGTCCGCGCGGGTTCCGGCCCGGGATTTGAAGGCGCCGATCGCCTATTGCGAAACCCGGGTGGCGAAGACGGAAAGCCATGCGCTGCGTCAAAAACGGGTGATCGCCGGCGCGCCACAGGAGCACTTGGCCGATGCGTTCCGGATTCTCAGGACCCAGGTTCTGCAGAGAATGTCGTCCCAGCATCATTCCACCCTGGCCATCACCAGCCCCAATCCGGAGGAAGGCAAGTCGCTGACCTCGGTGAATCTGGCGATCAGTCTGGCCATGGACGTCAACCATACGGTGTTGCTGGTTGATCTCGATCTGCGCCGCCCCAGCGTCCATGATTTCTTCGGCATCAAGCCCGAGGTCAGTCTGACCGACTATCTGACGGGGGAGGTGGCGCTTTCCGATTGCTTGGTCAATCCGGGCATAGAGCGCATGGTTGTTCTTCCCGCGGCCCGGCGGGTGGGCAATTCTTCCGAATTGCTGTCGTCGCCGGAAATGGTCGCCTTGGCGCGGGAGCTGAAGACGCGGTATCCGGACCGGCTTGTGATCTACGATCTTCCGCCGCTGCTCGCGACCGACGACTCGTTGGTCTTTCTGCAATACGTCGATGCCTGCCTGCTTGTCGTGGAAGAAGGCGAAACCAGTATAGACAATATCCGCAAGAGTGTCGAATTGCTAAAAAACTGCAATTTGATCGGAACGGTCTTGAACAAATCCAAAAACGTTGAGAAAAGTTATTATTATTAGTACCGACTTTCACAATTCCGTGCCCCATGTGACGGTCTTCCGAGGTCGTCCGGCCAGGCGCGGGGCGCGCCGTGATGCTGGAGCATCACAAGCGGCGCGCAACGCCGCCGGGGGCCTCGGAGGACCGCCCGAAGGGTCGCTTTTCCCGCGTCCTCGGGGCGTCGACGGCGCTTGACGATGCTCCGGCATCGTCGGCGCACCGCCTCCTGCCGAGGACGCGGGAAAAGCGATCACATGGAGTATGGAATTGTGAAAGTCGGTACTAGATGCCCGTAAAGCATATTTGGCGACATATCACTGATGCCATCGGGCGCGAAAACCGATCCATTTCATGGCGGATGCAGCAGCATGTATGAAGCTTATTATGGGTTTCGCGAGAAGCCGTTTTCGCTCATCCCCGATCCCGGTTTTCTATATCTGAGCCATAGTCACAAGATGGCGCTGACCCTGCTCGAATATGGCCTCACCCAGCAAACGGGTTTCGTGGTGATCACCGGAGAGGTGGGATCCGGGAAGACGACGCTCGTCCGCAGTTTGCTGAATAGCGTCGAGGATGAAATCCACATCGGTCTGATCACCAATCCGCATCATTCGTTCGGCGAGTTGCTGCAGTGGATCTGCCTCGCGTTCGAACTGGAATACGAAGGCAAGACCAAGGTCCAGCTCTATCAGCGTTTCATCGAGTTTCTCATTGAACAGTATGCGTCCGGCCGGCGGACGGTCCTGATGATCGACGAGTCGCAAAATCTCGATATCGAGACCTTGGAAGAGCTGCGCATGCTTTCGAACGTGAACTCCGACAAAGATTTTCTGTTGCAATTGGTCATGGTTGGTCAGCCGGAACTCTTGGAAAAACTAAGAAGGCCGGAACTGCGCCAGTTCGTACAAAGGATCGGCGTTGACTATCATCTCAAGCCGCTTGATTGCCGGGATACCATTGAATACATCCGGCATCGAATCGTTGTCGCCGGCGGGGACCGGGATATCTTCGACGATTATGCGTGCGGCGCGGTCTTTTATTTTTCCGGTGGCATTCCGCGGCTGATCAACGTGCTGTGTGATTTGACGCTGGTGTACGGGTACGCGGAAGACAAGGCGCGGGTCGATATCGATACGGTGCTGGAAGTGGCGAAAGCGCGGGCCAGCACCATGCTCGGATACCTGCCCGAGGACCAGGCGAATAAATCGCGCGATGAAGTCAAAAAGATCGTGATCAAAAATCTGTCCGTGGAAGGCGGCGCGGAAAAGCGCGGTAACAAGATGGCGAGCTAAATTTTGTGCCAGTGACGAAAATTTAGAATTTTCGTCCGATGATGTGTCTTAGACGTCCACTGCTTATTCGTCTCCCGCCCACCCATAATAACCAACGCGATCGCATTCATGGATAGACCCGCAAGAAAAATCACGGTGCTCGGTCTCGGGTACATCGGCTTGCCGACGGCGTCGCTGCTGGGCACCAAAGGATACAAGGTCCACGGCGTGGACACTTGCGCCGAGGTGGTCGACACCATCAACAAGGGCCGGATTCACATCGTCGAGCCGGACCTGGATATCCTGGTGAAATCGGCGGTGCAATCGGGGAATCTGACGGCGTCGCTGGAACCGGCGGACGCCGACGTATTTATCATTGCCGTCCCGACCCCCCTGACCGCGGACCGTACGCCCGATCTATCGCATGTGGAAGCGGCGGCGCGCGCGATCGCGCCCTTCGTCAAGCCGGGAAATCTGGTGCTGCTGGAGTCCACCAGTCCCGTCGGAACCACCGAGCATCTGGTTGCAAAAATTCTCCGCGAGGCGGGGCACGCGGTCGGCGACGATGTGTTCCTCGCCCACTGTCCGGAACGGGTGCTGCCCGGAAAAATTCTGACCGAGCTGGTTCACAACGATAGGATCGTGGGCGGCGTCAACGAAGCGTCCACCGACGTGGCCGCGGACTTCCTCTCGGAGTTCGTGAACGGAGAGGTGTTCAAGACGACGGCCGCGACCGCCGAAATGGCGAAACTGGTCGAAAACGCCTACCGGGACGTCAACATCGCGTTCGCCAACGAAATCTCGATGGTCGCCGAGCGGGCCGCCATCAATCCTTGGGATCTGATCCGGCTGGCCAACCGTCACCCCCGCGTCAACATCCTCCAACCGGGGCCGGGCGTGGGCGGGCACTGCATCGCCGTCGATCCCTGGTTCATCATCCACGGGTATCCGGACGACGCGCGCCTGATCCGAACGGCGCGCGAGGTCAACGATCGAAAACCCGAATGGATCATCGAGAAAGTCAAACAGCGAGCGGGCAAGTTCAGGAACCCGGTGATTGCCTGCCTCGGGCTGGCTTTCAAGGCCGACGTCGACGATCTGCGGGAATCCCCCGCGCTCCAGATCGTGCGCGCGTTACGGGACTCGGCGGTGGGCGAGATCGTGGTCTGCGAACCGAATGTCGGCCAAAGTCGGGAATTCCCGCTGATCTCCATGCAGGAGGCTATCGACCGCGCCGATATCGTTCTGGTGCTGGTCGACCACAAGCAGTTTCGCGCGTTGAAGGCATGTGAACTCAAGGAAAAGGTCCTGATGGATACCCGCGGCGCCATTCACTGATAGATTACACGAAGAGCCTGCAAAACGGATCGTCCAAATTACCCGAGTGAGGCTGACTATAAAACCAGCGTCACCTCGACCACGTCTTCTTCGGGGACTTTGTGGCCGGTGAAGCCCATGCCGTAGACCAGATCGAGCATGCGTTTGTTGTCGCGCAACACTTGGCCGACAATGTGCTTGGTGCCGCGCGAACGGCAATAATGAACCATCTTGTCGAGCAGTTTCCAGCCGAGCTTCTGCCCCTTGAGATCGGAGCGCACGAGGATCGCGTATTCGGCCTTGTCGTTGTGGAGGTCGGTGATGGTCCGGACCACGCCGAGGGTTTCGAGGCCGCCGCCATCCGGGGCCGGCGCCGTGGCCACGAAGGCCATCTCCCGATCGTAGTCGATCTGGGTCAGCCGCGCCATTTCCGAATGCGGCAGTTTGCTGACCAGACCGAAGAACCGGAAACGGATATCCTCCGACGTGACCTTCGAGAGAAACTCGTAATGCTTCGGCTCGTCCTCCGGCCGAATCGGCCGCAGCAAGACCTTCCGGCCCGAGACGAGCTCGAACTCCTCTTCCAGGTCCTTCGGGTACGGGCGAATCGCCATCCTGCGCCGCGCCGTTTCGGCGACGGCGGCGAGGCGCACGCGCGCGTCGACCGCCAAAACGCCGGTGTCGTCCACGAACAGCGGATCGATGTCCAACTCCACCAGTTCCGGAAGGTCCACGATCATCTGCGAGACCTGAACGAGGGTCAGGCAGAGCGCGCCGATGTTGGCCGGCGGCCGGTCGCCGTAACCCTGAAGGAGGCGGGAAATTCGTGTTCCCGATATCAAATCGTGGGCGAGGTTCATGTTGAGTGGAGGCAGCGCCACGGCGCGGTCACCGAGAACTTCGCCCTCGTGGCCTCCTTGTCCGAATGTGATCACGGGTCCGAACACCGGGTCCTCGAAGATACCGATGCCGACTTCGTGCGCACCGGGACGCACCACCATTCTTTCAACGGTGAAGCCGGTTATGGCGGCCTCGGGTTTTTTTCTGCCAATGGCGGCCAGCATGGTCTCCGCGGCAACCTTGACCGCGTCGGGCGTATCGAGAGACAGCTCGACCCCCCCGATCGCGGCTTTGTGCACGATATCGGGAGACAGAATTTTCAAGGCTACCGGAAAGCCCAATTCGCGGGCGGCCGCCACCGCCGCATCGGGTGTTTCCGCGATCCGCGCTTCGGCGGTGGGAATCGCGTGGGCGTCCAGGATGGCCATGGCGTCCTGGCCATCGATCGTCCACCGACCGGCGGCGAGGGCGTCTTCGATGATCCGGCGCGCGGCGCCGGTGGCGGGGCTGAATTCCGCCGGTTTGGACGGCGGCGTCTGCATCAGCATGTCCTGATTGCGCCGGTAACGCACCATGTGCATGAAGGCTTTCACCGCCTGGGTCGCGGTATCGTAGGTGGGAATGCCCGCATCGGCGAACACGCGGCGGCCGGCCACCTGTTCGCCGCCCATCCAGCATGTAAGAACGTTGCCGCGCCCATGCAGGGCCGCATCCGCCACCGCTTCCGCCGCGCGGGTGCTGGATGCCATCGCCGTGGGCGCGTGCAGGACCATGACCGCGTCCACGTCTCTCGGTTCGAGCAAGATCTTGACCGCTTTCGCGTAGTGATCCGCCGGGGCGTTGCCGCTCAGGGTGACCGGGTTGGCCTGTGGCCAGCCGGCGGCCACCATCGGAGCCAGCTTTCCGATTGTCTCGGGGGACAGTTCGGCCAAGCGGCCTTCGTTCAGAACCAGCGCATCGATCGCCATGACGGCGACGCCGCAGCTGTTGGTGACGATCGCCAGTTGTTCTCCCTTGAGGGGCCGCGTCCGGCCGAGGGTTTCGACGGCGGCGAACAGTTCGCTGAAGCTATAAACCCGCAGCATGCCGGCGCGCCGAATGGCGGCGTCGAAGACGTTGTCGCCGCTCATCCGAACGCCGCTGCGCGCCTCCGTGAGGCGTTGCGCCTGCTCCGCCCGCCCCGCCTTGATCACCAGGATCGGTTTGTTCCGGCTGGCGCCGCGACCCGCCGACATGAACGTGCTGCCGTCGCGGATGGTCTCCACATAGAGCAGGATGGAGCGGGTCTGCGGCTCGCTGCCCAGGTAGTCGAGGATGTCGCCGAAGCCCGTATCCCCCGTATCGCCGAGCGAAACGAAATGGGAAAAGCCGATGCCATGGTCGTGGGCCCAGTCGAGCACCGTGGCGGAAATCGCCGACGATTGCGACACGAACGCAAGTTTGCCGGCGCGCGCCGAGGTATGGGCGATGCTGGCGTTGAGGCCGCCGCTGGGCACGATAACGCCGAGGCCGTTGGGTCCGACCATCCGCACCCCGTAGGCGCGCGCGGCCGCGAGAGCGGCGTCATGGTACGCGCTCAGGCGAAGGGACGTGGCCGGTACCGTCGCCTCGCTCATGACGATGACCGCGCGTGTCCCCTTTCTCGCGAGCGCCTCGATGGTGGCCGGCACGGCGCCTTGGTGCGCGCAGATCACGGCCAGATCCGGCGTTACCGGGAGGGCCTCGATGTCGGGGTAGGCGAGCACCCCGGCAACGGCCTTTTCCTCGGCGCTGACCGGCATGATGGGGCCGTCGAAACCGCCGCGCAGCAGGTTGTGCATGACAAGGCTGCCTGGGACTCCCACGCGGTTGCTGGCGCCAATGACCGCCACCGACGTGGGGTGGAACAGTTTCTTGAGATGATGGATCGGCATGGACGGGCCTTGCCTCGCGTGGTGAGGAGTCAGCGCAATTTTACATGTCCGGGATCGCCGCACAACCGCAAATGCTGCGTCGCAGCATCAGGGGTTGGGAATTCCTATTTTTCGGTTAGCACCCACACTCCATTCCAGTCCTTGTCTGGTGGAGCGTCGACGAGCGTCCGGCAACGATCGAGATAAAGGCGAGACAGGCCATCGTGAGGATTGAGCTCGAGCACTTCTGCGAACGTGCGGATGGCCAAATCGAATCGTTTGCCGCGGTAAAATTCGAGGCCGTCATGGTAGAGACGAAGCGCTTGGGTGATGTGGGGGAAGGTGGCTTCGGTATGATAGTCCAGAACGTCGTAAAGTCCGACCGGCTCCGATTTGCCGCGGACCACGACCCGGTCCACGTCACGGATGCGATAGACGCCCTTCAGCCGCTTGACGGTATTCTCGCTGATCAGAACGCGGGCGTGGTAGTATTTGCAGGCGCCCTCCAAACGGGCGGCCAGGTTCACGCCGTCGCCGATCATCGTGTAATCCATTCGTTTCGACGAGCCGATGTTTCCCGACACGATCACATCGGTGTTGATGCCAATGCCCATATCGATGGGCGGTAACCCGTTTTCCGCCCGTTGACGGTTCCAGGCGGCCAGCGCCCTGACCATCGAAATGGCCGCCCGAACGGCCCGGTCCTCGTCGTCGCCCGTCGCGAAGGGGATGCCGAAGGCGGCCATCATCGCGTCGCCGATGAACTTGTCGAGAATGCCGCCCTGGCGCTGCAGGCACTCCACCATGATGGTGAAATATTCGTTGAGCAGACTGACGGTGCCCTGGGGACCCAGTTCCTCCGCCAGTCCCGTGAAACCCCGGATGTCGGTGAACAAGATCGTCGCCAGCGTGCTCTTGCCGCCGAGAATCTCAGCGCCGCGGGTCAGCAGCTCATCGGCGAGGCTTGGATCCATGTATCGCGACATGGTGGATTTCACGCGTTTTTCCGAGGTGATGTCCTCAATGACGATCATCGTGCCGATCTTTTTCTGCTCGGCGCTGACAAGCGGCAGCACCGTGGCGTTCACCGAAAAAATCTTTCCCTTGAACGTGAGTTCGGCATCCATGGCGATGTCGGCGGTGCGCGACTCCGCGACCCGATCGGCCCGCTCGAGAACCCATGCGTTCGGTCCGTTGAAGATGGACCCGGCGGGCTGTTGCACAACGTCGGTGACGCGGCGTTGGATGACGCGAAGCCCCGCGCTGTTACATGTTATGATCCGGTAATCCTCGTCGAGGGTCATGACCCCGTTCGACATGGATTGAAGCATGCATTCGTTGTAGTTCTTCATGTTCTGAATGTCGTCGAACAGCGTCGCGTTTTCCAACGCGATCGAGACCTGGGCGCAGAACGCCTTGAGCCGGGATTCGTCCTCGGACGTGAAGGGGCCGCTCATTTTGTTGAGCACCTGGGTGACGCCGATGGTTTTCCCGTGTTTGTTGATGATCGGGACGCACAGGATCGAGCGGGTGAAAAACCCCGTTTCCTTGTCGAACGCCGGATTGAAGCGGAGATCGGCGTAGGCATGGGCGATGTTGACGATTTCGCCCGTTGTAAAGGCGTGCCCGGCAATTCCGGCGCCGGCTTTCATGCGAAGCTCGGTGGCGCCGAGTCCTTCGCCCACCTTCGACCACAACTCGCCAACCTTGTCATCGTACAGGAAAAGCGTCGATCGCTCGGCGCCGAGCAAGCGCGTGACCTCGCACATGACCTTTCGCAGCAGCGGCGTCAGATTTATTTCCGAGGTGATGTCGGCGACGACATCGAGGAATTCCAGCTCCTGCTTGCGCAGCCGGCGCATCCGGTCGACCAGTTGACTGTCGCGCAGCGCCGCCGCCGCCTGGGTTCCCAAGGCTTCCAGCAGATCCAGGTCATCGTCGGTAAACGAGCCTCTCAGCTTGTTGAGACACTCGATGACGCCAATGATTTCGCCGGTCGTGGACCGGATGGGCGCGCATAGAATGTTCTTGGTGAGGAAGCCCGTTTGGCCGTCCACGCCACGATTGAATCTGGGATCGGCGTAGGGATCGTGGATGATCGTTCCGACGCCGGAGGTGAACGCATGCCCGGCGATCCCGTCGGTGCCGAGGAACCGGATTTCACGGGTGTACTCGCCTTGGGCGACCCGGGAATACAGTTCCTTGGTATGGCCGTCGTAGAGAAACAACGATCCCCGCTCGGCGTCGGTGACCCGCGCGCTGACGTCGACCAATGCTTCCAGAACCTCGTCCAGGGACTGAGCCGATGCCAGGATCTGGTTGATGCTGAGCAGCGTCTCGGCGCGTTGAAGCCGGTGCTTGGCTTCGGTCGAGAAAATACCGGCCAGTCCGTTCGGCTCGGAGGAGGGGGACCGCGCATAACCCATCGTTTCTATACACCGCTCGCGGTATCGGTCGGCGTTTGCAGCCGGTCACGCAGGTGACGGATCGTTTCCTCGAGCTCCCGGCATTGGGCCCGGTGCATGCTCTCCAGCCGCTGAACCCTCTCTTCGTAGTTCAGGTGGATTTGATCCAGGCGCTCACGCAGGCGAATAATCGTTCCGCGCAACTCGAGCACCTGAACACTGTCGCCGTCACTGGTCTCCGGAACCGCCGTGCGCGTATCCCGTGCCGTCGTTTCCGGAGGCGGGACCGCCGGGATTCTCGGATCCCGGGTATGTTGCCCGCCCTGGCTTGATCGCGGGAGATCCATCGAAAAGGTCATGACAGGAACTCAGTTTTCCTTGACAGCGGCTCGGGTTGGAAGCCATCGTTCGACGATCCATTGGCGTCCCGCATGGTCCCCGATCGCCACTCGGGGGTCCGCCGCCCACGGCATTTCCCGACCGCGGCGGTTTGCGCGGTAAGACGCCGTCACTTTGCACGAATGTGGTTACGATTTTGGTAACGCGGATATCCGATCAGTCCTCAACGCCGTCGCCTTGCACCGGGGTTTGCGAGTTATCGCCCGAGACCGGAGTTTGCCGTGGATGTCTGCGTAGCGGCGAAGAGATCGCCGAATGGCGCGGGGCCGGCAATTCAAGGCGCCGCGAGATTCTCGAACGGATCGCAGCCCGTCGCGCCGCCGGTTTCGAAACGGTGGACGCGCCGCAAGTCACGGCAAAGTAAGCTTTGAGCGGGCAAACGATGGCTTACCGGATAGCAGGGCGCGATCCGGAGTCCACATTGCCGGTCATCGCCGAGGGATAACGGAAACGGGGCCCAGCGACCCAGCGAGAGGGAATTACGTGGACGTTTTCCCCCGAGTGGTTGTCTTGCGCGCCGCGGTCTTGGCGGCCGGTTTTGCCTCGGCGGCTTTCGGCTTCGCGGTCTTGGCGGACGCTTTCTTCTCGGCCGGGACCATTTTTTCCGCCGCTTTCTGAGCGGTCGCCAAAACCTCTTTTTCGGCCGCCAACCAGTATTCCATCGCCATTCCCTGCTGGCGCCCGGCGGTTTCCCACATAAGATATGCCATCTCGCCGATCCGATTCTGGATGTCCTAACTCATTTTCTTGATATCATCATTCATGTTTAAGGGCCCCGATGTTAGGAAACGTCACGATTGTAGGATAGAAGTGGATACTCCGAGTCGCACCAAAAAAGCAACGGATACGGGAATCATTAGCCCGCATTTATCCAGCCCCGGTATTGCCCGCTATCAGGGCCCATGGGTATCACAAGTGAAAGCGCGCCGGATCAAACTCGCCCAGTCGGCGGCCCTCGTTTACCGCTGGACCCAGGCCGGGCCGCGAATGGTTTTGGTGACCTCGAAAAGAACCCGCCGATGGGTTGCGCCGAAAGGGGGAATCAAAGCAGGTCGCAAGCCCCACGAGTCGGCCGCCGAAGAGGCTTTCGAGGAAGCCGGTGTCACCGGACGGATCTCGCGAACCTGTATCGGCGTTTACGGCTATCGCAAGACCAACCACAAATATGGCGCCTATTGCATGGTTCGTGTTTATCCCATGAAGCTCACGGCCCAACTCTCCGACTGGCCGGAGCGGAAACAGCGTCGCCGCGAATGGGTCGCCTTCGATGTCGCGGCCGCCCGCGTGAGGGAAAAGGACTTGAAGAAAATCATTCAATCCCTCTATCGGTCGCTCAAGGATCGGCGGAACGACCTCAAGGCCAATGGCGCCGGAACGTGAGATTGTTACGCCCTATGTCTGGGGCTACATCGTGTTAGACTACCCCCAACGGTTACGGGTTTTCTTTGAATTGTCGCATGGGGCCCAATGAAACAGCGGAACCCTCTCGAAGACGCGGTGACCTGGCGGACCAAGGACGGCACGCCGGTGTCCTGCGAAGAGAAGCTGAAAGTCCTCAACGAAAACCTAGAGGAATTGCGTCAGCTTTTTCAGGACGCGTTCGAGGACGCCTTGCTCATGGAATGCGACGAAGCTCAAATTCGCAACGTGTTTCAAGCACTGGTCGACTCTCTCGACAATCCTTATCGAAAGCGTTGAACAACCGGCATCCGGCCACGCGGAACAACCGCTCGGGTGAGCGTTGGTATTAGGGATAGTCACACCGCGTGCCGGTGACCTGAACGAAGCCCCTCGATCCCGTGACGATGTTGAACCGGTACTCGCTGTCGCCTACAACAATGGACGGGTTCAGGGGTAGTTTTCCCGAAATTTCGGATGTCTTGCCGCCAATGTGAACGATTCGGACGGCCACTGGCTCCGCCGGGTCGAACCATGCCTCGGGGTTTCCAAGAGAGTCCCGGGCCGGGTCGCCCATCGCGGTGAGCGTGATCGCGCCGGAGTCGAAGGCCACGAACCCGTTGGCGCCGGAGTGGAGCGGCGTCTGCACGATAAACCGTTTCGTCGCCGGTTCTTCATCGCAGTTCTCGCGGTTCTCCGCCGCGCCGATCACGAACTTCAACCGGTCCACGCCAACGTCCGATTCGATCTTTTGCTGCGTGAGATCGAACAGGTCCTTGAGATCGCCGGAAGGCACCTCGCGGGTGTATTTCTGCCGCCATTCTTCTGCGCGGGATCGTTCTCCGGACATTTCGGTCTGCAAAGCCGTGTTCTTTTGCTCGAGATTGGCCACGTCCGCCTCCAGGGAAGCGATCTTTCCCTTCAGCGTATTGACCTCACCTTGCGAAAGCTCTTTTCCGGACAGGTACGCGTACGTGCCCGCGGCCACAATGAGGCAGAGCGCCACGGTCCACTTGAACAGGCTCGAACGGAATTGCCGTCGTCGACGCCTCTTATCTTCTCGCAAGCCTAGCGACATGAGCGATCCTTGCGTTCTTCTTTATCGACGTTGGATTGTCTCTTGCCTGTTCGATCGGATAGCGCGCGTCTTCGACCCGTCAAACAAACACACATTCAAAACCACGATCAATCCAGTGTCATTCCCCTGATCCCATCGCTGAAAACGAACGGGCCGCGCCATCGACGACGCGGCCCTCTCGACTGGCTCCGGAGGAGGGATTCGAACCCCCGACCCAGCGGTTAACAGCCGCTTGCTCTACCACTGAGCTACTCCGGATTAACATTGGAGGCGCGGACCGGACTCGAACCGGTGTACACGGCTTTGCAGGCCGCTGCGTAGCCACTCCGCCACCGCGCCCACCCTGAAGCAACATGCCGCGAACTCGCCGTGAGCCCGCGGCCGCCGTTTCAGCCGGCAGAACTTAGTCGCTGCACGTTCGCCGGTCAAGGCACCGCGCGACGCACCGGAGAACCGCGCAGGTTGTGTCCGGGCGCGCAACCTTTTATATAGCGAGCCGTAGGGATTTGCGGATATTCGCCGCCTCACCGATGGAGCTATGATGGATTACGCCGCCCGCCGCCACAGCATGGTCGAAAATCAAATTCGCACCAACCGAGTCACGGATCCATTGGTTATCGAAGCCATGGATGGCATTCCTCGCGAAGCTTTCGTGCCGGACGAGATGAAAGGCATCGCCTATCTCGACGAAGATATTCCGATCGGCGGCGGCCGTTACCTGATGGAGCCCCTTGTGATCGCGCGCCTGCTTCAGGCCGCCGAAATCAAACCGGAGGACGTCATCTTGGACATTGGTTGCGGCAGCGGATACGTGTCCGCCGTCATGGCGCGCATGGCGAATGTCGTCGTGGCGCTCGAGAGTGATTCTGGTTTGGCGGCGCGGGCCAATTCGGCTTTGACGAATCTCGGCCTGGATACCGTTGCCGTGGTCGAGGGGCCGCTCCGCGACGGTTATGTGCGCCAGGCCCCTTACGATGTAATCTTTTTCGGCGGCGCAATGGCGAAAGTGCCGGGAGCCATCGTCGAGCAGTTGGCGGAAGGGGGCCGCATGGTCGCGGTTGTCACGGGCGATCAAGGAATTGGCGCGGGAACCTTGTTTCTCAAGGTTGGCGGCGTCGTCTCGCGCCGAGAGGTTTTCAACGCGGCGACGCCTTTTCTTCCCGGATTCGAGCCAGTCAAAGAGTTCACGTTTTAGGGAAACGCCTCAGGGTTGCAATTTTCCATCAAATGTCGGAAAAAGCCGCAAAGGCGATGAGGTATTGACGGTGCCGGACGGATCTGGTCCATTTCGCCTGTGAAATTTTATGGTCGGGCATGCTCGGCCCGTGGACAGGGGAGCTATTTCGGTGAAGGTTGCAGGGTGGGCCTTGGTTTTCAGCGTGCTGTTCGGTGTAGGCGTGGAGAGCGGACCGGCGGCCGGCCAGAGCCTCGATGAGGCGCTGGCGACGGCTTACGGGAACAACCCGGAACTTGAAGCTCAGCGGGCGGCCCTCCGAGCGACCGACGAGCAGGTGCCGCAGGCGCTCTCCGGTTGGCGGCCCCGGCTCGAGGGCACCGCGGGGACCGGGCGGCGAAAGGTTAATCCAGACAATGACGTGAGTACGATTCGGGGAACTCAACGACTGAACCCGCGGGAAGCCGCGGTGGAGCTCCGGCAACCGCTGTTTCGCGGTGGCCAGACGGTCGCGGCCACCCGTGCCGCGGAGAACGAAGTGCTGGCCCGGCGCGCTCAATTGTTCAGCGTGGAGCAGGACGTGCTTCGCGACGCGGCCACCGCGTATTCGGAAGTCTACCGGGACCAGGCGGTGTTGGATCTTCAGATCCGGAACGAGCAGCGGCTGGCTCGCCAATTGGAGGCGACCCGCGATCGCTTTCAAGTGGGAGAAGTGACGCGAACCGATGTCTTTCAGGCGGAAGCCCGCCTGGCCAGGGCGACAGCCGATCGGGTCGAGGCGGAAGGCAGTCTGGAGGCCTCCCGGGCCAGCTATCGCCGCACGGTCGGCGAGATGCCGGGGCTTCTCGGTCAACCTTCTCCGCCGGCGGATCTGCCCATTAACGGCGATCAGGCCATCAGTCTCGCCACCGACCAGAATCCCGTCGTGATGTTTGCCGAATATCAAGAGAGATCCGCGCTCGACCAGATCGACCAAGTGCGTGGCGAGCTGTTTCCGGAATTGGATTTCACGGCCCGAGCGGAAACCGGCAAGGAACGAACGATTGAAAACGGGACCACCCATGAGTGGTCGGCACTGGTCAATTTGCGCATTCCGCTCTATCAGCAAGGACAGGTGTATTCCCGGCTGCGTCAACAAAAGCAGGTTGCGGCGCAAAGGCGACGTCAGGTCGATGTCAACCGCCGCCAAGCGGTGCAAGACGCGAAGGATTCTTGGGCGCGGTTGGAGGCGGCGAGAGCGGCAGTCCGGTCGCGCAAGAAGGAAGCCAAGGCTAACGAAATTGCCCTGGAAGGGGTTCAGCAGGAGGCCCAGGTGGGCGCGCGAACGGTGCTTGATATTCTCGACGCCGAACAGGAATTGACGAATTCACAGGTGGAACTCGTGCGCGCTCAAATGTCCGAGGTGACCTCCGCGTACGACTTGAAGCGAGCGGTGGGTGAGCTGTCGGCGGGTCGTATGGAACTGGCCGTGGATCTCTACAATCCCGAAAAACATTACAATGAGGTGCGGGGTCTCTGGTGGGGTTCGTCGTCCGACGGCGATGTTAACCAAGAGGACTTCGGTAAACCCGATTGAACGGGGTGGGCGCATTCGCCGGGCCGGGAGCGTTTCCGGCGAATTCGAATCTCAACTCCGGACCACGGGCCTCGACAGTCGGCCTATCCTAACGGATAATGGCGCTATGACCGGCGACCAGAAAAATAAATCCACCGACGACGGCATGACTCCGCAAGCAGGGCAGGAAGAGCCTTCCATGGAGGATATCCTCACGTCGATCCGCCGGATACTATCGGAGGAAGGGGGCGAAGGCGGCGAAGACGCCGAGATCCCCGAGGGAGAGGACACAATGGAGCGCAAGGACGGCCCCGAGACCGATTCGGATATGGGCGTTGATTTCGCCGAATCCGAGCCCGATCATGAAACGCGAGACGAAGCGCCCAGCGAACCCGCGGCATCCGCGGCGCCGACCGGGAAATCCGGAGACGATAACATCTTGATTTTGACACCGGAAATGCGAGCGGCCGCGGCCGATCCGGTGATGTCCCCGGCCACCGCCGAGGCTTCGGCGGATGCATTGTCCCAGTTGGCCCGGGCGATTCTCGATCATCGCGATATCAACCTCGGCTCGCGCGATGTGACGCTCGAGGCCATGGTGCGCCAGATGCTCCGGCCGCTTCTCAAGGAGTGGCTGGATCGCAATCTTCCTTACTTGATCGAACGGCTGGTCAAGAAGGAGATCGACCTGATGATCAACAGGGCCGAACGCCTGTAGGATTGCCAGTGGGATTGACTGTGCCGGCTGGCCGGGGTTAACAACGGCTTGACCGCCGCCGGCCGCGTTCCCGATCGAACCTGTTTGAGAGAAGCGCAGAGCAGCCATGCTCGACAAAACCTATCGTCCCCGCGAGATCGAGGAAAAGCACTACGCGGCCTGGGAACGGCGCGGCGCCTTCGCGCGCGGCCGCAACGCAGACACCAACGCCAAGCCCTATACGATCGTCATTCCGCCTCCCAACGTGACCGGCAGCCTGCATATGGGGCACGCCCTCAACAACACCCTGCAGGACATCATGATCCGGCACGCGCGCATGACGGGGCGCGACGTGCTCTGGCAACCGGGCACGGATCATGCCGGGATCGCCACCCAGATGGTCGTCGAACGCCAGCTGGAAAAGGAAGGCCTGACCCGTCACGACCTTGGCCGCGAGGCCTTCATCGAACGGATCTGGAAGTGGAAGGCGGAGTCCGGCGGGACCATTACCGGGCAACTTCGCCGTCTGGGCGCATCCTGCGACTGGTCGCGCGAGCGCTTCACCATGGACGAGGGACTCTCGGCGGCGGTCCGCAAAGTGTTCGTCGATCTTTACAAGAAACAATTGATTTACCGCGACAAGCGGCTGGTCAATTGGGATCCGCTATTGCACACGGCGATTTCCGACCTCGAAGTGGAGCAGCGCGAGGTTCACGGCCATTTCTGGACCTTCCGATATCCGGTCGAAGGACAACCGGGCCGGTTCGTGGCGGTGGCGACCACCCGTCCGGAGACGATGCTGGGCGACACGGCGGTGGCCGTTCACCCCGACGATGAACGCTACGCGGACCTCGTCGGCAAGCACTGCATCCTGCCCATCGTTGACCGTCCCATTGTCATCGTCGCGGATTCGCACGCCGATCCGGAAAAGGGAACCGGCGCGGTGAAAATCACGCCCGCTCACGATTTCAACGACTTCGAGGTGGGCCGGCGCCACGATCTGGAAATGATCAACGTTCTCGATGAGAGGGCGTGCATGAACGAGAACACGCCGGAGCGTTTCCGGGGATTGGACCGTTACGAGGCGCGCGACGCCATCGTTCGCGAGATGGAGACCCTCGGCCTGCTTGAGAAGGTCGAAGAGCATGTCATGATGGTCCCCTACGGCGACCGGTCCGGCGTGGTGGTCGAGCCGTGGCTGATGGATCAGTGGTTCGTCGACGCCAAGACCCTTGCCGAGCCCGCCATCCGAGCGGTGGAGGAGGGGCGCACCCGCTTCGTCCCCGAGCAGTGGACCAAGACCTATTTCGAATGGATGCGGAACATCCAGCCGTGGTGCGTTTCCCGGCAGATTTGGTGGGGGCATCAGATACCCGCGTGGTACGGACCCGACGGTCATATTTTCGCGGAGCTGACCGAACAGGAGGCGCGGGCGGCGGCGCAAGCGCATTATGGCGCCGATACGCCGCTGCGGCGCGACGAAGACGTGCTCGACACGTGGTTCTCGTCGGCGCTGTGGCCGTTCTCCACCCTCGGCTGGCCGGAACAAACGCCGGAGCTGGCGCGCTACTATCCCACCGACGTGCTGGTCACCGGTTTCGACATCATCTTTTTCTGGGTCGCCCGGATGATGATGATGGGCCTTCACTTCATGGACGACGCCCCCTTTCACACCGTTTACATCCATGCCCTCGTCCGTGACGAAAAAGGGCAGAAGATGTCGAAGTCGAAGGGCAACGTCATCGATCCGTTGCATCTGATCGACGCCTATGGCGCCGACGCCATGCGGTTCACGCTGTGCGCCATGGCCGTCCAGGGGCGTGACGTGAGGATGTCGGAGAGCCGCGTAGAGGGGTATCGGAACTTCGCCACCAAGCTGTGGAACGCGGCGCGTTTCTGCCAGATCAACGGCGCCCGGCCGGTCCGGGGGTTCGACCCCGCGTCATGCACGGAAACGGTCAACCGCTGGCTGGTGGGCAAAGTCGAGGAAACCGCGGATCGGGCGGCGGCGGCGCTCGAAGCCTATCGTTTCAATGACCTGGCCGAAGGTCTGTATCACTTTACCTGGGGCACCTTCTGCGATTGGTATCTGGAGTTCGCGAAGCCGATCCTGCTGGGTGGCAGCGCCTCGGCGCAGGCCGAGACCCGTGCGGCCGCGGCGTGGGGGCTGGACCGGATCCTGCATCTCCTCCACCCGATCATGCCGTTCGTGACCGAGGAGCTGTATCAGGAGACCGCCGATCGGGGCGGGGCGATGCTGATCGATCAGTCCTGGCCCCGGTTCGCGTCCTCGCACGGGGACCCCGAAGCCGCCGCCGAGATGGACTGGGTGGTGCGAATGATCTCGCTGGTTCGCGGCGTGCGCGCCGAAATGCATGTTCCGCCCGGCGCCAAGATCCCCTTGCTCCTGAGGAACACCGACGAGACGTCTGCCGCGCGCCTTGATGCGCACCGCGATATGATCGCCAGTCTGGCGCGTCTGTCCTCGGTCGACGTGCTCACGGACGATGTGCCGAAGGGCGCTGTCGAGGTCGTTCTCGACGAGGCGACCATCGTCCTGCCCATCGCGGGCGTGATCGACGTGGACGCGGAGAGGTCGCGGCTGGACAAGGAAATCGCCCGGCTCGACGGTGAGATCACCCGGTTCGATCGCAAGCTCGCCAACGAAAAATTTGTCGCCAAGGCGCCGCCCGAAGTGGTCGAAACCGAGCGCGAGCGCCGCGCCGATGCCATGCTGGCCCGCGAAAAGCTGGACGAGGCGGCGCGGCGGCTGGCCGCTCTTTGATACCGAACTCCGGCGCGGTTATACCAACGGTCATTGCTGGCGGACGCCCTCGAGGGATAGCGTGACCTCGACGGTTTGGGATGCCGGGCCGAGATCATAGTCGATGCCGAAATCGGCGAGGGCCAGGGTCGTCGTGCCAAGAAATCCGGCGCGGTATCCGCCCCAGGGGTCCGGACCGTGACCGATTTCCTCCACCGCGATGTCGATGGGTTTGGTCACCCCGTTGAGGGTCAGATTGCCGGCGATGACGCCGGCGGTGTCCCCGGCGGGGATGACTTCGGTGCTCACGAAGGTGGCCTTGGGGTGGGCATCCACGTTCAGAAAGTCCTTGCTGCGAAGGTGCTTGTCTCGCTCGGCATGGTCGGTGTCGACGCTGGCGGTGGCGATTTCCACGGTCACCGAGGAGTTGGCGGGATTGTCCCGGTCCAGCAGAATATTTCCGCCAAACTCGTTGAACCGGCCGTACAGCCAGCTATAGCCGAGATGCATGATACGGAATTCGATGAAGGCGTGCTGGGTATCGATATTGTACATCTCCTCGGCGGCCTTCGCCGCTGGCGCCGTGGCGGCGGCGGCCAGCATCACAAGCAGCGCGGTGCGTGGGGTCAGGGTCCAGGGGAAGCGGCTGAAGGGGTTTCTTACTGTCATGGCTCTTTCCTTTGATCGCTAGAGAGGTGCGGGGTCATGGTTGTCGTGGATGCCCGGTCGCGTTTAAGCCCCAGCATGCGCGTCAGGGTGGCGTCTCGGTCGATGAAATGGTGCTTGAAGGCGGCCAGCGCGTGCAGCCCGGCAAGGCCCATCAGCGCAATGGCCAACCAGTAGTGAACGGCGCCGGCCACGTCCGCCTGACGGGGAAGTCCTTGAATGGTCGCCGGAATGGACACCAGATCGAATACGTGAATGGGATCGCCCTTGGCCGTCGCGATCAGATAACCGGCGGCGATGATGGCCAGAACGCCGACATTGAGAAGGCGGTGAACCCAATGGGCCACGTGGATCTCCCAGGGCCGCGCGCCCGGCTCCGGTTGCGGCGCGCCGCCGGTCCACCGCCATGCGAGGCGCGCCGCCAGCACCAGCAGCAGCACCATGCCCACCGACTTGTGCAACTCCGGAGCCCGGTGATACCAGGCATCGTAATAAGTGAGGCCCACCATC
The DNA here is from genome assembly GCA_963771545.1 of uncultured Alphaproteobacteria bacterium. Taxonomy (GTDB): domain Bacteria; phylum Pseudomonadota; class Alphaproteobacteria; order Rhodospirillales; family Defluviicoccaceae; genus CAKZLS01. The sequence goes on from CAVYTX010000002.1 coordinate 367,258, forward strand.
CACAGGCCGGAGATAAACAGCCCGATCACGGCCACCGCCACCAGCCAATGCAGCAGGATAGAGATCGCGCCATAAGTGGCCGGTGTATTCCGCAGGAGCATCCGCCGGGTACTCGATTTGCCGCGCCAACGTCACGACTATAAGGATTTACGCCGCGCCCGAAAGCCTTGAACGACCCCCCATCGCTCAAGCATGCGTGATCGCGGCGGCGCCCGCATCTTATGTCATCCCTTCCATTCCTGGCTGGCACCCCCTTCCACGCTTGCCCAATGGCGGCTTACGAATGGAACTGCGGAAGGTTTTACGAGGAGCGGATAGGGTGCAACTCGACCCGCAGCTACAGACCGCACAAGCGTTTGATGCTGGTCGGTACTAACCGTCACTCATGACCCAAGGCGGATCTTCCAGAAGTTCATCGACCGCCTCATTTACAAACGTAGATAGCGGTTTGCCACTCCGTCCGGTGGCTCTGCGCGCAGCTCAGAAAACCCCGTTTTGATTGCGTTGCGAGCCCTGTTGAGCCAAACTTATTGGGCTGGGAGGGGCACAAGCGGAAAACTTGGATTACCGTTCTTTGTAAGGCGCGGGCCATCGGGCCGAATCGGGAAACCCAAATAGTCGATTTGCCTGTGAAAAAGGAGGCGATGGGGCAATGGGCGCAAACGAAGAAGCGATCAAGGTGTTTCTTTCCTACGCCCACGAAGACGACGCTTGGTGCGCGGAGTTAAGCCGGCACTTAGGCGCGCTTAAGCATGGAAGCATCATCAATCTTTGGACCGATTTCAAGATATCTCCCGGGGAACCGTGGGACGAGCGGATTCAACTCGAACTGAATTCCGCCGACTTGATTCTGCTCCTGGTGAGTCCGGCCTTTATAGACTCCAAGTTTTGTTGGCGTGAGGAAATGGTCCGAGCGATCGAGCGACACCACGCGGGCGTCGCGCGCGTGATCCCCATCGCGCTTGAGGAATGCTATTGGCGCACGGCCCCTTTTGCGGCGCTGCAAGGGCTTCCCAAGAACATGAAAGCAATAAGAAATTATCCGAAGGATAAGCGAGCGGCTATATGGCGCGAGGTGGCGGAGGGCATCCACAAAGCGGTCGACGAATGGCAGGCACGGCGCCCCGGATTGCTGAGCATCGATCCTAGCGATGCCGAAGGGCGCGGCGTCGCCTCGGAAATTCAGCAATACCTTCCGTTGAGAGCGCAGCACTTCAAACAATTCCTTCAGCAGCCTCTAGACCGTGGCGATCGGGAAGTCGGTGACCGCGAATCCGTGGCCGACCTGAGAAGCAAATTGCTTCGCGGTGTAAGCTTGGAGCGACCAAAGTTATTAACTGTCGAAGGCACGCTTTTCCCTTGCGCGCTGCTCAACAGCGGCTGGTGGGAAAGGCAACTCCAAAGCAAGTCACGCACTGCTGGGTGGCGCTGGCGTAACCGGGTTCAAGAGTGGTTGTTTAATGGTTTCGACCTGTGGGCGCCGTCTTGGGACTTCACGTGGACAATTGAAGACGGGCTGCCTGATGCGGTAGGGCCGCGTTTCATTGCTCAGCTTGGCAGTGGCGACGAAGCGGATTCACTACCGGTGGTGATACCGGAAAGCAAGGCAGCGAAGCTCCGCGAGTGGTTCGCGGAAGCTTGGGGTGGCGCCGACGTAGAGGTCACAGGACTCCTTGGTCGACGCGATCATTTCCCTGGGTGCGAGGGTTTGAACTATTTTGGTGGCGTGCTCGACTATTGCCTATGGCTTGACGAAGAGGAACCAAAGCATAAAATCAAGCGCGCTCCCATCAGTACATCCCTATATTCGGGCTACCTATGGAAATGCATGGTGCCCCAGAATTGGAGGGAAGGACACAAAACTGTTCGGCTGCGAGACGTGTACTTCATTTGGGACCACACGAATTTTGCTGCCGATGAAGCAATCAAGTATAGCCTGGACGCTTTGGACCATAAGGAGAAGTACCTCCGTGCAATGCACGGAGATTTGGTGCTGATCCAAAAGTCCTCGGACTTGGTCCCTGGAAAGCCCCTTTTTTCCGCCCGACAAGCTTACAACATAATTACCGGCGGCGTTGACGAGGCCTGAGGAAGTTCCAGCCTGATTAAACGGGGTATTGGACGATGATCGTAGTGGTGTTTCGAACGCGCATGCGCAACGATGCGGATTTGGCGGAAGCTGAATCCATGGGTTTAAGGTTGTATGAATTGGCCTCGGCGATGCCAGGTTTCGTCTCCTATAAAGAGTTTGCGGCCGAAGACGGAGAGTGCGTCGCAGTCGTCGAATTCGAGTCGCTGGAAACACTTGCCGCGTGGCGCGACCATCCTGAGCATCGAAAAGCGCAGGAGCGAGGTCGCGACGCCTACTTCGCCAGCTATCATATACAGATTTGCAGCATCGTTCGCGAATATTCGTTTCCGTAATACTTCTGAGGTGGTTCGAACACTACGAAATTGAGCGTTATACACTCCGGCACCGTTGGTCCTGCGCCGATGGGCGCTTTACGCCGCGAATGCTCGGGATCATTGAAAATCCAAGGCGGCTGATCGTTAAGTTAGAAAAGGAAATGTTCGTGGTTTCCCGATCGCTTTACGTCGTTCGCAATTGACGAGCGGGAAACGCGGCGCGGCGCCGTCAGGCGCACTTGTTCCAGCCGACCAAGGTGTAGCTGGACTCGAGGTCCCAAACGATATCGCCCGCGCCGCTCAGATCAAGGAGGACGGTTTGCACGTCGCTGATTCCCGCGCCACGCTCGCCGAGGAAGTCCGTCACCTCTTTTTCGGTCATCGTGCACCCGCGCCTCTCCATTTCCACGACGAGTTCGTAGGGTTCATCGCCGGGGCCAAGTTGCTGGAGGTAATCGCTCGCCGCCATGGCGCGGCTCACGTAAAAACCCGCCAGGGCCAGACCCATCAACACATAACGGTAACGTGGCATTCCTGACTCCATGAATTCCAATTCCCTCCACGCGAATCGTACGACCAAATGGGGGCCAAAATGTGACCGCGTCCGTAACGAAAAATGCCAATTCCCGAAAGACGGCGACAAACGGCGGCGCCATTGAACCCCGCCCGGATTCAACGGAGAAAAGGCAATGAACAAAAGGGGAGAAAAGAGAAATGGGAAAAAGGGACGCTACCAGCCTTTTTACCGATGAAGACCGTTAGATATATCGAGCGATAAATAATATCCGAATTCGTCCTTTCCGCTTTTTACAACACCATGTTTGCCTTCGTTATTGTTTTCCGTTTGCACATAGAGGTTTGCAATATCGTGAAATTCATCTTCACCAACGAAGTCCGGGAGGTAGCCGGTCTTCCGATTGTCGCTTTGGATCGGGTAAAGTCGCAGCTCCATCGCCGGTTCGCCGCCGCTTGATCGGATGCTCAGGCGGCCGATGAGGCCGAAGGGCAAAACCTCGCTTCGCGCATATCGTCCCGGGGAATTGAAGACGAAGTTGCCGAGACCGTAAACGACCCACTTCCCCTTGTACCGGCCGATTTCCTGAAGCACGTGAGCGCCATGGCCGACGACGAGATCCGCGCCGGAATCGATCAGCACCCGCGCCAATCTCTGTTGACGCTTGTTCGCATACTGATAGTTATTGCCCCAATGCGGGAACGCTATGATGAAGGCATCCGCGAATTCCCGGCGGAGAGCGACGATCTGTTCGCCCGCTTTCTCCCGCGACCATGAGTTCACGCCGGCGCATTCGGGGCCCGCGTAATACTCCCATGTCATATGGTTTGCTTGATACTCGAAGCCGGACGCAATCACCACGCGCAGCGGGCGATTGCCGATCGTCACATGGTGATGAAGCGCGGTCGCCGCGTCGGCGGCGGTTTGGCCCGCCCCGATATGGGCGACACCGGCCGCGTTCATCACATCGATGGTGTCGGTCAATCCGCCCTGACCGAAATCCATGGCGTGATTGTTCGCGAGAGAGACCGCGTTGATGCCGAGGGACGGTAGCAGTTCGCTCACGCCCGCCGCGCCGGCATAATCGAGATAGCGCTTGACCTTGCTCAACGCGGACTCGCGGCGGTCGGTGACGGCCGCCTCGAGGTTCGCCAACGTGAAATCCGACGCGGCGAGCAACGGCCGGAATTTCCGGAAGCTGTAGTCATACCCTCTCTCTTTGAGAAGATTGCCTCGGCCGCGCGCTTCCAGCTTTTCCTGATAGCTGTCTCCCGGGTTGGTGTCCCCCAAAAAGGTGATGACATGATCGGCCCGCTGCTCGCGCTCCGCCGATCCGGGTTTTCGCGCTCGCTTCATGAAAGTCTCCAGCACCAGCGCGCCGTTGTCTCCGGTAAAATGCGACCGGCAGATTTCAACGCTTTTTCGCGGTTTCCGAATTTCTTGACGTCGCGCCCGTTGCCGCCGGCAACGGGTTTTCCAAGCAGCGGAAAGACCGCGTCATCGACGCCTTCGGAACGAGAATTCCCGATCGATCCGATAGGTGACGCGCCGCGGATCGATGTGGATGACTTCATCGCAATCATTGAGCGCCTCGGTGTAATAGCGGACGTCGTTGAGCGGCCAGGCCTTTTTCGACGATGCCGGCGACGGTCTTTCCCATTATTTCCTCTTTTGTGCCCTGTGCTCTACTGGAGAACCGAACTGTACGGTTCCGGAATTGTATCGTCCATGATCGGAACGTCCGTGTGCACGGATAAGATGGCCGCCCGACACTACTGTTTCCTCGATTTTTCGGGGCATACTACGATGCTAGTGGTCTGGATCCAACATATGGTGCCCCTACGATCGCGTTTCCCGCTCCCTCGGCAGGAGGTCGCGCGCCGGCGATGGCGACCCATCGTCAAGCGTGGTCGACGCCCCGAGGGAGCGGGAAACGCGACCCTCCGGGCGGCCTTGCGAGGCCCCCGGCGGCGTTGCGGGCGTCCCCGGCGTTAGCGATTGAAGCCGAATGGCGGAAACGCGCCGCGCGCGGGGTTCCGGCGAAGCCGAATGCGCGGCCCGCGGGGGAATGCCCGTTCTTAGCGGCGCCGCCACGTATTGACATTGTGGGTACACACCATCATAGTCCGGACATGGCTAAAACGCACATGACCCCTTCTAAATCCGCACGCCCCGCGTCCGTCGCAGTCGCGGAGCGGGCCGCCGCGTCCGACGCGAAGGGGAGCATCAACCTTCGGATCGAGGCCAACACCCGCCAGCTTATCGATGATGCGGCCGCGGTTCTAGGTAAGACGCGCACCGAGTTCATGGTGGAGAGCGCGCGGCGACGAGCTATCGACGTGCTGCTGGACCAGCGACTGTTCGTGCTGGACTCTGATCGCTACGACGCCTTCATGCGCGCCCTTGACAATCCGCCCGCGCCGGGACCGAAGCTGCGGTCGCTGCTGCGCCGAGTGCCGGCATGGCAGAAATAGGGGATGTGCCGGAACGCCCCGAAGCTGACCTTTCGGACCCCGTCCCCCTAAGCGCCGAACATGATCTTTCGGGTTTCGACTGCGGCGAACCCGCCCTGAACGATTGGCTGCGCCATCGGGCCTTGAAGAACGAAAGCCGGTTCTCCCGCACCTATGTCGTCTGCGTGGGCACTCGGGTCGTCGGCTATTTCTGTATTTCCGCCGGTGCGGTAGAGCGCGCGGCCGCGCCTGGCAAAGTGCGGCGCAATGCGCCCGAACTCGATTCCGGTCTCGGTCATCGGCCGTCTCGCGGTTGATCGCGATTACGGAGGCAAGGGACTTGGCGCGGACTTGCTTTCGGACGCGCTCCGTCGGATTGCGCTCGCCTCGCGGAGCATCGGCATCGGGGCGGTTCTGCTCCATGCCAAGGACGAAGCGGCCAAACGGTTCTATCTGCGATGCGCGGAGTTCATCGAGTATCCAGAAGACAGTCGCACCTTGTTTCTACCTATTGAAACGGTGGTCGCGGCCTTCGGTTAGGAATTGGGAGAGAGAATGGGGGAACCCAAAAGAAAGACGTTACGGCAAGCAGCATGGCCGACCTCTGATCGTTACAACGTCACCATTGACCTTCACGTCCTGCCTTCAGTTCCGGCGATCAACGGCGCGCGCCCGAATGAAGGCCCGTTGCTCGCGCGCCGGCGCCGCCCATCAACCGTCGCCGGCAACCGCCCGATCAACGCCCGCCAGCCCGCATCCTCGAAAATGTCCTGGGTCCGATTCTTAATCATGCCAGCTTAAATCAAATCGGATTCACGACGGGGTCAGATTCTCTTGATAAGCTATTCGCGATCAACTGATTCTGACCCTGTTGGTTCTGAAAAGTAATTATAGACCGCCGTAAGCAGTTGGTGGGCGTTTTCGGCTTCCTTCTGTGCGTGTTTGATTTCGCCACCACTGGTATAGGCTTTTTCGTGAACAAGCTCTTTTCGGGTTGCCTGAAACCATTTGGCGCGATCCAGAATACTTTGATCCTGGCAACCAAGGAGTTCCAGTTTATCCTTGTAACTCCGAAAGTCATATTTCTTGAAAATGTTTTCGCCGTGCCGCCGCACGATGAGAAGGTGCATCAGGGTCTCAAGCCACATGCCTGTAAAAACGATTGCGATCATCGCCTGTTTGAAGCTCGCCCGCTCCGGATCGAGTGTAATAATCCATCCGGGGCTTCCATCAAATTTTGGCCGCCGCCCAGCATCGGTCGCGGCAATCATTTGCGCATAGGCCTCATCGGCAATGGCCCGGTAGGTTTCGATATTTGTGATGACGGGATGGTCCATTGGGTTTGGCCTAGTATTGCTTGTACGGAGCGCGCCCAAATTTGCCGATCGGCTCCGGCCTTGTACAGCTTGAACTTGAGGCGCATGGTCGGCAAGCCTCAAGATGAGCCCAATACCAACGATCCCTTTTGGCAATCCATTGGAACGACGGGGTCAGATTCAATTGATAAACCATTCGCGAACAACTGGACCTGAACCCGTTGGTTCCCATACTCAACCATGGTCGCTCTCCTTTCCGTGGCCCTTTGGGGCATCGATCGTGACCCCGCATCTTAGGCCCAGGAGATCGACCACTGGAATTACGCTATGTATAGGGAGTCAAGGGTGATGTACGAGATTCTGCCGAAGACCAACGGTCACCTCGTTGCCCTTCAGGCAATGGATCGACTGACAGACGGGGACTTCGAAACCCTTGAACCCGTGGTTGACCGAATGATCGAAGATGCCGCACCAGCGCGGCTGTTTCTCGATTGGACCGAGCTCAAGGGCTGGGACGGCAAGGGGGAGGCCCGCTCCTTTCGCTTCTGGCTGAAGAACTGGGGACTCATCGAAAGAGTGGCCATTGTCTCCTCGAACAAATTCCTTAGCGATGTCGCGAGGCTCAAACAGACCTTGAGCCGTTCGCAGGTCCGACACTTCTTGGTGTCCGATGCCGACAAAGCCTGGGTTTGGGTTCAGGGAGAATAGGCCGGTGCAGGCCTCGACCTCTTGCCTGCAATCCGTTGGAGATCAGCTCTGGATTGCAGACGGCCCCGTCGTCGACTTCTACTCGTTCCCCTACCCGACCCGCATGGCCGTCGTACGACTGGGCGATGGGAAACTGTGGATATGGTCCCCCATTCCCTTGAATTCGCAACTGAAAGGAGAGGTCGAGGCCCTGGGCCGCCCGACACATGTCGTCTCACCAAACAAACTCCATCATCTCTCTCTTGCCGAGTGGGCGGAGGCATATCCCAAAGCCAAGCTGTGGGGGTTACCCGCAGTCATGCGCAAGCGCCGGGACCTTCATTTCAACGCAGCGCTCAACGATCACCCGCCCGCGGACTGGAAAGGGGAGATCGACCAGGTCGTGTTCCGCGGAAGCGTTTTAATGGACGAAGCAGTCTTCTTTCACCGTCGATCCGGAACGGCCCTGTTTGCCGACCTGATCGAAAACCTTGAAGGCGCATTCTTGCGTAGTACGCCGGGTTGGCGCGGTTGGCGAGTGGCCGTGGCACGGATGTGGTGCATCACGGAACCTCACGGGATGGCTCCGCTTGAATGGCGCCTCAGTTTCGTCAATCGGGACCGTGCTAGGGAATCGCTTGCTCGGTTCCTGGCCTGGAACCCGAACCACGTCGTTATTGCCCACGGCGGATGGGCACAAGAAAACGGGCGAGCTTTCATCCAGAAGTCGTTCCGGTGGCTCAACCCCTAGACCTTGCTTTTTTCGGCAAGGCCGTCTCGCGCATCCCCGCCAGTAGGTCGGCGGAACCGAGGCCGCGGCTGCCGATCGGCCTTGGTTGGGGAATACCACCACGTCGGGTGTTTTCCCCCTGAGCGATTCTTTCTCTTAGCCAACATAATCGTTCAAATTCAGAGCGCTATTTTATGGCATGGCGTTTGCTTAAATCAAGTAGAACCCGCCCTTCAGACACGTAAGAATGGGGTCAGGTCTGATATTATAGCAAAGTGGGGAGATATCGGGGGGACATGGCCAATCCCGGACTTCGCTTCGCTGCTTCCGGGCTCCAAAACGATGCCGTTGAATCGCGTACAGAAATCAGATATTATTCCTATCATCCAGCGTTTGAAAGTGAAACCGGACGGCGATCGTTAATTGGAACGAACGGTCCAGTATGACGACAAATGACGACATCGAAAGCGGAACGATCCGGGATTGAAACGGCGTGTTTCGTTTAATATCAAAGAGTTACGTCGTTACGGACCGAGAATAAGCACTCTTGAATGTACGTGTTATTCCAATTAGTTACAGATAAAAATGACGACAAATGATGACAAATGACGACATTCTAGGCCTTTTTATTTCAGACCAATGAAATCAAGCGCTTAGCGGATGTCAAGTCGTCAAATGTCGTCTTTTTCGCGAAAAATGTCGTCATTTTCGGCCTTTTTTTGACGACACGTGTCGTCAAACGCAGTTTGACGAGTTTTCTGTCTTGGCGAGCCCTTTACGGGCTTGCCCTTATTCCCTCAGGCGCCGGGCGCGGACGTCCGTCCGCTTGGCTTCCTCGCTGCGCTGCGGGCGCGCAGTTGCGCTTGCCGGCCATTACGATGGCCGATTGTTGGGGTGCTTCAGGCGCGCGCGCGGCGGCCGCCGACGATCTTGTATTCGATGAGCCGGCGAACCAGCGTGTTGGCGGCGCTGTAGCGGGGCACGCCGTCGAGGGAGTAGGGGGCGCCGTGGACGATGGACTCGGCGGCGCGGAGCCCGCTCCGCACGGCGGGGCCGATGCCCTCGCAGAGGTCGCGGGTGGCCAGACCGGCCGCGTCGCCGATAACGAAGGCGTTGTCCACGCGCGGGATGTCCCGCTCGCCCCGCAGGTAATAGCTGTAACCGCCGGTGTCGTAAGCGTGGCCGGCGACGAGGCCGCCGGTGTCCAGGGTTCGGGCGAAGCCGCCCCAGTGGTTCTTGATGGCGTCGCGGCGCCGTTTGAGGCCGTGGGCGGAGCCGCCGATGCCCACGTTCAGGTGCCCGCCGGCCTTGGGCACGTACCAGGAATAACCCGGCAGACCGCCCTGGAAGAACCACAGGTGGCAATCGCCGTCCCGCCATTGGAACGGGAATTCCTGCTCCAGCGCCACCACCTGCAATTCCTTGGCGCGCGGGTGGGCGTCGGCGAAAAGGGTCCGGTACACCGGGCAGCGGGTTCCGCCGGCGCCCACCAGATAGGCGCACCGGTAAGTGTCGTCGATGACATAGAACCCGTCCTCGCGGCGGATGTTCTGGACGTAATGGCCGGCCACCTCGGCTCCGGACCGCCGCAGCAGCCAGTGGTCGAACTCGCGGCGGCGGATGGAGTGTTCGGGGGACTCGAAATTAAACATTAAGCCGAAGACGTGGATCTTCAGACTCGAAAAGGTCATGAAACTGTGCGGGTAGGTCTCGGTATCCATCTCCAGATCCGCCACCACCTCGGGCGTGATCCAGCCGGCGCACAGCTTGGTCCGGGGGAAGGTTTCGCGGTCGAGCACCAGGCAGCCCATGCCGGCGCGTTTCAACTTCCACGCGCAGGCGGAGCCGGCCGGTCCGCCGCCGACGATGATCGCGTCGGAGGTGATCAAGCCGCTAACCAACCGACTTGAGATGATCGCGGACTCCGGCGGGCGGGGCGGCCGCGTGCTCCCGTTCCCAGTCGACCATGTAGTCGCGGACGAGGGGGACGGCGTCCACCGATTTGGCCACCTGGATCTGGGCGTTCATGTGGCCCTGGCGGCGGAACACCATCTCGCAGCCGGCCAGGTAGAATTCCCACATGCGGCAGAACCGCTCGTCGTAGATCCGCGCCGCCTCGTCCCGGTTGGCCATGAACCGCTCGCGCCAATGGCGCAAGGTCTCGGCGTAGTGCAGCCTCAGGATCTCGATGTCGGTGATCCACAGATTGGCCCGCTCGATGGCCGGCACCAGCTCGGAGAGCGCCGGGCAGTAGCCGCCGGGGAAGATGTACTTGTCCAGCCACGGGTTGGTGGGATAGGGCTCGTCCATGTGGGAGATGGTGTGCATCAGGGCGACGCCGTCGTCGGTGAGCAGGCGGCCGATGTTCTCGAAGAAACCGCGGTAATGGGGCGTTCCCACGTGCTCGAGGATGCCGATGGCGGCGATGCGGTCGAATGGGCCCTCGACCTCGCGGTAGTCGCACAGCTGAAAGCGTACGCGGTCCTGAAGGCGGCGGTCGCGGGCCCGCCGGGTAGCGAGCTTGTACTGTTCTACGGAGAGGGTGACGCCGGTGACGTCCACGTCGGTGATTTCGGCCAGATAGAGCGACAGGCCGCCCCAGCCGCACCCCATGTCGAGAACGCGCTGGCCGGGTTCGAGCAGCAGCTTGGCGGCGATGTGGTTCTTCTTGGCCTGCTGCGCTTGCTCGAGCGTGACATCGGGCGTCGGATGATAGGCGCAGGTATATTGGCGGTCGGCGTCGAGGAACAGGTCGTAGATGTTTCCCGAGAGGTCGTAATGGTGGGCGACGTTGCGGCGCGACCGGCCGGGGACGTTGTTGGTCCGGCGGCGATGCCAAAGCATCCGGGCCCGGGTCACCCAGCGGTCCAGCGCGTTAAGCGTGCCGGTGCCCGTGTTCAACCCGATCAGATCGAGCAGGTCGTAGACCGACCCGTTCTCCACCGTGAGCGTGCCGTCCATGTAGGCCTCGCCGATCCCGAGCCGGGGATTGAAGAACAGCCGGCTGTGCAGCGCCCGGTCGAGAAGACGGATGGTCACGGTGGGACCCCGGGCAGGGTCCCCGAAACGATGGGTCTCGCCGTCCGCGTCGATGACGGTCAACTCGCCCCGCTTAAGAAAACCCCGCAAAAGACGCCCGAAAAGCATGGCTCCCCCGATCCGCTCTTCCAAGTCCTTTCAATTTAGCGCCTGGCTCGCCCGCCGCAAGCGTCACGAACAGGATACCGCGCGAAGCTCGTGAAGAAGGTCCCGCGTTACCGGCGGCGCGCGAAGCCCATAAGCGCAAGGAGGCCGCATCCGAACAACCAGACCGCGCCCGGCAGCGGAACCACCGCGATTTCCTTCATGAGTTTCTCGGCGATGGCGTCGCCGAAATCCTCGAACGACGAGACCTCCATGACGAACGGATTGTCGCCCGCCCGCAGATGGGCCTCGTACCACTCGCCGATGGTCTGTGTCGGGTCATCGGCCGACCCGTCCGACAGAGCCAGCTTGTCGCCTTCGATGGCGAGGGCATTGATGGTGTCGATTCCGAAGGCGAGCGCGAAGTTCACCGCGGTATCGGCGTTGAGCCCATCGTTTTGGGAACCGTCCCCGGAGATGTCGATGACCTGGCGTGCGCTTTCGAATTCGTTCATGAACGCGAACATGGACCGGACGATGGCTTGTCCCGGCGCGGTGAGGCCCCGGAACGGACGCCGCGCGCCGCCGATTTCCGAGGCAAACGCACTCGCGCTGGAAGCGTCGGAAATCACGGTCCAATCCACCGCCGTTTCGTATTGGTCGGCGCTGGACCAGAAATCGGCGCGGACCGCGATTCGGCCCAACTCCCCGCCCTGGATGGCGGCCAGAACGCGCGGGTCGTTGAACGCGTCCCTGTAACCTTGCATCTGCAACGGGTACTCGGTTTCGTCGTTGATGCTCCCCGAAACATCGATCAGCAGCATCAGTTCAACATCGACCGCTACCGCCCGCGCCTCCCGTGGCGCGATCACGCAGACGAGTGGCAGCAGCAGCGGAACCACCTTTCCAAGCCACGCATACTTCATCACAACCTCTCCCGGTCTACCGCTTTAACGGCATCCGCCGTCCGGCACGCAATTTCATAAAATTGTATTAAATTGTAGAATACACGTATTGCGAGCGTATTTGTACAAAAAACCGCCGTTGACCATCCGGTCCAAAAGTTCACGGGTTCAGATGGCTTTTAACGGACGAACCGACGTGTCAATCACCGGGAACGATGGAGCGGTACTCTAACCAGGGGAATCGGGTGAATGGGTCATGCGGCGATGGCCGGGAGCGGCAGGGATGTGATGGAGAAGCGGGTTTCCTGTTCGATTTTTTCATCGATCTCGCGGCGGCTCTCGACCATGACAATCCCTTCAATCCCGGCCAGTCGTGGCGTTTCCTGGAGCCAGGCGACATCGTGGACCACGGTCGTGGTTCGGGTCTCGATGCGGCCGTGATCGCCATCCACCGTCCGGTGGCGGCCGCAACCGAGGCGCCGCCGATCCGACCCGAGCGGCATATCCCCAACTCGATCGCCACCCTGCGCCGACGCCTCACCGCCGCCCTCGCCGGGAGCCTCGATCGATGTTCCCGCCGCCAGGCACCACGCACCCCATCGCAAACTCAACTACATTTATGACGCAGTACGATTAGGCTTCGGAAGCGTGATCGTGACCGTCTCGCCGCCATTGCCGTGCACGCTGTCGTGGGCGCGGATGGTGACCTCGGCGATGCCGCCGGGCACGGCGACGGCGCCGAGCGAGCGGATGAACGGTTGTTCGTTCTGGTGGGGGTGCGCCAGGGCGCGGGTGCCGAGCACGGTCCCGTCGGGAGCCAGGATCTCGAAGTTGTCGGCGTAGTGATCCCACCCTTCGTCGGCGTGGCGGACCGTCACGGTAAAGCGATAGAACGTCTCGTCACCAGATGTGGTTTCGGGCGCGGCCTCCGCGGCCACGACATCGGCCATGCCCGCCACCGCCGGATGGAATGACAGCGCCGCGGGCAGAGCCATCAGCGCCATGAGCGCGATGGCCGGAAACAAACGTTTCATTTTATACCAATGCTCCAATGCTGTTTGATTGCTCGGTCAACCATGGAATGGCGGCGATACAATGGCGGCGATCCGCCAAAATAGCCCATTTCCGGCCCCACCTCCTTGCTCGGGAGCGGCCAATTGGATCCAATGGAGCAAAATGGCCGCCAGCTAGCATTTCCTGTTCTTGCAAGGGGCGATGGGAACGGTTATGAGTTGGCTTACGGTTGCACTAAAGTCGGCGTACCTAGTTAGCTGTTCTGGCGCATAGTCTAGTTACCCCATCAACTCGTGTTAATCGGAAACAGGTGTCCTGCGGATGCAAACGCGGAATACCTCGCGTGATTGAATACTAATGAGGAGCAGTTATGGCTAGCGGCACGGTAAAATGGTTCAATCCCACCAAGGGTTATGGGTTTATCGAACCTGATGACGGATCCAAGGACGCTTTCGTCCATATTTCGGCGGTCGAACGCGCCGGGCTGTCCACCCTTCGCGAGGGCCAGAAGGTTCAGTTCGAACTTGTGCCGGGGCGGAACGGCAAAGCCTCCGCCGAAAGCTTGGTCGTCTTAGACTGACGCCGGGATCGCCGGAGCGCGCCTCCGGCGGGTACAATAAGATTTTCGGTCTCGGGAGCGGGGCCTGCCGCTCCCGAACCGTCTATGCTTACAGGTTGTTAACGCGGGTCGTTGCCAAGGGGGGTGTCCTGCCCAGCCGCTCCGATACGACGCGTCTTTTTTGCGTCCGTGAAGCGGAAACAACGGACGGGTTGATTCCGTCATACGAGGGATAATGGCACGCAAACCGAACTACCGAATGGATCGCATGGAACGCGACCGGGCGAAGGCCGCCAAGAAGGCAAAACGCAACGAAGCGCGGGCGGAAAAGTCGGCCCGGGCGAAGGGCGAAAGCGCCGAGGGCGCTGATACGCCGGATGGTGCCGAAACCTCCGAGGGCGCCGATACGCCGGACGACGCCGAAACCTCCGAGGACGCCGATACGCCGGACGACGCCGAATTCTCCGAAACCCCCGATACCGAAAAGTCCGCCGACTAGGGTCACCGCTGTCCGGAAAAAATCAACTTGAGTTCATATTGCGCGAAAGCCTCCAGTCTTTCGCCGGGCGGTTGGGGATGGTCGCGCCCGCTCTTCATTCCGAGGCGCGTAGCAACGAAGGAATCCAGAGAAGTGCCTGAGGCAAGCGGCGGTTCTGGATCGCCGCGCTGCGCTCGCGAAGACGGCCGGGGAATGTGCCGTCTCGCGAAGACGGCCGGGGAATGTGCCGCCGAACCTCGTCACTGCGTCTTTGCGAGGCGCAGAGCGACCGCGTACCGCGTGTTCTTGTCCTACAGCGCCACCGCGACACCCGGTAGGCTAAACGCCTGCACCGGGCGCTGGGAGGCAGGCATGCAACAATGGACACCTTCGCGGAGGGCTTGGTCAGCGACTGGCCCCTAAGCTGCTGCCGTTAAGAAGCGTCGAAATAGGCAGAGGTTGACCCCCACCGGACATCGCGCCGGTTCAGATCAGCGATGCAGCCTGGGTAGCCGGCCCCCGCGTGATGCGGCTTGTGTCCCGTCTAAACGCGCGTAATCATGGTGCCCGTCGCATAGACCGAAGGCGGAGCGTGACCGAAATCTTGAACTGGATCAATCAAAACAGCGGTGGTGTTCAGGCAGTTGGATCCGTGACGGCTATATTGATTGCGGTTGGCATTGCTTGGTTGTCGCATTGGCTCGATGTGCGCCGGTCTGCAAATTCGCAACGCCGGGAGGATGCACGTACCTTGGAGACCGTCGCGTCCATCGTTATCCACGCCATGAACTTAATCCAAGTGGCCAAGGAACAACTTTGTGATGAAGGTGAATCCTCGATCGAGGCCTACTGTATGAAAGACCATGGTAAAGAAGCATTTACGAACGCAGGGGAAGCCCTTCGGGAAATTCCTATCGCGCAACTGCCCAATTTTGAAGTCGTAAAACGAGTCCTTGAAATGCGCGACCTGATACGAAAGGCGGACGAAATGATCGCTCAGATCCGTAGGGACTACGTTACTAAACAGGGTGACTGGCAGGAGGGCATTAAGCAATTCAGAACGCTCCACTATCTCGCGAACAGGCACACCAGTACTGTAGAAAACGTCGTTAGAAGAGTACGAGACAGCGACTAATTTACCCATTGCGGTTCTCTAATGTCTTTCGATTGGCGAACATTTGTTCTCATACCCCTATGACTGCTGTTGTGAAGGCTTCTCCGACACCCGCCGCGGCGACAACGTTGGCGCAGGGGCTTGCGGCGGGTGTCGGAGAAGCCTCAGGGGAGGAAACCACGGGCCGGCTCAGGCTCGGTGCTGTGGTCGGTCGGGTCTATGGGAATTTGACGGCAGCGAAATCAAGGGGTCAGAACGTCATTTGATTTTCACAGAATGTCAAGTCGTCAAATGTCGTCTTTCTTCCAGAAAATCAAATGTCGTCTTTTTTCCAGAAAATATCGTCATTTTCGGCCATTTCTTGACGACACGTGTCGTCATTTCAGAATACGGCGATTTGGGAATTGACGGCCCGCGGGATACTCGTTCCGCGAGAACTGCCGAAATGCAAGATGCCATGTAATGCCAATGCTCGCTGTCAGCGACCGATGGGCTAACCGCCGCCCCTATTTTTCGGGCGGCAGGATTTCCTGAACGCAGACTTGGTCGATGAGCAGCTCCCGTCCGAGATCCTTCAGGTGCACGCGTTTGTGTTCGTTGGTGAGGTTGGCGCCGACGCCCTGGGTCATGGCGAGAACCAGCGACCGGTCGCCCATGTCGAGCCAGAAGGACCGGCGGATCAGTTTCCCGTCGGCGCCCCGCGCGAAGGGGCTGTTCGGATCGGTGCCGAGATCCGGACTGTAGAAATTACCCATTGAATGAACCCCTCATCGCCACCGACGTTTCGGACCGATTACGGCGCGGCGTCGACTCTACGCCATGCGACGCGGGGCGTCCATGAGGCAGGCGAGATCGCGTCACTCCGTCCCCGTCGTTTTCGGTTTTCAGGGCGCCGCCGCATGGCCGGTGTTTACCAAAACGTTACCAAATGGCGGTACGATCTGCCCCGGATGACAACGCGTCGGGAGGTCGAACACATGCGTCGCTTTAGATCGATGGCGGGACTTTGCACGGTCGCCGCCTTGCTTGGCTTGCCCGCGTCTCACGTTCAGGCGCTTTCCGTCGACGTCGTCTCGAACCCGGGCGATACCATCGTCCAAGCCAACAAGGGCGTCATTGGCGATGTCGCCATCGATGTAACCCCGCATCAAGCGTGGCAGTCCCCGGACCCGTTCGGCAGGGGCGCGGTTTGGATATCCGCCGGCGCGAATGAACCCAACGATCCCGCCGCGCCCGCCTTCACCTACCGGGAGACGTTCGATCTCAGTGGCGAAAGTTCCGGCCACTGGCTGAGGTTTTGGGTGTGGGCGGACGATACCGCTTCGGTGACCGTGGATGGTCTCAAACTTTTCGACGAGAACCTGACACAGAATACGTGCGCGCGGGGATCCATCGGTTGCGAGCCGGACGAGGGACAGTTTTTCGAGATGGCGCTCTCGGCCGGAGCCATCCACACCTTGGACATCGCGGTGTTTCAAACGGGCGGAGGTCCCATGGGCGCGCTGCTCTCCGGCGACGTTACTCCCGTGCCGCTTCCCGCCGCGCTACCGCTGTTGGCGTCGGCCCTCGCCGGTTTCGGGGCCATCGGATGGAAACGCCGCAACCGCGCGTAAACACCAACGGCCGTTGGTATTACATCTCGATCCGTCTGCCGATGGCAACCGTCCGGTCGGGCGAAAGATTGTACGATGTGAAACTGCGCGTCGTGTTGCGCCAGAAGAACGAAAATATCTGAAATTGCAGGACCTTTAGCGGGGATCTTTTCTTCGTCGGCACGAGGCCGTCTAGGCCGACGAAGTAGGTCACCGTGTCGAGATCGATGTCTAGGCCGAGCACGCTGCCCAGCCGAAGCGCCACCGGCACGTTGGGTGTTTGCATGAAGCCGTAGTGAAGGACCATGCTGTAGAATTCACTCTCCTCCGTATTGTCGGTCTCCCGTTTTGTCAGTTCGATCCGCTCGGCGCTTGCAATGTGCGGCACACCCTCGATCGTCACCGACACGAAAACGATTCTCTCATGCAGGACCGGCATATGCTCCAAGATCGACGACAGGACAGACGGCGACGTTTGGGCTGACGACGTGAGGTAGACGGCCGTACCTGGAATGATATTAGGCGGCGATTTCCGAATTTGGGTGAAGAATTCATCAAGCGGCTTGCTGTCGTTGCGGGTAATGAGCCGCATTTCCTTTATGCCGCTTCGCCAGATCGCCATTGTCGTAAAAACCAGCGCGGCGATCAGCACGGGATACCAGCCGCCTTCGAAGAACTTGAAGGCATTGGCGACCAAAAATGCCAGATCCACGACGAGAAATCCCGCCGTCAACGCGGCGGCCAGGATCGGATTCCAGCCAAATCGCCGCGCAACAAAAAAGGCCAGACACGTGGTAATCACCATGTCGGCCGACACCGCGAGGCCATAAGCGGCGCCCAGCTTATCCGAAGACCGGAACCCAACGACCAGAGCGATCGTCGCGATCATCAATACCCAGTTTACGAACGGGATATAAATCTGGCCGATGTGATGGCGATCGGTCTGGATAATGTTGACGCGCGGCAATTGACCCAGTTGCACGGCTTGCCGGGTTAGCGAGAAAACGCCCGAAATCACGGCTTGCGAAGCGATAATGGTGGCGATGGTTGCTAAAAACACCAACGGATAGTGGGCCCAGTCCGGGCTTAGCTTATAAAACGGGTGGTCTACATTGGCCGCCTCGTGCAACACCATCGCGCCCTGTCCAAAATAATTCAAAAGCAAAGCGGGAAAGGCGACGGTAAACCATGCCAGCCGGATTGGCGCGCTGCCGAAATGGCCCATGTCGGCATAGAGCGCTTCCGCGCCGGTGACCGCAAGAAAGACCGTGCCGAGAATTGCGATGCCCAGCATGCCGTTAGCCATGAGAAAGTGGATCCCGTAAGAAGGCAGCAAGGCGGCGAAAACATGGGGTTCCTCCAGTATCCCGCCAACGCCCAAAACGGCCAGCACGATGAACCACGCCAGCATGACCGGGCCGAACAGTGCGCCGATCTTCGATGTGCCGCGTTTTTGGAAGTAAAAAAGCGCGAGCAGGATACCGACCGTGATCGGCAACACAAACGGCTCGAACGCGGCGTTTTCCACTTTCAGGCCCTCGACCGCACTGAGAACCGAAATTGCCGGAGTGATCGTGCCGTCTCCAAAGAGCAGGGCGGCGCCGAACAAGCCCATTATCATCAAGGTGTTGCGCGCCGTTCCCGGCGCCGCGGTCCATGGATTTAAGAGGGCGACAAGGGCGATGATGCCGCCTTCGCCGTTATTGTCGGCCTTTAGCACGAAAAGAAGGTACTTTATGGAAACAACGATTATGAGGGCCCATACGATCAACGAAAGGACACCGAGTACGTTTTCGGGTATCACCGCAATTCTGTTGTCGCCGCTGAAGCATTGTTTGAACGCATAAAGAGGGCTCGTGCCGATGTCGCCATAGACAATGCCGAGCGCGGCGAGCGACAGAGCCAACGCGCGATTTTTATCGTCGGGTTCGACAGGTTCCGCGTTGTCGCTCATACTTTTCCTCCGCGCGGCCCGCTCCCACGGAAAGCACCGCTCGCTAATTTGTACCGGCGGTCATGGCCAAGGACCGTTGGTATTAGGCCGCGCCCGGTTGACCTGTGCACCAATGTCGCTCCAGGTACTACACAATTTTCGGGGTTGAGTGAACCTGAGTGATGAACCCTCTGGGCCGTGGGGTAGCCCTTTCCTTTCCTAACTTCTTCAACCCTCGGTCTCAAAAAGGCATTCGGAAAACGCGCTTTTGCATGGCGGTCAACGCCGCATGTGCCTACCTATCGGGCAGGGTTGGCGGTTGCGGGCGGACGGAAGATCTCCTCATGGCTCGGTATTTGGATGTCGATTGTTGCGTCGTCGGCGGCGGGCCGGCCGGGGTGATGGCCGGATTGCTGTTCGCCCGCGCCGGATGCCGCACGCTGGTTCTGGAAAAGCACGCCGATTTCCTGCGTGATTTCCGGGGCGATACGGTCCACCCGTCCACGCTCGAGGTCATGAACGAGTTGGGCCTGCTGGATGACTTTCTCCAGCGGCCGCACCAGCGGCTTGTCCGGCTCGGTGCCGACTTCGCCGGTGAGCGCGTCGAATTGGCGGATTTTTCCACCCTCGAAGCGACCTGCAAATTCATCGCTTTCATGCCGCAATGGCATTTCCTCGATTTCCTTGCCGATACCGGCAGGGACCTCCCGGCATTCTCTCTCGAGATGCGGGCCGAGGTCAGACGCCTCATCGAAGAGAACGACCGCGTCATCGGCGTCCATGCCGACACGCCGGACGGTCCGCTCGAGGTCCGCGCGAAACTGGTCATCGGCGCCGACGGACGGGAGTCCACGGTGCGGGCATGCGCCGGTCTCACGGCCGACACCATCGGCGCGCCGATCGATGTCTTGTGGTTCCGCATCCCGCGCGACGCTAGTGCGGCGAACGAGCCGCTGTTCAACGCCGGGCCCGGACACATCGTCGTCAGCATCGACCGGGGCGACTACAACCAATGCGCCTTCGTGATCGCCAAGGGCGGGGCGGAGGCGGTGGAGGCGCGGGGGATCGAGGCGTTTCGCACGGCGGTGGCGGCCACGGTGCCCCGCCTTGCCGGAAAGGTCGGCGCGTTAAGGGGCTTCGACGATGTCAAGCTGCTGACGGTCGCCATCGATCGGCTGCGGCGCTGGTCGCGGCCCGGCCTGTTGATGATCGGGGACAGTGCCCATGCCATGTCGCCGATCGGCGGTGTCGGCATCAACCTTGCCATTCAGGATGCCGTGGCCGCGGCCAACGTGCTCGCGGGGGCGCTTTATGACGGGACTCTCGAGGACCGCGACCTTGAGAAGGTGCGCCGCCGGCGCCTGTGGCCGGTACGCGCGACCCAATTCATCCAGGTCCAGGCACAAAATAGGATTCTGGCTCCCATTCTCGCCGGACGGAACAAGGCTCCGCGACCGCCGCTTCTGTTCCGCATCGTCTCCAGAACGCCTTGGCTGAAGCGCGGGTTCGCCACCATCATCGGGCTCGGCATACGGCCGGAACACATGCGCTCCCCCGAGCGCATCCCGTCGTCTTAAGTCGGATTCCATGGGAAAACCGGGGGAAAACCGGGACGTTACCCTTTCCCGGGGATGTCGGAACAGTTTAGATAGGGGGAGTGAGACGAACCCGTCCGCGAGCCCGAGGAGGAAGCCGGTGTCCAACCGCACAATTTCGCTCGATGATCGCCTGTATGACTACCTGTTGAGGGTATCGTCGCGCGAACCCGACGTTTTGCGGCGGCTGCGGGCCGAAACCGCGGCCCTGCCGAGATCCGCGATGCAGATCGCGCCCGAGCAGGGGCAGTTCATGAGCTTGCTGATGCGGTTGATGGGCGCCGAGCGCGTCTTGGAGGTCGGCACGTTCACGGGTTACAGCACACTGTGCATGGCCTTGGCGCTGCCGACCGAAGGGAGGATCATCACCTGCGATGTCAGCGAGGAGTGGACGGAAATCGCGCGGCGCTTCTGGTTGGAGGTGGGGGTGGCCGATTGCATCGAGGTTCGCTTGGCGCCCGCCTTGGAAACCCTGGAAGCCTTGATGACCGAGGACCCTGCCGTGATCTTCGATTTCGTGTTCATCGACGCCGACAAGGAAAACTATCTAGGATATTACGAGATGGCGCTGGAACTGGTGCGGCCCGGTGGACTGATCGCGGTGGACAATGTGCTGTGGGGCGGCAGCGTCGCCGATGTCGACAAGCAGGACAAGGACACGGTGGCCATTCGAGTGTTGAACGAAACCCTGCGGCGGGATCAACGGGTGGATCTCAGCCTTGTCCCCATCGGCGACGGTCTGACGCTGGCGAGAAAACGCTAAGGCAATACGCAAGTCGCCGGGCGTCCATGCGTTCACGGCTTTCCATCCTTGTCCTGATGCTCGTGGCGACGGCCGCGTGCAGTGTCGACAGCGAACAGGCGAAGGTTTGCCAGTGGTTCATTCCGGCGTTTGAGCCCCATCTCGAGGGCATCGAAATTCTTCGCCACGAACGGCATGGCTCGGCGGAGAACTCCATCGTCGTTCACTATCGCTCCCGCGACGCCGCCGGCAAGGCGGCCGAGCACTGGATCGCCTGCTGGTTCGAGGCGTCGGCCTTCGGTCCGGGCCGCCTTTCCGTGGAAGGCGTGAGCACCGATCGCCAGGGCCTGTTGTCGCCGGTCAAGCTGGAGATGCTGCGGATTTGGCTCCGCGTTCAGGGCACGGATTTTGAACCCAAGGACGCGGAACCCAGCGCGACCGGACCGGCCCTGTCGGATCCGCTGTACGCCCTGCATGCGGCGATCAACGCGCTCGTCATGGGCTGTGTCTACGCCCTGGTGGCCATCGGTTTCAGCCTGGTCTACGGGGTCATCGGCAGGATCAATCTGGCGCTCGGCGACATGTCCACCATCGCCGCCTATGCCGCCTTCACCGGCGTCACCCTCATGGGCGCGGCGGGGACGGGGTGGTGGTTCGCCGGCTTATTGGCGGTCCTTCTCGTCGCCATCGGGGTCGCGGTGCTGGCCAACGTGGCCACGGAACGGCTGATCTTTCGGCCGCTGCGCGGATCTTCGACCCAGGCGCCGCTGATCGCCACCATCGGCCTCGCCATATTCCTGCGCGAGTTCATGCGATTGACCCAGGGCTCGCGCGACCGCTGGCTGCAGCCGCTCGTCACGGAGCCCTATCTGTTGGCGGCGGGCGACGGGGCATGATGTTTCCGTCAGCGCCGCGCAGCTTCTGATTCTCGGGCTGACCGTGACGCTCTGCGCCATCCTCGGGGTGCTGATGACGCGTTCGGCATTCGGCCGCCGTTACCGCGCTTGTTGCGATGATTTCCAGACGGCGACGCTGCTGGGCGTCAACGCCGGCCGGACGGTGGCGCAAACGTTTGCACTGAGCGCGGTGTTCGCCGGCGCGGCCGGAGCCGTCGTCGCGCTGTATTACGGAACGGTCAGCGCCTACATGGGCGTGATGTTCGGGTTCAAGGCGCTGGTTGCGGCGGTGGTCGGCGGCATGGGGTCGATCGCCGGCGCGATGCTTGGCGGCGTCTTGATCGCGCTTCTGGAATTGCTGTGGTCGTCGTACCTGACCATGGCGTACCGCGACGTGGTGATCTTCGGGCTGCTGGCGTTCGTCCTGGTGTTCCGGCCCAACGGACTGCTGGGCCGACCCGACTCTTGAAGCGCCTCGGTATTATTCGAACGCCACCGACCGGCGGGCCGCGTCGATGCGCTTCTGGCCCCAGGCCTTGGGCGTGGTCGGGGCCTTGCCCGCGTAAACATCGGTGCCCATCAGCGGGGCGTCCAATTCAACCGCGCCCTCGGACGCCGTCACCAGAACGCTGGCGCCCGACAACATGACAACGCCGAGATGATCCGGTTGCTGTTCCGCCCAGACCTCGGTTCCGCGAATCCCCAGAACGGCAACGGGAGTCTTGATGGCCATGGAGTCCGCGGGCGGGCCGGTCACCGCCGCGCTGACGGCGAGCATAACACCCTCGAAGAACTTCAGCACCGATTGCCCGCTGTCCTTCGCCTCAACGGCTTCGATGGAGATGGAACTGTTGTCTCCGAGCGCGATCGAGGCGCCGCTGGCAAGACGCAGATGCAGCCGCGTATCGCCGCCGGTAGAGATCCTGTCGCCGACGAAAACGGTCATGCCCATGGCGACCGCGCGGGTGATGTCGCCTCGGGTGGCCGTGGCGGTGCCCACCAGACGATCGATGGTGCCGGCCGGCTTGTTCTCCTGCGCGCGCGCGGGCATGGCAAGAATCAACACTAAGGCCAATGCCGCCAACACTCTTTCCATGATATTCTTCCCTCTCCCTCTCGCATCGCGCGTTCAGACCGCGCGAGAATGCCGTTGTTGCCCGTGTTCTCCCCCGCGCGCGAGATAGGCGTCGAAGGCAGCGGCGACCAGGCGAACCAAGGGCCGGCCCGAAGGCGTGACGGTGATTCGATGACCGTCGACGACGACCACGCCGTCGGCGGCGAGCGGTTCGAGACGGCCGAGTTCGGCGGCGAAGTCCGGGTCCGCCGCGCCGTGGCGCCGCGCCACCGCCTGGAGATCCACGGCGAGGTCGCACATCAAGCGCGCGATGATTTCTCCTCTGAGCGTGTCGTCGGCGCTCAGCTCCACGCCGCGCGCGATCGGCAACCGGCCGGCGGCGACGGTCTCGCGGTAGTCCTTCAGCGGCGAGATGTTCTGGACATAACCGTGAGGCAACCCCCCGATGGCCGAGGCGCCCAGTCCCAGCAGCACCGGGGCGGCGTCGGTGGTGTATCCCTGGAAGTTGCGATGGAGCCGGCCCTGGTCCAGGGCAAGGGCCAGATCGTCGTCGGGCCGGGCGAAATGGTCGAGACCGATCGGCCGGTAGCCGAGCGCCTCCAGCCGCTCGGAAGCCGCCTCGAATTGCCGCCAGCGTTCGCCGGCTCCGGGCAGGGCGGCTTCGTCGATCAGCTTCTGATGGCTTTTCATCCACGGCACGTGGGCATAGCCGAACAGCGCCACCCGGCCCGGTTCGAGACCGGCCGCCTTGTCCACCATGTCCAGCACCCGCCCGGTGGTCTGGTGGGGGAGGCCGTACATCAGATCGAGATTGATGTGCGCGATCCCGTGACGGCGGAGCCAGCCGCAAACCCGCTCCACCACCTCGAAGGGCTGGACCCGATTGATGGCCGCCTGGACGTCGGGGTGGAAATCTTGGACGCCGATGCTGGCGCGATTGACCCCGGCGGCGGCGAGCGCCGCCACATAGTCCTCGGTGGCGTCGCGGGGATCCAGTTCGACGGCGAGTTCAGCGCCCGCGGCGATGTCGAAGCGGCGCCGGAGCTTGCCCACCAGGGCGAGCCAGTCCCCGCCCGTCAGCATGGTGGGGCTGCCGCCGCCCCAATGCAGGTGGCTGGCGGAAAACCGGCCCGGCAGCGCCTCGGCGAGTAGATCGATTTCTTTCTCCAGAACATCAAGATATTGCCGTATCGGTTCATATTTATTCACTATTTTTGTATAACAGCCGCAGAACCAGCACATGGAGTCGCAGAACGGAATGTGGAAGTACAGCGACAGCGGTTGCCCAGGATCCAAGGTTCCGAGCCAGTCGCGATACACCGCGTCGTTCACGTCGGCGGTGAAATGCGGAGCCGTCGGGTAGCTGGTGTAGCGGGGGACCCGAAGAACGTACTTGTCCGACAGATGGGTTGGCATTCATTCGTTCCGTGTCAGGGGCAGTGAGCGCGACGACTCCCCGCAAACATAGGTCAAACCGGTTCCATATGAAACCGGTGGCGCGGCCCGAAGTCGCCGATCAGGCTGGTCAGAACGGTTGGGCCTTCGCCGCCCCGCCACAGATGGAGGGAAATGGCCGGCGGTTCGACAACGAACGCGGAGGGCGCGTCTTCGGAGAGTTCCAGGGGCATCTGGAACACGATGCTGGGAGCGACGGTGGCCATGACGCCGGCCCAGCGGGTCTGGATCGCGCGATGAACGTGTCCGCATGTGACCAGCCGGACCTCTGGGAAGCGGCGGATCAGGAGTTCAAGCTCATCCGCGCCCTTGAACGATGGCCGGTCCATGAACGCGATGCCCGTCGCGAACGGCGGATGATGCATGAAAATAACCGTCGGTCGATCCGGCTGTTCCGAGAGACGATCGTCCAGCCATTGCAGCCGGGCGGGACACATTCGCCCGCCCACCTGGCCGTCGATAACCGTATCGAGTCCGATCAGCCGTAGCGGGTACCGGTCGACGGCGTAGTGCAGGAACTCGCCGGTTTCCGGCAGGTATCCCTGATCGACAAATGCCGCTCTCAGGTTGGTCCGGTTGTCGTGGTTGCCGGGGATGACGTAGACCGGCATCGGCAGGCTGTCGAACGCGGACCGCAGCAGCGCGTAGTCCTCCGGACGGCCGTCCTGGGTCAGGTCGCCGGTGGCCAGCAGCAGGTCCGGTCTTGGGTCGAGACCGCCGATATGATCGATGGCCGCCGCGAGCGTCGCTTGGCTGTCGACGACGCCGTTGAGCAGCGTGCCATCGGCGAGGACGTGCAGGTCCGAGATCTGGGCGATGAGCATGACGGGATCAGACGCCCGGGGAGTAGGCGATGACGTCTTGGCGTTGCTGGCCGAGACCCTCCACCGAAACCTCCATGACGTCTCCCGGTTTCAGAAACACCGGCGGTTTGCAGCCAAGTCCGACGCCGTCGGGCGTTCCGGTGGCGATGACGTCGCCGGGCATGAGGGTCATGAACTGGCTTAGATGGCTGACCAGATAAACGACGCCGAATATCATATCGCGGGTATTCCCGTTCTGCCGGTTCTGGCCATTCAGATCCAAGCGCAGACCCAGGTTTTGCGGGTCGGGAACCTCGTCCTTGGTGACCAACCACGGGCCGAGCGGCGCGAAGGTGTCGCAGCTCTTGCCCTTGATGAACTGGCCGCCGCGTTCCCTCTGAAACGAGCGCTCGGACACGTCGTTGATGATGGCGAAGCCCGCCACGTGCTCCAAGGCGCGGTCCTCGTCCACATACTGGGCCATGCTGCCGATGACGACCGCCAGTTCCACCTCCCAATCGGTCTTTTCCGATCCCCGGGGGATCATCACCGGATCGTTGGGCCCGCTGAGCGCGGTGATGGCTTTCGAAAACATCATCGGCTCGGAGCGCGGTTTTCCGCCGGTTTCTTCCGCGTGCAAGCGGTAATTCAGACCGATCGCCAGGATCTTGCCGATCCCGGCGACCGGCGGCCCCAGGCGGGGCGATCCCTCCACCGCCGGCAGGGAGACGGGGTCCAGGGACGCGAGTTGAGCCAGCCGGTCGGGGCCGAGGACGTCGCCGCTAAAGTCGACCACATGATCCGACAGATCGCGGATATGCCCGGCGTCATCGAGCAGTCCGGGCTTCTCGTGGCCGCGGCGACCGTATCGTAGCAACTTCATGGCGGTCTCCTAGCGAGGCTTCGAATCCCGGGATCGGGGCAACGGGAAAACGTAACCCAATTGCTCGTTTCCTCACACAGTAGCCGGAACTCCCGCGCGGTCAATGCTCGCGGTGACCCTGTTTTCATGGCATTTAATTAAATTAAATATAAGAAATATGTCAAATAATATATTGATAATTTCATGTAAAAATTCACTTATATTGGTGATATTGTATGTACTTGTAAAATATAGTTTCTAGAGATATAATGATGTCGTGGAGTTTGTATTAGTTATTGCAATTTCTTTTAAAAAACTAACCGTGGATCGAGCGCGATGATGACAATCCTCCGGCGATTTCTCAGCTTGCGCCGAAACGAGAACGGCTCGCCCAGCATCGAGTTCATTTTCGCGGCGCCCATCCTGGTTTTGATGGCCATCGGCACCATCGAGTTCGGTTTGATCATGTTCGTGACCGTCTTGATGGAGAGCAGCCTGCGCGACGCGGCGCGTTACGGCGTTACCGGTCAGGAACCGGAGCCAGGCGCGCGGCTGGCGGCGATTGTCGAAATTATCGAGGACCGCACCATCGGCTTGGTGGACATCGACGCGGCCACGATCGAAATCCTCAGTTATCCGACATTCGGCGATGTCGACCGCGGGGAGGGCTATGTCGACGGCAACGGCAACGGCGATTACGACGCCGGCGAGACCTACACCGACGAGAACGGCAACGGCCAGTGGGACGACGACGTGGGGGCGGCGGGCGCCGGCGAAAGCGGCCAGGTCGTCGTTTACCGGATGGAGTACGACTGGCCGCTGCTGACCCCGGTGCTGAGCCATCTCATCGGCCACGACGGGTATTTTCCCATCAGGGCCAGTATCGCCGTCCGCAACGAGCCATGGGAGACCGGAGCATGAGCATGGCCCGCTTTCTTCACAAAATTCGCCATGACCAACGCGGCAATTTCGCGGTGGAGCTGGCGTTCGCGACGCCGGTGCTGATGGTCCTGTTTCTGGTCGGCATCGAATTCACCCGCTACATGCTGATCCATCAGAAAGTCGAGCGGACCGCCGCGACCATCGCCGATCTCGTTTCCCAATCCGAGGGCATGACCGAGGCCGAGATGGCCAACCTGTTCCTGGCCACGGAGTATGTGATGGAGCCGTTCGAACTGGGGACGGGGGGCACGGTGATCGTCTCGTCCATCAGCGCCAAGGATGGCGCCGCCGCCAGGATCAACTGGCAGCGCTTCTATGGCGGCGGCAGCGGCGGCAGCATGTTCGGCGAGCAAGGCGACGTGGCGGATCTGCCCGACGGTTTTGTCGTCCGCGACGGCGAGTCGCTGATCGCCTGCGAAGCCTTCTACGTCTACGAACCGGCCATAGTCCAGGACGTGCTCGAGCCCGACACCATCTACCGCTGGTCCGTCTTCCGCCCCCGCTTCTCCTCCCTCGACACCATCGAACCGTAAGGCGGCGTCGTTCCCGCCGTCTCTGGCGCGGAAGGGCGCGCGGAGGTAGCGGCCCCTTCGCATTGTTCGACGCTCCTCACCTGTGTGGGCTCCTGCAGCGATGCGGGCGGCCCCTCACGGGGTAACATTCCCTTTAGCCGATGATGCGATAACACGCAGTGGTGCCATGCGCGGCCATCCACCATGCGCGGGCAAGGCATGAGTGCGGATGCATGTATGAAGGGGCGCGATATTGGATCCGAAGCTGGTGCAAGCCATCGTATTGTACGTCATCGGCTTGGCTTTAGGCGCGGCGTTACTCTGGGTCGCCGCTTTTTTGGCGCTTATTCTCCCTTATCGACCGCCTCTTTCTTATCTACCGCCTCTTTGGGCGATGGTCGCGCTGGCGTGATCTTATGGCTCCTTGTGTTGGCCGAGTTGTGTGCGTCAAGTTCAGCAATTTGGTCATGGCGGCGGATGTGGTTGGGCCTGTGGTCAACGTGGAGCGTTGTCCACGGGCCATTGATCAGGCCGCGTTGCGGAGCGCCTCCTTTTTGAGTTCGCGCAGGTAATCCATGTTCAGATAGCGGTGGGCCTCGAGCCAGTTTTCGTGGGTCTCGACGGCGAGCGCCCGGATCAATCGCAGGCAGCTTTCGGTATTGGGAAAGATCCGCACCACGTGGGTGCGGCGCTTGATCTCCTCGTTCAGCCGCTCCAGCATGTTCGTGGATTTCATGTGCTTATGGTGCTGTTGAGGCAGCTTGTAGAACGTCAACGTCTCCTCGATCGTGTCCTCGACCCACGTACAGAGCTTAGGGTACTTGGCCTGCCATTTGGCGAGCCAGGCGGCCAAGTCGCGCCGCGCCTCGGCGATGTCGCGCCGGTCGTACAGCCAGCGCACCTCGCGCAAACAATCGTCATCGACCTTCCTCGGCACGTAGTCGAGGGCGTTTCGGAGGAAATGGACGTAGCACCGTTGCCAGGCGGCCTCGGGCAGGATCTCGCGGATCGCCGCCTTGAGGCCGGCGTGGTCGTCGGAAACCACGAACTCGACCCCATGCAGGCCACGGTCGCGGAGCTTGACGAGAAAGTCCCGCCAGCTCGACCGGCTCTCGCGATTGGCCATCTCAACCGCCAGAACCTGGCGCCGGCCTTCCCAGTTGATGCCAATGGCGATCAGCACCGCTTGCGACCGGATCACCCCGGCCTCGCGCACCCGCTCGTACCGGGCGTCAAGAATGAGATACGGATAAGACTCGTCCAGCCGCCGCTCGGCGAACTGCCGCAAACTCTCGTCCAGCGTCTTGTTGATCGCCGAGATCGCCGAAGCCGAGAACGCGTGCCCGCACAATTCCTCGGTAATCGCCTTCACCTTGCGCGTCGAAACCCCTTGCACATACATCTCCGCCAACGCCGCGACCAACGCCTTCTCCGAGCGCTGGTAGCGCTCAAACAACTCCGTCGAAAACCGTCCCTCCCGATCCTGCGGCACCCTCAACTCCAGTTTGCCCACCCGGGTAATCAGCGTGCGCGGATAATAACCGCTGCGATAGCCAAGCCGCACGACGGCGATCACGGCCGCATCGAGACGCGCACCGCCGTCGTCTCGACCGACATCGCCTGGCTCCAGGACATCCACCACTGGCCAGGGCTCGAAGCCGTCGGCAAGATGATCCGGACCCGCGAGGTGAACGGCAAGGCCACCACCGAGACCGCCTTTTATCTGGCGAGTTCCCCGCTTTCGGCCGAACGCTTCGCCACCGTCACGCGCGCCCATTGGGGCATCGAGAACAGCCTCCATTGGGTACTCGATGTCGTCATGAACGAGGACCACGCCCGCAACCGCAAGGACAACGGCCCAAACAACCTGGCCGTCCTCCGCCACATCGCCCTCAATATCATCCGCAAGGAAAAATCCAAGGGCTCCATGCGCGTCAAATTCAAACGCGCCGGATGGAACGACGACTTCCTCGCCAACCTCCTCACTCAAATCTGAAATGCGATTGCCCTGGCCGGGTAGGGCGGATTAGCCTTGGCGTAATCCGCCGCATGAATCGACGCTGCCGCCGACGCATTCGTCGTAATACGCCTCTGGCTATTCCGAACTACGAAGGCTCGCCGAGGAAGGCGGGAGGAGAGGGGGCCGCCGCGGGACGCGGTTCCCGCGGCGGCCGTACTTGGTTACTTGGATAGGCGCAGGCTCGACAGGTGGTTGGCGATCTCGCGGAATACCTGTCGCAACGAGTTGGCCGTGGGCGCGTAGTGGTAGTACGGGCCGTTCGGGCCGCTGGCGACTTCCTTCAGCAGATCCTGCAACTCCGTGCCCGCGTTGGCGAATTGGATGACGTAGACGATGACGCCGTCGGCCTTGACGTTGTCGGCGAGCAGTCTCAGGCGTTCGTCCATTTCCGCCCGGCCGCCATTGCAGTTGCCGAAGACCCGCTTGTACCCATCGCCGGATTTCGCGCAGTTTTCACCGTCGGTGAGCAGCACGATCGCCTGCTCGCGTTTGTACTCGGGATTGGCGATCGCCTCGGTGAACGGGGCTTCGGGCTTCAACACCCTCCATGCCCAGCCCAAACCGGCGGGAATGTTGGTGTTGCCGCCGGCGGTGAGGTCGTTCACCGCGTCCTCGATCACGTCGCGCTCGTGCTGCAGCGGTGTGATACCGCGTTCAGGACACGCGGCGCATTCCTCGCCGCCGGCGGACAGTTCGCAGTCCTGCCAGCCGGGAACGGGCTCGCCGCCCCAGGTGGCGTGGTTGCCGGCGAAGACCGGTTGCCACGCCGGCCAGTCGGTTCCCCCGCCCGAGAAGGGGCCAAAGCGAATGTCGCCGTCGTCGTCGTTGGTGCCGTTGTGCGTGTAGCGGCTGAACACGCAGCCGCGCCAGTTCGAGGGCGGCGTCACCAACAACGGAACCTTGGAATTGTTGGCGTAATAGACCAGGTTCTCGGCCGCGCCGGTTTCGGGGTTCACGAAGCCGGAAACCGCTTCCGTGGTGGTGGCGCCCGGGTCATAGGACTCGCCATCGGTCATCACGTTGACCTTGGAGCTCCACGGAACGAGGCCGATGTGGAGAAATTCTTCGGAGGTATCGACGCCGAACAGAATGCCGATCAGTTCCCTGGCGGCGGTCTTGGCCGCCTGCAACCGGGTGCCGCCGCCGGGGGCCGCATAACCCATGGATCCCGACACGTCGATGGAGAGGACCACGTCGAGCGCCGTCATCTTGCGGGTGACCTCGGCGCTGGAATAGACGGTAATCGATTCCGTGCCCACCAGCCGCATGAAGGTGGTCTTGACGGTGGCGCTGGCGTCGAGTTCGATTTTTTCGTCGACCTCGTCCACCGTAATGTGCGGCCCATCGACGGTGGATCCCAGAAAGCCATCGGGATAGTTGGCGTCGAAATACATTCGGATATCGTCGTCGCGGTTGGCAAGAAAAAAGCTCACGCCACCGGCGAGACCGGCGGCGTCAAGCGCCGAAGACAGCCGCGACTTCACCATGTAGGCGCGCGCGGTGTCGAAACCGATGCCGACAAAACACATGAGCGGGACGATGGCGACGCCGAAAAGAACCGCGACACCGCCCCGCGAATCGCCGGAGAAGGCGCGCCAGGCCCCGAGAAAACGGCGCCGGGCCGCGCCGAACGCGCCGGGTGTCTTCGTCGTCTGCACTGTATTGCTGTTCATCGCCAACACCATTCGGTAGGTATACGGGTACAATAATAATAAATGAATGGCTGGCGAAGCCAATATATTTAATTAATAGTAAAAAATTTAAAATTTTTACTTTTTGTATTAGGCGGTATATGTGTTTTAATTACTTGATATTGATGCTTTGGTTCGACCGGTCGATACCGATGGCGAGGGGGTAGGGGCCGGTGTACTCGTTGATGGTGGCGGGCCGGTTGGCGGCCTCGCCACAGTTGGGACGCAGGGTTCCGCAGTCCCACCGGTATCCGGCGGGCGTCCCCGTGATGGTCCCGCCCCGGTCATAAATGCATTCGCAAAGCTTTGGCGAAAAGCAGGCGGCCTGCCCCAGGCTGTCCCTGGTGCACGACGGCGGATCGTCGGCGCGCGCCGGCGTGTCCGCGAACCACGGAAACGCGAGGGAGATCAGCGCGGCCAGCGCCACGTGGGTCGGGAAGTGTGTCATTCCAGGACTCCGGCGAAATTGAGAATGGCGTTTAAGTGTCGGGGGACGATGGCCGATCGTCCCCCGACGGCTACCGAACCGCTGGACCCCGTGTGCAGCGATCCGGTAAACACGTTTCACTCTTAGAGATTGAGGTTGCCGAGGGCATCGATGGTCCGCAGGATGGCCGGGCCGATCAACACGATAAACAGCGTCGGCAGAATGAAGATCATCATCGGCACGGTGAGAACGGCCGGCAGACGGGCGGCCTTCGCTTCCGCCTTGAGCATGCGTTCGGTCCGGAACTCGGCCGACAGCACCCTGAGCGAGTTGGCCAGCGGCGTGCCGTATTTTTCGGTTTGCACCAAGGTGTTCACGACACCGCGAATGGACGGCAGCGGGCACCGGTCGATCAGATTTTGCAAGGCCTTGCGCCGGTCGGGCAGGAACCCCAGCTCGATCGCGGTGAGCCCGAACTCGTCGGCGAGCTCCACGCAGGACTTCTCCATCTCGCCGGCCACGCGGGTCATGGACGCGTCCAACGCGAGGCCGGCCTCGGCGCAGATCACCAGGAGATCGAGCGCGTCGGGGAGGCCTTTTTGAAGTATTTTCATGCGTTTCGCGACGGCGTTCTTGACCATCAGGTCGGGTCCCCAGCCGCCAAGGGCCACCGCCCCCACCGGCAGAAGGTTCTTGATCAACGGCGAGAGATCCTCGCCGGCGATGAACTCGACGATCAGATAGGCGCCGAGGCCGAACACAAGCGGCAAGGTGAGTTTCATCACCATGAACACCACCAAGGCGTCCTTGGATCGCCAACCCGCCTGTGACAGCCGCTGGGAGACCTTGGTGGCCGTTTCGGATCGCAGAAGGTTGAACCGCTGGGCGATACCGAGCATCATGCCCATGGCATGGGCCTTGCGCTGGGCATTGCCCTTCGGCGCGGCGATGCCCGCCTTGAGCTCGGACCGCCGCTGGCTCAGCCGCTTGACGCGGCTTCCCATGGGGTCCTTGGCCAGAAATCCGCTCCACACCGCGAACACCGTCCCGAAGGCGGCCAGCCCGGCGGTGACGGTAATGACGTATTCCAGGTCGATGCCGAGACCAAGGAGAATGTTGGCGTTCATACCTCGAACCTGACCATTTTGATCATGACCGCGATACCGATCAGCATGCTGGTGACGCCGGCGCCCACCAGGATCATGCCGCGCGGATCGGTGAACAGCTGCCCGGCGTATCCGGGGCTGATCATGTAGACGACGGTGAACATGATGAACGGCAGGGAGCCGAGGATGTAGGCGCTGGCGCGCGCCTCCGACGACATCGCCTTGATCTTGAGCGCCATCTGCTGCCGTCCGCGCAGGATATCCGAGAGATTGCCCAGGGCCTCGGCGAGGTTGCCGCCGGTTTCGCGCTGGATGGACATGCTGATGACGAAGAAGTTGAACTCGGGCGTATCCATGCGCTTCGCCGTGTCCCACACGGCCATTTCGAGCTGCTGTCCGAAACGCACGCTGTCGGAAATCCGCCGGAATTCAGTGCCGACGGGGTCCGCCATCTCCGCGCCCACGGCCGCGATGGACTCGGTCACCGGCAATCCGGACTTGAGCCCGCGGACGATGAGGTCGATGGCGTCGGGCAGAATCTTCAGAAACTTCTTTTTGCGGCGGGCGCCGAGAAAACCGATCGCCATATGCGGCACGGCGACACCGGCGATCAAACCGGCCAGCGAGGCCAGCAGGGGCGGGAGGCCGCCCAACAGCCACGCCGCACCGAAAACGAGAACGCCGAGCCCGACGCATATGAGGGCGTAAGTGCCGATGGTGATGGTCTTGCCGGTCCGCTGCAACCGGTCGCGGATGGCCGTTTGCCTGGGCAGGTAGCGCTTGGCCAGGTCCTCGGCGGCGGTCCAGGACCGTCCCTGATTCCGCTTCAAGGAACCCGCGCCGGCCGCTCCGCCGCGCTTCGACGCCCGTTTCCCGCTTCCGGGGGACATCCCGGCGGCGCGCTTGCGCAATCGGCTCTGGGTGCCGGAACCGCCGAAGGCGAGGGCGATGGCGCAGAGGGCCAGGGAGATTCCGGCAAACAGGATCATCACGCCGGCGCTCATGCCTCGGGCCTCCCGGCGCCGTCGTCGGCGACGGCGTCCATGAGGGCGCGGTCGAGACCATAGTATTCGGCGCGCGAGGAGAAATGCGGCCGCAAACCCGAAGATTTGAACTTTCCGAACAGACGGCCGTTGTCGTCCTCACCTTCGAACTCGAAGCGGAACAGGTCCTGGGTGGTGATGACCTCGCCTTCCATGCCCACCACCTCGGTGATGTAGGTGATGCGGCGAATGCCGTCGCGCATGCGCGCGATTTGGACGATCAGGTGCACGGCGCCGGCGATCTGGGATCGAACCGCCTCGTGGGGCAGTTTCACGCCGGTCATGGCGACCATGTTCTCGAGGCGGGTCAGGGCCTCGCGCGGGCGGTTGGCGTGGAGCGTGCACATGGAGCCGTCATGGCCGGTGTTCATCGCCTGCAGCATGTCGAGCGCCTCGCCGGCGCGGATCTCGCCGAGGATCACCCGGTCGGGGCGCATGCGGAGCGCGTTCTTGACCAGTTCGCGCTGGGTGATCTCGCCTTGCCCCTCGAGGTTGGGCGGGCGGGTTTCCAGGCGAACCACGTGAGGCTGCTGCAACTGCAGCTCGGCGGCGTCCTCGATGGTCACGATCCGTTCGCCGATATCGATCATCTGCGACATGGCGTTCAGAAGCGTCGTCTTGCCGGAGCCGGTGCCGCCGGAGATCAGAATGTTCAGCCGGCACCGTCCCGCGATCTTCAGCACCGTTCCCATCTGCGTGGAAAGGTTCTGGGTTTTCTCCATCATCTCGAGGGTAATTTTCTGCTTGGCGAATTTGCGGATGGAGATGGAAGCGCCGTCCAGGGCAAGCGGCGGGATGATGATGTTGACGCGGGAGCCGTCCTGCAGGCGGGCGTCCACCAGCGGCGTTGTCTCGTCGACGCGGCGGCCCACCCGGGTCACGATCCGAGAGCAGATGTTCATGAGATGGGCGTCGTCGCGGAACGTCACGTCGGTCAGTTCGAGCTTGCCGCGCCGTTCCACGTAGACCTGCTTCGGACCGTTGACCATGATATCGGTCACGCTCTCGTCCTGCAGCAGCACCTCCAGCGGCCCCAAACCCAACATGTCGTTGAGCAGCGCCGTGACCAGGTCGCGTTGTTCGGCCTGGTTGAGCTGGTGCTTCTCCTCGCCGAGGATCTCCGCCACGATCTCGCTGATCTGGCGGGCCAACTCCTCCGGCGGAAGCTGGAGAGCCTTGGTTACGTCGATGCGCTCGAGCAGAATTGGCTGCACCAGCAGCTTGGCCGTCTCGATGATCTCTCTTTCGGCGTTGGCGCCGGTTCGGCGATCTCCGCCGCCACCGGTGTGTTGTTTGGCTTCGGCCAAGAGCTTCTGAACAAGGGAGGTGATCGTGTTTCGCCGATCGTCGTCTTCCAGGACGTACGCGCTCGCCGAACAGATTTCGTCGACTTCCAGTCCCACTTTCTGGGCGAGGTGGGAGCGGGTCATCTTGATGATTTCCGACGGTTCCAGCTTTTGCCGCAGTTGCGGCAGAGCTTTTTCGACCACCGCCTGTATGGTCTTGTTTTCGGCGAGCGCCTGGACGGCGGGAACCCGCCCCGCCGGTTTGGCGGTGGCTTCCGGGTCGGGTTGACGGCGCTCGGAGTTCCGGGGCGCCGCCGATGCTTCGGGAATTGGCGCGTCGGGATTGAGTGGAACGACGTTGCCGTTTTGCCGTCGGCCGAACATCTACTTCTTCCCTTTGCCCAGCGTCTTCCAGAACGGAAGCTTTTCTTTCTTGTTCTTGTCCTTACTCTTACCCTCAAGGCCGATCTGACTGCCGCTGATCTCGCGAACGGCCGCCGCGGCCTTGGAACTGGGACCCGCCTTCAGCAGCGGTTTGCCGGTGCTGACGCATTCGGCGAAGACCTTCGGGTCGTAGGGAATGCTGTGAGTGACCTTGACCTCGGCGCCGCGCTCGAAATCGGCCTTCGACAACTCCGCGTTCTTGTTGGCGCCGACCCGGTTCAAGGCCACGCTGACCTCGGCCTTGCATCCGTTCTGCTTGAACAGGTTCACCAGGCGCATGGTGTCGCGCATGCCGGAAAGCGAAGGCTCCGAGACCAGGAGGACGGACGAGGGCGGAGCCAATACCGACATTTGCGTGCGCGCCCCGAACCGCGGCAGATCCAGGACAACGCACTGGAAGTCCCGCCGCAGGTGATCGAGCAGTAATTCAACGGCCGAGGCGTTGTAGGCGAGCGTTTGTTCCAGGGATTCCTCGGCTGTCAGGACGTACAGGTTGTCGCTCTCGCGGACCATTGCGCGTTCGATGAACAAACCGTCGATGCGCGATGGATTTTCGAGCGCCTCGCGGAACCCCCGTCCCAATTCAAGATCGAGGGTCAGTCCGCAATTGCCGAAGAAAACGTCTAGGTCGACCAGGGCGACCCTCTTCTTATGTTCATGGGCGATGGACCAGGCGCAATTGACCGCGACGCTGGTGGCGCCGACACCGCCCCGGGCGCCGATCACGGAGATGAGCTTTCCCTTGGCCGCCGCCTGGGCCGCGCCCTGTGTCTCCTCCTGGGGCCTCTCCTCGATGCGCGTGAGGGCGGGACCAAGAATTTCAGGCGAAACCGGTTTGACCAGGTAGTCGTTGACTCCCACGCCGACCAGGCTGCGATAGAGGCCGATGTCGTTGATGTCGCCAATGGTGACGACCTGTGTTCCCTCGTCGCAAACCTCCGCGAGCGACGCGAGGTCGGCAAGCGGATCGGTGGAGCCGCTCAGATCCACGAGCAGGAGCCTCGGGGTGGAGGCTTTCGAAAGCTGTTTGACGGCCTCCGAGATCGCGCCTTGGATGATAGGAACCTCGCCGAGTCCCGCATCGTTCGCCGCTTGTTCCACGACCGAACGCGTATCGTCGTCGGTGATAAAGGCGGAAAACGCCAGAGGCTCGCTCCTCTTGGACTTGGGGAGAACCTTAGCCAACATAGCCACTAATTTGATCCCGATCCTGTGGGTGCGTTGGAACGGAAACCGCCGCCGGCCGCGAACGTATCCTGGGTGGCGACGTCGTCCCTGAGAGGCGCGGTTTCGCCCTTGCGGTAATTATCGATGGAGGTCGCGTGTCTCTCGCCGTCCGCGTAGCCCGGATCGCGGCCGCGCGCGAGATCGCCCGGATCGGCGACCATCAACCCGAGATTGGTGGCGGTGGCGCAACTCCAGTTGCTATGGGGCTGGTTGGTGGAGTTATCGCCGGGTTTGTCCGTCCAATCCGGGCAGGCCGGCAGCGCGACCACGTGGCGGCGAACGACCACCGTCACCGCGTTGTTGGTGAACGGCGATTCGCCGACGCGGTTGAGCAGGTTCCGTAGCGTCAACGCGATTGATCGCCAGAAAATCCGAAACCGTCGACGCGCGGCGTTCGGTCAAGCGGCTCGCCGTGTCGACGCCGGCGCCCTCGGCCGGTTCCGCCATCAGCACGACGGTGTCGCCGTATCCCACATCCACGCGGGTGAGAAACGACGACAGCCGCTGCCCCTCCGCCGAGCTCATTGTGAACTCGCCCGGCGAGAATTCGACGTCGTGGCGGTACTGAACCATCTCCGCCTGGGGCTCGCGCTGTGTCCGAACCTCCGACCAATCTTCCTCGGTCGCTTCCGGATGGGTGTAGAGATAGAGGGAGCTGGCGCCGAAGTAAGCGAGCATCAGCTCGTTCACGCAGCCCGAAAGCGACGTGCAGGCCACGCCGGCGACGGCCAACGCAAAGGCCCTCTTGCGAATACTATATTTGGGGTCCATGGTTGCCTCTCATCAATCCAGGAGATAGCCGGCCGGTCCGATCAATCGCGTGCCATCGCGACCGACCGTGGACGGAGAGCCCTTGACCGGATTGCGCCGCCACGGGCCATTCATCAGACGGCCGACGTCGCTTGGCGCGGCGAAGCCATCGTTGGGACCCGCCATCCGCGTCGGGGAGGGACGAACCACATAGGGCGTGACGATGATCACCAACTCGCTTTCGTTGCGTCTGAAACGATCGGACTTGAAAAGATTTCCGAGCACCGGGACGTCGGCGAGAAAGGGGAACTTGTGAATGTCGTGATTGACATCGTTCTGCAGCAGACCGGCGATGGCGAAGCTCTGCCCGCTACCCAGTTCCACCGTCGTCTCGGCGCGCCGGGTTTTCAAGGCCGGGATCGGTGCAGAACCGAGTCCAAGCCCACCGGCACGGAGATCGCTCCTTCCGAGGAGAGCGCGCTGACCTCCGGGCGCACATGAAGATTGATCCGGCCGCCGTTGAGGATGGTCGGGGTGAACGCCAGGGAGACGCCGTACTTCTTGAATTCAACCGTAACGCGCGTGTCGCCCTGAGGCACGAGGATGGGAAACTCGCCGCCGGCGAGGAAGCTCGCGGTTTCTCCGGATAGCGCCGTCAGGTTGGGCTCGGCGAGCAGGCTGATCAGACCCTCGTCATCGAGGGCGTCGATCAGGGCGTTGAAGTCGAAATCTCCCAAGCCGAAATCGACGCTCAAGATTGTCCGGCGTGGCGCCGACGTTGAATGGATTGAAGGTGGTCACCCGCAGTCCCAGATCTCCGATGTTGCCGATGATTTCCCAGTTGAAACCCAATTGTTTCTCGATATCGCGGCTGACCTCGGCGACACGGACACGCAAATTGACCTGAATCGGCGCGGTGACGCCGAGCCGATTGATCAGGTCCGCGTCCTCGCCGACGAACCGTTCCGCCATCCTCCGGATATCTTCGGACATCGACGCGTTGCCGACGAGGCCATCGATGACGACCGAATCCTCGACGCTCGAAAAACTGACCTCGGCTTCGGGGTACAATTGCTGGACCGCTGAATTAAGGCGCGTCAGATCATGCGTGACAGTAATGTTGATATTGGCCAGCACCTTGTCGTTGTCGCCGACCGCGAAGAGGGTGGTTTGCCCCGGTTTTTTTCCCAAAAGGTACACCAGGGTCGGCGATTTGACCTGAATGTCGCAGATTTCGGGGTCGGAAACGAACACCGTATTGGCGGGCGCGTCGAGCCGAACCAGACTGCCCTTGCTCGATTCGACCCTGACGGAAGGGGCGCTTCCGTGGACGATTTGAGCGGCGTCGGCCGGCGTCGCGGCGATGAGTAAGAGCGCGGCGATCAGTCCAACGGCGCGCTTGATCGGCCGCGGGATGAATGGGTTGTGGTGACGGGGTCTCACGGGGTCGTCTCCCTAAAACTTGACTTCGCCGGATTCACTGCCACGAAGGACCGTGACCGTGCTGGATACACCCGAGGTCGGTATCCCCAAGGGATCTCCCCGCATGTAGTAGATGTCGATGTCGCGGGTGTAGCTGCGATCGTTCTGTTTTTCCGTATCGGCCGCGGCGGAGAGATTTGACGCGTCCTCGGTGGGCTGTTTTTCTTTCGCCAGGCTTCTAAGGCTGAGTGACAGCGAACCGATGGACATTGCGATGGCGATCTTCTCGGCCTGCTTGCCGGTGACCTCCATGGTTGCCGTTTTGGCGACTTGCGCGGCTCCGTCGACGCTCTCGACCTTCTGGTCGATCGCCAGGACCCGAACCCCGGTCAACAGCGTTTCACTGAAATAGCGGGTTTCGCGCTTTCCTTCATCCGACTGGTCATCGACGGCCGTCCGGAACGTGAGGATGACGTCGACCCAGTCGCCCGGAAAAACAAAGCCCGCGATGCCGGTGGTGGCGTCGACCGGTACGGACACCGCCCGTTTGCCTTCTTCGAGAACGGCGGCGAGAAACCCGCGATCGCCGGGGTGGATGACCCGCGACTCGGTGATGGGCTCGCCGGCGAAGAGATGGGTGCGAACGACCGCGCCCTCCAGATCCTTCTCCGAACCGACATTTTTCACCACATACCCTTCCTTGATTCCGTCCCTGGGCCAGGACTGCCATTCCAAGTTCTCGGCTTTCACGAACGAACCGGTGGGAAGGTCCTGTTTCGCCACTAGGACCTGGTCCGCCGGAATCTGTTCGGCCTGTTCCTGGGTGGGGGCCTGGGCGCTCAGCATGTCTTTCTGGGCCGAGATCCAGTTTTGTGCGAAATAGGCGGTCGCCCCGGCCGCTCCGAGCGCGACGACAAGCAGGAGAATGGTCCGAAGGTTCATGATGCGCGTTCCCTCTCAAACAAGATCAGTCTCCTAACAGTACGGGGCCGATGGTCATGTAGGCGCCGGCCGCGATGGCGACACCGTAGGGAATGGCTCGTCCAAGCACCGCGTCCCGCAGGTCGGTGGCGCCGACCGCCTCGAACAGACCGGCCAGGGTGAACCGGCCCCGGGTGACCATGACGAGAGCGAGCGCTCCGCCGGCGAGGGTCGTAAATAGGAGAAAACCGACGATCGCGCCGGGGCCGGCCCAGAGCGCGGTGGCCGCCAGCAACTTGACGTCGCCGCCGCCCATGACCCCGGTGGAGAAGGGAATGAGGCCAATGACGAACACCCCCGCCGCAACGGCCAGCGCTCCGAGCCAATTCACCGGCTCGGGACTGGCGAGCACGTAACTCGGGTAAAGGAGCGCGATCAGGAGGCAGATGCGGTTTGGAATCCGCAACTCATCCAGGTCCGTCACGACCGCGAGCCCGAGCAATCCCAGAAAAAGGGTGATTGCGAAAAGCTCTGTGTTCAGCAAGCCGTACATCGGGTTCGGGGTCCTTGTGGCGCGCGGGGCATCCCGGCGCGCCGCTTGCACGGTGCGGCCTATGAACCTTCTCTCCCTGACACCTTCCGCCTCCGGGTCGAAGCGGCGCCGGAGCGCCGCTTCCTCTTTGCGAAGTTTGACCCGAAGGGAGGACGGTGTGTCCTGGGAAGGACTCTTAGGAGAAGCAAGGTTTAGGAGCCGTTAGTTCACCGCTGTGTTGAGTTCGGTCGATACACGTTCGAACAACTGCCGCAAGGCGTCGCCCATGGCCGAAAGGGCGAGAATAGCGGCCACGGAAACCAGCGCGGCGATCAAACCATATTCGATGGCCGTCGCACCTGATTCATCCTCGAAAACATTGAGCGCGTTGTTGAGTTTCATGATTTCCTCCACTTCAAAGTAAACAAAATATGCCAGTACACTGCCAAATACTATGAAGTATGGATAGAGTAGTCAAAAGTTTTATTTCGAAGTATTTTCCATATAAATCAGATATTCAATAAACAAAATTCGATAATTCTTTTATATCATTTATCTGTTAATTTAGTCTGTACGCGGATTGGGTTTTCGAAGGATTTGCCGCGCATAACCTCGAGTTCCGCACGCGAGGCGGCCGAGCGCGCGGGAACGAAGTCAATTGTCCGACCGCCATGGTCGATACCAAACGGTCATTATGAGTGACCGTTAGTATGCCACGGCATCAGCGCCTCGAATGGGCGTGGATGCCGGATAAGGCGCCGGAACGGGGATTGAGTAAGAACCTCGAGACCATTACCGAGCTGTCAGGCAGGTCGTGACGGCGTTCAGATAATCGGGACCGACATCATCCAGGGGAATGACGGCCCAGGAAACGGCGGATCCGGAATCCGAGGAACCGCGCAAGACGTTCGGGCCGATGACCGGCGCAAGAAACCCCACTTTACCGTTCTTTCCCACGACAATCCGGCCCTGCGCGCAGTTTAGCGAACCCGACGAGACGGAAAGCGCCGTCAAGGGGGCGTTGGATCCCACCGACACGTCGACCGCCGCCGGGCGCCGTTCCGTCGGCGGAGCATTGGGTTGTTCCACGACGCCGGCCGTTGCCGGGCCTGGCTGATTAGGCTGAGCCTTGGCGACGGTCGCGGCCGTCGCGAGCATCAGAAGACATCCGGCGATCAGCGCGCCGACCTGCCTTGGGCTTTGGCTTCCCATGTTCTTGTCCTTCCCGTTTGCTCTTGGCCGGATATCGTCGCGGTGACGTCCTGGCCTTCTTCAATTATAGGCAATTATAGTTATAATTGCATCCATATTGAAGTACGCAATCGGGGGTAAAAACTCGCGGGGTGGTTGTATCAGTCGGACGGCGGGGGTCCGCCGGAGGGCGCAATGTCCATGGCGATGTCATCGAAGCCGTTTTCGACCCCGAAAACCGCGGCCGCGAGTTCACGGCCGGAAAGGCTCTGAAGCAAACCGTAGTAGAGCAGGTTGTTCTGAACCTGCCATTCCTTGAGATCCGCCCGGGCGACGGCCGCCGCCTGTTCGTTCGCGCCGGCCATGGCATACACGAGGGCGAGGTTGCGCCGGGCGCGCGATCCGACCACCGGGTCGCTGGCCAAGTTCCGCAACATGGTCACGGCCTCCTCGTACTCGCCATTGAGGGCGATGGACAACGCCAGGTTGTTGCGCATGGCGAGATCGTCGGGAGCCTTTTCCAAACCGTCGAGGTATCGCTGCTGCGCCTCTTGGTGATTCCCGGCGAGGTCGAGAGCGACGCCCAAGCCATTGTAAGCGCGCGGGTCGCTCGGATCGAGGTCGATGACGGTATGGAACTGCTCCGCCGCCTGGTCGGGTCTGTTGAGTGCGATCAGGACTTTGCCGTAACCGAAGCGGGCCCGCTTATTGTCGGGATCGAGAGAAACGGCGGAGCGGTAGGCCTTGGCCGCGTTGTTGTTGTCTCCCATAACCGCGGCGGTCTCACCGAACGCGATCAACGGCGCCGGGCTATCCGGTTCCATGACGTGAGCGCGATGGTACAGTGAGGTGGCGGCGGCCAGGTCGCCGCCGGCGCGCGTCGTTTCGGCGATGCGCATGAGTTGCGCCACGCGGCTCTGGTGATCATCCTCGGCCATCTCCTCGGGTGTCTGCACGGTGCCCGCGCAGGCGGCGAGGACCGGCAGGGCCAGGACCATGAACAATAGAGAGCGCAGAGAACGACAGGAACGATCGGTATGCACGGACATCAACGGGTGCCCCCCACAAGCCGGTTCGAGGAGAGGTATTTACGGCACGATCGCGCCTTAGCAATCAAAGATAGACCAACCCCCAGAAACAGCTATAAAAAGTTGCATTCAATTCATGCTTGCAATTTTAAGTCGTTTTGTGCAAAGTGTACAGCTTAAAATTGTCATGGGGGTTACCGAACGTGAAAAAAGAATATTTGGAACTCACTCGTCTGATCGAACGCCTGCACAGGCGTTTCCTTGATCTTCTCCGTGCCGAGCTCAATGGGCTCGGGATACGGGATCTCAACAGCGTACAGGCCTTGCTGCTCGCCAATATCGGCGAGGAGGAAATCGCGGTGCGCGATCTGGTGGAGCGCGGCTATTACCAGGGCTCCAATGTTTCCTACAACATCAAGAAGTTGGCGGAGATGGGATACCTGGAACACGAACGGTCCGCTCATGATCGCCGATCGGTCAGTATTCGTCTGACCGGTAAGGCTCTCGATGTCGTGCACAAGATTCGCGTGCTCGAGGAGCAGATCGCCAGCCAGTTGGACCATCACGAGCTGGGCAGCACCGAGATCGAGACCGTGTGCCAATCCCTGCGGCGGGTGGAGCGGACCTGGACCGACTATCTGCACTACGGTCGGCAAGCGGGCCGGGCGCCGGCCGTTGCCGCGGAATAGGGTGTCTCCAACCTAATCCGCGGCGAGCAGTGGAACCAGGGTTAGCGCCGACCCGATCGTCGGACCGATGAGGACGCGGAAGCGATTCGTCTCGGCCTGGGCGAGGGCGGCCGCCCGTTCGTCCGGATGACGGCCGGTGCCGGTGGTCACGAACAGGGCGCCTTCGATGCCGGCCTTGCGCCCGGCGGCGATGTCGCGCGCCCGGGCGCCAACGATCCACGACCGCGCCAGGTCCAGAGGGACCCGCCGGGCTCGTCTATTTCTGGTACTTGCGAAAGTCCGGCTTGCGCTTCTCTTTGAAGGCGTTGACACCTTCCTTGGATTCCTCGGTGGTGTAGAACATGCTCACGGCGTGCAGCCCCATGCCCGAGATGCCGGCGATGCTGGCGGTGTCGGCATTGAACGAGCGCTTGGCGATGGCCAGCGCCGTCGGACTTTTCTCCAGGATTTCCTCGCACCATTTGCGAACCTCGGCGTCGAGCCGGTCGTCAGCCACCACCGTGTTGCACAGCCCCATCTCCAGGGCCTCGCGCGCGGAGTATCGGCGGCACAGGTACCACACCTCGCGAGCCTTCTTCTCGCCGATGCAGCGCGCCATGTAGGCCGTTCCGAACCCGGGATCGACGGAGCCGATTTTGGGGCCGACCTGGCCGAACACGGCGCTTTCGCTGGCGATCGTCAGGTCGCACAGCAAGGCGAGGACGTGGCCGCCGCCGATGGCGTAACCTTGGACGCGGGCGATGACCGGTTTGGGGACATCGCGGATGACCGACTGCATCTCTTCCAGCGGCAGGCCGATGGTGCCGCGGCCGTCGTACGCTCCTTCATGGGCCGACTGGTCGCCGCCGGTGCAGAAGGCCTTGTCGCCGGCGCCGCCGAAAACGATGACGCCGACGTTCTTGTCCCAACCGGCGCGATGAAAGGCGTGAATGATTTCTTCGCAGGTCGTGCCCCGGAAGGCGTTGTAAACCTTGGGGCGGTTGATGGTGATCGTGGCGATCCCGCCGGTAATGTCAAAGAGAATGTCCTCGTAGGTCATCGTCGCCTGTCCCTCGAATTTTGATTTGTTGTTCGGCCGTCGCCGGCGGCCGGATGATACGGAGCCCCCCGGCGCGGGTCAAACTTCCAGAGCACCGCGACCGGATATGCGGCTTACCGGTTGAAAGCGGTCCAAACCGCAAGCTATAGATGGTCTTTGCCGATCAGCCCGAACGCGACAAATGGCGGTCCGCCGGGCTGGACTAGGGGAAAGAGGACTATCCGAATGATCGACCGTAGGTCGTTTCCCGCAGTGGTTGCCTTGGCGCTGCTGTTCGCGAGCGCCGCCGGCGCCGCCGAGCCCATCAAGGTCGGCGAGCTCAACAGTTACACGCGTCTTCCCGCCTTTACGTTTCCGTACCGCAACGGCTGGCAAATGGCGCTCGATGAAATCAACGCGGCAGGCGGGGTCCTGGGCCGGCCCCTCGAGGTGATTTCAAAGGACGAC
Source organism: uncultured Alphaproteobacteria bacterium (assembly GCA_963771545.1). Lineage (GTDB taxonomy): Bacteria > Pseudomonadota > Alphaproteobacteria > Rhodospirillales > Defluviicoccaceae > CAKZLS01. The sequence goes on from CAVYTX010000002.1 coordinate 412,227, forward strand.
GGCGGCAATCCCGGCGACGCCGTTACCGTCGCGAGCGAACTGATCGCGCGCGAGGACGTGGTGGCGCTGTTCGGAACCCTGCTGTCCAACGTGGGCCTGGCCGTCGCCGACGTGGCCCGGCAGATATAAAATCCCGTTCATCGCGGCCGAACCGCTCTCGGACGCCCTCGTCTGGGACCAGGGTAACCGCTATACGTTCCGCCTCAGGCCCGGCACCTATGTGCAGGCGGCGATGCTGGCGGAGGAAGCGGCCAAATTGCCGGCCAACCGGTGGGCGACGGTGGCCCCCAACTACGAGTACGGCCAATCGGCGGTCAAGGCGTTCAAGGACCTGCTCTCGGCCAAGCGCCCCGACATCGAATGGGTGGGCGAGCAATGGCCGGCGCTGTTCAAGATCGATGCCGGAGCCACCGTCCAAGCCCTCGCCCAGGCCGAACCCGACGCCATCTTCAATGTCACGTTCGGCAGCGATCTCGCCAAGTTCGTGCGCGAGGGAACGACCCGGGGGCTGTTCGAGGATCGCACCGTTGTCAGCATGCTGTCCGGAGAACCGGACTGGATCGACCCGCTCAAGGACGAAGCGCCCCCTGGCTGGATCGTGACCGGCTATCCCTGGTACGCCCTGGAGACGCCGGAGCACGTGAAGATTCCGCGAGGCCTACAGGACGCGGTTCGACGACTATCCCAGACTCGGGTCCGTGGTCGGGTACGCGGCCATGTGGACGGTGGCCGACGCCATCGCCAAGGCGGGCTCCACCGAACCGGAGGCGCTGGTCGACGCCCTGCGGGGTCTCGAAGTGGACACACCGCTGGGACCCATCGTCTATCGCGAGTCCGATCAGCAGAGCACCATGGGCACCTTCGTGGGCCGGTTGACGGTCAGGGACGGCATGCCGCGCATGGTGGACTGGCGGTTCGGCGCCGGTGCCGACTACCTTCCGAGCGAGGAGGACGCGGCGAAAATGCGACCGGCTGATTGATCCTCAAACAAGCGATTTCAGTTCCGGCGGGGACGAAACCGCGACTATAACGCGCCGTCGATGACACAGGTGGCCGGTTCGCCGTGGACTTCAGTTTCGCCCTCGTTCAGTTTCTGACCGGCCTCGCCAACGCGGGATCGCTGTTTTTGGTGGCGTGCGGCCTGTCGCTGATCTTCGGCGTCACCCGCATCGTCAACTTCGCCCATGGCTCACTGTACATGCTGGGGGCCTACATCGCCTATTCCATGGTCGCCCGTTTCGACGGCGAACTGTTGGGGTTCTCGGTGGCGGCCGTTGGCGCCGGTGTCGCGGTCGGTCTGGCCGGCGTGGCCATGGAAGTTCTGTTGCTCCGCCGGCTGTATAAATCGCCCGAGCTCCTGCAGCTGGTGGCGACGTTCGGGGTGGTGCTGGTGGTACAGGACGCCGTGCTGGCGGGGTGGGGACCGGAAGATCTGCTGGCGCCGCGCATTGCCGGATTGGCGGCGGCGGTGGAGGTTCTCGGCCATCGATTGCCGGTCTACGACCTCGTTCTCATCGTGCTGGGACCCGCGGTCCTGATCGGGCTGCTCCTGCTGCTCAACCACACCCGCTGGGGGATCCTGGTGCGCGCCGCCACCGAGGACGGGGAGATGGTGGCCGCCCTGGGGGTCAATCAGAAATGGCTGTTCACGTCGGTGTTCTTCGTCGGCGCCTTTCTGGCTGGATTGGGCGGTGCCGTCCAACTCCCCCGCGAACCCGCCAATCTGATGATGGATTTCAACATCATCGCCGAGGCGTTCGTTGTCGTCGTGGTCGGCGGCATGGGCAGCATCGGCGGCGCGTTCCTGGCGGCGGTGCTGATTTCGGAGTTGCAGGCGTTCGGTATCCTCATCTTCCCGGAGATCACCCTGGTGCTGCTGTTCCTGGTGATGGCGGTGGTTCTGGTCGTACGTCCGTGGGGATTGATGGGACGGCCCGAAAGTGTCGGCGGCGAGGCGTCCCGCGGGCCGAGGTACGCGCTGAGACCGGAAGGCCGGCCGGTCCGTCTCGGCGTCGCGGCCGCCCTGGCGGCGCTGGTGGCGTTGCCGCTGGTGGCGGGGGATTATGGACTCCAAGTCATGAGCGAGATCTTCATCTTCGCGCTGTTCGCCGTCAGCCTGCAGTTTATCATGGGCGGCGGCGGCATGATCTCCTTCGGTCATGCCGCATATCTGGGCTTGGGCGCTTATGGCGCGGCGCTGGTGGTGCGTCATCTGGACGCGCCCATGGAGGCGGCGTTGATCGCCGCGCCCCTGGCCGCAGCCGCAGGTGCGCTGGTGTTCGGCTGGTTCTGCGTGCGGTTGTCGGGGGTGTATCTGGCGATGCTGAGTCTGGCGTTTGCCCAGATCACCTGGTCTGCGGTGTTCCAGTGGTACGACTTCACCGGCGGCGACAACGGCATCCTCGGGGTCTGGCCTTCCGGCTGGGCGGCGGACGCGGCCGGTTTCTATTACCTGGCGCTGGTTTTGTGCGGGGGCGCCATATGGGTCCTGCGCGCGGTCACGTTCGCGCCGTTCGGATACGCGCTCCGCGCCAGCCGGGATTCGTTCCTCAGATCCGAGGCCATCGGCATTCACGCCCGCCGGCACCGATGGATGGCGTTCACCCTAGCCGGCGCCGCCGCCGGTTTGAGCGGCGGCCTTTATGCGTTTCTGAAGGGCAGCGTGTTTCCCGACACCCTGTCGATCCCGGTCTCGGTGGAGGCGCTGGTCATGGTGCTGATGGGCGGCCTTCAGACCGCGCTCGGCCCGCTGGTCGGCGCCGCGTCCTACACAGGCCTCAAGATCGGCATCGCCAGCGAAACCCACTTCTGGCGGCTGATCCTCGGCACCATCATCATCGCCATCGTACTGATCTTTCCCCAGGGCATCGTCGGCGCGATTCATGGCCGGCGAACCGGAGTCACCCGGTGAGCCTGCTCTCGGTGCGCGGCCTTTGCAAGGCGTTCGGCGGCCTGCGCGCGGTGGACGGCGTGGACTTCGACGTCGCGCCCGGCGAGGCCGTGGCCCTGATCGGACCCAACGGCGCGGGCAAGACCACGTGTTTCAACATGCTCGGTGGCCAGCTTTGCCCCGACGCCGGCAGCATCCGGTTCGGCGGCAAGGAGCTCGCGGGGCTGGCCCCCCATCGGATATGTAAGCTCGGCGTGGGGCGGACCTTCCAGGTCGCGGCGACCTTTCCCTCCATGACGGCGCGCGAGAACATTCAGACGACGCTGTTGTCCCATCGCCGCCGTCTCTGGTCGTTGTGGCCGCCGGCCCGCAAGCAATACGGGGCGGAAACCGACGCCCTGCTGGAGCAGGTGGGCATGGCGGCCGACGCGGACCGGGCCTCGGGGATCCTGTCCTATGGCGACCTGAAGCGGCTGGACCTGGCCATGGCGCTGGCCGGCGATCCCCGGATCCTGTTGATGGACGAGCCCACCGCCGGCGTCGCCATCGCCGAGCGGCGCGCGCTGATGGAACTGATCGTCGGCATCGTCCGCGAGCGCCGGATCAGCGTGCTGTTCACCGAGCATGACATGGACGTGGTGTTCGGCCACGCGGACCGGGTGATCGTCATGCACCGGGGCCGGATCGTAACGCAAGGATTGCCCGACGCCGTGCGCGCCGACGCCGAGGTCAAGGAGATCTACCTCGGTTTCGGCGAGGACTCCGGCGGCGAGGGGAACGATCGGTGCTGACCATCCGCAAAATGGATACCTTCTACGGCCGCGCCCAGGTCCTGTTCGGGGTCGATCTCGACGTCGCCCGGGGCCAGGTGGTGGCGCTACTGGGGCGCAACGGCGTCGGCAAGTCCACCACGCTGAAGAGCATCATCGGCCTGGTCCCGCCGGCGGCCGGCGAGGTGCTGTTCGACGGCCGGAACGCGCGCGGCGCCCCGCCCCACGACCTGGCCAGGCTCGGCATCGGCTACGTCCCCGAGGAGCGGCGCATCTTCGCGGCGCTGACGGTGGAGCAGAACCTGGAGGTCGGCCGCCAGCCCGCGCGGGGCGGCGCGCCCGCCTGGACGCCGGAGCGGCTGTTCGACCTGTTCCCCAACCTCGCCAGGGTCCGGCGCAACCTCGGCGGCCGCATCAGCGGCGGCGAGCAGCAGATGCTCGCGGTCGCCCGCACCCTCATGGGCAACCCGGCCCTGATCCTGCTCGACGAGCCCTCCGAGGGCCTGGCGCCCCGCATCGTCGAGCGCCTGGCCGCCATGATCGGCGATCTGCGCGCGGCGGGCCTGACGATCCTGCTCTCGGAACAGAACTTGCGTCTCGCCAAGCAGGTGGCGGACCAGGCGGCGGTCATGGAAAGCGGCCAGATCCGCTGGACCGGCCCAATGGCCGACTTCGCCTCCAATACCGACGCACAGCGGGAGTTTCTCCGGGTTTAGCGGTCACCCCTCTCCACCTCGCGTCCCGCGCGGTTTTGTATACCCTTTGTTGACCTCGTGCGCCTTTTTGTATACCTCCGTTACGCTACCGTGGCACCTACGCCGTTGATTTCAAACGAAACCCACCGGGGCTAATTGTGGAAGGTATGCAAAAGTACACAAAAGTATACATTTGTTCAGGCCAAGCCCTTGATTGTGCTAGACCAGCCTTTTCCGCCAGGTATACAAAAGTATACACAAGTTCCGCATAATGCTTTGATATTTATACGAGTTTCGCCGAAACAAAAGTAGACATTCTTTAAACTGGGCCGCACTCCGGACACGCCTCTCCTGTTGCTTCAATTAGAACAAACGAGGAACATAAGGCCCGGCGGGTAGCGAGTCAAGGACTTCGTTTCCTCGCCGGTTGCTATGATTTTTTGTGAACTGAGCAACGTCTCCGTTTTTCCCCAATATCAATCGATTCTGACCCCGTCCGGCCATCGGAAAGGCAGGATCTAGGAATTTTATCCGATTTGCGTTCGAATTGCAACTAGACTGATTAGGTTTCCGGCTGGTGCGCTACCAGTGCGGGAACGCCGTTGCGGAAAAAAAACAACTTGAGGTTCGTAGATTAACTCATGCGGTTTTGTCGAAATCATCATTTGAATGGGTCTGTCTAAGCGGCGTATGCTGGGCACGCTTTGCAACTTTGGGGCTAGCCTGTCTTTCACTCGTGACAGACGAGGGTGGGTTATCTGTTTGATGTTCCGAAAACGTCAGAATGGAGGGGAGATCGGTATAACGAAGACAGGCCATTGCGGCTCTAACGTCCTCTACCCGCACGGCTTTTTCATGATCAACCGAACTCGATGCGCGGGCTTTCCGCGTTACGGCGAAAAGTCGGATGCGATCCGAGGAGCGAACACTGAGCCTATTGGCGAATGCCGCCCGGGTTTCGGGGAGGCGATGACAATCCAAGAATTTCGAATGATGGGAACGGCTCCGACCCGCGTCAGCGGGGCGGTAGCGTCTGGGGGGTGGAATGGCGACTTTCAACGGCGATAGCTCAGACAATCTGATCGTTGGTACGGATAGCCCGGATACGATTAACGGAAGTGGCGGCGCGGACATCATTTTTGGTTACCAGGGTAACGCTCCCGCATCGGGCGTGGATCCGGTTCCACCGACCGAGCCGACCGTTGACGCCAACGGCGGCGGGGATAGCGACAATGACTTCATCAGAGGTGGAAACGGCAACGATACGCTGATCGGCGGCGGCGGCGACGACACGCTGATCGGCGGCAACGGCGGCGACACGCTGATCGGCGGCAACGGCCCGACAGTTTTGACGGCGGCGACGGCTCGGACACGATTGATTACAGCTATAGTTCGTCCAACACCTTGGAAATCGATTTGGCGGCCGATCTGGCGACGTTCGTGAGCAGCGGCGTCATGGAGACCCTGACCGGTATCGAGAACGCCATCGGGTCCGAGGGCAACACGGTGCTCATGGGCGACGACGGCGACAATGTGCTCGAAGGCGGCGATGGCAACGACACCCTCAGTGGTGGCGATGGCAACGATACTCTCGCTGGCGACGCGACGCACTTGGGCGACGGCGACGTCGACTTGAACGCTGAGGTAGGAGCTGGCGGCCGCAACACCGCCAACAACGGCGGCAATCGCGACACCGTTGGCGCGTTCAACGACTATCTCAATGCCGGCGAGGACAAGGATACCTTTGTTGGCGACGTCGCACGTTCTGGTAGTGGCAATCTCAGCTTAAGCATCCTCGCCGGAAACGGTGGTTACGGATATGACAACCGCACAGGCGGCGCCGGCGGTAGCGACAATATCATAGAAGCCTTTAGCGACGCGATGGATGCCGGCGCCGGCGATGACAGCCTTGCCGGCGATGTCACGCACTCGGGCGACGGGCATGTCTACTTGAGCACCGAAGTCGGAACCGGTGGTAGCGGAGGGGACGATTGGAACGGCGGCGCCGGCGGTAGCGGCAATACTTTGGAAGCCTTCAACGACACGATTGATGGCGGCGGCGGCGATGATAGCCTTGCCGGCGATATTACGCACTCGGGCGACGGCAATGTCTACTTGAGCGCCCAAGTCGGAACCGGCGGTGATATCAGTCACTATCGTTATGATGATGGGTTTGAACCCCTAGGCGGCACCGGCGGTAGCGACAATACCGTCGAGGTTTTCAGCGACACGATCGATGCCGGCGCCGGCAACGACACGGTCGTCGGCGACGTCCACCATGCCGGCACGAGCGGCGCGATTACCCTGAGCGTTATGGCCGGCGTCGAAGGCCGGCGTAACGACGACGGCGACGCCGCAAGTGGCGGCACCGGTAACGAGGCCGGCGCCTTCAACGACACCATCGATGCGGGCGGCGGTGACGACTTGATCGTCGGCGATGTGTGGCGAGCGGACGACGGCGTCACCCTCGCGATCAGCGTTGAAGGAACGGCCGGGAGCACCATCCGTGCGTTCCAGGACGATATCGCGGGCGGCGGCGGCGACGACACGATCTACGGCGATTTCTTCGACGGCACGGGGGACTTCGCGCCCGACACGCTGACCATCGATGGCACCTTTGCCGGCCGCGACGCGCTGTTCGCCGACACCATCGATGGGGGCGCGGGCGACGATGTCATTCACGGCGGCCTCGGCGACGATATCCTCGGTGGCGGCAGCGGGGAGGACAGCTTCGAGGGCGGCGACGGTTCGGACACCGTCGACTACAGCTACTCCGCGTCCGACCGGCTGCGGGTCGATTTGTCGGAGGGATTTGCATGGTTCGTCGACGATCCGACCCGCCCCGCCGGTCCGGGCAATGAGGCCAGCACCACCGAAGCATTGACCTCCATCGAGAATGTGATCGGTACCACGGGCGATAACGTCCTGATCGGGGATGCCAACGACAATGTTCTCGGCGGCCTTGGCGGTCAGGACACCTTCGACGGCGGCGGCGGTTCGGACACCGTCGACTATAGCTACTCCTCGTCCGACCGGTTGCGGGTCGATCTGTCGGAAGGGTTCGCGTGGTTCGTCGACGATCCGACCCGTCCCGCTGGCCCTGGCAACGAGGCCAGCACCGCCGAAGCATTGATCTCCATCGAGAATGTGATCGGCACCACGGGCGATAACGTCCTGATCGGCGATGCCAACGACAATGTTCTGGGCGGCCTTGGCGGTCAGGACACCTTCGATGGCGGCGGCGGTTCGGACACGGTCGATTACAGCTATAGTTCGTCCAACACCTTGGAAATCGATCTGGCGGCCGGTCTCGCGATGTTCATGAGCAGCGGCGTTACCGAGATCCTGACCAGCATCGAGAACGCCATCGGGTCTTATGGCGACACGGTGCTCCGTGGCGACGACGGCGACAATGTGCTCGAAGGCGGCGATGGCGACGACACGTTGAATGGTGGCATCGGCACGGACAATCTTGACGGCGGCGAGGGTTCAGACACCGCCGATTACAGCTACAGTTCGTCCGACACCTTGGAAATCGATCTGGCGGCCGGTCTCGCGACATTCATGAGCAGCGGCGTCACCGAGACCCTGACCAGCATCGAGAACGCCATCGGGTCCGAGGGCAACACGGTGCTCATGGGCGACGACGGCGACAATGTGCTCGTAGGCGGCGATGGCGACGACACCCTCAACGGGCGCGATGGCAACGACACCCTCAACGGCCGCGACGGCGACGATACCGCCGCCGGCGACGTGTTGGCCGCGGGAGTCGAAGTGGTCTTATCCGCCGAAGCGGGCGTTGGCGAGGATAGCATTAAAAATGAAAATAATCAGCACGGCACGAACGGCAATGGCGGCGAGAGCGACATCGCAGTCTCGAATTTCAACGATGACCTCGACGGCGGCGGCGGCAACGACGATCTCGCTGGCGACGTTCGTCACGTGGGTGGTGGCCGTGTCAGTTTGAGCGGCAAAGCCGGAAGCGGTGGCCGTGGAATATTTTTTTACTCCGGCGACGGCGGCGACGGCGGCAACGACAATACTGTTACCGCGTTCAACGATCGCCTGACGGCCGGCGTTGGCGACGACACCATCGCCGGCGATGTGACGCACTCGGGCGGCGGCGACGTCGACTTGAACGCCGAGGCAGGAGTTGGCGGCCGCGACAGCGGCGGGCGTGGCGGTCACCGCAACACTGCTGCCACGTTCAACGACACGATTGACGCGGGCTCCGGCGACGACAGCATCGCCGGCGATGTAACACATTCGGGTGACGGCGACGTCGGCTTGAGCGCCAAGATAGGAACCGGCGGCAGGTCCCTCAGGAGCGGAAACGGCGGCAGCGACAATGTTGCCGCCGCGTTCAACGATACCGTCAGCGCGGGCTCCGGCCGTGACACTATCTCCGGCGATGTGACGCACTCGGGTGATGGCGACGTCGGCTTGAGCGCCAGGGTAGGAGCCAGTGCAAGGGACATCGGCGGAGGAAGGGGAGCCGGCGGCAGCGACAATATTGTTGCCACGTTCAACGACACGATTAGCGTGGGTTCCGGCGACGGCATCATCGTCGGTGATGTCACGCACTCGGGCGACGGCAAAGTCAACTTGAGCGTCGCGGTAGGAACCGGCGCCGGTATAACAGACTATGAAAACGGCGGCGTCGGCGGCAATCGCAATACCGTTGGCGCGTTCAACGATCGTCTCAGTGCTGGCGAGGACAAGGATACCTTCGTCGGCGACGTCGCACATTCTGGTAGTGGCGACCTCAGCTTAAGCATCCTCGCTGGAAACGGTGGTCGCGGATACGACAATCGCATCGGCGGCGCCGGCGGTAGCGACAATATCTTAGAAGCTTTTAGCGATGCGATGGATGCCGGCGCCGGCGATGATAGCCTTGTCGGCGATGTCACGCACTCGGGCGACGGTCGTGTTTATTTGAGTGCCGAAGTCGGAACCGGCGGTGTTGCCGAGCCTGACAACATTGATATACCTGATATCTTAAGCGGCGACGGCGGCAGCGATAATACCGTCGAGGTTTTCAGCGACACGATCGATGCCGGCGTCGGCAACGACACGGTCGTCGGCGACGTCCACCATGCCGGCACGAGCGGCGCGATTACCCTGAGCGTTATGGCCGGCGTCGAAGGCCGGCGTAACGACGACGGCGACGCCGCAAGTGGCGGCACCGGTAACGAGGCCGGCGCCTTCAACGACACCATCGATGCGGGCGGCGGTGACGACTTGATCGTCGGCGATGTGTGGCGAGCGGACGACGGCGTCACCCTCGCGATCAGCGTTGAAGGAACGGCCGGGAGCACCATCCGTGCGTTCCAGGACGATATCGCGGGCGGCGGCGGCGACGACACGATCTACGGCGATTTCTTCGACGGCACGGGGGACTTCGCGCCCGACACGCTGACCATCGATGGCACCTTTGCCGGCCGCGACGCGCTGTTCGCCGACACCATCGATGGGGGCGCGGGCGACGATGTCATTCACGGCGGCCTCGGCGACGATATCCTCGGTGGCGGCAGCGGGGAGGACAGCTTCGAGGGCGGCGACGGTTCGGACACCGTCGACTACAGCTACTCCGCGTCCGACCGGCTGCGGGTCGATTTGTCGGAGGGATTTGCATGGTTCGTCGACGATCCGACCCGCCCCGCCGGTCCGGGCAATGAGGCCAGCACCACCGAAGCATTGACCTCCATCGAGAATGTGATCGGTACCACGGGCGATAACGTCCTGATCGGGGATGCCAACGACAATGTTCTCGGCGGCCTTGGCGGTCAGGACACCTTCGACGGCGGCGGCGGTTCGGACACCGTCGACTACAGCTACTCCTCGTCCGACCGGTTGCGGGTCGATCTGTCGGAAGGGTTCGCGTGGTTCGTCGACGATCCGACCCGTCCCGCTGGCCCTGGCAACGAGGCCAGCACCGCCGAAGCATTGATCTCCATCGAGAATGTGATCGGCACCACGGGCGATAACGTCCTGATCGGCGATGCCAACGACAATGTTCTGGGCGGCCTTGGCGGTCAGGACACCTTCGATGGCGGCGGCGGTTCGGACACGGTCGATTACAGCTATAGTTCGTCCAACACCTTGGAAATCGATCTGGCGGCCGGTCTCGCGACGTTCATGAGCAGCGGCGTTACCGAGATCCTGACCAGCATCGAGAACGCCATCGGGTCTTATGGCGACACGGTGCTCCGTGGCGACGACGGCGACAATGTGCTCGAAGGCGGCGATGGCGACGACACCCTCAACGGGCGCGGCGGCGACGATGCGCTGATCGGCGGCAACGGCGATGACACGTTGAATGGTGGCGTCGGCACCGACAGCCTTGACGGCGGCGACGGTTCGGACACCGCCGATTACAGCTACAGTTCGTCCGGCACCTTGGAAATCGATCTGGCGGCCGGTCTGGCGACGTTCGTGAGCAGCGGCGTCACCGAGACCCTGACCAGTATCGAGCACGCCATCGGCTCCGACGGCAACACGGTGCTCATGGGCGACGACGGCGACAATGTGCTCGACGGCGGCGCTGGTGATGACACCCTCAATGGGCGCGACGGCGACGATACGCTGATCGGCGGCGAGGGTGAAGATGTCTTCGTGTTCACGCCTAGCGAGTCATCCGACTACTCTGAAAGGGTCATCGACTTCACGCCGGGTGAGGATATGATCGACCTGACGGCGTTTGCGTTCGAGGACGTAGACGATGTGCCGATCTCGCAGTCTGGTGATAACGGGCGCCTTGAATTGTCCGGTGTCGGCGGACCCCGCGTGACCTTCGAGTTTTCAGGCCTGTCCCCCGATGATTTCCTCCTATAAAAGTCCGGCTCATAATGAAAGGAAAGGGGACGCTACCCATAGGCGCTAAGATAAGCACGTGTGCACCTGATATCGGCGTTTTCGTGGCGGTTCTCGGAGGTTGCGCGGGTGGTTTGGGAGGCTGGAGACGAAGTCGGTGACGGGCACGAAGGTCAGGGCGGTGATTATAACGACGGGGTCAGAGTCGATTGAAACTGGGTTCTGGGGAACGCCGAAAGGAAGCGCGCGAAAACGGTGGGATGGCCGCGCGCGAACCGGTTACGGCGCCAATACCGTCTCGATCTCGCTTCGGAGCTGATGGAGCTGATCCTCTAGCAGTTTGGTGCGTCGGAGAAGCAGCTGCCGGGGGCTCTCCATCGCCTCTTGGTCGGACAGATCGATATATTTGACGCCCACCTTATCGTTCGCGGACCAAACAACTTCGCACACACGCTTCGCGCCCCCCTCGACAGCGAGCGTGACAATGCTGGGCAATTCCATGAAGCACGGAAGCTGCAGGCCCGCGCCCGTCCGCGACGTATTGCGGATTGTGCACTCCAAGACGCTATGACCGTCATTGAAGATGATTTTTCCCTTTTTCAGGGTCGTAACGGACGGGGTCAGAGTCGATTGAAACTCGGTTGATTCTGAACTCCATCGATTTGTCGTGTTTCCGGATGGCTCTCGTGCCAGAGGGCGAACCCTTTGAAACCGGCGTGTAGTCAGTCAATCGGACATAACGCCGGTAGGACTTGAAAAGTGATAAGTGAGTGGTTACACATATCATATGATCCAGAGCTTCCGCCACAAAGGGCTCAAGCTGTTATACGGCAAGGGTGAGCGGCGGAAGGTGCACGCGGACCAAGCGGACCGGATCGAGCGGATTCTGGCGCGTCTCGACCAAGCCTCGAAGCCAAGCGACATGGACCTGCCAGGTTATCGGCTTCACCCGCTGAAGGGGGACTTGGCGGGTTTCTGGTCGGTAACGGTTTCGGGAAATTGGCGGATGGTGTTCCGCTTCGAAGACGGGCATGCCCGGGACGTGGACCTAATAGACTATCACTAGGAGAAGCCGCCATGGCGATGAAGAACCCACCGCATCCGGGGCTTTCGGTCCGGCATGATTGCATCGAGCCCCTGGGGCTGACCGTGTCGGAAGCGGCGAAGCGCCTGGGTGTAAGCCGCAAACAACTGTCCGATATCGTCAACGGCCACGCGGGAATTTCGCCGGAGATGGCGATTCGGCTCGACAAGGCTTTCGGCGGCGGGGCGGAGACGTGGTACCGCCTGCAGGCCGCCTATGACCTCGCCCGTGCCATGCAACATGCCGACGAGATCAAGGTGGAACGCGTATCGCCGGCGGCGGCCTAAGCCGGCGTTTCCCATTGGCTCATGGCCCGAGCAGGGAACCGCCTCGCTGTCGCGGGCGCCGACTTTAGAATTTGGGGGGCAGAGTCATCTGATTTTGAGACAAACTGTACTGTGCAGGAGATGAAACGATGGGTTCAGTGAAATGATGGGTTCAAAGTCGGTTGAAACTGGGTTCTGAGGGAACGCCGAAAGGAAGCGCGCGAAAACGGTGGGATGGCCGCGCGCGAACCGGTTACGGCGCCAATACCGTCTCGATCTCGCTTCGGAGCTGATGGAGCTGATCCTCTAGCAGTTTGGTGCGTCGGAGAAGCAGCTGCCGGGGGCTCTCCATCGCCTCTTGGTCGGACAGATCGATATATTTGACGCCCACCTTATCGTTCGCGGACCAAACAACTTCGCACACACGCTTCGCGCCCCCCTCGACAGCGAGCGTGACAATGCTGGGCAATTCCATGAAGCACGGAAGCTGCAGGCCCGCGCCCGTCCGCGACGTATTGCGGATTGTGCACTCCAAGACGCTATGACCGTCATTGAAGATGATTTTTCCCTTTTTCAGGGTCGTGAGCCGCTTGCTTGTTCTGGATTCGATGCGGATCAAGGACTCTGTGGTTTCCGACATTTTGTCTGCCTAACCCTTCTCTCGGTATGTCAGTGATGATTCAGGTGCCGAGTTTGACCAAGGCGCGCGTGGATGATAGGCGCGGCGAGCTTTAAAAGTCGTAAACGGCCGGCGCAACGACGGGGTCGGGGTCGATTGCTATTGCATCCCGTGGTAAGCTAGCGAAGCATGGGCTTTGAACGGAGAACCTTCGATGGCGCGCCTGTCCCGCTATGTTTTGCCCGGTTACCCGCAGCACGTGATCCAGCGGGGCAACAACCGCCAGGCCATCTTCGCCGACGACGAGGACCGGGACTATTTCCTCGAACTCCTGCGAGGCGGCGTCGGCAAGTGCGGCTGCGACGTCCATGCCTACGTGCTGATGAGCAACCACATCCACTTGCTGTTGACGCCCGGCGAGGGCGGCGGCATCGGCCGGCTGTTTCAGCATCTCGGCCGGTACTACGTGCCCTATTTCAACCGCCGCCACCGCCGCACCGGCACGCTGTGGGAGGGGCGTTACCGGGCAACCGTGATCGACGCCGGCAGCTATCTCCTGACCCTTTATCGTTACATCGAGCTCAATCCGGTGCGGGCCAACGTGGTGAAGCATCCGCGGGACTATCCGGGATCGAGTTACCGGGCCAATGCCCGGGGACGGGCCGACGGCATCGTCGCGCCGCATCCGGTCTATGACGCGCTGGGTCCGGACGCGGCGGCGCGGCAGGCGGCCTACAGGCAGTTATTCCGCCGCCGCATCGGGGAGCCGGCGCTCGACGAGATCCGCGCGGCCACGAACAAGGGGTGGGTGCTGGGGACGGATCGCTTCCGCAAGGCGGTGGAAGAGGTGCTCGACCGTCCCACCGCGCCGAGGCCCAAGGGCGGCGACCGCCGGTCCGAGGCCTACCGACAGTCGATCAACTGACTGGATCAATCGACTCTGAACTCATTGGTATGAAAGGTAGGGACGTCGCTCGATAGGCGTCGATAAACGCGACGAGCGGCATATTGCGCCACCCCTAAAACGCCGCGAAGCCGAACGGCGGGGATAGGCAACTGCATGGGGGTATCAACGGAACCGGATAACCTGTCCGAGCGTTGAGTCCCGCCGGACGTATAAGATTGGGTCTTCCGGGTGGCGGATCGCTTGAATCGGGACGACACCGGGGAACACGCAATCCGCCGCGCGGGCGGTGCTCATGGACCGAAGTATGATCAGGGAGTGACGGAGTGCCAAAGCTTTTGATGACGGCCGTTTCGGCCGTCGCCGTGTTGGCGGCGGCCGTGTTGGTAACATGGGCGGCGCGGGCCGAGGAGATCGGGGCGGTCAGCACCGTCTGGAAGATGCTCGGGCCCAACCACAAGATCGTCGTCGAGGCGTTCGACGATCCGGATATCCCCAATGTGTCTTGCTGGATCAGCCGCGCCAAGACCGGGGGCGTCAAGGGGGCGGTGGGGATCGCCGAGGATCCGTCGTACGGCTCGGTGGCCTGCCGTCAACGCGGACCGATCGATCTGTCTTCCGAACTGAAGGAAAAGCTCGTCGACCAGACCGAGGACGGTGGCGAGAAGGTGTTCAAGACCCGGACCTCGATCATCTTCAAGACGCTGCAGGTCAGCCGGATGTACGATGCCAAGCGCAACGCCCTGGTCTATCTCGTGTGGTCGGATCGGGTGATCGAGGGCAGCCCGAGGAGCGGGATCTCGGTAATCGCCATCGCGCCCTGGAACGAAACGCCATGACCGGCGGGCGCTCATGGATATCGTAGCCCCGGGCGCGAAAAAGGCATGATCGCCACGAAACCGCGAAAACCGCCATGACGACACGTGTCGGGGAGCTGAGGCTTCCGCATTGCCCCGGATAGCTGACATGTATCGCCCAAGGCGGGCACGGGGAAAGATGACCCTGGCTGTGTAAAAACGCTTGAAGCAGCCGTCTGGGCGCAACAAAAGAGGCTGGATTGTGGGCTTGAAGCATCTTTCAAGCACAAACGGAGTATTATGCGGATCAATCTCGTATCCCAACGACCCGATAGATCCATTTCACACAGCCAAGACCCCAAGCAGACGTGAGTCGCGATCTTTAGCCACCCCAACAACGGAAGTCCGCTACAAGCACGTTTTCCAGGAGCCAATATGGGTCTGTGGACTGCCTGCGCAGTCGGTGTTTTCATGCACCTCGACGGGAGGGATCTCAAAAATATACCAAAGAACATCCCCTTTCTCGCTCTACGCCCCCTTTGGCCACCTTTAAGAACTTCACGGTTGACAAGGTCGCTTGATCGCGCAATCATTTCGCGTGAAACGTGCGACTCGAATGGTTTGAACCAGACTTCGGGGGGACGCAACGTGGTTGAGGAAAAAGCGACCGAGGAATCGGGGCTTCACTGTACGGTATCGATTTTCCGGCAACCTTCCGCAGAATCAGTAAAGCAGTCCAGCACTGAGTGTGGCAGCTCGATCTGTGAGCTTTCCATGGATGTTTTCTTCCATGGAGTTGTCGGCGGTTAGGGGACTCATGGCCGGGTTGACAGGGCATAGAGTATGTGGGGGCCAAAAAATGATACACTGGTTAGAAGCGTTTCTGGGTCGGGGACGAACTCAAAACTCCCCGCGTTGTTCAAATAGGTCCGGAACTGGGTCGGCGTGCTCGACCACAAACGAACAATCCACCGATCTCGCGATTTTTCGTTCTCTCAATCGAGCCAGTGTTGAGCACGTTCTTGTCATTTCCCTAATTTTAGCTCTTGTACTTGCTACTAGCCAGAATATTTTTGCCAGCGACGAGCCAACGGCCCTCGGATACTCGAACCAACAAGAGCCTATTGAGTCCACAACACCTCTGAATGAAAAGGCAAAATTTTCGCCGCCAGAAGATGAGGTCCTTGTCGAGGAATTCTTCGTTCCCCATCACAATCACGCCTATTACTTAGGTTGGAAGGGCTTCATCGAAACAAGGGTTAAATTTGATGAATTCTTCGATGATGACCATACGGTGTCTGCTTGGTTTATGCCGCAATATCCGTACACACATGAGGGGCCTATCATCGCGGAACGCAACGGAACCTTCATGCTCGGCCAGGGCGATTTTCGCAATGGAGACGGGGGCTATAAAGACGAGGGTGCGGCTGTGTTGCTTCTCAGCTTTGGAGATCAAAGAACTCTTTATCTCGCGAAGAAGTACACGGCCAATAAATGGCAGCACCTAGCCGTGGTGAGGAAGAGGAATAAGTTTTCGCTCTACTTGAATGGCGTGCGCCAAACGCGTGTCCGCTATGTCAGACAGATCGTCGGCATCGATATCATGAAAAAGCAGTGACAACGTTTTCGCGTGGTACGCCGCCGGCGTCCATCCATACATTAGCGCGGGCAACCCGGGGCACTTGGGGAAGGATTTCTCGGGCAAAACGTTTGATCCTCCCGAAGGCAAGTCGGCCAAGGATATCGTCGCACTTGCAAGTGCTGGAGACGACAAGGTCATTGTTTGGTATCAAGACTCCACCTTCAGTCGCGGAAGCCACGAGGACCTCGACGGCGAACAGTCACCAGCTTCCTATTCCTTGGCGGAAGGAAAGACACCTGGCGACATCGTCGGAATGGCAATAGGGACCGACAGCAAGATCTACACATGGTACAACGACAATACCTTCAGCGTTGGCACGCAATCCGATCTGGACGCATACGACCCGCCTGAAAAGTTCACGCTGCCCAAAGGAATGACTCCCGCTGCCGTCGTGGAGATGGCGATTGCATCGAACGGCCATGTTTATGCGTGGTATTCAGACGGTCGGGTTAGCTCAGGCACGGTAAGCGACCTCGAAGTGCATTCGGCGCCAGACAGATATGATCTGCCTTCGAAGGAAGGATATGATTTTCAGGCTCTTCCTGACCTCGACATTTCGGGGGGACTTGCAACCTCCCCTTCAGGCACCGTTTTCTTTGGTAGAAGATCGGGGGCAGTGAATATTGGGTCGGGCAACTGGCAAGTTTACGGTCTTCTTGATGACGTGGCGATTTTCAAGAGAGCCTTGACCGCCCAGGAGATCAGCTCCCTCTACAGCAAGAAGCGGTTGATCCTCCAAGAACCTCCGATCGGAGGACCTCTTGGTGGCGGTGTTGTCGAAGACGTCTATGTCGCTTGGTCGTTCGATCAGCCTGGACCCTTTGACCGGCCCGTGCCAAAGAAGCTCGACGGCTGGCACGAGAGCAGCGCGCAGGCGATGCGCGTCGTCGTGTCCAGGGATCGCAACAGCGGCTTGGACTCTGCTTGGTTCCAGGCCCCTTCGCTCGTAGGCAACACGGAAGCTCCCCTGACTTTACCCTTCAAAGCCAACGAGACTTGGCGTGTCAGCCAAGGGATGGACGTAAACGGTGGAAGTCACAACAGCTCCGCATCCTTTAGCTACGATTTCGTGCTAGCGAATGAGCAAAAGAACTGCGGATCGGCCGGGGCCTCGGTGTTGAATGCGGGCCGGGGGAAGGCCGCTATGTACAGGCATGATCAAATTCCGCCCGGCAGTGAAGAGGTCGAAAGCTTTATCCGCGTCCAAATAGCGGAGAAAGAGTATGTTACGTATCTTCACGTGGCTCGCCAATCATTCAATCAGAAAATCTGGGGAGGTGAAAGCGAAGACGGTGTCGATTACGTGATTCCTGAGGAAGATCGCCCCGTCCTGGCTCAAGAGGAATTTCTGTCCACGGTTGGCAAACAAAGTTGTCATCTTCATTTTGCAGGACGTTACCACCTCAAGTGGGGTAATACGATTCCGTTCGCATTCTCTAATTATTGGGCATCCGACGATGAAGGAAAAACATATGGCCCGGTCGTACGCGGGCATCCGTGCGCATTCCGACGAAAGCGGCCACCGATTCCGACGGAAAGCGGCCACCTGTTCCGATCCAAAACGGCGACTTTGGCCGAGGGTCGAATATAGCGTCGTGATCGTCGCCGTTGGGTGATCCCTTGATGTCATTTTCGTTGTGGGTGGTCAACGTCGTTGGCGTTGATATTTTCTGAAATGGTCTTTCGCATTGAAGGCCCGTCGAGATCGATCCTGTGGGCGTTGTGGACGATGCGGTCGAGGATGGCGTCGGCGAAAGTGGGTTTGCCGATGACGTCGTGCCATTTGGTGACAGGCAGTTGGCTGGTGATCAGGATCGAGGCGTTTTGGTATCGGTCCTCGACGATTTCCATGAGGTCGCGTCGCTGATCGGGGTTGAGCCGTTCGGGTCCCCAATCGTCGAGGATGAGGAGGTTGGCCTTGGTCAGCGCCCGGAACAGGCGGGGGTATCGGCCGTCGGCGCGCCCGATTTCGAGTTCGGCGAACATCCTGGGGACGCGCTTGTAGAGGACGGAGAAGTCGTCGCGGCAGGCCTTCTGGCCGAGCGCGCAGGCGAGCCATGATTTGCCGACGCCGCAGGGGCCGGTGAGGATCAGGTTTTGTTTGCGGGCGATCCATTGGCCTCTGGCGAGTTGCTGGAACAGGGCTTTGTGGAGGCGCCGGGGGGCCCGGTAGTCGATGTCGTCGATGCTGGCGTCGGGGTGGCGCAGACGGGCGTTGCGGAGCCTGTATGTCAGACGGCGGTCGTCGCGTTCGGCCTCTTCGCGGTCGAGCAGCAGGGCCAGCCACTGGGCATGGTCCAGTTCGCCGGCCTGGGGGTTGTCGCCGAGTTCGGCGAAGGCGCGGGCCATGCCGTGCAGCTTGAGATGCCTGAGCTGGTCGAGGGTGGGATGTTGCAGCATGATGTCTCCTCAGTGGAAGTATTGCGGGCCGCGGATGTTGGGATGATCGATCGCCGGTCCGTCCGTGGCCTGTCGCGGTGTGCGGCGATCGAGATTGTTCTTGAGGATGGAGGCGACCGAGGAATACGACCTTGCGCCGATCTCCAGGGCTCTCTCGCAGGCGGCTTCCAAACGTTCCGATCCATGGGTCTTGGCCAGGCGGAGGATACCGATACAGGAGCGGAAGCCCTGTTCGGGATGGGGTTTGGCGCGCAGGATGACGTCGATCAGGGTCTCGGTATTGGGTCCGTTGGCGGCGGCCTGGCTTCGGATGCGGTCCGGGGTCCAATTGGCGTAGCGGCGATGTGAGGACGGCATATGTTCGGCGACGGTGGTGTGCCGCCGGTTGCCGGAACCGCGCATGTGGGCGGCGACGCGTTTGCCTTTGTGAAAGACTTCGACGGAGCGTTCGGTGATCCGCGCCCAGAGCTTTTGTTTGGCCAGGCGATGGGGCACCGAATAGTAATGCTTGGCGACCTCGACATGATAATCGAGGCCGGCGCGGCGCTGCTTCCATTCGGCATACTCGTAGGCTTGGGCAGGCAGCGGCTTGAGCGCCGGCCGGTCGAGTTGCTCGAACAATTGCCGGCGCGATGCGCCGAGATGACGCGTGACGCGCCCGTTGAGAGCGACGAGAAGCTCGGCGATCGCCTGATTGAGTTCGGCGAGACTGAAGAAACGGCGATGGCGCAGGCGGGCCAGAACGCGGCGCTCGACGATCTGAACGCCGACTTCGACTTTCGCCTTGTCCCGCGGTCTGCGCGGCCGCGCCGGCACGATGGCGGTGTCGTAATGGGCCGCCATGCTGGCATAGGTGCGGTTGATCTCGGGATCGTACAGGCAGGCCTTGACGACGCCGGACTTGAGATTGTCCGGCACGACCTGCCGGGGCGCGCCGCCGAAATAGGCGAAGGCGCGGATATGCGAACCGATCCAGTCGGGCAAAGCCTGCGTCCAGGTCGCCTCCGCGTAGGTATAGCTGGAAGCGCCCAGGGTGGCGACGAACACCTGGGCCGTGCGGATCTCGCCGGTAAGGCCGTCGATCACCTCCATCGTGGCGCCGGCGTAATCGACGAACAGCTTCTCGCCGACGACATGGGCTTGACGCATGGTCGGGTTGAGCCGGCCGCGCCAATCCCGGTAGAGATCGCAAAACCGGCTGTAGCCGTAACCCCCGGGATGAACCGAGCGGTATTCCTCCCACAACAGCGACAGAGTGACGCCGGGCCGCTTGAGTTCGCGATGCAGGACTGGCCAATCGGGAGGCGGCCGGCGATCGGGAGAAACCGCTGGCGGCGGCGGAAACAGCAGCCGTTCCAGGTCTTCGTCCGAAAGCCCCTCGGGCAGCGGCCAACCCAGGCCGGCGCGGCGTGCCCGGCGAAGATAATCGCCGACCGCCGTGCGGCCGATGTTCAAGCTGACGGCAATCCGCCGCTTCGACAATCCGCCGGCGTGCAGCCGTAGAACGTCGTATATTTTGCGCATGGGCAATCTCTCCCGGGGCATCCTCGCTCCTCTCGAAAAGGCGCGAAGGTAGCCCCTGTCAGGATCACCCAACGAGGTCGACCACATCCCCAATCCGACTGGCCGCTTTGCGTCGAAATCAGTGGCCGGATTAAATCGGAATCAGTGGCCGCTTTGCGTCGGAATGCGCAGGCATCCGAAAGCAGGCCAATACATCAGACGCTCACTACCTACCCTGCTTAATGACTAGTGAGAAAGCGGTAAAATAAGGCATATGACCAATCGAACCAGCAACGATTGGTGAGGGGAATGGTTTGTTTTTTTTTGAGGATGGAAAGCGGTCGTATCTCCGAGCTCACGGATGGGCGAACAGTCATACAGTGCTTCATACAACTCGCTGCCGCGGTCTGAAACACGTACCTCGATACGGCTGCGATGTTGTGGCAAAGGGAGGGGAAGATGTCTGCAATGCGCGTTACAACGGTCGCAGTGACTGCTTTCTTTTTCTCGATTGGTGCGCCATGCGCCGGTACACCCGAGGTGCTTTTAAGCCCATATCACCAGAGCCCCGTGGGCGGTGACCCAGGCGATTTGTTGTCGATTTCAGGAGCGGGTTTCGAGACAGGAGCGAAAGTCGTCTACGTGAGAGGCGCAGGGACGCCTCCGAGTGTGCCGCCGAGCATTCCGCCAGCGAATTCCCCGGATGCAGGGTTTCTTGACGTCATCGAAGCGGCGACGCGGCCGGACGGCATCACCGTGCGGCTCGCCAAGGAGATGATTAAAGATTTCGACCTACGCACTATGGGTGAGAAACTACGATAGCCACTGGAGCAAACCGCTATTAATCAACGATGTGCGCCCACTTTGGGTATCGCCCGCGCGCATTTACGCCAGCAAGCCCCTTGCCGACGGTATGGAACGCGTGTTCAAGGTGGTCGGGCGAAACCTCCATCCCGCACCGGGAAAAACGACCCAGGTGCGGCTGGTCGGGCCGACAACCTTAACCTTTACTGCTGAAAACGACGGGGATCAGGCAACGCGGGTCGAGCACTTCGTTGCGCGCGTTGTCCTTTCTGACCTGCCCGTCGGCACGTACAGAGTTGAGGTTTCGCGCGAAGGCTTGACCTGGGTTCCGATGGGCGACGCAGCGCTGACGGTGGATCCCGATCCGCCTCAAAAAAAGGCTTTCTTCGTTTCGGAGTTCAAGACGCCGACCGATCCATGCCTGCCCGATGGCAACGATGACCACCCCGGAATTGACGACACCGGATGTATCGTTCGCGCCATCAACGCGGCGGCTGCCGCAACCCCCTCGGTGGTCGTGTTTGGCGCTGGCCAATGGGACGTCCGCTTCGAGGGGCCGGATTACTACGAGACAAAATGGGGTTCTAACGGCATCGAGGTTCCCAAAGGCGTAAGCCTCATGGGACGAAGCAAGGAGCTTACGAAAATCGTCAAGGCTCTGGCTGATCCTTTGCCGGAGGACTATCAATGGCGAAGGTGCAACGAATGGGCCGTCCCTAAACCGCCCGGATGCGCTGAAGACTTTACTAACGGTAAAGGCGTACTTTCAGCCCTGTTCACGCTTCACGGCGAACAATCCATTAGCGGTATCCACTTCCATCACAAGACACGCAACGGAATTGAATTGACACTGCGCCTAGGCCACCAGTTTGGTTTAAATTTCGGGTTACAAGAAAAAGATGACCTGCGCGTAAGTAACGTCAAAATATTTGACAATACATTTACGGGTATGGTTACAGTGATTTCGTCGGAGTTGGACGTAATTCGCTTGGTTGTTTGGGGCAATGACTTGCAGGCTTATGCCGTGAACATACACACCGGCCCACCGGGCAACCCAAACAATCTCCAAAATTTTGATCCCTTTCCCCATTTGGTTCTCAGGGATTCAATTATTTCTGGAAATACGTTCCTGCCGGGCGACTACAACAACCCAAATTTGCAGTCGGGAGTTTTAGCCACTGCCATCGGCGCGTCGGAGAAACTGGATTTTAGTGACAACGTTGCCGACGGTCTGGTCAACGGGGGCTGGCGCGCTGGTTTCTTTTGGCACACGGGGTTCAACCAAGAGAAGGTTCTCGTTTCGCGGAACCGGCTTTCTTGCACCGGCGACAAGGCAGGTGACGGCGAAGCAATTGTGTTCGATGCCAATTACCACGACACGGCGTTTTACAATCTCGCCCCGGTAAAGAGTGCTTCGCCGACAGCGGTAACCATCAATGCTGAATTAAGCGAACAGCTTGCGAATTACTACAAAGAGTTCTGGGTTCAGGTGGTTAAGGGCAAAGGGGTGGGACAGTCACGCAAGATTGTCTCGTATCAGGTCAACGCCGGAGAGGTCACGTTGCAGGTTGCCCCAAAGTGGGACATCGTTCCCGACCCGGCGACCAGCAAGATCATGATCGGTGAGGCCGTGTGGCAGGCGATTGTCGTCGATAATTTTGCCGACAACCGGGCGGTGATCACGGAGCGCCAGGGTTGCTCACACAATAACCCCAACGGCGAGGAACCAGGCATGATCGCGTTCACCAGCAACACGATTGACTCCAGCATTTGGAATAACCGCATGCTGGGGACGGGCGGGGTGATCGCATCAACTAGTCAACATTTCGACGGCTACTCAATGGGGTGCAAGTTATTATTCCCGATCGCTGGGGTATGCTCATGCTCCTGCGCGAGCGTACCATCCCCTTCTTGTCCGGCCCCTTCTTGTCCGGGAGCATGCGAGTGCCTGAGCGACCTATGCTATGGCATCAAGAGAGCCTTTTTTTCCTATTTCAACGATGTCCGTTATAACTTCATCGACCGTAGCGTACCAGAGATCGACCCTCGCGCACCAGGGGTGGGCAAACCCCACAAGTTTGGGGGAATCCAGATCGGCTTCTCCAGTCATCACACTGCAGAGAGCGCCGTTCTCATCAAGAATTTGACGATTGCCAAAAACAGGCTCTTTAAATCTTGGTACGATGTCCTTTTGAGTGGCAATTGCGATGGCAATCATGAACCCATCGATCATCACCAGTATGGCGCCGTCATGGCGGACGGATACAACAACTGGGCATCATACCCCGATTTGGTGAGAGGCTTGGTCATAACCAACAATGTCATTAAGTATGTTCCACAAGGGATTGATCTGGGAAATAAAGCGATCAGTAAGGCTGTTGTCGACGGCAACGTGCTCACAGAGATCTCGGGAGAATGTATATTCGACGACGCAACGGACACCGTTGAACAGAACAACTCATGCAGCCCTTGACCCTGCCTCTTGCCCCTTGAACCGCCCTACGCAGGCTTGCGCAGGACAATTGTCCCGATTTCAGGCAACGTGTTGACAGGCGCGAATCGGAAAAAGCCATCACAGCTAACTGCAACAAGTTCGAATAACTCTTCGCTACACCCGTAGCGACGGCCGATCGCCGTGCCCAACACCTCGCGTCGTCCATCGGCGCGTTATTTGACGGTGCGGTCGGAGGGCTCTAGGCCGAATCCCTGGAGCAATTCCTTGGCTTTCAATGTGTGCTCGTTGGCCTCGGTGGACTCGGTGCCGGAAAATAGATGGCCGAGCGCCAAATGGCACTGGGCGGCAAGGGGCTCCATGCCCAGCTCCTCGGCTCGCACAAGGGCGCTCTTGTAGCACTGTAAAGCGTGATCTTCATCGGCCGGTTTTGTTCGGGCCGCGATCTCGCCGAGAACGAACAGACCGTGCGCCTCGTGCCCGCGCTCTCCCCGGTCGCGGGCGATTTGCAGGGCGCGGTCGAGGCGGGCGGACGCGTCTGAGGTTCGGCCGGCGCGCAGATAAGCGTCCGATAATTGAATGGCGACCAGCGACTTGAACAAGCCCAGTCCGATTTTTTCGTATCGTTCGCACGCGTTTTCCAGGAGCGCGAGGCCCTCTTCGATCCGCCCGGCTTTCACGTGGGCATACCCGAGGTACCCCATGGTAAAGGGCGACAAATAGGTCAGCCCCCACTTCTCGATCAAGCCGACGGCTTGCGTCAGGACTCGGACCGCGGCGTCGAATTGCCCCCGAACCAGATGGAAGTATCCAAGGTCATAGTAGACGTGAGCCCGGTTGAACGGATGGGTCAACTCTTCCGCGAGATCGGCGGCGAGCCTCGCGTGCCGTTCGGCCAGGGTGAACTCGCCGCGCTCCGCGTAGGACCACACCAGCCAGGATCTGGAAATAATCGCCGGCGCGAACGGCAAACCGCACTTGTCCTTGGCGAGATCGCCGGGGAGGGCTTCGACCACGCGCTCGAAGTATTGCTCGGCCGTCTTGAGCTCGCCGGCGGTCACGTAGGCGCAGCCAAGATAAAAACAGCCGGCGATCTCGAGCGGTAACTCGCGCGCGGTTCTGCCGATTTCCCAACCGCGTTCGACGGCCGCCTTGGCGTTGTCCGCGCGGCCCAACTGCCACAAGCTCGCGCCGCGATAGACCGAGACCCAGCCGAGGCGGATCCGGTCATTCAAGTCCGCCGCCAACCGTTCGGCCGCGTCGAGATGGTCGAGGACCGCCGCGAACTGTCCCAGCGCCCACAGGGCGTTCCGCAGCTCGAACATGAGATCAACGGTCTGAATGACGAAATCGGGTGAGTGCGGCAGGTTGGGAGCGGCGACGAGCGCCTGTTGAAACTGGCCGACCGCCTCGCGCAGGGCGGATCGGCTCATGGAATCGCCGCCGGCCTGCTTGAAGTAGGCGAAGGCGGCCCGCCAGTCCTCGGCGCGCAGCGCATGGTGGGCCAGTAAATCGATGTGTTCCTCCCGCTGGCGCGGCATCGCCTCCAGCATCTCCACGATGAGCCGGTGAAGGGCCTTGCGGCGTTTTTTCAGGAGCGTCGAATAAGCCGCGTCCTGGACCAGGGCATGCTTGAAGCCGTAGGTCGCGTCCGGCGGCGCGCCCCGGCGCAACACCAGTCCCGAGTTCGACCAGACGGTCGAGCGCACCCTCGAGCTCGACGCCCGCCTTGCCCGCCAGAGCCGCCAAGAAATCGTGCCGGAATTCCCGCCCGATGACCGATCCGATCTGCGCGATCTGCTTGGCGTCCCCGAGACGATCCAACCGTTCGACCAGCGATGTCTGCAGCGTCGCTGGCACGATCG
Source organism: uncultured Alphaproteobacteria bacterium (assembly GCA_963771545.1). Lineage (GTDB taxonomy): Bacteria > Pseudomonadota > Alphaproteobacteria > Rhodospirillales > Defluviicoccaceae > CAKZLS01. Next base: position 437,731 of record CAVYTX010000002.1, read on the forward strand.
CGGCGTCTTCGCTGTCGCGAGGGCCGCATTCGACGACCGCCCGGGTCAATTCCTCGACGAACAGCGGGATGCCTCCCGCGCGCTTCACGATTTCCGACACGGTGTCGTCATGAAGGTCCTCGCCTCCGATGGAGCGCGCGATCCTGGTCGATTGCCGGCGGCCCACCCGGTCGAGCGCGATCGTCGTCACGTACGAGCGCTCCGGCCATTGCCGTTCCAGTTCCGGCCGATGTGTAACGGCCACGAGGACGGGCAGATTTTCGACCGCGGCGATCAATTCATGGGTGAAGTCAAGCATCGAGGGATCGGCCCAGTGGGCATCCTCGATAACGACGAGCATCGGACGCCGCCGGCTCCGCGCGGCGACCTGGCCGACCAGGCCTTCGAGCATCCGTTTCCGCATTTGATGCGGCGGGATGTTCAGCGGCGGATACGCGAAGGCCGTCGGTATCCTCATCAGCGACGCAATCAACGGAATCGTGGTCTCGGGATCCTCGGACGTCGGTTCGAGGAACTTCTCGATTTTCCCGAACTTCGCGACCGGGCTGTCCGAGCCGGCGATCCCCGCCGCGCGGCGCAACTGCTGGATAACGGGATAAAACGCACTGTTCGCGTAGTGAGGCGAGCACTGGTACAGCAGCCGGACATGCGGATCTACCGCGATTCGTTCACAAAAATCGAAGACGATGCGCGATTTGCCAATTCCGGCTTCGCCGGGCAACAGAACCACCTGGCCCTGGCCCTGTCTGGCCTCGCCCCACCGGTTCAGCAAGAGCTCCAGTTCATGGGCGCGGCCCACCAAGGGCGTGAGATTTGGCGCTCTCATCGCCGCGAACCGGCTTTCCGCGTCGATCGGCCTGACGACCCGCCAAACCCGAACGGCGTCGGAGAAACCCCGCAGCTCACGGGATCCCAGGTCTTCATAGACGAATCGCTCGCCCAAGAGCTCGCGGGTGCTGTCGGCGACCAGCACTTGGTTCACCGCCGCCATGCTCTGCAGGCGCGCCGCGAGATTGGGCGTCATACCGACGACCAATTCCTCGGCGGCGGCGCCCTCGCCGGTTATATAGCCGACCACGACGAGACCCGTTGCGATACCCACCCGCACTTGCAGGCGTTCGCCCGCCGGCGTCACCAAGGCGCCGATTGCCTTCACGATGGATAGGCCGCTTTTGACCGCTCGCTCGGCATCGTCCTCGTGAGCATGGGGCCAACCGAAATACGCCAGTATGCCATCGCCCATGAATTTGGCCACATGCCCGTCGAACCGCGTGATCTCTTCGGTGACCCGATCGTGATAGGATTGGATGACCTCGCGAATCTCCTCCGGATCGATCCCTTCGGCCATCGCCGTCGAACCCACGAGATCGCAAAACATGACCGTGAGCGGCCGGCGCTCCGCGGCGTCGCTCGACGCCGCTTGCGTCCGCCATTGCGCGGCCCCGTCTTCTTTTTCGAGAGTCGCGATGGCGGCGCGAAGGACGCGCCGGTGACCGAGCGAGAGTCCAAGTCTCCTCAAGTCTTCGTCGCTCAGGTGAGGGAGCGCCTGAAAGCCGATATCATGGTCGGCGAATGGCTCGGCGTAGCGGCCGAGACCGAGACCCTCGAGCCATTGCGCAACGTCGACGCCCACCGGTTCCTCCATTCGCCGAATAGGGAGCCTATATCAATGGATGTGCGCTTCCCAAGGGCCGTTGTCAAAGAACTCGATGAATTTGAAGCCGGTCGGCGGACCCTGCCGGCTCCGTCCTTTAATTACCCGATCCATGGACGAATTTGGGCGCCCTTATCCAAGGGATTCGCGTCGCTCAGGGCTTGACGGACGACGCTGCGCGCCTCGTCGGGGACAAACGGCTTCTCGATGACCGGGCGTTTGGCGCGCTTGAGGAACCGCCGGGTCGCCGGGCTCAGCGTGTCGCCCGTGATGAACACCAGCCGCTTCACCGCATCGGGATGCCGGCGGCACAATTCGTCGTACATGCCGGCGCCGTCCAGGACGGGCATGATCAAGTCGCTGATGACGAGGTCAAAGGGTTTTTCCGACAGCCGCGCGAGCGCATCACGCCCGTCCACGGCCTCCTCGACCACGTGTCCATCGGCCGCCAGAATCTCGGACAGCATGGAGCGGATTTCCACCTCGTCGTCAACGATGAGAAGGCGGTTCCGGCCCGCGTCCTCGGCGCTTTCCGCCGCGATGGCGCCGTCATGATCGGCCGCGTCCGCGATGACCGGAAGCGTCACGACGAAGCGGGCGCCGCCGGACTCGCGGTTCTCCGCCGTGATCGTTCCGCCGTGGGCCTCGACGATCCCCCGGCACACCGCGAGCCCGATCCCGGTGCCGACGCCCACGTGCTTCGTGGTGAAGAAGGGATCGAACACGCGCCGCAAAGTCAATTCCGGAATGCCGGGTCCACTGTCGCTTACCGTGATATGGATCTTGTTGGCCTCATGGTCATAGCGCGGGGCGATGGACAGTTCGCGAGGACCGTGCCAGTCGTCCATCGCTTGTTTCGCGTTGATCAGGAGGTTGCTGAACACCTGCATCAACTGGTCGGGGTCGGCCATGGTGCCGGGGAGGTCGGGCGGCAGCGTCTTGACCACTCGGATTCCGGAACTTTTCAGGCCGTACGCCAGGAGGTCCAGCGACGAGTCGATGAGCGCGTCGATTCGAACATGGACGCGCTCCGGCGGTTGCTGGCGGGCCATGGCAAGGAACGTCTTGACGATGCCCGCGCATCGCTCCGCGGCCGCCTTGATCCGGGCGATACCGGTGGCGACGGACGGCTCGAGGTCGGTTTCCGCCAGCATGGTCGCCCGGCCGACGACGACCGAGAGCGGATTGTTCAGTTCGTGGGCGACCCCGGCCAGAAGAGAGCCGAAGGCGCTGATCTTCTCGGCCTGATGCAGGGCCTCGCGCTGGCGCGCGATCTCCTCCTGCGCGCGCTTCATTTCGGTGATGTCGACAATGATGATGAGCGCCAGCCGCTGGCCGCCGCGGTTAAAGGGAACGCCGGAGGTAGCGACATCGATCTCGCGGCCGTCGACCGTGACGAGTTGGCGCTCGGCCTGTTCGAGGCTCTCGCCGCGCTCGAGAATGTGTTTGAGGCGGTGCTCGGCATCCTCGCGATCGGACGCGGCGATGAACTCGAGATAGTTATGGCCAATGATGGCGTCCGGTCCCGATGCGCCGAGGATGCGGCATCCCGCCGGGTTCATGAACAGGATTCCGTTGGCGTCATGCAGGACGATGCCATAGGGAGAGAGGTCGACGAGCAGGCGGTAGAGTTCCTCGGAATCGCTCAGCGCTTGCTGGATGCGCTTTCGGTCGGTGATATCGATCTCGAACGTGACCACGTGGGATACGTCGCCGTGGGCGTCCAGAAGCGGCACCTTGGTGCCGAGCATGACCACGCGTTGGCCCCTCGGACGGTAAATCGCCATTTCGTAGAACGGCAGCGCGTCGCCCGTGGATATCACCTCGGGGCCCAGATCCCGGAACTCGACCAACCATTCGGGTCGGAGCACGTCGGTCAGCTTCCGCCCCAGAACCTCTTCCCGTTGCAACCCGAAGAGATCGAGGAAATAACGGTTGACGAACTCGTAGCGAAGCTCCCGATCCTTGACGTGCATAATCGCCGGCACCGCGTCCATGACGGCATTCAGGAGTTGCAGCGTGTCATCGGCCTTTTGCCGCGCCCGAAGCTGCTCTGTCACGTCGGTGTAGGTCGAGACAAACCCGCCATCGGGCATGGGCCGGCGGCGGAAAAGGATGACCTGGCCATCGGGTGTCTCGATCTGGGTCGAGAGCGGATTTCCGCGCTGGAAACCCTCTTTCATCCGGTCGGTGATATTGGCGATCTCCCGCTCCGAGAAGCCGGCCTTTTTTATCCACATCGGATGAAGCTCCGCTATCGAGCGGCCTTCGCGAACTTCGTCCGCCGAGAAGCGGAACATCTCGACGAACCTGTCGTTCCAGGCGAGCAGGCGGAGGTCTCGGTCGATCAACGTGATGCCGTCGTTCATGTTGTCCAGCGTTGCCCGCAGGACCCGTGTTTGTTGCCGGAGTTCCGCCTCTCGCGCGCCGAGCTCGGCGTTTCTCTGTTCAAGGTCGGAAAACAGGCTCTCGAGGGAATGACGCGTCGTCTCGAAACTGCGTCCCAGCGCGCCGAGTTCGTCTTGGCGCTTCCAGGTGAAGGGTTGGTTCAAACGGCCCGCGGCCAACTCCCGGGACTGATCGACGAGGCGCCGGACCGGCGTCAGCACCTTGAACCGGATCAACGGGAATATGAGAAGAAGACCGAAACCGATCTGAAAGATCGCCGTCAGGGCGGCCTGCCATCCCTGTCGGGACGCCGCCGCCTCGATCGAGGCCGACGTCATCTCGATGCGCACGGTCCCAATCTGCTCGCCGTCGCGCACCACGGGCCGTTCCAGGGCCGAGACGCTGTCGCTTTCCGTTCCGGGAGCGCCCGCCACCAGGGGCTGCGGCAGGACCGGCGCCGAGACGCGGATCGCGGTCACCCGATCGTCGGTCATGATGACATCGATCAGAGGCTTGGCCGCATCCGGACGAACGTCCCAAATGGGTGTCTGCAGGCCAATGGCAAGGATCTCGACGAGACGCGCGTGTTCATCGGCCAGGTTCTGGAGCAGGGCCTCGCGCCTTTCCGCCAGTCCGCGCCAGGCCGAAATGGCGATCGGCAGGCTGAGGCCAATGACCAAGGCCATGCCGATCGTCGGTCGAAGCGGCAAGTCCTTAATGAAATCCCGGATCTTGAAAGGCAGACGCATCATGATTTGACTTACTTTCACGCCGTTGAGACCGCCGGTGATGATCGCACCGTCCCGTTCAATTCAGGAATCGATCCATAATCGATTGAAGGCGCCCGTCGGCCTTCATCCTTGCAAGACTTGCGTTGATGGATTCGATGGTCGACGGATCGACGGATTTCTTGCTGAACATGATGTGCAGGTCCTCGGCGGCGATCCGAAGGGGGTAACGTTCCAGTTGCTCCTCGACACCGAGCAGCTTCATTTCGCCGACCATGACGCCGATGTCATCGACGAGAAAGCCGTCGATCCGTCTATGAAGCAGCTTGCGAATGTTGATGGGATAGTCGGTCGCGCCTTCCACCCGCGACGCGAACGCCGCGTCATTCATCAAACGCTGGAACTCGGCCCCGTAGTAATAGGCAACCACGATCCCGAGCTTGAAACCCGTTTGGGAGATCGATGACAAACCATCCAGCCGGTACTTGTTTGAACTCGCCGCGACGAACGAAGATGGCCACCTCCGCCTCGCGGTACGGATCGGAGAACCTGGCGAATGCCTCGCGTTCGGGCGTCCGGCTGGCGCTTGAGGTCATGTCGAGCGTTCCATTCCTGATCTCGCTCACGATGCGGGCCCAGGGGAGCTCGACAAGTTTCACGGTACAGCCGATGTCTTTTGCGATCGCATTCGTCAACTCGGCGTCGATCCCGGTCACGTTTCCTTGCGCGTCCTTGAAGGTATAGACCGGATATTGGGTCCAACCGACCCGCAGCGCACACGCGGCTTCGGCGCGATCCGGCGCCGCCGCGCAACAGAAGAGGGCAACGAGCGCCATCGCCACGAACCGTCGGAACCGTCTCATGGGTCTTGTCCTCTTGCCGATCGCCGCTGGCCTCCGATGCGGCCTCCCCCACAAATCCGCCTGTTAGAATACAGCAAGAAGCCAGGTGAGGAGGAGTGCTATTGGCGTTTGTGAAACGCGATATCATTCGCCCTGTTGCAGCAGCAGGCCGCGCATGCGGGCGACTCGAAACATGTAGAGGAAAAAGGCGACGGCGGCGGCGAAATGCACGGCATTGAGAGCGACCGCCTTGAAAAACAGGTCGAGGCGGAAAACGCCGTCGAACAGGACCGAACGCATGCCCTCGAACACGTACGACGACGGCAAGGCCCAGGCCACGGGCCGCAACCACGGCGGAAGGGTATCGATGGGGTAGTAGATGCCGCTGATGGGCGCGACGGCGAAGATCGCCACCCAAGCCAGGTTCTCCGCGCCGAGGCCCAACCGCAGGACCGCCGCCGAGACGACGATGCCGATGCTCCAGCCGAACACCAGCAAGTTGGCGAAGAAGGCCACCAGCGGCAGGCCCAGCGAGAAGACCCAGACATCGAACAGCGGCAGCGCGAGCAGGGCGGCCGGCGTGACGCCGATCAACGTTCGAACGAAACTGAGCAGCGTCATCCCCAGCACCATCTCGATGGGCCGGAGCGGACTGACGAACAGCTGACCGAAGTTGCGTGACCACATTTCCTCGAGAAACGTCAGCGAGACGCCGAGGTTGGAGCGGAACAGGATGTCCCAGAGCAGCACCGCGCTGATCAGCACCCCGGCCGCTTCCGCCACCCACGACGAGTGGCCCATGAAGAACTTGGTGACGAACCCCCACAGGATCATCTGAACCGTCGGCCAGTACGCCATGTCGAGAAGACGCGGCCACGAGCGCCTGAGCACGTATACGTGGCGAAGGAAAATCGCCAGAATACGGCGCACCGACAACCCGATCTCGGTCTGCCTTGGTCGCAAATCGCCGGTCATTGGGCGGCGCTCGGCCGGCCGTGGTCCTGAGTTCGCGCGCGATCCCGCGCGATATCGAGAAAAACCTCCTCCATGGTTCGGCGGCCATAGCGCGAGATCAGCGAAGCGGGGGAACCCCGGTCGATGATCTTACCGGTCTTCATGATGAGCACGTGGTCGCACAGCCGCTCCACCTCCGCCATGTTGTGGGACGCCAGCAGGATCGTCATGCCCGAGCGATCGCGATAAGTCTCCAAGTATGTCCGGACCCAGTCGCCGGTGTCGGGATCGAGCGAGGCGGTGGGCTCGTCGAGGAGAAGCAGCTCCGGCCTGTTCAACAGCGCCTTGGCCAGGGCGACGCGGGTGCGTTGTCCGGAAGAGAGATCGCCGGTGGGCCGCCGCAGCAAGCCTTCGATGTCCAGATCGCGGGCGAGCTCGCCGATCCGCTGGCGGAGGTTCGCGACACCATAGAGCCGGCCATAGACGGTCAGGTTTTCGGCGACGGTGAGCCGGCGCGGCAGATCCACGTAAGGCGACGAAAAGTTCATCCGCGCGAGCACGCGGTGGCGATGGCGCGCCATGTCCTCGCCAAGCACCCGGACGGAGCCGGACGTGGGCAGGAGCAAGCCGAGAAGAATGGCGAGCGTCGTCGTCTTGCCGGCGCCGTTGCCGCCCAGCAACGCCGTCACCGAGCCCCGGCCCACCGAAAAGCCGATATCGTCGACGGCCGTCACGTCCTTGAATGTCTTCGAGAGCGATTGCACCTCGATAACCGATGGGCCGTGGGATTGCCGCATGAGGGTCAGCCTGGCAACAACGGAGTGATCGAGTACAGGTCCGCCGGTGTGACCGCCAGGCCATAGGCGATTTTTCCGGCCACGGCGAGAACCAGCAGGGCCAGCAGAATGCGAATCTGTTCGGCGCGCAGCTTGGCGCCGAGGCGGACCCCGATCTGCGCCCCGACCACCCCGCCGACCAGCAGCAGCATGGCGAGGACCACGTCCACGGATTGCGTGTTGACCGCCTGCAGGAGGGTAACGTTCGCGGTGACGAAGATAATCTGGAACAGCGAGGTTCCGACGACCACGCCTGTCGGCATCCCGAGCAAATAGATCAGCGCCGGCACCATGATGAAGCCGCCGCCGACGCCCATGATCGCCGAAAGCACGCCGGTCAGAACGCCCACGGCGACGGGGAGAAGCGCAGTGACATAGAGCCTGGACTTCCGGAACCGCGTTTTGAAGGGGAGCGCATCCACCCAGTGAGGATTGCGGCGGCGCCCCGAAGGCTTCGTGCCGCGCGCCCGTCGCGCTCGAAGGAGCGCGTTCGTGCTTTCCACGAACATCAAAATGCCGATGCCGCCGAGCAGGAAAACGTAACAAATCCCGATCGTCAGATCGATCTGGCCGAGCGTCTTGAGGGCCCGGAACAGCCAAACTCCCAGCGAGGAGCCCACCAGTCCGCCAAAGACCAAAACGACTCCCATCTTGAGGTCCACGTTACCGCGCCTCCAATGCCCGATGATGGCCGAGACCGAGGTTCCGACAACCTGATTGGCGCCGGAAGCGACGGCCACGGGCGCCGGCACGCCGATGAACAGAAGCAGAGGCGTCAGCAAGAACCCGCCTCCAACCCCGAACAAGCCCGAAAGTAGACCGACAAGGCCACCGGCGCCCAGCAAAACGAAAATATTCTCGTCGATGCCCGCGATGGGTAAGTAGATTTCCATGGGTTGCGGTGTTTCCAGGTTTCCACCAGCGCCTCAAAGCAGAACACGGCCGAGCAACTCATACAAGATCCGCGTGAAGAGCGGTATCGAAGATGCGTCGAATAGCGTTCCCGGCTCATCTCTCCGAATTCGGTTTTTGTCGCGCTTTCATGGGGCATCGGCAATACAATAAAGGACGGGGAACACCGCGTGGCGATGGGATGGTTCGGGCGCGGATGGCGGCCCAAACGGACGAAGGGAAAAGATATGGTGCACGCGCTAAGAGTCCCGATCGGTCTATTGCTGGCCGTTATCCTTGGCGGTTTGAACCCGGCGCGGGCGGAGGCGCCTTCTATTCAACCGTTCTTCGGATCCTACGAGGGAACGGCGATGTTCGATGCGAGCGAGTCGGAAAACCGCGAGCTGACGGTGATCATCCGCCCGTTCGGCGAGGACGGTTTCTCGGTGCGCTGGCGAACCATCATCTTCAAGCTCGGCGAGGAGGAGCCACGGGGACGGACCCAGGTTATCTACTTCACGCCGTCGGAGGTGTTCCCGGGGGTCTTCGCGGCCACGCCACCCGAGGACGCGGCCGGACTGGCGTCCAACACGCCGCTGGAGGGACGGCCGTTCGCATGGGCGCGAATCGCCGGCAAGACCCTGACCGTCAATGTGTTGACCATCTCCGAGACTGGCGCGTACGTGGTTCAAACCTATGACAGAACGTTGATCGGCGGCGGTTTGGCGCTCCGGTTCGCGCGGATTCGCAACGGCGAGGCGGAACAAACCATCCTGGGCGAACTCGATCGCACCGGAGATTAACGAATGGCGTGCCCGCTCGATCAATATTCGAACTCATTCCACAAAGAGAAGCCATGCCTTTGCAAGGAAATGAGTGGTGATCCCGGTCTGTCCCATCGACAAGAATTCGCGGGGTCATGGTGATACAACCCGCATATCCCAGTCTGTTTCAAGTCAGCACCCGCGCTTGGCTGAGGGAGCTCTCCGCCGGTCTCGGGCGGTCCGCGACCCTCGACGATATCCCCGACGCGGCGCTCGACCGGATGGCCCGACGCGGTTTCGACTGGGTCTGGCCGCTCGGTGTCTGGCAGACGGGCGCCGCCGGCCGCGACGTTTCGCGGTCGCGGCCGGAATGGCGGAAGGAGTACCAGGAGACCCTGCCGGACCTGACGGACGCTGACATCTGCGGCTCCTGTTTCGCCATCACCGCCTACCGGGCGCACCGGGACTTGGGCGGCAATGCCGCTCTTCGACGCCTGCGCCAAAGGCTCGCCGGGCGCGGCATGAAGCTGATGCTGGACTTCGTTCCCAATCACACCGCCCTCGATCACCCTTGGATCGAGACCCACCGCGACTTTTACATTGCCGGCGGCGGGGCCGATCTCGCGAGCGCCCCGGAAAACTACTGCCGCGTTAAAACATCGCGGGGTCCGATCGTCCTCGCCCACGGCCGCGATCCCTATTTCCCCGGCTGGCCGGATACGCTGCAACTCAATTACGGAAATCCGGAACTGCAGAGCGCAATGCGCAAAGAGATCCTGGCGGTCGCCGATCTTTGCGACGGCGTCCGCTGCGACATGGCTATGTTGATTCTCCCCGATGTGTTCCAACGCACATGGGGCATCGCCATCGATAGTTTCTGGCCGGAAGCCATCGCCGGGGCGCGCCGGTCCGCGCCCGGGTTCACGTTCATGGCGGAGGTCTACTGGGATCTCGAATGGACATTGCTGCAACAAGGCTTCGACCATGCCTACGACAAACGGCTCTATGACCGCTTGCGCGAACAGAGCGCCCACGGGATCCGCGATCATTTGGCGGCCGATATCGTCTATCAGCGTAGACTGGCGCGGTTTCTCGAAAACCACGACGAACCGCGGGCCGCCGCCGTGTTCCCGCCTGGAGAGCATGAAGCGGCGGCGGTCGTCACCTATCTGGCGCCGGGCCTGCGGTTCTTCCATGATGGGCAGTTCGAGGGCCGGAAAAATCGGCTGCCGGTCCATCTGTGCCGGCGGCCCGCGGAAAATGCCGATCCCGATCTCGAGGCGTTCTATGGCCGGCTGCTGGATGTTCTCCGCGCGAACGTCGTCCGCGAGGGGCGATGGCGCTTGCTTTCCTGCGCTCCGGCATGGGAGGGCAACGGCAGCTGGGAGGACTTCATCGCCTTTCTGTGGGAGCACGACGGCGGCTCGAGAACGCTGGTCGCCGTCAACTACGCCCTCCGCCAGGGCCAATGCCTTGTCCGGCTGCCGGTCTCCGGTTTTAGCGGCAAGTCCGTCGTTCTCAACGACTTGATGAGCGATGCCCGCTACGAGCGGCGGAGCGATGACCTCGAGTCGCCGGGACTCTACCTCGACATACCGGCCTGGGGTTATCACGTCTTCCAGTTGAGCGGCGGCGGATCTGCCTCGGCGCGCTTTGAGTCTGAGTCAAAAAGAAACGTATGAAATCAATCCCTTGAGAAGCAGCGGGTGAGGAGTCGGATGTTGGCGACGAGGACCCATGCGACGGCGCGGGGCATGGAGGCCTCGAAGTCCTTGGAGAGGCTTCAGCGCGAGCGGCAAGACATGGTGTCCACAAGGATATACCGGTTCCGGCCTTTCACTTTCTTGTCGGCGTCATAGCCACGGGGGCCGCCACATACAGGTTACACACTCCGAAAGACCGCGGGACACAACAAGTAGTTGTTTTCAATACCGCCAATCATAAGGCTGACAGCCGTTGTCCTCGAATTCACATTCCAAATGAAACACTGGTGTGTTCCGGGGCCGCGATGGGAAAGAACTATGATCAACAGGACTTGGCGGTACGATCAGGCACCGGAAAACACCTTATCTTTGCCGCCAAGCTGTCCAACATAGTGGGACCGCCGCCTCAAAATGCTGACGAGAGACCTTGGCAGGGTAGTCAAACCGAGTTGCGGAGAGTTCTGTATATGACTTGGGAGCAGGAAAATGGCTGAGATCTTCGGAACACCGAACGACGACGACATGTCCGCCACGCCGGACGACGATACGATCTTTGGGGGTGACGGCGACGATTTCATCGATGGCCGTGACGGTAACGACACCCTGTTCGGTGGCAGCGGCGGCGATACCCTGGTCGGCGGCGACGGCAATGACCTCCTGAATGGCGGCACCGGCGACGATAGCCTGCAAGGCGGCACCGGCGACGATACGCTGCGCGGCGGTGACGGCTCCGACACCTTCCGTGGCGGCAGGGGTACTGATACCGCGGACTACAGCTCCACGTCTTCCGATCGGTTGCGAGTGGATCTCTCCAGAGAAAGGGCGTGGTTCCTCGACGATCCGAACAGTCCTCCGGGTGGCGGCAATACCCGCGGCGCCACCGAAGTATTGAAAGCCATTGAGAATGTGACCGGTGGCGGCGGCGACAACGTCATCATCGGCAACGGCAAAGACAATGTCCTCCGGGGCGGCGAGGGCGACGACACGATGATTGGGGGCGGGGGGAACGATACGTTCGTGAGCGGCGAGGATGTCGACGGCGAGGGCCTCAACTTCCAAGTCAATGGCGACAACATCGATGACACCTTGTTCGCCATCGACGGCGGCGACGGCATCGATACCATCGATTACAGCTTGAGCCCTAACGTCAACAATGTCGTCATCATGGATCAGGTGCGGGTCGAAACCGACGGTACCGAGAAAACGGTGTCGTTCATCGTCGACTCCAAGTGGCGCGTCAACTCCGCGCAGCGCGACTACATCCCCTTTAAAAACATCGAGAATTACATCGGCGGCGATCTGGGCCGGGACGACATCCATGGAAACGACGCCGACAACCAATTCTGGGGCGGCGGCGGCAGCGACCAAATTCACGGCGCGGGCGGCAACGACTCGATCTACGGCGGAACGTCGAGCGACAATCTGGTCGGCGGGCTCGGGAACGATTTTCTCGACGGCGAATCCGGTTCAGGCGACCTTGCCGATTATTTCTACAGCCTGGAGGGAATGCTGATCGACCTGGGCGATAACGCAACCGATGGCCATGCCGAGAGGTTGGATGGCGGCCCTGGCGACACGGACACTCTGTGGAACATTGAGCGGGCGCGCGGCGGCCAAGGCGACGACAGCATTATCGGCGCGAGTTTCCGCAGTAGCGTCTTGCAAGGCGGCCACGGCGACGACACGATAAACGGGGATGCCTTCAACAACACGATGTACGGCGACTTTGGGAACGATACGTTCGAGTTCACCAATGTTCCCAACCTCGGAACGAACTTTATCGAGGACTGGGGCCTCGGCGGCGTCGACGTTATCGATCTGAGCGACCTCGGCGTTAACTCCGCTGGTGACATTCATATCGTTGATACCTCGCCCGACGATACCACGCCCGGCGTCACGACCATTACGGTCGACGGCGTGGCCGATTTCTCGATCGTGCTCGACGATACGGACAGCAGCCAGTTCGACCTCTCCGACATCGGCAATGGCAATATTAGTGCGGCGCGCGTGAGCTACGCGGTCATCGACGACTATCAGCACAACGTGCCGTCCTACGAGTGGTATTTCGGCTGCGGCCCCACCGCCATGGCCTCGGTGATGGGCTTCTGGGACCTCAATGGTTACGGGAACCTGTTCGACGCCTCGGGCTGGGACGAGGTCGGCACCATGCAGTATGTCAAGGACCATGCCGCGAGCCCGGAATGGATCGCCAGCTACGCGACCCTTTCGAGTACGGATACCGTGCAGCCGGGTTACTTCGATAACAGCCTCGCGGGCTTTGCCGGCTCGGGGAAAGGCAATACGTACCATCATACGGGTACCCCCAGGGGCGGCGCCGCAAATGCGTTGGAAGACTACCCCGAATTTCGCGGCTACGGCGGTTGGGAAGTCCAGGACGAGCAATTGTTCGGCGCGGATGTGAAAGCGCTGTGGGAGACCCTCAACAGCGAGATCCAGGCCGGCCGGGTCGCGATGGCCTATCTTGCCACCGGAAGCGACCCCAATCACTACGTGCCGATCTTCGGGACCGCGAAAAGCGGCGATAAGCTGTATTATGCTCACTATAATCACAGCTCGACCCATAGCGTGGTCTGGGGCGAGACCGAGGATGCCCTCTGGCATGAATTCAGCGACCTGACGGAAGCCGATGGCTGGGGCATCGACACCATTTACTTCATCCGGCCGCCGGGCGAGGTCTTTAACGGCGACGGCGGCAACAATGTCATCACCGATAGGGGCGGGGAGGACACGTTAAACGGCAACGGCGGAAGCGACACCCTGATCGGAGGTATTGGCCACGATTTCCTGAATGGCGGCAGCGGCGGCGACAGCCTTATGGGAGGGATCGGTAACGACACGCTGAGCGGCGGTACCGGCACCGACACCTACATCGGCGGCGAGGGTTCGGATACCGCCGACTTCAGCTACAGCTCGTCCGACCGCTTGCGGGTGGATCTGGGCGCGGGGTTCGCGTGGTTCGTTAACGATCCCACCAGTCCCCCCACGGGCCCAGGGGGCGGAAATGCGCCTAGCACCACCGAACAGCTGTTTTCCATCGAGAATGTGGTCGGAAGCAACGGCGATAACGTCCTCATCGGTGATGAAAACGACAATAACCTGGACGGCGCCGGTGGCGACGACAGTATCTTTGGCGGCGCCGGCGACGATACGCTGAGCGGCGGTAGCGGCGGCGACACCCTCGATGGCGGCGACGGTTCGGATACCGCCGACTACAGCTACACGTCTTCCGACCGGCTGCGAGTGGATCTCTCGCAAGAAAGGGCGTGGTTCCTCGACGATCCGAACAGTCCCCCGGGAGTCGGTAACGGCCCCAGCACCGAGGAAGAGCTGTTTTCCATCGAGAATGTGACCGGTGGCGGCGGCGACAACGTCCTCATCGGCGACGGTCTGGACAATGTTCTCGACGGCGGCGGCGGCGCCGACCTCATCGACGGCGGTGACGGCAACGACACCCTGTTCGGTGGCGATGGCGGCGATACCCTGGTCGGCGGCGACGGCAATGACTTCCTGGAGGGCGGCGGCGGCAGCGACAACCTGCAAGGCGGCACCGGCGACGATACGCTGGCAGGCGGTGACGGCTCCGACACCTTCCGTGGCGGCAGGGGTACTGATACCGCGGACTACAGCTCCACGTCTTCCGATCGGTTGCGAGTGGATCTCTCCAAAGAAAGGGCGTGGCTCCTCAACGATCCGAACGGTCCTCCGGGTGGCGGCAATACCCGCGGCACCACCGAAGTATTGAAATCCATTGAGAATGTCATTGGTGGCAGCGGCGACAACGTCATCATCGGCAACGGCAACGGCAATGTGCTCGACGGCCACGCTGGTCAGAACACGATCTCGGGCGGAGGCGGTAACGATACGCTCATCGCGGGCATCGGCCATGAAGACGATAACGACAATGTTATCATCAGAACGATCCTCAATGGCGGCGGCGGCGGCGACTTGTTGACAAGCCTGGGCGGCGACACCCAGTTCAACGGCGGCAACGGTAACGACACCCTTATCGCAAGCTCGGGTCAGGACGGGTTCGATGGCGGCAGCGGCTCTGACTGGGTCGACTTCACCTACAGCACGTCGAGCTCGCTGGTCCTCGATCTGCTGAATGGGTTCGCATACTTCGGCGTCTTCGATCCCACAAGGCTGGACAACGAAGACCTGATCAGCATCGAAAACGCCATCGGTTCGCGGGGCGACACCCTCATCATCGGCAACGCCGCCGCAAACAATCTCGATGGGGACGACGGCGACGACACCCTTGACGGCGGTGGCGGGCGCGATGCCCTGACCGGCGGCGATGACGACGATACCTTCATTTTCGCCACCGGCTACGGTGCAGACACCATCATCGACTTCGACGACTTGGGTTCGGACTTGGTCGACGCCACCGGAGCCGGCCTTGTCACCCCCGACGACTTCAACACATTGGCCGCCTCTGGCCCAGGAGACGACAGTGTGATCGACGACGGTGACAACGCACTCGGTATCAGCGTGAAGGTTGCGAACAATAACTTGGTGATGAATTTCGGCGGTGGCGACACCCTCACTTTTGTCACCCAAACCTCGCTCGAAGAGGCTGACTTCTTTTCCCTTGCGGCACGGGAAGACTTAGTCCTCGTCTGATAAAAGGGGTACAATCCCGAGCCTTGGGGTAAGCCCGGATACGAACAATGCATTGAAAAAACGTGGAAAAATTGGCGCGCCCGGTCGAACGAAATTCGAGCCCGGTCTTGGATAACAGGGCGACCATTCCTGACGGAATGGCGCGCCCGGGAGGACTCGAACCCCCAACCTCCTGATCCGTAGTCAGACGCTCTATCCAATTGAGCTACGGGCGCTTTTGGCCGCCAAGCGGGGTCACGAAGATTCGCCGCGGCGGCGGAAGAGCGGGGACACTAGCGTAGAGGCGAGGAGAGGGCAAGTGTGTCTGCTTCGCCCGCGGCTTCCCCGCAACATATTAGTCCAAAAGGATTCTTGTTCTGTTAATATCTCCAGTTTAGTATCTACCCTATCTCACGGGAATTGTTTATTTACATATCTCGAAATAGTTGTCAGCTTTGCACCGGTATCTCCCCGTAGTCAAAGGTACACTTGCTATATGGTTGTGTTGAGGTTGCACGCGGCCGGTTTATCGGCCGCATTTCTGCTCTCTGGTTGCGCGTTGTGGCCGTCCGAACCGGGACAAGCGGGCGATACCGCTCCGGCCGCGGGTAGTCCTTACTATTCCACCGCGCCCGTGGGAACCGGCACTCAGCCGCCGGCGCTGGGCACCACCAGTTTCGAGCCGCCTGGCGTGACCATGGGGGGGCCGACCGGCACCTTCGTCGGCCAAAAGGTCACCGAGATGCAGGGCGAGCTTAGGCGCTTGCAAGAATCGGTGACGACTCATAACCAGGAACTCCAGGATTTGCGCAGCCGGGTCATCGAGGACTCGCAGCGCTATCATGGAACCGTCGCCGCCATCAATACCCGCCTTCAGGTGGGCACCACGCCGGGCAACCCCATTCTCGTGCAACAGTTCAACGCCGCCAAATCCGACCTCGACCGCCTGTCCACCGATATCGGCGCCTTGAACCAGCTGGGCACCGCGGTGACGGCGGATTCGACCATGTCGTCTTTCCTGAGCGAATCGGTTCGCGCCACCTTTCAGGTTTCCGGCGCGGTCGATGAAGACTGGAGGAACCTGGCCATCCTGCAGGACGAGGTCGATCAGACCTCGATCATCGTCGATCGCTTGCTCAGCGAGCTGAGCGAGGATATCCGCCGCCAGACCGAATACGTTTCGACGGAACGCGGCAACCTGAATCTCCTGGCGTCCGGCATCCGCAGCGGCCAGATCTACGGCGCCAGCCTGATCAATCAGGCGATCTTCTCATCCACCGGTGGCGGCGGTCCGTCCCTGGGCGGGGGATTGCCGTCGGCCGATATCAGCAACCGGCGGCCATTGGTGGTCATTCGTTTCGATAGGCCCAATGTTCCATACGAGCAGGCCGTTTATAACGCCGTGAGCAAGGTGCTCGACCGGCGCCCCGACGCCAACATCGATCTGGTCGCGGTGGCGCCGTCGCGCGGTGGCCCGGCGAGGGTGTCGCTCGAAATCGACCAAGGTCAGGCGGCAAGCGGAGAACGTCATGCGCTCGCTGGTGGACATGGGGCTGCCGCCCAGCCGTATCGCCATGCTGGCCAGCACCAGCGCGAACGCCACGACCAACGAAGTGCATCTGTACGTCCGCTGATACCCGATCGAACGGGATCGCGGTCACGGGAGCAAGAAAATGAGGAAGGCCGGCGCCAACAAGCCGGCCGCTTCGACGAGGGAAAGAGTCGATGAAAGACATGGCATCGGCCGCGCGCATTCACGTCACTTCATGGCATGAGATGCATCGGGAGGCCACCGATCTCGCGGACCAATTGGCGCGTCATGGGCCTTGGCGGGGACTGATCGCGGTCAGCCGCGGCGGTCTCGTTCCCGCGGCCATCGTGGCCCGTGTCCTCGACATCCGGCTCATCGAAACCATCTGCGTCGCCAGCTATAACGGACAGGACAGAGGCCCGCTCGAGGTCATCAAACCGTCGCCGGTGGCCGCCGGCAAGGGGTCGGGGTGGTTGCTGGTCGACGATGTCGCCGACAGCGGCGCGACCGCCGCCGAGGCGAGGCAGATGCTGCCCGAGGCCCACTACGCGGCCCTGTACGTGAAACCGGCGGGTCGCCCATTCGTGGATACCTTCCTGCGCGAGGTGGAGCAGGACGTTTGGATCGACTTTCCTTGGGATCGGAATCCAGCCAGAATCTGACGGAATTCGAGTTCGCTCAGCCGACAGCCACGTTGTCGATGAGGCGGGCCTTGCCGAGCTTTGCGGCGGCCAGCACGCGGCCGGGGCGGGCGCTGCCGGTCCAAGGCCGCAGGGTCTCGGCGTCGCGAACGGTCACATAGTCGATCGTCGCAAATCCGGCTTCGAGCAACGCCTGGGCGGCGCGCTTCTCTTCGCGCGCCGGGTCGGCGCCCGCCGCGACATTGGCGGCGACGGTGGCGATGCTCCGATACAGCGCCGGCGCGGCGCGGCGCTCCTCGGGCGTGAGGTAGGCGTTGCGGGACGACAGCGCCAAACCATCGGCTTCGCGGACCGTCGGCGCCCCTTCGATGTCCACGGGGATGTCGAGGTCGCGGGTCATGCGCTTGATGACCTGGAGCTGCTGGTAGTCTTTTTCTCCGAACAGGGCGACGTCGGGCAGCGCCTGGATCAACAGCTTGGCGACGACGGTGGCGACGCCGGTAAAAAATCCCGGGCGGAATTCGCCGTCGAGAAGGTCGCCGATGCCGAGAACCGAGACGCGGGTGGCCGATTCCGACGGATACATTTCCGCCACCGGCGGGGCGAACAAGAGATGCGCGCCCTCGGCCGCGAGCATGGCCGCGTCGCTGTCTTCGTCGCGGGGGTAGACGGCCAGATCCTCGTTGGGACCGAATTGCGTGGGATTGACGAACAGCGTCACGCAGGTGCGGGTGGTCATGTTCATGGACCGGCGCACCAGCGATAGGTGGCCCTCGTGCAGGGCTCCCATGGTGGGAACCAGGCCAATGCGTTCGCCGTCGCCGCGCCATTGGCGGATACGCGAGCGCAGATCCGCGATCGTGCGAACGACGTCGATAGTCCGCGTGGCTGTCATTAACGGCGACGCCTTGGTCAATGCTTCAAACGGCCTTTTTCGTGTTCGTTGGCTTGACGCCGAAGCAATGCTCCATGGCCGGGAACCGCCGCGCCCGGACATCCTCCGCATAGGCTTTCGCCGACGCCGAGATTTCCTCGCCCAATTCGGCGTAGCGTTTCACGAACCTGGGCTTGAACCCGGAGAACAGACCGACGAGGTCCTCGGTCACCAGGATCTGGCCGTCGCAATCGGGCGAGGCGCCGATGCCGATGGTCGGAATGGGGATGGTTTCGGTGATTTCACGCGCCACCCGTTCCACCGTGCCCTCGATGACCGTGGCGAACGCGCCGGCCTCGGCGACGGCCTTGGCGTCCTCGAGAACGCCCTCAGCTTCCTTTTCTTCCCGGCCCAGCGAGCGGAACCCGCCGGCGGTGTTGACCGACTGCGGCAGCAGCCCCACGTGGCCGAACACCGGAATGCCCCGTTGGACGAGAAAGCGGATGGTTTCCGCCATCTCGACGCCGCCTTCCAGCTTGACGCCCGAACAGCCCACTTCCTTCATCACCCGGGCGGCGTTGCGGAACGCGTCCCGCGGGGATTCCTGATAGGAGCCGAAGGGCATGTCCACGATCACGCAGGCCTTGCGGGACCCGCGCATCACCGCCTGGCCATGGGCGATCATCATGTCGAGGGTGACGCCGAGGGTGCTGTCCATGCCGTACAGAACCATGCCCAGCGAGTCGCCCACCAGCAGCAGGTCCACGTGCTCGTCCAGGAGCACGGCGGTCAGGGACGTGTACGCCGTCAGGCATACAATGGGCTCTCCACCCTTGCGCGCCCGGATCTCGGGCACCGTGACCTTCTTCCACTGCTTGTGAACGCTCACATCCAATCCTCCTTGGGTGACCGCGGGACTGTACCGCTCTGCGCGGGTGCGATAAAGAACAATTCGCGTTTGCAACGAGGTCGAGCGCGCATTCGGTGGCGTCCCGCCGGCAACCCACGGATTGATAGGCTCCATCAACCCTGATACGACTGATCGCGCGCGGGAATATGTCGTTGGGCGGAGTGCATGACGTGAACACCTCGGTGATGGAGCCGGATCGGAAAGGATCGGAGGGGGAGGGTTCCGGCGCGGCCATGGGTCCGGCCGGCATTCTTCCCTCCCAGGAAATCCGTGCCATGATCGGCCGCGGCGAAATCGAGGCGGCCGCCGAGATCTCCGAGGAACAGATTCAGCCCGCGAGCATCGACCTGCGGCTCGGAAATGTCGCCTACCGGGTCAGGGCGGGTTTCTTGCCGGGCCCGCGCACGACCGTCCAAGAGAGAATCGGCGCGTTCGGCATGCATCAGGTGGATCTGGCCCGAAGCGCCGTCCTCGAGAAGGGCTGCGTCTATATCGTGCCGCTGATGGAGCGGCTGAACCTGCCCGAGCCCATCTCGGGTACGGCCAATCCGAAAAGTTCCACCGGCCGGCTCGACGTGTTCACCCGGCTGATCACCGACAACGCGGTGATGTTCGATCAGGTAACGCCGGGCTACGGCGGGCCGCTGTACGCCGAGATCTCGCCACGAACATTCAGCATCGTCATTCAACAAGGAGCGCGGCTCAGCCAGCTTCGTTTGCAGCACGGCGAACTGCCCGCCAGCGATTCCGCGATCCGGCGGCTTCATGCCCAAATTCCGCTGGTGGACGCCGAACCCGGAACCGAGAACATCAACCATGGGATCGCGGTCACCGTGGATCTCAAGGGCGATGGCGGCGGGTTGATCGGCTACCGGGCGCGGCACTACACCGACCTCATCGATCTCGCCAAGGTCGGGCACTACGAGGCGAACCATTTTTGGGAGCCCGTCCACGTGGACGCGCGCGGCAGCGTGATCCTCAATCCCGGCGATTTCTACATCCTCGCCTCCAAGGAAGCCGTCACGGTGCCGCCCGATCATGCCGCCGAGATGAGGCCGTACGACACCCGGGTCGGCGAGTTCCGGGTCCACTATGCCGGCTTTTTCGATCCCGGGTTCGGCTATGCCGCCACCGGCGGGACCGGTTCGCGGGCCGTTCTGGAAATCCGCTCGTTCGAGGTGCCGTTCGTTCTGCGCGACGGACAGGTGGTCGCGAGGCTGGTGTACGAGCCGCTGACCGCCGTGCCCGACAAATTGTACGGAGTCGGCATCGGCTCGTCCTACCAACGCCAGGGCCTCGCGCTCGCCAAGCAATTCAAGCGCTAGCGATTGCCGCGTGAATACCCGTCGGGAGAACCAAAGCAAACAGGATTCCGAAGTGCGACGCATTGCGCCGCGTCTGGGCGGCGTGCTGGGCAAGATGCAAGGTGTTCTGGAATCGGCCCGCTTTCAGCACTTCATTACCGCCATCATCGTCGTCAACGCCATCACCCTCGGCCTTGAAACCAGCAACACCGCCATGGATCTGGCGGGCGGTTTGCTCACCACCCTCGACCGCCTGATCCTGGCGATGTTCGTCGCGGAGTTGACGGCCAAAATCGTCGTCTACCGGACGCGCTTTCACCGCGACCCCTGGAACATCTTCGATTTCGTCGTCGTGGGGGTCGCCCTGGTGCCCGCGACCGGAAGCCTTTCGGTCCTGCGCGCGCTTCGGATCCTTCGTGTTTTGCGGCTGGTGTCGGCGGTTCCGTCCATGCGCCGGGTGGTCACCGCGCTGTTGCACGCCGTGCCCGGCATGGGCTCGATCGTCGCCTTGCTGGCGTTGGTGTTCTACGTTTTCGCGGTCATGGCGACCAAACTGTTCGGAGCCAGTTTCCCCGAATGGTTCGGGACGGTGGCCGCGTCGGCGTACTCGCTGTTTCAGATCATGACCCTGGAAAGCTGGTCCATGGGCATCGTCCGGCCGGTGATGGAGGTGTACCCGCTGGCCTGGGCCTTCTTTCTTCCGTTCATCGTGGTCACCGCGTTCGCGGTCCTCAATCTATTCATCGGCATCATTGTCGACGCCATGCAGAGCCAGCACGAGGCCGAAACCAAGGCCGAACGCGAGGCCGAGGAGGCCATGGCGCACAAGGGCCAGGAAGATCGCGCCACGATCCTGTCCGAGCTTCGCGCGCTGCGCGCCGAGATCGCCGAACTGAAGAGCGGTCGCGGAGATTTCTGAGGAATCGCTCAACCGGTTAGAGTAAAATTAACCTAAATGCGGCCTATAATAGCAGGCTCGATCCGAGGATCGGTCCACCATGCTGATTGTGAGGCCCGCAATGAAACGAATTCTTCTCGCTTCCGCCCTGATTTTCGCGCTTGCCGGTTCCGCGTGGGCGGGGTTCGAGGACGGCGACGAAGCCTATGGCCGTGGCGACTACGGCGTCGCCTTGAACGAATGGCAACCGGCGGCCGAGCAGGGCGATGTTCGATCGCAGTATGGCATGGGCCTATTGTGTGTGACCGGCCGTGGCGTGAAGCTGGACTACGAGAGGGGATTGCTCTGGTTCCGGATGGCCGCCGATCAGGGAAACGCCAAGGCTCAGTTCATGGTGGGCCTGATGTACGCCCGGGGCCGGGGTGTCGAGCCGAACTTGGAAACCGCCGTCGAATGGTACCGCAAGGCCGCCGATCAGGGTTTCGCCGAGGCGGAATACAACGTGGGCGTGGCCTATGACCGGGGCAAGGGTGTGCCGCAAGATCATGCCAAGGCGGTCGAATGGTACCTGCGCGCCGCCGCCCAGGACTACGCCGAGGCCCAGTACAATCTGGGGGTCTCGTACGATCTCGGCGAAGGTGTCGCCGAGGACAACGCGATGGCCGTGGACTGGTATCTGAAGGCGGCCAAGCAGCGCCATGTCAAGGCCCAGTTCAACGTCGGGCTCATGTACCTGGCTGGCGAAGGCGTGGAAAAGGACTACGAGCAAGCCGGTGCCTGGTTCCGCAAGGCCGCCGCCCAGGGCCTTCCCCAGGCCAACGCCATGCTGGCCTACATGCGCAAGGCCGGGCTGCAGTCCACGGACGAAGCGATCTGAACCGTCGCGTTAACGATCGTTGCGATAGCGTGGCGTCCGGCCCTTGGGCTCGTTCGCAGGTTGTAGGGCGGAATAGCAAAGCGTATTCCGCCGAATAAATCGGCCGTGCACAGTGAGCCCTGACATCAAATCTTGAGGCCGCGCGCCACCATGCCCGACTATCGACGCTCTCGAATTCCCGGAGGATGTTTTTTCTTCACCGTCAATCTGTTGGAGCGCCACGGCAATGATTTTCTGACGCGCCGCGTCGAGCTGCTGCGGGACGCCGTGCGCCAAGTCCGCCGAACACGGCCGTTCACCATCGACGCCTGGGTGGCCCTCCCCGACCATCTTCATTGCGTCTGGACGTTGCCGCCAGACGACGACGACTTTTCCACCCGATGGCGTTTGATCAAGTCGGCTTTCGCCCGGGCCCTGCCGGCGACGGAACGGCTGTCGACGGTTCGCGGGAACCGCGGTGAACGCGGGATTTGGCAGCGGCGGTTCTGGGAGCACGCCATCCGCGACGACACCGATTTCGCGGCCCATGGACTATGTGCACTTCAACCCGGTGAAACACGGACATGTGCATCGGGTGTCCGACTGGCCCCATTCGACGTTTCGAGCGAGCGTCAAGCGCGGGATGTTTCCGCCTGATTGGGCGGGCGCCGACGGTCGCGACCTGATCGCCGGTGAACCCGGCGGATGAAACCATTCGGCGGAATACGCTACGCTATTTCGCCCTACGCGGGCTTTCTCGCATTCGCCTGACTCTTGAACTCGCTTTTATGGAAGCGTGAAAGGCTGCCTTCGTCGGCTTATACAGACTGCATAAGCATTGTTAGGCGGCACGTACTTCGGGCCACCTCGATTTGTACGGAGACATACATGTCCCAGCCACTGAGATTCTTTGTTACACACTCCAGCAAAGACGTTGAGTTTGCTCGACGGCTAGGCGCCGATTTACGGGCGAGCGGGTTGGGAGGTTTTCTTGACATCTATTCGATCCAGCCTGGGGATGATTTCGTCGCGCATATCAACAAAGGGCTGGAAGAGTGCGATGTTTTTGTCCCTATTCTGTCTCTTGATGCTCTGAAATCGCCCTGGTGCACGGAAGAGATCAATGCAGCTGTAGCCTTGAGCAACCAGCCATCACGCCAAGGGAGACCAAGGATCATTTCTGTCTTAGTTGAGGATTGCGCTGCGGCGATGCCCCCACTTCTCCAGAGCAGAACTCCATATCAACTTTGGACAGGCCTACCTTTCCGCTCTCTGGGAGCTTTTGGAGAAGGGGTTCGGGATAGACCCAGCGACGCTCCTACGCCGTGCAAGAATGTATAGTGGACCGAGGCTCCAGACTGGAGAGGAAGCAGGGGATCAAGTCTGGTGGGGAGCGTACGAGGTACTCGAGTTTTCAGAAACAGACAGCGGGAAGACACTGAGAGTAACCGTGGAGTCAGACTATTATCGGACTCCGGAGATTGAACTTTGGCGCGGTGCATTTGACGGTGAGGACGTAGCCGCCTGGGTAGAGAAGCGAGTGAACATCACTCGTAGCTCCAGTCCCCTAACGTGGAACATTGAAGCAGGGATTTATACTGTCTACCTCGTGGACCATTCAGTTTTTCAACATCGCATTGTTGGTGGGCCTCGTGGCTATTGGGCATATGCAACGTGGCCGATCCCCGACTACGAAATACTTTATCGAATTGAGGTACTTTCAAGCGGCGATAGCGCCGCCTAACAACGCCCTGCAATCGGATTGCCTCCAGCGCTGGCGCGCTTCCGGCAACCGTTGAGGGCAGGCGTTAGGCCTAAAAAAATGGCGAGCATTGAGCAGTTTTCGAGGCTGTCCGAAGCAATGGAGTTGTGGTCAGGGCTAGCATTGTAGCAACCTAGACCGATTGATTTTGCCCCATTGACGGTGAGCGAGATCGTTGCGATCCCGCTTGCCGCTCTGATGGCTTCATAAAACCGTTCCGAAATCTACTATGCATAGGGTTGTTTTTTGAAAAAAGCGGTGAACCCTCCCCCCCTCTCCCGAAATGGCCATCGGAATTACTTCCGTTCGCGATCGCCTGGCGCCCGGTCGTTGGGATTGGGCCGGGCGTCGTCGTCCTCGAACAGGATGCGGTGAGCGGCGCCGTCGAGATCGTCGAACTGTCCGGACTTGAGCGACCACAGAAACGCGGCGAGCCCCAGTAGACCCAGGAAAAGGGCCGCGGGGATGAGCCATAGAAGGACATTCAAAACGCTTTTCCCCGGTTCAGTCTGAGGGCGTTCACGATCACCACCAGCGACGACGTGGACATGGCGATGGCGGCGAACAGCGGCGTGACCAATCCGCCCACCGCCAGCGGTATGGTGATCCCATTATAGAGGAACGCCAAGGCCAAGTTCTGTCTGATCAGCGCGGCGGCGCGGCGGGCGACGCCCAGCGTTTCGAGAACGGGTTCCAGCAGGGCGCCCTGAAAGACCACGTCGGCGGCTGTCTGGCTGACATCGACGGCGGTGGAGGGCGACATGGACACATGCGCCGCCGCCAGGGCGGGGGCGTCGTTGAGACCGTCGCCCACCATCAGCACTCGCCGGCCGCCGGCCGCCATCTCCTTCAGGCGTTGGACCTTTTCGATCGGATCGCACCCGGCCCGCCAATTTTCGATGCCGACGGACCTCGCGACCGCTTCCACCGCGGGCGGCCGGTCGCCGGAGATCAGCGCTACTCCGTAACCGTGCGCCTTCAATAGGCCGATGATTGCGGCCGCATCGGCGCGGGCGCGATCGGCGAAGCAAAAACGCACCGGCGCCATCCCCGGACGGGCGAACCAGAACTCCGGGGCGCCCGTCGCGCCGTCTTCCGCGAGCCCGCAAAAGGACCGGCTTCCAAGCCGGATCTCGCCCTCCGGCGATTGTTGCCGCAAGCCCCGGCCGGCCACTTCTCGAACCTCGCGGGGAGCGGGCAGGGACAGACCGGCGGACGCGGCCGCCCGCGCCAGCGCCCGCGCCAACGGATGCTTGCTGGCGCCGGCGAGCCGGGCCGATTGCGCCAGGGTCTCCCCGTCGAACTCGGCCAAGTTGGCGGCCTCGGGACGGCCTTCGGTCAAGGTTCCGGTCTTGTCGAACACGACGGTATCCGCCTGGGCCAATCGCTCGAAGGCCGTTCCCGACTTGACCAGAACGCCGCGCCGCAGGAGCCGGCTTGACGCGATCACCTGAACCACCGGGATCGCCAGGGCCAGCGCACATGGACAGGTGATGATCAGCACGGCGATGGCGTTAAGCAGCGCGTCCTGCCACGGCGCGCCGGCCGCGAACCTCCAGCCCAGAAGGGTCGCGAGCGCGAGCCCGTGCACCGCCGGCGCGTACAGCCGCGCGATCCGGTCGGCGAGGGCCACGTGCCGGCCGCGTTCGTGCTCGGCGGCTTCCACCAGGCGGGCGATCTCGGCCAGCAGCGTGTTTTCGCCCACGGCGGTGATTTCGATCCGCAGCGGCCCGGACAAATTGAGCGTTCCGGCAAAGACAAGGGTGCCAGGCGCCGCCGGTACCGGCACGCTCTCGCCGTTGATCAGGCTGGTGTCGAGGGTGCTCTCGCCCTCGATGACGCGGCCGTCCACGCCGATCCGCTCGCCGGCGGCGCCGAGCGCCGTCATGCCCGGTTTCACCTGGGAGGAAGGGAGGAGTCGCTTGGCGCCGGAGGGATCGAGGACGGTGATGGCGGTGGCGCCCAAGGTCAGCAAGTGCTCGGCCGCGGAGCGCGCCCGGCCCCGGGCGCGGACGTCGAGGTAGCGTCCGACGAGCAGAAAGAACAGCAGCGCCACGGCCGAATCGAAGTAGGCGTGTTCGGCGCCGGCCGCCGTCTGATGGAGGCTCATGCCGGCCGCCAGGATCACGGCCAGCGAGATCGGCACGTCCATGTTGGTGCGGCCAAACCTGAGAACCGCGAGGGCCGAGCGGAAGAACGGCACGCCGGCGTAGGCGATGGCCGGGAGCGCGATCAGGGCGGAGATCCAGTGCAGCAGATCCCGGGTCGCCGGCCCCATGCCCTGATAGTGCCCGGCCCACACCGAGACCGAAAGCAGCATGACGTTGCCGGCTGCGAAGCCAGCCACAGCCATCGCCCGCAACAGCTCCTTCTCGCGCCGGTCGCTCTCGCGGCCGATGACCGCGGGGTCGTAGGGCATCAGCTTGTAGCCGAGGCCGGTGACGGTTGCCGCCAGCGACTCGCCGGTGGCCTCTCCGGTTTCGTCGCCCGGCCGCCATTTGAGCGCCAGTCTGCGGGTGGTCATGTTGACCCGCGCCGAAACCACCCCCGGCTGGCGGGACAGGACGGACTCGATCAGCCAGACGCAGGCGGCGCAGTGCAGACCGTCGACCATGAGGTTGAGGGACTGAAGACCGTCGTCCCCGGCGCGCACGTAAGCCTCGTAGTCGATGGGAACGGCGTCTTCATCCGGAATCAGGGGCCGTTGCCTGGGATCGATCGTGCGCCGACGGTAGTATCCATCGAGGCCAAGCCCCCGGACCATGTCGTAGGCGGCCCGGCACCCCATGCAGCAGAAATCGCCGCCCGCCAGGGACCCCGCCGGAACCTCGGATCCGCAATGCAGGCAATGGGCCATCGGTAAACCGTAAATCGTTCTAAAACTCTTCGAGTGACCTTCGGGAGAGAATCCCGAACATCAAGGCACGACAATTCGGCGGCTTATCTGAAAGGTGTTTCCATCTTGGCGGGCGTGAACCCGGGCTTCCCACTGACCGGACAGGGGAACCGCCACCGTCGCACCGTAATTTCCCTCTCCTCGGGAATCCAGGCTTACGACCCGGTCGAAACCTTCGTGGGTGGGGCGAAACAGGATCGCTTCGACCTCGAGGTTCCGCAACGGGTGGCCGTCGCGATCGGTGAAGGTGACCACCAACTCGCCGCCGTGCCGGTCGCCGGTCCGGTCTTGCGGCGCGAACGCCAAATTCATCCGCCATCCGCGGTCGTCCTGCGCCTTGGCGGCGGCGATGGCCCGGTTGTACGCCAGTCCCTTGCGATAGTGATCCTCGGTCTCGAGACCGGGGAATGTGCCGACGGCAAAGACCGCCAGAACGGCGTTCACGGCAATGACCAGCAACATTCCGCCGACAAAGATCCACGGATACCACCAGCCCGGTTCGCGAGGTTGCGCCATCATCCGTTATTGGCCCGGTCCGGCGAATACCGTCGCGTGCTCCACGACTTGGCCGGTCCGGTTGTCGGTGAGGACGAACTCGAGATCGTTGGATTTTCCATCCAGACTTGAGCGCGGCGCGGTGACGAAAACGCGGAACGGAGCGACGTCATCGGGTTTCACGGGCAACTCGACCGTCGGGACGCTCTCCTTCTGATAGCCGATGACGGCGAGGGTGGCGTCGTCGATGCCGCTGGTGGTGAGCGTGTAGGTCTTGGCTTCGCGCTCCATGTTCAAAATCTTGAACGTGTAGCCATTGCGAACCGAACCGTCGGACAAATTCACGAACAGGGGCGAACGGTCATGCAGAACGTTGACCTCGAGACGGCTGCGCGTGGAAAGGGTGAAAATCATGATCGCGGCGACGATCGCAAGCACGGCGATGTACACGAGAATGCGGGGGCGGAACCAGCGCATGCGCGTCGGTTCGCCCTTTTCCCGGGCCATTTGGTTGTTGATCGAATCGTAGGTGATCAGCTCGCCCGGCAGGCCGAAGCGCGGCATGATGGAATTGCAGGCGTCGACGCACAGCGCGCAACCGATGCAGGCCATCTGCTGGCCCTTGCGGATATCCACGCCGGTGGGGCAGACCTGCCAGCACATTCCGCAGTCGACGCAATGACCGCGACCCTCGAACGACTGGCCGCGACGAGCGCCGCCGCGCGGCTCTCCGCGCCACTCCTCATAGGTGACGATCAGCGAATCCTCGTCGAACATGGCCCCTTGAAAGCGCGGCCAGGGACACATGTAGATGCACACCTGTTCGCGCGCCCAGCCGGCGAGGACGTAGGTGGTGGCGGTGAACAGGGCGGTGAAACCGTAGAGCGCCATCGACGCCCGACCGGTGAAGAAGTCGACGGCAAAGGTGGGCGCGTCGGTGAAATACATGATCCAGGCGCCGCCGGTGGCCAGCGCGATGAACAACCAAGCACCGTGCTTGGCCACTTTCTTGAGAGCCTTGCCAGCCGTCAGCGGCCCCTTGTCGAGACGCATGCGGGCGTTGCGATCGCCCTCGACCTTGCGCTCGACCCACATGAACAGGTCGGTCCAGACGGTTTGCGGGCAGGTAAATCCGCACCATACGCGGCCCGCCCACGCGGTCACAAGAAACAGGCCTACGGCGCCGATGATCAGAAGACCGGTGAGGTAGTAGATTTCCTGCGGCCAGATCTCGAGGCCGAAGAAGTACGCGCGCCGTCCCGGCATGTCGATCAGCAAGGCTTGATCGGGCGCGCCCGGCCCGCGATCCCACCGCAGCCACGGACCTATGTAGTAGAGGCCGAGAAGAGCCCACAGCGCCGCCCACTTGATCTTGCGGAATTTTCCCTTGATGCTGCGGGGATAAATGGGCTCCCGATCCGCGTACATGGGCTGTTTTTTCGGTTCGGGCGTCCCGGTGTCCATGCCGGTCCGGCCGCTGGGCTTTCGCGCTCGCCGCACGGGCCCGTCGTCCACATTTCCGATGAAAGCCGTTTCGGCGGTCGTCATAATCGCCTCTTCACTCTTGTCTGCCTTCACTCATGTCCGGCTTAACTCATGTCTGGCTTCGCTGACAACACCGACATGGTGCTTGCCGCTTAAAAACAAAAGGGAAGATCGCCACGCTTCAAAGCGCGTGGCAACCCTCCCCCCGAAAAGTCGTCCCTTTGTATATTAGTATTTGATAATAAACACAAGCCGTGGTCGCGGCCAAACCGGTGGCGGCCTATTGGCCGCCGCCCAGCGAGTGAACGTAGATGGATACCTGTTTGATTTCCGCGTCGTCGAGCCGCCCGACCATCGGCGGCATGACGCCGTGCCGGGGCTTGGTGATCTGAGCGGTGACGGCGTCCTTGGTTCCGCCGTAGAGCCAGATGTGGTCGGTCAAGTTCGGTCCGCCCATTTCGGGGATGCCCGTGCCGTCCTCTCCGTGACAGGCCACGCACTGCTCTTCGAAAATCGCCTTGCCTTCCTCGGTGGCCGTGCCGCTTCCGGAGAGCGACAGCACGTAATCCGCGACCGCGGAAATCTGATTTGGCTCTAGAATCTCGTCGGCGCCGAAGGCCGGCATTTCCGAATACCGCGCCTCGTCACTCTCGCCGCGAATGCCATGCATGACCGTGGTGTGAATGTCGTCGAGCGAGCCGCCCCACAGCCAATCGTCATCCACCAGCACCGGATAGGTCGGCGCTCCGGCGCCGCTGGAGCCATGGCAGGGTGCGCAGTTCTCGGCGAAGATGACCCGTCCGCCGGCCATGGCGAACTGCAGAAGTTCGGGATCCTGGGCGATTTCGTCGATATCGAGCTCCTCAAAACGATCAATCCAGCCGGACCGGCTTTCCTTGACGGCTTCCATCTGCTCGGCGAATTCGGCGCGCGATGAGTATCCGAGGACACCCGCGGTGTAGCCGCCGAACCACGGCCATGAGGGATAGAGGATGTAAAAGCCAATCGCCCAGATGATGGTGGCGTAAAAGACATACAGCCACCATTTGGGCAGAGGGTTATTGAGTTCCCGGATCCCGTCCCATTCGTGGCCGGTGGTTTCCGTTCCCGTCAGGGGGTCCACGTGCTTATCGGCCATTCCTATCCTCCGTTTTCATCCTTGAACGGGATACGCGCGTCGTCTTCAAAGCGCTTCTTGTTCTTCGACCGGAACGCCCAGAAAACGATGCCGAGGAACAGAAGCATGAGCCAAACGACCCATAACGAGCGCACCGTCTCGTAGAGTTCCGCCATGTCCATGCCGGTTGCCTATCGGTAGTCCACCTCGGGCTCGTATTCGGTGAAGTCCACCAACGTCCCAAGCATTTGGAGGTAGGCGATCACGGCGTCGAGTTCGGTGACGCGCGAAGCATCGCCATCGAAATTGCCGACGGCCGCCTTCGGGTAGCGCTGCAGTAGGGCATCGGCGTCGCCGCCCTCGACATTGGCTTGAGCGGCGAGATCGTTGGCCGCCTCGGCGATCTGTTCGTCGGTGTAGGGTACCCCGACAATCCGAAGCGTGCGCAGATGCTCCGCCGCATCGGCGAAGTCGAGCTCGGTCTCGGTCATGAACGGATAACCGGGCATGACGAACTCCGGCACCACGCTGCGGGGGTTGATCATGTGGGCCACATGCCAGTCGTTCGAGTATTTGCCGCCGACCCGCGCCAGATCGGGTCCCGTCCGCTTCGATCCCCACTGGAAGGGGTGGTCGTACATGCTTTCCGCCGCCAGGCTGTAATGGCCGTAGCGTTCGGCCTCGTCGCGGAACGGCCGGATCATCTGGCTGTGACAAAGATAACAGCCCTCGCGGACGTAGATATTGCGGCCCGCCAGTTCGAGCGGTGAATAAGGCCGCATCCCCTCCACCTTCTCGATGGTCTGTTCCATGGTGTAGAGCGGGATCAATTGCACCAATCCGCCGATGGCCACGGTAATCAGGATGCAGATGGACAGCAGGATGACGTTTTTTTCGAGGATTTCGTGCTTCATGGCCGGTCCCCTTACTCCGCGGCGCCGGTGGCGACGTGGGCGGGTTCCTCGAACGCTTCCTCGGTGCGCAGGTCGCCCCTGATGGTTTTCCAGACGTTGTAAACCATGATCAAGCCTCCGATGAGGAACAACACGCCGCCGAACGCCCGGATGACGTAGTACGGATGCATGGCCTCCACCGTCTCGATGAACGAGTACTGCAGGAAACCCAGCGAGTTGTAGGCCCGCCACATCAGCCCCTGCATGATGCCGGAAATCCACATGGCGGTGATATAGAGCACGATGCCGAGGGTCGAGATCCAGAAGTGATAGGTGACCAGGCGCAATGAGTAGAGCCGCTCGCGCTTCCACAGCGCCGGAACCAGGTTGTAAACGCAGCCGAAGGTGATGAACGCGACCCAGCCGAGCGCGCCCGAGTGCACGTGGCCGATGGTCCAGTCGGTGTAATGGCTGAGCGAATTGACCGCCTTGATGGACATCATCGGTCCCTCAAAGGTGCTCATGCCATAGAACGCCACCGACGCCACCATGAAACGCAGAATCGGATCGGTCCGAAGTTTGTCCCACGCTCCCGACAGGGTCATGATGCCGTTGATCATGCCGCCCCACGACGGCATCCACAGGATCACCGAGAACGTCATCCCCAGGGTCTGAGCCCAATCGGGTAGCGCGGTATAGTGCAGATGGTGAGGGCCGGCCCAGATGTAGATGAAGATCAGGGACCAGAAGTGAACGATGCTGAGACGATAGGAATAGACCGGCCTGTCGGCCTGTTTGGGAATGAAGTAGTACATCATCCCGAGGAATCCGGCGGTGAGGAAGAAACCGACGGCATTGTGACCATACCACCACTGTGTCAAGGCGTCCTGGACGCCCGCCCATACGATGTAGCTCTTGGCCCCGAAAAACGACACTGGCACGGCGGCGTTGTTCAAGAGGTGCAACATGGCGATGGTGATGATGAACGACAGGTAGAACCAGTTGGCCACATAGATATGAGGTTCCTTGCGCCTGATCAGGGTTCCCACGAAACAGATCAGATAGGCCACCCACACGATCGTCAGCCACACATCCACGTACCATTCGGGCTCGGCGTATTCCTTGCTCTGGGTGATGCCCAGCACGTAGCCCGACGCCGCCAGAACGATGAACAGCTGGTAGCCCCAGAACAGGAAATTGCCCATGGCCTCGCCGCCGAACAGCGACGCCCGGCTCGTGCGCTGAACCACGTACAGCGAGGTGCCGATCAGGGCATTTCCGCCGAAGGCGAAGATCACCGCCGAGGTATGGACCGGTCGAAGCCTCCCGAACGTGGTCCACGGCAGATCCAGGTTGAGAACCGGAAACGCCAGCTGAAATGCGATCAACGTGCCGACAACAAATCCAACGACACCCCAGAAAATCGTCGCGATGACGAACTTGCGAATGACGGCTTCGTTGTAAACAACCGGAACGTGAGTCCCGCCGGTGGCCGCGAGTGCCGCGTTCATTCCCTAACTCCCGCACACAACAAACGCGGAAGACAGTCGAGTGTCCTCCGCAATTCTATTCTCTTTATTCTGTATTTCAATGACGCCGAACGACACTTAGAGACACCAAAGCCCTAAAGACACCAAAGCAACGTAGAACGCGTCTTATCGACAACTCCCGCAATGAAGTTTCGATTGCCTTATGCCGCAGTGCAGCAAACGCAATGTATCATATTTTGCCGAAGCATCGAAGTCAACCGCACGGACAGCGGACATCCACGCGCAAAACAGCACGGTGAAAGGCGCGTGCGTTGCCGGGGGGATATGCGCTATGGGAGACGGCTAACTGGATATTGGCGCCATCATGACCTCCCCAACGCCGCCCTCGGCATTGCCACGCGTCTTCCTCCAACCCGGTCGCGACCGGCGGGTCGTTCACGGTCATCCTTGGGTGTACTCCAACGAGATCCGGATGGACCCCGATACGAAGGCGTTATCGCCCGGCGCCGTCGCCACCTTGCATCGCGTCGACGGGAAAGCGCTCGGGATCGGGACGTTCAATCCCCACGCGCTGATCGCCGTGCGCCTGTTCGATCGCGATTTCGAGCGCCCAACTGGACGAGGAATTCCTCCGCCGGCGCCTCGAACGCGCGCTAAAGCTGCGCGAGATGCTGTTCGCAAAGCCCTTCTATCGGCTTGTCCATGCCGAGGCCGACGGGTTGCCCGGACTGATCGCCGACCGGTTCGGCGATGTCCTGGTTCTGCAGGTCAATACCGCCGGCATGGAGGCCCTGACTCCGATGCTGACGGCGGCCCTGGAAGATTTGCTCGCGCCGAGCGCGATCGTCTTCCGCGACGATGGGCGCATGCGCGCCCTGGAGGGTCTGGAGGGCGAGGCGGCCCGTTCGGTGCCGGACGAATTGCGGTCCGCGCGGGTCGAGGAGAATGATCTCACCTTTACCGCCGACCTCGCTTCCGGTCAGAAAACCGGTTGGTACTACGATCAGCGCGAGAGCCGGGCGTTCGTGGCCCCGCTCGCCGGCGGGGGGCGGATGCTCGACGCCTATTGCTACGCGGGTGGGTTCGGGATCGCGGCGGCTTACCGGGGCGCCGTCGAGGTGATCGGCATCGATTCGTCGCAAGGCGCCCTCGATCTCGCCCGGATGGCGGCGGACGCCAATGGCGTCGGCGGCACATGCACGTTCGTCAAGGGCGTTGCCTTTTCCGAACTCGAGCGTCTGGGGGCGGCCAGGGAGCGGTTTCGCGTCGTCGTCGCCGATCCGCCGGCGTTCGTGAAATCCCGCAAGGATCTGAACGCCGGCCTTCGCGGCTATCGCAAATTGACCCGTCTCGCGGCGGCGCTGGTGGAGTTCGGGTGGCTTTCTGTTCGTTGCGTCGTGTTCTCACAACGTCGCGCCGGAGGCGTTTTCCGCCGAAATCGCCCGGGGACTGGCGACGGTGGGGCGTTCCGGACGGATCATCCGGGCGGCCGGCCCCGGTCCCGATCATCCGATACACCCGCACCTGCCGGAAACGGCCTACCTGAAAACACTGTTGTTGCAGATCGATTGAGGGCTGTCCGGAGGCCGCGGTCGTGCGAGGAGTTGCTTTCGCCGGGGTGACACCTTATACCAACGGTCACTAATAATGACTTATTGTGATCGTTTTTCCCGCATCCTCGGCAGGAGGGGCCGCGCCGGCGATGGGGACCCATCGTCAAGCGGCCCCGACGCCCCGAGGATGCGGGAAACACGACCCTGCGGGCGGCCTATCGAGGTTTCCGGACGGCGTCGCGCGGCGCTTGTGATGCTCCCGCATCACGGCGCGCCACGCTCCTTGCCGGAAACCTCGATAGGTCGTCACAATGGGTCATTATTAGTGACCGTTGGTATTAGAGTTGATCAGTGGCCGCCGCCGGTGATTGAGTCCCCCGCGTGGGGTAATGGGGCGGTGCGATTTTGACCCGGAGGGCGGCGGCGAACCATGCCGGAGCACCAATACCTGCAAGATGTTCTGTTGTTGTTGGTGGCGTTGCTCGTCTTCGTTCCCTTGTTTCAGCGACTCAAGCTGGGCATCGTTCTCGCTTATCTCATCGCCGGCATGGTCATCGGGCCTTCGGCGCTCGGACTGGTCCGGAGCCTGGAGGGCACCCGCGCCCTCGCGGAGCTCGGTATCGTGTTCTTGTTGTTTGCCGTTGGCCTGGAACTCAGCTTCGAGCGCCTGCGCTTGTTCGGCCGCAAAATTTACGTGCTGGCCATTGGGCAAGTGGTGCTGACGACCCTTGTCTTCACCGGGATCGCCCGATTCGCTTCTCTAAGCGCAACAGAGGCTTTAGTTGTTGGCGGCGCGTTGGCGCTGTCGTCGACGGCGGTCGTTTTTCAGCTTCTTAGGGAGAGCGGACGAATGACCGGGCAATTGGGCCGCAGCGCCATTGCCGTTCTGCTGGTGCAGGACCTGGCCGTCGCGCCGATGCTGGTGTTCATCAATACCTTCGCCACGACCGATCATGCCCTCTTGGGACCTCTCGGCATCGCCGTTTTCAAGTTCGTGGTGGTTGTCATCCTGATCGTGATGGTGGAACGGATAGCGGTGCGGCCATTGTTGCGGTTGGCCGCGGGGACCGGCGCGTCCGAGGTTTTTACCGGCGCAACGCTGTTGGTGGTGTTGGGAACGGGGTGGGCCACGGAACAGGCCGGGCTGTCCATGGCCCTCGGGGCATTCCTCGCCGGGATGATGGTCGCGGGCACGGAATTCCGCCATCAGGTCAGCGCGGATATTCAGCCCTTTCGAGGTCTCCTTCTCGGGCTGTTTTTCATGACCGTCGGGATGACGCTCGATCTCAAGTTCGCCATCGACCAGGCGGGAACGGTGGCCGTGCTGGTTGTCGCGCTTGTCGCCGTGAAGGCGGCCGTGATCATTGGATTGGCCCTGGCCCTCGGCCAGCCGGTCGCGCGGGCCCTGGCGCTCGGGGGCTATCTGTCGCAGGGGAGCGAGTTCGCCTTCGTGCTCTTGACATTGGCCGCTGCCGTGGGGTTGCTCACGAACGAATATGCGCAGCTTCTGACCGTCGCCGTCGGTGTTTCCATGGCCGTCACGCCGGCCGGGGCCCAAATCGCCCGGCAGTTCGCATCGTCCGACGCCCGGTCGGCGCGCTCGTTGCTCGGCAACCTGGAGACCGAAGAGGGTGAAATCCGGGGCCATGTGGTGGTGGCCGGCTTCGGTCAGGTGGGCAAGGCGGTGGCCAGATACCTGGCCGGCGAACACGTGCCGGTGCTCATTCTCGACCTGAACGTTCCGCGCGTGACGGCCAGCCGCGCCCGGGGCCTGCGCGTGTTTTACGGCAACGCCACCCGCCTCGATGTCTTGCGGGCCGCTCAGCTTGATCGCGCCCATGCCTTGGTGGTGGCGGTGCCGGAAGCCGCGACGGTAGAGCAGGTCACGGCCGTGGCGCGCCAGTCCTTCAAGAACGTTCACATATACGCCCGGGTTCCCGACGAGAAATGGGGACAGCACCTCAAAGTCATCGGCGCCGATGCCGTCGTGATCGAAGGATTGACCACGGCCCTTGAATTGGCTGAACGGGTGATGCTGGTTTATGATCCCGGCGCCACGGAGAACCCCCCGAAGCCCGAGGAATAGCAATCCACTCGATCGGCCGGCCGAAGCCATTCAGGGGTAATATTGTCGAAGCGATGTGTGGTAAAAGAGCAACGCTCACAAATTCGTTACGCGGAGAATACTAAATGTTGTGGGTTGAGGCTTGATGGATCCACATAAAATGTGATTTTTCTGTTGCAACGCGAGTTGCGAGCGAATATGAACTGGGCGGTTTATAGAGTTTGGATGGCGAGAGCGAGAGCGTTAGCGGAACATCAGGTGGGGTCCGAATTGTTAGCCGCCGTTGACGGCGATCGGCGGCCTGTTATGTATTTCCCGTATCAATTGTTGTGGCACTTGTGTGGCAAAGCGCCATTCATTGGTTTTGTAATTTAAACGACCGAAATTCGAAAATTAAGGAAGTCCATACATGGCACTCAATGAATCCTCCTCCGCCGCCGTTGAAATGGAGCGGCGCACGTCCGAGGAAGTCGCGGCGACACGGGCGCTGGTGTTTCCCGGGCAAGGATCGCAATCCGTCGGCATGGGTAAAGAGCTCGCGGCAGCGTATCCGGTCGCGCGCGAAATCTTCCAGGAGGTCGACGACGCCCTGGATCAGAATTTGTTCAAGCTGATGTGCGAGGGACCGGAAGACCGGCTTACTCTGACCGAGAATGCTCAACCGGCGCTGATGGCCCTCAGCATGGCCATTCTGCGCGTCTTGCAGAAGGGGCATGGGCTTGAGCTTCGTCATCTCGGCCGGTTCGTCGCGGGTCATTCCCTTGGTGAATACACGGCGCTGACGGCGGCCGGGAGCTTTACCGTGGCGGACGCGGCGCGGTTGCTCCGGACACGGGGCCTAGCCATGCAGACGGCGGTCCCCGTGGGCGAGGGCGCCATGGCGGCGTTGATGGGCTTGGATCTGGAAACCGCCCGCGAGGTCGCGGCCGAGGCGACGAGGGATACCTACGATGGCGCCGTGTGCGTGGCCGCCAACGACAACGCGCCCGGCCAGATCGTGATCAGCGGAACCCGGGTAGCGGTTCAACGCGCGCTCGAAATCGCGGCCCTTCGGGGCGCGCGGCGTAGTTTGATGTTGCCGGTCAGCGGCCCCTTCCATTGTCCGCTGATGGCTCCGGTCGCCGATGTCATGGCCGAGGCCCTCGGCAACGTGAATGTCCAGTCCCCCGCGGTCCCGCTCGTTTCCAACGTCACCGCCCAACCTGTCACCGAACCGGAAAAAATTCGCGCCCAGTTGGTCCGCCAAGTGACCGGCATGGTGCGTTGGCGGGAGAGCATCCTGTTCATGCGTTCGCATGGCGTGGAGGAGTTGGTCGAGATCGGTACCGGCAAGGTTCTGTCGGGCCTCGCCCGGCGAATTGATCGCGGCATGAGCGGGATTTCGGTGGCGAATCCGACCGATGTCGAAGCGCTGATTCAAACGATCTAATCTTCATTTTTTTCGAAGCGAAGTTTATCGTCTGGCGACAATGAACAGGCGACGGAACGGAAACAAGGTTTTGCCGTCGAAGCGGGGCGGGTAAGCTTCGGCGATCCGCTCGGCGTACGCGCCGAGAAACCCCTGGCGATCGTTCTCCGCCAGGACCTCCAGGAATGGCCGCAGGACCGTCCCCTTTGTCCATTCCACCACCGGATTATCACCGTCCAGCATATGCCAGTAGGTGGTTTCCCATACGTCCAGCGATGACGTGAGCGCCGACAGTATGTCGATGTAGACGCCGGGGGCGTGGACGGGGGCTTCCCGAAGGAGAGGGAAGACTCGGTTCTTCCAGCGCGGGTCGGCGGCGATCTCCGCGATGGCTCGATGGGACGGAGCGTGCGCGTTCCGCGGCATTTGCACGGCCAGTTCGCCGCCCGCGTTGAGACAGCCGATAAGCCGCGCAAACAGCGTTTCATGGCCGTCCAGCCAATGCAGCGCGGCGTTGGAGAAGATCAGGTCGGCGGCCTCATCCGGGGTCCAGGCGGCGATGTCCTGGTGAACCCAGCGAATATCCGGGCCGTTCGCGCGCGCTTCAGCCAACATGGTGGCCGATGAATCGACGCCGGTGACGCGGGCGCGGGGCCACCGGTCCGCCAGCAGACGCGTTATGTTGCCGGCTCCGCAGCCAAGGTCGAAGATTCGGGCTGGAGCGGTCCGCGTGATACGGGCCATCAGATCGGCCGCCGGGCGCCCGCGCGCTTCGGAAAACGCCAGGTAGCTTCGGGGATCCCAGGAGGTGGGACTCGATGATCGCGCCATCGCTTTCTAACTCCCGGGCGGATGGAGCCGGCTCGGCGGCAGTTCGATCGTGAAGGTGGTGCCCGCGGGGCCGCTTTCCGCCAACGCCAGCACTCCGCCATGGGCATTGACGATCTCGCGGGCGATGACCAGCCCAAGGCCGGTGCCGCCTTTCCGAGCCGTTCCCGAAAACGGCTGAAAAAGCCGTTCTTGCGCCTCTTCCTGGATTCCCGGGCCGTCGTCATGGACATGGATAACGAGCGAATCCGTCTCGCGAACCGCTTCGATCCTGACGGTTCGGGCGCCGGCCTGCGCCGCGTTCAGCGCCAAGTTGCTGAACACGCGGTACATCTGTTCCCGGTCCGCCTCGATCATGAATCCCAAATCGACCGCCGTCACTTTCTCGAGGCCCGGCGAATCGGCGCTGGGTCCGCGGATGGTCGAAATCCAGTTCGATCACCAGATCGCACAAGTTGAAAACCGTTGGCTGAAGAGAAATCCGGACGTCCCGCACGAAATCCAGGGTCTGGGTGCACAGCGCCACCGCCCGGTCGATGGCGTTGCCGAGTCGCGGCGCCACCCGCTTCACCTCCGGATCGTCGATCAACTCCAGAAGTTCGGAGGTCAGCACGGCGGTCGAGAGGGTATTGCGGAGATCGTGGTTGATCTTCGCCACCGCCGCGCCCAGGGCGGCCAGGTGCGTCTTGTGACGAAGAGCGCCGCGCAAGTCGTCCTGCATCGACGCCAGTTCCCGCTGGGCCACCCCGATTTCGTCGCCGCGGTTCGTGGGTCGAATGGTCACCAACTCGTCCTCCGGGTTCTCGCGGAAACGGGTCATGCTGTCGGTGATTTGCAGGATGGGCCGGACCATCAGCCATCGCAGGCTCAGGTACACCAAGCCGGCGGTGAACAGGGAGATGATGATCGAAAGCTGCAGAATGCGGACCGAGAAACCCAGCATCTCGTCCCGCATCGGCGCTTCATCCAGCAGCACTTCGATGGTGGCGTCGGGGTTTCGGGGCGAGGCCGCGATCACCCGCATGACGCGGTTTTCGGTCCGCGGGAGGGCCATCAGCGCGTCGCCGATCCATTGCGGGAACATGACATCGCGGAGGTCATAGGTGACGTCGACGGAGGGCGGCATTTCCTTGCTCAGCATCAGCATTCGGCGTTCCGGCTCCTTTAAAACGATCCCGTACGCGCCGGCGTGCAGCAGCAGGTCCATGGCCAGGCTCTCGCCGACGACGTTGTCTGGGCTGGCCTCCACCGCCAGAATGGCGAGATTGGCCTTGGCGATCCGATCTTCGAGGTAGGTCTTGCGAAATCTCGATATGGACGGAACGTAGATCAACACCTCGGCAAGCATGACGAACAGCGCCGTCAGCGCGAGAAGTCGAGCCGACAATCCCCAGCGCAGGGCCGGGATTTTGCGTCTTTTCCGAGCCATGGCAGACGAGTATACCGATTTTGTCCGTCGTGTCGCCGGACGAGCATTGCGCCTATCCCAGCCGCGCCAGCAGGCGAACGATGCGGCGGGTGCGGTCGCTGAACAGCTTGGGCGTATAGAAACCGCCCGCCGCGCGCTTGTTGACCTCGCCCAAGGTGGGGTAGGGGGCGATCATCGACGCCACCGCGCCGATCTTGATTCGCTGGCTCATGGCCAGCACCCATGTCTGGATCAGTTCACCCGCCCGGGCGCCGACGATCCCGGCGCCGAGAATGTGTCCGCGGCGCGTGGCGACGATCTTGGCCAACCCCTCGGTCAGGCCTTCCGCCTGGGCCCGGTCGTTGTCGTAATAGGGCCATGTTAG
Organism: uncultured Alphaproteobacteria bacterium; assembly: GCA_963771545.1. GTDB lineage: Bacteria > Pseudomonadota > Alphaproteobacteria > Rhodospirillales > Defluviicoccaceae > CAKZLS01. The sequence continues at coordinate 477,913 of CAVYTX010000002.1, forward strand.
AACTCGAATGTGGTTGTGTTGCTCCTGCGCCTGATCGGCGGTGAGGCCGACCTGGGCGAGTTCGGGGGCCGTGTAGGTGACCCACGGGATGCATCGGGTTTCCTGTCTGGCCGGTATTCGGAACAGCGCGTTCTTGATGACAATGCCGGCGTGATAGGAGGCCACGTGCGTAAACTGATAACCGCCGGCCACGTCGCCGATGGCAAAGACCTTGCGGTTCGTTGTCCGCAGGCGCGCGTCCACTTGGATGCCCTTGGGCGAGTATTCGATGCCCGCTTTCTCGAGGTCGAGGTCCTGGACATTGGGCTTGCGGCCGGTCGCGACAAGGATGTGAGAGCCATCGATAACGGTTTTCTCGCCGTTTCGGGCCGTGGTCACGGACACGCCGGAGGATGTCCGGTTAACGGAGACCACGTCGACGCCCTCGCGCAAATCGACGCCGTTTTCCCGCAGGCGATCGAGCACCACCTCGGCCAATTCGGGGTCGTCCTTGGGCAGGGCCGAGAATTTTTCGAGGACGGTGACGCTCGCGCCTAGATCGCGGTGGGCTTGGGCCATTTCGATCCCGATCGGTCCGCCGCCGACAATGATGAGGTGCTCGGGGATCCGGTCAAGCTCGAAGATGGTTTCGTTGGTCAGATACGGTGCGTCCGAAAGCCCGTCGATGGGCGGAACCATCGGCGACGATCCGGTCGCGATGACCAGCCGCCGGGCGTTGATCCGGGTATCCCCCGCCTCGACCTGGGTGGGACCGGTGAAACGCGCGGTCTCCTGGATCACCGTGACTCCGAGTCCCTCGAACCGCTCGACGGAATCGTTGGGGGCGATCGCGCCAATGACCCCGTGAACGTGGTCGTGGACACCCTTGCCGCGGATTGAAGTCACTTTGGCGTCGATTCCGAACCGGCCGGCGCGGCGAATGGCCTCGGCAGTGTGCGCGGCGGCCAACAGCGCCTTCGAGGGCACGCATCCATAATTCAGGCAGTCGCCGCCCATTTTCGCCTTTTCGATCAGGACGGTGGACGCGCCCATCCGCGCCGCCCCGGCGGCCACGGACAGGCCGGCCGAACCGGCCCCGATCACACATATGTCCACGTCTAGGGAGTTTGTCATAGGTCCCCCGGTTTGCCCTTGTATCGCTTGTAGACAACGGGAAGGAGCGACAGAAGGCCAAGCCCGATGAGCCCCGCCAGGATCTCCGGCGTGACCACGCCTTCCAGTGATATTTCCTGATTGGCGTCGAACACGCCGCCCAGCCCGGCGCCGAAAATCGCATAGACCGCCGTGCCGGGAATGATGCCGAAAAAGGTGCCGATAATGAATGTCCTCAACCGGACGCCAAGGAATGCCGGGGCCAGGTTGACGAGCCAGAACGGGAACAGCGGAATCAGCCGCAGCACCAGCATATAGCTCAACTCGTTCTCCCGGAACCCCGCTTCCATCTTGCGAATTGCGGGACCGGCCCGCTCGCGAAGGAAATCGGCGACCGACAGTTTCGCCGCGAGAAACAGGACGGTGGCGCCGATGGTCGCGCCGATAACCACGCAGATCGTGCCGACGAGCGTTCCAAACAAGAAGCCGCCGGCCACGGTCATCGCCGAGCCGGACGGGGGAACGAAGACCACGCCCGTGGCATAGATGGCGACGAAAGCGGCCGCGGCGATGAAGAAATTCGCCTCGATCCAGGCCAGAAGGTGCGCGCGGTTGGCGCGCAGGGCGTCGAATGTCAGATACCGATGCAGGTCGAACCCGAAGAATACGATTGCCGCGATCACCAGAACGACGACGGGTAACAAGCGCAGGGCCAGATTTATTTTTCGGTTCTTCATTGTTTCTTGCATGGCCGCGCCAAGGTTGCTCCAAGCTGTTGCTGTCCGCCGCGCCCGCGACTCGTCAAGTATACTGCGCGATTGCGTGGGGATAACGCCAATGGTATCGCGGCACGATCCTCACGAAACGTCACCTTTTCGTGACTGCCGATGACAATCGTGGTTATCGATCGGGTTGTCGCGGCGTCGGCGCAATTGACTTCGGGGCGCCAAGGCCATATACAGCGGCCGTTCTCCGTCGGAGCCAGCTTGTGAAACGTACATACCAACCCAGTAAGATTGTCCGCAAACGCCGTCACGGTTTCCGCTCCCGTATGGCAACCGTGAGTGGTCGGCGAATCCTCGCCAACCGGCGCCGGAAAGGGCGTAAGCGTCTGTCCGCTTGAGTCGCCGGTGACTCCCGCCGTTGCACATCTAAAGCGCCGATCGGATTTCCTCCGGATTGTCAGAGAAGGCCGCAAGTGGGTCGCGCCGGGATTGATCCTGCAAATGCGGTCCCGGGGCATGAAACAACGAGGGAGAGAAGAATTGCCGCCAATCCGCGTGGGGTTCACCGCCAGTCGCCGCGTGGGCAACGCCGTCCGACGCAACCGGGTGAGGCGCCGGCTTAAATCCGCCGTGCGAGAGGTGCTTGCCGTTCACGCCAAGCCCGATCGGGACTATGTCATTATCGGCCGGGCCGCGACGCTGAAGCGGCCCTATCGTGCGTTGCTGAATGACTTGGAGACCGCTCTCAAGCGGGTTGGCGCGTATATCAAGACAGAGGGTCCGGCGCGGGGCGGCACCATGGACGAGGAAGCGCGGCAATGAATCCAGTGCGTGGTTTGATGGTTGGTCTGATTCAGGGTTACCGATACCTGATCTCGCCGATCTTGCCCAGTTCCTGCCGGTATCATCCGACCTGTTCGAGATATGCCTTGGACGCGCTTTCACGTCATGGCGTGCTCAAGGGGGGATGGTTCGCGCTGAAGCGCGTCCTGCGGTGCCATCCTTGGGGCGGATCGGGGTACGATCCGGTTCCGGGATCCATGGCCGATCCGGCGCACGGTCACTATCAGTGATCGTTGGTATTTGGACGGCGGTCACCAGGGTCCCGTCAAGGTAAGGCACGCATTCAATGGACAATAGAAACCTGATCCTGGCGATCGTCCTGTCGATCGTGATTTTGTTTGGGTTCCAGCACGTTTACGAGATCTTCTACCCGAAGCCGGCCGTTCCCCCCAAGGCGACGGGCCAGCAGGCCGTGACCGAGGCGGCGCCCGGCGCCGTCGACAAACCGCCGCCGGCGGCGGCGGACTCCGCACCGCCCTCCTTACCCGGAAGCGTGCCCGCTCCCGCCGTGTCCAGGGCCCGGGACCGGGCCGGCGCGCTCGCGGCCGTCCCCCGCATCAGGATCAACACCCCGAGGCTCCACGGCTCGATTTCGCTGGTTGGCGGGCGTCTCGATGATTTGACGTTGGCGAAGTTCCACGAAACCCTCGATCCCAAGAGTCCGGAGATCGTGCTGTTTTCTCCCCCCGGAACGCCCGAGGCCTACTTCGCCGAGACGGGTTGGGTTTCCTCCGCCAACAACGGGGTCGCCGTGCCGGGCCCCGACACCCTGTGGACCGCCGACCGCGATACGCTTACTCCCGACAACCCGGTGACGTTGACCTGGGACAACGGCGCGGGCTTGACCTTCAGGCGCATTCTCGCGGTCGACAAGGATTATCTGTTCACGATCACCCAGACTGTGGAGAACACCGGGGAGGAAACCGTCGACCTCAACCCCTATTCGCTGGTGTCGCGGCACGGAACGCCAAAGATCAGCGGCTTCTATATTCTGCACGAAGGCCCCCTGGGCGTGTTCGACGGCACCCTGAAGGAAGTCGATTACGATGAGCTTCAGGAAGTCGGCACCATCGAGCAACCGACCACGGGCGGCTGGATCGGTATCACCGACAAGTATTGGCTGGCCGCCCTGGCTCCCAATCCGGAGAAAAACGTCAATACGCGGTTCGTTCACCAGCGGGTCGGCGACAGCGACAAATATCAGGTCGACGTGCTCGGCGGTCGGGTGGCCATCGCGCCGGGCGAGAGCGCGCAAGTGACGAGCCGGGTTTTCGCGGGCGCCAAGGAGCTGCGTCTTCTCCAGCGGTACGAAGACGAATACAACATCGAAAAACTGACCCTCGCCATCGACTTTGGGTGGTTCTGGTTCCTCACCCGGCCGCTCTCGGAGGTTTTGATCTGGGCCAACGGATGGATCGGCAACTTCGGCGTCGCGATCCTTCTTCTGACCGTGGTCATCAAGCTCGCGTTCTTTCCGCTCGCCAACAAGTCGTACCGGGCGATGAGCCAGATGCGGAAGCTGCAGCCCGAGATGGTCAAGCTCCGCGAACGCTTTGGCGACGACAAGGCCCGCCTGAACCAGGAAATGATGGCGCTCTATAAGCGCGAGAAGGTCAACCCCACGTCGGGCTGTCTTCCGATGATCATCCAGATCCCGGTGTTCTTTTCGCTGTACAAGGTGCTATTCGTCACCATCGAGATGCGGCACGCGCCCTTTTTCGGTTGGATCCAGGATCTCTCCGCTCCCGACCCGACGACGGTTTTCAATCTATTCGGGCTGATCCCGTGGACGCCTCCGGAATTGCTGATGATCGGCGCGTGGCCGTTGATCATGGGCATCACCATGTTCCTGCAGCAGAAATTGAACCCGCAGCCGCCCGATCCCCTGCAGGCGAAGATCTTCATGTTCCTGCCGGTGGTGTTCACCATCATGCTGGCGCGGTTCCCCGCGGGGCTGGTGATCTACTGGACATGGAACAACATCCTCTCGATTATCCAGCAGTGGGTGATCATGCGCAAAATGGGCGTGAAGACCTGACGGATCGCTGCGACGAAGAACGGGCGGCGGCGGCCCTGGAGGGGGGAAGGCTGCTGTTCACCCTGCCGTGCGGGTTCGTCACGGCCGCCGCCCAGTTGGATCAGGTGCCGGCCGGCACCCTCCCCGAGATCGCGTTCGCCGGCCGTTCGAACGTCGGCAAGTCCAGCCTCATCAACGCCCTGACCGGCCGCAACACCCTGGCCAGGACGTCGAACACGCCGGGCCGGACGCAACTGCTGATCTTTTTCAATCTCGGGGACCGGCTGACGCTGACCGATCTTCCGGGCTACGGATACGCCGCCGCGCCCAAGTCCACCGTGGAGCGCTGGACGCAACTCGTGGACGCCTACCTTCACGGCCGCGCCCCGCTTAGGCGGGCGCTGCTGCTGGTGGACGCGCGCCGCGGCATCAAGAGCATCGATCGGGATGTCATGGCGATGCTGGACCGGTCGGCCGTGTCCTATCAGGTGATCCTGACCAAATGCGACAAGCTGAAGCCGGCGCCGCTCGCCGACCTTGTCGCCCGAACGGCCGCCGAGCTGGTTCAACATACCGCCGGCCATCCGGATGTGCTGACCACCAGCGCTCGAACCCACGAGGGTATGCCCGAGCTTCGCGCCGCGCTCGGCGAACTGGCGCTGCCGGTTTCCGCCGATGCCGGCGAAGGCCGGGTTAGCCGGCCGTAAGCGGAAATCGCTCGTGGTCCGGATCCAATAGTTGGCGCCCATGCGATCGCGTTTCCCACACGCTTAGCGGGAGGGCGGCGGCACCGGTTCGCCGGAAATCGCGGGATTCCGGATGGAAACGGTTAACGTCGGCATTTTTCACCCCATCACGTGAGAACGGGGGACCGGCCGTTGAGCGAAATCCAGTATCATTCCCATGAGATGGATTAGAAACACGAAGAAGGGGGGCGAGATCCTAAAAATATGGGTATCAGAGATCGAATTCATTTGGACGATCTGGACATGCCACAAAAAAATCATCACGTTGTGTGAAACCTTGACCGACGCAGAATTTTTGGAACCATCAGCCCGCGTTTCACGTTATCGGATGCAAGGGAATAAGCCTGGCTGTAATTAGGTAGAATTAGGTAGTAGAGTGCCGCAGCCATGCGAAATCGCAGTACTGAATCATAAAATGTCAAAAATGGATATCCAGGCCGCCCTCCAACTCCCGGTGGAAACGCTGCTAGCGACCGGAGGTGACTCAAGGCAAGTGGCCGGAGTCGTTGGATCTCTGAGTAAGTATCTTTGTGCGACAAGCCCTCGCCCAGATGTAGCGCCGTTCGGATCCTGCACCGCATCTTCGATCTCGGAAGCCGGATATCAGGCCGCCGTGCGGCTGCATCGCCATTTACGCGCGCTCGCCAACGCACCGGACATCTATATCGCGATAGCGGAGCACTACGAATTGGTTCGCGAAGAACTCTTGTTTATGCTGACCAAGGGTACGGTTCCTGGTGTTGAAGTGGCGCTGACCCCATCGGGAACGGACGCCGAGCTGGTGGCGCTCGCCATAGCCCATGGTTCGGGCGAGCGGCCCGTGACCAATATTCTTCTGGCGCCGACCGAGGTAGGCAGCGGTACGCCGCGCGCGGCCGCGTGCCGGTACTTTGACAATGTCACGCCTTTTGGTGGCCCGGTCGATCCTGGTAGCTCAATCGATGCACGATTGGCGGAACGAACCAATCTAGCAAACGTCGCAATTCGAGATGAGCTAGGGAGCCCTCGAAGCGAGGCCGATATCGATGCCGAGGTTGTGGAGATCGTCGAGGAGCGAGTGTCGCGGGGGCACAGGGTACTGCTCCATGTAATCGCCCATAGCAAGACGGGTCTTCACGCTCCGAGCCTATCGTGTGTCGAGCGACTGCGGTCGCGTTTTGGCGAAGACGTGCTGGTTGTGATTGACGCGGCGCAGGGTAGGTTTAGCCGTCGCGGTCTTGTAAGTTGCCTGAGAGCGGGTCACCTGGTGCTGCTTACCGGGTCGAAGTTCTATGGCGGCCCTCCATTCTCGGGTGCTCTGCTTGTCCCCGCGTCGGCGGGTCCGTCCAAACGCGATCTTGGCACTTTCCCACCGGGGTTCGCCAAGTTCTTTACGGTGGATCAGTTTCCGGCGAGTTGGGCGCCTCACGCGACGGAGTTGCCCGAATTGGGAAACCTCGGACTGCTTCTACGTTGGGCCGCCGCCATCGCGGATATACGGGAGTACTACAATACGCCCTCAAAGATTCGTCTTCAGGTTCTTCGTGAGTTCGAACGCGCGGTGCCTGAAATACTTGGTGACAGCTCGTCGATTTCACTTGAAAATACAGGCGTCCCGATATTGTCTGACAAACTAGACCGAGTGCTGCAGTCAAAGACAACTGTTTTTTCCTTTAGCGTTACCCTATCTAGTGGCCTGAGGCTTGATACGGATGCCCTGAGGACCGTGTGGCGATGGTTAAATGATGATATATCGAATCTTCTTCCAAATGGATCCACCGAATGGCGCAGAATTCTTGCGCCTCGGCTGCATCTCGGGCAGCCCGTAACACTTTGCAATAGCAGTACCGCGCCCGCGGTTCTTCGAATCGCACTCGGGGGCGTACTCTTGTCGACCGTAGTCCATGATCCGACGTGGGGCCAAACCTATCAGGATCGTGTAGCGCGGCTCCATGACAAGTTAATCGAGCTGAAGCGGAAGCTAGACATGATAGCCGCGCATTATGATGAACTCCTTGTCCGTTCAGCGTCCCCATCATATATACTAGGCGAAGCGGTGTGAATAGTTGGCGGTATTCTCCGTCGCCAAACGACATACAAAACGTAAGTTCGGCCGCGATTTCCAGCGGGATCGTTACGTCCGATGACAGGTCCGTGGTGTTTCACAACCTCGATCTTCTTCGGGCCCGTATCGGGGATCTGCATGAGGTTTTTCCGGATAACGCGCTTCATGCGATCGCAATCAAAGCAAATCCACTGATAGAAATATTGAAAGTCTCGGTGGAGGCGGGTGCCGGGCTTGAGGCGGCGTCATTTGAAGAGGTACAAATCGGACTTGCCGCCGGTTGCCCGCCTTCCAGACTGGTGTTCGATTCTCCGGCGAAGACGTTTGACGAACTTGCCGCGGCCCTCGAGCTGGGTATCGTCGTGAATGTCGACAACCTTCAGGAGTTGGAGCGCATCGACCGCTTGTTGGCGGGGAGGCATGCGGTCGGCCAGATCGGTCTGCGGGTCAATCCGGTCGTGGGATCGGGCAGTATAGGAATTACCAGCGTAGCCGATAAGTCATCGAAGTTTGGTCTGCGATGCGATCGGGATTGGCGCTCTATCGTGGAATCGTTCCGTCGCTTTCCCTGGCTAACCGGTCTTCATGTTCACATTGGGTCTCAAGGATGCGATCTTAACCTGCTAATAGCCGGTATTCGTCGCATTCAGGAGTTGCGGGAAGCTATAGAACAAGAGCTTGGGAGTGGACGCATAGGGTTTGTCGATATCGGAGGCGGTTTGCCGAACTCGATATGTGGAGGACGATAGACCTCCGACACTTTCCGAGTATGTGCGTCGACTTGAACTCGACGTCCCCGGGTTGTTCGATAACCGGCTCCGGTTGGTGACGGAATTTGGGCGCGCGGTCCAGGCGAACTGCGGGATTGCACTGACCCGAGTCGAGTACATCAAGACACTGGACGATCTTCCTTTGGCGATCGTCCATCTGGGCGCCGATATGCTCATGCGCCCGGTGTACCTGCCGGATCAATGGAATCACCGGTTCTTTGCGCTGGATAGCAAGGGGCGGCTCAAGAACGATCCGCAATCTCCGTGGACGATTGGCGGGCCGCTCTGCTTCGGGGGAGATATCGTAAGCCGCCATTGTCCTCTTCCGGCGCTGGAGGTGGGCGACTACATAGCCATATCGGATGTCGGCGCGTATACGGTGAGCCTCTGGTCGAGGCATTGCAGTCGTGGAATACCACTCGTGGCCGGCTATTCGGGGGATGGTCCCGACTTTGTCGTTCTACGAGAGCGGGAAGAAGCCGCCGATCTCGTGCGGTATTGGGGACGCAATGGCATTTAGGATGTTCCGCGGCGGTTTAATTTTGCCATCTGTATTAGCTCGAACTTAATCTGACATTGCGTGTTGGTTTTCGTAGACAGGAGCCGCCGGGCGGAACAGTCTGAAGCGGCGCGCCGCGAACGCCTCGGCGGCCCGAGGCGGAAGGGCGGGAGCGTCTGGCGGGACATCGAGGACGAAATCCAGCGGCGCGATGCGCCGGGCTATGACCGCGCCGCCGATCTTCTGTTCGATCTCCAGGCGATCGCCACCGAAGAGCGAACGCTCGCCGATTTCGCCCGCCGCCTCGAGGCGATCCGTGAAAATCACGCGCGCAAGGGAAAGTTCATCGAACGGTTGAAAGGACTGGAAACGCGCTGAACGGCGGGGTTTTCTTTATCTTTTTCGCGGAATTGGAAAACGTGACATCCCTGTCTTCGCAGAGGCACGAGAGCCGCCGAGCGGCATGTTACACTCCTGGCTCTCACCCCGGCGCCGACAACTTGACACGGAAACCAATATTAATCGACTCTAACCCCGTTGTTCCCGGACCTATCAGTGAGGTGGTCCCAGGAAATCGGACAGCCGGTTAAGGTGTATTCCACCGTTTAGCGGAGGAGTACGAGATGACGATTCGACGCCGGTTCACGGCAGACTTTAAGTCCCGGGTGGCGCTGGAAGCGCTACGGGGCGACAAGACGATCCGGGAGATTGCGTCCAAGCACAAGGTGCATCCGAACCAAGTGAGCACGTGGAAGCGCCAGGCGGTTGAGGGTTTGGGGGCGGTGTTTTCGAACGGCGCCGCCCGGGCCGGCCGAGACCATGAATCCGAGCTCCGAGACCTTCACGCCAAGATTGGCGAGCTGACGGTGGAACGGGATTTTTTGGCCAGAGGGCTCAAGCGATGAGCCGGGGGCAGCGCAAGACAATGATCACGCGCGACCATCCCGAGGCTGAGCTTGAGCCGTCAATGCCGCCTGCTTTCCATCAGCCGATCCTCCTTCTATTTCGCGCCCCGTCATGGCGTCAATGGGGGAGAGACCCAGGAGAACCTGGCATTGATGCGTCGGATCGACGCGTTGTTTTTGAAGTATCCGCGAAAACAAAGGGGTCAGATTCAGTTGAAAATCAAATGACTCTGACCCCATGGGTCGCGTTCTCTTTTCCGTGTAGACAATGGGCAGTCGGTTTACGCCTCCAGCTAACCCTACACGACGAGCCGGAATCGATAGGGCGACCCCTTTCCACCCGCAACGACAACATTGTCACCGTTGTGCAGAGGAGCCTGATCCGAGGCGAAGTGGTCTCCGAGCCCGATGCCATTGACTTCGGTTCCCAAACTGCTGTGCATGTCGCGAACCACGTAAGTGCCGATGTTGTGATCAATGGAGAAATGAACACGAGAGAGACGAAAGGGTTTCACGTCCGCGACCTCAAGATCGACTGGACGCCGCAACTGTCTATCCCCTTCCGTCGACACGCGCCCGACGACGAATGGAGCGGTCGTCACCGGGAGACCTTCGGACGGCAGCAGACGCGCGAGGCGTTTGGAGTTTCCAAAAACCCTGAGCGCCGGCAATGGGGATGCCGTGCCGCTTCTTGAGTGACGAGTGTCGGACCGAGCGCCGCCCGCGGTAACCGCCTCCACCAACGCCTGGCTAACGACTTTGAGGCGACTGCTCAGGCGGCTGAGCAATCGGAAGGCCAGTTCACTGTCCTCGCTGATCCGTTTCAGGAATTCGTCCTTTGGAATGACCTCGACGGTTACGAGGCTTCTGGCCCGAACCGTCGCGATCCGAGGAGCGTCCTGAATAACGCCCAACTCGCCGATGAATTCTCCGGCCGCGGCCGTTCCAAGGGTGACGGTCTCGCCTTCAATCTGTTTGATGACGTCGACCTCGCCGGAGAGAATACGACACGCGTAGTCACTCGGTTCGCCCTCGGCGAACAGGATTTCCCCCACAAGATATTGCTTTTGGATCACGGTCTGATTGTCCCGCCTGAGTTCGCGCTCAACCCCACCATTGCATCGCCCGGCCGTCCTCCGCGCGGTCCTTTCCGACTAGGTTATTCCTCCCGTGCATCGCCGGCGCAATACCATAGCAGATACGGTATTGTCTCGTGGAGAAGTGTGTGCGCCCTGTGCTCTCGTTTAGGGGGTCAGGCCTATAATCGTACTCTGTTTCGCACCAATTCCAGGTGGGTTGATCCACGGCGATGGGGGACTGCACCGCGATTTCGGGTGGATCGTCAAGGCGCAACGCCGAAGATCACCCCCACATGACGGGGGACCGCACCCCGGATCCAATGCATGCGGGTGTTCTCTTCGCCGAAGCTCGCATGCTTCAAGCGGTGGTTCTGGATCGCCGCGCCTTCGGCTCGCGATTGTCTGTTGGAGATAGCGTATATCTGGACGGTCCTGGCATAGTCGGGATGCCGGGCGGTGGGTGGCCACCCACCGCCCGGCGCGGATCGGCTGGCCGTCTCGCGATGGGGCTATGACGCCCGCCGTCATCAGGGCCGCCGCTCCGCTCCCGTTAACCGCTTGATGAGTTGCTTGGGTTTACCGCCCGCAGACAATCATAAGCATGAACGAGGATACCGCTTGATGACCGAAAATGCCACCTGTCCGCGCGTGCTCGGTTGCGATGTCGGCAAGGACACCATCGTCATCTACGACAGCCTGACCGCCACGACCCAGTCGGTCGACAACACACTCAAGGCCCTGACCCGCGTCCTCGGCCAGTTTGAGCGCGACACCTTCGTGGTCTGCGAAGCCACCGGCGGCTATGAAACCGCGTTGCTGACCGCGACCGCCGCCCTGGGACTGCCCGCCCATCGCGGCGACCCGCGCAAGACCAGCGCCTACCTGCGTTCCCTGCGCAGCCATGGCAAGACCGATAACCTGGATGCTCACGGGCTGACGCGCTATGGCCTCGAGCGCCGGGCAGAGCTGCCGCTCTGGCGGCCGCCGGCCAAGACCCATGAGGCGCTCCGCCAGCTGGTGCGTCTGCGCGCCGATTTGGTGGCCGACCGCGCGAACTACGCCCGGCGCCTGGCGGCTCCGGGCTCCGGCGTCGATAAGCGCCACATCCGCCGCCTGATCGAGAGCTTCGAACGCCACATCGAGGCCGTGGAATCCGATATCGCGGCACAGGTGAACGCCGATGATCAGCTCCGCCGCATCGTCAAACTGATCCAGCACATTCCGGGGTGCGGACCGGTGACCGCCATCATGCTGGTCGCTCTCATGCCTGAACTGGGACAGGTCTCCCGGCGTCAAGCCGCCGCCCTGGTGGGCCTCGCCCCCCATCCCCGGCAAAGCGGTAAGGCCGACGGCTATCGAAACGTCAGGGGAGGACGCCGCGATCTGCGAGCCGTCCTGTTCATGGCCGCCATGTCCGCCCGCCAACACCATCCCGAGCTCAGAACCTTCTATTTCAGGCTCGTAGAGGCCGGCAAAAAACCTCTCGTCGCCATCATCGCCGTCGCTCGAAAACTGATCACCATCATCAACGCAAAAGTCCGCGACGCTCAATTCCAGCCAATCGAACATCTGAGTTGATGACGGCTTGGGGAATGGGGCACCGGTGCAGACCGGATAAACAGGTAACGCCGGCACCCTCTCGTCCTTGCGAGGCGCGAAGCGACGCGGCAAACCAGAAATACCGATGAAACGAGCCGCCGTCTCCATCATCGCCAACACGCGAAACGGACAGCTTCGCCGCGCGGACTTGAAATTTGGCGCTGAACAGGATAATATTCCTGTTTTCACTGGCGGATGATGTGTTGCCGATGGAAAACCACACGTTTTTGGCGAAAAACATTTTCGCGCGGCGGAGTCGAAGCCGACAAATCGCGCCCAATTCATTAATTGGAACGAACGGTCCATAATGACGACAAATGACGACATCGAATGCGGAACGATCCGGCGCCAAAACGGCGTGTTTCGTTTGTTTTCAATGGCTTACGTCGTTACGGACAAAGAATAAGCAATATTGAATGTACGTTTGTTTTCAATTGGTTCCAGATAAAATTGACGACAAATGATGACAAATGACGACATTTTGACCTGTTTTATTTCAACCCAATGAAATCAAGCGCTTAGCAAATGTCAAGTCGTCGAAAGTCGTCTTTTTCGCGGAAAATGTCGTCATTTTCGGCGTTTTCTTGACGACACGTGTCGTCATCGCGAAATGCCGGTGGCTCTCACTGGTCGGCTCCGCGGATACTACTTTTTGGCGAACGCATGATTGACCTCGCCCTTTTTTCCTCGGGCGCCGCGCCTCGAGGCCGCCCTCATATCAACGTGAGTTGGCGTTCATGCCAATGGAGAAGTCGTTGGGCGGCCATGAGCGGAAGCCGATTGAACGGCACAATGAAATTATTTGTGGAATTCCTGCGGTCGATGCATACAGTCGCGTCCCATGACCGTAAAGCCCATTAAATCCCGTGACCAATCGCTGGCGCAGGCGCGGACCCTGTCCGAGGCGCTTCCGTACATGCGCCGTCATGCCGGCTCCACGTTCGTCATCAAGTATGGCGGCCATGCCATGGGGGATCCCAAGCTCGCCGCGCTGTTCGCCCGCGACGTGGTGCTGCTTCGCCAAGTCGGCGTCAACCCGGTGGTGGTGCACGGCGGCGGCCCGCAGATCGGCAAGATGCTCGACCGGCTGAAGATCAAGAGCGAGTTTCTCGATGGGCACCGGGTCACCGACAAGGATACCGTGGACGTGGTCGAGATGGTGCTCGCCGGGTCCATCAACAAGCAGATCGTGACCGAGATCAACGCCGCCGGCGGGTTCGCCGTCGGGCTCTCGGGCAAGGACGGAGACCTGATCCGCGCGCAGCGGCTGAGGCGCACCAAGCGCGATCCGGGCTCCAATATCGAACGCATCCTCGATCTCGGTCTGGTTGGAGAGCCCAAGGAGATCAATCCCCATATTCTCGAATTCTACGAGCGGTCCGATATCACCCCGGTCATCGCCCCCATCGGGGTCGGCCCCAACAACGAAACGCTCAACATCAACGCCGATACCGCGGCCGGCGCCATCGCCGCGTCCATCAGCGCCCGCAGGCTGTTGTTGCTGACGGACGTGGAGGGCGTCCTCGACAAGCACGGAGCGCTGATCGCCGAGATGACCGTCTCGGAGGCGCGCGAGTACATCGCCGACGGAACCATCCAAGGCGGCATGATTCCCAAGGTGGAAACCTGTCTGGAAGCCGTGGGCAAGGGCGTGGACGGAGCAGTGATCATCGATGGCCGGGTCCCCCATGCCCTGCTGCTCGAGCTTTTCACCGAGCATGGCGCGGGAACCCTTGTCGTCGCCGACTGAGGCGGGGGCGCACCTCTGGCGTCAGGCTAGCCGGCGGCGTTGTTTCCTTGGAAACAGTTCGGACGGAACGGTCTTCTTGAACACCCGAATGTCGGGCGACGGGCGGCCGAATAGAAACCCCTGGACGTAGTTGACGCCGCACTCGCGGACGAACGCGAGGCCCTCTTCGTCATCGATCATCTCGGCGACGGTGACCACGCCGAGTTCCCGGCAGAGACCGACGAAGGCCTTCATGAACGCTTTCCCCTTGTGGGCCTTGCGGGCGCCGCGGATCGCGTCGCCATCCAGTTTGACGATGTCCACGTCGAGGCTCGCCAGATACTCGAAATTGGCGGCGCCGGCGCCGAAGTCGTCGAGGCACACCGGGTAGCCCCGCCGGCGCAGGCGTTGAATGAACGCGTCGGCGGCCGACAGGTTGTCCATGCGCGCCAATTCGGTGATCTCGAACATCAAGCGGCCGCGCGTCCACGGATTGTCCCCGAGGATCGCGCCGAGACGATCCAGATAGGACGGCGAACCGACCGAGTGGCCCGAGACGTTGACGGCGACGCTGAGATTGGAGTTCAGAGGCGTGGTCGCCAGCCATTCGATGACCTTTTCGGCCATGGCCACATCGAAATCGACGATCAGTCCAGTCCGCTCGGCAAACGTAATGTGCTCGAACGTATTGTCCACTCCGTAGGCGGCGGGGAACCGGGTCAGCGCCTCGTAATGATGGATCGCGCCGGTGCGGGCATCGATGATGGGCTGGAACACGGCGTGGAATTCGGCTTGGGCAATCAGGTTCTTGAAGGTGCCAACCAACTCGACCGCTTGCTTGGCCAGCGACGATATGCCGCAAGTGAGGGTCCTGAGGGTGCTGGTTCCGTCCGCGAATGTGCGGAACCGGTTGATGGCGTAGCTGAGCCCTTCCGCGAAGTTTCCGTCCTCGGCGGCATCCTCGTCGATCTCGACGGTGGCGGCTTCCGGGCATACGCCGGTGGCGGCGGGATCGGCTTCGCGGGTCAACGCGGCGATCCGGGTTTGCAAGCGGGCGAGATCGAAGTCGGGACCATGGACCAATCCATACCGGTCCGTGCCGAGCCGCGCCGCGGTTTGGCCATTGACCGAACAGGCGCGCAGACATGCGCCGACGGCGGCCAGCAACTGACGTTCAACCGTTTCCGCCAGCCGGTTGTGAAGGTCTTCGTATCCGGGCAGGGCGATGAGGGTCATCCCCCGTTTTTCACCCGCGCCGACGGCGGCGAGCTGTCCCGTCACCATTTCGATGAAGGCGTCGCCGTCGCGCAATCCGGTTTCCTTGTCGAGGGGCCACACCGGGGAGACCCCTTCACCCTGGACCGCTCCGGTCCGGCGCATCGCGATGAAATAATGCCCGTTCAGAACGTCAAGCTTGTAGCCGGCCACCGCCATTGGCGGAATTCGCCGCTTCGGGTTTTTCAGTCTTAAGGAGGCGGTTTCGAACCGCCCGCGCGTGCGAGCGATTTCCAGAAGTTCGACGATGAGCGGCCGGTCGCCCGGCGCGACCAAGTCCTCGATCGCGCGGCCCACCAGATCGTCGGAGCGGCGGCCGGTCAAGGCCTGGACGGCGCCGGCGGCATAAATCACCAGGGTTTGACTGTCCAATTCGATCAGCATATCGGCCCAGCAGAACGCGAGCGCGACGAAGCGGTCACGCTCGCCGCGCATGACCGAAAGCGGATGCCCTGGGGGTATGTTTGTCGCCGTTGCCGTCATGATCATCCCCAGCGATGGCCATCCCTTCGATATTTCTAGTCATCCGATTAAACACGCGAACTCCTAACAAATGGCTTAATTGTCTCCCTCCGGGCCGAAAAGCGATGCGCTCGCGGAGTTTTTGGTTGTCAGATCCACCCGGTCATCCCACAAATGGGCATCATGCAAAAACACCAGATCGCGCCCATTAACCGTCCCGCTTCCAAAGCCGGCATGAAACGCCTGCGCGCCGCGGAAGCGTGGGTATTCGATCTGGACAACACGCTCTATCCCGCGACCACCAACCTGTTCGGCCAGATCGACGTGAAGATGCGCGACTACATCGCCGCGTTTCTTGGCGTCGACGCGGATCAGGCCTACCAACTGCAAAAACAGTATTTTCGGGACTATGGAACGTCGCTGCGGGGGTTGATGCATCGTCATGGCATGGATCCGGGACCGTTCCTGGATCATGTCCACGATATCGACGTGGAGGTGCTTTCAGCGAGTCCCGCGCTGGAGGCGGCGTTGGCGCGGCTTCCGGGGCGAAAGCTGGTTTTTACCAACGCTTCGATCGGTCATGCCGAGCGGGTGATGGACCGGCTTGGCATTTCCCATCATTTCGACGCGGTGTTCGACATCGTCGAGGCGAAATATCTGCCCAAACCCGAACCCGAGATTTACGAGATCCTGATCAAACGCCACGGTCTCGACACATCGCGGACGGTGATGGTCGAGGATATCGCCCGCAATCTGGCGCCGGCCGCGGCTCTCGGCATGACCACCGCGTGGGTTCGAAACAACTCCGAGCACGGTTGCTTCGGCGTCGATGACGGGTATGTGCATCATATCGTCGAAGACCTCGTGAAGTGGCTCGACGACGTGCTTCAGGGCCGGGTATAGCAACTAACGATACCGGCTGTTGACAGGCGCGGCGCCGATGCCCATGGTCCCGTCGAACCAGATCCATCCGCAGCTATTTCCGTGAGCCATGACTTCCGACATTCAAAAAATCATCGACGATGCCTGGGAGACTCCCGAGAGCATTGGCCCCGAAACAACCGGTCCCGTCCGGGACGCCGTCGACCGGGCGCTCGAGATGCTGGACTCGGGACAGGCGCGCGTGGCCGAAAAGCGGAACGACGCTTGGCATGTGAACCAGTGGCTCAAGAAGGCGGTGCTGCTGTCGTTTCGCCTCAATGACATGCGGCCCATGTCGGGGGGACCGGCGGGGGCGGCCTGGTTCGACAAGGTGGCGCCCAAGTTTCGCGGTTGGGACGAGGCGCGGTTCCGCGCCGCGGGTTTCCGCGCCGTTCCCAATTGCACGGTGCGGTATTCGGCCTATATCGCTCCCGGTGTCGTGCTGATGCCGTGTTTCGTGAATTTGGGAGCGTACGTGGATTCCGGATCGATGATCGATACCTGGGCGACCGTCGGATCGTGCGCGCAGATCGGCAAGGATTGCCATATTTCCGGTGGAACCGGGATCGGCGGCGTACTCGAGCCCTTGCAGGCGGGGCCCGTGGTCATCGAGGACAATTGCTTCATTGGCGCCCGCGCCGAGGTGGCCGAAGGCGTTCGTGTCGGCGAGGGGTCGGTGCTGTCCATGGGGGTGTTTATCGGCGCGTCCACCCGGATCGTGGATCGCGTGTCCGGCGAGATCCATTACGGCCACGTGCCGCCGTACTCGGTCGTCGTTTCCGGCACGATGCCGGGCAGGCCCTTGCCGGACGGCGGCCCGGGACCGGGGCTGTACTGCGCCGTCATCGTCAAGCGCGTTGACGCGAGAACCCGTTCGAAGACGTCCATCAACGAATTGCTTAGAGATTGACAAGGGGTCTAATGGCGTTTCCCGTCGACCCGTTAGAGCTCGGTCGCGCCCTGATCCGCTGTCCCAGCATCACGCCCATCGACGCGGGCGCGCTCGACGTTCTTGGAAGCGTCCTCCAAGACATGGGCTTTGTCTGTCACCGGTTACCGTTCGCGGACGGCGGACCCGAAGTGCACAATCTTTATGCCCGCAAGGGTGACGGCGCCCCCAACTTCTGCTTCGCCGGGCATACCGACGTCGTCCCGGTCGGCGACGCGGCGGCTTGGTCCGTTGATCCGTTCGCCGCGGACATCCGTGACGGCCGGCTGTATGGCCGCGGCGCCTCGGACATGAAGACGGGCATCGCATGCTTTGTCGCCGCCGTGGACCGGTTCCTCGGCGAGCGCGGCGGCCGCTTCGACGGCTCGATTAGTTTCCTCATCACCGGCGACGAGGAGGGACCCGCCATCAACGGCACCGTCAAGGTGCTGGAATGGCTGCGGAAGCGGGGCGAGCGCCTCGACGCCTGCCTGGTCGGTGAGCCCACAAATCCGAAAACGATCGGCGAAATGGTGAAAATCGGTCGCCGCGGCAGTCTCAACTGCGTTCTCGATGTATGGGGCGTGCAGGGACACGCGGCCTATCCCCAGCGCGCCGACAACCCCATACCGCGGTTGCTGCGCATGGTGACGGATCTCGACGGGACCCGCTTGGATAACGGGACCGATCATTTCGAACCTTCGACGCTGACCATCACGAGCGTCGACGTGGGCAATTCCGCGGCCAACGTGATACCGGCCCGCGCGCGCGCCGCCTTCAATATTCGCTTCAATGACTTGCATACGTCCAAGGGTCTCACCGAGTGGATCGGGAGCCGCTGCGCCGACATCGACGAGCGGTTTGGTCTGGTGACGGAGAGCAGCGGCGAAGCCTTCCTGAGCCCTCCCGGTCGGCTCAGCGGGATCATTTCCGGCGCCGTGCAGCGGACCACCGGGTTGACGCCCGAGCTGAGCACCAGCGGCGGCACATCCGACGCCCGCTTCATCAGGACCATGTGCCCGGTCGCGGAGTTCGGCATGTCGGGAGAGACCGCCCACAAGGTGGACGAGAACGTTCTGGTATCCGATATCTTCGAACTCACCAGGATTTACCGCGCGGTGCTCGACGACTTCTTCGCGCGGGACCGCTGATGCCGACGCTCCATGAAATCGTTACGTCGATCTACGGCGCCTGTCGTCTTGCCCGCTTCGATCCCAACGGCATGTCGTACTTCGACACGTCCGTTGGCGGCGTTTGGCGATCCTTCTTCGCCGCCGTTGTCATCGCGCCGTTCTACGCACTACTGCTGGCCATTCGGTTCGCTCTGAATGACGAGTACGTGGATCCGCTGCAATTCGGCCTCGCCGAGGGATTGGCCTATGTGATCTCCTGGGTGGCCTATCCGGTGGTGATGGTCTCGCTCACTCAGATGATGGGGTGCTGGGAACGGTTTCCCGCGTATCTGGTTGCCTACAACTGGTCGACGGTTCTACAGAACGCGGTGTTCCTGCCCATCGGCATTTTAGGCGCGACGGGGGCCATTCCCGCCGATGCCGCCAGTTTCTTGTGGCTCATCGCACTGGTGGTGGTCCTCGTTTACATCTGGTTCATCGCCCGCACCGCGCTCGGCCTGCCGCCATTCACCTGCGCCGCCATCGTCATACTGGACATCGCGCTGAGCTTCCTGATCAGCGCCACCGCCGACGGTCTCTATTAAGCTCCCTTTACTCAGTATTTCACTTCGACCAGATAGAGGCCCTCGGCCGGAGCGGTGGGTCCGGCGCTGCTCCGATCCCGGGCCTCCAGGGCTTCCCGCACGGTGTCTCCGCTCCACTTGTCCTCGCCCACCAGCTTCAATGTGCCCACCATGTTGCGGACTTGGTGGTGCAGAAACGACCGCGCGCGGGCTTCGATGCGGATTTCGTCGCCGTCCCGGACAACGTCAAGCGCGTCGAGTGTCTTGATCGGCGAGGCGGCCTGACAGATGGACGCGCGAAAACTGGTAAAGTCATGGCGCCCGATCAGGTGCCGGGCGGCGTCCGCCATGAGCGTTTCATCGAGGGGGGTCGGCACCCACCAAGTCCGGCCGCGCTCGAGCGCCGGGCGGGCGCGCCGGTTGGCGATCCGGTAGAGATACGACCTCTCGCGAGCGGAAAAGCGCGCATGAAAATCTTCGGGCACGCGTTCCGCATTCACCACCGCGATCCTTGCGGGTTTGAGGTGATAGTTGATGGCGTCGCGTACCGTCTTCGGACTGGCGTCGCGGCCGATGTCGAAATGGGCGACCTGACCCAGGGCATGAACGCCGGCGTCGGTGCGTCCGGCGCCGAACACGGTTACGGCTTCGCCGCAAAACCGGGCGATCGCCTCTTCGATGGCTTGCTGAACGGAAGGACCGTTTTCCTGACGCTGCCAGCCAACGAAACCGCTTCCGTCGTACTCGATGATGATCTTGAAACGGCTCATGTCCCTGCTTCAGCGCGCCAAAAGAGTCGCAACCGCATTAAAACGACCGGGTGCAATAATACAATCTATAGTAATTATTCTTATGGAGTTATCCCCCAAAAATGGTATAGTGCGATCAGTTAGTACCCAGACCCTCCAACAAATGGTTTGTTCAGAATGGACGGAGCCCATTTGGTTGCCGATCGGCCGATCGCCGAGATGCGCGATATTGACCGGGATTCGCTCTATATTTTGCCACTCAGCATCGTTCCCGTGAAGACCCCCACGCTCAAGCGGGCGCGGCTCATCAAGAATGCGCGGCTGGAGAGTGTCGCCGAGCTTTTCAAGGGGGCCGACATCGGCAGCGGACAGTTGGATATCGATGATCTTCCGGCGGAGTTCCGCTGGCCCGATATTCCCATTCACCCGGATCTCGTGCTCCTTCGCCGGCTCGCCCTGCTTCCAAGCTTCGATGTGTACAGTCTCCGCATCCTTCTGCGCGAACACGGCATCCCCATTAACGATCAGTCCGCGCTCAAGCTGTCGAAACGCAAGAGCGAAGAGTTGGCCGAATACATGACCAACTTCACGCGGCCGCTGATCATGAAGATCTATGGGGACGACGACGTCTCGATCCAGAGTTACGACGACATCATTGGCCTTTTTCGGCAACCGGACGTCAAGAAGGCCATGGAGAAACTCAAGATCATGGCCCGCCGGTTGGAGATCCGGGTCGAGGAGGTGCCGAAGTTCCTGGAGGATTACGGCGATATCTTTCTGTCCTTGTCCTACTACCGGCAGTGTCTGGACCACATTCAACCGCTCCTCGCCGATTTCCTGGAATGGCTCGACGACCTCTGCCAAAACCGCCAGATGCGGAACGAGCGGAATCTGATGGCCACCTGCCGCACCATCCACGCCATCCTCAGCGGCCTCGTTTTCTCAATGAACCGCCGGTTCGAGAAATTCGACGAGAGCACGGCCGATATGTGGAATCAGATTTCGGCGGCGCGTTTCCGCCAGGTGGAACAGATGATCAAGGGCTACCACACCACCGTCGGCGGTGTTCTGTGTTCACTGACCATCAAGCTCGAGACCTGGTCTAGAACCTTTGCCCACAAGAAAGCGGGCGGACCCGGCAAGCGCGCGGAGTTCATCATGTCCGAGATACGCCCGGGTATCGGCAAGATCCAGGAGATCGAGGATTCGGCGCCGATGATGGCCCGGTACGGCTGACATTTTATCCTAGTGGTCCGGATCCACCATATGGTGCCCATACGACGGCCTTCCGAGTTTCCTGGTTAGGCGCGTGGCGCGGCGTGATGCTGTCGCATCGCAAGCGCCGCGCAACGACGCCAGGGAGCTCGGAAAGCCGCCCTTGGGGTCGCGTTTCCCACTCCCTCGGGGCGTCCGACGCGCTTGACGATGGATCCCCATCGCCGGCGCGCGGCCTCCTGCCGAGGGAGTGGGAAACGCGATCGTATGGATACCATATGTTAGATCCGGACCACTAGACGCGTCCCCGGCGGGAACGGATAGCCGCGCAGGAACGCCTCCGTATCCACGACCCCCTTGCCCGGTCTCTGCACGCGAAACGGGCGAAGGGCTCCGCTTCCGCAGGCCACGCTCAGCCGGTCGTCGACGACGGTTCCCGGCGGTCCCTCCGCCGTCTCGACCACGGCCGCCAGCACCTTGATCCGGTCCCCCCGATATTCGAACCACACGCCCGGCCATGGATTGAGCGCCCTGACCATTCGCTCCAGTTGCTCGGCGGGCAGGCTCCAGTCCAGGCGGCCTTCGTCGCGCTCCAGTTTGCCGGCGTAGGTCGCGCCGGTATCGGGCTGAGGCGTCGCCGCGAGCGTTCCGTTGGCAAGGCCTTCCAGCGCCGCGGCCATGAGTTCGGCTCCCCTGTCCGCGAGCGTGTCGTGGAGATCCCGGGCCGTCGTTTCGCCGGTGATGGGGACCCGGTCCGCCAGCAACATGAGCCCGGTGTCGAGGCCTTCGTCCACTTGCATGATGGTAACTCCGGTTTCGGTGTCCCCGGCCAGGATCGCCCGCTGGATGGGCGCCGCCCCGCGCCAGCGCGGCAGCAACGAGGCATGGACGTTGAGGCAGCCAAGGCGGGGCGCATCGAGAATAGCCTTGGGCAGGATCAAGCCATAGGCCGAGACCACGGCCGCGTCGGCATTCAGGTCGGCGAAGGCCAGCTGTTCTTCCTTCGATTTCAGGCTCTTCGGCGTGCGGACGGGAAGCCCGCGGGCCTCGGCGAAGGCATGAACGGGCGACGGCCGCTCCCGGTGGCCGCGTCCCGCCGGCCTCGGCGGTTGCGAATACACGGAGACTACCTCGTGACCGGCTTCCAGAAGGCGGGCCAGCGTCGGCACCGAAAAGTCGGGGCTGCCCATGTAGACGAGTCGCAGGGGATCCATGGCGGCACCGTGCCGGTCCGCGGCCTTGACGTCAAGCGGGCGCGGTGGCCAGGCGCTTGGTCTTGGTAAGCTTGCGGAGAATGATGTTGCGCTTCAGGGAAGACAGGTGGTCGACGAACAGAGTGCCCTCGAGGTGGTCCATTTCGTGCTGGATGCAGCGGGCGAGCAGGCCGCCGGTTTCCAATTCGCGGATTTCGTTCTCGGCGTCCAGATAGCGGACACGGATTCGCTCCGGGCGCGTCACCTCGGCGTACTGTTCCGGCAGCGACAGGCACCCTTCCTCGCGGCAAACCGTATCGTCGGAAGCCCAGACGAGTTCCGGGTTCGCCATGCGGTACGGCTGGGGCTCGTCATCGGGGCCGGCCGTGTCGACGACGATGATGCGCCTGAGCACACCGACTTGCGGCGCCGCCAGGCCCACGCCGTTGGCGGCGTGCATGGCGTCCAACATGCCGTCCATCAACCGGCGGGCTTCGTCGTCGACGCGGTCGAGCGCCTGGGCCGGCTGCTTCAGCCGTGGATCCGGGGCGATGATGATGGATGGTCGTGTCATGCCATGCTTGCCTTGTCGTTCTCAACCAGCATCCTATTGATATGGGCCGACCCCAAACCGCGTCAAGTTACTGCTGAACGCGCACCCGATAGGTCAGTTCGGTGGCGCCCTTGGCCGGTAGGTCGACGGACCAGACCAAGCGCTCGGCCGTCTCCTTGGTATGCGCGGCGCTCTCGGCGAGGACATCCACGTCGCCGGGAACGATCTCCACGATCTTGACCGCGACCTGTTCGTTCTTGGCGTTGCGGATCTCGATCTTCCAGGCGCTTTCGAACACACCGTCGGGAAGTCCTAGCCGCTTGAAGTCGGTTTGCCGGCGGGTCACCGAGATATCAAAGGCCTGGCCCGGCGAAATCTCCACCTTTTCGCCGATGGCGGTGTGGGGGATGCGATCTTCCCCGAGCAGCCGCAATCCGCCCTGGTCGTCGCGGGTGTAAAGCCGGACGATGCCGGCGGGCAGGGGCATGCCGGCGCCGCTCGCCTCGGTGTTTTCGAACCTCATCCGGATGTTGGGGTGCGTGGGTCTCGGTTCCCCCCGCTGGCGGCCGTAGGCCGCGACCGGCGCCTCGCTCACGTATTCGCGGACCACGGGAACGTTCGGCGCCGACAGCAACGCCAGCTGTTTGGTTTGCTGGTCGACAAGATCGACGGGTTGCTGAATGACGTACAGATGATAGTCGCCGAGGCTCTCGCGTTGCGGCGGGGGCGCCGCGTCGGCGGCAGTGGCCGCGTTCATCCGCATGGCGGTTTCGCGAAGCACCGGCCCTCCCGGGGGAGACACCCGGTTCACCTGCCCGGCCACCAGTCCCAGCGACGCGTTCCGGAAATCGGCGCCGCTGCTATTGGTGAGGGTCGCCCGGCCCTCCAGATCCAACATGCCCTTCGCCAGGTCCACGTTCGCCGCGTAATCGGCTTCCCAGCTCAGGCCGCCGGTCAGATAGCTGAGTGCGAGGGTCCGCTCGCCTGCCACGGTGCTCTCGATGCTCGCCACCAGCGCCGGCAGCGGTCGCAGATCGCCGGGCACGTGGTCGAACACCAGCCGCCCGGGGATCCCGGTCTCGATGCGGTCGCGATAGCGCAACACCACGCCGCCCTGGGTGCTGAGCACCACCGCGTCCTCGACGGTGTCCTCGCCGGTGGTGGGGTGGGTGCGCGCCACCTTCACCGTCTTGCCCACCGAACGCCGCAGCAGGGCCTCCGGGGTCAGGAAGTCGAAGTCGTAATCGATCTCCCGGATGGATCCCAATTCGTCGCCGACCAGCCACGCGCTCGACGGGACCATGTCCTTGCCGACCCCCTCGAAGGCCAGACGGTTGACGCCTACTTGCAGCGTGGCGGCACGTTCGTCGGACACCAGCGCCAGGCCGCCGCCGTACACCGTCACCGCCAAAGACGTGCGATTCTCGGGCGTTAACCGTGTTTCCTCACCGTTCGCGGCATCCACCATCATCGTCGCGGCACAGGCCAAAACAGCCGCCGCACCCATCAAACCCAAACGCATCATCGTGTTCCTTATACCTCCAAACGGACCGGAATACCCAAGAGTTTGCGTTCCGGCTTTGGCTTGTGCAAGGTTCGAGATACGCCGAGGTGCGCCAAGGAGACGAATGGACGTCAATATCGATTGGGTGACATGGGCCCCGTTGATCCTGGCCGGGGCCGCCGTGATCCTCGTCGTCGCGCTGCTGCGCGGCGAGCGATCGCGCACCGAGTCTTCCATGCACATGGCGCGGATCTCCGACACCGCGCAGCGGCTGACCGAAACCCAGGCGCAACTGGCCGGCCGCGTGGAGCAGACCCAGGTGGCGCTGAGCGCCCGTCTCGACGGATTGACCCGCCGCTTGGGCGAAAGCTTGACCCAGCAGTCGGAAAAGACCGGCGACTCGCTCCGGGTCCTGCACGAGCGCCTGGCGGTGATCGACGCCGCCCAGAAGAACATCACCGAGCTGTCGGCCCAGATGGTTGGCCTGCAGGATATCCTCTCCAACAAGCAGGCCCGCGGCGCCTTCGGCGAGGTCCAGCTCCGCGATCTGGTGACGGCGGTGCTTCCGAGTTCGGCCTTTGTCTTCCAGGCGCCCTTGGGCAACGGCCGGCGGGTCGACTGCCTGCTCAAGCTTCCCGACCCGCCGGGGCCCATCGCGCTGGACGCCAAGTTTCCGCTGGAGAGCTACCGGGCGCTCCGCGACGCCGGTACCGAGGCCGCCAAGGTGCAAGCGGCGCGGGCCTTCGGCGCCGACGTCCTCACGCACGTCAAGGACATCCATGAGCGCTACATCGTCCCCGGCGAAACCGCCAATTCGGCGATGATGTTCCTGCCGTCGGAGGCGGTATACGCCGAGCTCCACGCCAACTTCCGCAACGTCATCGAGGAGTCGTTCCGGCGAAAGGTGTGGATCGTCTCGCCGACAACGCTGTGGGCGACACTCAATACGCTCAGGGCGGTGCTGAAGGACGTGCGCATGCGCGAGCAGGCGGGGCTGATCCAGACCGAACTCCGGGCCATGACCGGCGACGTCATCCGCCTCGACGATCGCGTCCAGAAGCTACAGCGCCATTTCGAGCAATCCGTCGACGACATGCGCCAGATCCGCCTTTCCTCGGAAAAGGTGGCGCGCCGCGCCGAACGCATCGAGGAATTCCAGATGGGCGAGGACACCGCTCAACCTGTGTCCGCGCCGGAGCCGCTACCGCAACCGTTCGAACCGTCGCGGGATTAAGGGCGTCCAGCGCCCGTCACATGTGCGTGACCGCATCCGGGTCGGCTTGGCCCGCCGGCGCGAGGCAGCGTACACTTTTCCCCTATCTCAAGTGGAGGATCCGGGTATGCGCATGGTCTCGTTGGTGTTGCTGTTGGTGTTCGCGGTGCTGTTGGCGCCGGTATCGCCGCGGGCGGAAAACCCCTCGCCCTATCCCGGCACCCAGGTGATCGACACCGGCAAGCCCTTCGATGGGTATGTGGACGCCCTGAAGGCGGCCATCCAGGCCAATGGCATGGGCATCGTCGCCGAGGCCTGCGCCACCTGCGGCGCCAAGGCCATCGGCGTCGCCATCCCCGGCAACCGCGTCGTCATGATCTTCAATCCCCGGTTCGCGGTGCGCATGCTGGAAGCCAGCGAGGCCGCCGGCATCGAGGCCCCTTTGCGTCTCTACGTCACCGAACAGCCGGATGGGAACGCCAAGCTCACCTACCGGCTGCCCAGCGCCGTCTTCGCCGCCTACGGCAACGGCACGCTCGACGCCATGGCCGCCGAACTGGATACCATCGTCGCCAAGATCGTGGCGGAGTCGCAAGGCTCGTAACCCATCACCAGCGCCGCGCTCGCCCTGCCGCGTATCCAGGTCCCCGTTCTGGCCCTGGCCGGGGCGGTGGTGGCGGTGTTATTCGCCGCGCTGCTGGTCAACTTCGGCGGTAGGCAGGCGGCTCTGCTGGCCATCGGCCTCGGTCTTGGCGTCAGCCTCTATCACGCCGCCTTCGGCTTTTCCGCCGCCTACCGCCGGGTCGTGCTCGAGCGCGAGATCTCCGACGTCGCCGCTCAAGGAGTGATGCTGGCGGCGGCCATTCTGCTGTTCGCGCCGGTGCTCGCCCAGGGGGCCATGTTCGGGCGGCCGGTGGCGGGGGCGGTGGCGCCGGTGAGCGTCTCCATGGCCTTCGGCGCGTTCCTGTTCGGCCTCGCCATGCAACTGGCGGGCGGCTGCGCGTCCGGCACCCTCTACACCGCCGGCGGCGGCAATCTCCGCATGGTGGTGGTGCTGGTGTTCTTCTGCGTTGGCGGCTTCTGGGCGAGCCTGCACCTGCACTGGTGGAGCCAGCTTCCTGGCCTTGGCGCGGTGTCGTTGAGCGACGCGTTCGGCTGGCCGCTGGCGGTGGCGCTGCAATTGGCCGCGCTGGCGTTGATCTACGGAGCGCTCAGGCTGTGGGGCGGACGCCGGACGCGGCCGCTGTGGTGGGGCGGGGCGTTTACCTGGACGCGGCTGATCCGGGGGCCCTGGCCGCTGTTGTTCAGCGCCGGGCTGCTGGCGGTGTTCAACTGGCTGACGCTGCTGGTGGCCGGGCATCCCTGGTCCATCACCTGGGCGTTCACGCTGTGGACCGCCAAGGTGGCGGCGGCGCTCGGCTGGGATCCGTCCACCAGCCCGTTCTGGAGCGGCGGCTTCCAGCGGGCGGCGCTGGCCGCGCCGGTGCTGGCGGACACCGTCACGGTCATGAATATCGGTCTTTTCCTGGGCGCGCTCACGGCGGCGTCCCTGGCCGGACGGGTGGCGCCCCGTGTCCGCGTTCCGCCGGGTTCGCTGGCGGCGGCGGTGATCGGCGGGCTGATGCTGGGCTACGGCGCCCGGCTGGCCTACGGCTGCAACATCGGCGCCTTCTTCAGCGGCGTCGCGTCCGGCAGCCTGCATGGCTGGGTGTGGATCGTCATGGCCGTCCTGGGGACCCTGGTGGGGGTGCGTCTGCGGCCGCTGTTCGGCCTGAAAAACTGACGCTCGAGTACCGCTCACGCATCGCTCACGGTCATGTCACTTGCGGTCGGCGCTCGCTCGCGGGACTATAAAACCAGCGTCTAACCGCGACCCTGGTTGGGAGATTAAATCGATGCAATCCATGCTGAAATCCGCGATAGCGCTGGCCGTGGCGACGGCTGGCGGCATGGCCCTGGCCGGTACGAGCGCCGCCGCCGCCGAAAAGGCCGAACAGGTCATCGAACTCACCCAGACCGGATGCCAGTTCGTGGAAATCGAGGGCGAGGACCACGGCTACCAGACCACCGGGAAAGCCGACTGCGAGGCCATCAACGCCAAAACCGGGGCCGAGCGCTTGGCGGCGTCCAAGGTTCTGGAGCTCAAGCCCGGCAGGTACGTGTTCCGGGTGACCAACGAGAACGTCCCCTACGAGCTCGGCTTCTGGCTGCGCGAAGCCGACTACGACTGGCGCAATCCCGTCCACAAGCTCTCCAAGATCAGCGTCTCCGGCGGCGGTCTGGGCCAGGGCAAAACCAAGGACTACGAGGTGGAGCTCAAACCCGGCAGCTACGTCTACTCCTGCCCCCTCAACCCCACCCCCGACTACAAGCTGGTGGTCACCGACGGGTGAGGGAGATGCAACCGCGACGGGTGTCGAGAGACCGCCCGAGGGCCGTCCGGGCCGAATCGGAATGACGACGCGTGTCGTCAAAAAACGCCGAAAATGACGACGTTTTTCCCAAGAAAGACGACATCTGACGAATTGACTTGTAACAGGGGCAAAACACCGGGCGGTCAGGCGGGGGAGGCTCTCGCTCGGACGAGATCGGGGAGGGGCGGGATTTCCGGGGCGTCGGGCGCGTGGAGGCGGTCGCCGAGGTAGGTCCAGAACGATATCCCGAGTTTCCGGCAGGTTTTCATCAGGCCGAGGAAGGCGTCGCGGCAGTCGCGGCCGACGTCGGAACGGGTTCCGGCGGAGATCTTGCGCCGCGTGACCTGGCAGCGGATGTCGTTTTCGGAGCCGTTGGTGTGCAGCGGGATCTCGGGCCGGTCTAGAACGGCAAGCAACTCTTGCTTGTTGGCGTGCAACCGGCGCAGCAGCCGATCGAGGGTGACAAAGCCGGTGCGGGTGGTGAACAGGGCGTCGAAACGTCGCGCGAGGTCCGCCTTGCGCCGGGCCGACGGCCGCTTCCGGTAGGCCTTGAGGTCGGCGTAGAGCCGCCAGACGCGGGCGCGGATGCGCGTCACGGCCCGGCGCTGGCGGTCGTTGAAGGTGTCCAGCTTGTGGATCAGGCGCTCGGCGTGCACCCAGCAGAGCGCGTGGCGGCCGACGTTGAACTGGCCGGCGTCGTCGCTGAGGATGACGGCGTCGCCCAGCAAGCCGTGGTCGACGATGCTGCCCCACAGCGCCCCCTCGGTGGCGACGCGGACCGGGTCCGGGGCGACCTTGAGGCCGGTGAGGCCGAGGCGTTCGAGATGGGCGGTCCACGCCGCCGCGTCCGCGAAGCGCTTGCCGTCGTCCGCCGCCAGCCGGGCGATCAGCGGACCCGCCAGGCCCCCCGCGCGCATGAAGGCCAGCGCGGCGTCGTTGACCACGTAGTCGCCGTGTCCGGCGCGCAGCAGTTCGAGAAAGTTCCGCCGGCTCTTGGAGCCGGTGGTGGCGAACCAGGTGAAGTGGTCGTTGCCGATCTGGGTGCAGGTTCCGTTCGTCGCCTTGTGACGGGCCCCCGTGTCGTCGGCGCTGATCCACGCCGCCGTCTCCAGCCCGGCCCGCAGAACCGCGCGCGCCTCGTCGACAAAGGGCTCTTGGCCATCGATGAGCAGGCGCCCCAACTGCCGCTCCGAGAGACTCACCCCGAGGTCGCGAAGGTGCGCGAGCAGCCCCGGACCCGTCATCCGCCCCTGGTGGTAGAGCGCCAGCACGGTGCGCCGCAACTCCGCGCCCACATGGCCGCGCACCCCGCACGGCAGCGGCGCCACGATCGTCTCTCCGCTCGGCGTTTTCCAGCGTTCCCGGCGATAGCGGATCGCGATCGGCCGGACCACCAGGTCCTGAACCACCGTCGTCTCGTAGCCCTTGAACCGCGAGCCCGGCGGCGCGTCGATCCTGATCACCCGTTCCTCGGTGACGAGCACCCGCTTGGCCCCGCGCCCACGGCGCTTTATGGTCTTGCCATCCTTTGGCTTACCATCCGTCGCCGCCTCCATCCCACTCGGACGGATCTTCGGCCGACCCTTCAGACCCTTGAGGCGGGCAATCTCGTCGCGCAGCGCCGCGGTCTCCGCGCGCAAAGCCGAAATCTCTTCGAGAAGCCGCAAAACCAGCTTCTTGAGTTCGTCAACCCTCAGATCGTCAACATCCGGTATCGAGGCGGCCATGGCGACAGTGAATCACATCCGACCGCGCGGCCAAACCAAGATCCCGCATGACCGATCACTTCGAGGCCGACATGTGACTTCTCGGACTCAACACAATGCCCGGGATTCTGCCCCTGTTACCTTGACTTTCGCTAAGCGTTTGATTTCATTGGCCCGAAATTAAAGTGGCCAAAACGTCGTCATTTGTCATCATTTGTCGTCATTTTTGTCTGGAACCTATTGATGTTGTTAATACATTCAAAAGTGCTTATTCTCGGTCCGTAACGACGTAAGTCATTGATATCAAACAAAACACGCCGTTTTGGCCGCGGATCATTCCGCTTTCGATGTCGTCATTTGTCGTCATACTGGACCGATTGTTCCAAAACCTTAAATCCCTCATTTTTGGACGGTCGCCTCGTATCTCCGAAAAGTGCTTTTCCGAATACGTGTGGGACAACAACGGAGGTCAGGCGAAAAAAGGAATTATATCCTCTTTTGCTCCCAGTTTCAATGCGAACACCGTTGCCGGGATGCAGTGGAGCCAAATCCCGCGGTACTGTGTCCATCACTTTCCGCAATGCTGGACGCGACCCCATTGGCGCCAATCGCCGTACAAACCTCGTTCCCGCACGTCGGCCTCCTCCGGATCTAGCGGTCCGGGCGCTTGGCTTTTGATGTGGTCTTGGCGCGCGGTTTCGCGGCCGTCGGCTTTGCGGCTGGCTTCCGTTCGGCGGCATCCCGCCCGGCCCCGTCGACCCGCACCGACAGGCGCATCGCCATCTCGGGGTAGCCAACCACCTGGATCTGGCCGACGTAGGCTTCGCCGGCACGGAACTGGTCGGAGAGCAGGATCGTGCACTGGACCACCTGCTCCGCATTTGGTCCAAGCCGGCAGGACGCGGGAGAGAAGGTCACCTTGGGTCGGACCTGGCTCGCGCCGTTCTCGCTCGCCACCTCGGCGATATCAAAGCTCACTTCGACCGGCTCGCTGCGGTTGTTGCTGACCAGGAAGGCATTGCTCGCCTTGTCGCCATGCCTGCCGTGGAACAGCAGCGTCGACGGCGATGGCCTGTCTACCTTGGCCAAACTGGGCTCGACGGCGACGCCCAGCACTTGCTCGAAATAACGGTTGGCCGCGTCGATGCCGCCGTCGATCACTGCCCTGTAGTAGGTCAGTCCGGCCTCCGCGACCTGTCCGGCCAAGTTTGGCCCCTCTGTCTGGACGAAGTCGGCGTAGCGCGTCGGAAGTTCACCGACAGCCAGATCCTCTGCCGGCCGCTTGGTCAAATCGGTCAGGAAGGCCGTGTAGCGTTTCATGTTGCGGGTATATTCACCAAACACGCGCGCTCCCAGATCCCCAAAAGATTTTATAAATTCGGAGCTTTGCATGCGCTGCCTCATATAGTTACCTAGCCGCCCGCTGCTGGCGGCACGCGTCAGCCCTTTTGGCCGCCGGCGCGGCCCGGCTGATTGAAACAGGGCCGGGCACAATAGAAATGATCGTACCAGTGGTGCGTGTAATCTGGGCAGTCCTCAACCTCGATTTCCTGGCAGCTTCCGGACATGCAGTCCGTCACGTCGACGGTCCAACGCAGGTAATGCGCGTTGCAACCCAGCACCCAAACCAGGATCTCCAACTTCTGGCCCTTGCAGGCGTCCGCCGGCACCTCGACGGTCGCGTTAAACCAGGCCTGCTCCATCGGATGGACAAACGCGCTCGGCGGATCGATCTTGGTCGCGTGTTTCGACTTCATCACCACCTCGATGGTGCTATTGACCGGCTGGCAGTTGGTCACGCGCAGGCGGACCTGCGCGGTGCCGCCTGCGCAGGCCAGACTGCGCAGCTCGCCCAGCGCCTTCGGCAGCCAGCATGCCGGCGGAATCTCGCAGCTTCCGCACCCGCCCCGGGCATTCTCTAGGTAGTTCAACACCGGGTTCAACGACGCGCCGACCTTCGCCAACTCCCCGGCCGCGGTGAGCACGGCCTTGGCCGCACCAAAGCCAATCTCGGCCATGGCGGTTAGCGCGGCTACCGGATCGCCGCTCTCCATCGAACTGTTCATGATCAAACTCCTTTTCGCTTGCGCGCCGGGGGCGCCTTCGGCTCGGCAGCTACCTCCAAGGTTACGGCGACAGTCGTGAAGAACATCGACAGACGCCCCGTCCAGGTCACCGCGGCGTCGATCTTCTCGGGCACGCGCGCGCTGAACTCAATCACCGCAGTCTGGCCGACCGCCAGGCTTTTGATCCTTGTCTTCCAGGTGACGGCAAGGGTGCCGGTCGGTTCCGCGTCCAGTCGCTCGCCAAGCCTGATCAGCCGCGTGACGATATCGCCCGGCTGCTTGAACGCATCCCCGATGCCGCGCGCCAGCGCGCTCGCCGGCCTTAGGTTGACCATGTCCGCGGCCTCGAACGGCAAAGCGATATTGCCTGTGTTGGTGACCTCCACGGACGCGCCCAACTCCTCGCCAAGACGGCCAGCCAGCGCCAGCGCCTTTGGCTTGACGGTCAACTTTGGCTTTTCTTGCACCTCGATTACAGCTGGATAGGTCTTGCCGCCCAACTCCACCTCGGCTTTTAGCGCGCCCGGCGGTGTCGACGCCGGTAGCGCCAGCGACAACAGCAGGTCATCGCCCGCCAGCGGACGTAGAGCCAGTGGGTGCCGGGCGTCGGCGGTCAGCAAGGCCGGCACCGGCGCCACCTCAAACGGCGCCACAAGCGCCACTTCAGCCTTGAGCGCCGTGGGCGGACCAGTAAATCGGATCGGCGTGTCTTGCCCCGTAAGCATGATTTGCCTTCCCGGATCGTTGTGGCGTCCTGCCGCCCTAGCCGGTTTTCCTGAGTTCAGCGGCGATCGCCTGGGCGTCGCGCGGCCCGCAAACTTCGCACGGATTCGGCGTGTAGGGCTCGGTAATGATCTGGCTTTCGCCGCACAGCCGCACTGCGGCCACCTCTAGTCCGAATAGCGACAGCGCGACTTGGTAGTTCGCCGGTAAATGCATCCGCACGCTGGGGATTTCCTTGATCGAAAGGCTGGTCTCGATCGGCCCGATGTCGAGCCTGACCGGCTCCAGCTTGACCGTGCCATGCAGCGGGTCCACGCCGATCTGGATCTTCGGAAGTTCTGTCACTTTGAACGTGTAATTGTCTGGGATCCCGGACAGTGTCACGGGCCCGACGGCACCGAAGGACCCACCAACCGTGGTTCCAATTGAACCGCTGACCGCAGTACCAACCGTTCCGCTAAGTTCCAATTCAACGCTCAAATCAGCCATCGTCGCATCTCCTCGTACTGCAGGGACCAGGATACTCCTGTGCCGAGCATTGTCAAACTCGCCTTTTCTGGAGCGCTTGCAGGGGCCAGGAGGATGGGCTGCGGCACAAAGGGGACGGATTTCTGACGGAACTCGACTTATCTCGACCGCGCCGCGCCCCGTCTCGCCCCGGCGAAGTTTTTGCTTCCGGCATTCACGCTCGGGCTTTTTATGGAACCTGTTCCCGGATCGAACTGCCCTGGCCGGACTTTTTGGTCGTGCCGGCCGGAGTTGGATTGTTGCTTTCCGGTTTTTTCCGCCGCTTTCGCCCTTGCCCGTTGGCGGGCCTTCGCCTTGGTCATGTCGTGCTCGCCTTTCATAATTGATTTCAGTCGGAACAACGTAGCGTCCGCTTTTTCCGCCCGGAAAAAAGGGACGAAAAAGGCGACGTTACTCAATACGTCCGCTAATCTGTCCCTAGTTGTCAATACGTTCAGGCTATACCGATGCCCGCGATCAACTCGACCTTTGTGGAGATTGCCGCCATCCTGTTGGGCACCGGGGTGGTTGCCGGGATCGCCGCCGGGCTGCTCGGCGTCGGCGGCGGGATCGTTATCGTCCCGGTGCTCTACTGGATATCGCCGCTGCTGGAGTTGGCGCCCGCGGTGGTCGTGCACACGGCGGTGGCGACCTCGCTCGCCACCATCATCCCCACGTCCATCGCCTCGGTTCGCGCCCACAATCGCCGAGGCGCGGTGGACGTCGACTTGTTGAAACTGTGGGGACCGGCCGTGCTTGTTGGCGCCGCGCTCGGCGGCGTCGCGTCCGGATATCTGGATGGCAAGGCGCTGGCCGGCGTGTTCGGCGCGGTCGCCCTCGTCGTCGCGGTGAACATGGCGCTGCCGAAACCGCTCATCCTCGCCGATGCCATACCGGCTTCGGCCGCGGTCAATCGGCTGATGGCGGCGGCGATCGGGTTCGTGTCGGCGTTGATGGGCATCGGCGGCGGGACGCTCTCGGTGCCGACCCTGGCGCTGTTCTCCTTTCCCATTCATCGCGCCGTCGGCACCGCTTCGGCGTTCGGAGTGGCGATCGCCGTTCCCGCGGTGATCGGTTACATTTACGGCGGGTGGGATGTTCCGGGCCGCTCGCCGTTCAGCCTCGGCTACGTCAATCTTCTGGCCGCCATCCCGCTTGCCGTCATGACCGTGCTGTTCGCGCCGCTTGGGGCCAAGATCGCGCACAGCATCGATCGCGTGCTGCTAAAGCGGTGCTTCGCGGCGTTCCTCGCCGTTACGGCGATCCGGATGCTGACGTGAGCGGGATCCCTCAACAGTCGCGTCCTTCAGCTGTCTTCCTTCTCGGTCGGGACGGGCTGTTTCAGGTAGCTCATCAGCCACACGAGGAGACAATTCAGGCCGGAGAGCGCCAGCGCCAGCCCCCAAACCTTGAAAGCGACGGCCGCGCCGAGGGCCCCCATGATCCAGATGGACGCGGCGGAGGCCGTGCCCTGGACGTGATCATCGTTCTTGAGAATGGCGCCGCCGCCGACAAAGCCCACTCCCGTCAAAAGTCCCTGCATGATCCTCGCCATGGCGTCCGGACTGTCAGGTCCGATGAACGACATGCCGACCAGCACGTAGGCGCAGGCGCCGAGCGATACGATGGGAAACGTTCGCAGACCCATGATCCGACTGTGGGTTTCGCGATGCCACGCCGTTGGTAAGGCCAAAGCGATCGCGATCAGCAATTGCGGGACGGCGTCCCACGATATTGACACGTCAAAGTTCACCGCGAGCTCCTCGCTCAAATATTTGCCCAGACCACTGAGCGGCGCGTTCGCTATTCCCGCGGCGCCCGAGGGTCCAGCAAGTCGGGGACGGCGGGGTCGGCCCGTTCCTCGGCGATCTGTTCGTCCAACTCGGCGTCACGGGCGATGTCGACCGTCGCGTCGACCGCGCGTCTTGGCCTGTCGGGCTTGCCCGGCGTCCCTTTGTCGCCCTCGGGCGGGGCGAGACCGCCGCCGCTTTCGATCCGCAACCGGTAGATCGGCTCCGGCATCTCGATGTCGGCGTGGTCGAACGCCTCCTTCACCAGGCGGAGCGCTTCGCTCTTGACCTTGCGGTAATCGTGGTAGCGCTGGTCGACCCAGCCGGCGACCCACAGCACCACGCTGGAATCGCCCAACGCCTCCAGCCGGCTGGCCGGCGGCGGATCGTCGAGCACGCCGTCGGCGCGCCGCAATGTCTCGACCGCCAGCTGTTGCGCGGCAAGCAGATCGGCGCCGGTGTCGACGCCGACGGTGAAATCGAACCGCCGCGCGGGCCTCCGCGTGTAGTTGACGATCACGCCCTTGAAGACGGTGGCGTTCGGGATGCGAACATGATTGCCGGCAAAGGTCAGCAACACCGTGGCGCGCGAGGTCAAGCGGATGATCCGGCCTTCGTATCCATCGATCAGCACCTCGTCGTTGGGCTGGAATGGCTGGCGGAGGCTCAGAAGAATACTGGCGATGTAGTTCTCGACCGTATCGCGAAGCGCGAAACTCAGCGCGAGGCCGAGGAGGCCGGCGGCGCCGAGCACCGTTCGGACCAGGCCGGACGCGTCCACGATCGACAGCGCCAGAACGATGCCGAACAGCAGAATGACGCCTTGCACGATCTGGCGCAACAGCTTGGCGATAAACGGGTTGGGGGTCAGGCGGTCATACAGCCGGCCGAAGCCGCCGACAAACCGTGACAACAGCCAGAACGCCCCCACAGTGAGCAGCGCGATCAGGAAAACCGGAAGGTTGCCGACGAGATCGCGGGCCCAGCCGGTG
This sequence comes from uncultured Alphaproteobacteria bacterium, assembly GCA_963771545.1. GTDB lineage: Bacteria > Pseudomonadota > Alphaproteobacteria > Rhodospirillales > Defluviicoccaceae > CAKZLS01. Next base: position 513,868 of record CAVYTX010000002.1, read on the forward strand.
ACGCGCTTGACGGTGGGCGCGAGGCGGCGTTCGAGGTCGCGCTCGGACGTGGTGTTGTCGACGACCTCGACCACGCCCTCGACCTTTTCGGCGAGCGCGAGCGCCCGGCCGCGGGCGTCCTTCGATCCCACGTCGCCGCCGATCTTGACCACGCCGGCCGCGACGTCGATGGTCACCTGATCAAGGCCGTCCAGGTTGGCGAAAATCTCGCGCAGGCGCTTTTCGATGGCGCGGTCGTCGGCGGGGCCGACATCGAGCGCGATCGTTCCGCGCGGCGCCTCCTCGGTCCGGTCACCCGGCGGGGGTCCGGACGTGTCGATCTGACCGAGACCCTGGCTCATCGGGCCGACGACGAGAAACAGGGTCGCGAGCACAACAAGAGAAGCGCGTGGGATCCAACGGGTCGGCAGCGGCAACCGTCCCTTGTCAGACTGTCGACGGCGCGGCGCCGTGCTCAAGAAATGTAGGGGCTCTTGAAGCTTCCCAGGACCTTGATGTAGTTGGCGCGCTCGAAGGCCGAGGGGTCGGCCACGTTCTGCTGGCTCATGGAGCCCTTCATCTGCTCCACCAATTCGTAGCCGCGTCGGTCCATCCATTCGCTCATGCCGTCCACCAGGGATTTAAGGTGTCCGGCGCCGTTGCGAAGCAGCGCCGAAGCCGTCATCACCGCATCGGCGCCGGCCATGACGTATTTGATGATCTCCGTCGGCGACTGAACCCCGCGGGTCGCGGCGATGGACGCGTTGATGCGGCCGTGCAGGACGGCGATCCACAGCAGCGGCAGGCGGATCTCGCTGGGCGAGCTGAGTTCCAGGTCGGGGACCACCTCCAGTTCCTCCAGATCGAAATCCGGCTGGTAGAAGCGATTGAACAGCACTAGGCCATCGGCGCCGGCGTCCACGAACTTGGTGGCCATCTCGCCCATGGCGCTGAAGAACGGACTGAGCTTCACCGCGACGGGGACCGACACGCCGCCCTTCACCGCCTTGATGATGTCCACGTAGCGCTGTTCCACCTCGCGGCCGGTAATGTCGAGATTGGCGGGGATGTAGAAGATGTTGAGCTCGATGGCGCTGGCGCCGGCGTCGGCCATCTCCTTGGCGTACTCGGTCCAGCCTTCGCTGGTGACGCCGTTCAGGCTGGCGATGACGGGGATATCCACCGCGCTGGTGGCCTGCCGGATCAAATTCAGGTAGGAGTCCGGTCCGACCTTGTACTCTTCCACCTCGGGAAAATAGCTCAGCGACTCGGCGAAGCTTTCCGTTCCCTTTTCCATCAGGTAATTGAAGGATTCGTTCTCGTAACGAAGCTGTTCCTCGAACAGCGAGAACATGACGACGGCCGACGCGCCCGCGTCTTCCAACCGCTTGATGCCGTCCAAGGTCTTCGACAGAGGCGAGGCGGACGCGACCACCGGGTGCTTCAGGTCCAGCCCCAGATATTTTGTTCGCAGATCCATTTTTTTATCCTTTCGGTCCTGGCGACCAGAATTGTTATTCGCTCCATGCGCCCCGGTCGCGCTCCCGCCAGCGGAAAACCCGAGGGGCTGGCCCACCGCTGTTGTCGAAAAACCCAGGGCTTTCACGACGGCGGCGGGCGGGCATTGCCGGTCCTAATCGATGGCCGCCATGTCCTCGTAAAGCTTCCATTTCCAGTTGATGGCATTCTGGGCCGCCTCCATCAATTGGTCGGCGGCCTTGGGGTTGGTGCGGTAGAGCATGCGATAGCGAAGCTCGTTATCGGCGTATTCCTTCAGCTTGATGGTCGGGCGCGGGGAGTCGAGAACGAAGGGGTTTTCGCTGGATTCGCGAACGTCGGGATTGTAGCGCATCAGCGGCCAGTGACCGCATTGGACCGCGAGGTTTTGCTGGTTCAGTCCGTTCTGCATGTTGATGCCGTGGGCGATGCAATGGCTGTAGGCGAGGATCAGCGAGGGGCCGGGGTAGGCTTCCGCCTCGCGGAACGCCAGCAGCACCTGTTGCGGATTGGCCCCCATGGCGACGCGGGCCACATAAACATTGCCATAAGAGATGGCCTGCAGAGCGATGTCCTTCTTGCCCACCTGCTTGCCGGCGTTGGCGAACTTGGCCACCGCCGCCAACGGCGTCGATTTGGAGGCCTGACCGCCGGTGTTGGAATACACCTCGGTATCCAGCACCAGAACGTTGACATCCCGTCCCGTGGAGAGAACGTGGTCCACGCCGGCCGAGCCGATGTCGTAGGCCCAGCCGTCGCCGCCAATGATCCAGACGCTGCGCCGGACCAGATGATCGGCCACCGACAGCAGGTGCCGGGCGGCGTTGGAGTCGATGGATTGGAGTTTCTCCTTGAGCGCCGCCACCCGTTGCCGCTGCAAGCGGATTTCCGATTCCGCCCGCTGCGGCGCCGAAATCAGTTCGTCGAACAAATCGCCGCCAATCTCCGGCTGAAGTTCCAGCAACAACTGGTGAGCAAGCTGCAGGTGGTTGTCGGCGGCGAGCCGCATTCCCAGACCGAACTCGGCGTTGTCCTCGAAGAGCGAGTTCGACCACGACGGCCCGCGTCCCTCGCTGTTGACGGTCCAAGGCGTGGTCGGCAGGTTGCCGCCGTAGATGGACGAGCATCCCGTGGCGTTGGCCACCATCATCCGGTCGCCGAACAACTGGGATACAAGCTTGACATACGGCGTCTCGCCACATCCCGAACACGCCCCGGAAAATTCGAACAGCGGCTCGAGGAACTGGGTGCCGCGAATGGTCGAGAAGTCGACCCGGGAGCGATCGTTCACCGGCAGCGTCTCAAAAAACGTCTTGCTGGTGTTGGTCGCTTCGAGGACATCGTCCTTCCAGGTCATGTTGATGGCCTTTTTGCCGGATTCCTCCTTGCTCTTCGCCGGGCAGACCTCAACGCAGAGCGAGCATCCCGTGCAATCCTCCGCGTAAATTTGCAGCGTGAACCGCGTTTCCGGAAATCCTCGGGCGTCGATGGGCGCGGTCTTGAAACCGGCCGGCGCGTTTTCCAGAAGATCCTGGTGATAGAGCTTGGATCGGATGACGCCATGCGGACACACGAAGGCGCAGTTGCCGCACTGGATACAGATGTCCTCCTCCCATAGCGGCACGAACTGGGCAATGTTGCGCTTTTCCCATTTGGTGGTGCCGCTCGGGTAGGTCCCGTCGATGGGCATGGCGCTCACCGGCAGCTCGTCGCCGCGGCCCGCCATCATCATGGCGGTCACCTTCTGCACGAACTCGGGCGCCTCGGCGGGCACCACGGCCCGCATTTCGATGGTGCTGCTGACGCGGTCGGGGATCTTGATCTCGTGGAGGTTGGCAATGGTATGGTCCACCGCCTCGAAGTTCTTCTGGACGATTTCGTCGCCCTTCTTGCCGTAGGTCTTCTTGATGGATTTCTTGATTTTCTCGATGGCTTGATCCCGGGGAAGCACGCCGGAAATCGCGAAAAAGCAGGTCTGCATGATGGTGTTGGTGCGCGTGCCCATGCCGGTGTCGCGGGCCACCTTCGCGGCGTCGATCGCGTAAAGCTTCACCTGCTTTGCGATCATCTGCTCCTGCGCCTTTTGCGGGAGTTTGTCCCACGTTTCGTCAAGGGGGTAGGGGCTGTTGAGCAGGAACGTCGCTCCGGGCGCCACGTTGGAGAGCAGGTCCATCTTCTCGATGAAGTTGAACTGATGGCAGCCGACGAAGTTAGCGGCTCCGATCAGATAGGCGGACCGGATCGGCTCGCGTCCGAAGCGCACGTGGGACACCGTCTGGGAGCCGGATTTCTTGGAGTCGTAGACGAAGTAGCCCTGGGCGTAGAAGTCGGGGTCCTCGCCGATGATTTTGATGGTGTTCTTGTTGGCGCCCACCGTGCCGTCGGCGCCGAGGCCATAGAACATGGCCCGGAACACGTCGTCGGACTCGGTGGTGAAGGAGGGGTCGTAGTCCAGGCTTGTGTGGCTGACGTCGTCGACGATGCCGACGGTGAAGTGGTTCTTCGACGTCTTCTTCTTGAGGTTGTCCAGAACGCCCTTGATCATGGCCGGCGTAAATTCCTTGGACGACAGACCATAGCGGCCGCCGACGATCTTCGGCATTCCGTCCGTCGGACAGGTACCGGCCGCCAAGGCCTCGGCGAACACCGTAAGGACGTTGGTGTAGAGCGGCTCGCCGACGCTGCCCGGCTCCTTGGTGCGGTCGAGCACCGCGATCGCCTTGGTCGTCTTCGGTATGGCCGCCAGGAAGTGTTCGGCCGAGAACGGGAAAAACAGATGAACTTGAACGACACCTGCTTTCTCACCGTGCTTTTCCAGGAATTCCACGGTCTCGCGGGCGTTGTCGGCGCCGGACCCCATGATCACCAGGATGTTTTCCGCGTCCTTCGGTCCGAAATAATCGAACAGGTTGTAGCGGCGGCCGGCGACTTTGGCGAACTTGTCCATCGCCGTCTGAACGACGTCGGGGATCCGTTCGTAGAATGGATTGACGGTCTCGCGCGCCTGGAAATAAACGTCCGGGTTCTGAGCGGTGCCGCGAATGAACGGATTGTCCGGGCTGAGCGCGCGCCGGCGATGGGCGAGAACCAGACTGTCGTCGATCATCGCCCGCATCTGGTCGTCGCTCAACAGCGTGATCTTGTTGACCTCGTGGGACGTCCGGAACCCGTCGAAGAAATGAATGAACGGGATGCGGGACTCGAGCGTCGACGCCTGGGCGATCAGGGCCATGTCGTGGGCCTCCTGCACCGAGCTTGACGCGAGTTGGCCGAAGCCGGTGGGGCGGACGGCCATGACGTCCTGATGGTCGCCGAAGATCGACAATCCCTGAGCGGCCAGCGACCGCGCCGCCACATGGAAGACCGCGCACGTCAATTCGCCGGCGATCTTGTACATGTTGGGGATCATCAGCATGAGCCCCTGGGACGCGGTAAACGTGGTGGTCAGCGCGCCTCCTTGAAGGGCGCCGTGAACCGCGCCCGCGGCGCCGCCCTCGCTCTGCATTTCCACGACATCCGGGACACTGCCCCAAATATTGGGTCTGCCTTCGCTCGACCACTGATCGGCGAACTCCGCCATGGTCGACGACGGCGTGATCGGGTAAATGGCGCAGACTTCGTTGACTCGATAGGCCACGTATGCCGCGGCCTCGTTGCCGTCAAGGGTCGTTACTTGCGCTACTTGCGCTTCGGGCATTGATTTCCTCCACTGCCGGGCAGGAGAGGACGGTTGGCGCCCAGGGTCCAAGTCCGTCCCGCCCGGTTATTGAGCAGCATTTGTTTCATGTTCGATGAGCCGGCACCCTCGTGGCGCTTCCTAACCGCTGGGCTCCACGATCATCTCGATGGCGTGGCACGGACACTGCTCAAAGCAGACGGCGCATCCGGTGCACAGGTCATAGTTGTACTCGTACCGCTTTCCCGGGCCGAGTTTGATGATGGCGTCCTCGGGGCAGGCGCCATAGCATCCGTCGCACTCGAAGCAATTGCCGCACGAGAGGCAGCGCTTGGCCTCGTAGACGGCCTCCTTCTCGGAAAGGCCCTTCACCACCTCTTCGAACGAAGTCTGGCGGAGAACCAGGTCGGTGTGGCCCTGCGGCCGCTGAGCGGCATCGGTGTAGAACCACAAATGCAGCTTATCGAAGGTGGCCAGCGGGCCCTTGGCGGCCTTTCTGTAGGTTTCGCCGCGCAGGTAGGCGTCGATGTTGCGGGCCGCCTTCTTTCCGTGTCCCACGCCAATGGTGACGGTGCGATCCGAGGGCACCATGTCGCCGCCGGCGAACAGACCCGGATATCCGGTCATCATGTTTTCCGAAACCTCGACCGTGCCGTCCCGCTGGAACTCGACGCCCGGGGCCGTGCGCAGGAATTCGGTATCCGTGTCTTGACCCAACGCCATGATCAGGTCGTCGGCCTCGATGGTTTCGAACTCCCCGGTCGGCTGCGGGCGGCCGTTTTCGTCCACCTTCATCACTTCCACTTGGAAATTCAATTCCTCGATGGACTTGATGGTCCTGAGCCAGTGGATTTTGACCCCTTCCTCCATGGCCTCGTCGGCCTCGAAGGCGTGAGCGGGCATGTGCTCGTAATCGCGGCGGTAAATGATCAGCGGTTCGTGACCGAGGCGCTTGGCCACGCGGGCCGCGTCCATGGCCGTGTTGCCGCCACCGTAGATGGCGACGCGCCGGCCCAGCTTGGGCGGGGTGCCGGATTCCACCTGCTTGAGGTAACTGACGGCGTCCAGCATGGTTCCGGCGTCGCGCGACGGAATATCCGTTCGCTTGGACAGGTGGGCGCCCACCGCGACGAAGACGGCGTCGAACTTGCCCGCGTCCTTCTCGGCGACCACGTCCTCGACCTTATGGTTGAGCACGAACTTGACGCCCATGTTCTCGATGCGCTTGATCTCGCCGTCGAGGATGTCCCGGGGCAGGCGGTAGGCCGGAATCCCGAAATGCATCATTCCCCCGGCCACCGGGCCGGCGTCGTGAACTTCCACGGAATGCCCCATCAGCGTTAGATGATGGGCGGCGGACAGGCCGCTTGGGCCGGCGCCGACAACCAGGACCCGTTTCCCCGATGGCTTGGCGTCGATGCGCGGCGTCCAGCCCTCGCTCAACGCCATGTCGCCGAGGAAGCGCTCAACGGCGTGGATGCTGATCGTACCGTCAAGGTTCTTGCGATTGCAGTCGGTTTCGCACGGATGATAGCACACCCGCCCGTGAACGGCGGGCAGGGGATTGTCCTGCAGGATTGTTTCCCAAGCTTCTTGGAACCGACCCTCCCGGGAGTGCGCCAGCCACGCCTGAATGTTCTCGCCCGCCGGACACGCATTGTTACAGGGAGGGAGAATGTCGTGGTAAATCGGACGCCGGGTTCTGGTCGGCCCCGCCATCCGTTTGTGCGCCAAATCCGCTGGGCGTGTAAGATCGGCCGGCTGGCTCATCGAGTCTCTCCTCCTCTGTGACCCCGAAGCCGCGATCTGTCGTCGCTTACCTCGGTGCGGTCTGCGTGTGGCGCGCGACCGCTACTGTGATGTTTACCGCGTTCGGCGGTGTTGTGATCGAACCCCGCGCCAGGCTCGGCCGGGGAACTGAATGCCAAGCGAACGACAATAAATCAACAAAAGTGTGTATCGCGCTATAAATCAACAAAGTGTGAGGCGGGCTAAGAACAAAAAGGCGTTCCGCCCAACCGCTCACCCCCGCGAACGGTCGCACAAAAAAATCGTCAAATGGCGATTTTGAATTTCGGCCATGAGCACTTCCGAACCATACTCCCGTTCTTGGGAGCAAACAAGGCCGTCGGCGCTATCTTTCATATTATGCTAATGCCCTATGATCGCACACGAAATACGTGATTATACGATCAACCGTTGATCGCGCATGGCAGGGTTGAAGAGGGATCGTACCATGACGGGAACGATTGCGCAGCCGCCTTGTCGGTCGCTTTGTTCGACGCCAAGAAACGCGCCGCGTTGGGCGATGCATGGAAGAGATATTGCGCCCAGACGTCCTATCTGCCGTTTGCCGCCGTGCTATCGGGTCGAACGCGGCTCGGTCTCGGCGAGATCGGTTGTGGGCGGCTGGCTCTCGGCGCCGCTTTGTACGGGGTCCTGCTTGCCGCGCGCGGCGCGCTGTTCGGGGTCGATCCCTGGCCACTGTAGCGCCGCAAATTCCGGTGCCTACATCTCCGGCAGCGTGAAGATTTCGTGCGGCTCGCGGACGCCGAGAAAACCATGAACGCCGAGCGAGACCAGCTTGTCGGGAACCACGCGGGCGAGTTCCGCCGAGATCAGGATCGGCTTGTGGAGCACCTTGGTCATATCCTCCAGGCGCGCCGTTTCGTTGACGGCCGCGCCGATGCCGGTGAAGTCGAGGCGTTCGGGCACGCCAATGTTGCCGTACAGGAGATCGCCCAAGTGCAGGGCAATGCCATAGCCCAGAGGCGGCTGTCCATGGTCCTGGCGCTGCTGGTTAAGGGCTTCCATGCGTTTCATCGCGTCCTGGGCCGCCCGCAACGCCTTGGCGCACGCGCCGGTGTGTTCCGGACACAGTTCGGGATGGCTGGTGGTGGCGGGGATGGGAAAGATCCCCAGCACCGCGTCGCCGAGAAACCGCAGAACCTCTCCGCCGTGATCGAGGATCGCCCCGGCCATGCACTCGAAAAAGGAGTTGAGGAGGCCGAGGTAGTCCGGCCGGAACATGCGGTCCGCCAGGGCGGTGGAGCCGCGCATGTCGGAAAACCAGATTACCGCGTGGATGTCCTCGCCGTCGCCGCGCCGGATCTGGCCGTTGAGCACGCGCTGTCCGGTATTCGGGCCCAGGTAGGTCTCCAGAATCGTCCGCGCCGTTCGCCGCGTGGCGTGCAACTCCATCAGGCGCTCCAGTATCGGCAGCATGCCATAGGTCGTCTCGAGTTCCGCAGTGGAAAACCCGCCGGCGCGGTTGCTGGCAAGGGTGATGGCGTTGATCCGGCCGTCGGAAAACACCAGCGGCATGGCCACGTAGTCCGTCGCTCCTTCGGCCCTCAGTTCCTCTAGAACCGGAAAGTCGAGAACCTCGCCTGGGACATCCAGCCGCCTGCGGATCCCGCCGGCCCCTTGAAAGATCGCGGCGTAGGGGCTGCGAAGATAGCGTTCCTCCTCGAGGATGGCGTGGGTCGGCGTGAATTCCGATACCTCCTCCAAGTCAGGTTGCCACCCGTAGACCGTTCCTATGTATTGTGGATGCAAGGTGCGGATATTCACCCGGATCCGGTAAACGGCGATGCCCGCCTCGATCATTCGGAAACCGAGCCGGGCGACCAATTCCCGGGGGCAGAGAATGTTCCAACCCTCTCCCAACAGCCACTCACTCAAGGGATTGGCGCCGAATAGAGCCGGGGGCAGCGGCGGTCGAGCGGTTTCCAGAACGGCGACGGTGCTCATCATTCGCCTCTCGCTATGGGGGGATGCGGAGCAGATATAGGCTCGATGAGAGCCGGACGCCAGCCCGGAGTTTCACCAATCGTGCCGCCTATCGCCGCCGCCCTTTTCCTGCCTTTAAGTCACGCCAAATTAATTTTGGCAAGCATCAGTCCGGGAAATCATGGATCGGGGAGAACGATATCGTGCCTGTGATCGCGTCCGTCGCGCAACTGAGCGAACAGATGACCGAGTGGCGGCGGCATCTGCACGCCCATCCGGAGATCGCTTTCGAGGAACACGATACCGCCGCCTTCGTCGCCGCCCGTCTGGAGGAATGGGGGATCGCGGTGCGCCGCGGAATGGCCGGCACCGGGGTCGTCGGCACCCTGAGGACCGGCGAGGGACCGGCCATCGGGCTTCGCGCCGACATGGATGCGTTGACCATGCATGAAGCCAATGCGTTTGCCCATCGATCCACCCGTGCCGGGTGCATGCATGCCTGCGGCCACGATGGCCATATGTCGATGCTTTTGGGGGCCGCGCGCTATCTCGCGGAAAGTAAGCGGTTTAGCGGCACCGTGTTTTTCATCTTTCAACCGGCGGAGGAAAACGAGGGCGGCGGCCGGGTCATGGTGGAGCAGGGTTTGTTCCAAGAATTTCCGATGAAGGCCATCTACGGCATGCACAACTGGCCGGGATTGCCCACCGGGCGGTTCGCGTTGCGTTCGGGCTCGGTGATGGCCGCCTTCGATATTTTCGAAATTACGATCGTGGGCAAGGGAACGCACGCCGCCATGCCGCACCTGGGCATCGATCCGGTGGTGGCGGCGTCGGCGATCGTAACGGCGCTGCAGACCATTGCCAGCCGGGGGACCGACCCGCTCGAGGCCGCGGTCGTTTCGGTGACGCAATTTCACGCGGGAGACACCTGGAACGTCATACCGGAACGCGCCGTTCTGCGTGGCACCGTTCGCGCGCTAACGCCGGAGGTTCAAGACAAAACGGAAACGGCGCTCCATCGCGTGGTTGAATCGATTGCCGCGGCGTACGGCGCCGGCGCCCGGGTTCACTACGAACGGCGATACCCGCCAACCATCAACGACGCGACCGAAACCGAAAACGCCGCGGTCGCCGCCGCGTTGGTGGTGGGGGAAGAAAACGTGGAGCGAAACCGGGAACCAAGCATGGGCTCCGAGGACTTCGCATTCATGCTGGAGCAGAAGGCTGGAAGCTACGCATGGATTGGCAACGGCCCGACGGCAGGCGGGTGCACGCTGCACAATCCACGCTATGATTTCAACGATGCGATTTTGCCCTTGGGCGCCAGTTACTGGGCGACGTTGGTGGAAACGAGGCTTGCTTGACGGTCCGCTCGGTCCCCGGGGAGGCGAGCGCGGCCGGGGGCGGTGATCTTTACGGCACGGTTGTGACCGCCGCTACGACGAGCGCGATGACGGCGGCGATGATAAACAGGGCGGCAATGCGCCGCTTCCAAGGCGAGATCTCGGGGCCCCACTCCTTTTCCCATTGTTCCTGAAGCTTTTTCAGGTGTTGGTCTTCGCTCGGGGGATCGCGATGCTCGGTCATGGTCGTCGTCGGCCGCCGTGATAGGTCCGATTCCGTTGTCCGTATGAAGCCTCGCCGCGCCGAAGGTCAAGACCTTCGCCGATGGCCGGCATGATTATACTCATGAGGATACCAACGTCATGGAATAACAATGCCGCGCGGCAGCATTGCGTTTCCGACCGGGCCATGTTCCTTGTTGCACGGATTGTTGGCGGGTATATTCGCCAAAACAATGCCTCCGTGCATTTTGTATGAAAGGATTTCAGGCTGTTGCGCGATAAATCATTAATACAAGCCAAGGAATCATTAACACAAGCCAAGGAATCATTAATACAAGCCAAGCCGGGCGCGCGCGCGCAGGATGCGGGCGCGATGATTGGTTTCGCGACGGAAAACGTCGATGCGATGCTGAAGTCCGCCGAGATTCTTTCTCGCGGTTTTTGCGCCATCGCCGACGCCATGCGCGGAACCGTCAGCATGACGATCGACGATGGACGATCCGCCGCGCGTGCGGTGATGGGCTGCGGATCCGCCCCGGAATCGATCGAACTTCAGAGCGAACTGGTCAAGCTCAACGCCGGCCGGGCGACGATTCGCGCGTTGCTGCTCGCGGTCATGACCGTGCAGGTGACCGAGGAGGCGTTGTTTCCTCTGATCGCCCGGTTCAATGCCGTGTTCAATCTCGTCGCGGGATCCGTGACCGCCTGAGGCTCCGGACCGAAGCGCGGCGGGCGACGCCGCCGCCATGCCGTGATCGATGGGGCTGTTTTCGGGGGCTGTTTTCGCGCGACCATGCGGCGTCGGCCCTTTTTTAACGAAAAAAATCGAATATATTCGGTAGAGTGTCAAAGTGGTCCCGTAAGGCGTCAGCGGGACGACATGGAGGACGGCGCTTCGAACCGCGCCGGGCGTGGCCAAACGGCAGGAGTAAGAATGGGGATGAGCGATCCCGACAAGCGCGTAAAGCAGGGCTCTCCCAGCACGACCGTTGTGACCAAGCCACGGCCGAAAACCAAAAAGCCGTCCATGTACAAGGTGTTGATGCTGAACGACGACTACACGCCCATGGAGTTCGTGGTGCATGTGCTCGAACGTTTTTTCGGCAAGAACCACGAAGACGCCGTTCGGATCATGCTGCACGTCCATCAGCGCGGGGTCGGCGTGTGTGGCGTCTTTACTTATGAGATCGCGGAGACCAAGGTGAATCAGGTGATGGAGCTGGCGCGCCAGCATCAGCATCCGCTTCAGTGTACGATTGAGAAAGACGGAAGCGAGTAGGCGACAAAGACGGAAGCGAGTAGGGTCATCCCATGCTGTCACGCAATTTGGAACAAACGTTGCACCGGGCCCTGGCGTTGGCCACCGAACGCCGGCATGAATACGCGACGCTGGAGCATCTTCTGCTGGCCCTGGTCGAGGATCAGGACGCGGTGCCGGTGTTCAGGGCCTGCGGCGTCGACGCGGACCGGCTGCGCCAGGATATATCGGAGTTTGTCGATACCGAACTCGATAACCTGAAGAGCGGGGCGGGCGGGGATCCGAAGCCCACCGCCGGTTTTCAGCGGGTGGTGCAGCGCTCGGTGATTCACGTGCAGTCCTCGGGCCGCGAGGAGGTTACCGGCGCCAACGTGCTGGTGGCCTTGTTCTCGGAACGCGAGTCGCACGCCGTGTATTTCCTGCAGTCGCACGAAATGACCCGGCTCGATGCCGTCAACTACATCTCCCACGGTATCGCCAAGGTTCCGGGCGAGGGCCGCCAGCGCGCCGTTCATGGCGCCGAGGAGGACACCGGCCCGGAGAAGGCGGCGGGCAAGGGCCGCGAGGCCCTGGAAGCCTATTGCGTCGACCTCCACCGAAAGGCCCAGGAGGGCCGGATCGACCCGTTGATCGGCCGGGACGCCGAAATCGAGCGGACCATCCAGATCCTGTGCCGGCGCAACAAGAACAATCCGCTGTTCGTCGGCGACCCGGGCGTGGGCAAGACCGCCATCGCCGAGGGCCTGGCCTGGCGGATCTTCCGCGGCGAGGTCCCGGAAGTTCTCAACGGCGCCATCATCTTCGCGCTCGACATGGGCTCGCTTCTGGCCGGCACGCGCTACCGGGGCGACTTCGAGGAACGCCTCAAGGCGGTGATATCGGAGATCGAGGACATGCCCGGCGCGATCATGTTCATCGACGAGATCCACACCGTCGTGGGCGCCGGCGCCACCAGTGGCGGCTCCATGGATGCGTCCAACATCCTCAAGCCGGCGCTCGCGGCCGGCAATCTGCGGTGCATGGGGTCCACCACCTACAAGGAATTCCGCAATCATTTCGAAAAGGACCGGGCGCTGGTCCGCCGTTTCCAAAAAATCGACATTTACGAGCCGTCGGTGGAAGATACCGTCAAGATCCTGCGCGGTCTCAAACCCTATTTCGAAAAGCATCACCAGGTCCGCTACACCGCCGAGGCATTGCGCACCGCCGTGGAGCTGTCGGCCCGCTACATCAACGACCGCAAATTGCCGGACAAGGCCATCGACGTCATCGACGAGGTGGGCGCCGCGCGCATGCTGCTGCCGCCGCACCGCCGCCGCACCATGGTGACGGTCAAGGACGTGGAGGGGGTGGTGGCCAAGATCGCCCGCATTCCGCCGAAGAGCGTCTCCACCGACGATCGCAAGGCGTTGCAAACCCTGGAGCGCGACCTCAAGACGGTGGTGTTCGGTCAGGATACGGCGATCGCGGCGCTTTCCAGCGCCATCAAGCTGTCGCGCGCGGGACTTCGCGAACCGGAGAAACCCATCGGCTGCTATCTGTTTTCCGGTCCCACGGGCGTGGGCAAGACCGAGGTGGCGCGGCAACTGTCGCTCATTCTCGGGGTCGAACTCGTGCGCTTCGACATGTCCGAGTACATGGAACGCCACAGCGTGTCGCGGCTGATCGGGGCGCCGCCGGGATACGTCGGTTTCGACCAGGGCGGCCTGCTCACCGACGCCGTCGACAAGCAGCCGCACGCGGTGCTGCTGCTCGACGAGGTGGAGAAGGCCCATCCCGACCTGTTCAACATCCTGCTGCAGATCATGGACCACGGCAAGCTCACCGATCACAACGGCAAGAGCGTCGACTTCCGCAACGTCATTCTGATCATGACAACCAACGCCGGCGCCGCCGACCTCGCCAAGCCGGCCATCGGCTTCGAGCGCGAGGAGCGCATGGGCGACGACATCGAAGCCATCGAGCGGATGTTCACGCCCGAGTTCCGCAACCGGTTGGACTCGATCATTCAATTCGGCGGTCTGCCGCCCGCGGTCGTCAACATGGTGGTGGACAAGTTCGTGATCCAATTGGAGGTGCAGCTTGCCGACCGCCAGGTCACCATCGAGCTGACCGACGAGGCCCGCCAGTGGCTGGCCGATAAGGGCTACGACCAACGGTTTGGCGCCCGCCCGTTGGCCCGCGTCATCCAGGAACACATCAAGAAGCCGCTGGCCGAGGAATTGCTGTTCGGCAAGCTGGAGAAGGGCGGGGTGGTGCGCGTGAAGCTCGAGGACCGCAAGCTGGCGTTCGAATATATCGGAGCCACTCAGGCCAACCCGGGAGCCCGCAAGCGCCGGACCAAGCAGCCGGCCCCTACCCGCTGACGCATCGGCCATTGGCGGCGGGAGGGGGACCATGCTGACCGACTTTCTCAAGGGAACCCGCGTCCTGGATTTGAGCCAGTACCTGCCCGGCCCGTTCGCGGCCCGTCTGCTGTCCGACATGGGGGCGGACGTGGTCAAGGTGGAGCCGCCCGCCGGCGACCCGCTGAAGCACCTGGACACCGACGGTGGTTCGGGAACATCGCCGTTCTACGAAATGATCAATGCCGGCAAGACCGTGGTGACCCTCGATCTGAAATCGGGCGCGGGCCGCGACGCCTTCGAGGCGCTGGTGTCCGGCGCCGACGTGCTTCTCGAATCCTACCGCCCGGGCGTTCTCGACCGGCTGGGTTTCGGCGCCGGTCGCCTCGAGGCCCTGCACCCGGCGCTCATCCATTGCGCGCTGTCCGGCTATGGGCAGACCGGACCCTACCGGCTGGTCGCGGGTCACGACATTAGCTATGTGTCCATGACCGGCGGCCTTAGTGTGTCCGGCGCCGCCGACACCCCCACCATCACCTATCCGCCCATGGCCGACCACGCCGGCGCCATGCAGGCGGTGATCACCATCCTCGGCGCGCTGATCGCCCGCGACGCCGGCGGGGGCGGGGCGTTCCTCGACGTCAGTCTCAGTGAATCGCTGCTGTCGTGGCAGGGGCCGGGCCTGACCCTTCCGCCGCCGCGCGGCGCGGGCGTGATCAACGGCGGCGCCGCGTTCTATCAGATCTACCGCGCCGCCGACGGCCGGTTCGTCTCGCTGAGCCCGCTGGAGCCCAAGTTCTGGGTGAACTTCTGTACCGCCGTCGACCGCGCTCAGTGGATTCCGCGCCAGTTCGAACCCATGCCGCAGACCGCGCTGATCGCCGAGGTGGCGGCGCTGTTCGCCGGCCGGCCCCTGAGCCATTGGGACGCGCTGTTGGGCGACGTCGAATGCTGTTATCAGGCAATCCTCGACTACACCGAGGTCCCCGGCCATCCCCACACCCGGGCGCGTGGTCTCGTGCGCGAAAGCAACGGCATCGTCGATGTGCTGTTTCCGGCCTACGTGGACGGACAGCCACCGGTGGAGCGGACGCCATTGAGGACCGCGGATGCGGCGACGATGATTGCCGAGTGGAGTGGCGCTTGAACCGGCGCTTGAACCGGCGCTAAGTCAGTCGCAGGGCGCGTCCGCCAAAATCCGCGCCTTGGCCAACCCGATGGCGGGGAAGCTCATCGGCGAGCGAGCGGCGATTGCGAAGGCCCGATGGGTGCGGTTGCCGGCATTGTCCACGAATTCGACCTTCACCGCCCGGCACGCCTTGCAGGGATTGATCAGGGCCGCGTTGCCGGTCCGGGTCTTGAGTAACCGCACGCATTTCCGCGCCGAGGCGTCGCTCGCCTGGAGCGGTTCCGGCGCGGCGCCGGGGCAGGGGCGCTCGGCGGTGATCCGGGTGTGCCCGGGGCCCAGGAACGGCAGCGGGTGGCGCGTTCTTTCGGGCACGGTCAGGGTCTGGGACGTCGGTGCAGCGGCGCCGGGGCGCGCCCGCTGGACGCTCACCAGACGGCAGCCCGCGCAACCGTTCTCCAGCATGTCGCCACTCGCGTCGCGAACCACCCGAACGCAGTTGAATGCGGACTTGGCTTCCGAAACGGCGGGCCAACCGAGGACGAGAACGGCGAGGGCCGCGAGAAGAATGCGGAGCATGGCACGGGCTTCCTGTTTGAATGATCCAAACAGGTTAGCCCGCAAAAGTTAACGCTGGGTAAGCACGCCCGCGCTCAACCGGATTTGCGAAACGGCGATTCGCCGGAAAGCACGTGCATCTCGTGATCCACCGCCAGCCGCTCGCCGGCCAGGAACCGCTCCACCGCGTCGCGGAACCGGGCATCGGCGATCCAGTGGGCGCTGTAGGTGGGCGCGGGCAGGTAGCCCCGCTGGATCTTGTGTTCGCCCTGGGCGCCGGCCTCCACTCGCTTGAGGCCGCGGGCGATGGCGAAGTCCATGGCTTGGTAGTAGCAGGCCTCGAAATGCAGGAACCGGTAGCGCTCCCGGCACCCCCAGTAACGCCCGAACAGGGTGTCGCGTCCCATGAGGTTGAGGGCGCCGCCCACCGGCCGGCCCCGGCCGTCCTCGGCCATCACCAGCACCACCCGGTCGGCCAGGGCCTCGCCCAGCCGCCGGAAGAACGCCCGGTTGAGATAGGCGTTGCCCCACTTGCGGCCGCTGGTGTCACGGTAGAACGCGTAGAAGGCGTCCCAGTGGCGCTCCTCGATATCCGGTCCGGTGAGAGTTTGGAGCGCCACGCCTTGCTCGGCCACCGCGGCGCGTTCCTTGCGGATGGCCTTGCGCTTGCGCGACGAGAGTTCGGCCAGGAAGTCGTCGAAACTCCCGTAGCCCGGGTTTTGCCAGTGATACTGGGAGCCGGTGCGGGCGAGGAACCCGAGACGCCCGAGCCGCCGCCATTCGGCCTCGGTGGGAAAGGTGACGTGCAGCGACGATACCTTCAACTGTTCGGCCAGCCGCACCATGGCCCCGGCCAGCACGTCGGCGGTCTCCTCCGGCGCGCCGGGCCCGAGCAGCAGCCTGCGGCCGGTCACCGGCGTAAACGGTACGGCGGCCTGGAGCTTGGGATAATACCGCCGGCCGGCGCGCTCGTAGGCGTCGGCCCAGCCCCAGTCGAACACGAACTCGCCATAGGAATGGCTCTTCAGGTAGAGCGGCGCGCAGCCGATGACGGTATCGCCGTCGTCGCCCATCACCGCCAGATGACGCGGCATCCAGCCGGTTTCCGGCGCCACCGAGCCGCTGTCCTCCAGCGCCGCCAGAAAGGCGTGGCTCACAAACGGATCGTCCCCGCCGGCGCAGGCGTCCCAGGCTTTGGCTTGCACGTCGTGGATGGAGTCCAGCACCTTGACGGTGCGGGCATCGGGGGTTCCGGTTTCGCGTCCGTCGGGCATGGTCTTCGTCATCGCGGCAGAGAAGGGGGTGTCTCCCGTGATATAGGACCCTGGAGCGGCTTCACCAACAATCGTTCTGACGGCAAGGAAGGAGTTCCAATTGGCCAGTGAAGATGCAGCCAAAAGGAGCGAAACAAAGTCCGGGAGCCGCCGCCACGGGGCAATATATGGCACGACAGCGAACCGTCGCGTCATTGGGGCTTGCGCGGCGGGCAAAAACACACCACATTCCCCATATGGGGGCTATCTGTGAGGTCGTTGAATGTACAATCTCGGATGTTGGGCTCGTGGCTGAACTGAAGCCGCGGACGCTTGCCGAGCACGCCTTACTTCAGTCGCTGAAGCCGAGCCTCGAACTCATGACCGACGCCGTGGTCGCGACGACGTTTGAGTTGGCGGCGGCGGATCCGCAGACAGGGGAGGCGAGAGTGGTGTTCGTCAATCAGGCGTTCACGCGCCTGACCGGATGCAAGTCGGCCGACGCCGTGGGCAAGACGCTGGGTATGCTCGGCGAGCTGGAAACGACTGTTGGTCCGTCGTCCTCGCTTTTCGCGGTTCTGACGCGGCAAATCCGCGCCCTCGGCTCGGCCAGCGGGATGCCGAAGGACGGTCCGAACGCCTTTTTGGAGACCGGTGAAGCGTGGCGGGTTATGCCGCTGGTGGACGAGACTGGCAAGGTGCATCACTGGCTCGGGATTTATCGCGGGGCGGCGCATGGAGCGGAGGGCCGTCGCTGGCAGCACGCGGAAGAGGGGATGTTTCGCCAAATGGTGGAGCATCAACCCGATCCCATCTGCCGGTTCCGGCCCGACACCGAGCTGATTTTCGTTAACGCCGCGTATGCGAAGCTGTTTCGCCACGAGCCCGAGGACCTGATCGGCAGGCGGTTCTTGGATCTTCTGATCGAAGAGGACGCCGCGGCGGTTATGGCGCACCTCGCGGCCATGACTCCGGACCGGCCCGCCGCTTCCTATGTGCAATGCCACGAGCACCAGGTGGAAAGCGGTGGCGAAGCGCGATGGCATTTGTGGCATTCGCTCGCCCATTTCGACGGCGACGGAAACGTGGTGGCTTTTCAATCCGTGGGATCGGATGTCACGGAAACTAGGCGCATCGAGTCGGAGTTGCGAAAACTGATCAACGTTGTCGAGCACAGTCCCAGCACCATTATGATCACCGATGCCGAGGGAATCATCGAATACGTGAATCCCGCGTTCACCGAAACGTCCGGCTATACTCTCGCGGAGGCCGTCGGCCAGACGCCGCGTATCGTACGATCCGGATTGACCAGCATCGATGTCTACGGCGATCTCTGGCGCACGATCAGGAGCGGCCACGCCTGGCACGGAGAACTGCGCAATAAGAACAAGGACGGAAGGATCTATTGGGACTTGGTGGCCATTGCGCCGGTCAAGGATCAGGACGGCGTTGTGACCCATTTCGTCGCTATTCAGCATGACATCACCCAGCAGAAGCTGCTGGAACAACAGATGGCGTATGACGCCACCCATGACGCCCTCACCGATCTCGTCAACCGCCGCGAGTTTGAACGCCGGCTGGACAAAGCGGTAGCCAGCGCGCGACAACATGGCGGCCATCACGTCCTCGCGTTTATTGATCTCGATCAGTTCAAGCTGGTCAACGACACCGCCGGCCACGCGGCGGGAGATGAGTTGCTCAAGCGGATCCGGGGCTTGCTGAAGTCCATGTTCAAGGGACGCGATACGCTGGGGCGGCTCGGGGGCGACGAGTTTGTGCTGTTACTTGATGATTGCGGGATTGAACGGGCTCGAAAGGTCTGCCAGAAGCTCATCGGCAATCTTCGGGATTTCCGGTTCTGCTGGGGCGGACACACCTTCCAGATCGGCGCCAGCATCGGGCTGGTGCCGATAACCGCCGAGACCGAGAATGCGACCCAGGTCATGTCGCAGGCCGATGTGGCGTGCTATGCCGCCAAGGAGCGAGGCCGCAATCGGGTTCGCGTCTATAATCACAAGGGTACCAATTCGTCGCGGCATCACAACGAAATCCGCCGCGCCGCCGCGCTTCGAAGCGCCGTGGAAGAAAATCGTCTCCGGCTTTACTGTCAACCCATCGTTGCGCTGCCAAGGGACAGCGGGAGACCCGGACACTACGAGATCCTTGTGCGAAAGTTCGATCGCGAAGGCAAGCTGCTTTTGCCGGGGGCGTTCATTCCGGCGGCCGAGCGTTACGGGGTGATTGGCGCGATCGATCGCTGGGTGATCCAAACGGCATTCCGGCACTTCGCCGAGCGGTTCGGTCAGGTGTCCGGCGCCGGGATTTCCATCAATGTCTCGGGCCAATCGCTAAGCGATAAATCGCTTATAGAGTTCATTCACGATCAGTTTTGCCGGCACTTCGTTCCCCCCGAACGCGTTTGTTTCGAAATCACGGAGACCGCCGCCATCCACAATATCAACCGGGCCAAGGACTTCTTCGCCGAGATCAAGCGAAATGGAAGTTGTCTGGCGCTTGACGATTTTGGCAGCGGGCTGTCGTCCTTCGGGTATCTGAAGACGCTGCCGGTGGACTACCTGAAGATCGACGGCCGATTTATCAGCAGCATGATCGAGGATACCACCGACCATGCCATGGTGGCGGCCATCAACGGCATTGGGCGGTTGATGGGCATTAAGACCGTCGCCGAATACGCGCACAGCCCCGCGATCGTCGAGCGGCTCACGCAACTCGGCGTGGATTACGCGCAGGGCAACGCCATCGGTGTTCCTGTGCCGCTGGAATTCATCGATCCGGAAGATTAGGGAGGTTGGCGCCCGGTTGGCGTCGTGGATCCCCGCCAACAGTCAAGACATTATCCGCCGCGCGGCGTCATGCCCGCCTCGCGGTAAAAGCGGTCGGCGCCGGGGTGAAGTGGAATGGCGATGCCGTCCAGCGCCTTGTGAAGCTCGATCCGTTTGCCGAGGGGATGGCCGGTATCCAGCAACTTGCGGTTGTTCGGGTGCCAAAGCGCGCGGGTGATGGCATAAATAAGCTCGTCGCTGGCTGTCGACGAAACCACCAGCAGGGCCCCGACCTTGAGGGTCACGGCGCCGCCGACGCCGGCATAGGTTCCGGCCGGGATGACGTCGGCGCCCAGAAACGGATAGGTCTTGCGGATTTTATCGGCCTCCGGACCGCGGATCTGGACCAGCCGGATAGGCATGCTCTCGGCGGTCTGCGCGATGGCGGTCATGGGATAGCCGTCGACCGAGAAGAAGGCGTCGAGCGCGCCCGCCACCAGCATGTCGCCGGCGGTGCCCACCCTCTCGAACGACGGCGTCAGGTCCGTTCGCCCGAGACCGTAGCCGCCAAGGACGATGTCGGCGATCACAAGGGTTCCCAATTCGAGCTCACCGAGGGAGACCCGCTTTCCCTTCAGGTCCCGGACCGACTCGATGTCCAAGTCGCGCCGCGCCACCAATTGAACGGCTTCCGGGAAAAGGTTGGCGACGGCGCGCAGATTGATGAGGGGTCCCCGGTCCGTGAACGGCCCCTCGCCGAACTGCGCATAGTAAGCCACGGTGGCCTGGGTCAACCCCATGTCCAACTCGCCGTCGGAGACCGCCGTCACGTTCTCAACCGAACCTTGCGTGGCGACGGCGATGGCGATCAGCCCGGGGACGCCGCAACTGCCGCCGCGTTCGCAGGCCAGCGAGCCTGGCGGGTTGCTGATGACGCTGGCGATAAGACCGCCTACCGGGAAATAGCTGCCCCCGGTGGCGCCGGTGCCGATGCGGAAAAATCTGATCTCATTGTCCGCGCTGGCGGCGTCTGTCGCGGACGCTGCCATAACGATGGCGACCATGATGGCAACTATCCCAGCCGACAACCGTTGCGTCATTCGCCGCCGTCTCCCGACCATGATCACGTGTTCCACCCTGCAAGTGTAGGCCGTCGCGACGGCGCGTCCAAGGCCCAAGCCAGAGGACCCGGGGCGGCGCCTCGGAGGAACGAGACGCCGATTCCCATTGGCGGCCGAATGGGCTATGGAAGACGCCGTCGGCCCGGCCGAGCCGGTTTGACAATGCGGTCCGGCGGTCCGATCCGATGTCCGCTCGCCAATATCGTTGCATTGCGCTGAATCTCCGAATACCTGGGAGGCCTCATGATCCAGACCAAGTGGTTTACACGATCCGCTCCGGCCGTATGTGCCGTCCTGGCCATGGTGTGGCCGGATGCATCGATGGCGGGCGGCGCCGGGCTGAACGGCGCCAATACCGCCTGGATCCTCACCTCCACCGCCCTTGTGCTGTTCATGACGTTGCCCGGCTTGGCGTTATTCTATGCGGGGCTGGTGCAGGCGAAGAACGTGCTCTCGGTGATGATGCAGTGCTTCGCCATCTGTTGTCTGGCGTCCATGCTGTGGCTGGCGGGCGTCTACAGTCTGGCGTTCGGCGACGGCGGCGCCGTCAACGCCGTCATCGGCGGGTTCGACAAGATGTTGATGGCCGGGATCGGCTGGAATGCATTGAGCGGCGACATCCCTGAACCGGTGTTCTTCATGTTCCAGATGACCTTCGCCATCATCACCCCGGCGCTGATCGTCGGCGCCTATCCGGAGCGGGTGAAGTTTTCGGCCGTGCTGGTGTTCAGTGGCTTGTGGCTGTTCATGGTCTATGCTCCGGTGGCGCACTGGGTGTGGGGCGGCGGCTGGCTGGCCCGGTTGGGCGTTCTCGATTTTGCCGGTGGCCTGGTGGTGCACGCCACGGCCGGAACCTCGGCGCTGGTATTCGCGCGCGCGCTCGGGCCGCGAACCGGCTTTCCCCAGAGCCTGCATCCGCCCCACAGTCCCGGTCTGGTGATGATCGGCGCGGCCATGCTGTGGGTCGGCTGGTTCGGGTTCAATGCCGGCAGCGCGCTCGCCGCCAACTCCAATGCCGGTATGGCGATGATGGCGACCCATATGTCGGCCGCCACCGCCTCGCTGACATGGATGGTCCTCGAGTGGGTCAAATTCGGTAAACCGAGTCTCGTGGGCATGGTCACCGGCATGGTCGCCGGTCTCGCGACCGTTACCCCCGCGTCCGGGTTCGTCGGACCGGTGGGCGGCTTGGCCCTGGGACTGGCCGGCGGCCTGGCGTGCTACAAGGCGGTGGAATGCGTGAAGCACCGCTTGAAGATCGACAACTCGCTGGACGTGTTCGCCGTTCACGGCGTCGGCGGGATCCTCGGAACCATACTTGCCGCCGTGTTCGCGACTTCGGTCATGGGCGGTATCGGTTTGGCGGAAGGTCGAGGCGCCGTCCAGCAGTTCGGCGCGCAGTTGGTCGGCGTGATCGCGACGGTGGCATGGTCGGCGGTAGCGAGTATGATCATTGTCAGGGCGACCGCCGCGGTGTGCGGTGGTCTGCGCGTGAGTGCGGACCAGGAAACCGAGGGCCTGGACTACGCCAGCCATGGCGAATCCGGGTATAGTCTTTAGAATCGCAAGGAATTAAGTGGGAACGATCTCATGAAAATGTTGATGGCGATTATCAAGCCGACGCGGCTCGATACGGTTCGCGAGGCGCTGACCGCGTTCGGCATCCAGGGACTGACCGTGATCGAGGTCCATGGGTTTGGGCGCCAGGGCGGACACACGGAGATCTATCGCGGATCGGAATACAAGACCGAGTTCGTGCCCAAGATCCGCATCGACGTGGCGATCGACGACGACCAGGTCGAGCCGGTGATGGAGGCCATTGCCGGGGCCGCCCGCACGGGGCGCATCGGCGACGGCAAGATCTTCGTGATGGAACTGGGCGCCGCCATGCGCATCCGCACCGGCGAAACCGGTTCCGACGCGCTTTGAGACGTGAGAACGACGCGGCGACGGCAACCGTCAACAGCGGGGTGAACCGGCCCATGGGCGACGACAATCGGATTTTCATCGGTAAGGCCGAAGCGGCGGTCGAGCTTGATCTGAAATACGCCAACCGGCACGGGCTGGTGGCGGGAGCCACGGGAACGGGCAAGACCGTCACCCTGCAGATTCTGGCCGAGGGGTTTTCGGCCCGGGGCGTGCCGGTGTTCCTTGCCGACGTCAAGGGCGATCTTTCGGGGCTGTGCGAGGCCGGCGATGCTTCGGGGAAACTCGCCGAACGGGCCGGCGCCGTCGGGCTCGAACCCTACACCGCCCGGGCATTCCCCACCATGTTTTGGGATCTGCTTGGCGAGCAGGGGCATCCCATTCGAACCACGGTCTCCGAGATGGGGCCGCTGCTGCTGGCGCGTCTTCTGGAGTTGAACGACACCCAGGAAGGCGTTCTGCACGTGGCCTTCGCCGTCGCCGACGACCAGGGCATGCTGCTTCTGGATCTCAAGGATCTGCGGGCGATCCTGACGTTCGTCGCCGACAACGCCAAGGAGCTGTCCACCACCTATGGCCAGGTCGGTTCCAGCTCCGTGGGGGCGATCCAGCGGCGCCTTCTGGTGATCGAGCGCGAGGGCGCGGAAGATTTCTTCGGCGAGCCGACCTTGGACGTGCGCGATCTCATGGGCGCCGGCCGCGAGGGGTTCGGAAACGTGAACATTCTGGCGGCCGACAAACTGATCCAGCGGCCGCGGCTGTACTCCACGTTCCTTCTTTGGCTGCTGTCGGAGCTGTTCGAGGAACTGCCGGAGGTGGGCGATCCGGACAAGCCGAAGCTGGTGTTCTTCTTCGACGAGGCGCATCTGCTGTTCGACCAGGCGCCGAGGGCGTTATTGGACAAGGTGGAGCAGGTGGTCCGTCTGATCCGCTCGAAGGGGGTCGGTGTGTTCTTCGTCACCCAAAGCCCCACGGACGTGCCCGACGACGTCCTTGGCCAACTGGGCAACCGCTTTCAGCACGCGCTCCGCGCCTTCACCGAGCGCGACCAGAAGGCGGTGCGGGCGGCGGCCGAAACCTTCCGCGCGAATCCGGTCTTCGATACCAGGAGCGCCATCACCGAGATGGGCGTGGGCGAGGCGCTGGTGTCGACGCTGGAGGCCAAGGGCGCGCCCGGCATGGTCGAACGCACCCTGATCCGGCCACCGGCGTCGAAGATGGGGCCGGCCAGTCCGGCGGCGCGCGCGGCCGCCGTCACCGGGAGCCCGTTCGCCGGACGTTACGACACGGCCATCGACCGCCATTCCGCCTACGAGACCCTGGCGGAGCGGGCGGAAGCAGCGACCCGCGAGGCCGAACACGCGCAACGGGAGACCGCCAAGCGCCCGCCGCCGCGCACGGTCCGCCGGGGACGTCCCCGCCAGACCACGGTGGAAAGCCTGAGTAAGAGCGTGCTGTCCAGCGCCGGCCGCCAGATCGGCCGCGAGATCGTGCGCGGGCTTCTGGGGTCGCTGTTCCGCGGGCGTTGAAACCCCGTTCGCCAAAAAAAAAACGTGCGCCAAGAAGAAAAAAGGGCGGCTCTTTGGGAGCCGCCCGTTGATTGCAGTTGTCTGAGAGAACGGGCTATTCCGCCTTCTTTTTCCGCCAGCCGAACAGGCCGAGGCCCGCGATGGCCGTGGCGAATAGGGGAAGCGCCGCCGGGATCGGAACCGGCGAAGCGAAAATCTCGGCCACACCGCCGGACCCCCCGAACTTGACCTCGAGTTTGGTGCCGGTGGCCATGAATGCGGCCAATTCCACGCTGGCGTTGCCGGGGCCGGCGGCGCCAGTGAACACGGACAGGCCGTCCACGAGGACTTCCAAGCTTTCCGACGCCTCGCGGTCGACGAACGTCAGACCCTCGAAGGCCTGCGCGATGTCGAAATCGAAGGTCAGCACGTTGGGACCGGCAAGCCCGATATTGCCCGGCGTGGCGTCGTCGGGGTCGTCGACGACGATGCCGTCGGACGACGCCGTGTAGCGGGCCACGATCACGATATTGTCGAGCGCCACGGTGTTGGTTGCGTTGGCCCCGGCATTGGGCGTGATCAGATCGAAATCGTTAGTGCCCGACGCGCCGGGGTTGGTGCACGCCGATCCCGCGTTGGTGTCGCAGATGATCGCGAACGTGCCGGCGCCGGTGATGGTCATCCCCGGAAAGACGGCGCCGCCGCCGAGGATGGTTCCGTCGGCCGGGCTGCCTTCGTCAAAATTATAATTTCCATTGCCAATGGTCAGGGCGTGCGCCCGACCGCCGCACAGAACCGCCGCCAGCACCGCCGCGCCGGCCATGGCGGCCCTTCCCCTCGAAAACATTTCGTCCACCTCCTCGAACATCCGAATCACACCATTCTCGAGGCCGGCTTCCCCCGCCGGACTCAAGGAGCGCCACCGCTGACGCAAACTTCACGAGTGCAAACTAGCAGAATACAACGAATGACTGCAACTACCAATCGTAAGATTTGAATAAAAATCTAAGTACTCTCGCTATTATCGAAATAAACTATTTGGGTTATTTTATGTGTATAGTTAATGTTACATACACACATTTAGGGATAAACACCTTCTATATTACCTCAAACAGGTCGGTGTAACCACCCGAGCATGGTGTAATATCCGCCACGCGGAGGTCATCGATCCTCTATAACGGGTGTCAACAACGCAATGGACATGTTCGGATCGGGCGGGAGCGTTGCATGGCTCAGAACTACGCCGAGGATTTCGGACCTTTCGGAGGCAAGATTTGGCTGAATTGCGCGCACCAGGGCGCCATTCCAAAGGTCGCGCGGCGCGGGCGGCCGAGGCAGCGATCCAGTGGAAGATCGCGCCCTTTGCGCCGACTTCCGAGCGGTTCGGCGAGGTGCCCCGGCGATTGCGCGCCGCGATGGTTCGGCCGCTTAAGCGAATTGAGGCGCAATTCTACGCCAGGATGATCTCGTCATCCTTGGCGTTGCCGCGCGCCGGCGCGATCTCGAAGATCCCGTCCACTTCCACCGAAACGCCCAACGGCAGCGACGGCGCGCCGACGGCCGCGCGGGCGTGACGTCCGGCGTCGCCGAACACCTCCGCCATCAGATCGGAAGCGCCGTTGATCACCTTTGGCTGGTCGGTGAAACCGGGCGTGGATTGAACGAAGCCGCCGAGCCGCACCACCCGCGTCACCCGGTCGAGGTTGCCGTCGCAGGCCTCGCGCACCTGGGCGATCAGATTGAGGCCGCACAGCCGGGCCGCGGCGTAGCCCTCGTCCACCGACAGGTCATCGCCGAGGCGGCCCGTGTACCGAACCTCTCCGTTCCACAGCGTGATCTGACCCGCCACGAACACCAGATTACCGCTTTTTACGAAGGGCACGTAGGCTCCGGCCGGGGCGGCGGCCTTCGGTAACTCGATACCGAGTTCGGCGAGACGGGCGTCAATGTTGGCGGGCATGGGGGTGTTCCTATTTGTAAAGACTTTCCCCCAAATAACCATCGTTCTCGCCCGCCGCAAGAGACCTTCGCAGTGGACCGCTAATCCTTCGGATAAAGCCTGCCGTCGAAGGCGTCGAGCGACGGGAAGGAGAGGGGCGCGAGGGAGCCGATCTCGGACAATCGGCGCTCGTAGGCGGCGAGATACTCGGTGCGATCCTCATCGGAAATGTAAGGCACGTGCCAGGCCACGAACGGCGGCAGCACCGCCAGGCCGGTATAGTACAGCGTGCCGCGCAGCAAGTGCCGGAGCATGTCCTCGAGCGGGCCATGAACGGCGCGCTCGCCGAACATGTGGGGCCGTCCGCCGAGCGTGACCGTGACCATGGCCTTGCGGCCGGCCAGCCCGCCGCGATCGTAAAACCGCTTGCCGCCGTAGGTCAGACCGGAAATCAGCACGCGATCGATCCAGCCCTTGAGGATGGCGGGCGTGGAGAACCAAAAAATCGGGAAGTTGAGGATTAGAAGATCGCACCACAACAGCTTTTCGATCTCTTCCAGGATATCGGGCGCCAGGGTACCGGTTTCGTAACCGTGCCGTTGCTCCAGCGCATGGACGAGATATTCCGGATTCGACCGGTCCTTGAAATCGGTGGCCGCCGCCACGGGGTTGAAATTCATGGCGTAGAGGTCGGACACCCGGACCTCATGGCCGAGCTCGCCCAAAACCCGGACCGAAAGATCGCGAAGCGCGGTGCTGAAGGATTGGGGTTCCGGATGGGCGCTCACGATAAAGACTTTCATTTCATTCTTGCTCCATGACCTCCAGCAAGGCCCGCTCCATCACCGCGAGGTCGGGGGCGAGGCCGGTATAGAGTTCGAACTGGCGCGCGGCCTGGTGAAGCTGCATGCGCACCCCGGGAATGGTGGCGCAACCGCGCGATTTGGCTTCCCGGAGCAACCGCGTTTCCACCGGCATGGGCACCGCGTCGAACACCACCATGTCCGGCCGCAGGGCGCCGGCCGGCACCAGCATGGCGCCGGGATCGTGAAAGCCCACCGGCGTCGCGTGAGCGAGAATGTCGAAGGGACCGCCGCCGCCGATGCCGTCCGGCGCGCCGCCGAAGGGCACGCCCATGGCGTCGGCGAGCGCTCGGCCCCGGTCCTCGGAGCGGTTGTACAGCGTCACACCGCACCGTTCGGCGAGCAGGCCGTGAACGATGGAGCGGGCGCCGCCGCCGGCCCCCACCACGGCGGCGTGCTTGCCGGCGAGCGCCGTCCGTTCGCTCAGGGCACGGACGGCGCCGATCCAGTCCGCGTTGTGGCCGGTGAGCACGCCGTCGTCGTTCACCACCGTGTTGACGGCGCCGATGATTCGCGCCGTGCCGTCGATTTCGTCGAGAAACGCCATGATCCGGACCTTGTGGGGCATGGTGACGCCGAGACCGCGAATGCCGAGGCTGCGCATGCCCGCCACGGCGCCGGCGGTGTCTTCGGTGCCGAACGCCACGTAGACATAGTTCAATCCCAGCGCCCGATACGCCGCGGTGTGCATGGCCACGCCGAAACGGCCCGGCCGGCCGGCGATGGAGCCGCAGAGCACAGGGTTGGTTCCGGCCATGGCATATCCTTCCAGCAATTCAGCTCCTTATTCCAACCCGGACGCGGTTGCGCAAGGTATGCCTGTGTGCCGAATGATTTGGGGGGTGCCCGATACGCGTGGTTCTCCGCTATTGTGCGCTCATGAACATTCTTCGCGACCGCGCAATGGAGGCTTTGGGGACATGGCGAAAACGGCCCTGGTGATCGTTCAACAGGCATCCGCCGATCCCGGACGGGTGGGGAATCGCCTGCGCGGCGTGGGTTTCCGCCTGGACATCCGCTATCCCAACGCCGGCGACCGTCTACCGCCCAGCCTGGAGGGATTCGATGCCCTAGTCATTTTCGGCGGTCCCATGAGCGCCAATGACGACGCGCTTCCCGGCGTTCGCGCCCAGCTGGATTTTCTGCCTCGCGCACTGAAAGCCGGTACGCCCACCCTCGGGATCTGCCTGGGCGCCCAACTGCTCGCCCGCGCGCTCGGCTCAAAAGTGAAGCGGCACCCGGAGGGCCTCGTGGAAATCGGCTATCATCCGATCGTTCCGACGGCGGAGGGAGGCGAGCATTTCGATGGCCCCATGAAGGTTTTCCACTGGCACCGGGAGGGGTTCGACCTGCCCCGGGGCGCCACGTGCCTCGCCATCGGAGAAACATTCCAAAACCAGGCGTTTCGGTATGGCGATCGTGTCTACGGGGTCCAATTTCATCCAGAGGTGGTTCGCGAAACCATCGAGCTGTGGACCACCAAGACGCCAAAAGATCTCGTCCTCCCCGGCGCTCAATCGAGAGAGGAGCAACTTTTCGACTTCGACCGGTACGACCCGGCGATCGAGCACTGGCTCAAGACGTTTCTCGGAAAGGTTTTCACGTAGGGGTCTTCGAACCCAATCTTCGAACCAGCACGCCAAACTTCTTTCCGAGCCGGCCGTCGATGGCCGCGAGGCCGGCGCCGATGAGCGCCATGCCGAGACAATGCTCGGGTTTCAGACGCTCGCCGAGGACCACCGCGCCCAGGTAGACGGCGCTCACCGGGATGAGAAAGGTGACGAGTAGCAGGTTGGTCGCCCCCGCCGTCGCCAGGATCCGGAAATAGAGGAAGTAGGCGAGGGCGGTGGAGAGCGCGGCAAGAGCGATCAGCGCCACCCATGTATGGAACGGGCCGCCCCATAGCAGGGAGAGCACCAGCAGCATGCGCCACTCACCAGGGGTCATGGAAGCGTGGATCGCGGGTGTCATGCGACGGTTCTCCTCGGCATTTTCCCCACGGTATGGGACGTCGAGCGTCGCCGGCTATCCGAATGTTGCGATCAAAATAGTTTCGGTGATCTTGGGTTCAAATGGATGGACCAGTTCTTGGGCGAGTGGGTCGGGGGTCCCTCGGAAACGCCATATCGCTGACGACCCGGTTCCGCCCCCGGGCCTTGGCCACGCAGAGGGCTTTATCGGCGCGCGAAAGCGCGTCCTCGATGGACTCGGCGCCGACGCGGCACAATGTGACTCCGACGCTAATGGTAAACTTGATCTCCGTGTTCCGGGTCCTCACGCGATGCTCGCTGACGAGCTTCCGCAGGCGGTTGGCGAGCGTCTTGGCCTGGCGCGCCGTCGTGTGAGGCATGAGAACCGCGAATTCCTCGCCGCCATAGCGGCAGACGATGTCGTGTTCCCGGAGCGCCCGGGTACACAGTCCGGAAACGGCTTTCAATACGGCGTCGCCGGCATCGTGGCCATTTTGGTCGTTGATCAGCTTGAAGTGGTCGATATCGAAAATGGCGACGGACAGACGATGACCATAGCGGAGGGCCCGTCTGTATTCGTGCTCGGATAAATCCATAAAATCGTCGATTGGGCAGGGCCGTCAGGGCGTCGACAGACGCCAGGCGGCGGAAATGCATCTCGTCCATGACAACCGACGCGAGACCTTCCAGCATGGCTTCTTGCTCGGCGTCGATCTCACGGGGGGCGGTATCGAGCACACACAGCGTCCCCAGGTTGTGTCCCTCGCCGTCCCGAAGGGGCGCGCCGGCATAAAAGCGGATCTTGGGCTTCCTCGGTAACCAGCGGGTTTTCGGCAAATCGCCGGTCTCGTGACGCATCGGGGACCACCATCACCTCTTGTTCGCAAATGGCGTGGGCGCAGAACGCGTCTTCACGCGGTGTTTCCTCGGCGTCCAGTCCCTGACGGGACTTGAACCATTGCCGCTCCTTGTCAACCAAGGACACCAGGGCGATCGGCGTTTTCAGGATGCGGCTGGCAAGGCGGGTGATGCGATCGAAGGCTGGATCGGGCGGTGTATCGAGCACTTTGTAGTTATCGAGCGCGTCAAGTCTCTCAGGCTCGTTGCTAGGTTTAGGTGCGTGTCCCATTGACAATACCGCGGTTGAAAGGCGCCGGGATGGGCTTGGCCGGTTCGACCCGAACTCACGGCAGTATATAGGACAACGGTCTTAATAATGCAAGATATAAAGAAAAATAACCTAAATCTTCCTCTTTTCCGAACGGTTCTCTTCAACAATGGCCTTCACGTTGAGCCGGACTCTAAGGGATCGTGTATTTGAGCGCGGGCCAGAACAGGATACCCGTGGTGGACCGTTCGATGGCCTGCCCGGAGGCGTCGGCGGCGATGGTCCCGATTTCGCTTCTAAGCACCATGGGCCCGCCGCCGGTTACGCCCTCATAGCGCCCGGTCCCGCCGGTCAGCGTGAAGTCGCCCTTGCAGCCGATCAAGTGGCGGCCTTCGCAGGTCCAGTCGGCGAACACCTGATCGCCGTCGTTGGCCGTCCAGGCGCACCGGCCCCGGGCCGTTTGCGCTCCGTCATCCAGCGAGACGTCGGCGGTCGCGGGACAGATGATGGTGCCGGCGCGCAGCGGCCCCTGGTCCGTCTGGATGTAGACATCGCCCTCCAGTGTGGCCACCAGGACCGCCGGGTTCGATCCCATGGGGACCAGCGTGCCTTCCCCCCGCCAGGTGGCGAAGGCTTCTATGGTGGTTTCCTCGGCCGCGTCAACGGCCGCGGCGAGGCCGACGCTCATTATCGTGGCCACGGCAGCGACGATGATCCGCGACGCGAGTAACTGTTTCATGATGATTATCCTATCAGATCGCCTTGGACGGACGGCCCCTCAGTCGAAATCGATGTAGACGGCGTCGCCGCCCAGCGACAGGGCCAGTCCCTCGCGTTTCGTGGCGAGCTTCATGTAGACGCCCTTTTGGTTTTCCAGCCACAGGGTGCCGCCGCCCATGTCGGCGGCGGCGAAGCCGGTGCGCGCCTGGCCGTAGGCGCCCTCGAAGTCCGCGAGATCCTTCATGTTGTAAACGTTTCCCGTCGCCGTGATCTTGGACACCCCAAATCCGCCGACCCCGAGGCCGCCGATGGTGAATTTGTAGGTCTTGCCTTGGTAGGACAACGTTCCACCACCGAGATTGCCGCTCCCGATGAAAGCCACCTGGTACTGCTCGATGTCGACCGAACCGGATTTCTTGAGGTCGGCGGCCAGAGCCCCCGTCGCGAGCCAGGTCGCCGTCGCGACGCCGGCCACCGACACCACAACTCCGCGCCACCAAGGCGCACCCTTGGGGCGGCGATCCGTGACCCCCCAATTCCCATCCGTAGCACCGTTCATGACGACCCTTTCCGATCCCGCCGCTTCCAGGTCCGGCCTCGCCGAACCCAAGCGGTCGCGGGCGGATCATAGACGGGCCAATGTTCGCTGGAAAGCGTTGGTTGACGCAGATGCGACGAGTGACGATCCTTTCGATTGTAATTGTAGAAACTTGCGCTCTGGTATCCGGGTGGCGTTGTTCCTATTCTGCCAGTCGGAAGCATTAAACCGAGGGAAGCGCATGGAGGTCTGGGAACTCAAGGATGCCTTCGGGCCGGAACACCTGAAAAAGGGAAAGCGGCCGGAACCCGCCCCCGGACCCAACCAGGTGTTGGTGGCGATGCGGGCGGCATCGCTGAACTATCGCGATACGCTGATTATCCGTGGCGGCTACGGACCGCAGGTCAAGGTGCCGCTGATTCCCGTCTCCGACGGGATGGGCGAGGTGGTGGCGGTGGGCGGGGGCGTCAGCCGCGTGGCGGTCGGCGACCGGGTGGCGCCGGTCTATTTTCAGAGCTGGATCGGCGGCGCACCGGCGCCCGAGAAGTTCACCGGTTCGCTCGGCGGCCCGATCGACGGCGTGCTCGCCCGGTTTATGTGCGTGAACGAGCACGGCGTCAGCCGCGTTCCCGACCACCTGAGCGACGCGGAGGCGGCGTGCCTGCCGTGCGCCGGACTGACGGCGTGGAGCGCCTTGATCACCCAGGGGCGGGTGGGTCCCGGCGACACAGTGCTGGTCCATGGCACCGGCGGCGTGGCGCTGTTCGCGCTGCAGTTCGCCAAGATGGCGGGCGCCCGGGTGATCCTCACGTCGTCCCGCGACGACAAACTCTCTCGCGGCCGCCAACTTGGCGCCGACGAAGTGATCAACTATCGGACCACGCCCGACTGGGATCGGGTGGTCAAGGAGCTGACCGGCGGGGAGGGCTGCGATCACGTGGTCGAACTGGGTGGCGCCGAAACGCTGGAGCGGTCCATCCGCGCGGCTCGACTCGGTGGCGCGATAAGCCTGATCGGGGTGTTGTCGGGCGCCAAGGCGGAGATGCCCCTGCCGCTGGTGGTCATGCGCAATCTCCGGCTTCAAGGTGTGACCGTGGGCTCGCGCGACGGCTTCGAGGCCATGTGCCGGGCCATGAGCCAGCACCGTCTGCGACCGGTGGTGGACCGGGTGTTTGGTTTCGATGACGTGCCGGCCGCCTTCGCTCACCTCGAAGGCGGCCACCACATGGGCAAGGTGTGCATCCGGTTTTGAACGCGGCTTAAGAAAGTTTAAAAAAAGGACGTTGTCGATAACAAACTGAATCGTCCGCAATAGGTACCATATGAATTGACCGCTTCTGTTGTGGTTGTGGGGCCTGTGGGGTTGTGGGCAACGCGTGAGCGTTATCCATCAAATCCACGGGCCTGGCGACGTCGAAGCGTTTCACGCCGCTTTTTGGTTGGTATCGTCGATGGGGTCTCCCGTGGTTGAGTAGCGGGCCAAGCGTCTCGGGCCGTGGAACACGGCAAGGGTGCCGTCGGGGTATTCATGGACCCGGACCCTGGTCTTGACGTAGTGCTGACGGTGCCGGTCGGCGGGGATCTGCAAGATCCGGTTGTGATAGCGAACGGTGTTGTCGTTGCCGACGACCCGGTCCTCATGGACGCACAGGATGTCTTCGAGAACGCCGGCACAGGGGACAAACGCCGATCCCGTGTCCTCCGGCGAGCGCGCGAAGCGGGCGTTGTGCTGCGAGAGATAGACGTCGCGCAGGAACGTGTTCGCCGCGTCCATGGTGGTGATCCCGGCGAGCCGCAGCTCGCCCGGCAGGCGGCCTTGCAGGGTTCCAAACATGCGCTCGGACCGGCCGCGCGCCTCTGGCGAATAGGCCGGGATCAACTCGATGCCGAGCTGGGCGAGGGCCCGGCCGACCTGCGTCGGATTGTCCTTGTCGACCTTGCCGCCGGCCTCCGGCGTATGCCAGTAGTGCGACGCCCGGTCGGCATAAAGGGCGCAGAACAAGCCGCGCTCGGCGATGACCTCGGCGAGCCCGCGGAAACTCGACATCGTTCCCTCCTCGTCCACGAAGAACGCCGAGTAGATCTCGGACGTGGCGTCGTCCATGGTGACGATCAGATCCCAGACCTGGCCCGCGACCCACTCATGGGACGAGCCGTCCTGGTGCAGCATCATGCCGACCATCGGACGCCGCGGCCGCTTGCGCCGGTGCGCCCCGCGCCGCGGCGCCGGGCTTGTCCGGCCATGGGCCTGCAAGGTGAGCCGGAGCCAATTGTAGCTGCGCGTGAAACCATGCTCCGACATCAGCTTGTCGTGGAAGTGCTTCGCCGTGAAATCAAAGTATCGCGTGTCGAACAGCGCCAACACCTCCGCCACCTCGTCCACACCGGCGCGGCGCGCCGACACCTTACCCAGGCGGCGGTCGTAAAGACCGTCCGCACCCTCCGCCTCGAAACGTTCCCGCCAGCGCCGGAATGCTCGCTCGGACATTCCCAGAACCTCAGCCGCTTCCGCCACGCTCAAAACACCGCAACGCGTCCTGTCGTAAACCTCCTCGAATTTCATCAAACGTAGTCCCTGTAACCGCTTCGTCCGCTTCATCACCGCTCCCCATCCTTTGGAGCCGTTCTAAAACCGGACAGATCATTTGTTACCTACGCCGGACATATCTCGTGTTAGCGACAGTTTAAAAAAAGGACGTTTGCCCGCGCCCGGTAAATTGATTAAAATGGATGACGAATGAAGAAACCTCGATCGTGCCGAGAGGCATGTCCCACGCGGACCGCTCCGGGTTCGGTGGCGAGCGTCAGGCTTCGGTACGGGACCACGTGCGGGGCCAGGTCCTTCCCGATCTTTATTGCGAGTTGATTGAATTTATTTTCCGGATCCGGCGTTTGCCAACCGAACGCGAGTCCGAGATCAATGATGTGGTCGCCCTTCTCGATCGCGTTGCCGCGGGCGAAGGGCAAATTTCCGTACGGAGCACTCGAAGCCACAGGAATGAGCACGGAGAATTCGCAGATATGGAGAAACCGCGATGAAAGTGAAAAAAGCGCTCACGTCCCGAGTAGGTCGCATAGAACCGAACGCCGCGTTGAAGGAAGCGGCGTACGCGATGCGGGCGGAGGATGTGGGGTGCCTGCTGGTCATCGAAAATGACCACCTCGTTGGAACTCTTACGGACCGGGATATCGTCGTTCGTTCTCTCGCGGAAGGCCGGGACCCGATGCATCTCACCGCCCGGGATGTCATGTCGGTGGCGACGGTGTACTGTTACGAGGACCAGCCGTTCGAGGAGGCCGTCGCCTTGATGCGGGAGCAGGAACTGATGCGCCTGCCTGTTCTGAACGCCCGCGACGAGGTGGTCGGGATCGTGACCTATATGGACACACTCTCCGAAAAACCGAGGAGAAAACCGTACAAGGTGACGTTCTACAAGGACATGACCGGAAGTCACGGGCAACACAAGGACGTTCCGGTACACACGGTTTACGTCACCGGCGTGAATGGCAAGGAGAAAGCGGAGGGTGAGGCCATTAAGCAATTCGAGAGCGACAAACACGCGGAACCGTGGACCTCGGCCGCCGACGGTTTCGACGTGGAACAACCACCGCCAAAAACGGAGCGTCCGGCAAAACGGTAGCAATTCAGTCGATCAGCGACGGGTGTCGTCTCCCAGCGGGGCCACGCGCGTCCGATTCGGTGGCGTGATGAGCGCACGGCATTTGCCGCTTCTCCTCGTTTCATTGACGCCGGCGTTGCTTTCGCCAATGACTGGGTCGAGTCGACCCTCCCTCTAAAAAGGGGTCTACCGGATGGAACCAGCCGCCGAGGATCGTCCCTGGGACAAACTCCGGGATTTCACCCGCGCGGGAGATCGCCAATCCCTCGAGGCGTTTCTTGAAGAGCTGTCTTCGGGCGAGGCCGTGCGGGCGCTGCTGCAACTCAGCCCCGAGGACCAACAAGGTCTGCTCACCGCTCTCGATCCTTCCGATGCGGCGGAACTGATCGTCGAGGTTCCCGACAGCCACGCCGCCGATCTGGTGGAACGGATGCCGGCCGCCGAGGCCGCGTCGATCCTGGAGGAACTGGATAGCGACGATCAGGCCGATCTGATCGGCGATATCCAGCCGGACGGGGCGGAAGCAATTCTGGCGGAGATGACGCCCGCGGCGGCCGAGGAGGTGCGCCGCCTGGTCGAATACGACCCGAAAACCGCGGGCGGCTTAATGATGACCGAGGTGTTCGTCTTCGAGGACACGGCGCGCGTGCGCGATGTTCTCGACCATTTTACCTCGGTGGACGAAGACTTGGAGATTTACCGCGGACAGCATCCCTACGTCATATCGCCGTGCCGGGAACTCCTAGGCGTCGTTTCATTGAGGAACCTTCTGCTGTCGCGGCGGGATAGACCCCTCACGGCGATCATGACGGCACCGGTGTCGATCCTGCCCGGCATGCCGCTCGAGCAGCTCGAGGATTTTTTCGCCGAGCATGATTTTCTTGGCGTCCCGGTCGTGGACGAGGACAACCGATTGCTTGGCGTCGTCTCGCGCGCGGCGGTCACGGAGGCGGCTCGAGAGCGCGCGGACGCCGATCAGTTGAAGATTCAAGGTATCGTCGGCGATGAGCTGCGGTCCATGCCGGTCATCGTCCGGGCGCGCCGGCGGTTGTCGTGGTTGAGCATCAACATCGTCCTCAACGTCATCGCCGCCAGCGTGATCGCGTTCTACGAGGACACCCTGACCGCCGTGATCGCGCTGGCGGTGTTTCTGCCCATCGTCTCCGATATGAGCGGCTGCTCCGGCAACCAGGCGGTCGCCGTCAGTCTGCGCGAACTCACGCTCGGGATCGCCAGGCCGGTGGACGTCATCCGGGTTTGGTTCAAGGAAGCGGGGGTCGGAGTGCTGAACGGACTGGCGCTGGGACTTCTCCTCGGATGTGTCGCCTGGGCCTGGAAGGGCAACCCGTTCCTTGGGCTCGTGGTCGGCGGCGCGTTGGCGACCAATACGCTGGTCGCCGTGTCCATCGGCGGCACCGTGCCGCTGATGCTCAAGCGGTTCGGCATCGATCCGGCGGTCGCGTCCGGCCCGATCCTGACCACCGTTACGGACATGTTCGGCTTCTTTCTTGTCCTCAGCTTCGCGACGGCGCTGATGCCCATGCTGTCGCCTTGACGGAACCGGTTGTCATGAAGCGTGTCGATCGGCAAATGTTGTCCCGCCATTCCGCCGAAGACCCCGCGCGGCGGCGTCGCCGCGCCAACTGGAACCTTCATCCGACTTTGGACGACTCGATCCAGCGGTTCTTTTGTGGACATGTGCTACACATGCAACTATACTAATCACATGTCTAAAATGATCCAAATCCGAAATGTGCCGGACGTGTTGCACCGTAAACTGAAGGCGCGGGCCGCCTTGGCCGGAATGTCGCTGTCGGAGTGCCTGTTGGCTGAGATCCGGCGGTCCGCCGAACGACCGACGACCGCGGAAATTCGCGAGCGACTTCGTTCCCGAGCGCCCGTGACGCCGAGTGTTCCACCCGCCGAAATCATCCGTAGCGAACGTGACAACCGATGATCGTGGTTGATGCCTCGGCCTTGGTCGAGGTTCTGCTACGCACGGCGGCCGCTCCCGACATCGAACGCAGGCTGCTTGACACTGGTACGTCCTTGTGCGCCCCGCAGGTACTCGATCTTGAAGTCGCGCAAGCGTTGAGACGCTACTGCGCGAGTGGAGACGTGAACGCATCGCGAGGACAAGAGGGCATGGACGATCTCGTTGATTTACCCATCGCTCGTTATGGTCATGTTGCTCTTCTGCCGCGCATATGGTCATTGCGCCAAAACATGACGGCGTACGACGCGGCGTATATCGCTTTGGCGGAGGCCTTGGATGCGCCATTGGTCACGCGCGACCGACGCCTCGCCGCCGCTCCTGGTCACGCGGCGATTGTCGAGGTTCTTTGAGGGTGGCCAGAGATGATCCTATTGCACCCTAACCCGTCAGCGGGAGCGCTTGCCAGGGGATGAGGCGGCAGCTGGCGGCGGGCGGGGGCGGGGGCAGGCTGTTGCCGCCGAAGGCGAGGCCGAAGATCTCCCGCCAGCGGACGAGCGCCTGCTCGTTGCGATTGTCGCGCTCCAGATCCGACGCGGTGGACGCGGCGGCGTGGGCGGCCTCGGCGCCGGCCAGCCAAGCATCGCCGAGCGCCAGCCCCTCGTGGCTTCCCGGAACATATAGGGTGCGGCCGGTCTGGGCGGTGAGCCAGAAAAAGAAATCGCGCACCATCCAGTCGTAAAACAGCGTGCTGCGGCGTTGATAGATCCACACGCGGAGGAACTCGCAGGCCAGCCGCTCCAGGGCCAGCGACGCGATCGGGGCGCCGGACGTGCGCCGCCACGCCTTGAGCATGCGGATCAGGTGGCGCGCCTTGCCGGCCGAGACGGTATCGATGCGGTCGAGATTGCGGGCCTCGGCGAGGGGATCGAAGTTGCTCCAGTAGTCCTGGTGGCGGGCATGGGCGCGGGTGGCGACGAAATAGCCCCTGCCGTGGGCGAAACAGGGAAGGATCCGAATGGTGATCTTTTCGCCATCGACGGCGACGTCGGTCATTACCGCCAAGGCGCTGTCGGGTGAGATCTTGACCGCTCCATAGCGATTGTGGAGAAGGGCGATCATGTCGCGGACCAGCGGAGGAAGGCCCGGTTGCGCCTTGCCGGAAGGTTTCGAGTCGTCATAACCCGGAAACATGTGGGACTGAAAGCGGTCGGGCACCACGAACATGGCGTCGGCCGTCCGCGATCCGCGCAGGGCCGTCCCTTTGCCATGGCTGCCGATGGCGATGAGTTCGCCGGCGGCGGGATTGGGGTCGAACGCGGGACGATGGAAGCGCCGTCCGAGCAACGCTCCGACGTCCGTGGCCGCCTTCCAAGCGGCGTATCGCTCGCCCGGCGTGGGTTCGAGTTCGGAAACGAAAGCGTGGAAACGCGCCGCGACGTGCCGCCATTCCGCCGTCAAACCCGCTTACTCCGCCAGTGCGTGGAACGTTTCCCGCGACAAGGGAGGCGTGCCCCGGGTTTCAAGGCCCGGAAGCACGCCCCAAGTTCCCCAGGGAGGAGGGGTGCGGGATTCGTCATCGCTATGAACAACCCGTGGTGCCGCCGCACGTCATACACTTCAGACACGTGCCGTTGCGAACCAGGGTGAAATGGCCGCACTCGTCGCAAGCATCGCCTTCGTACCCTTTCATCCGCGCTTCCTGGGAGTGATCCAGGCGAAAGCTGGTGGCTTGAATCAGACCGGTTTCCAGTTGCGCGGCGTGACCGGGCTCGGCGGCGGCCAGTATGTAGGCTTCAAGCGTGGTTTCGCGCGCGCGGGCCTGGGCGTCGATATCGGCTCCAAGCGCGGCTTCGCCGTGGTGGGCGTGAGCGGAGGCGGCCTGTTGGCTCTCCGCGGTTGCCTTCTTGCGTTTACCGCCGTTGCGGCCGCCCTTGAGGACGGTGAACCGGTTGCGGACGTAGCCGTTGCTGGTCAGCCGCCTGACCACCGGTAGCGGATCGTCGTCGTGTTCCAGCTTGCCTTGCCCGTCGCCCTTGCCGGTGGTGTCGGGAAGAAGGTCGGCCGGCTCCACATGGGCCAGGTCGTTGCGGCCGAGATAGGACACCGCCAGCTCACGGAAGATATAGTCGAGAATGGACGTCGCCATTTTGATGGTTTCGTTGCCCTCCACCAAGCCGGCGGGCTCGAACCGGGTGAACGTAAAGGCCTCGGTGAACTCCTCCAGCGGCACGCCGTACTGGAGGCCGATGGAGATGGCGATGGCGAAGTTGTTCATCAGGCTGCGGAACGCCGCGCCTTCCTTATGCATGTCGAGGAAAATCTCGCCCAGTTGGCCGTCCTCGTATTCACCCGTCCGGAGGTAGACCTTGTGCCCGC
The DNA here is from genome assembly GCA_963771545.1 of uncultured Alphaproteobacteria bacterium. Classification (GTDB taxonomy): domain Bacteria; phylum Pseudomonadota; class Alphaproteobacteria; order Rhodospirillales; family Defluviicoccaceae; genus CAKZLS01. Next base: position 553,265 of record CAVYTX010000002.1, read on the forward strand.
CCACCATGGCCTTCTGGGTATAGCCCTTGCGCCGGCTCGGCAGGGTGCGGCGTTCGATGGCGGGAACGGACACCAGCCGCTCGACGATCCGCTCGGTGACGATCTCGGCGCGGGCGGCGGCGGGCCGGTCCGCCAAATCCTCGGCCAGCTGGGCGGCGTCCTCCGCGTCCAGCAGCGACGCCGACAAGGGCTGCGACAGCTTGGAGCCGTCGCGGTACAGCGCGGTCGCCTTCAGCCCCAGGCGCCACGACAGCATATAGGCCTGTTTGCAGTCCTCGATGGTCGCCGAGTGGGCCATGTTGATGGTCTTGGAGATGGCGCCGCTGATGAACGGCTGAGCCGCCGCCATCATCCGGATGTGGCTCTCCACGGAGAGCGACCGGGTACCGGTGCGCCCGCAGGCGCTGGCGCAGTCGAACACCGGAAGATGTTCGGGTTTCAGAAGCGGCGCGCCTTCCAGTGTCATCGCCCCGCAAACGTGGATGTTGGCGTCGTCAATTTCGTCTTTCCGGAAACCGAGCGCCGACAACAAGCAGAACGACACGTCGTTCAGGGATTGTTCGGCTATCCCCAGTTTCTCGGTGCAGAACGCCTCGCCGAGGGTCCATTTGTTGAACGCGAAACGAATGTCGAAGGCGTCGGTGAGGGCGTTCTCGACGGCCGCGATGGCGGCATCGGTAAAGCCCCGCGACCGCAGGGTCTCGAGGTTGATTCCCGGCGCGTCGCGGAGGCTGCCGTGACCGACGGCGTAGCGCACGATCCGTTCGATCTCGGCCTCGCCGTAGCCCAGACGCCGGAGCGCCCGCGGGACCGCGCGATTGATGATCTTGAAATAGCCGCCGCCGGCGAGTTTCTTGAACTTCACCAGGGCGTAGTCGGGCTCGATGCCGGTGGTGTCGCAATCCATGACCAGACCGATGGTGCCGGTGGGCGCGATCACCGTGGTTTGGGCATTGCGGTAGCCATGCGCCTCGCCAAGCGCCAGCGCCCGGTCCCAGGCGGCGGCGGCGGCGGAGGCCAACGCCGGGTCGGTCACGCCGGAGGCGTTCAACGCCACCGGCGCCACCGACAATTTCTCGTACCCCTTGGGCTCGCCATGGGCGGCGCGGCGGTGATTGCGGATGACCCGCAGCATGGCGTCGCGGTTCTTGTCGAAGCCGGGGAAGGGCCCCAGTTCGGCGGCCATCTCGGACGATGTGGCGTAGGCCACGCCCGCCATAAGCGCGCTGATGGCGCCGCAGGTGTTTCTCGCCTCACCGGAATCGTAGGGGACGCCGATGGCCATCAGATAGCCGCCGATGTTGGCGAAACCGAGGCCAAGCGTGCGGAACTCGTAGGACAGCTCGGCGATACGGCGGGCCGGGAATTGAGCCATCATCACCGAGATTTCCAAAACCACCGTCCACAGGCGGACGGCGTGCTCGAAGGCGGCGACGTCGAAGGCGCCGTCGGCGCGCTGGAAGGTCATGAGATTGAGCGACGCCAGATTGCACGCCGTGTCGTCGAGGAACATGTACTCGGAGCACGGATTGGAAGCGTTGATCCGGCCGCTCTCGGGGCACGTGTGCCATTCGTTGATGGTGGTGTCGTACTGCAGGCCGGGGTCGGCGCAACTCCAGGCGGCATGGCCGATCTGGTCCCAAAGCTCGCTCGCCCGGACGCGCTTCGCCACGCCGTTGTCGGTGCGGCGAACCAGTTCCCAGTCCCCGTCCCGCAGGACCTTCTCGAGGAAGGCGTTGTTAATGCGAACGCTGTTGTTGGCGTTCTGCCCGGAAACCGTCAGATACGCTTCGGAGTCCCAGTCGGTGTCCAGAACGGGGAACGAGACCTCGGTGTAGCCCTGGCGCGCGAACTCGATGATCCGCTGGATACAGGCCTCGGGAACCATTGCCCGGCGGGCCTCGATCACCGCCGTCTTCAGCTCGGCATTGCGCTTGGGGTCGAACCGCGCCTCGAAATCGCCGTTGCCGCCCTCGTGGCAGGCGGTCATCACCAAGTTCAGATGTTTGTTGGCGAGCCGGGAGCCGGCCACCAGGGCCGCGACCTTCTGTTCTTCCACCGTTTTCCAGTTGATGAAGGCCTCGATATCCGGATGGTCGATGTCCACCACCACCATCTTGGCGGCGCGTCGGGTGGTTCCGCCGGACTTGATGGCGCCGGCCGCCCGGTCGCCGATCTTGAGGAAGCTCATCAGCCCGGACGACTTGCCGCCGCCGGAGAGCGGTTCGTCGGCGGCGCGCAAGCGCGAGAAGTTGGTGCCGGTGCCCGAACCGTACTTGAACAGGCGGGCCTCGCGCACCCACAGGTCCATGATGCCGCCCTCGTTGACCAGGTCGTCGGAAATGCCCTGGATGAAACAGGCGTGCGGTTGCGGGTGTTCGTACGCGGAGTCCGACTGCCGGACCTCGCCGGTTTGAGGGTCGGCGTAGTAGTGACCCTGGGCCGGACCGTCGATGCCGTAGGCCCAGTGCAGACCGGTGTTGAACCACTGCGGCGAGTTCGGCGCGCACATCTGCTTGGCGAGCATGTAACGCAGCTCGTCGAGAAAGGCGCGGGCGTCGGTTTCGGTGTCGAAGTAGCCGCCCTTCCAGCCCCAATAGGCCCAGGTGCCGGCGAGCCGGTCGAACACCTGCTTGGCGCTCGTCTCGCCGCCACGGCTTTCATCCTCGGGGACGCCTTTCCGGGCCTTGGTGTCGGCCGTGCGGCGCCAGAGGGTTTCGGGAACGCCGCTTTCCTTAACCGGTTTAAGACGGGCCGGAACGCCGGCCTTGCGGAAATACTTCTGGGCGAGCACGTCGCACGCCACCTGCGACCACTCCGACGGGACCTCGATGGCGTCCTGATGAAACACCACGGAGCCGTCCGGATTGCGGATTTCGCTGGTGGTGGTCCGGAACTCGATGGATTCGTACGGAGACTTCTCCGCTTCGGTAAACAGCCTGGCTATGCGCATGACTTTTTTGTCTCGCCTTTCGTTACGTCTCGCGGTGACCAAGGGCCATGGATCAAACGCCTTCCCACGCGCGGTTTTGACCGATCGGCCCCAATTTTTTGGTTTTCCGCGCCAGCCGGTTGTGTCCCTGCAAACACAAAATAGCGTAGCGCTCCCACTAAACGCCACTATATCGTGGGGGGCGCGCCGGTGCAACAACATTTCGGTCTTTCGGCGAGAATGATCACACGATGTTGTGTCCACATCATGATCTTGTGGCGAAAATGCCCGTCGTGGGCGTTGACAGGAGATCGTTTTGGCCGAATCGCGCTATCGGCCGGACGGTTCCGCGACACGAAAAAATTGAGCCATCTTGAAATAACGTGTACTATAAGTTGTATCCAGCGAAGCAACCCAAGCGCGATGTTTTGGCATGACCGGCGATGACATAACGGCTGATCGGGGGCGGGGAAACTCCGGTAATCAGGAGCAGTGGTTCACGGCGCGCGACGGCGCCTGGGCGGGGCCGTTTCAATTCGGGGTGCTGGTGGAGCTGGCGCGGGCCGCGGTGCTGCGCTCGGACGACCTGGTGTGGTCGCGCCAGACGGAATACTGGGTGCGCGCGGCCGCCATTCCGGGCCTGTTTCGACCGCCGCGAGTGCGGGATGAAACCCAGGACACGGGGCCGGAAGACGCTTCCACGGAACCCCGGCCACGGTCCTCGCGGACATCCCCACACGGGATTCCGGTATTCGTTCCGCCGCGGGTGGCGCGGGCGGATCCTCCGGGCGTAGGGGCCTGCCTGTGGGGAGGCGTAGCATGGGTGATCGCGGTATGGGCGCTGATCGCCGTGCTGCTGCTCGATGTCCCGCAGTTCGGGAACATGCTGGTGGAAACCCGGTTGCAGGTATTCGGGACGCTGATCCTGACCGGCATCGCCGTGTTTCTGCTGCCGCGCGTCTGGCGCATTAGCGAATGCGGAGCCAGGGGCCGGCGGCGGATCGCGGCCAAGTCGCTTCGTCTGGTGGTTGGATTGACGGTCATGGCGTCCCTGGCCGCGTCCGTCCCTTTGGTGATTCATTTCGAGGATAATTTGCTGATCGCCGTCGGCCTCGATCCGCTCGGGAAGTTCCAGGTGTCCCGGCTGGAAGACGGGACGGGCGCGGAGGTCAGTGGATCGCTCGGCGCCGGTGTGACGAGCGAAGTCGCGGAAGTGCTGAGAGACATGCCGGATGCGCGGACCATCCACTTGAACAGTCCCGGCGGGTGGATCGTGGAAGGCCGCTACCTTCGCGAATTGATCAAGGAAAAAGGGCTCGCCACGTACACGTCGACGGAATGCTCCAGCGCGTGTGTCGCGCCGTTCATCGCGGGCCGCCCGCGCACCCTTCACGTGGACGCGAAACTGGGGTTTCACGCCATGTCGGGCCGGGGGGCGGACCCGGTCTATTTGCGTATGGCGGAAAATGCCTGGGGCAAGGAATTGCGGGCCAAGGGCGCGTCCGAGGGGTTCATCGAACGCGCGCTGTCAACCGCCGCCACCGACATGTGGTATCCCTCCCATCGCGAACTGATAGAAAATCACATGATCGATGGCGAGTTAGGCGATCGTTAACGGGGCGCCCCGTACCATGGCCGTCGCGATGCGATGTCAGCGATCGGCGTCATGACAGGAGGCCTCAATGGATTGGTTCGTGTGGAAGGACAAAGAGCAGGTTGGACCGTTTTCGGAAGAGGCCATTCACGCCATGGCCGAGCGCGGCGACATCCAGCCGAGCACGCTTCTGTGGCATGCGGACCTGCCGAAATGGACGGTGGCGGCGCAAGTCCCCGGCATCGGCGTCACGGCGTCTCCGTCCTTCCCGCCGCCTCCCGTCCCCAAGTTGTTTGGGGCGGCGGCGCCGGCGCGAGCCGTCCCGGCTCAATCGGTTCCGGCATATTCCGGCGCCGCGCAATCGATCCCGTCATCGGTTGGCCCCGGATACGATGGCTCCATGGTGCATACGGTTGTTCGCGACGTGGCGCGCCCGTGGGCCCGGTTCTGGGCGCGAAGCGTGGATATGCTGGTGTCCGCCGGCCTGCTGGGTGTGATGTTGGGCATCGTCGCCCCCAGCCTGTTCGAGCCAGGAAGCTCAATCGCGAGCGGGTCCGGCAGCGTCATCTTCGCGCTCATAACGTTGCCGTTGGCAATGGTCGTGGACGCCGGAGTCTATGCGCTCTTTGGAAATACCCTCGGAAAGCTGATCGCGGGTGTCAAGGTGCTGACGACGGATGGCCAGAAGCTCACCTTTGCGGCCTATCTCCACCGCAATCTTGGTCTGTATGTGCAAGGATACGGCTTGGGCATTCCGCTCGTCAATTTTGGGTTGATGATCTATTGCTGGAGAAAAGCGGCGGGTGGGGGGACCCTTGGATGGGATGTGGCAACCAATTCGCGCTGCTTCAGCGCAGGCAACAACCTGTTCAGAAATTTCGTTACGGCATTCATCTGGATCGTGATTATCGTTTTCATCAGCGCGTCGAGGGGCGCTGCGGGCGTTTGATACGAAGACCGGGCGCCGGGCCGGCGGCCGGCGCGGAAAAGGCTTGTATGGGAGTTCCTTAAGCTGCGAGAGTTCGCTTGAACGAGCGGGGAAAATCACCGCGCTTCGGCGACGTCGGGGTTGGTCTCCGGAGCCACGAGGCCGAGGGCCTGGATGTAGCCCATGTTGGGCGCACAATTCTCGAACCGGATGTTGACGAGGAGGTCGCCCAACGCGGTGTCGATCACGTCCCGGGGCGGGCGCTGGTCCCGAATCTCCGCGAGCGAGGCGCGCGGGCTGTTGGCGAAGGCGACGATGGCGTCCCAGGCCTCGGTCTTGCGAACGGTGACGACACCCGCGCGCGACTCGATTTTCTTGTAAGGCCAGAATGCCCAGCCGATGCCGTTGTCCTCGAGCAGGCGGCGCATGGCGGCAATCCACTCGTCGGTATTCTCTCCCAACTCGCCCAGCCACAGCGGGACGTTGTGAGTCTCGGAGAAGTCCACGTAGTGTTGAATGGCGCCTTGTACGGGGTCGGTCCAGTAGGTGTGGAACGTGTAGGCCAGCTTGCCGTCGAATGGCGCGCCCAGCACGTCGAAATTGGTGCCCCACTGCGCGCCGGTCAAAAAGATGATGTGGTTGGCGTCGACCTCCCGAATGGCGGCGACAATTCGCTTGTACAGGGGTTCGAGCTTGGGATTGAAATGGGCGGTGTCCACAAAGGGCGCGATGGGCTCGTTGAGCAGATCGTAGCCGAGCACGGCCGGTTCGTCGCCGTAACGCTCCGCCAGGGTTTGCCAGATGCGAATCAGAAGCGCCTGATTGGGCTCGCTGTCGTAAAGAAACGGGTGGCCCCAACTATCGTCATGATCCGTACCGGTCTGACCCCCGGGGGCGGCGTGCATCTCAAGGATGGCGTAAAGACCCTCGTCCCTGCACCAGGCGATGAGCCGGTCCAGCAGGGCGAAACCGGGTCCGTCCAGGGTATGCGAATCGCGGTCCGAGACGAACAGGCGGTAGTGCAGCGGAACGCGAATGGAGTTGAAGCCGAGGCTCTTGATGTAGCGGATATCGTCGCGGGAGATGTAGGTGTCTCGAAACGTGCTCCAGAAGGCCCGCGCATCCCGTTCGCCGATCAACTGTTCGATCGCGGTATAGATCAGTCTCGGCGAACTGGCGCGCTCGAACTTGAACATGTAGCCTTCCGGCACCAGCCAGTTGCCGAGATTGATCCCTTTGAGATGCAAGGCCGCGCCGTCGGGCGTAACGAATTGCTTGCCGTCAATGCCGACGAATCCCGCGTACGCCCTCTCCGCCGAATCGCCATCGGCGTGCTCCATGCTGGCTTGACCGGAAACGGGAAGGCCGGCCGTCATCACAACGACGAGCAGCGGATACAGAAGGCGCAAGCGGGCCCGTTCAACGATCTTTAGCATCCGTAACGGGGTGTCCTTCCTGTCGATGGCTAGCCGTGGAATCTCGGCCTTCTGAAGATTGTGTCATTTTTATAGTCGTTCTTTCCGCCCATCACAAGCACCCCGTGTGGGGTAGATGAATCCTACACAAATCACCCCATATGGGGTAGATTTATTTTTTATACTGTGTGAATTTTTTTTAGCCGGATCGGCATCAGGCTTCGCCCGGATTTCCCACAAACAAACGGGCGTATTGAGGGGGTGTTTGTGCGAAAGACGACCTTTAGGACGAACAGGATATGGTTGCGCTTTCGGCGCCGGTCCGTTCGAAGCGAATGTCCGACAGGCTGAGCATTGCCCGCCCATGAGTGTAAAGTCGAAACGGCGTGTACACCTCATCCAGCTTTACGCCGACCCGTGCGAAGCATCGCAGGTCGACCTTGACGTTTGTCCATTCTCCGGCCGTCAACGACCGCAGCGCCCCGGTGATGGGAACGGCGCCGTTGCACCCGGTTCCGCAGTTCATTTCCAAAAAGACCTCGGAATCGGGATATTCATCGACCCGAATGTTTAACGAAAGCACGCCGGCAGCGGCGGCAAACTCCGACAAATCGACCGGAAGAAGTCCTTGGATGTAGATGTGACCGCTCCTGCCCCCCGGCCAAGTCCCCTGCAACGCGTCATGCCGGAGCACATGATCCACCGGGAGCACCCTGAGCGGCTGCCCGCCTTTCGGTTCGACACCGTCGCTGAAAACGGTCACGTCCCAGTCGCCCCCGTCGCCCGCGTACAGCTCCCGTGGCGAAACCGGCCGGCCGCCGCTGAACAGGCCCATGACCCTGGATTCGTTCCGGCCATTCGGTTCGCCAGCCTCGGGGAGTGCGCCGAGCTCGTTCCGATCGGAGTAGGTGAGACCGAAGCCATAGGGGAACTGTGGATCGCGGACTGTCTTGTCGCCGCTCAGGGGAACCGGGTCCGCTCGTTTCGGCCAGGAAAAAGGAAGCTTTCCTCTGAAATCGTGAGCGATCGAGCCGTCCGGTGTCCGAAACAGCACGTCGGCAACTCCGCCGCCCTCGCTGCCCGGTAGCCACGCCACGACAAAGGCGTCGGAACCGTTGATCTCCGGGTTTACGGCTCGTGGCCGTCCCGTCAGAAACACGGCCACAACCGGAATTCCCTTCGCCCTAAGGCGCTTCATGAGGGCAAGGTCCCGGTGGCCGTCGGGATGGTAGCCGATGGTCGCGAGATCGCCCGGCATTTCCGCGTAAGGATCCTCGCCAAACACCACGATGGCGGCGTCGGGGAGGGTTTCGAACTGGCCGCTCGGGCTCAGGATCGCCTGGCCGCCGGCTTCCCGCACAGCCGCCTCGATCCCGGCATAGATGGAAGTGGCGCCGGGGAAGTCCTTGTTTTCATTGCCCGTACCTTGCCACGAGAGCGTCCATCCGCCCGACTGCTTGGCGACATTGTCGGCGCCGTCGCCGGCGACCAGGATCGCCCGCGACGGGTCGAGCGGCAACAAGCCGCCGTGGTTCTTCAATAGCACCAGCAATTCGCGAACCGCTTGGCGCGCCAGCGCGCGGTGATCCGGATGGCCGATCCACTCGGTCTTGCCGGCCAGCGGCCGCGACGAGGGGCGGCCCGTGTCGAACAGGCCCGCCCGGACCTTGACCCGCAGGATGCGCCGGACGGCGTCATCGAGGCGATCCTCCGCGATCTCGCCCGCCCGGACCTGCTTGAGCGTATTGACGTAAAACGCCTTCCAGTCCGTGGGAACCATGATCATGTCCACGCCGGCATTGATGGCGGCCGGGCAACTCGCGTTCGAACATCCCGGGATCAGGGCGTGACCGTTCCAGTCGCCGATGACGAAACCGTCGAAGCCCATCCGCTGTTTTAAAACGTCGTGCAGCAGATAACGGTTTCCATGCATTCGCCGGTTGTTCCAGCTGCTGTACGACGCCATGACGGTTTGAACCCCGGCGTTGAGCGCCGCCTCATATCCCGGAGCGTGAAGGGCGCGAAGGCCGGCCTCGTCGATCACCGTGTTCCCCCGGTCCCGTCCAAACTCGGTTCCGCCGTCGCCGATGAAATGCTTGGCGGTGGCGACCACGCCGGCGGGTGCGAACGGCTCGCCCGAGGCGTCATCGCCCTGCAAACCGGCGACCGCTTCGCGCGCGAGGGCGGCAACGAGGGCGGGGTCCTCCGAATAGCTTTCATACGCGCGGCCCCAGCGCTGGTCGCGCGAGACCGCCACCGTCGGCGCGAATGTCCAATCGAGCCCCGTCACCGCGACCTCGCGCGCCGTCGCCTGGCCAATGCGGCGCACAAGATCCGGATCGCGGGTCGCGCCCAGACCGGCGTTATGGGGGAACAGCGTGGCGCCCATCACGTTGTTATGTCCATGCACGGCGTCCGTGCCCCAAATGACCGGAATGGCCACTCCGCCATCGGACATGTCCATGGAGGCGTCGTAAAAGGCATCGGCGGCGGCGACCCAGTCGGCCGCGCCGGCATGTTTGTCGCCACGGGGATAGCTGCCGCCGCCGTTCAACACGCTGCCCAGATGAAAGGCCTTCACGTCTTCCGGCGTGACCGAGGCGAGTTCGGCCTGAATGATCTGACCGACCTTTTCTTCCAGCGTCGTCCGGTCGAGCAGCCGATCGACCCGGGCCTCAACATCCGGGTCGGCGGCGATGGCGCTCCGAACCTTCGGCCAGGCGGAGGCATCTTCCTGGATCGCCACGTTGGTTTCGTCAGCGCGGGCGCCATGCAACATCAGTCCCGCATTCAATGCTAGCGCCAATGCTCCCGACATCAGGCGCAATGCCCTGTTCATCGAGTTATCCGGTGAAAAACAGCCATACGGCGACAACACATCCCACAAGGCCGAGCGACAGATAGAGATCGGTTCTCCTCCAGCCCGGGCCCCGCGCCTCCTGGTCCGTGTCGACGTCCGCGCCGATCGTCGCGTAGGTGAGCCGGCGAGTTGGTCGTCCGGCGGTCTCGGCGTGGTGATGCTCACCACCACCAGCACGGCGACGCAGATGACGAACAGCAGGATCGCGAAGTGGAGGAAGTTGATGTCGGCGTAGGCGTACAACCAACCGCCGAGGCTGTCCTTGAATATCTCGGCGACGAGCCGGCCCATGCCAAGCACGAAACCGGTGACAAGGGACGCGATCGCGCCGCGCGCGTTCATTCGCTTGGAAAACACCCCCAACAGGAAAACGGCGGCGATGGGGGGCGCGATGTAGGCCTGGACGCTTTGCATGTACTGATAGAGCTGGCCCGAGATGAACTGCATCATTGGAATCCACAGAAGCCCGAGCCCCACCAGAACGGCGGTGGCGAACTGGCCCACCAGAACCAAGCGGCGGTCCGATGCCTTGGGATGCAGCTTCTTGTAAATATCCCAGGTGATGAGCGTGGAGCAGGAATTGAACACCGACGACAGCGAGCTCATGAGCGCGGCCAGCAGTCCGGCGACGACGATGCCGCGCACACCCGCCGGCAGCAACGTGCCGATCAGCGTCGGCAAGGCTTCGTCGGGGTGTCCCAGGTCCAACCGGCCGGTCTCGGCGAGAGCGTGAGCGACCACGCCCGGGATCACAAAAATGAAGATCGGCAGGATCTTTAGGTATCCGCCGAAGAGGGTGCCGCGCCGCGCCTGATCCACGTTGGCGGCCGACAGCACGCGCTGCACGATGAACTGATCGGTGCACCAGTACCAAACGCCGAGGATGGGCGCGCCCAACAGGATGCCCGTCCACGGGAAATTGGGATCCGACATCGGCTTCCAGACGGTGAAGAAGGCGCCGCCCGCCGTCTCGTACAACACCCCCCAGCCGCCCAGCTCCGCGAGGCCGATCACGGTCACCAGCACGGCGCCGGCGATCAGGACGAGCGCCTGCAGCATGTCGGTGTAGAGCACCGCGCGCAGCCCGCCGAAGATCGTATAAATCCCGGTAGCGACAACGACCACGAAGGCGCCCGTCCAGAAATCGAGCCCCATGAGAGACTCGAAGACGATGCCTCCCGCGGCGATGGTGACCGAGATCTTGGTGAGCACGTAACCGATGATCGAAATCACGGCGAGGTACCAGCGCGCGCCGGACGAATACCGGCGCTCCAGGAATTCCGGCATCGTGAAGACGCCGCTGCGGAGGTAAAACGGAACGAACACCCAACCCAAAAGCAGCAGGATCAACGAGGCCAGGATCTCGAACTGACCGACGGCCACGCCGCTCGACGCGCCGGCGCCGGCCAGACCCACCAAGTGCTCGGAACCGATGTTGGAGGCGAACAACGAGGCGCCAATGACGAACCAGCCGACGTTACGCCCCGCGAGAAAATAATTGGCGCTCGAATCCCGCGCCGAGAGGTCGATCTGCGTCGCCCAGTAGGCAATGCCGAACACCAAAACAAAATAAAGACCGATAATGATCCAGTCGGTATTGGAAAGAATAGCGCCCCCCCGCCGATGAAGTTATTCGCAACGGCCTCGCCGCATCGGATCAAACAGGGCTCCCGCGCGGCGACCGGCCTTCGAATAGTTTGCCGCCATTATCGGCGTGAAACAATACCTTTCATCCCAACACCTCACTATTCGATTCAAACAACCTAAGCCGCATCCGCGCAAAATTATTGCGCGGGTCCGACACAAGAATTCTAACGCTCGACGAAGGCGCGGACGGTGCGGGCGAATTCCTCGGCGCCCTTGCCCTCGCCCTTGGCGAAGTCGGCCACGTCGTAGGGCACCTTGATGCCGGCCTGGCAGGCCGGGCGTTCGGCGAGCTGATCGATCCAGCGTTGGAGGTGCGGCAGGTCGTCGATGTCGACGCCGGACCAGCGGTAGGTGCGGGCCCAGGCCCAGTTGGCGATGTCGGCGATGGAATAGTCGCCCGCCAGGTATTCGTTAGTCCTCAGGCGGGTGTCGAGGACGGTGAGCAGCCGCTTGGACTCGTGCTGGTAACGGTCGATGGCCGGTTGGATTTTTTCCGGAAAGTAGCGATAGAACACGTTGGCCTGGCCCATCATCGGGCCGACGCCGCCCATCTGAAACATCAGCCATTGCAGGACCAGCGACCGGCCCTTGATGTCGGCGGGCATGAGCTTGCCGGTCTTTTCGGCCAGATAGATCAGGATGGCGCCGGACTCGAACACGGCGAAGCCGTCCTCGTCGCGGTCGCGGATGGCCGGGATGCGTCCGTTGGGATTGATTGCCAGATACCAGGGCTGTTTCTGTTCCTTTTCGGCGAGGCCGATGGCGTGGACCTGGTAGGGCAGGGCAAGCTCTTCCAGCGCGATGGAGGCCTTGAAGCCGTTGGGCGTGGCGGCGGTGTAAAGGTCGATCATGGCGATGGGCGCGCCTTCCTAATTCGGGTTGAATGCCAGAACAATGGTTATAATCGCTGTCGCGACCGCCGGCCAGGGAAGCCGCGCCACGACGGCGTTAACCGAGGGCAAAATCTCGCCGGAGCCTGAATTGCCCGCTCTGTGAAGCGCTTCACAGATTTCCCGCGTGAAAGTGACTATCGATCGCAGTCGAGCGACAAGCTGGCGTGTGTCGACCGTCGCGAGAAGCGGATGGCGGCGCCCGCCGTTACTTCACACTGGGGAGCGCGCAATGACCATTACCATTTTCGAAGACAAGAACTGCAAGGGCACGAACCGGGTCGTTTCGGGCAACATCGCCGATCTCAAGGGCAACAACGGCGATAAACCGGGATCGATCCAAATGACCAGCGATTCCGACGACGTGCTTTTGTTCAAGAACGACGGCTGGCATGGAGGGGTTCTGTACCTCCGAGGCAAGAAGACCGTCACCGATCTCGGAAAGAAGGACGAGGGCGGCCAGTTCGGCTTCGGCAACTCGATTCGTTCGGTCCGGGTGACGCCGTTCCAAGTGGACCTCAACGTCACGGTCGTTAAGGACGAGGGCGGCGACCTGCCCGGAAAATGGAACACCCAGGCCGAGGCCGAGGCGGCCATCAACGACATCGTCGCCCAGGCCAACGCCTTTTATGCGGACAAGCAGGCACTGCTGAAACTGACCATTGCCCGGATCCGATTCCGCACCTCGGCCAAGCACTTCGCCATCTCCAAGCTAGAGAGCTGGATCCTACCCCGCGACTGGATCGAGGGCGGCGAGGTGGACACCATCTTCGTCGACCGCTTCACCAAGGAAGGCACCATCGGACGCGCCAAGTTCCCGTGCTGGGGCAAGGGCGTGATCGTCGCCGCCAAGGTCAACGCGACCAGCGGTCCCGACTTCGATCAGGATAACGCCGACATGGCGGAGACGCTGGTGCACGAACTCGGTCACTACCTGGGCCTGAGCCACAACAGCAGCGACGGCAAGGAAGCGAACATCATGTTTCCCAGCTCCAACGGCGGCGGCCTCGCAAACGACAACCTCCGCCCCGATCAGATCGAGGAGATGCATCAGAAGCTTGCGCGCAATATCACCCGTCGCGGCGACCGCAACTGAGGACACGGACCATTGGCCGGAGCGGGTTCGCCCGCTCTGGTGTTAACCGCGCGCTGGCGCTGGGTATGGCTGTGTCATATCTCCGGGCGGCGACGCTTTACTTCTAAGACGTTTCCATGAGACGATAGCGACTGTTTACTGATCCGGTATCAGAGCCGAGTGTGGGGCGCACAAGAAGCCACCGATCAGGGTGCCAGGAGCTCCCAAGCGCGGCGCGAACGCATTGCGGGAGGCTTTGGTCATGATAACGAGCGCTCTGAGGGTTGCCGGCGCCGTGGCCGCCGGTCTTGTCGTGCCGTATTCCATGGCCGTGGCGGCGGTTCTTACTTTCGACATCACGGAGACGGCAAGCGGCCTCTGGGTGGGCAACTTTACCGATGTGCCCCAGGACTACGGCGATCGCATCTCCGCGTTGTCAATAACGTCGGGCGCGAACACTTATGAATACGGTGGCGCGGAAGGCCTAACGCCCAACATCGAAGTCGGCTATGGCCCCGCTCTTTCGGACATAGCGCTGTGGGACAACAACTATGGCGATCTTCAGCGCGTTCTTTATCCGGACAACGACGGCGTCGGTCTCCTCGAGGTCACGCTGACGGCCGATCCGGGGTATCGGGTGAACCTCCATGGCTTCGATATGGGAGGCTGGAATCGCGCCAATCGCACGATCGATTTCCTTGAGGTCGAGGGTGACGCGGGGGATCTCTTCGCGGTGGCCGATCTCACGGTCGCGGGCGCGGGGCCCAGTCACTCGGATTTCGACTTTGCGACGCCTCTTATGGCGCGGACCATGACGATCCGGTTCGACTCGACGAATCTGGGCACGTTTTCGGACAATGTCGGAATGGACAACGTCATCTTCAGTCAAAGCGAGGCCGTGGTCATTCCGCTGCCGGGCGCTTTTTCGATGCTTGCCTTAGCGCTCGCCGGCCTTGGCGGGATCGCGTGGCGAAGGCGCGATGGACTTTCAGAATAGCAGCCCCAGCGGATCGACGCCGAATAGGGCGGGGTGAATCCATAGCATCAGACCATACAATGCCGTGCCGGACGCGAGTTCGATCGCCGTCCGTCCGGAGGCGGCGCGTCCGAGCCTTTCCGGCAACGGCCCGGCCGAGATCGCCGCGGCCCGCTCCCAGTGTTCAGGGGTCATTCGCCGCCGCGCCCGGTTCTCGACGATGCGCATGCCGGCCATGCTGAAAGCCGCGAAACCGCCGAACATGACCGTCCCCACCACATCGCCATTGGCGACGGCGTGACTGGCCGGCCACAGAAAGAAGGCCCAGAGAAACGGATGCCGGGTGATCGCGAGCACCCCGGGTCGGGCCGGGTCGATCTCGCCGTCCCGAAATGAGATAGACAACGGGTTGGGCCGCGCGGCGGCGCCCGCGAGCAAAAGACAGGCCGGCAGCATGGCGAGCAGCGGGATGGCGGCCGTCGCGGGACTCGGGTCCCACAGGGCGATATAGGGCGCGCGCCACGCCGCGAAGATCAACCATGCGAGAAGTGCGATCGACAGGGCGGAATATCCCGCAAGATAGGCGGCGCGGCCGAGGCGGTCCATCAGCCAATCGCGCAGACCCGTCATCGCCGGCAGGGTGTGCGCGGCGACGAACGCCGACAACGCCAGGGAAAATTCCAGCATGGGGTGGGTGAACGAAAGGTGTTCTAGCGATCCGAGTTCTCGGCCAAATGGCCGACACAGCAGATGACGTCGCCGCGAATGTTCTCGACCATTTCGATGGCCTCTTCGCGGGTGGGGAAGGCGCCGCGGCTTCCGCCATCGACTCCGAACGGCATGGCCTCCCATCCGTTATCGCCGTCGACGACAACCGCGGCGCCGTCCTCGGCCGTGCTCATGATGCGCGAGTGACTCCATTGCATCGTTCGTCTCCTTGCGGGTCCGGTCTTTATTTGGGGACGAGGGGCGCCGTGGGCAAGGCCCGTGGGAGCCGGATTGCCGCGTGTCATCCACGGATTCACGGACCGAGAACGATCCCGGCGCGATTGTTCGCCGCGGTTCCGCCTCGCCAAAATGCGCGAAGGGTGGTACACTTTGTGTGTGTCGATTGGGACGGATTTGGGGCCGGACTCATCGGCGGAAAGAGCAGAAGCGCGCGATTTTGACAGGATACGGAACGACGCTCAAGGATCGGGAGAACACCTCAATGGCAGTACACACCTCTCCGGACAAATGGACCATAACCGGCGTCTCGCTGGCGACCCGCAAGGCCGCGCGCGCGGCGGCCCGGCGAGAGAATATGACGCTGGCGGACTGGATCGAACGGGCGGTCGAGCAGGCCAGCGAGGCGCGGGTCGGGAAACCTTCCCACGAGGAAATCTCAGACCATCGACCGCGCCGACGGTATTTTTAACGATCTGGATGCGCTTTATTTCCGGGCGGCTTGTGAGCGGGGCGAGGGTTTTTCTTCTGTTCGCAATAACGTGCGCGGATTCATCTGAAGGCGGATAGAGTTCGGCTTACAATACATTATGAGCCGGACGCTAACGCGTGCCCGGCCATGATCCGCGCCGTGCGGCGCGGCGGGCACCGCTTTCAATCAACCTGTCGTCGGGCATTCTGGCGCGGATGTCGTTCCCTGGCGGGTTAGAATGTCGCCGAGCGGTTCGATGCATCATGGAACGCCGTCAGCCGTTGTGTTTATTTCTTGCTGGCAGGCTCGCGAACCGTGTCCTTCATGGCGCCGACGGCATTTTGATTCTCGCCCTCGGCTTTCTCAGCCTTTCCTTCCGTTTCCTTCTTCTTGTGTCCCATAAGCTTTCCAGCTGCTTCCTTGATGCAGCCACAAAATTGCTTGAACGACCCTTTGTAACAATCTTTGTCCATGATCAAGTCTCCGCTCGTTAAATTACATGCCGCTAACGACCGATACGGATACTCTCCATTGATCCAAGCACTCCAAAAGCTTGGAGCAGCCAGAGCAAGACGGCGATCACCACCACGATGTTCATGATGGTTTTGATCTTATGATCCATCGGTATGTAGGTATTGGCAGCCCACAGTAGCACGCCAACGACGATCAAGACGATGACCAGAGATATTAGAGACATACCATTTCCCTCATCAGTTGGTTATACGAAAAGAACAATTATTTATAAAATGTCGATATGATTTAGAGGTCCAACTGAACTTGTCATTATAAACTAAACGGTTTACTTAGCCACAATAATTTACGCTTCGCACGGACCCTGCTTCCTGGAGACACCGCCGGCGCCGTGCTAACGTGCCGCCACCCTAAACATACCGCCTCCAACAGTCAGGACAAGGACATCATGCCGCTTCATGCCAAGGACGACATCCGCGCGCAACTTCTCGACGATGTGTATGCCTCCGACGACCTGTCGGTCGTCTTGCCGAAGTACAAGATACCCGAATACGAGCATTCTCCGCGGCATGCGTTCAGCGTCGTCCGCGACGAACTGATGCTGGACGGCAACTCGCGCCAGAACCTGGCGACCTTCTGTCAGACCTGGGTGGAGCCCGAGGTTCACGACCTTATGGATCTGTGTGTCGACAAGAACATGGTCGACAAGGACGAGTATCCGCAGTCGGCCGAGATCGAGGGCCGCTGTGTCCATATGATGGCCGATCTGTGGAATTCGCCCGACGCCGCCAACACCATCGGATGCTCGACCACGGGGTCCAGCGAGGCGGCGATGCTCGGCGGCATGGCCATGAAATGGCGCTGGCGGGAGAAAATGAAGGCCCAGGGCAAGCTCACCGGCAAGCCGAACCTGATCACCGGTCCGGTGCAGATCTGCTGGCATAAGTTCACCCGCTATTGGGACGTGGAACACCGCGAGATCCCCATGGAACATGGGCGGCTGCTGATGACGCCGGAGGAGGTTCTCAAGCGGTGCGACGAGAACACCATCGGCGTGGTTCCCACCCTCGGCGTCACCTTCACCTGCGATTACGAACCGGTGAAGGCAGTGGCCGACGCCTTGGACCAACTGCAGAAGGAGACGGGGCTCGACATTCCCATGCACGTGGACGGCGCCAGCGGCGGTTTTGTGGCGCCGTTCTGCGCGCCCGACCTGGAATGGGATTTCCGCATTCCCCGCGTCAAGTCGATCAATACGTCCGGCCACAAGTTCGGGCTGTCGCCGCTCGGCGTCGGCTGGGTGGTCTGGCGCGAGGCCAAGGATCTTCCCGACGACCTGATCTTCAACGTCAACTATCTGGGCGGCAACATGCCCACCCTCGCGTTGAACTTTTCCCGACCGGGCGGGCAGATCGTCTGCCAGTACTACAACTTTCTCCGTCTCGGCCGGGAAGGCTACCGCAAGATCCACAACGCCTGCTACGAGACGACCCGGTATATCGCCGAGGAAATCGGCAAATTACCACCGTTCGAGATCATCTACGGCGGCGATCCGACCGGCGGCATTCCCGCTGTCGCCTGGAAGATCAAGGACGGCTTCGATACCCGAGGCTACACCCTCTATGACCTCGCCGATCGTCTTCGCGGCCGCGGCTGGCAGGTGCCGGCCTATTCCCTGCCGGCCAATTGCCAGGATCTCGTGATCCAGCGAATCCTGGTTCGCCACGGCGTCAGCAAGGACCTGTGCGCGCTGCTCGTGGAAGACATGGTTCGATGCCTCGAGTACTTCAGGGATCACCCCATCGTCCGGCCCCTGGGCGGCGACGAGGCCAGCGGCTTCCATCATTAGTGATCGGAAGCGATGAGCGTAGTGCCGCGGCGGCGCGGCGATCGAGCCCGGGGCGTCGGTCCCTTCATCACCTGGGTCACGGGCGCGCGGGCGGACGGTCGGGCGCGCCTTGACACCTCGCGGCGTTTCCGCAAGGGCCTTACCGCCATGGACGTGGCGTCGCGGGATATCGACCCCCCGGCCGCAATTGCTGCGTTGGAGCACGAATGGTTGCGGTTTTGGGCGCCGAAGCGCTCAGGGTGGTGGATCGCCGTTCTGTTCATGATCGGCTCGGCGCTGTTCGCGGCGGGTGGGGCGCAAGGAGCATGGCCGGAGTCACCCGCCGTCCGTTGGATCGATCCGAGCCTGGTGGGCTGCTGGATTTTTTTCGCCGGGTCGCTGTTTTTCACGTCGGCGGCCTATCTCCAGTGGCTCGAGGCGATCAACAATGATGTAACCGAGGTCGACCGGATAGCGGGCAAGAGGCCGCGCGGGTGGCGCCTGTTCGGATGGCGGCCGCGCAACCTCGGCTACCTCGCGGCGGCGGTGCAACTTGTCGGCACCGTGCTGTTCAATCTCAACACCGGCGACGCCCTGATGGCGGGGCTCGGCTGGAAAGGGCAGGACCTTCTGATCTGGACGCCCGACATGGTGGGATCGGTCTGCTTTCTCGTCGCCAGCCAAGCGGCGTTGATGGAGGTTTCGCACCACTACTGGTCGTGGCAACCGCGCAGCTTGTCGTGGTGGATTTCCGTCATCAACATGCTCGGATCGGTGCTATTCATGATTTCCGCGGTCGTCGGTTTCGTCGAGCCCGGACCGGTCATCGTGGAGCCCTGGCTGGCGAACTTCGGCACCTGCGGCGGCGGGGTGTGTTTTTTCGTCGGAGCCTATTTGTTGATCCCGGAGCTGTTCGAAAAGCGATCGCCGCGGGCGAAAGCCGCCGCGCCGGCGTGATCCAGGCCATTAGGAGGGAACGACCATGTGTGAACTTTTTGCCGTTTCAAGTTCGGTTTCGGTTCAAGTCAAGTACTCGGTGCATGCCTTCGCCGAGCACGGCGGTCTGATCCATCCCAACAAATCAGGATGGGGAATCGCCTATCACGAAGGCAGGGACGCCCTGCTCATCAAGGAGCCGGAACCCGCGAGCGACAGTCCCTGGGTGCGTTTCATCGAGTCCCAGCCACTGACCAGCACCTGCGTCATCGCCCACGTGCGATACGCCACGGCCGGGGTCCCCCGCTTCGCCAACACCCATCCGTTCATGCGGGAACTTGGAGGGCGGATGCACCTGTTCGCCCACAACGGCGGGTTCGATGGGATCTGGGAAAAGGAGACATTGCGATCCGGCGTCTACCATCCCACCGGCGAGACGGATTCCGAATATGCCTTCTGTCTGCTTCTCGAACGCTTGGCTCCGTTGTGGCGGGGGGCGGAGGGACCGCCGCCGCTGCCGGACCGGCTCGCGATCGTCGCGAAAGTGGCCGGGGAGCTTGCGACGATGGGGCCGGCCAACTTCCTCTATTCCGATGGAGACGTCCTTTTCGCCCACGCCCACAAGCGGCACTGGGACGAAGGCGGCGGGCACTTCAGCGAAGCCCGGCCGCCCGGTCTCAGCCTCGCCCGCCAAAGCGATCTGTCGGTAAAGGGGCTGCGGGTCGAGGCTCCGGATCCCGACACCACGGCGATCTACCTCGCCAGCGTGCCGCTGACCGGCGAGGGATGGGAGCCTCTGCCCGAGGGCGCCGTTCTTGCGTTGCGCGATGGCGAGGAGGTGTCGCGCGTGGAACCCTGACGCGTTTTATCCGGGAAGGCGCGGTCATGATGATAGGGCCGCGGATCAGGAAGTTGATGCCGCTCCGCAAATGGATGACGACAGCGGCATGTGTGGTATAAGCGAAAATCGGCGCCAATGTTCTGGAAGTCCAGTCAAGACAAAATACCGCACGGGGGAAACCGAGAAGAATGCCGGAATTCAGCGTGAGTCCCACCGGGACGGGGACGCTCACCATCAGCTTTTGCGGAAGCTGGACCATCGATGACGCGATCCCGGATGTGGCGGGCCTGCAAAGTCAGCTCCAGGGGCAAGCCGCGTCGAAAACCATTGCCTTCAATACCGAAAATTTGAAGAAATGGGACAGCGGCCTTCTGACGTTTCTGGCCGACCTCAAGGATTATTGTGACCGGAACCGGATCGCCATGGACGGAAGCGGGCTCCCCGAGGGCGTTTACCGGTTGCTCAAGCTCGCCTATGCCGTGCCGGAAAAGAAGGGGGCGCGCAAGCAGCGGACCGTCGAGCCTTTCTTCCAGAAGGTGGGGCGGAACACGGTTCAGCTTGGCAGGACCGCGGGCGAATTCCTCGCGTTTCTCGGCGATGCCACGCTCAGCTTTTCGCGGCTCCTTCGCGGCGAGGCGACGTTTCCGCGCGCCGATTTCATGGCTATTCTGGTGGATTGCGGCTCCTCGGCGCTGCCCATCGTTTCGCTGATCAGCCTGCTTGTCGGGCTCATTCTGGCGTTCGTGGGGGCCATCCAGTTGGAGATGTTCGGCGCCCAGATCTACGTGGCCAATCTCGTCGGCGTCGCCACCGCGCGCGAAATGGGCGCGATGATGACCGCCATCATCATGGCCGGGCGCACCGGCGCGGCGTTCGCCGCTCAATTGGGCACCATGCAGGTGAACGAGGAGATCGACGCCCTTCGGACGTTCGGCGTGGAGCCCATGGATTTTCTGGTTCTGCCCCGGATGCTGGCGCTCATTCTGATGATGCCGATTCTCTGTCTGTACGCGGATCTTCTGGGTCTCGCCGGCGGCGCCATCGTCGGCGTCGGGATGCTGGACATCTCCATGGAGCAATACATTCAGCAGACCATCAGTGGCCTGACGGTGACGGATTTCCTGGTCGGTCTCGTCAAGAGCGTCATCTATGGAATCATCGTCGCGCTGTCGGGCTGTCTTCGCGGCATGCAATGCGGCCGCAGCGCGTCCGCCGTTGGTTTGGCGGCGACGTCGGCGGTGGTCATGGGGATTGTCCTGATCATCGTGACCGATGGGCTGTTCGCCGTGGTGACGACCATCCTGGGCATTTGAACGAGGGACGGGTGGACCAGCAGCACAGCAACGACGCACCGCCGATCCGGGTTCAGGATCTGACGATGGCGTTCGGCGACTTTGTCCTTCAGCGCGACCTGACGTTCGATATCCGGCGGGGCGATATCTTCATTCTCATGGGCGGAAGCGGCTGCGGGAAAAGCACCATGCTTCGCCACCTCGTGGGGTTGAAGCAACCGGCGAAGGGACAGGTGCTTTATTCGGGGGAGAGTCTTTGGGACGCCGAACCGGCGGATCAGCAAAGAATCCTGAGAACCACCGGAATGATGTACCAGAGCGGGGCGTTGTGGAGTTCCATGACCCTTGCCGAAAACATCCAGCTGCCGCTCAGGCAGTACACCAAGCTCGGCGCCAAAGAGATCCAGAAGATCGCGTCGCTGAAGCTGGCGCTGGTGGGGCTGGCCGGGTTCGAGGAGTACTACCCTTCCGAGATCAGCGGCGGCATGCAGAAGAGGGTGGGGGTGGCGCGCGCCATGGCGCTCGATCCGGAGATCCTGTTTTTCGACGAACCGTCGGCGGGGCTGGATCCCATCAGTTCGCGCTTGATGGACGATTTGATCCTGGAACTGCGCGACAGCCTCGGCACCACCATGGTGGTCGTAACTCACGAATTGGCCAGCATCTTCACCATCGCCAACAACTCGGTGTTTCTGGACGCGGCCACGAGAACGATGATCGCCCAGGGCGATCCGAAAACATTGCGCGATGAGTGCGAGAATCCAACGGTGCGCAAGTTTCTAACACGCGGCGAAGATCAAGGCTCTTTCACATGAGTGAAGGATAGGGACGATGAAAAAAACCAGTACGAAACTCTTGGGATTGTTTGTGGTCGGCGGAATTTTCCTGCTCGTTGTCGGCATTTTGGTGTTTGGGAGCGGCCAGTTCTTTAAGACAACGGTGTCTCGGGTCGCCTTTTTCACCGATTCGCTCGCCGGTCTGGGCGAAGGCGCCCCGGTGAGATTCCGTGGTGTCAAAATCGGGACGGTCACCAAGATTGTCCTCGACTTCAATTTGAAGGGCCTGACGATGACCACGCCGGTCTATTTCGAACTCGACCCCAGTCGATTCGTGGTGTCCGGTGGCGAGTTTGTGCCGGGCCGCGAAAAAGAGCGAAACGCCGCCCTGGTCGCCAAGGGATTAAGGGCCCAGCTATCGTTCGATAGCCTCGTGACCGGGCAACAGGTCGTCGATCTGGTGATGCGCCCGGACACCAAAGACACGATCGTCGCGGACGACACGGATGTCCTCGAGATCCCAACCATCCCATCCGAGACCGCGCAGATCAAAAACACGGTCACCGCGATCCTCGATCACCTCGGCAAACTGGATATCGTGCAGATCAATAATGGGATCAATAACCTCCTAACGGGCGCGGGGAAATTGGTGGGCAACCCCGAGCTCAATCGAATTATCCATGAGACCCGTCTGACCATTCCCGAGGTGCGGCAACTGGTTCGCAACGTCGATGGCGAGGTCGGGTCGGTGGCGACCAGTCTCTCCGGTGTCGCCGACAAGGCGAGCGGCACGCTCGGAAAAGCCGACGGTGCCATGGACGAGGCGCGAAAGGCTTTCGTGGGCGCTCAGGGCACGCTGCGGCGAGGGGATCAAGTTCTGGACTCCGCGAACGGTCTGATCAAGCCGGGAGCACAGGCGCATTTCGAACTGATCGAGATGATGCAGGAGGTAACGGCGGCGGCCCGCTCGGTCAGAACTCTGGCCAATACGCTGCAGCGCGATCCGGAGTCGGTGTTGTTCGGCAAGACGAGAAGCGGAGGTCGAAAATGAAGTCACGCATTCGCCAGGTCATCGCTCCGGTTCTGATCGTCGCCGCCATGGCCGCGGCCGGTTGTTCGAGACCGTTCGGCGGGTCGGACGAACCGTCTCGGTTTTACGTTCTGACCGCCGAGCCGGTGCAACCATCGGCGCAGGCCCAATCCGGCGCCTCACAAGGCCCCATCGTCGGCGTCTCCCAGGTGGAACTCGCCGATCATCTGAAGCGCGAAGCCATCGTCACGCGGACCACCGGAAACCGGGTGGTGCTGGCGGATCTGGATCAATGGGCGGCGGAACCGCAGGACAACATCACCTCGGTGCTGGCTCAAAACCTCTCGAACATGATCCCCAGCGAACGCGTGGTGCTTCTGCCGTCGAGCCGGACCATCCCTCTGGACTATCGCGTTCAGGTGGAGATTCCGACGTTCGAACAGGGGCCCGACGGCGCGGTGGAACTGATCGCCGTCTGGCAGGTGTTCAAGGGCGACGATTACGGACTTCTGAGCATGCGCAAGTCCATCATCCATCAACCCGTGTCGGGCGAAGGCTACGACGCCATCGTGGCGGCCATGAGCACGGCGCTCGGAGAACTCAGCCGCCGGATCACGGCGGAAATTCGGTAGGTTGGGGGGCCCGGGTGAGCGTTTTTCTGACCATTGCCACCGTCCTGGGCCTGACGGCGCTGTTCGGTTACGTGAACGAGCGGTTTTTAGGGCTGCAACAGACCATCGGCCTCATGGTCTTGGCGTTGGCCGGCACGTTGGCGATCGGAGTCCTCAGGGCCACCGGCGCCATCGACCTGGTTCCGGAGGTTCGGGCCTTCGTCACCAGTCTGGCCCTCCACGAAACCCTGCTCAATGGCGTGCTGTGCTTCATGCTGTTCGCCGGCAGCATCAACGTCAAGGCCCGCGCCCTCGGCGAGGAGAAATGGATCATCCTCACGCTGGCCGTCGGCGCGACCCTCATCGCCGCCGTATTGATCGGCGGTGCGCTGTGGGGTTTGTTCGCTTTTTTCGGTGTCGGGCTGACATTTATCTATGCATTGATTTTTGGCGCTTTGATCTCCCCCACCGATCCCATCGCGGCGTTGGCGATTCTCGGCAAGGTCGGTCTGCCGCCGAAGCTCGAGGCCATCATCAACGGCGAGTCGCTGTTCAACGACGGCGTCGGCGTGGTGATCTTCACCATCTGCCTGACGGTCGCCGTCGGCGCCCGGCAACCGACGGCGGGCGACGCCGTGATCATGTTCCTGCGCGAGGTGGTGGGCGGCATCGGTTTGGGGCTCGCCGCCAGCGCGCTGATGCATCATATGCTGTCGCGGACCAACGACTATGGCACCCAGGTTATGATTTCGCTGTCCATCGTCGCGTTGGGCTACGCCTTGGCCGAGCATCTGGAGGTGTCCGGCCCCATCGCCATGGTGGTCACCGGTCTGGTCATCGGCAACTACACCATGCCGCGCTTGGAGCGAGGCGAGCGATTGCCGCTCAAGACCTTCTGGCACGCCATCGACGAGGTTTTGAACGCGGTGCTGTTCGTGCTCATCGGCCTGCATATCGCCGTTGTTCCCCTGTTCGCGCCCGGCATCCCGACGGCCCTGTGCGCGATCGTCGTCTGCCTGTTGGCGCGGTGGATCAGCGTTTACCTGCCCTTGAACGCGCTCGCGATGGCTGGAGCCTTGAAAGCGGACATTCTGGGTCTGACCAACCTGTTGACCTGGGGCGGTCTGCGCGGCGGTCTCGCCATCGCCATGGCTTTGTCACTGCCCAATGGCCCGGAAAAAGACATCATCCTGCACATAACCTATGGCGTAGTTGCGTTTTCCATCATCGTCCAGGGTCTGAGCATCGGCCGGATCTTCGAGGCGGATCAAATGAAGCACCTGCTCAAGAGGGCCTGATGGGGAGCCTCTCCCCATTAGTCCCGGACATCGGTGATGATTAGAAGACCGACCCTTCACAGCCTTCGGCGCTCGCGCTTTTTGTTGCTTCTGGCCGCGCTGGTGCTTTTGCTGCTCGCCTCGCCTTTCCTCGGGGATAGCCGGATGCACGAGGCGTACTTCGCCGTACTGTCCGCCCTCGTCATGCTCTCCGCGGCGAGGATCTCCAGCGATACCCGGGGGCAGCGGACCTTTGCCTCGGCGCTTGCGTTTCTGTGGTTGGCGGCGAGCCTGTGGGGGCTGTTCTCGCACCAGACGGTTGCGACAATCGGTGCGAGCGTATTGTTCACTGTTTTCAGCGTTTACGTCCTTGGTCTTATCCTGGTCAGTGTCCTTGGCGCCGCCGAAGTGGATTTCGATATCCTTTTGGGGGCGGTTTCGGCCTATCTGTTGATCGCCATCATTTGGACGACGACCTACATTGTCATCCATGAGTTGGAACCGGGGTCCTTCTCCTTGGTTCACGGCGAGCCCCGGCCGGTCTTCCATCAATTCCTGTACTTCAGCCTGGCCACCTTGACGACGGTCGGCTACGGCGACATCACCGCGGTCCACCCCTTCGCCCAAATCTGGGCAACGTTGGAAGCCGTTGTCGGCACGTTGTACATGGCGCTGTTGGTCGCCAAACTCGTCGGCATTTATCAAAGCCAGCGGTTCCCACGAAACTAAGGCAGTATCGGGGGTAAAGATTCGGGAATTGCATCGGCGAAGCTACCGACACATATCGGAAGGACGATTTTGCCATTCATTGCGGATGCGAGGAGCCTGTGCGCCGCAAAACAGTCCTATTGATGGCCGCATCGATGTTTTTGATCGGTCTATTAACCACCGCCTGCGGAAACATAAATCGCGATCAGAACTCGTTCCAGTTTGTGGATAACCGGCGGGACCCTTAAGAGCCGTTTATGGCTGCAAGCGGCTGCTTCCGACCTTGCGGCAGAGCAGGACCAACCTGACCAGTTCCAGCGAGGAATGGACCCGCATCCTGCGCATGACGCGGCCGCGGTGGATTTCCACCGTCTTGGGATTGAGGTCGAGCAGACGGGCGATCTCCTTGGTGGTGTGGCCGTCCACCACCAAATCCATTACTTCGCGTTCGTGCGGGCGGAGCGTGCCCATACCGTTGACGATCCTGATGGCTTCGGCCCGCTTCCCCCGCCACTGCGCGTCCAATTGTTGAGTTTGTATCGGAATTCCGCAAACAGGGTATCCACTTCGCTCTCGTAATGACAATATGTGGGGATGGCCGAGCAAGCAGCCCATCCCGTTGGCGGCATCGACTATCCACGCACGCTTCAGCAATTCGATGAGTGGTTTTCTTCCGAGACCGCCTGTGCGGATTATCTTCGGCGTGTTCGTTGGCCGGAAGGTTTCCGCTGTCCGGCCTGCGGGGCGACGGTGGCATGGACGACGGCCCGGGGCCAGCTTCGATGCGGTGGATGCGATCGCCAAACATCGCCGACGGCGGGGACGGTTTTCGAGGGAACGCGGAAGCCGTTGCGGCTCTGGTTCCAGGCGATGTGGTACGTGACGAATCAGAAGCATGGGGTCAGTGCCCTGGGGGTGCAGAGGATCCTTGGCCTTGGCAGCTACCAGACGGCTTGGGCGTGGCTTCATAAGCTTCGCCGCGCCATGGTTCGCCCGGGCAGAGACCTTCTGGAGGGCGATGTTGAGGTTGACGAAACCTACGTTGGCGGCCATGAGACTGGCGTTATCGGTCGCAAAACAAAGAAAAAATCGATTGTCGCGATGGCCGCTGAAATCCGCGGGCGGGGCACCGGTCGTATCCGCATGGCGTGTGTCCGAGACGTATCTGCCGAGAGCCTCGTTCCGTTCGTCCAAACGTCCGTATGCCCAGGTGCGACGGTTCGAACCGACGGCTGGCGAGCCTACAACGGTCTCACGGACGTCGGCTTCGAACACCTGCCGAAGAACATTTCCGCCAGCGGCGACCCAGCCCATATCGTCATGCCTCGTGTTCACCGCGTTGCCGCTCTCTTCGATCGGTGGTGGCTGGGAATTCACCATGGGGCCATCCGTTCCTCCCAGCTCGACTACTACCTCGACGAATTTACATTCCGTTTCAACCGTCGCCGATCGAAAGCTCGCGGCCTCTTGTTCTACCGTCTTCTCCAGCAAGCCGCGCAACTGCAACCCGTGCCATACAAGACGCTCGTGGGCGGAAAGCTCAACGGTCACACCCAAATCTAGACCTTACGAGAGCGAAGTGGATACCCTATTTCCGCAAAACTCACCCGCTTCTGTTGCGGGTGGGGCAAACGGTGATACGGTTTATATTCACGGCGATCATGGTGTCGCTGGCGCCAATGGCGGCGGCGCGAGCGGACTTCATGGACTACCATTTCCGGCTTGTCTGTGATCAAGCGGGAAAACGAGCTGAGATCGTGCCGTATGCGGTGTGGAACACCAACGTGTATTCGGAGGAGCCGCAGGACTGCCGCCTGGCGAGTGGGCGGACCGTCCGGGCCAAGATGGGGCTTGGGCCCATCTATCCCTATGGCCAGGGCGGTGCCGATCCGTCGAAGTGGATCAGCGTGTGGATAGACGAGGCGCGGGTCCTCAACGAATACGGCTTCGAATGTCTTGCCGAAGGACCTTGCGGCATTCGCGTCGTCGTGACGCCGGATGGTATGGAAGTATGTTCCCGCGAACGTTCCCGCCGCTCATCCCCTCCGGACGTCGACGGCCAGCCTCCCGAAAGATGCGCCATTACGTTGAACAAGGATCTCTCGGCCGTACGGGACGCCCTCGAATATCCCGTGGCCGACGAAAGGCGGCGGCCGGCGGCCGGTTCAATCGCGATGCTTTACGCAAGGGACGAACAATTCTGCGAGATATTTCAGTACGGGGGAACGGACAACAACTCATCGCGCGTCGATCTACCGGTCGACGCGAAGCCGGTCGAGGCAGAAAACCGTTCCGACTACGAATACGCTGGCAGCTATTACCATTACACGTTCGATATCGACAACGACGGTCGGACGGAGAGAGTGGTCGGTCTGGAAGCGCGGACACATGCGCACGACGGCGACATCTTCTTTGTTTATCGAGGCGAGACGGTACCGAAACCGATCGTCCAGAAAGCGGGAAAGATGAAAACTATGACGGTATATGCCAAGGCAGCGGCACGGATCCTGCCGCAGTACTGGTCCGATTATGCCGGCGCGGCTGAAAGGCGGCTGGCGGTGGAGGGCGATTTAGAAGGCGCCTACGCGGTGACGAGCGTAGCGTCTCCATGGTGGAACAATGAGGACACGCCGATATTCCGCTTCCGCTACTGGTATCTGCGGCCTTTCCGCTACGATCAGACGACCTATTTCCTCACCTCGTCACGGGAGGCGTCCAGGCTTCATTGGCATACCGTGCTTCGACCCGAGCCGGACGGCCACGTCACGGAGATGTGCGTCTTCCAGATCGTTCCGGTTCGATACTGAGAAGAGGCGAGTGCGGCGCGCCGGTGGCGGTGTATGAAGATCTAGGGCCGCAGCGGATTGCCCTTAACCTTGCGGCAGAGCAGGACCATCTTGACCAGTTCCAGCGAGGACTGGACCCGCATCTTGCGCATGACGCGGCCGCGGTGGATTCCCACCGTCTTGGGACTGAGGTCGAGCAGGCGGGCGATCTCCTTGGTGGCGTGGCCGTCCACCACCAGATCCATTACTTCGCGCTCCCGGGGGCTGAGGCTGTTCATGCGCTCGAGGACGTCTATGGCCTCGCTCCGCCAGGTCCGCCACTGGGCGTCCAGTTCCACGCATTGGCGGACCCGCTCCAGAAGCTCGTCGTCCTCGAACGGCTTTTCCAGGAAGTCCACGGCGCCCACCTTCATGGCGCGGACGGCGGTGGGGATGTCGCCCTGTCCGCTGATCAGGATGGCCGGGCGGAAATCGCCCTTGACGGCCAGTATTTCCAGGAGCTGAACGCCGGTTATGCCCGGCATGTACACGTCGGTCACGAGGCAGCCGGGGCGGGCGGCGTGGTAGGCGCCGAGGAACGCCTCGGCGCATTCGAACACCTCCACGTCTAGCCCCGCGGACTCCATGAGATAGCGGAGCGATTTGCGGATTCCGCCGTGATCGTCGATCACGAACACGGTCGGATCATGCGGCTGCATTGGGCGCCTCGCTGATGGGTAAGGTGAAATGGATGCCGGCATCTTCGGCGGACAAGACCCCGGCGGGTTCGGCTCGGATGCGTCCGCCGTGTTCCTCGACGATGGTGCGGCAGATTGCCAAGCCCATGCCCATGCCCTCCACCTTGGTGGTGAAGAACGGATCGAAGGCATGCGCCGCCTCGTCCGGCGAGAACCCGCATCCGCCGTCATGGACGCTGACGTGGAGGTCATCGCCCTCGGAGCGGGACCGGAGTTCGATCCTGGAAGTGGAGCCGGGCGTGTCGGTGATGGACTCGACGCTGTTGCGAAGCAGATTGAGAAGCGTCTGTTCGATCTCCACGACGTTGACGTTTACGGGCACGGCGGGGTTGGCGACATCCACCACCAATTCGATGCCGTGCCGCTCCAGGTCCTTGCGGATCAGATTGACGACGGATCCGACGAGGGCGCCGATGCCGGTGACGGCCCGCTTTCGCGGCGCCTTGCGCACGAAGCGGGAAACGTTGCGGATGATCTCCCGCGCGCGTTTGGCTTCGGCACGAGTCTCGTTGAGGGCCTCCACCAGGTCGTCCGCGATCCACTCGCCGGACGCCAGCCGGCGAAGCGAGCCGTTGCAGTAGTTGACGATGGCGGCGATGGGCTGGTTCAGCTCGTGGGCGAGCGCGGCGGTCATTTCCCCCATCGTCGCGATGCGCATGTAGCGCATGAGCTGATGCTGGAGCTCGCGCGCCTGTTCCTGGGCGTGAATGCGGTCGGTGATGTCGCGGGAGCAAATGCAAACGGCCGCGGGAACGCCGTCGTCATTCATCACCGGGTGGGCGGTGACACTCAGATATCGATCCCGCCAGTGAAATTCCACCTGCATGCGACCGGAGTTCGACCTCACCGCCGCGATGACCTCCCGAAGGCGAACGGCCGAATCCGGGTCGAACAGGTCCAACAGTGACCGGCCCAACAAATCGCGATGCTGCCGACCGAATCCTTCGACGCCCGAGCGATTGATCGCCAGGATTACGCCGTCGGCGTTGACCATGACGATCATCTCGTCGACGGCGTCGATCATCGACCCCAGGGTGGCGCGGCTCCGCCTGACCGCCCGCTCGGCCTGTTCGCGCTCAGTGATGTCGTCGCCGAGGATGCGGGCCCGCCCGCCATCGGACGCCGGTGGGGGCGGGTCTTTTCGTTTGCGATTCGGTGCTTGAGAATTGGCGACCCAGCGAACAAGGGAATTGAGCCTTCTCAGGCGGGAGATCTCGGCGTCGCGCTCGACGCCCGCCGACACCTGAACGGTCGGCTTGACGGCCTTGGCTACTGCGGTAGCGACAGCATGTCTGCCGCCGCGTGTCCTGACGGTTCGCTTCATGATGGGATCCTATTTAGGGTTGCCATCCCGCCCGGCCTCCAACATTTGGTATCGAGCAACCTTAGAACACACCAATCGTGCGTTTTGCAACCTTTTTTCGGAGCAACTCTAGATTGTTTCGCGTGTGGATCTTTTGGCGGTCGGGGACTCCGCCGGCGGAGGCGGACTTCGGTGAATCTCCGTTCTTACCCTCCCGACGGGTGGGCGCGCCGGCCAACGAACGCCGGGGCCCGGCAGGCATGGCGGCTGGAGGAGCTCGGAGGGCACCGAACCAGGTTAGTGCTAAACGCCACATTCGCGGTTTTGCCGCGCGGGGGCGTAAACGTGGTTGTGGATGTGGTCGCGCGGGCGGCGCGCCGGTCGGCCGTTTGGCGTTTGCGGTCGGCGCGCCGGGCTTCGTAGGCGAGGCGGGTCTGCTCGTTCCACAACTTGAGAACCCGCAATTTGTAGGGGCGGTTGAACTTGGGGGTAGCCGAGTGATAGCGCCCCGAAGCCTTTTGCCACGATCCGGTCTCGTCGAACAGCGTCTTCAGGTAGGTGGAGCTGTAGGCGACGTTGGCGACGGGATCGAACGCCTGCTCGAGATTGGCGAACGCGGCGGGATGATGGCGCAGATTGATCTGCATGCAGCCCACGTCGATGTTGCGGACGTTGCGCGCCTTGAGGGCGCGAACCGTGGCGATGGCCTCGGTCTTGGTGGGCAAATACCGCCCCTTGCCCTCGGCCATGACCGTCCACGGCCAGGCAGATTTTGCCCGGCGCTCGCGGTCCCAGCGCCCGGACTCGGCGACCGCGATGGCGGCCATCAGGTGGCGGGGGATGTTGTGCGCGCGCTCGGCGTCGGCGACGGCGTCCATGCACAGACGCCAAGGATCATCGTTTTCGGCGGCCGTTGCGAACGAAGCCGGAGCCACGAGCAAAATAGCGGCCAAGACAGGTCCGAAGGTGCGGGCTACGATACAAGGCACTGCGATCCCCTTTTTCCGAGTATTCTCACTGGAGCTAAATGCAAGACCCGTGCCGTTTACGGCGCATGTCGGAAAAACCTGTCGGTCGGGGGGGCGCACCGCTGACACACCAAGACAATCATTGAGTTTTCCCGGATTGGGAGCTATAAAGACGGTCGTTTCGCTCGCCCAACAACCGCGACGAAACACGGAAGCAGGGTTTGGGAAGGGGGTTCCGCCGCATCGGCGGATGGCGCGGCGATCGGTTATCGGTCGCCGCGCTTGTCGTTTGCGCGCTCGGCGGTGTTGCCGGGGTTTCTCGGGCGGAACGGACGCCGAAAGGAAGCGTGATCGGTTGCGGGAACCGCCGCAAAGCCTTAGGCTTTTTGGGCAGGGCCGGGATGTGCCCTTTTCGAATAAGGTAAGACGGGACGAACGTGGCGCGACCATTACGGATCGAGTTCCCCGGAGCCTGGTACCACGTGGCCAATCGTGGCGCCGGACGCCTCCCGGTGTTCCTTGACGATGACGACCGGGAGAGTTTCCTAGAGCTGTTGGGCGAGCTCGAGGAACGGTTCGGCGTCGAGATCCATGCCTACAGCCTTGCCGGCGATCAGTATCACCTTCTGATCCATACCCCTAACGGCGGTCTCGGCAAAGGCATGCGTCATCTCGACGGCGTGTATACCCAGCGGTCCAATCGACGCCATCATGGCGATGGGCCGCTGTTTCGTGGCCGCTACAAGGCCATTGTCGTGGACCCCGATGACCATCTCGCGGCGGTCAGCCGCTACATACACTCCGTTCCACTGGACGTGGGAGTCGCCGAGTCGCTGAAATCGTACCGGTGGTCCAGTTGCCGGGCCTACACCAAAGCCGCCAACGCGCCCGATTGGCTGCGGACCAAGACCGTGCTTTCCGTGTTCGGGCAAAAGCAGCGCCGTAAGCGGTACCGGGCGTACATGAAGGACGGGCTCGACGAGGAGACCCAGGCATTCTATGGCGCTAAGCGCATGGCTCCGGTTTTGGGCGGAGCCGAATTCCGCGACAAGGTCCGCAAGCATCTCGGGACCTACCAGGACGACCGCGAGCACGCGGCGCTCGAGTGGCTTCGCGAGCGGCCATCGATCAAACGCATCGTCAAGACGACGGCGGAAGCATTCGGTGTCCGGCCCGAGTGGATCTACGCATCGCGGCGGGGCCGGGGATCGCGCAATATTCCGCGCCTTGTGGCGATGGCGCTCTGCCGCAGTCCCGGCGGGCATTCCTTGCGGGAGATCGCGAGCGCGTTCGGGATCGGCCACTATGCCAGCGTTTCGGTTGCCGCTAACCGCCTGAAGAGCCTGGTGGACGCCGACGAAGTTCTGGCGAAGGATGTCCAGCGAATCCGCGACCGGCTCGAGGCGAAGGCAAGGAAGGTCAAAGGCAAAAGCAAGAGTGGGCGCAAGAGCTCCAACCCGGCCTATGATCGAGATGTCTAGGCGTTGTGAAGCGGACTTGCCATGGAAACGATGAAGGATGTGATCATCGCCATCGATGAGGTCTACGTGCCGGCGAAGCGACGCAAGACCCTCGATGCCACGGTCGTCGAGGCGCTGGCGGAAGATATCCTGGAGAACGGTCAGAAAGAGCCGATCCTGGTGCGCAACGCCGAGGAGCGCAAGGACGGCGCCCGGTACGTTCTGGTGGAAGGCCTGCACCGGCTGGAGGCCTGCCGGGCGCTGGGCGAGGGAACCATCTTGGCGCTCATCGTCCATGCCCGCCGCCGCTGACGGCGGTCAACAATCCCAGCGAATGTTATGCGATCGGATTGCCCCGGGAATGCTGTAAACTTGGTCCCCGGCGGCGAAATTCCGGGGTTCGCCATATTTTCTATGGTCGACGCTTCCACCCTCTCTCTGTGCCACCGCCGGGGCATTCGAAACCTCGCAAAAGATGGTGGCAAAATCAGGGCAAAGATCGCTCAACGCGCGGTAAAAGTGTGGATAAGTGGGGTGGCGTTTACCGGCCAGACGCCTTTGTCGATGACCTTGCTACCGTCGAACGCCAGATAGCTCATTCGGCCGTAGTGCGGGAGGGAACGGAGCGTCGCCGCCAAGGCTTGTCCGTCCTCGGCGGCGACGATGGCGATGGCGGCTCCTCCGCCGCGACGACTTGCCCAGGCGCGCGCGGTCCCCTTGCCGGTGAGTGATTGCGGCGCCGGTTCCGATCCGATGGCCGCCATGGCTTTCCCGACTTCCGGCCCGGTTCCGATGAGCAGGACCGGTGTGTCGCGATCCGGCGGAGGCGCGAGGGGGGCAAATCGAACGTCCCGTCCGAGCAGGCGCATGGCCAGGTCGCGGGCGACGGCATCGGCGTTGGCATCGGTGGCGGCGACGACGGCGACAGTCTGGGGGTCGAGTGTCACGCTTCGGAAGATCGGCGGCATTTCCGACGGGTCGAGCCGGCGAAACAGATCGTAGCCCGGGTCGACACTCACCGTGCGGGGAGGAGAGTCCACCGCGATCGCCGCGTTCGTTTCCGCGTCATCCAAACGCGCAGCCGCGCTTACCTGTCCTTCCCTGGTCTCGACGACCAGCGGAACCAGCAGCCGATATGGCGGGAGGTCTTGACCCACGGTTACCGAAACTCTCTCGCCCGCGGATTCCCGTTCCGTCGTGGCGTTGATCAGACGAAGGCTCGGAGCGCCGGCGCGGACCAGCCACTGCTCGAAAAAAGCCGATAGATCGCGGCCCGACGCGTCTTCGAAGGCGCGGCGCAGGTCCGGCCAGCCGGCAATCCGGAACCGATGGTTTTTCCAGAACGCGCGAAGCCCTTCGGTGAACGCCGAAGCGCCGATCTCGCGCTCCAGCATGTGAAAGATGAACGCGACCTTGTCGTAGCCGATCACCTGATCGGCGTCGTGGGCTTTGGCCGTGAACGCCACCACCGGGAAATCACGTTCGGCGGGCAGGGCGGCGAAATCCCGCAGCCATTGCAGCCGCATGTCCCTGGCCGCGTCCGGTCCGCGCTCGGCGGCCAGGGCGTAGTCGGCCATGTAGGTCGTCAGCCCCTCGGACCAGTTGCCGCCCCGGTAGTCCACGTAAACGCCGTTGCCCCACCAGTTATGGAGGATTTCGTGGGCGAGCGAGCGGCCGCGCATGAACGGCAACGCCAGCACCCGTCGCCCCACGTAGGTCAGGTTGGGAAACCCAAGCCCCACCGGCAGCGGCGATGAAATTACGAAGAAATCGGCAAAGGGATAGTCGCCGATCTTGTCCGAGAATCGGTCGAGATACCCAGCGGAGCGAACCAGATAGTCTTCGGCCAAACCGCTGAGTTCGTCGTGAAAATAGGTGCGCAGGCGGATGCCGCGATGCCATTGCTCGCGGACGGCATAGGGGCCCGCGAACATCGATGGTTCCTCGGCGGGGTGATCGTTGGTCACCACCGCCGTGTAGCGTCCGCTTTCGATGCGCTCATCGACCAGACGGCCGCTGGCGATGGCGCGATAGCGTTCCGGCACGGTCATTGCCAAGCGGTAGGTGACGCCGGGCGCGCCCATGGACGGCAGCCATCCCGCTCCGCCGGGAAGATAGGATCCCTCGGGGCCGATGAATGGAAGGACGGATGCTGCATCGCCCTGTTGGGGCCCGGCGGCCGGCGCCACGCCGGCGTACTCGAACAGAAGTTCGTGAGGTTCACCCCCACCGAGATCCACGCGCAATACTGGCTGCCGTGCGATGTTCGCCAATGGCTTGCCATCCACCTCCATCGCGGAGAGTTTGAGCCAGGACGCGAGACGCACGTCGATGGAACCGCTTTCGAACACCGTCGTCCGCACGGTCGCGCGGAGGTACCGCTCGTCCGGATCGAGCCAAACCTCGATCTCGTAATGGGCGGGCGCCGGCGCTTGGGCCGTCGCCGCCTGTGCGGACGCGAGGATCACGAGGACGGCAAGAGCGGCCTGACGGATCATCGGGGTTCGGCCGGGCGGGGCGGGAAGCGGGCGACACGGTCGATGGTGGCGCTGGCCCGCCGGATCGTCAGGGGAAGCCAGGTTCCTGGCGCCTGCCGCTTGACGGTGGCGATCAGATCGCCGCCGCCGCCGATGGGGAGGCCGGCGGCCTCGACGATCACGTCCCCGGCCTCGATGCCGGTGGCCATGGCCACGCTATCGGGAAGCACCTTGGTCACCCGCGCGCCACCGTCCGCGGTCTCGATCATCACCCCGAGACGGGGGCCTTGGGGCCGCGGATCGCTTGCCGCGGGCATGGCGAAAACCGCGTCGGCGAGGTTCGGGGATACGCCCGCGCAATCGTCCGAGAGTTCCACGGGCAGCAACACGGCGGAGTCGCCGATGCCGAGATCCGCCAACTGATGGGGCACCCCCCAGCGATGCTCCAGGTGTCCGCGCCCCAGGATCCCCACCACCAGCGCCGCCTCGTCGGCGTTCCTGGCGCCGGCGATGGCTTCCGCCATGGCGCGGTCCCAGGTCTGCTGGGCCTCGACGAACCGCTGAAAAGCCGGATCGGCCAAAATCTCCGCCATCTGGTCCTGACTGGGCGGACTCCCGTCCCGCCGAATTCTTGTGTCCGAACACCCGCGCGAGCGACTCGCGGTAGGCCGAGGTTGGCTGCGCCGGCTTGGAGACGCCTTCGCGGTCCAAGTGGGGGACGCCGTCGAAGCCGTCGCGGCCGACCCGTGAGACAAGGCTTCGCTCCACATTGAGAGCCAGCATCGGCACCCGGTGCTGGCGGGCGAAGTGCAACAGCGGCATATACAGGCCCGCTTCGAACCCCCAGACCGTGTCCCACTCCACCTCCTTGAGGAAGGCGTCGCTCGTGAGCGCTCCCGACACCCAGCGGTCGAGAACCGGCTGAACCCGGCGGGGAAAGGCTTCGAAGCCGATCACCATGTTCGGATGACGGCCGTGGAGCGCGGCCAGGGTGTGCAGTTGCCAGCGATGGTGCTCGGCGTTGTCATGATGTTCGCCAAACAGGACCACCGGACGCGCGGCCATGGCCGCCATCAACTGGTCGTGGGCGAGAACGGAGCGGCTCGCCGGGTCGATCCAAGTTCCAGGCGTTGTACAGTCCGCGGTCCCGACGGCCGCCTTTTGGTCGCTCATACCGCTGTCGGCGCAGCCAAGAAAGGCCACGCAAACGAGGAGCGCGACGGCGATGGCGAAGAGGGGTGTCCGGTTTTGGCGGGCACGGACCACTGGCGGCACCTCGTGACGATGATCAGTGAGCGATACCATCATCCTACGAAAGATCACAGCCCTTGGACCGTTGACCACGCCGGCAAACCGCGCCACCTATCGTCGACGACCCTGTTCGTTCACAAAGGCTCCGCTCCATGACCCCTCCGGCGCCGGTCTTCATCGGCAGCGACATCTACCGCACTTCGAGCCATGCGTCCGGGCATCCGCTGGCAATTCCCAGGGTGTCACTGTGTATCGACCTGTGCCGGGCCCTGGGATGGCTCCCGGATTCGGCATATCGCGAGAGTCCGCGGGCGACGCCCCGGGAGTTGGCGCGTTACCATGCGCCGGATTACATCGAAGCGGTGATGCGGGCGGAGCGGGACCAGGAAACCCCGGAGCCGGTGCGAAGGCGGTTCAATTTGGGGATCAATGGCAACCCGGTGTACGCCGAGATGTTCCGGCGGCCGGCCACGGCCTGCGGCGCGTCGCTGCTGGGCGCCCGGCTCCTGAGAGCGCCGGGCATGGTCTACAACCCGGCGGGCGGAACCCATCACGGCCAGTCAAACCGCGCCAGCGGATTTTGCGCCTTCAACGATCCGGTCCTCGCGATTCTGGAAATGCTGGACGCCGGTCTCGAACGAATCTTCTATTTGGATTTCGACGCTCACTTCGGCGACGGCGTCCAACAGGCCTTCCACGACGAGGACCGTGTCTTCACGCTGTCCATTCACGAGGCCGGCCGTTGGCCGATGGCGCGGGGCGACGGCCTGACGGCGGCGAGCGGAGGAGTTTATGACCGGGGCGGGGACCGGGCGGGCGGGGCGGCGCGGAATCTTCCCGTGCCCCGCGACTTCAATGATACCGAAATGGCGTATCTGGTCGAAGCGGTCGTCCTGCCGTTGATCCAGACGTTCGAGCCGGAGGCGCTGGTGGTCCAATGCGGGGCCGACGCCCTGGCCGAGGACCCCATGACCCGGCTCGGCTTATCCAATGGCGCACTGTGGCGGTCGATCCACGCGGTCAAGACCATGGCGCCGAGAGTTTTGGTACTGGGCGGCGGCGGCTATAACCCTTGGTCCGTGGGGCGGTGCTGGGCGGGGGTGTGGGCGGCTTTGAACGACTTCGCCGTTCCGCACCGGTTGCCGCCGGAAGCGGAAGCGGTACTTCGCGGCGTCCGATGGAACCACCGCCATGGCCGAACTCCGCCCGAAAGGTGGTTTACGACGCTCGCCGATACGCCGCGGACCGGAGCGTTGCGCCCGGAAATCCGCGTTCTGGCGGCCGAGGTATTGAGGCCTTGATATCGCTGGCGGTTTGAAGGACGGACTAGGAACTTTAAACCGTGCCTATCCGGTTAAGACAGACACCCACTACATATAGGGTTGCCGCACACATCCTTTTTACGGCAGCAATTAGCCAGATGCAGTCGTCCGCGATCGGCTCCCGACGGGTCGCAAGATAACGTCGTCCTTCAGCAGCGTGTCCGCTGCAAGGATTTGTTATACGGCAGGCGGTACGTCATTTGGTCGCCTGAAGCGGCAACAACTCGTACTCGATAATTCGCCGAGTGAGCTCCGTAGCCACCGACTTAAACATATCGAGAGGCTGTTTCTGAAGAGATATCCCCTCGGTAACATTTGCCCTCACTGCTTCAGAGATGGATTGGTTCAGTGACACACCGAACTGATCCTTTAGCAGCACCAGGTTTATGAAATCGTTCGTTAGTTGCATTTTCTGATAGTCTGGGGGGTCATCGGGAGATAGCAAACGTACGAACTGCAATGCGAGAACTCCGGTCGGGGGTAGGAAACAACCCGAATACTCCAATACTTTGGGCCGACGAATTTGAGCAGTACATACGCCGGATGGTCCTGCGACGGACGAAACAGATTTTCTGGGACGCCATTGCTCTGCAGTTCGAGCACAGTTCGACCTGCTGACTTATTGTACGCTGCGGCCAGCTTTTCCGCCTCGCGCTTCACGGTCCGGAAATACGCTTCGACTTCCTGCGTTTTTTGAACTTCTTCCACCCGGTGCTTGGCCGTCCGCGCCTCTTCTTGCGCGGTCCTCAGCGGGGCGGAGCGAAAAAACTCTTCCGCAATTGCTTGGTATTTCTTATCCACCTCTTCGACCTTGGCCGACCTAGCAGGTAAGTCCTCGGTATGGCGAAGGTCTTGAAGTTGGGTTCCAAGACTTTGGAGCTGAGTTTCGATACGAGACGTTTGTTCCTCAGAACTCCGCTTGCTCTCGACGATGGACCCGTAGTAGGCGCAAAAGGCTGCCACCGCCCCTAGAAAGATAGCTGCTATGTACCATGCGTTAATCATCGCGAGCGCGCCTATTCTCCTAATTCGCAAGCAAGGAAGTATCTGATGGTGATCCGGTCCCTCATAGCATTTCTTTTTCTTACATTTTTCGGAGCCTCATCCTCGGCAGATGAGCACGCTAAGAACCTGGACGCTCTGACTTCGGTAATCAGAACTAACCCACTAACCAAAAATGGTTATTGGCTTGAGATGCTAAACGTGTTTCAGGATTGGGAAAAGGTAATCTTGGTTTTCGGTTACCTCGATCCTGGTGACGAAGCGGCATGCATAAGTATTAGGGATTTTGCTTCGGAGGAGAACCCAACTCGGCGATATCGCTGCAATCCCGTAAATTAGTCAAAGCTCAAAGCTGCGCGCCGATTTGGTCCGCTTGGGGTCAGCAGTGACGGTCTGCATCACGGTGGGAGATGGTCCGCAGCTAGGGGTATTGCCGCTGTGGCTCGCTCGGGGGTGGCATGGCAAGGTCTAGCCACAAGCGGTCGTGTCGCGAGTTGTCAAATTCGGAGCCGGGCCTTCAGCCTATTGTTACCGCACGCTAGCCAGGAGCTCTGTGTGACTCGGCTGGCGGAGTGCCTTGCTGACTAAATTGTTCTGAAAAATGGTTGTGTAAAGCAACAAGTATTTCATGAGCATTCTCCGCTTCATCTTGCGCCGATTTAATTTCACCTTGATCAAAATGGGCTTTTTCATGAATCAATGAATTTCTCGTTTTGCGAAATCTCTCTACACAATCAAGGAGTTTTTCGTCCCTAAATCCAAGAAACCGTAGTTTTCTTCCATATTTCTTTTGGTCGTATTTCTTCGCTTTCTCTTCCCCATGATTCTTTACAATTAGAAGATGCACCAATGTCTCAAGCCAAATTCCCACAAACACTATTAAGATCATGGATTGTTTGAAACTTTTTTGGTCCGGATCGTAGGTAAATATCCATCCAGCGCTTCCATCCGGTTTCGGCCGACGTCCAAACTCTATCAGCTGAACCATTTTTTGGTGCGCTTCGTCAGCAATCGCCTTGTAGATTGCAATGTTTGTGATGACGAGACGGTCCATAAGCTAAGGGCTAACAATGATTAGATGGACCCGCAAAAGATGCGGAAAAGCAGCTTGCTGTCTTTATATCCCGCTGTTTTAACGGCAGCAATGGGTCATAACCGGCCGATTGGGCGGTGTCGGCATGGCGCGTCGTTTACTCTGTATGTAGTGGGTGTCTGTCTTAACCGGATAGGCACGCTTTAAACCAAGGCGCACGCCTAATACTGGAAGTAACCAGCGAAGACCATGAAGCCAAGGAGCAGTGCAACAGCGGTGGCGGCGTAGGGCGCGACCTTTGCTATTCGATGGTCCCAGTTCATGGTCATATCCCTTGCGATCGGTGTAAATGCTTCCGGACGGTGACCTGGGCACCGGCGCGACAGCGAGCAGAGTATCGAAATCACACGCAAAGGAATATAAAAACAAAAGTTACAAAACTTAAACGAGATTATTGCATCGCAGCAGTGCGGTTTTTGCATGGCGCTGCCCATTTCCGGTGGCGTTCGCGGCCCGCGTCACCCGTTTCTTGCAAATCTGAGGGTCAGTGGGGGAGTATTGGTTGGGTGACGATGACGTCCACCGCCAAGGTGTTGTCCGCCTAAACTTAAAAAGGAGAACCCCGCCCGGTTTCGGGGCGGGGTTTTGTCAGTTCTTTCCGGTGAGCCTGTTAACCGGCTCGCCGGCCTTCAACGCCGAAGCGTA
This sequence comes from uncultured Alphaproteobacteria bacterium, assembly GCA_963771545.1. Taxonomy (GTDB): domain Bacteria; phylum Pseudomonadota; class Alphaproteobacteria; order Rhodospirillales; family Defluviicoccaceae; genus CAKZLS01. Next base: position 593,813 of record CAVYTX010000002.1, read on the forward strand.
TCCGGCTCGTTTCTTTACTTGTAGTAACCGACGGCGCAGACCTGATCGTCGACCTCCGTGACATATGCCACCTTCTCGACAAGCTCGGTCTCGGAGCCGGGGCGATACCACATGTATTCGACCTCGGCGATTTCGCCTGGCTCGGCGACCTCGTAGATTTCTTCACCGAAGGCCTTCCCGGATTTATCCTTGAGGTCCTTCAGGCTCTTGCCCACGAGGGAATAGTGCGCGGAGAAGTCGCCGTCGGGCCCGCCGCAATAAACATACAGATCCTTCTCCTCAAAGCCATCGGAGCGGTCGGTAAACATTTGGAGGGCCTTGTCTTTGTCGGCCTTGAGTTCCGCGACCGCTTTCTCGAGCATGGCCTTGGCCTCGGCCGCCGTGCCCTTCTCGTCCGCGGCCTGAGCCATGGTAATGCCGGCGATCAACAGAACGGGCAGTGCTAGTGCGGTAAGAAATTTTCGCATTGGTAGTCTCTCTCCCCTATAAGCAAAATGTTACGACTATTCGTCGGAAGGCTTACGGAAGCCTTCCCGAGGCTCGATTGGATACGGGCCATTGCCGATCGTTTTTTGCCCCTCAAATGGGGCAAATTCGTGGCAATTTCACTCTATTAAGCAGGCTTCCGTAATGAAAGTACAGGGGATTTTCATTATGGACGGGGTTACTATCAGTGAGTGTTGGTTTCAGCCTGCGGTTGAATTCATCCTCGTTCAGGTTTTCTTCCGTCCCGCTAACCTGGCGATAGGCGCGAACGCTGAAGGGGATCGAGCCCGCGTAGGCCACGATCGTCACCGCGAGGGTGATCCACGGGATGCTCAACAGAAAGGCCAGATAAAGGCCCACCCCGAGCATGCTCGGCAACACCCAGGCTTGGGCGACGCGGACTTTCTTGAACGAGTAGGTCCGGATGCGGCTAACCAACAACCCGGCTCCCACCAGCATGAACAGACCGACGACGGCCGGTTGACGGAGAAAATCGCTCTCCACCTGGAACCACAGAATCATCGGGAACAGCACAAGACCGGCGCCGGCCGGCGACGGCACGCCGACGAAGAAGTTGCGGGTCCAGGCCGGCTTGTTGGGTTCGTCTCCGTCGGTGTTGAAGCGCGCAAGCCTGAGAGCGCAACAGATGCACAGCACCAGAACCAGAACCCAGCCGACCCGGCCGGCCTCGCCCAGGGCCCAGAGGTAGAGGACCATCGCCGGCGCCACCCCGAAGCACACGAAGTCGGACAGCGAGTCCAGTTCGGCGCCGAATTTGGTGGCGCCCTTCAGAATGCGGGCGATGCGGCCGTCGAGACCGTCGAGAACGGTGGCCACGGCGATCGCCAGAACCGCGTGCTCCCAGCGCTCCAGCAGGGCGAAGCGAAGGGCGCTGAGCCCCGCCGACAATGCCAGTAGCGTCAGGACGTTGGGAATCATCCGGTTGATGTGCAGCCCTTTCAGGCGCTCGCGGGGTGCTTCCATCGCGGAGTCCTCAGCCCGCCGTTGCTTCGCGCGCCGGTTCCTGGGCGCGAACGTCCGCCAGCACGGTTTCGCCGGCGACGCTTTGCTGCCCCACGCAGACCAGCGGGGCGACGCCGTCGGGTAGATAGACATCGACCCGGCTTCCGAACCGGATCATGCCCAACCGCTCGCCGGCCTTCACCCTCTGGCCCTCCTTCAGCGAGCAAACGATTCGGCGGGCAACGAGTTCCGGCGATCTGAACCACCGCCAGCTGAAATCCGCCGGCTGCGTCGACGACGATGCCCTGACGTTCGTTGTGCTCGCTTGCCTTGTCGAGCGACGCGTTGAGAAACCGTCCCGGGCGATAGGCCAGGCGGGCGATGGTCCCGTCCACGGGAACGCGGTTCACGTGAACATTGAAGACATTCATGAACACGCACACACGGATCAAGGGCGCCACGCCCATATCCAGTTCCGGCGGAGGAGGGGCCGGACCGATGGACTGAACGACGCCGTCGGCGGGACTGATGATCAGACCTTGACGGGCCGGCGTCACGCGCTCGGGATCACGGAAAAAATACGCGCACCAAAGGGTCAGCACGACGCCGATCCACCCCAATGGCTCGGCGAGAAAGAACAGCCCGGCGGCGGCGACGGCGAACCCGCCGATGAACGGCCAGCCGGCGCGGTTGATGGGAACGATTACAGTGCTCAAAACCGATTCGCTCATGCAAATTCCTCTCAGTCGCCCTCCCCATGGACGCACGGTTCGGCGCGGTTTGGCGCACGGCCGTCGCCGGGCGGGGCTCGTCCGGAGCGTCCCTCTTTCTTACTGGGCGGCGGCGGTGGTAAAAGCGTCCAACGCTTGTTCCAACTTTTTCACCACCTCATGGTTGCCGTCGATGCCATAACGTTCGGCCAGTTCCTTCGGTTCCACGTAGGCGATCCATACCTGGCCGTCGCCATCTTCCCAAGCCAGAACCTTCATCGGCAGGTCCAGCCCCATCTGCTGGTTCGCCTGCATGAGTACCGTGCCGAGCTTCGGATTGCCGAAGATGAGGAGTTGGGTGGGCCGCAACTCCATGCCGGCGGCTTCGGCGTTCTTGGCGTGGTCCACGCGGGCCATCACGGTGGCGCCTTTTTCGGTTACGATCTTTTCGAGACGGTCGAGCGTCGTGCCAACATCGTGGTTGCTCTTCTTCTTGATCACGTCGTCCTCCCCGGCGAGCACGCCGCCCGCCGCCATGGCGCACAGGACAAACGCAATCGCAATTGTTTTCGCGAACTGGTACATGAATTTCTCTCGGTTTGTTTTGATGAATACGAAGTGGTCCTGTAGTTTGCACCGCATAATCAGGATCGTGAAGCCCGGATTTATACCCCCGGCTTTATAGCATCGAACGTGGCTGTCTGCTCTTCATCTATAACAGCCATGGAGCAACGGGCGGGATTGTGGTTATAAGATCGTGTCCACCGGGCATGTCTTCAAGATTGCATGACCGGGGGAGAAGGCCTCATCATGAGCCTGACTGATGGAACGAGGGTTTGATGCCAGGTAACGGTCGCCTAATGAGAACGCTTGCCATTCTGGCGCTGGCGGTTGTGGGAGCGATCGGCGCGACGCCGGCGTTGTCGCACTCGGGGCCCCTTGATGTTCGCGGGTGTCACTATGATTTCACGGTCTCGGGTTATCATTGCCACAAGGGCCAATATACCGGCAGGCGCTTCGGGTCGCCGCTCGAACTCCCGGGGCGGACGCAGACCGCCCCCGCGCGGCCTCAAGCTCCCGCGGCGGGTATCGAACTGGAGCCCATGGGCGCCCAATGCTGCGCGGACTGCGCCATGAGCGATAATTTGAAAGCCTGCGGCAATGGCTGCGTCCCGCTGGAGAAAACCTGCGATCAGCCGCGGGGCTGCGCGTGCGACCGAAAGTGAACCGGGTGCCGGCCGGCCCCGCCAGCCGCTGAAAAGGACAGCGGGGGCCGATATCGGCCCGACGCCGCCGTCCGCGTGGCCGGGTGCGGGTGATCAATTGACCTTGATACGGCCGCCGCGTCCCAGACCGCCCTTGACTTCCTGGGCCTTGTAGTTCTTCAGCGCAATGACCATGCCGTTGTAGGCGTCGAGAAACGCCGCGACGGTGGCCTTGCCTTCGGGGGTGGTCGACATGCCACCCAGGGCGCCGCCGCCGCCGCCGCCCCAGCCGCCACCGAACGCCGCCATGGCGGCGCCGTAGTTGGTCGCGGTCGAGCTTCCCTCGGAAGCCGCGACCTGCACCTGGGAGCGGATATCGAACAGCGACATGGTGACCACCGAGGATCTCGATTCCAATCCCCCGCCGAGCGCACCCAGCGCCGCGCCGCCTCCGACGAATGAACCGACCACGCCGGCGAGCCCGCCGCCGACCTTGCCGACACTCGCGTTGTTGATAATGATCGCCGGTTCCAGGAAATAGTCGGCGGCCACGCGCTGCCCCTTTTGCTGCTCCGACCCGGCGCGGAACTCACCGGAATTGCGCTGCGCCTGGGTGATGCCCGACATGCGCGAATCCAGACGGCTGTTGCCGATGGACGTCAGCACGAAGCAGTTGGACTGCTGGACGGCGAGCCTGATCATCGGCTCGATGGTCGTGACATTCGTCGCCGCGCTGAACGGCCCCCACCAAGACGCGCCGCGGCCATCGTCCACCGCAAGGGTTCCCATTGTTTCACTGCATCTTTGAAGGTTGCTCGCCGCGTCGACGCTGGACGCGCCGCCCGCGGAGCCGGAGATGGCGGTCCCTTGGGTGCCTTGGGAGACAGTGCCTCCAAAGCAGCCGGCGACCGACAAAGCGCAAACCAATACTAGAGAACGACGGACATTAACCACAACATTAAGCCGGCTCAAATTCCTGAACATCGAAACACCCTCCGTGTAAGTGAAGCTGGACCCTAGTTTGAATAAGTTCGAGTCTCTACTTCCCCCAAGTCGCCGCACTGGGTAGTTTTGCCCGGTTTGACCCGCGACGAAACGGTCGAAACGGGGTGTAGCAAAAACCTGAGAACCCGTATAGTGGTTCACGTCACATTTTCGCCCAAGGGGAGCGTTACAATGCACAAGGCTGTTCTCGCGTTCGTTCTTGTGGCGACGGTCGGTTGCGCCGAAACGCCGTCCAAGAATACGGTCACCGTTTGCACCGGAGGTAAATGCGTCGAGCAGGACAAATCGGTCGAAACCTACGATGCGGCGGCCGCGATGGGCGATCCAAGCCCCGAGGAGCAAGCGCGCATCGCCGCCTTGGAGGATCTCGCGCGCGCCAACCCGAGCGCGGCCTACGATCTTGGCCTTCGCTATTTCCGTGGGGACGGAGTGCCGCAAAACAGCTACAAGGCGCTGGAGTGGATGCGAGTCGCCGCGGAAGCTGGCGACGTCCCCGCGCAGGCCGCGCTGGGGCGGCTTTATTTCACCGGACTCCAGGAAATGGGGTCGGATTTGCAAGAAGCCGAGAAGTGGGTGTCGAGCGCCGCCGCGGGGGGCGACGCGGAGTCCAAGGAATTGCTACCGGAGGTCCAGGCGGCGCTGAGCGATCAGCGGGCTTATTACGATCAGGTCGAGAGATGGCGGTATGCGACCCAGGCCTATTGGTCGCGGGGATGGGGCTATCGCTGGTATTGGAATCCGGCGCGGCGCTCCTATTATTGCCGCTACCGGTGCTATTAGCCGCGATGAACGCGATGAACACCATCCACAATATGGCGCTGTTTTGCGATTTCGAGAATGTCGCGCTTGGCGTTCGCGAGTCCAAGTACGCGGCTTTCGATATTCAGAAAGTGCTGGAGCGGCTTCTGCTCAAGGGCAATATCGTGGTCAAGAAGGCCTACTGCGATTGGGATCGCTACAAGGAGTTCAAGGCTCCCATGCATGGGGCGGCCTTCGAGTTGATCGAAATTCCGCATGTCAGCATGTCGGGCAAGAACTCGGCCGACATTCGCATGGTCGTAGACGCGCTCGATCTTTGTTACACCAAGATGCACGTAGATACGTTCGTGATCATCAGCGGCGATTCCGATTTTTCGCCCCTGGTCAGCAAACTCCGGGAGAACAACAAAAGAGTGATCGGGATCGGGGTGAAAAACTCCACCTCGGACCTGCTCACGCTGAACTGCGACGAGTTCATCTACTACGACGACCTGGTACGCGAGTCCGAAAGTCAGGTGAAGGCCAAGCGAAAGCGGCCGGCGGACCGTCCCAAGAAAGCGGATGGCAAGGGCGGCGAGCGGGAAAGACAACTGGAAGGGCTCAATATCGTCCTGGAAACGATCGAGGACTTGTCCAAGGAGCGCGGCGAGGAAGAAAAGGTCTGGGGCTCCATGGTCAAGCAGACGCTGAAACGCCGCCGGCCGGGATTCAACGAATCCTATCATGGCTACCGGACGTTCACGCAACTTCTGGAAGACGCGCAAACACGCGGGATGCTGGATCTCGAGTACGACAAGAAATCCGGCGGTTACATCGTGAGGAGCCTGTTGCAGGACGAGTAGCCGGCCACCGCCCGTATCGCCGAGCCGGATCAGCGAGCGCCGTCGCCCGCCGTCGCCGTCTCGTCGGATGTTTGCTCCACTTGGCGATGGCGCTGCAGCCAGAGTGCGACGGCCCAGCAAAACATGGCCCAGCTCGCCCCGGCGGCCCAGCCGGCCAGCACGTCGGTCGGCCAGTGCACCCCGAGATAGACGCGGCTGACGCCCACGACCAGCGTAATCAGAACCGCCAGCACGATGACGTAGATCTTCAGCCGCCGCCGGGTCTGGAAGCGCGCCAGCAGCGCGCCCAAGGTGAGATAGACCACGGCCGACATCATGGAATGACCGCTCGGAAAGCTCGCGGTGTAAACAATGAAGCCATGGGGGACGAGGTCCGGACGCGGCCGGTCGAAGCCGGCCTTGAGGGCGAAGCTGAGGGTGATCCCGCCCGCGATCGCGATGATAACGAAGATGGCGGCGCGGCCCTTGCCTTGCAGCGCGAGGAAACCGGCGACGGCGAGGGTGATGAAGGTCAAGACGCCGACGCCGCCGAGCGCGGTCGCATCCCGTCCCAATTCCTCGACCCAGCCGGGCCCGATGGGGTCGCCCCGGTCCGCCGGGTTGCGCAAGGACAGCAGAATCGCCTCGTCGATGGCACGCGTATCACCCTCGATGACCTCGTCGGAAACCGCGATAAAGGCCCACAGGCCACCGGCGATCAACAGGATGGCGAGCACCAATGGAAGCTCCCGCCCAGCGACGCGGACCCCTTTTTTCACAACGGCGATGGGGTCGGGCTTCACGCGGGGTTTCTCCCGGCCGGCGGCAAGCGGCGGTTCATTCGACAAGGCATCGCGAATACAACGCGAAACCCGCGCGTCGGTTCCCCCCGAGAGGTGCCCCGACTAGTTACCGGCTATCACGGTTCCGTAACCCTCCGGGCGGTCTTCCGAGGCCCCATGGGCGTTGCGGGCCGCTTGTGATGCTCCAGAATCACGGCGCGCCCCGCCGCCTGGCCGGACGACCTCGGAAGACCGTCGCATGGGGCACGGAACCGTGATAGTCGATACTAGCAGTCTGTCGGATTTAGTCCCATCCGGATATAATACGGTCATGGCCAATTTCATCTCCTATGACCGCACGCAAGGTTTTCTGATGCCGCCCGATCTTTGCGATTGGATACCGGACGACGACCTTTCGCATTTCATCATCGAAGCCGTTGAGCGCATTGATATCCGGGCGTTCAAGGTCAATTGGCGCGGCGCGGGCAAGGCGCAGTATCACCCGCGTATGATGCTGGCGCTGTTGATCTACTGTTACGCCAACGGGATATTCTCGTCGCGGCGGATCGAGCGCGCCACCCACCGCGATGTTGCGGTGCGCTTCATCGCCGCCGACACCCATCCCGATCACGACACGATCGCCGCCTTCCGGCGGGAAAACGCGGTGGCGTTTGCGGCGGCGTTTGCGGATGTCCTGTCGATGGCCCAGGAATTGAAGCTGCTGTCGGTCGGCATGGTCAGCATCGACGGCACCAAGATCGACGCCAACGCGTCGAAGATCAAGTCGGTGCGCTATGATCGGGCGAAGGCGTTGCGCGCGCAACTGGACGCGGACATCGCCGCGATGATGGCGCGGGCCGAAGCGGCGGACCGCGAAGAAACCGCCGATCCCCAGGCGCTGCCCGATGGTCTCGCCCGACGCCAAGCGCTTCGGAGCAAACTGGATGCGGCGTGCGCCCGCCTGGAGGCCGAAGCGAAGGCTCGAGCGGAGGCAGAGCGGCCTGCCTTCGAAGCGAAGCAACGCGCCCACGAAGCGCGCAACCGCCGTGGACGCGGCCCGAAACCGCCCGACGACACGCCGCCGCCGGAGGCGCAAACCAATCTGACCGACCCGGACAGCACGTTGATGCGCAAGTCCAAACGCCATGAATACCGCCAATCCTATAACGCCCAAGCCGTGGTCGATGCCGACGGCTCGCAATTGGTTCTGACCGCCAACGTCGCGCAAACCCCGAGCGACGCCCCGACGTTCGAACAGACGATCAACACCCTGTGCGAGACGCTCGGCCCACCGGCGACGATCCTCGGCGACGCCGGTTTCGCGAGTGGCGAGGCGGTCGGCGCCCTTGAGGCGCGCGGCATTGAGGTGCTCGTCGCCGTCTCCGGCGCCGACCAACACCGCGTTTACGACTTCCGTCCGCCCAAACCGGACGCCACGCCGCCGCCCGAGCCAAAAGCCGAATGGCGCCAGGCGATGAAGCAGAAAATGGCCACCGAGGACGCCAAAGCCAAATACAAGCGGCGAAAACACACCGTCGAGCCGGTCTTCGGCATCATCAAAAACGTCCTCGGATTTAGGCAATTCTTCTTAAGGGGCATCGAAAACGTCAAAGCCGAATGGCTGCTCGTCACCCTCGCTTACAACTGCAAGCGCCTGTTCAACCTCAAGACCGCATAGCGCCGAGTCCGATGCATTCGTCCGCAAACCAAAATACCCAAATCCGACAGACTGCTAGTTCCTTGAGTCCCGAACCGCCTGAGCGACCTTGTTCGCCTTTCGGATGCTGCCGACCTTCCTTGGATGAATTCCCTTCCGGCGCCGGAGATTGGGAAGCGCCGGTGCGCCGCCCTCCGTTGCGCCGTCCCCGGCCGGATGATGAACGAAATTCGCCGCCCGGCGAAGCGCGAGGGCGCGCCGCGCCGCTTCCGCGTTGGTCTCCCGTGCTTCCAGCGCCCGCTGGCGGCCCAGCTCCTTGTTGACCCGTTTCAAGGCCGCGCTGAAAACCTGCTTGCGCTGCAGCGGGTTCTCGGCCGTGCCCGGAAAATTCCCTCCGCGCGGATTGCCCTTGCCGCGCGCTTCCCGCCGCTTTTCCCGCCCCATTGTCCGCTCCTTATCGCGCATCTTGCGCAACCGGACGCGCGTGTCTTGCAGATCCGTTGGGGCAAGCTCGTAGATCGCGGGATGATGCGTGGCGCGAACGATCTCGAATTCCTCATAATCAATTAGGCTGCGCTCGAACCTGCAGTTTGCCGCCATTTTTTTACTCCTCCTCTGACCGCCGAGACGGGCGTTTATAGTGGATTTCTACGTGTAAAGGCTGTCGAGAGCGTGTCCATATACCTCCCTGAGAATATGGCGGCGGATTTTCATGGTTGGGGTGAGTTGCGCCTTCTCGACGGTGAACGCTTCCGGGGCGATGACGAACTTGCGGATTTTTTCGATGATGGGGACGGCGCCGTTGACCCGGTCGACGGCGGCGGCAATCTCCTTGCGGAGATCCTTGTCGCCCGAAAGCTCGGCGAGATTCGCGGATTTGCCGGCCGCGCGCGCCCAGGTTCTCAGCCACTCGTCGTCGGGCACGATCAACGCCACCAGGTGCGGCCGGTGGTCGCCGTAAACCATCGCCTGGGCGATCTCCGGCTGCATGGTCAGCATGCCCTCGATCCGCGCGGGCGACAGGTTGTCGCCGCCCGAATTGACGATGATGTCCTTCTTGCGATCGGTGATGCGGATGTAGCCGTCGGCGTCCATCTCGCCGATGTCCCCGGTGTGCAGCCAGCCGTCGCGGAGCACTTCGTGGGTCGCGGTTTCGTTTTGCCAATATCCCTGCATGACCATTTCGCCGCGCGCCAGGATTTCGCCGTCGGGAGCGATCTTGACCTCCGCGTTTTTTATGGGCGGACCGACGGTGTGCATCTTGACCCTTTTCGGACGGTTGACGCTGATCAAGGGCGCGGCCTCGGTTTGCCCGTAGCCCTGGAAAACGGGTAGGCCCAGCGCCGCGAAGAACATTCCGATTTCCGGATTGAGGGGCGCGCCGCCGGATACCAGGGCCTTGAGCCGTCCGCCGAAACGGGCGCGAACCTTGTCGCGGACCAAGCGATCCAGCGCGGCGTCCATCAGTCGGTCCACGAGGCCCAGCCCGTCGGGATCCTGAACCCGGCGCGTTCCGAGCGCGAGCGTTTTCACGAACAGCTTTTCCTGTAAACCGCCGGCCTTGCGAACCCCATGGGTAATGCGCTGATGCAGGGCTTCGTAAAGGCGCGGGACGGCCGTCATGATCGTCGGGCGGACTTCCGGCAGGTTGACCGTCAGTTTGTCCACGCTCTCCGCATAATAGATTTGCGCGCCGATATAGATCGGGAAGAACTGGCCGGCGGTGTGCTCGTAGGCGTGGGACAGCGGCAGAAACGAGAGAAAGACCACGTCATCGAGACCGATTTCCGCCAAGGCGTCGGTGGCGCCGGCGCAGTTGTGGAGGACCGCGCCGTGATGAAGCATCACCCCCTTCGGCGCGCCGCCCGTGCCCGATGTGTAGATGATACAGGCGAGGTCGGTCCGGTTCAGACGCCGGGCCGCCTCGATGACATTGCTATGGCCCTGTTCGCCTTGGATCATCAGGTCTTCCCACACCAGGATGTCGACGCCGGGTGTCGACGGCAGATCTCCGGGCTCGATTACCACGACGAACGACGTCTCCGGAAGGTCCCGGGCGGCGGCCAAGACCGGTCCGGCCAGTTTGGGGGTGGAAACGACGACACCCTTGGCGCCGCTGTTTTCGAGAATAAAGCGATGGTTATCGACCGTGTTGGTGGTGTACGCGGGAACGGCGACGCCGCCCGTGGCCATGATGGCCAGATCCGCGATCAGCCACCCGGGCCGGTTTTCCGAGACGATCACCACCCGGTCGCCGGGCCCGACGCCTATCTCGCGGAGCCCCCGGGTCAGGGCGCTGACGCGCGCCGCCACGTCCCGCCACGTCATGGGACGATACTGTCCCTCGCGCTTGAACCACAGAAAGGGCCGCTCGCCCAGGCGGTCGGCCTGATCGAAAAACATGCTTACGAGATTGCGCCAGTCTTCCTCGGCCATTGACCGTTGTCCCTCCCTTCGTCTTGGTCTTGGTCTTGGTCTCGCATCGGGGCATTGCGTTGCCGGTTGGCCATTCCATCCTTATATGCCGGTGGGTGCAAGGAGGAATCGAATGAAAAATCCGTCCGCCGCCGTCGCGGCCGCAAGCGAAAACGACGAGGCGTCATCCCTTCCCGGGTGGAACCTGGACGAACTCTACACGGCTCCGGACGCGCCCGCCATCCGCGCCGATCTTGAATGGGCAGGAACTCGGGCCAAGGACTTCAACGCGGCGTACGCCGGGCGGCTCGCGGAACTCGACGGCGGGGAGTTCGGACGGGCCATCGCGCGGTTCGAGACGATCCTCGAACGGTTGCACAAGATCATGAGCTACGCGCAACTGGTATTCGCCGGCGACATGAGCAATTCGGAGCGGGGCCGTTTTCTGCAAACCACGCAGGAACGATACAACGCGATCTATGCGGAAATGCTGTTTTTCACGCTTGAAATTAATCGAATCGAGGACGATGTTCTCGAAGCCAAGCTGTCCGATCCAGTGGCCGCGAGGTACCGGCCGTGGCTTCGGGACACCCGCGTCTTCAGGCCGCATCAACTGAGCGACGAGCTCGAGAAACTGCTTCACGACAAGGCGGTAACCGGGGCCGCGTCTTGGGTGCGGCTGTTCGATCAGACCATGGCGGACCTGCGCTTCCCCGTGGATGGCAAGAACCTGACTCTCGCCGACACCCTCAACCTCCTGGACAACAACGACACCAACGTCCGCCGAACCGGCGCCCAGGCGCTGGGACAGGTGTTCGGCGAAAACATCGACATCTTCTCATTAATCACCAACACATTGGCCAAGGACAAGGAGATCGAGGACAAGTGGCGCGGGTATCCTCACCCGGTGTCGGCTAGAAACCTGTCCAACAAGGTCGAGGACGAGGTCGTGGACGCGCTCGTGGGCTCCATCCGCGACGCTTACGCGGACCTCGCGCATCGCTACTACGCGCTCAAGGCCACCTGGTTCGGCCAGGATCGGCTCGATTACTGGGACCGCAACGCGCCGCTTCCCGGGGAGGACGGCCGCGTTTATAGCTGGGACGAGGGCCGGGAGATCGTTCTCGGCGCCTTCGGGCGCTTCGATCCGAGAATCGCCGCCATCGCCGGGAAATTTTTCGACAATGGATGGATCGACGCCGCGCCCCGGCCGGGCAAGGAGTCGGGCGCGTTCTGCCATCCCACCGTTCCGTCGGTCCATCCTTACATCCTGCTCAATTTCTACGGCCGGCCGCGCGACGTCGCCACGTTGGCCCACGAACTGGGGCATGGTGTCCACCAGGTGTTGGCGGCGGACCAGGGCGCGCTGCTGTCGGATACGCCGCTGACACTGGCCGAAACCGCTTCGGTATTCGGCGAGATGCTGGTGTTCAGGGCGTTGCTGGAGGACCAGGACGACCCCGGCCAGCGGCGGCGGTTGTTGGCCAAGAAGGTCGAGGATATGCTCAATACCGTGGTCCGGCAAACGGCCTTTCACGACTTCGAACAGCGCGTTCACCAGGAGCGCCGGGGCGGCGAAATATCGGCCGAGCGCCTGGGAGATATCTGGCTCGCCATCCAAAGCGAGAGCCTGGGGCCGGCGTTGCGCTTCGACGACGCGTACCGGCACTTCTGGGCCTACGTTCCCCATTTCGTCCACTCGCCGTTCTACGTGTACGCCTACGCCTTTGGCGATTGCCTCGTGAACTCCCTATATCAGGTATACAGCGAGGGCCACGCGGGCTTCGAGGGCAAGTTCATCGAAATGCTTCAGGCCGGCGGAACGCTTCGCCATCGCGACCTGCTGCGGCCGTTCGGACTGGACGCCGGTGATCCAAATTTCTGGCGGCGCGGTATTGATATTGTCGTGGGTTTGATCGATGAATTGGAAGCCATTTGATGCCGCGAGCACCGGACGCCGATCTTGAAGCATTCGACGACGCCGATTCCCTTGGGGGGCGTATAAAGCGCTACGCCCGGGTGGGCTCGGCCATGAGCGGTATAGCCGCGCGCTACGCCGGCGGGCGCTTTCTCGGAATTCCGGTGGACAACTTGGAGCATGCGGCCGATCTCAAGGCGGCCCTGGGCGGGCTCAAGGGCCCCTTGATGAAGGTGGCGCAAATCTTGGCCACCATTCCCGACATGCTGCCGGAGGAATATACCGCCGAGCTGACCCAGCTGCAGACCAACGCGCCGTCCATGGGCTGGACCTTCGTCAAGCGCCGGATGAACGCGGAGCTCGGAGCCGACTGGCGGACGCGGTTCGCGACCTTCGAGCACACCGCCGCCGCCGCGGCGTCCCTCGGCCAGGTGCATCGCGCCGAAAGCCACGACGGCCGGCGGCTGGCCTGCAAGCTGCAGTATCCGGATATGCGCTCGGCCGTGGAAGCCGACCTGCGGCAACTGAAGCTCATTTTTTCCATTTACCGGCGGTACGACAAGGCCATCGACCCCACCAACATCCACACCGAGCTGTCGGAGCGTCTTCGCGAGGAGTTGGATTACGACCGCGAGGCCCGGCACATCGCCCTGTACGCCGGCATGTTGGCGAATGAGCCCGGCGTGCACGTGCCGGAACCGTTGCTGGACCTCTGCACGGATCGTCTGTTGACCATGACGTGGCTCGACGGCGAGCCCATCATGAGTTTCGTCGATCATCACATGGAGGCCCGCAATACCGTCGCGCGCAACATGTTCCGGGCATGGTACGTGCCGTTTTACGAATACGGCATTCTTCATGGCGACCCGCATCTGGGCAATTACACGGTGCGCCCGGACGGCTCGGTCAATCTGCTTGATTTCGGCTGTATCCGGGTGTTCAGGCCCGATTTCATCCGCGCGGTGGTGGATCTCTACTGGTCGCTTCGGAACAACGACCGGGATCTGGCGGTTCATGCCTACGAGACCTGGGGCTTCAACAACCTCAGCCGTCAAGTGATCGATATCCTCAACCAGTGGGCCCTGTTCCTGTACCGGCCGCTGATGGAGGACCGCCCGCAGACCATCCAGGAGGACGGCGGCGTCATGTACGGAGCGCGGGTAGCCGGCAAGGTCCAGCGCGAACTGCGCGAAGCGGGCGGGGTCACTCCGCCGCGCGAGTTCGTGCTGATGGACCGGGCGGCCATCGGTCTCGGCAGTGTCTTCACCCGGCTCAACGCCGAGGTCAACTGGCACCGCATGTTTCATGAACTGATCGAAGGCATGGATGCAAAGGCGATGGGCGAACGCCAGAAACAGGTACTGGAGGCCCAGAACCTTCCCTTGCCCGAATAAATAGAGCCAGGGGAATACACATGATCGTAACCACCACCGATGGCGTCGACGGCCGTGTTATCCAATCCTACAAGGGCGTCGTGACCGGCCAAGCCGTCATGGGGACCAATTTTTTCCGGGATTTCTTCGCGAGCATAACCGACGTCGTCGGTGGGCGATCAGGCTCGTACGAAAAGGAATTGAGGAAAGCCAAGGATCTGGCCTTGGCCGAGATGATCGAGGAGGCTCGGGACCTGGGCGCCGACGCCGTCGTGGGGGTCGATCTCGACTACGAGCACCTCGGCATCGACAAGAAATCGATGCTCATGGTCAGCGCCAACGGGACGGCGGTAAAACTCGCATAACCGCGAGGTAACTACTCCTTCCACGGCCCAAAATATCGCCTTCGCGCGCGCCCTCCGGTGTCCAAACGAGGCAAACCCCCGGCTTTTTCCAGCCGGGGGACTTGTGCATCGTTGCGCGACCGTGCATAAACCCCCGACAAAATTCAAAGAGGACAGCGCGGGGAATTCCGAGATGAAAATCGCAATACCCAAGGAGCGCCAGCCCGGAGAAACCCGGGTGGCGGCCTCGCCTGATGCGGTGAAGAAGTTCGTTGCGATGGGCTTCGACGTGGTGATCGAGAAGGGGGCCGGCGACGGCGCTTCGATGACCGATGCCGATTATCAGGAGGCCGGCGCAACCCTTGCCAAGGACGAGGCGTCCGCTCTCAAGGATGCCGATCTCGTTCTAAAAGTTCAAAAACCGCTGTTTGGCGACAAGCAGAACGAATTGGCGTTGATGAAAAAGGACGCCGTTCTGGTGGCGCAGATCAATGCGCTGGTCAATCGTGACGACGTGGATGCATACGCCAAGGCCGGCATCATGGCGTTCGACCTGCAGTTGATGCCGCGGATCTCCCGCGCCCAATCCATGGATATCCTGTCCAGTCAGAACAATCTGGCCGGCTACAAGGCGGTCATCGATGGCGTCGCGGAATTCGGCAGCGCCATGCCGATGATGATGACCGCCGGCGGAACCATTCCGCCGGCCAAGGTGTTCATCATGGGCGTCGGTGTCGCCGGTCTGCAGGCCATCGCGACCGCCAAGCGCCTCGGCGCCGTGGTCACCGCCTACGACGTCCGCGCGGCCACCAAGGAACAAGTGGAAAGCCTCGGCGGCAAGTTCGTCATCGTCGACGCGGAAGCCATGAAAGAGGCCGAGACATCGGGCGGTTACGCCAAGGAAATGACCGAGGACTACAAGAAGAAAGAGGCGCAGGTCATCGCCGACCACATCAAGAAACAGGACATCGTCATCACCACGGCGCTCATTCCCGGAAAGCCGGCGCCCGTTCTGGTGACCGAGGACATGGTCAAATCGATGAAAACCGGCTCGATCATCGTCGATCTGGCGGTCGAGGCCGGGGGCAACTGCCCGCTTTCGGAGCCCGGCAAAGTGGTGGTCAAGCACGGTGTCAAGCTGGTGGGCCACACCAACGTGCCGAGCCGGTTGGCCAAGGACGCGAGCTCGCTGTTCGCCAGAAACATTCTCAATTTCCTCACCCCTCAGATCGACAAGGAGAGCAAGTCGCTCAAATTCGACTGGGAGGACGATACCGTCAAAGGCACCTTGCTTACCCGTGACGGGAAAGTGGTGAACCCGGCGTTGACAGGGGAGGCCAGCTGATCATGGATGCCGCAAACATTGTTGATATGGCGACGAAGCTGGCCAACGAGGCGGCTGAACTCGCCGAGGAGGCGGGGCAGCTCGCCAACAGCGCGACACAGATGGTCATGGAGAGCGCGCCGGCCGCCGAGAGCGGCGACTTCCTAGGATTGTTCACCATCTTCGTGCTCGCGTGCTTCATCGGCTTCTACGTTGTGTGGAGCGTCACGCCGGCGCTGCACTCGCCGCTGATGAGCGTGACCAACGCCATTTCATCGGTAATCATCGTCGGCGGCCTGCTCGCCGCCGGGCCGGAGCATTTCGACTTCTCGAAGTTCATGGGCTTCTTCGCGGTGATCCTGGCGTCGGTGAATATCTTCGGCGGCTTCATCGTCACCCATCGAATGCTCGCCATGTTCAAGAAAAAGAAAAAGAAGTAGGGGGTCGGAACAATGGCTGAAACAATTACCGGGTTCGCCTACCTCGTCGCGGGCGTTCTCTTCATCCTGGCGCTCCGGGGATTGAGCTCGCCCGATTCGTCGCGCATGGGCAACATCTTCGGCATCGCCGGCATGGTCATCGCCGTCGTCACCACGCTCCTCAGTCCGGACGTGGTGAGCTACTGGATCATCATCCTCGGAATCCTGATCGGTGGATCCATCGGCTCGGTGATCGCCCTCAAGATCAACATGACCTCCCTGCCGCAGCTGGTCGCCGCGTTCCATAGCCTCGTCGGCATGGCGGCGGTGTTCGTGGCCACGGCGGCGCTCTACCATCCGGAAGCCTATGGCATCGGCGCCGTCGGTTCGATCCATGCCGGCAGCCTGGTGGAAATGGGCTTGGGCGTGGCCATCGGCGCCATCACCTTCTCCGGATCGGTGATCGCGTTTCTCAAGCTGCAGGGGCTGATGAGCGGCAATCCCATCACCTTCCCGATGCAGCACCCGCTCAACGCGCTGATCGGCGTCCTCATCGTGGTGTCCGTCATCTGGTTCTGCGCGTCGGAATCCTATGCCGCGTACTGGCTGCTGGTGCTGCTGGCGTTCGCCATCGGCTTCCTGTTGATCATACCCATCGGCGGCGCCGACATGCCGGTGGTGGTGTCGATGCTGAACTCCTACTCGGGGTGGGCGGCCTGCGGTATCGGCTTCACCCTGCAGAACCCGGCGTTGGTGATCGTCGGCGCGCTGGTGGGCTCATCGGGCGCCATCCTCAGCTACATCATGTGCAAGGGGATGAACCGGTCCATCTTCAATGTGCTGCTCGGCGGCTTCGGCGGCGAAGGCGTCGCTCCGGCGGCCGGTGGCGCCGGCGGCGACCGCTCGGTCAAGTCGGGCAGCGCCGACGACGCCGCCTTCATCCTGAAGAACGCGTCGAAGGTGATCGTCATTCCCGGCTACGGCATGGCGGTGGCCCAGGCCCAGCACGCGCTCCGCGAAATGGCCGACAAGCTGAAGGAGGAGGGCGTCGATGTCAAATACGCCATCCACCCGGTGGCGGGCCGCATGCCCGGACACATGAACGTGCTTCTGGCCGAGGCCAACGTGCCGTACGAGGACGTGTTCGAACTGGAGGAGATCAACCACGAGTTCTCCACCGCCGACGTGGCCTTCGTCATCGGCGCCAACGACGTCACCAACCCGCTGGCGCGCACGGACCCGTCCTGCGACATCTATGGCATGCCGATCTTCGACGCCGACAAGGCGGCCACGACGCTGTTCATCAAGCGGTCCATGGCGTCCGGTTACGCCGGGGTCGACAACCCGCTGTTCTTCGCCGACAAGACCATGATGCTGTTCGGCGACGCCAAGAAGATGACGGAAGAAATCGTCCAAGCGCTCGGCTAAACCCGGCAAGCGCCCTCACCCCAATCCTCTCCCGTAAGCACGGGAGAGGGAGCGTTTTTATACCCTCCGCTCGCTCGCGGGAGAGGGTGGCGCGCAGCGCCGGGTGAGGGAGCGAGCGTCAGCGAGCTCTTTACGCCATGGCGGATGGCGGTATCGTCTACCCATGCCCTGGAAAAAGAAATCGACGACAACCGTCCGCAAGCTCCGCCAGTCTCAAACGGACGCCGAGGCAAGGCTTTGGTTCCATCTCCGTGACCGAAATCTCGCCGGGCGCACGTTTAGAAGGCAGCACGCAATTGGACGCTACGTGGTGGACTTCATTTGCCTTGAAGAAAAGCTGGTGATCGAAGTGGATGGCGGTCAGCACGCGGAGCGCATCCACAAAGACGCGACGCGAACGGCGTTCTTGGAGTCGAAGGGCCTGAGGGTCCTTCGCTTCTGGAACAGCGACGTGTTGGGAAATATCGAGGGTGTGCTGTTGGTCATCATGGACTCCTTGTCTAGGACCCCGGACGAGCCATAATCCGTTTGCCCTCACCCCGACCCTCTCCCGTAAGAACGGGAGAGGGAGCGTTTTTATACGCCCGCCCGCTCGCGGGAGAGGGTGGAGCGAAGCGCCGGGTGAGGGCGCGAGCCGTCCGCGGCGCAATAGTTATGGTAATCGTGGACGGAATCCTCCAAGTGCAAATAGTCCGTGAGTCACCCGTCATGCGAGGACCGCGTTGAAATTCCGATCGGCCGTATTGCTGGGATTGGAGAGCTGGTTCATCCACGATCATGACTCCTTCGTCGGGTCGTCCACCGATGACGACGACCCGAACGCGCCGGTCCTGCGTTCGATCCTCGAACGCGAGGGCCTGGTCCTCGAGGGCAAGGCGCCCCGCCAAACCGACATCACCAGGGGCGATGCAAAACTGCTCCTGTACGCGCCCAGCGATTTCGTCTCCGGTACCCAGGTGCTTTACCGCAACCGCCGTGAGACGCCCGAGCCCTGGGCCGATGGTGTCGTTCGCAGCTTCCTTCGGGGGCATCTGATCACCCCCTATCTGACATGGATCAGCATGGTCGAATTTGACCCCGCGCACATCGCCGGTCACGTCGAAGAGGTTCGCGCAAGTGGTCTGAGCATGTTCGATCCGCTTCTTGAGGCGCTTCTGCCGAGGTCCGCTGGCGAGCACGTCTTGCTGCCCTATCGCGCGCAACGCCGCGCCGTTTGCGTGTTGTACCTGGAGCCCGAGACGCGGCTTCCCTTCAACCTGAACTACGGCAAGTCGCCGGAGCTCGGCGCCTCGATCGAGCCGTTGCGCGCGTTTTTCGGTTTGACGGAGATCGCGGCGATCGCCCATCCGCAGGCCGATCTTCTGTTGATGCGCGGTCGCGACTGGAACCCCCCGGAAATCGAATTGGCGGCGATGCGCTTGCGGCCGCTGCCGGACGCCGGTGGCGACGATGTCATCCGGCTTCCGGTGACGGTATTGGATCTGGCGCTCGCTCTCAGCTATTTCCCCCTCTATCGCCATGTCGCCGAACGGCTGCGAACCCATCCGTTTCTGGCGGTTCGGCCGGACGAATACACCAAGAAAATCAGCGAACACCGGCACATCTACGACGCTTACGAAAAGACGTTCCTCAAGGATCGGGCGAGCGCCTCGTTGCTGGCGCTTGAAAGCGATGGCTGCGCGGAGACTCTTGAGCAGAGGATCGCCGCCAACCGGTATTTCGCATCCACCCAGGACGGCGCGTCGAAGGGCATTGAGTTCGATGCCGACGGCCAGATGTTCGTCAAGTCCCACAACAACATCATCGAGGCCCTCCGGCGCGAACTCGCGACCATCAAGTCCGCCGTCGCGCAGAGGGTCCGATTGCTGAAGGACCGGGAGCGGGCGTATTCGGAGTTCCTCCGCGACATGGCGATCGCTCAGAGCACGCGCGAGAATATCAAGCTTCAATCGATGATCCGGCTCCTCACCATCGCCGCCGTACTTGTCGCTCTCTTGCCCCTGAGCATCGGCCTATTGACCGACCCGATGAAGGCCGCGATCTTCCAATGGCTGCCGTGGACGTTTTAGCGTCGGCAACCCTAAACCATTGGCCCTCACCCCGACCCTCTCCCGTAATCACGGGGAAAGGGAGCTTTGTTAAACCCCCGCCCGCTCGCGGGAGAGGGTGGCGCGAAGCGCCGGGTCAGGGGGCGAGCGCAAGCGAGCCTGCGTGCACCGCCACATCCCGCCATGATCGCAATGACAGCGGGTATATCGCACTCTTGACCGCAAGCGGCAAAGTCCATATGTTCCTTTTTTGTTCTAACCTGCTTTCGTGGCAAACGGCGCCAGTTCGGTCGATAGACGATAGAGGTCACCCGCATGACTTTACCCCTCCAGGATCCGCCATCCAAAGCCACGGATGATCGGTCGACCGGCATCCCGCTTCTCTCCTACGGGTTCCGGCCGTTTTTCATGTTCGCCTCGGCCTATGCCGCGCTGGCCATGGCGGTGTGGATCGGCGCGCTGATGGGATGGTTGGCGCCGCCGTTCGCCATGATGCCCGTGGACTGGCACGTTCACGAGATGCTGTTCGGCTTCGCCGGCGCCGGATTGGCCGGTTTTCTTCTGACCGCGGTTGCCAACTGGACGGGTCGCGAGCCGGTCAAGGGAATGCCGCTCGCGGGGCTCGCCGCGTTGTGGCTGGCCGGCCGGCTGGCGGTGACCCGGGGCCAGGATCTGTCGCCGGAGATGGTGGCGGCCATGGATCTGCCGTTTCTGGCGACCCTGACGGTGGTGTTCGGACGCGAGGTGCTGGCTGCGGGCGCCCGGCGGAACTATCCCATCGTCGCCGCCGTGGCGTTCCTCGCCCTGGCCAACGCGCTCACCCATGGCGCGGCCTTCGGTTTGGGTGCGGAATGGGTAAGCGTGGGTCAGCGGCTCGGGATGCACATTTACATCCTGCTTATCGCGTTGATCGGCGGACGGGTGATTCCGGCGTTCACCGGCAACTGGTTGAAGAAGACCGGCCGCTGCGGCGAACCGGTGACTATCTGGGCGTTCGAGTTGGCGGTTTTGGGGGTCGCCATCGTCGCGGCGGTGAGCGACACGACGATGCCGGGCGGACCGGCGACCAGCGGAGTTCTGATCGTGGCCGGGGGGCTTCACCTGATTCGGCTTGGCCGCTGGCGGGGGCTTCAGACCCTGGGCGAGCCGATCGTTTGGATCTTGCATCTGGGGTATCTGTGGGTCGGGGTGGGAAGCGTGTTGCTGGGGCTTTCCGGGTTGGACCACGGGATTCCGCGCGTGGCCGGGGTCCACGTCCTGACCGCGGGCGCCATCGGAACCATGTTTCTGGCGATGATGACGCGGGCCAGCCTCGGGCACACCGGCCGGGCGCTGGCGGTGGGGCCGGGGACGGTCATGGCGTATGTGCTGGTGACGCTGGCCACGGTATCGCGGGTCATCGCGCCCTGGTGGGACGCCGTCTGGGCCGAACTGATGATCATGTCCGCGGGAACGTGGATCGCCGGGTTCGGTCTGTTCTTCGCGCTTTACTTCCCGCTCTGGACGAAGCCGCGCATGCGATAGCGGCCGGCGCCGTCTAGCGCCGGTTCGGAAAAATCAAAATGCCTGCGAGGGAGTAGGGGGGAAGCTAGAAGCCTTCCCGCTCCAGGCGCTTGCGTTCCAGCTTGCGCGCGCGACGGACCGCCTCCGCCTTTTCGCGGGCCCGTCGCTCGGATGGCTTTTCATAGGAGCGGCGGAGCTTCATCTCGCGGAAAATACCCTCGCGCTGCATCTTCTTTTTCAGCGCCTTGAGGGCTTGATCGACATTGTTGTCGCGAACGGAAACTTGCACGTTGTTTGATCTCTTTCACTTGAGCGGTTAAACAAGGATACGGGACGCGCCTTTTAGCACACCCGATGTCGCGGTGTGAAGGTTCGTTCCTTGCGCAAACGACGATCATATCTCACTTACAGCGTGAATCAAACCGTCATGGCCATTTTGAAGATCGCCCGCATGGGACATCCGGTGTTGCGCGTTCCGGCGCGGCCGGTTTTCGATCCCATGGCGCCGGATGTCCGGCGGCTTGCGGAGGACATGATCGACAGCATGGACGACGCGGGCGGTCTGGGTCTGGCCGCGCCCCAGGTGCACGTGTCGCGGCGGGTAGTGATTTTTCACGTCCCCAACGAGCGCGCCGGCGATCGCGACCCGCCCGGGGACGATCCGCAAGAGGACGCCAGGGAGGTTTCCGGGGACGGGCCGGTGCCGTTCACGGTGCTGATCAATCCGGTGATCGAAGCCCTCGACGAAGATACCGAACTCGGTTGGGAAGGGTGCTTGTCGGTACCCGGGATGACCGGCCTGGTTCCCCGATACACGCGAATCCGCTACAGCGGATTGACGCTCGAGGGGGGACGTCTGGAGCGGATCGCCACGGGATTTCACGCCCGCGTGGTCCAGCATGAATGCGACCACCTCGACGGAATCCTGTATCCTCAGAGAATGACCGATCTTACGGGACTGGGCTTCGTCGAGGAAATGCAGCGCTATCGCGCGGCGGCGGAGAGCGGATCGGATCACGAGAGCTGAATCGAGGATCATTATGGACCGAACCGGAATCCGCGACCGCATCGTATTGGCCACCCTGCCTCACGCCGCCTTCGACGGATGGAGCATGCGGGCATTGCGGGCCGGTGTGGCCGATGCCGGTCTGACGCCGGACACGGCGCTTCGCCTGTTCCCCGGTGGCGTCCGCGAGGTTGTCCGGCACTGGTCGAGCTACGCCGACCGCCGGATGCTGGAGGAGATGGAGAAACTCGACGCATCATCGATGCGCGTTCGCGACCGTATCGCCGCCGCCGTCCGGCTTCGGATCGAGGTCAATCTGACGCATCGCGAGGCGGTGCGGCGGGGATTGTCCTTTCTGGCCATGCCCCAGAACGCCGATCTGGCGGCGCGCTGCGCCTTCGATACCGTCAACGCCATGTGGTACGCGGCGGGCGATACGTCCGCCGACTACAACTACTATACGAAACGCGCCCTGCTGGCGGCGGTCCATGGCGCCACGGTTCTGTATTGGCTGGATGATGAATCCCGGGACTTCGCAGCTACGTGGTCATTCCTCGACCGCCGCATCGACGACGTAATGAGAATCTCCAAGCTGCAGTCCCGCGTCACCGGCGCTATCCAAAGACTGGCGGCGCCGTTGAGCCCGTTTGGCCGCCGCGGGGGACGTGGATTTCGAGCCCGCGGCCCCATTTAACCGGAGACGGCAATCACGGCAAGCGCAGTTCGGTGTCCGGGGAGATGAATTCGATCTCCTCGATGCCGCCTAGTACCGACTATCACATTGACCGGTCGGTCGGAGTCGCTTCGCATGAACCGCTGAAGTTCGGGATCGATATCCATCATGGGCTCGATTGAAGACGTTCGGGTCAAGCGGCGCTGTAGAGCTTGTCTCTCTGCGCGCTCAGCCAGGCGAGATGCGATTCCAGGAGGGAGAGATCGTGATCCAGCCAAGGAACCAGATAACCGGTGTCGTTGGCATGATGCTGACGCAGATCCTCCAGGCGCGCGAGTTCCCGCTCGCAAACCTCCACCAAAAGATCGGCCTGGGTGCGCTGGTCGTCGGCATCGAGCAGGTGCAGGAAACGGAATTTGAGCGCCATGACGAGCTTGTTAAGCTCATTGCTCGATTCGCGCAGGTTCGCCATCAACAGCAGCCGCGTCTCCTCGCGCCCGGCATCGGTAATGGACAATAGCGCGTCGTCGCCGCTCCCCAAGACGGCTTCCACCAGCCCCTCGTATTTGAGCAATTCTATGGAATGCCCCATGATTTCCGTCGTGGGGCCGACCACCCTGCTCACGAAATGGCGGACGGAGGTGGCCAACGCGCCGTAGCTCATGGGTCCCAGGGTCAAATTCCCTAGCGCGCACAAGCGAATGGCTTCCTTGGGTGTTAGCGTATTGTCGGCGAACATGGCCATGCCTCTCGGTTACGCCTTTACACCAACGGTCATTATCAACGACCGTTGGTATTAAATATGATCGCCCAAATCCGTTAACAAGTCCATACGCCCGCCGTGTCAGGCCGCCTCCCTGAGGCCCAACCGCCGCCAGACCTCCCCGATTGCCGCGACCAAGTGGTCCATGTCGGCGTCGGTGTGCAGCGGCGTCGGCGTGAACCGCAGGCGTTCGGTGCCGCGCGCCACGGTCGGAAAATTGATCGGCTGCACATACACGCCGTGGCGTTCGATGAGCTGGTCGCTGGCCTGTTTGCACAGCACCGGATCGCCCACCAGCACCGGCACGATGTGGCTGACCAAATCGATCAGCGGGATGCCGATCTCGGCGAACCGCCGTTTCAGGGTCGCCGCCCGTTCCTGATGGCGCTCGCGAACCTCGTTGTGGGCCCTGAGGTGGCGCACGCTGGCCAGCGCGCCGGCGGCCACCGCCGGCGGCATGGCGCTGGAAAAGATGAACCCATTGCCGTAGGACCGCACGAAATCGCACAGCGCCGCCGATCCGGCGATGTAGCCGCCCACCACCCCGAAGGCCTTGGCGAGCGTCCCCTGGATCACCGTGAGCCGGTGCATCTGTGCATCGCGCTCGGCGACCCCGGCGCCCCTCGGCCCATACATGCCGACCGCGTGGACCTCGTCCAGGAACGTCATGGCGTGGTACCGCTCGGCGAGGTCGCAGATGTCCTCGATGGGGGCGATGTCGCCGTCCATGGAATACACCGACTCGAACGCCACCAGCTTCGGCCGGTCCGGCTCGGCGGCGGCGAGGACACGCTCCAGATCCGCCATGTCGTTGTGCCGGAAGATGCGTTTCTCGGCCTTGGAATGGACGATGCCCTCGATCATCGAGTTGTGATTGTTGGCGTCGGACACCACCAGGCAATCCGGCAGCATCCGGCAAAGCGTGCTGAGCGCGGTCATGTTGGCCGTCCAGCCCGATCCGAAGATCAGCGCCGCCTCGGTGCGGTGCAGATCGGCCAGTTCGCTCTCCAGCAGAACATGGAAATGGTTGGTGCCGGAGATGTTGCGGGTGCCGCCGGCGCCGGCGCCGCAGCGCTCGATTGCCTCGTGCATGGCGTTGAGCACGACGGGATGCTGGCCCATGCCCAGATAGTCGTTGGAGCACCACACGGTGACCTCCCTCCGCCGGCCGTTCCCGTGCCAGATCGCCCGGGGAAAACTTCCCGCCCGCCGCTCCAGATCCACAAAGACCCGATACCGGCCCTCCTGCCTGAGCGCACCCACCTGGTCCGCGAAAAAGCGTTGATAATCCATTTGGCCTCCTCATAACCGGTCCGTCCGTTCAAACCGACGGTCCTTGTTAGTTGGGCAGTGCCGATGCCCACGCCACCTCAAATATCATACCAATTCATTTTCCCTGGCCCAGGTCCAGGTGTCGTCGAGGGCGCGGCCGAAACTGGCGATCATTTCCCGGATTTCCTCCGCCTCGATCACCAGCGGTGGCGAGAACGCGACGATATCGCCGGGCAGGGCCCGAACGATCAGTCCGTGGGTTTCCGACGCCTTGGCTAGACGCGCCGCCACCGCCGGAGCGGGGTCGAAGGATTCCTTGGTGGCTTTGTTCTTGACCAATTCCACCGCTCCCACAAGCCCCACGCCGCGGGCATCGCCGACCAGCGGGTGATCCGCGAAGCCGCGCAGACCGTCCTGCAGGACCGGAGAAACGGCGCGCACGTGCCCGACGATGTCGCGTTCCTCATAGATCGTCAGCGCCTCAAGCGCCACCGCGGCGGAAACCGGGTGCCCGGAATAGGTGAACCCATGGCCGAACACGCCGATCTTCTCGCTCTCCCGCACCAAACCCTGGAAGATAGGCTCGGAGACCATCAGCGCCGAGATGGGAAGGTAACCGGAAGACAAGGCCTTCGACGTGGTGATCATGTCGGGTTTGATGGCGTAGGTCTGGCTGCCCCACATGTGGCCGGTGCGCCCGAAGCCGCAGATGACCTCGTCGGCGACCAGAAGGATGTCGTACTTTTTGAGCACCGGCTGAATCTTGTCGAAATACGTGGCCGGCGGCACGATGACGCCCCCGGCGCCCATCACCGGCTCGGTGAACATGGCGGCGATGGTGTCCGGTCCCTCGTCGAGGATCAACTGTTCCAGGTTTTGGGCGAGGCGGGTAGCGAAATCCTCCTCGCTTTCCCCATCCTCCGAAAATCGGTAGGCGTGCGGGCAATCCGAATGAAGGACGCGGGCCAAGGGCAGGTCGAAATCCCGATGGTTGGCCGGAAGCCCGGTCAGGCTGGCGGCCGCCAGGGTGACGCCGTGGTACGCGCGCATGCGTGAAATAATCTTCTTTTTTTCCGGCCGTTCGAGGGCGTTGTTATAGTACCAGATGAGCTTGACGGCGGTGTCGTTGGCCTCGGAGCCGGAGTTGGCGAAGAACACCTTGGACATGGGCGCCGGGGCCATGCCGATGAGCTTTTCGGCCAGGTCGATGGTGGGCCCCGCCGCCTTGCCGCCGAACCCGTGATAGAAGGGCAATTGCCGCAGCGCTTTGGTAGCGGCTTCCACCAGCCGTTCCTCGCTCCAGCCCAGCGCGGTGCACCACAGCCCGGCCAGTCCCTCGATGTAGCCTTTGCCGGATTCGTCGTAGACGCGGACGCCCTCGCCGCGAGTAATGACGAGCGGCCCCGAATCTTGATGTTGTTTAAGGTTCGTGTACGGGTGAAGGGAGTAGGCGACGTCGCGGGCCGCCGCCGAATTCGGCGCCGAGTTTAGCGGGTTCATGACGTGGGCTCCTGCATGGGCGATCAGACGGATCGCGATTCGACTCGGTGGAAAAACAGCGAAAGGCCACTTAATAACGCACAATGACCTCTTGATCCAATTGGTGAGTAGACCAATTTGGGTTTTATGGTTCTGTGCGTCACGGCGGCCTTGACCCCCGGGCGGGCAATTAAGACTTGCGTTTCCGGCCCGATGCGACTAGTGGGCGCGCTAAACAGCGAGGCTTGCAACGAACAGGAGATTGTCATGGCAGAGAATTTTCGCAAGGGCGATCGCGCGGATTGGCACAACACCCGGATCACCACCGAACCGGAAATCGTCAAGCGGTCGACGGACGACAAGAGCGAACGCGTCGGATCGGAAGATGATCATGAGAGCCCGATCGAGCAGCGTTGACCGCGCGGGCTTTCAATTCCGGACCGTCGCTCGTTGAAGTCAAGAGAAGCCCCGCCACGGGGTTTCTTTTTTCTCCGGTTGAGAAGTAGGCCTATCCTCCGCGCGAGGGCCGTTGTCGCGCGCCCCGTTAGCGGTTAAGGTTTCGCGGCCATTGGCTACCAGCGACGGGGAGTGAACGTGGGTTCGAGGATGGACGCGGCGACCGGCGACGACGACATTCTGGTCCGGTTTCGCGGCGTCGATAAGACCTTTGATGGCGAGTTTCTGGTTATCAAAGCCCTGGACCTGGATATCCACCGGGGCGAATTCCTGACTCTGCTTGGGCCGTCGGGATCGGGCAAGACGACAATCCTGATGATGCTGGCCGGCTTCGAGACACCGACCCGCGGCGACATCGAGATCGACGGCCGGTCCGTGGGCCGGCTTCCGCCCCACAAGCGCAATATCGGCATGGTGTTTCAGAGCTACGCGCTGTTCCCCCACATGACCGTGGAACAAAACTTGGCGTTCCCGCTGGAGGTCCGGGGCCTTCCCAGGGAGGAGATCCGGTCCAAGGTTGGGCGGGTATTGGATATCGTCCAACTGGGCAGTTTCGGCGGCCGTCGGCCCAACCAGCTTTCCGGCGGTCAACAGCAGCGCGTGGCCCTGGCCCGCGCCCTTGTCTTCGAGCCGGCGCTGGTGCTCATGGACGAACCGCTGGGGGCGCTGGACAAGCAATTGCGCGAGCATATGCAACTGGAGATCAAGCACATTCACGCGCGGCTGGGCGTCACCGTCGTCTACGTAACCCACGATCAGAGCGAAGCGCTGACCATGTCCGACCGCGTCGCCGTCACCAACAACGGCGTTATTCAGCAACTCGATTCGCCGGAACGCCTCTACGAAGCGCCGCAAAACGCTTTCGTCGCGCACTTCGTCGGCGAGAACAACCGGCTGACCGGCCGGGTGACCGCCATCGAAAACGGTACCTGCAATGTTGAACTTGAGGACGGCGGGACGATCCGCGCCCTCGCGGTCAGGGTCGATGGAACCGGTGCGCTCACCACTGTCAGCCTGCGGCCGGAGCGGGTGCGGGTGGGCGGCGACGCAAAAACATGCCCCAACCAGTTCGACGGAGAGGTTCGTGAGCTGATTTACCTCGGCGACCACACGCGCATGCGCTTGGCGCTGTGCGGACAGGAGGATTTCGTCGTCAAGCTCGCTCACACGCGGGGAGCGCCACAGGTAAGACCCGGCGACCGCGTCCCGGTGGGGTTCACCGTCGAAGACTGCCGCGCCCTGGATCGCTGGTAGGGAGCATCTTAACGCCGGGCGTCCAGCACCGTGACGGGATAGACCAACGCTTCGGTTATTCGGACGGCAGAGGTGCGTCGAAATCATCGCCAATTTCGATCATGCCGCGGGCCGTGCCGGCGTGACGATCCCTTGGCGACGTCTCTATCGGAACCAGTCGGGCAACCGGTATTCCGGCTTTTGCCACAATCACCTCTTCGCCCAACCGCACCCGCTCGATCAGTTTCGAGAAGTGGGTTTTCGATTCGTGTATGTTGACGGTGACGGTCATGCCGAGACGCACTCCAAAGTTCACATGCTCTATCAGATTAGCCTAAGCAATGAACTAAATCAAAACGAGCTGCCCGGCCGATCACGCCTGCCGCCCGGTGAGCCGTTCCGAGCGCCGGCGCAGCATTTCCATGGCCACCATCAGGGAGGTGGCGAGCAGGACGAGCAGCGCCGCCATCGCGGTGATGGCCGGGGTTACGTGCTCGCGGAGGCCGTCGAAGAACTCGTGAGTGACGGAATTGGAATTTGCTTTGGGGTTTCGTGGCTGGCATATTTGGATTGCGTCTCTTGTCCGCGAAGCGCGGCAATCAGTGAATCCGGAAGAGTGTGGAGCTTGACAATGGCGGATAAGGTTTATGTGGTTCGCGCGGACTGGGACGCGGAAGCAGGTATTTGGTTCGCGTACAGCGACGACGTTCCGGGGCTCGCGACCGGGGCCGATACGATGGAAGCGCTTATGGACAAGCTGAAAATCGTGGTGCCCGAACTCCTTGAGGAAAATGGCCTGCTGGCGGAAACGGACGGTGAGATCGACGTGCCGATTTCGGTCATGGCGCAGCGTATTGAGCACATTCGCCGCTTGGCTTGATGGCCGATAACTATACGCCCAGGGTCAAGAAAATCCTGCGCAAGCACGGTTGTTGCTTTCTCCGCCAGGGACGCGGTGACCACGAAATATGGGCAAGTCCCGTTAGCGGCCGCCGTTTCATGGTCGACAACGCCATCAAATCGCGCCATTGGGCCAACCACACCCTTAGGCAGGCCGGGCTCGAGAAGGCCTTTTGATCCGGCTTGGACCGATTGATCACGCCCGCCGCCCGGTGAGCCGTTCGGAGCGCCGGCGCAGCATTTCCATGGCGACCATCAGGGCGGTGGCGAGCAGGACGAGCAGTGCCGCCACCGCGGTGATGGCCGGGGTAATGTGCTCGCGGAGGCCGTCGAAGATCTCGCGGGTGAGGGTGCGTTGTTCCGGACCGCCGATGAACAGCACCACCACCACCTCGTCGAAGGACGTGGCGAACGCGAACAGCGCGCCCGATACCAATCCCGGCAAAATCAGCGGCATGATCACCCGGGAAAACACCGTCGGCGGACGCGCGCCCAGACTTGACGCGGCGCGGATCAGGCTGGCGTCGAATCCCGCGAGGGTCGCCGATACGGTGACCAGCACGAACGGCGCGCCGAGCGCCGCGTGGATGAGAATCAATCCCGTGTACGAACTGGTCAGACCGAGGGGGGCATAGAAGAAGTACACGCCGACCGCGGTGATGATCAGCGGCACCACCATGGGCGAGATCAGAAGGCCGGTCAGAAGCCCCTTGCCGCGAAACTGCATATTGGCCAGCCCAAGGGCCGCGAGGGTGCCGAGAACGGTGGCCAGCGCGGTCGCCGGGATGGCGATGATCAGGCTGTTGCGCAGCGCCCGCAGCCATTTCTCGGTGGTCAGCACCTCCTCGTACCAGCGCAGCGAAAAACCGTCGAGCGGGTAGGTCAGAAACGATCCGCCGTTGAACGACAGCGGGACGATGGCGAAGATGGGCAGGATCAGGAAAGCGAAGACCAGGCCGCAGAAAAACAAGAACGCCCAATGGAAGCAGCGTTGAGCGAATGAGACGGGGTGACCGGGGCGCATTGAAGCCTTCCTCATCCCAAGCGCACGCCGCCTGAACCGGCGACACGGCTGTAGACGGTGTAGAGCGCCGACGTCGCCACCAAGAGCAGCGTGGCCAGGGCCGCCGCGAGACCCCAGTTTACGGTGCGGTTGGTATAGAAGGCGATGAAGTAGCTGACCATCTGATCATCGGCGCCGCCCACCAGCGCCGGGGTGATGTAATAGCCGAGCGCCAGAATGAACACGAGCAGGCAGCCGGCGGTCACGCCCGGCAGGGTCTGCGGCAGATACACCCGGAGAAACGCCGTCCACGGCGGCGCCCCAAGGGACGCCGCCGCCCGCATGTAGGCCGGTGAGATGCCTTTCATGACGCTGTAGAGCGGCAGCACCATGAATGGCAGCAATACGTGGGTCATGGCCACCAGAACGCCGAACCGGTTGAAGATCATCCGGACGGGCGAGTCCAAGATCCCCAAACCGAGCAGGATGCCGTTGAGGATTCCCTCGTTCTGCAGCACCACCACCCAGGCGCTGGTGCGCACCAGAAGCGAGGTCCAGAACGGTAGCAGGACCAGGATCATCAACAGATTGCTGGACTTGGGCGGAAGAGTCGCCAAGAGATAGGCGACGGGATAGCCGAGGATCACGCAGGCGACCGTCACCACGAAGCCGATCCAAAGGGTGCGGACGAGCACGTCGACGAACACGGCCTCGCGCGCCGGGACTCGGACGATGTCGCCTCGGGCGTCGCGGTCGAGATCGACGGCGGTGAGCAGATAGAAATCGGTCAGACGAAAGGCGGCGCGGCGCATGGCCACCCATGTGGCCGGCTGTTCCCACCGGGGATCGAGCCCGACCAGGATCTCGCGGGCGGGCTCTTCGGTTGAGTTGGGCAGGTTGCGCGCCGTGCCCAGCATGAGACTGCGGAATCCGGAGATGTCGTGATTGAGGCGCTGGGCCACGGCCGCGAGCGTCCGCGCGTCGGCGGCGGAAGGCATTTCCCGGACCAACGCCTCGAACGCCGCGTCCGGCGGCGAGCCGCTGCCGTCCCAAGCCCTGAGAACCGCGGCGGTCTCGGGAAGGACCGTGCTCAGTTCCGGATCCTCGACGCTGCGATAGAGCATCCGGCCGATGGGCGCGAGAAAGGTGAGGAACAGAAATGCCAGCATCGGCAGCACCAGAAACAGGGCGCGAGCCGTATCGCGCCGCCGGATGCGGCCGTGCCGCGCCTTGAGCGCGCCTTGTTTCGCCGCCGTCGCGTTGGTCATGGTGGAGAGGGGGGCGTGTCCCCCACCTCTCCTGGCCCGCTGCTACTGGGCCGCCCAGGCATTGAACCGCTTGTTCAACTCGTCGATGCGGTCGGTCCAGAACGCGGTGTTGAGGGTGACCGCCCCGGCTAGGTTTTCCGGCGCGCTCGGAAGGTTTTTCAGAAGCTCCGGCGGAATGGCTTTGGTCGCGCCCTTGTTGGTGACGCCATAGGAGATGTATTTCGGCAGGTCTTTCTGATGATCCGCTTCGCTCATGAAGGCGATCAGGTTCATGGCCTGCTCTTGGTTCGGGCTGCCCTTGAGGATCACCCACGAATCCACCGCGTAGATGCTGCCGGGCCAAACGATACGGAAGTCCTTGCCTTCCTTCACCGGCGCGTCGAGCCGACCGTTGTACACCGACGTCATCGTCACCTCGCCGGACGCGAGAAGCTGCGGCGGCTGCGCGCCGGCTTCCCACCAGATAACGTGCGGCTTGAGCTCGCCGAGTTTCTTGAACGCGCGGTCGACGCCTTCGGGCGTGGCGAGAACCTTGTAGACGTCCGCGGCCGGAACGCCATCCGCCATCAGCGCGAATTCGAGATTGTACTTGGGCCCCTTGCGCAGTCCCCGCTTCCCGGGAAACTTCTCGACGTCCCAGAAGTCGGCCCACGATTGTGGCCCGCCATCGGGGAACTTGGCGCCGTCGTAGGCGAGCACGGTGGACCATAGGATGGCCCCGACGCCGCAATCGTTAACCGCCGAGTCGAGGAACTTGTCCTTGCCTCCCAACTTGTCCCAGTCGATGGGAACGTAAAGTCCCTCGTCGCAGCCGATGCTCAGTTCTTCCGCTTCCACCTGAACCACGTCCCAGGGCACCGCTCCTCCCTGGACCTTGGCGCGCACCCCGCCGATGCCTCCGTCCCAGGAATCCTCGATCAGCTTGTTGCCCGTGGCTTTTTGATAGGGTTCGAAATAGGCCTTGCGTTGGGCGTCCTGATAGCTGCCGCCCCAGGACACGACCGTCAGGTCGCGGGCCGACGCGCCCCCCATCATGGCGGCGACAAGGCCCGCGGCGATTGCCGTGATTTTGATGCTGTTGGTCATGAACGTCTTTCCTCCCTCCAATATTGGCAACGCGAGTTTGCTCGCGCTATTGAACGCAGCGTACAGGTTCGAGAAGGCCGCCGGCAAGCTTCCTAATTTCGTTGTCCCCGGCCCCCACCGTTGCGCGTTGGCGTGGAATGCTTGGCGGAAGGGCGCTCCGTGCACTAAACTCCGTTCAAGGCCGCACGAATATCAAACCGATAAGGGCAGGGCGGCGGCCGCTGGAATGGAGAACACCATGGGGCTAAAGGATATTCTAGTTCATGTCGATCGAAGCAGCCGGTGCGAGGAGAGGCTGGAGGCGGCCATCAACCTGGCGGTGGACCACGACGCTCATCTGATCGGTCTCTATGTGCTGAGCTACCCTCGGATACCCGGTTACATCCGCGCCGAAATCAACGAGGATGTGCTTAAGTTCCAGATCGACTCCGCGCGGGCGGCGGCGACCAAGGCGGAGACCCTATTCAACGAACGTGTGGGCCGCGTCGGCGTCAAGGCCGAGTGGCGGTGCGTTGAAGGGGATCTTCATCCGGTGCTCAGTCTCCACGCGCGCTATGTGGATATCGCGATCGTGGGTCAGCGGGATCCCGAGTGGAAGGACACGGGCGATGATCCGGGCATGCCGGACCAACTCGTGCTGTCGATCGGGCGACCGGTTTTGGTCGTTCCGCATGTGGGACAGTACCCGGTGATCGGCAAACGCATTATGGTCGCCTGGGACGCGAGCCGTCTGGCCACGCGCGCCGTCAACGACGCGCTGCCATTTTTGGTCAAGGCCAAGAAGGTCGCCGTGATCGCGGTCAACCCCGAGGGCGGCGAGGAGGGTCACGGCGAGATCCCCAGCGCCGACATCTGTCTGCATCTGGCCCGGCATGGCGTCAAGGCCGAGGCCCAGCACATCTATGCGAACGACATGTCGGTGGGTGACATGATGCTGTCGCGCGCCGCCGACGAGGGCATTGATCTGATCGTCACCGGCGCCTACGGCCATGCCCGCTGGCGGGAACTGGTGCTGGGCGGCGTCACCCGTCACCTGCTCAAGCACATGACCGTACCGGTGCTGATGAGCCACTGACCGTCGGCATAGGGCGGCTTATCGCTCGATCGCGCGGGGATCGAGGGCGTCGCGGAGACCGTCGCCCAGGAAGTTGAACGAGATCACGGTCAGGAGGATGAGCAGCCCGGGATAAAAGGCCAGGGCGGGCGCCGACCAGATCAGTTCCTGGGAGTTGGTCAACAGGTTGCCCCAGCTTGGCGTGGGCGGCTGAATGCCGAGCCCGAGGAAGCTGAGAACCGACTCGAGCAGGATCACGTTTCCCGCGGCCAGCGTGGTGGCCACGATGATCGGCGACGTCAGGTTGGGCAAGATGTGAACCAGCATGATCCTGAGTCCGCCGGCGCCCTGGGCCCGGGCGGCTTCCACGAACGGCCGCTCGCGCAGGCTGAGCGCCGAGCCCCGGACCAGGCGGGCGACGGTGGTCCAGCCCACCAGGGCGACGATCACGATGATGCGATAGAGGCTGAGATCCTCGGCGGCCATTAGCCCGGGCGGCAGACCCAGCTTGCCGAGATCGAGCGCCGCCAGCACGATCAGCAGGGGCAGCAGCGGCAAGGCGATGACCCCGTCCGTGAAGCGCATGAGGAGCGCGTCCAGTCGTCCCCCGTGGTAGCCCGCCAGCAAACCGATCACGGTCCCGAAAGCGGCCGCGGCAATCGCCGCCGTCAGTCCCACGAACAGCGACACCCGTCCGCCATAAAGCAGGCGCGCCAGCACGTCGCGGCCAAGCTCGTCGGTGCCGAGCGGGTGGTTGGCGGAAGGCGGTTGGAAGCGGTTGAACAGATCCACCGTCTCCGCGTTCACGTGGAGGACGGTCTCCACCAACGGCGCCGCCACCGCCGCCAGCACGAGAGCCAGCAACACGCCCGCGCCGGTCACCGCCAGACGATGGCGGACAAAGCGGCGGGCGGCGAACGCCAGAAGGGTGTTTTGCCTCACCGCTCGATCTCCCGGAACGAAATGCGGCGGTCGAGCGCCACGTAGGCCAGATCGGCCAGCAGATTGCCGATGAGCGTCACCAGGGCGGCGAACAACAGCGCGATCAAAGCGAGATTGAAATCGTTGCCCATGATCGAGTCGAAAATTAGCTTGCCCATGCCGGGGTAGGCGAAGATGGTTTCGGTGACCAGCGCCCCGGAAAACAGAGTGCCGAAGTCGAGCGCCATGATCGTCACGACCGGGATCAGGGCATTGCGCAGGGCGTGCCCCACCACGACATCGTACGCGCCGAGGCCCTTGGCCCAGGCGGTGCGGATGTAGTCCTGGCGCAGCGTTTCGATCATTGCCGCGCGCACGTAGCGGGTGTAGCCGCCGACGCTGGCGATGGTCAGGCTAGTCACCGGCAGCACCAGGAACCGGGCCGTGTCCCAGAAGCCCCGGTCCCCGGCGATGCCGATGCCGCCGGCGGGCAAGACCCCGAACATGACCGCGAAAACGATGATCAACAGCAGCGCCAGCCAAAACGGCGGGGTGGAGATGCCGGCGAAGGCGAGCAGGTTGATGGCGTAGTCCAGCATCGAGTAGGGGCGCAGCGCCGCGACGATACCGGCGGCCAGCGCGATCAGAACTGCAAGAATAAACGCGCAGCTCATCAGCACGACGGTATTGGCGAGCGCCGGCCCCAGGACGCTCAGCACCGGCGCGGCGCGCAGGCGCGAGTGTCCGAGGTCGCCCGAGAGCGCGGCGCCCAGCCAATTGAGGTAGCGCTCCAGAAACGGCCGGTCGAGGCCGTAAAGTTCGCGCAGACGGGTGGCGTCCTCCGATGTCATCTTCGGATCGGCGCTGATCATCAGGTCGATGGGATCGCCCGGCATCAGCCACATGAGCCCGTAGATCACGAACGACATCACCGCCAGGACGACGAGGGACTGCGCCAGGCGTTCGGCGAGATAGCGGCTCATGGACGGCCATTAGCCCGGGGGCGGGGCCGGCGTCAAGGTCGGCCCGCCGCGCCTCCGCGATCGCGTCGGGGTTTGGCTTAGGTGGGGCCGGACGAACGTAATTCTACTGTGCATGGGGTTGTTTTGGCAAAAAACGTTCACACCCTCCCCCCAGTTTCACTCCGCCCGCCAGGTCTCGATCCAGAGGGTGGTGGGATATTGATGGCCGGTGGGGTTCACGCCCTTTAACCACTGGGGCAGGATATACGGGTTGGCGCGAAAGTAGAGCGGGATGGCGGGAAGCTCCTCGGCGTAGATATGCTGGAGACGCCGCCATAGCTCGCCGCGCTTGCCGCGGTCCAGTTCCACCTCGATGCTTTCGATCAGTTCATCCACCTCGGCATTGCGGAAACCGGTGCTGTTCTGACCGGCCCAGTTGTTGTCGGCGGTGGGGATGTGGTCCGAATGCAAGGTGGTGCGCGGCACGCTCTCGGGCGCGCTGATCCAGGCAAACATGGCCATGGCCGGGAACCGGCGCTTGCGCACCGTTTCGCCGAAGAACACGCGGGCGGGTTGGTTACGGACGCGGACGTCGATTCCGAGCTGCTTCCACTGGCTTTGCAGCACTTGTTGGACCAGTTCGCGGCTTCGGTTGCCGGCCGTTGTCATGATCTCGAGGCGCAGCGGCTCGCCGGCCGCATTGTGGCGAATGCCGCCGCCCGGGGTGCTCCATCCGGCTTCGTCCAGCAGGGCGGCGGCGTTCTCGGGGTCGAACGGGTAGCGGGGACCGTTTTCGGCATACACCCAGTCCAACGGATTGACGCTGGTGTGAGCCACCGGCTGGCGCCCGCCGAACAGCTTCTCGCTGATGGCCTCCCGGTCGATCGCGTAAACGAGGGCTTGGCGCACCCGCCGGTCCCGGAGGATCGGATTGTCGAGATTGATGTCGATGTGTTCGTAGATCAGGCCCGGCTTGTAGAGGACGGTGTATTGATCGCCGTGACGCTGCTCGAATGCCAGCGCCTGATCGATGCTCAGGCCCAGTTCGCCGGCCACCATGTCGATGGCGCCCGACAGCAGATTGGCTTCGAGCGCGGCGGTGTTCTCGATGACCCGGACGATGACGCGCTTGAACGCGGGCTTTTCTCCCCACCACCGGGGATTGGCGGTGAGCGTCACGTGCGATCCCGGAACCACCTCGCTGATGACATAGGGCCCGAAGTAGAGGCCGGGGTTGGTGGTGTCGGCCTCGTAGAGACTGCGGCTTCGATAGGCCTCCGGATCCGCGAACGCCGCTTCCTCGAGGTGCGCCGGCAACGGCTCGAAGCTGTTGATGGCGTTGTATTCATAGGTGAGTTTGTCGAAATGCAGGGTGAAAGTCTTATCATCCTTGACGTCGATCTTGTAGAGGCTGCGGTAGAATTCCTTGGGGATCACGCCGCTCTTGGGGTGCCTGCCGACCTCCCAGGTGAACATCACGTCGCGAGTGGTGATCGGCGTGCCGTCACCCCAGACGGCGTCCGGACGAATGGTGTAGGTCACGGCGATGCCGTCCTTGCCGTCCGGGATTTTTTCGGCGACGGCCAGGCCGTTGTCGATGGTGGGGAGTTTTGTGCACAGCATGCAGACGAGCCGCCAGTCGGCGTCGTAGGCGGTGAACGGCCGCCGCGCCATGGCCAGCACGTAGGACTTCGCCAGCATCGAATCGATGTTCGGATTGAAGGTGGACGGGAACTGGGTGATCCCGATGACAAGCTCGTCTTTTTCCGCGCGGGCCGGAACCGCCAGCGCCGGCGTCAACATCAAAAGCAAAGCCAGCGCCGCCGCCTTGCGCATGCCACCCTCCCGTCCTTGTGAGCGGACGGGAGGTTAGCACGGAGATTGCTTCGGGGGCGATGTTGTCTCTACGGGCGCGGGCCTATTGCGGCTGGCCCTGTCTGGGCCCGGGACCCTTGCCGCCGGGACCCATTCCCTGTCCGCCGGGACCCATGCCTTGTCCACCCGGACCCATGCCTTGTCCGCCTTGTCCGCCCGGACCCATGGTTCCGCGCTTGCCGCGCATCTGCTGGTAAGCCTGCTGGGCTTCTTCGCGGGTGATCTCGCCGTTGCCGTCCGCGTCCATCATGGTGAATTTGCTGGCGCAACCGGCCATGAATTCGTCCTGAGTGATTTTGCCGTCGCCGTTGACGTCGTGACGATCGAACATTTTCGCGCCGCGCGCCTGTCCTTGATTGGCGGCATCGGCCTGTCCGGCGGCGGTCATTCCGGTCGCGAGCAGCGCGGCCATCGCTGTTGCAAGCAGTGCTTTGCGTTTCATGGCTTTAATCCTTCTCCTTTCGTTAACGGAGCCCGTTGGCCCCGCGTCCTATCGAGACCCAATGTAGGACCACCACATTGCCGGATCATGTCGCGTTGACAGGGGAATTGTAACGAAGTGTTTCAGAACCGGCGCCTGTTGCGCGCCGTTACCAGATTTCCGCCGCCGCGGGCGCGAGGATGCTTATACTCCTAGGCCATGAACGCCTCGCCCCACATTCTGATCGTCGACGATGACCGCGAAATCCGCGATCTGCTGTCGCGGTATCTCGCCAAGAACGGCTACCGGGCGACCACCGCCGCCGATGGCCGCGAGATGCGAAAAGCGGTGTCCGAGCGGGCCATCGATTTGATCATCCTCGATCTGATGCTGCCGGGAGAGGACGGGCTTACGCTGTGTCGCAATCTTCGGGCCGAATCCGGCGTGCCGGTGATCATGCTGACCGCGAAGGGCGACGAGGTGGACCGCATTGTCGGTCTGGAGATGGGTGCCGACGACTATCTGGCGAAACCGTTCAGTCCCCGCGAACTGGTGGCCCGGATCAAGGCCGTCCTGCGACGGGCGGGCGCTGGGGCAGGGGGGCTGGCCGGTGGACGGAGAGGGGAATCCGAGGCCGTTCTCTCGTTTTCCGGCTGGCGGCTCGACCTCGAGCGGCGCGAGCTGACCTCTCCGGACGACGTTCTCGTTCCCCTGAGCGGCGGCGAGTTCGGCTTGTTGGCGGCCCTCGCCAGCCATCCCGGACGTGTGCTCAGCCGCGATCAATTGCTCGATCTGGCGCGCGGGCGGGATGCGCTGCCGTTCGATCGCAGCATCGACGTGCAGGTCAGCCGCCTCAGACGCAAAATCGAGGCCAATCCGCGTGAACCGGTGCTCATCAAAACGGTCCGGGGCGGGGGCTATATGTTCGCTTCGGAGGTCGAGAGAGGATGACCCGCCTCTGGCCCGATACACTGACCGGCCGGGCTCTCTTGGTCATGCTGGCCGGGATCGTGCTCTCCAACGGGATCGGGATCGCCGTGTTTTCCGGCGAGCGTCTCGACCTGTTGACCAGCGCGCGCGGCCAGCGTCTGGCCGAACGCGTCTCCGCCGCCGCCATGCTGATGGACGAAACGCCGCCGGAGCAGCGCCGGAAGGTGGTCCGGCACCTGCGAAGACCGGGATTGCGAATGTTCTGGTCGGTGGATCCGATCACCGAGGACGACGAAGCCGACTGGCAAACGCGCCTGGTTCGGGGAGCCCTGATCGCCCAATTAGGAGACGACGGGACCGATCGCTTGCGTCTCTCTCTCTCTCGGCGGCCGGATTTCCGGTCTCTGCGCGGAACATCGTTTGGCGGCGGACCCAAGCGTGAACGGCCTGAATCCGCGGCGCGACGCGGCGACATCGAGGAACCCAGTGTTCCCAGCGAAGTTCTGCTTGGGGCCTATCGGCTGTCGGACGGTAGCTGGCTCAACTTCGCGGCGCCGTTCACCGCCTTCCGCCCGTTTTGGATGACCCGGTTTTTCCTGGCGATTCTGGTGACGACGGTAATCGTCGTGGCCATCTCGATCTGGGCGGTGCGTCGGGCGATCCAGCCGCTGTCCATGTTCGCCGGCGCCGCCGAGCGCCTGGGCCTCGATGTGAACGCGCCGCCGCTGCCCGTGGAGGGGCCGCGGGAAGTCCGGCGGGCGTCCCATGCGTTCAACGAAATGCAGGAACGGCTGCAATCCTTCGTTCGCGACCGGACCCAGATGCTGGCGGCCATTTCTCACGATTTGCGGACCCCGATCACGCGGCTGCGGTTGCGCGCCGAATTCATCGAGGACACGGACCAGAAAAATAAAATGCTCTCCGATCTGGACGAAATACAGTCCATGATTACCGCGACCTTGGACTTCGCGCGGGATGATTTCGCCGGCGAAAAGCAGAGGGCATTCGATCTCGCTGTGCTTTTGCGGGGTATTTGCGAAGAATTTCAGGACCTTGGCGCCGATGCAACCTGCGATGGCCCGGCGCACGCGACTTTTACCGGCCGGCCGGGCGCGCTGAAACGGGCTTTTTCCAATCTCGTCGAGAATGCCGTGAAATATGGCCGCGCCGGAACGGTGACGTTGACCGTGGAAGACGGGTCTTGCGTCGTCCGCGTCGACGATCAAGGTCCGGGCCTCGCGGAATGCGATCGGGAGCGGGTGTTCGAGCCGTTCTATCGGGCCGAGGGATCGCGGAGCCGGGAGACCGGCGGCGCCGGCCTTGGTTTGGCCGTCGCCCGCTCCGTCATCCGGGGTCACGGCGGAGAGATTACGCTCGTCAATCGCCCCGAAGGCGGATTGTGCGCCTCGGTGGTCCTTCCAATCCCCACGGACGTCTAAAGTATGCCCGTTTGAGTTGCATGTACGTCATATATTAAGTTTTTGTCGGCATGCTGGTAAGCGATTCGAAAGCGCTGAACCGCGCGAAGGAGATCGCGAGCAGCATGTTTCACCGCATCGTCAACAATTCGATCGACACGGACTCCAGTTCAGAGGTTTTCGAGTTACCGGCATCCGCGTCCTGGCACGCCGCCTTGTCGGAAAGCGTCGTCTCCGGCCTCGTGGGGGCGATCGACGCGCTCGTTGCCGTCTTGGTGGGCGGCGTCGTCTACTGGAGCTATGTGGGCTGGTCTTCCGAAACCTATCAAATGTACCTGGCGGTGATCGCGCTAGACGCGGGTCTGATGGTGGGCACGTTTCAATACGCCCGGCTTTATGACTTCGAAACCATCGTCGCCTGGCCGAACCACATGCGGCGGGCCGCGATGCTGTGCGGTTTGGTGTTTCTCGTCCCGTTGGCGCTGGTGTTCGCGCTGAAGATCAGCGGCGAGTTCTCCAGGGTCTGGTTCTTTTCCTCGTTCCTGGCATCCGCGTTTCTGATCTGCGTATTGCGCGGCGTGTTTCGGTATCTGCTCGGCCGGTTGGCCCGTGCCGGGCTGTTGGCCCGCAATGTGGCGATCGTGGGCGTCGGCGGCCAAGCGCGGCATCTGGTGGACGAACTGCGGAAGCGGGATGTTCCATGGAAACGGATCGTTGGTATTTTCGATGACCGTAAGACGCGAATCGACGGCGAGGTGAATGGCTTTCCGGTTCTGGGCGATTTGGACGACCTGGTGGGATACGTGCGCCGGGGCTTGGTGCACGATGTGGTGATCACGCTGCCGTGGAACGCGGACGAGCGGCTGGTGAGCATCATCGGCCGGCTTCGCAACCTGCCGGTGCACGTCTATCTGGGTTCGGATCTGATCGGTTATCACTTTCCCGGTCACCGCCGCCGGCATCTGGAGGGCGTTCCGGTCCTCGAGATCGCGGCGGTGCCGCTGTCCGGCTGGAGCGGCTTGGTGAAAGCCGTTGAGGACAGGATCCTGGCGATCCTGGCGCTGACGATGCTCTCGCCGCTGCTGCTGTTGATCGCGCTGGCGATCAAGCTGGACAGCCGGGGGCCGGTGCTGTTTCGTCAGGCGCGTTACGGGTTCAACAACGAGGTGATCATCGTCAACAAGTTCCGGACCATGCACCACGACCGTCCGCCGGAGGTGGGGGTACCGCAAGCGCGCCGCGACGACGCGCGGGTGACACGCGTGGGCCGGGTGCTGCGCCGGATGAGTTTCGACGAACTGCCGCAGTTGCTGAACGTGCTGCGCGGCAGCATGTCGATGGTGGGCCCAAGGCCGCACGCGGTGGAGCATAACGAGCAGTACGCGGCGCTGATCGGCGGCTATCACGGCCGTCACCGGGTGAAGCCGGGGATCACCGGCTGGGCGCAGGTGAACGGGCTGCGGGGAAGGACCATTACGGTGGAACAGATGCGCCGGCGGGTGGAATACGACATCTCCTACATCGAAAATTGGTCGCCGTGGCTCGATGCACGCATCCTCATCCGCACCGCCGTGTTCGGCTGGCACCAGAAAAACGCCTATTAGCGGCAACTGCCACTCATGGGTATAAGACCCAGACCACTAGATCCGGGTGATCGCCGTCGGATCGAGTGCGCCGATGGGCGCCGGACGGACACAACTCGATTAGGAACTCCATGGAAGCACGAGCCGGAACCGCGATGCCGCTGGACAAGCAAAAAATCCTCTGGACGGTTGTCCTGCTCGCTCTGCTTGTCCC
Source organism: uncultured Alphaproteobacteria bacterium (assembly GCA_963771545.1). Classification (GTDB taxonomy): domain Bacteria; phylum Pseudomonadota; class Alphaproteobacteria; order Rhodospirillales; family Defluviicoccaceae; genus CAKZLS01. The sequence continues at coordinate 635,490 of CAVYTX010000002.1, forward strand.
CGTGCCGGCCGGTTTCGTGCTTGGATGGGAAGCGGCCCTGATGAGCGGGTTCGCCGTCGGGCTTGGGGCGATTTTTGCCGTTTCGATCAAGAGTTCCCGCCGCAAGTTTTTGGCTTCTCGTCGGCCTCGTTGTTCTGACGCCGCTGCCGTTTGGGTCCGTGCATTCGTGGAGCTGGGGGCTCATGGCGTGCGTGGTCGGAATACTGCTGGCCGTCTGGAGCTGCCGCGTCGTGTTGGGCTGGGAACGGCCGGACATCCGTTTGAAGACGACATGGCCTTTCGCGCTCTTGTTCGGCGCGGCCGTCATGTGGGGAATCGCCCAATCGGTCTCGATAACGCCGACGGACTGGCATCATCCCCTGTGGTTCAGCGCGAGCGAGGCGCTTGGAATGGACCTCGCCTCGCGAATATCGCTCAATCCTTATGACACGCTCTCGTTCGTATGCCGGTTGCTGACATACGGGGGAATCTTCTGGCTGTCCATGCAACATTGCCGGCGTTCCGAGCGCGCCCGGCAGGTGATGTACGCGGTGACCTATTCGGGCCTGGCCTATACGGTCTATGGACTCATCGTTCAGTTCTCGGGATCGGAAACGATCTTGTGGTTTGGCAAGTTCGCCTATTTCGGCGATTTGACCAGCAGCTTCGTCAACCGCAATTCGTTCGCGACCTACGCGGGATTGACGCTGATGTGCGCCACCGGCCTCATCGTGATGGCGATCGCTTCGTCGCTCGCGTTGCCCGGCGGTCCCAAGGAGCGCTTGCGTCAATTGATCGAGACCATGACCGGAAAAGGGTGGTCGTTTCCGCTCGCGTGGATCGTCATCGTATCGGCGCTCATCCTATCTCATTCGCGCGCCGGTTTCGTGAGCACGGTCTTGGGCCTGACGACCCTGATCGCCGCTCTCGGATTTTCCCGGGCCCTGGCGGGCCGCTACGCCCTGGTGTTCGGCGGCCTCTGTTTTGCCGCGCTCGTCCTTTTTTTCGCGGTGGGCGGGGCAGAGCTCGATCAAAGGATGGCCGAGGCCAACTGGGTGGAAGAGCCGCGCTTGCGCGTCTACGACCTGACCCTGTCCGCCATAGAGACGGCCCCGCTACTGGGCACGGGGGCGGGAACGTTCGAGGAGGTGTTCCGGTTTTACCGGACCAGCGACATCACGCATGTCTATATGAAGGCCCACAACACCTACCTCGAAAACATCCTGGAGCTGGGCTTTCCGGCCGCGCTGGCTCTGTTCGGCGTGTTCGCGGGGTTCACCGTTCTCACGTGCGCCGGATTGCGGCGGCGGCGCCGCGATGTTATTTACCCGTGCGTCGGGCTGGCGTCGACCGTGCTGGTGGCCGCCCATTCGATGGTGGATTTCAGCCTGCAGATTCCCGCCGTCACCGCCACCTACTGCTTGATCATGGGCGCCGCGTGCGCCCAGTCTTGGAGCACCCAGAAGCCCAAGGATCCCTGGTAACCCGCCGCCGCGAACCTGTCGTAATTACTCGAGTTTCTTGAGCTTTTCCTCGAAGGCCGAGAGGTCCGGCGGAGACCCGAGAAGAGCCGCGCGAACCAGATTCTCCTGTCCAAGACTTGCCGCCATTTCCGTGAGTTCGTTGGGATCGTGTTTCCAGGCGTAACGGACCTGCTGGAAAACCAGCTCGCGGTCTTCCCGAAGCAACTGGGGCCAAGCCAGAAAGCTCAGTCTCAGCCTGGACATGAGGAGGCGGGGGTCATACGGCGCCGTCGCAAACGCCAGGCGCAGCGCCGACAACGCTTCCGGGGACCATCCGTCGGCCTGAAACGAGGCATGGGCAAGTCTCGTCCAGGCGTAGGGGTTGGCCGGCGCGAGCGCCAGCCCCCTCTTCAGCGAGGCGACAGCCTCTTCGATCCGTCGCCGCTTTGCCGGGTCATCGCCGCCCAGTCTCTCGGCGACGAGCAATTGGGCGAGGCCGAGATCCGTCAACGTCCGGCCCTGGGAACTCCAGGTCAGACCTCGTTGTTGAGCGGCAACAAGTGTTTCCAGTTCTTCAGTCTGAACGGCTTGAAGGTTTTGCAGTTTTCTCAAGACGGGAGCGGAGGGCGCCATCACGAACGCGGAAATCGTTCGCGGAACACCCAGCGCGAGCAGGGTGAGCGCCATCGCACCAAGAATAAAGCCGATCAGACGGGTCTTCATACAACCCGATTCTAGAGCCAAGCCATTAGTCCACGTAGTACTTCTTGATCCGGCCGGTATAGTAGCCGGAATCGCCGTACCCGTACTGCGCGTGTTTTTTCACGTTCACGACATTCAGCACGACGCCGGCCAGCTTGGCTCCGGACGTGGCGACCTGTTTCATGGCCATCGCCACGGTTTCCCGCCGCGTATCCGCCCAGCGCACGGTAAACACCACCCGGTCGACGATGGTTGCGAGGATGCGGGCGTCCGACACCGCCAGGACCGGCGGCGAATTGAGAATGACGAGGTCATAGGATTGCGCCAGTCCTTCGATCAGGCGCTTCATGTGATCGGAGGCCACGATGTCGGCGGCGTTGGTGGCGAACTTCCCGGCGGTGATGATGTGCGCGCCGGAAGGCTCGTCCTTGCGGACTGCGTCCTCCAGTTTGATCTCGCCGGCCAGCAGCTCGACCAGTCCCGGTCCGGTCGGAATGCCGAGGAACGCGCTGACGCTGGGCTTCCGGAGGTCGGTGTCGATCAGGATCACGTTGCGACCGGATTTCGCCAGCATGCGGGTCAAGCTCAGGGCGAGGGTCGTTTTCCCCTCGCCGCTTTGGGCCGATGTGAATACGACCGTTTTGGGCGGTGCGTCCACGTGCGACAAAAGCAGGCTGGTATACAGGCCCCGGACCGCTTCGCCGTATGCGGACATCGGACGATCGAGAATGTAGTCCGGCGGCGACTGGCGGTTCTTGAGGACGCCCGTCAACGCGGGAACAAGGCTCAGAATGCTGGCGCCGGTCATGCGTTCGATCTGGTCGCCGCTTCGGAAGCCTCTATCCAGCTGCTCCAGCAGGAAGACGAGCAGCACTCCCAAGATCGCGGACGCCGCCACCACCAGGGCGAGGATGATCGTTTTCTTGGGGTACGACGGAACGGTCGGGACATCGGCCCTGGAGATGACGCGCGCGTCGGGCCGCTGGCTCTGAATATCCCGCTCGGCGCTCTTCTGCTCGAATCGCGCCAGAAAGGTTTCCAGCAACGCCTTATCGGCATCGGCCTCGCGCTCCAGCGCTCGAAGCTGGACCTCGGCGGTATTGGACTGGCCGAGATGAAGCTTCAAGCGTTCCAAATTCTCCTCGAGCGTCGCTTCCCTGGCCCTCGCGATTCCCACTTCGTTCTTGAGCGTCTGGACGACCTTGTTGACCTCGCTTTCGATCTTCGACTGAATATCGTCGAGTTCGGCGCGGGCGCTGATCATTTTCGGGTGCCTTTCGCCATACTGCCCCGACGATTCCACCACTTTTCGCCGGATCTCGGTTTCTTTCTCCATAAGCGCCTGGACGATGGGCGAGTCCAGAACGTCGGCCGCCGAACCGGCGCCGCCGGCCGATCGAATCAGCCGCTGCACCTGACCGAGACGCGCCTCGGCCTCCGCCCGATGCGCGCCCGCGAGCATAAGCTGCGCATTGAGATCGGAGATCTGCTGGGTGATCAGGGGCCCCGCCGTGCCCTTCAGGAGCCCGGCTTCCTTGCGGTATGACTCGACGGCGCGCTCCGAGACGTCGACCTTTTGCCGCAATCCCGAAATCTTGTCATTGAGCCAGGCGGTCGTTCTGCTGGTGGCCTCGAATTTGGCCTCCAGTTGGTCGAGGATGTAGTTGTCGGCGATCTTATTGGCGACTTCCGCCGCCCGGTTCGGATCTTCCGATGTGAAATCGATGGAAATCACCCGCGAAAAGCCTTGGCGGGCAACCGACAGTCTGGTCAGGAATTCGTCGGCCACGGCGACACGCTCCCGCTCGCGCATCTGGGCTTCGGTGAGTTCCTTGCCGGATTGGCCATCCAGAAGGATCGCCGACCATTCCTTGGGAAGGTAAGACCGGGCATCGAGAACGCCGTCGAAAAATCCCCGGGGGCGAAGAGCGGGGTTGAACTCGGGATCCAGGTTAAGCCGAAGCTGCTCGATCACCATTTCGGCGAGACGGCGCGATTTTATCACTTCCATCTCGCTTTCGATCGTCTCGGTGTCGACCCCGCGGCCGGCGACGAGTTCCTCGATGTTGACCATGGACGAATTGCGGGATTCGATCAGGACTTGGACCTGGGTCGCGTATTTCGGGGAGATCTGGAAAAGGATGATAGCGGCCGCGACGGAGAGCAGAACGACCGTTCCGGCAATGACCGCCTTTCGGCGCCACAGCTTGCGGAAGAACTCCCTGAGATCGAATTCGGCGAGGAGCGATGTTCGATGGAAGCCCCCATCGCCAGGATCGGCGACCTTGGTCCTTGGGGTGTCTTGCATGAAGCTGTCCATGAACCCTCTTTCCGCCGCACCGGTGGCTATTTGGTCAAAGTTGTAAAGACCAAACTATATGACCAAATGGTTAGCGCTTAGCTAAAATACCAAGGCTCGCTGGCTCGGCGGGTCCATCAGAAGAAGCGTTCGGGAACTCGTATCACATCTCCCGGAAAGACGATCGTATCCGGATTGGCTTCCTGCCATGCGGTCTGCGCCGCGTCGCCGCCTCGCTTGATCTCCACCTCGCTCTTCTTCGCGCGATAGCTGAACCCCCCGGCCATGGCGACGGCGTTCCAGACGGTCATCCCGTTGACATAGGGGTAGCTGCCGGGTTCCTTGACCTCGCCGATGATATAGAAGGGACGATAGTTCAGGACGTCGACGCTGACACGGGGATCCTTGAGAAAGTCGGGCTTCAGGCGGTCCGTGATCGCCTGCTCCAGTTCGGCGAGCGTGAGGCCCTTGGCCTCGACGGTGCGAATCAGCGGCAGCGAGACGCGTCCGGTTCCATCGAGCTCGAACTCGCCGGACAGGTCCTCCTGTCCAAACACGGTCACGCGAATGCGATCCCCGGCGCCGAGCCGGTAACTGGTGTCCGCCTGCGCGGCCGCGGGCCGCGCGTCGGCGGCATAGGCGAGAACGCAGAACAAAGCGGTCAGAACGAAGCGATCAATGCGGCGAAATCGTTCTATCAGCATGCACTTCCTATTCCGTTTCCGAATGCCAAACCCGTTACGCGCACTTCGGTAACGGCGAGCAACGACATTTATAACTGCCCCGTAATACCGATAAAGACACGATTTTCCGTATAATCCTCATCTTGGCCCGGAGCGTTGTCCGAATCACGGCGCGTGAATACGTAATTCAGGGAAGCGGACAAAAAGCGGTTGATCAAATACTTGCCGCCAATTCCCGCCCGATAAATATAATCATTGCGGGAGATGCCTTCGTAGTCGTTGTTGGTGACGCCTCCCGAAACGTTCAGAAGGACGTTCCGGAGAAGCTCGTGGTCCACCCTGAGGGTGCCCGCGGTGGCCCAGTAACCGGACGCTCCCACCTCGGTGGTCTCCTCGACGGTTCTGGCGACACGGGCGCCGACGGTGGTCAGCGGCGTGACGTTCCAGTCCAGCGCCATGCCGCCGGTGGGCCCCGTCATGTTTTTGAGTCCGTGACCGTAATTCTGCTGGCGATAGCCGAAGAATACATCCCCGACGGTGATTCCGCTGATATCGAACGCGAGCCCGCCGACGATACCGTACCCCCAGGAGTCACGATTTTCGCCGCTATCGTCGGGTGTTTCATCGTAGACGCGGTCGTTGGTGTCGAAGCGGACAAAGGCCTCATACTCCGGAACGATTTCGTAGCCCCCGCGGATGCCGCCGCCGTAAACGTTGCGGTCGCGATCGTCGTTGTTGATATTCCCGCCGGATGTGCTTTCGTTGTCGTCGTAATCACGCCTGAAAAATTCACCGTCGACCGTCGCCGAAAACCGCCCGAACTGCTGGAAGTAGGTCGCGAAGGAATCATACTGATAATAGACGGTCGGGTCTTTCGCCGCGAAGTCGGAATCGGGATTGCCGCGATCCTCGTGCCGGCGCGATGCGCCGCCGCCGCCGCTGAGCTGGGCCTCGCGGGTGATGTCGAGCCTCCCGTCGGTGGCGAACGCGAAATCTTGGTAATTCTCGCTGTTATGATCGACATAGAGGCCGAAGTCGCCCTCCGCCGCGAAATTGAGAGCGTGGTTGTTCCAGTCCGATTCGACCGATAACGACGGTTGTAGCGCGGTGATGAAATCACTGTCGGTGTCGTGTTCGGTCGCGAAGATATTGTCGTTGTATTCCTCGACGATCGTCGCTTGCGGAAAAAAGAAGAAAGTTCCCGCTCGGATCCCGATCGGATCGTACTCGGGACGCGGCCGCGTGAGCACCGTATCGCCTCGAAACAACTCTTGAGCATAACCATCGACGCTAAACAACGCGCCAACGGCAACCGCGCCGAAGCAAAGCGACTTCTTAACCATAGCTCTGTCCTTCTCCCCCTCCGGACCGATCATGGACCCCTTTTCCCGGTTGTGCCTTATCGAATCCAGACAACAGTTTGGCGACTACTAACCGCAATACTGTCCCAATGCAACGACGATTGAACGGCTCCAATGCTATGCGGATACTATGTGTTACATTCTGACAACTAGAAGCGGTTCGCCGCTAACAACTCGGTGAAGCGGTTGCGTCACACGGGGGCTCCAGGGGCAGTTTTCAATTCCTGCCCGCGGCGGCGGGCTCGGTGCATTCGGGGTACCGGTCATCCAAGGCGCGCCGAACCGGAATATTGAGTTCCGGAACCGCAAGGACCGTCGCGGTGGCCAGTTCGATGGGGCATACGCACTCGTCCCCAAGAAGACGACCTTTCTCAGGCAATTTCAGATCGGCGAATTCCATGATCGCCAACGCCAAATCGGGGTGAGCCGCGACAAGCGCGCTGAACGCATTCATCGCGATGCACTGGTTCTCTCTTTGGGGCGGGGTTTCCAAGGCCTCCAAAATCTCGGCCTGCAATTCCGGCGATAGATCCGTCGCAGAGGCGTCCGCGAGCTTCGCGGACGGTCCGCCGGTCAGGCCGCTTACTTGGCTTCGCAGCGGCGTTGGGTCCGAAGTTCGCGCGCCACCGCCGGCGCCGGGCGCGATTTCGCTCAGCGATTGCACCATCGCCGTCTCCACCGCCGAACCGCATCCCGGGTACCGGTCTTCCAGTGTGCGCCTGAGCGGTCCGGCCAAGTCCGGCACGACGCGAATCGCGGAGACGGCAAGATCGGCGGGGCACGCGCAATCGTCGCCGAGGAGATCCCCGCGCGAAGCCAGGTTCGCGCTGGCGAACGTCACGATTTGCCGCGCCAAGTGGGGGTAGGATCCGACCAATTGGCTCATCGGCGTCGTGGGAATGCAGCGATCGCCACTCCCGTTGCGGGTGGCGAGCACATTCAAAATTTGTGTTTGTATTCGAGGAGAGAGTGTTTCCGCCGCATGACCTTGACCCGAGGGAGCGAGTAAAAGAACGCCCGCGATCGAGCATCCGGCAACAGCGAGCCTCATGACCGGTAACATGAAAACCTCCACATATTTGCAACCATTCAGGCCCAGCCCAAACGCTCAGCCAGATCATCGTATGGTATAGATTGTGCAAAAAATACAACCAACAATGCCATACGGGGTCAGCTTATGCAAACAATGAATGCATAAAAAGGAATTTCGCGCAATTATGAATATATCATGAAACTGTTTCGTTAATGATACGCCTTGAAAAATGAAATAAACAACCTATGATAGCATCGTTGATGTAATCACGGACTTGCGGGCTGTGCGGTTCAGCTTGTGGTTGGCAAGGCGGTTAACTGGTAAGATGTCCGCTGGGGTGCAGCATACTCGCCGAATCAGGCGGGTTGCGGCCATCGATCCGTGACTTGAGCGCTCGACGGAAAGGCAGGAGCGCCAAACCATCCTCTCGCGGCCGATCCGCATGGGTGAAGGTGAAAAGTGATCAGCAATCTCATGCCGGTGAGCGCCATTGGACGCTTCTGGAAAAAGGCGAAACGGCTGACGGTCGCGACCGCCCGGGTTCCGGCCGGCCATCGGGTTTATGCGATCGGCGATCTGCACGGCCGCGTCGACCTTTTGCAACGTTTGCACACCAAGATCGCCGAGGACGCCGAAACCGCGGCGCCCGGAATGCGGAACACGATCGTTTATCTGGGCGACTACGTGGACAGGGGGTTCAATAGCAAGGAACTCATTGATTTCTTGCTCGACAATCCGCTTCCCGGCTTCGCGCCCGTGTATCTCAAGGGCAATCATGACGAGTACTTCGTCAACTTCATCGAGTCGTCCGAAGACGGCGAGCCCTGGCTGAAATACGGCGGCGACGCGACCGTCTACAGCTACGGGGTCCGGATTTCCGAGGACGTGCCCGCGGACCAGCGGCTCGACCATATCCGCGATCGCCTGCGCGAAACCGTTCCGACGCGGCATATGGCCTTTCTATCGGGGTTGAAGCTCGCATGGACGGTCGGGGATTTTCTGTTCGTCCACGCCGGGGTGCATCCCGACAGGCGTTGGGACCAGCAAGTTTCCCGCGATCTCCTCTGGATTCGCCATGAGTTTCTCGAATCCGATCGTGATTTCGGGAAAATCGTCGTCCATGGCCATTCGGTAACCGGCGCGCCGGATGTCCGCGTCAATCGCATCGGAATCGATACCGGCGCTTGTTACAGCAACGTCTTGACGTGTCTGGTCCTCGAAGCGGACAGCAAGCGCTTTCTCTCCACCGTCAATTCATAAACCATTTCCGACTTCGGTTTTTTTACAGGGTAACCCACACGAGGCATGAGTCGCCAACGGGGCGCGCGGCTTCGGCGTGGCGGCATCGGCATGAAACCATCGAAAACGTGGCGTTGAGAATAATAATAAAATAACTACAAAAAATTAATACAAATAAATATATACTACTTATCAAATAATTCATTTGACCATGGCGCCAAATACTTACATTTTGAAGGTGGAGGGGCGACCCGTTGTTTCGGCCGTATTGCCGCTTTCAAGGCCTCGGCGGCCGCCGCGTTTCGTGGGGTGTTAGCGAAAATTCAGCGAACGCGGTGGTAATACCAATGCTCACTGATAGGAACTCATTGTGATCGTGTTTCACGCATCCTTGGCAGGAGGGGCCGCGCCGGCGATGCGGCGCATCGTCAAGCGGTTTCCCCATATTCCAAACGTGGGCCCCGAGGATGCGCGAAACACGACCCCGATAGGCCGTCACAATGGGTTCCTATCAGTGAGTATTGGTACAAATCCGAGTTGGGAAATCTCAAACTAGGTAGCGTTTCATGATGTATTCGGCGCGGTGCTGGCCTGACTTCGTCTCTTCCGGAGGCAGGCGCGATGGTTCGAGTTCGGTTCACTCAGGGGAGGCGAAGCGCGTCCCCGGCGGTTCGGTCACGGTCTCCCGATTGGCGTTCGCCATCGCCGCGGCCTTGGCCCTGACCGGATCGCAGGTTGACGCGGCTCGGGCGACCACGCTCGAGGAAGTCGTGTCGCTTGCAATTTCAACACACCCGACGGTGAAGAAAGCGCAGGCCGGCAAACGGGCGGCCGACGAGGAGGTCGACGAGGCGCGGGCCGATTTCTTCCCCACATTGGACGTCGTGGGCGAGGTCGGTTACGAGTACACCGACAATTTCTTCACCCGCAGCCAGACGGAAAACGGTAGCGGGACGGAAGAGCTGGCCCGCAAGCTCGTCGTCGGCGAGGCTCGCCAGAATCTGTTTCAAGGGTTCGGACAGATTCAACCGGACGGCGGCGGCGAAGGAACGTGTCAAGCTCGCCAATCACAATTTGATGGATAGCACCGAGGCAATCGGGCTGCGCGCCGCCTCCGCGTATATTGACGTGTTGCGCGCCCGCCATGTGGCCATGCTTGCCGAGGAAAACGTCGGTGTGCACTTGGATGTGCGCAACAACATTCAGTACAAGGCCGAAAAGGGCCGAAGCGACGCGGGTGATTTCAATCAGGCGGAGAGCCGTTTGTCGCTGGCGCGGAAACGCTTGAACGAGGCCCGCGGCCAGCTCCGCGACGCCGAGGCCGGATACCTGGAAGCCGTGGGGCAAAACCCGGGCACCCTGGAAATGCCGCGGCCTCCGCACCAGACCGTCCCGCAAACCATCGATCTGGCGGTCGCCTCGGCCGAGGAAAACAATCCTTCGGTTTTGGCCGCCATCGACGCCGTCAGGGCCAGCGGTTTCAATTCCAAGGCGTTGCAGTCTCCCTACTATCCCAAGTTCGATATCAAGCTTCTCGGCCAAGGCGGAAACGACGTCGATGGGGTCGAGGGCGACGATAATCGGTTTCAGGCGCTGCTGGTCATGGACTACAACCTATATCGCGGCGGCGGAGACTTGGCTCGTCACCGGCGGTCCGTTGAAAAATCCAGCGAAGCGAGACAACGGGAAGCCGAGATACGGCGTCTGGTGTCGGAACAGATGCGGGTGGAATACACCGCGCTCCTGACCGCGAGAGAGAACCTGCCCCTAGCGGAAACGCGGGCGCAGGCGGCGGCTCGGGTTGTTTCGGCTTACCGCCAGCAGTTCGAACTTGGACGCCGTTCCCTGCTGGACGTGCTTGACGTGGTCCATGAGCTGTTCGAGGCCAACGTGGGCGTGGTCAATACCGACGCGGAAATGATGCGGGCTTATTACCGGGTGCTGGCCACCGGCGGCTCGCTGCTTCCGGTGCTGAACGTGGCCGTCCCCGCCGCTACTGCCGCCGGTACGTCCTAAATTGAGCCTACCTCCGCGGGGATGCCGCCGGCGACCCCATCGCGGAAAAATCGGACGCGATCCGCGGGCCAAAACCGGCCGGCGGATCGCGCCATATTTTCCTGAACGTTTCGTCACCGTAATTTCGCCATTTGCGTGTTTCCATTTACGGTCTTGGACATCGAATCGCCGGGAATCCGTACCGATAGCAATTGACGTATCTTCGCCATGCAGTAGAAGACACGCTTCGGCCGGTGCCGTTCGGGAGCAGGTGGCGATGCGCGTTCTTTTTATGACCAACGAATATCCACCTCATATTTACGGTGGCGCCGGCGTTCATGTGGAGTACTTGTCAAGAGAACTGGCAAAACTGACGCCCATCGAAGTCAGGAGCTTTCACGAACAGGCCTATGTGGATGGGCAGTTGACCGTGAGAGGCACCAAGATCGAGGCTTCACAGTTCTCGGGGTGTCCGGTGCCCTTGGTGTCGCCGTTGAAAGCTCTTGTCACGTCGGTTGCTTTCAGTGGACAGGGGATCGACGCGGACGTGGTTCACTGCCATACGTGGTACGCGCATTTCGGCGGTATCCTGGCGAAGCTATTGTATGGGCTGCCGCTGGTCATCACCGTCCATTCCTTGGAACCGCTGAGGCCCTGGAAGCGCGAGCAAATCGGTCGCGGCTTCGACCTTTCCAGCTGGGTCGAAAAGACCGCTCTGGAAATGGCGGACGCCGTGATCGCGGTCTCCAAGAGTACCTACGATGACGTGGAGAGGCTGTTCGACGTGGATCCTTCCCGGATGCACGTCATCGCGAACGGCATCGACACGCAGGAGTACCAAGCGGTCAATCGGCCCGAGGTGCTGGCGCGCAATGGCATCGATTATAGCGCGCCCTTCGTCTTGTTCGTGGGCCGCATGACCCGTCAAAAGGGGCTCTATTATTTGCTCAGGGCGGCGGAGGCCATCGATCCGCGAATGCAGATCGTTCTGTGCGCCGGAGAGTCGGACACGCCGGAATTGCAGGCGGAACTGGAGGCGATGGTGCGCGACCTCAAATCCCGTCGGCCGGGGATCGTCTGGATTCCGGGAATGCTGGGACGCGAGGACGTGATCGCGCTGTACTCGCATGCTTCCGTGTTCTGTTGTCCGTCCATTTACGAGCCCTTCGGGATCATCAATCTGGAGGCCATGGCGTGCGGCACACCGGTGGTGGGAAGCCGCGTCGGAGGCATTCCCGAGGTGGTTGCCGACGGAGAGACGGGGTTGATCGTCGACGCCAAGTTGTCCAATTCGCCTCCTCACGATCCAATCGATCCCGAAGCATTTGCCCTCGGATTGGCGGAGGCGATCAACCGTCTCGGGATGGATCCCGATCTGTCCCGGCGCATGGGTGAAGCCGGCCGACGGCGTGTCATCGACAGCTATAGCTGGCAAAGCATCGCCAAGCAGACCATGGCCCTGTACGAAACGATCGTGAACCAATAATCGCCAATGAGCGGGCGCGCGCCGCTTCTTCCAATGAGCGAAACGAAGACCATCGACACCAATCAACAAATTTTGCGGGGAGGACATCGTGCCCGAGGGCGTTAGAATCTATAACTTGTTTCCGCCGCTTGCCGGCGCCGTTCAGGAATGGGAGAACCATCTCGACCGGATATCGGAGATGGGCTTCAACTGGGTTTTCGTCAATCCGTTCCATGAGGTGGGGGCATCGGGAAGTCTTTACGCCGTCAAGGATTACTATAAGCTCAATCGTCTCTTCCAAGGACGCTCCAGGCGCAAGGCGGATACGCTGATATCCGGTTTCATGGCCGCGGCCGAGAAGCGCGGACTATCCGTTATGATGGATTTGGTGATCAATCATACGGGCATGGACGCGATCCTGACCGAGGAACACCCGGAGTGGTTCGTGCACGAGGCGGATGGGTCGCTGAGTTCGCCCTTCGCGGTCGACCCCGCCGACACCCGAAAGAAGACGGTTTGGCGGGATCTGGCGGAGATCGATTACAGCGAGCGCCCCGAACGCAACCGGATCATCGAATACTTTGGGGATGTGGTTCGCCACTATACGAAGCTCGGCGTCCGCGGGTTTCGCTGCGACGCCGCCTACAAGGTGCCGCGGGCCGTCTGGAAAGGCATCATCGACTCCGGTCGAAAGGCCAACAAGGACGCAGTTTTCATCGCCGAGAATCTGGGCGGCATGATGGAGGAGGTCGAGGAACTTCGGTCGGCCGGCTTCGATTACCTGTTCAACAGCGCGAAGTGGTGGGATTTCCGCGCCGGCTGGTTGATGGAGCAATATGAGAAATTCCGCGCCATCGCCCCGTCGATCGCGTTTCCGGAAACTCACGATACGCCGCGACTGGCCGAGGACTTGGCGTCCGAGGGGGTCAGCGCTCCGGCCGATTTGGAAGCACGGTACCGGCAGGCTTATTTGTTCGCGGCGATCTTCTCCACCGGCGTCATGATTCCCATGGGCTATGAATATGGGTTTCGCCGGCGCCTGCATGTGGTGGAAACGCGGCCCAAGCACTGGGAGAAGCCGGCGTACGATTTGACGTCGTTCATCGCGGACGTGAACCGGATGAAGGCCTCGACCCCCGTCTTGAACGAGGAGGGGCCCCAGCGGGCCTTCGCCGCCGGTAAGGCGCGGACCGTCTGCCTGCTCCGCCGCGCCATCCGGGGAAAGGGCTGGACGTTGTCCGTCATCAACACCGATTGGAAATCCCCGGCGACCGCGCGCATGGATCGACTGGACAAAACTGTCGTCAAAGGCCGGGAGATCACCCCCGGCAGCACGGGCGAGGCGTTCGACGCCGGCGCCGAACTGACTCTGAAACCCGGTGAAATTCGGGTTTTCGCCGGAAAGTAGCGGCGGAGACGGCCGAAAACCTCATTGCGCCAACAGAAGTTTTCTATAAGCTTCCGACCACTCAAGGAATGCGCGAGAACGCCGCCGTCGGCCCCGGCTTCGAGGTCGCGTGGTCGTGCTGGCCCAGTCAACGAAAGGGAGATCGTCCATGGCAACGAATGCCGACGTGGCCGCCATGCTGCTGCGAGAGGCCGCCGTCATATTCCGAACGATCGCCGGCGGCGATCCGGAGTCCGACCAGCGCAAGGAAGAGTTCGCCACCGTTTACGAGCGCGCGGCGGACCTGCTGGAGCGCGACCCCACCGGCGAGATCGCCAAGGGCGACTAGAGCGCTTTCAAATTCACGCCCAGCCGCCGGCGATGGGCATGACGTGGCCGGTGATGAAATCGGCCCGCTCGGAGGCCAGGAAGGCCACCAGCGCGCCCACCTCCTCGGGTTTTCCCAATCGTCCGAGCGGGATATTGCGGGTGATCTTAGCAAGCGCCTGGGGATCGGCGAGCAGTTGGGGCGGAAAATACGTGGGGCTCTCCACGAAATTCGGCGCGACGGCGTTCACCTGAATGTTGAAGGCGGCGAGTTCCTTCGCCAGCGACACGGCCAGCGCGTTGGCGCCGCCGCGGGCGGCCACGTACATGGAGTAGTTCGGCAGCCCGTGTAACGGCGCGGCCGAGGTCACGAACACGATCTTGCCGCTCCGCCGCGCCTTCATCTGCGGCGCCACGGCCTGGGTCAGCGCGAACGGCGCGGTCACCAGCGCGTCGAGGCCGGCCCGCAGATCCTCGATCCGGGCCTCCTCGATGGGCGCGCGGATGGCCGGAAAGGGGTCGTTGTTGACCAGCACGTCGACGCGGCCGAACGCCCGGGCCACCGCCTCCGCCATGTCCACGGGCCGCTGTTCGGCGATGACCCGAAGCTCTGGGTGCGAGTCGGCGAACCGTGTCCGGGTCCGGTCGTCGGCGAAGCCGGGGTCGTGACAGACAACGGTTGTCCCGCTTTGCGCCAGGGCCTTGGCCGACGCCAGGCCGACGAAAGCGTTCACGTGGGTCACCAGCGCCACCGGGCCGGCGGGCGGGTCTTGTTCCCTGCTCATGGCTGTATTCCTTTGCTCCGACGGTCATTGATCGTAGCGCGATCCCGTCCATATTACGGGGATCGACCTTCGTGTACGAGAACGAGGACAAGCGGTCATGAAAATCAGCGCGCGCAACACCCTCAAAGGCAAGGTCACGAAAATCAAGATGGGCGCCGTCGCGGCGCAGGTGCACGTGGACATCGGCGGCGGCAACACCGTGACCTCGGTGGTCACCGCCGACGCGGTGGCCGAATTCGGCCTGGATGTGGGCCACGACGTCCAAGTCGTGATCAAGGCCACCGACGTGCTGCTGGCGACGGAGTAGGGGGTCCGGAACGGCCGGCTTACTCTTCCGCCCTGGGCGCCTCGTCTCCCCATAGCTCTTGCAGACGTTGGTCGCGGCCACAGCGGTAGCGGTAGAACTTATAGCGGACCGGGCTCACCAGATAGTAGTCCTGGTGGTAATCCTCGGCCGGGTAGAATTCGCCGGCCGGCACGATGGGGGTGACCAACGGCCGATCGAAGCGGCCGGATGCCGTCAGTTCCTGTTTGGACTGTTCGGCCAGCTGGTGTTGCTCCTCGGTCTCGAAGAACACGGCGGTGCGGTACTGATCGCCCCGATCGCAGAACTGCCCGCCGCCGTCCAGCGGATCCACGTTGCGCCAGAACACCGATAACAACCGATCGTATCCAACCTTGGCGGGGTCGTAGACCACCTTGACCGCCTCGGCGTGACCGGTGGCGCCGGACGAAACCTGGGTATAGGTGGGCGACGGGGTATGACCGCCGATATACCCCGACGTGGTGGAGACGACGCCGTCCAGTTCGTCGAAGGGATGCTCCATGCACCAGAAGCAGCCGCCCGCGAAGATCGCCGACGCCAGGGTGTCCGGGGAGGCGCCGGCCTTGCCTTCGGTGGCTTCGGTGTTTGCGGCCCGGGCGGCGCCGGAAGCGACCGGCACGGCGAGCAACAGGGCGAGGAGCAGGGCTTTCATGGGCATGTCCTTGTCTGAATGGCGCCGATTTACGCCGGGACGAATTTCAGCGCCACGCCGTTCATGCAATAGCGCAGACCGGTGGGCGGCGGGCCGTCCTCGAACACATGGCCCAGATGGCCGCCGCAGCGGGCGCAGTGCACCTCCGTGCGTTTCATGAAGAAGCTGTTGTCCTCGGTGGTGCCGACGGCGCCCTCCAGCGGCGTATGGAAGCTTGGCCAGCCGGTGTGACTGTCGAACTTGGTTTCCGACGCAAACAGCGGCAAGTCGCAACCGGCGCAATGATAGGTTCCGGGATCGTACAGCTTGTCCAGCGGGCTCGATCCGGCGCGCTCGGTGCCTTGCTCGCGCAGCACCTGGTACGCGGCCGGCGTCAACAGCGCCCGCCACTCGTCGGCGGTGCGGACGAACTCGAATGACGTGGTTTCTCCGGCCGTGCCGCGCGCCACCGGCAGGAAACTCGCGAGCGCGCCGCCGCCGACGGCGGCCAGCGTGCCCAAAAGAACGGATCGTCGTTTCATGACCTTGTTCCTAAACCGTTGTTCGCACTGATCTTACCCCAAGAGATAGGCCCGGGTCCGCTCTCGCAAAATCACATCTCCGTCAGTGGATCGGGAGCGGCCTCCACGAACGCCTCAACGATAGAGCGCGACCCGGGAGACGGCGAGGTCGGCATGGAAGGCGCGGCCGATGGCGACGAGGCCCAGCCGGCGCAGCCGGGTGACGTCGAGGGGTGTCGACAATCTATAGGGTTCAAAGCGCGGGAAGGGGATGCGAATGTGGTGCCACCGAGGCCCGGCTTCGAAGGTTGCCCGGTAGGACTCCCATGGGCGAACGGCGTCGGTGGTCCGAAGGTGCGCGCCGTAGCTCTCGCCGTTTCCCCGCACCCGCAGGCTGAAGCCGCCGAAGCCGGATGCGTCGAGTGTCCCGCCCCCGGCCGCGAGGTCCATGGCCATCTGAATGAAGCCGCCGTTGTTCTCCACGCGAACGTCGCCGGTGAGCCTGACACAGGGTTCTTGGTCAATGACCCCGTGGCTCACGGTTTCGCGGGATACTCCGCCCATCACGCGATCGCTGAAGCCGCGCAACGCGGTGATTGGAAATTCCGCCAAGTCCTCGGTCGCGGAGCCCGCGTTCATGCCTCGCGCTCTTCGCCGGGGGTCAGGATGCAGCCCGCGATCCGCCACCGGCCATCCTCGCCGCGTTCCATTAAGTAGTAGGCGACGTAGGCCACGGCGTTGGGATCCAGCACAAACACGCGCTGCACCGGACCCAGCGGGCTCGCGATCAGCGATCCGAACGTGACCGAGCGGGGATTGTAGACAGGCTGATAGTCTTCCCGGATCATTTGCATGAATGTTTCGGGGGAGCCGAACTTTTCCCGGACGTTGGACGCGGAGAAGGCGAAGGCCGCGTACCCGTTACCGGCCTTGAACGCCGCCATTTGCCCCAGGATCACGCCCGCGATCTCCCGCCGGTCCGAAGCGTCGATCCCGTCGCCGGCCCGCTCTTGCGCGACGGCGGTTCCGCCGGTCAACAACAACGCGATAACGAAAACAAACCTGATCATTGAACCTACCCTCCATCGAGGAGCGAACGTCTCTGATACGGTTACGGT
The DNA here is from genome assembly GCA_963771545.1 of uncultured Alphaproteobacteria bacterium. GTDB lineage: Bacteria > Pseudomonadota > Alphaproteobacteria > Rhodospirillales > Defluviicoccaceae > CAKZLS01. The sequence goes on from CAVYTX010000002.1 coordinate 652,803, forward strand.
GGGGCAATGGATCGGCCGCGCCGCCCGTGCGCCGCGCTTTCCCCTTTCATCGGGCTGTCCCTGTCTCCACATTTAGGGAGTGTTTTCGGAAAAACGAGGTTGCGCCGTGAGAACCGCCGTTTTCGCCCTTGCCCTGTCAGTGTCGTCGATCCCGCCGCTGGCGTTGGCTTTCGAGGCCGAGTTCCTGTCGGCCAGCACCGCCGATCTGGACAATCCCCACGACGTGAAACTGTCGCCCGATGGCCGTTGGCTGTTCGTCTCCGATGCCGGCAATGATCGCGTCGTGATTCTGGACGCCGGAAGTCTCGAGATGATCGGCCATTTCGGCGACGATCATCAGGACGGCACCCACGACGTGGACTTCGACGACTCCGGCCGGCTTCTGGTGGCCGACACCCACAACGACCGCATCGCCATTTACCAACTCGACGGCGCCGCCGGCGCGCTGATGGAGGAACTCTCCGAGGGTATCCGCAATCCCGAGGGCGTCTTGGCCGGTCCCGGCGGCCATGTTTACGCGACCGGAGCGGGCAGCGACAACCTGGTGGTCTACGTCAACGGCGAAGCGGTGGAGGAGACCGGCGGCCTGTCGTCGCCGCACGACGTGGAATTCGCGCCGAACGGCGATCTGTGGATCGCCGACGCCGCCAACGACCGGCTGGTCCGCATGACCCCCGATCTCGACATCAAGACCGTCCTCAAGGGCGCGCCCTATGATTTCAGCGGCCCACGTTACCTCGACGTGGCGGCCGACGGCACCCTGGCCGTGGCCGACAAGTACACCCATAGCATCAAGATCATCGCCGAGAACGGCGCGGTCCTGGGCGTGATCGGCGACGGCTCGGCCGGCAAGGGCCCCGGCAAGTTCCGCACCCCGGAAGGCGTGGAACTGGGCGACGGCGTGGTCTGGATCGCCGACAGCGGCAACGACCGCATCGTCAAATACCGTATCTCATGGGCTTGAGGAGCCCGCTCAAAAGGTATCGGGCGGATTAGCTTGGCGTAATCCACCGAATGTGGGCAAGCCCTCATCCGCATTCTTTTCGGCGACGAGGCGTTCGCCGCGTCCATCGTCGTCGAGCGCGCGAAAGTGCTGGACGCGGCCCTCAAACAGGTGAAGCGCGACAAGGCCGCGTTCGCTATGCTGGTCAAGGAGGGGGAGCGGCTGACCGAGACCGGCAACGTGCTGGCCGGCGCCGCCAATTTGGAAAGGTTGAGCGCCGATGAGCAAGCCCTCGAAGTCCTCGCCCGCGGCGCCACCCGCGCCGGGCCCATCTCCGACGCCCTCTCCGCCGCCGCGCGCGACCTCAAAGCCGGCAAGCTGGGACGAGGAGAAGCTGCGCGGGCTTTTCTCCGGGATGTCCAAGGAAGAAATCTCGTCGGCCTGGAACGTGGGCCAGGCGCTGGCGAGCGTGTCGCTGGCGATGCAGGAACGCCTGATCGACCCGCCGCCGCCGGCGAACAAGGCGAAGCGCCGGATCAAGCGCTAGGCCCCGATCCCGACCAGGCGGCGCTGTTCCAGGGGCCGGCGCGCGTTCGCGTCGGCCAAGGCCGGGCGCGCTATGTGGACCGTCCGGACGGCCGCTATGTGGCGCTGGAAAACGGCTCCGACGTGCTCGGCGAAATCAGCCCGGAGGTCGCCGCCGCCGTTGGCCGGGAGCCCGCGCCGATCCGGCTGCCGGAGGGCGATGCGCGCTCTGGCGAGAAACATATCGAAAAACAGCGCGGCGACGACATTCGCGAGGCCGGCTACGCCGACGCGGCGGATTTGATCGCCGACGTGGCTGCCCGCTACAGCCACATCTACGCGGGCAATAAAAATCGTCTCGTGTTGGCGAAAATCAACGGCAAGGTGAATTTTGCCGTGATCGAGCTCGAGAAATCAGCGGTGGACGGCCAATGGACCGTCATCACCGGTGGCGCTTTTCGGGCACGATACTTGAAAAACAAGAAACTGCTCTGGGAGGGGGAGCGCCGTTCCCCGTTCCCCGCCGACGCCGGCGGTCCCCTTTTCCAGCGCGGGGGCCAGAGCAGCGAAAGTATTTTAACCTCCGAAGCCGCGGCCGGCCAAGCCCCGCCTGGGGAAGCCCGGGCCGCCGTCGAGATTACCGACGATCTGACCCGCATCTGGTTTTCGGAAAAAGCCGACGCGTCGTCGGTCATTCACGAAAGCGGCCATGTGTTCCTCGCCGTGCTGCGCCGCCTGGCGAGAGCCGGTGCGCAACCACGCCCCGCTGAAATAAGTGAGTGGGCACCGACGTCCCCGACTTTCAAACCGACCCCGCTCACAAAGCGGGCGGTGGAACGCCGGGGCGCGGAGGTGCCCCCACGCAATCGCGTATAGCAAAAAGAGACGATCTCAACATCACCGTATGGGGGAGATTGGCGCAAAATCTACCACCGCGCCGCGCGCGCGGTTGAGATTGAGCGACCGCAAGAGGGCGGCCACCGGATCGTCATCATCGGCGGCGGCTTTCGCGCGGGATACGTGAAAAGCAAGAAGCTGCTCTGGGATGGGGAGCGCCGATCCCCGATCACCGCCGAAAACGGCGGCCCCCTTCAGCGCGGGGGCCAAAGCAGCGACCGCAGTTTATCGCGGCAGGCCTCGCGCGGCAATTCCCCGAACGGAGCATCGCTCCGCCGTCGGTGGACCGGCCCTACCCGTTCAACATGCCGAGAACAGGGACATCGCCGGAGGCAATCTCAATAGAGCTTTGTTCATACTACGGATTGGTTGATATGGTGGAGAGGGTGACTGGGGAGGAGACGAACGCCATGGTCAACATCCGGCCGGCGGTGAAGGGCGACAGCGCGGACATCGCGCGGCTGTTCCTGATCTCGTCCGACGGTCTCGCCGAGTACATCTGGAGCCACGGGACCGAGCCCGGCGAGACGGTGGCCGAGGCGGGCGCCCGGCGCTATGCCCGCGAGGGCGTCGCATTTTCCCACGAAAACTGCCTGATGGCGGAAATGGACGGCGAAACCGTCGGGATGGCCCACGCCTATCCCATGCAGGAGGACCCCGGCGGCCCGGCGGAGAGCGATCCGGTGCTGAAGCCTTACGGCGAGTTGGAGGATTACGGCAGCCTCTACCTCTCCGGCGTGGCGGTCTTCGAGCCTCATCGCGACGCCGGCGTTGGACGGGCGCTGATCGAGGCGGTGAACCGCCGCGCCCGCGACCTCTCGCTGCCGCGCATCAGCCTCATCTGCTTCGAGCGCAACGCCGGCGCCATGCAGGATCTACCGCCGCCTGGGTTTCCGCGAGCTTGCCCGCCGCCTCATCGTCCCGCACCCGTGCCTGCACTATGCCGACGGCGACGCCGTCCTGCTCGCCCGGGAGACTTGGATTTGAAGCGCCTTCCGATGGACATTGACGAATTGACCGTCGGCAGCGGAAGGTGAATCGGCGTGGCGAGGAGGGGAAGTTTTGATCCGTTGCGAAAATTTTTTGGCGCCATATGACCAAGTGAACCGAGCAGTAAGTGTCGGCGACCGCAGTCTTCGCCTCGCAAACAAGAGACGCGGCCGAAGCCCCGGCGTGAATAGTCGTTTTATTACCTGGATCGCTTACAGAAGGACGTCATCGGGGGACGCTTCTGATAAATCCACATCCAAGAACGTTACCTCGGGTCCGCCGACGCTTGTCAAATCAACGACAACATCGTCGCCATCCTCGCGGACCAACTCGGCGAGGGCATCGATATCCTCGAACCCGAACGCCGTCAGGTCGACCGCATCCTCGCCCGGCGTGAAGTCGGTGACGGTGACAAAGCCGTCGCCGGGCGTGAACACCAAGACATCCTCGCCCTCGCCGCCGATCAGCGTGTCGTCTCCACCGCCCCCGACGAGGGTGTCGTCGCCGTCATGGCCGTCGAGCACGTTGTCGCCGTCATCGCCCTTGAGCACCGTGTCGCCATAAGACCCGACGGCGTTCTCGATGCTGGTCAGGGTCTCGGTGACGCCGCTACTGTGAAACACAGCCTGGTCGGCCGCCAGATCGATCACCAATGTGTCGGAGCGGCTGTAGCTGTAGTCGGCGGTGTCCGAACCGTCGCCACCGTCGAAGCTGTCCTCGCCCTTGCCGCCGATCAGCGTATCGTCGCCATCCCCACCGAGCAGCGTATCGTCGCCGCCACGTCCGGAGAGGCAATCGTCGCCGTCGTCGCCGTCGAGAACGTTGTTGCCGTCATCGCCATAGAGCTTCGTCCGGCCCCGCGAACCGATGGCGTTTTCGATGCTGGTGAGCGTCTCGGTGACGCCGGTGCTTTCGAAGATCGCCTGCTCATCTTCCAGATCGATCTTCAGCGTGTTGGACGTGCTGTACCGATAGTCGACGGTGTCGGACCCGTCGCCGCCGTCGAAGCTGTCTTGGCCCGTGCATCCGATCAGGGTGTCGTTGCCGGCAAGGCCGAAAAACCATTCGTCATCAGGGCTGCCGACGAGCCGGTCGTCCTCGGGTGTGCCCTCGATGATGGTGACGGGCCCTCGCTCCAGCTCGAAGGCGCCGATGTCGGGCCCGGCGCCCTGCGGGCGGGCGACGCCGCGCTGGTCCGTGGCCGAGGCCAGGGCCGGATCGGCCGTGTCCAGCGCCGGGTTGCTGGCATCGTCCAGCAGCGCGATGGTTTCCGTCGGCCCGCCGTTGTCGGCCAACACCCCGCCCTGCACACCCGTGGGCGGGTCCCCAACCCCGTCTTCGTCGCTGTCCGCCAACACGTCCGCCGTGTCGGCGAAGATTTGGGTGGCATCGCCGCCGATCAGGCTTGCCGTGTTGGAGACCGAGCCGGCGGAAACCTCATCGTCGCCGGCGTTGAGCGCCACGTTGCCCAGGACGATGCTGTTGGTCAGGGTCACATCACCGCCAGAAATGCCGCCGCCGCGGGCCGGGAAGTATTCGCCAGTCTCCTCGGCTTCGAAGATTAAGCCCGTGGTGCTGTTACCGCTGACCGTGCTGTTGGTCAGGGTCACATCACCGCCAGAAATGCCGCCGCCGCTGGCGCCCTTGCCCACGGTGCCGTTGTCGCTGACCGTGCTGTTGGTCAGGGTCACGCTGCCGCCATTAATGCCGCCGCCGTCGGCCGGGAAGTATTCGCCACTCTCCTCGTCTTCCCAGATCAAGCCCGTGGTGCTGTTGCCGCTGACCGTGCTGTTGGTCAGGGTCACATCACCGCCAGAAATGCCGCCGCCGCTGGCGCCCTTGCCCACGGTGCCGTTGTCGCTGACCGTGCTGTTGGTCAGGGTCACGCTGCCGCCATTAATGCCGCCGCCGTCGGCGAGCGCGCCCGCGGTGCTGTTGCCGCTGACCGTGCTGTTGGTCAGGGTCACATCACCGCCAGAAATGCCGCCGCCGCGGGCCGGGTAATAACCAGCTACTTCGTCGCTTTCGTATATAGTGAAGGGCCCGCCCGATATGCTGTTGCCGCTGACCGTGCTGTTGGTCAGGGTCACATCACGGCCAGAAATGCCGCCGCCGTCGGCGCCCCTGCCCACGGTGCCGTTGCCGCTGACCGTGCTGTTGGTCAGGGTCACGGTGCCGCCGGAAATGCCGCCGCCGTTGGCTTCGTCGCCCGCCGTGCTGTTGCCGCTGACCGTGCTGTTGGTCAGGGTCAGGTCGCTGTCTTCACCGGCGCGGATGCCACCGCCACCGCCGGCCCAAAAATCCGCCGTTGTGGCGCCACCGGTGACGATCAGGCCGTCCAGGGTGACGGTGCGGCTCTCGGCGATATCCATCACCCGCCGCGCCTGGAAGTCCGGGCCGTCCTGACCCAGCGCCGTGGTGGCATCGCCGTCCCCGTCGGCGTTGGCATCCAACGTGATGTCCGGCGCGACGTCGTCGTTGAGGTCGCCATCGATCGTAACGTCTTCGGTGAGGACGAGTTGACCCAAACCCTGATCGAGCCGGATCGTACCGCCTCCTTCGAACGCCTCGCCGGCCCCCGAGGCGAAGGTGATGGTGTCTCCGGAGTTCGCGGCTAAGATCGCATCACGGAGCGACACGTCGCCGTCTTCGATGCTACCGTCGTTTTCGTCGACCGTCGTATCAACGATTATGGTGACGGTTGCATCCGCGTCTTGTGCTTCGAAAGCACCGATGTCGACTGTTCCGTTGACGATTCGGTCGAAGCCGTCGCCCCGCTGGTCAAAGGCGAGCGGGGTGCCGTCCGCGTCTACAGCGAAGCTATTGTTGCCGGCGTCGATGGCCGGACTATCGTCGAGCAGCGCATGCGTCTGGGTGGGGCCACCGTTGTCCGCAAAGGGTGCCAGACCCGGATCCGCGTTGACGCGATCGCCCTGCGCGTTGAAATCGCCAATGCTTTCACCGCCGCCGATCAGATTGTATCCGAGGCTTGTAAATAAATCGCCACTCACATCTTCGCCGTCCTCGTTGCCGGCGATGATCGTATTCGCAATGACCGCTGTTCCTTTATTGTCAAACGCACCTAAGCCCTCAAAACCACCTTCGTTGTTGGAAATGGTCGTGTTGCTGAGTGTGATTGATCCATCGTTGCGGATCGCGCTTCCTTCCTCCTGCGCGGCGTTGCCCGAAAATGTCGTGTTGGTCAGCGTGGCGGTACCGTCATCATTCCACAATCCGCCACCATTCTCTGCATAGTTTCCCGAAAACGTGGAACCGGCCACAGTTGCCGTTCCATCGTTTATGATCCCGCCGCCACCGCTGGCGAGATTTTCAGCCAGTGTGCTGTCGATAACACTGAGCGCTCCAGTATTAAAGAATCCACCGCCTTGCTCCGCGTAATTGCCCGAGATGCTTGAGTTCACAACTGTCAAGTCTGCGCCAGGTTCTATGGCAATGCCACCCCCATATTGTGCCGATCCCGACCCTTCTGCGAAGCCGCCGGTGATGATCAGTCCCTGGATAGTAGAGTTCCCGGAATCGACTGCGAAGACGCGAACATTGTCATCCGTAGCCGTATTGACAAATGGATCGGTGATGGTGTTGCCATACGGATCCGTGGTCGTCGCGTCGTCCCCCAAGGTGTCGCCGGTGATAGTCACATCCGGCGCGCCGTCGTCGTTGAGGTCGCCGTCGATCGTGACGTCCGAGGACAGGACGAGCTCGCCTAGGGCCTGATCGAGCCGTATCGTGCTGCCCCCCTCAAACGCCTCGCCGGCCCCCGAGGCGAAGGTGATGGTGTCTCCGGAGTTCGCGGCCAAGATCGCATCCCGCAAAGATACATCGCCGTCTTCGATGCTGCCGTCGTTTTCGTCAATGGTCGTATCAACGATAATGGTGACGGGGATAATGGTGACGGGCGGTTCCGGCTCTATAATCTCTCCCACTTGCGCCTCGAAAGCACCGATGTCGACTGTTCCGTTGACGATCCGGTCGAAGCCGTCGCCTCGCTGGTCGAAAGCTAGCGGAGCGCCGTCCGCGTCAACGGCGAGGTCATTGTTGCCAGCGTCAATGGCCAGACTCCCGTTTAACAGCGCATGCGTCTGGGTAGGACCATCGCTGTCCGCCAAGGGGGCCAGACCCGGATCCGTGTTGACGAGATCGCCTGGCGCGTTGAAATCGCCAACCCTTTCACCGCCGCCAATCAGATTGTATCCAAGGCTCGTGAAAGTCTCCCCACTCACATCACCGGCGACGTCACCGGCGATGATGCTGTTGGCGATAATCGCAGTCTCGAAATTATGAAACGCGTCGCTTCCACGGTTGTTGGAAATGGTTGTGTTGGTGAGAGCAATTGTTCCGTCGTTGCGGATCGCGCCGCCTTCCTCACCCCCATAGTTGCCTGAAAATGTCGTATTCACTACGGTCGCACTTGCGGTGTCCGAGAACCCGTTCAATAAGCCGCCCCCATTGTCTCCGTCATTGCCCGACAGATGTGGACCCCGAACAACATTGCGCTTCCATTATTTCCTAGGCCACCACCTCCCTCGGCAATGTTGTCGGACAGCGTAGTATCGACGAGAATAACCGCCCCAGAATTGTAGATCCCGCCACCACTTCCCCCCCGCTGCATCATTGCCAGAGATGCTCGAATTTTTGACTGTTAAAGTTGCGGCGCCATTTACGCGTACGCCAGCACCCACAGGTTCATTGATTGACGAAGGATCAAAGTAGCCGCCGGTGATGATCAGTCCCTGGATAGTAGAGTTCCCTGAATCGACTGCGAAGACGCGAACATTGTCATCGACGCGAACATTGTCATCATAGGCTGCATTGACAAATGGATCGCTAATTGTGTTACCGAGCGGGTCCGTGGTCGTCCTGTCGTCGCCCTCGGTGTCGCCAGTGATAGTCACATCCGGCGCGCCGTCGTCGTTGAGGTCGCCGTCGATCGTCACGTCATTGGTGACGACGAGCTGACCCAAACCCTGTTCGAGCCGGATCGTGCCACCTCCCTCGAACGCCTCGCCGGCCCCTGAGGCAAAGGTGATGGTGTCTCCGGATTTCGCGGCTAAGATCGCATCCCGCAAAGATACATCGCCGTCTTCGATGCTGCCGTCGGTTTCGTCGGTCGTCGTATCAACAATAATGGTAGCCATGGCTCATCTCCCCCTCCGGCCTCGCCGTTCCGGAATATGGAACGTTAACCAGATGCATCGGCCTATTATTTCACGGGCGAGAAAGGAGACACCGTTCCCGCGGCTGCGTGGAACGCCCTTTCCGCGTCGCTGGCATCAGCCGATTTGACGTCCATATTCTATTAGAATTATGAGGGATTATCTACGAACCTAAGGTTGCTTTTATTGTTTCAGTACCATATATTTCCCCATATAGGTGTATTTCTAGCCACATTTATTGTTAATGAGTTGCAGGCGCATGGTTAAGCCAAGTCCGTGGAACCTATACCGCCTCCCGCGTTCTAAGCTGCTCATTGTTGCCACCGGAAGCTTGAACCCGGGAGTTTATAAGCTGTCTCTAAAGTGTTGTTCGGGCTATGAGTTCCGCTATTTGTGCGACAGGGACCGTGACCGCAATCTAGCGGTTGATAGATCCTTCGGAAGGCCTTGAAATTCGCACTCGAAAAAGGATATAATTCCCAATATTTTCTGTTTCGTGGCTCGGCTGGGTCCGAATTCGTTAACTGGAACGAACGGTATAATATGACGACAAATGACGACATCGAACGCGGAACGATCTTGAGCGGTAACGACGTGTTTTGTTTGTTTTCAGTACCTTGCGTCATTACGCTGCAAGAATAATAACTCTTGAATATATGTTTGATATCAATGGGTTCCAAACTTTTTTGACGACAAATGATGACAAATGACGACATTTTGAGCCCTTTTATTTCGGCCCAATGAAATCCAAGCACTTAACGAATGTCAAGTCGGCAAATGTCGTCTTTTTTCGCGAAAAATGTCGTCATTTTCGGCCTTTTCTTGACGACACGTGTCGTCAAAACCGGATCGAGGCGGGGTGGGCGCACGCGCGTTCATGACGATGTCTTCTCACCTCGACGAAAGGACCGAGGGAGGGACGGCGACGCCGATGGATCGGTCCTTCCGGTTCGATCCGCGGGGAAGAGGGAATGTGTCGAAGGCAATATCGTCAAGCGGTCTTATGGATCACTTTATCTTGCAATGAGCGATATCAAAATGAGCGGGGGAGGCCGAGGACGTGCTCGGCCACGTAGGACAGGATCAGGTTGGTCGAGATCGGCGCGACCTGATAGAGCCGGGTTTCGCGGAACTTGCGCTCCACGTCGTATTCGGTGGCGAAGCCGAAGCCGCCGTGAAACTGGAGACACGCGTTGGCGGCTTCCCAGCTGGCCTTGGCGGCCAGGTATTTCGCCATGTTCGCCTGGGCGCCGCAGGGCTGGTGCGCGTCGAATAGCCGGCACGCCTCCCACCGCATCAGGTTCGCGGCCTCGACCTCGATATGCGCCTCGGCGATGGGAAACTGCACGCCCTGGTTCTGGCCGATGGGACGGCCGAATACCATGCGCTCCTTGGCGTAGGCGGTGACCTTGTCGATGAACCAATAGCCGTCGCCGATGCATTCGGCAGCGATCAGCGCGCGCTCGGCGTTCAGGCCGTCGAGGATGTACTTGAAGCCCTTGCCCTCTTCGCCGATCAGGTTGTCGGCGGGGATTTCGAGATTGTCGAAGAACAGCTCGTTGGTCTCGTGGTTGACCATGTTGGCGATGGGCGTGACACTCATGCCGTTGCCGATGGCTTGGTGCAGGTCGACAAGAAAGATCGACATGCCTTCGGATTTCTTCTTGACCCGGTCCAAGGGCGTGGTGCGGGCGAGGAGTATCATCAGGTCGGAATGCTGGACGCGGCTGATCCAGACCTTCTGCCCGTTCACGACGTAGCGGTCGCCCTTCTTGACCGCTCTTGTCCGGATTTTGGTGGTGTCGGTGCCGGTCGTGGGCTCCGTCACTCCCATGGACTGCAGGCGCAGTTCGCCGCTGGCGATCTTGGGCAGATACTCTTGTTTCTGCGCCTCCGATCCATGCCGCAACAGGGTGTTCATATTGTACATCTGCCCATGGCAGGCGCCCGAATTGCCGCCGGAGCGATTGATTTCCTCCATGATGACCGACGACTCGGTCAGGCCAAGCCCCGACCCGCCGTAGTGCTCGGGGATTAACGCGGCCATCCAGCCGGCCTTGGTCAGCGCGTCGACGAATGCCTCGGGATAGGCGCGGTCCCCGTCGACCTTGCGGTGGTATTCGGCGGGGAAGGTGGCGCACAACGCGCGGATCGCGTCGCGCAGGTCTTGATATGTCTCGGTCATTGTCGTCAGTCCTCGGGCAAGTGACTATGTCGAGACGGCACAATCCGCTGGTTGTTGTGATATGACAACTTCCGTATGAGGGTCGGGAAACAAGCCGGCGAACCGGGAGCGAACAGGGTAGGGTCCGATGCACGATTTTTTCATTTTGTTCGCCCAGTCGGCCGTCGTCGCTCTTGAGGCCGCCTGGCTTACAATGGCGGTTTTCGACAACATCCGTCACCCTCGTCTTAACGAAAGGGAGTTCTCGCGGGTCCTCGGCATGGAGCTGGTCAAACAGGACCCGGAGGTCTATCGGGAAGTGTCCGGCCGCAGGATCGAAAACCCGCGGCTCGAAACGCTGCTGTTTCGCACGCTCGTCGCCGCCGAGGCCACCGTGTCGGCGATGCTGTGGTTGGCCGCGCTCGGCCTCCTGCTCGCGTCGATCGGTCTGGTCGGCCGCGAGTTCCTCCGGCGCCCTTGCCACCGTGGCGGTCCTGGGTTTCATCGCCATCTGGGCCAGCTTTCTGATCGGCGGCGAATGGTTCTGGTACCGGATCGGGACGCAACCGGCGCAAATGATCCACTTCTTCCTGATCCTATGGGGCATCGCCACCCTGACCTTCCTCGCCGCCGCGCCGTGAACGAATCGGCATTGGATCCTAAGTCTGCGTGCTTTCACCATTGGACGCGGCCAGCGCCTGGACGCCCGCGTAGTCGGTCTTGCCCGTGCCCAGCACCGGCACCGCGTCGACGACGCGGACGGTGCGCGGGATGGAGAGCTCCGGGACGCCGTTGGCCTGGGCGTGCTTGATCAACTGCGAGCGGTCGGCGGACGGGTTGTCGGTCAGCAGAACGATTTGTTCGCCCTTGCGGTCATCGGGAACGCTGACGGCGGCGTTCATGGCGTCCGGCCACGCGGCGGCGGCGAGGCCTTCCACGGCCGCCAGCGACACCATCTCGCCGCCGATCTTGGCGAACCGCTTGGCGCGCCCCTCGATGGCGACGAAGCCCTCGGCGTCCACCGAGACGATGTCGCCGGTGTCGTAGCGACCGTCCTCGGGCGGTTGCAGCTCGCCGGGCGCGTCTTCCCGGAGATACCCCAGCATCACGTTGGGACCCTGGACAATCAGCCGTCCGCCGCGCTCGACGCCGGCGACGGGTTTCAGTTCGTACGTGATCCCGGGCAGGAAGCGGCCCACCGTGCCGGCGCGATAATGCATCGGCGTGTTGATGGAGAGCACCGGCGAGGTCTCGGTCGCCCCGTAGCCTTCGAGCAGGCGCAGGCCGAATTTCTCCGACCACACTTGCCGGGTCCGGTCCTTGACCTTCTCGGCGCCGGCGAACACATACCGGACACTATAGAAATCATAGGGATGGGCCATGCGGGCATAGCCGGCGAGGAAGGTGTCGGTCCCGAACAGGATGGTGGCGTTGGTGTCGTAGACCAGCGCCGGGACGACGCGGTAGTGCAGCGGCGAGGGATAGAGGAACGTCTTGACGCCCGAGAGCATGGGCAACAGCAAGCCGCCGGTGAGCCCGAAGGAATGGAACACGGGCAGGGCGTTGAACACTGTGTCCGCTGCGTTGAAGTCCACCCGGGCGGCCAGTTGGTTGACGTTGGCGAGGATGTTGCGGTGGCTCAGCACCACGCCCTTGGGCGCGCCTTCCGAACCGGAGGTGAACAACACCACGGCGGGATCGTCGGGCTTGCCTTGAAAGCGTTCGTGGACCGCTTTCGGCATGAGGCTGGCGATCAGGCCGCGCGCCTTGTCGAACGCGCCGATGGAGGCCGCCACGTCTTCGAGATAGACCAACCGGGCTTTCCCGGCCAACGCGGCCTCGGTGGCCTGCATCTGACCGCGCTCGATGAACCGCCGCGACGTGAGAACCGTGCGGATCTCCGCCGCCGTCAGCGCCGAAAGCATGCTCTTGACGCCGGTGGAGAAGTTGAGCATGGCGGGAACGCGGCCGAACGCCTGAAGCGCGAAGAACGTCACCGCGGCGCCCTTGGAGTTGGGCAGCAGCACGCCCACCCGTTCGCCCTGTTCCGACAGGGCGGCGATCTTGCGGCCGAGCACGGCGCTGCCCATGAGCAGGCGGCGATAGCTGACGGGGGATCGTTCGATATCTTCCACCACCGGCGACCCGGCGCCGTTGATGCGGACGGCGTCGGCCAAGGCGTTGAACAGCGTCTTGTCGGCGTCGCTGGTCTTGAAGATCAGATCGGTCATCACGTCGTAGAGCTTGACGCCGGCGATCTGGCGCCGCGCGCGGCCGACGATGTCGGCGGGCACGTCGAAGGTCCGGGGCGGCAGCACGGTGATGTTGATCTTCGGAAACAACCGGATCCGCACCTTGCCCCGGAGCCGCGAGAACGGGCTGTACTGGGCGCCGTCGATGCGGATGGGAACGATGGGAGCGCCGGCCTTGTCGGCCACCAGACCGGGACCCTCGTAGATCTTCATCAGCGCGCCGGTGACGGTGATGCGGCCCTCGGGGAAGATCACGCACTTGCGGTTTTCGTCGCGCACCACCTTGATGAGCGATTTCAGCGAACGCGGGTTGGTGGGATCGATGGCGAACTCATCCACCAGCGACAACAGCGGTCTGGCCCACCATGTCTCGGCGATGGCGGTGTTGACGGCGAAGGTGGGCTTGCCGGGCAGCAGCGCCCCGATCAGCAGTCCATCCAGGAACGAGACATGATTGACCACGACCACCGCCCGTTCGCCGGCGGAGGTGTAGTTGTCCAGGCCGCGCACCTCGACCCGGTAGAGGACACGCAGGACGGCGGCGACCACGGCCTTGATCACCGTCTCGGGCAGCAGCCCGCAGATGTAGACGGCGACCCCGAGGTTGACGACGGCGAGGACGAGAAAAATGTCGGCAACGCCGTAGCCCATGAGCAGGACGGCGCCGGCGACGAGCGAGCCCGCGACCATGAACAGCGCGTTGAGGATGTTGTTGCCGGCGATGATCCGCGAACGTTCGGCCTCGGGACTGCGGCTCTGCATGATGGCGTAGAGGGGTACGGAAAAGAGGCCGCCGCACACCGTGATTGCGAGCAGGTCGAAAACGATCCGCCAGTTCGCCGGCTCCCCCAGAAACGCCGCAAGTCCCGTGGCCGGTTCGGTGAACGCGCGCGGATCCGGGCTCGCCAGCCACAGATCGCCGAGAAACACGGTGATGGCGAGCGCCACCACCGGCACGTAGCGCGCCGAGATCTCGCCCTTCAACAGGGTATTGCAGAGCATGGATCCGGCGGCGATGCCGACGGTCGCGAGGATGAGAAAGAAGGTGACCACGTAGTTGTCGCCGTTGAACACCGTTTTAGCGAAGTTCGGGAACTGCGCCAGCAGCGTGGCGCCGATCAGCCAGAACCACGAGATGCCGAGAATGGACAGGAACACCGGACGGACGTGCGTGGTGCGGCGCACCATCCGGAACGTTTCCGCCAGGAAATTGGGGTTAATGGCGAGGCCGGGCTGGGGCGGTTCGGCGCGCGGGATGCCGAGGCTGCCGAGCCATCCGGCGATGGCGAGGCCGAGCACGATCGCGCCGACGAGGGTGACGCCATTGTCGAGCGCGATGAGCAGGCCGCCGGCGATGGTGCCGAGCAGGATGGCGAGGAAGGTGCCGGCTTCCACCAGGGCGTTGCCGCCGATCAGTTCGTCCTCGCCGAGCAGCGCCGGCAGAATGCTGTACTTGAGGGGGCCGAAGAATGACGATTGCACGCCCATCAGGAACAGGACGGCGAGCAGGAACGGCGTGTTGCCGAGCGCGAGGCCCAGCGCGCCCAGCGCCATGATGGCGATCTCGGCGAGCTTGATCCATCGGATCAGCCGCGATTTTTCGAATTTGTCGGCAATCTGGCCGGCGGTGGCGGAAAACAGGAAAAACGGCAGGATGAACAGCCCCAGCGCCAGGGTGACCAGGACGGAGTCTTCCACCGGCGCCTGCCCCGCGATGAAATAGAGCACCAGGATGACCATCGCGTTCTTGAAGACGTTGTCGTTGGCGGCGCCGAGGATGACGGTGGCGAACAGCGGCAGAAACCGCCGCGAACGGAAGAGGTGAAACTGCGACTCACTCATGTGTCCGGTCTCCGCGTGGTGATTGACGTCGAGGTCGGGCAGGGGGCGGCGCAGGGGTTCAGGCATCGCCGCGCTCCCGGCGCGCTTCGAGACCCGCCACGTAGGTGGCGATCAGGTTTTCCGCCATGTCGGTGGCCGTCGTGGCGGCCGGATCGGGGGTCAGCACGTCGAGCTTGCCGCTGGAGCCCAACGACCAGATGCCATGGAGGCTCGCCCAGAGAACGCGGGCCGAGCGCCTGGGGCCGTCGGCGTCGCCGGGCGCAAAGACCGGCGCCAGGGCGCGCTCCAGCACCGCCAGGGCCTTTTCGATCTTGCGCTGGTACCACGTGGGTGCCCGGCCGCCGGGGATGGTGTGTTCGAACAGCAGCGCCCAGAGATTGGCCTGCTCGCCGATGAACGAGAGATACCGATGCAGCAGCCGCGTCAGGTTGTCGCGAGGATCGTCGCCGACGGGGAGTTCGGCGAGGGCGTCGCCCATCTCGTCGAGCAGGCGGCCGTTGAGGTGGGTGATCAGGTCGTCGAGGTTTTCGAATAGATTGTAGAGCGTTCCCGGCGAATACCCCATGGCGTCGGCGACGTTGCGCGCGGTCATCGCCCGGGCGCCATCCGCCTCGATGATCCCGCGAGCGGCCCGCAGCGCCAGTTCGTACAGCTCCTCCTTCGAATGATCGGATCTGCGTCCCATGACTGCTTTCCCGACATTTAATTGAACAATGTCCAATACGATAATTGAACACCGTTTAATTAACAACTGTTTTTCTGAACAATGCTCATTTCTGCCATATCGAGGCGTTCGAAATCATCCCGTGATCATTTCCTATAAATCACAAATCAATGTAGCGAGGCATCGGATGACTGGCGGGTGTCGGTGGTGGTTTGTGTATGTTTCATGGCTTTGATTGGTGGTCGGCGCTATAATTCCAGCAAGATCGCGAGAGCGTTCGGGGAAACCATGGCCGATGTTTTCTTGAGCTATGCGCGAGAGGATAGGACCGCAGCGCAGCGGGTCGCGGAGGTCAAGTCGCCTTCCGACCACGGGAACACCGGATTTTTCGCTTTCAAACAGCAAGAAGCGCAAAATCCGACGAAAACAGTGCGCAGGAAAAAACAACAAGAACTCGGAATACGGATGGACATTTCAAGAAATACGCCGTTTTTACGATCCAGTTACTGTTGGCCTTTCCCATCGGCGCGGTAATTGCAAGAACTTTTATCCATCCCTACGCTGATTTCATTTTCGCAGATGATCTATGGCTGTTCGTCGGGCTCGCCATTGCCATCGGCCTATGTATCGTGTTCCGACGCGTGTTGACGGCCATGCAATCCCGCTAAACCGACCCGCCCGCGGCATCATACGCCGCCAAGTGCCCGGGAATTTCCGGCAAGCGGGGAATCGGAGCCGGCTACAATCGGACGGGCCCAAACCAAAAACAACACGTCGAACCGCCCCACCGTCTTTGCGAGGCGCGGAGCAACGAAGCAATCCAGATATATCGAGACGGGTTCCGCCACTCGCGGCGATCGATTCTGGATTGCTTCACTGGGTCGGAGCGCGCTTACATGGCCGTCACAATGGGTTTTTAACCATGAGCGCTGGCATTATACTAATTCCCATTGACCATCACCCATAGGCCCATTGACGCATTCCGATGGAGATGATCTTCCAAGGCTGGTCAACGAGCTTGTTCCAGGCGTAGCAGCAGTGGTCGATGATGTCCTCGTGGGACGTGAAGATCCTGTCTGACAGCCAGTTGTCGCGAATGAACTGCCAGATGTTCTCGACCGGATTCAGCTCGGGCGATCGTGGCGGCAAAGGCAGGAGGGTTATGTTTTCAGGGATCTCCAAATCCTTGGAGCCATGCCAGCCGGCTTGATCGAGGACGACGACGCCATGGGCGCCCGGTTTGACGGCCTTGGAGACCTCCGCCAAGTGGAGGCTCATCGCCGCGGTATTGCAGCGCGGCAGCACCAGGGCCGCGCCTTTTGCCTCTTTGGGACAAATCGCACCGAAGATGTAGGCCGAGCAGGTGCGCTGATCGCGCGGCGCGGCTGGCCGGGAGCCGCGCTTGGCCCATCTGCGGGTGATCTTGTTTTTGACGCTGCGCGTCCCCTTCGGGCGCTGCCCGATGCGGTCCCCATCCTGAAACCACAGCTCTATATCCTTGCCGTCCGCCTCTTGGGCTGCGATTTCCGCCAGCTTGGCAGGGAAATTTTTTTAAAAGCTGCCATGGCATCGGGGTCCTGGGCGTAGTGGCGCGGACGGGCCGAGAGCTTGCGGTAGCCGAGCGCGCGCAGTTCGCGGCTCAAGGTCTGGATCGAGACCCGGATGCGGAACTCATCCCAGATCCACTGCGCCAAGTCCACCAAGCGCCAGCGGACAACGCTATGGAGTGCTGGGATCGGACCGCTCTCGATCATCCCAACCAGCGCCTGGCGGTGGGCGTCGTTCAGTCTGGGCGTCTTGCCTGCGGGCTTCGGGTCGATCAGACCCTCCGGGCCGCGCCCGTTGAAGCGAAGCACCCAATCGCGAAGCGTCTGCAGGCCAACGCCGGCCATCTTGGCCGCATCACTCCGTGAACCCTCATCATAGACCTCCGCCATGGCCAAGAGGCGACGCAGTTGATCAGTGAGGTGGTCCCAGGAAATCGGACAGTTTGTTAAGGTGTATTCCACCGATTGACGGAGGAATACGAAGATGACGACACGCCGCCGGTTTACGGCAGATTTCAAGGCGAAGGTGGCGCTGGAAGCGCTACGGGGCGACAAGACGATCCGGGAGATTGCGTCCAAGCACAAGGTGCATCCGAACCAAGTGAGCACGTGGAAGCGCCAGGCGATGGACGGACTGGGGGCGGTGTTTTCGAACGGCGCCGCCCGGGCTGGCCGCGACCATGACGCCGAGGTCCGCGACCTTCACGCCAAGATCGGCGAGTTGACGGTGGAACGGGATTTTTTGGCCAGAGGGGTCAAGCGATGAGCCGGGAGGAGCGCAAGGCGATGATCGCGCGCGACCATCTCGATTTGAGCTTGAGCCGTCGATGCCGATTGCTGTCGATCAGCCGGTCGTCGTTCTATTACGCGCCCCGTCATGGCGCCAATGGGGGCGAGAACTCGGAGAACCTGGCGCTGATGCGTCGGATCGACGAGCTGTTTCTCAAGTATCCATTCTACGGCTCCCGTCAGATGGCGCGCCAGTTACGACGCGAAGGCGTCGGCGTCGGCCCGCCACCGGGTGCGCCGTTTGATGCGGTTGATGGGCTTGGAGGCCATCTACCAGGCGCCGAGAACCAGCGTGCCGCATCCGGCGCACCGGATTTATCCTTATCTGCTCAACGGGCTGGCCATCGACCGAGCCAATCAGGTCTGGTGCGCCGATATCACATATATCCCCGTCCAGCGCGGCTTCCTGTATCTGGTCGCGATCATGGACTGGGCGACGCGCCACGTTCTGGCTTGGCGGCTGTCGAACACCATGGATGCCGGGTTCTGTGTGGAGGCCTTGCGGCAGGCACTGGCCCGATCCGGCCGGCCGGAGATCTTCAATACGGATCAGGGCAGCCAATTCACCAGCCTCGACTTCACCGCGACGCTCAAGAACGCGGGCATCACGATCTCCATGGATGGGCGGGGCCGGTGCATGGACAACATCTTCATCGAGCGCCTCTGGCGGTCGCTCAAGTACGAGGCCGTCTACCTGCACGAACTGACCGACGGCTTCAAGGCCGAACGGGTCATCGGCGAATGGATCGACTTCTACAATACCGAGCGGCCCCATTCGGCGCTTGACGGCCAAACCCCAGCGGAGGCCTACCGGGCCGGGCGGCCCGTGGATACGATGGATAAGCCTGACGGCTTACCCACATCCCCACAGGCTCAACAGCAGCACCAGGATGTGATAAACAGATTTTTGGCGGCATGATCAGCAACCGGAATACACCTTAACTTCGCCGCCAAGCTGTCCAACAAAGTGGGACCACCTCACAGGGTCACGCGAACCCTTGGCCAATTCACGAAGCGTCTTTGCGTCAAAATCATCCCGAAGCTGGATCGCTGCTGACATGGCGAGCCTCCTTTCACTCGCCATAATCACATCCACCCCAAGCCGGGCAAGACCCTATATGAGTCTCACTCAACGGGATCTGGTATTATTTCTCCAAGATATTCGCAGAAGCGAAAAGTGCGAATACATGGCTGTGGCCTACCGACGCGGAAAGCCGCGTTTATCAAGTACAAGCTGAGGAGCCGGAAGAGGCGGACTCGGATATCGCCCAAGTACGAGAGCTTTTAAAAGGACTAGGGTATGACATGACGCCCTATGGCGCAGGTGTTGCCTTAGTCAGTACAGGAAGCGGCTATAGTCTGAAACCGCTTCTTACCTTGCCCTGGCAACACTCGCACTCGATGCGAAGGAGACTGAGAATGACGTGATAATAACCATCCAGCTTCTCAGTCATGCACGTGCAATGCTTCGTGTCCTTGTTCAGTATCGAGACAGAGGTTTAATGCGACAACAGCTTTTCCAAAATGACGGAAGAGCGATGATCGGAGTCGCGATGATAGATAAAGAACGGCTATCATGGATTAAGAAGGTTCTCAGCGATTCCGTCGTGTCAAAGGAACGTGTCGCAAAATCCCGCATAGATTACGACGGAATTTCTGAATAGATAAGTTCATCGATAGTTTGAGTCAAAAGGGGTCAAATCTAGTATTCTAGTTTATCGCAGGTTCTCGTGATGTGCATGATTGACGCGACGGTTCCGGGTCGCCGCGCTCGCGAAGACGGCTGGAGAAGGCGCCCCCGCCTGCACCACCGAGTCTTTCGCGGGCACCACTGAAAATCGCCGACAAATAGGATATGATTCCGTTTCCGATAAGGGGCGGATCGCCGCTGGAGGGATAGCACACCTATTCCGCGAGAAACATTTTTGCGCGGGAGAGGAGAATCCGACAAATCGGGGAGATGGGGTCAAGTCTAGCACTGTACTAGAAAAAGAAGTGATTTTGGGCTGACGGGGTCGGAATCGCTTAATCGTTGAGGACACGCGCAATCCCGGACTTCGCCGCGCTGCGTCCAGGCTACGGAAGGGAGGAGTGAAAGTTCCCGCGGAATAGGATGAACCGCCACCGCCGGTGAGAGCTGATTGCCGCCTTGTGTTGGGTCAGGCTCGCTCGCGGGTGGCCGGGAACCGGAGAGCCGGCCAGGTCTCGATGGTGTGGTTCATTTCCCATGCGTTGCGGGCGAGAAACACCGGCGCGCCGTCGCGGTCCTCCGCCAGGCTGGCGCGGTGACGCTCTGTGAACCGTTTGATCTCCGCCGGGTCGTCGCCGGCGATCCAGCGCGCGGTCTCGTAGGGCGCGGTCTCGAAGCCGACGGCGATCTTGTACTCGGTGGCCATGCGGGAAACGAGAACGTCGAGCTGCAACTGGCCGACGACGCCGACGATCCAACTCGCGCCCAGCATCGGCCGGAAGACCTGAGTGACGCCCTCCTCGGCCAGATCCTCCAATGCGCGCCGGAGCTGCTTGGCGCGGATCGGATCGTCGAGCCGGACCCGGCGCAGGATCTCGGGGGCGAAGTTGGGAATGCCGGTGAAGCGGATGTCCTCGCCTTCGCTCAGGGTGTCGCCGACGCGCAAGGTGCCGTGGTTCGGAATGCCGATGATGTCGCCGGGCAGGGCCTCTTCCGCCAACTCCCGCTCGTGGGCGAAAAAGAAGATCGGGTTTTGCACGGAGAGCACTTTGCCGGTGCGCGCCTGGCGCAACTTCATGCCGCGGCGGAAGCGCCCCGAGCACAGCCGGAAGAAAGCGACGCGATCGCGGTGGTTGGGGTCCATGTTGGCCTGGACCTTGAACACGAAACCCGCGACCGTGTCCTCGCCGGGCCCGACAGGCCGGGGCTCGGCCGGCTGGGTGCGCGGCGGCGGGGCGATGGCCGCCAGGGCCTGGAGCAATTCGTCGACGGCGTAGTCTTTAAGCGCGCTGCCGAAGAACACCGGCGTCATGTGCCCGGCCCCATAGGCCGCCGGATCGAACGCCGGATACGCCGAAGCCGCCAGCGCCGCGCCGTCGCGGAAGGGCGCGAGCACATGATCGGGGACACGACCGTCCAGCTTCGGATCGTCGAGGCCATCGCAGGCGATGGCCTGCTTGTACGGTCCGCCGCGCCCGCCGTCCGAGGTCAGGAAGCGGTGCGCGCCGAGGTCGAAACAGCCGTGGAAATCCACCCCCATGCCCACCGGCCAGGTCAGCGGGGTGGCGTCGAGGGCCAACACGCTTTCGATCTCGTCGAGAAGCTCGAAGGGGTCGCGTCCTTCCCGGTCGATCTTGTTGATGAAGGTGATGATCGGGATATCGCGCAGCCGGCACACCTCGAACAGCTTGCGCGTCTGGCTTTCGATGCCCTTGGCCGCGTCGATCACCATGATCGCCGAGTCGACGGCGGTCAGTGTCCGGTAGGTATCCTCGCTGAAGTCCTCGTGCCCGGGCGTATCGAGCAAGTTGAAGGTGACGCCGCCGCGCTCGAAGGTCATCACCGAGCTGGTGATCGAGATTCCGCGGGCGCGTTCCATCTCCATCCAGTCCGAATGCGTGCGCCGGGCCTCGCCGTGGGCCTTGACGTGGCCCGCCATGCGGATCGCGCCTCCGAACAGCAAGAGCTTTTCGGTCAAGGTCGTCTTGCCCGCGTCCGGGTGGGAGATGATGGCGAATGTCCGCCGGTTCTCCCACGTTGGCGGTGTGCTGGGCCGATCAGCGTTCATCAGCGTGGCGTTTGGCATATCCATCTTCATCCGTTCGCCCTCAGTCCCGCCAAGCAGGATCAGCTTGGCGCGTTTCATGTATTTGGCAGGGAAAACCGGAGGTTAACCTTTTTGCGGCGTGTCCGCCAGCTTGGCGCGCAATAAAAAAGGTGCGTCGCGCGGGCCGAAAGCATCTATACGGTTTGTTGGCACTCACCGGCAAAGGCCATGCTACAGTAATCGGCCTGAACGCGGTCCATGATCGTGGCCATGGGTATTGCCTGATAGTCCGATTGCACCCGATATAGGGAACAGCACATGGCGCGCGGGCGTTGGGTCTATGTAGGCGGCCGAAAAGGCAACAAGCCGCCGGAGCAAGAAAAACAAGCGATCGGTAGAGCCTGCGAGGCGTTTATCGCGGATGTGCTGAAGCCGCGATTCTTGCCGGAAATCCGTCCGACCACGTTCAATTATTGCGTCGATATCTTTGGCAAATGGCACGGTGGAAACTATCGCTTCATTCAGCGCTTCCGCAGGCGCGGAAAACGCCATAGAGCCGGAATTCGATGCTCCCTTCGCGCGTCTTGAATATGCGGGGCGCGACCGGTTCGATCTTTCCTATTTTCGCCATACCGGCCAGTGGTGGACGGTCCATCGCGGCGTCACCCTCGCCGAAGCGCTCAAGCTCCTTGAGACGGAGGGCATTTTTCACCCCATCACTTGAGAACGGGAGACCGGCTCTTGAGCGAATACCAGTACTATGAATTTCAGGCGATCGACCACCCGCTCGGCAGGGCGGATCAGGAGGCCTTGCGGGCGCTGTCGACGCGGGCGCGGATCACCGCGACGAGTTTCACCAACCACTATGAGTGGGGGGACTTCAAGGGCGACCCGCGCGACCTCATGGAGCGCTGGTTCGACCTGCACCTTTACCTCGCCAATTGGGGGACGCGCCGGTTGATGATGCGGCTGCCGAAACGGTATGTGAACCGCTCACGGCTGGACGCCTTCTTGTTCGATGTCGACTGGGTCAAGGTTTGGGCGCGAGGCGACGTCTTGTTCATCGATATGCAGCGCGACGAGGTGGAGCCGGACTATGACCAATGGGACGACGGCGCCGGCTGGCTTGCCGCGTTGGCGGTGCTCCGGAGCGATGTTCTTTCCGGCGATTTGAGGCTGTTTTATCTGCTCTGGCTGACGGCGGTCGAAGGCGATGGGCTCGCGGAGGACGCCGCCGAACCGCTTCCGGGGATCGGCCCGCTGACGGGTCCGCTCGAAGCCTTCGCCGAGTTCTTCGGGATCGATCCGGATCTTGTCGAGGCGGCCGCCGAACGGCCGGAAGGCGGTGACGACACTCTGTCGACCGGGTCCGCGCACGCCGCGCTCGCCGACATTCCGGAGCGCGAAAAGACGGACCTCCTCATGCGCGTCGTGGACGGCGATCCCCATGTGGCGGCGGAACTTAGGGCCCGGATCCGGGCGGCGCATCGCGGGCCGCCCGCCGATCGCCGCACCGTGTGCGAACTCCGGGCGCGGGCGACGGCCATCGGCCGGGAGCGGAACCGCGCGGAGGCCGAGCGGCAAGAAGCCGAACGGCGCCGCCAGGAGGAACTGGCCGAAACGGCGCGGCGCAAACGCCTCGACGGCCTGAGGCGGAAGGGCGGGAGCGTCTGGCGGGACATCGAGGACGAAATCCAGCGGCGCAACGCGACCGGTTACGACCGCGCCGCCGATCTTCTGTTCGATCTCCAGACGATCGCCGCCGAACAGGGAACGCTCGCCGATTTCGCCCGCCGCCTCGAGGCGATCCGTGAAAAACACGCGCGCAAGGGAAAGTTCATCGAGCGGTTGAAAGGGCTGAAGACGCGTTGACGGTGACGGGGGCACATTTGGAAAGGGGGAAAATGGTAACGTCACCCAATTGTTGCGAATCCCGGCGGAAATGACCCTTGGCCCGATTGACCTTCGCGCTCGGCGGTGATTGTGGCGTTTTTATCCCTTGCAATCGACCACTAAACATCCATATACCATCCATATGGATGGAGAACGCGCATGCCCACGAATATTCATCATCTTCGCGACAAAGGCGGCGACAGCGAGAAAGTCACGATCAATCTCGGTTATGTCGACCTCGGCCGCATTGATCTGCTCGTGCAGGAGGGGTTCTATTCCAACCGCACGGACCTTATCAGAACCGCGATCCGCAATCAGCTCGCCCAGCATGCCGACTCGGTCACTCGGTCGATCGAGCGGCATACCCTTGAACTGGGATTGCGCGACTACACTCGGGCGGATCTCGAGGCGGTGCGGAACGCCGGTGAACAGCTCCACATCAAAGTCGTCGGGCTCGCCCGCATCGCGTCCGATGTCACCCCCGATCTCGCGCGGGCGACGATCGGATCGATCACCGTGCTCGGCGCGCTGCAGGCAGGCGCCGAAGTGAAGGCGGCCCTGGCCGACCGGACCCGGTAGGGCGCAATCCCGCCAGCAAGGAATAAGCTAATGACTGATAAGTTCGCCTTGGCCATGCGCAGGGCTCTCGATCTCACGCGCGCTGGGGACGTCGTCAAAGCGACCAGCGTAATACAGGCCGCTCTCGCCGGAACGGCCGCCGACGGAAGCGCGCGGTCAGGCGGTTTCCGGCGACAGCCGCGGCAACCCGATCGGCGCCCACTGATCGATCCGGGCGCGGAAATCTTAACACCCGAGGAGGAGTGGGCGCCGGAGCCTGCCCATAAAGCCATCAACGAAGCGGTCCTCGGCCGCGATACCCTTCGAACCTTTGCACGAGCACGAAAAAAATGGGATGGGCAATCGTGGAGGCTCAAAGACCGCGGCTCGGCGCTGGGCCCGGCGGGCTTCTCGTCCGACATGGGGCCGAACGCGTTGAAAAAGTCATCGCCGCCGCCGCCAGGACCTGACGGCGCGAGATTTCTTACCCGATCGTTTACGGGTTCCGCGGGTATGCGAAGCTACAAGCTTTATGTCCCCGTCTTGACGGACGACGGCCCGCGCGGGCTGGTGGTGATGCTGCATGGCTGCATGCAGACTCCCGATGACTTCGCCGTGGGCACGAACATGAACGCTGTCGCCGGAGCACGGGGCCTGCTGGTGGCGTATCCCGCCCAAACGGTCGCGGACAATTTGGCGTCCTGCTGGAACTGGTTCCGTCCAGGCGACCAGGCGCGCGATGGTGGCGAGCCAGGGATTATCGCCGGGATTACGCGCGCCATTGCCTCCGAATTCGGCATCGAGCGAGACCAGATCTTCGTCGCGGGCCTGTCCGCCGGCGGCGCGATGGCGGCGGTGATGGCTGAAACCTATCCCGATCTCTATGCGGCGGTGGGGATCCATTCCGGTCTCGCCCATGCCTCGGCGAAGGATCATATGTCAGCGTTCGCCGCGATGCGGGGGATGAATGCCATGCGGGGGACTCTCGTGCCGCGTGCCACGGAGGTATCGAATGGCGGGCCGCGCACGATTGTTTTCCACGGAGGCGCGGATCAGATGGTCCATCCCTCGAACGCCGAACGCATCTTCGCCGACGCCCGCGCGTCAAATATCTCGGGTTCGTCTCGCTCGGAACGGTGCACGACCGGCGACGGCCGGAGATACACGCGCTCGGTTGTCCATGGGTCGGACGGCAAGCCGTGCGCCGAATACTGGCTGATCGATCAAACAGGACATGCCTGGTCGGGAGGGCGCGGGAATGGCTCCTTCACCGATCCGAACGGCCCCGACGCATCAACCGAAATGCTGCGGTTCTTTTTACATGACTCGTGAGAGGATATTACAGATGACCGATTATTCCCTGACGTTCGATGCGGTGGCGGAGGCCGAACCGGGCCCGAAATGGGCCGCGCGGTGGTCCCGCTCATGGCCAGCCTATAAGGAATGGTTCCGCGCTCGCGGCGGCGAGAACGGTCCCTCGCGCGCCCGATGCGAAGCCGCGCTCGCCAAATACATGCCGGAATTGGCGCCGGTCCACCGGCGGCTGACCCGGCTCGCCGGCGGCGGGGACCGCGCGGCGCGGTTTCTCTCGACCTGGTGTCCGCCCGCTTATCTCGGGGGTTGCTCCATAGCGGCGCTCGCCAAGGGCGGCCACGTCCGCCTGGTTCGGAACTATGACCTCTGTCCCGATTTGAACGAAGGTTTGCTGCTGCGGACGGAGTGGACCGGGATGGCGGTCATGGGCATGTCGGAATTTCTTTGGGGGCTGTCCGATGGTATCAACGCGCGGGGCCTTTGCGCCGCGCTCGCTTATGGCGGCCGGCGGCAGGTCGGCCGCGGCTTCGGTGTGACGACAATCGTTCGCTATGTACTGGAGACGTGCGGGACGGTCGACGAGGCGTTGGCGGTGCTGAACCGCGTGCCGTCGCACATGGCCTACAACATAACGCTGGCCGACCGCCATGGAGCGACCGCCACGGCAGAGCTTCTGCCGGGCGGCGGGGCGCGCGTTCTCCAACCGGCGATAGCCGCGAACCATCAGCATGGAATGGAAAATGCCGACCGCCCCGGTTTCACCAGAACGTATGAACGTCACGATCACTTGAAGCGGCTGATCGTGAACGGCATCGCGCCCGAAGGGCTTGGCGACGCCTTCCTTGATCCCCCCTTGTATCAGCGGAACTACGCGCAGGGTCTCGGAACGCTGTTCACCGCGGTGTACGACCCGCTCGGCGGCGGCCTGGTATTGCGCTGGCCGGGGTATGATTGGGCCCAGCGCCTCGACGCATTCAACGAGGGACGGCGCGAGATCGGCTATGGCGCCGCCGAGGCCGCGTGTCCGACGAACCCGTGTCCGGAGAACCCGTGTCCGCCGGCGTTCGAACTCGATGCGATCCTGAATTCGATCCGGCCCTATTTTTCTCCCGCCGCTCTCCGCGAGCTGGAGACGTGGGCCGCGAATGCCCGCCGGGGAAGCCCCGACTGGGCCGGTTTCGGCCGCGCCATGGCCGTGCTGCATTGAAAACCGGACCACTCTTATGGGCGTTCGAGGCGCGCATGCTACAATGATGGACCTGAACCAAGATCCGGCCGGGAGTGACCCATGACCATTGTCTCGCAGCGCATCCAACGGGCGAATGCCGCGTTCGCGGCTGTAAAGGATTTCTATTTCACGTCGCGCTATGGGCTGAAACGCCATGATCCCGGCATTTGCGATTTCACCTTCGGCAACCCCCACGAAATGCCCCTCGGGGGTCTGGTGGCGGCGCTCCGCGAGCGGGCAATTCCGCACGACAAGGATTGGTTCGCCTACAAGACATCGGAGATCGAACCGCAAGCCTTCGTGGCCGAGCGTTTGTCGCGTGAACTCGGCGTCGCCTTCGAACCCGGCGACATCGCGCTGACGACGGGGGCGTTCGCGGCGATCATGGTCGCCTTTCGCCTCGTGCTCGACGCCGGCGAAGAGGTGGTGTTCCCGACGCCCGCGTGGTTCTGTTACGAACCGATGTTGTTGGCCGCCGACGCGGTTCCGCGCAAGGTCGATTTGCTCCGCCCGGCCTTCGATCCCGATTTCGCCGCCATCGACGCCGCGATCGGCCCCCGAACGCGAATGGTGATCGTCAACACGCCGCACAATCCCACCGGACGGATTTACGATCGAGAGACCCTGGAAACGCTGGCCGGGCTCCTGGATCGCGCCTCGGCCCGGATCGGCCATCGCGTTTTTCTGCTGTCCGACGAGCCCTATCGCCGCTTGAGGTTCGACGACAGGGCGTTCACCAGCCCGGCGGCCGTTTACCCCTGGACACTGATCTCCTACAGCTACGGAAAGGTGCTTCTCGCTCCCGGCCAGCGCCTGGGATATCTCGCGTTCTCGCCATTGATGCCGCTTGCCGACCGCCAGGCCCTTCGGGATTCGATCTTCGCGGCGCAGATGTCGCTCGGCTGGTGTTTCCCCAACGCCATTATGCAGTATGCCGTCGCCGACCTCGAGGACCTGTCCATCGACCGGGCCGCGCTCGCGCGCCGGCGCGACCGTCTGATGCCGGCGCTGTCGAACGCCGGGTTCACGGTGGTTCCGCCGGAGGGCACGTTCTACCTAATGAGCCGGTGGCCGGACGGCGACCCAGAGGCGCTTTGGAATGCCTTGGCCGACCGCGATGTATTCGTGATGCCGGGGAACATCCTCGGCGCGCCGGAGTATCTGCGGATTTCGCTGACCGCGTCCGACGCGATGATCGGCAAGGCGCTGCCCGCCTTCGAGGCGTTTCAAGACGCCCGATCCGGTTCGCGCGGAGACGATTCATCTCCAAGCGAGGCGTCGCGCTCTGGCCGCGCCGTGCTTTAGCGTCTATATCATCGAACCATGGTATAATACGCGCCGGGGTGCGCTCGAACGGACGCGGGCGCGGGTATGGGATGAACAGGGGAAAGGGGATCGCGCTCCAATGTCATGGCTGAAAAGGGTTTTGATCGTCTTGGCGGGGTTGGCCGTGCTCGCCATGGTTCTGGTCGCCAACTATTACCTTCCGTCGACGATGCTGGTGCAAGTGACCGGGCACGAGGTCAAGCGAATGGACACCGGCAACGATACCGCGAGCGGGCAACCCATCACCCGCGACGTGCGGTTCATGTACGCCAAGGGCAAGGAGAACGGTCAGGACTACGCGTTCCGCAACGAGGACACGGGCTGGGGCTGGCCGCCGTATTTCAAGTTCAATTCCGGAGACATCGCCGCCAAGGCCAACAACATCAAGGAGACGCAGCCCGACGCCACCGTGCTGGCGACTTATTACGGCTGGCGGATCACCTACCTCGACATGTATCCCAATGTGGTGGATATCGAGGTTGTCGGCGCCGATGATACCCATATTCCCTGGTTCAATATCTTGTTGCTGACGGTGGTCATCGGCGCGGTCGGCTATGGCGTGTATTGGTTCCGCTGGGGCCGCTACAAGTCGTGGCTCCGCAAAGAGGGAATGCCGCGGGACGGGTAATGCCCGCGATCGGCGCGTCGTCCGCTCGGGACGGGCTGAGATAAGCGCGAGCGGCGCGAAGTCTGATGCTCTATAAGGGTATGCGGAACCATTGCCCGGGCGGGCCGGCGGCGCCAACCCGCGACCTAGGGAGAAAAACGTCGCTGGAGCGATATCAGATAGACCGGCCCAAGGGGCGTTTCACAATTGCCACGTGGAACATCCATTACGGAATCGGTATCGATGGGCGCATGGATTTGGAGCGCATCGCGTCGGTCCTCAACAGGATCGGCGCGGACGTCATCGGTCTGCAGGAGGTGGGCTGGCACCGCCCGGAGCATCCGCAGGTGGATCAGTTCGCCTATCTTCGGGCCCACACCGGCTATGACGTCGTCGAGGGACTGGTCCGCGATCCGTTGCGCTCGCACTTCGGCAATGCCGTCTTGACCCGCCTTCCGGTGCTCCGCCAACAGTGGATCGATCTTAAGGTGCGGGGCCACGCGCCGCGCGCCGCCATCGCCGCCGATCTCGGCGGGCGGGATGGACGGCCGGACGTGCAAGTCGTGGTGACGCATTTGGGGTTGACGCCGCAGGAGCGCCGGATCCAGGTGGGCCGCCTCATGGAGGCGCTGATGGACTCCGGGACCGGCGATGGGTCGGCGCATGGCGACGGGGCCCCGGCTAGCGTCGTTCCCCCAACCATCGTGTTGGGCGATTTCAATCTGGTGCGACGCCAGACGCGGGCGTCGCGGCTGCTGGAGGAGCATTTCCCCACGTTCGTGTCGGAGCCCACGTACCCATCCTGGAGTCCGCAACTGGCCCTCGACAGGATCTATCTCTCCGCCCATTGGCGCGTGGAGACGTCCCACGTCCTGCACACCGGCCTCGCCAAAATCGCATCGGACCACCTGCCGTTGATCGCTCAGATACGGCTGGATTCGCGGGCGGTCAACGCGGACGCGGCAACCGAAAGCGCCGCCGGATCCTAGAAAAACCGAGCCGCCCCGCCATCGCCGTCCAGTATTAAAATAGATCCACACCGGCTCAGTCGTCCGGCGCTGGTCCGCCGCGCAGTTTCTTGATGGTGGATCGCCGCTGTTTGGCGTCGAGCCGTTGCCGCCGACTTCCCGCCGTGGGGCGGGTCGGCTTGCGGTGCGCGGGTGGCGCGGCCGCCTGGCGGATCAGCTCAAAGAGGCGTTCGCGGGCGTCCTGGCGGTTGCGTTCCTGGGTGCGGTGGTTCCGCGCGGTGAGGATCAGCACGCCGTCCCGGGTCAGCCGCCGGCCGGCCAGGCGCTCCAGGCGGGCGCGCACGGAAGGGGGCAGGCTGGGCGAGCGCCGCACGTCGAACCGCAGTTGCACCGCCGTCGACAGCTTGTTGACGTTCTGGCCGCCCGGACCCGAGGCACGCACGAACGTCTTCTCGATCTCGGTTTCGTCGATGGCGATATGGGGGGTGATCCTGATCATGGCCGCGCATCAGCATAACCGACCGAACCTGGGGCGGCACTCCAGTCTAGTTTCCGGCTATCCAACGCCACAAAGGGCGCGGGACAAACGCGGACCTACCCGCCGCACCGCTTGAATTTGCCGTATCGAATCTGCTCGCTAAGAACACCCACCCCTTCGAAAGCGTCGGCGGCGACGTTGAAGGTCGCGATGGTAATATCGAACGCATAGAACCCCGCGATGTCCTTAAGCTTTTCATCAAGAACCGCGGGCGGGGCTAGGACGGTCAGCAGAATCCTGTCGTCATCCAGTTTCCAGAATCCGACGGCGTCGACCCGGCCGTTGCGCGCGCTCTCCACCGTGCCGTTCTTGGCGAAGGTGATGAACTCGGCGTTGGCGTCGGAGCACGCGCCCTCGTTCACCACCCAATTGCCGACGAGAGCGGCTTCGGTGAGCGCGGCCGCATTTGCTTGCGGCGCGGCGAGTAGCCCGCAGCCAACAATGCCCGCGACCGCCGCGGCGACGATCAATCTCACTGGTCTGACCATGATAGCATCCTCTCGTGTCACAGGGCGTTAAGTATGGCTTGGCGGCGTTCCTGGTATTCCTGCGGCGTGATGTAGCCGCCGGCGGCGAGCTTATCCAATTGGTTGAGCTTTTGCTCGGGGGTCATGGACGGAGGAGCGTATGCCGGAGCCGGCGTTGGCCTCTCGTATCCATACCCACCGCCGCCATAACCGCCGCCGTACCCGCCGCGCGCTATTTCACCCAGTTCCTCGTTCCGCTGGCGCTGGATTTCACCGAACCTGGTAAGCACGTGGCCAGCCATGATCCCGCCCATGAACGGCGCGGCCCAGTCGTCGTGGGCTTGGACCGGCGTGGAATCAACGATCCCCGCGACCACGACCACGACCAGCAGCCGAAGGCCGCCCGAAAAGATCCACCTGAAGCTCGTAAACATGACCCGCCTCCTTCCGTCCATGGCGCATTGACCTCGTGTCCCGTGTTGTAGTGCATTTTTAGGTCATTTCGAAATGAGAATATGAACCCAAGGCCGTAGCGTCCATTCGGCCGTCCGCGCCGATCTCGTTCGTCCGCCATTCCTTTGTAAAGAAAGGCTCCTGTTAAAAAAAAAGGCCCCAGCGGGCTGTAGCGTCGAAGGATGGTGAATCGGCCCTGCCGGGCATGGTCTGGATCCAGTTGTCTCGCGCGGGACTCGCTCCAAAACGCAAAAACTAAAATGTAAAATGAAATCCTCAACCGGAGGCTGGCGCGAATCAACGTTGACGCTTCGGAATGATACCGTTACGAGATGGCCCGCCCTGGGGGACGCGCGCGCCAGCGCCGAAATTCCATTGGCGGCACGCCGGCTAGGGAGGCTGAAGCGTAGAACCAGTGGAATGCGACGCGGTCAGGACGTGAGCATGGCCCGCCGGAATTCGATAAAAATAGCGTGATGCAGATAGGGAAGGGAGACGAACCGATGCAGGATCCAATTGTCGAAAAACTTATCAACAACCCGAAATACCACGAACTCGTTAGTAAACGGGCGCGATTCGGCTGGACGTGCGCCATCTTGATGCTGGCGGTTTACTACGCGTTTATCATGATGATCGCGTTCGAGCCGCAAGTTCTCGGGCAACCGTTGAGCGATCAGGGGGTCATGACCGTCGGCATTCCCGTCGGTTTTGGCGTCATCATCTTCGCGTTCGTGCTTACCGGCGTTTACGTCTACCGGGCCAACACCGAATTCGACCGGATCAACGCCGAGCTCAAGAGGGAAGTCCTATGAACGTTCTAATGATCGCGGCGGGGATCGCCGCCGCGCTGTTCGCGACGGATGCTTCCGCCGCCGACCCGATCCAAGGCGGAGCCCAGGCGAGTTCGGTCAACGTCACGGCCATCATCATGTTTCTGATCTTCGTGGGGGCGACCCTCGGCATCACCTATTGGGCGGCGAAACGCACCAAGACGGCCAAGGACTTCTATGCCGCGGGCGGCGGCATCACCGGGTTCCAGAACGGC
Organism: uncultured Alphaproteobacteria bacterium; assembly: GCA_963771545.1. GTDB lineage: Bacteria > Pseudomonadota > Alphaproteobacteria > Rhodospirillales > Defluviicoccaceae > CAKZLS01. The sequence goes on from CAVYTX010000002.1 coordinate 684,724, forward strand.
CTCGCCATCGCCGGCGACTACATGTCGGCGGCCTCTTTTCTGGGGATCTCCGGCCTGGTGTTCGTCGCCGGGTTCGACGGGCTGATCTACTCGGTCGGCTGGCTGGTGGGCTGGCCGATCATCATGTTCCTGATCGCCGAACAGCTCCGCAACCTGGGCAAATACACCTTCGCCGACGTGGCCTCCTATCGCCTCAGCCAGACGCCGATCCGCTCGTTGGCGGCCACCGGCACCCTGATCGTCGTGATCCTGTATCTGATCGGACAGATGGTCGGCGCCGGCAAGCTGATCCAGCTGCTGTTCGGGCTGCCCTACACGTACGCGGTGATCATCGTCGGCGTGCTGATGATCCTCTATGTCACCTTCGGCGGCATGCTCGCGACCACCTGGGTGCAGGTGATCAAGGCGTGCCTGCTGCTGTTCGGCGCCACCCTGATCGCGTTTCTGGCGCTCTCGCATTTCGGCTTCAGCCTGGATAACATGTTCGCTCAGGCGGTGGAAACCAGCAGCAAGGGGCTCGCCATCATGTCTCCGGGCGCGCTCGTCACCAATCCCATCGACGCCATATCGCTGGGCATGGCGCTGATGTTCGGCACCGCCGGTCTTCCGCACATTCTTATGCGGTTTTTCACGGTGCCCAACGCCACCGAAGCCCGCAAGTCGGTATTCTACGCCACCGGCTTCATCGGCTACTTCTACATCCTGACCTTCATCATCGGGTTCAGCGCCATCGTGCTGATCACCAAGAACCCCGAGTTCCTGACTGCCGAGGGGCTGCTCATCGGCGGCAACAACATGGCGGCCATCCACCTGGCGAACGCGGTGGGCGGCAACCTGTTGCTCGGCTTCATCTCGGCGGTGGCGTTCGCCACCATCCTGGCGGTGGTGTCCGGCCTGACGCTGGCGGGCGCCTCGGCGGTTTCCCATGACTTGTACGCGAGCGTGTTCGCCCGCGGCCGGGCCACGGAAGCCGACGAAGTCAGGATTTCCAAAATCGCGACGGTGTGCCTCGGCATCATCGCCATCCTCCTGGGCATCGCCTTCGAGAGGCAGAACATCGCCTTCCTGGTGGGGCTGACGTTCGCGGTCGCCGCGAGCATCAACTTTCCCATCCTGTTCTGCTCGATGTTCTGGTCGAAGCTGACTACGCGCGGCGCCCTCATCGGCGGGTCCATCGGTCTGATCACCGCCGCCCTGCTGGTGTTCTTCGGGCCCACCGTGTGGGAGGAGGTCCTGGGCTTCGCCAAGGGTTCGGCGCCGTTCCCGTCGAAGTATCCGGCGCTGTACTCCATATCCGCTGCCTTCATCAGCATCTGGTTCTTCTCGATCACCGACAAGAGCGCCAGGGCCGCCGAAGACAAGGCGGCGTTCGAGGCTCAGGACGTCCGGTGCCAGACCGGCATCGGCGCCGAAGGAGCGTCAAGCCACTAGAACAGCCCCTAGAACGCGACGACCTCTTGCCGCTCACGGAGAGCCTCCCGGCATCGGGAGGTTCGACCTTGAAAGAGGTCTCCGGTTAGCCGACCATGTCTCCCCGATACGGGCCGGGCATGGTCGGCATCCCGGCGTTCGAGGCCCATTCTTTGAGCGCACCTGACCCAAAATCGTTTCTCGCGGACCTTGCTCCCTTCGATCGACTGCGCGATGGCGAATTGACGCGGCTCGCCACGACCGTATCCCCCGCCGACTACGCCCCCGGACAGCCCGTGCTGGGCCGCTGGGTGCATCCGGAATACCTGTATGTGGTCGTCGAGGGTTTAGTGGAGGAACTGGACTCCGTCGGCCCGGTGGGCCGGTATACGGTCGGCGAGACGTTCAATTCGCGAGCGTTGATCGAGGGGCGAAGCCAACACCGGTTCGTCGCCAAGGGGCAGTGCGTCTGTTTTCTGCTGCCCGTTCCCTTGCTTCTCACGTTCACCCGGACCAATCGCCCGTTCCGGGACTTCTTCCACGAGGATATGACCCGCCGGCAGGACGGCTTCGTCTCCGTCCAGCAGCAGCGCGAGGCTGCGTCCCTTCTCACCGCGCGCATCGGCGAGCATGGATTCGCGTCGCCCGTGTTCGCCGACGCGGCGACCTCCCTGCAGGACGCGGTCGCGTTGATGAAGCGGCACGGGACATCGGCGATCCTGGTGCGCGACGGCGGCCGGGTCGGCATCTTCACCGGGCGGGACGTGCGCGAGCGATCCGTTCTGATGGGTCTCCCGGAACTCCACGCCCGTCGGCGGGCTGGCCAGTTACGACCTGGTCACGTTGCAACAGGACGACCTCCTGTTCAATGCCCTGGTGACCATGACCAAGTACGCCATCCGCCATGTGGTGGTGACCGACGGCGAGCGGATCGCGGGCGTGCTGGAGCAGGCCGATCTCCTGAGTCAGATGTCCAACACGTCGCACTTCATCGCCCATCAGGTGGACCGGGCGGAGTCGCTGGACGACCTGAAGGAGGCCGCGGGCCGTCTTCCCCTGTTCGTCCGCTCCCTCTACGACCGGGGCGTGAAGCCGCGCTACATCGCGCCGCTGGTGACCGATCTCAATCGCAAGATCATGGCTCGTGTTGTCGAGGAGCACGCGTCCGAGGCGTTTCTCGCCGATGCCTGCCTGATGGTCATGGGCAGCGAGGGCCGCGGCGAGCAACTGATGCGGACCGACCAGGACAATGGGATCATCTTCCGGGGAACCACGCCGCCGGACGGATTCGAGCGGGTGGCCACGGAGTTTCCGAAGGCCCTGATGGAACTGGGGTACCCGCCCTGTCCGGGGAACGTCATGGTGTCCAACCCGGCCTGGGCGAAATCCGTGGATGCTTACCGGGACGATCTGCGCCGATGGATCCATCAGCCGAGTTCTCAAGGGTTCATGGACCTGGCGATTTTTTTCGACGCCAGCGCGGTGGCCGGAGACGGAGACTTGCTCGAAGACCTCAAGGCCTATCTGTTTCAGTTGATCCGGGGCCAGGGGAACGTGGTCCGGCACTTCGCCCGGGCGATCCAGGCGTTCGACACGCCCCTCGGCGCGTTCAACCGGTTCATTTTAGAAAAAAGTCCGCCGCATGCCGGAAAAATGGATATCAAAAAGGGCGGCGTCTTTCCCATCGTCCACGGCGTGCGCAGCCTGGCGCTCGAAAATTGCCTGTCCGAGACCAACACCGTCGCCCGCATTCAACTGTTGAGCGGCAAGCCTCCGTTCGAACAGGGGTTCACGGCCGACCTGATTGAGGCGCTGGAGTTCATGTCGATGATCCGGCTGCGCGCTCAACTCGCCGGCCTGGACAGCGGCGCCGGCGGCGGCAACGCCATATCGCCCGGCAACCTCACCAAGTTGGAAAGAGGATTGTTGAGAGACTCGTTGAAACTGGCGAAGCAATTCAGAAAAATGCTCGATCATCATTTCAAGCTCAACATGGTGTAACGATGAAAAGAAACGCCTGGCTGGCTTTTCTGACCACCGTTCTGCTCACGTTCGCCACGATCGGCATCACCGTTGTCGCGGTTTGGGCCGACCTCGACACAAATCTCCAGGCGGCCCTGATCGTGCACTTGTATCGCCATGCCGGTATCCTCATCGTCGGCGGCATCATTTTGGTGGTGGTGATCGGGTTCATCGTCAATCTCATGTACCACTGGTATGTGGTGCCGTTTCAGGCGATCGCCGACGACACCCGCATCATTTGCGTCAGCAATCCGTCGCACCGGCTGTCCGTTCACGGCCGGTCCGAGATCGTCGATCTGGCCGCCAGCATCAACGGCATCGCCAGCCGCTATCAGGCCCTCCAAGAGGACGTTGCGGCCCGCGTCCAGGACGCCAACGCCGCCATCGAAGAAGAGCGCAACACGCTCGCGGCGTTGATGTCCAACCTCACCCAGGGCGTGCTGGTGTGCAATCTGGAGGGGCGGATCCTGCTCTACAACCAGCGCGCGCGGATCCTTCTGGAGGGACCCGCGCAGCGCCTGAGCGGCGAATGGCTTGGACTAGGGCGCTCGGTTTACGGGGTCCTGGACGCGGAGCGGGTCACGCACGCTCTTCACAGTATCGACCACCGGCTGAGACAGGGGGAAACCGGCCTGATGGCGTCGTTCGCGGTGGCGCGCGCGGGCGATCAGCTTCTCAATGTGCACCTGGTTCCCGTGCTCGATAACGACAACGCGGTTCTCGGCCACATCTTTACGCTCGAGGACATCACCCGCCGCGTCGGAACGGAAAACCGCCTCGGTCTACTTCTGAAATCGTTGAGCGAAGGCTACCGCTCCGCCGTCACCGGCATCCGCGCCGCCGTCGAGACCGTGCTCGCCTTTCCCGAGATGGACGAGGCCGGGCGCCAGACGTTCCTCGAGGCGATCCGCGACGAAGCGCTCAAGATGAACGACCAGCTCAACACGCTGGAGACGGAATATTCCCAAGATCTCAAATTCCAGTGGACGCTGCGGGAGACTCTCGGAAGCGATCTGCTCGCCACCGTGGAGCGTCAGGTGATCGACACCCGGGGCGTCGGCATCGAGGTGAGCGCGCCGGTCGAGCCGCTGTGGCTGAACGTGGACAGCTACACCCTGTCGCGATCCTTTCTGTTTCTGATCGGACGGCTGACCGACATGTGCCGGGCTCGGGATTTCAGCCTGCGACTGGAGCGGGGGAGGGACCTGGCGACGCTGACGCTGGCATGGACAGGGGCCGAGCTTCATACCGAAGCCCTCAAGTCCTGGGGGATGCTCAATGTTCCCATGGACTCGGCGGGTACCGCGGTCACCCTGTTCGAGGTGATCGAACGTCACGGCGGCGCCATCTGGACCCGTGCCGACAACCCTTCCGCGCGCCCGGCGCTGCGCGTGCTGGTGCCGGTGGTGGAGGAGGGCGCCCTGGAAGCCGGTTGGGGGGAGACCGGTTCGGGGGAGGCCGGCGGGGGCGGTGGCGCGGCCGGCGGCCATGATTTCGACTTCACCCTGTTCCATTCCAAGGCCGGCGCCGGGGAACCGGACGCGCTCCCGCTCGAGCAGCTCGATTATACGGTGTTCGACACCGAGACCACCGGCCTCGATCCCAGCGGCGGCGACGAGATCATCGCCATCGGCGCCGTCCGGGTGTTCAACGGCCGGGTCCTGCGCCGCGAGATCTTCGATTTCCTGGTGGACCCCCGCCGGCCCATATCGGAAGAATCGGCCGCCATTCACGGAATTACCTCCAAGATGCTGCGCGGCATGCCCACCATCGACGAGGTGCTGCCACGGTTCAAGCGCTTCGTCGAGGACACCGTCGTCATCGGCCACAACGTCGCCTTCGACATGCGCTTTCTCGAACTGAAGGAGGAACAGACCGGGATCCGCTTCGACAATCCCGTGCTCGACACCCTGCTTCTCGCCAGCGCCGTCCAGCCCAAGCGCGTCGACCAGCGTCTCGACGCGCTCGCCGAGCGTCTCGGCGTCCCCATCGCCGGCCGCCACACCGCCCTCGGCGACGCGCTCACCACCGCCGAGGTGTTCCTCGCCCTGATCCCCATGCTCAAGGCCCGCGGCATCCGCACCCTGAGCGAGGCCAAGCAGGCCTGCGACGCCACCAAGTACGCCAAGATCAAGTATTAGGGATAGACCACAATTAGCGTCGAATATCGGATGCCTACGGCACCGTACCCCCATACGGCGCAGTACTCTGTCTCCAACGTCATCGCGAACGAAGTGCGGCGATCCAGAACCACCCCTTGCCTCGGACACATGCCTGGATTACTTCGTTGCTACGCGCCTCGTAATGACGAGGGGCGAGCATCGCAGACCGCGATCAACTGATGCTGACCCCATTGATTGTTCGGACATCGTCTCGTCGGCGTCGCCCTGATACAGATAGACACCCGTTTCGGAAAGGGGCGCTTTCCATCCGGCACGAGGGGAGATCATGCAGGAACGTAGGCCAACCGGACCACATCCTCCCCAATCCGTTCATGTGACAACAGGTGGAGCGGTGGCCGGGGTCCGGCGAAGTAAGGTGTGCCGTGACCGAGTACGACGGGGTGAAGGTAAATTCGGTATTCGTCGATCAGGCCGAGGTCGGTGAGGCTTCGCGCCAGATCCGGACCGGCGACCTCGATCTCCCCGTCGCGCTCGGCCTTCAGCCTGCGGATCGCGCCTTCCAGATCGTCCCCGACAAGCCTTGCGTTGGGGCCGACCGACTCCAGGGTGCGCGAGACGACCCATTTCGTCTGTTTCCGCCAAGCCGCCGCGAAGGCACTTCCCTCCGGCTCCCAGTCGGCATGGTCCTCGTCCCAGTACTGCATGATCTCGTACATGTTGCGGCCGTAGATGCTGCCCACCTGTCCCTCGGCCTCGTCGATGAAATGGCGGAAGAGCGTGGGGCCTGGCTGAAACGCCATATGGTCGACATAGCCGTCCAGTGACACGTTCATACCGAATACGAGCTTCGCCATTCCTTTTCCCCCTCAGCATTGTTGAACGTCTATTTCAGCGGTCACACTTCGACGACGCCATGGGCGACGGCGCAGGGGACAAAGGGGTCAGAATCGAGTGATATTGGCCTATTGGTCTTCCTGCCCCCCTTGGTCCATTGCGACCCCATTGGTCCATTGGTCACTCGCGACCTACGAGCTGGCGTGTGGAATTCCGAGGTCTTGCAGATCTTGCGGGCGAGAATATCGCTGATCTCGGTGTGCCTCGGAACCGCGGAGCGCCTATTCGACCCCGAGTTTTGCCACCAGGAGTGGCGGCCACCTTCTCTCACCAGTTCGCAACCGTTGGATAGAAGATGCCGGACCAGGTCCCGCCGCTTCATACCAGCACGGGTTCTTCCTGATAGTCCGAGCCGGCGGCGGCCAGCGCATCGCGACGGTTGAACGCGACCGCTTCCTTCAAGGTGATCCGAAGGCTCTCGAGCAATTCCCGCCGCGACGCTTCCTGGCAGTTCACGCCCGGCACTTCCTCGATCCAGCCAATCCACCACTCGCAGTCGCGCTTGACCACCGCCGTATACGACTGCGCCATTGCAGGGTCTCCCTTCCGTTGCGCCCGCCGCAGCTTACCACGGCGTCGCCGCCACTATAGGCCATATTCCGGTCATATGCATACGATGTCGGGGTTGGATGCCGCTACAAGGCCAGTTGGAATAAAGGTCAAGGCGCCCTCGAGGTTTCTTCCCGCCATGGGCATCGTCATATCGGCTCGAAACGCTTGACCTTGATCCGTCCGGCCTTTTCCTCGACGCGGGCGAGGTCGTACAGCATTTGCTGACTCAACCAGCTTCCGGCGCCGCCGCCGAAGCCCTTGGACAGACGCACGGCCATTTCCGGAGAAATGCCGGAATGCCCGTTGAGAAGATCGGCCAGGGCCTTGCGGCTCACGCCGAGCACGCCGGCGGCGGCGGTGACGGTCAGGCCGGTCGGGTCGATGCACAATTCCCGCACGACTTCACCGCGATGCGGGGGGTCTTCATGGCCATGGTTCAACTCGTGTAGGGCGGATTAGCCTGAACGCAATCCGCCGCATGTATAGGCGTGCCGCCAACGCATTCGTCGGAATACGCCGCCGGCCATTCCAACGAGCTAACCGAGAGTGGTGTCGAGCATCATCATCACGACGAAGCCGAGGACCAGGCACATCGTCGCCCGGTGTTCGGTGCCCTTGCGGTGGGTCTCGGGGATCACCTCGCCGGAGATGACGAACAGCATGGCGCCAGCCGCGAACGCCAAGCCCCACGGCAGCAGGGAATCGCTGAGACTGATGGCCACCGCGCCGACAAGCCCGCCGACCGGCTCGACCAATCCCGTCAGCAGCGCAATGAGGACGGCCCGGGCCCGGCCGTAGCCTTGACCGATGAGGGCGGCGGTGACGGCGAGCCCCTCGGGCATGTTCTGAAGCCCGATCCCGATGGTGACCGCGAGACCCGCCCGCAGGTCCCCGGGTCCGAATGCGACGCCCACACTCATGCCTTCCGGAAAGTTATGGAGGGTGATCGCCAGAATGAACAACCAGTGGCGGCCCAGCCCCGCCGAGGACCGCCCGTCCGGGCCCTTGACGAAATGCTCGTGCGGCACCGTCGAATGGACCAGCCAGATGCATAAGGCGCCGAGCACCACCCCCGCGCTCACGGTAACGGCGGCGCCGATCTCGCTGCCCGATTGGCCGACGACCACCTCCATCGCCGGAATAATCAGCGAAAACACCGTGGCGGCCAGCATGATCCCGCCGGCGACCGCGAGCATGATCACTTGGCTCTGTTCCGGCCATTCGCGGCGGAAGAAAACCGGAAGGGCGCCGACGCCGGTCGCGAGGCCCGCGACCAGGCTGGCGGCAAACCCCGCCAGAACGGGAGAGACGGTCGCGAACTCGGCTTCGGTCAGGCCCATGAAACAGACTTTTCCTTATCCGCGCTTGCCGGCCTTTCCGAGCAGGGCACCCGCGATCACCAGTCCCAGACTCGCCACGATCAGAACGAAGTAATCGTTCACTACCAGTGCGTACAGACCGAACGGAAGGAGCACGATGCCCAAGACCGCCATGGTCGTCGCGATCGTCGATCTTTGCCGTGGAGACAACATGCGCGATCCTTTCCCGCGACAGCCATCACTCCCTGAGTTCCCCCGCGCTGTCAACGTGGATCTGAGATGCGTGCCTTGCCGGTATGGCGCCGCGAGGGGCGGCATGGGGGCCGAAAAGGCGCCGCGATCGGCGCGCAAACCCAACGGCATGGATCGGAGACGGGGAGTCTGCGATAATAGGCGCATGAGACGGCTTTGGGTTCCACTCCTGGTCATCGCCGGATGCGCCGTTGCTGCCCAAACGGCAACGGCCGCGCCTTCGGATGCGGAGCACAATCCGTGGAAGATCTGCGCGCCGGCCATCGCGGCGGCCGAGAGATCCGCCCAGATTCCCCAACATCTTCTGCTCTCCATCGCCCTGGTGGAATCGGGCCGCCGGAACGAGGAGCGCGGGAGCTACCATCCGTGGCCATGGACTATCAACGCCGGCGGGGACGGGCGGTTTTTCGAGACCAAGACGGATGCCGTCGCCGCCGTCCGCGATCTGCGCGAAAGCCTGGTTCGCAACATCGACGTGGGCTGCATGCAAGTGAACCTGCACCATCACCCGACGGCGTTTCCCGACCTCGAGGCGGCGTTCGATCCAGCCATCAACGCCGCCTACGCGGCGCGGTTTCTGCGCTCGCTATTCCGCGACACCGGCTCGTGGTTGCACGCGGTGGCGCGCTATCACTCGTCCATCTACCGCAACAATCGGCAGTACATGATCCGGGTGATGACGGTGTGGCGCCGGATGGGCGGAGGAGGGCGCCGCGCCCGGCCGTGATACCGCCGGTGACGATCATATCGCCGTGGCTATCGCCGGCCATTGTGAGGTAGTCTGCGGGCGAGGATGGCGCGGCGGGGCGAGGATGAAAGATGGCTGGGGAATCGAATGCGGAAAACATCATTTGCGACTATCGGGCCTTGGCCGATCGATTGAAGCTGAGCCCGGAGGAGATTCATGACGAACAGGAGCTTCCTCATCCCAAGCAGACGATCATCGACGCGTTGCTGGCGGCCTATTCGCTATCCGGGAAGAGTTCCCATTCGCCGGTCCGGCTCCAGGGCTGGCTGGTGGAACTGGCGCAATTTCAGCCGGGCGTGGGCGAGCCTATTCGCGATCCCGCCGCCGAAACCGCGCGGCGGATGACGGCGGCCGCCAAGGCAGGCGCGGGCGCCGATCCGCAAACGATCGCGAGCGAGGTCGCCGAGGAAAGCACCGAGCAAGGCTGGGTTGCTCGGCGCGCCACGCTCCAAGGCAAGGTGGACAAGGAACGCAACCGCCTCATCGGCTTGCTGCAAGATGTCCGTTGATGCCAACGGTCATTGTCCGTGAGCGTTGGCACGGGAACCGGGATCCGGTATTGATGCGCGGCGCAACCACCCGTTTCGGGGGATCCATATAAGGTGACCGTCACACGGCCCGCGTCGGGCGCGACCCTCTCCGGTATCCCCCTTTCCGGTATCCATGACCCGGACTACGGGCTGCTTCCCGGAATCCACGACGAAATGATGGCGCCCGACGGCGGCCTGCGCGCCCATTGGCGGGGCTTCGTCGCCGGGCTCGAGAAAATGTCCTCCGAAACCCTGGAAAGCCGGTTGAGGAAGGCGGACCGGCTGCTGCGCGAAAACGGCCTGACCTATTCTATCAGCGCCGCGGCGGAAGGCTCGGAACGGCCCTGGGAATTGGATTTCGTGCCGCTGGTGCTGCCGGCGGACGAGTGGAAACACCTCGAAAAGGGGCTGATCCAAAGGGCGCATCTGCTCAACGCCATCCTGACGGATCTCTACGGCCCCCGGCGTCTGTTGCGCGAGAACCATCTGCCGGCGGCCTTGATCTTCGCCAATCCCCACTTCCTGCGGCCGTGTCACGGCATCGAACCGCGCGACGGCATCTATCTTCACCTCTACGCCGCCGACCTCGGGCGCGCTCCGGATGGCCGCTGGTGGGTGCTCGCCGATCGCACGCAGGCGCCGTTGGGCACCGGCTATGCACTGGAAAACCGGATCGTCCTGTCGCGATCGCTGCGCAACTTGTTCCGGCTGAACCACATCCACCGTCTCGCCGCGTTCTTTCAGGCGATGCACAACGGCCTGATGGCCCGCACCGGCCGGGACGACCCCCGGATCGTGCTGTTGACGCCGGGGGCGATCGCCGACGGCTATTTCGATCATGCCTTCCTGGCGCGCTACCTGGGTTACACGCTGGCCGGCAGCGCCGATCTGACGGTGCGCGGCAACCGGGTCTTTCTCAAGACCGTGGAGGGCCTGAAACCCGTCGATCTGATCTTGCGGGGCATCGACGCCGAGCATTGCGATCCTATCGAGCTTCAGAGCCAATCGGGCCTGGGGGTCGCCGGTCTGGCGGAGGCGGTGCGCGCGGGCACCGTGACGATGGCCAACGCGCTCGGCAGCGGGCTGGTGGAAACCCGGGCGTTCATGGCCTTCCTTCCCAAGCTGTGCCGGGTTCTGTTGGACGAGGACCTGATCCTTCCCAACACCGCCACGTGGTGGTGCGGGCAGCGTGGCGCGCGGGAACATGTTCTGAAAAACCTGAACCGCCTCGCCATCGATCTGGCGTTCGAGCGGCGCCCGTTGCTGACCAAGACCAGCCGTCCCGTTCTCGGGAGCGAACTGACCGCAACCGAGGCGCGGGCGATCGAGGACGGCGTGATCGCCAACGGACACGCCTACGTGGCGCAGGAGATGGTGTCGCTGTCCACCACGCCGGTCTGGCTCAACGGCGCGCTGCGGCCGCGCCCCATGTCGGTGCGGATCTTCCTGGCCGCCGCCGGGGACGGCTACACGGTGATGCCGGGCGGCCTGACCCGGGTCTCGGCGACCAGCGATCCCCGGGCGGTGGTTCTACGCCGCGGCAAGGGCTCCAAGGACACCTGGGTGTTGTCAGAGGAGCGGGTCGCCGCCTTCAGCGTATCGCGAACCGCGCCCCATGTGTCGGCGCCGCGGCGGACCGGCAAGGACATTCCCAGTCATTCGGCCGACAACCTGTTCTGGCTCGGACGCTACGCCGAGCGCGCCGAGGAAACCATGCGCGTGCTCCGGAGCGTTCTCAGGCGGTTGACGGAAGAGATCGATCTGGCCAACGACCTGGGCACCTTGGAAGGCATCGTACGGGTGCTGCTCAAAAAAACAGGCATCGCTCCGCCCGCCGAACACGAACGCAAGTCGGGCGCCACGGTCGCGCTGGAACGTCAGATCCACGCCCTGCTGTATGGCGGGGATTGTCCCTATGCGTTGCAGGAAACGGCGGCCAGTCTTCTCCGAACCGCCGGGCTGGCGCGGGACTGGTTGTCGGCGGAGGCGTGGCGGACGATCAGCGGTTTTCACGGGGGCGCGACGCGTCCGCCGGCGGGCGCCGCCCTGGACGTCGGCGAGGCGCTGGAGCGGATGGACGACGGTCTCCAGATGCTCGCGGCCTTCAGCGGCATGGAAATGGAAAACATGACCCGCGACCATGGATGGCGGTTCCTCGACATGGGACGGCGATTGGAGCGCGCCCGTCATCTTTCCCGGCTGATGAAAAGCCTGCTCGTCGCGGGCGATCCCGAGGAGGATGGCAGCTTGGTTCTGCTGCTCGAATTGGCCGACAGCATCATGACGTACCGGTGGCGTTATCTGACGACGCCGATGCTGGCGCCGGTGATCGATCTGCTTCTGACCGACGAAAGCAATCCCCGTTCGATCGCTTTTCAGATCAACTTGATGGAGCAACATGTGAACGACCTGCCGAGGGACCTGCTCCCTCCGGCCCGGAGCGCCGAGCAGCGGATCATCCTGGCGTTGTCGACCAATATCCGGCTGGCCGAGATCCCTGCGCTCTGCGAGCGGGACGGGCGGGGCCGGCGGGCCGAATTGGCGGCGCTTCTCGGTCAGGTGGAGAATGGCCTGCCGGAGTTCTCGGAAGCGATCACCCGGAGTTACTTCAGTCACGCCGAGGCCCGTCCGCCCGCCGATCCGGCCGGCGGCGGACCCGGAGGTCCGAACAGTCTTGATTTACGAGATTAGCCACCGCACGACGTACCGGTACTCGATCCCGGTTTCGTTTTCGCATCATCGCCTGCACCTGACGCCCAGGCCGTGCGCCCATCAGGTGTGCCACCGGACGGCTCTGGCGGTAGCGCCGAACCCGACGGTGCAAACGCAGAGCGAAGACTACTTCGGCAATCCGGTTACCAATATCACGCTCCAGGACCAGCACAAGGACCTGAGCCTGCATTCCCGCAGCGTCATCGAGGTCCGGCCCATGTCCCCTCTGGACCGCGATCGGACCGTGGCATGGGACACCATTTACGAGGACCTCTACGGCGACACGTCCGATACCGGACTGGACGCCATTCAGTACGTATTCGACTCGCCGCGCGTGGCCGCGAATTCGATTCTCGCCGGGTACGCCCGGATCTCGTTTCCTCCCGGCGCTCCCGTCCTCGCCGGTGCGCTGGACCTGACCCGCCGGATTTACGAGGAGTTCACCTACGACGGCGCCGCGACGACGGTTTCGACACCGGTCGAAGAGGTATTCACCGGACGCCGAGGCGTATGCCAGGATTTCGCCCATCTCCAAATCGCTTGTCTCAGATCCCTGGGACTCCCGGCGCGCTATGTCAGCGGCTATCTGTTGACCCATCCGCCCGAGGGCAAGGAACGGCTGGTTGGCGCCGACGCGTCCCATGCGTGGCTGGCGGTCTGGTGCCCCGGTCATGGCTGGGTCGATCTCGATCCCACCAACAACTTGGTGGTTTCCGAGGAGCACATCACCGTCGCCTGGGGCCGGGATTACAGCGATGTCAGCCCCATCAAGGGCGCCATTTTCGGCGGGGGCGCCCATACCATCGACGTGGCCGTCGATGTGATTCCCGCCGCCAATGCGGTGGGCGCCCGCTGAGAAAGGTAACGGCGCCGTCCGAAGTTGCCTAAAATTCAGGCATAACTTCACCTCAATGTGGTGATTCGGTGGACTCTGCATGAAAATTGGTCATATTCAGCATGACGCATCCGGGGGCGCTCGCTGACAAACCTTTAAATAAGACCAAAAAAATAAACAGCGGCGTTGTGGCGCGATTTTTGCTACGAATTCATCTGATCGGGTAGGCCGAACCGGCGAACGACGGGCAAGTCGATGGCGCGCATGTATACCGAGGACCAGTGGGCGGCGATTCTTGCGCTTGGCGACCAGGTGGATGCTCGCCTTCGCGCCGGCGACGTTCGGCTGACCATGGGGGGCGAGCCGACATTCGTCTCGGCCGGGGATCCTTTCGGCGCGGAGTGGCAAACGGCGGCGCTGGGTCCGACCAAGGTCCGGTTGGCCGCGGATCTGGTCCGCCGGCTTCGCGAACGGTTCGCGCCGGGCGGGGTCGTTCATTTCGGCGCGGGCAAATGGTATCCGGGCGAGCCTCTGCCGCGGTGGGCGTTCACGTTGTACTGGAGAGCGGATGGAAAACAGCTGTGGCGCGATCCCGAGCTGTTCGCGCTAGCGCCCCGGAATGAAACGGCGGAGGGTGTCGACGCCCGGCGGTTCATGACGAACTTGGCGGTCCGGCTGGGCCTCGGGCCCGGTTTGGTGCACAAGGCTTATGAAGATCCGATTCCTTATCTGGCGCGGGAACAGCGCCTGCCGGAGAACTTGGATCTCCTCCAAACGACGTTGGGGGACGAGGACGCGTACGCCGGGCTGACACGCGTGTTCAATCGCGGGCTCTCGAGTCCGGTTGCTTGGGTTCTTCCAATTCAGCGGTCGGACCGCGAAAAATCGCCTCGATGGCGCAGCGAGCGGTGGTCCTTCAAACGCAAGCGATTGTATCTGGTGCCCGGCGACCATCCGGCCGGCCATCGCTTGCCGATGGGATCGCTGCCGCTGCTGCCGCCCGATCTTTATCCGTATTTCGCGCCGATCGATCCCTTCGAGGATCGCCCGCCGTTCGATGAGACCGATGATGATGAAGTCTGGGTGGGCGCGTCCGCCGCCGCGCGCGGGCTGTCCGATATCCGCGCGCGCCCGTTCATGGACACCGAAACCCCGGAAGAACCGGTGCGCAGGGCCATTTGCGCGGAGCCGCGCGAAGGGCTTCTCAACGTGTTCCTGCCATCGATGGAGAGCGCCGACGCGTTCGTGGACCTGGTGGCGGCGATCGAGAGCACGGCGGCGGACCTGCGGATGCCGGTGCGCCTCGAGGGCTACAGGCCCCCGTCCGACCCCCGCCTGAAGTCGCTCAGCGTAACCCCCGACCCGGGCGTCATCGAGATCAATCTTCATCCCGCTCACAGTTGGAAAGAACTGGTCGATATCAACACCGGGCTGTTCGAGGCCGCCGGGCAGTCGGGTTTGACCGCCGAAAAATACACGCTTTACGGGCGTCCCGCCGGCACCGGTGGCGGCAACCACGTCACCGTCGGCGGTCCCAGTCCCGCCGACAGCCCGTTCCTGAGGCGGCCGGATCTTCTCCGCAGCGTTATCGGTTACTGGCAGCGCCATCCCGCTCTGTCCTATCTGTTCTCCGGGCTGTTCGTCGGTCCGTCCAGCCAGGCGCCGAGAGTGGACGAGGCCCGTCACGAAGCGCTCTACGAACTCGAACTCGGGTTTCAACAGGTGCCGGACCCAGAGAGCGGCGAACCAGCGCCGCCATGGCTGGTGGATCGGCTGTTCCGGAATCTGTTGATCGACGTGACCGGAAACACCCATCGGGCCGAGCTGTGCATCGACAAGCTGTACTCGCCGGACAGCGCCCAGGGTCGATTGGGGCTGGTGGAGCTCAGGGCCTTCGCGATGCCGCCGGACGCGCGATTGCTGCTGGTCCAGAGGCTGTTGATCCGCGCCTTGATCGCGTGGTTCTGGGAACGGCCGGTGGATCGCCCGCTGGTGCGCTGGGGAACCGCCCTTCACGACCGGTTCATGCTGCCTCACTTCATCTGGCACGATCTGCTGTCCATCGTCGATGACCTGGCCGGGGCGGGGATCGACTTCGATCCCGAGTGGTTGAAACCGCAGTTCGATTTACGTTTTCCATGCTTCGGGCGCGTCACAGTGGATGGCGTCGCCATCGAACTCCGGCAGGCGCTGGAGCCCTGGCTTGTCCTGGGGGAGGAACCCAATTCAGGCGGATCCTCCCGGCCCACCAACTCATCCATGGACCGGCTTCAGGCGCGGGTTACGGGGTTTGACGAACATCGTCATGTCCTCGTTTGCAACGGCTGGCGCGTTCCTCTGCACCCGGCCGGCAATGGTTCGAATTCGAAGCCGGATACCGAGCATGTGGCCGGCGTCCGCTTCCGCGCCTGGGACAATCCCTCGGGTTTGCATCCCACTCTGAGCGCGACCCCGTCGCTGACCTTCGAGCTGTTCGACCGCCGAAGAGAGCGCTTCGTGGGCGGATGCGCCTATTCGGTGGATCGATCGGAAGGCAGGGTTCGCCGGACCCCGCCGAAAGACGCGCGGGAAGCGGAGCACCGCCGCCGCGGCCGTTTCCGGCCGCTTGGTCCGTCCGCCGCCAAGAGCAATCCGCAAACCCCGCCCCGCAATGCCGACTGTCCCCTGACACTGGATCTTCGCTGGGCATGATACCAATGCTCTTTGATAGGGACCCCTTGTGATCGTGTTTCCCGCATCACGGCGCACCACGCTCCTTGCCGGAAGCCTCGAAAGGATTTTCCCGGACAGTAGTGATCGTTGGTATAAAGATTGCGCCATCCGTCACATCGAGAGGTTTTCATGCGCGGCGCGGCCCAGTCACGGAATGCGGGAATCGGCACGCTCGCCGGGTTCATGGCCGTGCTGTTGTGGGCGCTGCTGGCACTGTTCACCACCGGAGCCAAGGGCATCCCGCCGTTCCAGCTCGTCGCCATGACCTTCGCGCTGGCCTTCGCTCTCGCCATGGCGCTGACGATCGCGCTTGGCGGCGTCGCCAGGCTGGGCGTTCTTCGCCAGCCGGTCGCCGTCTGGCTGCTCGGCGTCGGCGGGCTGTTCGGTTATCACTTTTTCTATTTCCTGGCGCTCGCCAACGCGCCGCCGGCGGACGCCAGCCTGATCGCCTATCTGTGGCCGCTCTTGATCGTCCTGTTTTCGGCGCTGCTCCCCGGCGAGCGCCTGCGCTGGTTCCATGTCGGGGGCGCGTTCTGCGGGTTCTTGGGAGCGGGGTTGCTGGTGACCAACGGCGGGAACCTGACGTTCGATGACCGCTACGCGCTGGGCTACCTGGCGGCGGCGGCGTGCGCCTTGATCTGGTCGAGCTACTCCGTGTTGAACCGTTCGTTCAGGCACGTTCCCACCGACGTGGTGGGCGGCTTCTGCGGCGCCGTCGCGGTCCTGGGCGCGGTCTGTCATTTCGCCTTCGAGGACACCGCCGTGCCGTTGCCCGGGCAGTGGCTGGCCGTCGCGGCGCTCGGATTGGGACCGGTGGGCGCGGCGTTTTTTCTTTGGGATTACGGCACCAAGCACGGACACATCCAGCTGTTGGGCGTCTCGTCCTACGCCGCGCCGCTGCTGTCGACCATCGTGCTGGTGGCGTTCGGCCTCGCGCCGGCGACGCCCGTTCTCGCCGTCGCCTGTTTGCTGATCGTCCTCGGCGCGCTGATCGCGTCCGCCGACATCCTGCGCCGGTCGTTCACCGCTCGACATGGTGCGGCCGAATGACATGGAACCCGCGAGCCAAGACCCCCAGGCGCCGCCAACTCTAAGCTCCCTCAACACGAACACGCTGCGGACGACACCGCTTTCTTTTGGGAGCCTTGGAAGGACCGCCTTTTGGTCGGGATTCAGCGCGACCTGCCCGAGCCGCCGCAGTCGGACAAGGCATTTTCGGATTTCGCAAGCCGGCCATCCTTCGTTCTAAGGGCTGATCGCCTCGGGGTGCGGGGACACAACAACACCTCCTCATCGGACGTCGGGCACCACGGCGCGGGATAGGAATTGCTACTTATAGTACAGATACGACATTGCAAATCGATCGCCTCTCTGCCACATAACGCCCATGGCCCGACGAAGACATAGTAAGCGACCGAACCCGGCGAAGGTGCTATCGCTGTCCCTGATGGGCGCCGAGACTTGTCTGTCAGCGGTGCAGACGATCATGCGGCGAACCGACCTGATGGTGCGGGGGCGCTGCGACGCGGTCGAATATCAGCGGATGGTGCTGGAAAAGGTGGCCGCTGCGCGGGAATCCGCCACCGCGCTCAGCCGGTTGCGCGGTCCGGATGAAGCAATGTCACTGCTCGCTCCATGGCACCGCCGCGTCAAAGCCAACACCCGGCAACTCTCCAAGAAGAAATCTTAACCCTGAAAAGGACGGAGCCTATTGGCTCCATCAGCCGGGCGCGCCCACGACCTAAGCACGACGCGAAGCTTCATGGACAGATCGTGGACCGCGACAAGCCGATCAAGACCGCGAGCCAAGACTAACCCTTGTTGCGCTCTTCACCGAACGTCATGGAAGCGGGGGTTGTGGTTCGGAGAGTCCGGTCGCCATGTCGAACGGCGATGCAGTCCAAACAAATCAAAAAACATCAACCTCTGATAGAACGCCATTAAGGCGGCAACCTCCGCTCGGTAGAATTCGCTTGCTACTTGTGCTATAGTACCATGGTTTTTGCGGACATTGTAAGGTAACGTTGGTTGGGCGCTCCGCGGCGGGCTCGGTGTCGGTGACCATCGATGCCGGCGGCAGAGATGTCGGCTTTCTGAAAGGGTACTTCCAATGGACGAAGGTTCGGAACCGTGGATGGCCAAGCGATCCTCCCTTGAGATCCCTCGAAAAGCTACATGCCGGCCACGTGACTTCCGGTGTGCGACAGGAAACTTGATGGACAGAATTCAAGGCAAGGGGGTAGGCAGCCATGGCACTCATTAAAGGAACGACGGCAGATGACCCGCTTTCGGGCACGGAAGACAGCGATGTAATCTTCGGATTGGGAGGCGACGACCAGGTTTACGGAAATGGTGGGAACGACCACGTTTTTACCTTGGACGGCAACGACGGCATCCTGACCGGTCTCGGCGGCGACGTGATCTTCTCGGGCGACGGCAACAACCGGATCAATGCCGACTATGACCCGTCCCATCCCGATGACAAACATCCCGATGACCCCTTTTTCGCCGGCGACGACGACGCTGGCGGCAACGACGTCGTCTTCACGGGCAGCGGTGAGGATCTGATTCACACGTTCGGGGGCGACGATGTGATCTTCGCCGGCGACGGCAACGATTCCGTGGAAGCCGGCGGCGGCAACGACGTCATCATAGCCGGTAGCGGCGACGACGAGGTCGGCGGCGGCTCGGGCAGAGACGTCATTTTCGGGGGGCCGGGTGACGACGACTTGGGTGGAGGCGAAGGAAACGACTTCATCGACGGCGGCGCCGGAGACGATAAGATCCAAGGCGGCAGCGATGATGACATCATCAGGGACGGCGACGGCGCCGACGAGATCTGGGGTCGGGAAGGCGACGACAAGATCTTCCTCACCAACAACTCGGAAACCGATGTTATTTACTTCCGGACGGAGGATGGGGGTGCGCCGGAGGCGGGCGTCGACACGATCTTCGGCTTCGATGCTAGCGACCCAAACCCGAATGGCGTCGAGGACGACGACCATGGCGACCAGTTGGATCTTATCAACAGCAAATTCAAGCTGGTCGATTACGCCGTTATCTTGACGAGCCATCACGGCGGCGCCCTTGTTTCGATTGATCCGGACGGAGAAGAACCTCATGGCGACGCGATCCCGCTTGCGTTGATCGTGGGCGTCGATCCGAGCGATCTCGTGGACATCGATCCGGACGGTAACGTGACCTCCGATACCATTCTCACCCACGGGGACCTGATGATCTGATATTACAGACGCCGAAATCAAACCGAGGGTCGTGGCGAACGGCAAACGTTCGCCACGACCCGGCTGGAAGGTGGGAGCCGATGGCTGCCGAGCGGAAGAATGAGCTTTTTTCGTTTGTTCCGGAGAGGTAAACGCTCGCCATCCCGGCGTTCAGGTGGCGATTGAGTGCACGTGGCGGGCGGTGGCCGATGCCGGCCAATGAACGAGGCCCATTCGGTGGCCAACCGATTGGGCCATCTGCCGCCGCTCGAGGCGCGGGCGATGAAGGGGGTCCTGAACCAGTGCGCGGCCGGCGACCTATACCGGACGCTGACGTTTGAGGACTTTTTTTGGGGAGGCGCCTACTCGGCGGCAGGCGTCGAGGCCGCCGGTTCTTCGCCAGGTGCCGGCATTTCCCTTTCCAAACGGCGGCGCATTTCTCCGGGCGCTCCGGTCTTGCGGGCAAGAAGACTATAGGCGACGGGCACCACGAACAGCGTGAACAGCGTCGCGGCGAGCACGCCCGAAAACACCACGACGCCGATGACCGTGCGCGTTTCCGCGCCGGCCCCGAAGGCCAGCATCAAGGGGACCGCGCCGGCCGCCGTGGTCACGCCGGTCATCACGATCGGCCGCAGGCGGATGCGCGACGCTTCGACGACCGCCTCGTCGAACGCCCGGCCCTCGTCGCGGAGCTGATTGGCGAATTCGACGATCAGGATCCCGTTCTTGGCGGCGAGGCCCACCAGCACGATGAGGCCGATCTGGGTGTAGATGTTCAAGGTTCCGCCGGACAGATACAGGCCCAGCAGCGCGCCGGCCATCGCCAAAGGCACCGTCAGCATGATCACCAGCGGGTGAACGAAGCTCTCGAACTGGGCGGCCAGGACCAGAAACACGACCACCACGCCGAGCACGAACACGAACAGCATCGAGCCGCCCGCCTCGCGGAAATCGCGCGATTGGCCCTTGTAGTCGATGATGGCGGAGGACGGCAGGCGCTCCGCGGCCAAGCCTTCCAGGTAGTCCAGCGCCTGGCCCAGGGTATAACCGTCGGCGAGGTTGGCCTCGATGGTGATCGCGCGCACCCTGTTGTAGCGGTTGAGGGTTCGCGAGTCGGCGAACTCCTCCATGGTCACCAGGTTGGAAAGCGGGATCAAGGCCCCGGAGCGCTCGGAACGCACGTAGATATTCTGAATGTCGCTGGGCGTGCGTTGCGCCTCGCGCTCGCCCTCGACGATGACGTCGTATTCCTCGCCGTCCTCGGTATAAGTGGTGACCCGGCGCGAGCCGAGAACCGTTTCCAGCGTGCGTCCGATGTCGCCGATACGCACCCCGAGGTCGCCGGCGCGGTCGCGATCGATGACCACGCGCAACTGCGGCTTGGTCTCCTTGTAGTCATGGTCGACGCCCACCAGACCGGGGTTGTCCTTCTCGATGCTCTCGAGCAAGATATCGCGCCACTCCGTCAGTTCCTCGTAGGTGCCGCCGCCGATCACGAACTGCACCGGCTTGCGGAGCCGCGCGCCGAATCCCTGGCGCATCACCGTGAACGCCTGTACTCCCGGCAGATCGGCGACGCGCTTGCCCACGTCGTCCATAATCGCCCATCCCGAGCGGCGCTCGGCCCAGTCAGCCAGCACGTAAACCACGATGCCGCTGTTGAACGTCTCGAAGTTGCCGAATTGACGCGGCGCCCGCACCAGCAGACGGGTGACCTCGCCCGCGTCGACCAGCGGCGTCATGCGGCGCTCGATCTCGTCCATGTAGTCGACCATGTAGTCATAGGACGCCCCTTCCGGCCCGTTGACGAGCAGGAAGAAGGCTCCCCGATCCTCCTTCGGGGCGTATTCCCCGGGAATCTCGTGAAACAGCCAGACAGCGCCGCCGAGCAGAACGAGAAAGACGCATCCGACGAGCGCCGGCCGGCGCAGGGCGCCGCGCAGCGCCCGGGCGTATCCCGCCTGCACTCGAACAAGGATGCGGTCGACGGCTTGCGCGAGGCGCGGCTCGCGGCCATGAGGCCGCAGCACCTTCGACGCGATCACCGGCGACAGGGTCAGCGCCACCAGGCTCGAGAACCCGACCGCCGCCGCCATGGTCAACGCGAACTCCGAGAACAGGCGTCCGACATCGCCTTTCAGGAATGCGATCGGCACGAACACCGCGATCAGGACCAAGGTGGTCGCGACCACCGCGAAGCTCACCTGGCGGGTGCCGTTGAACGCGGCCACGAGCGGCGTCTCGCCCTCTTCGATGCGGCGGTGGATGTTCTCCAGCACGACGATGGCGTCGTCGACGACGAGGCCGATGGCGAGCACCAGGGCGAGCAGCGTCAAGAGGTTGATGGAAAAGCCGAGGAGGTCGAGGACGATGAACGTGGAGATCAACGACACCGGCACCGTCACGGCCGGCACGAGGGTCGCGCGAACGCTCGCCAGGAACACGAAAATCACCAGCACCACCAGGGCGATGGCGATCGCCAGGGTTTTGTAAACCTCGAAGATCGCTCCGTCGATGAACACGCTGGTGTCATAGCTCTGTTCGATCCGCAAGCCCTCGGGCAGGGTCGCGTTGAGCTGGGCGGCCTGGTCGCGCGCCGCCCTCGTCACCGCCAAGGTGTTGGCCTGGCTCTGCTTGATGATGCCGATGCCGACCATGGGCACCCCGTTGCCCCGGAAGAACAGACGATCCTCGGCGGCCCCCTTTTCGACGCGCGCGACATCGCCGAGCCGCACCAGATAGCCGTCGCTTCCCTGACCGAGGACGAGCTGGCCGAAATCCTCCGGCGTGCGGAAGCTGCGCTCGACCCGGACGGTGAACTGCCGGGTCGTGGATTCGATGCTGCCGGCGGGCAGTTCCACGTTCTCCGCGCGGAGCGCGCCCTCGACGTCGGCGACGGTGAGTCCGCGGGCGGCCAGGGCCACGCGGTCGAGCCAGACCCGCATGGCATAGCTGAGACCGCCGCCGACGCGCACCCGCGCCACCCCGTCGAGCGCCGAGAATCGGTCGACCAGATAGCGGCGTGCATAATCGGTCAACTCCAGCACGTTCATCCGGTCGCTGGCGAGATTCAGCCACATGATCACGTCGTCGTTGGTATCGGCTTTCTGAATGTCGGGCGGGTCGGCCTCGTCGGGCAAATCGTCGAGAACGCCGGCGACCCGGTCGCGAACGTCGTTGGCGGCCGCGTCGACGTCCCGGGTGACCTCGAACTCGATGGTCACGCGCGACCGGCCGTCCTCGCTCGACAATTCGATGAACTTGATGCCCTCGACGCCGGCAATGCGGTCCTCGATGATCTCGGTGATGCGCGTTTCGACGACATTGGCGGCGGCGCCGGGATACACCGTGTCGATGGAAACGACGGGCGGGTCGATGTCCGGGTATTCCCGCAACGGCAGGTCGAAGAAGGCGACGATCCCGAACACGATCAGCAGCAAGCTGACGACGGTGGCGAAAACCGGGCGGGTCACCGCAACGTCCGAGAGGATCATGGTCAGCCTCCCGGAGTTATCGAGAGCATCTCGCGCACCGACGTCGCGCCATCGTCCAGCACGGTCACCGTCACCCGCTGTCCCGGCCGAACGCGCATCGTGCCGTGAGTGATGACTTTTTCGCCGGCCGCGAGGCCCGCGAGAATTTCGGCCTCGCCGGGCCGCCGCGCGCCCACCTCAACGGTGCGCGCCTCGACAATGTTGCCGGCCGCGTCGTCGACCACATAGACGGTGTTGACGCGGCCGCGCGGCACCAGCGCTCCTTCGGGCACGACGATCGACGCGCGGGGACTGCTCAGGAGCTCGACGGTCATCAACAGACCCGGCCGCAGCAGCCCGTCCGGATTGGGGATCAATGCGCGGGCAACGATGGACCGGGTCACCGGATCGACCCGCGAGTCGACGCCGCTGATCGTGCCGCGGAAGGCGCGATCGCCGAACGCGGCGGTACGGACAACGATCGACAGGCCCGGGGTGAGCGACGCCAAGTGGGTGGCGGGGACGTTGAAGTCGAGCTTGATAACGCCGATGTCGTCCAGCGTCGTGATCAGATCGCCGGGTTCAACCAGCGCGCCGACACTGATGTTGCGAAGACCGACGATGGCGTCGAACGGGGCGCGAATGGTGCGGTCGGCGAGGCGCGAGCGGATCGCCTCGATCGCGGCCTCGGCCTGGCGCAATGCGGCGCGGCGTTCCTCGAGTTGAGCCGTCGCCGCGAACTTTCGGCTTTCAAGCTCCTTGGAACGCTCGAAAGCCAGCCGCCGCTCCTCGAGCACCGCCCGGGCCGCCTCCAAATCCGCTTGCTCCTCGGAGCTGTCGAGAACCACGAGAACATCGCCGGCGGCCACCCGCTGCCCGTCGTCGAAGCGGATCTCGACCACCTTCTCGGTCACGCTGGAGGTGATATCGGCGGTCTCGTTGGCCCGCGTCGTGCCCAGCGCCTCCACCCGGTCAACGAACTCCGACGCGCGGGCTTCAACCACGGCGACCCGAACCGGCGCTTCCGGGCCGCCCTCCTGCCCGGCCGCGGCGGACACAACAGCCGCAATGCCGAAAACGGCGACAATTAACCGGAAGACGGATTTCCTGCGGGGCACGGCAACTCCCTCGAGATGCAACCGATGGCACGGCCAGTGCAGCGACCGCCCTTCATATGTGACGCCGGCGAGGCGGTCGCCACTAAGATAGCCGAGAATCCCGCCGCCGCGCCATCCCGTTGCGTCGGCCGCAATCGCGCGAGGGATGAGACTGAGAGCAAAAAACAACGATGAGGAGAAGTATATTGTGGATGATTTCCGTCAATCTCTAATACCAACGGTCACTAGAAATGACTCATTGTGATCGTGTTTCCCGCATCCTCGGCAGGAGGGGCCGCGCCGGCGATGGGGACCCATCGTCAAGCGGTCCGGACGCCCCGAGGATGCGGGAAACACGAGCCAGCGGGCGGCCTATGGAGGTTTCCGGACGGCCCCTGGATGGTTTTTTTGGGCGCGGCGCTTATGATGCTCCCGCATCACGGCGCACCACGCTCCTTGCCGGAAACCTCGATAGGCCGTCACAATGGGTCACTATTAGTGACCGTTGGTATAAGTGCATGGCGCCGCTGGTTCGTGATGGCGAGATCTTCATGAGGCGATCTCCCAAGGAGAAAGGCGTTCAAAATCTCAGACCTTAACGGCCCTTGCGTCCGTCGTCTCATAGGATCCGATGGCGGCCTTTCCTGTTCCACCTTTGCAATGACATGTCCTCCGTTTTTGCGGTAGGGTCCTCGCCGAAGTTCAGGCACTCAGCAAGGGAGGAGACAATGCACATCGGTGTCCCCAAGGAGATCAAGGTTCACGAATACCGGGTCGGTCTGACCCCGGACAGCGCGCGTGAGTTCGTCACGCACGGCCACAAGGTCACCGTCGAAACAAAGGCCGGCGCCGGTATCGGATGTTCGGACGACGACTATCGCGCCATTGGCGCCGAGATCGCGGGCAGCGCCGGGGAGGTTTTCGACAAGGCCGAAATGATCGTCAAGGTGAAGGAGCCGCAGGCCCCCGAGCGCAAGATGCTCAAGCAGGGACAACTCCTGTTCACCTATCTGCACTTGGCGCCGGATCCGGATCAAACCCGCGATCTGGTGGACAGCGGCGCCGTCTGTGTCGCTTACGAAACCGTTACCAACGCGCAAGGCGGTCTGCCGCTGTTGGCGCCCATGTCCCAGGTCGCGGGCCGACTGTCGATTCAGGCGGGCGCGTGGGCGCTGGAGAAGGCGCACGGCGGCAAAGGTATTCTGATTGGCGGCGTTCCCGGCGTGGCGCCGGCCAAGGTGGTGGTGATCGGCGGCGGGGTGGTCGGCGAAAACGCGATCATGATGGCGCTCGGCATGGGCGCGAACGTCACGGTACTCGACCGCAATGTCGATGTGCTCGGCCGTCTCGCCGGACGGTTCGGATCATCCTTGAAGACCGTCTATTCCACCCGGGCATCGCTGGAAGAGTATGTGCTCGACGCCGACCTAGTGGTCGGCGCCGTGCTCGTGGTCGGCGCCGAGGCGCCGACGCTTGTCACCGCCGATATGGTCAAGCGGATGAAAACGGGCTCGGTGCTGGTCGACGTGGCGATCGATCAAGGGGGCTGTTTCGAGACCTCGCGACCGACCACCCATGCCGAACCCATCTATATCGTCGACGACGTCGTGCATTACTGCGTCGCCAATATGCCCGGCGCGACGCCGAGCACCTCGACCTACGCCCTGAACAACGTGACCCTTCCCTACGGCCTCGCGCTTGCCGACAAGGGCTATAAGGCGGCCCTGCTCGACAACCCGAACTTCGGTGAAGGGCTCAACGTCTACAAGGGCAAGGTCACCTACAAGGCCGTCGCCGACGACCTCGGTTATGAGTACGTGGATCCGGTATCCGCCCTCAGCGCCTAACCCGTTGTCGAACGCGCCGGCATGCATCGCGTTCCGTGTGCCGGCGACGCTATCCCAACACTCGAACAATGGAGTGAACCATGAGTGACATTTTCGTCGTGGGCTACGACGGCAGTGAGGGCGCGGACCGCGCCGTCGCCTTCGCCGTCGTCCGGGCCAAGGCTGGCGGAGCGGAAGTGAGGATCGTGCACGTCCTGGAATGGTCCGCGTACAGTATTCTTACCCCGGACGAACTCGAGGCGCGGCACTCACGCCGCCAACAGGAACTGGATCGGGCGCAAATGAACGTCGATCCGGTCGTGGAAAGGGTGCGGGCGCAGGGAGTCGAAGCTTCCGCGGTCGTCCATCACGGTCACGTCGCGGAAAGTCTGTGCGAGATCGCGGAGGAGGCCGGCGCCGCGCAGATCTTCATTGGCCGCACCGGCCATTCGAAGTTCGAGACGCGGCTTTTCGGCAGTGTGCCCGGCGCGCTGATGCAGTCGGCGCCCGTGCCCGTGACCGTCGTGCCTTAACGGATAAACAAGAAAGCAACAACCAGACACAAGCATTGTGGGAGACTTCACATGCGCAGGATACTTGTCGCCGCCACGGGAGGCGTTTTGTTCCCGACCCTGGCGTTCGCTCAGGAAGGAGGCATCGACCAGGCCATCAGCGACGTCATCAAGCCGATCGTCGCGCCGATCGTCGATACCATCTTTTACTCCGTTCCGGTCGCCGGAGCGCAATTTCCCCTCATCGTCGGGTGGCTGATCCTCGCGGCGATCATCTTCACCTTCTATTTCGGTTTCATACAGTTCCGCGCATTCAAACACGCGATCGAATTGGTGCGCGGCGATTACTCGAATCCCAACGACGCCGGCGAGGTCAGTCATTTTCAGGCGCTCGCGACGGCCCTGTCCGGTACGGTCGGTCTTGGAAACATCGCCGGTGTCGCGGTGGCCGTCTCGCTCGGCGGGCCGGGCGCCACCTTCTGGATGATCATCGCGGGCCTGTTCGGAATGTGCTCCAAGTTCACCGAATGTACGCTGGGCGTAAAATACCGCAACGAATACGCGGACGGCACGGTGTCTGGCGGCCCCATGTATTATCTGAGCAAGGGGCTTGCCGAGAAGGGCCTCGGCGGTTTGGGACGGGTGCTGGCGGTCTTCTTCGCCATCTCCTGCGTCATCGGCTCCATGGGCGCCGGCAACATGTTCCAGGCCAACCAGTCCTTCCAGATGCTCACCAACGTGACGGGTGGGGCGGAAAGCATCCTGACCGGCAACGGCTGGCTGTACGGTCTCGTTGTGGCCGCCTTGGTGGCGGTGACGATCATCGGCGGCATCAAGTCCATCGCCCGGGTGACCGACAAGATCGTGCCGTTCATGGCCGTGTTGTACGTCGGCGCGGCGATTGTCATCATCCTGATGAACATCACCGAACTACCGGATGCCGTCGCCAATATCGTTTCCGGGGCCTTCGCACCGGAGGCGATTGGCGGCGGGATTGTCGGCGTGCTGATTCAGGGCTTGAAGCGGGCCACCTTTTCGAACGAAGCGGGGGTCGGATCGGCGCCGATCGCCCATTCAGCGGTTCGGACCAAGGAGCCGGTGACCGAAGGCATCGTCTCTTTGTTGGAACCCTTCATCGATACGGTCGTCATTTGCACGATGACCGCGTTGGTGATTGCCGTTACCGGCACCTATCAGATCGAGGGTCTTGGCGGCATCGACATCACGGCGGCGGCGTTTGAAAGCGCCTTCTCCTGGTTCCCCTACGTGCTGACGCTCGCGGTCTTGTTGTTCGCGTTCTCGACCATGATCGCGTGGTCCTATTATGGTCTCAAGGCCTGGACCTATCTGTTCGGCGAGAGCAAGCGGGCCGAGTTCACGTACAAGGCGATTTTCTGCGTCTTCATCGTCATCGGCGCCAGCATCCAGCTCGGACCGGTGATCGACTTCTCCGACGCGATGTTCTTCGCGATGTCGATCGCCAACATCATCGGGCTCTACATCTTGATGCCCGTGGTCAAGAGAGAGCTCACGCAATACTTCGAAAAGATCCGCACCGGCGCCATCGTCAAATACGTCAAACCGTAAACGAGAGTACGGCCTCGACGAACATCAGACAACCAAGACCCAAGTGCGACAAACTGGCGGTCCCCATGTGGGACCGCCTCCCTATATTCCTTATTCCTTCTCGATCACGCCGCAGGCAATGCGATCTCCGGCGTCACCGGCCGGATCGGTCCCGTAGTCGTCGGCGTTGGCATGGATGACCACGGCCGCGCCATCGGCGTCGAACAACGCTTCGTCCAAGGTCAGAGTGGTTGCAAACATCTCCTCGCGTATTTCACCCGATGCAGGAACGAAGATGTTGGGCAAATCGCCGGCGTGCATTCCGTCGGCATTCTTGATGCCGTGTTTCTTGTCGTCGGGGTTAAAATGGCCTCCGGCGCTCTTGAAATCCGGCCCATCGCACTTGCCGGTTTCGTGGATATGAATGGCATGGACGCCCGCGGGCAAATTGGTCAGGGTCGCCCCAACGATCACCCCTTGACCGTCAATCGGTTCATTCAGGGTGACGACACCGACGCTGTTGCCGTCGGCATCGGCCATTTTGGCGCTGGCGGCACGCACGTCGTCGCTCGCGGCCGCGGACGCCGCGAAACCCAGCGAAGCCAAAATGGCGGCGGAACGCAGAAGCAGGTTTCTTTTATCGGTGCGCATGTCTCTTCTCCTGTGGCGATCGCTCATTTCAGTGACCATAGGACGTCGGCCGAGTGTCCGCGCTAACCTATGTTAGGTCGGCGCGCCATCCGGGAAATACGAGCCGGCGCACCGTGACGATCCCCCGAGCTATCCGGTCGCAAGGCGGTATGTCGCGCGCGCCACGTCGATAAGGTCGAAAATGCGGGCCGCGTAGTGATCGCGAACGTGGTACGCCGCTTCGCTCTCGCCTTTCAGCTCTTCGCCCAGCGCGTCGATGAGCTTGTGCAGGCGGCGGCGGTGCAGACCGAGCGCCCGCTGAACCGGGTCGCCGATCACGCCCGCGAACGCCGTCGCCACCGCCGTGAGCGCCAACAGGCCGCCGGTCGCGCCAACCACCAGGGCGGCCGATGGCGTCACGCCGATCAGCCCGTACCACAGCCCGCCAGCGCCGACGCCGAGCGGGAAACTGGCCACCGCCGCCTGGTGGGCGATGGCCCCCGCCACCGCAGGCCCCAGGGACAGCGCGCCCGGCGTGAGCTGCTTGAACAGCGTGGCGCCGGCTCCGGCCATGGCCAGGTTGGTCACCAGCTCCGCCACCGCGTTGCGCGAGCCCGCATAGGTCTCGAACATGGCTTGCAGCCGGTCTTGAGTGCGGGGATCGCTCTTATGGCGCATCAGGGTCGTGGCCAGGGTGTCCAGAGCCGCCGCCAAGCGGGGATCTCTCAGGATCTCCTCGGCGAGGGCGTCATGGTCGATTCGCCGGTCCCCGTCCGCATAGGGAAGCTCCAGCAGATCGGCGTGCAGCCGCCACGCCAGTTCCCGCGCCACGTCGGTGGACAGAAAAAACTTCCGGCTTGCCAGCCAACGGCCAACCCGCTCCGCTTTCAGCCGCTTGGCTCCGGCCGCCGTGAGCTGGGCGGCGAGGTATGGCACCATCATCGCGACGTTGGCGGGCGCCCTAACCAGATCGTAGCCGACGGCGCGCCGATGGAGACGGAGCGAGTTGCCCAGGCTGAAGTTGCCGTCCACGAACGCGTCGACCCGGGCATGCCGGGCCGCGATGTAGCGGTCGATGGCCGCGTTGACGATGGTCCGCGCGTCGCGGGCGTCGAAGTGTTCAAGGGCGTCGGGCATGGTTCCGCGTGATCGTGGATTTCGCCGGATACTACCGACGGCATATGGGGGATGACGAACGTCCGGCGCAAGGCCCATGCGGATTGCAAATGCGCGCAAAATACGGCGGGCATGGGCGCCCGCCGTTGCCGTGACCCATGGATGATCGGGAATTACATGGGCTTGCCTTGGCTCCAGGTCTTGATCAGTTCGTCGTAGTCGACTGTCTGGCCCTGGGGCTTTTCGTTCGCGAGCTTGGGCTTGGGCGCGCCCGGCTGATCCAGCCAATACGCTTCCGGCTTCTCGGGGTTCAGCTTGGGACCGCATTCGCCCTGGACGCCGGAGCGCTCCAAACGCGCCATGATCTTGTCCTGCTCGGCGGCCAAGTTGTCCATGGCCGTGTCCGGGGTGACCTCGCCCGCCACCGCCTCGCCGATGTTCTGCCACCACAGTTGCGCCAGCTTCGGATAGTCGGGGACGTTGGTGCCGCTGGGCGTCCACAACACACGCGCCGGGCTGCGGTAGAACTCCACCAGTCCGCCGAGGTTCGGCGCCCGGTCGGTGAACGCCTGGGAGTTGATGTCGCTGTCGCGAATGATGGTCAGACCCACCAGCGACTTCTTGAGCGACACGGTCTTGGCCACCGTGAACTGGGCGAACAGCCAGGCCGCCTTGCGGCGCTCCACCGGCGTGGATTTCAGAAGCGTCCACGATCCGGCGTCCTGGTAGCCCAGCTTCATGCCTTCCTCCCAGTAGGGGCCGTGCGGCGATGGCGCCATCCGCCAAAGCGGCTTGCCGGCCTCGTCGACGGTGTTGTTGCCCTTGTCGCGGGGCTCCACCATGGAGGCGGTGAAGGCCGTGTACCAGAAGATCTGCTGGGCGACGTTGCCCTTGGCCAGGCTCGGAAGCGACTGATAGAAGTCCATGCCGAGCGCGCCCGGAGGAGCGTACTTCCGAAGCCACTCCATGTATTTCCGGAGCGAATACTTGGCGGCCGGACCATTGGTGGCTCCGCCGCGCGAGACGCTGGAGCCGAGCGGCCGGCAGCCCTCGACGCGGATGCCCCATTCGTCCACGGGCTTGCCGTTGGGCAGGCCCTTGTCGCCGGCCCCGGCCATGGACAGCCAGGCGTCGGTGAACCGCCAGCCCAAATCCGGCGCCTTCTTGCCGTAATCCATGTGGCCGTAAATGGCGACGCCGTCGATCTCCTTCACGTGATCGGTGAAGAATTCGGCGATATCCTCGTAGGCCGACCAGTTGACCGGAACGCCCAGATCGTAACCATAGATTTCCTTGAACTTCTGTTTGAATTCAGGGCGTTGGAACCAGTCGTAGCGAAACCAGTAAAGGTTGGCGAACTGCTGATCGGGAAGCTGGTACAGCTTGCCGTCGGGACCGGTGGTGAACTCCCGGCCGATGAAGTCGTCGACGTCGAGCGTCGGCAGGGTGACGTCCTTGCCCTCGCCGGCCATCCAGTCGGACAGCGGCACCACGTGCCCATAGCGGAAATGGGTGCCGATGAGATCGGAGTTGTTGATGTAGGCGTCGAAGACGTTCTCGCCCGACTGCATTTGGGTTTGCAGCTTCTCGATGACGTCGCCTTCCTGGATCAGATCGTGGGTCACCTTGATCCCGGTAATCTCCGTGAACGCCTTGGCCAGCGTCTTCGATTCGTACTCGTGGGTCGGGATGGTCTCCGAGACGACCTTGATCTCCATGCCCTTGAAGGGCTCGGCCGCCTTGATGAACCACTCCATCTCCTTCATCTGCTCTTCCTTGCTGAGCGTCGAAGGCTGGAACTCCTCGTCGACCCACCGCTTGGCCGCGGCCATGTCGGCCACGGCCGGGCTCGCGGCGAACGGCAGCGAAACCACGAAGGCCAGGCCGGCTAGACCGACGACGGCAAGGCTTCCTTTTCCGTTTCCTCTCTCAACACATCTCATCGTTGCTCTCCCATTGCTTGAAAGATACCGGTGGCGTTTTTCGCCACTTTGCCCCTCGGTTTTTTTGCGGCGGCATCAACGACGGTTCGGTGGGGGCTCCGATCCGCCGCGGGCCGTGGAACATCTCGGTCAACCATAGCGTATCATGGCGGCCATGTAGATCAACGAAATCGCCAGCGCGAACCACAGACTCAGGTTCGTCGCCGCAAGCCAGATCAGGTGAATATAGGCGCTGCCCAGCAGGCCGATGAACAGCCGGTCGCCGCGCGTGGTCGCGATCGGCAGGAAGCCCCGGCGTTCGATCGTGGGCGAGACCGTTTCCCAGACCGTCATGGCGACGAGCATCGACGCGATGACGGTGAAGAAGATCGCCGTCGGAAGAGTCCATGCCATCCATTCGAACATCGTTCCGCGCTCCCTAACTCATACCCGGCCCAAGGCGAAGCCCTTGGCCATGTAGTTGCGGACAAAATAGATCACCAGCGCGCCCGGCACGATCGTCAGGATGCCGGCGGCGGCGAGCAGCCCCCAGTCGAGGCCGGTGGCGCTGACGGTGCGGGTCATGGTGGCGGCGATGGGCTTGGCGACGGTGGTGGTGAGCGTCCGGGCCAGCAGCAATTCCACCCAGCTGAACATGAAACAGAAGAACGCCGTTACGCCGATCCCGGAACGGATCAGCGGCAGGAACACGGTGAGAAAGAACCGGGGAAAGCCGTAGCCGTCGATGTACGCGGTTTCGTCGATCTCGCGCGGCACGCCGGACATGAAGCCCTCGAGGATCCATACCGCCAGCGGTACGTTGAACAGGCAGTGGGCGAGGGCGACGGCGATGTGGGTGTCGATCAGCCCGAAGGTGGAGTAGAGCTGGAAGAACGGCAGCAGAAACACCGCCGGCGGCGCCATCCGGTTGGTCAACAGCCAGAAGAACATGTGCTTGTCGCCGAGAAAGCGGAAACGCGAGAACGCATACGCCGCCGGCAACGCCACCGACAAGGAGATGGCGGTGTTGATGCTGACGTAGATGATGGAATTGATATAGCCGGAGTACCATGACTTGTCGGTGAAGATCTTGACGTAGTTCTCCAGGGTCGGAGACGAGGGATAGAGCGAAAAGGTTCCGAGGATGTCGGCGTTGGTCCGGAGCGACATGTTGAGCATCCAATAGATGGGAAGCATCAACAGCACCAGGTAGATGATCAGGCCGATGGTGCTCTTTTTCACCCTCATGGCTTGTCTCCGGTCCCGACGTTCTGAAGCGCTTGGTAGAACAGCCAGCTGAACAGCAGGATAATCAGGAAGTAGATGATGGAAAAGGCCGCGGCCGGCCCGAGGTCGAACTGTCCCACCGCCACCTTGACCAAATAGATGGATAGGAACGTGGTGGAGTTTCCGGGACCGCCGCCGGTCAGCACGAACGGTTCGGCGTAAATGAGAAAACTATCCATGAAGCGCAGCAGCACCGCGATGGTCAGCACGCCCCGCATCTTCGGCAACTGGATGTAGCGGAAGATCGCCCAGGTGGACGCGCCGTCGATTCTCGCGGCCTGGAAGTAGGCGTCCGGAATCGCCTTCAGGCCGGCATAGGCGAGCAGGGCGACCAGCGGCGTCCAGTGCCAGACCTCCATCAGCATCAGGGTGACCCAGGCGTCCAGCGGCGCGGCGGTATGGTCGAAGTGCACGCCAAGGCCGTTGATGGCGACCCCCAGCAGACCGATGTCCGGCCGGGTGAAGACGATCCAGATGGTGCCGATCACGTTCCATGGGATGAGCAGCGGCAGCGCCAGCAGCACGAGGACCAGGGACACCCCCCAGCCCTTTTTCGGCATGGCCAGCGCGATGAGCACGCCCAGCGGGATCTCGATGACCAGGACAAGGCCCGAGAACAGGAACTGGCGCCACAGCGCCTCTTTCAGGCGCTCGTCGGCCAGGACTTCCTCGAACCATTCGGTCCCCACGAACACCCGCTGCCCCGGCCCGAAGATGTCCTGGACGGAGTAGTTGACCACGGTCATCAGCGGAATGATGGCGCTGAACGCAACGATGACAAACACCGGCAGGACCAGGAGCCAGGCCTTGTTGTTTTGGGTTTTATCCATGGTCCGTCGTCCTCTCCGTCACTCCACCAGCGTGCCGTCGGCATAGAGCTTGGTCCACTCGGGAGGAAACCGCAGGTAGGCTTCGCCCGCCGGAACCTCCCGGTCCTCCGAAAGCTTGACCTTGAGGATGCTCTGTTCCAACCGCGCGTCGATGATCTTGTAGTTACCGAGATCCTCCACCGCCGCGATCGTCGCCGGCGCCGCGCCGGCGTCCTTGTGCGCGCTCACGCCGACGAACTCCGGGCGAATGCCCAGTTCCAGGCGGCCGCCGCGCCGCCGCGCCTTTTCGATCCGCTCGCCGCCGAGGAGGAACCGGCGGCCCTCCACCACGGCCGCGTCCCCGTCCAGCGCGCATGGCAAAATGTTCATTCCGGGACTGCCGATGAAATAACCGACAAAGGTGTGCTTCGGGTTTTCGAACAGCTCCTGCGGCGTGCCGGCCTGGACCACCGCGCCTTCGCTCATCAGCACCACCTGGTCGGCGAAGGTCAGCGCCTCGTTTTGGTCGTGGGTGACGTAAATGAAGGTCAATTGGGAGTCCTCGTGGATCTGCTTGATCTGGCGGCGGAGCTGGAACTTCAGTTGCGGGTCGATGACGGTCAGCGGTTCGTCGAACAGGATGGCGGCCACGTCGCTGCGCACCAGGCCGCGGCCCAGCGATATCTTCTGCTTGGAATCGGCGGTGAGCCCGCGGGCCCGGTGATGCAAATGCGATGTCAAACCCAGCATCCCGGCCACCTCTCCCACCCGCGCGCGCGTATCCGACGCGCCGACCCCCCGGTTGCGTAGCGGAAACGCTAGGTTCTCGAACACCGTCATGGTGTCGTAGATGACCGGAAACTGGAAAACCTGAGCGATGTTGCGCCGCTCGGTGGAAAGCCCGGTCACGTCGACATCGTCGAACGTGACCCGTCCCTCCGACGGTTGGACCAGCCCGGAGATGACGTTGAGCAACGTCGTCTTGCCGCAGCCGGACGGGCCGAGCAGGGCATAGGCGCCGCCGTCGCGCCAGATAAGGTCGAGACGCTTGAGCGCCCAGTCGGCGTCCGCCGTCGGCGCGCGGGTGTAACTGTGGGCGATGCCGTCTAGGTGGATGCGTGCCATCGCCCCTCTCGTGATACGCCCGCTCTCGCGGAGCCGCGAACCGGCGCGGCCGCCAACCGTCCGGCCTGGTCGAACGCGTACAGGTGGCGGGGGCTCATGAATACCCGGATGTCCTGGTCGAGCCGGAAGGAATGAACACCTTCTTCCTGAATGACCCAAGAGACACTGTTATGAGTGGCATGGATGAAGGTTTCCGAACCGCTGATCTCCGCGAGCTCCACCACGGCGTTGAAGGGAATCCGGCCCTCGGTTTCGGAAACCACGGACAGATGGTTGGCGCGCACGCCGAATTGGTAGGGTCCCGGCGGCAAACCGGCGAGATGTCCTTCCAGCGGAATGGCGATGCCGGCGCCGAGCGTCGCCATTTGTCCGTGCACGCGGCCGGTGATCAGGTTCATGGGCGGGTCCGAAAAGATGTCGCCAACCCGGACCGACGCCGGGTGGTGGTAGACGTCCAGGGTTTGTCCCACCTGCAGAACGCCGCCCTCGGCCATGACCACCGTGCTGCCCTGGAGCATCAGGGCCTCCAGCGGTTCGGTGGTGGCATACACCACGACCGCGTCGCGGCCGCTGAAGATGGCCTGGAGTTCGCCGCGAAGTTCCTCTCGGAGCTTGTAGTCCAGATTGATCAGCGGTTCGTCGAGCAAAAGCAAGCCGGCTTCCTTCACCAGCGCCCGGGCCAGGGCGGTCCGCTGTTGCTGGCCACCCGAAAGCTCGCCCGGCAATCGGTCGAGCAGGCCGTCGATGCGCAGTGTCTCGGCCGTCTCGCGAACCTTGCGATCGATCTCGCCCTTACGGAGGCCGGCGCGGCGGAGTGGCGCGGCGATGTTCTCGTAGACCGTGAACGAGGGGTAGTTGATGAACTGCTGGTAGACCATGGCGATGTTTCGCCGGCGCACGGACAAGTTGGTGACGTCGTAACCGTCCATGAAGATGCGCCCACCGCTCGGCCGGTCGAGACCCGCCATCAGGCGGATCAGAGTGGTTTTGCCGGCAAGCGTGCGTCCCAGCAGCACCACCGGAGCGCCCGCATCGAGTTCCAGGCTGACGTCGTGAATGTGGCGTTCCCCGCCCATGGTCTTGGTGACGTTCTCGAGGATCAGGCTAGTCATCGCGCCGAGACCTCGCGTTCGGCGAGCGCCTTCGATACCAGCCGGAACTCGTAATATTCGAGATAGCGAAGGCCGCCGTGGATCAGTTTCGAGCTGGCCGACGAGGTGTGGCCGGCAAGGTCGTCCTGCTCGCACAGCACCACGGAGAGGCCGCGGCCCGCGGCGTCGCGGGCGATGCCGGCGCCGTTGATGCCGCCGCCCACCACCAGCATCTCGCACTGGCGATCCGCTGCCAAGATTGAAACCTCCCACGTCTCGGTCGTTGTGTTTGTTGCCGCCTTTGGCGGCGCCGAGCATGCTACGATAGGCTAAATGGCGATTGCGAAGCAATCGTACCGTTTCGAGAAGGAACGGATTGTCCCGGAGGAAAGGTCTAACGGAGGCGACGCGGTGGCAGCGGAGCCAGGGCTCGAACCTGGAATGCCTGATCCAGAGTCAGGTGTGATACCATTTCACCACTCCGCTATCGCGAACGGGCTGAGCTTTTAGCACAGCGTACCTGTGTTGGGTAGCCGGTTCGATGTGGTTCGGGCTTGCGTCGCCGTCCACCGTGTTTACAAAGGGTGTCGTTACAGACACGTGACGGGCTTGGCCTCGGACGATCCAATGAGCATCACCGATAGAGGCGGCGCGCCGAGAGTGAGCAACGACATCGAACCCCGCCAAGCCGCCAAGTCCCAGCCTCTTGGCGCCAAGTCGCCGCTGCCCGTTTACGCCGCCGTGGATCTCGGGACCCACAACTGCCGGCTGCTGATCGCCGAGGCCGCGGGCGAGCGGAGTTTCCGGGTGATCGGGTCTTTTTCCCGCGCGGTTCGGCTTGGAGAAGGTCTGGCCGCCAGCGGGCTATTGGCCCGGCAAGCCATCGATCGATCCATCGAGGCGCTCGGGATCTGCGCGGAGCGGATGCGGGCGGCCGGTGTGCGGCGGGCGCGCGCCATCGCCACCGAGGCGTGCCGGCGGGCGGAAAACGGGCCGGAATTCGTACGGCGGGTGAAGGTCAAAACCGGATTGCTGCTGGAATTGATCTCGTCCGAGGAGGAAGCGCGGTTGACCCTGGCGGGGTGTCTGCCGCTGCTCGATCCGTCCTATGAAAACGCGCTGTTGATCGATATCGGCGGCGGCAGCACGGAAGTGACCTGGATCGAGCAGACGCCGGAGCGCGGCCCCGAGGTGGTCGGCCTTTTGTCGCTGCCTTACGGTGTGGTGAGTTTCGCCGAGCGCTACGGCGGCGATCGCATCGACCCGGAAACCTTTGACGAGATGGTCGGCACCGTGGATACCGCCCTGAAGCCGTTCGACGAGCGCTATGGCATCGGCGACCAGGTGGCCCGGGCCGAGGTTCAACTCGTGGGAACGTCGGGAACCGTTACCACGCTCGCGGCCGCGCACCTCGGCCTTACGTATTACACTCGATCCCGGGTGGACGGGTTGGAAATCGGGTTCGAGGACATGGACGCCGTCAGCGCCCGGTTTGCCGACAGCGACTGGCGCGCGCGCGCTCGAAATCGGTGCATCGGCCCCGACCGCGCCGATCTGGTGGTGAGCGGATGCGCCATTCTCCAGGCCATTCGGCGGAGATGGCCGGTGGGGTGCCTCAAGGTCGCCGACCGGGGCATTCGGGAAGGCTTGTTGCTGTCCATGGTGGCCGCGGATAGCGCGCCGGCGCCGGGTCGGATCGGGGGCCGGTGAGCAAGGGACCGAAGCGCCCAAATGGCAAGCAGCCGGGCGGCCAGCGGACCGGCGGCAAGGGGGCCGGGCTGACGGGTCGCGGCCTGACCACCCGGGTGCTGACCGCCAAGCGGCGCAAAACGTCGTCGACGCGATGGCTGCAGCGCCAACTCAACGATCCGTACGTGGCCGAGGCGCGGCGGCAGGGCTATCGCTCGCGCGCCGCGTTCAAGCTCATCGAACTCGATGACGGTTTTCACCTGCTCAAGCCCGGCGCCACGGTCGTGGATCTGGGCGCCACCCCCGGTGGCTGGACGCAGGTCGCCGTCAGCCGGGTGAGGGCGGGCGAAATCGGCGGCGGCGCGGTCGTCGCCGTGGACATGGTCGAGATGGACCCGGTTCCGGGCGCCGGCATGGTGGTGATCGATTTCCGCGACGACGACGCGCCCACGATCATCGAGGACAAATTGCGCGGACCCGTGGACGTGGTGCTGAGCGACATGGCGCCGCCGTCGTCGGGACATACCGGCACCGATCACCTGCGGATCATGGCGTTGGCGGAGATGGCCCTGGCGTTCGCGGCGGAGGTCCTGCGGCCGGGCGGGGCGTTTGTCTGCAAGGTTTTGCAGGGAGGAACGGAACCCGCCTTGCTGAAACGGATGAAGCAGATGTTCGCGACCGTGAAACACGCCAAGCCGCCGTCGTCGCGCGCCGAGTTCGGCGGAACTCTACGTGGTCGCCAAGGGCTTCCGCGGAACCTGATTTCGCGTCCGCCAATTTCACGCACATTCCCTCTGCCCTCTCTCTTGAAAATGCCGTGGTCGTCCGCGCCTTGCGGGTCGATCATTGAACGCGCCCACCAAATTCATGCGCGTATAAATATATAAATTGCAAATATAGATAAAATTTAGCTAGTCCATAGTAAAATAATAGAAGCAAAAATTCATAAATAAATGAATTTGACATTTATTTAGTTGTGATTACCATTACCGCATCTTACTATTTTTCTATTACTGTAAATTTCATGGTACGGGGCTGCGCACATGAGAAATTACAAATTTTGTGGATGGGGACATCGAAAGCTGGCCGGCGGCGACGGCGACGACATAATCTGGGGCGGCCGCGGCGACGATGAAATCGATGGCGGCGCCGGAGACGACTTGATCTTGGATGGTCACGGCGACGACACCCTGATCGGTGGGACCGGCGACGACACCGTTTTCGCCGGCCACGGGGACGACGTGGTCGACGGTGGCGCGGACGACGACTGGATTTGGGGCGGCCACGGCGACGACACCCTGAGCGGTGGCGCCGGCCATGATACGGTCCTTGGCGGCCATGGCGACGATGTTGTGATCCACGCCGGAATCGGCGGCGGTGGACTCGACGCCTATCACGGCGGCCATGGGCGCGATACGCTCGAAATCCGGCTCACGGCCGACGAGATCAGGGGCGATGGCGTATTGGACGAACTCCTCCGGCTGAAGGAGTGGGTCGAAGGCCGGGGGTGCGGCGCCTTCAAGTCGGAGATCCTCGGCCTCTGGGTCGCGAGTTTCGAGGACCTGCGCGTCACCGGCAATCCCGATGCCCCGGACGGCGAATGGGATCTGTCGGCAATTCCTCCCGAGCCCGTGATGGTGGGGCTCGAGGGCGAGCGGGAGACCGGGGAAGGCGACACCGACGCCGACGACCATCCGCTCACCTACACCGTGTCCCTGGACCGGCCGGCCGACGCGGATGTGGAGGTGGCGTGGAGCGTCACGGACCCGGCGGGTTCGGGACCGGCCGCCACGCCCGGCGCCGACTTCGGCGCGCCCTTTTCCGGCACCGTGGTGATCGCGGCGGGAGAGACCGAAGCGCAATTCCAGATCATGGTGTTCGGCGACACCGAGTTTGAGGGCAACGAGACCTTCAAGGTCGAGATCACCGGGGTGTCCGGCAACGCCGTCGTCGGCAACGGCATGGTCGAGACGACGATCGTCGACGACGACCCGGAGATTCCTCCGGTGCCGAGCGCCTTCACCGACGGCAACGACTACATCACGTTCAGTTCGAACTCCGTCGACGCCTTTGCGGAACTATACGGCGTCAGCGCGACGCTGCTGCGCGAGGGCGACTATCTGGACGGCACCCAATACGATGCCGGCGGCGGCGACGACATCGTCATGCTGACCCAGCGCTGGGACGAGCAATTGTCGGGCTATCAATTCCGGCACGACTTCCATGGAGGCGACGGCAACGACATTCTCCACAACGCCCACAGCCGCGCCAGCCTCTACGGCGACGCCGGCGACGATCAGTTGTTCGGGCACACCACCTACGTAGCCGACATCCTCGACGGAGGCGCCGGCAACGACCATATCGAGGGCCGGTGTTCCTTCGCCTACGGAGGGGCGGGCGACGACTTCATCGATCTGGCCCTGGAGTTCGACGCCGTGATCGACGGCGGCGCCGGCAACGACACGGTTCACGCGGGCTCCGGCGCCGACCGGTTGATCTTCACCATCGGCGAAAGCGACGGCGCCGATCTTTACAACGGTCACAAGGCGCCCGAAGGCGATTACCGCTACGATATCTACATCGACACGCTCGAAGTCCGGGTCGACGCGGTGACCCTGCGCGAGCATGTCGACGACCTGACCTATCTGGGCGATCTTATCGCCAGCGGCGCGACCGTCGGCGACGAATGGCACCGTATCGACGGGCTCGGTTTGGAGATCAAGAACATCGATGAACTCGCCATCGTCGACGAACACGGCGAAACCGTGGACCTCGAAGCCTGGATCGCCGCGAATTATTAACCTGCATTGTTCGGCCAGGAACGGGGAGCGATTGCTCCTCGTTCCTTGTGTTGTTCTACTTTGGCGAAGCTCCAGACGGTACCAAATGGGCTTCTGGGTTAGGTGAGCGTGCGTTCGGAACTGCGGCTCTTGCGATTGAATGCAATGCACCGATTGTAGAAGAGCTCTAGGTCATCACCGAAGGGCCGATCAGAGAATTTGATGTACGCGATCACATCCTCCCAGGTTAGGCAGCCAATAAACGTAGAAATGAGAGTGGGCATAAACCATTCTTCAAACCATTCGGTCTTGAGTGAATTGTAGCTTGCGGCACGTTCCTCAACCACACGCTTAAGGGATGATTTATCCAATAGACCTGAAAACATGCCCGCGTTTAGTTGTTCTTTGGGACACAGCACAAAAAAAGCCATGTGAAGAATATCTGACGGATCGCGCTCGGCACGTCTGGCAACTTCCGCCATGCACGCCACATTCCGTGCAGCTTGATTGTAGGTTCGTGCGCGAGTGGTCCCCTTGGAGAGCCCGCTGAACATCTTGGCTTCGACGACAACGAACTGCTCAGCATCGTTTTCAAGTTTTAGTTCAGCTTGTCCGGTTTCACCGATCCGGAAATGACCGACTACGCCGTCTGCATGAGTGTATCCCTCCGCAAGAGTGTCGCCGCGATATCGGGGTAGAAATGCAGAGGCGAGACGAGCTTCCGAGAACCATCGGGCGCCGGGTGACAACGAAAGATCGTGATCAATTGTTCTCGATCTCGCAAACCACTGGAGAATAAGCCGGAGCATCCAGCCCTCCTCGAATAACAGGGTGGGCGGGAAAGGCGGAGCGTCGCTCTCCGCGAGGCGCAATAGCTCATTTATGTAATCTATGGTTCTTTTTCCATCTTTTGATTGTAGTTGAAGTTTTTAGAAAATGATACTACCTATGAGTGTAGATACACACATTTTTACGACACTCATAAAATTTTAAGCAAATCCGGCGACACTCCTCGGCGTTTGCGGAATGCAACATCGGAAAGACCGCCGCCTTGCCGGACACCAAACAGGCTCGCGAAACAGCCGCCGCGCCCCAGAACGAACCCGTCGCCGTCGCCCTGGGTTACAAGCCCGAGAGCGACAGCGCGCCGAAGGTTCTCGCCAGCGGCCGCGGCCCGATCGCCGAGCAGATCCTCGAAGTGGCCCGGGCCCGCGGCATTCTTGTGCGCGAGGACGCCGACCTGGTTCAGTTGCTTCGAGTCATCGAACTCGGCAGCGAAATTCCCGTGGCGGCGTTCGCGGCCGTCGCCGAGATCCTGATTTACATGTACCGCGCCAACGGCGGTTTTCCTCATTCACCCAGCGAAAATGACGCATCAACGGCGGAGCGCGCTGCATGTCCCTGACCGATTTCGACCATCGCAAACACATCGAGTGGACAATCGCCCGGGCGGCCGATTTCATCAGGGCCGCCCGCCGGGACTTGGGCCAGAACCGGGCCGTCGATCTGACCGGTCTCGAGGAAAGAATCCGCGCGCTCTATGAATCCGCCAAAGCGGCGCAGGACCAAACGCCCGAACAAGTTAATAATAAAATTAAAGTATTACAGTCGGAGCTTCATACACTTAGCGAGGAGCTGACAACTTGGTACGAGGCCAACAAACGCGATCACGACGCTGCCCAGCGGCACTCGGCGGTCAGCGCCTACGGCAAGGCGTCCGAC
The DNA here is from genome assembly GCA_963771545.1 of uncultured Alphaproteobacteria bacterium. Classification (GTDB taxonomy): domain Bacteria; phylum Pseudomonadota; class Alphaproteobacteria; order Rhodospirillales; family Defluviicoccaceae; genus CAKZLS01. The sequence continues at coordinate 726,702 of CAVYTX010000002.1, forward strand.
GACGGTTGAATCCGGTCGTTTCATCCCCCATGGAGTTTGAAAACGGTAAGATATGGATTTCGGCACCTCCACGATGCAGTTCATTCTGGCGCTGGTTTTCGTCCTGGCGCTGATCGGCGTGCTGGCGGCGGTCGCGCGCCGCATGGGGCTGGGTTACGGCCCGGCGGTCAGAGGGGGGCGCCGGCGGCTGGCGGTCTCCGAGGTCGTGGCGCTGGACGGCAAGCGTAAGCTCGTTCTGGTGCGCCGGGACAGCACCGAGCATCTGGTGATTCTCGGCCCGAACTCGGAAACGCTGATCGAAAGCGCGATTACCAAGCCCGGACCGAACTTCGCGTCCGAAGTGTCGAAGGTCGGCGACCAGCCGGCGCGCGGCCCAAATCCCGTTCCAGTCCCGCTTCCCGCCTCGGAGCCCAAGCTGAAGACCAGATGGATGGCGCGCGACAAGAGGCCAAAACCCATTCCCGCGCTTGCGGAGGAGGACCAGACTTGATGCGACGCATGCTCCTGGCCGCCGTGATCGCGGCGGTGATCCTCATCGCCGAGCCGGCGTTGGCGCAAACCTTGTCGCTCGACCTTGGCGACAGCGAAGGGGGTGATTTCACCGGGCGCATCGTCCAGCTTTTGGTGCTGATGACGGTGCTCAGCCTCGCGCCCTCGATTTTGGTGATGGTGACGTCGTTCACCCGCATCGTCGTGGTGCTGTCATTCCTCCGCACCGCCTTGGGCGTCCAGCAGACGCCGCCCAACCAGGTGCTGGTCAGCCTCGCGCTGTTCCTCACCCTGTTCGTGATGATGCCGACCTTGGAGCGATCCTACAACGAGGGCATCAAACCGCTGATGGACGGCCAAATCGAAGAAATGGAAGCGTTCGAGCGCGCGACCCGGCCGGTGCGCGATTTCATGCTCGGTCACGTTCGCGATCAGGATCTGGAGCTATTCGAGGACATGGCGGAATTGCCCGAGCAGCAGGTGCGCGAGGACGTGCCGCTTCGGGTGCTGATCCCCGCGTTCATCGTCAGCGAGCTTCGCCGGGCGTTCGAGATCGGTTTCCTGATCTTCGTGCCGTTCCTGATCATCGACATGGTGGTCGCGTCGGTGCTGATGTCCATGGGCATGCTGATGCTGCCGCCCATCATGATCGCGCTGCCGTTCAAGATCATCTTTTTCGTGCTGGTGGACGGTTGGTACCTGGTGGTCGGCAGCCTGGTGCGCAGTTTCGGCGGATAGTGCGCCGACGCTCCGCGCTCATCCCTTCAACCGAGCGCTCCGCGCTCAACCCATCAACCGGGAAATGAACGGCGGCAGCGCGAACGCGGCCACGTGCACTTCCGGGGTGTAATACCGGGTCCGAAGATCCAAGGCGGCGAACCGTTCGGCGATGCCGATCTCGCACTGACCGCGCAGCCGCGGGTCGTCGGACGCCCAGCCGAGTGTCATGAACCCGCCGGCGTAGGTGGGAACGGCGATGACGAAAAAGCTGACATCCGCGAAATGGGGCTTGAGGCGCTTGTAGCCGTTCGTGACCTCCTTGCCCTGCAGGTACGGGACGCCGCTCTGGGTGATCAGAATGGCGCCCGGGTTCATGATGCGCTTGCAATCCGCGTAGAAAGCATCCGTGAACAGCACCTCGCCCGGGCCCACCGGGTCCGTGGAATCGACGATAATGACGTCGAAGGACTCGTCGGTCGCGGCCGCGAATTTGATCCCGTCGGCGATTAGAAGCTCGCCGCGGGGATCGTCGAAGGCGCCGGCGCCGATGTTGGTCATGTAAGCCCTGCAGGCATCGACGACGCCGCCGTCGATTTCCACCATCACCGCCCGGACCACGGGATGACGAAGGACCTCGCGCAGCACCCCGCCGTCGCCGCCGCCGACGATCAGCACCCGCTTGGCGTTGCCGTGGGCCAGCATCGGCACATGGGCGATCATTTCGTGATAAATGAACTCGTCGCCGTCGGTGGTCTGGACAACCCCGTCCAGCGCCAGCACCTTGCCGAAAGCCGGGGTCTCGAAGATGATCAGGTCCTGAAAGTCGGTCTTTTCCTCGTGAATGACCCTAGTCATTCTGAACTTCTGCGCAAATCCCATGTCATTGGTTTGAGTATGCAGGGTCTCCTCGAACCAGCTCAAGTTATAATCCCGCGCCGCTGCTCCGAGAATCTGGTGTCGGTGGGATTGAAGCCGTTCTCCAGGACGGGAACCGCTTTGCGCGGATCGCAGGCGCCGCACATGAAGATATCGATGGCGGCGAAGTCCCGTTCCGGCCAGGTGTGGATGCTGATGTGGGACTCGGCCAGCACCAAGACGCCAGAGACGCCGCCGTTCTCGCCGAACTGGTGGAAATGCGAATGCAGGATGGTGGCGCCAGACGCGCCGGCCGCCGCGCTCAGGGTATCCGCGATAATTCCGGGATCGGTAAGGTTGCGGGCGCCCCACATGTCCAACAACAGATGACCGCCCGCGTAACGGACACCATCGCGCTCGATGAAGTAATCGGGACCGACGGAAAATCCGTCGGTCGACTGCAAGGTTTGTGACGCCGCGGCGTGGTCGTCCTTGGGCATCGCGCTCCTCCGTCCCGAGGGATGAACCCCATGAAAAGAAGCGGGTAGTTACGGGATGAAACGGAGGGAGTGCAAGAGCAAAACGAGGCCGCCGGCAAATTTCTAAATTTTATGACAGCCGCGCGCTTGCCGCGCTGCCGATCAGTCGACGGCGCTGAGCGCATCGCGCTCCAATTGCGCGCGGTAGACGGCGAGATAGGCTTGGAAGTTCTCCGCCTGCTTGATTTGGGTGGACCAATCCCGCGCGGCGACGTCGCTGTTGGATTGCGAACCAGTGATCAGACGAAAGGCGTCGCGCAAGGGTGACGCCGCCATGCCTGCGACGTAGTCCTTGCGCAGCCGCGCGACGCTGTCTTCGTCACCCGCCAGGGTGAGCGCCACCGCCAGATTAAGAACGAGCCGTGACTGGTCTTCGCTCAGCGGTTTACCGGTTTCCACTCCGGCCTTCCGCACGGCATGGCTCAGGACCTGGCCGGCGTTGGTCCAATCCTCGCTTGCCCAGAAAATACGAGAGCGGATGAGGTCCGCTTCCAGGCTGTCGTCGTCGCCAAGAACGGAAAGCGCTTGCTTCCCCTTGCCCAACTCGGCCAGGGCCTCGGCAGTGAGGCGGTCGCGCTGGCGCTTCAGGTCCTCGGGCAGGTCGCTCGTGGCGGATACCCGCAGGGCATCGATCGCCGCTTGCGGGTCGCGGTTCAAACGGTGCACCAGCGCCAGCCGCGCGCCCACCTTGGCCTTCTCGACGCCGGACAGCCGGTAGCGCACCTGCTTTTCCAAAAGGGCCGCCGCGTCGTCCAGCAGATCCACTTCCACCATCCGGTCCGCGAGCATGCGGATCATTTCATTGCCTTTGTCGCCCGTTGGTGTGAGCTCCTGGAATTCCCGGTAAAGCGCGATGGCCGACACCGCCGGCAGCGCGTCGGCATGACCCTCGAGGAACAGCCGTTCGAAGGTCGTGCTCATTTCCTTTGTGATTTCGGGGGCTTGTCGAATGCCGGAGAAGTTCGCGGCCACCCGACGGAGCGTTCTCAGTCCCGACAGGTAGTCCTCTTTTTCCTGGTAAAGGCCGGCGAGCCGGCGCAGCAACCGGACCTCCAAGGCGTCCCCGCGCCATGCGAAACGCAAGGATTCAAGGGCGTCGATGGCTTGCTCGCGAGTGATATCGCCGGTTTTCAGCGACAACTCGGTCGCGGCCATGGCGGCCTTGGCGCCGTTCCGCCGATCCGGGCCCTCGGCGACCGCCGCCCATGTGTCGAGCGCGCCGGGATAGTCGCCGATGGCTTCCAGATAGCGTCCCTCGAGGTAGCTCAGCCAGCTTTTCTCCGCCGGCGTGGAGACCTCGGCCCGCAGCACCTCCATCAGGTCGGCTGCCGGGCCGGATTGATCGGCCGCGATCGCGGCTTCGGCGAGCAACAGGTTCAGTGGGGTCCGGAGACGCTTTGGATAGGTCTGGGTGATGGAGATACTGTCCTTGAAGTTGACGGCGGCCCGGGAATAATGGCCTTCGGCCGCCTCCACGGCCGCGCGCCACAAGGCGGCCTCGTCGTTGCCGTTCAGGCTCCGGTGAAACAGATCCTCGCGCGCTTCCGGCAGACGGCCGAGCAGCAACTGGCTGACGCCCCGCATGGCACGGAATTCCGGCTGATCCTCGATCTCCGGCCGATGCTGGGCCGTCAAGGCCAGCGCTCCGAAGGCCTCGGCGGCATAGCTGTTAGCGAGGAAAAACCGCGCGAGGTCCAGGCGGGCTTGTTCCGTTTCCGATGGCGCGGCGTCGACAACCGCCCGCTGGAGCGCGCGCCGCCTCATGTCGAAGGGAACGGTGTCGGCGTCGATCCATTTTTCCAGCGCCAACAGCCGCGTCAGGCCCTTGGGGGACCCGACCCGGGCGCCGGCTTGGATTTCCTTCGAGACCGGCGAGACGCTCAGATCACCGTCCGTGGTGATTTCGATTCCATCGGGCAGGGACCGCACCCTCAGATTATCGATGAAAGGCTGAATCACGACCCCTTGGGCGGTGACCAGAAGCCGCAGCTGCGGATAGGTGTAGGTCCGGGTCACTCCGTGGCCGAGCGGGATGACCGGCACGACGATCAGGTTGTCGCCCACCTCGGGGTCGGTCAGGGCGATCGGGACGCCGGGCTCCGGCACCGGAAGAAACAGCCGCACGCCGCCGTTTTCATCGGTTTCGGTCCGGGCCTCGATGGTGTCGCGGGCGGCGAGGAGCTGCTCGCCGAACCGTAGGATCCAGGATAACCCGTCCCGCTCCACACGCGGGTTGACGGTCTCGGGCGTGGTCATCCTAAGGGCCGTGGCCCGCTCGACCGGTATCGGTTGCAGATCCCGTATGACGGTCTCCGAACCGGCCGGCGCGTTCACATCGTGGCCGGTCCTTGAATCGAACACCACCCACAGCGACCCGGCGCGGCGGAATACCGCGGCGCCCACCGGTTGGTCCCAATCAAAGCGCAATTCGGCGGTTTGGGGAGCTTCGGTCGCGGGCGCCTTGTCGCCGGATACGATGGGTGCGGCGGGCTCGGTCGAGGGCGACTCCACTGCTTTCTCGGGCCTGTTTTCAGCCGCGTTTTCAGGCGTTTTCTCAGGTTCCGGTTGCTTGACCGGTGGAGCCGCGGCCGCCGGTGGAGCCGTCGGTTCCGCCGGTTTTGCGGGTTCAGCGGCGGTTTGCGGCGTGGGGGTCTGGCTTTCAGCCCCGGCTTCAACCGTTTCGGCATCGGGAGGAACAGGCGTCTTGGCCGCCCCCGCGTCCGATCCCAGCACGTCGATCACCACCCGCGGGCCAATACGGAAGTGGCGCGCCTTCGAGCCCTCGGGCACGTCCAGAACGACCGTGGCCGTCCCGCCGCTCGACTGGCTCGACCCGCTCTTGACGTACCTGAGCGGTCTGCGATCGAGACGGCGGAGATCCACGCGGGCCGGTTGATCGAATGTGATCGACGCGGTCGCGCCCGATCGCCGGACTTGGTAGTCCACGCGGTTGGGCCAATCGAAGACGATCCGGCTGAACCCGGGATGCTCGCCGGTGCGGACCCGCACGACGGGAAGTTTCGGGGGCGGGACGGGCTCGGACTCTGCGGCCGCTGTTTCGAGTTCGACGCCGGTTCCCCCTTGCGGCCCGCGCAATAGGTCGACGACCACGGCGTTATCCAATGCAAAGCTTCGCGCGGTTACGCCGTCCCGGAGCGGAATGACGACCGAGCGGCCGTCGGGATCGGGTTCCAGCACTCCCAGATACTGCCCCAACTTCTCGGACGCGGCGTCGTAATCGGCGTTGATCGGCCTTTGGAAACGAATGATCAGGCGATCGCCGTTTCCCGCCGTCTCGTACGTCACGGGGGTCGGCCAAAAGAACATCAGGCGCCCGAAATCTGCGTGCTTGGCGGCGCGAATTTGCACCAGTTCGGCCGTTGCCGGCGCTATCGATGCCGCCAGAGCGATGATGGCGGCCAGCGTCCATCCCACACAAACGAAAAGGCCATGGGAAAGGCCATGAGAGGATCGTGGCGCCATTACGGGTTCCCTGCGGTAGCGAACACGACAATATCCACGCGACGGGCCAAGGCCTGGCGTTGGGCCTCGTTCATCCGTGGAAGCTCATCATAGCGGCTGTCGGCAAAACCATATGCAACGATTTCCTTTTCGTAGCCCGACCGCCGCAGCGTGTTGGCGACGGCGGCGGCGCGGGCGAGGGACAATTCCCAGTTGGATGCGTACACGGGGCTGGTCAGCGGTTCGGGATCGCTATGCCCGTTGACTCCGATCTGGTTGCCCAGCGTGCGCAAAACCCCACCCAGATTGAATACCGCGTCCCGCGCCCGTTGCGATAGCTCCGCGCGGCCCGGATCGAACAACAGATCGCCGGGCAGAGCAACAATCAGCCGATCGCCACGGCGCATGATTCGGCTTTGCGACAACAACGCATCGGTCTTTACGGATTGTTGCAGCAAGGTGGCAAGGTAATCCAGGTCGATCACGCGATTTTGCGATACTTTGCCGATATTGAAGGGGGAGGGGCAAGGGGCGACGGCATCGGCCCGTTTGGGATTGAGCGCTTCGCTGAGCGAGTTGACCGTGGACCGCCAGCGATCGACCTTCACGCTGTACATGGAAAAAAGAAGCACGAAAAAGGCCAGCAACAGCGATATCAGATCGCTGAAGGTAATCATCCAGGCCCAGCGGGAGACGGCCGGCGGGAGTGGTTGAGAATCCGTCTCAAGGCTCATGACGGGCCTCTGTCGATGAACCGGTATCCACGAAGTCGAAGCGGTTCGCATCGCGGCCATGGACGAGGAAGGTGAGTTTCACCTCGCGCGGATCGCCGGGGCCGAGCGCAACGGAAACGGCGTTGGGAGGCGCGCCCAGGGCGAGCATCCGGCGAGCGAACGCGCCGGCGCGGTTGACCTCAAGGGTCGCGCCGATGGGCAGGCCGACGCCGATGGCGTCGGGAGTGCCGATCTCCAACTCCAGCTCGAAAGAGAGGCCCGGCGGCCGGCTGCTCAGTTCGGCCACGATCCGGTCGAGCAGCGCATCCTGGAATTCGCGAATATCCGCCGTTCCGGAACGGAAAAGACTGTCCGCCGGCAGCGTGATCTGCATCAACTCGCCCGGTTTGACCACCGTGACCTTCGCCACCCGCAGCCGCTCCGACACCAGCTTCGCGAGCCGCTTGTGAAACAGGTGACCGGCCATCTCCTGCCCCTCCGCGTCCGGAAGGCCGGCGAGCACGGTGGCGGACCGCGAGCCCGCGAACGTCGAAGCGACGCTGTTCATGACCTTGGTGGATTTCAGGTCTTCGCGGGCCGAGATGCTGACCAGCACGATGAAGAACACGAGAACCAGCAGGTAGAGACTCAGGAAGGGCGCGATGGCGGCCGCTCGATCGACACCGCCGCGACGATCCGGCCCCGCCGGCGGCTCCAAAATCGCCTCGACGGGCGCCTCGCCACAGGGTCCTTGGAGCGGCGTGATAGTCGCGCGCAAATCGTCCATGACGGGTTGGCTGCTCACGCTCCTCCGGACTGGCTCTCGGCGGCGGTCTCGGGTTGCTCCATCCGCCGCATCCGCGCGAGCTCCACCGTCACCTGCTTGGCCTTGGCCGGGTTCATCTGCGCCATGATCGGCGCGAGCTTGCGTTCTTTCATGCGTTCGGCGACCAGCAGCAGGGTCGACATGTCGAGTTCCTGAAAGATGCGGGCGGCGTCCTTTGGTTTCATGTTCTCGTAGATCTTCACCAGCGAGCGGATCTGTCCGTCCTGTTGCTGGTCGTAGACCTTGATCAGGCCATCGAGTGTCCCCTGCATGGCCTTCAATTCCCGCACTTTCTGGTCGATGCGGGTCTCCGCGGCCTGGAGCAGGGCGTCGCGCTCGGCGATGTCCCGCTCCCAGCCGTCGAGCTTCTTGCGGCGCTCCGCCAATTGATCGAGCAGTTCGATTTCCGCTGGGCTTTGCGATCGGGGTTGTTCAAGAGCGGGCGCCGTGCCGCTGTTGGATGGGCTCTTGAGGGACACCGCCTCGCTCTCGTCCGCGGGCTCTTCGCCGCCGGGGTCCGCCGCGCCGTTATCCGGTTTGGGCGCGGTTTCCGCGAGGGCCGAGGTGATCGAAATGGAAGTATCGAAGACGTTGCCCAGATCGCTCCAAATGGCCCCGAGTTTGACCGTCAGCATCAGCGAGGCCGCGAACAGGGTGACGGGCAGAATCCGGAACCGCGATAGGAGAGGGGGCATGACGGTATGCTTCACTAGCTCGCCGATCGCAGCGCGTGGAGCAGATCCCGTTCGGCCTGAGACCGCGTCGCCGGCCGGTCGGCGCGGGCGGCGATCCGCATCTTCGGCGTCGATGGCTGGGGAACCGGCGACGCCGAAACCGGGACGGTTTTCTCGCCGTGGTCGCGAGCGGTCCGGATCTGATCCTCGAGGCGATCGGCCGCGCCGCCGGCGCGTTCAATGAGAAAGACGAGATCGTCGTGAAGGCTCTGCGCTTTCTCGATCCCTTCGCGCAACGACTCGGCGTCGACGGTCAGATGGCGGCTGGCCTCGTTCGCCTTGACCGTGGCGTCTTGAAACTCGGACGTCAGTTTCTCCAGATCCGCCCTTTCGCGGCGGAGCTTTCCGAGCCGGTGATTGAGGATCCCGGCGAGACCGATGGTGATCACCAGCAAACCGGCAACGAAGACATCAAGGGCAAGCGCAAAAGTCATGATTTCATTCCTGGACGGTCTCTCTTGATTCGATTGTCGACCTGGACGGCGATGCGATCCCCCTGACGGCCCATGATCGCCGAAAACATGGGGGTGCCTTCGCACCTCAGCTCGATGGTGGAGTCCGGGGTGACCCCGAACATGAGCCGGTTGCCCACCTGGAGATCGAAAATCTCCTTGAGGCGAACCGTCCGTTCGTCGAGGACGGCGGCCAGCTCGATTTCGGTGTTCCACAACTCCTTGGCCAAATGATTCTCCCAAATGGAGTCGCGGCCGAACTTCTCGCCCATGAACATCTGCAACAGAAGTTCGCGGACGGGTTCGAGGGTGGCATAGGGCAGAACGAGATCCACACAGCCGCCACGGTCGTCCATGTCGACACGCAGGCGCGCGATGATCGCCGCGTTGGCCGGCCGCGAAATAGCGGCGAAACGGGTGTTGGTCTCGATGCGATCGAAACGAAACGTCACGGTGCTCAGCGGTTCGAACGCGACACTGACGTCGCCGATCATCACATTGACCATGCGCTCGACCAGGCTTCGTTCGATCGACGTAAAGGGGCGGCCCTCGATGCGCATCAGCGCGTTGCCGCGGCGGCCGCCGAGGAGCACATCCACGACGGAGTAGATCAGCTGGGAGTCGACGGTTATCAGAGCGTAGTTATCCCACTCCTCGGCCTTGAGGACGCTCAGCATGGTGGGCTGTGGCAAGCTGCCTAGATATTCACCGAAGCGCGCGGACTCGACGCTTTCGAGCGAGACCTCCACATTGTCGGACGTGAAGTTGCGCAAACTGGTGGAGAGCAGTCGAACCAGCCGGTCGAACACCACCTCCAACATCGGCAGGCGCTCGTAAGGCACGAGCGCGCTGTTGATGACGGCCTCGATGCCGGCGGTATCGCCCCCGGGGCCGTCGCTTTCATCGAAACCGAAAAGGCTGTCGATTTCGTCCTGGTTGAGGCCTTCCGCGGATTCCGGGGCCGCGGATTCGGGGGCCGCGTCCGCCGGCGGGCCGTCCGGGGCGCTGTCGGTGTCGGAGGAGGAGTCCTCCCTGCTCTCGTCATTGGCGTCGGCGAAATCGAGATCCTCGTCGCTATGAGAGTTTGTCTGAGGCATTTCACGGTTGCCGGGGTCGGACATTGTCCCTCGTTTCCTTCGTTCGTCGGCTGGCGAGCGCTATTGAACGATCATTTCGACAAACAGCACGTCGTTGACGCGGGCCGGGTTCGCCGCGGCGCTGACGCGTTTCAACAACTCCTCGCGCAGCCGGAAAGTCCCGGCGGAGCCGTTGATGTCCTCCATGCGCAGTTCCCGGAGATACACCTGAAACCGGTCCATGATCCGGGGCATGACCCGCTCGATCTGGGGGAGATCGTCGGCGGTGTCCAACTCGAGGTTGACCCGGACCTTCAGATACCTGGACTTGCGTTCGCCGGTGTTGATGCTGACGATGATGTCGGGCAACTCATAGAACACCGGTTCGTCGCCGGCGGCGCCGGCCGTCTCGCCTTCGGTTGCGCCGTCGCCAACAACCGATTTCAAGACACCGTCAAGCATGCCGGTGAAATACAGACCGCCAAGACCGCCCGCCACCAAGAGAATGCCGCCGCCGGCCAGCATGAGCAGCTTCTTTTTCCCGCCCTTCACGGGCGCCGGCGCTTCCTTCCCGGACTCGGCGTCGTTGTTGCCTTTGTCGGCCATTTTCCGTCCTCGACACGTGCGCTTGATCGCGCGTGAAAATTAGCAAGCTACAGATCCAGGACTATAGGGACGCTTGGTTAAGAAGAGGTTGAAACACAACTAGAAGCTCCCGCCGCCAGCCGGCGGGCAGTCATTTTGTGCGAACAGGCAGGAATTGCCGGGTAAAGGAGGTCTCGGGGTTCGGAAGGTCTCCGAAAACGCCGGCCTCCATTTCAGATAATTTATTGATTTTATTGATTGTCTTGCTCTGGCACGGTTCCTGCTTTCCATGTCGTCGGACCTCGCCGATAACAACGGAAGATACGCGGAACCCATGGAAAACACTTCACTCGTCGCGGTTTCCCATCAAGCGGCCTTGCGCCGCCAAATGGAGACCATCGCCAACAACGTCGCGAACATGAACACCACGGGGTTCAAGGCCGAGCGCATGATGTTCGTGGATCATCTGGTCCGCAACCCGGGCGGCGATCAGCTCCGCGATCCGAGGCTTTCCTTCGTTCGCGATGTCGCCACCGTTCGCGACCTCTCCTCCGGCCATTTGCAGGAGACCGGCAATCCGCTTGATCTGGCGATCGAGGGGGAGGGGTTCTTCGTCGTCCAAACTCCGGACGGAGATCGCTACACCCGCAACGGCCGATTGCGCATGGACGACACCGGCCAGGTCGTTACCGACCATGGCCTGCCGATGCTCACCTCCGGCGGGCAGCCGATCGTGTTGAGTCCCACCGATACCGACATCGCCATATCCCGGGACGGAACCGTCTCCTCCGAAAACGGCGTACTGGGCCGGTTTCGCGTGGTCCGCTTCGACAACCCGCAAACCCTGCGGATGGTCGGCGCGGGTTTGATGGCGTCGGACGGCGCTCCCGAGGAGATGAACACGCCGCGTGTCGCGCAGGGTATGCTCGAAGGCTCCAACGTGGAGCCCATCGTCGAGATGGAGCGCATGATCGAAGTTCACCGCGCTTACGAAGGCACCCAGAAGCTGATCACCGGAGAGCACGAACGCATGCGCAAGATGATGGAGGTTTACGCCTCGTAGGCGGGATCATGGCGGTCGACGAAGACGGTCTTACAAACCAGACACACGATAGGGAAGGGTTAGACACATGAGAGCGTTGGGAATTGCGGCGACCGGAATGCTCGCCCAGCAACGGAACGTGGAAGTGGTCTCCAATAACCTCGCCAATATGAACACCACCGGCTTCATGAGGCGGCGGACCGAGTTCCACGACCTGCTTTACCAAAATCTCAGACGGGTCGGCTCCACGGCCTCGAACTCGGGCGAGATCGTTCCGGCGGGCGTGCAGTTGGGGCTCGGCGTGAAGCTCGCGGCCGTTTACCGCATCCACGCCCAGGGCAACCTCACCGCCACCGACAACACCTTCGACATGGCCATTCAGGGCAAGGGCTTTTTTCAGGTCGAATTGCCGGACGGCGAAACGGGCTACACCCGCGACGGCACCTTTCAGCTCAACGCCAACGGTCAGTTGGTCACCCACGACGGTTACGCGGTCATCCCCGGGATCACCGTGCCGGAGGACGCGGTCGACGTCACCATCAACCAAAGCGGCGAGGTGCTGGTCAAGCTCCAGGGCCAGGTCAGCCTCCAGAACGTCGGCCAGTTGCAGCTCGCGACGTTCGCCAACGAGCCGGGTCTTCAGGCGATCGGCAGCAATCTGTTCACCGAGACACCGGCTTCCGGATCCGCCAACGCCGGCACGCCGCAGACGTCGGGTTTCGGCAGCATTCTTCAGGGGTTCCTCGAGACCTCGAACGTCAATTCGGTCGAGGAAATCACCAATCTGATCTCGGCCCAGCGGGCCTACGAGATGAATTCCAAGGTTATTCAGACCGTCGACGAGATGATGGCTGTCCTCAACACACTACGCTAGGGAGACGGCGATGCGAGCCCTTTTCGTGATTTTCGCCATAGTCGGCGTGATCACCTTTTCCAATCAAGCGATGGCGGCGTCCGAACGGAACCCGGCCGATCAACGGGTCGCCGATCAACGGGTCATTGTCCGCGACTTCGCGATGGTCAGCGACAACCTGGTGCGCGTCGGCGATCTGTTCGTCAACGCCGGAGAAAAGGCGGCGCGCGAAGTGGGATACGCGCCGGCTCCGGGGCGGCGGATGGTGTTCGACGCGCGCACGCTTTACAGGCTGGCCCGAGCCCACGGTCTCGAGTGGCGTCCCATGTCCATTCACGACAAGGCGGTCATCGAGCGCGAGAGCGTCATCGTCTCCGGAACCGAGGTCGAAGACCGCGTTCTGGCGGCGCTTCGCGACAAGGGGATCGAGACGGACGGCGTCGACGTTGAGCTCAACAATCCCATGCTGAAACTCCATTTGCCCGCCGACGCGACCGAGACGGTTGACGTGGAGGACCTGAACTACACCGCCGGCAATCGGCGCTTCTCCGCGATTTTGACAATCCCGGGGGACGGCTTGAACATGCGGCGCGTCCGCGTCGCCGGCCGGGTTCACCGGGTCTCGGGCGTCCCGGTGCTGGCTCGCCGGGTGATGCGCGGCGAAATCATCACCGAACGCGATATCGAGTGGCTGCAACTGCGCAGTGGCCGGATTCCTTACAACACCGTGCTCGACGCCGATGCCCTGATCGGCCTCAGCCCCAAGAGAACGTTGCGCGCGGGCGCGCCCGTGCGGATGTCCGAGGTTCAGCAGCCGGTCCTGGTTTCCAAGGGCGGGCACGTGACCCTCGTTCTCGAAACACGGCGCATGACGCTGACCGCGCGCGGCCGGGCCCTGGAAGACGGCGGCCGCGGCGACACAATCCGGGTCACCAACGCGCAAAGCCACACCGTTGTGGAAGGTGTGGTGACTCGCGCCGGAACCGTGGCCGTGAGCCCCTCCGGTGCCACGGCGATCAATTAGGAGGTTCAAGATAATGGATCGGTATTTTCGCAAGATTTTCCCTGTCGCGGCCGCATTGGCGCTGGGGTTCGGCGTTTCGGGGTGCAGCAATCTCATGCGTCTGACGGAAATAGGCAGCGAGCCCTCCATGAGCGCATACAAGAACCCGACGGAGGCTCCGGGTTACGAGCCCGTCAGTTTGCCCATGCCGGCGGCGCAAGCGCTCGAAGACAACCCGAACTCGCTATGGCGGCCCGGCGCCAAGGCCTTTTTCAAGGACATTCGGGCCAAGGAAGTGGGCGATATCCTGACGGTCCGGCTCAAGCTCGACGACAAGGCCAAGCTCGAGAACAAGACGAACCGGGGGCGCGACGACAGCGAAAAGCAGGAAACCAATATCCTTCTCGGTTACGAAGCGTCCTTCAACCATATCTTCGGCAACGACGCGGTCGCCCAGGGCGGGACCATGTTCGATTTCGGTACCAAAATGGATACCGAAGGCGACGGCGCGATCGATCGCAGCGAGGAAGTGGAAATGACCGTGGCGGCGGTGGTCACCCAGAAACTTCCCAACGGGGCGCTGGCCATCCTGGCCCGCCAGGAGGTGAGGGTGAATTACGAGCTCCGGGAGATGCTGGTGACCGGCGTGGTCCGCGCCCAGGACATCGACGCCGACAACTCCGTTTCCCACGAAAAGATCGCCGAGATGCAGGTGGCCTACGGTGGCCGCGGAACGCTCAGCGATCTGCAGCAGCCCCGATGGGGAACCCAGGTCTGGGATATCCTGTTCCCGTTCTAGGTCCAGCAGTCATATGCTCAAGGAAAGGCCGTCGCTTGGCGACGGCCTTTCAAGCGTTTCGCCAAGCCCCTCGGTCATTCGAATTCGGCGATGACCTGACCGACGGTCAAGGTATCTCCTTCATGGACGAGGAGCTTGGCGATGCGGCCGAAGCGGCTCGATTTCAGGATGTTCTCCATTTTCATCGCCTCGAGCGTCGCCAGCTCGCTTCCCGGACTGACGCTGTCGCCGACCCCGACGACCAGCGACCGCAACAGTCCCGGCATGGGCGCGACCACGAATTTGCTCATGTCGCGCGGCTTGCGCTCCGGCACGATCTTGGCCAATTCCGCAACCCGCTTGCGGTAGACGATGACGTCGATCTCGGAGCCCTGGTGGAACAGTTTGTAGCCGAGACCGATGCGCTCGACCTTGAAGCGCCGCGGGGCGGCGTTGATCGTCGCGCGCAACACCGGATCGCCGATCCGCCAATCGCTGTGAATGGCGAGAGCCCGGCCGCCGGTAACGATGTCGAACCCTTCGTCGGGCCCGCCGGCGATCGGATCGGCAATCACCGGATAGTGCGTGCCGCCGATCTCAACCACCATCTCCCTGGGGACGGCGCGGCGGTATCCGGGCATCGCGCCGGTCGTCCGGGCGGCGCGATAGAGGTAGCGAAGGTGCATCAGGGTCGCCGCGGCTACGATGGCCTCGATCTCGGGCTCCTCGAGCGGCACCGGTTCAAAGCCGCGCGGATACTCCTCCTGGATGAAGTTGGTGGTGAGGTCTCCCTTGAGGAACCTTTGGTTGGCGGTCAGCGCCGCCAGGAACGCCAGGTTGTGCAGGACCCCTTTGATGTAGACTTCATCGAGCGATCGCCGCAACAAAGCCACCGCGCTGTCGCGATCCCGATCCCAGGTCGTGACCTTGGCGATCATCGGATCGTAGAACATGCTGACCTCGCCGCCTTCGTACACGCCGTTGTCGACGCGAACCTGTGATCCTTCCAGGGCGCTCCGATAACGGACGATGCGTCCGGTCGAAGGCATGAAATTGCGGTTCGGGTCCTCGGCGTAGATCCGTGCCTCCACCGCCCAGCCGCGAATCCGGATATCCTCTTGCCGGATCGTGAGCGGTTCGCCGGCGGCGGCTCGGATCATCCATTCGACGATGTCGACGCCGGTCACGAACTCGGTCACCGAATGCTCCACCTGGAGGCGCGTGTTCATCTCCAGGAAGTAGAATTTTCCGTCGGCGTCGAGCATGAACTCGACCGTGCCGGCGGAGTCGTAGCCGACCGCCTTGGCGAGCGCGACGGCGCTGCCTCCCATTTCCGCCCGCAGCCGCTCGTTGACGACCACCGCCGGCGCCTCCTCGATGACCTTCTGGTGCCGCCGTTGAATCGAGCACTCGCGCTCGCCGAGGTGGATGACGTGGCCGTGCTTGTCCCCGAGCACCTGGATCTCGATGTGGCGAGGCTGGGCGATGAATTTTTGAATGAAGACCCGATCGTCGCCGAAGCTCGAGCGCGCCTCGGAGGTGGTCATGCGCAGCGCCTCTTCGAGTTCGGTATCGTCGGGGACGATGCGGATGCCCTTGCCGCCGCCGCCGGCCGAGGCCTTCAACATGATCGGATAACCGATCGTCCGGGCAATTTTACCGGCCTCCTCGATGTCGCGAACCGGCTCCAAATGGGATGGAATGACCGGAACGTTCGCCTCCTCGGCCTTCTGGGTCGAGGCGATCTTGTCCCCCATCAGGGCGATGACGTCGGGGCTGGGACCGATGAAGGTGATGCCGGCCTGGGCCAGGGCCTCCGCGAACTTGGGGTTCTGCGACAGGAACCCGTATCCCGGGTGGACGGCGTCGGCGCCGGTCGTGCGGCACGCATCGATGATTTTGTCGATGGCGAGGTAGCTGTCCCGGGCCGGCGACGGGCCGATGTGAACCGCTTCGTCGCAGGCGGCGACGTGCAATCCGTACTTGTCGGCGTCGGAGTAGACGGCCACGGTCGGAATGCCGAGACGCTGCGCCGTCCGGTGGATGCGCAGCACGATTTCGCCTCGGTTCGCGATCAGGATCTTGTTGAACATCGTTGGCCTCCAAACCTAAAAAGGAGGATTGGCATGTTTGCGGCGCGGTGGCGTGATCTCCTTGTCCCGTAGCAAGGTGAGCGCCTTGCACAGGCGTTTTCGCGTGCTTTGCGGCATGATGACGTCGTCGATGAAGCCGCGCCGGGCGGCCCTGAAAGGATTGGCAAACGCCGTCCGGTAATCGTGGATGCGCGCCGCGATTTTCTCCTTGTCGCGAGCCTCGTCGCGGTAAAGGATTTCGGCCGCTCCGGTGGCGCCCATCACCGCGACCTCGGCGGTGGGCCAAGCGAAATTGATGTCGGCGCGCAGATGTTTGGAGCCCATCACATCATAGGCGCCGCCGTAGGCCTTGCGGGTGATGACGGTGACCTTGGGAACCGTCGCCTCGGCGTAGGCGAACAGGAGCTTGGCGCCGTGCCGGATGATGCCGGCGTGCTCCTGCGACACGCCGGGCAGGAACCCGGGCACGTCGACGAAGGTGATGATCGGGATGTTGAAGGCATCGCAGAACCGTACGAAGCGAGCGGCCTTGACGGAAGCGTCGATGTCGAGACACCCGGCCAGCACCATCGGCTGGTTGGCGACGATGCCGACCGAAAGGCCGTTCATGCGGCCGAACCCGGTGATGATGTTGGCGGCGAAGTCCGGCTTGATATCGAAGAACAAAGACTCGTCGACGACCTTGACGATCAGCTCCCGCATGTCGTAAGGCGCGTTCGGATTGTCCGGGATCAGGGTGTCGAGCGAGGATTCCAACCGGCTGGGATCGTCGTAGGCATCGCGCCGCGGGGCCTCGGAACGATTCGACAACGGCAGGAAGTTGATCAGCCGGCGGACGTACAAGAGCGCCTCGACATCGTCGTCGAACGCGCTGTCGGCCACGCCCGATTTCATGGTGTGGACATCGGTGCCTCCCAGCCCCTGGTGGTCGATGTCTTCATGGGTGACGGTCCGCAGCACGTCCGGCCCGGTAACGTACATGTGGGAGTTGTCCTTGACCATGAAGATGAAATCCGTGAGCGCGGGCGAGTAAACGGCGCCGCCGGCGCACGGGCCCATGATGACGGAGATCTGCGGAATAACGCCCGAAGCGTCGACGTTGCGCTGGAACACCTCGGCGTAACCGGCGAGAGAGGCGACGCCTTCTTGGATACGGGCGCCGCCCGAGTCGTTGAGACCGACGACCGGGGCGCCGATCCGCATCGCCTCGTCCATGACCTTGCAGATCTTGGCGGCATGGGCCTCCGACAGACTGCCGCCGAAGACCGTGAAGTCCTGGCTGTAGACGAAGACCGGCCGGCCGTTGACGGTGCCGTATCCGGTGACGACGCCATCCCCCGGAACGTGGGTCTTCTCCATGCCGAAGTCGGTGCATCGATGCTCGACGAACATATCCCATTCCTCGAAGGAATCGGCGTCGAACAGCACCTCGATCCGCTCGCGCGCGATCAGCTTGCCGCGCTTGTGCTGGGCGTCGATGCGCGAGGGGCCGCCACCCGCCCGTGCTCGATGCCGCTCCTTCTCGAGGACTTCAATGATTTCGCGCATGTACTGGACTCCTCGTTGCCGGTGGTGGTTTGCCGGCCGTGCCGCTTTGTTCCCAAGATCGGCCAGCGACCAACGACGACCGATGCTCACACAAGTCGCCGGAACCGATCCTTTTCTGTATCAGTGCTCCACAATTGTCCCTTCTTGAGTTCGAACCACCAGCCGTGCGTTGTCAGCGTCTTCGCGGCGACGCGCTCACGGACGAACGGAAAGGTCAACAAGTTGGCGAGAGAACCCTTGATCGAGGCCCTTTCGCACGCCGGCATATCGAAGGCTTCGCGTGATCGGTCGCCGATGGCATCCGCGCAATGCCGCGCCGCGAGAGAGACCCACGGAGTAATGAACTCCCTGGGCTGGGAAACCCCGGCCTCGAGGTCGACCATGGCTTGAATTCCGCCGCATTCCGAGTGGCCGAGGATGACGATGTCGCTCACCCCCAGATCCTCCACCGCGAACTGCAACGCCGCGCTGGTGCCATGATGGCGGCCATCGGGCTCATAGGGCGGCACGAGGTTCGCCACGTTGCGGACGACAAACATCTCTCCGGGCTCGGCATTCGTCAGCAGCGCGGGGTCCACGCGCGAATCCGAGCACGCGATCACAAGAAACTGGGGGTGCTGCCCCTCGGTCGCCAGGGATCGAATTCGCTCGGGGCGCTGTTCATAGTACTCTGAGCGAAAACTCTTGAACCCCGAGACCAGGCGTCGGATTGGACTAGCCATGGCAATGAGCTTGTAGTGGCGATAAGACAAGATATTTTACATTTCGCGGTGCAATAGGCAACGAAAATGTTGCGGCGCAACAACATCTCGGAAGGGCCAGGCGCGACCAGGGGCCGAGAGCCCAACCTCGCCGTTTCCGTGGCCTTACGGAGCCTCGGCATCTCGGCCGACGCCGATGTTCGAGTGTCGCGCCTCCTCGAAACGCGCTGTCTCTTTTGCATTGCGGTAAAAGGTACGGATCCGGGCGGGGACGGCCGCGTAAAATGAGCGTCCGCTTCGTTGTCGCGAGAACGCTTATACCAACGGTCACTAATAATGACTTATTGTGATCGTGTTTCCCGCATCCTCGGCAGGAGGGGCCGCGCCGGCGATGGGAACTTATCGTCAAGCGGTCCGGACGCCCCGAGGAAGCGAGAAACACGACGGGCGGCCTATCGAGGTTTCCGGACGGCGCCGCGCGGCGCTTATGACGCTCCGGCATCACGGCGCACCACGCTCCTTGCCGGAAACCTCGATAGGCCGTCACAATGGGTCATTATTAGTGACCGTTGATATTACTCGTCGCGGTGGGTCTTCTCCATGCGCTCGTGGCGTTCCTGGGCTTCCAGACTCAGGGTGGCTATCGGACGAGCCTCCAGCCTGGATAGGCTGATGGGTTCGTGGGTCTCCTCGCAGTACCCGAACGTGCCGCTCGCCATTTTTTCGAGGGCCCCGTCGATCTTGGATATCAATTTGCGCGCCCGATCCCGGGTCCTGAGTTCGAGCGCGCGGTTGGTTTCCGAGGAGGCGCGATCGGCGATGTCCGGCTCGGTGGACGCGCTTTCCTGAAGGTGGTGAAGCGTTTCGTTGGACTCGACAAGCAGATCGGCGCGCCAACGCAGCAGCTTTTTCCGGAAGTACTCGAGCATGACCGGATTCATGAACGACTCGTCATCGGAGGGTCGATAGTCCGGCGGCACGGTCACGGTCATGGTCATCGACATTCCCCAGCAGTTAGGCCCCCAGCAATTAGGCCGGTGCGGCCAACCGTGGCGGAATATATTTTTTCGGGATCCGGGCCGCAAGCGCAATTTTATCGCGGTCGTTCATCCAACTCTTTGAAATCTCGATAAAAAGTGCTGGAGCGGCGAAGAGGCGCCAATGAAAGGCGGTTAGCCCGACGTTTTACGGGTCAGTTTGGCGATCTCGACTTCCGCGCGCAGCTCGATTTCGCCGATGACCGCGTTGAGCCGGGCATCGTCCGAGAGTTCCCGTTTTTCTCTCAGGTTGCGCGCGAGAACGGTTAGGCGCTCCTTGGAAACAGCACCATCGAGGATCCCGAGCCGCAGGTCGTCAAGCTGATCGAGGACGTCGCCGCCGAACCTGCGAAGTTTATTTTTCGCGGCTTCGGCGGTGGCATCGGGCGTTTCCTGAACCGACAGGATGGAGCCGACGGACAGAACGGAGCTTGCGCCCGGGGTGGCCGTCGGTGCCGGCGGCGACGTGGCGCCTCGCAGCGTGCTGGCGAAGGCGCCGCCGGAGCCCCGGGCCGCGGCCTTGCCGCGGGAGTTCTCGGTGCGCCGGTTGGTTTCGAGGGTGGAGATTTTCATCGCCTGTCTCGATCATTGATGGGTCAGTCGGTGGCATCCTGCGTCGGCGCCGGTTAAGAGCACGTTAAACGCCAGCAGTGTGAGCCTTGGCCATACAGTTTTTGTTGAAACGATCGTTTCGCTGGCCTACCATTGTTGCGAATGAGACGCATTTGTAATTACATTCGTTGCAAGCCTGAATGGGAGTTGAGAATCGTGCCGAAGACAATCTTGGCGATTGCGTTAACGATGCTATTTCTGGGGGGCGGAACAAACCATGCCTGGGCGGCGGAAAGCAGCGAGGTCAATCTGTATTCGTACCGTCAGCCGTTTTTGATCCAGCCTATCCTCGATGCGTTTACCGAACAGACCGGGATTGGGGTCAATGTGGTGTACGCGCAGAAGGGAATGCTGGAACGGCTCAAGGCGGAAGGCGACAACAGCCCCGCCGACCTGGTGCTGACCGCCGACGTGGGAAACCTAAACGATATGGTGGAGGCCGGAGTTTTGCAGCCGGTGTCGTCGGACGTTCTGGAGCGCAACATCCCCGCCCGATACCGCGATCCGGACGGCCTGTGGTACGGTTTGACTATGCGCGCCCGCGTCCTCCTCGCGAGCAAGGATCGCGTCGATCCGGGCGCGGTGACCACCTATGAGGATCTGGCCGATCCGAAGCTCAAGGGCCGCGTCTGCACACGCTCGGGCAAGCAGGTCTACATGGTTTCGCTGATCGCATCGGTGATCGCCCATGCCGGCGAGGACAAGGCCGAGGAATGGCTGCGCGGTGTGAAAGCCAACCTCGCGCGCAAGCCCCAAGGCAATGATCGCGCCCAGGCCAAGGCCGTCTATGAGGGCGTCTGCGACGTGGCGGTCGCCAATACCTATTACGTGGGCGCGATGGCGACCAACGAAGAGGAGCCGGAGCAGAAGAACTGGGCGGACGCCGTTCGTATCGTGTTCCCCAACCAGAAGGACAGGGGGGCGCACGTGAATATCTCGGGCGCGGCCATGACCAAGAGCGCCAACAACCGCGACAACGCCGTCAAGCTGTTGGAGTTCCTGAGCGAGGACCAGGCCCAGAAGCTGTACGCGGAGCAGAATTTCGAATACCCCGTCAAGGAGGGTGTCGCGCTCAATCCGCTGGTCGCCTCGTGGGGCCCGTTCAAGGCCGATTCCATCGGCCTGTCCGGGGTCGCCAAACATCGGGCGGCGGCATCCAGGATGGTAGACCGGGTCGGTTACGACCAGGGACCGGACGCCTAATTCTTAAACCGGCGTCATTCACCACGACAAAACGGCCGGCGCCGGTCGGGCGCCGGTTGCTTCTTTCTCATTCGGAAAGCGAGACAGAGACCATGGGGACCGTGACCGCCGGAACGCAGGGGGCGCCGCACCGAAGCGTCTTCCGGCGTTTCGGCGCCAGCGGTTGGACGATCGGCGCCTTGCTCATCGCCGGGGTGGTCATCGTGCCGCTGTTGGCCGTGGTTGTCCTGGCCGCCGGTCCGAGCGAGGACATCTGGGGCCATCTCCTCACGACGGTTCTGCCGCTCTATGTTCGAACGACGTTCGCCCTGATGCTCGGCGTCGGTCTCGGCACCGTTTTTATCGGGGTCGGAACCGCGTGGCTGACCACCATGTGCCGGTTTCCGGGCGGCAAAGTATTCGAATGGGCGCTGCTGCTGCCCATGGCCATGCCGGCGTACGTGATCGCCTATGTCTACACCGATCTGCTGGAATACGCCGGCCCGGTACAGGGCACGATGCGCGCGTTGTTCGGCTGGAATAGCCCCCGGGACTATTGGTTTCCGGAGATCCGGTCCCTCGGCGGCGCCATCTCGATGATGACCCTGGTGTTGTATCCCTACGTCTACCTCCTGTCGCGGGCGGCGTTCCTGGAACAGTCGGTGTGCGTGCTGGAGGTGAGCCGCACCCTTGGCCGGGGCCCGTGGCAGAGTTTCCTCGACGTGGCGCTGCCACTGGCGAGGCCGGCCATCGTCGTCGGGGTATCGCTGGTGCTGATGGAGACCCTCAACGATTTCGGCACGGTGGACTACTTCGCCGTTCCCACCTTCACCGCCGGCATCTACGACGTCTGGCTCAACATGGGCAGCTCTTCCGGAGCGGCGCAACTGGCGGTGGTCATGCTGACCGTGGTGCTGGTTCTCATCGCCATGGAGCGGCTGGCGCGGCGGGGACAGCGCTACCACCACACCACCACCCGCTACCGGGCGCTCCCGAGCTACCGTCTCACCGGTCCGCGCCGGGCCCTGGCCTTTTTCGCCTGTCTCTTTCCGGTGGTGTTCGGCTTCGTGGCGCCGGGCGCGGTCCTCCTGGCCTACGCGCTCGGCGGCCCCCCGGTCACCGCCGGCGGCGATTTTGTCGATTATGCGCTGAACAGCCTGACGCTCTCGGTGGCCGCCGCGCTGGTGGCCGTGGCTTTCGGCCTGTTCCTCGCATACGGTGTCCGGCTGGGCGGGGGCGTGGCGCTGCGATGGGCGGTCCGCGTCGCCGGCGTCGGCTACGCGGTGCCCGGCGCGGTGCTGGCGGTGGGCGTGCTGATCCCCTTGGCGGCGTTCGACAATACGGTGGATGGGTTCATGCGCGGGACCTTCGGCGTCTCCACCGGGCTGCTGCTCAGCGGCACCCTGTTCGCGCTGGTGTTCGCCTATGTGGCCCGGTTCCTGGCGTTGTCGCTCGGCGCTGTCGAGGTCGGGCTGGGCAAGATCACCACCGGCATGGACGGCGCCGCCCGAACCCTGGGACGGGGGCCGGGCCGCACTTTATGGGCCGTGCACCTGCCGATGATGAAGGGCAGCATCCTCACGGCGGCGATTCTGGTGTTCGTCGACGGCATGAAGGAACTGCCCATGACCGTCCTGCTCCGGCCCTTCAATTTCGACACGCTGGCCACCTACGTCCACCAGTTCGCGTCGTCGGAGCTGCTGGAAGAGTGCGCGGCCGGAGCGCTCGCCATCGTCGCCGCCGGCATTCTCCCGGTGATTGCGCTCAGCATGACCATCCGCCGCTCGCGCCCCGGAATGGAAGCCTCCGGATTTAAGGATAAGAGATGACCGGGGGGTTGAGCGGTGTCCGGCTCGACGATGTGTCCCATGCCTACGCTGCCGTCGACGTGGTGCGCGGCGTCTCGCTGACCGTCACGCCGGGCGAGGTGGCCTGTCTGCTCGGACCTTCGGGGTGCGGCAAGACGACGTTGCTGCGCCTGGCCGCCGGGCTCGAGGTGGTTCAGCGTGGCCGGGTCACCATCGGCGACCGGGTGGTGGCCGACGGCGCGAAAGGCTGGCACCTGGCGCCGGAACGCCGCCGGGTGGGGCTGATGTTTCAGGACTACGCGCTGTTCCCGCATCTCACCGTGTTCGAGAACATCGCCTTCGGCATCTCCAATCTGTCGGTGGGGCGGCGCCGTTGGGTCCGAAAGGCGCTGGAGCGCATGGGGCTCGCGGAGTTTGCCCGGACCTTCCCCCATACCCTGTCGGGCGGCCAGCAGCAGCGATGCGCGCTGTTGCGGGCGCTGGCGCCGGAGCCCGACGTCCTGCTGCTGGACGAGCCGTTTTCCGGGCTCGACGTCACCCGCCGCGCCCAGGTGCGCGAACAGACCTTGGAACTCCTTCGCGAGGCTGGCATCGCCACCCTGATCGTCTCCCACGATCCCGAGGAGGCCATGTTCATGTCCGACCGCCTGTTGATCATGGAAGAGGGCGAGATCCTCCAGCACGGGGCCCCGGCGGAGATTTACCTGCACCCGCTGAACGCCTCCGTGGCCGAGCTGTTCGGGCCGCTGAACCGGATCGGCGGCGTCGTCGCCGGCGGCCATCTGCGGACCCCCGTCGGCGCGTTCGATGCCCACGCGCTCGCCGATGGCGCCCGGGCTCCACTGTTGATCCGCCCGGAGGGCTTGACCGTGGCACCGCCGGGCGCGGGGGCGCCGGCCACGGTGACGTCGGCGCGGTTGCTTGGCCGTTCCAGCCACCTGCGGGTCATCGTCGAGGGTATCGAGAAACCGCTGGCGGTGCTGGTTCCGGGCGTGTATCTGCCGGATCCGGGCACGGCGGTGTCGCTGAAGGCGGACCCGGCCCAGGCGTTCGTGTTCGACACCCGGTAAATAGTGCCGGGGCAGGGATCTGGAAGGGCGCAATCCGGCAACCCGTGCCCAGCAGCCGTATTTGCCAAGGCTCGTGTTTTCAACATCTTAGCCGATATTCGACGTTGGCCCGAGTTTTGCTGAACTTGAGGGCGGGGACGGCGTGTATCCGTCCGAAGTTTGGCAAATGTCGGAGCCTGCCATGAGTGTGAACGGTGCGTTTACAGCGAGCGCCTCGGGGATGAATAGTCAGTCCCGGGCCCTGGAAGCCATCGGCGTCAATGTCGCCAATGTTGCCACCAACGGCTACAAGCGAACGGACGTCAATTTCGAAACGCTGGTGAGCCGCACATGGTCGAGCCTCACTGGCGGAGATCCGGCGCCCTCGGGGAGCATCCATTCCGACATGGGCGGAGTCCGGACCAAGAATTACGCGCGCATCAGCGAGCAGGGCCAGATCGCCAGCACCGGCGGCGACATGGACCTGGCGCTCAATGGCCGGGGGTTCTTCATCTACAACACCGACATCGGAGGCGGCGGCACCGAGCTCTATGGCCGCGACGGGGGTTTCGGCACCGGCGTCGGCCCGGCGATCACCGTCACCGACACAAACGGCGCTACCTTCACCACCAACGAAACCTACCTGGTGGACGGCAACGGCTACTTCGTGCAGGGATGGCGGGCCAATCCCGACGGCACCTTTCCCACCGACGCCGGCGGTCTAACCTCCATCCGTCTCGATCCCCATGCCTTTCCCTTGGACGGCCAACCCACCACCCAGGCGGACCTTAGTCTTAACTTGCCGGCCGACCTCGCGGTCGGCGGGATGGACGGCTACGCCATCGATATCTTCGACTCCTTCGGAGATCCCCGGTCGCTGGAGCTGCACTTCGCCAAATCCGCTCCCAACACCTGGGATCTGACCATGAACGGCGAGCCCGGCGACGTGGTCAACGTCGCGCCGCCGTCGCCGCTCACCTTCGATGTCCTCGGGGCGCTGGCCAGCGTGCCACAGTACACCGTCGGCATCGCCCACGCCGGCGGCAGCGCAAGTAATTTTGTCCTCGACATCAGCCAGTTCACCCAGTTCGCGGGGCCGCTGATGGAGCTCGATTACGACCGCAACGGCTTTCCGCCGGGCGAGCTGAAGTCGGTGGAGTTCGACACCGGCGGCGTCATCCACGGAACGTTTTCGAACGGCCAAGTACAGCCCCTCTACCGCCTCGGCATCGGCAATGTTCCCAATCCCGACGGCCTCCGGATGCTTAGCGGCAACGTTTTTACGCTCAGCGAGGACTCGGGGGCGCTGAGCGTCGGCGTCGCCGGGGAGGGCGGTCTGGGCGCGATCAGTCCGGGCGCGCTGGAACGTTCCAACGTGGAGCTGGCCGACGAGTTCACCCGCATGATCATGACCCAGCGGGCCTACAGCTCGTCGGCGACGGTGTTCAAGACCGTCGACGAAATGCTGCAAACAGCGGTCCAACTCAAGCGGTAACTCCGATAGAACGGGCAGGTCCCCGCCCACGAATCGTCATTGCGAACGGAGTGAAGCAATCCGGAACCGGTGCTTGGTTCATCGGATTTGCTGGATTGCCGCGTCGCTGCGCTCCTCGCAATGACCGTCAGGCGCGGCATCGCCGCCAACCGAGCCGTCATTGCGAACGGAGTGAAGCAATCCAGAACCGGTGCTTGACCATGAGGCGCATGTATGAACGGTCCGGGATTTCGCTCGGCTGCACTTACGTTATGGCTGGAATTGCGCGGCTCGCTGGGACGGGTCGTGCACGGCTCGCCGGAAGCCGCTCGAATCTTACGAAACGGCGGGATGGGCGACGACGTCTTCGATTTGCTCGTCGGTCAGGTCGGCAAGACCTTCGATGGTGGCGACCCACTCCGAAAGATCGCGCCAATTATGCCCATGGACAACACGGCTCACGGTCGCCAGATCGGAGATCGCTTGGGTGCTAGCCGCATTTCTCATCGTGCTTACTCCCTGTCAGGGGAAAACGCGCTTGGGTTAGGGTTCAACATGTTCGTCCGCCACGAGATTCGGTCAATGATCGCGTGTAAGTAACTGCGATCGCTGGGAAAACCCCGCGAAGGCTCCGGCAAGCCGGTAAACAATCTTGCGAATCGGTCTTGTTCCGGAGAAACAATGTTTCGCATTTGGGCGGCCACGGCTTATTTTCCTGTTAGTGCTTGTCGTCATATTTCGGTCCAACCACGACTGACATCTTATGAGCGTTTTACGCGGATGTCTGTGAACCGGTTCACAAACAACCCGAATGGGGCAGCTACGGGCAATGCGGGAGCAGAAGCGGGAAGGTGGCCATGGACGAAGATAACGTGGGAAAGATTGCGGACCTTGAGGCGTTCGTCCGCGAGCTGGTCAAGGACAAGGGCTGGGGACCGGCTCGTGACGAGGCGCAAGAAAAATCCAGAACGGCCGAAGCGAATGGACAGGATTTTTGGAGCTTGATTCTCGTTCTCCTCATGAGCTGGCTGGAAAGGACGCACCCGGGCGGCCTGCCTTGCCGCCCGAGAAGGGATCGAACCATGACGGTTGATGAACATCCGACGGCGTACACCCGCGCCGAAGCTGGCAGGCCACTGTGCACACTTGGGTTACGGGACAAAGTCCATTACCGGACGCTTGACGGGTTGACCGAGAGGGAATTGAGAGGGACGGTGTCACAGCTCAAGCGCGATCTGGCGCTGGTAGAACGGATGAGGAAAGCTGGATCAGGCGGCAAGTAAAATTTGGAGGCCAGGTCGAATTTTGACAGGTGCGAATACTGGGGTTTTAAAAGTCAGAATGCGGATTTGCGAACGGCGCGCAATTGGTAGCTTTCCGATTAGTTGAGAATGATTAAAAAAAAATATTTATAATGGAGATTATCACTACAATGTTCTGGAAAATGGGCCGCGCCACTTTGCAGAACAAACACAAGATATAGATTCACCCCAAAGCGCGATCTAGGCCGAAGTTTTCACTTGACGAATACATCATCTCATTGATTTAAATCAGAAAAATGGCGGCAAATGCTCTCATTTTGTGTCCAGTACTGGACACACTGCACCTATGAATTTTTCCGGCTTGACGACGCGGTAGCTATGAATTCATATACCGGCAGTTGACGACGACATCGTCGATGTATGTGTCCAGTAGCGAAACTGGCTCATTTTCAAAACGTGAGTCAGATCAATTACTTATGGTTTTGGCCAATGAAAACTTCGGTCTAGGTGACATGAAAATTTAAGGTCGCCTCTACGTTCTCAGAAGAGAGGTGAAGCTTGCTTGTTCAAAATGGCGAAAATTAGATTATTTCGCACCCCAAATAATGTTGTTTTGATTTCCATGTGTACGGATAATCTTCTTCGTCTAAATCAGAACATGAAAATTCTGGCCCCATCACTTCGCCTTTAGGATTTGTAATCGCTTTCTTCGCTATGTAATTCTAAAATGTAATGCCACTTCTTTTAAATTCTGAAATATCTTTTTCAAAGCGTGAAAGGTTTATTATGCCGCATGGTCCAGTTGGTTCACTTATTACAACCCAAGCCCCTGCCCCACAGGAATAATCTTGCACATATTTGAACCTTTGCTCATATGTGTTAGGTCCAACTTTGCAAGTGCTGGCATCACGTTCATTGCTGGCGGAAATAATCTCAATATAGTTATCCAAAGTAGGGTTTTCACAAAAACCAATAAGCTTTTTCATTGAGTTCAAATTAGCTTTTTTTTTGCCTATCAGAAAAATACTCCATTCCTTTGATGAAGGCCTGTTTATCAGTTATTTCACCGCTTTTTATACCTTCTTCAGCCGCTTCTTCAATACTGATTTCACCTTCTAAAGCTTTTACTAATAGGCTGAAGCTACCGCATGTCTTGTCATCGGATATGTCTTTCTTGGCGTCATCAAATTCTTTTTCCGCCTTTGCCCTAATTTCGTCGTATGAAAGCTTTTTTGCTTTCTTGCTTACTCTTGTTTGTGTTAGCTGACATTCCAACGTTCCATCATTCAATTGCTTGCAGAAATGAACGATACTGTCAGTTTCCTTAGTTCCATACAAAAGACCAGTTGTAGGGTATTCCTGCGCGTTTGCATTTGCTGGGAACAAAAGGAGTAATACAAAAAAATAACATAAGAATTTCATGGCGCACCCTGTAAAAGCCGTACCGGAGAATAAAATTTTCACCGGATTTCTTTTATGTTAAATCTTAAGCGCTAGAATGTACAAATTTTTTTGTGATAACATGCGATATGAGAAATACGCTGGATTTCTCCCTATCAGATGATCTCGGCGACCTGGGGAGCGCTGCGGGTGCCGCACAAGGCATTAAATCTCGGGAGCAGACCACTGCGCTTTAGATCAATGGGGTCAGGTTAGTTTGATCGAGGATACCGCTGGCGGATTTAAGTTGGAGGTGCACCGCGCTTGGCGTCCATGAAGACCTCGTGAGGCGTCTGATAGGCGACGCATTCTGGGCCGATGACCGTTATCCAGTCGGTGATCGTCATGCTGGCTCGTATCTCTTAACGTTGATTTCCGCTTCCCGCTGCCGGACGGTGTGGCTGTCGTGCCATGCCCTGCATACGGAGCAGCGTATCCATGGACACGCCGAAAGCCTTTTCGATTCGGAGCGCCATTTCCGGCGACAGGGAGGCTTTTTCGTTGAGCAGATCGGACAGTGTCGCGCGGCGGACATCAAGGATTTCGGCGGCGCGGGAAACCGACAAGTGCAACTCGTCCAAAATTTCGGCGCGGATGAACTCGCCAGGATGGCAAGGCTTCATACCGACCTTGGTAATCTCTTCGCTCATCAGTGATAGTCCTCCAAATCCAGATCGCGAATTTCACCGCTTTCCACGGTGAACGTGATCCGCCAGTTCCCCAAAACCGAAATGCTCCATGTTCCGGCCCGGTCGCCGGAAAGTTGGTGGAGATGCCAACCGGGCGGGCCCTCCAGCTTTCTCATGTCTTCCGCACTCAACAAAGCCGTGAGAACGCGCCGTATTCGGCTCACAAGATCACGGCCGATTTCGCGTTCATCATTTTCCTCGATCAGCCGTTTCAAGCCTCGATGCCGCGTACTCCGGATCTTCATCGATTAATCGTACGGCATAGCCGTACAGGCTGTCCACTAAAACACGTAATGATTTTGGAATAGTGCGGGCGGCCGCGAAAATTTCTATACTAGAACCCTCTATAGTTGCAATTGATTGCGAAATAGGGCGGCGGTTTTCGTCATCAATCGTGTCGCGTATCGACCTGTTCCGTTTGCCGTCAGCCAAATCGCTAAAACGCCTAAGGTTTGTTCGTCCTGTCTGAGTGCGGCCCCGCCCTTTGTGCGTTCACAAAGGATCGCAGCACGGCGTTGATCCGGGTTTGGTAGCCTTTCCCCTGTTTCTTGAAAAAACGCACGATATCGGGATCAAGCCGCAAGGTTAGCTGCTGCTTGGGTCCCTCGGGCTGGACGATCCGGGCAGTTCGCCAGAAATCCGGGCCAAGGCTGGGGCCTTCCGGTGCATCGGGCCGGGTTTTGCCCGTCCGCGCCATGACCTCATCCATGGATGATCTTGTCGTACGATCCTTGGTCATCCCGTCCTGCTTTCCACGCCGAAATAACACGGCGATCTCCATTTCGCCAAGTGTAAACAACCACGAAGTGACGGTCGGCATAAACGCCTAGGGCGATCCACCTCTCTTCGCCATAGTCTTCCCGGTCGTCCCGACCCTCCAGTGTGGGATTTATGAAAATCTTCACTGCGTCGAGAAAATCGACACCGAGTTTGTCAAGGTGTCGCTAACACGAGATATGTCCGGCGTAGGTAACAAATGATCTGTCCGGTTTTAGAACGGCTCCAAAGGATGGGGAGCGGTGATGAAGCGGACGAAGCGGTTACAGGGACTACGTTTGATGAAATTCGAGGAGGTTTACGACAGGACGCGTTGCGGTGTTTTGAGCGTGGCGGAAGCGGCTGAGGTTCTGGGAATGTCCGAGCGAGCATTCCGGCGCTGGCGGGAACGTTTCGAGGCGGAGGGTGCGGACGGTCTTTACGACCGCCGCCTGGGTAAGGTGTCGGCGCGCCGCGCCGGTGTGGACGAGGTGGCGGAGGTGTTGGCGCTGTTCGACACGCGATACTTTGATTTCACGGCGAAGCACTTCCACGACAAGCTGATGTCGGAGCATGGTTTCACGCGCAGCTACAATTGGCTCCGGCTCACCTTGCAGGCCCATGGCCGGACAAGCCCGGCGCCGCGGCGCGGGGCGCACCGGCGCAAGCGGCCGCGGCGTCCGATGGTCGGCATGATGCTGCACCAGGACGGCTCGTCCCATGAGTGGGTCGCGGGCCAGGTCTGGGATCTGATCGTCACCATGGACGACGCCACGTCCGAGATCTACTCGGCGTTCTTCGTGGACGAGGAGGGAACGATGTCGAGTTTCCGCGGGCTCGCCGAGGTCATCGCCGAGCGCGGCTTGTTCTGCGCCCTTTATGCCGACCGGGCGTCGCACTACTGGCATACGCCGGAGGCCGGCGGCAAGGTCGACAAGGACAATCCGACGCAGGTCGGCCGGGCCCTCGCCCAGCTCGGCATCGAGTTGATCCCGGCCTATTCGCCAGAGGCGCGCGGCCGGTCCGAGCGCATGTTTGGAACCCTGCAAGGCCGCCTGCCGGGCGAGCTGCGGCTCGCCGGGATCACCACCATGGACGCGGCGAACACGTTCCTGCGCGACGTCTATCTCTCGCAGCACAACGCCCGCTTCGCGCGCTCGCCGGAGGACACGGGATCGGCGTTTGTCCCCTGTGCCGGCGTTCTCGAAGACATCCTGTGCGTCCATGAGGACCGGGTCGTCGGCAACGACAACACCGTTCGCTATCACAACCGGATCTTGCAGATCCCCGCCGACCGGCACCGTCAGCACTACGTCAAGACCAGGGTCCGGGTCCATGAATACCCCGACGGCACCCTTGCCGTGTTCCACGGCCCGAGACGCTTGGCCCGCTACTCAACCACGGGAGACCCCATCGACGATACCAACCAAAAAGCGGCGTGAAACGCTTCGACGTCGCCAGGCCCGTGGATTTGATGGATAACGCTCACGCGTTGCCCACAACCCCACAGGCCCCACAACCACAACAGAAGCGGTCAATTCATATGGTACCTATTGCGGACAATTCAGTTTGTTATCGACAGGTTGCGCTCCCGCTTTTCCTCATCCCACTCAAACGGCATTATACAGTATACCTACAAGTGTAGTTACGATCAATAAGGAACAAGAATATGCCATCCATTTGCACCCTTTGGATCGCAAAGGGAAAATGCTCACGCTCCCCGGTTTCCGATTCTGCTTCTTTACTGAATCCCGCACCCTTCATGAACCTTGTGTGTCGATCCGCCGCGTGTACGCACAGACGAATCAGAAACTTTGACGCTTGCACGTATTAGTTGCAATCGATCACAAAATAGGGCACAGTCGCGTCTTCAGGAGGGCGCCGCTTCCTGCGCGCCCGGCGCGTTGCAACAGAGACCAGTTCCGGCGGTTCCGATCCAGCATGAACCTATCCAGACTTCCGCACGCCGCCGATCCAGTTTCGTAACCACATCGGAGACCCAACCATTATGACTGTTTCCGCGAGCCGTCCGCAGCCGGCCGGCGACCTGTTCATGTCGGCGGCCGAGGGGGGAACCATTACCGCCGCCCAGGTTCTCAAACTTCGCTGGGAGGTGTTCGGCGATGGCGTCGTCGACCGCGCCGAGGCTGAACAACTGTTCGACCTCAACGACGCTTGCACGTTCAAGGATCCCGCCTGGAACGACTTCTTCGTGGATTCGCTCACCGAATATTTCGTCTGGCGGCAAAAGCCCCGGGGGTACCTCGGCGACGGCGCCGCTCAATTCCTGATCGAGCAGATCACCCGCGACGGCCGCATCGACGGTCCCACCGAAATGGAGCTGCTGGTCAACATCGTCCATTGGGCCCGCGAGGTTCCCGAGGACGTGCTGTTGCTGGCGCTGAGCGCCGTGAAGGAGACGGTGCTGAGCGGCGGCGGAACCCTGTTCGGACCAAAACGCCGGCGGGGCGGGGTCATCGACCGCGCCGACGTGGAGATCATCCGCAAGCTTATCTATGCCGGCGGCGGGGGCGGGGCCCATACAATCACCAGGCGCGAGGCCGACCTGCTGTTCGATCTCAACAACGCCACCGTCGCCAGGGACAACGCCGACACCTGGCGCGAGCTGTTCGTCAAGGCCGTGGCCAGCCATGTGATGTTTCCGCGCGGCGCGCCGAGGCTGCCGGGGGTGCGCGAGGCCGAGCGGCGCGAGGCGTGGCTTAACGATCGCCGCGGCGTCGGCCGGCTATTGGGCGACATGGGTGGCGCCATCGTCGGAGGCAACTTGGCCGAAACCTGGACCGCCGCCGATATCTTCGGGACCCGGGCGACGCGCGAGGACGCCGAGCGCCAGAGCCGCGAGCGGGCCGAGGCCTGCCGGCGCGAGGCCATCGACGGGGCCGAGGCGGCGTGGCTGATGACTCGAATCGGCGAGGACGGGATCATTCACGACAACGAAAAGTCATTGCTGGCGTTCATCGTGGAGCAGTCGCCCAAGGTTCACCCGTCGCTCATTCCCCTGTTCGAGCGGGCCGGCCTGAAAGCGTAAATCTCGACCACCTCCTCTCTACCCCGACCCCGGCGGCGGGCCAAATCGATTGGCTCGCCGCCTTTTTCTCATGCCAATTCTTTGCCCGGCAAAAACTGCCGAGAGCGACATGGTTTTCCCGGCGCGAACGCGACGTGGCGCCGATCCCCGCTTCAACACATTGAAAATTAGGCGTTTTTCCGCCGAGTGTGTTGGCACGATCTTCGCAAGACGAAGGTCGAGTTTGTCCATGCGCGACAGGAAAACAAGCGATGATTCACGTTGCCGACGCCCAGAGGACCGCACAATGGCTGGCAGTGGGGCTTCTCGCCCTGGTTCTCGCCGTCCTGGCGGCGGATCCGGCCTTCGGGGCCTCGCGGATCAAGGACATCGTCGAGTTCGAGGGAGTGCGCGAAAACCAGCTCGTGGGGTACGGGCTGGTGGTGGGCCTCAACGGCTCGGGCGACACCTTGAAGGACGGCGGCTTTACCAAGCAGAGCCTGAAATCCATGCTTAATCGCATGGGGGTGAAGCCCACCGAGGACGGGCTGCAGTCCAAGAACGTGGCGGCGGTGATGATCACCGCCCAGCTTCCCGCGTTCGCGCGCCAGGGCAACCGCATCGACGTGACCGTGAGCGCGCTCGGCGACGCCAGCGATCTGGAGGGCGGCACGCTTCTGGTGACGCCGCTGATGGGCGCCGACGGCGAGGTCTACGCCGTGGCTCAGGGGCAGGTGGAAGTCGCCGGCTTTACCGCCACGGCGGAGGCATCGAGCGTCACCCGCGGCGTTCCCACCACCGCGCGCATCGCCAACGGGGCCATCGTCGAACGCGAGGTGGGCTTCGAGCTGGCCAACATGGACACCATCAAGCTCAGCCTGCGCAGTCCCGATTTCACCACGGCGCGCCGCATCGCCCAGGCCATCAACAAATTTCTCGACGAACCGGCGGCCAAGTCCAGCGATCCGTCCACCGTCCACCTAGCGGTGCCGGCGAGGTACGACCGCAACGTGGTCAATCTGCTCACCGACATCGAACAGCTGTTGATCACGCCCGATCAGATCGCCCGCGTGGTGATCGACGAACGCTCCGGGATCATCGTCATGGGCCAGGACGTGCGGGTCAGCACCGTCGCCATCGCCCAGGGCAATCTCACCATCCGGATCACCGAGACGCCGGAGGTCTCTCAGCCCAACGCGTTTTCGAGGGGCGGGAGCACGGTGACGGTGCCGCGCTCCGACATCTCGGTGGACGATGACGCCCAGAACCGGATGGCGGTCCTGACGACGGGGGTGACTCTCCAGGACCTGGTGAACAGCCTCAACGCGCTCGGGGTCGGTCCCCGCGACATGATCAGTATCCTGCAGGCCATCAAGGCGGCCGGCGCCCTGCAGGCCGATATCGAGGTGATGTAACGATGGATAAAATCATGATGACGCAGGCCCAGGCGGCGCTCTCCGCCGGCGCCGCCAAACCGCCGGCCGCGCGTGCCGGCATGAACATCGACCAGATCAGGAAGACCGCGGAGGAATTCGAGGCGTTCTATCTGGCGCAGGCGCTGCAGCCCATGTTCGCCGGTGTATCGCCGGCCGAACCGTTCGACGGCGGTCCCGGCGAGGACATGTGGCGCTCCATGCAGGTAGAGGAATACGGCAAGGCGCTCGCCAGGAACGGCGGCGTCGGTCTAGCCGAACTCGGTGGTTCGCGAAATGTTGAGAATGCAGGAAAAGGGGGGAGCCCCGGCGCCATGAATGAAACACCGCACAAGCCCGTGACGGCGGCCGAACTGGCGGGCGCCATGGAACGCCTGACCGCCGCGCTGGTGCGCGAGAACGAAGCGCTGCGCGAGCGCCGGCGCGACGATCTCCCGGACCTGGTGAAGGAAAAGCTCGCCGCGACCCGGATCTACGAGGCGCACATGAAAGCCATTGCCTCGAATGGTGGGGTTGTAGCAGGCAACACTGGCGCCCTCAAACAGCGGATCGGCACGCTCGCCCGCGCGATCCCGGCGCTCGCCGCCGAGAACCATCGCCGCTTGCGGGTGGCGGTGGAGGTCAATCGCCGGATCGCCGAAACGGTGACCGACGCCCTCAAGGCGATGACGCCGGGGCCGGGAGTGTACGCGCGCAATGGCGCCATCGACCGGGGGCGTGCGTCCGGGGCCGGCGCGCCGATGGCGCTTTCCGTCAACCACACGCTTTAGCGGCGCTCAGGAGACAAATCGACAATGTCCGGCACTCTGACCCTCGCTCTCGAAACCGCGCGCAGCGGCCTGTTGACCAATCAGGCCGCGCTCAACGTGGTCGCCAACAATGTCTCCAACGCTAACACCGAGGGGTACTCCCGCCAGGACCCGCAGTTCGAATCGCGAACGGTGGCCGGGGTCGGCGCCGGCGTGGAGCTCTCCCGGATCGCCCGAAACGTCGACGAAGGCCTGCGGCGCAACATACGCGAGGAAATGGGCGCTCTGCATGCCATGGACGTCCAGGGCTCGTATTTCTCAAGGCTTCAGGATCTGTTCGGCCGGCCCGAGGACAATTCCTCGCTTAGCCATATCCTCGCGGAGTTTTCCGGGGCCACGCGGTCGCTCGCGGTCAACCCGCAGGACGCCCTGGCGCAACGCGAGGTGGTGCGGTGGGGCCAGGAAACGGCGATCAAGTTCAACCGGATGAGCGGATCCATCCAGGATCTGCGCCTCGAGGCCGATCAGCGCATCGGCCAGGCCGTGGACGAAATCAACGGATTGCTAAACAACATCGCCCAGCTGAACAACGACATCGGCCGCAACGGCAGGGTGGGTCTGGAGACCAACGATCTCCGCGACCAGCGGGACCTGGCCCTTGAGCGGCTGTCGGGGTTCATGGACATCCGCACCTACACCGGCGGCGGCGGCGAGGTGGTGGTGCTCACCGCCGACGGACAGAAGCTGGCCGACAACCACGCGACTCCCGTCAGTCATGTGACGGCGTCGTTCCTGGACGCCGGCGCCACTCACGCCGAGGGCGACCTCAACGGCATTTATGTGGGCGCGGCGATCCCCGAGAACGACATCACCAACACGTTGCGCTCCGGCGAGCTGTATGGGCTGGTCCAAATGCGGGATACCATCCTGCCCAACCTGCAAAGCCAGATCGACGAGCTCGGCGCGGAATTGCGCGACGCGGTCAACCAGGTTCATAACCGGGGCGTGCCTTTTCCCGGCATGACCGAGATGACCGGCACCCGGGCGTTCACCGAACCCGCCGCCCAGACCGTGACCTTCGCGGGTACGGACGATACCACGCTGGCGCTGTTCGACCGCAACGGCAACGAAATCCGCTCCACCACCGTCCGCGCTCTCATCGGCGGCGCCGGCGACACCGTCCAGAACGTGACCAACGCCATCGACACTTGGCTCGGCGGCGACGGCTCGGCGTCGCTGGTCGACGGTCATCTCCGGATCTCGGTCATCGGCGCAGACCGCGCGCTCGCCATCCGCGACCAGAGCGCCACCGCCCCCGGCAGCCCCGCCAAGGACGCGGTCATCCAGTTCGACGCGGACAACGACGGCGGCGCCGACCAGACCGTCGAGGGGTTCTCGAATTTCTTCGGGCTGAACGATTTCTATGTGGACGACGGGACCGGCCATCTCTTCGAATCCAACGTCGTCAAACCCAACTTCATCGCCAACGCCGCCACCCTGACCTTCCGCGACGCGTCCGGCGCCATGGGACCGGCGGTCGCCATCAGCGCCGGCGACAGCCTCGCCGACATCGCGGATTCCATCAACGCCGCCGCCTTCGGGGTCACCGCCAGCGTCGTTCCCGACGGCGCCGGCGCGCGGCTGCGCATCGGTTCCGACGACGGGTCCGGTTTCACCCTCACCCAGGACATCCCCGGCGGCGACAACCTGCTCACCAATCTCGGCCTGCACGCGGCCGACCTCGGCGTCTCCGGGTCGCTGGCGGTCCGGAGCGACATCGCCGCCAAGCCTGGGCTGGTGTCCAGGGGAGCGGTGCAGTGGGACGCCAACGCGGGAGTCTCCGGCCGCCATTTCCTCAGCGAGGGCGACGACGCGGCGGTGAGGGCGCTGGCCGGCGTGTTCGACACCGCCACCGCCTTCGACGCGGCCGGCGGTCTCGACGCGGTCGGCGTAACCCTCGGCCAGTACGCGACCGGCATCATCGGCGAGAACGGCGTCCAAGCCAAAACCAACGCCGACCGCGCCGCCGTGCAAGGGTCGCTGGTGGAGAGCCTCCAGCACAAGTCCAATTCGTTCAGCGGCGTCAACCTCGACGAGGAGATGGCCGACCTGATGCTTTACGAGCAGGCTTACGCCGCCGCCGCCCGGGTCTTCTCCGCCGTTCAAAGCATGTTCGAAGACCTCGAAGGCATCATCTAGGGGCCAACCAGGATAACAAGCCATGATCCGCACCGCCAATTCCGCCACCAATACCCATCTGGTCAGCTACCTCAACCGCACCCAAGGCCGGCTGGAGGAGTTGCAGTTGCAGGTGGCGAGCGAGAAGAAGTCCCAGGACTACGCCGGCATCGCCGCCGACACCCGCCGGCTGGTGGGCATGGAGACCCTGCACACCGCGCTCAATCACTTCGTGCGCAACAACGAGATGGTGGATCTCCAGCTCACCACCGCCGACACCGCCGCCGAGGCCATGCGCAAGACCATCAACGATTTCCGCGCCGCCGTCCTCGACTTCGGCATGACCGACACCGACGACGAAGTTCAGGTGGGTCTGATCCAGGAGACGGCGTTCGACGCCCTAAAAAGCCTGGAGGGCTTCCTGAACACCAAGGTCGACGGCCGCTATCTGTTCGCGGGCGGGCGCGCCACCACCGAGCCGGTTGACTTCGGCCTCACCACGCTCGCGGATTTCCAGGCGCGGTTCGACGGCGCGGCGGTCAATTATCCCACCGACCGCGCCGCCCATCTCGCCGGCGCGGACCTCGCCCATAGTGAGACCGGCGATCTCACCTTCGACCGCGCCACCGGGACCATCACCGCCGCCAACGGCGGTTCGGTCGTCAACGTTCCGGTGGGCACGGCGCTGACCGTGGGCGGCACCGGCGCCAACGACGGCGTGTTCGTGGTCACCGCCAACGACGGCACCACCTTGACCCTCAACATGGAACGATTCGCCGCCAGCGAGGCCGCCCCCGTGGCCAAGCTCTCCATCCCGGCCGAGCCCGAGGCGGTGGTGTTCGACGCCGCCGCCACGGGTGGTTTGAATTTCGACGCCGCCGCCCAGACCGTCACCGCCGTCACCGCCGGATCGCTCGCCGATGTCCCGGTGGGCGGCGTGTTCACCGTCGCCGGTTCGCCAAGCAACGACGGCCGTTACACCGTTCTGTCCAACGACGGCTCCACGATCACCATCCAGGCCCACCAGCTTACCGACGAAACCCCGGCGCCGGCCACGTCGACGCTGTCGGCGCCGTCCTGGTATCGTGGCGACACCCTGGCTCGGTCGCACGACGTGGACGACGCGCGGTCCATTAATTTCGACATCAACGCCATCGACCCGGCGTTCGAGAAGGCCATCCGCGCCATGGGCCTCATCGCCCAGGGTGCGTTCGGCACCGAGGGCGGGCTCGATCAGAACGCGCAGCGCATCGACGAGGCCATGTACCTGCTCAACAGTTCGCTCAACCGGGTGGTGGCCGGCGCCCCGCCGTTCGGCACCGAGGCGCGCGGCAACATGGAGGACGTCCAGCGCAAACTGGGTTTCAACCGCGACCTGATCCAGGAGTCCAACCTCCGCCACAAGGACCTCATGGCCACCCTGGAGGCGCGCATCAGCGACGTGGAAAACGTCGACATGCACACCGCCGTAACCGAACTCCTCGACCAGTCCCAGGCCCTGGAGGCGTCCTTCAAGGCCATCGCCACACTGAGAGGGTTGAGCCTGATGAACTTCATGTAGGGCCGGCGAGTTTTTAACCTTGAGGTTTGATCTAAACTCCTAGAGATAGTGGCAGCTGACCGATCGCTTGCTTTGGATTGGCTGACGCCGTGGTACCGGAATACGGAAACAAGAACTGCTAACGCTCAGTAGCGAGACTAGCTTGGGGCAAGCGCACCATCATCTGGGTTGCCGCCCTATTCAGCAGAGAACCATTGGCGGGGGCGGATGATCTGTTATGCCTATTACCCGCCGAGCCAAAAATTTATCACATTGTCCGTGTTGATCGGCTTCCGTCGATCATTGCCGAAAAGGGCCTTTGGTGCGATGCGGAGATCGTGAGACGCAGTCCGCCGGGCACAACCATCGGTATGAACAACATCAAGCAGCGACGCCTCAATGAGCTTACATTGACTTGCCATCCCGATTTGCTGGTGGGCCGTTGCGTCCCTTTCTATTTCTGCCCACGTTCCACTATGCTGTACGTAATCTTTCAGGGGAACCATCCTGAACGGGCCTATCGCGGCGGCCAGGGACCAATCATTCATTTGGAAGCGAATCTGCGCGACACGGTGGATTGGGCTCAAGGTATCGGCCGGCGCTGGGCGCTCACGCTTTCGAATGCGGGGGAGGATTGTTCGCGAGTGCCATGTCGGGTGGGCATTCTCGTCACCGAGCTCCTTGATTGGTTTCCGGTGCCGGCCTCTGGACGACGGCGCCATCCAGTGCCATAGTGCGCCCGCCTGAACGGCTCCATGGTTTTCGGCGAGTTTGGCGGCTGTTAAGAGATGTTTAGATAAAGGATCGGGTGACGATGCACGTTGGTACCACATTGATGACGTGGTTGTTCGGTGAGCGCGTGGGGACCGACGTGTTCGGAAACCGGTACTATCGCAATCAGCGCCTGGCGCGTTACGGACGCGAGCGGCGCTGGGTGGTGTTCAAGGGCAAGACCGAGGCGACCAAGGTGCCGCCGGAATGGCACGCGTGGCTGCATCACATGAGCGACGAGCCGCTCACCGAGGAGGCGGCGACACGGCGTCCTTGGCAGCGCGAGCATCTGCCCAATCTCTCCGGGACACGCTATGCCTACCGGCCGGAAGGTCACGACCTGAGCGGCGGCAAGCGGGCTCCGGCGACGGGCGACTATGAGGCGTGGACGCCGGAGTGATCGGAGATCGCGCCTCCCCGCAATCGGTGGCGACGCGGGCGGTCAGGGAGTTCTTTCGTGAGATCGCGGGAAATTAAGGAAGTGGTATCCGGCGGCGTGGCCATCCTCGTCCTGTTGGCGGTTCTGGGCGTTTTCTACAGCGGCCAACATCAACGGGCGAAGGCCGGTCTCACCGAGTATACCGTCTTCGCCACGTTCAACCGCATCGATGGCCTAGACGTCGGCACCGACGTTCAACTGAGCGGTATTCCCATCGGCACCGTGGAGCGGGTGGCGCTCACCTCCAACTATCGGGCACGCGTGACCATGCTGCTTCGGCGCGGCGTCGCCCTGCCCACCGACACGTCGGCGGCGATTCATACCGATGGATTGTTCGGTTCTAAATTCGTGACCCTCGAACCTGGCGGCTCCGACGACTTTCTCAAGGATGGCGACACCATTACCTTCACCCAGGACGCCGTGGTCGTCAGCGACCTTCTCGATCTGATCATCGCCGAGGGCAAGGCGCGGCGAAATGACGCCGGGGCGGAAAGCGAAAGGGCCGGAGACGGGACGGCCGAAGACAGCGAAACAGGAGACAAGTGATGCGCAGGAACGCCGTTGAGACCGTGTTGGGCGCCGTGGTGTTGATGGTCGCGGGCCTGTTCGTCTACTTCGCGTACTCCACGGCCGAGGTCCGGGCCAAACCGGGGTACGAGGTTACCGCATCGTTTCTCAATCTTGGCGGCCTGTCCAACGGCAGCGACGTACGCATCAGTGGCGTCAAGGTGGGCACGGTGACCAGCCTCAGCTTGGATCCCAAGACTTTCGACGCGGTGGCGGCAATGACCGTGAGTAACGAGATTAAGCTGCCCGTGGACACCGTGGCCTCCGTTTCCAGTGCCAGTCCGCTCGGGGGCAAGTATGTCCGCCTGGCTCCCGGAACCTCCTCGGAAATGATCGAGCCCGGCGGCGCCGTCGCGGAGACCCGGGCGTTTCGCACCCTCGAGGACCAGGTGGGCGAAATCATTTTCCTGGCCACCAGCAAACCCGGTCCGAAATCGTAGGCGTCGGTGACCGCCGCTCAGTGCTGGGATCCCGAATGTTACGCCCGAAACGCCCGGTTCGTCGCGGACGCCGGGCAGGCGGTCGTCGAGCTTCTGGCCCCGAGGCCGGATGAACGAATCCTCGATCTCGGATGCGGTGACGGCGCCCTCACCGAGGCGCTGGTCGCCGCCGGCGCCCGCGTGATCGGCATCGATTCCAGTGTCGAAATGGTGGGGGCGGCCCGCGCCCGCGGCCTTGACGCCCGGGTGATGGGCGGCACGGCGTTGACGTTCGTTGACGCGTTCGACGCCGTGTTCAGCAACGCGGCGCTTCATTGGATGAGCGATCTAGGGTCGGTGATCGCGGGTGTGAGGCGCGCGCTTAAACCCGGTGGCCGGTTCGTGGGCGAGATGGGCGGCGAGGGCAATGTCGCGGCCATTGTCCAGGCTCTCCATGAGGCGCTGGCGCGCCGCGGCGTGGACGGATTCCGCGCCGATCCGTGGACCTTCCCGTCGCCGGGCGCTTTTCGAACTCTCCTGGATGCCGAGGGATTCGAAGTGGCGGAGCTGCGCCTCATTCCCCGGCCGACGGCGTTGCCCGGCGGCATCGAAGGCTGGCTCGAGACTTTCGCCGGGAGTTTTTTGAATGAACAGCCGGTGGCGGAAAGGCCGGCGCTCATCGCCGAGGTTCGCGAGGCTCTGCGGCCAAAGTTGCTGACGGCCGGAGGCGAGTGGATCGCCGACTACGTTCGCTTGCGCTTCGCCGCCCGCAAACCGGCGTGACGGTCATGAAAGTTCGCCGGACGGACCCAAACAGGGTGGTGCTTCGCGCCAGAAATGGTAAGTACCCCAACATGACGCGTCGCTGGTTTCCATCCTTGATGATTTCGTTGCTGATTTTCGCCCTCGTACCGGGGCCGGCGTTGGCCGATCCGTATCCGGTCGCGGTCCTTCGCGGGCTCGACAAGGTCACGGGGCGGGTCACCACATTGAACGCTCCGGTGGGAGAGCCGATCCGATTCGGCGCCTTGGAAATCACCGCTCGGACCTGCGACAAGCGGCCGCCCGAGGAACCCCCGGAATCCGCCGCCTTTCTGGAAATTACCGAAGGTAAGGAAGGTAGCGCCAGGGTCGATCTCTTCCACGGCTGGATGTTCGCGTCCAGCCCGGCGCTCTCGGCCATGGATCACCCGGTCTACGATGTCTGGGTGCTGGATTGCGTCAGCACCGCTTCGACCGACGAGTTCAGCTCGTCCTCCGAAACGTCGCAATAGAAGGCCGACCGCTGGCCCAGGGCGTCGTGGAGCCTGCGGAGGTACAGCGCTCCCGAAATTTCTTTCGCGCCGAATTGGCGAAGATGGTCGGTGACGAACTGGGTGTCGAGCAGAGCGAAGTTGCCCAAATTGAGCAGCGCGACCAGATGAACCAGGGCGATTTTGCTGGCGTTGGGCGCATAGGAAAACATGCTTTCTCCAAAGAACACCCCGCCTAGGGCCATGCCATACAGTCCGCCCACCAGCTCACCGCCGCGCCAGGCCTCCACGCTGTGGGCGTAGCCGAGTTTATGCAGTTGACAGAAGACGCGGATAATCTGGTTGTTGATCCATGTATCCGAGCGGTTCTCCCGGGGGCGGGCGCACGCCTGAATCACCCCTTCGAAGTCGGTGTCCACGCAAATGTCATAGGGTTTTCCGCGGATGGTTTTTTTGAGGCGGCTCGGCACATGGAAGGTCTCGAGGGGAAGGATCCCCCAAATCATCGGCGACACCCACTGGACATCCGGAGCGTCCCGATGCCGGGCCATGGGGAACACGCCGAGGGTGTACCCCTGGATAACCAGTTCCGGCGTAAGCCTGTGTCGCGGAACCGATGGCCTAATCTAACCCTCCCTCACCCTTCGACAAATCGTTCGAGCCAGTGGACGTCGTAATTGCCATCGCTGAACTCCGGAGCCTCGAGTAAACGTTGGTGAAGCGGAATGGTGGTTTCAATACCGTCGATGACGAATTCACGGAGCGCCCGTCGCAACCGCATCAGGCACGCCTCGCGGGTGGTGCCGCCGACGATCAGTTTCGCCACCATGCTGTCGTAGTAGCTCGGGACGGTATATCCGGTATAGAGCGCGGAATCGATCCGCACGCCTAGTCCGCCGGGCGCGTGATAGTCCCTCACACGGCCCGGCGATGGGGCAAACGTTTCGGGGTTTTCGGCGTTGATCCGGCATTCGATGGCGTGGCCGGACAGGCGAATGTCGTCCTGATTGTAGCCGAGCGGCGCGCCCGCGGCCAAGCGGATCATTTCGCGCACGAGGTCGAGACCACAAACGGTTTCGGTCACCGGGTGCTCCACCTGCAGGCGAGTGTTCATCTCGATAAAATAGAATTCCCCGTCCTCGAATAGGAACTCGAAGGTTCCGACGCTGCGATACCCCAGTCGCGCCGTGGCGTCGGCGGCCAACCGGCCGATGAATTCCCGCTGCCGATCGTCCAGCGCGGGCGAGGGGGCTTCCTCCACCACCTTCTGATGACGCCGTTGCATCGAGCAATCGCGTTCGCCGAGATGCACGACGGTGCCGTGCAGATCGGCCAGAACTTGAACCTCGATATGGCGGGGCCGCGCCAAGTACTTTTCCAGATAGACCTCGCCGTTGCCGAACGCGGCGAGGGCTTCCGTTCGCGCCGCCGACAACGCCCGCGACAGGCCGTCGGGGCTATCGACGACCTTCATGCCACGCCCGCCGCCGCCGGCGGTTGCCTTGACCAGCACCGGATAGCCGATGTCCTCGGCGATGGGCCGCGCCTGCTCCTCGTTCTCCACCGGACCGCCGGACCCCGGCACCACGGGAATGCCCGCGTCCTTGCAGAACTTGATGGCGGCGACCTTGTCGCCCATCAGCCGGATGTGATCGGGCGACGGGCCGATGAAGGTGATCCCATGCTCCTCGACCATGGCCGCGAAGTCGGCGTTTTCCGATAGAAACCCGTAGCCGGGATGGATGGCGTCGGCGTTGCTGATGGTGGCGGCGGTGAGGATGGCGGCGGCGTTGAGGTAGCTCTCCGAGGCCTGCGGCGGACCGATACAGATGGATTCGTCGGCCAGCCGCACATGCATGGCGTCGGCGTCGGCGGTGGAATGCACCGCCACGGATCGGACGCCCATCTCCCGGCAGGCCCGCAGGATGCGGAGAGCGATTTCGCCGCGGTTGGCGATCAGAACCTTATGAAAGCCGGGGGGGTGCTCCACCGCGTTCACCCCTTACTCGACGATGATCAAGGGTTCGCCGTATTCCACCGGCATTCCGCTGGTGACGAAGATGCGGGTTACCGTTCCCGGGTGCTGAGCCTTGATGGGGTTGAAGACCTTCATCGCCTCGATCAACAGCAGCGTGTCGCCGGTGGCGACGGTGTCGCCGATCTTGACGAATTCGGGCGTGCCGGGCTCCGCCGACGTATAGACGACGCCCACCATCGGCGAGGCGATCAGACCCGGATGA
This sequence comes from uncultured Alphaproteobacteria bacterium, assembly GCA_963771545.1. GTDB lineage: Bacteria > Pseudomonadota > Alphaproteobacteria > Rhodospirillales > Defluviicoccaceae > CAKZLS01. The sequence continues at coordinate 771,097 of CAVYTX010000002.1, forward strand.
TCGAGATCGGGATCGCCGCCGGCCGCGCCGGCCGCCGCGTCCGTGGGGCCGGCCGCCGCCGGAACGGCGTAACTAGGCGCCGGGGCGGGCGTCTTGGCCACGCGCAGGCGCCAGTCGCCGTGGCCGTACTCGATTTCGGTCAGGCCGGTTTCGTGCAACAGATCGGCCAGCGCGCGAACGGCCTCGGCGTCCACCTTGGGTTTTCTTCTCGGTTCGGTCATTGATTCGCTATCCGTTCAGTCGTCGCGCCGCGGCCTCCATGGCCATCTCATAGCCGAAACCGCCGCAGCCGCAAATCACCCCCGCCGCCGCCCGCGAAATGAACGACGTGTGACGGAACCGCTCGCGCCGGAAGATGTTGGACAGGTGCACCTCGTACACGGGCATGTCAAGCGCCAGCAGCGCGTCGAGAATCGCCACCGACGTGTGGGTGTAGGCCCCGGCGTTGATGATCAGCGCCGCGTAGCCGTCCCGCGCTTGCTGTATCCAATCCACGAGCTGCCCTTCGGCGTTGCTCTGGCGGAAGTCCACGCCGAGGTCCAGGGCCGCGCCGCGGCGGACGCAGGCGGCCTCGATGTCGGCGAGGGTCTCGGCGCCATAGATCTCCGGCTCGCGGGTGCCCAGGAGGTTCAGGTTCGGTCCGTTGAGGATGAGAATTCTTGGATGGCATCGGCAAACCGCGCGTGGCTTCGGAAGCGGTCGCTTATAGCACGGAGGCGGCCTTGTGTAACACAGCGTTTGGATTATGTTAGCCGTTACGCACCCTCATCGAATACGCACCCTCATCGAAAGACACGCAGAGCCGGGACCCATGCACATTACCTTGAATGGCGAGAACAAGACCCTCCAACCGCCGATGACGGTGGAACAGTTGATCGACCACATCGGTTTGGATTCGCGCAAGGTGGCGGTGGAACGGAACCTCGAGATCGTGCCCCGGTCCGGCTACGCCGACATCGGTCTGGCGGACGGGGATCAAATCGAGATCGTCCATTTCATCGGCGGGGGCGCGCCGGATGCGCCTCAATCCGCCGCCGCCGGAACCGAGGCGGACGACGACGCCCTGGCGGTCGCCGGCCGCCGGTTCCGCTCCCGGCTGCTGGTGGGAACCGGCAAGTACAAGGACTTCGAGGAGACCGCCCGGGCCATCGAGGCCTCCGGCGCCGAAATCGTCACCGTCGCCGTCCGCCGCGTCAATGTCACCGATCCCAGCCAGCCCATGCTGGTGGATTACGTGGACCCCAAGCGCTACACCTACCTGCCCAATACGGCGGGCTGTTTCACGGCGATGGACGCCGTGCGTACGTTACGATTGGCCCGCGAGGCCGGCGGCTGGGACTTGGTCAAGCTGGAGGTGCTGGGCGACCGGAAGACCCTCTATCCCAACATGACCGAGACCCTGGATGCGGCCGAGATCCTGATCAAGGAAGATTTCAAGGTCATGGTCTACTGCAGCGACGATCCCATCCTCGCCAAGCGGCTCGAGGACATGGGCTGCCACGCCATCATGCCGCTGGCCGCGCCCATCGGTTCCGGCCTCGGCGTCCAGAACCCGGTGCACATCCGCCTGATCGTCGAGCAGTCGTCGGTGCCGGTGCTGGTGGACGCCGGCGTCGGCACCGCGTCGGACGCGGCGGTGGCCATGGAATTGGGTTGCGACGGCGTGCTCATGAACACCGCCATCGCCGAGGCCAAGGACCCGATCCGCATGGCCAAGGCCATGAAGCTGGCGGTGGAATCCGGGCGTCTCGCCTATCTCGCCGGCCGCATGCCCAAGAAACTCTACGCCGACCCCTCGTCGCCGCTCGCCGGCCTGATTTAGCGGAGGGGAGGCGGCGCTTCCAACTGCGTCCGCCGGCAAAAACTGTATACCTTTTGTCGACCTTCGGGGCCGTTTTGTATACCGTCGTTCCGCATCCGTGGCGCTTAAACCGTTGATCCGAAACAATACCCGTTGGCGCCAACTGTGAAGGGTATACAAAAGTATATAAAAGTAGTCCTCTTCTCGTAACAGGGGCAGAATCCCGGGCATTGTGGTGAGTCCGAGAAGTCACATGTCGGCCTCGAAGTGATCGGTCATGCGGGATCTTGGTTTGGCCGCGCGGTCGGATGTGATTCACTGTCGCCATGGCCGCCTCGATACCGGATGTTGACGATCTGAGGGTTGACGAACTCAAGAAGCTGGTTTTGCGGCTTCTCGAAGAGATTTCGGCTTTGCGCGCGGAGACCGCGGCGCTGCGCGACGAGATTGCCCGCCTCAAGGGTCTGAAGGGTCGGCCGAAGATCCGTCCGAGTGGGATGGAGGCGGCGACGGATGGTAAGCCAAAGGATGGCAAGACCATAAAGCGCCGTGGGCGCGGGGCCAAGCGGGTGCTCGTCACCGAGGAACGGGTGATCAGGATCGACGCGCCGCCGGGCTCGCGGTTCAAGGGCTACGAGACGACGGTGGTTCAGGACCTGGTGGTCCGGCCGATCGCGATCCGCTATCGCCGGGAACGCTGGAAAACGCCGAGCGGAGAGACGATCGTGGCGCCGCTGCCGTGCGGGGTGCGCGGCCATGTGGGCGCGGAGTTGCGGCGCACCGTGCTGGCGCTCTACCACCAGGGGCGGATGACGGGTCCGGGGCTGCTCGCGCACCTTCGCGACCTCGGGGTGAGTCTCTCGGAGCGGCAGTTGGGGCGCCTGCTCATCGATGGCCAAGAGCCCTTTGTCGACGAGGCGCGCGCGGTTCTGCGGGCCGGGCTGGAGACGGCGGCGTGGATCAGCGCCGACGACACGGGGGCCCGTCACAAGGCGACGAACGGAACCTGCACCCAGATCGGCAACGACCACTTCACCTGGTTCGCCACCACCGGCTCCAAGAGCCGGCGGAACTTTCTCGAACTGCTGCGCGCCGGACACGGCGACTACGTGGTCAACGACGCCGCGCTGGCCTTCATGCGCGCGGGGGGCCTGGCGGGTCCGCTGATCGCCCGGCTGGCGGCGGACGACGGCAAGCGCTTCGCGGACGCGGCGGCGTGGACCGCCCATCTCGAACGCCTCGGCCTCACCGGCCTCAAGGTCGCCCCGGACCCGGTCCGCGTCGCCACCGAGGGGGCGCTGTGGGGCAGCATCGTCGACCACGGCTTGCTGGGCGACGCCGTCATCCTCAGCGACGACGCCGGCCAGTTCAACGTCGGCCGCCACGCGCTCTGCTGGGTGCACGCCGAGCGCCTGATCCACAAGCTGGACACCTTCAACGACCGCCAGCGCCGGGCCGTGACGCGCATCCGCGCCCGCGTCTGGCGGCTCTACGCCGACCTCAAGGCCTACCGGAAGCGGCCGTCGGCCCGGCGCAAGGCGGACCTCGCGCGACGTTTCGACGCCCTGTTCACCACCCGCACCGGCTTTGTCACCCTCGATCGGCTGCTGCGCCGGTTGCACGCCAACAAGCAAGAGTTGCTTGCCGTTCTAGACCGGCCCGAGATCCCGCTGCACACCAACGGCTCCGAAAACGACATCCGCTGCCAGGTCACGCGGCGCAAGATCTCCGCCGGAACCCGTTCCGACGTCGGCCGCGACTGCCGCGACGCCTTCCTCGGCCTGATGAAAACCTGCCGGAAACTCGGGATATCGTTCTGGACCTACCTCGGCGACCGCCTCCACGCGCCCGACGCCCCGGAAATCCCGCCCCTCCCCGATCTCGTCCGAGCGAGAGCCTCCCCCGCCTGACCGCCCGGTGTTTTGCCCCTGTTACCTCTTCTCAGGCTAAGCTCTTGATTTTTCTAGAAAGGCATTTTCCGGCAGGTATACAAAAGTATACATGAATTCCGCATAATGCATTGATATGTATTAAGATATTGCCATAACAAAAGTATACATAAGAAAACGACATCCCTGTTGTCTGGTCCGACATACCATCGGAAAGGTGCCGTAACCGAACAGATCCTTTCCACCGCTCTAAGTAGAACAAAGAAGGAACATAAATCCTGGCAGGCGGTGCGTCAAGGGCTTTGTTCCTTCCCGGTTGCCCATGGGACCGGGAGACAGCATATTTGAAGGCAATGACGGCAAAACTTTGCCTGCGTTTTTTTGAGGTGACGGAATGCCCCAGCTTACGGTCCGGAATGTCAACGAGCAGGTTGTCCGCGCCCTGAAACGGAGAGCCGCCGATCACGGCCGGTCCGCCGAGGCCGAACACCGGGACATCCCGCGCCAGGCCTTGCTGGATGGAGAGGAAAGCTTTGCGAGCAGCGCGAAGGCGCTGCGGAGCCGTCTCCGTTCAACCGTCGACAGCGCCGATCTGATCCGCGCCGACCGTGACCGCGACACCGGCCCGTGACCGGCTATGGAAAGCAAGGGGGTCAGAAGTCATTTGATTTTCACACGAATCTGACCCCCTTGCTTCCTGCGCCAACTCGCCGCCGCCGCCGGCCGGCTGGCCATGGATCTCGACCATCCTGTCTATGATTGTTTTTATCTGGCGCTGGCGATCCAGGAACAGTATCCGGTCATCACCGCCGATGCCCGGTTTCACGACAAGGTGCGCGGCCATCCCTACCTGTCGGACCGCATTCGCCACGTGGCGAATGTCGGGTCGTGACCCGCGACATCGACGTGGTCAGAAGAGCGTCGCGATTGAGGGCAAGCCGACCTGCTTTAATCTTTTTGCTAGAATACTAGACGCGACCCCATCGCCCCTTAGCGACGTCACTATGACCATAGTGCATATCCATGTACGAATTCAAGGTTCGCCCGCGGTACAATGTCCGGTCTATGAGCGATGCAACCTGTTCCAATATCTCTGATACGGCAATTCGCAGCTCAGTTTTGCTATGGCCGCAGCGGCTACGCCCGGCGGGAGCTGGAAAAGCTGTTTATCCAATACCAGATTGACGTGCCGTCCGTGGATCCAAGTCGGCCTCCAACAAAGAACGAATACTTCGTTCACTTTGTCGGGGCGATGACCCCGGAAACTCAGCGCCAGTTTCTCTACGACCTATGCGACGATCCTCCTCCCGCGACGGGCCAACTCCCAAGCCCTGTGAAAAGGCTGGAATTCTTGCGCGCCCTGGTGGCTGCTGATGGCGTGTCGCCGCTTGGCGTTGACCTGTCGGCCCTAAGTGTCCACGGTGTCCGCGATCAGTGGTTCACTGCAGCGTCGCGGCTTAAGTCCTCGCCATCTTCAGCGATCGCCGCTGCGCGGGCGCTCTTGGAGACAACGTGCAAGTCCATTCTCTCGGAACGTGGCGAAACGGCAGACGCTTCGGGCGATATCGCGCGGCTATACAAACAGACGAGCCGGGTGCTTCAGATCCAGGCATCATCTGGCCTGTCCCAGCCGGTGCATCAGATGCTGAACGGGCTTGCGCAGGCTATTGACGGGCTAGCCGCACTCAGCAACCGAGGCGGCGACCGGCACGGCCTTCATGGGGGCGTTCGCATCACAGATCGATCCGTCGCGACTCTTGCTGTTCACGCGGCGGGTAGTATCTCGTTGTTCCTTGTTCACACGCATAGGAGTAGCCTTCGTGCGAAGAGCAAGCCTGTCTAATAAACCGATGCAGCGGACGGCCTTCGGTCGTCGCTGATCGCCCAGGCGTTAGGTTTCATCACATGCATTTTGTCGTACGCGCGGCGTGTCTATTCATTGGCGGTCTTGTAGCGGTGGCGGTATGTGTTCTGCTGGGAATGCTTTTTGATCTCTGGGGGTTGCTGACGTTCTTCGAAGAAAGGTTCTGGGAAATGTTCTGGGAACGCATGAGAGCTTTCCCAAGTTTTAAAGTGGTCATCGTTGCCACGATGTTGTCGATGCTTTTTCCCACGTCTTATTACGGCATGAACGTATTGGACCGCGAAAGGTATTCGCGAAGCGGTTGGGGGAACGCACCAGCCTTTGAAGTATTCATATTGACGAGCATGCTGATATTTTCACTAATAGTGGTATTTCAGCCAGAAGACGAAATTTTGCGAATTATGTCTCGCAAAGCGTATATCTTGCCATTTTTCCTTCTGTGTTGGGTACACGGCGGTATTAATGCTTACCACGTACACGTTCTCTCGCGTAATTTTAGGGATGAATTGTAACCAGGCGTTCTACTCGCTCCGGCTGCCACTCGTTTCCACTTTATATGCGAGATTTGCGAGCCATCGGAAGTCGCCCGCGACACGACCGCTCATGGCTACTTTTCTCCGTTTTAAGTCAGTTTCGGGGATGCCCGGAGCATCTCTGAAAGCGGACTATGATGCTGACCAGGGAATAGAGGCGACGAACCGAATTTAACCCTATGGACAATAGTATTAGGCAACACGCATCTGCCTTTTTTGTCGGCAACGCCCGACCGGCCGTGTCGCTGTTGATCATAACATCAAGCTCCACGGCGACCCGTCCTCGCCGCTCGCCGGGTTGATTCAGGGCGGGGGTCTGGATTTGAACCGTGAACAAAGGTCCGAAATTCGACGCGGTGATCGTCCTCGGCGCCGCCGTGTGGGCGGGCGGGAAGCCAAGCCCGACGCTCGTTCGGCGCGCCCGGCACGGGGCCAAGCTGACGCTGGCGGGCGCGGCGCCGGCGCTCATGGTCACCGGCGGCGTGGGCGTCCACCCGCCCGCCGAAGCCCTGGTCATGCGCGACATCGCCATGGAGGAGGGGGTGGCCGAAAACGCCATCGTCATCGAGGACACGGCGGCCGACACCCTCGAAAGCGGATGGGCGTGCGCCGCCATCATGCGGTCCCGGGGCTGGTCGCGGGCCCTGATTGTCACCGACGACTTTCACCTGGCGTAACGAAGGAGTCAAACTCACTTGATCGACTATAATCATGATTTTCAATCGAATCTGACGCTGTTGACGTCTGACCCTGTTGACGTCCGACCGGCTGTGTCGCTGTTGATTTGCCTGTGAATGATATCAGGGCGTGGATATTCCCCTTTCGTCGATTTAACAGTTTCCAAGGAATGGTGTTAAATCTGAGAGTCCGAGTCAAAAAGAAGCTTTCATAAAATCGACCCCATGCCGACCCGTCCTCGTCGCTCGCCGGGTGGATTCGGGGCGGGGGTGGCGGCCCGCGCTTTAGGACGGGAGCCGCCGCTAATTTAGGTCTAATACCAACGGCCGTTAATAACAACTCATTGTGATCGTGTTTCACGCTTCCTCGGCAGGAGGGACCGCGACGGCGATGGGGACCCATCGTCAAGCGGTTCCCCCATATTCCAAACTTGGGCCCCGAGGAAGCGCGAAACACGACCCTTCGGGCGGCCTATCGAGGCTTCCGGACAGCGTCGCGCGGCGCTTATGATGCTCCCGCATCACCGCGCGCCACGCTCCTTGCCGGAAACCTCGATAGGTCGTCACAATGGGTCGTTATTAATGGCCGTTGGTATAATATCCACGGCGTTGACCTTGTCGTACTCCCCCTCGTGCTCACATTCTGGATTTGAACAGTGAACAAAGGTCCGAAATTCGACGCGGTGATCGTCCTCGGCGCCGCCGTGTGGGCGGGCGGAAAGCCAAGCCCGACACTCCTCCGGCGCACCCGGCACGGCGCCAAGCTGGTGCTGGAGGGGGAGGCGCCGGTGCTCATGGTTACCGGCGGTGTCGGCGCGCACCCGCCGGCGGAAGCCGTGGTCATGCGCGGCATCGCGCTGGAGGAGGGGGTCGGCGAAGACGCCATCGTCGTCGAGGATTCGGCCGCCGACACCCTCGACAGCGGATGGGCGTGTTCCGCCATCATGCGGTGCCGGGGCTGGTCGCGGGCCCTGATCGTCACCGACGACTTTCACCTGGCGCGCACGGTGACGATCTTCCGCTGGCTTGGCATCCAGGCCGGGGGAAGCGCCGCGCCGGGGACGCGCGAGGATCTAGGGTGGTGGGGCTGGATATACTACTGGCTGCGCGAGTTGGCGGCGTGGCCGTGGACGGTGCTGCGTATGATCGCCAACGGGCGAGGGGGATGAATGCGCCTACTTGCCTCGCTCGGCGGCCTTGATGGCCTGAACGTTGGCCAATTCGCCAGGAACCCGATAATCGCGGCAACCGCGGCGCCGCCCAGCCCCGCCAGCAGAGGCCAACGCCGGCGTTTCGCTTGGGGCGGCGGGGGGACGGGGTTGTCGGCGGAAAACTCGACCTTGCGTCGTGGGGCCGGACGCGGCTCGTCCTTTGCGTCCCGGAGGGCGGCCTCGGGCGCAATGGCCGGATTTCGAACCAGCCGCTCGACGGCGCTCAGCAATTGCCGGAAGCCTCTATGGTCGTCTTGGCCCCGCCATCCCACCAAGGAGACGGTCTGCGTCAATCGAAACGCAATGGGCTGCTCCACGGCGTCGATCAGGGCGGGGATTAGGACGCTGCGTTTCTGCGCCTCGGTGGCTTCCGTCCGCACCCAAGTCTTGCCAACGGACGTCTTCGACCACAGCACCACCGCGCAGCGGGCCGCCGACAGTTCCCGCTCGATCATCCGGTCCCAGGTCTCGCCGGGCGGGATCTCGGCGTCCCACCACACCTCGAAACCACGCGCTTCCATGGCGTCCGCAAGGCGATGGGCCGTCTCCTTGTCCTCGCGCGCGTAACTGAGAAAAACATCGGCCACGTCAAAAATCCCCCAAACTCAGCCCGACCTTAACGCGTTTATTTAGCTCCCGGTTCGGCCTCAAGTCCAGCCGTCCGGATCTGGCTTGCGGCACCCATACAGCCGGCGTTCACACGCCCGATGGAGGGTCCCGTGCCGGGGGAACGAGAGCGAACGAAGCTGTAGCGACGGAGAAGGGGGCAACAACCGGCGCCGCGCGGAACGGCGCCGGTGTCGGATCACGGGCCGCGTCGCCTATTCGGTTACATCGCTCAATGGAATGCCCAGGGCGTCGGCGACACCTTTGCCGTAGGCCGGATCGGCCTTGAGGCAGTTGCCGATATGACGGATTTGGATATCCCTCGGAGCTTCACCGATGGCTCCGGCGGTGTTGTTGAACAGGTGGTGCCGCTGCTCGGGACTCATCAGGCGGAACAGCATGCCCGGCTGGGAATAGTAATCGGTGTCCTCGCGATGGTTCCAGTGATCGGCGGCGCCTTCCAGACTCAGGGGAGCTCGCGGTGTTCCGGTTGCTCCCGCCACTCGCCGTAGCTGTTCGGCTCGTAGCCGATCGTACCGCCATGATTGCCGTCCACCCGCATGGCGCCGTCACGGTGGTAACTGTGCGCCGGGCAGCGCGGGGCGTTCACCGGGATCAGGTGATGGTTGACGCCGAGCCGGTAGCGCTGCGCGTCGCCGTAGGAGAACAGGCGCCCCTGGAGCATCTTGTCCGGCGAGAAGCCGATACCGGGCGGCACGGTGGCCGGATTGAATGCGGATTGCTCCACCTCGGCGAAGAAGTTCTCCGGATTGCGGTTCAGTTCCATCACCCCGACCTCGATCAACGGATAGTCGGCGTGGGGCCAGATCTTGGTCAAATCGAAGGGATTATAGGGGACCTTCGCGGCATCGGCCTCGGGCATGACCTGTACCTTCAGCGTCCACTTCGGAAAGTCGCCCTTTTCGATGCTGTCGTAAAGGTCGCGCTGATGGCTCTCGCGATCCTTGCCGATGATCGCTTCGGCTTCCGCGTCGGTCAGGTTCTTGATGCCTTGTTGCGACTTGAAATGGAATTTAACCCAATACCGTTCATTGTTCGCGTTGATGAAGCTGAAGGTGTGGCTGCCGAAGCCGTGCATGTGGCGGTAGGTCGCCGGAATGCCGCGATCGCTCATGACGATGGTGACTTGGTGCAGGGCCTCGGGCAGCGAGGTCCAGAAGTCCCAGTTGTTCTTGGCGCTGCGCATGTTGGTGCGCGGGTCGCGCTTGACGGCGTGGTTGAGGTCGGGGAACTTGAGCGGGTCGCGCAGGAAGAACACCGGCGTATTGTTGCCGACCATGTCCCAGTTGCCTTCCTCGGTGTAGAACTTGACGGCGAAACCGCGGATATCGCGTTCGGCGTCGGCGGCTCCGCGTTCACCGGCGACGGTGGTGAAGCGGGCGAACAGCTCGGTCGTCTTGCCGATTTCGGAGAAGATTTTCGCCCGCGTGTATTTCGTAATGTCATGGGTCACGGTGAACGCGCCATAGGCGCCGGAGCCCTTGGCGTGCATGCGCCGCTCGGGGATGACCTCGCGGTCGAAATGGGCGAGCTTTTCCAAAAACCAGACGTCTTGCAGCAACTGGGGGCCGCGCGGGCCCGCGGTTGCCGCATTCTGGTTATCCTGGCACGGGCGCACCCGCGTTCGTTGTCAGTTTTCCCTTGTCGCTCATGTTATTCTCCGTGTTGTTTATGAGAAAAATACATATATAACTTAATACTAAAGTAATGTTTTAAATTATTCTAAAGTATGCCGTGGAGTGAAGTCAACGCTTTCATCGGATGCGTCGGAGACCGCCCGCCGCCGATGCCCGCGAACGGCGGGCCGCCGTGTTCGAGCCTCGAACCAGGAAAATGGACGGAACGAAAATTGTTCTTTAAGGCCGGGGCCGGTATCGCGTATAACCCTGCTCCCACGCTCGTTGTCCCGTTCGCGGAATGTGCGGATCGCCATTCACGGCGCGCGGATGTTTCTCTTGGAACCGGCCGACTGCTCGGATACGCCGACTGTTGGAGCCGGCGGTTTTGGGGGACGGAAGGATGCTCGCGGTTACCGAAAACACCGGCGGTTTGCGCAGAACGTACATGAGCCTGCTCGGCAGGATCAATCCCCACAGCAGTCTGCTCGCGGCGTAAGCACGTTACGCCGCGTTATGCCTTGCGAACGCTCGGACTCTCCGTTGGCGGGCGACGAGCATATGAAGACCGACGACTGCGTGAAGAGAAAGTGGGATGACTCCGAAAATTCAAAAATTCTTGACCGAGCGGCGTCTCGATACGCCGTTTCTCGTTGTCGACCTCGACGCGATCGAGGCCAATTACCAAGTTCTGCGCGCCCGGTTGCCGGTGGCGGACATCTACTATGCCGTGAAGGCCAATCCGGCCGAGCCGGTTCTGCGCGCGCTCGTGGAGCTTGGATCGTGCTTCGACGCGGCCAGCGTCTCGGAAGTGGACGACTGCCTCGCCGCCGGCGCCGATCCCGCGCGGATCTCTTACGGCAATACGGTGAAACGGCAACGCGACATCGCCCGCGCCCATGACCTGGGGGTTCGCCTCTACGCGTTCGACAGCGCCGACGAGTTGCGCAAGCTGGCGGCCGAGGCGCCCGGATCGAAGGTCTATTGCCGGATCCTGGTGTCCAACGGCGGCGCCCAGTGGCCGCTGTCGCGCAAGTTCGGCTGCGATCTGGACATGGCGCGCGATCTCATGCTGAGCGCCGCCGATCTCGGCCTCGACCCCCATGGCATTTCGTTTCATGTGGGCTCGCAACAATTGGATCCGACGCGCTGGGAACTGGCCATCGGCCGCGCGGCCATGGTGTTTTCCGACCTGCGCGAGGCCGGGCTCGAGCTCAAGATGATCAATCTCGGCGGCGGATTCCCGGCCCGGTACCGGGGCGGCGATCCGCGGCCGGTGGATGATTTCGCCAATGCCATCATGCGGGCCATGACCCGGCACTTCGGCAATGACTTGCCGGATATGATCATCGAGCCGGGCCGGTGCATCGCCGCCGAGGCGGGGGTGATCCAGAGCGAGGTGCTGCTGGTGTCACGCAAGACCTACGACGACCCCGCGCGCTGGGTGTATTTCGACGTCGGCAAGTTCGGCGGTCTGGCCGAAACCATGGACGAGGCCATCCGCTACCCCATCGAAACGCCCCACGACGGAACCGCAGAGGGGCCGGTAATCATCGCCGGGCCCACCTGCGACGGCGCCGACGTGCTCTATGAGAAGTTCCAGTACACCCTGCCGCTCGCGCTCAGGAGCGGCGACCGGGTCAACCTGCTCAGCGCCGGCGCTTATACGTCGGTGTACGCGTCCCAGCGCTTCAACGGGTTCGCGCCCATGGCGGAGTACTATATTTGAAGATTTGAGGCGCGCCGCCGCGCATTCCAAACCGTTTTCAAACGAGATCTTGTCAGGAAAATTCCGCAATGAAGAAAAGCTTCCAACTGTTCGCCGCCGCGCTGATGACCGCGGCCCTGTCGCCAGTGTCCGGCGCGCTCGCCGGCAATATTGAAATCGAGAACCCGTGGGCGCGGGCGTCCGCCGGCATGGCCAAGGCCGGCGCCGCGTTCATGGACATCAAGAACATCGGCGCCGCCGATCGCGTTATCGGGGCGTCGGCCGACGTGTCCGAGTCCGTGGAACTGCACACGCACATCAAGGATGGCGACGTGATGAAGATGCGCCGCGTCGACGTGATCGACGTTCCGGCGAACGGAATGGCCCATCTGGCTCCAGGCGGCCTGCACTTCATGTTCATGGGCCTCACCGCGCCCCTGGAAGAGGGTGAAACCTTCCCGCTGACTTTGACATTCGAAAAGGCCGGCGACGTGACCGTCGAGGTCGAGGTCAAGGCGGCTGGCGCCATGGGAGGCATGCAGGGGCAGGGGCACGGGACCATGCAGGGTCACGACATGAAAACGCAGTAATTGCGAGCGAGCACGGCGGCCGCGGCCCTTTCGCGAGGGACTCAAGGGCGGGACCGCATAACGACGCTCGTTACCCCCAAAACGGGACCTACCGGTTGGCGGGTGTGGTTCACCTGTGTTACCTTGTCCGGCCGGTTCGGTGGGAGCACGAAAAGTCATGGTGGTGATCAGGTGGTCGGAGGCGATGAGCGTGGGGGTGCCGGCCGTCGATCACGACCACAAAATCCTGGTCGGATTGATCAATAGCCTGGGCGAAGCCACCCGCGGCGAGGACGACAAGACCCAGGTGATCGCCGGCGCGCTCGCCACCCTGATCGCCTATACCCAGTATCACTTCGAGCGCGAAGAGAAGATGATGGAGGCCTGCGGCTATCCCGATCTCCCGACCCACCACGAAGAGCACCACGCCTTGACCCAGGAAGTCCTGGCTCTCAGGGGCCGCTTCCTCGAGAGCGAATCCGATATCACCGTGGAGGAATTGCTGACGTTCCTGACCGGCTGGCTCAACCATCACATCCTGCTGCAGGACATGGAGTACCGCGAGCATGTCGAGGGCAACGCGGCGGCGGAAGCCGCCGCCCAGGCCTACGGTGAGTTCGATTTCGCCGCCATCGGCGCCGCCCAGGTTTAAAGCACCCTCACCCCAGCCCTCTCCCGCAAGCGGGCGAGGGGGTTTTTGGCCGTTTCGAGCGCGTTTACCCTCGCCCGCTTGCGGGAGAGGGAGGGGCCCGCGTAGCGGGAGGGTGAGGGCCCTGTACCTTTCCGACAGAGCGGCTACACCTGCAACAGCGCCGCCAAGCGTTCGATGGGCGCGGGATCGGGGGTGAGGCCCAGCGTCGTCGAGAAATGCCCTTGGTGGCGGATGAACAAATTGTCGGCGGGCACCGACCAGCATCGCGCCAGATCCAGACCGCCGGCGTAGGGGGTCAGATCGTCGACGTCGCCCAGCACCATGATCATGTTCCCGGGTCCCATCGCCGGCGGACCCTCGGGTTGCAGCAGGGGCAGCCACCGATCGAGCGTGTCCCTGTCCCAGCCGGCCCGTTCGAGGCGTTCGGGGAGGCCGATGCCCCGCGCCAGGCTGCCGGCGAACACCACGTCTAGGGTCCTTCCGGTCGTGGTCACCAGAAGCGCCGCGTCCGGGCGCAGCGGCCGGGCCCAGGAGCGGCTGACCGTGGCGATCATCTGGGCGGCGAGAGCGCCGAGCGAGACGCCGCCCACGGCGATCCGGTCGCCGCCTTGGCGGCGCGCCCAGTCCATCAGCACCGCCACCTCCGCGGTCCAGGCCCAAAGACAGGTAAGCATGCCCTCGGGAGCCCGGGCCATGATCGGCTCGCCGCCGTAAAACCCCTTGATCATGCGCCGCCCGTGCCAGGGGCCGTCCGGACGGACGATGCGCGCGCCGCGCGCCAGCAATGTGTCCAACGGGTCGGGATACCGTGGCCACATCTCCATCTCCACGGCGATCCCATGCAACATGATCAGCGTCGGCGCATCGGTGGCGTCCCTCGGTTCGGTCACATGGGCCGACACCGTGTCGCCCAGCACCGGAGAGGGAAAGCGGAGCCAACACGCGCGAAACCGGTCGTCCTCGAGCGCGTGCGACCGGGTAACCTGAGCGGCGGGCGGCGGCGCAAAGGCCGTGTGGAGCGCGGCGAGGCGTTGGCCGTGGGCGCGCTCCACGTCGTCCGGTGATGGAATGTTCCATGCCACCGGCGGCAGCCGGCGGAACCAGGGCAGGAAGGCGGCGCGCCCCGACATGAACGCGGCGGCGGCGCGCCTGCGCGCGGTTTCGGCGGCGGCGAGATCACCGGCCGGTGGAGGCTCCGGCGCCAGGAAGGCATCGTCCCACGCCGCCGCCGCCGCCCGGTATCGCTCGTGCAGGCGGCTCGCGTTTTTCACCGCGCGAGCGAGCCCGATGGCCGTGGGGGGGAGGTCCGATTCCCGCGCGAAACATTGGAGGTCGCCGTCGGCGCTCACCGCCGCCGCCCAGGCGCGCGAGAGCGGCATGTACGTCCGCGTCACCAGCGGAAGGGAGACGGCGTCGAACCATGGCCGGGACAGAGCGGGCAGAAAAGGCTTGAGGAGAGTCATGAACCCATCGTTGAACTGAAAAGCGTGGTGCTATGGGCCGGTCCAGCGTTCGGACAGGTCGTGCTCGATGCCCAACTGGTCGAGGGTGCGCCCGACGGTCTGATGAACGATTTCCAGGATGGTGCCGGGCCGGTTGTAGAACGCCGGCATGGGCGGCAGGATGATGGCGCCCATCTCGGTTGCCTGGGTCATCAGCCGCAGATGGCCGAGATGGAGGGGCGTTTCGCGGGCCAGCAGGATCAGCGGCCGCCGTTCCTTCAGCGTCACGTCGGCGGCGCGGATCAGGAGATTGTGGGAGAAGCTGTTGGCGATACCCGACAGCGTCTTGACCGAGCACGGCGCGATGACCATGCCGCCGGTGGGAAACGACCCGCTGGAGACCGCCGCCGCCAGATCTTTGTTGCTGTACACCTCGTCGGCGAGGGCGCGGACCTCGTCGAGTTCCAGGTCGGTCTCGATGGCGAGCGTGCGGACCGCCATCTCGCTCATGATCAGGTGCGTCGAGTGGCCGAGCCGGCGCAGCGTCTTGAGCAGCTCGATGCCGTAGACCACGCCCGTCGCGCCGCTCATCCCGACCACCAGAGGCGCCGCCATGCACCGATCCTTTCACCGTTGTCCAACCGCATCATGCGGGTTTTGGAGAATGCGGGCAACCCGCTGACCATCCGAAATAAATCGGCTGGCCTTGCACTATTCCCCGTTCCGGTGTCATTTAAACGAACAGACAAGGCGGTTGTGGGCGGAGAAGAGCCGAAGCGATGACCCGTGTTGGCGGCAGAACGATGTCCGCGCGGACGATGGCGCTGCTGGTGGGGCTGGCGGTCGGCTTGAGCGCGTGCGGAGCGCCGTACGTTTACAAGAAGAACGAATTCGACCGCGAGTCCGACAGCTTCGGCAAGGAGCCCGAGGATCGCAACTTCGTGACCATCTGCTACAGCCACTGGGAAAGCACGCCCGAGCAAGCCCTCGAGATCGCCGAAGCCGAGTGCGGCAAGTACGGAAAGACGGCGCGGTTCGCCGATGAGCGGTTCTACAAATGTCCTCTGAATACGCCGATCGAGGCAACATTCGCGTGTACAAAGAGTTAACGGCTATATCTAATGTTATTTCTTAAAAATTGTAACCCGTCGCCCGTTGGGTCCGAGAAGCGCGCGCGCTGATGGCGCGGGGAGCGGACGTTTGACGGCGGTGGGCTTGGCGGGGCTCGTTGCGGCGGGCTACCTGGCGCTGGTGGGCAGCATGTACACCTTCCAGCGGAGCATCCTCTACGTGCCGAGCACCGCGACACCGTCGCCGGCCGCCAGCGGCGTGCCGGAAATGACGCCGGTCACCCTCGAGACCGCAGATGGTCTGCGGCTCATGTCCTGGTACCGGCCGGCGACCGGCAATCGTGCAACAATCGTCTATTTTCATGGTAACGGCGGCCACATCGGCTACCGGGGATCGAAGGCGCGGCCCTATCTCGATGCCGGATATGGAATGCTGCTGGTGAGCTATCGCGGCTACGGCGGCAATCCCGGTAGCCCCAGCGAGGACGGGCTCTACGACGACGGACGCGCGGCCCTGGCGTTTCTCGCCGCCCAGGGCGTGGAATCCGGCGACACCGTGTTTTATGGCGAATCGCTGGGCACCGGTGTCGCGGTTCAGATCGCGCTCGAACAGGCGCGTGCGTCCAAACCGGTGGCGGCGGTGGTCCTGGAGGCGCCGTTTACGTCGACGGTGGACGTGGGCGCCAGTCACTATCCGTGGGCGCCGGTGCGATGGTTGATGAAGGACCGGTTCGACTCCCATTCCAAGATCGCCGGGATTCAGGCGCCGGTGTTGATCGTCCATGGCGGCAGGGACCGCGTCGTGCCGATCCGTTTCGGCGAGGCGCTTTACGCCGCCGCCGTGCCGCCCAAGGATTCGTTGTGGATCCCCGACGCCGGCCATAACGACCTCGACGCCTTTGGCGCCTCCGAAAAGGTCTTGGCGTTCCTCGCGGCCCTGGGCGAAGCGGAAGCTCCGAAACCGTAGCCCGTATGCAGCGCAGCGGAATACGGGAATGGGTTCCGTATGATCCGACGGCGAGGCGATCCTGATAAAACCCGGAATACGCTTCGCTCGGTCCAGACTACGCCCGCTGGCGAACTGCTTAGCGCATTTGGACGTCGGAATCGAGGACGGGGGCGCCGAACTCCGTTTGGAGCAGCGCCGTGAACGCCTCCGATGAGAGCGGCACGCCGAGGTAATGCCCTTGCCCGAAGGTGCAGCCCTCGGCGGTTAGGAAGGCGAGCTGTTGTTCGGTCTCGATGCCCTCGGCGGTCACGGTCATTCCCAAGCTTTTGGCCAGCGCGATGATCGCCCGTACGAGCATGTCGGCGTTGCGGCTCTGGCCCAGCCCGCTCACGAACGTTCGATCGATCTTGATCTTGTCGATGGGCAGGTTGATCAGTCGGCCAAAGCTGGAATAACCGGTGCCGAAATCGTCGATGGAGATGGTGACGCCCAGATTTCTAAGCCGCCGAAGCGTGTCGATCCCATCGCTGGGGGGTAGGAACAGGTGCTCCGTAACCTCCAGTTCCAGCCAGTCATAGCAACAGGCGTCGCACGCCGCGATCTTTTGCACGGCATCGACCAAGTCGCGATTCCGGCACTGACTCAGGGAAATATTCGTGGCGATGAAAATGGGCGCCGATCCGGCGTTTCGTAACTCGCGCATATTCTTCGCCACGCGCTCGAGAACCCAGCGGCCGAGCGGAACGATCAACCCGGTCATTTCGGCGACCGGGATGAAGATGTCGGGCACCAGCAGTCCGCGGGTGGGATGGCGCCAACGCACCAGCGCTTCGGCGCCGGCGAGACGCTTCGACGCGAGATCGAACTGCGGCTGATATTCCATGAACAGCTCGTCGCGCTCGAGCGCGTCGATCAGATCGTGTTCGAGCGCCTTGCGGTCCTCGATCTGGACGGTCATGTCGGCCGAATAGAAGCGAAAGGTGTTCCGTTCTTCGGTCTTGGCGCGGTAGAGGGCAAGATCGGCGTTGCGCATCAGGCCGTCCACGTCGGCGTCGTCGTGGGGACAGATGGTGATCCCGATGCTGGTGCCCACGCGAGTCTTATGACCGTCCAAGTTAAATGGCTCGGAAACGCGATCGACGATTTTCCGGGCGACCGACGCCGCTTCCTCGGGCGAACGAAGATCCGACAGGACGACGGCGAACTCATCGCCGCCAAGGCGGGCCGGCGCGTCGACCTCGCGGACACAGTCTTTCAGACGCCGGGCGACCGCCTCGAGCAGTCGATCTCCCATAAGATGACCGAGGGTATCGTTGACGTCCTTGAAATGATCGAGGTCGAGGAGAAGCAGGGCGAGCATTCCCTGGCTGCGTTTAACGCGCGCCACTTCCTGATGCAGATGGTTTCTGAACAGCTCGCGGTTGGGCAAGCCGGTCAACGGATCGTGCAGCGCCAGGTGTTCGATATCCTGTTCCGCGCGCTTTCGCTCGATGGCCGACGTCAACATGTTGGCGATGGACCTGAGGAAGCTCATATCGATGGCCGAGAACTCGCGCGGCGCGTCGGCGAGGGCCACCAGCACGCCGAACGGATATTGGCGGTAGGAAATAATCGCCTGGGCGCTGTCGGCTCGATCGCCCAGCTCCGGCAATTCCACCCTGAAATCCCCCATCGCCGATGCCAACGGATCCATGGACGTGGCTGGCGGACCGGTCCGCAGCGCGCGCTGCGGCCGATCGGCGAGGCCCGCGCCGGGTTCCGTCACGAACGCGGACGGGTCCAGACCGATCGAGGCGCGCACGACCGGCTCGCCGTTCTCCGCCGAGGTCTCGATGACCGAGGCGCCCGCCACGGCGAGCCGGTCTCGAACCAGCGTAACGGCGTCGTCGAACAACAGGCCAACGTCGATACCGGACAGCGCCGTTCTGCCGAAATCCGCGATCGCCGTTTGCCGGTCGGCGTAATCGGCGAGAACCGTCTCCGCCCGCACGCGCTCGGCGATATCGCAATGCAGTTGCGCATTGAGTTTCCTGAGTTCGCTGGTGCGTTCCGCCACCCGGCATTCGAGCGAGCGGATCAGATCCGAGTTGGCGATACGGCGCAACACGGACTCGGTTAGCCACCGGTTTGCCTTGCGGCCGAGAAGACAGAGAGAAATGATGTAAAGGCCAAGCGCGGCCGCCATGACCCAATGATGCACATTGCCTTCCATCGCGAGCCGAATGGAGTAGGGTAGGATTGACGGTATCAGGTAAGCATAGAACGCGGGCAGACAGGGGGTGAGGGCGGAAACGGCACCAGCGCCCATGCCGCCCAAGACGAACCCCAGAACCATGGTCTGCGTTACGTTGTCCGGAGTGTAAAACAGCAACCCCGCTGATCCCCACAGGATGCCGCTTACGCCTGAGCTGACGATGGCGACACAACTCCATCGGCGGTTCGATCCCGTCTTGCCCCGGTACCAGATGCATAGGACTCCACGCACCACCACCATGAGGCACATTAGAAACCACCAGGTGGCTAGCGCGGAAACGGGATTGTCCCCATAAAAGACGGCGGCGATTAGGGTCGCATTTACGAGATTGGCGGCCAGCACGATCGGTGTGGTGTCATACACAAGCTTGAGCAGTTCATGGTCGAGTTCCTCGCCATGAGCATCCCTATCGAGGTCCGTTCTGGTGTGGACGGGGTCCTTCACCTCAATCCCCTCGGCGTTCTCGCCTTGCGACCGTGTGGTCGTCTGATTTGAACGCGCTGGTAACGATAGCTCTGAACTGTACCCTTTTAACGCGACAAGTCTCCGTAAATTAACCCAAATGGAGAAATTTATTTGAATTCCAAGGATGTGCGATCTTTGGGCGCACCGTGCCCCGTGCCAGTTGGAACCTCAACGCCGTTGCCTCAGAATACCCATCGGAACTGCAGTCCAACAATGTCCACGGAGCCGTCCACGTCGCCCGAGAGATTGCCTCTCGCCGCGTTGCCCAGCTCATCGGACTTCAGGCGGACGGAGGCATCGGGGCTGAAAATGTGGGCGTAGCCGACGTTGAAATCGATCGCGTCCGACATTTTGTAGGACGCGCCGAGGCTCAGCCAATAGCGGTCCGAGTCGGGCACGCGCGGCGTTCGCGTCCGGTTGGGAACGGGGCTTTGGTCGAACGCCGCGCCCATCCGGATCGCCCAGGAAGGGGTTGGGCGATAGGTTGCTCCCGCGGCCACGAACCACGTGTCGCGCCAGTCGCTTTCCGTGACGCTGTCGGGCTGGGCCGGGTTGTCGAAGCGTACCCTCAGTTCCTTGACGCGGCTCCATCGCGTCCATGCGGCGTTGGCCATGACCGCCCATTGATCGTCGATATCATGGTAACCGCCGAACATGAATGTTTCGGGCGTTTCCAGGGTCGCCTTGGCGCCGGTGTCGGTGAACGCGCCGGTCGCGCCCGAAATGGCTTGACCGACGCCGCTCGAACCCAAACTGAACCGCGCGTCGCCATCCAGTTCATGGCGAATGTGCGAGCGGAAACTCACGCCGAAGCGGGTTCCGGTCCATGGCTCGTAAAGGGCGCCGAGGGTCCAGCCGAATCCCCAGTCGTCGCCCTCGGCGCGGGCCTTGCCGTCCTGGCGGGTCGGCTGGGCGATGGGCGCGAGCGCGGGGTTGCCGGCGGCGATGGAACCAAAATCGATGGCGTTGCTCAGTTCCGCGTCCAAATACTGCGCTTGAAGGCCGGCTCCGATAGACAGGCCCTTGACGATATCGAAGGCGACGGTCGGGCTCAGGTTCACGCTTCGCAGTTTCGATTGCAAAGAATGATAGCGGCCCGCCCAACCGTTGTTGTAGTCGGTCTCGAGCCCGAACGGCACGGTCACGGCAAGACCGACCCGGACATTATCCACGAAATCGATGGCGTTATCCAGGTCCACCACCGCGTAAATGGCCGGCAAGATGTGATCGTCGGTGACGTCGCCGCCGCCGCCGCCGCCGGCGATGGGGACGCCCGCGGCCGTCGTGGCGCCCTTGACGTCGAAATTCGTGACGGGCCGGATGTAGCTAGCGACGGTCAGAATCTGGGTCCCGTCCTGGCGGGCGAGCGCCGCCGGGTTATAGAACATGTAGCTTGGATCTTCCGCGGCCGCCGCGCCGCCGGCGTAGGCGTTGCCGAGTGCGGTGGCGCTCTGCTCGCGGATGGCGAAGCCAGACGCAAGGCAAGGATCGGCCGCGAACCAACACGCGCCGATCGTGGCGGAAAAAAAGAAATATCGGCGCTTGCGCCGGAACGAAGCATTGATAACCGGATCAATTCCCGGCCGCCACCAGCACCTTGTCATAAGATTCATCGCCCCCTTGTGTCCCGCTCGTGTCGGCGATTTTACCCAAATGGGCCGATCTTCGCAAACAATTCACCTTGCGAGCGCATGGCGCCGGCGTTTTTTGCCGGAACACGGTCAACACATTGGAAACAGGGTCAATCCTGGAATTCGATGCCTAACTTCGCTAACATCAGACCCCAGAACTTGAAAGGTTATGGGGAGAGCCGGGATGACGGGGCTTCGATCAAGACCAAATTGTGGTTCGAGTGTGGCGCGGCTTGCCGTTTTACTCGCGGCGACATCGGCGGGCATCGCCGCGTCCTCGGCGTGGGCGGCGGACGCCACCACCCGCTATCGGCCGGAGCCGGTGGGACGCGGTACGGCGGCGGATGCGTGCGTAGTCTGTCATAGCATCGAGCCTAACGGCCCGTTCCGCTACGCGCCCAATCTTTACGGGATCGTGGGCGCCGAGAAGGCGCGGGAACGGGAGTGGTATGGATATTCCGTGGCCTTGCTGAAAAAGGGCGGCGTGTGGACCGAGGAGGATCTCGATCAGTACCTGGCCGACGCCAACAAGTTCGCGCCCGGCACCACGAAAACCATCAAAATTCAGGATCCGCGGGAGCGAAAGGAGATCATCGAATTTTTGAAATCCCCGAAGTCGTGAGCAACGTTCGGAAAACCGTCGCCTAACTCTTCTTGTCGAGTTTGACTTCGCGCATCATGAAGGCGGGGACGTGGTCGCCCATGCCGACGACCGGCCTGTCCGGCTGGCCGCGTTCGCGCCCTGGTGTCCGTTTATTGCCGTCGGCCGCCTGGACATTCGGCTTCGCCGGCGGTGAAACCGGACGCGCTTTGGGTTGTGGCTGTGGTTGCGGTTTAGGTTTTGCCTGAGCACGCGGCTGATGTTGCGCTTGCGGCCGGGGTGGTTGTTGCGGAGCTTTTTGGGCCTGAGCCCGGGGTTGGTTCCCGGATCTGCCCGCATGCGAGCCGCGGCGGCCGCTGTCGGGCTTGCGGCGGCGCGGCTTTCCGCTCGACATATCCAGTTCCACCGTCTCGACCGCGTCCAGGATAACGCGGGGTATTTCCCTGCCGATCAGCCGCTCGATGCCCGCCACGTATTTGCCGTCCTCGGGCGTCGCGATGGTCAAGGCGCGGCCCTCGCGACCGGCGCGCGCGGTGCGGCCGATGCGGTGGACATAGTCCTCGGCGGTCGTGGGGACGTCGAAATTGAACACGTGCGACATGCCGGCGATATCGAGGCCGCGGGCGGCCACGTCGCTGCACACCAGCATTCTGATCTCGCCGCGCTTGAACCGGTCCAGCACCTCGGTGCGCGCCGACTGGGCCATGTCTCCGTGCAGCATGGCCACGTCGTAACCGTGGCGCAGCAACGAGCGGCAGACGATCCCGACCTCGCGCTTGCGATTGCAGAAAATAAGGGCGTTGCCCACCTCCTCGCTCACGAGCAGGTGCCGGAGCGCTTCGCGCTTTTCTTTCTGGGTCGCGCCTCCCTCGCAGACCAGGAGACCCTGGACCACGGTTTCCGACGGGGTGGAGGGAGGCGTGACGGTGATTTCCTTGGGGTTGTGGAGAAAGGCGTCGGCGAGCTTGCGGATGGCCGGCGGCATGGTCGCGGAGAAGAACAGCGTCTGGCGCATGCGCGAGACGATGGACACGATGCGCTCCACGTCGGGGATGAACCCCATGTCGAGCATCCGGTCGGCTTCGTCGATAACCAGGATCTTGGTGTCGGTGAGCAGCAGGTGGCCGCGATCGAACACGTCGAGAAGACGCCCGGGGGTGGCGATCAGCACGTCGGCGCCGCGGTCGAGGACCCTGAGCTGCTCGGCCATCGATTCGCCGCCGATGAACAACGCCTTGGACAGGCGGTGATACTTGCCGTAGGTCTCGAAGTTCTGGGCGACCTGGGTGGCGAGTTCGCGCGTGGGCTCGAGGATCAGCGATCGCGGCATGCGCGACTTGGCGCGCCCGGCAGCCAGAATCTCGATCATCGGCAGGGTAAAAGACGCGGTTTTCCCGGTGCCGGTCTGGGCGCAACCGAGAATGTCGCGACCCATTAGGATGATGGGAATGGCCTGTTCTTGTATCGGCGTGGGGTGCTGGTATCCAGCATCTGTAACGGCGCGAAGCACGTCGCCGCTGAGCCCCAAATCAGAAAAATCCATGCGGTGGGGACTGTATGACTTCTACGAAGTGAGAGTAACGCTTAAACATTACCAAGATCGATTTTGGAGCATAGGTATTTGCACGCGGAAGTCAACACTCGTCGGACGCCCGGCGGCAAGCGGGTTCCTTGGCGGCACTCGCACTTTGCGATACGGTGTCCCATGGGGCCACCGCCGATACCCTCGATAGTGAGTCTCCCGGCACGGAACAGGACCGCGAACCATGCTCATTTCCAGGGACAAATCATGCCTTCTCGTGGTGGACATACAAGCCCGGCTGGCGCCCGCCATGGACGCCGAACGGACGGTCGTCCAAAACACCGCGCTCCTGCTCAAGGCCGCCCGCAGGCTCGACGTGCCGGTGCTGGTGTCGGAGCAGTACCGGCGCGGCTTGGGGCCCACGGTCGACGCGGTCGCCGAGTTCGTTCCCGAGGGATCGGTGGTGGAGAAGATGCATTTTTCATGCATGAACGACGCGGGCTTCGCCGAGCGGTTCCGGCGAACGGGCCGGCCGATGGCGGTCGTGGCCGGCATCGAGGCCCATGTATGTGTGCTGCAGACGGTGGAACAGCTTCTCGAGTTCTGACGCCGACGTGTTCGTGGTGGCCGACGCCACGTCTTCCAGGACACCCGCCAATCACGCCGCGGCGCTGGAGCGCATGGGCCACGCCGGCGCTCGCGTGGTGACCACGGAAATGGTGGTGTTCGAGTGGCTGGAGAAGGCCGGCACGCCCGAGTTCAAGGAGCTCAGCGCCTTGGTCAAATAGGCGAAACCGCTTGGCGTTCTTGCCGCCGCGCGGGAAATGGCCGAAAACACCTCATCGCGAGGGTCAACACAAGAATAGGGGGAAGAGAACAGTGTCCGGAATTATTCTGTCCTACCGGGGCGTGTCGCCGCGCATCGCCGAATCGGCCTTCATCGCGCCCATGGCCACCGTCATCGGCGACGTGGAAATAGGCGAGGACAGCAACATCTGGTTCGGCTGTGTTATTCGCGGCGACGTCAACGAGATCCGTATCGGCGCGCGCACCAACATCCAGGACGGCACCGTCGTTCATGTGTCGCGCGAAAAGTACGGCACCTACATCGGTTCCGACATCACCATCGGCCACATGGCGCTGATCCACGCGTGCACCCTGGAGGACGGATGCTTCATCGGCATGCGGGCGACGATTATGGATGGCTGCGTGGTCTCAAGCGGGGCCATGGTGGCGGCCGGCGCGCTGATCACCTCCGGCAAGCTCGTGGCGGCGGGGCAACTGTGGGCCGGCGCGCCGGCGAAGCGGGTGCGCGATCTGAGCGAGGCCGACAGCGCGAGCATCGCCGCCACCACGGCGCACTACGTCCGGCTGGCGCGCGAGTATAGGGACGCGAGCCGTGGCTGAGGCGACCCCATCCGGCACGGCGCCGGCTCCGGCTTCAAAACCGGCGTCAAACGGCGACAATCCCCTGATCGCCGAGGTTCTGGAGGGCCGGCGCAAGAGCGTCGCCCGGATGATGTCGCTCGCCGAATCGTCCGGCGGCGCCCATCGCGCGGCGCTCGCCGAGATCCACCGCCACGCCGGCCGCGCCCATGTGGTCGGGCTCACCGGTGTGCCGGGCAGCGGCAAATCGACCATGGCCCGCGCGCTCACCCAGAAAATCCGCGAGAGCGGCCGCACCGTGGGCATCGTCGCCATCGACCCGTCGAGCCCGTTTTCGGGCGGCGCCATCCTCGGCGACCGCATCCGCATGGCCGATCTCGCCGGGGACCCCGGCGTGTTCATCCGCAGCATGGCCACGCGCGGCGCGCTGGGCGGATTGGCGCGGGCCAGCCTCGACGTGGCGGATATCCTGGATGCGGCGGGCTACGACGTGGTGCTGATCGAAACCGTCGGCGTCGGCCAGGACGAGGTCGACATCGTCCAGGCGGCGCACACCGTCATCGTCGTCTCCGCCCCCGGCCTCGGCGACGAAGTCCAGGCCATCAAGGCCGGGGTTTTGGAAATCGCCGACATCCACGTGGTCAGCAAGTGCGACCGCCCCGACGCCGGGCACACCGTGGTCAACCTGCGATCCATGCTCAAGCTAGGCGCCATCGGCAGCGGCGTGTCCACCTGGAAAACCTCGGTGCTGCGTACCAGCGCCCAGAACAGCGAGGGGATCGGTGAGTTGGTGGACACCATCGACGCTCACGGCAAGCACCTGGTGGACACCGGCGAAATGGAGGGCCGGCGCCGGAAGATTCTCGAAATGCGCATCGTCAAGGCCGCCGAGGACATCGTCCGCGAACGCCTATTGGGCCGCGGCCGCGACAAACTCGACCGCCTGATCGACCGCGCCCTGGCCCAACAGATCGACCCCTACACCGCCGCCGCCACGCTGCTCGATGGCGAGTAGCGTCAAAATTGTATCCCGTATGCAGCGCAGCGAACTACGGGAAATGGGTCCGGATGGCGGGGCACCCGGGTCTCCGAAAAGTCCCGGACTACGCTTCGCTTTTTCCAGGCTACGGGCTTTGGCGTTAAGGGCTCAGGTTCGCGATTTGGTCTTCGACCCATGCAAGGTCGTTGCTCCAGGTGGCGTTGGCGGGATCCAGGTCCGCGAGGCGGCGGATGATGTCGCTGGCCCGCTGATAATAACCAAGCGCACTGGCCTTCTTGCCTTGCCGTTCGTTCACCAATGCCAGCCGCGTGTATGACACGAAGACATCGCGCTGCCAGCCGGCGTTGGCCGGGTCGGTCCCGGCCAGGGTCTCGGCGATATCGAGGCTCGTCCGATAGGCGTCCAGCGCCTTGTCACCCTTGCCCTCGTCCGCCAGACTGTCGCCCATCTTGACGTGGCTCACCGACAGATCGCGTTGCCAGGTGGCATTCGCGGGGTCGGCGGCCGCCAAGTGCACACGAATATCCAGGCTCGCGCGGTAGGCGTCCACCGCCTCGTGCTTCCTGCCCTGATCCACGAGAACGTCGCCGATCCGATCGTGACTCACCGACAGGTCGCGCCGCCAGGTAGGGTTGGCCGGGTCGGCGGCGGCTAGCCGCGCGATGATGTCCTGGCTCGCGCGATAGGCGTCCAGGGCCTCGTCTCCCTTGCCTTGGGCCACAAGACTGTCGCCCACCTTGATATGGCTCACCGACAGGTCGCGTCGCCAATCGACGTTGGCCGGGTCGGCGGCGGCCAGAGCCTCCGCGATCTTGAGGCTCGCGCGGTAGGCGTCCAGCGCCTCGTCGCATTTGCCTTGATCTCTCAGAACGTCGCCAATCCGATCGTAACCCACCGACAGGTCGCGCCGCCAGGTGGGATTGGCCGGATCGGCGGCGGCCAGGGCGTCGGTGATTCGGAGGCTCGCGCGGTAGGCGTCCAGCGCCTCGTCCCCCTTGCCCTGTGCCATGAGAACGTTACCGATTTTCTCTTGGCTCATCGACAGGTCGCGCCGCCAGCGCGCGTTGGATGGGTCGGTGGCGGCCAAGCGCTCGAGCGCGGCGACACTCGCGCGGTAGGCCTCCAGCGCCTCCACACCCTTGCCTTGGCCTGTCAGCACGTCTCCGATCCGATCGTTGCTCACCGACAGGTGGCGCCGCCAGGTGTTGTTGTTCGGGTCGGCGGCGGCAAGTCCCGCAATGATGTCCAAGCTCGCGCGGTAGGCGTCCAGCGCCTCCTTGGCCCTGCCCAGGGCCGCCAGGATCTTGCCCGCCTTGGAGTGGCTCACCGATAGGTCGCGCCGCCAGGTCATGTTAGCCGGGTCGGTCGCGGCCAGGCGCTCGCGAATGGCCAGGCTCTCGCGGTAGGCGTCCAGCGCCTCGTCCCACTTGCCCTGAGCCACCAGGACGTTGCCGATTTTCTCTTGGCTCACCGACAGGTCGCGCCACCAGGTGGCGTTGGCAGGGTCGGCGGCGGCCAAGCGCTCGCGAATGGCCAAGCTCGCGCGGTAAGCGTCCAGCGCCTCGTCCGGCTTGCCCAGGGCCACCAGAACGTTGCCCACCTTGTTGTGGCTCACCGACAGGCCGCGTTGACGGACGGCGTTATCGGGGCGGGCGGCGGCGAGGCGGTCGCGAATATCGAGGCTCGCACGGTAGGCGTCCAGTGCTTCGTCTCGTTTGCCCTGGACCAGCAGAACGTCGCCCACCTTGATGTGGCTTACCGACAGGTCGCGCTGCCAGTCGGTGTTGGAGGGGTCGGCCGCGGCCAAGCGTTCGAAGACCCTCTGGTAGCGTTCGTAAAGCGGCAGGACGTCGCCCAAAGCGGCGCGCTTCTGGAGATACGTGCCGGCGCGACCGAGAAGGACGCCGAGTTCGTATCTGTCCGGGGGCACACGTGGCGCCACGGCGCGGGCGTGAGCCACCAGGCGCTCGCACGCCCGCCAGGTTTTGGGCTCCGGCGCCGGGAAGGCCCTCGCTATCGCGCGGAGCGCGCTCTCGGCCCACGCGGATCCTTCGGCGCCGAGGGTATCGCGAACGGCCGCCTGGGTGAGGCGGTGGATGGAAAACACGCGGCGGGCCGGATCTAAGTCGATGAGTGCGAGATGGCCGAGGGCGCTGAGCGCGTCGTCCATGGCGTCGGCGTTGGCCATCAACGCGGCCAAGCCGGGCAGGTCGCACTCGGCGGATCCCTGCAACAGTTCCTCGGGGATGGCGTCGGGGGCGCAGAACGCGGCCAGCGACATGGCGGCGCGCGCTCCCGGTGCCTCGGCCTCGGCTTGTTCGGCCGCTCCGTAAACGGTGGCGTACACGGCGCGGGGGTATTCGGTGCCCTTGGGCGCTTCCCGCGTGCGCCGGACGAGGGTATCCGCGTAATCTTTCGCCGCCACATCGGGTCGCGCCCGCAGGTAGGCGGCGGCGTGGGAGAGAGCGAGAGGAAGGCAGCCGAGTTCATCGGCGAGGGTCCGGGCGTCGTCCTCGGTCAGGTCTTCCCGTCCGCTCGCGTCGAGCAGGTAGCGGATGGCGTCCGGCGGGTCCCATTCCGCGATCTCGACGGCGTTGACGGTCTTTGGAAAGTCGCTGATGCGAGTGGCGACCAGCACCTGCGCATTGCCGAGGGGAGCCCAATCGTGCAACGCCCGGATATCGTCCGCATTGTCGTATATCAGCAGCCACGGCTTTTCGAAACCGCCGTGGGCGATGAAATCGAGGGCCCGGCGGGCGGCGGCGGCGCGGTCCCGGGCCTGGTCGAGGTTACGGATGAAAAAATTGCCCAGATCCACCAGCGCCGTCTCGATGCCGTCGAAGCGGACCGCGTCATCGGGTTTCGTCGCGTTGAGCCACCACACGCCGGCGTAGCGGTCCCGGTTTCGATAGGCATATTCGCGGACCAGCACCGACTTGCCGATACCGCCGAGACCATGGACGGCCGCAGGCTGGGTCACCACCGCCGCGCCGTCGGACCACAGCGCCGAATGAATGGCCCCGAGTTCGTCTTCGCGACCGGTAAAGCTCGGTGTCGCCTTGATCTCCGGGTGTACCACCGACCGGGGTTCCTGCCGGTAGGGCGCGCCCCAGTAGGGCGCACCGGGGTTTGCGCCAACCTCGTGCCGTCCCGGCTCCACCGCCGCCAGCACCACGTCGCGCAGGATCTTGGGATCGTCCCGAACTGGAACCAGGTCCCAGTAGGCGAGGGCTCTCAACAAACCCGTGGGCGCGCACTCCGCTGCCCGCAATACGATGAGGCGGCCCCGCTTGTTAAGAGGATCGTCGGCAATGGCGTCGAGGCATTCGGCCATGCACGGGGCGCTGGCGAGATATTCGGGGGAGAGCAGCGCGATGACCCGGGCGCCGGACTCGAGCGACGCATGCATGCGTTCCATGAAATCGCGATCGGCGAGGTCGCATTGCTGAACGATGACGCTATGGCCCTCGTCGTCCAGGATACGGCCGATCTCGTCGGCGACCGCGGCGTCCGCGACGGCCCGGCTGATGAAGAAATCGATGAGGCTTTCCGCCGCTCCAACCATACGCGCCCCCCTCGCCATGTGTTAGATCCGGACGACCACTGGATAAAGCGAAAGCGTAATCCGGGAATCGCCGGGTCCGCCATGTACAAGTATTTTCCGGATTTCGCTTCGCCGCATCGACGCCACGGGTGTTGGAGTTCGAGATGCAAAACGCCAAAAAACCGGCGGTCTCGCCCTTACGCAAAACCGCCGGTCATGTCTCGCAACCTTAGTAAGCGAGCGCGCTAGGCCCTCGCGGTGACGTACGTCCCGGGCGCGTCGCCGAGCGCTTTCAGCTTGCCTTTACCGGGTTCGCGGGCCGGCACCATGTCCTTGCCGGACAGTTTTTTGACCCACGCGTCCCAGTGCGGCCACCACGAACCGTCGGAGGGTTTGGCGTCGGCCAGCCAATCGTCCGGGTTCGGAGGGTTCTTGGGATTGGTCCAGTAACAGTACTTGTTACCGGCCGGCGGGTTGATGACGCCGGCGATATGACCGGAGGCGGCCAGCGTGAAGTTGTTCTTGCCACCCAGGATATGGGCCCCCTTGTAGGTGGATGTCCACGGCGCGATGTGGTCCTCGCGGGTGGACAGGAAGTACGCGGGCACCTTGACCTTGCCGAGGTCGATGGGCACGCCCGCGAGGGTAATGCCATCCGGCTGCGCCAGTCTGTTGTTCTGATAGAAGTTGCGCAGATAGAAGCTGTGCATGGCGTGAGGCATGCGCGTGGAATCCGAGTTCCAGTACAGCAGATCGAACGGGAACGGATCGTTGCCGAGCAGGTAGTTGTTGATCACGAACGACCAGATCAGGTCGTTTTCCCTCAGCATGTTGAAGGTGGACGCCATTTCAGCGCCGTCGAGATAGCCGCGCTCGGCCATCTTCTGCTCGAGATAGGAGATGGTGCCCTCGTCGATGAACACGCCGAGTTCGCCGGGCTCCGAGTAGTCGATCATGGTGGTGAAAAACGTGCCGCTCTTGATGCGGTCGTCGCCCTTGCCCGCGAGATACGCCATGGTCGCCGCCAGCAGCGCGCCGCCGATGCAGTAGCCGACGCCGTTAATTTCCTTTTCACCGGTTGCCTGTTCGACGGCATCCAGAGCCTTCACCGTGCCGTCCGTGACGTAGTCTTCGAAACTCTTTTCGGCCAGTTCCTCCGTGGGGTTGACCCATGAGATCAGGAATACGGTGTGGCCCTGATCGACGGCCCACTTGACCCACGAGTTCTTGGCGCGCAGGTCGACGATGTAGAACTTGTTGATCCACGCCGGAACGAACAACAGCGGCCGCTTCACTACCGTCTCGGTGGACGGTGTGTACTGGATGACCTCCATCATCTCGTTGCGATAGATGACCTTGCCGGGCGTGGTGGCGAT
Organism: uncultured Alphaproteobacteria bacterium; assembly: GCA_963771545.1. Lineage (GTDB taxonomy): Bacteria > Pseudomonadota > Alphaproteobacteria > Rhodospirillales > Defluviicoccaceae > CAKZLS01. The sequence goes on from CAVYTX010000002.1 coordinate 801,484, forward strand.
ATTCTCGCCGATCACGAACTTGTCGTAGTCGGTCTGGGCGATCCGGAGCGAGCCCTTGCCGCGCTCCATGTCCTTCAACATGTTCTTCAGGCCGTTCACCAGATTTTCGCCGCGCGATTCGATAGTGGCGCGAATCACCTCGGGATTCGTGAGGGCGAAATTGGTGGGCGACAGCGCGCTGACAAACTGGCGCGTGTAAAAGTCGGCCTTTTCCTTGGTTTTTTCGTCGACGCCGGCGACTTCGCTGACGTTTTGTTGCATCCAGCGCGAGGCGAGGAGATAAGACTGTTTAATATAATTGAAAACGTCGTTCTCTTCCCACGCCGGATCCTTAAAGCGTTTGTCGTCTTTAGCCGGCTTAATGAAAGGCTCGGTTTCCTGACCCATCATTCGGCTGGCCGTGTTCTGCCAAAGCGACATGTAGTCCTGCCACAGCGACATTTGGGACTTAACGACCTGGCTGGGATCGGCCATCATCTTGGCCGTCAGCTCCATGAAAGTATTTCCAACACTCAACGGGTCCGCCATACCCGTCTGCGCCATATTCATGCCGTTTTCCGACATCCATTCCTGCAGCAGACTTTGAGTACGCTCGGCGATTTCCGCAAACGACTTGGAAAGCTCTGCCGGGTCAGGCATCTGCAGTTGTGTGCCTTGTTGATCGGCCATGACTCAATCCTTTATGATCCCTCGGAGCAAAGTCGGTTTTCGCAGGAAAACTTCCCGCGCCGACATTGATTTGTGTGATAAGTGAAAGGACCCGCGCGCTGGTCCATGAAAAATGTTTATAGCCCCTTAACCACCTTCGGGCAATGTTGAAGTCGCAAATGGGTGCATGCCGCCGGTCGGTTGCCAAGGAGTAAGGAAAGTCAATGCTTAGCGAGGGTCGACAAAGCCAATCGATCGGTGGTCTGGCGGCTGTCATGGCGCTCGTCGTGGGTCTTGCGGTCTCGGGCGGGTGCGCGTCGAGCGGTGACGAGGGCGCCACGGCGTCCGGTTCCGACGAATCCTATCCCAATCTAGGCGACGTGCCCGACCGGCCGGTGACCATGACCGAGGAACAACGCGAGCAATTGGAAAAGGGATTGGTGGCGGACAGTCAGCAGCGCGATTATTCCGAAGAGGTGATCGCATTTCAGGCCGAAGCCGCCGAGCCGCTTCCCGCGCCCATGGAAACCGGCGCCGGCGGCGCGGCGACGTCGAGCTTGGGCGATGTCGCCATGCCGGGAGCGGTGACCCCGCCGTTCTCGGGAACGCCGGCCGCGCCGTCGGCCGCGCCCACCCCGTCAACCGCCGCGACGGCGCCAATGCCGTCAACCGCCGCGACGGCGCCAATGCCGTCAACCGCCGCGACGGCGCCAATGCCGGCAACCGCCGCGACGGCGCCAATGCCGGCAACCGCCGCGACGGCGCCAATGCCGGCAACCGCCGCGACGGCGCCAATGCCGGCAACCGCCGCGACGGCGCCAATGCCGGCAACCGCCGCGACGGCGCCAACGCCGGCAACCGCCGCGACGGCGCCAACGCCGTCAACCGCCGCGACGGCGCCAACGCCAACAACCGCCGTCACGCCGGCAACCGCGGCCGCGACGGCGCGGGCGGCGCCGCCGCGTATTCCCGTGCCGCCGGAAGATCCGTTGGCCCGGGCCACGACACCGCCATTTTCGGGTTCCAGCTCCTCGGTTCCGGCGCCGGCGGTTTCCCCGGGACCGGCGACGTCCTCGACCTCCGCCCCGCCCACGGCGCTGTATACGCCGCCGCCGGCGCGGCACACGCCGCCCTCCGCTCCTTCCGCGCCTTACACGCCGCCTTCCGCGCCTTACACGCCGCCTGCGGCGTCTTACACTCCCGTGCCTAGCGCGCCGTCGGCGATCCCTGGCGACAGTTCGACCGCCAATCTGAATCGGGAGCAGCTTGACGACCTGCAATCGTCGCGGCCGCCGTTTTCGGGAACGACTGGCGCCGCGGCGGGAAATTATGCGCCACCGCAAGCCACCGGCGCTCCGGCGGGAAGCTACGCGCCACCGCAGGCCGCCGGTCCTCCGGCGGGGACATATCCGCCGCCGCCGGCGACACCGGCGTATGCGCCATCCCCGGCCGGGGTGCAGGAAGTGTTCGAGGCGCGCTTGCAGGATTCGCTGCCGTCGACGCCCTCGGAGCCGCTGCCGTCCATCGGAGACCTGGAGGGAGACGAGCCCCTGACAACCGTGGTCGTTTCGTCGAGCGGCGTCGCCACCTTCGATGAACTCCCGGTCAATGTTCCCGTACTGGAGCGCGAACCGGTGCCGGACATAGGCCCAGGCGGACAGCGGGACTCCCTGGCGCGCAAGGCGGTTCCCAGCGATGCCCTCAAGGTCGCCACGATCCTGTTCAGCGACGGATCTTCCGACCTGCGGGATCGCGAAAAGGAAATTGTCCGCGCCGTTTATGAGCGATATCTGTCGAGCGGCCGGAAAGTCCGGGTCGTCGGGCATTCCAGCAGCCGGACCCGGAACATGGACCCGGTTCGGCACCGCATGGTGAACTTCGGGATTTCGGCGGAGCGCGCCAACGCCGTTGCGTTGGAGCTGCAGAATTTGGGGGTGCCCAGCGACCAGATCACGGTGGTCGCCGCGTCGGACGACATGCCGATGTACTATGAGGTCATGCCGTCGGGAGAGGCTGGGAATCGCCGGGTTGAAATCTATCTCGACTAACGCGCCCTCGACTAAACCGCCGTCATCGGCGACACCTCGAACCGATCGGGGCCGTGCTCCGATCGACAACATGCGAAACGGATCCGGCACGATCGGATCTTTCTTCAGGTGGATATGATGGAAAACGAGTTTCACGCGATCAGGCGGCTGCCGCCCTATGTTTTTGCCGGGGTCAATGCGATGAAGGCGCGGGCGCGAGCCGCCGGCGACGACATCGTCGACTTCGGCATGGGAAATCCGGATTTTCCGACGCCCCCCCATATCGTTGAAAAGCTGATCGAGGTGGCTCAGGATCCACGCACGCATCGCTATTCGGAATCCCGTGGAATCAAAGGATTGCGGCGCGCTATTTCAGCATATTATGAACGGCGTTTCGGCGTGGATATCGATCCGGAAACCGAGGCGGTGGTTTCTCTGGGATCGAAGGAGGGCCTGGCCAACCTGGCGTCGGCCATCAGCAGTCCCGGCGACGTGATCCTGGTCCCCAATCCCAGCTATCCCATCCATCAGTTCGGATTCGTCATCGCCGGCGCGGCGGTGCGCAACATTCCCGTGACCCCCGACGAGAAGTTCCTCGCGGCGCTCGAACGGGCGGTGCTGCACAGTGTTCCGAAACCGACGGCGCTGGTCCTTAACTACCCCAACAATCCCACCGCCGAACTGGCGACCCTCGACTTTTACGGTCAGGTCGTGGACTTTTGCCGGCATCACGGCATCTACATCATGTCGGATGTGGCGTACGCCGAGATCTACTTCGACGGCGATCCGCCACCCTCGATCCTGCAAGTGCCGGGCGCCCGGGATATCGCCGTCGAATTCAGTTCCATGAGCAAGACTTATTCCATGCCCGGATGGCGGATCGGGTTCGCCTGCGGCAATCAGCGGCTGATCGCCGCGCTCGCCCGCGTCAAGTCCTACCTCGACTACGGCGCCTTCACACCGGTGCAGGTGGCGGCGGCGGCGGCATTGAACGGTCCGCAGGACTGCGTGGCGGAGACCCGGGAGCGTTACAAGCGGCGGCGCGACGTGCTGATAACGGGTCTGGCCAACGCCGGCTGGAATGTTCCCGCGCCGCCGGCGACCATGTTCGCGTGGGCGCCCATACCGCCGGCGTTCGAACACATGCGCTCGCTGGAATTTTCGAAACTGGTGCTGACCGAGGCCAAGGTGGCGGTGTCTCCGGGCATTGGCTTCGGCGAACATGGCGACGGCCACGTCCGGTTCGCGCTGGTGGAAAACACCCAACGCACCCGGCAGGCCACGCGGAACATCAAGGCCTTCCTCAACCGCTATCACAACGTGGTCGAAACCGCCGAAAAAAAGATTTCCGCCGCGGAGTAGTCCGAGCTGAGAAGCGGTTGGACGGAGTGGGCGGGATCAGCAAAAAGCCGGATCAGGAAATAGGATATCCATGAGTGAACCCCTCAAGGTGGCGGTTGCCGGTCTGGGCACCGTGGGGAGCGGAACGGTCAAGCTGCTCCAGGCGAACGCGGAGTTGATCGAACGCCGCGCCGGCCGGCCGATCGTGATCTCGGCGGTCGCCGACCTGGACCGCCGCGACCGCGGTTTTCCGGTGGATGGCTACACGTGGTACGAGGATGCCGTCACCATGGCCGAACAGGCCGACGCCGACGTCGTTGTCGAATTGATCGGCGGTTCCGAAGGGGTCGCCAAGCGGGTGTGCGAGGCGGCGCTCGGACGCGGGCGCCATGTGGTGACGGCCAACAAGGCGTTGATCGCCCACCACGGCATGGCGCTCGGGATGGCCGCCGAGTCCGCCGGCGCGGTTCTCGCGTTCGAGGCGGCGGTGGCGGGCGGAATACCCGTCATCAAATCTCTCAGGGAGGGATTGGTCGCGAACGCGCATAATCGCGTCTACGGTATTCTCAACGGCACATGCAACTATATCCTGAGCGCCATGCGCGCCACCGGCCGAGAGTTCGATGACGTCCTGGCGGAAGCGCAGGCGTTGGGCTATGCCGAGGCGGATCCGTCGTTCGACGTGGATGGCGTGGACACCGCTCACAAATTGGCCATTCTCGCCTCCGTGGCTTTCGGGTGCACGCTGCAATTCGACGCGGTGCACATGGAGGGCATCCGTCACGTCTCGTCCGCCGACATCGCGTTCGCGGAGGAGTTGGGCTACCGGATCAAGCTGCTCGGCATCGCGTCCCTGACCGATCGCGGCGTCGAGCGCCGGGTGCACCCCTGCATGGTGCCGGCGAGCGCTCCCATCGCTCACGTGGAAGGCGTTTTCAACGCCGTGGTCACGCACGGCGATTTTGTCGACACGGTGGTTCAGGAAGGACGTGGCGCCGGCGAGCGGCCGACGGCGTCGGCGGTGGTCGCCGATATCGTGGACATTGCGCGGGGGCGGGGATGCGCCACGTTCGGCGTTCCCGTCGGCCAGCTGAGCGATCTGCCGGCGGCGCCGATGAGCGCGCACCGCGGCGCCTATTACGTGCGCTTGATGGTTCTGGACCAACCCGGAGTGTTCGCCGACGTGGCGACGATCCTCCGCGATAACGAGATATCCATGGAGGCGGTTCTGCAGCGTGCCCGTTCACCGGGGGAGCCCGTCCCGGTGGTGATGACGACGCATACTACAGATGAAGCCGCCATGCTGCGCTGCCTCGATGCGATCACGGCGCTCGGCGCCTGCGTCGAGCCGCCAAGAATGATCCGTATTGAGCCGTTTTAACGGGTTGCACGACGTGATGCCCGGCGAACCCGACGATTTGACCCGCGACAAACGCGCGGCGGACACCCGGACGGTGCCGGGCTTTCTCGGGGTAGAGCGATCGCTCAAGGGTAAACGATGGCGATTGCAGCCCGTGGACGAGCGTAAGGGCGAGGCCTTGGCGCAGCGGCTGCAATTGCCGGAAATCGTGGGCCGGGTTCTCGCCGGGCGCGGCGTGGATCTTGACGACGCGGAAGCGTTCCTCGATCCGAAACTGCGCCAATGCCTGCCGGATCCCAGTCAGTTCAAGGATATGGATGCCGGGGCCGACCGGCTGGCCCGCGCCATTACCGCTGGCGAGCGGGTGGCGGTGTTCGGGGATTACGATGTGGATGGCGCCACCTCGGCCGCCGTGTTGAGCCGGTTTTTTTCGGCCGTGGGCTCGGGCGTGCGTATTTACGTGCCCGATCGATTGAAGGAGGGTTACGGTCCCAACGCCGAGGCGCTTCTCCGGTTGAAAGGCGAGGGCGTGTCGGTGGTCATCACCGTGGATTGCGGCATCAACGCTCACGAGGCGCTGGACGCGGCGGCGGCGGCCGGGCTCGACGTGGTGGTGGTCGATCACCACGCGGCCGACAGCCGACTGCCGGTGGCGGCCGCGGTGATCAACCCCAACCGCCTCGACGAGCCCGCGACCTATGGTCATCTGGCGGCGGTGGGGGTGGCTTTCTTACTGGCGGTGGCGGTCAATCGCGCACTCAGGAAGGCCGGATGGTACGACAACCGGCCGGAGCCCGACCTGCGCCAGTGGCTGGATCTGGTGGCCTTGGGGACGATCTGCGATCTGGTTCCGCTCAAGGGCATCAACCGCGCCTTCGTGGTTCAGGGGCTGAAGGTTATGGCGGGGCGGACCAACGCCGGCATTCGGGCGCTTGCCGACCTCACCGGCCAGAACCAGCCCCCCGAGGCCTACCACGCCGGTTTCGTGTTCGGTCCCCGTATCAATGCCGGCGGCCGGGTGGGGGAATCCGGGCTCGGCGCGCGCCTTCTGGCGACCGACGACATCGCCGAGGCGACGATGCTGGCGCAACAGTTGGACCGGTTCAACCGCGACCGCCAGCGGATCGAGGGAGAGGTGCTGGAGGAAGCCCTGTCGCGGGTCGCCGAACGGGGCGAGCGGGAAGCCAATCCGTCTTTGATCGTCGTCGCGGGCGAACGCTGGCACCCGGGCGTGGTCGGCATCGTCGCCAGCCGCCTGGTGGAGCGATTCAATCGGCCCGTGTGTGTCCTCTCCCTCGATGGCGATCTCGGCACCGGTTCGGCGCGGTCGGTGGCCGGTTTCAATATGGGCGCCGCCGTCAACGCCGCCCGCCAGATGGGACTGCTGGTCAAGGCCGGCGGCCATGCCATGGCGGCGGGTTTCACCATCGAACGAGACAAGCTTGGTGATTTCCAGGAGTTCATGACCGGCCGAATGAAACGCCCCTCCGGCGGCGATTGTCCCCTGCTTTACGTGGACGGGGCGCTGTCCGTGGCGGGCGCGTCGTTCGCTCTGTCCGAGTCGCTGGCGCGGGTGGGCCCGTTTGGAATGGCCAATCCCGAACCTCGTTTCGTGATCACGGGTGCGCGGCTGTCCTATGTAGGTGTCGCCGGGGCGCACCATCTCCGTTGCACGCTGGCCGACGATAGCGGCGCGCGGCTCGAGGCCATTGCGTTTCGATGCGTCGACACGCCCTTGGGGCGGGCGCTGCGCGAGCACGCCGGGTCCCTGTTCCATTTCGCCGGTCGCGTGCAGCGGAAGATCTGGCAGGGACGAACCAGCACTCAATTCGTGATCGATGACGCCGCGCCGGTGATCAACTGAGCTCCCTTTGGCGCGCGGGCTGGCCCGTTGGTATAAATTCAGTGTCATGAAAAAACCCGTTCAAACCGGTCGAGATACGCTCTAAGGTGCCGTCAACCGTCGGCACTGGGTTCCGACTTAAAGAAACCGGTGTTTCGCTGGGGAGGGAAGCATGCCGCAAATCGTAACGCTCACGATCAATCCGGCCGTCGACATCAGCTGGGAGGTCGAGGACGTCGTTCCGACCCGCAAGCTGCGTTCGAGCCGCGGCGTGGTCTATCCCGGCGGCGGCGGCATCAACGTGTCGCACGTGATTTCGGTGCTTGGCGGCGAGAGCAAGGCGATCTTCACTCAGGCGGGCATCGTCGGGACGCTGCTGACGGAACTGCTCGATGACTACGCCATCGACCGGCGGGTCATCAAGGTTGGCGGAGCGACGCGGCTGAGCGCCACGATGTTCGAGTGCTCGACCGGAGACGAGTACCGGATAACCCCGCCGGGGCCGGAGATGTCGGAGAGCGAGTGGCAGGCGTTTATCGACGCGGTCGCCGAGATAAACTGCGAATATCTGGTCTGCTCCGGCAGCGTGCCGGAGGGTGTTCCCAGCGACTTCTACGCACGCATCTCCGCCGTTGCCAAGGCGCGGGGCATCAAGGTGATCCTCGATACGTCTGGACGGCCGTTGATCGAAGCGCTGAAGGAGGGGGTTTACCTGGTCAAGCCGAACTTAAGGGAACTCGAGCACCTGGTGGGCCGCAAGGCGCCCACGCGCGAAAAGCAGGAAGAAATCGCGCGCCAGATCGTCGACGAGGGCCGGGCGGAAATTGTCGCCCTGACGCTCGGAGAAAAGGGCGCGCTCCTAGTGTGGAAGGACGGCGTGCAATACCTGCCAAGCCCGAACGTGGCAAAGAAGGGCGCGGTGGGCGCCGGCAGCAGTTTCGTCGCCGGATTGGTTCTCAAGCTATCCCAGGGGCGGCCCCTGGAGGACGCGCTTGCCATGGCGGTCGCCTGCGGAGCCGCGGCGCTGATCACGCCCGGCACGGAAATGGTCCGAAGAGACGACGCGGAACGGTTATACGCCGAGATCTTGGGGGCGAATCAGGTCCGGCAATAACGGTGCCTTTGGGCGGGCGGAGATCGGCTTCGCCGAGAGTGTCCTACCACGGTCCGTTCGGTTTGAGTTTGGGAGAGACAGCATGCGGCAAATCATGACGCTGACGATCAACCCATCGGTCGACGTCGTTTGGGAGGTCGAAGAGATGACACCCAACCGCAAGATTCGATCGTCGCGCGGCAAAGTGTATCCCGGCGGCGGCGGGATCAATGTCTCGCGCTGCATCACCGAGCTTGGCGGCGAAAGCTGGGCATTGATCACCCGGGGCGGGCTTACCGGAACCCTGTTAACCGAATTGCTGGACGAGATCGGTGTCAGCCGGCGCGTGGTCAAGATCGCCGGGCATACCCGGTTGTCCGGCATCGTGTACGAACGATCGTCGGGCCAGGAATTCCGGGTGACCCCGCCGGGGCCGGCGCTATTGGAGACCGAATGGCAGGCTTGCCTGGAAAGGGTCGCCGAGATGCAGACGGAATACGTGGTCGGTACCGGCAGCCTGGCGCGCGGCGTTCCCGTCGACTTTTACGCGAGGGTCGCCGCCGCCGCCAAGGAGCGCGGAGCGAAGATGGTTCTCGACACCTCCGGGGACGCCCTTGCCGCCGCCTTGAACGCGGGCGTGTATCTGGTCAAACCGAGCCAAAGCGAACTGGAGGCGCTGTTGGGCCGCAAGGCCTTCACCGAGGAGCAGCAGGAGGAACTGGCCCGCCAGATCATCGACGAGGGAAAGGCGGAGATCGTTGCATTGACCCTCGGCGAAGACGGTGCTCTGCTGGTGTGGAAGGAAGGATCGCTGCGTCTGGCGAGCCCCAAGGTGGAGGTCAAGAGCGCGGTCGGCGCGGGCGATACCTTCGTCGGCGCCATCACGCTCGGCTTGTCGCAGGGACGGACGCCGGAGGACGCATTCACCCTGGCGGTGGCGGCCGGAGCCGCCTCGGTCATGAGTCCGGGGACCGAGCTTTGCCACAAGGAGGACGTGGACCGGCTCTACGCCGAAATCCGCGCCACACAATTTCCGGAGAGTGAGCAAGTCGCCGCGCGGTAACCGTCCGGCAATTAACGGACATTAAACGCTTCCGGCCTACACTCTAGACATGGTGATTGGTTCATCCTCGTTCATACGGGCGCGCGGGTCGCGATGATCTGAAGACGAACGGTCACCCGCTAAGGTAATCTACTTCCAAGGCAAGAGCGATCCTCGGCCGAATTGAACGCCCCGAAAGTCGAAGAAAACCGTGGGGTTATTGGCCGCGGGCCGGAGTGGCGTCTTGACACTCGATAGGGCCCGGTTTACATGATCGCGACCCGGCGGGCCGTGGTTTCCCCGGGGGTGTAGCTCAGTTGGTTAGAGCGCTGGCCTGTCACGCCAGAGGTCGCGGGTTCGAGTCCCGTCACTCCCGCCATTTCCCGTAATCCGTCTTCTGCCGTCGGTTCCGATGTAGGAGAGGAATGGGTTCCGAAGGAAGGGAGGCCTTATGGACGGTTTGCTGATCCAATACCTGCCAATTCTCATTTTTCTCGGCATTGCGCTCGCCATCGCCGTTATCGCCGTCGTCGCGTCGTATATTGTCGCGCGCCAGAAGCCGGACGCCGACAAGAACGCCGCTTATGAGTGTGGCTTCGACGCCTTCGAAGACTCCCGCCAAACTTTCGATATTCGCTTTTACCTGGTCGCGATTCTGTTCATCATCTTCGATCTGGAAGTTGCGTTTTTGTTCCCGTGGGCCATCACCCTCGGGGCCATCGGCGCATTCGGGTTCTGGTCGATGATGGTTTTTTTGGGAATCCTGACGATCGGGTTTATATATGAATGGCGGAAGGGAGCATTGGAATGGGAGTAGAGACAGTGTCTCGCGCAGACCTCGTTCCGCCGCCCGACGCGGCCACGCAGGACGCGCTTTGGGAGGGTGTGAGCGGCGAATTTCAAGACAAGGGGTTCGTGGTCGGCCAGCTCGACAACCTTGTCAATTGGGCGCGGGCCAGTTCGTTGTGGCCGATGACTTTCGGTCTGGCCTGCTGCGCCATCGAGATGATGCACGCCTATGTGAGCCGGTATGATCTGGACCGCTTCGGCGTGGTGCCGCGGCCAAGCCCGAGACAATCCGACGTGATCATCGTCGCGGGGACCCTGACAAACAAAATGGCGCCTGCGTTTCGCCGGGTCTACGACCAGATGTCGGAACCCCGCTATGTGATTTCCATGGGATCGTGCGCCAATGGAGGTGGGTACTACCACTATTCCTATTCCGTGGTGCGCGGCTGCGACCGGGTCGTGCCGGTGGACGTCTTCGTGCCGGGCTGTCCGCCCACGGCCGAAGCCCTGGTTTATGGAATCCTGCAACTTCAAAGAAAAATACATCGGACTGGAACGCTGTGGCGCTGAGGGGTAGCGTTAGTTCGGCGCAATAACTGGTTGAAATATTATGGATTTAGCTCTCAGGGACCTTGGTGATTACATTGAGGCCGCTCTTCCGGACGCGGTTGCCAGTGTTGCGCTCGAACGTGAAGAACTCGTGGCCGAGGTCAAGAGAGAGTTGATCGTTCGCGTCCTCACCTTTCTGCGTGACGACGTGAACTGTCAGTTCAAGCAGTTGATGGATGTTTGCGGGGTCGATTATCCGGGTCGCGAGGAGCGGTTCGATGTCGTCTACAATCTCCTCAGCCTCTCCCATAACCGCCGTATCCGGGTAAAGGTGAAAACCGACGCCGAGCATCCCGTGCCCACGGTGACGGGCGTATTCAACTCGGCCAACTGGTGGGAACGCGAGACCTGGGACATGTATGGGATCTACTTCCTCGACCACCCGGACCCGCGGCGCATTCTGTCGGACTACGGCTTCGAGGGTCATCCCCTTCGCAAAGATTTTCCGTTGACCGGATACGTGGAGGTTCGTTACGACAACGAACAAAAGCGCGTGGTGTACGAACCGGTCAAGCTGCAGCAGGAATTTCGCACGTTTGACTTTCAGAGCCCGTGGGAAGGGATCCAGGCGCAGTTGCCCGGCGACGAAAAAGCGGAAGATCAAGAGCGCACCTGATGGCCGAAGCCCAAATCAAGAATATGACGCTGAACTTCGGGCCGCAGCACCCGTCGGCGCACGGCGTGTTGCGCCTGGTCCTGGAAATGGACGGCGAGGTCATCGATCGCGCCGACCCGCATGTCGGACTTCTTCATCGCGGCACCGAGAAGTTGATCGAATACAAGACCTACATGCAGGCGGTTCCCTATTTCGACAGGCTCGACTATGTCGCGCCGCAAAACCAGGAGCATGCGTTTGCGCTGGCGGTCGAGAAGCTTCTGGGGATCGAGGTGCCGTTGCGGGGCCAGTACATCCGCGTGCTCTATGCCGAGCTGGGACGGATCACCAATCACCTGTTCACCATCTGCGCGTTTGCCATGGATATCGGCGCGATGACGCCGATGTTGTGGGGATTCGAGGAGCGAGAGCGTCTGATGGAGTTCTGCGAGCGGGTATGCGGCGCGCGGCTTCACATGAACTATTTCCGTCCCGGCGGCGTTTCCCTGGATCTTCCGGTGGGCTTGGTGGAGGATATCCGGACGTGGGCCAACGCGTTTCCGAAGGTCATCGACGACTGCGATAGACTTCTGACGGAAAACCGGATTTTCAAGCAGCGGGCCGTCGATATTGGAGCGATCTCGGCCGAGGACGCCTTGGATTGGGGATTCTCCGGCCCTTGCCTCCGCGCCAGCGGACTGGCCTGGGATCTTCGCAAGGCGCAGCCCTACGACTGTTATGATCGCATGGACTTCGACATTCCGGTGGGCTCCCATGGCGACTGCTACGATCGCTATCTGGTGCGCATGCTGGAGATGCGCGAAAGCCTGAGGATCGTCCATCAGTGCCTGGACCAGATGCCTTCGGGACCGGTGAAAGTGGACGACCGCAAGATTTCACCGCCGCCCCGCGCCGAGATGAAGACCTCGATGGAAGCGCTGATCCATCACTTTAAGATTTATACCGAGGGCTATCATGTGCCTGCGGGGGAAACCTACACCGTGGTCGAGGCGCCCAAGGGCGAGTTCGGTGTCTATTTGGTGAGCGACGGCACCGGACGCCCATACCGCTGCAAGATCCGGACCCCGGGGTTCGCCCATCTGCAGGCCATGGACTTTTTGACCCGGGGACACATGCTCGCGGACGTGGTCGCCGTATTGGGATCCCTGGACATCGTGTTCGGCGAGGTCGATCGATGAGCGCCACCAACGACACCCTCGAACAGCCCACTTCCTTTGCGTTCACGAAGGAAAACTTGGCCGAGGCGAACAGAATCATCGCGAAATATCCGGAGGGGCGCCAAGCCAGCGCCGTCCTTCCGCTTCTGCATTTGGCGCAGCGGCAAAACGATGGGTGGCTGTCCCTGGCCGCCCTCGATTACATGGCCGATTTACTCGGCATGCCGCCGATGCGCATGTACGAGGTGGCGACGTTCTACACCATGTACAATCTGAAGCCGGTCGGGCGGCACCACATCGAGGTGTGCACGAACATTTCCTGCTGGCTGCGCGGTTCCGGCGAGATCGTCGATGCGTGCCGGCGCAAGCTGGGCGTCGGTTTGGGCGAGACGACCGAGGATGGGTTGTTCACGCTCTCGGAAGCGGAGTGCCTCGGCGCCTGCGTCAACGCGCCGATGATGCAGATCGGCGACGACTATTTCGAGGATCTGACGGCCGAGACCACCGAGGTGATCATCGATAAGCTGCGAGCGGGCGGCAAACCGAAGCCCGGCTCGCAAATCGGCCGGCGCAGTTCGGAACCCATAACCGGCTTGACGTCCTTGAAATCCCCGATGTCCGCGTCCGCTCCCGCCTCCTCGGCGCGGGCCGGCGAGGAGTCCGAGACGGCCGCCTCCAAGACCGGGACATCCGGCGAGAAAGTCAAGACAACCGGCGCCAAGTCCAAGAAAGGTTCGGGCAAGTCCAAGAGATCCGGCAATAAGCGCAAGACCGAGGGAGAAGCCTGATGCTTCGCGACGAGGATCGCATCTTCACCAATATCTACGGTTTCGATGATGTTGGCTTGGACGGCGCGCGGGCGCGGGGCGACTGGGATCGAACCAATGATTTGATTGCCCTGGGGCGCGACCATATCATCGAAGAGGTCAAGGCGTCCGGTCTGCGCGGACGCGGCGGCGCCGGTTTCGGCACCGGCATGAAATGGTCGTTCATGCCAAAGAAACCGAGCGAGCGGCCGCACTATCTCGTGGTCAACGCCGACGAGGGCGAGCCCGGGACCTGCAAGGACCGGGAGATTCTCCGCCACGAGCCCCACAAGCTCGCGGAAGGGTGCCTGCTCGCCGGCGTCGGGATCGGAGCCAATGCCGGTTACATATATGTTCGCGGCGAGTTTTATCGCGAAGCCGAGGCGCTCCAGCGCGCCATCGACGAGGCCTACGAGGCTGGCTTGCTCGGCAAGAACGCGTGCGGGTCGGGATGGGATTTCGACCTTTATGTCCATCTCGGAGCGGGGGCCTATATATGCGGCGAGGAATCGGCGCTGATCGAGAGCCTGGAGGGCAAGAAGGGGATGCCGCGGTTGAAGCCGCCATTCCCGGCCAACGTGGGCCTTTACGGCTGTCCGACCACGGTCAACAACGTCGAGACCATCGCCGTTGTCCCGACCATCTTGCGCCGGGGGGGGAACTGGTTCGCCGATCTGGGGCGGGTGAAAAACACCGGAACCAAGCTGTTCAACATTTCCGGTCACGTAAACAGTCCGTGCACCGTCGAAGAGGAAATGGGCATTCCCCTTAAGGACCTCATCGAAAAGCATGCCGGCGGCGTGCGCGGGGGATGGGCCAATCTGCTGGCGGTCATACCCGGCGGATCCTCGGTGCCGGTTATCCCCAAGTCGGTGTGCGACAGCGTGCGCATGGATTTCGATTCCCTGCAGGAGGTTAAATCCGGGCTGGGAACCGCCGCCGTGGTGGTCATGGATAAATCCACCGATATCGTCGCAGCGATCACCCGGTTGTCACGGTTTTACATGCATGAAAGCTGCGGGCAGTGCACGCCTTGTCGCGAGGGAACGGGGTGGCTGTGGCGCATGTTGGAGCGTCTCGGCGACGGCCGGGCCTCGATCGAGGAAATCGATCTTTTGGAAGAAGTAACCCGCGAAATCGAGGGCCACACCATTTGCGCGCTGGGCGACGCCGCCGCTTGGCCCGTTCAAGGCTTGATCCGCCATTTCAGATCCGAACTGGAACGGCGGATAGAGGAGCGGCGGGCGTCGCGGCGAAAGACGGCGGCCTAAGGTAAGCTCGAGGGAAGAAAGAACACGATGCCGAAATTGACCATCGATGGCGTAGAGGTTGACGTCGAGCCCGGCCTGACGGTTCTTCAGGCTTGTGAGTTGATCGGGATTGAGATTCCCCGTTTCTGTTATCACGAACGCTTGTCGATCGCCGGCAATTGCCGGATGTGCCTGGTGGCCATGAAGGGGGCGCCGAAGCCGATCGCATCATGCGCCATGCCCACCGCGGACGGCATGGTCATCGACACCAGCTCGCCCGAAGTGCACAAGATGCGCAAGGGGGTCATGGAGTTTCTGCTGATCAATCATCCGCTTGATTGCCCGATCTGCGACCAGGGCGGCGAGTGCGACCTACAGGATCAGGCCATGGCGTATGGCTTCGATCGCGGGCGTTTTCGCGAGAACAAGCGGGCGGTAAAAGAGAAGTATCTGGGACCCCTGATTGAAACGGAGATGACTCGGTGCATTCATTGCACACGCTGCATTCGTTTCCTCATTGAGGTTGCGGGTGTTCCCGAAATGGGGGCGATGGGCCGCGGCGAAGACATGGAAGTGGGCACATACATCGAAAAGGCGCTGACCTCGGAACTCTCCGGCAATATCATCGACCTGTGTCCCGTGGGCGCGCTGATGTCGAAACCCTATTCCTTCGTCGCCAGGCCATGGGAATTGAGAAAAACCGAAACCATCGACGTGATGGACGCGATGGGCAGCAGCATCCGCGTGGATTCCCGCGGCAACGAAGTCATGCGCGTGCTGCCGCGGTTGAACGAAGAGATCAACGAAGAATGGATCTCCGACAAGACGCGGTTCGCCTATGACGGCCTTCGCCATCAGCGTCTTGATAGGCCCTACGTCCGGGACCGGGGCAAACTCAGGCCCGCCACCTGGGACGAAGCTTTCGCGACCATCGCCAAGCGGATCAAAGGCTCGAACGGCGATCGAATCGCGGCGATCGCCGGCGATCTTGCGGATTGCGAGTCCATGATCGCGCTCAAGGATTTGATGACGGCTTTAGGATCGCCTCATACAGATTGCCGTCAGGACGGCGCGAAGTTGGAGGCCGGTCCGCGCGCGTCCTATCTGTTCAATTCCAGCTTCTTGGGCATCGAGGACGCCGGCGCCTGTCTGGTGATCGGCGCCAACCCCCGGACCGAGGCTCCGGTTCTGAATGCCCGCATCCGCAAATGCCAGCAGGCCGGCACGCTCAAGGTTGCTCTCGTCGGACCCGAAGTGGATCTCACATACGGCTACGAGCACCTCGGCAACAACCCCGCGGTGCTGGAACGGATCGCCGCGGGAGAGCAGGCGTTCGCAAAGGTGCTCAAGGATTCCGACAGGCCGATGCTCATTCTGGGCATGGGCGCGCTGACCCGCGACGATGGCGGAGTCATTCTCGGATTGGCGCATCGGATCGCCGAGTTCCTGCGGTCTGATCGATCCCGAGACGGGGTGGAACGGGTTCAACGTGCTGCACACCGCCGCCGCCAGGGTTGGCGGCATGGATCTGGGTTTTCTGCCGGGCGAGCAAGGGCGTGACGTCGCCGGTATCCTCGCCGGCGCGGAAAGCGGCGATATCGAGGCGGTGTATCTATTGGGCGCCGACGAAATCGAGATGGAGCGCCTTGGCAAGGCTTTCGTTATTTACCAGGGACATCACGGCGACGCCGGCGCCCATCGCGCCGACGTCATCCTGCCCGGCGCGGCCTATACGGAAAAGAACGCGATGTACGTCAACACCGAAGGACGGGTGCAGCGGGCGACGCGGGCGTGCGATCCGCCGGGGAATGCCCGGGAGGATTGGACCATCATTCGCGCGCTCTCGAAGGTCCTCGGTCAGACCCTGCCCATGGATACGTTGGAACAGGTGCGGTCACGGCTGGCGGATGCGAACCCGGTGTTCGCGGCGTGGAATACCGTCGAACCCGGCGCGTGGGGCGGGTTCGGACAGAACGGAAAACCAAGCTCGGCGGCGTTCGAGCCTGCGGTCGCGAATTTTTACATGACCAACGCGATCTGCCGGGCATCTCCGACCATGGCCCAATGCGTGGCGACGTTTGTCAACGACGAGGCACGGAAGACGGGAACCCATGGTTGAGTTGTGGGACGGATACATTTGGCCGACGCTGTGGATCGTCATCAAGATCCTGGTGATCGTCTTGCCTCTGCTGTTGGCGGTCGCGTATTTGACCTACTTCGAGCGGAAGGTCATCGGGGCCATGCATCTCCGCAAGGGCCCCAACGTGGTCGGGCCGTTCGGGCTGTTGCAACCGCTTGCGGACGGCCTGAAGCTTTTCCTGAAGGAAACGGTTGTTCCGAGCCGGGCCAACAAGCCGGTGTTTATCTTGGCGCCCATCATCACGTTCTTCCTGTCCCTGGTGGCGTGGGCGGTTATTCCCTTCGGCGAGGGAATGGTCCTTGCCGATATCAACGTGGGCATTCTCTACCTCTTCGCCATTTCGTCGCTCGGCGTGTACGGGATCGTCATGGCCGGATGGGCCAGCAATTCGAAATACGCGTTCCTCGGCGCGATGCGGTCGGCCGCGCAGATGGTGTCCTACGAAGTGTCCATGGGATTCGTGATCATTACCGTGTTGCTATGCGTGGGCTCCCTCAACGTTTCGGATATCGTTCTCGCCCAACGGGGGTCATGGGGACTGTTCGGTTGGTTCGTATTTCCGCTGCTGCCGATGGCGGTGATTTTCTTCGTATCCTCGTTGGCCGAGACCAATCGGCTTCCGTTCGATCTTCCCGAGGCCGAAGCGGAGCTGGTCGCCGGATACAATGTCGAGTATTCGGCCATGACCTTCGCCATGTTTTTCCTTGGCGAGTACGCCAACATGATTTTGATGTCCGCGATGACCACCATTCTATTCCTGGGCGGGTGGCTGCCGCCCATCGACATCGCGCCGTTCAATTGGATCCCGGGACCGGTGTGGTTCTGCCTGAAAATCGCCGCGTGCTTGTTTGTGTTCCTATGGGTGAGAGCGACGTTTCCGCGATACCGCTACGATCAGTTGATGCGGCTGGGCTGGAAGGTGTTTCTGCCGGTATCCCTGGTCGCGGTGGCGGTGGTCGCCGGTGTGCTTCTGGCGCTCGGCATCGCGCCGGGTCAAAGTGGGTAGAGGGACAGAGCCAAATGAGCTTCATGGATCGCGCCGCTCGGACGATTTTCCTTTCCGAGTTGATATCGGGCTTGTCGCTGACCCTTCGCTACATGTTCAGGCCCAAGGTGACGCTGAACTACCCCTATGAAAAAGGTTTTCTCAGTCCGCGGTTCCGTGGCGAGCACGCGTTGAGACGCTATCCCAGCGGCGAGGAGCGCTGCATCGCCTGCAAGTTGTGCGAGGCCATCTGTCCGGCGCAGGCCATTACTATCGAAGCCGAGCCGCGCGAAGATGGCAGCCGCCGAACGACGCGCTACGACATCGACATGATCAAATGCATCTACTGCGGGTATTGTCAGGAAGCTTGCCCCGTGGATGCGATTGTCGAGGGGCCGAATTTCGAGTACTCGACCGAAACACGGGAAGAGCTCCTTTATAACAAGGAAAAGCTGCTCGCCAATGGCGATCGGTGGGAGACGGAAATCGCCGCGAATTTAAAGGCCGACGCGCCTTACCGTTGACTATGGGCGTGGTATTGGAGAGAAAGGGGCGCGCCGCGAGCGCGTTGTTGAGGAAAGGGCGCGCCGGGCGCGCTGTCGGTTTTTTGAGAAGGGGCGCGCCGGGCGCGCCAGGGAACATTTTGATTTTTCACTCGGGACCGTTTCAGAATCGTCATGATCATTGAGGGGCTTACCTTTTACCTGTTTGCGTTTATCGCCATCGCCTCCGCGGTCATGGTGATTTCGACGCGCAATCCCGTGCATTCGGTCCTTTTTCTGATTATGGCGTTTTTCAACTCCGCCGGTCTCTTCGTGCTGATGGGAGCCGAATTCCTGGCGATGATCCTCGTCGTCGTTTACGTGGGAGCGGTGGCGGTCCTGTTCCTGTTCGTCGTCATGATGCTGGACATCAACTTTGTCCAGTTGCGTCAGGGCTTTCTTCAATATCTTCCCATCGGCGCCCTGTTCGGCGTCATCTTGCTGGCGGAGCTTTTGGCCGTTCTGGGCGGCTGGATCCTATCCCCCGAGGCGGCGACCAACGCCAGCGCGCCCATTCCCGCGCTCGACGTCATGACCAATACCGAGGCGTTGGGGCACCTGATCTACACCCACTATATCTACCTGTTTCAGGCGGCCGGACTGATCCTTTTGATCGCCATGATCGGCGCCATCGTCTTGACTCACCGCCGCCGGACCGGGGTGCGCCGCCAGAATATCTCCGAACAGGTCCGCCGCCGGCCGGAGGACACCGTGGAGGTGCGCAAGGTACCGAGCGGGCGGGGGTTGTAATGCTGGAAATCGGACTCTCGCACTATCTCACCGTCGCCGCGATCCTATTTGCCTTGGGCATTTTCGGCATTTTTCTGAACCGCAAGAACGTCATCATTATTTTGATGTCCATCGAACTGATGCTGCTCGCGGTCAACATCAACCTGGTGGCATTCTCGATGGCACTCAACGATCTGGTGGGCCAGATCTTCGCTCTGTTCGTGTTGACGGTCGCCGCCGCGGAAGCGGCCATCGGTCTGGCCATCCTCGTGGTGTATTTCCGCAACCGCGGCAGTATCGCCGTGGAAGACATCAACCTGATGAAGGGCTGAGGAAGCGGAAATGCCGGTCCTGATTGTTTTTCTGCCGCTTCTGGCCTCGATCATCGCCGGCGTCTTGGTGTTCGCGTACCCGGATAGCCCGGAAGCGAAGGCCAGGGTCGACAAGGCCGCGCAGTGGATCACTTGCGGCGCGCTGTTGCTGTCGGCGGTGCTGTCGGTTTTCGTCTTTATCGACGTGGCGATCCGCGGCAACGCGACCACCGTCGATCTGTTCACCTGGATCACGTCCGGCGCGCTCGAAATTTCATGGGCGCTGAGGGTCGATACGCTGACTGCGGTGATGCTGCTGGTGGTGACCGGGGTTTCATCGATGGTGCATGTGTACTCCATCGGGTACATGCACCACGATCCGTCCATCCCGAGGTTCATGAGCTATTTGAGCCTGTTCACTTTCTTCATGCTGATGCTGATCACCGCCGACAACCTGGTGCAGTTGTATTTCGGCTGGGAGGGCGTTGGTCTCGCCTCGTATTTGCTGATCGGCTTCTGGTACGACCGTCCGTCGGCGAACGCCGCCGCCATCAAGGCGTTTGTCGTCAACCGGATCGGCGATTTCGGTTTCGGACTGGGTATTTTCGCGACGTTCCTGCTGTTCGACACGGTGAACTTTGACACCATCTTCGCCGCCGCCGGCGGTCAGGCCGAGACCACGCTCCATGTCTTCGGCGCCGAGTTTCACGCGCTAACGGTGATCTGTCTGCTGCTGTTTGTCGGCGCCATGGGTAAGTCCGCGCAATTGGGGCTGCACACCTGGCTCCCGGACGCCATGGAGGGCCCGACCCCGGTTTCCGCCTTGATCCATGCCGCGACCATGGTGACCGCGGGCATTTTCATGGTGGCGCGGCTTTCTCCGTTGTTCGAGTATTCGGACGTAGCGCTGGCCGTGGTCACGATCGTCGGCGCGTCCACCGCCATTTTCGCGGCGACCATCGGGTGCGTGCAGAACGATATCAAGCGGGTGATCGCCTATTCCACGTGTTCGCAGCTGGGTTACATGTTTTTCGCCTGCGGCGTTTCGGCCTACTCGGCCGGGATCTTTCATCTGATGACCCATGCGTCGTTCAAGGCGCTGCTGTTCCTGTGCGCCGGCTCCGTCATTCACGCCATGTCCGACGAGCAGGACATGCGGCGGATGGGCGGCATCTGGAAGATGATCCCGACGACCTACGTGCTGATGTGGATCGGGTCGCTGGCGCTCGCGGGCGTCTTTCCGTTTTCCGGCTACTTCTCCAAGGACATCGTGCTCGAGGCCGCCTATGGGGCGCACTCGGGGGTCGGGATGTACGCGTTCTGGCTTGGCATCGCGGCGGCGTTCCTGACGGCGTTTTACTCCTGGCGGCTATTGCTGATGACGTTTCACGGCAAACCGCGAGCCGACGAGAAGGTCATGGCGCACGTTCACGAGTTCCCCATGGTGATGATCGTGCCGCTGGCGGTCCTGGCCCTGGGCGCGATGTTCGCCGGGTACGCGGGATACAACGCCTTTGTCGGATCCGGCGCGCCGGACTTCTGGGGCAATTCGCTCGCGGTCTTGCCGGATCACCAGGCGCTGGAGAATGCCCATCACGTGCCGGCCTGGGTGAAGTTCCTGCCCTTGGTCGTCGGTCTCAGCGGCATCGCTCTGGCGTACGTGATGTACATGCTCGCGCCGGGCCTTCCCGCGGCGGTGGCCGGCCGGTTCCAGGCCGTCTATCGGTTCCTGCTCAACAAGTGGTACTTCGACGAGCTGTATGACGCGATGTTCGTGCGGCCCGCGTTTGTATTGGGGCGCGGCTTTTGGAAGAGCGGAGACGGAGCCCTTATTGACGGCGTCGGTCCCGATGGAATCGCCGCCGCGACCCTCAATCTAGCGCAGCGGGCGAGACGCCTGCAGACCGGATATTTGTATCATTACGCTTTTGCCATGCTGATCGGAATCCTGATCCTGGTTTCCTGGTACCTATTCAGTTGGGCGGGATGAGGACGAGATGGGCCACCTGCCAATCCTTTCGTTAATCACGTTCCTGCCGCTCGTCGGGGCGGTGTTCATCGTTACGGTTCGCGGCGAAGCGGACGTAGTGGCGCGCAACGCGCGCAACGTCGCGCTGTTGACATCGGTAACCACGTTCCTGCTGTCGCTGGGGCTGTGGTTCGGTTTCGACACCACCACCCCCGCCTTTCAGTTCCAGGAACGGGCGGTCTGGATGCCGGGGTTCAATATCGCCTATCACCTTGGCGTCGACGGCATATCCGTGCTGTTCGTGCTGCTCACGACCCTATTGACGCCGGTCTGCATTCTCGCGAGCTGGGAGAGCATTACCGAACGCGTCAAGGAATACATGATCGCGTTCCTGGTCATGGAAACGATGATGGTCGGCATGTTCTGCGCGCTCGATCTCGTCGTCTTCTATATTTTCTTCGAGGGCGTCCTGATCCCCATGTTCCTGATCATTGGAATTTGGGGAGGGGCGCGCCGGGTTTATTCGGCCTTCAAGTTCTTCCTGTATACGCTCGCGGGCTCGGTGCTGATGCTGTTGGCGCTGCTGGCCATGTACTTGAGCGCCGGCACCACGGACATGGCGGCTCTGCTCAACCACAACTTTCCCGTCGAATTGCAGACATGGCTGTGGCTGGCCTTTTTCGCGTCGTTCGCGGTCAAGGTCCCCATGTGGCCCGTCCACACCTGGCTTCCGGACGCCCATGTGGAAGCGCCGACGGCGGGCTCGGTCATCCTTGCGGGCGTGCTGCTGAAGTTCGGCGGCTACGGCTTCCTGAGGTTCTCCCTGCCCATGTTCCCGGAAGCGTCGATCATGTTCACCCCGCTGATCTATTCGCTCAGCATCGTGGCGGTGATCTACACCTCGCTTGTGGCGCTGGCTCAGGAGGACATGAAGAAGCTGATCGCCTATTCCTCGGTCGCGCACATGGGTTTCGTGACGGTGGGCGCCTTCACCATGACCATGCAAGGCGTGGAGGGGTCCATCTATCAGATGTTGAGCCACGGCATCGTCTCGGCGGCCTTGTTCTTGATCGTCGGCGTGGTCTACGACCGCCTTCATTCCCGCGATATCGCCACCTACGGGGGATTGGTGCACAGAATGCCGGCCTATTCGCTGGTGTTCATGCTGTTCATGCTGGCCTCCGTCGGACTGCCCGGGACGGGCGGGTTCGTGGGCGAGTTCCTGGTTCTGGTGGGCGCTTTCAAGGCCAACAGCTGGGTGGCCGCGCTGACCGCGATTGGCGTGATCCTGGGCGCGGCTTACATGCTGTATCTCTATCGCCGCGTGATCTTCGGGGCTCTGACCAAGGATAGCCTGAAGGCCATCAAGGACCTGAGTCCAAGAGAAATCGCCGTATTCGCGCCGCTCATCGTGCTGGTTCTGTGGATGGGCGTGTATCCGGAACCGTTCCTGAACATCATGCACGTATCCGTCGCCAACCTGCTCGAGCGGATCGAAGTGGCGCAAGCGGGGATGCAGACAGCCACCGTGCTCGGACGGTGAGCGGGAGACCATAACACAATGCCGATGGCGCAAGTCCCCAACCTGATACCGGCGATGCCGGAAATCTTTCTGGCCCTGGTGGCGATGGGGCTGCTGATGGTGGGCGCCTACCAGAAGGACGGAACCGAGGCGCAGACCCAACAGTCCGCGCGGCTGATCGCCCGGATCGGAGCCGTGGCGCTGCTGTTGACCCTGCTGCTCGTGACCACCATCGCCAATCGCGGTGCGTCCCTGTCGTTCGGCGCCATGTTCATCGTCGACGACTTCGCGGTGTTCGTTAAGGTCCTCGTGCTGATCGCCTCGTGTCTGTCGATCATCATTGCTCAGGATTATCTCGAAACCCAGGGGATCGCGCGGTTCGAGTATACGGTGCTCATCCTGTTCGCCACCTTGGGCATGATGATGATGGTGTCCGCCAACGACCTCATCGCGCTTTATCTTGGCCTTGAGATGCAAAGCCTGTCGCTATACGTGGTCGCTACTTTCCAACGCAACGACCTCCGTTCCGCTGAGGCGGGCCTCAAGTACTTCGTGCTCGGGGCGCTCGCGTCCGGCATGCTGCTATACGGCAGTTCGCTGGTGTACGGCTTCGCCGGCACAACCGGTTTCGAAGCCCTGGCGGCGAGTTTCGCCAACCTCCATGGCGAACCGCCGGCGGTCGGTCTGGTGATCGGCGTCGTTTTCATTCTGGCGGGCTTGTCGTTCAAGGTTTCGGCCGTGCCGTTCCATATGTGGACCCCGGACGTGTACGAGGGCGCTCCCACGCCAGTCACGGCGTTCTTCTCCGTCGGACCCAAGATCGCGGCCATCGCCCTGTTTCTCCGCGTTACGGTGGGCCCCTTCGGCGATCTGGTGTCGCAATGGCAACAGATCATCGTCCTGGTTTCCATCGGGTCGATGATTCTAGGCGCGTTCGCCGCCATCGGTCAGACCGACATCAAGCGCCTGATGGCCTACAGCTCCATCGGTCATGTGGGGTATGCGCTGATCGGCTTGGCGGTCGGCAACCAGGTGGGGGTGCGCGGCGTTCTGATTTACATGACCATCTACCTGTTCATGAACCTTGGCGTCTTCACATGCATTCTCTGCATGCGGCGGCGCGAAAAGATGATCGTGGACATTTACGATCTTGCGGGGCTGTCCAAATCGAATCCGATGATGGCCTTGGCCATGGCGATTTTCATGTTTTCCATGGCCGGAATTCCGCCCTTGGCCGGTTTCTTCGGAAAGCTGTACATCTTCCTGGCCGCCGTCGACGCCGGGCTCTACGGCTTGGCCATTATCGGCGTTCTAGCCAGCGTCGTCGGCGCATTCTATTATCTGCGCATCGTCAAGCTCATGTATTTCGACGCCGCCTGCGAACCCTTCGACCGCGCCATCGGCCGCGGGCTGCGCCTGGTGATGCTCGGCACGTCCGTGGTTATTCTGCTGTTCTTCCTGTATCCGGAACCCATACTGTCCAGTGCCGAGGCTGCGGCGGCCGCGCTGTTCCCGGGCTGAGGACGCCCGCTTGCCCCAAGGCGTGTCCGTTCCCGAACGGCTAAACCTCATCGCCGTCGGACAGATCAACTCGACCAACGAGGAGATCAAGCGGCGCGCGGCGGCGGGCGCGGCGGACGGCGCCATGATCTGGGCGGAGGAGCAATTGGCGGGCCGGGGGCGGCGAGGGCGGCCCTGGGTATCGCCTCCGGGAAATCTGTATTGCTCCTTGCTGTTGCGCCCCACGTGCCCCGCGCGCGACGCCATGCAAATCGGATTTGTGACGGCGCTGGCCGTGGCGGAAGCGGTTGAACGCGTGCTTCCGGCGGGGACTCCGGTCACCTGCAAATGGCCCAACGACGTGCTTGCCGGAGGACACAAGGTGGCCGGCATTCTATTGGAATCCTCCGCCGGCCAGGGAGAGACCCTCGACTGGATGGCGATCGGGACCGGGGTGAACATTGGCTCGCATCCGCCGCATACCGATGGCCCTTATCCGGCCACGTCGTTGGTGGCGCTCGGCGCTCGGGAGGTGACGGCGGCAACGCTTCTGGAGAGCTATTGCGCGTGCTTGTTCCGCTGGCTGCGGGTGTGGTCGGAGACGGGTTTCGTGGCCATTCGCGCGGCCTGGCTCGATCGTGCCCATGGCTTGCGCCAGCCGGTTCGCGTCCGTCTCGAACACGATATGCTGGACGGCGTATTTATGACGCTTGATGAGAGCGGCGCGCTGGTATTGGATCAGAATGGCGCCAGCCGGCTGATTACCGCCGGCGACGTTTTTCCCGCCGGCGCGTGAGCGGCGCGCGGGTAGGAGAGGGGTGCCCGATGCTCTTGGCGATAGACGCCGGCAACACCAACATCGTGTTCGCGATATTCGACGACGACGGTCGTATCCGGGGTGAGTGGCGGTCGTCCACCAACACCAACCGTACGGCCGACGAGATCGGCGCTTGGCTGTGTCAATTGATGGCCATGGAAGACATTCGTCGAGAGGCGGTGAAGGCCTGCATCATCGCGACCGTTGTTCCGGCCGCGCTGTTCAGCCTTCGGACGGTGTGCCGCAAGTACTTCGGATGCCAGGCGTTGGTCGTCGGCGCTCCCGAAGTGGATATCGGCATCAAGGTGTTGCTGGATAGACCGGAAGAGGTCGGCGCCGATCGATTGGTCAATGCCGTTGGCGCGTTCGAGGAATACGGAGGACCCAAGATCATCGTCGATTTCGGAACGGCCACCACTTTCGATGTGATCGACGCCGAGGGCAACTACATGGGCGGCGTGATCGCGCCGGGGGTCAATCTCTCCCTGGAGGCCTTGCACTCGGCCTCGGCCCAATTGCCGCGCGTCGCGATCGGCCGACCGGACCGGGTCATCGGCAAGAACACCGTCCAGGCCATGCGCTCGGGAATTTTTTGGGGCTACGTGGGCATGGTCGAGGGTCTGATCGAACGAATATACCGGGAGTTCGGCTCGCCGATGGATGTGGTCGCCACCGGCGGACTGGCGCCGCTGTTTGCCGAGTGCACGTCGGTGCTGAAATGGTCCGACCCCGATTTGACGCTCAAGGGATTGCTGGCCGTTCACCGCCGCAATAACCGATGAGGGACGATAGCCCAAGCAGCGAATTGGTTTTTGTCCCGCTCGGCGGGGCGGGCGAGATCGGTATGAACCTGAACCTTTACGGGTACGGTCCGGTCGCGGCGCGGCGCTGGCTGATGGTCGATCTGGGCATCACGTTCGCCCGCGCGTCCGGCGCCGGCCTCGATGTGGTCATGCCCGATCCGGCGTTTATCGCGGAGCGGCGCGAGAGCCTGGACGGTCTCCTCCTCACCCATGCGCACGAGGACCACCTGGGCGCCGTTCCGTATCTGTGGCCCCGACTGCGGTGTCCGGTCTATGGCACGCGCTTCTCGCTAGCTATCTTGCGCCGCAAGCTGGTCGAGGTCGGTCTCGACGCTGAGGTTCCGCTCGTCGAAGTGGGGGTCGGGGAGCCCTTTGGCATCGGTCCCTTCGATCTTGAGCTGATACGGCTCACGCATTCCATTCCCGAGGCCAACGGCGTGGCCATCCGAACTGGCGCGGGAACGGTGATGCACACCGGGGACTGGAAATTCGATCCAGGCCCGGTGATCGGGGAGCCTTCGGACATGGAGGCGTTGAATAGGCTTTCCGGCGAGGAGGTTCTGGCCCTTGTCGGCGATTCCACCAACGCTTTCGAGCCCGGCGCTTCCGGCTCGGAAGCGGAGCTACTGGACTCCTTAAGCGAGATCATCGGCCGGTGCCGGAAACGCGTCGCCATAACATGCTTCGCGTCGAACGTCGCGCGGCTGAAAACCATTACCGCCGCCGCGGCCGCCCGCGGGCGCGTCGTCGTGCTGGCCGGGGCGTCCCTCAAGCGGTTCAACGAGACCGCGCGCGACTGCGGTCTGCTCGACGGAGAACCCCAATTCGTCGACGAAGCGGATGCCGGCACCGTGCCCGCGAGCGAGATGGTCATTGTCTGCACGGGCAGTCAGGGCGAACCCAACGCCGCCCTGAGCAGGATCGCAAGCGGCCAGCACCCTCAGTTGTCCCTGGGATCGGGGGACACCGTGGTTTTTTCCTCTCGCGTCATCCCCGGAAACGAAGCGGCCATCGGGCGGTTGCACAACGCGCTTCTTCGCGGCGGTGTTGAAATCGTCACCCAACGCGAAGCTCTGGTTCACGTTTCCGGTCATCCCGCCCGCGAGGAGCTTGTTCGGATGTACCAGCTGGTGCGGCCGCGCGCGTCGGTCCCCGTGCACGGGGAGCTTCGACATCTGACGGAACACGCCAAGGTGGCGCGCGCCTGCCAGGTCCCGGACGTGGTGGTCGCCGAGAATGGCGCCGTGGTGCGGCTCGCTCCCGGTCCGGCCGCCGTCGACGGCGCGGTGGACGTCGGCCGGTTGGCGCTGGAAGGGAACCGTTTGGTCCCCGTCGACGGGAGTCTTGTGCGAGAGCGCAATCGGGTCATCTACAATGGAGCCGTGGTGGTCAGTGTCGCGCTCCGCAACGGCGGGGAATTGGCGGGTGAACCTCAGCTTACGACCATCGGACTCGTCGAGGACGAGGGCGATCTGGCGCGCGACCGTGTTGCGGAGGCCGTGCGGGGGTCCGTCCATGAGATCTCGAAAACCGCGCGCTTCGACGACGAAAAGGCCCGGGAGACAATACGGATCGCGGTACGTCGCGTGTTCCGCGAGCTGTTCAACAAGAACCCACGCACCCACGTGCATTTGGTGCGATTTTAACCCGCATTTTCGGTCGCGAGTGAATTGCTTGCCGACTCTATTCGCCGTTTCGACCGTCTTCACAAACCCGGCGGCCCGTGACATACTCCGCCGCTCGCATCACTGGGATAGTGCACAAAGGGGAGTTACATGAGCGACAGACCTTTCAAAGTCCTCGGCATACAGCAGGTCGCCATCGGCGGTCCAGATAAAGAAAAAATGAAGAAGTTGTGGGTGGACTCTCTCGGACTGACGATTACCGGCAATTTCAAGAGCGAGCGCGAGAACGTCGATGAGGATATCGCGGCGATCGGCTCCGGGCCCTTGAAGGTCGAGGTCGATCTGATGCAACCGGTGGATCCCGAGAAGAAACCCGCGGTCCACAACACGCCCCTTAACCACATCGGCCTCTGGATAGACGACCTTCCGGCCGCGGTGGAATGGCTCACCGCCAACGGCGTGCGTTTCGCACCCGGTGGTATCCGTAAAGGGGCGGCGGGCTTCGATATCACTTTTCTGCACCCGAAGGGCAACGAAGAGCTACCCATTAGCGGCGAGGGCGTCCTGATCGAGCTTGTGCAAGCGCCCCCCGAGGTCATCGAAGCCTTCACCAAGCTGGCCGCCTGAACGCGGCGGAGAGGCCGGCCGGCCGGTATCGGACGGGTCGCTGAGGAAAAGGCGTCGGGATGGGATGGACGACCGGCTTGGCGATCTACTTCGTCATCTGGTGGATCGTCATCTTCATGGTTTTGCCTTGGGGCGTGCGTACCATTGGCGCGGAAGACATTGCCAAGGGGCACGCCCCAAGCGCGCCCCGCAACCCTTATCTCGCGCGCAAGCTGCTGGCGACGACGGTTCTCGCCGGCGTCATCTGGGCGATCATCTACGCGGTCGTGGAGTGGGGCGGCCTGTCGTTTCGGCAGTAAAATAAAATGCCGTTCCGACAGTGAGGTTCGGACTCATGGAGGGAGCGCGGAATGTCCTGGTATTGCGATGTCGCGCCGGATCATCCGGTTCACGGGCCCTATCATGACTCCGAGTACGGATTTCCCCTTCGCGACGAAACGGCGCTGTTCGAGCGGCTGTCCCTGGAAATCTTCCAAGCGGGCCTGTCATGGCTGCTGATTTTGAAAAAGCGCCCGGGCATCGTGTCCGCCTTCGACGGCTTCGATGTGGATACCGTGGCGGGCTATGGACAACAAGACGAGCAGCGTCTCCTCGGAGATCCGGGCATCATTCGAAACCGGCGCAAGATCGCGGCCGTCATTGAAAATGCTCGGCGTCTGAGAACGATGCGTGACACCCATGGCGGATTGGCCAACTGGCTCGATCATCACCACCCGCGCTCCCACGCCGAATGGACAAAGCTGTTCCGGGAGACGTTTCGCTTTACCAGAGGGGAGGTGGTTGGGGAGTTTCTCCTGAGTACCGGATATCTTCCCGGGGCGCACCGGCAAGACTGTCCAATATATGCGCAGATCACTCGGGAAAACCCGCCGTGGCTGCGGTTGGATCAGGACCGGTAGCAAAAAAATATCTTATGTTTTTCAGGGAGTTACGGCACTAAGCTCGTGTCAAAAATAAATGGCAAGATCGCTAACGATCTTGCCGTCGCATAAAGTCTTAACCACGGTTTGGACTTTTTATATCGGTTTTTTCTTTCTGTTCTTTTTTTCTCAGTGTTTCCCCAAAACCCGGGCCTGCCTTTTTTTGTTTTTTTTAGCGATCCAAATGGACTGCATGGACAATACTGCAAGATTTTCGCGCAGTCGACCAAATTTTGAGCACATTCAGCACTTTTTTTTGCTCAGTCCTAGGCAATAACGAACATATACCGACCCCGGCAAGGAAAGACAGAATGAGCCCTTACGGCTGGGCGCGTGTGGGGTGACTATTGAAGCGCCCGCGGCCATCGCCTAAAGTCGCGCACCCTATCGTCCACAACCCCGAGAATGTGAAACCAAGATGCGCTTGAGCAGGTACTTCTTGCCGACCCTGAAAGAGACGCCGGCCGAGGCGCAGATTGCCTCGCATCGGCTAATGCTCCGCGCCGGCATGATACGGCAGTCGAGCGCCGGAATTTATTCATGGCTGCCGCTCGGCTTCAAGGTGCTCAAGCGCATCGAGCAGATCGTGCGTGAGGAACAGAACGCCATCGGCTGTCACGAGATGCTGATGCCGACCATGCAGCCGGCGGATCTGTGGCGCGAGAGCGGGCGGTATGACGCCTATGGACCGGAAATGCTGCGCATCACCGACCGTCACCAGCGCGACATGCTCTACGGCCCCACCAACGAGGAACAGATTACCGAGATCTTCCGGGCCACGGTCAAAAGCTATCGTCATCTGCCGAAGCTTCTGTATCACATTCAGTGGAAGTTCAGGGACGAGATCAGGCCGCGGTTCGGCGTGATGCGGGGCCGGGAGTTCCTGATGAAGGACGCTTATTCGTTCGACATCGACCAAGCGGGCGCGCGCCTATCCTACAACAAGATGTTCGTCAGCTATCTGCGAACATTCGAGCGTCTGGGCTTGAAGGCGATTCCGATGAAGGCGGAAAGCGGACCTATCGGCGGGGACATGAGCCACGAATTTCTCATTCTTGCCGATACCGGCGAAAGCGAAATCGCCTATCACCGCGATCTTCTCGGCATCAACTTGAGCGACCGCGACATCGACTTCGAGGATGACCTGCAGCCTATCGTGGATTTATTCACCGCTAAGTACGCGGCCACGGATCAGGAACGCGACCCGGCGATCGAGCGGGCTCTCGGCGAGGATCTCGTCACCGGCCGGGGAATCGAAGTCGGGCACATCTTTTATTTCGGAACGAAGTACTCGAAGGCCATGAACGCGGGGGTCACCGGCCCCGAGGGCGACGACGTGGCGGTGGAAATGGGCTCCTACGGTATCGGCGTCTCCCGTCTGGTGGGCGCCGTCATCGAGGCCTCCCACGATGACGCGGGCATCGTCTGGCCGGAAAGCGTCGCTCCGTTCAAGGTGGGGCTGATCAATCTCAAGTCCGGCGATCCCGATTGCGACGCCGCCTGTGACGGTATGTATGACTTTCTCGGGCGAGCGGGCATCGAGGTTCTTTACGATGACCGCAACGAACGGGCGGGGGTCAAGTTCACCGATATGGATCTCATCGGTTTGCCCTGGCAGCTCGTCGCCGGTCCCCGGGGACTGAAAGCGGGAACCGTGGAAGTGAAATGCCGCGAGACCGGAGAGCGGCGGGAATTGAGCATGGAGTTGGCCTTATCCATGCTTTCCGGTTAGGAACAAAGTTCGTGTTTTCCGCATTTGAATGGATGGTGGCCATGCGCTACTTGAGGGCGCGCAGGCAGGAAGGGTTCATTTCCGTCATCGCCTGGTTTTCCCTTCTCGGGATCACTCTTGGCGTCGCGACCCTGATCATTGTCATGGCCGTCATGAACGGTTTCCGCCACGAGCTTCTCGGCCGGATCCTCGGTCTCAACGGTCACCTCAGCATCTACGGGCCGGCGGCCGGGATTTCCGATTTCGACGCGGTGAGCGGCGCGGTCAAGGGGGTGCCGGGCGTGACCATGGTCAACCCCATGATCGAGGGCCAAGTCATGGTGACGGCGAATGGCGTCGCCGGGGGCGCGGTCGTTCGCGGTCTGCGGCCCGACGACCTGCGGAGCCGGCCGATCCTGGCGAACAATATCATCGCCGGGACCCTGGACGATTTCGAGGGCGACGACGCCGCGGTCATCGGCGCCCGGATGGCCGAGCGCATGGGGCTGTCCCTGGGAGACCGGATCACCTTGATCTCGCCCAAGGGCAATGTCACGGCGTTCGGAACCGTTCCCCGGCTGCGCGGCTACCGCGTGGCCGCCATCTTCGATGTCGGCATGTACGAATACGACTCGGGCTTCGTATTCATCCCCCTGGAATTGGCTCAAACCTATTTCCGGTTGCCCAATGCGGTGACGGCGCTGGAAATCTTCGCGGAGTCTCCGGATCTGGCCATCAACCTGGCCCAGGAGATCCGCGACGTCGCCGGCGGCGCCGGCCGTCTTCGTGACTGGCAGCAGACCAACGCCAGTTTCTTCAATGCGCTACAGGTGGAGCGCAACGTCATGTTCCTGATTCTGACGCTGATCATCGTCGTGGCGGCGTTCAATATCATTTCCAGCCTCATCATGCTGGTCAAGGACAAGGGGCGCGACATCGCCATCCTGCGGACCATGGGAGCGACGCGCGGGATGATCATGCGTATTTTCCTGATTTCCGGGGCGAGCATCGGGGTCATCGGCACCTGTCTCGGCGGGCTTCTGGGATGGCTGTTCGCCCATAACATCGAAGCCATTCGCCAGGGAATCCAGACGCTCACCGGCACCGAACTGTTTGCCGCCGAGATCTACTTTCTGTCCCGCTTGCCGGCCAAGGTCGAACTCGGTGGAAGTCGTCTCGGTGATCTTGATGGCGCTGGTGTTGTCGTTCCTCGCGACCGTGTATCCATCGTGGCGGGCGGCGCGCATCGACCCGGCGGAGGCCCTCCGGTATGAGTAAGCCGGCGGCTATGAGTGACCCGGTTTTCAGGCTCGCCGGGATCTCCAAGACTTATTACCAGGGCCGGAAATCGCTGGAGGTTCTGCGCGGGATCGATCTGGAAGCGGGAGAGGGCGAGATCGTCGCCCTTGTCGGTCCGTCCGGCGCGGGAAAATCGACCTTGCTTCACATCGCCGGGCTTCTGGAACGCCCCGATGAAGGCGAGGTGTTCCTGTCCGGCGAGGCTTGCGGCCAGCTTGGCGAGGACGGCCGCACCCGGCTTCGCCGTCACAACATCGGGTTCGTCTACCAATACCATCACCTCTTGCCGGAATTCTCGGCGCTGGAAAACATCGCGATGCCGCGAATCATCAAGGGAGCGGGAAAGAAGGCGGCGCATGAGCGCGCGCGCGAATTGCTCGAATGGCTGGGTTTGAGCGATCGCGCGACCCATCGTCCGGGTCAGCTTTCCGGCGGAGAGCAGCAACGGGTCGCGATCGCCCGGGCGCTGGCCAATTCGCCCAAGGTTCTGCTGGCCGACGAGCCGACCGGAAATCTCGATCCGCACACCGCCGACGAGGTGTTCGCGGTGCTGTTGAACTTGGCGCGCGGCGCGGGTCTCGCCGCGGTCATCGCGACCCACAATCCCGTCCTGGCCTCGATGATGGACAGAACGGCGCGGCTGCAGGATGGTCATCTCGAAGCCGAGGAACGAACCAAACGAGCGGCCAAATGAGTTGTTATGGGATGGAGGGATTTGTCATGAACATGCGTAGCTTTGGGATGGTGATGGTCGTTATCGCGGGACTGGGTCTCGCGGCCTGCGACGGCGGCAACGAAACGGTTTCGGATCTGCAAGTCGCGGAGGTTCGCGAGGCGATGAACGGCGATCCGGCCGCGTTCGAAACTTATTTCGCCAACATCAAGGGGCAGAAGATCAAATGGTCCGGCCGCGTTGTCGAATCATCAAAACGGTTTGGCGACGATTACATCGAGGAGGGCCATCTTTACGTGGACCTGGACACCGAGGGACAGGGAACGAAGGCCGCCGACGCGCACTTAATGATCAAGCCGTCCCAGGTCGATTCGTTCAAGCCGGACCAGTCCGTGACCTTTGTCGCCATCATTCGCGAATTCGAGAAGAGCCCGGACGGTCCCGTTTTGAAACTTGAGCTGAAAGAAATCCAGTAACCGCTTGGATCGCGGGCGGGAACCGATCGGGCGGCACTTTTTCCAGGGACAATCCCGGAACACCGTATCGCGCCGGGTGACTCCGGAACCGAGCTGTGGAATCCTGTATCCATGGCGCTTGCTGATTTCGTTCATCTTCGCGTACACACCGCTTATTCCCTGTCCGAGGGCGCGGCTCGCATCAAGGATCTGAGCGAGCTCTGCCGGAGCAACCGCATGCCGGCGGTGGCGATCACCGATACGAGCAATCTGTTCGGCGGCATGGAGTTTTCCACCACCCTCGCCAAGGCGGGGGTGCAGCCCATCATCGGGTGCCAGCTTCGTTTGTCCCGCGAGACCCAAGCCGGGGCGTTCATTCAAGGGCGAACGGCGGCGCAAGCGACCGCCGACCCGATCGTGGTGCTGGTTCAGACCGAGAGCGGCTACCGCAACCTGCTCAAGCTGCTCGCCATCGCTCATGTCCACACCCCCGATCTCGACGATCCCCAGGTATCGCTCCAGGCTCTCCGTGAACAAGGTGACGGCCTCATTCTGCTAACCGGCGGCGCCCACGGGCCGCTGGGACGTCTCGTGCTCGACGGCCAGGAGGGCGAGGCGGAGGCCCTTCTGGGCACATTGAACGAGGCGTTTCCGGGACGCCTCTATGTGGAACTCATGCGCCACGGTCTGGAAGCGGAGGCCATGAGCGAACCCGGCATGATCCGGCTCGCCGAAACGTTCGATTTGCCCCTGGTGGCGACCAACGAGGTTTTTTTCCTCACGCCCGACATGGACGAGGCTCACGACTCGCTGATCTGCATCGCCGAGGGCGCGCATGTCTCGGACACCGAACGCCGGCGTCTCACGTCGGAGCACTACTTCAAGACGAGCGCCGAGATGCGCGCGCTGTTTTCCGATCTGCCGGACGCCGTCGACAACACGGTGCTCATCGCCAAGCGCTGCGCCTTCATGATCGAGGCCATCGATCCCATCCTGCCGGCTTACAGCGAGGGGCCGGGCGCCAGCGAGGAAGACCTCCTGCGTTCCAACGCCGGAGAGGGCCTCGAGCGTCGTCTAGAAAAGCAGGTCTTCACGGCGGACATATCCGAAGACGAGCGGGCGACAGCGGCCCGGCCTTACCGCGAACGATTGGCGTACGAACTCGACGTTATCTGCGAAATGGGATTTCCCGGGTATTTCCTCATCGTCGCTGAGTTCATCCAGTGGGCCAAGGACCGCGACATTCCGGTGGGGCCGGGCCGGGGATCGGGCGCCGGTTCGGTGGTCGCCTGGGCGCTGACCATCACCGATCTGGATCCGCTGCGCTTCGGACTGCTGTTCGAGAGGTTTCTCAACCCCGAGCGCGTGTCCATGCCGGACTTCGATATCGACTTCTGTCAGGATCGTCGCGATGAAGTCATCCGGCATGTCCAGGAGAAATACGGCCGCGACCGGGTCGCGCAGATCATCACCTTCGGAAAGCTGCAGGCGCGCGCGGTTTTGCGCGACGTCGGGCGCGTGCAGGGGATGCCCTACGGTCAAGTGGACAAGATCTGCAAGCTGGTCCCCAACAACCCGGCCCAACCGGTCACCTTGAAGCAAGCCATCAAGGTGGAGCCGCAACTCCGGGCGATGATCGACAGCGACGAGAGTGTCGCCCGCCTGATCGGAATCGCCGAGAAACTGGAGGGCCTGTATCGGCATGCGTCGACCCACGCGGCCGGCGTGGTGATCGGCGACCGGCCTCTGGAACAGTTGATCCCGCTCTACCGCGATCCGCGGTCGGATATCCCGGTCACCGGCTTCAACATGAAGTGGGTCGAAGCGGCGGGACTGGTGAAGTTCGATTTCCTCGGCTTGAAGACGCTCACCGTGTTGGCCAGGTCGCTGGAGCTGATCGAGAACGGGCGAGGAGAGACCGTCGACCTCTCCAACCTGCCGCTCTCGGATCCCAAGACATTCGCAATGTTGAGCCGCGGCGACACCGTCGGAGTGTTTCAGCTGGAAAGCTCGGGAATGCGCGATGTCCTGCGCAATCTGAAGCCCGATACCTTCGAGGACATCATCGCCGTCGTGGCCCTGTACCGGCCGGGCCCCATGGACAACATCCCGAGCTATATCCGCCGCAAGCACGGGGAGGAACAACCGGATTACCTGTACCCGACCCTGGAAGTGATCCTGCGCGAGACCCACGGGATCATCATTTACCAGGAGCAGGTGATGCAGATCGCCCAGGAGCTATCCGGATATTCGCTCGGCGCCGCGGATCTTCTACGCCGGGCCATGGGCAAAAAGATCAAGGAAGAGATGGACAAGCAACGCCATATCTTCGTGGATGGCGCGACCGCGCGCGGCGTGCCCAAGGGCAAGGCCAGCCACATTTTCGATCTGGTCAACAAGTTCGCCGGCTATGGCTTCAACAAATCCCACGCCGCCGCCTATGCCCTGATTGCCTATCAAACGGCCTATCTTAAGGCCAACTATCCGGTGGAGTTCCTGGCGGCGTCCATGACCCTGGATATCCACAACACCGACAAGCTGAACACCTTTCGCCAGGAGTTGGATCGCCTCGGCGTTCGTCTTCTTGGACCCGATATCAACACCTCCCAAGCCGCCTTCAGCGTCGAGATTTCGACCCGCGGCGGGAAGGAGCGCCGTGCCATACGCTATGCCCTCGCGGCCATAAAGAATGTCGGCGAAGCGGCCATGAAAAGTCTGGTGCGAGAGCGGGAGGAAAATGGCCCGTTCGAGAGCATCATCGATTTTTCCCGGCGGATCGACGGCGGTCAGCTCAACAAACGCCAACTGGAAAACCTGGCGCGCGCCGGAGCGTTCGACCCTTTGAATCCCAACCGGAAACAGATGTATGAGGGTGTCGAGAGCATCCTGCGCCACGCGAATGCGTCCGCCGAGGAGCGGTGCAGCGAACAAATAAGCCTGTTCGGGGGGCAGCCGGGCGGAATGCGGCGGCCGCTGAGCCTGCCCGACACGCCGGACTGGCCACCGATGGAGCGGCTGAAGGAGGAGTTCGAGGCCATCGGCTTCTATCTGTCCGCTCATCCCCTGGACGCGTACGGCAAACCGCTGCGACAGCTCAATGTGACACGCTTTGCCGAAATTTTGGCCAAGGGGTCCTCGGGGCCGGTCTCCATGGCCGGGACCGTCATCTCGAAAAAGGAACGGACTTCCGGCAAGGGCGCCCGGTATGCCTTTGTCCAGTTGTCGGACCCTTCCGGGCTGTTCGAGGTCACGGTGTTCTCGGACCTTCTCGCCACGTCTCGAGACCTGCTGGAGGCCGGCAATTCCCTTTTCATGAAGGCCGGCGCCCAGTTCGAGGGCGAAAGCGTTCGGTTTACGGTCCAATCCCTCGAAGCCTTGGACCGCGTCGCGGAACGCGTCAGCGTGACCTTCCAGGTCTTCGTCGAAACGCCCGCCGCGGTATCGGCGGTTGGCGAAGCGCTGTCCAACGGAGGGAAGGGGCGCGGTAAGATCAGCGTGGTTTCCTGCCTGGAGGACGACACCGAAGTCGAATTTTCGGTGCCCGGCCGATACGCCGTGAACCCCGCCATGGTGTTTCAATTGAAAAGTCTCTCCGGCGTGCGGGAGGTCCGCGAAGTCTGACGGCGACTTTTCGCTGCGGCTCGCAGGCTCGCCGGGGCCTTATGGCTTGCTTTTTAAAGGGGGCGGCGGTATTTAGGCCTCTCAATTCACACGCGGATCATCGGTTCCGGCCACGACAGTGCCGGCAACCGCTCCGGTGTTCGGGCGCTTTCCCGAGCTGTTCCGCGGAGGCTCAACCGGAAAAGGCGGATATAGTCATGACCCTTCCTACGTTCACCATGCGTCAATTGTTAGAAGCGGGCGTTCATTTCGGGCATAGCACCAGGCGGTGGAATCCGAGAATGGAGCCGTACCTGTTCGGAGTGCGCAACGGGACCCATATTATCGATCTCCAGCAGACCGTGCCGATGCTCCACCAAGCGTTGTCGGCGGTGCGCAATGTCGTCGCCTCCGGCGGGCGCGTGCTTTTTGTCGGGACCAAGCGCCAGGCGAGCGCGAAAGTGGCGGATGCCGCCAAGAGGTCCGGCCAGTATTACGTGAACCACCGGTGGCTCGGCGGCATGATGACAAATTGGAAAACCATCTCCAATTCCATCAAGCGGCTGAGAGAGCTGGAAAAACAGCTCGCCGAGGAACACCTCGGGCTGACCAAGAAGGAAACGCTGCGCCTGACCCGCGAGCGCGACAAACTGGAACGCGCCCTGGGCGGCATCAAGGAAATGGGCGGATTGCCGGACATCCTGTTCGTGATCGACACCAACAAGGAATCCATCGCGGTCGCGGAAGCGAACAAGTTGAAGATCCCGGTGGTGGCCGTTTTGGATTCTAACAGCAATCCAATGGGCATCGACTTTCCTATTCCAGGGAATGACGACGCCTTGCGCGCCATTGGCATGTACTGCGATCTGGTCGCGGACAGTGTTCTCGGCGGTATTCAGGAAGAGATGGTTGCCGCCGGCGTCGATATCGGCGCCGCGGAGGATCAGCATGAAGTCGTGGCCGATGAGGAGGAGGAGGTCGCCAAACCGGTTGAGGCTGCCATACCCGCCGAACCCGCCGAGCCTATGGAACCCGCCGAGCCTACGGAATCGACCGACACAGTGGCCGTTGACGCGGCCGAGGCGCAATCTCCGGCCGAGGCGTCCGGCGAACCGTCGGATTCGACCGACGAAGCGGCCGAGACGCCCGTTGAAAAGACCTAATCCCCGAACCCGTTCAATTTTTGTAAGACTTTCAGCGTGACCCCGAAGAGAAAGGATCGAGATGGGTGAAATTTCCGCCAGCCTCGTGAAGGAACTGCGAGACAAGACCGCCGCCGGAATGATGGATTGCAAGAAGGCCTTGATGGAGGCCGGCGGCGACATCGAAGCCGCCACCGATTGGCTGCGCAAGCAGGGCCTCGCGGCCGCCGCGAAGAAATCGGGTCGCGTCGCGTCCGAGGGCCTGGTCGGTGTCCGCGTCAAGGACAACAAAGGCGCGATCGTCGAGGTCAATTCGGAGACCGATTTCGTCGCCCGCAATCCTGATTTTCAGGCACTCGTGGCGGCGGTCTCGGATCTCGCATTGAATGCGAACGGCGACCTGCAAACCCTGAAGTCGATGCCGTATCCCGGTTCCGGAAGAACCGTGGAGGAGGAATTGACCAACCTGGTCGCCACCATCGGCGAAAACATCAACCTCCGCCGGACGGCGTTCATGGAAGTCGGCCAGGGTGCGCTCGGGTTCTATATGCACAACGCGCAGGGTCCGGGAATCGGCAAGATCGGCGTGCTTGTCGGGCTCGAAGCGGGGAACGGCGGAGCCGAGTTGCCGGCGCTGGCCAAGCAATTGGCCATGCACGTGGCGGCGGCCGTTCCCCAGGCGGTCACGCGAGAGCAGCTCGATCCGGCGATTGTGGAGAGGGAAAAGAATATCCTGATCGAACAGGCCCGCGAGTTCGGGAAGCCCGAAAGTATTCTCGAGAAGATGGTCGAGGGGCGCATTCGGAAATTCTACGAAGAAGCCTGTCTGGTCGATCAAACCTTTGTCATCGACGGAGAGAGCAAGGTTTCCAAGGTGCTCGAAGCGGCGTCCAAGACTGCCGGCGCGCCCGTGAGCATAAAGGGCTTTGTTCGCTTTGCTTTGGGAGAAGGTGTTGAGAAGAAGGAAGAGGATTTTGCGTCCGAGGTCGCGAAGGTTGTCGGCGGTTGACGATGGGGAAGCACCGATAATGCCTTCTCGGTAACGGACGGCATGGAACGGACCCGATGATGTCGCCGAACCCAAAATATGGACGCCTGCTCCTGAAGCTATCGGGCGAGGCCCTCATGGGGGACGGCGCCTATGGCTTGGATCCCGCGACCGTTGAACGGATTTGCATGGAGATCAAGAGTGTCCATGAAATGAACGTTCAGATCTGCCTGGTCATCGGTGGCGGCAACATTTTTCGCGGTGTTTCCGCGGCCGCGTCGAGTATCGAGCGAACGAGCGCCGATTACATGGGCATGTTGGCCACCGTGATGAACGCGCTGGCTGTCCAGAGCGTCCTTGAAGGGTTGGGCGTCAATACCCGGGTCCAGTCGGCCATTCCGATGGCGACGGTCTGCGAACCGTACATCCGCCGCCGCGCCATTCGTCACATGGAGAAAGGGCGAATCGTCATCTTCGCCGCGGGCACGGGAAACCCGTTCTTCACCACCGATACGGCGGCGGCCCTGCGGGCGGTGGAAACAGGATGCGAGGTGCTTTTGAAGGGGACGCAAGTGGACGGTGTTTACAGTGCCGATCCCAAACAAACGGACGACGCTAAGCGATTCGAGAGCTTGTCCTATCAGGACGTCATGTCCAAGAATCTCAAGGTCATGGACGCGTCCGCCGTCGCGCTCGCTCGCGAAAATAAACTTCCCATTATCGTTTTCAGCATCCACCATCCAGGCGGATTGGCCCGGGTGGCGACCGGCGGAGGCAGGTTTACGATCATCAATTAAGGAGAGACGGTTGTGGACGCAGGCGACATTAAAGCAACAAAGGCCGAAGTCGCTCGGAAGATGCAAGGAGCGGTGGACGTCCTGCAAAAGGAATTCGGGGGCCTTCGCACCGGCCGTGCGTCGGTCAATCTTTTGGAGCCCCTCGTGGTCGATGCATATGGCAGCGAGATGCCGATCACCCAAGTCGGTACTCTCGGAGTGCCGGAGCCTCGGATGCTGACCGTGCAGGTTTGGGACAAGAGTTTGGTCAAGGCGGTGGAAAAGGCCGTCCGTGATTCCGGGCTGGGGCTCAATCCGTCGGTTGACGGACAATTGCTCAGAATCCCTATTCCGGCCCTGACGGAGGAGCGGCGCGTCGAGTTGACCAAGATCGCCGGCCGGTACACCGAGGAAGCCCGCGTGGCCGTCCGCAATGTGCGCCGCCACGCCATGGAGGAACTCAAGCGGGCGGAAAAGAACAGCGAAATCTCCAAGGACGAAATGCACGACTATGGCAATGAAATTCAGGAACTGACCGACACTTACATCAAGAAGTTGGACGACGTTCTCGCCAAGAAGGAAAGCGAGATTTTGCAGGTTTAGCATGGCAGAAGCCGTTCCCCTTCACCCCGATCCGGCCTCCCCGCCGGTCCATGTGGCGATCATCATGGACGGCAACGGGCGTTGGGCGCGGACTCGGGGGTTGCCGAGAACGGCGGGGCACAAGCGCGGCGCCGAGTCCGTCAAGACCGCGGTCGAGAGCGCCATGCGCATGGGCGTGCGGTATCTAACCCTATTCGGATTTTCGTCGGAAAACTGGAAACGCCCGGAGACGGAGATCAGCGACCTGATGGGGCTGCTCCGCTATTATTTGAACAACGAAGTCGGCTTCCTGAACAAGCATGGGGTTTGTCTGCGGGTGATCGGTAATCGCTCGCGATTGCCGCGCGATATCGCCGATCTCATCGACATGGCCGAGGGGCAAACGGCGCATAACGGCAATTTGACACTGATCATCGCCTTGAGCTATGGCGGGCGCGCCGAAATCGTGGATGCGAGCAGGGTGCTCGCTCAACGCGCCGCGGCGGGTGTCATCGATCCCGAGGACATCGATGAATCGATGCTGGCGAACACCTTGTATACCGCGGATATCCCGGACCCGGATTTGCTGATTCGGACAAGCGGGGAGAAACGAATCAGCAATTTTCTGCTCTGGCAGCTTGCATACGCCGAGCTTATTTTTTTGGATACGCTCTGGCCCGATTTCTCGAGGGAGGATTTCGCCGAAGCGCTCCGGGAATTTCATCTCCGCGAGCGCCGGTACGGCGCGGCCGGCGGTTGATGGCGAACGCGCTGGCAACGCGCGCGGTGTCGGCGGTGGTAATCGCCGTTCCGGTACTCGCCGTTGTCTATCTGGGTTCGCCGCTATTCGGACTGCTGATGCTAGTCGCGGCCGGAATAATGGCGGGCGAATGGTATGGAATATGCGCCTCGGGGAGCCCGCGCGTCGCCGGGCTTGTCATGGCGGGCTCGGCCCTGGCCGCGGTCGCCGCAATGGGCTTGGCCATGCCGGAAATTTCCCTGATCGTACTGGTCGCCGGCATGGCCGCCGTGTTTGCCCTGAGCAAGGGGGACAAATGGCTCAGCGCCGGCGTGTTGTATATCGGGTTGCCGTTGGCGTCGTTGGTCTGGCTTCGCGACGATCCTGAACTTGGACGGCAGACAGTCTATTGGCTGTTGGGCGTGGTTTGGGCGTCCGACATCGGCGCGTACCTGATCGGGCGGACGATCGGCGGTCCGAAATTGGCCCCGAGGATAAGTCCTGGCAAAACGTGGGCGGGGTTTTATGGCGGTGTCGCGTGTGCCGGGTTGGCCGGGTGTATCGCCGCCGCCATCCTGGGTTTGAAGGAATTGTGGCCGCTGACGCTGATCAGTTGCGCTCTCGGCGGAATCGCTCAGGGTGGCGATTTATTAGAATCCTGGATAAAACGTCGGTTCGGGGTTAAAAACTCCGGTAACTTAATTCCCGGGCACGGAGGCCTGCTGGACAGAGTGGATGCTTTGATCGCCGTTATCGTTGTCACCGCCGTGATCTCTTCATTGACCAAGGGCAGCATATTGCAATGGCTGTAACCGCGCCTCGGCCGCGAGCGGAGCGCCCGCCCCGCAGTGTCACGATCCTCGGATCCACCGGGTCGGTCGGATGCAACACGATCGATTTGATCGCTCGCGAGCCCGATGCGTTTTCGGTGGAGACGCTGACCGGCCATCGAAACATCGCCGTTCTCGCCGAACAGGCCCGCCGTCTTCGCCCCAAGCTGGCCGTTGTCGGAGATCCGAGCGGCTATCGAGCCTTAAAAGACGAGCTCGCCGGTACCGGCATCGAAGTCGCGGCCGGACACGAGGCCTTGGTTGAGGCCGCCAATCGTCCCGCCGAATGGGTCATGGCGGCCATCGTCGGAGCCGCCGGGCTGGAGCCGACCCTGGCCGCCGTTCGGCGAGGTGCCGTCGTCGGTTTGGCCAACAAGGAATGCCTGGTCTGCGCGGGCGACCTGATGGTTCGCGAGATCGCGAGGTACGGAGCGACGGTGGTGCCGGTGGATTCCGAGCACAGCGCCATCTTCCAGGTTTTCGATTTCGACAACGCGGACAAGGTCAATTCGATCGTTTTGACGGCGTCCGGGGGACCGTTCCGAACACTCGACCGCGCGGCGATGGCGTCGGTGACCCCGGCGCAGGCCGTCGCCCATCCCAATTGGGACATGGGAGCGAAGATATCGGTCAATTCGGCGACCATGATGAACAAGGGACTGGAGATCATCGAGGCGTATCACCTGTTTCCGGTGGAGAAGGATCAGATCGACGTCGTCGTCCATCCGCAGTCGGTCGTTCACAGCATGGTGGCCTACGTGGACGGCTCGGTGCTGGCGCAGATGGGAACGCCGGACATGCGGACCCCGATCGCCTACGCCCTGGCCTGGCCCAAACGCATGGTCGCCCCCGCGCCGAAGTTGAACTTGGCCGAAACCGGCGATCTGACGTTCGAGGCTCCGGATGAAGTGCGCTTTCCCGCGTTGCGGCTGGCTCGTCACGCCTTGAACCGCGGCGGAACCGCGCCAACTATATTGAATGCCGCCAATGAGGTCGCGGTTCAGAGCTTTCTCGCCGGCCACATTCGTTTTCTCGATATCGCGGACGTGGTGGAGCGGACGCTGGACGAGACCCCCCATGGACCGCTGGAAAGCTTGAGCAACGTTCTGCACGCCGACCGGGCCGCGCGTGAAACCGCGACAGCGCTTGTTTCACGATGCCCGGCTCCCGCGTGAAACCGTTCCCCACAATGACGTAAGGCCGCCGGTACAAACTATGGATGTTCTGAGTTTCCTCTGGGATTGGATTGTCCCGTTCTTGGTCGTTCTAACGGTTCTCGTGTTCGTTCATGAACTCGGTCACTACTGGGTTGCGAGGCGAAACAAGGTTCGAGTCGAGGTTTTTTCAATCGGGTTCGGGCCGGAGATCTTCGGGTGGACGGATCGTCACGACACCCGCTGGAAAATCAGCGCCGTTCCGCTGGGCGGTTACGTGAAGATGTTTGGCGAGCATGACTTCGAAGACGACGAAGAACAGCCGCCCATGACGCCCGCGGAAACCGCGGTGTCGTTTCAACACAAGCGGCTGGGTCAACGAGCCGCCATTGTCGCCGCGGGGCCCTTGGCCAACTTCCTGTTTGCGATTGTGCTCCTCACGGGCCTGTTCTATGTAGTCGGTATTCCCGAGCCCCTGGCGGGCATTGGCTCGGTCAAGGAGGACAGCGCGGCCGCCGAGGCCGGGTTTGAGCCCGGCGATCTGATTCTGCGAATCCAGGGCGAACCCGTCAAGTCGTTCGAAGATC
This sequence comes from uncultured Alphaproteobacteria bacterium, assembly GCA_963771545.1. Classification (GTDB taxonomy): domain Bacteria; phylum Pseudomonadota; class Alphaproteobacteria; order Rhodospirillales; family Defluviicoccaceae; genus CAKZLS01. The sequence goes on from CAVYTX010000002.1 coordinate 845,091, forward strand.
TGCGGCTCTTTGTCCGTGACCGTGCCGGTCAGGTCCTTACCTTCGATATCCGCCGCGGCGACCAAGACCTGTTGCTGACGGCGACGCCCAAGGCGATAACCGTCGACGAAGAGGGCGAAGGGACGCGGCAAATCGGATTGCTCGGCGTCACCCCCGATCCGTCCCGGATCGGTTACGAGGCGATCGGGCCCTTCGCCGCGATCGGAGCGGCCGTCGAGCGCACGTACGGCCTAACGACCCAGATCCTCGCGGCGCTCGGAGAAATCATCACGGGATCGCGAACGGCCGAGGAATTGGGGGGACCGCTCCGCATCGCGCAGATATCCGGACAGGTAGCGCAGGGCGGACTGGTCAACCTGATTTTCTTCATGGCGGCGTTGTCGGTCAATCTGGGGTTGATTAACCTGTTCCCAATTCCCATGCTGGACGGCGGTCATCTGGCGTTTTACGCGGCGGAGGCGATCCGGGGCCGGCCGCTCGGCCGCCGCTTTCAGGAATACGGTTTCCGTTTTGGCTTGATTTTGGTACTTCTACTAATGGTTTTCGCCACCTGGAACGACCTGGTTAGTCTGAAGGTCGTCGACTTTTTCCGTCAATTGGTGAGCTGATCGGTATTGTCTGGGGGATTGGTTGAGATACAGGCTTTCAAAGTGGGTGACGCTGCTCCTTCTGGCGTTCGCCTGTATTCTACCTCAGTCCGTGCCGCCAGCGAACGCCCAGACCGGCGACGTCATCCGGACGATCGAGGTCGAAGGCGCCCAGCGCATCGAGCCCAACACTGTTCGATCGTATCTTCTGGTGCAGGAAGGTGACGCTTTTGACCCTGACCGCATCGACAGATCCCTAAAAAGCCTGTTCGCCACGGGCCTGTTCGCCGATGTCACGATCAACCGGGCCGGCGATACGCTGGTGGTCAAGATCGTCGAAAACCCGGTGATCAATCGCATTGCCTTCGAAGGAAACGAGCAGCTCGATGACGAGACCCTGGAGGCGGAAACCACCTTGCGCGCGCGCGTGATTTATACGCGCACGAAGGTGCAAAGCGACGTCCGGCGCATCCTGGCCCTGTATCGCCGCAGTGGCCGCTTTTCGGCGACGGTCGACCCTAAGGTTATTCAGCTTCCGCAAAACCGCGTAGACGTGGCCTTCGAGATCCACGAAGGCCCGGTCACCGAGGTCGAAAGTATCCAATTCGTCGGTAACAAGGAGTTCAGCAACTCGCGATTGCGCGGGGTGATCCGGACAAGAGAATCGGCCTGGTGGCAATTCTTTTCGTCGGACGACACCTACGATCCGGACCGATTGACGCTGGACCGCGAACTCCTCCGGCGGTTCTATCTTTCGGAGGGGTACGCCGATTTCCGCATCAATTCGGCGGTGGCGGAACTCACGCCGGACCGGAAGAACTTCTTCATCACCTTCACCGTGGACGAGGGGGACCGCTATGAGTTCGGCGACATAGAGATCCAGACAACCCTGCCCGGGCTCGATCCCGAAAAGCTCAAATCCGACCTCGAAATCGAGGCCGCCGATTGGTACGACGCGGACGACGTGGAAAAGACCATCGATTTCCTTTCCGACGAAGTGGGAAACCTCGGATACGCCTTCGTCGACGTTCGTCCGCGCCTGGACCGCGACCGGGAAAAGCTCGCCATCAACGTAACCTTTGAAATCGACGAGGGCCCGCGGGTGTTCGTCGAACGTATCGATATCTCCGGCAACGTACGCACCCGGGACTATGTCATTCGCCGCGAGTTCCGCCTTATCGAGGGCGACGCCTTCAACGCGGCGCGGCTGCGGCGTTCGCGCCAGCGCATTCAGGACCTCGATTTCTTCGAGAAGGTCGAGGTGCAGGAGGTGCCGGGCTCCGAACCCGATAAGGCCGTCATCAAGGTCGAAGTCGAGGAGAAATCGACGGGCCAGTTGTCGTTCGGCGCCGGGTTCTCGAGTGGCAGCGGCGCGCTGCTCGATGCGTCGCTCCGCGAACGCAACCTCTTGGGCCGCGGCCAGGATCTCCGGTTGGGAGTCATCTTCGGGACGAAAACGATTCAGCTCGATCTCGGGTTCACCGAACCCTACTTTCTCGGCCGGGACATTGCCGCCGGTTTCGATATCTTTCATACGGAGTTCAACCGCCAGTCGGAGAGTTCGTTCGACAGCGTCAGCACCGGTTTCGCGTTGCGAGCGGGCTATCCCATTACCGAAAACCTGAGACAGAACTGGCGTTACACGCTGAAACAAACGAAAGTCGACAACGTTGATAACGACGCCTCCATCTTCGTGAAATCGCAGGAGGGCGACGAAACCGTCTCGGAGATCTCGCATCGTTTGACCTACGACAAGCGGGACAGCCGTCTCACCCCGACCAAGGGGTACTACGCAAGCGTGACGACCGATGTCGCGGGACTGGGAGGGACCGTCAATTACGTACGCACCGACTTGAACGCCGCTTACTATTATCCGGTCGTGGAAGAATGGATCGTATCCTTGTCGGGTTCGGGGGGGAACATCTTCGGGTTCGGCGGCAAGGACGTTCGGCTGATCGACCGGTTTTTCGTCGGTGGCGACGATCTCCGTGGCTTTGCAACCGACGGCATCGGACCGCGCGATCTGGACACGGACGACGCGCTCGGCGGCGAACTTTATTACACCGGCAGCGTGCAACTGACGTTCCCCTTGGGCCTGCCCGAGGAACTGGCCATTCGCGGGCGCGTGTTTTCCGATTTCGGCAGCCTGTGGAAGCTTACGCCCAAGGACGATCAAGTCGCGGACGACAACGCTCTGAGAGCGTCGGTCGGCATCGGGTTGACCTGGGTATCGCCTTTCGGTCCCATCGGGGTCGATCTCGGGCAAGCCGTTCTCAAGGAGAGCTATGACGATACCGAGATTTTTCGGGTCAACTTCGGCACGAGGTTCTAAGTCGTGGGACCCTTCCGGGTTGTCCTGACGGTTCTCGCTTTCGTTGTGGGCCTGTACGCGCCGTCCGCCGTCCCGGCGCAGGAGGCCGTCCCGCTGAGGCTCGCCGTACTCGACCTTAACCGCATCTATCGCGACGCCGCCGCCGCTCGGAAAATCCATGACCTGGTTAACAGTTACGCGGACTCCTACCGCCAGGACACGGAGCGGGCCGAAGCGGAACTCCGGAACGCCGATAAAATCCTGGCCGAAAAGCGGGCCCGCGCCGCGCTCTCTCCGGAAGCGTTCGACGAAGAGCGCCGGGAACTCGAGCTGCGGGTGCAGGAGTCCCAGAAAAAGGTCCAGGAGCGCCGCCGTTCGTTGGCCCAGATCCAGGCCAAGGGTCTCCAGCAGCTGGAAACCGTGCTCAAACAGGTCGTGGAGCAACTCCGAACGGAGCGGGGGTTTACACTCATTCTGCGCAGTGAACAGGCCGCGTACGTCGATTCCTCGCTCGACATCACCGAAGAAGTCCTGCGCCGCTTGAACCAGCAACTGCCCACGGTCAGCGTCGGCGCCAACGAAAATTGATTGTTGGACTTATACCAACGATCGCAATGAGTCATTATTAGTGACCGTCGGTATTAGATCCGCCATAACCTCACGGGCGGGCATCTCGCCATGACCGGACAGCAGCGGGCTTCACCTCTAAATCGTTGGACCGCGCGGTTGAATGGAGGAGGTGGAGGATGAAACAATTAAGATCCAAGAACAGTGAGCAGCCAATGGATACACAAAGCATGCCCGGCGGGGGAACGGAACTCGATATCTTTCGCATTCAGGAGATGATTCCGCATCGCTATCCGATGCTGATGATCGACCGCGTCATCGATGTCGTCCCGAATATGGGGGCGGTCGGGGTCAAGAACGTCACCATCAACGAGCCGTTCTTTCAGGGACATTTCCCCACCCATCCGATCATGCCGGGCGTGCTGATCATCGAGGCCATGGCGCAGACCGCGGCGGTCCTGGTCGTGACCACGCTCGGCCGCGAACGCGAGGGCAGCCTCGTCTATTTCATGTCGGTGGACTCGGCGCGGTTTCGCAAACCGGTGGTGCCGGGCGACACCCTGTATATCCACGTGGAAAAGGAACGCCAGCGCGGCAATGTCTGGAAATTTTCGGCGAAGGCCAAGGTCGACGGCGGCGTGGTCGCCGAGGCCACCTATGCGGCGATGATCCGGGACAACACCGAGTGACCTTGCCCAAGCTTGGAATCCTTGCCGGCGCCGGCGATCTGCCGCGCAGCGTCGTCGAGGCCTGCCGCCGGAGCGGCCGGCCGTTCTTCGTTCTCGCGTTCAAGGATCAGACGGAGCCCGGCACCGTCGGGGACGACACCCCCCACGCCTGGGTGCGCCTGGGCGCGGCGGGCACGGCCCTGAAAACGCTGCGCCGCAACGAGGTGGAAGAGCTGGTGCTCGCCGGTCCCATCGACCGGCCGTCCCTGTCCGCGCTCAAGCCCGACCTATGGGCCACGATGTTTCTCGCCCGGGTGGGACCGTCGGCGCTGACCGATACCGACGGCCTGCTCGGCGCCTTCATCCACGAGCTCGAGCAAAAAGAAGGCTTCCGCGTGGTCGACGTGGAGACTGTGTTGGCCGGTTCAGCCGTCGATTGATACCGGCCCGCTCGAACCGGACGTCAAAGAGAATAAAGTTAGGAACACCATCCGTCTTGAGCGCTAGTTTCAGTGGCATCATCTTGTAGCCTGGAAGAAGCGAAGCTCAGTCCGGCTTATCACGAACTCTGTCGCAGCGTTCCGATCCTTTCCATACCGCGCTGCGCGGCCACGCGTCTTCCGGTGTTGCGGAGACGGGGTCATCATCAACGACCGAAGAATCAGGTTTTGACCGACGCGATCAAGGCTTGCCGTATGGACGAAAGCACGCCGGCTTGGTTCTTGTGTTGGCTGTCGGGCAAAACCGGTAAGGCGGGCCAGCCATTGTCCACCCACACTAGGCCCGCGAATTGCCGGGGCCCGTCGTACCTCGGAACCGCATGCCAGTGAACGTGATGGTCGACCATCATATACATCAGGTAGTTCATGATGTTGTGGTTGAACGTGTTTTTCAGTGCGCTCTCCAGCGTGGTGATGAGCCCGGCCAGCTCCGCCATTTCCCCGGGCGTCACGTCCGACAGATGCAAGGCGTGGCGATTGAGCGAGAGGATGCCGGCTCCGAGCGTTGGCTGATCCGGCCGAACGGACCACGTCCAGGCACCGGTGTCGATGAGCCGTAACTCGGCGACACGGAACTTGGCTCGAAACTCGCCCAGCGTGTTTGTTTCATTCATCCTATGGTCCTCATGGAAACGGGGGCGTATCGCCATGGGCGCCAACATAAGGGCGCGGCCATGGGCGGTAAACTGCAGCTGGTGGCGGAGTTCCCCGACCCGGCCCGCCATCGAACCGAGCGGCCTGCCTGCCGTGAACAGGGAGAAGCAAACGATTTGAAACCAAATAAATTCGGAATGGGGAATCGCGGGGACCATCTTTGCGCGCGCAGCAACGCCATCCAGAAACGGCGGTTGTGCCGTCAACATCTCTGAATTGCTTCGTTGCTTCGCGCCTCCCAAGGACGGCGCGCGGTAATCCGCCGCATGCATAACAGCGTCACAACCGCGTTCGTCGGAATACGCCTCGAGCGTTTCTGACCTACGCGCTGTTCTGGTTTTCCAGCCGGCGGGCTATCTTCCGAACAGCTCGGCGGCAAACAGCAGCAGGCACAGCGCCACTGGAACCAGCGCAAGCAATCCCGCACCTTCGAGATCTACGAGTAAATCCCTGAAAACCGATGGTCTTTGCATCGCAAAGTGGCCGTGAATGTTCATGGTATCACCTTTCCGTCTCGCCGCGTCCACCGGAGGGGACAGGCAGACGCCTTCTTTTACCGATCATAGCGTGTTTACCATAGATGCCGGTTTTCCAGAAGCGCGATTTTTGCAATGCGGCATTACCGTATTTGCGTATCTCTCGCCGGACGCTGACCCAGGCGGGAGGGACAGCGCCGTCTATTCCCGCAACGGCCGCGCCGGCGGTGGAGCGGGCGTTACTTGGCCGGGGCGTCGGTGGCGAGGAGGGGGACGAATAGCGCGCTTTGTTCCTCGGCGGACCAGTCCAGGTCATCGAGGGCCTCGCGCGCGCGACCGGTGGCGCGGCCGGCGATGTAGAGGGTGCGGGCCGAGCCATCCTTGCTCTTGCGCTTGGCGAACGTCTCGACGAGCGGGTTCCAGCTCAGATAATCCACCGGCACCATGACGGCGATCTCGCCGTCCTCGGTTTCGCCGTAAACGGTGCCGCTCACGACCAGCTTCGCCAGCGGCTCGACCGTCTTGTGATAGCGCGCGAGCATCGCCAGGGTCTGGACGACGAAGCGGGCCTGCCCCTCGGAATCGACGCCGAGGGCGAGCGGGATGACCTCGGCGCGTCCGTCGACATCATCGAGCCCCTTGAGAGACGCCGCCAGCGCCGTCCGCAGGCTCAAGGTATACCAGCGATGGCGGAGAAGGCGGTCGATTTGATCCTGGTCGACGCCGATGGAACGAAGCGTCGCCTCGATCTCGAGCCGGAGATCGCCGGGCGGCGTGTCCCACACCCAATCGGTGAGCCGGGACGAAGTGGAGGCAATCAGGCCGCCCGGGATCATGCTGGTGACCAGATCGACGCCCAGGTTGCCGGCGAAGGCGGCCCAGGTGACGGCGTCGAGCTTCGCCGACAGGACGGGGTTGGTGGTGTAGGGATCGACGGCAAGCTCCTTGGCGAGCCGGCGGCGGTTCTCGTCGAAGCCGAGCGTGTTGAGCGCGGTGTTGCCGGCGGCACGGGCGGCGACCGCAGACAGGCTCTCCTTCGGCGCGGCGTCGGGGTTCGTCGGGTCGCCGGGAAGCTTTGATGCGGGAGCGTCCTCGGCAACGCCCGGCGCGCGGCCGTGCCTCACGTCGTCCACCTTCTGCAGGCCGGTCTTGGCCGAGCGGTAGGTGCGCGCGAAGAAGCGCCCCACGCCCTCGGGGATCCCTTTGATGGTTTCCTCGGGGTGATCGACCAACTGCTTGAGGTTGGACGCGGTTTCCTGGGCCAACTCCTTGGCGCCCTTCTGGAACTGCTCGTCCTGTTCGATATGCTCGAGCGCTGCGAGGGCGCGGATCTCGTTCACCCGCGTCGCCAGCATGCCGGGGCCCGAGGCGGAAAATGTGCCGAAGGGCGAGACGATGGTGAACTCGGCCATGAACCCGTCGGTCGGCACCCGTTCCTCGATGGTGTAGAACTCGTCCTTGAGCGGGACGTCGCTGGCGATGTCTCCGGCTTCGAGCACCGGCGGCTCCTCGAAGCCGGCGGCGGCGGCGATGGTGGGCAGGGCCATGAGCGCGACCGCGGCGAGCGCCAGCCGATGTTTCGTCCATTCAAAAAGCCGGATCATCCCGCTTCTCTCCCCTCGACGCGGCAGGCCGTCGATTTGTCCGATGGTCCCCGGATGACTCTCAAATGGGCCCTGATGATAGCGGAACAACGCCGATTGGGTAACCATGGTCGCGAAGTCCAAGCCAGAGTATCTTAAGAACCATCCTGGAAGCGATTACTGGTGGGATCGAAGGTGCTTAAGGCGGAATTCGCGAAGCTGGAAGGAATTGAACGCCGCAGGGTTGGGGCATTGCGACGAGGGGACACGCTGCTTCTCATCGAGGCGCGCAACACCGTGCGCGTGCTCGCGCTGTTCCGGGCCGCCGTGTTGTCCGGCCGGCCGGCGGCGATCGTGGAGCGGAGCGTGCTGGATCAGTTGGACGTGATACCCGTGCTGTCGGGGCGGGAGAGCCTGTTTATCATGGCGGCGGTGGGATTGGAGGGGGCGAAGCTGGTGTGTTTCACGTCCGGTTCGTCTGGAACGGCCAAGGGCATTCTGCGGAGTTACGAGAGTTGGCTGCGGACATTCGAGGTTCAGCGGAACACATTGAATTATAGTGCGAATGCGAGCGTCCTGATCCTCGGAAATCTTGCCCATTCCCTGCATCTCTATGGCGCCATGGAGGCCCTGGACCGGGGCGTGTTGCCCACCGTCCTTGAAAAATTCTCACCGAAGCAGGTTGTGGATTGGTGCCGGTCGCTCGGCGTGGAGATGATCTATGCGACGCCGGCGCATCTCAATCTGATGCTCGCGTACGGACGGAAGAGACCGGTTCCGCCGCTGCCATCGGTCACGCATATCCTCGCCGGCGGCGCGAAACTTGACGAACGGCATTTCGCCCAGCTTAAAGCGCTGTTTCCCCATGCCCGGATCGTCGAATTCTTCGGCACGACCGAAACCAGCTATATCACCATGAAATCCCCTGACTCGCCCACAGGCTCGGTGGGAAAGCCCCTGAGCGGCGTGACCTTGCAGGTAACCGACGATCATGGCCATGTTCTCCCTCCCGGTCACGAGGGAATGTTGTGGATTAAAAGCGATATGCTGTTCGAGGCATACGTTTTTGGCGAAGACCCGAATACTCGCTGGCGCGGCGGTTTCGTGACGGTGGGCGATCAGGGATATCTGGATCCGGACGGCAATCTGTTCTTTACCGCCAGAATAGGCTCCATGGTGACCATCGCCGGCGAGAACGTCTTTCTCGATCATGTGGAACAGCGCCTGCAGGCGCGGGTTGGGGCCGGAGAGTCCGCCATTCTACCCATTGAGGACCCCCTGAGGGGGCGCCGGCTCGTCGCCGTGACCCAGTTCGAAATGCCGGGCGGCGAAGCCGGCGCGATTTTGCGGTCGCTGCGGGAGGAATTCGGACCCCTCAAATCGCCCAAGAGCCTTATCCATATGAAGGACTGGCCGTTTCTGCCCTCGGGAAAAACCGACCGGCAAACCCTGTTGAAGCGGGTAGCGGGAAAGGTATGACCGGGCCGGCGTACATTGTCGCCGCCGCGCGGACATCCGTCGTCCCATCGGGCGGGGACTTTCGCGACCTTGATTTCGATGCGCTCGCCGTCGGCCCAATCACGGCGTGCCTCGCCCAGGCCGGTGTCGAACCCGGACGGATCGACGAGCTGATCCTCTCCAACGCGCTCGGGGCCGGCGGCAACGCGGCGCGCGTCACCGCCCTGGCGGCCGGCCTTCCGCACGCCATCGCGGGTTTGACGATCGACCGGCAGTGTGCCGGCGGGCTTGACGCCATCATGCTGGCCCAGGCGATGATCGAAGCGGGACACGCCCAAGTCGTGCTCGCGGGCGGAAGCGAATCCCATTCGCTGCGGCCCCAACGGCGCTTCAAAACGCATTGGAACACCGAACCCCGGTTGCGCGAGCAGGCGCGCTTCACCCCCTGGCCGGACCGGGACCCCGGCATGGCCGAGGCCGCCGGCCGCATGGCCGAGGAGGAAGAAATTTCGCTGGAGAGCCAAAACGAATGGGCGGTCGCCAGCCACGCCAAGGCCCGCGCGGCCGGCGACGCCCTCGCGGCGGAGATCTTCAATCCCGCCGGCATCGACCTCAAGGGGGACCCGTTCACCCGCCGCTTGACCTCGAGAACCTGCGCCCGGGCGCCCCGGATCACCGGAACCATCACCGCCGCCAACACCAGCGTCGCCGCCGACGGCGCCGCGTTCGTTTTGGTGGTCTCCGAGCCCGTGTTCCAGCAACTCGCGCCAAGGTTCGCGCTGCGTCTGGTCCGTGGCGCGACGGTGGGCGACGACCCGGAGGTTCCGGCCATCGCGCCGGTCAAGGCCATCCGGACGGTCCTGGAACAATCCAATTGGGACGCCGACGCTTTTGCGGTCATCGAACTGATGGAAGCGTACGCGGCCCAGGCCATCGCCTGCGCGCGCGGCGCCGGGTTGAACCCCGCCATCATCAATCCGGGCGGAGGTTCGCTGGCGAGGGGCCATCCCATCGGCGCGTCGGGCGCCATTCTGGCCGTCAGGTTGTTCTATGAATTGCGGAAACGGGGCGGGTCGGGGCTGGCCGCCATCGCCGCCGCGGGCGGCCTGGGTTCGGCCCTGGTCGTCGAGAGCGTATCGGGGTAGGGGCTCGGGCTACTTGGACCACCCTTCGAAACGCGCGAACTGGTCCACGGGCATCCGGTCCGTTTGATGGGTATTCGCCGGCGCGTCCGGATCTTCGTAACCAAGGGCCACGCCGCAGACCACCATCTCGTGCGGGTCGAGGTTCAGCTGTTCGGCGATGAACGGCCCGTAGCTGGCCAGCGCGCCGATGCCGCAGCTTGCCAAGCCCTCGGCCTGGGCGGCGAGCAGCAACGTTTGCAGCATCATGCCGAAATCCATGAAGCACCCCTTGCCCATGCGGTCGTCGATGGTGGCGACCATGCCGACCGGCGCGTCGAAAAACCGGTAGTTGCGCATGAATTGCCGGCGGCGCGCGGCCGCGTCCTTGCGATCGATGCCCAGCGCGGCGTAGAGGCCGGCGCCCACCTTGACCTGCCGCTCCCTCAGATGCTTGGGTATGGGTTCGGGAAAATACGAATACGCTTCCACCGGTTCCAGACCGTCCTCGATGGCCGCGCAAAGGGTCTGGCGGAATCGCCGTAGCGCCGGACCGGTTAGCACCACGAACCCGCCCGGCTGCAGATTGGCTCCGCTTGGCGCCGTGCGTGCGGTTGCGAGGATTTTCTCCACCAGCGCCAGCGGAACCGGATCGGGCTTGAACGCCCGGACCGACTTGCGGGCGCGCGCCAGTGCATCGAATGCGGGATCAGGGATCATTCGCGAGCTAACGGGGCCCATCTCCTCGAGGGGAATTCGGCTCATTTCATGCCGGTGCTAGGGTAATTGCGATCCTGGGTGAGCTTGGCGCCGCCGTTCCATTTCTTCACGATTTCAAACCACTCCGTGTAGGGTCGAACCGCGGCGCCGCTGGGAAAGTGTCCCCAGAACCCCTTGCCTCCCATATAAATAATATTTTCGCCCGCGATTCCCTCGTTCCTGCCGTCCCATCCGGTGTTCTCGATGTATCCGTCTTCTCCCGGAACCCAGTCGTGATCGTCGGAAGTCGTGCCCTCTATTCTTTCGGCGTTGGCTCCGCCTTTGACCGTGAGCTTGGTCGCCGCCGCGCATCCGATGGCGTATTCACTGGGGCTTATGTTCAGATCCTCGCGGGCCTTCTGCCGATTGACACCCTCTTTGTAGCCGTATGTTCCCGTGCTCTTGTCCACCCACCAGTACTTGGAGTTCATCTTGAAATTCGCGCGGCCGCCCGTGAACGCATACCTTTTCTCGTTGGCGAACGCGATCACGCCTTTTCGCGCTCTCAGATAACTCATCAGATTGTCTTGAGCCTCCTTGCCGGTGCTTCCCTTCAGATTAAAGGTGCGCGGCGAATTGAACAGGGATGTGAAGATTTCCAGCGACAACTCGCCCTTTGTCCGAAGGGGCGTGGGGTAGGAATAGGTATCCCCGGACCGCGTCAGGTACTCATCGAAATCGGGCAGTTTGGTCTTCGCGGGAACACTCACCTTGCGCTGAACGGCCGGCTTGGCGCCGCCGCCGGTCTCGATGCGCCGCAACCGCGCCGCGAGGTCCTCTTTTGGTTGGCCCTCTTCCCCTTGATTAGCGCGGGCCGCCGAGGCGCCCATTTGGTCCGCTTCGCGTTCCAGGGCCGGATCGTCGTGGATGCCCGCGTCGCTCTTGGCCTGGGCGGGGACGCGCACCCGCCCCTGGGCCTGCTGGACCACGTGAGCGAGTTCGTGACCGAGGAGTTGCTGGCCGGACACGCTGTGGGGGGCATAGGCGCCGGGCGCGAAATGAAGGTTTGGACCCTGGGCGACGGCGCGCGCGCCCATGCGGGCGGTCCGGGAGTCCTGGTGGACGCGCACGGCCGAAAAATCGTAGCCGAAGTGGCGCTCCATTTTCTCCTGGACATCCGCCGGCATCCGGCCGCCGGCTGATTGGCTCCTTGGAAGCGCCGGAAAATCTGTGAAGCGGTGCCCGGCGGGACCCGGTTCCTCGGCATCCCGATCCGTTTCGCGTTCGTCGATGGGTTCCCGCGTATTGTCGGGTTTTGCCCGCTGCAAGACCGTCGGACGGCCAAGTCCGGCGGCAGGCGCGGATCCCGTGGCCCGGGTCGGCCCGAGACTGGGTGCGAAGACGCGCATGGTCACTAACCCTGTTGCGACTCCCGATACGGTAACACCACCCCGCGGAAACGTCGCCCAAAAACCGCCAGCGTTTGGGCCGTTCGGAAAAGAACCAAAAAGGGCCGATGATGAGCATCGGCCCAAGGTTTGCTTGGCCTACAGGGGGGGATAGGCCAAGCGAGGGGAGGGGTTTTTTGCTTGATTGTTCATGATATGTGCATGTTTGCCTCGGTTTTCAAGACCTGTTGATGGGCATGCCGTTCGATGGCAGGGTGGGGGGATGATCGACCCCTTGGACCATGGCTGGGATCTGACCGTCCCAGAGGCCAAGGCCTTGCAGCTTGAACTCGCCGCGCGGGTCGAGCGCGCCGACCGGCTGGGCACGGTTCGCACCGTCGCCGGGGTCGATGTGGCCTATGGCCGGAGCGGTCCGCTCAGGGCCGCCGCCGTCGTTCTGGCGTTCGACGGTCTCGAAGTCATCGAGAGCGCCACGGTGACGATGGAGGCACGATTTCCATACGTGCCGAGCTATCTGTCGTTCCGCGAAATTCCGTCGGTCCTGGCCGTGCTCGAACGGCTCGGTGTCCGGCCGGATCTCGTTCTGTGCGACGGACAGGGCATCGCCCATCCCCGCCGTTTCGGCCTCGCCAGCCACATCGGCGTCCTGACCGATCTGCCCACCATCGGTGTCGCCAAATCCCGCCTCATCGGCACCCACGGGGAGCCGGGACTGGAACGGGGCGACTGGGTTCCGTTGATGGACAAGGACGAGGGCATCGGCGCCGTTCTGCGAACGCGCGCGGGAGTGAAACCCCTGTATATTTCCATCGGCCACCGAGTTAGTTTGGAAACGGCGATCCGCTTGGCGCTCGCCTGTACGACGCGTTTTCGCCTTCCCGAAACCACCCGCGCCGCCGATCGCTTGTCGAAATATCCTCGGAAATGATTTGCTCCAACTTCAGGGAAGTCGATCCAGGCCGGCCTATCGGCGCCTCTTTTTCGCTAGCGATGCCTCTTGTTCCATGCCAGGATCATCACCTAATAAGAGAAACAATAAACAATCTTGTTATCCGGGAGGTACATCATGAGAAACGCGAGTTCTTTGCGGCTGGCTTGGGTCGTCACGCTCGTCGCCGGTCTTTCGCTGGCGACATCGGCGCGCTCGGCCGAGTTCATCAACGTGCTGACGGGCGGCACGAGCGGGGTTTACTATCCCCTAGGTGTCGCGCTCACGAAGATATACGCGGAGAGCATACCGGACTCGCGGACGCAGGTGCAGGCGACCAAAGCCTCGGTCGAGAACCTCAATCTGCTGCAGCAGGAGCGCGGCGAAGCCGCTCTGACCCTGGGCAACTCCCTCAAGCTGGCGTGGGAGGGCGACGCGGAAGCCGGGTTCCCGAAAAAGCTCGACAAGCTGCGGGGCATTTCGGCGATGTACCCGAATTATATTCACTTCGTGGTGCGCAGCGACGCCGGAATCAAATCGCTGGCCGACCTCAAGGGCAAGAGCATCTCGGTGGGCGCGCCCAAGTCCGGAACCGAGATCAACTCGCGCACCATCCTGGCGGCGGCGGGGATGAGCTATGATGATCTCGGCAAGGTGGAATACCTTCCATACGCCGAGTCCGTCGAGTTGATGAAGAACCGTCAGCTGGACGGGACCTTGCTGTCCTCGGGGCTGGGAGTCGCCGCCATTCGCGACCTTGCCACCAGCGTTGATGTGAGCTTCGTGCCCATTCCCGCCGAACTCATCGAAAAGATCGGCCCCCCGTATGTGTCCCTCCCGATCACGGCCGGCACCTATCGCGGTCAGGATACGGACGTCCCCACGGCGGGCGTTGTCAACTTCCTCGTCACCCATGACGGCGTGCCGGAAGAAACGGTCTACCTGATGACCAAGGGCATGTACGAGAATCTCGATCAGATGGTCGCCGCCCACGGAGCCGCAAAGTCGATCAAGCTCGAAGACGCGACCAAGGGCACGCCGCTTCCTCTCCATCCTGGCGCGGAGCGCTACTACAAGGAAAAAGGAGTCGATTAGCGGCCACCGCCGTCCTGTGGATCTGGTGCCACGCCAATGATGGCGTGGCCGCGAGGGCATCTTCGACCTTGCAACCATAAGAAAGGAGCCGGGCGATGTCAGCGGACATGAAGGCGGAAGATATTTCCGCCGCCGCCGCCAAGGATCATGAGCACGCCATTCCCGCGGGCTTCGGCGACGGCAACCTGGGACGGGTCCTGTTCTGGATCGCGGTCGCCTTTTCCGCGTTTCAAATCTTCACGGCGGCCTACAGCATTCTGCCGAGCCAGGTGGTGCGCGCCGTCCACGTGGGCTTCCTGCTCCTTCTAATCTTCACCCTGCTGGAATCCGCGCGGCCCGAAAAGCTCGGTCGGCAGATTGTGGCGTGGGCTCTGGGTCTCCTCGGGGTCGCGACGGCCGCTTACCAGTGGGTGTTCTACAACGACCTGATCCTCAGGGCGGGCTCGCCCGAGCCCCAGGATATCGTCGTCGGCGTTCTGCTCCTCGTTCTCGTCTTCGAAGCCGCGCGGCGCGTTTTGGGGTTCGCTCTGCCGCTCATCTGCGGGTTGTTCCTCGCGTACTGTTTCCTTGGTCAATACCTGCCGACGCCGTTCGATCATCGCGGTTACGCCTTTGAGCAGGTGATCGATCACATGGCCTTCGGCACAGAGGGCATCTATGGCGTGGCGATCTACGTGTCGTCCAGTTACGTGTTTCTGTTCATCCTGTTCGGAAGTTTCCTCGAGCGGGCGGGAATGATCCAGTTCTTTACCGATATTGCCCTCGGGCTCGTGGGCCATACGCGCGGCGGCGCGGCCAAGGTGGCCGTCGTCTCGTCGGCGTTCATGGGCACCATCTCCGGCTCGGGCGTGGCCAACGTGGTGACCACGGGTCAGTTCACCATCCCGTTGATGAAGCGTTTCGGCTACCGCGCCGACTTCGCGGGCGGGGTCGAAGCGACGGCCAGCATGGGGGGACAAATCATGCCGCCGGTGATGGGCGCGGTCGCGTTCATCATGGCCGAAACCATTGACGTCCCCTACGCCGCGGTGGTCAAGGCGGCCATCATCCCGGCCATTCTCTACTTCGCATCTGCGCTCTGGACGGTGCACCTGGAAGCGGTGAACAAGGGCCTGGTCGGCCTCCCGAAAGACCAGTGCCCGAACGCTCTCAAGGCGGTGAAGGAAAAATGGTACCTGGTCATTCCGCTGGCCGCCCTTGTCTATCTGCTGTTTGCCGGGTTCACGCCGCTGTTCGCCGGCACCATGGGATTGGCGTTGACCGCCGTGCTCATTCTCGGAATGGCCATCGTTAGCGGTATCGGTCCCTACACGCTGCGAATCCTGTTCTGGGTGTGCCTCGGCGTCGTGTCGTCCGCGTTCCTCCAGTATGGCATCACGGTCATCGTCGGTTTGATCGCCGTGCTGGTCGCTTGGAACGCGATCAGCCGGGGTGGCCGCGATACCCTCGGCCTGTGCCGGGACAGTCTTGCCGAAGGGGCCAAGAGCGCGCTCTCAGTCGGCATTGCCTGCGCGCTTGTCGGCGTCATCATCGGCACGGTGACGCTGACCGGCGTCGCCACGACGTTCGGTCAGTTCATCGTCTCCATCGGCAGAGATAGTCTGTTTCTCAGTCTGCTCCTGACGATGATCACCTGCTTGATCCTCGGCATGGGGATACCGACCATCCCGAATTACATCATCACGTCGTCGTTGGCAGGGCCGGCGCTCCTTGAACTGGGCGTTCCGCTCATCGTCAGCCACATGTTCGTGTTCTATTTCGGCATTCTCGCGGACCTGACCCCGCCGGTCGCGCTGGCGGCGTTCGCGGCCGCGCCCATCGCCAAGGAATCCGGATTGAAGATCGGCATGCAGGCCATGCGCATCGCCATAGCGGGTTTCATCATACCGTTCATGGCGGTGTACTCACCGGCGCTGATGCTGCAGGACGGCGGGCCGTTGGCGGAATCCATTGGCTATCCGGCCGCCGTCGCCTACATCATCTTCAAGGCCGTGCTGGCCATTGGCGCTTGGGGCGCGGCATCCATCGGCGCGCTGAAGTTGCGGTTGACGTGGCTGGAACGGGGGCTCGCGGCCGCCGGGGCCGTCGCCCTGGTCATGGTGTATCCCGCGACCGATGAAATCGGCTTCGCTCTCATCGCCGGGGTGGTCGTCTTGCACATTCTTCGCTCGCGACGCCGGGCGGCGGCGGGATGAGCTTGTGTCTGAGCGGTGGCGGCGCCATGGTGGCCTTGGCGTGGACGGCGTTCACCCTGTCCTGGACCCACTCGGTCGAAAAGATCCGTTGGGAAGAGGATTGGTGTGTGTCGGCAAGCGGCATGCATGTGGTCGAGGCGCGGGTCAAGGGAACGGGGGCCGGAATGGAGCCCCCGGCGGACGCGAGGCTCCATGACGGCTGGTGGCATTACACGCCGCGACTGCCGGACTTGCCGCAACTGGTCCTGGCGCGCTCGGACGCCGTCGGCGATTGGCAACTGTGCCGAAACGGAGATTGCGCGACCATCGGCGCGCTGCTCGGCACAAACGCCGCCACGGTCACCCTCGAACCCTGCGACCGCCCGTAGAACGCGGAACGGTCCGCCCTTCAACCGGCCGCGACGGGACGCTATATACAGGGACGGATCGCGAGGTCGCGGTCTCTTTTTTTGCGGGTGCCGTCCATGCGAGTCCTCGTTTTTCTGTCCCGGTTCGCGTTTGTTGCCGTCGTTATGACCATCGCGGGGACCGCCATGTGGGTGGGAGGGACACGGCCGCTGAACGCGCAGACGGCGCCGCCGGGTCCGTTGACGGCGGTCACCGTCACGCCGGTCAAGATTGAGGAGGTGGCCGATACCGTTGAGCGGGTGGGACGCGTCCAAGCCGTCGATGACGTGGAGTTGCGCGCCCGGGTCAAGGGCTTTCTCGAACAGCGGCCATACAAGGAGGGCGCCGACGTAAAAGAGGGAGATCTTCTGTTCGTCATCGAGCAGGCCGAGTACGAAACGGAAGTGGCGCGCGCAGAGGCGCAACTGGCCCGCGCCAATGCCGAACTCGACAATACCCTGCGCGCGCGCAGTCGGGCGGCGAGCCTTCACGAGCGGGGCAATATCAGTCAGGCCGCGCACGACGACGCCATTGCGGCCCACCTGCAAGCCCAGGCCGACGTCAAGGCCGCCGAGGCCGAACTCCAGGCGGCTAAACTGAACCTCAGCTACACGGAAATCCGCGCGCCATTCGCGGGGCGGATCGGCCGATCGACATACAGTGTCGGCGATTTGGTGGGCCCCGACAGCGATCCGCTGGCCGAGCTCGTTTCGCTCGATCCCATTTATGTTTACGTGGAAGTTCCGGAGAATGTCCTGTTGGAGGCGCGACGGAAGAACGCCGAACTCACGAACAGCGGCGACCCGGTTCCGGTGGTGACTCCCCGCATCCGCTTCCGTGACGGCAAGGAGTATCCCCACCCCGGCATCGTCGATTTCCGGGACAACCGCATCAACCCGACAACCGGGACACAGACCGCGCGCGCGGTGTTTCCAAACCCCGACAAGCTTCTATTGCCTGGTCAGTATGTGGAGGTGGTGGTGCAAATCGGCAAGAAGGAGAAGCGGCTGGTGATTCCCCAGGCTTCGGTCCAGGAGGATCAGGCCGGGCGCTTCGTTCTCGTGGTCGACGATGCCAACCAAGTCTCCATCCGCCGGATCGTTCTCGGCGAGCAGATCGGCATTAACTACGTGGTGGACAGCGGATTGTCGGAGGGAGAGCGCGTAATCTTCCAGGGCGTGCAGAAGGTTCGTCCCGGAATGACGGTTGCCCCCACCGTCGCCGATCCGGAAAAACCGGTTTAGGGGCGGAGTTGTGTTCAGCCGGTATTTCATCGATCGCCCGCGCTTCGCCATCGTCATATCGTTGCTGTTGATGATCGGCGGTAGTCTTGCCCTCGTCGGCATGCCGGTGGCCCAGTTCCCGCCGATCACGCCGCCGGTCGTGGAAGTGAGGGCCAATTATCCGGGGGCGAACGCCGAAACCGTCGAATCCACCGTCACCATCCCGATCGAGCAGGAGGTCAACGGCGTCAACGGCATGCTCTACATGGCGTCGCAAAGCTCCAACAACGGTTCGATGACGCTGACCGTGACCTTCGCCATCGGCACCGATCCCGATATCGCCCAGGTGAACGTTCAGAACCGGGTGGCGCTGGCCGAGGCGCGGTTGCCCGAGGAGGTCAAGCGTCTCGGCGTCGCCGTGCGGACACAGTCCACCGCGATCCTGCTGTTCATCGGACTGGGATCCGACAACGGCGCGTTCGACACGACGTTTCTCAGCAACTACGCGCGCATCAACCTCGTGGACAAGATTCTCCGATTGCCCGGGGTCGGGGACACGCAGATCTTCGCAGGCGCTTATTACAGCATGCGAATCTGGCTCGATCCCGCCCGCATGGCCGGGCTCGGCATCAGCACCACCGACGTCGCCCAGGCGATCCGCGAGCAGAACGTCCAGGTCGCCGCCGGCCAGATTGGCCAGATGCCGGTCGCCGACACCCAGCAACTCCAATACACCCTGCAAACCAAGGGCCGGCTGTCGGATGTGGCCGAATTCGAAGACATCATCATCCGCGCCAACGCCGACGGCTCGCTGGTGCGCCTTGCCGATGTGGGGCGCGTGGAATTGGGAGCCGAAACCTACGACCGCTTCGCCTATCTCGACGACGCGCCGTCGGTTCCCCTGGCCGTTTTTCTCCAGCCGGGGGCCAATGCCCTGGAAACGGCGCGCGCCGTCGCCGAAACCATGGCCGAAGCGGCGACCCGGTTCCCCAAGGGCATGACCTATCAAATACCTTACGACACCACCAGGTTCGTGCGGGAGTTGATCATCGAAGTCGCCAAGACGCTGGGGATCGTCTCGGCGCTCGTCATCCTCGTGGTGTTCGTTTTTCTGCAGGACTGGCGGGCGACGCTTATCCCCACGGCGACCATCCCGGTTTCGCTGATCGGCGCGTTGCTGATCCTTGGCGCGCTCGGGTACTCCATCAATACGATCACGCTGTTCGGCCTTGTGCTGGCCATCGGGATCGTCGTGGACGACGCCATTGTCGTCGTCGAGAACGCGCGCCGGTTGATCAGCGGCGGGATGGAGGCGCGGCCGGCGGCGATCGAAACCATGCGTCAGGTGACGGGACCGGTCGTCGCCACAACCGTCGTTCTCCTCGCCGTGTTCGTTCCCGTCGCCTTCCTGCCGGGAATCACCGGCCAGCTATACCAGCAGTTCGCCGTAACGCTCTCCGCGGCCGTGGCCATTTCGTCGTTGAACGCGCTGACTCTCAGCCCCGCCCTCTGCGCCGTGTTGCTCGCCGGACCGGCGCGGCGGCCGTGGCTTCCGCTTCGACTGTTCGAGCGGGGATTTTCCCGCGTCGCCACCCGCTACGGCGCCGTCGTGGTGGCGCTAGTGCGGCGCGTGGCCATGGTGGTCGTCGTGTTCGTGGCGCTGATGGGCGCCACCTATTTCGGCTACACCCGGCTTCCCGCGGCGTTCCTGCCGGATGAGGATCAGGGCTACTTTTTCGTCGATGTGCAATTGCCGGATGGCGCGGCGCTGCCCCGGACGCGCCAGGTATTGGGCAAGGTCCATGAGATCATGGCCAAAACCCCGGGTATCAACCAGATCGTCTGGATGGGGGGCTTTAGTTTGATCTCCGGGGTGGCCACCAACGCCGGATTCGCGGTCGGCGTGCTCGATCCCTGGGATGAGCGCCGGGCGAGGGGGCTGAACGTCCAACAAATCCTCGACCAACTCCAACCGCAGTTCGCCGCCATCCAGGAGGCGAAAGTATTCGGCTTCAACCCGCCGGCCGTTCGCGGACTGGGACGGACCGGGGGCTTCGAGTTCCAGCTTCAGGACGTGGCGGGCCGCACCCCGCAGGATTTGGCGGCGGCCATGCGCGCCCTCGTGTTCGCCGCCAACCAGCAGCCGGAATTGACACGCGTTTTCTCCACCTTCCAGGCCGAGGCGCCACGACTTTCCATCTCCGTGGACCGCCGCAAGGCCAAGACGCTGGGTGTGCCGCTCAGCGAGATTTTCGCGACATTGCAGACCCAGCTAGGTTCTCTTTATATAAATGATTTCAATAAGTTCGGCCGGGTGTTTCAGGTGCGGGCCCAAGCCGAATCCTTTGCCCGCGACGACCCCGAGGATATTCTTCGCCTCTACGTTCGCAATAATCGCGGCGAAATCATACCGATGGAGACGCTGGTCTCGCTGTCGTCCACGATCGGCCCCGAGACCATCTCGCGCTACAACCTGTTCCGTTCAGCGCTGACCAACGGTTCGGCCGCGCCCGGTTTTAGTTCGGGCGACGCCATCGCCGCCATGGAACGGGTTGCCGCCAGCACTCTTCCGCCCGGCACCAGCTTCGAGTGGAGCGGCCTGTCGCTGCAGGAGATCAAGGCTGGAAATCTGGCCCCCATCATCTTCGCGCTGGCGCTCGTGTTCGCGTATCTTTCGCTCGTGGCCCTCTACGAGAGCTGGGCGATCCCGCTCGCCGTCATCCTGGCGGTGCCCGCGGCGATCTCCGGCGCCGTTGCCGTTCAGTTGGCTCTCGGCCAGCAGAACAATATTTATGCGCAGATCGGCCTCGTCCTTCTGATCGGGCTCGCCAGCAAGAACGCCATCCTCATTGTCGAGTTCGCGCTCCTGGAATATCGCGCGGGACGGAGCATCCGGAGTTCCGCGCTCAAGGCCGCGCGGCTGCGGTTCCGGGCTGTGATCATGACATCGCTTTCGTTCGTTCTGGGAACCATCCCGCTGGTGATCGCGACTGGGGCCGGCGGCGCCAGCCGGCAGTCATTGGGCGCGCCGGTGTTCGGCGGAATGATCGCGGCCGCCGCTCTCGGAACCGTCTTGGTGCCGGTGTTGTACGTGGGAATTCAGCGGATGTTTCCGGGCCGCCGCGGCCGGCGCGACGAGACCTACGGAAGTGTCGACTAGTGCCGACTTTCACAATTCCGCACCCCATGTGATCGCTTTTCCCGTGTCCTCGGCAGGAGGCGGTGCGCCGGCGATGCCGGAGCATCGTCAAGCGCCGTCGACGCCCCGAGGACACGGGAAAAGCAACCCTCCGGGCGGTCTTCCGAGGCCCCCGGCGGCGTTGCGGGCCGCTTGTGATGCGCCAGCATCACGGCGCGCCCCGCGCCTGGCCGGACGACCTCGGAAGACCGTCACATGGGGCACGGAACTGTGATAGTCGGCACTAACCGCCGTCCTTGTCGTCGCTCTGGCTCAGGACCTCCAGCAAGATGCTCCGGTCCTGAAGCGCCGCCTCCGCCAGACTCTGCTGGTGGGAGAGCTGCCGGTTCAGGCGCGCCAGTTCGCGCTGCATCTCCGCCAGTTCTTCGTTGAGGACACTGAGCGACGTATTCAACTGCTCCATGACCGTCACATTGTGCTCGGCCACCACGAACAGGGTTTCGGTGTCGGCGTAAATGGCGCCATGCAACGAGACCGCCCGCCCGTTTCTGCGGCCGAGATTGAGGATTCCTTCGTAGATAACCTGTTTCGAATCGCCTTTCGGCACGCGGCGGCCGGCGAATTGATCGAAACGCGGATTGACGAAAACATCGCGGACGTCGACCCCCGCCTTGGTGGGCATACCCTCCGGCATCAAGTCGAAAAAAGCCCGGTTGCCCTCCCAAAGAAGGCCGTCACGGCCGATCACGGCGATGGCGACGGACGAAAGATCGGACAAGTACTCGGGTATTCGCGTTTCCATGAACCGATCCTTGTATTTTGTATCAGAGGAAACTCGCATATCGCTCCCCGTGTGTTGTTTATTCGCGGATGGGAGAATACCCACCGCCAGTTTTGCACGCTCAGGCATAATCCGACACTGCCTTTTCGGCATCCGGGCCATAGGCGTCCGCGCCGGTCCATCGCCATATCCCGTCTATCTGGTTCATCGGGATGCCGCCGACCAGGATCCGGGGGCACCGGGGTCCGAACGCGTCGCGCAGCGCGTTGACCGCCTCCTTGACGGCCGACAGGTGCTGAACGAGGGAGGCAGACAAGCCCACCATCTCCGGGCGCCAGGTATCTACATGCGCGACCAATGCCTCGGTCGGCGTGTTGGCGCCCAGATAGTGCACCGACCAGCCGGCCAGTTCGAACGCGTCGCTCACCATGCGCAAGCCCAACGGGTGCTGGTTCTCGGGCGCCGCGGCAAACAGCGCCTTTCTATCCAAGGGCGGAGCAAATTCGGCGGTCGCGTAAAGTTGCGCCAGAACGTTCTGGGCAATGGCCGCCGCCAGATGCTCCTGCGCGACAGTGATCTCGTTGCGTTGCCACATGAGGCCGATGGTGTAGAGGGCGGGCTGGAACAAACGAGTGGCGATCTTGAGGTAGCCGTGCGCCGCGGCGGCGGACCGCGCGATGTCCCGGGCGGCGCCCATATCGCCGCGCAGCATGGCGCGCGTCAAGGGTTCGACGTCCGAAATCGCCTCCGGCACGTGCGCGTGATAGAGCGGCTGGGCCGGCGCGGTTACGTCCTTGCGGGCGGTCGACCCCGCGTCCAGCATCTCCAAAACAGGCTTCACCGTGGCCGGATCGAGCCGATCTTCGAAGAATTTTCGCAGCAAGAGCAGCGGTTCGTCCAGCGTTTGGGCGGGGAGACCCCGGCTTTCCAGAACGGCGCACAACCAGCGCTCATAGTCCTGAAAGTATTGCGGCGCGGGGGCGGCCAGGGCCGCGGCAAGGAACCCCACGTACTCGGAGAGATCCTGTGGTGTCGCCAACCGGCCGGTCGCGCCAGGAATTGTGCTTCGCTCCCCGTATCGCGCCGCCAGCGTCTCGCCGACCCAGCGGACGGCGTCGTGGGCGAGCGCATCCACCATCCCACTCGCGTCGACGGCGATCGGAGAGGGCTGACATATCATCGGTGTAGCCTCGCTGGAGCCCACGGCGTCATCGCCGTTGTCCGGATCGCCCGGAGATCCAAACAATTCGTCCGCTCATTCTACCACCAAAACAAAAAAACAAGCATCAGAAATGGTGCGCGCCCAAGAGCGTAGGCACGCTCATCCGCGTCACGTGCGCCGCGCCAGCGGCACGAACGGACGTTCGGTGGGACCGGTATAAAGCTGCCGGGGCCGGCCGATCTTCTGGGTCGGATCCTCGATCATCTCGTTCCACTGGGCCACCCAGCCGACGGTCCGGGCCACCGCGAACAGAACGGTGAACATGCTGGTGGGGATGCCCATGGCCCGGAAGATGATGCCCGAGTAGAAGTCGACGTTGGGATACAGCTTTTTTTGCACAAAAAACTCGTCTTCGAGGGCGATGCGCTCCAGCTCCATGGCCAGTTCCAGCAGCGGTTCGTCGCGCACGCCAAGCTCGTCCAGGACTTCGTGACAAGTCTCGCGCATGATCGTGGCCCGGGGGTCGTAGTTTTTGTAGACCCGGTGGCCGAACCCCATCAACCGGAACGGATCGTCCTTGTCCTTGGCCCGCTTGATGTAGGCGGGAACCTTGCCGACATCGCCGATGTGCTCCAGCATGTTGAGAACCGCCTCGTTGGCGCCGCCATGGGCCGGCCCCCACAACGACGCGATGCCGGCGGCGATGCAGGCAAACGGGTTGGCGCCGCTGGACCCCGCGAGCCGGACCGTGGACGTGGACGCGTTCTGTTCGTGATCCGCGTGCAGGATCAGGATGCGATCCATGGCCTTGGCCAGCACCGGGTTGACCTTATAAGGCTCGCACGGGTTGGCGTACATCATGTGGAGAAAATTCTCCGAGTATTTCAGATCGTTGCGCGGATACATCAGCGGCTGGCCGATGGCGTACTTGTAGGCCCACGCCGCGATGGTCGGCATCTTGGCGATCTGGCGGTAGGACGCGATCATGCGGTGGCGCGGATTGGTGATGTCGGTGCTGTCGTGATAAAAGGCGGAAAGCGCCCCGACGACGCCGACCATGACCGCCATCGGATGCGAATCCCGCCGGAAGCCGTTGTAAAAATTGTGCATCTGCTCATGCAGCATGGTGTGGTAGGTGATGTCGGTCTCGAACTTGCGCTTCTGCTCGGCGTTGGGCAGATCGCCGTAAAGCAGCAAATAGCACACCTCCATGAAATCGCAGTTCGCGGCCAGATCGGCGATGGGATAGCCGCGATACAAGAGAACGCCCTTGTCGCCGTCGATGAAGGTGATCGCCGATTCGCAGCTTCCCGTGGAGGTGAAGCCGGGATCGAAGGTGAAGCAATCGGTATCCTGGTACAGCGTGCGCACATCGATGACGTCCGGCCCCGTCGTGCCGCTGATTACCGGAAACTCATAGCTTTTCCCGGTGGAATTGTCGATCAGGGTCATGGTCCGTTTGGTCGTGCTGGCCGCTACTGTTTTGTTGCTCATGCGCGTATCCTTGAAAATCCAACTTCCCGTCCTTGGCCCATTCCGCCCGGCGCCGTTTTTTGTCCCCGGTTCAAACGTCCAGCACCTGACCCATGCGCGCAAGCGCTTCGTCTCGTCCCAGCACCTCCAAGACCTCGAAGATGGGCGGCGACACGGTCGAGCCCGCCAACGCCGCTCGAAGGGGCTGGGCGATGTCACGTAACTTGAGGCCCTGGGGCTGGTTCGCGTCCACGTAGTCCCGCACGCTCTTCTCCAGCGCCTCGGCGTTCCACGCGCCAACGTTTAGCAGAAGACTCCGCACTTCCCCAAGCCGTTGTTTCGCATCCGCATCAAGCAGGCTGGTTGCTTTGTCGTCCAATGTTATGGGTGAATCGACGGCATAGAACGCCGCTTTCTCGGCAAGCTCCGCCAGCGTTTTCGCGCGATCCTTGAGACTCGGCATGCCCTTGAGAATACGCTCCCGCGCATTCGCGGACAACACGGCGTCGAGTCGGCCGGCCAAACGCGCGAGAACCAAATCGGTCAGCCGTTCGGCGTTGGCTTGCCGGATATAGTGGCCGTTGAGGTTGGCGAGCTTGGCCATGTCGAAGCGCGACGGCCCGCGGCCGACGGCATCGAGGTCGAACCATGCGATGGCCTCGTCGCGGCCGATGATCTCGTCGTCGCCATGGCTCCAGCCGAGCCGCAGCAGATAGTTGCACAGCGCCTCGGGCAGGATGCCCATGTCCCGGTACGCCTCGACGCCGAGCGCCCCGTGGCGCTTCGAGAGCTTGGCGCCGTCCGGGCCGTGGATCAGCGGAATGTGGGCGAACACCGGCGGCTCCCAACCCAATGCCTTGTAGAGCTGGTATTGGCGGAAGGCGTTGGTCAGATGATCGTCGCCGCGGATCACGTGAGTGATCTCCATGTCGTGGTCGTCCACCACCACCGCCAGCATGTAGGTGGGGGTACCGTCGGCGCGCAAAAGGACCATGTCGTCGAGTTGATCGTTGGCCACCGTCACCTCGCCCTGGACCAGGTCATCGATCCGGGTTTCGCCCTCGCGGGGGGCCTTGAGGCGGATCACCGGTTTGGCGCCCGGCGGGGCCTCGGCTGGGTCGCGGTCGCGCCAGCGGCCATCGTACAGCATGGTGCGTCCCTGCTGGCGCGCCGTCTCGCGCATGCCGGCCAACTCCTCGGGACTCGCGAAGCACCGATAGGCCTTGCCCTCGTCGAGCAGCCGGCGGGCCGCCTCAACATGGCGGCCAGATCGCGCGAACTGCGAAATCCATTCTCCGTCCCAGGTCAGATCCACCCACTTCATGCCTTCGATGATGGCGTCGATGGCCTGCTGGGTGGAGCGCGCCCGGTCGGTGTCCTCGATCCGCAACAGAAAACGCCCGCCGTGATGGCGCGCGAACAGCCAGTTGAACAGCGCGGTCCGGACTTCCCCAATGTGCAGGAAGCCGGTGGGCGAGGGGGCAAAGCGGGTGGTGACCGTCATCGAAAAAATGCAAATGCTTATATGATTGAGAGCGCCGCGTGACTTAGCATGGTCGCGGCGGCGGCGATAAGCCCGTAACACGGCGAACAACCCAGCAACAAGAGGATAAGCGGAAAATCATGAGCGTATTGGTTCACTGCGGCTCCATTCAGGTCCGGTTGAATGTAGGGCCCGACATCGCCGACATCACCGGTCCCTTGAGCGGCATCGTCGCCCAGTCCGGTGTCCGCAACGGAAGCGCCCAGCTTTCCACCGTCGGATCCACCGGTTCGCTGACCACCATCGAGTACGAGCCGGGCGCCGTCGAGGACCTCAAGAGGGCGATCAAACGCATGGCGCCGCCCGACATGGAGTACGCCCACGAAATGGCATGGCACGACGGCAACGGTCACAGCCATGTGCAGGCGTCGCTCATGGGACCGTCGGTGGTGGTGCCCATTCGCGACGGCCGCCTTTGTCTCGGCACGTGGCAGCAGGTAATCGCGATCAATCACGACAACAAGGCCCGGCGGCGAACGGTCGAGGTCACCGTGATCGGCAATTCCTGAAATATTACCATGTCTTCTTCTTGGAATCGTTTTAAATTCACTTTTGCCGGCCGAACCGGCGCCGCGCTTGTTTACCTTGACCAATTCTGCACTGTCTTGTACTTGGCCGGCGCCGCTCTCGTGGGTGGAATGTTTGTATGGATGGCGTTCTCGAAGACTTTGTGGCTGCTTTTGCTGGCGGCCCCGATGCTGGCGACAACAGCCCTGTTTTCCCTATCTTTTCTGCGGAATCCGAGCCTCGGCCTTCACCTCGGGTGGCCGGTGTGGCGATCGGCGCGAACATTAAATAAATTTAATCCCGATCGCTCTTCCGCTACAAATAGGCCATGAACCCGACTGAGGCCACTATATGTAGGGAACCAACCACGTTGGTGTATACGTTGCGCCAAAAACAGCGTGAATACTCGCGGTTAAGCGTACATTTGCTATATTCAATTAGAATCCTTTGTGATTTAATCTTTTTGCTGTGTAACAAACGGCTCGTTGGAGAAACGTTCGAGCCCTGGGAGAGGAATGAACGACCGGAGGAAAGCCCTTCGGCCAGAAAACCATAAACGATGCTGCACCTGCCAGACAACGGCTTCAAGGTATTCGAGGTGGCGCTTTACAACGAAGCGGTGCGGTCGCTTGTCAAGGACAAGCAAAGGCACGGCTACTTCGACGATCGTTGGGCGAAGCTCCAAACGCGCGATGTGGTCGCCCGCGACGAACGCGAGGCGCGATCGTTGATCGAAGAGCGATTTCCACCGAAGGACGGTTTCATCGTCAAGCGCGTGAGCCGAAGCGCGTATTAGCCCGCGAAGCGCGTTTCGCGGCCGAATGCCAAAACAAAGCGAGCCCCGAGGGCACGCGCTCAAGGTGCGGCCTGTTTTCTGATTATTTTCAGAACCTTCGATACTTGAGAGCGCCGCTCGGCCGCGAGCCGCGGGCTCTTTTGTTCAGCGTGCGATTGGGGTAGACTTTTCCGTCGATCGCGCGGGGTGGGGGATGGTTTCCGGCAATGCGGCGCCCGACGTGGACTTTTTCATTTCCCGCGCCGGCGCGGACAAGGCGATGGCGGAGCTGATCGCGGATATCGTCCGCGACGCCGGCCTCGCGCCGTTCTATCAGGACGAGCATTTCGGCCAGGCCGATTTCATGCGCCGCATGGAGGAAGGCTACGCCCGCAGCGCCCGGATGATCGCGGTGCTCTCGTCCGACTATCAGAAATCCGAATACTGCCGAGCCGAATACAACCACGTGCTCGGCAAGGACCCGAGCAACTTAAACGGCCGCCTGATCGTGCTGCGCGTCGCCGATTGCCAACCCGTGGGCAGCCTCCAGAACCTCGCCTATACCGATCTTGCGCCGGTGCTGACCGACGCCCAGGCGTTGACGCGGGTGGTCCGGGTCGCCCTCGGCATCGACGAGCGGCCCGCCGAGCGGGCGTTCTGGCAGCTCTACAGCCGCGCCGGCCAGCAGATCCGCCATCCCGAAATCCGCCCGGCCAAGGGGTTCATGGGCCGCGCCGGGATGCTGGAGAGCCTCGCCGCAAAATTGTGGCTCGGCGACTCCGACACCGTCGCCATCCGCAACTCGGCGGAGACGACCTTGACGCTGCGCGGGCTCGGCGGCGTGGGCAAGACGCTGCTGGCCAAACAGTACGCCTGGGACAACCGGGACCGCTATCACGGCGTGTGGTGGATCCGCGCCGAGACGCGCGAGACTATCGTCGACGATCTGGCGGCCCTGGGTCGGCGCTTGATCCCCGGTCTCGACGCCCGCGAGCCGGAGGACGCGGCGCTCGCCACCCTCGACCGCATCGCCCAGATGCACACCGGAAAGCCTTGGCTGCTGGTCTATGACAACGTGGACAACCAGGACACCGTCCGCGGCCTGACGCCGCCGGACAACGCCCATGTGCTGATCACCTCGCGGCTGACGGAGTGGTACGGCGAGGCGGAAGAGCTTCCCGTGGACGTGTTCGACCGCGACACGGCCATCGATTTCCTGCTGGCGGACGCCCGCCGCGAAACTCGGGACAAGGCCGGCCGGCTGGCCGACGCGCTCGACCGTCTTCCCCTGGCGCTGAGCCACGCCCGCGCGTACTGCCGGGCGCGCAACTGGCCGTTCGAGCGCTATATCGAGAGCCTGCCGGAGCTGATCCGCAAGGTTCCCAGCAACGCCCCGTATCCCAAGTCGGTGTTCGCCACCTTCAGCCTGGCCATCGACCGGGCCATCGCCGCGTGCCCGGAGGCCGAGCGCCTGATGGGCCTCCTGGCGTTTTTCGCGCCCGACCAGATCCCCTTGTGGCTGATCCCGGAGACGGTGCTCAGCGAGCATGCGCGCGGCGACGCCATCGCCGCGCTCGGGGCCGTGTCGCTGTTGGAGTGGGAGGACCTGTCCGACGGCACGCCGGGCGTCGCCGTGCACCGGCTAGTGCAGGAAGTTATGCGCGCGCGATTGACCGAAGGCGGCAACAGCGAGAGCGCCGCCGCCGAGGCCACGCGGCTCGTTTTTGGCGCCTACGACAGAAGCGAGTCGTTCGAAGCGATTGACAGGAACACGCACCTCCTCCCGCATGAGCTGGCGGTTCTGCCGCATGCGCCGCGAGAGGGAGCAGACGCCCAGAACACCCTGTGGGTGCTTCTCCAGACGGGTAATTTCCGGCTTTCCCGTGGGGAGACTGGCGCCGCGCTCGCCGCATACCGGGATGGCAGGGACATGGCCCAGCGTCAGGCCGAAAGCGATCGGGAAAATGCCGTTTGGTGGCAGACTAATTTGTCTTTTTCGCATGACAAGATCGGCGACGTGCTTGCCAGGCAGGGCAATCTCGCGCAAGCGCTCGAAAGCTACCGGTCGTCCATGGCCATCAGAGAGCGCCTAGCCGAAGCCGATCCGGAAAATGCCGGGTGGCAGCGCGATCTCTCGGTGGCGCGGCAAAAGATCGGCGATGTGCTTGTTGACCAGGGCAATCTCGCGCAAGCGCTCGAAAGCTACCGGGAGTCGCATGTTATCTTTAAGCGGCTGGCCGCGGCCGATCGGGGAAATGCCGGGTGGCTGCGCGATCTCTCGGTCTCGCATAACAAGATCGGTGACGTGCTTCGAGCGCAGGGCAATCTGGCGCAAGCGCTGGAAAGCTACCGGGCGTCCATGGCCATTGCCGAGTGGCTGGCCTGGGCCGATCCCGGAAATACCAGATGGCAGCGCGATCTCTCGGTCTCGCATAGCAAGATCGGCGACGTGCTTCGAGCGCAGGGCAATCTCGCGCAAGCGCAGGAAAACTACCGGGCGTCCATGGATATCATAGAGCGCCTGGCCGAGGCCGATCCGGAAAATGCCGGGTGGCAGCGCGGTCTCTCGGTCGCGCTTAGCCAGATCGGCGACGTGCTGGCCCTGCAGGGCAATCTCGCGCAAGCGCTGGCAAGCTACCGGGCGTCGCATGCAATGTTTGAGCGGCTGGCCGACGCCGATGCGGAAAATGCCGGGGGGCAGCATGACGTGGCGCGTTCGCTCATGCGCATCGGCTGGATCGCCGCGGGGAGCGGCGAGCGCGACGAGGCGTTGCGGGCCTGCCGCCATGGTCTCGGGATCATGCAACGGCTTGTGGAACTCGCGCCGGACCACGCCGCGTTCAAGAAGGACCGCGACTGGTTGGAGGGGCAGATCGCGGAGTTGGGTGAATGAGGGCGACGGCGGTACTGGATCGCCGCGCTGCGCTCGCGATTGTCTGTTGGAGATAGCGTATATCTGGACGGTCCTGGCATAGTCGGGATGCCGGGCGGTGGGTGGCCACCCACCGCCCGGCGCGGATCGGCTGGCCGTCTCGCGATGGGGCTATGACGCCCGCCGTCATCAGGGCCGCCGCTCCGCTCCCGTTAACCGCTTGATGAGTTGCTTGGGTTTACCGCCCGCAGACAATCATAAGCATGAACGAGGATACCGCTTGATGACCGAAAATGCCACCTGTCCGCGCGTGCTCGGTTGCGATGTCGGCAAGGACACCATCGTCATCTACGACAGCCTGACCGCCACGACCCAGTCGGTCGACAACACACTCAAGGCCCTGACCCGCGTCCTCGGCCAGTTTGAGCGCGACACCTTCGTGGTCTGCGAAGCCACCGGCGGCTATGAAACCGCGTTGCTGACCGCGACCGCCGCCCTGGGACTGCCCGCCCATCGCGGCGACCCGCGCAAGACCAGCGCCTACCTGCGTTCCCTGCGCAGCCATGGCAAGACCGATAACCTGGATGCTCACGGGCTGACGCGCTATGGCCTCGAGCGCCGGGCAGAGCTGCCGCTCTGGCGGCCGCCGGCCAAGACCCATGAGGCGCTCCGCCAGCTGGTGCGTCTGCGCGCCGATTTGGTGGCCGACCGCGCGAACTACGCCCGGCGCCTGGCGGCTCCGGGCTCCGGCGTCGATAAGCGCCACATCCGCCGCCTGATCGAGAGCTTCGAACGCCACATCGAGGCCGTGGAATCCGATATCGCGGCACAGGTGAACGCCGATGATCAGCTCCGCCGCATCGTCAAACTGATCCAGCACATTCCGGGGTGCGGACCGGTGACCGCCATCATGCTGGTCGCTCTCATGCCTGAACTGGGACAGGTCTCCCGGCGTCAAGCCGCCGCCCTGGTGGGCCTCGCCCCCCATCCCCGGCAAAGCGGTAAGGCCGACGGCTATCGAAACGTCAGGGGAGGACGCCGCGATCTGCGAGCCGTCCTGTTCATGGCCGCCATGTCCGCCCGCCAACACCATCCCGAGCTCAGAACCTTCTATTTCAGGCTCGTAGAGGCCGGCAAAAAACCTCTCGTCGCCATCATCGCCGTCGCTCGAAAACTGATCACCATCATCAACGCAAAAGTCCGCGACGCTCAATTCCAGCCAATCGAACATCTGAGTTGATGACAGCCGCGCTGCGCTCGCAATGACGGCTGGGGAGTGGGGCGGAACCCGTGCCACCTCGTCTTTGCGAGGCGCGTAGCGCCGCGGCGAACCAGACATGTCGATGACAGGGCCCGATGGCGCCGATTCTAGATCGCCGCGCCTTCGGCTCGCGAAGACGGCCGGGGATAGGTCGACGCTCGCGTTTCCCTCCTCCTGGCGAAGCGAGGCGCGTTGCAACGAAGCGATCCAGGCGTATGCCGAGGCAAGGAACAAAATCCTTGACCCGCCACGCGCCTGGACTTATGTTCGTTTTTTGTTCCAATTGGAGCGACGGAAGAAGTTTGACTCGGTTGTGCCCGGCTGCGGCTGTTCCGATTCCACTCGATCGGATATTGCTCCTGACAACAAGAATTGCGTTTTGTTATGTCTACTTTTGTTTCAGTAAAAAAATGTTTTATTTCCATGCGTTATGTGAAGATCGTGTATACTTTTGTATACCTGGTCGGAAAGCCCATTTTAGGAAAATCAAGGGCTTAACGCGAAAAAGCGTCTACTTTTGTATACTTTTATATACCCTTCACAGTTGGCGCCGACGGGTGTTGTTTTCGATCAATGGCTTAAGCGCCACGAAAGCGGAACGACGGTATACAAAACGACCGATAAAGTAGACAAAGGGTAGACGCTTTTCACCGTCGGCCGCCGTTGGAGGCGGCGCGGGCGAAGCCTGGGCGGCGGGTTCGATGAGGTCGTCCAGCGCGGAACGTTATGGACCGAAAACGCAGCCGAAACCTCATGGGTGCTCCGAATTTCGAGACCAATCGTCGTCGCGCAATACGCCGCCGCCACAGATGCCCGATACGGACATGACCCAAAGCGATTTTATCGCCCAATTGCCGTCATTTACGCGGTTTGCCGACGTGGCGGATCCGGCGCGCTATACGCCGGCGCCGGACGGCTGGCGGGTCTATTGCTGCGACGTGGTCAACTCCACCCAGGCCATCGAGCAGGGGCGCTACAAGGCGGTCAACATGATGGGCGCGGCGTGCATCATGGCCGCCGTGAACGCGGCGGACGGGGTGGCGCTGGCCTACGTGTTCGGCGGCGATGGCGCCACCATTCTCGCGCCCGATACGCTGGCGCCGGTCATTGACGGCGCGTTGATGCGGACCCGGCGGCTGGCCAGGGACGGGTTCGGGCTCACAATGCGGGTGGGCGCGGTGCCGGTCGCCGACATCCGGGCGCGCGGCGCCGATCTGCGCGTGGCGATGATGGAGCTGAGCCCCGGCAACCGCCTGGCGGCGTTTTCCGGCGGTGGCGCGGCCCTGGCCGACAAACTTGTCAAGGGCGATACGGAGGGCGCCTACGTGCTACCGGAGCCCGACGACGCGGCCCCCGATCTCGAAGGCCTGTCTTGCCGCTGGGAGCCGCTGGCCGCCCGGCACGGACACATGGTCTGCGTGCTGGCGGCGGCGGCGACCGGGGACGAGACGGCCCGGGCCCAAATCTATGACCGCCTGATCGCCGGGATCGAAGGGGTTCTGCGGCCCGATATCGACAAAGCCAGAGCGGCGCGGGCCGATACCATGCGGTTCCGCTGGCCGCCGCGCGGGCTGGAACTGGAGCGGTTGGCGACCGGCCGCGGCCGGGTGGCGCTGCTGGCGGAAAGCTTCTTCCAGGCGCTCGCCGAGTGGTTCGACCGCAAGATTGGTGATTAC
Source organism: uncultured Alphaproteobacteria bacterium (assembly GCA_963771545.1). GTDB lineage: Bacteria > Pseudomonadota > Alphaproteobacteria > Rhodospirillales > Defluviicoccaceae > CAKZLS01. The sequence continues at coordinate 878,141 of CAVYTX010000002.1, forward strand.
CACGCGCCGGTCTACCGCGCCGAGGTGCGCGCCAACTGCGACGATCGCCGGTTCGACGACACCCTGCGCCTGGTCCTGGACTGCGCCCCCGATCAACTCGCCGCCATCGAGAACCTGCTCGGCGCCGCGCATGGGCGGAGCGAGATCGTCTACGGCGTCCATTTGTCGGACGCGGCGTTGATGACCTGTCTGTTGTTCGACCTCAAGGACTCGCGGCATCTCCACTTCATCGACGGCGCCGACGGCGGCTTCACCTTCGCCGCCCGGGCCATGAAGGCGCAACGGGCCGAACGCGACCGGGAACGACAGGCATCCAAAGTGCCGGGATGTCACTGAGTTCGAGAAAGGCGGCGGCGGCCGGATGCAACGGGATGGTCACTCCCGTTTTCGCCGTCCGGCGGTTGATGTGGGATCCGGCGGCGCTGCCGGCCCCGACGAAATCGATCTTGTCGAAGAGCGCCGTCAGCACCGCATCGACATCGTCCTTCGCCAAACCGGTCCAGCTCACCAGCAGCGCCGTCACCGCGACCGTGCGGATCGGGCCGGACTGTCCCGGATACGTGGCCGCCGGCAGTTGGATGGCGACGAAGTTCTGGTTTTCGGCCGTCAGCGCGTCCTGGATCTCGGACGGCACGGACAAAAAACGGACGTTGCGCCGCGCGGCGGCCTCCTGCAGCACCCTGGCGGGCGCGCCGATGGTGGCGATGACCGCGTCGACCTCGCCCTTGGCCAGCAGGACGAGCCCTTCCTCCAGCCCGTCCTCATGGGCGGCGCCAAGGGTGTCGAGCGTGATGCCGGCCGCCCTGAGAAGCGCGAGGGCATCCGTCCGGCTGCCGGAATTGGGCTTCCCGATCTCCACCCGCTTGCCCGCGAGGTCGCCGATGCCGGCGATGGGGGAGTTCTCGGCGACGACGACGTGCACGGCCTCGGGAAACAGGCTGGCCAGGGCCCGAAGGTCCGTCTGGGGCCCCGTCCGTTCGAAGTCGCCCGACCCGGTGAAGGCGAGATCCGCGATGTCGTTTTGAACGAGGGCGATATCGGCGTTGCCGTCACGCAGGAGACTCAGGTTTTCGGCGCTGCCGGCGGTGATCACCGCGCTCGCGGCGACGCCGCTCTTGGCTAGGGATCGGGCCAGCAACTCGGCCACCGTGACATACTCTCCGCCCTTGGCGCCTCCGGCCACGACCAGCGCCCGGTTCAGCCGGTCGAGTTCGATGGTGATGGTCCGCGCCGTTTTCTCCAGTTCGTTGGCGATAATCTCGCTCTGACGTTCGGGGTTCGCGGTTTCCTGTTCGGTCAGCGCCATGATCTGTTGGATCAGCTGCTTCGTCTCCGATGGCGGTCCGGAGGCATACTCGCTCGCCGGGGTTCCCACATTGGGCTGGACGAACGCGATAGGCGTCCAGGCATCGCCGTCGCGCACGAAGCTCGAGCTTCCATGAACGTAGATCCGGTCGCCGCTCTGGTTGCCGCCCTGCTCGATCCCGGAGATGCCCTTCTCGGTGGCCCCGAGCAGATTGGCGAACGCGGCGATGTTCAGGGTCTCCCAGGACGAGAAATCGAGCGCCCGCTTCAGGGTCAACTCGGCGTTATAGTACACGATGCGGCGGGCCTTACCGTCGGCGGCCGCGGCGAGCGGGCCGCTGCCTTGGCGGCGAAAGCCGGTCAGCTCGAATGTATTCGGCTCGAACGCCGAGGCAAGCCGCTCCCGCACCACTTGGCTGACCTTGTCGGCGTCGGGCGCATCGCCGCAGGCGGCAAGCCACAACACCGCCAGGATGGCGATCACACCCTTGAAAACGTTCCAGTCCGCGAGCCTGGACATGTTCAGAACCCGAACCATGGCAAAGCCAGATACCCCTGAAGGATGAACGCGTTGCAGATGTCGATCAGGAACGCGCCGATGATCGGTACGAGCAGGAAGGCGAGCGGCGAATGACCGTAACGATTGGTGATGGCCTGCATGTTGGCGATCGCCGTGGGGGTGGCGCCGAGCTGAAACCCGCATTGCCCGGCGACGATGACCGCCGCGTCGTAACTCTTGCCCATCACCGGGAAGGTGACGAAGGCCGCGAAGATCGCCACCGCGACCGCTTGGACCGCCAGGATCACAAGGATCGGCAGCGCGAGATCGATGAGCTCCCAAAGACGAAGCGACATCAGGGCCAGCGCCAGAAACAGCGACAGGCTGACGGTCCCCAGCAACTCTACGGTGGGGCCGTCCATCCGGTAGAGACCGCTGATCTCAAGGGCGTTGCGCAGGATGATCCCGGTCAAAAGACTCCAGACGAAGGTGGGGATGGTGAAGCCCGGAATGACCACGTAGGCCGCGACCAGGCCGCCGACCCCGATGCAGAACATCAATATGAGAACGGTTTCGATAAAGGATTCGGGGCTCAATGCCCGCCGCTCCTCGGCGGCGACCTCGCCGGGAGCCAACGCCGCGGCGTCGCTCGGAGCCGGCACCAGCGCGTGCCGGCGAATGAGCCAATGCGCCACCGGACCGCCCATGACGCCTCCGAGCACGAGACCGAACGTCGCGCACGCCATCGCCACTTCGACGGCGCCCTGAAGATTGTTCACCCCGCCGAACAACTGGCCGTAAGCGGCGCCGGTGCCATGACCGCCGGTGAGAGTCGCCGACCCCGCCAAGAGCCCCATCAGCGGATTGAGGTCCATCGCGAGCGCGATCGCGACACCGATACCGTTTTGGAGCAGGAGGACGATCACCACCAGAACCAGCAGGACCAGGAGCTTCTTGCCGCCGCGCGCCAGCGTCCGTACGTCCGCCCCCAGGCCGATGGTGGCGAAGAACGCCAACAGGAGAGGGGTTTGAAGCGCCATGTCGAACGACACTTGGGCGTCGAACGTCGCACGTCCGAGCGTCAGCAGCAGCGCCGCGGCCAATCCACCCACCACCGGCTCGGGAATACTGTAAGTCTGGAGCGGTTTGACCACCGATATGATCGCTCGGCCGACCAGCAGGACCACGATCGCGGTAACGATGGTGAGTGGAACGTTGACGTCGATCTGCATCCAGGCGCCCCCTACCGGCCGCTACCGCGCTTAATTAGCGTTCGCGAGGTACGATAAACCGTTTTCTCACCAAAACAAATACTTCTGCAACTTACCCGGCAAGATTGGCCGGTTGCGGTGAACTATTCCCCCTGTTCGGCGATCTCCCGGTTGCGCAACTCGCGGCGGCGGATCTTGCCGGTGGCGGTCATGGGCAGCGAGTCCACGAACTCGATCATGCGCGGGTATTCGTGCCGCGCCAAGCGGGTCTTCACATAGGCGCGGATGTCTTCTTCCAGCGCTTCGCCGGCGGTGTATCCGGGCGCCAGCATCACGTATGCCTTGACGCTCTCGGTCCGGAGCGGATCGGGAACGCCGACGACGGCGGCCATGGCTACCGCCGGATGCTTGCCCAGACAGTCCTCGATCTCGCCGGGTCCGATGCGATAGCCCGCTGACGTGATCACGTCGTCGTCGCGGCCGAGGAACCACAGATAGCCGTCCTCGTCCTTGTGGCCCTCGTCGCCGGTAAGCAGCCAGTCGCCCCGGTATTTGGCCGCCGTGGCGTCGGGATTGCGCCAATACTCCAGCATCATCACCGGGTGCGGGCGGCGCACGGCGATCTGTCCGACGGTTCCGGACGGAACCACATGGCCGTGCTCGTCGATAATCTCCACCGTGTGCCCGGGCGCGGGGCGCCCCATGGATCCCGGCTTGACCTCCATGATCTTAGCGCAGTTGGCGGCCACCAGATTGCACTCGGTCTGGCCGTAGTATTCGTTGGGCGTGACCCCAAGGGCTCCCCGGCACCAGTCGAGCAGTTCCGCGCCCATGGGTTCGCCGGCGCAAGTCAGGGTGCGAAGCCCGAACCCGAAGCGTTCGCGCGGGCGCTCCACCTGGCGCATCAGACGCACGGCGGTGGGCGGCATGAAGGTATTGCGGACATTGTGGCGGGCCATCAGCGCCAAGGCCTGTTCCGGTTCGAACTTGCGGGCGCGGTGGGCGAGCACGGTGACGCCGTGATGCCACGAACTCATGAGCACGTTCATCAGTCCGCCGATCCACGCCCAATCGGCCGGGGTCCACATGAGATCGCCGGGTTGCGGGAAGAATTCATTGAAGAATTCCACCGAAGGCTGGTGGCCGAGCAGGATCCGATGGGCGTGCAAGGCGCCCTTGGGATTGCCGGTGGTGCCGGAGGTGTAGATGATCACGCCCGGATCGTCGGGCCTGGTGTTCACCGGCGTGAAATCGTCCGAAGCCCGCTCCAGCGCCGGCCAGAAGTCAACAAGGCCAGGGGACTCCGCGCGACCGGCCCCGACCACGATCAACGTTTGCAGGTCCGCCAACCGATCCCGGATGGCATCCACCTTCCCCAGATTGGCGGTGTCGGTCACCACCGCGCGGGCGCCGCTGTTGCCCAGTCTGAATTCCAGCGCGTCCTCGCCGAACAGGGTGAATAGCGGGATGGAAATGAACCCGGCCTTCCAGGCGGCGACGTGGGCCACGGCAGCCTCGACCGATTGCGAGAGCAGAACCCCCACGCGGTCGCCACGCTGGACACCGCCGGCCACCAACACGTTGGCGAGCCGGTTGGACAGCCGCTGGATATCGCGGAAGCTGTAACGGGTGACGTCTGCGTGCTCTTCTTCGACGATCAGCGCCACCCGATCGGGCGTCGCCTCCGCGTGCTTGTCGCAGACATCGACGCCCATGTTGTAGAATTCCGGGATCCGCCATTGCATCCGGAGGCACACGTCCTCGTAAGTTTCGGCGGGGATCAGCATTGCGCTCACTCGGGCCCGCGGTCGTGGGGCCGGCAGTCGTGGAGGAAACGGGCGAGCCCCCGGTCCTCGTGGACGATATGCTCGATCAGCCAGTCCTTCACGTACCGCACCAATACGGAACAGTCGTATGCTTCAACGCCCGTCGTCACCCGCCTGGTGAGCTCTTCCGCCTCTCTCAGAAGTTTCTCGTGTTCGGCCGTGTGATGGGGGCAGGCCTTGTAGCCGAGATCGATCATGATCCGCTGCTCGTAGGCGAAGTGCCGCCGGACCTGGCTGACCAGGCCGCGAAAGCATTTCTCGAACAGCGCCGGGTCGCCGTTTTGGAAGAGGGCGTGAACCAGACCGTTGTAATGCAGCGCAAGGTCGCGATGATCGGCGTCGATGGTGGGGATGTTCAACGACATCGCCTCGTCCCATTCCCAGCGGTGGGCGGCTACTTCCCGGTCGCTCTCGGATAAGGGATCCGAATCCATCTTCCAGTCCAGATTGGCGAACACACAGCCTTTCAGTCTGCGGCCACCCGAACCGGCAATCAAGCTGTTTGCGAGTTTGGCGAGACGCAAGGACTATTTTGGCGGATGGGGTGGGATTCGAACCCACGAGACCCTTGCGGGCCTGCCGGTTTTCAAGACCGGTGCCTTCAACCGCTCGGCCACCCATCCCGGCAGGGATCGCGAGATGCGGAACGCACCATCGCTCCGCCACGGACCGGATATCGGGCGCCCGGCTGACGGCGTGCCCGGAAACTAGCCTTCGCTTTCCATTCCCGCAAGCCGGGAGACGCTGCCTTGGTCTTTTGCCGCGCACTGCCGCCTGTGAATTGCCCCGTGAATGCCGTAAACTGAGGAGAAGTTCGATGTCGGCATTATTTAATCCGAGGTCCCTGCCATGACCGATGACGCCCTGGCGATGCTTCAGCGGCAGATGATCGAGATCATCGCCGCGCACGCGTTCTTCGCGCGCGAGCAAATCGGCAAGGACAGCCTGGACGAGCGGGTCCTCAAGGCCATGGCCAGGGTGCCCCGGCACCGGTTCGTTCCGGTGGAATTTACACCCTATGCCTACGCCGACCATCCGCTGCCAATAGGGTTCGACAAGACCATGTCGCAGCCGTTCATCGTCGCCCTCATGACCGATCTTCTTGATATCCAGCCCACCGACACGGTCCTGGAGATCGGCACCGGCCTCGGTTATCACGCCGCCATCCTGGCCGAGCTCTCCGCCCAGGTCTACACCGTTGAAATTGTCGAGGAACTGGCGGCGCAGGCCGAGAGGAGGCTGGCGCCGCTGGGCTACGCGAATATCGAAGCGCGCGTCGGCAATGGCGAATACGGATGGCCGCAGCATGCTCCGTTCGACAGAATTCTGGTCTGCGCGGCGTCGGAATTGATCCCCGCCGTGTTGATTACCCAGCTCAAGGCCGGTGGAAGGATGATCGTCCCCACCGGCATGCCGGACTCCCAGTCGCTGCTGCTTGTGGAAAAAAACGCCGATGGCCGGATCAAGACGAAAGAAATTCTTCCGGTCCGTTTCGCGCTTCTGGAAACAGGCAGTTAGTTCGACAAAACCGCCATTTCGCTCGCCCCGCCACTCATGATCACGAGCGGGTGGCATGCAAGGTCGGCGAGAAAGCGGGGATGAGATTCGCCATCGAATGCGGCGGACGCCGCGTTTTAAACGCTTTCCGGTTGGCTAAAGCGACTTTCGCATCGACACGGCGGCAACAATCAAATGCTGTTTTTATGAGCAATAATGCTTTACTGCAGAAAATTCATGAGAAAATAGGTTAACTATTTCTCGTTGCCGCCGATTCGCCTTTGTGGCAAATACTGATCCCATGATGTGTCGCGCTTCAAAGGTTTAGCTGTGCTCACGGTTCAGGTTCCGCCCGTCTACATGGTTGCCGTGGTGGCCGTCATGCTCGCTCTGGGTCCGGCGGGGTTCGGGATGTCGCCGGCGCTGGGCGCCACCCCGGACTTTCAACAATGGCTTGGCGGCCTGAGAAGCGAGGCGCTGGCCAAGGGGGTCAGCGAGGGCACGCTGGGTCGGGCGCTGGCGCGCGCCACGCTCGTTGACCGGGTCATTGAACTCGATCGCCAGCAACCGGAGTTCACGCGAACGTTTTGGAGCTATCTGAACAAGCGGGTCACGCCGGAGCGCATTCGCCGGGGCCGGGAAGAGCTGTCCAAGAGCATGCCGCTGTTGAACCTCGTCAGCCGCCATTTTGGGGTTCAACCGCGTTTTTTGGTGGCCCTATGGGCGCTCGAAAGCAATTTCGGAGACGACACCGGCGGCTTCGAGGCCGTGTCGGCGCTGGCCACGCTCGCTTTCGATGCCCGGCGCGGCGAGTTTTTCCGCGAGGAGCTTCTGACGCTGCTGAAAATCATGGACCAGGGCGACATCTACATCGACGCCAACAGCTCGTGGGCGGGCGCCATGGGTCAGCCGCAGTTCATGCCCACGACCTACCAGGGGTACGCCGTGGATTTCGACGGCAACGGCCGTCGTGATCTCTGGGACAGTCTCGCCGACGTCTTCGGGTCGGCGGCAAACTATCTGAAATCGGCGGGATGGCAGACAAACCAGACCTGGGGCAGGGAAGTGCTGTTGCCGCCGGACTTCGACTACGCGCTCGCCGAACTGGACATCCGCAAACCGGTCTCCGAGTGGGCGCGACTTGGTGTCCGCGACCCGCGCGGGCGCCCTCTGCCCGATCCCGCGGTCGAAGTTTCGATCATCTTGCCGGGCGGCGTCTACGGCGCTCCGGCATTTATGGTTTATCCAAATTTTCGCGCCATCATGGTGTGGAACCGGTCCTTTCTATATGCGATCGCCGTCGGCCATCTCGCCGATCGGCTGGCGGGCGAGGGGGCCTTCGTTACGCCTCCGCCGGCGCGGGAAGAGCCTTTGTCCATGGCGCAAGTGAAGGAAATCCAGTCACTTCTCGCCAACTCCGGTTTCGATGCCGGCAAACCGGACGGTATTGTCGGTCCACAAACGCGCCAAGCCGTCAGAGCCTACCAGAAGGTGGCGCGGTTGCCGGCCGACGGATTTCCGACGGTCGCCCTTCTGGAAAACCTGCGCCTGACCGCGAGGAACTGATGGAACGGATCGATACGAACGCCAAGGGGAGGGAGGATACGATGCGAACAACCGTTAAACGGAACTTGAGCATAGGAGCCCTGGTCATCACCGTGGCGCTGTCCGGTTGCGCCGATACCCGCGGTCCTGCCTCGACCCGAGACACGCCTTCCGCTCCCAACGGCGTGGGGCGTTACAAGGTGGGCAAGCCCTATCAGATCAATGGCGCCTGGTATCACCCGGCGGAGGACTTCGAATACGAGGAAGTGGGAATGGCGTCGTGGTATGGCCGGCAGTTCCACGGCAAGTCCACCGCCAACGGTGAGCTCTATGATATGAACGACATGACCGCGGCCCACCGGACGCTGCCGTTACCCAGCGTGGTCCGTGTCACCAATCTGGACAACGGCCGCACCGTCAAGCTGCGCGTCAACGACCGCGGACCGTTCGCTCGCGGACGGATCATCGATGTATCCCGGAGAGCGGCCCAGATGCTCGGCTTCAAGGAGAAGGGCGTCACACGCGTCAAAGTGGAGATTGTCGCCGACGAAAGTATGCTTCTGGCGGGACGGGGATCAAGCGGGGGCCGCCTGTCGGAACCGGTCTCCGAAGTGGGGCTGGCGCCGGATCCGGCTGTCGCCGCTCTGAATCGCGCGCAGTTGGCCGCGGCAAACGATGGCCCGCCCAGCAGGGCCGTCAACGTGGCTTCGATTTATGCGCCGGTGTCCACGCGGAGCGCCGTGGTGGGGCCGGACCCGGCTGTCTCCGCGCTGAATCGCAAGCAGTTGGCCGCCGTTCAAGCCACTCCGCCGACCGGGGACGTCGGCATGACATCTATTTCCCCGCCGGCGCCCATGCGGAGCGCCGTGCAGGCGTCGGACCCAGCAATCTCCGCGCTGAATCGCAGGCAGTTGGCCGCGGTTCAAGCCACGCCGCCCACCCGGGCCGTCGGCATGACTCCGATTTCCCCGCCGGCGTCCGCGCGGAACGCCGTGGTGACGTCGAACCCAGCACTCTCCGCGCTGAATCGCAGGCAGTTGGCCGCGGTTCAAGCCACGCCGCCGAACAGGGCCGTCGGCGCGTCACCAATTCCCGCGCCGGCGACCGCGCGCAACGCCGTGGTGGTGCCGGTCGCGACGCCGTCGGGTACCCATACGTACATTCAAGCCGGCGCCTTTTCGGACCGGGTCAACGCTCACCGCGTGCGCTCCCGGCTGTCGGGCCTGGGCCCGGTGGAGGTGCACGCGTCGCAGGTCGGTGGGCGGGACTATTACCGGGTGCGCCTTGGGCCGCTAAAATCGGATGACCAGGCCGGCCAACTGTTGGCGGACGTTATCCGCGCCGGCTATCCGTCGTCCCGTATCGTCAGCGAGTGAGGACAGCAAGCCGGGGATCCTTCATTTTTTGGCTTTGGCGCTTTAGTGTGCGAGCCTCTTGGGTAATACCGATCGGTCTGACTACAGTGAAACAAGGAAGAAGAAATGGCGGGCAGCAGGTCAATGGTTCAGCTTTCGCGTAACACGACCCTTATCTTGCCCCTGGCGGCGTTGTTGGCGTTCGTTGGTTTGGTCATCCCCGCGATCGCCTTCGAAACTTCGGCGCGGGAGGCCCTGCTCCTGGATATCTCGACCGGGACCACGCTGTTCGAGAAAAACGCGGATCAGCTTATGCCCCCGGCGTCCATGAGCAAGATGATGACGACCTACATGGTGTTCGATGGGCTGAAGAAGGGCGAGTTGAAGCTCGACGACACCTTCACGGTCAGCGCCAACGCTTGGGAGAAAGGCGGCGCCGCGAGCGGTGGCTCCACCATGTTCCTCAATCCCGGCGAGGTCGTCAAACTCGAGGATCTCATCCGAGGCATCATCATTCAGTCCGGAAACGATGCCTGTATCGTGGTCGCCGAGGGCCTGGCCGGACGCGAAGAAGCGTTTGCCGAGGAAATGACGAAAAAGGGCAAGGAAATCGGCCTACTCAATACGACGTTCAAGAACGCTACCGGACTGCCCCACCCCGAACACTTGACCACCGCCCGCGACTTGGCGACGCTCGCGCGCCGGACGATTGAGGATTCCCCCGAATATTATAAGTACTACTCGGAAAAGGAATTCACCCACAATGGGATCCGCCAGGGAAACCGCAACCCTCTACTATACAAGGATATCGGGGCCGACGGCCTGAAGACCGGACATACTAGCGAGGCCGGCTATGGGCTCACCGCCTCGGCCAAGCAAGGCGACCGTCGCCTGATCCTCGTGCTCGGCGGTTTGCCCAGCATGAAGTCGCGCTTCGAGGAGTCCGAGCGCATGATGTCTTGGGGTTTCCGCGAATTCGACACCTATGCCCTATTCGAGCCCGGCGAGCAGATCTCCGAGGCGGAGGTCTGGCTTGGCAAGGAGAAGACCGTGCCCTTGGTCATTCCCGAAGGCCTGAAGGTGACGCTCTCGCGCGAAGGACGCAAGGACATGCAGGTCAAGGTCGGGTATGACGGCCCCATCCGCGCGCCGATCATCGAGGGCGACTCCGTCGCCACGCTGACCATCACGGTGCCTGATATCAGCCCCATCGAGGTTCCGCTTGCCGCCGGCGCCACCGTGGAGGAAATGGGATACATGGGCAAACTCGCGGTTGCGTTGAAACAGTTCGTCTCGAGCGCTACCAACTAGGCGTGTCGGCCGTTCGATGCGGGGAAAGTTCATCACGCTCGAAGGCGGGGAGGGCGCCGGCAAGTCCACGCAGACCCGATTGCTGGCCGAGACATTCGAAAGCGCGGGCCGGCCCGTCGTCGTGACGCGGGAACCGGGCGGCGCGGCCGGCGCGGAGGAAATCCGCGCGCTGCTGGTGACCGGCGGCATCGGGCGCTGGTCACCCATGGCCGAAGCCTTGCTGCACTATGCCGCGCGCCGCGACCATCTTGACCGGACCATTCTGCCGGCGCTCGACGGGGGGGCCTGGGTCATCTGCGATCGCTTCGCCAATTCCACGATGGCATACCAGGGCTACGGCCATGATTTGGGGCGGGATGCCGTATCGGAACTGCACCGTGTCGTCATCGGCGATTTCACTCCCGATCTAACGCTCATCCTCGACCTGCCGGTGGACGTGGGCCTCCGCCGCGCCGGCATTCGCGCCATTATTGGGGCGGGTGGAGAGGACCGTTACGAACGCATGGGGCCCGCGTTTCATCGGCGTCTGCGGGAAGGCTTCCTCGATATCGCCCGCCTCGACCCCGGCCGGTGTGTGGTGATCGACGCCGATCGATCCATCGAAGCCGTTCACCGGGCCGCGGTCGACGCGGTCGACGAGCGGTTGGGCGCGGATCCGTGAACGATATCATTCCCGAGGGGTTGGAGCGCTATGGCTGGCCGCCGCCGCCGAGGGTGAACTGGGCGCTGACCGGGCACGCCGAGGCCGAGGGGGAGTTGCGAACGGCCTTTGAATCCGGACGTCTCGCCCACGCATGGCTGATCACCGGTCCCCGGGGGATCGGCAAGGCGACACTCGCCTTCCGGTTCGCCCGTTTCGTTCTCAACGGTGGCGCCGCGCGCGCCGAGCCGGACATGTTTGCGGGCGCCGGCGACGTGTCGTCGTCAACGTCCGGTGGCTTGTATGTGGACCCGGCGCTTCCACTGTTCCGACGCGTGGCGAGCGGAGGCCATTCGGATCTGTTCACCGTGGAACGGAGGCTGGATCCCAAGAAAGGCAAGCTTTACACTGAAATTAGAGCCGACGACATTCGCGATATCGGGCCTTTTCTGTTCACGACTCCCGCCGAGGGCGGCTGGCGCGTGGTTGTTATCGACTGCGCCGACGAGATGAACCGGCACGCGGCCAATGCGGTTTTGAAGGTGCTGGAGGAACCGCCGAACAAAGCCGTGCTGCTGTTGGTGAGCCACAACCCCGGCCGTCTGCTGGCGACCATTCGATCCCGATGCCGGAAGCTGGCGCTCAAACCCTTGAACGACGATGACGTGGCCGCGCTCGTCGCGCGTTACAAACCGGAGATCCCGTCCGCGGATGCCGGCAGATTGGCGCACCTCGCCGGCGGCAGCATCGGCTACGCGCTGGGCCTAGCCGAATTCGGCGGCCTTGCGCTGTATTCCAACCTGATCGCCCTGCTGGGCGGTTTGCCGAAGGTCGATACGGTGGCGCTGCACCGGCTGGGCGACGCCGTTGCCAAGGTCGGGTCCGACGAAACCTTCAAGACCGTCGCCGAACTCTATCGCGGCTGGCTGGCGCGTTTGATCCGCCACGCGACCGTCGGCGAGCCGGCGAAGGGCGCGTCGAACGCCCCCACGCCCGAGGAATACGCGCTGTTGCAACGTCTCGCGCCGGCCGCTACCCTTGATCGCTGGCTGGAGGTGTGGGAAAAGACCAACGGGCTTCTAGCCCGGGTCGATAGCGCGAATATGGATCGCAAGCAGGTGTTGCTGACCCTATTTCTCGATCTGGCCGACGCTTCGCGATCCCGAAGGCGCTGATCGGGACCGCTCTCTCTTCCCCGCGAGGAAACCATACCATGTCCGGGCGCCCGTCATACTACGTCACCACGCCCATCTATTACGTCAACGACGTTCCCCACATCGGCCACGCGTATACGACCCTGGCCTGCGACGTTCTCGCCCAATTCAAGCGCCTGGATGGTTACGACGTGAAGTTCCTGACGGGCACCGACGAACACGGTCAGAAGGTGGACAAGGCAGCGGCGGCGGCCGGCGTCGGCCCGCGGGAATTCACCGATACCGTTTCGCAAAACTTTCGTGATCTCCTGCGGATCATGAACTTCTCCAACGACGATTTCATCCGCACCACCGAGGAGCGCCACAAGCGCGCTTGCCAGGCGCTGTGGCATCGGTTGGTGGAGCGGGGCGAGATCTACCTGGGCAGCTACGCCGGCTGGTACGCGGTCCGCGACGAGGCGTTCTACACCGAGACGGAGTTGGCCGAGGGGCCCGGCGGAGAAAAGCTGGCGTCGAGCGGCGCGCCGGTGGAATGGGTGGAGGAGCCCAGCTATTTCTTCCGGCTGTCGGCTTGGCAGGAGCGCCTCCTTCGATTCTACGACCAAAACCCGGGGTTCGTCCTGCCGCGCACGCGCCGCAACGAAGTGGTCAGCTTCGTCAAGGGCGGCTTGCAGGATCTGTCGGTCTCCCGGACCACGTTCAAGTGGGGCATTCCCGTACCCGGGGATCCGGATCACGTCATGTACGTGTGGCTGGACGCGCTGACCAACTACATCACCGCCATCGGCTTCCCCGAAACCGAAACCGGCGAGTTTGGCACCTATTGGCCGGCCGACCTGCACATGGTCGGAAAGGATATCCTGCGGTTTCACGCCGTGTACTGGCCGGCGTTCCTGATGGCGGCCGGTCTGAAACCGCCAAAACGGGTGTTCGCCCATGGCTGGTGGACCATCGAGGGACAGAAGATTTCCAAGGCGCTGGGCAACACCATCGACCCCATTCAGCTCGTGGACACCTACGGCCGCGACCAGGTGCGCTATCTGTTGCTCAGGGAAGTGCCGTTCGGCAACGACGGGGATTTCTCGCACCAGGCCGCCATTGGCCGTATCAACGGCGATCTGGCCAACGACCTCGGCAATCTGGCGCAGCGGGTGCTGTCCATGGTCGCCAAGAACTGCGGCGGGTCGGTGCCGGCTCCGGGACCCTACGATGACGACGACCGCACCCTGCTGGGGTCATGCGAACGGCTGCTGGACGGCGTCCGTGCGTCGATGGACGAGCAGGCGTTTCACGAGGCGTTGGAGAAAATTTGGGCGGTGGTCCGGGCCGCCAACGGCTATGTGGACCGGCAGGCCCCGTGGGCGCTTCGCAAAACCGATCCGGCGCGCATGCGGACCGTGCTGTATGTGTTGAGCGAGACGATCCGCTATCTCGGCCTTCTCACGCTGCCCGTGGTTCCGGACTCGGCGGGACGCATGCTCGACCAACTGGCGGTCGGCGCCGAACACCGGACGTTCGCGTTCCTGGGCCCCGACCATGCCCTTGTTCCCGGCGCCGCGCTACCGCAACCCGAAGCGGTGTTTCCTCGCTATGTGGAGTGGGAAGCGGGGCAGGGGGAACTCGCCTGATGCTGGTGGACAGCCATTGTCATCTGGATTTCCCGGACTTCGAGGGTGAACTGGACGCGGTGATGGGCCGCGCCCGGGACGCCGGTGTTGGAACGGCGGTGACCATCTGTACGCATGTGACGCGGTTCGACCGCGTTCTGGCCATCGCCGAGCGGTTCGACAACGTCTTTTGCACGGTGGGCATTCATCCTCACGAGGCGGCCAGCGAGCCGGAAGTGACCGCCGAGAACCTGATCCGGTTGGCCGAGCACCCCAAGGTGGTCGGTATCGGCGAAACCGGCCTCGACTATTTCTATGAGCACAGTCCGCGCGCGGCTCAGCAAAAGAGCTTCCGCGCCCACATCGGGGCCGCCCGGGAGACGGGATTGCCGCTGGTGGTGCATAGCCGCGAGGCCGACGTGGACATGGCCCGCATCCTGACCGAGGAACAGATCGCGGGACGTTTCAGCGGTGTCTTGCATTGTTTCAGTTCGTCGCGATCATTGGCGGAAACGGCGCTGAGTTTGGGCCTCTATATTTCGCTTTCCGGGATCGTCACCTTTAAGAAAGCGGCGGACCTGCGCGAAACCGCGCGCGCTCTGCCGCTGGACCGCGTGCTCGTGGAAACGGATTCTCCCTATCTGGCCCCGGTTCCCAAGCGCGGTAAGCGCAACGAGCCCGCGTTCGTCGCGCACACGGCCGCCGAACTGGCGAAACTCCGCGGCATGAACCCACGGGACTTGATATCCGCCACTACCGATAATTTCTTCGACCTGTTCACCAAGGCCAGGCGGCCCTAATGGCATCGATCAAGGTGCGAATTCTCGGATCGGGTGGATCGGGCGGCACCCCGACCATCGACGGTGGGTGGGGCCAGTGCGATCCGGACAATCCCAGAAACCGGCGGACGCGGCCGGCGATTTTGGTGGAATCCGAAGATACCCGACTTCTCGTGGACACGCCGCCGGATTTGCGCGATCAACTGCTGGCGGCGGGCGTCTCGACGCTGACCGCCTTGCTGTACACCCATTCGCACGCCGATCACGTCCACGGAATCGACGATCTCAGGGCCATCAACCGGGCCCTCGACGCGCCGCTGGACGTGTACACCGACCGGACCACGCTGGACGCCATCCGGCGGCGGTTCCCCTACGTGTTCGAGCCGCTGAACGAGGGCGCGCGGTTCTATTACAAACCCACGCTGAACTCCGCACATGATCGGCAACGGCAATTCGTGGACCATCGGGCGCATCCAGGTGACCGCCTTCGAACAGCATCACGGATTCAGCAAGACACTCGGATTTCGCCTCGGATCCGTGGGCTACACCACCGATGTGGTGGATCTTTCGGAGGAGGCGTTTTCACGGCTTCGCGGGATCGATACCTGGATCATCGGCACGCTGACCGATCGTCCGCATCCGACGCACTGTGACGTGGACAAAGCGCTTGGGTGGGTCCGCAGGATCAAACCGCGGCAGGCTGTTTTGAGTCATCTTGGCGAAGGTCTGGATTACGCAACGCTCGCGGCGCGCTTGCCGGACGGCGTCGAGCCTGCCTATGACGGCATGATTCTGGAAGCGGAATAGGCCGTGAAGAAATCGGAAAACCGTTCAATGCTCGCTGCAACGACGCACCGCATCACTCTGTTATATAATCAATGATATATATTTTCCATAATACATGTTATGCGACAAATAGGTATAGCCGTCATGCCTGAGCCCGTCGAACGCCTGCTCGAGATCATGGCGCTGCTGCGCGATCCGGAGCATGGGTGTCCGTGGGATGTGGAACAGAGTTTCGCGACCATCGCCCCTCACACCATCGAGGAAGCCTACGAGGTCGCCGACGCCATCGACCGCCGGGATCTCGACGCGCTCAAGGACGAACTAGGAGACCTTCTTCTGCAGGTCGTGTTTCACGCCCAAATGGCGAGCGAACTCGGCGCGTTCCAATTCGGCGATGTCGTCGAGGCCATCTGCGACAAGCTGGTTCGCCGCCATCCCCACGTGTTCGGAGACGCAAAAATAGACCACGCCGCCGCGCAGACCATGGCCTGGGAACAGCAAAAGGCGGCGGAGCGCCAGGCCAGAACCACGAATCCGGAAGCCCCGGCCGCTGCGGTTTCCGCTCTCGACGGGGTTCTCGGCGCCCTTCCCGCCCTGACCCGCGCGTGGAAGCTCCAGCAACGCGCGGCGTTGGTGGGTTTCGATTGGCCGGACGCCCGGTCGGCTTTCGCGAAGCTGACGGAGGAAACCGGCGAGCTGGCGGCGGAAATGGACGCCGGCGCCGGTTATGAACGGCTGGAGGACGAACTCGGCGATCTCTTGTTCACCTGCGTCAACTTGGCGCGGAAACTGGATGTGACCCCCGAAACCGCCCTTCGCCGAGCCAACTCCAAGTTCGAGCGCCGCTTCCGCAAGATCGAGACCCTGCTCGCGCGAGACTCGAAACGACGGCCCGAAAACGCAAGTTTGGACGAACTGGAAGCCCTGTGGCTGCGCGCCAAGGACTCCGAACGGTCCGGCTGACAGCCTGCATCCTCGCCGCCGTTAGCAAACCGTTAGGCATTTTCCGCCTATCGTCGTGACGACCCAACATCGACATCGATCCGCACGACGGAACCGCCGCATGACCGCCTCCCGTAAAATAAAATATGTCGTTTCAGCATGTTGCGGAGCGTTACTCGTTTTTACGTTGAGCGGGTGCTACGTTCCGCTGCAATTCGACGCGGACGTGGTCATCAATCGTACCGGACACTTCGAGATGGCGTTCGACGGCGAGGTCGTCTGGGCGCCGTTATACGACAAGCTTCGCCGGGGTCAAATCGATGGCGCGGAGGAACAGGAAACGGTCGAGATAATCGAGAAAGACCTCGGGCGCGACCGGGGGTTCAACGAAATCGACTACCAGCGTCACGGAAAATTCAAGGTCAGGTGGCACAAGGCCGGCGACCTGTTGCGCAGCAAGATGATCAGTTTCATCCGCAGGAACGAAAAGCTTTTGACCCTGAAATACGTCAAGGATACCGGTGAAATCTCCCTAACTGGCACCTCATTGTCCCGGAAACAGGCGAAGCGCCTCACCGACCGGGGTCTCGAAATGGCCGGCACGCTCACGGTTCGGACCGATGCCCGGGTGGTCCGTCACAACGCCACCTCCGTGGTGGAGGACGGCATGAGCTGGTACACCTACACATGGCGGCTGCAAAGCGCGTACGACCCGACGCCCAACCTGGTGATCGCCATCTACTGATCCGAGGAGCGCCCTCGCCCATTGATCAGATTTACGTAATCACCGTCGGGCGGTCCCGCCCGGTGCGCTGTTTGATTTCGGCGACGTCGTTGGCGATGGCGATGAGATCCGCGAGCATCTCCTGGGTATCCTGATCGTGGCGGCTCGGATCGGCCTCGTAGCGCTCGATATAGACCCGCAGCGTCGCCCCCTCCGTGCCCGTCCCCGACAGCCGGAACACGATCCGCGAGCCGTCGGTAAACCCGATCCTGATTCCCTGGTTCTTGGACACGCTGCCGTCAACCGGATCGGTGTAGGCGAAATCGTCGGCGAATTCGACTTCGAACGCGCCCAGTTTTTCTCCCTTGAGCGACCCGGTCAGCGACCGCAGGTGCGTCATCAGGTCGTCGGCCGCGTCGCTGTCGACGCCTTCGTAGTCGTGCCGGGAGTAGAAATTGCGGCCGTAGGCGCGCCAGTGCGCTTTCACCAGGTCGGCCACCGATTCCTGCTTGACGGCCAGAACGTTCAGCCAGAACAGCACCGCCCACAGGCCGTCCTTCTCCCGAACGTGATCCGAGCCGGTTCCGAAGCTCTCTTCGCCGCACAGCGTGACCTTGCCGGCGTCGAGCAGGTTGCCGAAGAATTTCCAGCCGGTGGGCGTCTCGAAGCACGGGATGCCCAACTTCGCTGCCACCCGGTCGGGCGCCTGGCTGGTGGGCATGGACCGCGCGATCCCCGCAAGGCCGCGCGCGTATCCCGGCGCCGTGGTGGCGTTGGCGGCCAGCACGGCGAGGCTGTCGCTGGGCGTCACATAGAACTGCTTGCCGAGGATCATGTTGCGATCGCCGTCGCCGTCGGACGCGGCGCCGAAGTCCGGCCCATCCGGATGAAACATCATTTCCACCAGGTCCTCGGCGTGCGCCAGATTGGGATCCGGATGTCCGCCGCCGAAATCCTCCAGCGGCTCGCCGTTGATGACCGTGTGCGATGGCGCGCCCAACGTGTCTTGCAGGATCGCGCGGGCATAGGGTCCGGTGACCGCGTGCATGGCGTCGAAGCACATGTTGAAGGTCCCGGAGGCAAACAACCGGTGAATCGCGTCGAAGTCGAACAGCTCCTTCATCAGCGCCGCGTAATCGGCAACGGAGTCGCAGACCTCCACGGTCATCGGACCCAGCGGCGTTTTGCCCAACGTGTCGATATCCACATCCGGAGCGTCGAGGATCCGGTATTCCTTAATTTTGCACGTGTTCGCGTAGATCGCCTCGGTGACCTTTTCCGGGGCCGGACCGCCGTTGGAAATATTGTACTTGATGCCGAAGTCCTCGTCGGGACCGCCCGGATTGTGGCTGGCCGACAGCACGATACCGCCGAACGCGCCGTACTTGCGGATGAGGCACGACGCCGCCGGCGTGGACAAAATGCCACCTTGACCGACCAGCACCCGTCCGAACCCGTTGGCGGCGGCCATCTTGAGAATGATCTGAATGGCTTGCCGGTTGAAATACCGGCCATCTCCTCCGACCACCAAGATTTCTCCCTGGAAGCCCTCCAGCGAATCGAAAATCGATTGAACGAAGTTCGCCAGGTAGTGTGGTTTTTGGAAGACCTTGACCTTTTTCCGGAGACCGGATGTTCCCGGTTTTTGTTGTTCGAACGGCTGCGTTTGGATCGTGGACGCCGTCATTTTTGGTTTCTCCCCCAAAACAAACGAATCGCCTTTTGTGGCCAGGCGAGACGATTGCGCGCTGATTGGCGGCAAATTAGCAGGAAACCGGCGCGGCCGCCAACAATTCCGCCCTCTTAACGAACTCGAAAATGTTATTAAATTTCAAATAATTGAAACTTTTTTACGCTCATGCAGCACGAAAACTAACTCAAAAGGGGATTCAGCTTGGATTAACAATTTGTTATAAGCAAGGCGAGTAAATATGTTGGGAACAACCTGGAGGTTAGCCACCAATAAGCCATCGGCAGCCCCTTACTGGGCAACGGTGGCGTGTTGGAGTTGACGCGGTATCGATAGCACATCTCGACTGGAGGACTGTAATGACGTTTGGGGGCGCTAGGATAGTGGGGCGAGTTATCGCGGTCGCGCTCGTTGCCGTGGGTCTTGTCGGTTTGTTCGCGGACACAGCCGCCGCCGCGCGCAACAAGTACGCATCCATTGTCGTCGATGCGGAGTCTGGCCGCGTGCTTTACGCCAGAAACGCCGACGCCAGCCGCTACCCCGCCTCCACCACCAAGATCATGACTTTGTACTTGCTGTTCGAAGCCTTGGACCGTGGCCGGGTGACGCTGGATCAGTCGTTCACGGTGTCCAGGCGCGCGGCGAGCCAGCCGCCGTCCAAGCTGGGGCTCAGGGCCGGCGACACCATCCGGGTCCGAGAGGCCATGCTTGCCTTGGTCACCAAGTCCGCGAACGACGTCGCCACCGTTGTCGCGGAAGGACTGGGAAAGACCGAAAGCAATTTTGCGCGGAAAATGACGGCCACGGCCCGGAAACTGGGCATGTCCAAGACCACGTTCCGGAACGCGTCCGGGCTGCCGGATCCCCGCCAGGTCACGACCGCCCGCGACATGGCCAAACTCGGACAGGCGATTGTCCATCACTACCCGCAGTACTACAAGCATTTCTCCCAGCGCGAGTTCACGTATAACGGCGTCAAGCACGGAAACCACAATCGACTGCTGGGCACTTACGACGGAATGGACGGCATCAAGACCGGATATATCCGGGCATCCGGGTTCAATTTGGTGGCGTCGGCGAAGCGTGGCGATCAAAGGCTGATTGGCGTGGTTTTCGGCGGTAAGTCTTCGAGGAGCCGCAATCAAGAGATGGTCAGCCTCCTTGATGACGGATTCACGAAACAGACACAAATCCTCGAAGCCCAGGCGAAACAACGCAATCGGACTTTCGCTGGGATCGGCGATCCGGAACCCAAACCCGGGAACGGCACCATCGTCGGTCTCGCCGCTCCCGCTTTGCCCGACGCGTCCATCGCCGCGATTGCCGGCGCTTGGGGCATCCAAGTGGGCGCTTTTCGCGAGCAACAATCGGCCAGCAACGCCGCCCGCACCGCCTATGTCAACGCCTCGGAATTCGTTCAGCGGGGCAAGGTGGCCATCGTGCGGTACACGGATGAAAGCCAGAACCCCTTCTATCTCGCGCGCATCCACGATCTGCAAAAACAACAAGCCGACCAAGCGTGCCGCAAGCTCGAACTCGCCGGAACGGACTGCTTTCAATTGCAGCTCGAGCAGGAACCAGCGCAGGAGTTGACCTTGGGCCAAGGTTCGGCCGAAGCCGTCCCCGGCTCATCCGCCGCGCCACAACGGCCGTCGGGGGAATGGGGTGTGCAGGTGGGCGCCTACCCGCAGCACGAGTCCGCTTACACGACGGCCCAACGAGCCGTTCGCATGGCGCCGAACTCCCTGAACGACGGCGTCATCAAGGTGATTCCGACCAACGGCGGTCGCAGCCGGCCGCTCTATCGGGGGCGTGTCCTGGGCATCGACCAGAACCAGGCGGAGCAAGCCTGTGTGCAGCTGAAGGCGCGGCGCATGGCATGCATGGTCCTTCGTCCGGACGGTCTCGGATAGGCGGGGGCCAAACGCCAACCCGCCCCACTCTCCTCGGCGGACCCGTTCTCCTCAAAGCCAGTGCTCGCCCCTCGGACATGAGGTTCGCGTCCGGCGGACGTACTCCTTGCGGTGCTTTCGCCGCCATTCTTGAAACGTCCACTCCCGTGAAGATCCGGGAACGCCGGGAACCGGAATAAAGACATTGGCGAGGGTCACGTCGCCTCGCGCGGATGTGACCGGCACCTCCACCAGATCATATTCATCCCCCTCAAACGCCGTCAGGCGGGCCGCGTCCGCCGCTGTCAGAGCGGACACCAGAACACCCTCCACGCGACTTTCGGCGTCCGCCACGAGGATCGGGTACCATGCGCCGGCGCGGTACACCCTTTGATAGCCGTGTATGAACGCGCGCCGGCGGCTGGCCGCCGGAATTCGGCGGCCGATCACGGCGCCGAGCACCTCGGTGTCCATCAGTGTGCCGTAAAAGAAATATCTCACGCCAGTCCCTGCCAACTGTCCATGGGATCGGTGGAACGGACCACGTGCATGCCATGCTCGGAAAACCGCCGAAACGCGGCGTCGGCCTCTTCCGTGTAATCGATCGCGCCCGGCACCACCACCGGCGAGGTGCAATCCTCCAGGAGATAAACCTTCTCCACCAACCGGCTATCCACGGCCAACGCGTCATCCAGCAGATCGGCTATGGTCCAGGCAACGCAATGGCTCTTGGCCTGCCCGGTGATGATCACCGCGTCATGGCTTATCAGCGCCTGCATGATCTTGTCGCTCTTGTCCGCGAGCGCGCCGCCGTCGGGTCCGGTCCGCACTTCGGGACCCAGAACGGAATAGTGTTCGGTCAGCGGATGGCTTCCCTTGACGTGCCAGTCGGGTTGGGCGCCGCGGGCCATCGTGTGGAAAAAGATGGCCTCCTCCACCGCCGACACCAATGCGTGACCGATACCGCCGAGCATGGCGTGATAGGGCCAGATCGTCAGCGCGTATTTTCCGCTTTCCTGGAGCCGGCGGGTGTAGTGATCGAGATGGCGCTGCCCGTTCTCGGGGCTGATGTTCAAATCGTCGCCGACCGCCGGATTGAACCGCCAGTGCCCCTCCCGAATGTCTTCGACGGAGACCAGCGTATAGGGCGCCGGATGGGCGCCCTGGCTATCCACCAGGAAAACGCCGTGAAAGATTTGCATGGCCTGGTGCGTATCCAGCGTCGGAATGATCCGGGAAATGTTGGCCAGATTGTGATAGATGAACCGGCAGAGCCGTCGGTTGTCATCGACGGCGCCGGTTCCCGACCGCCCCCCCACATACAGTTCAAAATCCGGGATGCAAAAGGTGTTCTGCACGTCCACGGCCACCAGGCACACCCTGGTTTGGTCGCGGGAACTTGGTTGGACGCCATGATCGCTTGCCCATTTGGCCGCGGCCGCGGCAACCTCCTGATACGGAACCCGCCACACCTCGCCAACCCTGTTCGGATCGAAGTGCGCGGGAAGAGGCAATTCCGGTGATATCATCGCGAACCCTCTCGCTCCTCCGCTGACGCCGATACATTTGGCACGCCACGGCCTCTCGTCAAGAGAGGGAAAGGCTCCCGCGTCTCGCGATCAGTGACCGCCGGGAACCGGCTCCAAGCCGCTCAAACTCAACTGCCGGCTCAATTCGGCCACGAGCCGCCGCAGCGACGCATCGTTCGAAGCCTCGCACCGCCCCACCAAAACCGCTTGCGTGTTCGACGCGCGGAGAAGCCACCAACCGTCGCTGCTTGTCACGCGGACGCCGTCGATGACGCCGACCTTGATCCCGTCCATGGTCTTCAACCGATCGCGCACTTCCTCGACAACCGCGAACTTACGCTCTTCCGGGCAATCGAACCGGAGTTCGGGCGTGTTGACCATGCTTGGCAAGGCATCGCGCATCTCCGCCAAGGTGGTGTCGCCGGAGCTCAGGATCGAGAGCAACCGGACGGCCGAATAAAGGGCGTCGTCATAGCCGTAGTACCGGTGAGCGAAAAAGATGTGCCCGCTCATCTCGCCCGCGAGCGGCGCGCCCGTTTCGACCATCAGGGTCTTGATGAGGGAATGACCGGTCTTGCTCATGAGCGGTTTCCCGCCCATCCGTTCAATTTCGTCGAAAAAGACCTGGCTGGCCTTCACGTCGGCGATGATGGTCGAACCCGGGAGTTCTTCCAGCACCGGCCCCGACAAAACAACCAAGAGCTGATCGCCCCACAGGACGCGTCCGCGGGCATCGATGACTCCGATACGGTCGCCGTCGCCATCGAAACCGATGCCGAGATCGCAGCCTTCGTTCGCCACCGCCTGTTTGAGTTGATCGAGATTTTTCTCGACGGTCGGATCGGGATGATGGGCGGGGAAACGGCCATCCACGGTTTCGTTGATCAAGACATGGCGGCCGGGCAATTTCTTGCACAGCAGCTGAACAATCTCGCCGGCCGCGCCATTGCCCGGATCCCAAGCCACCGTCAGCGCCTTGTCGCCCCGGAATTCCTGGACCAGTCGCTCCACGTAGGCTTCCGCCACCGGACACGGTTCGAGCGTCCCCTCGCCGGAAACGAAATCGCCCGCCCCGGTCAACTCGCTCAGGCCTTGAATGGCCTCTCCGTAGAACGGCTTGCCGTTCAGAGAAATCTTGATGCCGTTATATTCCGGGGGATTGTGAGAACCGGTGATCATCATGCCCGCGTCGGCTTCGAGATGATGGGTCGCGAAGTAGAGCATGGGCGTCGGGCCAAGTCCGATCCGGAAAACCGTGAGACCGGTCGCGGCCAGACCCGCGACCAGCGCTTCCTCCAGAGCGGGCGACGTCAGGCGGCCGTCATAGCCGACCGCGACCGTCTTGCCGCCACTGCCGATCACGATACCGCCGAATGCCCGGCCGATCGCCCTTACGCCCTCCGTGGTCAGGGTTTCACCGACAATGCCTCGAATGTCGTACTCGCGCAGAATGGTGGGGTCCAGCCGGTAGCCACCGGAGATCGAGTTCATCGTTGTGCCGCCTTATTCCGGGGTCGCCGCCGGCCGGCCGATAGAGGTGTAGCAAAAGCCGGCGGACGCCATTTCCCGGGGATCATAAACGTTTCGCAGATCGACCATCATCGGGTGCTTCAACAGGCTCTTTGCCTGGCTCAAGTCGAGCGCCCGGAATTCGTTCCATTCCGTGAGAACGGCCACCGCGTCGGCGTCGGTCATGGCGTCGTAAGCGTTTTCGCACCAGATCACATCGGTCAGCAACCGCCGCGCTTCGTTCATGCCTTCGGGATCGAAAGCCCTCACCGAAGCCCCGGCCTTTTGCAAGGCCGGCACGATATCGAGGCTGGGCGCATCGCGCATGTCGTCCGTATTGGGTTTGAAGGTCAGGCCCAGGATCGCGATGGTCTTGCCGTCGACGGAACCGTCACATGCCGCGATAATTTTTTCGGCCATGTGTTTTTTTCGATCGTCGTTGATCTTGACAACGGCCTCGACAATCCGGACCGGCGCGCCGGCGGTCTGAGCGGTTCGCACCAGCGCGATCGTGTCCTTGGGGAAACATGACCCGCCATAGCCGGGCCCGGCATGAAGAAATTTCCGTCCGATGCGGCCATCGAGGCCCATACCGAGGGCGACGTCATGGACATCCCCTCCCACCTTCTCGCACAAATCCGCGAGTTCGTTGATGAAGGTGATCTTGGTGGCCAGGAACGCGTTGGCCGCGTACTTGATGAGCTCGGCGGTTGTCCGCGCCGTAAACAGGATCGGGGTCTCGATCAGATACAGAACCCGGTACAAACGGCGCATCACCTCCTGGGCCCGTTCGCTCTCGGTCCCGATGACCACCCGATCCGGCCGCATGAAGTCGCCGATGGCCGAGCCTTCCCGCAGGAACTCCGGATTGGAAACCACGTCGAAGTCGGCGTCGGGACGGGTCTCCCGAATGATGCGCTCGACCTCGTCGCCCGTTCCCACCGGGACCGTCGATTTGGTTACCACCACGGTGTAGCCATCGAGAACCTTGGCGATATCCCGCGAGGCGTCGTAGACGTACGAGAGGTCGGCGTGACCGTCACCGCGCCGGCTCGGCGTTCCGACGGCGATGAACACGGCGTCGGCGCCCGCCACCGCGGCGGAGATGTCGGTCGTGAACCTCAGGCGCCCGGACTTGGCGTTGCTTTCCACCAAAGCCGTGAGACCGGGTTCGTAGATTGGCATTTCGCCCCGATTGAGACGCTCGATCCTGCCGGCATCCTTGTCTAAGCAGACAACATTGAAGCCGAATTCGGAAAAGCAGGCGCCCGAGACCAAACCAACGTATCCCGCGCCGATCATTGTGACTTGCATCGTTCCCCTGATTTCTTTTCAGTATATCCGCACCGATTGCTTCAATGGCGCAAACGGCCTTACGCGTAAGTCTTCAACATCTCTCGGACGCGCTCTTTCATATCGTCGCGCTCCAAGGCGTAAGCCAGATTCGCCTCGAGGTATCCAACCTTGCCGCCGCAGTCGAACCGCCGTCCATCGAAGCGGAAGCCATGAAGGGGAACGTTCAACTCCAGGCTCTTGGCGAGACTGTCGGTGAGCTGAATTTCGTTTTCGGCTCCACGGCTTTGATACTCAAGCACGCGCAGGACGATGGGATCGAGAATATACCGGCCGATTATGGCCAGATTGGAAGGCGCTTTGTTGGGCGCGGGTTTCTCCACGACACCCCGCGCGGAGGCCAGCCGCCCCTTGTCCTCGTCCACATCGAGCATGCCATAGCGGTCCGTCTCATCGTTCGGGACCTCCTCGACGGCGACCATGTTACCCCCGACGGACGCGTAAGCGGCAATCATCTGGCTGAGGCATCCGCTGTTCGAAAGGATCAGATCGTCCGCCAGAAGAACCGCGAACGGTTCTTCGCCGATGAAGTTGCGCGCGCACCACACCGCGTGCCCGAGCCCCAGTGGCTCTTGTTGACGGGTGTACGAGATGTGGCCGGGTTGCGGCATCCAGTCGAGAACGGAGGCCAGCGACTCCTGCTTACCGCGTTCGCGCAACACCTGCTCCAACTCGACGCTATGGTCGAAATGATCCTCAATGGCGCTCTTGGCGCGGCCGGTGACAAAAATGAACTCTTCAATGCCGGCGTCCCGGGCTTCCTCCACCGCGTACTGAATCAACGGTTTATCGACGATCGGCAGCATTTCCTTCGGCATGGCTTTGGTCGCGGGCAGGAAACGAGTTCCCAGGCCGGCCACGGGAAATACCGCCTTGCGCACTGACTTGGTCATTACAATTCCTTGAGAATCCTAGTTGAGTGGGCTCGTCGAACGGATATTCGCGCTCCTTTTGCCATAGGGCCGCCGCCCCTGCAACGCCCTCCTTCAAGCCGCCGCCCAATGGATCACATTCGGACCGACCCCATCCGCAATCGGCGCTAAAGTCGCGGTCGTTCAGCTACCGAGCAGCAGGTCCTTGGCTTGATTGACTTTCGCGGCGAGAAAATTGGAACCGCCCTTGTCCGGATGCAGGGCGCTGATGATCCGATGGTAGGCCGCCTTGATTTCCGCCTCGCCGGCGCCGGGTTGGAGGCCAAGAACATCATAGGCTTCCTGGCACGTCATCTCGCCGTCGCCACGGGTCCGACTCCCCGCTTCGGCCCCTTGGCCCGTGAATTCCGCGCTGGCCTTGGTTCGCCAGTCCGGGTGAGCACGATCGAGGTAGGCTTCCAGCACCTGTGTCGACTGCTGGTCCTCGACCCAGCACTGCTTCAGCAATTCCACCAGTTCCGCGAGGCCGAGCGCGCTCAGCGCCCGGCCGGCGAAGGAACCTTCGAGAACGTCGCCATCCAAATCGCCGGTTTCGTGGTCGAGGGATACGCGTAGAAAGCGGGTATTGACGGTCGACGCCCGACCGCCGCCGGCCCCGGCCATGCGCGAGAAATTTTTCGCGGTTCGAGCGGCGCGAACGAATCTCAAGACCCAAGGCAGCGCCGCCGCCGCCGCGCCCAACGCCCAGCCGATGCGCCCGGTGACCGCCAGAAACACGATCACGACGACAATCAGGCCTAAAGCCAGACGCTTTACCGCCCTAGCCAAAACCTTAGGGTCCGCGACGACGTACCAGCGGCCGATCAGGACCAATCCCACGAGCAGCGCAAGTCCCAGCAAGAACAGCGGCAGCACCCGTCAGCGACCTTCCGACTGTTGGGCCGACTGGTGGGCCAACTGGTGGGCGATCCGTTTGATGTCGCCGCCGCGCCGGTCCGCCAGATTTTCCAGCGCCGGTCTACCTCCCGCGGCGAAGACCGCCACGGCGCTGAGCAAGTCCCGCAATGCTCGCGCGCTTCCTTCGTCGAACCGGCAATAGGCGCCTCCGCTGAGACCGGCGATCTGCTTGAAGGCGAAGGCGGCCACCGGGTCGCGGCCTTCGTGAAACATGAACACGGGGACGCCAAGCACCCCGAGCTCGCCGGCCAACGACCCCAGCCGATCCACGTCCTCCTCCACACAATCGCCGACAAACACAAGCGCCCCGATCCTGCGCGTCTTGGTCTCGTTGATGGCGTGGGCGAGAACCTTGCGGATTTGTGTCGCCCCGGCCCGGCAAAAGACCGATGTCATCATCCGCAGCAGTTCCGCCGATTGGCCGAGCCACGGACTGACCTTGAACTCCCCGAAGCCGCGGTAAAAGCAGAGCTGGATGTCCAGACCTCCGAGGGCCGAGGTTTCGCTGAACATTTCGCCCTGGATTTGGGCCGCGTGGTCCCACATGGGCTGGCGGCTGGCGGTGGCGTCCATCGCGAAGACCAGACGGCCGCGCGTCCCCGCCGGCCGCGCGCTCGGGGTGGCCGCCAATCTCGCCAGAAAATCGTCGACTTCGGTCGAAGAGGATCTGTGCGTCGGTAGTTTTCTGTCTCGATCACCCATGTCGACGGGTTCGGTCATCCTCTGAAAAACGAATCTATTCTAACACCTAAAGATAGGATGTTTGAGACTGTTATCCAGACTGCCCCCAACGCGTGGCGGCGGCCTCTATCGCGTGAATGACGCCGTCCGGCTTGAACGCCCGACATACGAAGGCAAACGTCACATTATAGGGAAGAGGCCACCATCGGCGCCAAGGTTACCATCACCGCCGAGGTCGGGATCCGTGTTGCCATGTTTCCATGCTTCTCGCTGAATACGCTATGATGTGTTCTTGTGGACACCCGCGCGGGCGCGGCAAGAACCGAACGGCCACAGTCGAGCGATGAAATGTTGAATACCCCATGACGGAAACGGTGGATTGCGTGGTGATCGGCGCCGGCGTGGTCGGCCTGGCGATGGCCCGGGCGCTCGCCATCGCCGGCCGCGAGGTGATCGTCCTGGAAGTGGAAGACGCCATCGGAACGGCCACCAGTTCCCGCAATTCGGAGGTCATCCACGCCGGGATCTACTACCCCAAGGGAAGCCTCAAGGCGTGTCTCTGCCGCGCCGGCCGGGATAGTCTCTACCGGTATCTGAGCTCGCACGGGATCGATCACGCCCGCTGCGGC
Source organism: uncultured Alphaproteobacteria bacterium (assembly GCA_963771545.1). Taxonomy (GTDB): domain Bacteria; phylum Pseudomonadota; class Alphaproteobacteria; order Rhodospirillales; family Defluviicoccaceae; genus CAKZLS01. The sequence continues at coordinate 906,434 of CAVYTX010000002.1, forward strand.
AAGGTGGTGGTGGCCACCACCGAGGCCGAGATGGAACCGCTGCGGGCGGTGGAACGGAAGGCGCTCGCCAACGGCGTCGAGGACATCCGGTGGATCAGCGGCGGGGACGCCATGAACCTGGAACCGCAGCTCGAGTGCGTGGCCGCGCTGATCTCGCCGTCGACCGGCATTCTCGACAGCCACGCCTACATGCTGAGCCTGCAGGGCGAGGCCGAGGATCATGGCGCCGCCGTGGCGTTCTTGAGCCCGGTGAGCGGCGGCCGCGCCGACGGCGGCGCCATCACCCTCGACGTGGGCGGCGAGCAGCCCATGGCGCTGGCGTGCCGCACCGTGGTCAACTGCGCCGGCCTGGGCGCCCAAGCCGTGGCCCGGTCCATCGCGGGCGTCCCGCCGGAGACCGTCCCACCGCTCCACTACGCCAAGGGCAACTACTTCACCCTCGCCGGCCGCGCGCCGTTCGAGCGTCTGATCTACCCGGTGCCGGGCACGGCGGGCCTCGGCGTTCACTACACCCGCGACCTCGGCGGCCAGGGCCGGTTCGGGCCCGACGTTGAATGGGTCGACGCCATCGACTACCGGGTGGACCCGGGCCGCGCGGAGGCGTTCTACGCCGCCATCCGCCGCTACTGGCCCGCGCTACCGAATAACTCCCTGAACCCGGGCTATTCCGGCGTCCGCCCCAAACTCCAGGCGCCCGGCGAACCGGCCGCCGATTTCGTCTTCCAGGGCCCCGAGACGCACGGCGTCGACGGCCTGATCAACCTGTTCGGCATCGAGTCCCCCGGGTTGACCGCGTCGCTAGCCATCGCCGATGCCGTTGTCGAACGGTTCGGCCTTAACCTGGTAACGGGAAGCAAATCATGATCCGACGAGTCCTCGCGTTCCTGTCCCTTATCCTGATCGGTTCCGCGAGCCTGGCGGACCAATCCCGACCGACCGCCGCCATTTCCCTCGACATCCCGCCGTACGTCATGGAGACCGCCACCACGGGGCTCGAGGTCGACCTGGTCCGCCTTGCCCTCGCCGATGACACGCTTGCCTTCGTGCAGATGCCCTACGCCGACCTGCAAACAGCCGTCCAACGGGGACGCGCGGATGTCTCGGTCGCGGTGCGCCAATCCGACGGCGCGGGCGTGTTCTATTCCGCCCCGTTCATTACCTTCGAAAACGCCGCCATCAGCAAGAAGAGCGACCATCTCAAGATCGACAACGTCGCCGACCTCGGCGGTCACCCGGTGCTCACCTGGCAGGGCGCCGACCGGGAACTGGGCGACGCCTTCGAGCGCCTGTTCGCGCCGGATTCAGCCCACCGCGCCAACTATGTGGAAGTCGCGAACCAGCGGGACCAGGTGCGCCGGTTCTGGGAGCGCGACGGCACCGTCGCGGTGATCGACCTCAGCATCTTCGCCTATTTCACGAAGGAGCTGGGCCATTCCATGGACGAGGTGGACCCGCACCGCCTGTTCCCGCCCGTCACCGACTTCCGGGTCGCCTTCAAGGACCCCAACCTCCGCGATATCTTCAACCGGCGCCTCGCCGAGCTGTGCCAGGGCGGCGAATACGATGCGATGCTCGAACGCTACGACGTGATCCTGCAAAAGACGGTCTGCGACTCGGAGTAGATCGAGTTCGTAGGAAGCCGCGCCGAACGACGGTTTTGTATACCTTTTGTTGACCTCGGACGCCCTTTAGTATACTTCCTTTACTCAACGGTGGCGGTTAAGCCGTTGATGTAAAAAAAACACGTCTGCGCCAAACATAAAAGGTATGCAAAAGTATATAAAAGTATACATTTCTGCGCGCTAAGTCCTTGATTTTCCTAGAACGGCCTTTTCGACCAGGTATACAAAAGTATACATGAACACCGTATAATGCATTGAAATCCATCGCTTTTTTGCCGAAACAAAAGTAGACATTCTTCAAACCGCTCCGAAATCCGGACGCACTTCGCCTCTCGCTCCAAAAAGAACGAACACTGAACATAAGTCCTGGCAGGCGGCGGGTCAAGGACTTTGTTCCCAATATTATACTTGACGTACCCACTGGAGTAGATTACATTGGTCCTATAAGGAGTTAGACCAATGTCAGTACTATCAGAACCCTATTTCCACGAAGAAGCCGCAGCATACCGCTTTGTTGAAAAGCGCGTCTGGCCAAATGGTCCCGTCTGCCCACATTGCGGCGGTGTGGATCGCATTCGCAAGATGAAGGGTAAAAGCACCCGGATCGGCATTTACAAGTGCTATCAATGCCGCAAGCCATTCACCGTAAAGGTCGGGACCATCTTTGAGAGTAGCCATGTGAAACTACACCTGTGGCTACAAGCTATTTTCCTTATGGCTTCATCGAAGAAAGGGATTAGCGCCAATCAGCTTCACCGGACTCTTGGCGTCACCGTCAAAACCGCATGGTTCATGGCGCATCGCATTCGGGAAGCTATGCGCGAAGGCAACCTTGGCCCTCTAGGCGGTAGCGGCAAGGTCGTTGAAGCTGATGAAACCTACTACGGAAAACAGAAAGATCCGAAACCGTCCCGCCATCGCAGAGGCCGCCCATACCTCAAAGGTGGCCATGGCCCATCTGGTAAACGCGCCATTCTTGGTCTTGTCGAGCGCGGCGGCTCCGTGCGCACTTTCCATGTAGCGCAAGCAACCAAGGTCAACGTTGCCGAATTGGTCACTAAAAACGTCTCACGCGAAAGCGTTCTCTACACTGACGAGAGCAACCTATACAGGGACATGAGGAAGGTTTTTGCGGATATCTGAGGTGGTCCCAGGAAATCGGACAGTTTGTTAAGGTGTATTCCACCGATTGACGGAGGAATACGAAGATGACGACACGCCGCCGGTTTACGGCAGATTTCAAGGCGAAGGTGGCGCTGGAAGCGCTACGGGGCGACAAGACGATCCAGGAGATCTCGGCGAAGCACAAGGTGCATCCGAACCAAGTGAGCACGTGGAAGCGCCAGGCGATGGACGGACTGGGGGCGGTGTTTTCGAACGGCGCCGCCCGGGCTGGCCGCGACCATGACGCCGAGGTCCGCGACCTTCACGCCAAGATCGGCGAGTTGACGGTGGAACGGGATTTTTTGGCCAGAGGGGTCAAGCGATGAGCCGGGAGGAGCGCAAGGCGATGATCGCGCGCGACCATCTCGATTTGAGCTTGAGCCGTCGATGCCGATTGCTGTCGATCAGCCGGTCGTCGTTCTATTACGCGCCCCGTCATGGCGCCAATGGGGGCGAGAACTCGGAGAACCTGGCGCTGATGCGTCGGATCGACGAGCTGTTTCTCAAGTATCCATTCTACGGCTCCCGTCAGATGGCGCGCCAGTTACGACGCGAAGGCGTCGGCGTCGGCCCGCCACCGGGTGCGCCGTTTGATGCGGTTGATGGGCTTGGAGGCCATCTACCAGGCGCCGAGAACCAGCGTGCCGCATCCGGCGCACCGGATTTATCCTTATCTGCTCAACGGGCTGGCCATCGACCGAGCCAATCAGGTCTGGTGCGCCGATATCACATATATCCCCGTCCAGCGCGGCTTCCTGTATCTGGTCGCGATCATGGACTGGGCGACGCGCCACGTTCTGGCTTGGCGGCTGTCGAACACCATGGATGCCGGGTTCTGTGTGGAGGCCTTGCGGCAGGCACTGGCCCGATCCGGCCGGCCGGAGATCTTCAATACGGATCAGGGCAGCCAATTCACCAGCCTCGACTTCACCGCGACGCTCAAGAACGCGGGCATCACGATCTCCATGGATGGGCGGGGCCGGTGCATGGACAACATCTTCATCGAGCGCCTCTGGCGGTCGCTCAAGTACGAGGCCGTCTACCTGCACGAACTGACCGACGGCTTCAAGGCCGAACGGGTCATCGGCGAATGGATCGACTTCTACAATACCGAGCGGCCCCATTCGGCGCTTGACGGCCAAACCCCAGCGGAGGCCTACCGGGCCGGGCGGCCCGTGGATACGATGGATAAGCCTGACGGCTTACCCACATCCCCACAGGCTCAACAGCAGCACCAGGATGTGATAAACAGATTTTTGGCGGCATGATCAGCAACCGGAATACACCTTAACTTCGCCGCCAAGCTGTCCAACAAAGTGGGACCACCTCAATCAAACCGTGCATCATTCTTCCAAAGAGTATGTGCGCGGCGAAGTGCATTCCAACACCATCGAGAGCTATTTCAGCATCTTCAAGCGCGGCATGAAGGGCGTTTACCAGCACTGCGCCGAAAAGCACCTGCACCGCTATCTTGCAGAATTTGACTTCCGCCACAATCGGCGCTTAGCTCTTGGGGTAGATGACGAAACCCGCGCCAACAACATCCTTATTGGCATCATTGGGAAGCGGTTAACCTACGAAACAACTCTTGCAAGGTGAGAAGCCTTATGGCGTCTGGCGACCCTCGAAATACAAACCCCGAATTTACCGAGTTGTCCGAGTCCCAATCATCCCCGCCGAAGAAGGATCGGGAGAAGAAGGCCAGGGTTGGCTCTTCGAGGAAGATGACGCAGAAGGAACAATCCGAGCGGTTCATTGAAGCCGCTCGGGAGCTTAGCGCTGATGACTCGGATGACGGATTTGAGCACGCTATTCGGCGGCTTCTGCCACAAAGGCGGGACGTTCCGGAAAAGGCAGGTTAGAAGAAACGAGATGTTCCTTAAATCCTGAATTGCAATACGGGTGAGATAGTTGGATGTTTTCTTCTGTCCCGCGACCACCGTCCTGCGCCCTTACCCTATGGTCATTGCTGAACGCAGAACTCGGTATACGAGCGAAGCAAATCGAACACCTAACAGCGTTTGCCAGAAGTTCGCGCCTCCTTACGGCAATTTTTGTTTCTCGCGTAATTTTGCGATTAGGGTATCCGGCCAACTCCGCGATTTCACTCAATCCTTGAAGGCGCGGATTATTGATTAGAGCCGTGCGGATTTCATCATTCGTTTTATGCTCAACCAGTCCTTTCAGAATAGCCCTGTACATCTCAAGCACTGACGGAACGCTCTTGTTCCACCCCCCAAACTTCCCGAGAATGAACTTAATTATTCCTTGTTCTAACACCAAAAATTCCTCAAAACCCGCTCTGTGCCGACAAAAGTCATATAGCCTCTTCTGGTCTTCAATTAAGTACTGAATGAAGCTTATGGTTGCGAGGAACGCTGATGGCTGATGATTGCCGGTAGCCCCCCAAAAGTAGACGGACGGATGTAATCCAAGGCTGGATGAGTGGTCTCCCGCTAAGTATTTCACACTGCCGTATGTCTTATCCAACGCGCGTACTGTTCTGGACCCATCATCATCGTTCTCGCTATCCTCAAGTTCTTGTTTTGACTTAATGCCGGTTGAAATGTTGACAACTTCAAGCGCCATTCTAAGGGCATTTGCTGAGTACGATTTTCCCGCAATCGGCATTTCGATGGAGCGCGCCGCGTCTGCGGTCTCAGGCTCAAACAGGATGTCATATATTTGTTTGGCGCGCTTTCGGATCGCGTCTTTATGATTGGCTTCGAAGCTGGACCAGTATTCGTGCCCTGTCGCAGCTCGGATTAGTGCACGCGCGGCGATTACATTGGGTTTGCGCCGGGTCCGGATCATTAACAATTCGGTTTCGTTAATTTGAATGGCGCGGGAGTTGATGGTTATGAATGATTTTTCGGCGGTTTCAGCGTCCCCGCCCACCCATTGCGTGACCAAGGATTTAGAAATGTTTGATGCCCACCTAAGCCTTTGGGGCGTTGGATTTTCGTCATCCAACGCTTTGCTTAAGTCGGAATAGGTGCCGACATCTACCGCCACTCGGCTTCGACATTCGGTAGCAACATCTCTCTGGTGTTTCGATATTTTGTCATCGAAGAATTCTTGTGAGATGGCCTTATCGCCGTAGTCATCATTGACCCATGCTACGAGCGCACTCAATCGGTGTGCGCCGTCAATAACAAAATGAAATCCCGGCTCAGAATGCCACATGATAAGGGCGGGTATCAGATCTGCATCTCTGAAACTCTTAATGAGCCGCACTACGTTATCGATATCCCATTCGTTTGTGACTCGTTGAAAGTCTGGCTTTCGTAACAGCCGGAAATGCAGTCTGCCGCGCGCCAGCTCAGAAACAGGTATGCCCGTATCGCTGGACGTGGAAATCGTTCCCTTTGCCATGGTGCTCAGGTCAAGACGCGGGATCATGGCATCCAGGTTCACGCGCTTTTTCGAAGCCATTGGTTCTCCACCCCAAGCTGACCGCAGAGATTAAGTCATAACTCAACCTCGCCGTAGAGTCGACTGGGTACGCAAAGTATAATATGCTGACTTTGTTCCTCACCCGTCCAATCGACTCCGACACTCCTGCGGAAATACGACGGTCTGTTTCGCAACAATTTCATGCGCCAGGTGGAGGAACGGGCCCACACGCCCCGCGACCGGTTGCTCGCCGTGTTCGACGTGGCCGCCGAATGGTTCGAGCAGAACAACTTCTACGGCTGGTTGTTTATTAACGCGGTCGGCGAGTACTCCGATCCCGACACCCCCATCCGCCAGGTGTGCAAGGGGTTCAAGGGGTTGATGCGCCGCTACATCGAGGACCAGTGCGTCGCGCTGCGGGTGCCGGATCCCGCCGGTCTCGCCGACGAGCTGGCCCTGTTATTGGAGGGCGCCACCGTCACCGCCCAGGTTTCGCGGAGCAAGACCCGCGCGGCCCAGGTGGCCAAGAGCGCCGCGGCCGCCCTCATTCCTCAAGCCATGGATTGTTCCGCTCCGCCGAGAACGCGGACCTGATCGCGTCCGCGGTCCGCACCCATCTCGCGATCAGACGGCGAAAGGGGGTTGATCGTTTGGCGGGCGCGCACCTGGTGACGGGACGGTAAACGATCATCCCGCGACAATTGTTTTGCCATCATTACAATTACAATACCGGAACAAATCTAGCTGATACATCATTACTGGAACGTATTGCTAATAACTACTCTATCGATTATAGGACTCACTGATATACCCTCGTATTTTTATTTCAAAAATGACTCCGTGGAGCACGTGCATGAGACAATCTCTTTTTGTATCAGGGTCTTTCGATTTCATCGACGAAGGTGAGGTTACCCCCATCGGAAACACCGGGTATTACTGGGTCAATGATCGTCATGTCTGGGGAACAGTGGGCGCTGGCGAGCCCCAGGAGTTGGAAAGCGATATGGAAGGCAGTATTTTCATGACGTACGATGCCATCGTCGCCATCGAGAACCAGAACGGCCCATTTTGGGGAGAACTGCAACTGTATGACAAGGTCGAGGATATTACTTGCACGGCGACCTTTCATGCGCAATCGGAGGGAGAGCTCACGTCGTTCGACCCCAACGTCGGCGGCGCCATGCAGCTTGAGATCGATGGTCGCCTCATATTCACGAACTACGCCAACGGGCGCGCCGATTTCGATGGGTCGATCGAAGTTGCGCTCGACCCCGAGGGACATATTTCGGGGATCCTCAGCAGCGACTTCACGATCGAGGGCTGGTGGAATCCCGACATCGACGACCACTCGAATCCCCCCATCGCGGACAGATGGGATACCGACAGCGATCACCCCTTGGTTCATCACGTGGACGACCTGATGCCCAAATCCTTGCTGGCCTAGTTCGGTACTAGCGCATATTTCAACGACCGCTGGTATTCATTGACGTCGGGCCGGGACTGCTCCCGGAAATAGGTCCAGGCATCTGGGTCAAGCACGAGCACGGGGTTTAGCGGAGGCCGGGATTGCTCCCGGAAATAGGTCCAGGCGTCTACTTCGGTGCCGTCGGGGAGGATGCGGATGCCTGTGCCGCCGGCTTTCGCTTCGCGGATCTCGAAACGGCCGCCCTGTTCGACGCAGAACACGGCAGCCGGATTCGCTAGCCCGATGGCGCCCTCCCCAGACTTCTGTTGCCGTGCATCGGACGCCACGGCGGAGAAGCCGGCCCCCATGGCCGCGCCGGCAACGGCGATGGGGTAACGGTAAGCTCAACCCCCCGCAACGTCGGCGAGGTCGCGGGCAATTTTGCGGACGCCCATGAGGCGGTCGCCGGGGGTTTCCCAGTTGCGTTTGAGGACCAGCTTGTGGTCGGGGCGAAGCTTGGCGGTGCTGGTCTGGCGGGTGATGAATTGCACCAGCCCGGCGGGATTGGCGACGGCATTGTCGCGGAAGGTCACCACCGCGCCCTTGGGCCCCGCCTCCACCTTTTCGATGCCCGCCTTGCGGCAAAGCTGTTTGATGGCGACCACTTGCAGGAGATTATTCACCTCGTCGGGCAGATCGCCGAAGCGGTCCACCAGTTCGGCCGCGAACGCCTCGATCTCGCCGGCCTCCTTGAAATCCGCGAGCCGCCGGTAGAGGCCCAGCCGCAACCCCAGGTCCGGCACGTAGGCTTCCGGGATCAGGACGCCGAGGCCGATGGAGATCTGCGGGCTCCACTCGTCCTCGCCCGCGGCCTCCCCCTCGCCGCCCCGGGCCTCGGCGACGGCCTCTTCGAGCATTTGTTGGTAGAGCTCGATGCCGACTTCGCGGATCTGACCGGACTGTTCCTCGCCCAGGAGGTTGCCGGCGCCGCGGATATCGAGGTCGTGACTGGCCAGCGAAAAGCCGGCGCCGAGCGAGTCCAGCGCCTGCATGACCTCCAGCCGCTTCTGCGCCGCGGCCGTCACTTGGCGCCGCCGCGGCAGGGTCAGATAGGCATAAGCGCGAACCTTGGCGCGGCCCACCCGTCCCCGGAGCTGGTACAGCTGGGCCAGACCGAAAATGTCGGCGCGATGGAGGACGATGGTGTTGACCGACGGCAGGTCCAGTCCGGACTCGATGATGTTGGTGGAGAGCAGAACGTCGTAGGCGCCCTCGTAAAAGGCCCCCACCGCCGCCTCGAGGTCGCGCGCGCCCATGCGGCCGTGGGCCATGACCACCTTGACCTCGGGCACCAGCTCCGCGAGCATTTTCTTGACGTCGTCCAGGTCCTCGATGCGCGGGCAGACATAGAACGTTTGGCCGCCCCGGTACTGCTCGCGCAGGATGGCCTCGCGGATCACGACCGGGTCCAGCTCCAGCACATAGGTGCGCACCGCCAGGCGGTCGATGGGCGGCGTGGCGATCAGGCTGAGCTCGCGCACGCCGGTGAGCGCCATCTGCAGCGTGCGGGGAATGGGCGTGGCGGTGAGGGTGAGCACATGGACGTTGGTCTTGAGCTTCTTGAGCTTTTCCTTGTGGGCGACGCCGAAATGCTGCTCCTCGTCCACCACCAGCAGGCCGAGGTCGCGGAACTTGACATCCTTGGCGAGCAGCGCGTGGGTGCCGATGACGATATCGAGAGTGCCGTCGGCGAGTTCGGTCTTGGCCGCCTTGGCCGGGTTGCCCATCACCAGCCGCGAAAGCTCGCCGACGCGCACCGGATAGCCCTTGAAGCGGTCCTCGAAGGTCCGGTAGTGCTGGCGGCACAACAGCGTGGTGGGCACCACCACCGCCACCTGCCGGCCCTCCATGGCGGTGACGAAGGCCGCCCGCAACGCCACCTCGGTCTTGCCGAACCCGACGTCGCCGCACACCAGGCGGTCGGCCGGATGGCCGCCCGCCAGATCGGCGATGACGTCGTCGATGGCCCGCGCCTGGTCGTCGGTCTCGGCGTAGGGAAAGCGCGCGCAGAACTCGTCGAACAGGCCCTCGGCCGGGGTGAGTATAGGCGCCTGTCGCAGCGTCCGCGACGCCGCCACCTTGATCAGCTCGCCGGCCATGTCGCGGATGCGCGATTTCAGCTTGGCCTTGCGGGCCTGCCACGCCGCGCCGCCAAGACGGTCCAGCGGAACGCCCGCACTTTCCGAACCGAACCGGCTGATCACCTCGATGTTCTCCACGGGCAAGAACAGCTTGGCATCGCCGGCGTAGAGGACGCGCAGGCAATCGTGCGGCGCGCCGGCGACCGAGATGGTCTCGAGCCCCTCGTAACGGCCGATCCCGTGATCCATGTGGACCACCAGATCGCCGGGATTCAGCGACGAGGTTTCGGTGAGGAAATTCTCGGCCCGGACGCGGCGGGCCCGCGACCGCGCCAGCCGGTCGCCGAGGATGTCCTGTTCGGCGATCACCGCCCAATCGGGCGTGACGAACCCGCGATCCAGCCCGAGAACCGCCAGCGCCAGGGTAGCGGGCTTCACGGCGCCGGCCTCCGCCCAGCCGTCCACGGGCGTGACCTGGGTGAGCCCGTGTTCGCCCATGACCGCCTTGAGGCGGTCGCGCGACCCGCGTGTCACCGCCGCCACCATGACCCGCCGGCCGCGTTTGCGGTGCTCCACCAGCCGGTCGGTGAGCAGGTCGAACACGTTGACGTCGCCGCGCAGGCGCGCTTCCGCGAAATCGGGACCGGGCCGCCCGCCCGCGTCGAACCCGCCGGTCATGTCCTCGGGCACGGCGAACGGCGACAGCTGGCCGACGGCGCGCTCGGCCAGCAAGGCGTCCCACTCCTCGCCGCCAACGTACAGCCGCTCGGGCGGCAGCGGATTGTAGGGTGTCCCAAGCTCGGCGAAACGGCCGGTGTCGATGTTCCGGCGGGCGTCGTAGTACTCGTGAATCAGGTCCAGGCGGGCGTCGCGCGCGTTGTTCAAATGATAGTCGAGAACGATCGCCGCGCCGGGCGCGTACTCGAACACCGTGCTCATGCGCGGATGGAACAACGGCACCCAGTGTTCCATGCCCGCTTGCCGGCGGCCGCTGGAGATGCCTGCGTACAGCGGATCGTCGGCGCCCACCGCCCCGAACAGGGTCCGGTATTCCGTGCGGAACCGCGCCACCGCCTCGTCGCGCAGAAGCACCTCGCTGACCGGTTTGACGGTAAACGAGTCTAGTTTGTCGGTGGTGCGCTGGCTGGCGGCGTCGAAGGATCGCAAGACGTCCAACTCGTCGCCGAAGAAGTCCAGACGCAGCGGCTCGGAGCGCCCGGGAGGATAGACGTCGATGATGCCGCCGCGCACCGCGTATTCCCCGGGCTCCATGACCGTTTCGGCGCGGACGTAGCCATGGGTGACGAGAAAGGCGATCAGCGACTCCGGATCCAGCCGGCCGCCGCGCGCAAGCCGGAACGTGGCGCCGGTCAATGTCTCCTCCGGCGGAACCCGCTGCAGCGCCGCCGATACCGTCGTGAGAATCACTCGGCCCCTGCCCTGGGTGCGGTCCGCGATCAGCCGGGTCAGCGTATCGATGCGCCGGCTGGCGATTTCGAGGTTGGGGGAAACCCGGTCGTAGGGCAGGCAGTCCCAGGACGGGAATTGAAGAGTGTCCAGCTTCGGGGCGAAGAACGCCAGCGCCTCGCCCATGAAATCCATGCGGACGTCATCCCGCGCGATGAATAGCACGCCGCCTTCGAGGCTCGCCGCCAGCGACGCGATGATCTCCGCGTCATAACCGGCCGGCGCGCCGGCGATCAGCGCGCGCCCCGGCCGCGACAACATATCCGCTATTGGTTTCAAGTGATTATATGGATGGTCTGAAGTTTTGGGCGAAATCGATCAGGGACCGCAGGACTGGATGATCCCACTCCTCGGGTAAGTCTTCTTTCCTCATCATCCAATTGTACAAGTCGATGTCGTTGTTATCCATCATGAGCGATTCAAACCACCGAACGTCCTCGTCGCTCATGGCCGCCAGCTTCTGCTCCGCGTACGCGCCGATCAACAGGTCGTTTTCCTGCATGCCGGTGTGATGGCTGCGGAACAGCACGCGTTTGCGCAGTGTATCTGTGGGTTCGATCATTCCTCTCCTCCGGTAGGAACGATAGGATATAAGAGACCCGGAATTCCCTGTCAGCCGTTCATTTCAGATGCGCCCGCAAGTCCTCTTTCCCCTGTTCGCTCCGGCCCACGCTCTCCCTGGTGTCGGGCCGCGCCTCGCCACCGTTGTGGAAAAACTGGCGGGGCCCAGGGTGGTGGACCTGTTGTGGCACCTTCCCTCGGGTTTCATCGACCGCCGGTTCGCCCCCAAGGTCGCGAGGGCGCGTCCGGGAACGGTGGCGACGCTGACCGTCCGGGTGCTGGGCCACCAACCTCCGGCCACGCCGCGCCGGCCCTACAGGGTGCTATGCGCCGACGAGACCGGTGAACTGGTGCTAGTGTTCTTTCACGTTCGCGGCGATTACCTGGGCAAGCTCCTGCCCGAGGGCGCGCTTCGCGTCGTCAGCGGCGTCGTGGAGCGCTACGGCCACCAAATGCAGATGACTCATCCCGACCACATCGTCGAGGAAAGCGAGCGCGACGGCATCGCCATCGTCGAACCCGTCTATCCGCTGACCGCCGGGTTGAGCGCGCGGCAGGTGGTCAAGCTGGTAAGGGCGGCTTTGGACCGGGCGCCGGCGCTGGAGGAATGGCTGGACCCATCGCTCAGCGCGCGGCAGGGCTGGAAATCCTGGCGCGCCGCTTTGGAAGACGTCCACGCGCCCACCGACGAGGCGGGATTGTCGCCGCTGTCTCCGGCGCGAACCCGTCTTGCCTATGACGAACTCCTGGCCAATCAATTGGCGCTCGCCCTGATCCGCCGGCATCAACACGAGATCGCCGGGCGCGCCATCCGCGCCGAGGGCACGCTCGCCAAGCGCGCCCTCTCCTCTCTGTCGTTCACTCTCACGGCGTCGCAGCGGCGGGCGATCGCGGAGATTACCCGGGACATGGCGTCGGAGGCGCGGATGCTGCGACTTCTGCAGGGTGACGTAGGCAGCGGCAAGACGGTGGTGGCGCTGATGGCCATGCTCACCGCCGTGGAAAGCGGCGCTCAGGCGGCGCTGATGGCGCCCACCGAAATTCTCGCCCGCCAGCACTACGCCACCATCAAGCCGCTGGCGTCGGCGGCCGGCGTGGACGTGGCGCTGCTGACCGGCCGCGAGAAGGGCAAGTCCCGAAACCCCATCCTGAACGGTTTTGCCGAGGGCGTCATTCCAATGGCCGTGGGAACTCACGCTCTGTTTCAAGAGGCGGTGGCGTTCAAGGATCTGGCATTGGCGGTGATCGACGAACAGCACCGGTTCGGCGTTCACCAGCGGCTTGATCTGGCGGCCAAGGGATCCGCGGTCGATATCCTGGTGATGACCGCCACGCCCATCCCGCGAACGCTGATGCTGACCTCGTACGGCGATATGGACGCATCTAAATTGCTCGAAAAACCGCCGGGGCGGCTGCCGGTGGACACCCGCGCGGTTCCCATGGAGCGCATCGACGATGTCATCGCCGGCGTGGCCAGAGGCCTGACGGCCGGCGCCAAGGTCTATTGGGTCTGTCCGCTCGTGGAGGAGTCGGACGTTCTCGACGTCAAAGCCGCGGAGGAACGGTTTCATCATCTGAGCGGCATCTTCGAGGGGCGCGTGGGTCTCGTTCATGGACGCATGAAGGGCGCCGCCAAGGACGCCGCCATGGCCGCCTTCGTAGGTGGCCCCGTGGATCTGCTGGTGGCCACCACCGTGATCGAGGTCGGGGTCGACGTTCCGGCCGCCACCGTCATGATCATCGAGCATGCCGAGCGGTTCGGGCTAGCGCAGCTCCATCAGTTGCGCGGCCGTATCGGGCGCGGTTCCGCCAATTCCACGTGCGTGCTCGTGTATGCGCCGCCGCTGACCGACGCGGCGCGCGCGCGGCTCGCCATCATGCGCGAGACCGACGACGGATTCCGCATCGCCGAGGAGGATCTGCGCCTCCGGGGCGCCGGCGAGCTGCTGGGGGTCCGCCAGAGCGGCGCTCCGGAGTTCCGCGTCGCCGACCTCGCCTTTCACGCGGACCTGCTGCAAGTCGCCCGCGATGACGCCCGCTTGATCCTCGCCCGCGATCCCCATCTCAAATCGTCGCGGGGGACCGCGCTCCGCACCCTGCTTTACCTGTTCGAGCGGGACGCCGCCGCGCGCTACCTGCGCTCCGGTTAGAGCGCGGGGAACATTTCACTCTCGTTTCCGATCGTCGTCCGGTTGATCTTCATCGTCCGGGTTATCTTCACCGTCGGGGGCCGCGAACACCAGCGGGACCTGTTGCTCCGAATCCTCGCGGTGGTCCGGCGGTGTCACGATGCCGGCGGAAATCACCATCTTGATGGCTTCCTCCACCGTCATGCTCAACGGAATCAGGTCGCCCTTGGGGACGAACAGCAGAAACCCCGACGTGGGGTTGGGCGTGGTGGGAAGAAAGATGTTGATCATCTCCTCGTCGGTGAGGTTCTGGACCTCTTCTTCCGTCCGCCCGGTGATGAAGGCAATAGCCCACAGGCCGCGGCGCGGATACTCGATCAGCACCGCCTGGCGGAACGCCGTCGACTGCTGCGCCAGAACCGTTTCGATGATCTGCTTCAGCGCGCTGTACACGGTGCGGACCACCGGCATGCGCGCCAGCAAGCCGTCGTAGAACCGCATGATCAGGCGGCCGAAGAACCCGGCGGTCAGCATGCCGATCAAGGTGAGGGCGACGACGGCGACAACGAGCCCCAAACCGGGAAGACCGAATGGCAAATAGGTTGTCGGGTTGTATTTCTCCGGGATCCAGGGCGTCACCCGGGAATCGACAAAGGTGATGAACAGCCAGGCCAGATAGAAGGTGATGGAAATGGGCGCGGTAATCAAAATCCCCGCGAAGAAATAGGCGCGGAGCCGCCCCACGAGCCCCATTTGACCTTCGACCTTCTTGCTGGTCGCCGGGTTGACCAGAAGGACCTTTTTCTTGGTTCCAGGTTTTCTTTGTTTCATGGGCTCACAATTAACCGGCGTAACACGGAACGCAATGAATCAGTGCGCAAAAAAGCCCATGAGGTGGGCAAGGGTCTCGTCGGGCCGCTCTTCGGCGAGGAAATGGCCGCAGGGCAGTTTATGTCCACGAACATCGCTCGCCCGCTCCCGCCACGTGTTTAGGACGTCGTAATTCCGCTCCATGAGTCCGCGGTCGCCCCACAGCACCAGCAATGGGCACGCCACCTTGCGATGCATGTCCGCATCGTCGTGTTCGAGATCGATACTCGCGGCGGCGCGATAGTCCTCGCAGGACGCATGGATGGTCGCCGGATCGCTGAAACACCGGATGTATTCGGCCAGGGCCTCGTCGGTGAACCCGTCCATGCTCGCGCTCCAGTGACCCAGCTTGGCGGTTAGGTAATAGGCCGGGTCATGGCCGATCAGCGTTTCCGGCAGGTTGTCGCCCTGGATGAGGAAGAACCAGTGATAATACCCCGTCGCCACTTCCTTGCTGACGGTGGAGAAGATTTTGTGGGTGGGCACGATGTCGAGGACCGCCAGCTTTTCCACCTTGTCGGGATGGTCGAGGGCCATGCGGTGCGCGACCCGGCCGCCCCGGTCATGCCCGGCGACAAGGAACGTTTCGAACCCCAGGCCTTCCATGACCTCGACCTGGTCCTGGGCGGTGACGCGCTTGGAATAAGCGTGATGGCCGGCATCGGATGGCGGCTTGCCGCTGTCACCGTAGCCCCGAAGATCCGTGGCCACTACCGTGAAACGCTCGCCGAGAAGCGGCGCGATCTTGTGCCACATGACGTGGGTCTGGGGATATCCGTGCAGCAACAAAAGCGGCGGCCCGGAGCCTCCTCGGACGGTGTGGATCACGGTTTCTCGCGTTTCGATCGCGGTGGTCGTAAAACCTTTGAACATGACAGCGCCTCACTCAGTTTATTGGTCGGTCATGGCAGCCGGTTTTCCCGGCCGAACGATAGCAACGTAGTGTGTTCGCCGCTATACCTGCGTCGCGCAAACGCACTCGGGTCGCGAAAGGAGTTGACGTGTTGCTCCGCGAGTTCCCCCAACAGCCGATGATCGGCGTGGGCGTCGTCGTGTTGAGATCACGCGAGACATTGCTGGTGCGCCGGAGCAATCCTCCCCGGCAAGCTCAGTGGAGCCTCCCCGGGGGCCTGCAGGAACTGGGAGAAACGGTCTTCGAGACAGCCCGGCGCGAGGTGATGGAAGAAACGGGTGTGGCTGTTCGCGCCCTCGGCTTGATCGATGTTATCGATCTGATCGAGCGCGATCCCAAGGACGGCGCCATACGCTACCATTATACTCTCGTGGACGTGGCCGCGTCGTGGGTATCGGGTGACGCCGAAGCCCGAACGGACGCCGCCGATGTGGCTTGGACCGATGTGGACGACCTTTCCCGTTTCGAGCTTTGGTCGGAAACCGAACGCGTGATCCGTTTGGCCCATCAAAAATGGCCACGCGGCGAATAGTATGCATTATACCATCAGTGACCGTTGGTATGATACCCGCGTGGACAAAATCTGGGGTCGATCCATGACCGTCAATGCATTGGTTTCCATATCCTGCCCGGACCGCGTCGGGCTCGTCTCCGCCATTACCGGCTGCCTATTCGAGCTTGGAAGCAATTTGGGCGATACCACGTTCGCCGTGCTGGGCGAAGCTGCCGAGTTCATATCCGTGGTGGAAATGCCCGAAGGGACCGGTCCGGACGAAATGGAGTCCATGCTGAGGAAATTGCCGGAGTTAAACGACGCGAACATCACTGTCTCGCCGTTCACCCTGGCACCGATTCATGGACCTTCGGGACAGGTTACCCATCGAATTACCGTGAGCGGCGGCGACCGGCCGGGCCTGATCGCGCGTCTCAGTGAAGTGTTCGTCGAATTCAAGGCCAACATCGTGCGGCTCAACGCGGAACGGATCGTCGCGGAGGACAATTCCCAGTACGCCGTCATCATCGCCGTATCCATCCCAGAAGAAAACGTCCGGAGTTGTCTGGCCACGGTCGCCAACACGGCCGGAGGCTTGGGGCTCAACTGCGAATGGGAAGAACTGTAACGGCCCGGGTCCGCTTTTCTTGAAATGACCGCGACAAGAAGGTCACACCTGCGCCGATAAAGCCACCGATGGCGCCGCCGCGCGACATTAGCTTTTGCTCCGTTCCCGGCTCTAAGATACTCTCATCAAAGGGAAATAGGCTATCGGTGGGAGGCCGTGGGCGCTGCCGCCGGGGCAGTGCGCTTTTTCGATATTCAACCCTTGCCCAGGATCGAAGCGGACGCGGGGGCGCCGCACGTTATGGACATCTACCTCCCCATCGCCGAGGTCTCGGTCAACGTTTTTCTCATTCTCGGCCTGGGAGGCATGGTTGGTTTTCTTTCCGGTCTGTTCGGCGTTGGTGGCGGGTTCCTGATGACGCCGCTGCTGATCTTCATCGGTATTCCCCCAGCCGTCGCCGTCGCGACGGAGGCCAACCAGATTGTCGCGTCCTCGGTTTCGGGGGTTCTGGCCCACTGGAAGCGTGGCAATGTCGATTTCAAGATGGGCCTGACCCTCGTGGCCGGAGGCTTCGTCGGCTCGGGATGCGGCGTCTGGCTGTTCACCCTGCTGCGCGGGATGGGCCAGATCGATCTCGTGATCAAACTCTCCTATCTGGTATTCCTCGGTATCATCGGATTGCTGATGCTGATCGAGAGCATCAAGGCCATGACCCATCAGCGCGGGAAGAAATCCCAACACCACAAGGGAGGCCGGTCATGGACGGACGCGTTGCCGCTCAAAATGCGGTTTCGCCGGTCCCGGCTGTACATCAGCGCCCTTTTGCCGCTCGGGGTCGGCTTCCTGGTGGGGGTTCTGGCGGCGATCATGGGTGTCGGCGGCGGCTTTATATTGGTTCCGGCGATGATTTATCTACTGGGTATGCCCACGGCGGTCGTTGTCGGCACGTCGCTGTTTCAGATCATTTTCGTTACCGCCAACGTGACGGTGCTGCAAGCCGTGAGCAACCAGACCGTGGATGTGGTTCTGGCGCTGCTTCTCTTGGTCGGTGGCGTCATCGGCGCCCAGTTCGGCGCCCGCGCCGGCGCCCTGCTTCGCGGCGACCAACTGCGGGGGCTCCTCGCCCTGATGGTTCTCGCCGTTTCCGTCAAGATCGGTTTCGATGTCATCGTGACGCCCGTTGATCTCTATTCGCTAGGTGAAGTGGTGAACCACTGATGCCCCACCCGCGCTGGCTGCTCGCCCTGCCTCTGCTGCTGCTGTCTCTGGGGACACCGGGAACCGCGAGCGCCCAGCTCGTGGTCGATTTGGCGAGTCACCTGGTGGCGATCACCACCGGGTTCACCGGAACGGACGTACTTTTGTTCGGAACGACCAATGGAACGGGCGACGTCGTGGTGGTGGTGCGTGGACCCGAAAGCGAGGTGGTGGTCCGCCGCAAGGATCGAAAGCTGGGCATCTGGGTCAACGAAGCCGAGATGACCTTCCGGGGGGTTCCGGGCTACTATGCCATGGCCACCAACCGGCCCCTGAAGGAATTCCTTCCCGAACGCGTGGCCGCCCGCCACCAAATCGGCGTGAACAACCTCCGGTTTTCGGCGCCGGAAGGCGCCGAGCCGGCCAGAACAGAGGCGTTCCGGGCGGCGTTGATCCGCAACAAGATCCGCCAAAACCTGTTTTTCGCGGAACCCGAGCACATCGCTTTTCTCGGGAACCGTCTGTTCCGCACCGATATGCGGTTTCCGGCCAACGCACCGGTCGGAACCTACATCGTCCAGATCTTTCTGGTGGAAGACGGCGAGGTGGTAAACGCCGAGATCACCCCGCTGGTGGTCAGCAAGGTGGGGTTCGAAGCGGGCGTGTTTCACTTTGCCCATCGGCACTCACTGGCATACGGCGTCCTTGCCATCCTGATCGCCGTGGTGGCAGGATGGTCCGCAAGCGCCGTATTTCGCAAGGGCTAGTCCGTGACACCCGACCCGCAAAAAGAACTGCTGGAACCTGCCTCAGAAAAGTCACCGGTCGATTGCGCCCGCACGTTTCTGTGTGTCGTCGACGAGTCGGAGGAATTGCACCAGGCGCTGCGCTATGCCTGCCGCCGCGCCAACAAGACCGGCGGACGGGTGGCGCTGCTTTATGTGATCGAGCCCGCCGAATTCCAGCACTGGATGGCCGTCGGCAATCTGATGGAGGAAGAGCGGCGCGAGCAGGCCGAGGAAATGCTGCAAGTCGTCTCCTCGGTGGTGCAGAAGCTATCCGGCTCGATCCCGGTGATTTACATCCGCGAGGGCAAGCTCACCGAACAACTCGAGGAGCTGCTCGCGAGCGAAGGCGAGCTGTCGGTCCTGGTGCTGGGAGCCGCCACCGGCTCGGAAGGACCGGGGCGGCTGATCTCCTATGCCCTTAAGCGGATCGGCAAGCTGTCCATTCCGATCACCATCGTCCCGGGCGGATTGTCCGACCAGGCTATCGACGCCATCAGCAGCTAGGCATCATCACCGGTGAGAGGGCCGCAGGGCGGCGATGGTCGAGCGGTAGTCGTCGTTCTGGAAGACGGCGCTGCCGGCCACCAGAACATCCGCGCCCGCGGCGACGACCGCCGGCGCGGTCTCGGCGTTGACGCCGCCGTCGACTTCCAGCTCGATGGGCCGATCGCCGATCATCCGGCGAACCTGGCGGATCTTCTCCAATTGCGCCTCGATGAAGCTCTGGCCGCCGAAACCGGGATTCACCGACATTACCAGGATCAGATCGAGCCGGTGAAGCACGTGCTCCACGGCCGAAACGGGCGTTCCCGGGTTCAGGGAGACACCCGCCTTCTTGCCCAGGCTCCGGATGACCTGAAGGCTTCGATCCAGATGGATATCGGCTTCGGCATGGACAGTAATGATGTCGGCGCCGGCGGCGGCGAACTCGCTCAAGTACGGCTGGGCCGGATCGATCATGAGATGGACGTCGAAAGGCTTGTTGGTGTAGGGCCGGATGGCGCGCACGATCAGCGGCCCGATGGTCAGGTTGGGAACGAAGTGGCCGTCCATGACGTCGATGTGGACATAGTCGCAGCCCGCTTCGTCGATGGCTCGAATCTCCTCGCCCAGACGGGCAAAGTCGGCGGACAAAATCGATGGCGCGATCTTGACCTTGGCCGGAGACTGGGGAGACGAGGACATCGGCTATCAAGACTAATCTTCGTAATCACCGGATCGGCGAGCCAGGGCCGCGCGGGCCTGGGCGACGACATTCTCCGCCGTCAGTCCGAAATGCCTGAATAGAACATCGCCCGGTCCCGACGCGCCGAACCCCTTCAGGCCGACAAACACACCGTTTTCACCGATGTAGCGGTCCCAGCCGGGCGAGATCGCCGCCTCCACGGCCACGCGCACGCACCGCGGCCAACGGGGGCCGAGGACTTCCTGGCGGTATTTTTCCGGTTGGATCTCGAACAGTTTCCAGCAGGGCATCGAAATCACGGCGGTGGGAATGCCCTCCCCCTGCAGCAGGTCGCGGGCGGCCACGGCAATGTGCACCTCCGAACCGGTCGCAAACAGGGTGACCTGCCGTTCTCCGCCCTCGGCGTCGCGCATCACATAGGCGCCGCGGGCGCACAGGTTGACGCTTTCATGTTCGATGCGCACCGCCGGAAGCGCCTGGCGGGTCAGCACCAAACACGATGGCATATCGTATCCGGAAAGGGCGATTATCCAGCACTCGAAGGTCTCCACCGCGTCGGCCGGGCGGAACACCAGCATATTGGGCATGACCCGCAGGCTGGCCAGCGTCTCGGAGGGATGGTGGGTGGGTCCGTCTTCCCCGACCCCGATGGAGTCATGCGTGAGAACGTAAATCACGCGCTGCTTGTTGATGGCCGACATGCGCATGGCGCCGCGCATATAGTCGGCGAACACCAGGAACGTGCCGCCATAGGGGATAAAACCGCCGTGCAGCGCCATGCCGTTCATGATGGCGCCCATGGCGTGCTCGCGGACCCCGTAATGGACGTATCGGCCCGAGTAGTCGCCGGGCGCGATAATCTTTGTGCTCTTGGTCATGGTGCAGACCGACTCGGAGAGGTCCGCCGAGCCGCCAATCAGTTCGGGGAACATGGCGGTGAGGATCTCGAGGGCCTCGCCCGAAGCCTTACGGGTCGCCCATTTCGGCTGATCCAGGGCCAGTTGGTGTTTGAAGTCGTTCAAGGGCATCTGCCAACCGGGGGCCAGCCTGCCGGCGCTCGTCCGCTTGAACTCCTTCCGCTTGCCGGTGTCCATGGCCGCGAATTGGACCTCCCAGGCCTCCCTTTCGGGAAGGCCGCGGCTGCCCGACTTGCGCCACGCGGCAAGGATGTGGTCGGGGATAACGAACGGCGGATAGGGCCAATTCAAGGTCTTTCGAACGCCCGCGACTTCTTTCTCGCCGAGCGGCGCGCCGTGGGTCGCGGCGGTGCCCGCCTTGGTGGGGGCACCCTTGCCAATGGTTGTCCGGCAGTCGATCAACGTCGGCTTGTCGGTCAGCCGCGCCTTGGCGATCGCCGAGGCCACGGCCTCGGGATCGTCGCCGTCCACCACCTCGGCATCCCAGCCGCAGGCCTCGAACCGGGCGAGCTGGTTCTCGCTGGTCGTCAGCGAGGTCGGGCCATCGATGCAGATGCGATTGTCGTCCCATAGGACGATCAGCTTCGAAAGTCGCAGATGTCCGGCGAGCGAGATGCATTCCTGACTGAGACCCTCCATGAGACAGCCGTCGCCAACGATGCAATAGGTATAGTGGTCGACGATCTCGTCGCCCCAACGCGTATTGCGCAGCCGTTCGGCGAGCGCCATGCCGACCGCGTTGCCGAGTCCCTGCGCCAGCGGCCCGGTTGTCGTTTCGATCCCGACGGAGAGCTCGTATTCCGGATGGCCCGGTGTTTTCGAGCCCAATTGCCGGAAGTTCTTGATTTCCTCCATGGTCATCTCCTCGTACCCGGTCAGATAGAGGAGCGAATACAACAGCATGGAGCCGTGTCCCGCCGACAGAATAAACCGGTCGCGGTCCTCCCAGTCGGGCTTCGAGGGATCGAATTTGAGAAAGCGCGTCCACAGAACGGTGGCGGCGTTGGCCATTCCCATGGGCAGGCCTGGATGGCCGGACTTCGCCTTTTGTACGGCATCGGCGGCAAGCAGACGGATGGCGTTGACCATCTCCTCGTGCGTGGCCTTGGGCTCCGCGTGCGTGGCCACGGGCTCCGCATCCGGTTGGGGCCGAGACTGCACGTCCAATTCCGGCTGTGCTGCGGTCATGTGCGGGCTCTCCTCAGATGGCATGATGTCCTAACGCCGCGTTCAACAAATAATGGGTGATCAACAACTGCGACAGGGCCAGCGGATGGCTGTGGCGAGGGGTGAGAGCCGCATCCAGGAAAGACCCGAGTTGGGGATGCACACGGGGCTCATTGGGGATCAGGCTCCAGAGATAGGTCTCCATTTCGTCGGCCTGTCTGTCGTTCAGATTTCCATAAATGTGCAGGGCATCGACGGGACGGCCGTCGATATCGCGCGCCAGCTCGAGCATGAAGCCGTGGTCGGCTCCCGCCTCGAGCACCGGCGCCAAGTCCAAGTGCGGCAGCGTCGGGCGGAGAATGTGCCTTACGTTCAAGCGCTCGCCGCTTTCATCCGCATCTTCGTCGGGCGGATAAAAGCTTACCACCATATCCGCATAGGTACGCTGAGGTATGACAGACTCCTCGCTATCGTGCTTGAGTTGGGCGAGAGCCGCTTTAACCTGTTCGACATCGTATCCCCCGATCCCCGTGTCGCGCTGGAACTTCCATCTCATCCGGAGGTCTTCCTCGGGCTCAAGGTAGAACTTGACATCGTACGCGTCGCGGAGCTTCCGGGTCGCATACCCGAGAAGTCCCTCCAGGATGATATAGTCCTTCGGCACAATGTATTCCGGTGGCCCGAGAACGCCGCCGCTGTGGTTGTAGGTCGGCTTGAGGATGGGCTGCCCGTCGCGCAGCAGGTAAACGTGCTGCTCCAGGATATCCATGTAGTTGCAGTCGGGGTCGTGCGGGGTAATTCCGATTTTCGCGCGCTCGGCGCGTGAATACTTGTGATAGTCGTCGATACAGATATTGACCGCCCGCTCGGAACCCAAAACCTGCGCGAGACCGGCGGCCAAAGTAGTTTTGCCCGCGGCGGAATCGCCGACGATACCGATAATGACGGGATGATCGCGGTTTTTCATTGCCATGCTTGTAAAGCCCTCTGCCCCAGCGGCAGCATGATACCAACGGTCGTTAATAATGACCCATTGTGACGGCCTTTCGAGGTTTCCGGACGGCGTGGTGCGCCGTGATGCGGGAGCATCATAAGCGCCGCGCGACGCCGTCCGGAAACCTCGAAAGGCCGCCCGTGGGGTCGTGTTTCACGCATCCTCGGGGCCCACGTTTGGAATATGGGGGAACCGCTTGACGATGGGTCCTCATCGCCGGCGCGGACCCTCCTGCCGAGGATGCGAGAAACACGATCACAATGAGTTATTATTAACGACCGTTGGTATGAGATGGTCCCTAACGTTCACTGGCGTCGCCAAGCCAGCCGGGCAGATCGTCCCGATTTCTCGAACGGCAAGTGGCGGAAAAAACAAAACCCTGACTGCTCACTGGATCATCGGCTGGAAAAAAGTCCCCATCGCGCGACGCCAACTCAGCAATTTCAGGCCATTCGGTCGCGTGGGTCGACTCCGTGCGATCATCGATAGACCCATGAATACCGCGTGAGATGCCTTTTGAAAACCCCGAGTTTGTCGAAATAACAAGGATAACGGGGACACCGGAGGCGACAACGACGGTCGCCAGTCATATCCGTTCCGAAGTTAATCAAAGGATCTTCCGCTAGCGCCTTTATCCACGGCGCCATTTTTTCATTTTAGAGTCCCCAATAGAATGATATTTTATTTCCTCGTAATAAATAAATTTACCTTAAACATAATAAATTCTAAATATGTCTGTTTTTATTCAAATTACAATTTAATATATTTCTAAATCATGAATTTCGCTATTTTAAGATATGCCGATTCCATAATTGAACTTTTTGCGGTTTTATGTTTCTTTCGCGTAGCATTTGTGTCTCAGCACGATAGTCAACCACGCTATCCTTAAGAAATAGTTCTCAATCGGCGTCATGCGGGCTCATCCGGAAGACTACCCTTGCGCTGGCCGCGCGCGCTCTCCTCCTCCACGAACCGGGAAAGGTCGGCGTCGTAGACGATTCGATGCGCGCCGGAAACGGCGATGAAGCGTTTGCCCTTGGCGCGGCCGATCAGGGTCAGGTCGGCGCTTTGGGCCAAGTCGACCCCCCATGCGGTAAAGCCCGAGCGGGAAATCAGGATGGGAATTTCCATCTGGACCGTCTTGATCACCATCTCGCTGGTCAATCGGCCCGTGGTGTAAAAGATTTTCCGCTTGGGAGAGATCCCGTTGAGCAACATGTAGCCGGCGATTTTGTCGATGGCGTTGTGCCGTCCCACGTCCTCCATGTAGACGAGTATCTGGTCGGCCTCGCACAGCACGCAGCCGTGAATGGCTCCCGCGGCGAGATAGAGGCTCGGCATCGTGTTGATCTGCTTGGTGAGCGCATAGAGCCACGACGTCCGGACAATCGCGTCCGTATCGACCCGGACATTCTCGAATTTGTCCATGACGTCTCCGAAGGCCGTGCCCTGGCCGCATCCCGATGTGAGGATTTTCTTTCCCAGTTTCTTTTCGTAATTGGTCTCGACGGCCGTGCGGACCACCACGGTTTCGATTTCCGCGTCGTAGTCGATTCCAACGATCTCGTCCTCGGGACGCAGCATGTTCTGATTGAGCAGATATCCCACCGCCAGGTATTCGGGGTAATCTCCTATGGTCATCATGGTGACGACTTCCCGGCTGTTGAGAAACAGGGTGAGTGGCCGCTCGGTGATCACCCGCGCCTCAATGGTCCGGCCGTCGTGATCGATTCCGGAGACGGTCACCGTGAGCCGGGGATCGCTGGGATCTGGGGTCAACCGCCGCTCGTTCATATCTCGCTCCGGATTTCGGCGTGTGGACAACGGCACCCGCGCGGAGGATAATTCCGGCCAGTATCATCGGACAAGATGTCCCCGGGGCGCAAGACCGCGATCCTCGGTCGTGCCGTACGGGGCGGAGGGTCCGCTCGTGAGAGGAATGCGACGGATAACGCTATGCGCCGCGATGGTGGTGCTATTCACGGTGTGCCTTGGAAAATCGGTTTCCGCCG
This sequence comes from uncultured Alphaproteobacteria bacterium, assembly GCA_963771545.1. Taxonomy (GTDB): domain Bacteria; phylum Pseudomonadota; class Alphaproteobacteria; order Rhodospirillales; family Defluviicoccaceae; genus CAKZLS01. Next base: position 931,424 of record CAVYTX010000002.1, read on the forward strand.
ATTTCGTGGGGCATGGGGGGATGATTCGCGGCATTGCCGTCTCGCCCGACGGATCCCGTGTGATAACGGCCAGTTTCGATTACACCGCGCGTCTTTGGGATTTCGGCTCGCAGCTCGAACTCAACGTACTGAACGGCCACACCGGACCGGTCAACTCCGTGGCGTTCCTGCCGGACGGCGAGCGCGCCGTATCGGCGGGCGACGATGGCGCGCTCATTATCTGGAACTTGCAAAACAACAGTGTGCTCCACCGGTTCCGCGGCCATACCGCCAAAATCGCGGATCTGGCGACTTCCCCGGCCGGCGATAGGGTGGCGACAGCCAGTTGGGACGGCACCGTTCGGTTATGGGATGCGCGGCGTCGGGCCGAAGTTCAGCGGCTTGTTCACGGTACAGCGGTCAATGCCGTGGCTTTTGCGCCAAACGGAACCAGCGTTTACACGGGCGACAAGAATGGGGAAATCCGGGTTTGGAACGTCACCGACGGCTCGCTTGTTTATAAACTGTCCGCGCACGACATGGCGGTGACCGATATCGCGGTGTCGCCGGACGGGACTCGGTTGCTGTCGGCGGGAATTGACGAAACCGTGCGGCTGTGGGACGCGGACACCCGTCGCGAGTTGGCCGTGCTCCGGGGGCACGATGGTCCCGTGTTCGCCGTCGCTTTTTCGCCCGATGGGCGGAGAGCCGTATCGGCCGGCCGCGACGGTCTGGTCATTCTCTGGTCATTGGATACCGGCAGATCCATGCGCTGGATCGAAGCGCATGACGGCCCCGCCTGGGCCGTGGCGTTTTCGCGAGACGGCCGTTTCGCTCTTTCGGCGGGCTCGGACGAAACGGTGCGTGCGTGGCATCTCGACACCGGAAGCCGGATCGGCGTCCCGGTGCGGAACGACAGCGGTCCCAAACCATGGCTCGACAGCACCCACCCGGGCGCGAAGCTGTTCCGGGCCTGCGCGAGCTGCCATACCCTTGATCCGGCGCAGCAAGGCCGGTCCGGTCCGTATCTGACGGGACTGTTCGGCCGCCGCGCGGGTTCGGTGCCCGGCTATGCATATTCTTCCGCTCTCGCCGGCGCCAGCTTCGTGTGGAACCACGAGACGCTCACGGCGCTGTTCCGCGACGGTCCGGACGTGATGGTTCCGGGCTCGAAAATGCCGTTGCAGCGCATCGCGAATGGCAAGGCCCTCGACGCGCTCGTCGCCTACCTGGAAATCATTACGTCTCCGGGTTACGCCGACGGCGGCAAGGAGCATCCGGCGCAACGATAAACGGCAAGGCTCTCTATTCAGCCGGCGCTCCAGGCGCGACAACCGGCGTCTCCGCCCGCGCCTTCGCTTCCATCTCCCGCACTTCTTTCAACCAGGCGCTATGGTGTTCGCGCGCCCAGTTCTCGTCCACCTTTCCCGTGGTCATGGTCTCGAACGCGCCCTCCATGCCGACGGTGCCGATGTAAATGTGGGCGACCATCAACATGCACACAATCTGGGAGACCGTGCCGTGAATCGCCTGAATCCACTGCATCTGCTGAAGATCGAACAGGACGAAGGGAAACAGCAGATTGAGGCCGGTGAAGCTCAACACTCCGCCGCCGAGGATGACCGCCCAGAACATGGTCTTCTGGCCGAAATTGAACTTCGCCGCCGGCGGGTGCTCGGTCTCGAACAGCAGCCCGCCGCCCTTCTTGATCCAGCCCGCGTCGTATTTGTCCCAGATGTTGTCCTTTACCCACAGAACGAAAATCAACACGAGGCCGGCGATGAAGGCGAACGCGATGTAGTTGTGCGTGTATTTGCCGGCCTGGGTTAGCGCGGCGAACGCGGATTGGCCGACAATCGGCATGACAATATGCTTGCCATACAGCATGTTGACGCCGGTCGCCGCCAGCACGAGGAACGAAACCGCCGTCAGCCAGTGCGCGAACCGCTCCAGCTTGGTGAACCGGAGCACCTTGCGGCCGGACGGCCCGCCCGCGATCTTGACCTTGCCTCGCAGCATGTAGAAGCCGAACACGACGAAAAACATGACCCAGAACATGATCGCGCCGACAAGCGCGATGGGACCGTTTCGCCAATTCATCCAGTTGTCGCCTTCCGACTGCACCAAAACGCCGGCCTGCTTGTTGGGCAGCGACACCGTGCCCCGGTCGCCTTGGCGGACCTGGCGCCAAAGCTCGGCGTCGTTGACGGTCCCCAAGGCGCCTCCGGGCACCCTACCATCGGTCTGGGCGAAAGCCGGAGCATTCAGCGACGGTGAGAGCAACAGGGCCGTGGTTCCGGCATAGAAAATCGCAAGGGCGATCACGCCCCCGGCGATCAATCGACGTATCGTGATCCAAATCATGACATGGGTTCCCACTCCCGGTTCGGCCCGACCGGATTCATTCTTCGTCCCGCGGCGCGTCCGGTGGCCGCACGTCCGAGCCCTCGGATGTCTCGTCGATCACCGTCAAGCCGCCGCTGGACACCGTGGTGAGACCGCCCTGGTAGGCGGCCCGAGCTCGCAGCGCCTGCAACGTTTCCTCACTCAGCGGCGTATGCGCTTTTCCCTTGTAGACGCCCTTTTCGTAGTTCAGCGGGCGCATTTCGCCGGAATCGCACGCGGAAGCGACGACGGCGGCGCTCGCGACGGCGCAGATCGTCAATACGGTTGTCCAAGTCCTCATAAGTCACCTTGTCGCATCGCCGGTTCATTCGGCCGGCGGCGCCCCCGCTTGTGGCGCCGCCATTTTAGATAACCGATAGACGATCAGGCCCCGCCGGATTTGAGCCGGTAGGCCGTTCCCCATCCCCAGGCGCCGGCGCCAAAGCCACGGGCCGCCGTCCGCTCGCGATAGATGGTCGACACGATGTCGCCATCGCCCGCCAGCAAAGCCTTGGTGGAGCACATTTCCGCGCACAGCGGCAATTTACCTTCGGCAAGGCGATTGGCCCCGTATTTTTGGTACTCGGCCTTGGAGTTGTTTTTCTCCGGGCCGCCGGCGCAGAAGGTGCACTTGTCCATCTTGCCCCGGGTTCCGAAGTTGCCGGCCTGGGGATATTGCGGCGCGCCGAACGGACACGCGTAGAAGCAATAACCGCAACCGATGCAGAGATCCTTGGAATGCAGGACCACGCCCTCTTCGGTGTCGTAAATGCAGTCCACGGGGCACACCGCGATGCACGGGGCATCGGAACAGTGCATGCACGCCACCGAGATGGACCGCTCGCCCGGCTTGCCGTCATTGAGGGTCACCACCCGCCGCCGGTTGATGCCCCACGGGACGTTGTTTTCGTTCTTGCACGCGGTGACGCAGGCGTTGCATTCGATGCACCGTTCGGCGTCGCACAGGAACTTCATTCTTGCTGCCATGGTTCAACTCCTCACGCGGCTTCGATGCGACACAGGGTGACCTTCGACTCCTGCATCTGGGTCACCGAGTCGTAGCCGTACGTGCCGCATGTATTGGCGGACTCTCCAAGCACATAGGGATCGGCGCCTTCCGGATACTTGCTTCGCAGGCTTTTGCCGTCCTGATGACCGCCGAAGTGGAACGGCATGAAGGCGACGCCGGGAGCGACGCGTTCCGTGACCATCGCCTTGACGAGAACCTTGCCGCCCTCCGGACCATGCAGCCACATCATCTGTCCGTCCTTGATGCCGCTATCGTTGGCGTCGCGCGGATTGACCTCGCAGAACATGTCTTGCTGCAGTTCCGCCAGCCATGGATTGGATCGGGTTTCGTCGCCGCCGCCCTCGTACTCCACCAAACGTCCCGAGGTCAGAATGACGGGGAAGTCCTTCGAATAATCATTCTTCTGAATGGACTCGTAAAGCGTTGGCAGACGATAGTTCTGGGTGTCGGGATAGGTGGGATAGTCGGCCACCAGATCCCGCCTTGGCGTGTATAGCGGTTCGCGGTGAATGGGTACCGGATCGGGGAACGTCCACACCACGGATCGGGCCTTGGCGTTGCCGAACGGCGCGCATCCGTGTTTGATGGCGACCCGTTGGATCCCGCCCGAAAGATCGGTCTTCCAGTTGGTTTTTTCGCCGGCGATGGCGTCGATGACCGTGCGTTCGTCGGCGGTGAGATCGGTGTCCCAGCCGAGCTTCTGCAGCATGGCCATGGTGAACTCGGGATAGCCGTCCTGGATTTCCGAATCCACCGGATACGATCCCTCGGCCAAGAGGTTCTCGCCGTCGCGCTCGACCCCGAACCGCGCCCGGAAGCAAAGACCGCCCTCCGCCACCGGCTTGGACGTGTCGTACAGATTTGCCGTTCCAGGGTGACCCATCTCCGGCGTTCCCCAGGTCGGCCACGGCAGGCCGTAATACTCGCCGTCGCACGGCCCTCCGTTGGCCCGCAACGTGGTCTTGTCGAAGGTGGACTGGTTCTGCATGTGCTTGCGCAACCGCTCCGGAGACTGGCCGGTGTAGCCGATCGTCCACATGCCGCGGTTGAATTCTCTGGTAAGGTCCTCGACCCGAGGTTCGTTGCCGTTGACCTTGATATGCTTGAACATCTCCTGTTCGAAGCCGAGCTTCTTGGCCAATAGATACATGATCTCCTGATCGGACTTGGACTCGAACACGGGATCGATGATCTTTTCGCGCCACTGCAGCGAGCGATTGGATGCCGTCACCGAGCCGTAGGTCTCGAATTGGGTGGCGGCCGGTAGCAGATAGACGCCGTCCTTGCGGTCGCTCAATACCGCCGACAACGTCGGATACGGATCGATCACGACCATGAGGTCGAGCTTTTCCATCGCCTTCTTCATTTCCGGCAATCGGGTTTGGGAATTCGGCGCGTGCCCCCAGAACACCATGGCGCGGAGGTTGTTGGGCTGATCGATGTTATCCTTGTTTTCGAGAACCCCGTCGATCCACCGCGACACCGGAATGCCCTTGGACTCCATGAGTGTCTGAGAGGCAAAACGGCCTTTGAGATACTCGTAGTCCACGTCCCAAACGCGGGCCCAGTGCTTCCACGAGCCGGTCTTGAGCCCGTAGTACCCGGGCAACGTATGCGACAGGACGCCCATGTCGGTGGCGCCCTGGACGTTGTCGTGGCCGCGGAAAATGTTGGTGCCGCCGCCGGAGACGCCCATGTTGCCCAACGCTAGCTGCAACACGCAGTAGGCGCGGGTGTTGTTGTTGCCGGTGGTGTGCTGGGTTCCGCCCATGCACCAGATGACGGTGCCGGGCCGGTTGGTGGCCATGATTCGCGCCACCCGCTTGAGCTGGGAACCGGGAACGCCGGTCACCCGCTCGGTCTCCTCGGGTGCCCACTTCGCCACTTCGGCCCGGATCTGATCCATGCCCCAGACGCGCTGGCGGATGAATTCCTTGTCTTCCCAGCCGTTTTCGAAAATGTGCCAGAGGATCCCCCAGATCAACGGCACGTCGGTGCCGGGGCGAAGGCGCACATACTCGTCGGCATGGGCGGCCGTGCGGGTGAACCGCGGGTCGCAGACGATGAGCGGCGCGTTGTTTTCTTCCTTGGCCTTGAGGATGTGGAGCAGCGCCACCGGATGGGCCTCGGCCGGATTGGAGCCGATGAAGAACATGGCGCGCGACTTGTGAATGTCATTGTAGCTGTTGGTCATCGCGCCGTAGCCCCAGGTGTTGGCCACGCCGGCGACGGTGGTGGAATGACAGATGCGCGCCTGATGGTCGCCGTTGTTCGAACCCCAGAAGGCGTAAAACTTGCGGAACAGGTAGGCCTGCTCGTTGCTGTGTTTGGCCGAGCCCAGCCAGTAAACCGAGTCGGGTCCGGAAGCCTCGCGGATCTCCAGGATCTTGTCGCCGACCTCGTTGATGGCCTGCTCCCAGCCGATTTTCTGCCATTTGCCGTCGACCAGCCTCATCGGATATTTGAGCCGGCGCTCGCCATGGGCGTGCTCGCGGACGCTCGCGCCCTTGCAGCAGTGTCCGCCCAGGTTGAACGGGCTGTCGAAGCCGGGCTCCTGCCCGACCCACACGCCGTTGTCCACTTCCGCGACCACCGTGCAGCCCACGGAACAGTGCGTGCAGACGCTCTTGATCTGTTCCAGCTTGCGCGTGCTCATCGCCGACGTCTGGGCGTCCGCCCTTTTCACCATTCCCGCCGGTACGGCCGACGCCAATGCCGCGCCGCCCGCGGTCAGGCCGGAACGCCGGAGAAACGCGCGCCGGCCGATGGCGCCGCCCAAGACGCCCGCCATCGCTTTCGACATACGGGGGCCATTCGCAACCCCGTTATGCTTCTTCACCAACATGGACTTTTCCTCTCTTTGGTCCTCTCTCTGGCACCGCCGCTAGAAGCGAGAAAGCGCGTACACCCGGCGCACGTGCACGGTTTCGCGGTATCCGGCTTGTTTGCGTCCGGTCGTGCCTTCCGTTTCGGCCTGGGCGGGAGTTGCCGCCCCGACGGTTGTGGCCGCGACGCCCGCGGCGCCAACGCCCATCGCGCCGCCGCGGAGCAGGGCACGGCGACTGATCCTCCTGTTCTTGTATTGTTCGATCATCCTTGCTGTGTCTCCCTTAGTTCTTTGCCAAGAACCGGGCCTCGCGCCACCGGTGAGCGGCGGGAGACGATTCAAAATCGGGGCGACGCCCACCCCGCGCACCTTCTTGTCCCTACTCGACCATCGAAAAGGCTTCGCGTTCGATGGTCATGAAGGTTCGCCCGATGGTGCCGATCGGACGATAAAAAACGGCCGTTTCGGCCGCTTCCAAGTCTTCGAAAAAACGAGACGCCCAACCATCGAGGTGGGTGTTGAAAAATTCTTGCTGCGTTTTGAGATCCGCCGGCGTATCCAGGGAACCGGTGATCAACCAGTGCATCATTTCGAACAGCGATGCGATATGATCCTCGGGCTCGGCGACTTCCTCGGCGCTCCTGAGGCCAAGGGCTTCCATGTCCGCGCGCAGATCGGCGAGCGGTTTCTCGTATAGAAATCCGGTGAGGTAATACGACGCATACGGTGTCAGTTCACCCTCGGTAAGACCGATAAAAAGATCGGTGAACTCACGCTCCACTTGCTCCGGCGTCGCCGTCGCCGCCACGTCCGCCAAGGCTCCCAGCGCTTGGCCCATGTCGGTCTGGTCGCCCTCCAGGCGCGTGAGACCGTCAAGGATTTCGGGGCCCGGAGGCCCGCTCAAAAGATTGGCCAGTAACCCGTAAAACCGGGCTCGCAGCAGATCCTCCTCGTGAAGTTCGTAATCGCCCCCTCCCAGAGGCTGTACCACTATTTTTCTCCCAAACCGCACCGCCGCGCAGCGCTTTTTCGCTTTTTGATTTTAGCGCGACTGATAATTATTGTTATATTTTCCACGTGTTGGCGTATATTTTAGAATCGGGTGGCGCCGGGGAAATGTCAACAGCGAATATGGCGCGCAACAGTCCGCGCGCGCCCAGACATGGTGCTTTCCACCGCTAAATCCCTGAGACTCAATAATAGGCTCGCCCACGATCCCGTAAGGACCCGTTACGATTTTTCTGCGGGTTCGTCTTCGGAATCCGTCTCCTCGCCGGACGGTTCCGATCCCTTGATCCTATCCCCCGGGCTGGCGACGTCGGTTTCGGAATCCTCCGGCTTCGTCCCCTCCTCTTCAGACGTCACTCCATCTTCAGATGCCGGACGCTCGTCGTCTTCCCGCAAGTAGCCCTTCCCCGCCCTGTACGCCGTCCGCACCGCCTCGGCGAGGACGCCGGACGCTCGAAAGTCCTCGTCGTAATCATTGAGGCCGTCGAGGTTGGCCAGCACCGGGTCGCTTCGCCACAGAACACGCAGCGCCTTGCGGCGGATTTCCTCCGATACGCCGTCCCGCAGGAAGACGGAGAAATCGGACCCGGCGTTCAGGTGAGCGATATCGGGAAGGTCCGGGGCGGGCGTTGCGTCGTCCTGTTCCGGAGGCGCCGGTTCGCTCTTATTCTCGACGGGTTCGATACCGGTCTCGTGGCTCGAAACGGGCGCCGCCGCCGGAAGCCGGTCATCCCGAGGAATTCGTGCCGCGGGTTCCACACCGGCTCGCTTCAACCGCGACCAGCGCGCCAGCGCCGTTTCGGGTTTATCGGTCACGCTTGGTCTCCCTCGGCTTTCGCGCGAACGGTTCCGAAGTCAAACCGCATTGCTTGGGTTTCTGTTTGCGCTTGATGAACGGCTCGTCCACGTGGTGGCGGTCGATGAACGCCCGGATCCACGCCGCGATCTCGGCCGGCATGGGCACGGTCTCCACCGTCTCCTCGCCGCTGTCCATATAGTCCTGGGCCTCGAACGGACAGGCGGTGATCAGAAACGGCTCCACCTCGTGTCCGCCGTCGCCCTCGCCTTCACCCGGACGCAGCACCACGAACACCGACGGTGGATCGCGCGCGAGGTTCTGCCGGTAGCCCTCCGTCTCGCGCCGGAACAGCCGGAGATCGAGACACCCGGCGTAATAGCGGGTCCACCCCTTTCCCGTATCCACAACCCGCCACCCGCCCGCCGGGCCGCCGCCAAGCATCACCGCCTGGACGCTCCACGCGTGATCCTGCCACGGATGATCGCTGTCGCGCCGCTCCAGCACAATCCCGACGGAAACCCCATCGGGCAGAGGATCCAGTGACCGGTCGTCTCCATCCATCTTGGTTTTATCGTCACCTCCCAATACCAACATAAGATATGGGGCGGCATTCGCCAACTGCCGCCAACGGGTTGTTGCGCTCCGCCCGCGATTTGTTGGATGATCGCGGCAATGAACCAAAAACAATAAGACGCGGCCATCGATTGCCGCCGCGCGAACGGGAGATAGTGTCGATGAAGGTGCGGGACAAACGCGTGCTCGTCTGCGACTGCGAGCGGACCATGGCGCTCGACGTGAAACGGCTTGCTTCGGCTCTGGGCGCCGATGAGCCGTTTCTGCATTCTCATCTGTGCCGAAGCCAGGTGGAGGCCTTTAAGGAGGCCGCCGCCAAGGGCGAACCCTTGCTCGTTTGCTGCACCCAGGAGGCTCCGCTGTTCGGCGAATTGGCGGCCGGCGAGAACGCCGACCCTTCCATCGCCTTCGTTAACACCCGCGAGCGCGCCGGCTGGTCCGAGCAGGGCGGCAAGGCGGGCGCCAAGATCGCGGCGCTGATCGCCGAGGCCGCCCTCGACTTCGAACCGGCGCTGTCCGTCACCCTCAAGTCCGAGGGCGTTATTCTTGTTTACGGTTCCGGCGAAACCGCCATGGACGCGGCGCGCCGACTGACCGGCCGCCTCGACGTCACCTGCCTGCTCAAGGATCCGGGCGACGCGTCGCCGCCCCGGGTGGCCGACATGCCGGTTTTCAAGGGCACGGTTCGCAAGGCCGTCGGCCATCTCGGCGCCTTCGAGGTGACCATCGACGGGCTCGCGCCGTGCTCCCCGTCATCGCGATCGGCGCTCGCGTTCGAGGACGGCCGGGACGGCGTCGTCTCCACCTGCGATCTTATCCTGGATCTCTCCAGCGATCCGCCGCTGTTCCCCGACCCCGCCAAGCGCGAGGGCTATATCCGCGCCGAGCCCGGCGATCCGGTGGGCATACAACGGGCGCTGTTCGATCTTGCGGACATGGTGGGGGAATTCGAAAAGCCGCGCTACGTGCGCGTCAATCCGTCCATCTGCGCGCACTCGCGCAACCAGGTCGTCGGCTGCGATCTGTGCCTGAACGCCTGTCCCAGCGGGGCCATTGTGCCGGACGGCGATCACACCGCCATCGATCCCTACATCTGCGTGGGTCACGGAACCTGCGCCAGCGTCTGCCCCACCGGCGCCATCGTCTTCGATCTGCCCAAGGGCAATGCGCTGTTCGAGCGTCTCAGGGTGTTGACAGGAACCTATCGGGACGCCGGCGGGACGGACATGGTGCTGCTGGTCCACGACCCCCGATTTGGCGAGGACATGATTTCGGCCATGGCGCGCAGCGGGCGCGGCTTGCCCGCCCGCGTGGTGCCGTTCGCGGTCAACGAGATCACCCAGATCGGCCTCGATTTTCTGCTCACCGCGCTGGCTTACGGGGTGGCGCAAATCAGAATCATCGCCGGCTCGGAGCACCGCGACGGCCTCGATGTTCTCCGACAACACCAGCACCTTGTCCACACCGTCATGAATGGCCTCGGCTACGCGGGCGAGCGCATCGGCATCGACGCGGAACGCGACCCGTCGGACCTGGAAGAGAACCTCTACGCGGACCGGACTCCGGCGCCCGCCGATCCCGCAAGGCACCGCGTCATGGGCGAAAAGCGCACGGCCCTGAGTATCGCGCTCGATTATCTTCATGCCCATGCGCCGGCTCCGGCCGAGGTCATTCCGCTTGCCGCCGGCGCGCCGTTCGGCCGGGTGATCGTCAATCAGCAACGCTGCACGCTGTGTCTTTCGTGCGTCGGCGTCTGTCCCACCCGGGCGCTCCACGATAACCCCGAACGCCCGCAACTCGGGTTCACCGAAGTCAACTGCGTGCAGTGCGGCCTGTGCCGGGCCACCTGCCCCGAGGACGCCATCACCCTGGCACCGCGGCTCAACTTCGCTCCGGAGGCCAAGCAGAAGGTGACGCTGAAGGAGGAAGAGCCGTTCGGCTGCATCCGTTGTGGCAAGCCCTTCGCTACCCAGTCCACCATCGACCACCTGGTGAAGAAACTGGCGGGACACTCCATGTTCTCCGCCCCCGGCCGCCTGGAAATCATCAAAATGTGCGAGGACTGCCGGGTGATGGTCCAGTTCGAAACCAGCGACGACCCGTTTGCCACGGGTTCCCGGCCAACCACGCGCACCACCGACGATTACCTCCGCGAACGCGAGCAAGCCGCGAGACGCCTCCCGTATAAGGACAAACTCAATTAGACATGGCCGATTTTTGGATGTTGTCCGGCTATCACCTGCTCGACCGTCGCGAAATGGGCGAACTGGTGGTCACCGACGCGTTCCTGCGGGCGTATCTAACGCGGCCGGAACTCCGCCCCGTCGAGGACTCCGGCGCCGCCGAGATCGATCTTTACGAGCGCTTGATGGCCGCGCCGCGCCTGCTGGTTTCGGCCACCGATCTCGCCGCCATCGAGGACGCCGACGCGGCCGAGAACTATGGCGTGTTCCTCCGATTCCGAGACCGGCTCATCGCCGCCCCCAGTCTGGAGGCGGCGTATCTCGGCCTCGTGCGCGACGGGGGCGCCCGCATTCCGCCACTGTTCATCGACCACATGGTCCAAGTCATTTTGCGTGGCATCCTCGATGGTTGCGAGGATCCGTTTCGAATGCGCGCGGCGGAACTCCTGTTCCGCGCCCAGAAGGTAAACATCGTCGACGGCGCCATCATGGTGGCCGACGAGGAAACGGTGGAGACGCGCGCCTCCCGGCCGGCCGGCGTCGCGCTGGATGTCCTAAACGAGGATAATCTCGCAACCTATTGGGAACGCGGCGATCGTTTCGACACGGTGTTCAATGTGAACATTCAGAGCTTCGGCCAGGACGCACTGGCGCGGGTGCTGGAATCTTGGGTGAATCACTTTTTGGGTGTGCGCGTCTCCATTCAGCCGGTGGCGTCCATCCGCGACGAACGCTGGCGCTGGCACGTGGGCTTGGACGCGGAATCCACGGCCATCCTCAACGACCTTTACGAGGGGCGTGCGGTCGACGGGGACCGATTCGCCCGGATCTTGGCGCTGTTTCGCCTCGAGTTCAAGGAGCCCACCGCGCTGCTGGCCGATATGGCGGATCGGCCGGTGTATCTGGGCATGGCGATGACACCGGACAACCGCCTTCGCCTTAAACCGCAAAATCTGCTAGTCAATCTGCCGATCGCCGTAACGGCGTAACCAAGAATAATCGTCGGAGTGGAGAAAGCCATGAACGAAGACGTCTTCAACATGAGCGTGCGCAAGTTCCTCAAGACCCTGGGCGTTACCTCCCAGCGCGAAATTGAAAAGGCCGTCCGCGACGCGCTGGCCGCCGGCGCCATACCGGAAAGCGGCAAGATCAAGGCCAACGCCCGGGTCACGGTCGAGGGCGTCGACCTCGATTTCTCCGTCGACGGGCTTATCGACCTGGGATAGTGCCCTCACTTCACCGTGATGGTGATCGGCTCGCTTGCGATCACCGGGTCGTGGGGCACGTGGTTGAGGTCGCCCAGCAGCAGTTGCAGCGTGTGACTCCCGGGCGCCAATTCGATGACGAACTCGGTCTGGCCGCCGCCGAAATGGATATGCTGGTTATCGGCCGGAATGGGGTCATCCGCTGGCGGCAGCGGCGCGTCGACGACGAGGTGATGGTGGCCGGTCTTTTCCTTCTCGGTGCCGGCGGGCGCGACGCCCATGCCCTTGAGCCCGAACACGACGGTCACCGGACTGGAAACGGTCGCGCCGTCCGTCGGCGAGACGATGTAGACCTTGGCTCCCTCCGGCGCCGGCGTACGATCCGCGGCCCGCGCGCCGCCTGTAAACAACACTCCGGCCAATGCGACGATCGCCAACGTTTTTAACTGAAACATGATCTCCTCCCTTTCATTGCCACGCGGTCCGAACTCTTCGTGGTTCGTTTCACGGTATGGATGGTGTCGTAAGCCTTTTTCAAGTCGTCAAGAAAACGCAAGGCCCAAAAGCGGAGCCATGCCCTCACCCTCCCGCTACGCGGGCCCCTCCCTCTCCCGCTCGCGGGAGAGGGTTGGGGTGAGGGTGTGTGACCGGGCACATGGATGGCAGCCCGTCATTCCGTCGCCAGCATGCCGCGGACCATCTCCTGGAGCTCCTTGGCGTAGATGAAATTCCCCTGTTCGCAGAGATGGGCGGAAATCTGGATCAGCTTCTCGACTTGAATGGACGCTTTCTCGCCGATGTCCCTCTCCGCATAGGCCGCGCTGACGTCTTCCACCCCCCGAAGGCATTCGTCCTTTGGAGACTTATACTTGTCGCCAGCGGCCGCGAACGCGGCCGCCGCAGCGGTCAACACCACGACCATGCCCACCGTTGCTAAAAGCTTCATGTTTCCTCTCCCGATCCATTTTTTTACGATTTCGCCGTCCCGCGCCGTCGAGGACACGTTTTACGTTCGCAACACTATCCGAAACGCCAACCGCGCGCCATGGCTGATGCATCGGCCGCGTGTTGGAAATCCGCCGGGAAACGGCGTTTCAGGCGCTTCGGAAGTGCTCAAGGAGCGTCCACGCCCCGATCGCGATGAAACCGATACCGGCGAACAGCTTTAGTGGCAGTCCGTCCACCAGACGGGAGCCGTAGGTCCCGAGCGCCACGGCAAGCGCCGAGGATAGACACAGCGCGGACGCGGCCGCGACAAAAACCAGAAACGGATGGCTCTTGCCGTCGGTGGCGAACAGCAAGGTGGCGAATTGCGTCTTGTCGCCAAGCTCGGCAACGAAGACGGCAAGGAAAATGGTGGCGAGCTGGAGCATGGCGGACTCGCAATCCGGGTTTTGGAAAGCCGTGCGTTACGGCGGTACGTGAAAGACGCCGGAGTTCGGGGGCCCTACGCCGCCGTCAATCGCGCCCGGCGCAGGGTCCTGAACGAGATCAGGCGCTGTGCCGCTTCGTCCCAGAGCGCGAGACGGAGGCACGCGAGGCTGTCGCGAAGGCCGATGCGGTTGAGGGTTTTCAGCGCGGGGATCTCGGCCAGGCAGGCACCGAGACGATAATTGGGAATGCGGCAACACAGATGATGGATATGGTGGATGCCGATGTTGCCGGAAAACCAGCGCAGCGGTTGCGGCAGATCGTAGTAGCTGCTGGCCATGACCGAGGCTTCCTGGAAGCCCCAGTGGTCCTGGTTTTGCCAGTAGGTGCTTTCGAACTGGTGCTGGACATAGAACAACCAGACGCCGGCGGCGGAGGAAAGCAGGACGACGGGCAACACGACCATCAACGCGTCGATAAAGCCGACGCCGAGGCCGAGGGCCGTCACGATCGCGGCGATGCCGAGGTTGGTGCCCATGACGCTGACCAACAGCTTGGGATCGCGATGGACCAGGTCCAGCGGAAGGCGGAACTTGATGACAAACACGAAGATCGGGCCGATCCCCAGAACGACGGCGGGCATGCGGTATATGCGGTAGGCCAGACGTTTCCAGGCAGGCAAGGCGACGTATTCGGCCACCGTGAGGACGCTGATGTCGCCGATCCCCCGCTTCTCCAGATTGCCGCACGTGGCGTGGTGGATGTTGTGGGCCCGGCGCCAGTATTCGTGCGGGGTCAGGGTGATAATCCCGATCAGGGCGCCCACCAGATCGTTGAGGCGCGGGGATTCAAAGAACGAGCGATGGCCGCAATCGTGCTGGATGATGAACAGCCGCACGGTGAACGCGGCGGCGGGCACCGACAACAGCAGTGTCAGCCAGTAGGCGTGGTTGACGGTCAGGATCATGGCTACCCACAATCCCACCAGTGGGATCACCGTGTTCACCAACTGCGCGATGCTGCGTGCGGCTTCCGGCCGGGCGTACGGCCGAGCGATTTGCGACCAATTCCGGTCGAAGTCACGTGGCGGCAAGGTGGCGGGAAGTGTATTTTGCGCCGAGGGTGCGCCGGCGCCGGGCGTTATGTTTATAGAAACGATCTCGATCCTAAAACGTAAGTGATGACGATCTTATCTCAGATGACGGCGGCGGAAGCAAGGTGCCTCCGCGACGTTAACCAGAACTCATTACTTAGGCACTCCCCGTCGGCATTCAACCCCCAAAGAGGACGCCGAGGCTTTCGTCGACGACGACGACGCCAAGCACGATGGTGGCGAAGCCGATGACGCCTTGAAGGCCGCCGTTTGCCCAGGTGAGCGCGCGGGCCGACCATGTCAGCGGCACCGCGATGACCGCCGACAGCGCCGCCATGCCAAGCACCGAGCCGATTCCGAACAGCAGAATGTAGCCCAGTCCCAGTGGCGCCGAGCCAACGCTAGCCGCCGTCAGCACCAACAGTGCCGCCGATCCGGCCATGCCGTGCATCATGCCGACTAGCAGGGTCCGCACCGGCAGGCCGCGCGGATGAGTGTGATCGTGCCGGCGCGGGTCGTGCGGCGCGCCATCGCCCTTGTGCGAATGGGCATGGTAATGCGCGGTTCCGTCCCCATGACCATGGCGATGGAAGTGGATCCGCTCGCGCGCCAGGACCACCACCACATGGCCCCCAAGACCGATCAGCATGACTCCGACGAGCACCTCCAGCCAACCGGACAGGGAATCGGGGACGGCCAATCCGAAGAGGACGGCGCCGCCGGCGACGACCATCAGCGTCACCGTGTGCCCTAGGCCCCAGACCGCGCCGTGGGCGACAATTCGGCGAACCGAGGTCTGACGCGCGGCGATGCTGGAAACCGCCGCCACGTGGTCGGCCTCGAGCGCGTGTTGCATGCCGATGACCAGCCCCAAAAGCAGCACGCCCGGTCCGCCGTCCCACCAGCCCTCGATCATGTTTCCCTCTTCGTTGCGCGTTCGCATCGGATCGTGCCGCAACGCCGCGAACAAAGCAAGCAATGCACGTGAAACAGGTATGGATTTTCGACTTGCGGGAGCAGTGTGAACTGGGTCACAGTATCAGCTGTAAGCAACAGATAATGTTGGCATTACTCTTGCGGGCAAGCAGTGGGGAGGTGAGCGATGCTGACGCGGCTGCTATCACGACTGTTCCAAGCTCTGAACCGGTTCGTCGCCTGGCACAGGCTGCCGTTCTGGATCTCTCTCACGAATCTAGTGATGCTGCGCCATGACCTTCGCCAGCACAATCTGTTCGACACCCAACGCGTGCCGCCACCGCCACCCGATCCCGGCGTCAACGATTTTCGCGCCAACCGCACCGCCGACGGCAGCCACAACGATCTCGCCCAAGTGGGCATGGGACAGGCACACGCGCGGTTTGGGCGCAACGTGCCCATTTCCGAGACCTATGGCGAGACGGAACCGGGTGTCCTCGATCCCAATCCCCGGCGCGTCAGCCGCGAATTGCTGGCCCGTGGCGAGGCCCTGAAGCCCGTACCCCACCTCAACGTCCATGCCGCGGGATGGCTGCAGTTCATGGTTCACGATTGGTTCAGCCACGGCTCCAGCGTCCAACCCGACGACCGGGACGTTCCGGAGGCGCTGCGCAAACCATTCGAGATCCCCCTTCCGGACGGCGACGATTGGCCGGTCGATCCCATCGTCGTGTTCCGGACCCGTCCGGATCTTTCCCGGAGCCCGGCCGACGAAGGCAAGCCCACCGCCTACCGCAACACCGAAACTCACTGGTGGGACGGCTCGCAGATTTACGGCAGTTCGACCTCGCGGATCGCGGAAATCCGGCGCGATCCCAGCAACGGCGAGGCCGTCGCCGACGGTAAGATCCATCTCGACGACAAGGGGCGCCTGCCGCTCACCGGCGCCGATTCGGATTCCAAACAACACGGGCTGGTGGAACTGGCCGGCGTCAACGGCAATTGGTGGATCGGCCTGTCGCTCATGCACACGTTGTTCGCGCGCGAGCACAACGTCATCTGCGACCGCCTGAAACTCGAATATCCCGGCGCCGACGGCGACTGGCTGTTCAACAAGGCGCGGCTGATCGTCGCGGCTCTCACGGCCAAGATCCACACCGTCGAATGGACCCCGGCCCTTCTCAACACCACCACCATGCGCATGGCCATGCGCGCGAACTGGTGGGGACTTCTGGGCGAGCGCTTCATTCGTGGATACGGGCGGAAGGTTCAAAGCGAGGTGCTGGGCGGGATCGTCGGAAGCGGGCCCAATCATCATACGGCGCCCTACGCCATGACCGAGGAATTCACCGCCGTCTACCGCATGCACTCGCTGTTGCCGGACGTGTTTCACTTCCGGCGCCATGGGGACGACGCGGCGATCGCCACGCGATCCCTAACCGAGGCGTCGGGGGAGGACGTGCCCAAACTGTATGACATGGTGTCCCTGGCCGACGCCCTCTATTCCCTCGGCACCGAGCACCCGGGTCTCATGACGCTGCATAACTTCCCGGAAACGCTTCGCAATCTGGGCATGCACGGGCCCGCGTCGGGGAAGGTCGATCTTGCGACCGTCGACGTGCTTCGCGACCGGGAACGCGGCGTGCCCCGGTATTGCGCGTTCCGCAGGCTGTTGCGAATGACGGCGCCAAACAGTTTTATCCAGCTGACCGGCGGCGACAAGGAAGCCGCGAAGGAGCTTGAGGCCGTCTATGGTCACGTGGAGAAGGTGGACCTGCTGGTCGGGTGCGCGGCGGAGAAGTGGCCCGAAGGCTTCGGGTTTTCCGATACCGCGTTTCGTATTTTCATTCTGATGGCCTCGCGGCGGTTGAGCAGCGACCGGTTCTTCACTTCGGACTACACGCCCGAGGTCTATACGCCGGTGGGCATCCGCTGGGTCGCCGACAACGGCATGATCGACGTGCTGCTGCGCCATTTCCCGGAATTGGCGGACAACCTCGCCGGGGTGAAGAACGCCTTCTTTCCTTGGCGGAAGGGAGCATGAGCCATGGGACGCAGCATCCGCGTGCCGTTCCTGGTGGATGTCACGTTCGTCGACGACGCTCGGTCCATCGACGGACTTGATACCGAAAGCCGAATCGACCGCGCCTATGGAGAACGCGGTCCCTGGTACAATCGCGTCTTGCAGCGGCGGCTCGTGTCCCACCTGCGTCTGGAGAACGAGGCGCTGCCGGCGTTTCGCCCGCGCGGCGACGCGGAACGGGCCGAGGCCCAGAAAGCCCTCGCCCAGCGCCTGGAACAGATCACCGTGGACGCGCTGGCCGATGACCCCGACGTGGCGGACATCGCGCGGTGGGTGCGCGAGGGCGCGACCGACAATCCGGCGGACGTGGGCCCCTCGGTCCAGCAGTTCGCCGGGCGGTTGTTCAAGCCCGACTATACCGGCGACACGGCCAGCTACACGGCGGCCAGGACCATCGATCGTTTCGTGCGATCGGGGCCGCTTTGCGGCGCGTGGCTGTCGCTCAGCGGACGGGTGAGCCGGGCGCTTCACCTGCTCTCGAGGCGGGCCGGCGGCGACGCCCATGCCGTCCACGCCACCGCCATCGCCTTCCATAACATGGTGGTGGCGGTGCTGCGCATGCGGGCCATCGCGCGCACCCCGGGACGCGACGGCCGCGCCAGCGAGGAAACCATCGCCGAACAATGCCTGGTTCCGCCGGAGGCGGCGCTCCGGACCGTGTCCGCGCCCGTTCAGACCATCCATCGGCGCAAACCCCTCGAACCCGGGGCCCTGATCGTCTACCGCCTCGCCGACGCGTTCGGGGAGCGGGCCGACATCGCCGGCACGTTCCGCGTTGGCGCGTGGTCCGAGTGTCCGGCCCATGGCCTGGTGCCCAATTTCCTGCGGGCGGTATGGCGGCGGGCTACGGAGGAAGACAATCCATGACCGACGATCCGCTGTTCCAGCCGCTTTCCTTCCGGGCGCTGACGGTGAAGAACCGCATCTTCCGGTCCAACATTTCCGGCAAGTTCGACAACGAGGACGGCAGTCTCTCCCAGACCCGTATCAACTGGGAAACGCGGTTCGCGCAGGGCGGCGCCGGCGCGGTGATTTCGTCGTACGTGCCGGTGTTGATGGAAGGCCGGATAATCGCCGGCTACGCCACCATTCACGATGACCGCTTCATCGACGACTGGGCGGTGCTCGGCGAGGCGGTGCACCAACACGGCGCCAAGTATATTCTCCAGCTCAGCCACTCCGGCCGGCAGATGGATATTCCAGGCGTTCACAACCAGAACCGTGTTTGTCTGAGTTCCACCTCGAAGAAAGAGACGCTGCACGGCTTTCTGTGCCGCGAGATGACCGAGGCGGAGATCGCCCACACCATCGACGCGTTCGCCCAAGGAGCCCGCCGGGCCCGCGCCGCCGGCCTCGACGGCGTGGAGTTGCACGCCGCCAACGGCTACCTCATCACCCAGTTTCTGTCGTCCGGCATCAACGACCGCAAGGACCGGTACGGAGGCTCGCTGCCCAACCGGGCGCGGTTCCTGCTCGACATCATCCGCGCCATCCGCGCCGAGGTCGGTGACGATTTCCATCTCCAGGTCAAGATCAGCGCCGTCGAACACAACAACGTCATCCCATGGGAGGGCAAGGGCAACACCCTCGACGACTCCATCGAGGTCTGCAAATGGTGCGAGACCGCCGGCGCCGACGCCATCCACGTATCCATGGGCAGCCTGTTTCCCCACCCGCTCAACCCGCCCGGGGATTTCGACTTCAACACCATCGCCGCCACCTACGACACCATGATCTACGGCGGCGTCAACACATTCCGGAACTATTTGTTGTTTCGCTGGCATGTGTTGCGGCCCATTTTCCACTGGCTGTGGTTCCGCATGAAAAAGCACTATCCGGTGGAAGGCGTGGGCGCCGACGCCGCGCGGGCCATCAAGGCGGCGGTGTCGCTGCCGGTGATCTGCACCGGCGGGTTCCAAGACGCGGCCTTGGCGCGGCGCTATCTCAACGATGGCTGGTTCGACGGCATTTCCATGGCGCGGTCGCTGGTGGCCAATCCGGATCTGCCGCGGGTGTGGGCGTCGGGACAGGATCTTCCGGAGCGTCCCTGCACGTTCTGCAACAAGTGCCTGTTGAATGCTCCGAAGAATCCCATGGGCTGTTACGAACTCGACCGTTTCGACGGCGACTGGCAACGGATGGTGGACGGACTGATGTGGATCTACGACACCAAGCCGGCGCTGAGGATCCCCGAGCCGCCGGCCGACCGAGCGGCGGCGGAATAGGAGGCCGGAGGCATGGCAAAAGACGCGCCGGTCACCGTGGCCCAACGGTATAAGGCATCCCACCGGCTGTGCCGCCGCCTGATGCTGGCGATCGGCGGGGCTCTGGCCTTGGCTTTGGTCGCCATGGCGGTGATCAGTCTCTGGGCGGTCATCAAGATTTCGGGCGAGCGGACGCCGCTTTACGCCGATCCGCTGGAGCACTTCAAGTACGGCTCTATCGGCAGCGAGCCGGAAAGCGGCCTCCCCCTCGCCCTTTGGAAGGCGCTGCCGGTGCTGTTCCCCGAGCAATTCGACGGCCGTCCGGACTACACGGCGTTCGGGCTGCTGTACGAGACCGGCGCGGACGGCAACCAGCGCGACCTGCCGATTGGCCTCGCCACCCGCACGGTCAAGGGCGTGGAACTCGCCTGGCTCAACTGCGCCGTCTGCCACACCGGCGAGATCACCCGGCTGGCGGATGAGACCACCGAGATCGTCCCGGGCATGCCGGCCAACCGCTTCGATCTATACAAATTCATCGCCTTCCTGCTCGATATCGCGGATTCGGAAAAGCTCGCGCCGGACCCGCTGCTCGAAGCCATGGAAAAATCGGGAACCGATCTCGGCCCCCTCGACCGGCTGTTCTGGCGCTATCTGGTGCTGCCGCGGGTCCGCGAGGGATTGCTCGCGCGCCGCGCCGCGCTTTCGGATCTGATCGCCGGTCAGCCGGCCTGGGGACCGGGCCGGGTTGACACGTTCAATCCTTACAAGATCCTGCAGTTCGGCCGGTCGTGGGCGGAACTCACGGAGGCCGAGCGCATCGGCGTCACCGATTTCCCGTCGATCTTCCTGCAAGGACCGCGCGAAGGCATGGACCTGCACTGGGACGGCAACAATTCGTCGCTGAAAGAGCGCAACCTGAGCGCCGCCATCGGCGCCGGCGTAACCCCCGAGACCGTGGACCACATGGCCATCGAGCGCGTCGCCGAGTGGCTGATGGACTTCGAACCGCCGCCGTCCCCCTATCGCCCCGACCCGGCGCTGGTGCAAAAAGGCGCCGCGATCTACCGGGAAGCGTGCGCCGGCTGTCACGGATACCAAACCGACGACGGCTACGTGTTCGAGGGCGAGTATCTGGGCAAGGTGGAGCCCATCGGCGCCATCGGCACCGACCGGACGCGGCTCGATAGCTACACCCCCGAAATGCCGGTGCTGCAGTCGTCGCTGTTCGCCGACTATCCCGAGCACCGCTTCCGCCATTTCCGCAAGACCGATGGCTACGCCAACATGCCGCTGGACGCCCTATGGCTGCGCGCGCCCTATCTCCACAACGGTTCGGTGCCGACCCTCGCCGACCTTTTGGAGCTGCCCGACGCCCGGCCCGCGACCTTCGTGCGCGGACTGACCACGCTCGATCCCGAGCGCGGCGGCTTCACCGCCCCACCCTGCGACCCCGGCGAACCGCTGGAGGCCGGCTGGTGCTTCGACACCTCGGTATCGGGCAACGGCAACGGCGGCCATCTCTACGGCGCCAGCCTCGCGCCCGATCTGAAGCGCGCGTTGCTCGCCTATCTGTTGACGTTTTGAAGGAGCTTGAGCCATGACGACATCCTCTTTGGCCCTGCCGGCGGCTCCGGCCACGGATCTCTACGCCGGCTTCAAACGCGTTCTCACCGTGGCCATTGTCCTGAACGTCCTTGTCGGTCTGGCGGAACTCGTGTTCCCCAGCACCGTCGTTGACATCCTCGGCCTCTCCCCCGCCCTGTCCACGGTCTGGGTTCGCTACAGCGGACTGTTCCTGATCATCCTGACGGGCACGTACCTGCCGGCGCGGCTGTTTCCGGAGGCCAACCGTTACCTGGCGCTCTATGTCATCGCGCTGCGCTTCGTGTTCGTGGTTTTCTTTCTGTTCGCCGGAGGGGGGTTTTTCTGGTTCGCGGTTTACGACGCCATTTTCGGCGTCTGGCTCGCCGCCACCTACTGGCGCTCGTTTCAAGCCGAAATCATGGCCAATCCCTAAGACGCCTTGGGCGGATCCCACCATTTCGAGAGGTGAGCGGTCAGGATGCGTTCGGGGACGTCTTCGTAATGCGAGACGTCGTTGAACAGCATCAGCCGGGCGCGCACGGGGTCCTTGAAATCGACAATGTTCAGGCAGCACGGATGCTGGTCCATGCGGTCGCGATAGCCGCGCGCATCGACGCCGAGCAGACTTGAGACGAGGAGGCGGATCGTCGCCTTGTGGGAAACGGCAATGACCGTCTCGTTCGTGTGCTTGACCACGATTTCGCGGATTACCGGCAACGCCCGGGCCAGGACATGAAGGCCTGACTCACCTCCCTCAGGCGCGAAGGTGAAGGGATCGGACTCCCAGGCCAGGTATTCCTCGGGAAAGCGCTCCTCGGCTTCCGAGCGAAGCAATCCTTCCCAGCGTCCGTGATCGATCTCGCGCAGTCCGTCCGCCGTTCGAAGCGTGAGGCCGTGCGGAGCGGCGATGATGGTCGCGGTCTCGACCGTGCGGTTCATCGGGCTCGCGTACACCGCGGCGATGGGTTCGTCCGCCAACCGCTCCGCCAAGCTGCCGGCCTGCTTGCGCCCCGGAGAGCTCGACGTTCGTCGAACCGGCGAACCGATCCTCGGCCGAAAGCATCGTCGCACCGTGCCGAACCAGAAATACTCGTGTCGTCATGCCGGCTCACTCTCCCAAAAAATGCGGCTTTGCGGACGCAACGTCCGGGTCCCACCACGTCGAACAAGAAAGTATCGGACGGGAGAGAGATTTTCCCCTCTCCCGCCCGAGATGCCCGCCCGGGTTAGGGAAGGAACGTTGGCACGCGCAATCGGTCTCCGCCTATCGGAAGTTGATGTTTGTTGGATCTTGAAGGGCGAGATACAGCGCCGCCGCAAGCGCGCCGCCGACGATCGGTCCGACCACCGGAATCCACGCATAGCCCCAATCGCTATCGCGCTTGCCGCCGGGCATCGGCAGCAGGGCATGCATGATGCGCGGCCCGAGATCGCGGGCCGGATTGATGGCGTATCCCGTCGTGCC
This sequence comes from uncultured Alphaproteobacteria bacterium, assembly GCA_963771545.1. GTDB lineage: Bacteria > Pseudomonadota > Alphaproteobacteria > Rhodospirillales > Defluviicoccaceae > CAKZLS01. Next base: position 954,131 of record CAVYTX010000002.1, read on the forward strand.
GCCGAGGCTGAGGCCGATGGCGAGCACCAGCAAGCCAACCGGCAGCGCATCGAGCGCACCGAGACCAAAGATCGACACGGCCAGAAACAGAACGGCGAAAACCAGGAGGAAGGTCCCGATGGTCTCGCAGATCACATTGGCGATGGGATCGCGAATCGCCGGCCCGGTGCAAAAACAGGCCAGCTTGAGGTCCTTGTCTTCGGTCAGGCCGAAATGCTGACGATAGAACAGCCATACCAGAAACGAACCGATAAAGGCTCCGAGAAACTGAGCGATGATGTAGAGCGGGACCATTGCCCAATCGAACTTACCGGCGATGGCAAGCCCGACAGTGACCGCCGGGTTGATGTGGGCGCCACTAAACGCCGCCACGGTGAACACGGCGACGAAGACCGCCATTCCCCATCCCCATGTGATGACGATCCAGCCGCCCCCCTCGCCCTTGGTGCCCGCCAAAACGACGTTGGCGACCACGCCGTTGCCGAGAAGAATGAGAATCGCAGTCCCTATAAGCTCGCCCAAAAATGGCGTCATGGTCGCTCCTCCCTTGTCGTGTTCGCTGTGATACCCGCTTGGAGTTCTGGCTCCCTTCCGGTTCAACCGGCCGGTCGGGTGCCTAGGCCTTCAGCGTTTCCCGATCTTTATCAATGGCCTGATCACCGAAGTATTCGTCGATCCTCGCCCGCGCCTGATCGCCGAACATGATCTCGCAAGCCTCCAGCAGACCCGGCGATTGACGGATGTCTTCGCGGCGGACCACCAGCGCGATCTTCGAGCGTCTGCGCAGGAAATCCTCCAGCTTGACGATCATCTCGCGCTGGGCCTTGAGGTTGACCTCGCACCGGGTGTATTCGGTTTCCTTGATCAGCACCTCCGCCTCGCTCGGATCCGCGCGAATGTGCTCAAGAAGTTCGAAAGCTTCCATGCCGTACCGGCGCCAGAAGCGCGACGTCAGTTTCTCCGTTGACGCGGGATCGGTCAGTGCGTCGAGGTTCATCAACCGGGCGCGGTGTTCGAATTCCTCGCGAAGTTTGGGGGGCGGTTCGCCATACCACTTGTGCTTGGGGTACGGGATGGTAACACCCATGTGTCCCACGTAGTCGCTGATCTCGTCGCCGACATTGACGCAATCGGTATGTTTTCCACCAAAGATGCTGAGATGCTTTTCGGCATGATTGATGTCGACGGCGTGCTTTCGCGAAAGCTGGAGGAAGTCGCGCTCCCCCCCGGCCTCACCCTTCAAGGCCAGAGGCCGCACGCCGCAGCGCTCGGCGATGATGTCGTCCTTGGTCAGGGGCTTTGGGAGGTTGAGTCGCTGATTGATGTTGCCGAGAACAAAGTCCCGGTCTTCGTCCGTGACTTGCGTGTATGGCGTGTCGACGGGGGTATCCGTGGTGCCGATGCACGTTCGCGCCCCCATGGGGATGACAAAAAACAGCCGCCCATCGGTCGCAAAGAAGGCCAGGACGCGCTTGTTTGGCGTCAGGCGATCGACGATCAGATGGACGCCCTTGGAGAAGGCATGATGATGCTCCGTCTTCTGCCCGGTCAGGGTGTTGTGCTCGTCGGCGAACGGGCCGGCCGCGTTGATCAGTACTTTCGAACGGATCTCGAACGACGACCCGTCGATCACGTCGCGGGCCTTGACGACCCACAGGCCCTCGGCGTTTCGCGCGCCTCCTAGCGACTCGACATAGTTCGCCGCGGCGCAGCCGCTGTTCATCGCCGAGCGAATGAAGCCGAATACGAACCGGGAGTCGTTGTCATGAAGATAGGCGTCAGAATACTCGAAGCCGCCAACCCCCTTGTCGACCGCGACCACCGGCTCCTCGCGCCTCATCTGCTCCTTGGAGAGAAGCCTGGGAGGCCGCGTGAAGCCATTTCCAAACAACCAGTAAAGCCAGGTTCCCGCATACAGTTTCAAACGGCTGTGACGAAAACCTTGGGGTATGGTGGTAAAGAACCGGATTTCCTGGACGATGGACGGAAAACTTCGGATGAGATGATTGCGCGACAGGCAAAGCTTGCGGACCAGCGCAAAATCGAATGTTTCCAAATATTTGATGCCGCCCCAAGCGAGGTTGGATGATTCCTGGCTGGTAAAATTGGCGAAATCTCCTCGATCGATCAACGCGACCTTCGCCCCCTTCCCGGACAATGCCGCCGCCGAAACCGCGCCGTTGATTCCGCCGCCGACCACCAGGACGTCAAAAACCTCCTGGCTCAGCCGTTCGATGTTCGTCTGTCTCAACTGCTGCATCGCGGTGACCTCCCGAAGCCGTTCGACCGGCTCGACCGCCCGTCAATCGTCGTCGCTGGCCCAGCCTTTCGCACGCTCGACCGCCTTCAGCCAGCGGCTTTGCAAGCCATCGCGGGTCGCGTCATCCATGGTTGGCGCGTACCGCCGCGAGAGTTGCCATTTCTTCGCCAATTCCTCCCGGCTCGTCCAAAAGCCCGTCGCGAGCCCAGCGAGGTAGGCGGCGCCCAGAGCGGTCGTTTCGGACACCTTCGGCACTTCCACCGGTACTCCGAGAATGTCGGACTGGAACTGCATGAGGAAGCTGTTCGCCGAGGCGCCGCCGTCGCAGCGCAATTCTTTCAAGGAGATGCCGGAGTCGCGCTCCATCGCCTCGACCACATCCCGGGTCTGGTAGCACATGCTTTCCAGCACCGCGCGGGCCAGATGGGCGCGGGTCGTGCCGCGGGTCGCGCCGAGAAGCGTGCCACGCGCATAGGCATCCCAATGGGGGGCGCCGAGTCCGACAAGAGCCGGCACGAAGTATACGCCTTCGTTGCTCTTGATGGAGCGGGCAAGCGGTTCCGTTTCCGCCGCGTTCTTGATGATTTGCAAGCCGTCCCTCAGCCACTGCACGCCGGCGCCGGTAATGAAGATGGCGCCTTCTAGGGCGTACTCGACGGGATCGTCTCCGACACCCCAGGCGATGGTCGTCAGAAGCTTTTCCTTACTGTGAACCGCCTCGTTACCCGTGTTCATCAACACGAACGAGCCGGTTCCATAGGTGTTCTTGGCGAGACCCGCGCTGTAGCAGGCCTGCCCGAACAACGCCGCCTGCTGATCGCCGGCGATGCCCGCGACCGGAATATCGCGCGTGCCGAAGAACTTGCCGGCGTCGGTATGACCGTAGACGCAGGACGATGGCTTGACCTCGGGAAGGATCGCCCTCGGGATGTCCATCAGGTCCAGAAGTTCGGCATCCCAGTCGAGCTCGAAAATATTGTAGAGCAGCGTCCGCGAGGCGTTGGAATAATCGGTGACATGCGCCTTCCCGCCCGTAAGATGCCAGACCAGCCATGAGTCGATGGTTCCGAACGCGATCTCGCCCTTCTCCGCCCGTTGCCGAAGCCCAGGAACGTTGTCGAGCATCCATTTCACCTTGGTGCCGGAGAAGTAGGCGTCGATCACCAGACCGGTTTTCTTGCGCACCTTTTCCTCGAGGCCACGTGACTTCAACTCGTCGCAATAGGCGGCGGTCCGCCGGTCCTGCCAGACGATAGCGTGGTGAACCGGCTCACCGGTCTTCCGGTCCCAAAGAACCGTGGTTTCCCGCTGGTTGGTGATGCCGATGGCGTTGATATCGGTGGCGCTGATCTGCGACTTTTCCAGCGCGTCACCGATCACCGACAGAGTCACGCGCCAAATCTCATCGGCATCGTGCTCGACCCAACCCGGCCGGGGAAAGTGCTGGGTAAACTCCGAATAGGCGCGACCCCGTACGCTGCCCCCATGATCGAAAATAAGAACGGTGGAGCCAGTGGTACCCTGATCGATGGAAAGGACGAATTCCTCAGCCATTTGGATCTCCTCCCATTGTGTGCGCTGCACTTCTTTTTTTGTTTCGCAGCCGACTTGTATCGGCCGGCGCCAGAACCACGTAAAAACAGAAGGCCAAAGCCGCCGTCTCTTTGCAGCCGCCGCCGGACCTGCTATGGTATGTAACAAAATATACGTCGGGACGGCATGTGACAATCGAATTCGAACATAAACGGACAAAAACAAGGTAGCTTTCGAATTTGAATATGCCTCCTGACCCACAAATCCATGGGGAGGACGCCATGAACAGGTTCAGCAAAACCGATCCATACCCGAAAAGCCTTGATCGCCGAACATTGTTGAAAGGCGCGGGCGCGCTGGGGCTCGCAGCCGCCGCGCTGCCGTCTCCCGCCCGGGCCCAGACAGACAGCACGCGCATGTCCGCCGCCGAACGCTGGGCAAGGGTCGAATTTCAGCCCTCGACCCTTACGGTGGACGAACAGATGGCGGAAATGGAGTTCTTCGCGCGGGCCGCCGCCCCGTTTCGCGGCCAGCAGATCTATGTCGTGTCGGAAACGATCAACACGCACGATTACGAGGCCAAGGTTCTGGCGCGCGCTTTTCGCGAGATTACCGACGTCAGCGTCGTTCATGAGCTTGTCCGCGAGGGCAAGCTTGTCGAGCGCCTGCAAACGCAAATGCGATCCGGCCGCAACCTTTACGACGCCTATGTCAACGATTCCGATCATATTGGCACCCATTACCGCGCCGAGAGCGCCGTGCCGATCAGCGATTGGATCGCCGGCGACGGCGCCAAGTTCACGTTGCCGACCCTAGACCTCGACGATTTCATCGGTCTCAGCTTCGTTACCGGGCCGGACGGCAAGGTTTATCAACTCCCCGATCAGCAGTTCGCAAATCTTTACTGGTTCCGGCACGACTGGTTTCAGCGCGACGAACTCCGTGGGCAGTTTCGAAACCGGCACGGCTATGAACTTGGCGTTCCGCTCAACTGGAAGGCTTACGAGGATATCGCCGACTTCTTCACCAACCATGTTCAAGAAATCGACGGTGAGCGCGTGTACGGCCACATGGACTACGGCGAGCGTGATCCGTCCCTCGGCTGGCGATTCACGGACGCGTGGCTGAGCATGGCGGGCGTTGGCGACCCGGGCCTTCCCAATGGTTCCCCGGTGGATGACTGGGGCATCCGGGCCGAAGACTGCCATCCCGTCGGGTCCAGCGTCAGCCGGGGCGGCGCCACCAACAGCCCGGCGGCCGTTTACGCGCTTCGCAAGTACCTTGAATGGCTGGACAAATACGCCCCGCCGGAAGCCCGCAAGATGACGTTTTCGGACGCGGGCCCGGTGCCGGGCCAAGGTCATATCGCCCAACAGGTGTTCTGGTACACGGCGTTTACCGCCGACTTGCTGCGGCCGGGGCTCCCCGTCGTGAACGATGACGGAACACCGAAATGGCGGATGGCGCCGTCGCCCCACGGAGCCTATTGGGAAGAGGGCATGAAGCTGGGTTATCAGGACTGCGGGGCCTGGACCCTTATGTCCAATACCCCCATCCCGCGTCGTCAGGCCGCTTGGCTGTATGCCCAGTTCACCACCTGCAGGACCGTGTCTCTCAAGAAAACCCTGGTGGGTCTAACGCCCATTCGTCAAAGCGACATAATGTCCAACGCCATGACCGAGGCGGCGCCCCGCCTCGGTGGGTTGGTCGAGTTCTACCGCAGCCCGGCTCGCGTTGCATGGACACCGACCGGCATCAACGTTCCGCACTATCCGGCTCTCGCTCAGCTATGGTGGTCGCGGATCGCCGCGGCGGTCCATGGCGGGGCCGACCCCCAGGTGGTCATGGACAATCTGGCCGCCGCTCAGGATGAATTGCTTGGGCGGATCGCCGCCGCGGGTGTGACGAAGAGATGCGAGCCGAAGCTCGCGGCGGCGATCGATCCGGAAGAATGGCTGAAGCGGCCGGGCGCGCCAAAGCCCGCCCTTGCCGACGAGGAAGGGCAAGGCAAGACCATGGGTTATGAGGAACTACTGCGTACCTGGGGCGCCGGTCAGCCCGCGTAACCGATCCGTGCGTGCCGGAATGGAGTTCAGAGTTGAAACCTATGGGGAACGATTGACGTTATTGAACATGATCGGCGAAGCGATGCTACTCCTCGCCCACCGCGATGTGGAGGCTGACGTCGAACCGCTCGAGAATCCTGGTAATGTTTTCCGGTGGTTCCTGGTCGGTGTAGAGGTCTTGGACACTCGACAGGTCACCGAGTCGAACCATGGCGCTGCGCGAAAATTTGGTGTGGTCGGCCGCGAGCACGACTCGGCGGGAGTTCTTGATGATGCGCTGTGCCGCCCGTACTTCCCGGTAATCATAGTCCAGCAAGGTTCCGTCCGCGTCGATGCTGGACACCGTGATAATGCCGAAATCGACTTTGAACTGGTCGATAAAGTCCTCCGTCGCCTCACCGACGATACCGAGGTCGGTTGGCCGGATGAGGCCTCCGGTGATGATGACTTCGCGGGAAGGGTTGCCGCTCAGTATCGCCGCGACATTGAAATTATTGGTAATGACGCGAAGGCCGACGTGATCCCTGAGAGCCTTGGCGACCTCCTCGCTGGTCGTTCCGATATCAATGAACACCGAAGCGTTGTCGGGAATATCGGAGGCTATGAGATGCGCTATTCGAGCCTTTTCCTCGAAACACATGATTTGACGCGAGTTGTACGCGAAGTTCTCGACACTGGACGTCAGGCCGGCGCCACCGTGAAAGCGTTGCAGCAAAGCCCGGTCGCACAACTCATTGACATCGCGTCGAATGGTCTGGGCGGAAACCCCGAAGTGCTTGGAAAGCGCTTCAATGGAGACAAAACCTTGCCGAGGGACGAGTTCGAGAATGCGCCGTTGGCGCTGGTTTAAGGCAAGCGGGTCTCTGCGCTCGGCGTCGACGTCCGGTCGCTCGTTCGGTTCGCTTCCGCCGTCATTCACTTGGAGTTGATCTCCTTCTGGTTTCGTTCACCGCATCAAAACAGGACATTGCACTTGAACCACAGAAGCCCACCACAGATAGTATGTGAAAAGATATTGGTCATGCAACCATCTTGCTTTCGGATCCGAGCATGGTTAATCGCGCCACGGTGGAGAAATCATGAGTACGGCCCTCTATCGCCCCTTGTATGATTGCGGAAAGGAAACGCCGTGACCATGGAAGCCAGCAGCGCCGACGCTCGTTTTGGACCCGCCGAAATCGGCGCCATTGCTCATCTCTACCGAGGAGAGATGTATCGAAGCAAGATATGGCGCACCCGGCTCGACGCGACCACGAATTGGGCCGTTGTGACCACCGGAATTGCCTTGTCCGTGGCGTTCAGCAGCGCCAATGCTTCTCCCCTTCCCCTTGTGCTCGTCGGCCTGTTGGTTACGGTGTTCCTGATCTACGAGGCGCGGCGTTACCGCTTCTTCGACATCTGGCGCGTTCGGGTTCGCGTGATGGAGACCAGTTTTTTCGGCCCGATCCTGAAGGGCCTGGGGTTGCGGACCGCGAACGGCTGGAACGACGCGCTCGCCGACGATGGATCTTCGTCATTCAGGTGGTGAGTTACGTCGGAAAGTTGTTCATTCATCCGACCCCATTGGCAACCCTGGATGACCTCTGGGGGCGCGCGGCAATCGGCCCCGTGCCTGGACAAATTGTCCTATTAGCGGGGGCCCTCTTCCACGCGGGTTGGCTGACCGTTGCCTTGGTGACCCTGCGCGGACAGCGGGCCGTCGGCCGCGCAAGGCGCCGCAAGGGTCATGATCCGCTTCCGAAACTGGCGGCCACGGAAGACTGAGTACTCTTCCCCGGCAATGGGCAGGTGCCATTCTCCGGACGCATGGCGAAGCAGCAATGCCTGGCGGCGAACGGTTCGATCATTTGGAAAACTGGGGCGAGAGATGGGAATTGAACCCACGACCCCCTGGACCACAACCAGGTGCTCTAACCAACTGAGCTACTCCCGCCACCGTACCCTTGATGTAAACCGCGCCTCGGAGACCGTCAAGCGCGGCCGAAATGGTGTTTGAGCCGTTCGACGGCCTCGTCCAGCACCGCGTCGCGCTTGCAAAAGCAGAACCGCGCGAAGTGGTTGACATCGGTGTCCTGATAGAAGGCGCTGACCGGCACCGCGGCGACACCGGCCTCGCTGGTGATGTGGCGGCAGAACGCCTCGTCGGTACCGTCGAAGCCGACGGATCGGATGTCGACGGTGAGGAAATACGTGCCCCGGCTGTCCAGCACCTCGAAGCCCGCGGCCTTCAACCCCGCCCCCAGGCGGTCGCGCTTGCCCTGTTGAGACGTCGCCAGCCCACGAAAATAGTCGTCCGGTTTACGCAATCCATACGCCGCCGCCGTTTGCAGGTTCGGCGGCGTGGTGAAGGTGACGAACTGATGAGCCTTGGCGGCGGCGGCCAGAAACGCCGGCGCGGCGGTCACGTAGCCCACTTTCCAACCGGTGGCGGAGAACGTCTTTCCCGCCGAGCCGATTCGCAGGCAGCGGTCGCGCATGCCCGGAAGGGTCATCAGCGGCACGTGGTCGAGGCCATCGAACACCAGATGCTCGTAAACCTCGTCGCACAGCGCATAGGCGTCGTACGCCTCCACCAACTCGGCGATGAACACCAGCTCCTCGCGGTCAAAGACCTTGCCCGACGGATTGTGGGGCGAGTTGACGACGATCAGCTTGGTCCTGGCGGAACACGCGGCTTCCAACTCGGCGCGGGGCAACGCCCACTCCGGCGGCTCCATGCGCACCAGTTTCGGCACGCCGCCCGCGCGCCGCACCATGGGCAGGTAGGAATCGTACAGCGGCTCGATCAGAATGACTTCGTCGCCGGGTTCGATGAGGCCCAGAAATCCGTCGGCCAGCGCCTCGGTGGCGCCCGACGTCACCATAACCTCGGTCCGCCAATCCACATCCAGGCCATAAAAGCGGCGATTGTGGGCGGCGACCGCCTCGCGCAGATTCGGGATTCCCAGCATGGGAGGATACTGATTGGGCCCTTCCATCAGCGCATCGGCGGCGGCCTTGCGAATATCCTCCGGTCCCTCCTCGTCCGGGAACCCTTGCCCGAGGTTGATGGCGCGATGCTCGGCGGCCAGAGCGCTCATGACCGTGAAGATGGTGGTGCCGTAACCGGAGAGGATCGCGTTGGGCGGTTTCATGATCAAATTCTCCTCGTGGCCTGAATCGCTCCAGACCACTAGCCGAAACGGGGGGCCGAAACAACGGGCCGGGCAAACCGAAAATGCCTTGATCGCGGCTGATACAGTGGCGAATCGTGAAACTGCTTATGAAATAGGCAAGCGCCCTTTTTTTGATCATCACGGTCGATTTTTCTGTGCGCAAAACGCGCGCTCGCCCTTGCAATTGACAAGAATCCGCGCATAGTCCGCTCCGTCAATCGATTGGCACGGGATGTGCTTATTGGCTACCCAGAGTGTGCCGACCTGTCGCTGTCAGGATGATGGTGAACGACTGGCCCAACCCGGATCAGCCAAACGAAGAGGCTTTCGTTCATGAAAAAAATTGAAGCTATCATTAAGCCGTTCAAGCTTGATGACGTAAAGGAAGCCCTGCATGAACTCGGTTTGCAGGGGATCACTGTCCTTGAGGCCAAAGGTTTCGGCCGTCAGAAAGGTCATACGGAATTGTACCGCGGCGCCGAGTATGTCGTCGACTTCCTGCCCAAGGTGAAGATCGAACTGATAATCGACGACGACCTTGTGGAGCAGGCCATCGATTCCATCTTGCAGGCCGCGCGAACCGGCCGCATCGGCGACGGCAAGATCTTCGTCTCCACGGTGGAAGAAGCCATCCGCGTGCGGACCGGCGAACGTGGCTCCGAGGCTATTTAGCGGCCTCTCGCCAGCAACAAGGCCTCGTCGAGGCCGCCAAGAACGGCCACGCGGTCCAGCGTGACCGCAGTCAATCGAGGATCAAAGGGACTCCGAACTATGGCTATGAATTGTAAGACGCCCGCCGACGTGCTCCAGGTGGTGAAGGAAAACGAGATCAATTACATCGATCTGCGCTTCACCGACCCGCGCGGCAAATGGCAGCATTTGACCATGACGTCCGACTTCGTGGACGACGACGCCTTCGCCGACGGCATCATGTTCGACGGATCGTCGATCGCCGGCTGGAAAGCCATCAACGAATCCGACATGGCGTTGATTCCGGACGCCACGACGGCGGTGATGGATCCGTTCTCGGCGCAAGCGGAGTTGATCCTGTTCTGCGACGTGGTCGAACCGTCCACCGGCCAACCCTACCAGCGCGACCCCAGGTCCGTGGCCAAGAAGGCCGAAGCCTACCTCGGGTCGACGGGCATCGGCGACACCGCCTATCTTGGCGCCGAGCCCGAATTCTTCGTGTTCGACGACGTTCGGTTCGCCGTCCAGATGAACAACTGTTTCTACGAGTTCTCGTCCGACGAAGGCCCCTATGTCACCGGGCGCATTCTGCCGGAGGGCAACGCCGGTCACCGGCCCCCGATCAAGGGCGGCTATTTCCCGGTGCCGCCGGTGGATTCGGCGCAGGACTTGCGGGCCGAAATGGTCACGACCATGCGGGACATGGGCTTGACCATGGACAAGCACCATCACGAGGTGGCCCCGAGCCAGCATGAACTCGGCATGACCTTCGATACCCTGGTGCGGACGGCCGACAACGTGCAGATCTACAAGTATTGCACACACATGGTCGCGCACACGTATGGAAAATCGGCCACATTCATGCCGAAACCGGTCGCCGGTGACAATGGATCGGGCATGCACACCCACCAGTCCATTTGGAAGGACGGCAAACCTCTGTTCGCCGGGTCCGGCTATGCGGACCTCTCGGACACGGCGTTATTCTATATCGGCGGCATCATCAAGCACGCCAAGGCCATCAACGCGTTCACCAATCCGTCCACCAATAGCTACAAGCGGTTGATCCCGGGCTTCGAGGCGCCGGTTCTGCTCGCCTATTCGGCGCGCAACCGTTCGGCGTCCTGCCGCATCCCATTCTCCTCCAACCCCAAGGGCAAGCGGGTGGAAGTCCGGTTCCCGGATGCCACGGCCAATCCGTACCTGGGCTTCGCCGCCATGCTGATGGCCGGCCTCGACGGCATTCAGAACAAGATCCACCCCGGCGACGCCATGGACAAGAATCTATACGATCTGCCGCCCGAGGAACTCGCCGGCGTGCCGACGGTTTGCGGCTCGCTGCGTGAAGCCCTCGACAGTCTTAGCGCCGACCGCGAGTTTCTGAAAAAGGGCGACGTGTTCACCGACGACCTGATCGACGGCTACATCACCCTGAAGTGGGAAGAGGTTTACAACATCGAGCACACCCCTCACCCGGTCGAGTTCCAGATGTACTACTCCTCCTAACTCTCTCATTTACAAGCAAAAAGGGGCTTCATCCGACGGCGAAGCCCCTTTGTCTTTGGCGCATCGATCAGGCGTCAGTCGATGCCCATCACTTTCCAGTTCGACGGCGGCAGGTGAATGCCGCACTCGGTTTTTGATTTTCCGCGCCAACGGCCGGCCCGGGCGTCCTCGCCCGGCGCCACCCGATCGGTGCACGGCATGCAGCCGATGGACAGGAACCCGTCCGCTTCCAACGGATGCCGCGGCAGATCGTGGTCCGCGAAGTACGTGTCCAGCGCCTCCTTTTTCCAGCCGGCCAACGGGTTGACCTTGATCCGGCCGTCATCCCCCGCTTCGATGACCGGCAGGCCTTCGCGTTCTGCGCTTTGAAACCCCTTGCGCCCGGTGATCCAAGCATCGAAGCCTTCGAGCGCGCGTTGCAGTGGCTCCACCTTGCGGATGTAGCAGCACATGTTGGGGTTGCCGTACCAGAGCACGCCGTCCGGATCCACCTGCTCGACACGGCCGGATTCCGGGCCCACCGTGCGGACGTCCCTCAGCCCCAGCCGCTCCACCAGTTGGTCGCGATAACGCAGCGTTTCGCCGAACAGCTTGCCCGAATTGACGAACACCACGGGCGTCGCGGGATCGATATCCGAGATCATGTGCAGCAGGACGGCCGCTTCGGCGCCAAACGACGACACCAGGGCGATGCGGCCGGGAAACTCCTCGCCGATCATCGCCGCCACCAGCTGGCGCGTATCGGCGCCGCGGTAACGCTCGGTGAGCAACCGGGCCGTGATCTCGGCTTCGGCGACGATGGCGTGCTCGTTTTCCGTCGTTTCCGTTGCGGAACGCATGGTGGTCATTCCGCCGCCCTCCGCATATGGCGAAGCATCGTCACCGGAACCCGGCCGTCGGTCGCCGGCTGATACCAGAACGAGAACTCCTCCATGGCCTTGCGCCAGGACTCGACGGCGTCGTCCGACGGGATTTCGAAGGAGTCGAACCCGCACCGGGTCATGAACAGAAGCTGATCGCGCAGCACGTCGCCGACGGCCCGGAGCTCGCCCTTGAACCCGTGCCGTTCGCGCAGCAGCCGCGCCGTCGAATAGGCGCGGCCATCGCGAAACGTGGGAAACTCAACCGCCACCAGGGCGATACGATCCAGATCGGCGGCGATGTCCGAGGCCGCATCATGGCTCGCCAGCCGAACCCCGATGGGCTCGCCCCGCGATGATACGGCCTCGCGGTCGGCCCGCCAACGCGTTAGCGAGACGATCACCGGGCCGCTCGACGGCAGATCGGCGTCGTCGGGCACCGCGATCCAGGGATCCTGGGCCGGCTGGCCATCCTTAATGAGCGCCATAGAGCTTCTCCTTGAAGGGTTCGAGGCCGAGACGCGCATAGGTATCGAGGAACCGTTCCCCGTCCTCGCGCTTCTCAACGTACGTATTGACGATGGTTTCCACGGCGTCGACGACGTCGTCGTAGGAGAACGCGGGTCCGACGATCTTACCGACCGCGGCGTTTTCGGTGGCGTCGCCGCCGAGGGTGATCTGGTAAAATTCCTCGCCTTTCTTGTCGACGCCCAGAATTCCGATGTGGCCCACATGATGATGGCCACAGGCATTGATGCACCCCGAGATCTTGATCCTAAGTTCGCCGAGGTCGTGCACCTGGGCGATATCGTGGAACCGCTCGGTGATCCGCTGGGCGACGGGAATGGACCGGGTGTTGGCCAGGCTGCAATAGTCCAGTCCTGGACACGCGATGATGTCGGTGATCAAGCCGATGTTGGGGGTGGCAAAGCCCAACGCATCGAGGGACCGCCACAAGGCGTACAGATCCGATTGCCGGACGTGCGGCAGGACCAGATTTTGTTCATGGGTGACGCGGATTTCGCCGTGGCTATAACGATCGGCCAGATGGGCAACCGCATCCATCTGTGCGGCGGTGGCGTCGCCCGGCACGCCGCCCACCGGTTTCAGCGATAGATTGACGATGGCGTGTCCCGGGGTCTTGTGCGGGAACAGATTGGCTTTCGTCCAGCGCGCGAAATCCACATTCTCGCGCTTGCGGTCCTCGAATTCCGGTGTGTAGGTGGGGAGCACCTCAAGCAGCGGCGGCGCGAAGTGAGCGCGGATGCGGTGTTCCTCTTCCTCGGGCAGGTCCACGGAGGTGCCCTTCATCTGAGCCCATTCCTCCTCGACCCGGGCGGCAAACTCGTCCGCGCCGATCTCGTGCACCAGGATCTTGATGCGCGCCTTGAACATGTTGTCGCGCCGGCCGAACATATTGTAGACGCGAAGAATGGCCTCCAGGTAGGAGAGCAGGTGCTCCTTCGGCAGGAACGCGCGGATGGTCTTGGCGATCATCGGAGTCCGTCCCTGTCCGCCGCCCACCATGACCTCGAATCCGGGCTCGCCGGCGTCGTTCAGCAGCATTCTCAGGCCGATGTCGTGAACCTTGACGGCGGCGCGATCGTTGGGCGAGCTGGTGACCGCGATCTTGAACTTGCGCGGCAGGAACGAGAACTCGGGATGCAGGGTGGACCACTGGCGGATGATCTCGCCGTAGATGCGCGGATCCTCGATTTCGTCGGCCGCGACGCCCGCGTACTGATCGGCGGTCACATTGCGGATGCAATTGCCGCTGGTCTGAAAGCCATGCATCTGCACTTCGGCCAGGTCCATGAGGATGTCCGGAACGTCCTTCAGGGCCGGCCAATTGTATTGGATGTTCTGGCGGGTGGTGAAGTGTCCGTACCCCTTGTCGTAACGCCGCGCGACATGGGCGAGCCGGCGCAACTGCGTCGACGACATCGTTCCGTAAGGAATGGCCACCCGCAGCATGTAGGCGTGCAGTTGCAAATATACGCCGTTCATCAGCCTGAGCGGCCTGAATTCATCCTCGCTGAGCTCACCGCTCAAGCGGCGCGCCACCTGATCGCGAAACTGGTTTACCCGCTGATCGACGATCGTCTGGTCAAACTGGTCGTAACTGTACATGTGCGATTATCCCCGTGCCGCCTGTTTGCCGAGATCGGTTCGGACCGACGGACCGCTCGCCCGGATGTGCTCGCGGTAACGGCGCGCCCGGACCATTCCATTCTCGACGATGACTTCAATGGCGTATGGCGCGACAACGATGTGCGCGGCGACCGCCTTGTCCGCGGTAACCATCAACGCGGCGGTCTGTTGTTCGCCTTCGGCGAGGCATGCGTCGCCGATCCATTGGGACCAGTGTCCTTCTCTGGTCAGATAAACAACCTCGCCGTCGTCAAGACGGTTGGCGGTTACCACCTCAAGCATCACTGCGATTCCTCCACAATCTTCCGGCGACCGTAAAAAAACAATGATTCTTGGTAAATACGATATTTTATATCATAACAGAATGTACAATGAACATATACAACAATTATATAGTGTTCTACGTTCCGTTACAACGAAGTTGGATTCCGCCATTCCGTATGGCTTACCGGAATTAGCGATACGTTCGCGTTAACGACGCGGAGATTTAGCGCCGGCCGCCGGGTTTGATGACGTAACTCCGCAGCTGGGCGAAATCCAACGCCGCGCCTTCGTAAAGCGTTTCCAGGGCGTTGCGCTGTTCCACGAAACCCTTGAGCTTTCCGTTCTCGACCACTGGCAGGTGACGGATCCTCAGTTGCTCCATAATGTTGAGCGCGCTTTCGATGTCGTCGTCGGGCGCGCAGACCGCCGGGTCCTTGGTCATGATCGTCTCGACGGGTTGATCCAGCGCCTCGGCCGCTCGCGCGCCGACCGCATGAACGATATCGCCCAGAGACACGACGCCAATCACATCGCTATCGGCGTTGCAGACGATAGCAATGCCGCTTTTCTTTTCTCCGAACAACCGCGCCACCTCCACGACGGTATCGCCGGGACTCACGGTGACGACGTTCGTCCCCCGTGTCTTAAGCACCGCTTCAACGTTCATCCTTGCTCATCCTCCAGCGTTGCGCCTACTACCGACTATCACAGTTCCGCGCCCCATGTGATTGCTTTTCCCGTGTCCTCGGCAGGAGGCGGTGCGCCGACGATGCCGAAGCATCGTGAAGCGCCGTCGACGCCCCGAGGGCGCGGGAAAAGCAACCCTCCGGGCGGTCTTCCGCGGCCCCCGGCGGCGTTGCGGGCCGCTTGTGATGCTCCAGCATCACGGCGCGTCCCGCGCCTGGCCGGACAACCTCGGAAGACCGTCACATGGGGCACGGAACTGCGATAGTCGGTACTAGTGGCCAACTCCAACATTGTTTCAAAATCCGGAAAATTTTTAAATTGGGCGCTGTTTATGCTGTTTTGCCCGAATCCTCAACGGCAATCTCTCGGCCCCTCAGGGGAATCGCATTTGGAATTTGATTGACATGTTTGCAGGTGCTTGTGGTTTTGGCGCGACTCGATTCTACCCGTGTTTGGTCTGGTTTCACGGGTGGAGGCGGCGGTGGAAGGTTTTACGGAGTGCTTTGAGGCACTTGAGGATCCGCGGACCGGCAATGCCGGACGACACGATCTGCTGGAGATCTTGATGATCGCCCTGTGCACGGTCTTGTCAGGCGGTCAGACGGCGGTCGACATGTCGATTTTCGCGCGCGAGAAGGAGACGTTCCTGCGGGAGTTTCTCAAGCTTGAGCATGGCCCGCCGAGCCACGACACCTTCAGCCGGGTGTTCCGGCTGCTTGATCCGGAGCAGTTCGGCGCGTGCTTTCAGCGCTTCATGGCGCGCTTCGCCGAGGCCTGCCGTGGGGTTATTGCGATCGACGGCAAGGTGGTGCGGCGATCGTTCGATAGGGCGAGCGGCAAGTCGGCTCTGCACATGGTCTCGGCCTGGGGCTGCGATCAGCGGCTGGTGTTGGCGCAAATCGCCACCGACGCCAAGTCCAACGAGATCACCGCCGTTCCCATGCTCTTGAGACTGCTGTGCCTCAAGGGAACGATCGTGACCGTGGATGCGCTCAACTGCCAGCGTGAGATCGCTCGGCAGATCATCGAGCAGGGCGGCGACTACGCCATGGCGCTGAAGGGCAATCAAGGCACGCTGCATGACGACGTCAGGGCCTTCCTCGACGATCCGAAAGCCGAAGCCGCCACCACCAACACCACCGTCGATGGCGATCATGGCCGGATCGAGACCCGCACCGCCGTCGTCTCGACCCACATCGACTGGCTGCAAGAGCAGCATCAATGGCCGGGGCTGAAGGCTGTCGCCAAAGTCACCCGGAACCGCGAGAGCGCTGACAAGACCTCCACCGAAGCCGCCTTCTACTTGCTTAGCCAGCCCCTCACGGCTGAGCGCTTCAATCCCGTCGCTCGTGCTCACTGGGGCGTGGAAAACCGACTGCACTGGTGTCTCGATGTCCAAATGAACGAAGACCGCGACAGAACCCGCAAGGACAATGGACCGCAGAATCTTGCCGTCCTTCGTCACATGGCCCTCAACGTCTTGCGAAAAGATCCAAGAAAGGAGTCGCTACGCGCCAAGTTCAAAATAGCCGCTTGGAACAACGCCTATCTCACGTCACTCCTCGAACAGTTCTGAAATGCGATTGCCCTGCTCGGCCCCTCTCCTCGGCCATCGCAGCGCACACAATATATTGGCGCGACCAGGTATTGTGATACAGTATGGTGCGTATTTAACTGCCTCGGATGAACCATGGACGATTTGTTCTCCCGTCTCACGACGGCTTCGGAAAAAGCGCGGGCCCAGGCAAAGCCCAGGTCCCAACCGAAGCCGCAACCGCGGGCGCGGGATCAAGACCCGGAACGCGGCTATACCGCCAAGGACATCGAGGTTCTGGAGGGCTTGGAGCCCGTCCGCCGGCGGCCCGCCATGTATATCGGCGGCACCGACGACCGCGCGCTGCATCATCTGGTGGCCGAGCTGTTGGACAACGCCATGGACGAGGCGGTCGCCGGCCACGCCAATCGGATCGAGCTGGAGTTGGCGGCGGATAACACCGTGACGGTACGGGACAACGGCCGCGGCGTCCCCGTGGATCAGCACCCCAAGTTCAAGAACAAGTCGGCGTTGGAGGTGATCCTCACCACCCTGCATTCGGGCGGCAAGTTCAGCAACAAGGTTTATCACACGTCGGGCGGCCTTCACGGCGTCGGCGTTTCGGTGGTCAACGCGCTCTCGGACAGCTTGACCATCGAGGTGGCCCGCGACCGTACCCTCTGGACCCAGTCTTATTCGCGCGGAACACCAAGCGGCCCCTTGGAAAGCCAAGGACAGGTAAACAACCGGCGGGGCACGACCGTGTCTTTCCACCCCGATCCGGACATCTTCGGCGCGAAGGCGAATTTCCGCCCGGCGTCTCTCTATCGAATGGCGCGCTCGAAGGCTTACCTGTTCCGCAATGTGGAGATCCGCTGGACCTGCGATCCGGCGCTGATAACGGAAACCGACGCGACGCCGGCGACGGCCGTCCTGCGATTTCCAGGTGGCCTTCACGACTTTCTCGTCTCGACCCTGGATCAGCGCCCCACCCTGACCCCGACGCCGTTCGCGGGCCAGACCGATACCAGCGACGGGGTCGGCAAGGTGGAATGGGCGGTGGCCTGGCCGGAGGACGAGGAGGCTTTCTTTCGGTCCTATTGCAACACGGTTCCAACCCCGGAGGGCGGAACCCATGAGGCGGGGTTGCGCTCGGCGTTGACAAAGGGTCTCAAGGGCTATGGGGAGCTGATCAACAACAAGGCCGCATCCAAGATCACGCCGGAGGACGTCGTCAGCGGAGCGTGTATCATGCTTTCGCTGTTTATTCCGGAGCCCCAGTTCCAGGGCCAGACCAAGGAGAAGCTGACCAACACCGATGCCGCCCGAATCGTCGAAACCAGCGTTCGCGACCACTTCGACCACTGGCTCTCCGGCGCGCCGGACATGGCCAAGTCGCTGCTCGACGCCATCGCCGAACGGGCCGACACGAGGCTGCGCCGCCGTCAAGACAAGCAAACCAGCCGTAAATCCGCGACCCGCAAGCTGCGCCTGCCCGGCAAGCTCACCGATTGCAGCAATACAACCGCCGCCGGCACCGAGCTTTTCATCGTCGAGGGCGATTCCGCCGGCGGGTCGGCCAAGCAGGCCCGCGACCGGAAAACCCAAGCGATCCTGCCGCTCCGAGGCAAGATTCTCAATGTTGCCAGCGCCTCGGCCGATAAGCAGCGCGGCAATCAGGAACTCAGCAACCTGACCGAGGCCTTGGGCTGCGGGCTCGGCAGCGGCTTCGATCTCGCGGCGCTCCGGTACGAAAAGATCATCATCATGACCGACGCCGACGTGGACGGCGCCCACATCGCTTCCCTGTTGATGACGTTCTTTTTCAGAAAAATGCCGAAACTTATTGAAAAAGGGCATCTTTTTCTCGCGGCGCCGCCGCTGTACCGTCTCTCGCGCGGAACCGCCACTTTCTATGCCCGAGACGACGCCCACAAGGACGAACTCCTGGCCCAGGAGTTCAAGGGCAACGGAAAAGTGGATATCAGCCGGTTCAAGGGACTGGGCGAAATGCCGCCGCAGCAGCTTCGCGCCACGGCCATGGACCCCGCGACCCGCACGCTTCTGCGGGTGACCCTCGCCGAGGGCGCCCAGCCGCCGGAACCCGCCGAAGCCGAGGCCACGGCAAAACTGGTGGAGACCCTCATGGGCCGCAAGCCGGAGCTGCGTTTCGCCTATATCCAGGAGCATGCGCGGTTCGTGGATGAGATCGACGTGTAGCGACGCGCGTGAACACAGATGTGGCGGGACCCTGAAATGAAAAAGGCAATTCTAATTACCGGCGCGAGCCGTGGGATCGGCCGGGCAACCGCCAATTTGGCGGGGGCGAGAGGCTGGTCCGTCGGCGTCAACTTTGTCGGCGACTCCGCCGCCGCCGAGCGGACGGTCGCCGAGGTCGAAGCCGCCGGCGGCCGCGCCGTCTCCATCCGGGGAGACGTCTCGGTGGAAGCCGACGTTCTCGCCATGTTTCAGACCGCCGAGAACGCCTTCGACGCGCTCGACGGGTTCGTCAACAACGCTGGCATCGTCGCTCCGCCCCTCCCGCTCGCCGCAATGGGCGCGGACCGGCTGAAACGCATTTTCGACGTCAATGTCTATGGCGCCTATTTGTGCGCGCGCGAGGCCGCTCGATATTTATCGAAGGCGCATAACGGCAAGGGCGGCGCCATCGTCAATGTGTCGTCGGCCGCCGCCCGGCTGGGAGCGCCGTTCGAGTACGTCGACTACGCCGGATCCAAAGGGGCCGTCGATACCCTGACCATTGGGCTCGCCAAGGAACTGGGGCCGGAAGGCGTGCGGGTCAACGCGGTTCGCCCCGGCCTGATCGACACCGATATCCATGCCAGAGGCGGACAGCCCGACCGCGCCGCCCGGCTTGGCGGCGGAACGGCCCTGGGGCGTGCAGGAAAGGCCGCAGAAGTGGCGGAGGCTATCCTCTGGCTTCTTGGCAACGCTTCATCGTACGTTACCGGCGCCCTGCTCGACGTATCCGCCGTACGGTAGTTGGATTTTACGGGAACAGCGCTTGCTGTTGCAGACCGGTCGTTTCCGGAAATCCGCGGATCACGTTCATATTCTGAACCGCCTGCCCCGATGCTCCCTTGACGAGGTTGTCGATGACCGACAGCACGATCGCGCGTCCGGGCACTCGGTCGGCGAACACCCCGATCAAGCAGTTGTTGGAGCCCCGGACGTGGCGGGTGGCGGGCGCCAGGCCCGCTTCCACAACGTGCACGAACGGTTCGCCGTCATACCGCCGAGTCAGGGCCGACCGAGCGTCATCGGCGGTGACGCCGTCGGCCAGCCGCACGTAAATGCTGGAGAGAATGCCCCGGTTCATGGGCATCAGGTGCGGCGTGAAATTGGCGGTGACCGCGTGTCCGGCCGCCCTTGAGAGCTCTTGTTCGATCTCGGGGGCGTGACGGTGAGACGCCACCCCGTAGGCGTGCACGCCCTCGGATACCTCCGCGAACAAAGTGGCTTCCTTGGCGGCCCGGCCGGCGCCGCTGACCCCCGATTTGGCGTCGATGATGATGTCCTCGGCTTCGATGACGCCCGCCTCGAGCAACGGCACAAGCGGCAACAGGCACGAGGTGGGATAGCATCCCGGGCACGCCACGAGGCGCGCCTTGGCGATCCGCTCGCGGGCCAGTTCGGTCAGGCCATAGACCGCTTCCGCCTGCAAGTGCGGCGCCTTGTGCGACTCGCCGTACCACTCGGCATAGGCGGCGATGTCCCGAAGCCGGAAATCCGCGGACAGATCCATGACCTTCACGTGCGACGGCATGGCCGCGACAACCTCCTGCGTGGTTCCATGCGGCAACCCGCAGAACGCGACGTCGATACCGTGCCAATCGATGGCGTCGATGGCGGTCAACTCCGGAAGCTTGGCGTCCCGTTCCACCGCGGCCAAATGCGGAAACACGCTCCCCAGGGTCCATCCGGCCTTGCGGTCGGCGGTCATGGCGACGATTTTCACTAGCGAATGGCGCACCAGCAGCCGCACCAGTTCGGCGCCGGTGTATCCGCTCGCGCCGATGATGGCCACGCGTACCTGGGTTGTTTCTCTTGAAGTCATGGCGTCAGTTCCCGAACCAAAGGCGCAACCCCGCGATGGCTCGCGGAGCGCGTCGGAGGACTAGGATCGGCGACCCTACCGTTTGGAGAACTGGAAGCTTCGTCGGGCCTTGGGTTTGCCGTACTTCTTGCGTTCGACCACGCGGGAATCGCGCGTCAGGAACCCGCCCTTCTTGAGCACGCCTCGCAGGGCTGGCTCGTAGAATGTCAACGCCCAGCTGATGCCATGACGCACCGCGCCGGCTTGTCCGGACAGCCCTCCGCCCTTCACCGTGCACACCACATCGTACTGAGCGGTGCGTTCGGCGGTTTGAAATGGCTGGTTGATGATCATCCTCAGGGTCGGCCGGGCAAAAAACGTTTCTACCTCTCGCCCGTTGACCGTGATCTTGCCGTTCCCGCGCTTCAGCCAGACGCGGGCGACCGCATCCTTGCGCTTACCGGTTGCGTAGGTGCGCCCCATGGCGTCGATCCGAGGCTCGGTGTATACGCTCTCCACGACGTCCGGCGCGGAACCGAGTCCGGTGACGTCCTTGAGATCCTCCAAGGTCTTGGTTTCTTCAGACATCGCTTGATCTATATCTATCTCTTGTTTTTGGGATTCATGGCCGCCACGTCGAGCGATTCGGGCGCTTGCGCCTCGTGCGGATGCTCGGGGCCTTTGTATACACGCAGTTTACGCATTTGCTGGCGTCCTAGCGGCGAGCGCGGAACCATCCGTTCCACCGCTTTCAAGACCGCGCGCTCCGGATGCTTGCCGTCCAAGGTCTGGCCCATGGTTCGTTTCTTGATTCCGCCCGGATAGCCCGTATGCCAATAAAACACCTTGTCCTCGCGCTTGCGGCCGGTCAGCCGCACCTTCTCCGCGTTGATCACGATGATGTTGTCGCCACAATCGATGTGCGGTGTGTAGAGAGGGCGATGTTTGCCGCGCAGCCGCGCGGCGACAATGCTTGCAAGCCGGCCGAGAACGACGCCCTCGGCGTCGACCACATACCACTTTCTCTCCACGTCCGCCGGTTTTGCCGAGTAGGTTCGCATCTGGCGTCCTAATAGTGCGTAATTCTCAGTTAAGCGAAAAGGTCGACGAACGCTGTCCGGCGCTCGCGAGAAGCGGCGGAGTATGCCATACAATCCTCACAAGTCAACGACCAGGCATCGACCCGGTGTTGCGCCTCCGGACGGGGTACGCAATCGGCGCTCCGGCAGGACCCGCGACCGGAGCCGGCGCATTCCGATCCGCGTGGTTGTTTCTTGCGTAGTTTCATGGTTTTCTGTGCCCGGGACTCAACCTGCATTCACGCGCGGCGTGAATCAGTTCTCTCGATAATTCAATTTCTTTAAGCCCCTGGAACATACCGCAATGCCTATCATCAACTGGACCGAAGAACTCAGCGTCGGGACCCAAACCATCGACGCGGATCACAAGATCTTGATCGATATGATCAACAAACTCGACGACGCGATCAAGACCAAGGAGCCCCAGGGGACGGTCAAACGTGTTCTCGGCGAATTGCTGGACTACACCGGATATCATTTCGATCGCGAAGAAGCCTTGATGAAGGCCGCGAACTACCCGGATCTCGACGCCCACGTGCGCACCCACGGCACCCTGAAGGCGCAGGTGGCGGACATCCGCAACCGGTACGAACGCAACCCAAACTCCATCCACGAACGCGAGGTTCTCGCATTCCTGAAGAACTGGTTGACCGCGCACATCCTCGGGCGCGACAAACTTTACGCGCCGTTCATGGAGAGCAAACGCGAAGACGTTGACAAAGCCAACGAAGCGTTCAGCAAGGGCCCCGGAGCAAAACGCCCCTCCACGGGCGGCTGAGTCTTCATTGCCATAAGACCAATCGCTACAGCGGGGGTATCGAATAGGTGCCCGTGGCATGAGCCACGGGACGGTCGTGGCCTTCGCTGTGTACCGTAACTTCGGCGACCACCAGCCGTTTACCCAGCTTGAGAATCCGTCCTTCCGCCAGCAAATCGCCCGGACTCGCGCGATGGAGGAAATTGATATTGAAGCTGGTGGTGACCGCGAGTTTGACCTGCCCGATCACGGACAAGGCGACCGCGAACATGCAGGCGTCCGCCAAAGCCATCATCATCGGACCGGAAATTACGCCGCCCGGCCTCAGCATGCTCGCGCGGTAAGGTAGCCGCAGCACGGCCGTTCCCTCTCCGATCACATCGGCGTGCATGCCCATGTCGAACGCCCACCGCAGATCGGCTTGAATAATTTCGTTGAATTCCGCGACGGAAATGGCCGGCACCCCTGCACTCCTCCACTCGTTCGTTGACGCCGAAGGTATTTAACGTTTACGTAAACGTCAACGTTACAACGCTCTTCGCGACGCTGGCGCATAAAATCATCAATCCTCTTGCGCCGGGCGCCGCGATTCTTGAACATTGGCTCTACCGAGCCGGGATCAAACATCAAACCGTATTTCGAAAGCCATTTCCATGACCGCACCCGCCACCGCAACCGAGGCGCCCGTTCTTCTCCGCCGCGACGAGGATGGAAGAGCCACCCTCACACTCAACAGGCCGGACAAATTCAACGCCCTTTCGGTGGCCTTGCTGTCCGCCCTGGAAAGCGAATTCGAAGCCCTTTCCGTCGACACGTCGGTGCGCGTTGTCATCCTGGAAGGCAATGGCAAGGCATTCTGCGCCGGTCACGATCTCCAGGAAATGCGGGCCAGTCCGGGCCGTCAATCCTATAAGGCGCTGTTCGAGCAGTGTGGCCGGGTCATGCTCGCCATTACCCGGCTTCCGCAGCCGGTGATCGCCCGAGTCCACGGCGTGGCCACCGCCGCCGGCTGCCAACTGGTCGCCACCTGCGACCTTGCCGTCGCCGTGGAGCAGGCGCGCTTCGCCGTTTCCGGCGTGAACCTCGGCCTGTTCTGCTCCACCCCGATGGTGGCGCTGACCCGCAACATGCCGAGAAAGCAGGCGATGGAAATGCTGCTCACCGGCGATTTCATCGATGCGGAGACGGCGCTGGCCTATGGTTTGGTTAACAAGGTGGTTCCCCGCGACGATCTGGATGAAACGGTCGCCGGGCTCGCCGAAAAGATCGCCGGCAAGTCTTCCGCCGCAGTTGCTCTTGGCAAACAACTGTTTTACAAGCAGTTGGAGGCTGGAATGCAGGTTGCATACGAGCTTGCAAGCGAGACGATGACCTGCAACATGCTGACCAACGATGCCGAATCCGGAATTGATTCCTTCATCAACAAACAGCCCCCGCCCCCCTGGAAAGGTCGATGACGGATGGGCCGATGACCGCGTCCGTGGACGAATTGCATTACGAAAACGCGGATCTTCGCCGTATTCTCCGTGACTGCCGAACCATCGCCATGGTCGGCGCGTCGCCGAACTGGATTCGGCCCTCGAACTTCGCCATGAAGTATCTCCAAGGCAAGGGCTACCGCGTTATTCCGGTCAATCCGAAAGAGGCTGGACGAGCCATTCTGGGTGAGCCGGTGCATGCCCGGCTTGCCGACGCTCTCGGCCCCGTCGACATGGTGGACATTTTCCGCAATAGCGCGGCCGCCGGCGCCGTTATCGACGAAGCCATCGCGCTCGCCGACGCATTGCAAATCAAGGTGGTGTGGATGCAGTTGCACGTCCGCGACGACGAGGCGGCCCGACGCGCCCGAGCCGCCGGTTTGGACGTGGTCATGGACCGCTGCGTCAAGATCGAATACGGCCGGTTGTTCGGTGAAATCGGTTGGTCCGGCGTCAACTCCCGCATCATTTCGGCCAAGAGGCCGGTCCTGCACCCATGAACGACGCCGCCCGTCGTACCGCGCCCAATACCGACGAAGACTTCGGCTTCGAAACGCGCGCCATCCACGCCGGGGCCCGTCCCGATCCCCTGACCGGCGCCCGCAACACTCCCATCTACCAGACCACCAGCTACGTATTCGAGGATGTGGATCACGCCGCCGACCTGTTCAATCTGCAAACCTTCGGGTTCATCTATTCGCGACTCACCAATCCAACCGTCGCCGTGCTGGAGGAGCGAATCGCCAATCTCGAGGACGGCCGGGCGGCGGTGTGCGCGGCTTCCGGTCACGCGGCGCAGTTTCTGACCTTTTTCACCCTGATGGAGCCTGGCGACGAATTCGTCGCGTCGCGCAATCTCTACGGCGGATCCATCACCCAGTTCGGGCTGAGCTTCAAGCGCCTGGGCTGGACTTGCCACTTCGTCGATCCGCGCGATCCGGAGAATTTCCGCAAGGCACTGACACCCCGCTGCAAGGCCATCTTTCTCGAACAGTTGGCCAATCCCGGCGGCATCGTCGTCGACGTGGAGCCCATTGCCGAGATTGCCCGCGAGGCCGGCATTCCGCTGATCGTCGATAACACCGTGCCCACGCCATATCTGTTCCGGCCGTTCGAATGGGGCGCCGATATCGTCGTTCATTCCACCACCAAGTTCCTTGGCGGTCACGGCTTGGCGTTGGGCGGCGCTGTGGTGGAATCCGGCCGCTTCGACTGGAGCCAAAACGACAAATTCCCGGGAATGATCGACCCGGAACCCGCCTATCACGGGCTGATTTTTCACGAAACCTTCGGCGATTTCGGCTTCACCACCAAGGCCCGAGCCGTGGCGCTGCGCGATTTCGGACCGGCGCTGTCTCCCGCCAATGCGCTCTACACCATTACCGGGATCGAGACGCTTCCTTTGCGCATGGAGCGCCACGTCCAAAACGCCCAAGCGGTAGCCGAGTTTCTCGAAGGCCACCCGGCGGTGGCGTGGGTATCCTACGCCGGCCTCAAATCCAGCCCCTATTACGCGCTGGCCCGCAAGTACCTGCCCAAGGGCGCCGGCGCGGTTTTCACGTTCGGCCTCAAGGACGGATACGAGGCGGGTGTCAAGCTGGTCGAGGCGGTGGAGTTGTTTTCGCACCTCGCCAACATCGGCGACACCCGCTCGCTGATTCTCCATCCGGCGTCCACCACCCATCGCCAACTCACCGAGCAACAGCAGCTCGCATCAGGAGCCGGACCGGATGTTATCCGGCTGTCCGTGGGTATCGAGACAGTGGACGACCTCATCCGCGATCTGGAAAAGGGCCTCGCCGCCAGCCGCGCGTAATCGCCTCCTTGGGTCCCCTACTCGGCCGCCGCCGGTTGCGTCAGGCTATCCTCGGACGGAAGCAGAACGGTGGCGGCGACGCCGACGGCGGCGATGGCGCCGAGAACAATGAACAGCGACGCGAACCCGCCCGTCTGGTCATACAGCACGCCCTCGAGCTTGACACCCAATCCGCTGATTCCAAATGCCAGGATGAACTTGAGCCCGAACGCCAAACCGCGCCAGTTGCTGAGCGCGTAGCGCGCGACGAGGCTGTTCTCCGCCGGCAGGGCGCCGACGTTGACGGACACCATGACCACGGCGACCACCGCCAGGGCCGCGCCGCTGACCGCCGACGCCAAGACCAGCAAGGGCACCTGCAGGATGAAACAGGTCAGATAGACGTGCTTCAGCGGGTAGCGGTCGGCCAGGTGGCCGGCCAGGATCTGCAGCCCGCCGGACGTGAAATAAACCGCCGCGACGAACACCGAAACGCCGAACACTCCGTCGCCGAGAAAATCGGCCAGACGTACGGAGAACACTTTCGGTAGAGCCGGCTGAGTGGCCTGATATATCAATCCGGTGCACAGCAAGGTGACGGCGAGCACCGAGACGGCGCGAACCGTATCGCGCCGGGACGCGGGCGGAAGCGGCCGGGCGTCCTGTTTGGTTTCCACCACCAGACCGCGCTCCATCATCCAGTAAAAGAGGACGCCGGTTCCGACGATCACCACGCCGGGGGCGAGAAAAGCCGCCCTCCAGCCCGAGGTTTCTATGAGAGTGCCCGCGATCAAGGCCGCCGCCGCCGGCCCGATGCCGCCGAACACGCCGTTGATTCCGAGCGCCTTGCCCCGCGCCTTGGCGTTGCGGACAAGCCAGGCGATGCCCACGGGGTGATAGATGGAGGCAAACAGGCCGGTGACGGCCAGCCAGAGCCCGATCTGAAAAGGGCTGTCCGCCAGCGCCGTCATGACCATCCCGCCGCCGGTGCCGATGAAAAACAGCCCCACCATGCCGGTGGCGCTCCACCGGTCTCCCAGCCATCCGGCCAAAGGGGCGGCCACGCCGAACAGGACATTGCCGAGGACAATGAGGCCGACGACCTCGCCATGGGTCAACCCCAGGTCGTTCTCGAGGGTGAGAGCCGCCACGTAGAAAATCGGCGCGAACATATGCGAGTAGGCGTGCCCCAGGCATGAAAACCCCAGTGACAGTCGCCCCGATAGCGGCGCCGTGCCGTCCGACAAGCCCTTCGCTCTACCCCGAATGGATGCCAAAACCCACCATCGACCCCCGGCGGCGCACGACCGCGCCGCAGCCCTTGCATTTTCAAAGGCGCCGCGCGCCAGCCATAACACGTTGACCGACAATCAAATACACAGCGCAACTACTAAGTTGTTTTGCAAAAAAAGCCGGTATACGTTAATGGGGTTTAACGATCGACGCTACGCAGTCACGCGTGCGTGCTTACAACCGGTGCAACTTGGCATAGTCTCCGCGATATGAGAAATCCTCTAAAAGACGAAGGGCCCGATCCCATCGACAGGTACGTTGGTTCGCGTATTCGCGGCAAGCGTACAGGGCTGAGAATCAGTCAGGGAAACCTTGGGAAAGCGATCGGCGTAACCTTCCAGCAGATCCAGAAGTACGAGAGCGGCGCGAATCGCGTCGGCTCCAGCAACCTGTATAAAATTGCCAAGGCACTGGGAGTGGACGTATCGTTCTTTTTCGAGGGAGTCGAAGCGCAATTGGAAGTCGCCGAATCGGCGGCCGCCATGGGCATGTCGGATCAGCCGGTGATCAGGCTGGAAATGGAGCCCATGAACTCCCGCCACGCCTCCGAACTCGCCCATAATTATTTTCGCATTGCCGATCCTCAGGTTCGCAAGCGATTGTTCTATTTGGTCCGGGCCCTCGTCGGCGAAGAGTCATCCAATTCCGGCTCCGATGCCGATATCGACGACGGCATCAATCTCGCCGACGACGATACCTTGATGAAAAATCCGTACGATATCGGGAAATCCGAGGAATAGCGCACTGACGCGCGCTAACGAGCCGCGTTGCCCGCCACTTCGACGCAGCGGGGCTGCATGTCCACCAGACCCCAGCCGAAAACGTCGTCGCGGCCGGGTGTGCCGAGATCAACCACCCTGCCCCGTAGGGTCCTCCGAACCGCCTCGGGATCTCTCGGATGCCCGCGGGATACGGCAAGCCCGGTCAGGACGCTGACATACGGACTGGCGAATGACGTTCCGCTTTGGAACTGCCCGCCGCCGGGAATGGCCGTCCAGATCCGAACGCCGGGGGCGGCAAAGTCAATGTATTGCCCGCTGTTGGCGAACTCGTAGATGCGTCGATCGGCGTCGACCGCCGTCACGGCGATGACATCGCGATACGCCGCCGGATAGGCGGGGCGCGCCGACGTGCCCCAGTTTCCGGCCGCGGCGACGACGACCAAGCCCTTGCTCCCGGCTTTTTCCACAACCTGTCGCACGACGCTGTTGTTGGAGCCGGCGATGCTCATGTTGACCACGTGAACCTTTTGCTCAACCATCCAGTCGATGGCCTCCAGCAATCCCCGCGCGCTGGCCGCGATCTTCCTGTTGGCGCCGACCTGAAAGATATTGGCGGCGCTCAGGCGCGCGCCCGGAAGCAATCCGCCCCAACCCTTTCCAGGTTGAGGTTTTCCCACCATCATCGCCGCCACCGCCGTCCCATGATTCGCCGGTCCGGGTTGGCGGCCGGGCTGGTGGAAGGAACGATAGCGAATGTCGGTGCCCGCCAACGCGGGATGATCGGGTTGGACGCCGGCGTCGATCATGCCGAGGTGAACCCCGACGCCGCAGTTCTTGGGAACACCGGGCCATCCGATCAACATGCGGGCGTAACTTTCCGGAAATCCCTCGCCCCGGCTCAGTTCATACAGTGTATTGGCGTCGGTGGTGGCTTGGGGAAACTGTTGGCGCAACCGCCGCACGGCGTTGACGACCGAAACGTTGGACGGCGTGCGCAACCGGAGGATTTTCAGATCAAGGGAACGGAGTTGCAGAACGTCGCTGATCCGATATCCTTGAGAAACCACGATGCTTTCGAGGTCGGAAGGCGGATTGGCGACGAGCACCTCGCCAGGCTCATAGCGTGCTGCCCCGGTCCCGTCCGGAAGACTTGTAACGGCACCGCCGGCGGATCGGCGTCCATGTCCTTCACCGAAGCCGGTCCCATTCGTAAGTCCCGATTGCCCCCCGCGTCCGAGCGGCGCGCCGGATTGGGCGGCCAAATCGATTCCCTGTCCGCCGTCGGCGGATCGCTGCGCGGCTGTCTTGGCCCTTCCTCCAAAGACCCCGGCCCTTTCCGCCCGCGCACCCTGTTGCGACGTCACCTGGATGGAGACGTTTTCCGGCTCGCTTCGGACCCTATACACACCGCCACCCGCGGCGGCGGAAGCAGCCAGAAGCCCGGCGACGATCATCACAGTGCGCATTTCGCAACCCCTTCCACCGCTTCGATGCAATGAAAAGCTATACGATTGGAGTGAAAACAAATTTAACGGACACCCGGGACGGACACGCGCATCTTTAGGTTGATCCTCAGTGAAGCGCTGCTATCCTCCGCCGGATTCGTACCAACCCTCCTTCGCCGTCGGTCCAAGATCTTGAACGGAATTTTCTTCGCAATTGTCCTGATCGCCTTTTTCGTGGCCGGTTATCGGCAGATCGCAAACCCTATCGTAACGCCCGACGGAATCGAGCCCATGCAGGCGTTGGCCACCGCGGCCGTGGACAGCGCCGCCAGCGCCGTGACGCTCGCCATCGGGCTCATCGGCGTCATGACCCTGTTTCTCGGACTTATGAAGGTGGCCGAGGCCGGCGGACTTCTGGTCATCATTGCCCGACTGGTGCGGCCGTTGATGCAGCGACTGTTTCCCGACGTTCCCGCCGATCATCCGGCCATGGGCGCCATGATCCTCAACATGTCGGCAAACGTGCTCGGCCTCGGAAACGCCGCGACGCCGTTCGGCATCCGAGCCATGCAGGAACTGGACACGCTGAACCCCGTCAAGGGAACCGCCACCAACGCCATGGCCCTGTTTCTCGCCATCAACACCTCCAGCGTGACCCTGCTGCCCACCGGGGTCATCGCCCTGCGCGCCGCCGCCGGATCGACCGATCCCGCCGGTATCATGCCCACCACCCTATTCGCCACCATCTGCTCCACCACCGTCGCCATCGTGATGGCCAAGCTGTGTCAGCGGTTCTGGACGGCGCCGGCCACAGCGCTACTGGACGCGGAGTCCACCCAATCGACCCACGTTCAATCCCCGTCGACCGAGATCGACCACGACGCGGTGGTCGAGACCGCCGAAGGGTATCCGGTCTGGGTTTCGGTCCTGGCGTTGGCGGGCATCGCCGCGCTGGTGCCTTTGACCCTCGCCTACGGCAAGACGATCGCGCCATGGATCATTCCCGGACTGATGGTCGGACTGCTGGGTTTCGGCGTGGCGCGCCGGGTGGCGGTCTACGAGGTGTTCGTCGAAGGGGCTCGCGACGGATTCCAGGTTGCCATCCGGATCATTCCCTATCTGGTCGCTATCCTGGTGGCGGTGGGCATGTTTCGCGCCAGCGGCGCGCTGGCTCTCCTGATCACTCCTCTCGGCGCCTTGACCGAGCTTTTCGGATTGCCGCCCGAGGCGCTACCCATGGCCCTGTTGCGGCCGCTCTCGGGCTCCGGCGCCTACGGCATCCTGGCATCCATCATCAACGATCCGGCCATCGGTCCGGACAGCTATACCGGCTATCTCGTGAGCACCTTTCAGGGATCCACCGAAACCACCTTCTATGTGCTGGCCGTCTATTTCGGCGCCGTGGGGATCCGCCGGGTCCGCCATGCCCTGGTGGCGGCGCTGGCCGCCGATGTGGCCGGCATCTCCGCGGCGGTGTTCATCTGTTCGATGCTGTACGGAAGCTGATACAGCAACACCGAACGTGCGGCGAACACGGCTTCAATCCTCTAAATAAAAACGACCCCGTTTGGGGTATTTTTTGGTGCACTGCATCACGAAATGTGATTAAGTGCGGAACGATTCGCAGCGGATGAAAACCGAAAGTCATGAATTTCTCATTCCCGCTTTCCGAGGATATCTCCGAGGATCCATGGGGTCCGCCACGGTTTCTGATCCTGTCCTCGTCTCCGCGCCCATTCAGGGATGACGCGGCCAGCCGGTTCGTCTTCAGCCCCGAGAACGATTATGACGGGATCATAGTGCTCGATGCCGAGGGTGCCGAGACCGTCCAAACGATCATCCGCCAGTCGAAAATCTATCTTACGCCGGTCGCGAATCTGTCCGGCGTCGCTCTTCCCTTCGCCGATTTCCAAGCCGGCGAACAGACCGCCGAAACAATGGGGAAGGCCATTGATGAACTCTCGCGCATTGCTCGGCTCATCCGGACGCTTCCCCAAGACGTTCGCGCCAGCGATGTCCCCGAGACGATCCTTCTCGCCCGGACCTACTGCCGTAAGCGGGTCATCGAACCGGTCTACGATCCCAGCGTCCGGGACTGCGTGATCTACCCGGTGGCCGGTCTGGTGGACGATCCCGGCCGCCTCGCCGAACGGATGACCAACGCCGGGTACTTCACGCGTAAGTTCTTCGATCGTCTGCACGCCTGTCCCGAATGCGGCTCATCCCGGCTGAACGCCCGCGAGGAATGCGTGGCCTGCCGGTCGGCGGATCTCACCGATGAATCGCTGATTCACCATCTGCGATGCGGGCATCGGGGCCTGGAAGCCGAGTTCCGCCAGAACGATCTTCTTGTTTGTCCCCAGTGCCGGCAAGCGCTGCATCTTCAGGATGCCGACTACGAAAGGCGCGGGCGCGTCAACCCATGCGGGTGTTGCGGCCATGTAAACAGCCAGGCGGCGGTGGGGTTCGTCTGTATCGACTGCCAGGCCAGACACGACAGCGAAGCCATCGCGACCCGGGACTTCTATAAATATGAACTGACGCGAAAGGGCGAGCGCGCCCTCCTCACCAATCAACCGTGGGAGAGACGAGAGCGCTCGAGACCCGGTCCGAGCCCTGAGGAAGCGGTCATTCGCCAGGCGCTGCGCCTGCATGCCCGCTATGGGCGTCCGCTCGCCATTCTCAAGATCGCTTTCGGCGACGGCAATACGGATCTGGATTCCGACGGCATGTTTTCCCTGTCGGCGGTGTCGATCCGCGTGGCGGAGATCTTGCGTTCGGAAACCCGGGAAACCGACGTGGTGATCGAGGCCGACAATGGCTTTCTCGTCTACATGCCGGAAACGCCCATCGACGGCGCGGACTCTCCCAGCATCCGTCTGCGGGACAAGATTGGCTCCAGCGTGCCCAAGGATCTCGATGTGAAGATCACCGCCCTTCGCCTCGACGATCTGAAATCGGTGATGATCAAAAGCTTCTAAACGATCGCCAACGTTGCCGCTCAGGGACGTTCATAGCGCGTCATCGGCGCCCCGGAAATCTACGTGGCTACCACTAAAACGTGTATTACTTAATCGTTTGGAAAGCGCTTGCCGGTAGGCTCTCGACCTTCAGCCCAATCACCGAGGGTCAGCGCATGAGCACTCCACCGGATCCCGAAACCGCACTATTCCAAGACCTTACCCATCTTTTTATGGAAATGAAGGACGCTCGCCATGTCGATGTGGAGGCCGCCGTCGAGCGGCGCCTGCGCGAGCACATGCGAACGGCGGCGGGGGGCAACACGCGTGGGCTGCAGATTACCCTGACATGGGCTCTGCCGGACGGGCCCGGCGATTGGGCGCTGCAAGCCACCAGCTACAAAACGCTGTCCCAGGAAAGCATCGCCGCGGTGTTTCCCGGCTCCGGCAAACATCAAAGCACTCCGGCCAGCCGCGCCCGCCTAAGGGCGCTGCTGAACAAAATCAGCGGCCGCCAGCAGCCGCTGGAGTGCCCGAGCATTTGGCATCAAATTCCCTACAAACCCGCATCCGAGGACCCCGTTCGATGTCTGCCGGCGCCCCGGGAAAGCGCGGAGGTCGTCCCCTTCCCCGGCCCGCTCGCGAAAAAGGCCGAGCGCTAAATGATGGATAGAAACCGTTGGGATTTAAGGTTCGGGTCGCCTGGGCGGCACGAGGTGGAACGCCCGCTTGTCGCGCAGAAAAAAGGGCTGGTAAAAAACCAGCCCGAGTTTGAGGAGGGGAGGGGAGAGAGGGTCTTCAGAGTTTTGCCGAGAGCGAGAGAGGGGATAACTCTTCGGCTTTTTTGTAAGGTCGCCGGGGAAGCGACCATAGGCTCTGTGCCTCTTTAAGGGACTGAGTAAAAATCAGCGTTCGAAATTTTACTCCTCTGCTAAATGAACAGTTGCATGATGCAGTTTGCCCGAACGTTTCTTGATGCTTGTCCGCTCCGCTTCACCGGTTTCGTGTCCCGCTGAAGCTTTTCCGAAATTCGAAGCACCAAGGACGTTGATGAATTGTTAACTTTTCCCGGGAGAGTCCGCTACCTACCTAATTAGGTAGGTTTACGCGATGTCGCTTTCGGGAATTAGGAGACGGCTCTAACCCGCCATCGCCGAAAACGCGAGCCATGCCGCGCCGATGGATGCGATGACCAGGATTTCCGCCCACTTTTCGGCAAAAAAGTCGCGCATGGTTCCTCCCTAAAAGCTGAAATGATTCGCTTTGTTAGCGTGCTGGTCGGGAAGATTTAAACCCGCCGGGATTGGGAGGTTGCGTCAATTTGGGTAAGCGCAACGCAAGCCAATCCGTCGGTTGGCCGGGATCGGTCCATTCCACGCGATTGACGGACATGGGCCGGGATCAGGATATAGGCGCCTGGGTCCAAGATCCGTGCGTTATGCCAACGGTCATTGATAATGACTCATTGTGATCGTGTTTCCCGCATCCTCGGCAGGAGGGGCCGCGCCGGCGATGGGGACCCATCGTCAAGCGGTCCCGACGCCCCGAGGATGCGAGGAACACGACCCTACGGGCGGCCTATCGAGGTTTCCGGACGGCGTCGCGCGGCGCTTATGATGCTCCCGCATCACGGCGCACCACGCTCCTTGCCGGAAACCTCGATAGGCCGTCACAATGGGTCATTATCAATGACCGTTGGTATTACTCTCCCCTTCGATCAACAATGCCGCGCGTCCCCGGACGACCAGCAACCATTCGGCATTGTCCTGGTCATACCATTCCCCTTCGAGGGTCGCCTGCCCCGTGGAAACAATTCGCACCGGTCGGAAGCCTTCGGTTTCCAACAGGGTGGTCAGCGCCTCCTCGGCCGTCGCATTCCCGGGCAGGCCGTCAAACAAATTGCCAAACTCCATCCGGGGTCGCTCCCTCGCCCATTGTGGATCTTTACCCTTGGAACGGTTTAACTATAACGAGCTTCGGCGATTACGGGATCTCATTCATTGCTCGGCGGGTCGGAAATGCCACTCAAGGTCGCGGTCTTGATTTCTCTGGCGCTAGCGTTGACGCTTGTGGTTCCGCGGCCGGCCTCGGCGCGGGCGTCCGAGCGTCTAGGAACCTACACCATCGACCCCGGCGCTATTTCCATCTCCGGCGTCTCATCGGGCGGTTTCATGGCCAACCAGTTCCACGTGGCTCATTCGGCCACGATCATGGGCGCGGGGATCCTCGCCGGAGGCCCCTATCTATGCGCCAGCGTCAACTCCGGCTTCAGCGACTATCTGGGTTCCTACAAGGAACTCTGGAACGCGGTCTATGTGTGCTCCCACCAAGCCAGCGCCATTCCCGTGTTCGGCGGCCTTCAACCATTCCTGGGTCCCCCGAACCCGGAAAAATCCGTAACCGCCACCCGCGTCGCAGCCGCGAATGGCGCCATCGATGCCCTGGAAAATATGCGGGACGATCGTGTCTGGCTGTTCTCCGGCACTCAGGATACCCTGGTGCCCCAATCGGTGATGGACGCGCTTCACGCCTACTACACCGAGATACTCGGCGCGCTCACGGACCTGCCGGAGAAGAACATCGTCTATGTCGATAATGTGGATGTCCACCACGCCATGATCGTCGCGAGACCCGGCGACAACAATTGCCTGGACTTCGCGCTCCCCTACATCAACGACTGCGACTACGACGCCGCCGGGATCATGCTGCGGTTCTTTTACCGGCAACCCGAGGCGGCTCTGAATCCGCCCGTGGAGTGGGATCGGCAATCATTGACCGCTTTCGATCAGACCGAGTTCTTTCCCAAGGGCACGGGGCGTGCGGACGGCGGCGACGGCAGCATCGGCATGAACGACATTGGGCACGTCTATGTGCCCGAGAGCTGCCGCGAGGGCGCGACCTGCCGCCTGCACGTGGCCCTCCACGGTTGCGAGCAATACCAGGAGAAGGTGGAGGGGGAATGCGGGCGCGACGGCAAATGCCAACCACGCCTGTTTTTCGAGGCGGCCGGCTACAACCGGTGGGCCGAGGCCAACGACATCGTCGTCCTCTATCCTCAAACCACCGCCTGGGACGGCCCGTCGCTCACCCGTACGAACCCCAAGGGCTGCTGGGATTGGTGGGGCTACGGCGGCGACGGCTATGCCACCAAAAACGGCAAACAGATCCGCGCCATCAAGGCGATGATCGACCGTCTGACGGGCCGGTAGAATGACATCGAGAACATTATCGTTTCGCGTTGCCGCGCTCGCGTCCGCCATCGCGGCCGGCGCGGCCGGCGCGGCGGTGCGCTACGGGCTCATCGAGTTCAAGGCGATCCACGACCTCTGCGACGCCGACGTATCGGCGCCCTGCCAGGTCCGGTCTCACGTCATCGTCGCCCTAATGGACACGCCCGCGCTAGGGCTGCTCGCTCTCGGGTTGGGATTTCTTGCCCTGTTCGGCGATCGGCGCGCCCTGGTCATCGCCGCCATCGTGACCGGCGCGCTCGGACTATTTCTTTACAATACCGGACTGGCGGCATGCGGCCTGCTACTTGCGTCCCTTCGAGTCGTCCGGGACTAATACCGACTATCACAGTTCCTACCCCATGCGACGGTCTTCCGAGGTCGTCCGGCCAGGCGCCGGGCGCGCCGTGATGCTGGAGCATCACAAGCGGCCCGCAACGCCGCCGGGGGCCGCGGAACTGTGATAGTCGGTACTAGCGGTCCACGCCTCCGGCGCGGCGCCGGGAGCGTGCCTGGTAGGCGACCGTGCCGGCCAGGATGAAATTCACGGCCGTCCACGCCAGCGCCTGATGATTGGCGAACCCCTCGATCAGGGCGATCAAAACCCCGCCCGCGGCAAGAACCCAGGCCAACAGGATTTCCTCGCGCATATCGGCCGCGCGGCGTTCCCGCCGGCGGAAGACGAGAACAGCAAACGCCAATGCCGGCACGGCATAGACGGCGACCGGGAAATCGCGATACCGGGCGTCGAAGACCAGCCCCAGCGTAACCACGGCCGCGCCGAATAGCGTCAGGGCCCGGACCAGGCCGAGCGCGGGATCGAGCCCTCGGAATCTCCGGAATGCTCTTGAACGAAGCGCCGCGAGGATGTCGCATATCGGCAGGATCTCCGGCCTGTCTTCGTTACTCCCGCCGTCCTTGACGAACGCTGTGACAATCAAGGCGAAGGCCGCTGCTCCCAGACCCCAGCGGGCCAACCCGACCGCCCAGTCGACAACGGTTATGCTCGTCACCAACACGTTGACCATGGCCACCACGAAAGCGCACGCGGCGGCGTGCGACGCAAAAGAAAGAGCCACCCAGCCGCCGGGCCGTATCCGTTTCCTCGACGCCAGAACCAACAACAGAGGAAGGACGGCGATGGCGCCGGACCACGCCAGATGCACGCGCCACGACGGGTCGTTACTGACCGGTCCCGTCAGGGGCACTTTTGCCTCGCGCGGCTCGGAGAACAGTCCCCAATACCCTCCCACTGTTCCTTCATTGGCGCGCTTCCATGGCTGATCGAAGGCCTCGATGAGGTTGAGGCCCATGGACTCCGATCGCGCGAGATCGAGAAGAGAACGAACGAACCGCGCCTGATTGACCGGGCTCGGCAGCGCCTCGCCGCGCATGCGGCCCGCGCTGGGCCAGCCCGATTCGCCAACGAACACCCGCTTGTCCGGAAAGACCTCCCTCGCCCGCCGCCACATGGCCCGCACCCGCTCCATGGTGTCGTCGACGCCGACGGGATCATCGTCCCAATAGGGCAGTATATGAATGGTCACGAAGTCAACGCTATCGGCCACCGCGCGGTGACGGAACCAGAACTCCCAGACATCGGCGTACGTGACCGGCACCGACACCGACCCGCGCGCCTTGCGCAGCAGCTCGACCAGCTTCCGCTCGGGCAAATCCCGGCGCAGCAGCACCTCGTTGCCCACCACCAGCGCCGACACCGTATCCGGAAATCGGTTGGCCACGTCAATGGCGAGGTCGAGTTGCCGGGCATTGTCCAGCGCGTCGGCACTGATCCAGGCGCCCAGCATGACGGTCATGCCGAAACGCTGGGCGATCTCCGGAACCCGATCCAAGCCCTGCCCAACGCCATAGGTGCGCACGCAGCGGGTAAACCTCGATAGCACCCGCAGGTCTAGTTCGATTTGCTCCACGGGGATCACCAGCGTCTCGTCCATGGCCGATTGGTCCCCGCGATACGGTGCGAACGAGAGGCATGGGAAGACCTTCGTCGGGGCGTCGGGGAGCGCCACCGGCCGGCCCTGCCACCACCAAAAGGCGGCTGTCGCCGCGAGAGCAACGAACCAAGCGGGGAAGACGAACCAACGCGACATGCTTAATCCAGGTTGGTGACGGTCATGGAGCGGCGATGGAGCCGATGCCGCCTGGCGTCCGTGTTTTCTACTCCGTAGCGCGGCGGTTCGCCAGCGCGCGCAACCTTGAACGTTCGGTTAATGAAACAAAACAGAGAACGAATCGCTAACGCAGGGGAGCGAAAAATTCTGCTCGTGGATTGCCGATCCTAATGATTTTCACGGTTCGGTACGCCAAAAAAATGCTCACTTGGTTGAACTCCCGGTTCATTTATGAGAAAATTTTGGATCGGAACAAGAAGGAGAACATCACAGAAACCAGAGAAAGGGAGAACCACAATGTTCGGACTTTTCAAGAAAAGCGACAAACCGAAGGTCGACGCGGCCGAGATCGAGCGCCAAGAGCGAGAGCAGCGGAAGAAAGAATTGGCGGCGCAGATGAAACAAACCCTCCAGTCCGAAAAACAAAGCGAGACGACTGCACAAAAAGACTGATGGTTTCGCGGTGAACGCTTAAAGGGGTGTCACCTCTTGGCTGGCAATCGATAATCTCCATTATGCCCCGCCTCTTTTTCGCGGGGCGTTTTTTGAGCGTTGGCAAATTGTGAAACGAGACGGAAGTTGATCATCCAGCGGCCGCTTTCTGTAAAACGCTCCAAGACTTTCTTGCCGATGCGGCCGGCCGGCAACGAGAACAAAAAACAAACGTAAGGCAACGGATTTAACCGCGAGCAGGTAAATCGAAACAGCCGCTCGCCAGCTAAGAATCAGCGAAGAAATTTCGATACTGGTACGATAATCGAGGTCAAGCGGGATCGTCGCGCGGGAGGATGCGGTTTTCGCTAGGGCCATGAACCGGGCTCGGCCATGGAAATAAAATCGCAAATATGCTGGCGATGGATGGTACCGTGGCGGTCCCCTTCAGCCGTCGCGAAAGGACGAGAGCAAACACGCGCCGAATGAACGGTTAACCACTTTCACTCCACGGGACGAGGGAACCGCGATGAAGATCGGGATTGTCGGAGCCGGCATGGTGGGCAGTTCGGCCGCCTTTGCAATGGCGCTCCACGGAATCGGAACCGAAATCGTTTTGATCGATCTGGATCACAAGCGGGCGTTGGCGCACGCGCAGGACGTCTCCCATGCGACACCCTTCGCATCCTCGGTGATCGTGCGTGCCGGCGACTATCCGGACCTCGATGGCGCCCAGGTGGTGATTTTGTCCGCGGGCGTCGGCCAGGCGCCTGGAGAAACCCGCCTGCAACTCCTTGAACGCAACGCGGTGGTTTTCAAGAACGTTATCGGCGGCGTACTGGACGCGGCGCCGGACGCAATCCTTCTGGTGGCGGCAAATCCCGTCGATGTGATGACGCAGATTTCCACCCGCATTTCCGGTTTGCCGGCGGGGCGGGTCATCGGCTCGGGAACGATCCTGGATAGCGCTCGCTTTCGGAGCTTGCTCGGCGCCCACCTGGGCATTTCCCCCAGGTCCGTTCATGCCTACGTGCTCGGGGAGCACGGAGACAGCGAGGTCCTAGCGTGGTCGAGCGCCATGGCCGGCACCACGCCCATCTCCTCTTTCGCCGCTCAAGTCCGCGCGCCGCTGACCGAGGCGGTCCGCGCGCAAATCGACGACGGCGTTCGCAACGCCGCGTACACCATCATCGAAGGCAAGGGAGCGACGTATTACGGAATCGGCGCTGGGCTAGCTCGCATCGTTAAGGCCATTGGCGACAACGAGCAAAGTGTGTGGAGTGTCGCCATCGCCACGCCCGAGGTCGAGGGGGTCACCGACGTCGCCCTTTCCATTCCCCGGGTTATCGGCGCGCGGGG
Organism: uncultured Alphaproteobacteria bacterium; assembly: GCA_963771545.1. Taxonomy (GTDB): domain Bacteria; phylum Pseudomonadota; class Alphaproteobacteria; order Rhodospirillales; family Defluviicoccaceae; genus CAKZLS01. The sequence continues at coordinate 993,570 of CAVYTX010000002.1, forward strand.
TGTCGTGGCCGATCTCTTTCCCGACCTCAATCCGGGCGAGCACGAGGCCCTGCGGCGCAGCGCCGAAATCCTCAAGCAAGCGGCCGACTCGGTTTCGATAATGTGAACAATATCACCGGTCGTTGATAATGACCGTTGATACCCGGCCCATTGGCGTTATTTCGTTCGCGCGTCAAGAACCGCCCGTGCCGGGTCCTTGGTTTCGATGTTGAACCAGCCCCGTAGCAAGGGATCCAAGCGCCGAGTGCGAGCGTCGTCCATTGACTCGAGAGTTTCCAAGCGGAGTTGCGCCTTGACCTCGGCGAAGGTCCCCGGCGGGATTTTCGCGTAATCCTCCGCGACCGCGACCGCGCGATCGAACACCGCCGCAGCGTCCACGACCTCATCGACAATGCCCATGCGTTCGGCGGCCTCGGCGGCGAACTTATTGCCACCGAGCAATAACCTGCGCTGGGTGCCCGGCGAGAGCTCTCCCCGGATGATCGCCAACGCCGCAAGGGGAATCCGGATCCCGACCCGCGCCTCGGCGAATCCGAGGAGAGCGACCGCGCTCGCAACTCTGAAGTCCGTGGCCAGCAGCAATAGCAGGCCGCCCGCGATGGCGTGTCCGTTGACGGCCGCGACCACCGGCTTGGGGAAACCGTACAAACGTGAAATCAACCGGCCCAACGCGTCCACCATGGCCGTCTGGTCCGCGACGGTGAAGGCTTGAACCTCCTTGAGGTCCATGCCCGCCGAAAACGTCTTACCGGCGCCGGTGATCACCAGGGCCGTTACGTCCGCTCGCCCCTCCATGTCCACCAGCGCTTGGTCGATGGCCTCGAGAAAGCCCAAATTGAGGGCATTGACCGGCGGACGGTCCAGGGTGAGAACCATGACGCCATCGGGAAGGTGATCGGCGTGCACGCTCTCCGTGGGTATCTCCGTGCTTGTTTCCATGGTCAGGGAGCCCTCGCTGCCTGATCGCCGCTCCGCATTATTCAGTCGTTGCGGGTGGTTTGCGCCATCCGATCCTGCCGTGGCGACCCCAACGGGAAGGGATGCCCACATTGGGCGAAGTCCTTGTGTCGCCTTACCTTTCTAAATCAACCAGTTAGCAGCCTTCCTGGTTTTCCCGCACTGTGACACATCAGTGATACACATTAGAACGCATTCCGGTCAATGCGTCTGACCGAAGATCACATACAGCACAGGTCAACGGGTCTTTCATCAAGTGCGATGTGAAAAGGGACAAGGCGACTAAGCCATTGTCCCTATTGTGTTTTTCATTGATGCCGGTTGGGTGACTGGCTGTATGTCTATTTATAAGTATTTTCTAATATATGGTCGTCGCTAACGATTGCTAAATAGCCGTGTGTTTTCATTGATATGGGAGTCCTGGCTATGACCGATGACGATTTGTTTCTCCGCAACTGGCGGAACCTCTTCCACCCCGACCGCGCCTTCATGCTGCGCTGGCTTACGCCTGCACAGCGGACGGTGGTTGAAGCACGGATGCTTCGAGATCACGACGCAATAATCGCCAACCTCACGGGAACCGACCATGGCAAGCCCCGCGCTGACTAATTGTCGCCAAGCCATTGTCGCTAAGGCTACAGCAGCGAAGGTCAAGCGCCAGACGGCAACCGTCCGACAGAAGCGCGACTGGATGGAACAGGCGCTCTGCGCACATGGGGCACGCGATGTGTGGGAACGCCTTCGTGATTGTGGAACCGACCGAAAGCGGTGCGGGTCACGCTACTGCACCAAGTGCTTCAATCGATATGTCGCCACGCAGACCCGTCTTATGCGTAAACTGTTTGCCAACCACGCCACCCAAGCCAATCAGCGCGCGAACATCCGCCAGTTGACAGTGCTGTTCGATGCCTTCGGTTTCGATCTTCATAGCAGGCCCTACCCGACACTGTCCGCTCAACGTGTCGGCGCGGCCCGCGACCATGCGCGGAAAGAACTCAATGCGCTCAAGCGACGATTTCCCCCGATCACTATTGTGGGGGCGCTGGAACTGGAACCCATCGATGGCCCAACCAAGGCTCGACGCAAGGACTTAAGCGCCATCGACACCCTTGTAGCCATGGGTGCACATCGTGACACCGCTCCAGGCATCCACCGGCTTCTTCCGGCCCCTGGCATGCAGCAGTGGGCGGATCATTTGATCCTTTATCACGGACACTTCGTTGTCGATCTCAACGGCACGGAGGACAGGGAGTTCCGCTCATGGTGCCATCAGCGCTGGGGACACAATCGTCCCAAGAACCCAGTCAGACGTGGTGCCTATGTCCAGCGGCTCTATAAGAACCGGACAATTCAACAATTGCTCCAGACCCTGGCACGCTATCCCCTCAAGACCCCATTCTACTACCATGTCCCGAAGAACAATCGTGGTCAGCTTGTCGATGGGCGGAGACGGTATGAACACGCCATCCTGTCAGCGATGATTGTCGGGTATGATCGGATTGGGATTCGTGGAGTAAGGGTTCAGCGGGGCATATGACAATAGTATACGCGCTCATGTCCCTGTAAACGTCTGATATTTGCATCTTATACTATGGTCTCTCACAATGAAAGTAGCAATATACCTGACTTGTTATTTTAGATAGTAAGTTATTTCTAATAATAATGTTTCTTTTTGGCGGGTTTTTTATTTTTGTTATTGCGAATAGAGCGATGTAAGAATTGACGTTGCTCATACCTTCTTCTTGCGTCTGTTGATTTCGCGCATCGCCATGGTGTGCAGGTGCTGTTTCGACGCTTCGTCGGCATTGGCGATGGCCTTCTCGATCCCTGCCTCGATCTCGCGCAAGCGTAGTTCGTGCTGGCTGGCTTCCAACTCCGCTTCCCGGCGATCCAGATCTCGTTCCTTGACCTCGTCGCGGCCATACATCAACTGCCACAGCCCGTGCTTTGCGGCACGTTCCGCGCGGTGTGCCGCCTTCATGCGCTTCAGTTTGTTGACGTGCCCAAGGGTCAGCGCAGGATTACCGGTTCCGGGTCGGCGCGTTGGGCCGTCCAGCACGTGCATCTCAAGGTCGTAGTCTTCGTTTAGTTCCCAGGCTCTCATGCCCTTATTTATCCGGCAGGCTTGACTGACGGGGCGATGAAGAGCGTCACTCCGGCGATGGCAACCGATCACCCTACCAGCAAATCCGCGCTCGCCGCGTTCGTCGCCCGCAAGGATGAATTCGAACTCACTGCTCGCCCGCCCGCAATGCCTCAGCGAAGACTTCTTCTCGGTCAATCCCGATGCGGTGACCTGGGGCGACGTCAGCGTACTCTCCGACTATTGCCGCAACCTGCGCGAAGTAACTGACCAAGCCTATCGCGAAGGGGAATACGCGGAGTAGCCTCCCATTGGAGAACCCTGACTGTTAGATCGTAACGATTGACCGTCCTTTGTCGGCCCTCCACCTGCCCATCTGCCGTCGTATCGCCAACGTTTCTCGCAAGCCCAGCCGCGCCGCGAGATCGTTCATCAGACGATTGTGGTTGCGAGCATCCATTTCCGAACCCACGAACCGCCGCCCAGTTTTCATTGCGGCAATCGCAGTAACGCCCGACCCCATAAAACCGTCGAACACAAGATCGTCAGGTTTAGATGACTTCAAAATCAATAGCTCGATCAACGCAGGAGGCTTAGGTGTTGGATGCCAACTGCCCACTTTACGACGACAGAATACGATATCCGGGTCGCGGCGGCTGTTGAGAATATGACGGCCCTTTGTTGCGAAGATAATCCGCTCGGTTTGTTTCGCGAAAGCCCCTGGTAGATCGCCCGACCCCCAGTTATTTTTCACCCACATGATCGTGTTCTTGAACTTGAAGTGTTTTTCGATCCAACGCCTAAATCGCGGTTCGGATTCGTCGTGACAGAATGAATAAAGCGCGCCACCATCTTTCAGGATCCGATAAAGCTCTCGGTAGCTTTTCCTCATCGTGCGCTTCCAATGCTCGCCTTTGTCGCCGCGAATTGCTGGAAGTTTTTTCTTACGATGATTGGATTGATAGCCCATGCCATATGGCGGATCGATTATGATCAGATCAACGCTTTCGCTATCCATCCGCTCAAGGGTGCGAAGTGTGTTTTCCCTGAAAATCCTGTAGTTATTTTCCATAAAGCTCAATATTTTCAGAAGGTTATATACGATGAAGTCGGTTTTTCGGACATTTTGGCGTTTTTACACGGGCATCGGTGAAGAAAGGATGAATGCTCCATTCGCTCTTGCATCATCCATGGCAGCCGCTCCGAGAGACTGCCGATGTTACTGCGTTTGGAGCACCGCATGGGAGTTGATCACCCCCGACCCCAACATCCTAAGTTGGCACATCAGGAAAGCTCTTGGGGTGCTGTAAGCCGTTTTCCCGCCCGCTGGTGGGCGAAGGCGCGTTCTCCCTATGGTTGTGGCCGCTGAAGCCCGACTCGCGCATGTCGGGGCGTCTGTCGGGCTTGTCAGGATTACCGTCGCCGGGTTGCGACGAGGCTATGAGTATTTGTCGCGGTTCTCTTCACAATGCTTTCGGACGGCATCGACCCATCGTTCATGCCACCGCCAGCCGTCACTCTCTGTTTCCACGCCATACCCCCTGCCGGGATTCTTTGCGTCCATGGCTTTCCAAAGGTCGGTATGATGGTGGATTTTGAACCTTGGGAAACCTTCCGCGTTCATTTGTTCAACGATAATACCGGGTCTGAACTTCGGCCTATCGACATCCTTGAAGAAATACCGATTGATTTTCTCGGCCTCTTCGGAACCCGGTTTTACGAACTCCATCACGGCATCCGCTTGGCCCTTTCTGTTGGCGGTCTTCGGGACGAACAACACGCGGTAGGCATAGTGGGGATCATTGAATTGCTCGTCGGTTAGGCCTTCTTCGTAGCTGGCGCGCACGGCTTCGATGTGGGCAGGCAGGTCGCCTGCCTGCATCAGCGCCTTGCGCTGGTCGAAGTCTATGGCGGAAAACTGCAGGGCGAAGGAAAGCTCGCCATCCAGGCCATATTGCGGACCGAACAAAGCCTTCAGGACGCGGTTGAAGTTCAGGCAACAGGCTTGCAGCTTGGCGCTCAGGTGATCGTCGATCCGGGTAGTCATCCGGTGTTCGATCTCGTGGCGGATGTCGATCAGGAACTCCAGGTTTCGCTTGGTGCCGTCTTCCAGGGGGCATTGGGCGTGCTTCAGGCAATAACCAAGCTCCCAGTGTTTGTCCGCCCCCTGCTTCGTCTTCTTGTACCTCGACAGTGCCGTCCGCCTTGGTCTTGACATAGCGATAATCGATGCCTTGTGCCTTGAAGTGGGCGTGGAGAAGGTAAGTCCAGGCGATGATCGCCGTGACGATGAACACTTCGGAACGGAAGTGAGTCTTGGGATTGTTATAGGACTGAACAGCCAACAGCATGGCCTCGCGGGCCTTGATCAGCAGTTCGTCACCGTGGATATGCAAGCCGGTGGTCGGATCGATCTGGGGCCAAGCGTCCAGAAAACGTCCAAGCTCCTCGTCGGTGGCGGCCTTGGCCTTGGCGTGTTTGACTTCGGTGCGGATTTCGGCGATGACACGGTGGTTGATGGAACGGTTGGGGCGGGTGAAGTAGGCGAGGATGTCCTGGTCATTGCCGAATGTGCCCTTGGTCAGCATGGCCTTGACCAGGGCCACCTCCCACCGTTCCAGCTTGTTCTTCCGGCTTCCGCTTGACCATCCGCCTCCTCCAAGGGTGGAAGATACGTGGCTCTACCTACAGTTCCTCCAGTTGGGGTTGGTTCTGCTTCCGGCGACGGCCTCGGCGGGTTGGTGTGCCGGTGGCGGCACGTTCGGCCTTGATGCGGGCCAGAAGCTCTGATGCCGGTTCGTCGTTCGGATCCTGCGGCACCGGTTTACCGTGGAAAGCCCTCGCCAGGATGGATTGGTCCAGCGTCGGCAATACATCGCGTGCGTTGTCGATGATCCGTTCAATCGCCTCGACCCCGCGAAGTTCTCTCATCAACCGTTCATGCAGAACTCGTTGCTCTGCAGCAGGTATGACTGGAACTGGCAGGCTCTTCAGTTTGGTCAGGCTGATGGACGCAAGATTGACGCTCTGTTTGCCCTGTCCCAGGAAGTAACGTTGGCCGAAGGTGTTTCCGAAGAACGAAATAAGATACGGATTGATGTCGCTGGACAATGATCGGGCTCGGAACACATGGTTCTGGTGAATGCAGGTCGGGATCTGTGCTTCCCACACCCAACCTCGGCCCAACTTGTCGCGGTCTCCACCTTCGTTGAACAGGATGTCACCGGATTGAAGTTCAAGGTCGGCTATCTCCTTGAAAGTGGCTTCAATCATCTTGATTTCTGATAGGTCCAGAAAGCCGCGCTGTACGTTCGCAACACGAAGGTATGGGATCTGCAGTAGTTCGTCGGTAGCCTTTCTTCGCTTACCCTTCGTCAAGCCGCCCTTGATGTTTGCGATATCTGCCAGCGAAGCCCATGCCCAGGTCTGCGGTAGGTTTAGCAAGCTGTGGATGTCTTCAACGGCATGGCTGTTCTCATTCGCTCCGCGCGCGTTAGATGCATTAGCGTTGCGTCGTTCAAGCTGTGGCTTTCGACACTTGCTTCGGATGCGTTCCAGAAGCTCGGATGCGGGTTCAGTGTCTGGGTAGCTGGCTGCGCCAGTCGGCGGTGAGGTCGCCTCGGAAGGCGGCGGCAAGGACGGACTGGCGGTAACGGTCCAGCAAGGCCGGGATGGCGTCCAGGGCTTCCTTGGCCCGTCCGCTCCGCGCCATCAGCGCCTCGATCTTCGCCACGATCCGCCGCTGTTCGTTCAACGGCGGCAACCGGCACAATCGAATGTTCTTTGACAGGATTGTCTGTGTTAATATTTGACTGTGATCCGCCTTGTCGCAAGCGATCTATGCCTCCGATCCACATAGGCCGGATCTGTATCGCCCAATAGTAAACATCCAAGTATCCGGCGGTCAAGTGCTGCACGGAAGGCTCGTGTTGATGCAGCTTCGGAACGCGAATGCAGCTTCGAGCCGCCAGAATACCCGCTCCTAAGCATTGTCAATGCAGGACACTGGTGACCGCGTTCAACAACAAGAATGTCGCCGACTGCTGCGAACCCTGAATCTCCGACAACGTTTCGTTCAGCGCGCAGATCGGCGTCGATCTGGTCAAGATCACGGATCGGGTTTCGACGAAGGGAACTGATACCACCGAAGTATTCAGGTTGTCTTCTTGTGATGGTGTTGAACGCTGTTACGATTTCATGGCCAGATCAGCACGATCTCGGTTCACCGTCCAACCTGTGGCAGATCGGCGGTCATTCGGCCGCCCCCAAGGCCATTTTCGTCTCCTCCGGTTCCTCGCCTTCCAGTTCGGCCGTCAGCGCCTCCATCTCCTCCAGCGCCGTGCGCAGGTGTCCGATGATCTCGGCGGCGATGATCTCCGGGTCGGTCAGGCTGCCGTCGCCCTCGCTCGTCGTCGCGCAGCCAGGTGATGTCGAGGTTGTCGCCGCGCTCGGCGATGTCGTCGCGGGTGAAGCAGCGGAAGCGGCCTTCCTCGCCCTGGTCGTTGCGCTCGGCTTTGCCGTAGGGATCGTCGCCGAAGGCCTTCTCGAACTCGGCGAAGTGCTCGCGCGTCAGCGGTCGGGTCTTGCCGAAGGCGGGCATGTTGGTGCGCAGGTCGTAGACCCAGACGGCCTTGGTGTTGCCCTTGTCGGTCTTGCCTCGCGTGAAGAACAGGACGTTGGTCTTGACGCCCTGGGCGTAGAAGATGCCGGTGGGCAGCCGCAGGATGGTGTGCAGGTCGCACTTGTCCATCAGGTCGGCGCGGATGCTGCGGCCGGTGCCTTCCTCGAACAGCACGTTGTCGGGCACCACCACGGCGGCGCGGCCGCCCGGCTTCAGGGCGCGGATAGATGTGCTGCGAGGAAGGCGAGCTGCTTGTTCGAGGTGGCGGTAGGTGAAGTCGTCGCGCGTCGGCCTGCCGCCGCCCTTCTTGGTGCCGAAGGGCGGATTGGTCAGGATGAGGTCGGCCTTGGGCAGGCCTGCGCCCTCCGGCGACAGCGTGTCGCCCAGGACCATGTCGCCCTCGATGCCGTGCAGCATCAGGTTCATCAGGCACAGCCGGTGCGTGTCGGGGACCAGCTCGACGCCGACGTAAGCGCTCGCTTGCGCTGGAAGTTCTGCTGCGCCTCGGTCAGGTCGAACAGATCGTCGGTGTCGCTCCTTGATGTAGCGGTCGGCGGCGACAGGAAGCCGCCGGTGCCGGCCGCCGGGTCCTGGATGATCTCGCCCGGCTGCGGCTTGATCAGGCGGACCATGCAGTCGATCAGCGGGCGCGGCGTGAAATACTGCCCGGCGCCGGACTTCTTCTCGCTGGCGTTCTTCTCCAGCAAGCCCTTCGTAGAGGTCGCCCAGGCCCTTCCTCGCGGGCGGAGAACCAGTCGAGCTTGTCGATGGCTGTCGACCAGCTTCTTGAGGTTCGTGGGCTTGCGCAGCGCGGTGTCTGGCGTTGGTGAAGATCGCCTGCACGCGGCTCGCGACGCCTTCGGTTGCCCAGGTGCGACGCAGCAGCGCTCGGTAGAAGTCCAGCTGCTCGACGCCCTCCTGCGCCGCCAGGTCGTCCCAGCGGTAGCCCTTCGGGAAGCTGCTTCTCGCTGCTCCGGTCTCCTCCATCATCTTGAGGAACAGCAGGAAGGTCAGCTCGGTGACGTACTCGTGGTAGGTCATGCCGTCGTCACGGAGGACGTGGCACAGGTTCCAGAGCTTGGCGACGATGTCTTGGGTTGTGGTCATTGGTCGCTATCTGCTTACGCAACTTGTTCTTTGAATGGCTTGACAGATTCTAAGCTGCTAAGAACGCGCGCGTCATAGTCAGCAATCAGCGCCGAGATTACAGTCGGCGAACGTGTTACTTCGACTAAATTGCTCGGGGTCCTCAGTCATTTCTTCCATGACCGTTCGAGGACGAACCAATCCCCTTAGAGCCTGGCATCAGATGATGTGGCAAGCATGTGCCTGCATTCATTTCATGATGCGCTGCACAGCGTTGCTTGGCGACAGATACGTTCACGCAAACTTTCCTCGCTCAGAAGTGACGAGATGACTTCTGTGGATCTCGAGCAAAAATACCCGATGCTCTCGGGTACGCATCGCACGGCAACTCGGTAAGTGGCGTCCGATCAGTGTCCGAAATCTTCTGGGATGATCAACCCGAGCAGATAGCAGACTCTCTAGAGCAGATGTTTTCCGCCAACCTGTAAATCATTACTCAGCCATATTCGGAGAGATCTTCGTGCAAGATCCTACCGCCTTGTTGGCTGCAGCACCTCTGTTCTCAATTCTTCAAGCATACACCTGGTCGTCGATATCTAGCCTCGGCGCATTCATCGCATAGGATCCTGCATGGAAATCGACGCGGATTTATACGTTTATGATCCTTTCCATACCTCCAGTTCATGTTTTCAGGTCTTGCTTCGGCCATCTTGAGTGAGCGCCCCTGTTCTTGAAGGCGAATAAAATACTGGAATCTCCTCGGCAAATTAGACTTCTCTAATCAGATCATACCGTGCACTGCCTACTCCACCTTCGTTTCTCGAAGAGATCTGGACAACTATCGGTCGCTGTTTCGTCAAGCCGTGTACCGTGTAAGATCAATGGGAGCTCTGCTCGTATACCGGGCAATGCCATAAGGGAAACATGAGCAAAGCTTGCTTTCATGTCGATCGGGCTTCCTTGCCACAGTGCCTCGTTGATCTCGCCCGAGGATCGGCCTCAAGCTTGGCCGTCGAACACCTTGTTGAGGCGGTTGAAGCCGCCCGTGCGCTTGGAACGGCGCCTGAATCCAAAGCGGTCGCGGTCGATGACGATCTCTGTCTCACCATCTGCTTGCCGATTCGCTCCAGCCACTTCCGCTGCGGCCCCGTCCAGGATCGGCTGGCCAGAATGTCCGTGCATCGCGCGGGTCACCCGATCGTCGTAGGGCACCAGCGGATCGCCCAGCGCCGCTTGGCGGATGAAGCCGATGATCGAGGCGGCGATGTCCTCGTTTGTGGCGTCGCGCCAGGCCGTCCGCAAGGCTGGTCTCCGAATAACCCGCCGTTGTCCAGGGCCAGCCGCAGCGCCCGCAGCTCGGCGCGGGTCAGATCGCGGGGCCGCTGGATAACCACGGTCAGGGCGGCGATCTTGTTGACGTTGTCAGCGATGAAGCTCTTGAAGCCGTCCAGGAAATCCTCGGGCTTGCTGGCCGTCGCCGTAACCCCGCGTCGACGCGGCGACACCTCGGTCCGGCGTGATGGGAGATGCACCAGTTTGACAGGATCGGCATGGGCTCGCTTGTCCAACAAGGTCGGCCACGGCGGCATGTTCGCGGAACCATGCCAACCGCCTCGTCCACCGACCGCGCTTTCAGAAACGAAGCCAAGGCGTCCGGGGCCATCCCGCCGCATCCTCGAACCGCTGACGCGCGGATACGAGTCAGGTTGCGCTTCGCCTCGTTGCAGCTTGACGATGATCTGATCGACAACCGTTTCGCGGGCTTCCGGGTCGTCGTGCCGGGTCGGCCTCGCTGGATCAACTGGGCGAAGCTGATCTTCGGATCGACCACGACCGGCCGCATGTCGGTCAGGTTCTCGAGTGCCGCGATAGAGGTCGACCGCATCGAAGATGCGGAAGACCTCCTTGTCGATCTCGGGGCACAGGCCGGGTCGCCCGGCCCATCATCTGCTCGTACAGGATGCGGCTGTATCACGCGGCGAATGAAGACGAGGTTGCGTGATCGCGGGAACGTCGATGCCGGTCGTCAGCAGATCGACCGTCACGGCGATCTTGGGCAGGCGCTCGTTGCGGAAACGGCGGATCAGTTGTCTGGACCTTGTCCGCGCTGCCGGTGATCTTGATCACCGCGTCGTCGTCGATCTCGCCATACTGCGCGGCGAAGGCCTTCTTCAGCTCCTCGACGACGATGTCGGCATGGTCGTCGGTGGCGGCAGAAGATCAGGGTCTTGCTCGTCCAGGTCGGGTCGATGTGCTTGGCCAGTTCCTCGCAGACGACCCGGTTGAACTGCGCGCGTCACGACCTTCCTGTTGAAGTGTCTCGACCTCGAACTTCACCTCGTCGGGGACGTGACCAGGTCGATCTCGCCGGTGCCGGTGTCGTAGCATCTCCATCGGCTCACCGGCCTTCCACTCGATCCCGCCTCGGCCAGCGCAGTGATGATGCGGTACGGGCGGCTCGTGGTCGATCAGCCAACCGTCGATCACGGCCTCACGGTAGGTGTAGGATGCCTCGGAGATCGGCTCGCCGAAGATTTGGACGGTGTGCAGGGCCGGGGTCGCGGTCAGGCCGATCTTGACGGCGTCGAAGTGCTCCAGCACCCGGCGATATTTGGAGATGTAGTCGTCTTCGTTGCGGAAGGTCATCTCCGCGTCGGACATTTCCCGGTCGAGCAGGTAGCCGCGATGGCATTCATCGACAATGATGCAGTCGTATTGGTCAACGGTAGGGGCGTCTGCCTCGGACTCGGCGAACAGAATGCGCTTGACCAGGGATTGCACGGTGGCGATCTGCACCTTGGTGTCGGGATCGGGCTTGATGTCGCCAAGCTCCTTCAGATCATAGATTTCGGTGAAGGGCTTCTGCTGCTCCATGCGCGCCGTCTTGAAGGCTCCGGCGCTTTGTTCGCCCAGCGCGGTGCGGTCCACCAGGAACAGGATGCGGCTGAACCGGCGGGTCTTGATCAGACGATAGATCAAGGCGATGGCTACACTCGTTTTACCGGTTCCGGTGGCCATGGCGACAAGCATTTGCCGGGTGTCATTCGCCAGCGCTGCTTCAATAGCCAGGATGGCGCGTTCCTGATAGCCGCGAAGCTGAAGGCCGTAAGTGAACTCCTCCTGGCGTAACCGGTCGTGCGCAGTATCAATGTCCTGCTTCAGCGCTTCCTTCAGCCCCTCCGGTGAATACCAGCCCTCCAGCGCGCGGCTCAGATTGGTCGGGGCGGCGAAGATCGCAGAACCAGATTCTGCTCTTGGTCTCGATTTGCTTCAGATACGGCCTGCCGTTGGTGGCGAACACGAACGGCACATGGAACTCGCCCCACGGACTTCCTTCCGGTAGCGCCTCGGTGCCCTTGATAGCGTAGCCCCGGCTGTAGCGCTTGGCTTGCTGAACCAGGGCCGACACGTCCTTGGCGATGCGCTTGGCCTCGACCACGGCGACAGCCGTCAGACCGTGGAACAGCACATAGTCGGCAGGGCCGTTTTTCGTCGGCCATTCGGCGATGGCCAGGAACTTGGCCTTCTGGGGCCGGATTCCAGCCTTGAAGGTTATGGTTTCGGTGTCCGCTTCCCAACCGGCCGCGCGAAGCTGGGCATCGATCAGGCGGCGGGTCTCGCGTTCGTCCAGCGCAAGTTCCTGGCCCGCCTCGATGCCTTGTTCGACAATCGTTTGGATGGCCTGTGGTGGCGCGGCTTCGGCCTGGGCCTGCAGGGCGGAAAGTTCACCCTCGACGCGCGTGCGGTCGTTCTCGATATCCTGTGCCAGCGCTTCCCATTCAGCCCGCTCCATTTCCGCGCGTTCGGCCTGTTCCAGCGCCGACAATCGTTGGTTGATTTCTTCCTGTGCTTTAGCGTCTGCCTGTTCGGCAAGGGTTTGGCTCGCCACAAGTTCCGTTCGCAGGCGCTCCAGTTCCGCCTTCAATGCCGGGGTCTCATCGACGGGTTGGCGCGGCGGGATGAACGGCCCCGCCGTAAACTGCCGATCTCCGCTCATTGTCTGATGGAACCAGACGGCCAGGGCGCGCGCCTTCTTCAGCGCCGTCAGTGCCGTCCGGTGTTCGTCGGCGAAGTCGTGAACCGCGTCGTTTCCCGCAATCCGGATGTGATGGAACAGGTCCAACACCTGTTGGGATAGCGCGCCTCGATCCTTGAAGCGGCGAAGTCTGTCGGCTTGTGTCTCATCGGGGCTCTCCATCAAGCCATAGCGTGCCGCGACTATTGTCGCCAGCAACTCGCCGAACATGCGCAACTTGACAAGGCAACCGTTCGGATCATCGGCGAAATAGCGCTCGGCAAGCCCGGACAGCCGCACCAACTGCGGGTCGTAGGTCTCCAGAAATGCGAAGTTGGCCGATACGGTCGCCACCGTGCGCCCCCAATGATGGCAAGAACGTGCAATGGCATTCTACTGGAAGTGGCCTCTATGGGGAATGTTAGACAATGTATGGAATTCTCACATTTCTCAAGCAACCGATTGAAAACCCTTGTTTTGCCTAACCCCCTCATTTCGCTCGCTTTTTGGAAATGTTATGCTACAATCTATACGTGTATATTTTCTAACATTTCTGGGTGACGAACATGGCCAAGCAAGCGAAAGTTTTGACGGATTTGGATGTGAAGCGGGTGCTGGCCGTGATCGCCCAGGATCGTCACGCCGCACGCAACCGGGCAGTGTTCATGCTGTCCTTGCTTGGCGGGTTTCGCGCCGTTGAACTGGCTGCGCTGACCATTGGCTCGGTGCTCGACGGTCAAGGACAGATCACCGACCGTATCACGCTTGCCGAGAATCAAACGAAGGGATGCGAAGCCCGCTCAGTTCCGGTTTCCAAGCGGATGAAAAAAGAACTGGAAATCTACCTCGCCTCACTGAAGCGCCATGATCCCCGGCGGCCCTTGTTCCAGTCGCAGAAGCTCAGTGGCGGGTTTACCGCGCACGGCATCACCATCCTCCTCAAGCGGATTTTTGAATTCAGCCGGGGTCACGGGTGCCAGCAGCCATAGCGGTCGGCGCACCTTCGCAACGCGCTTGGCCGACCGTGGCGTCGGCATCCGTGTCATTCAACGACTGATGGGGCATTCCAGCATCCAGACCACAAGTGCCTACGTGGAAGCGGGCGAACACCAACAGGTCGCGGCAGTGGAACTGCTCTGATGACAGCGAAGCGGATCGGTTGGCTGGCCTATCTGATGGTTTTACTCGCGTCGTATGCAGGGCTGCCGCCGCTGGCTATCGCCTCACTTGGCGTCGGCATTGCTTGCCACTGGTAGCTTCTGGCGGACTGCGCTGCCGCTCGGGCTCGCGTGCTTCGCTGTTCGGCTTGTGGTGGGGCTCCTCGGATTGAGCGCCCTTGGCCATCACGGCAGCAGGTGCTTTAGGTCCACCGGGAACTCCACCTTGTCGATGGCTGCCGCCTGTTCAGCCGACACGAACTTCTCACCATAAACGGCGCTCATGCCTGGAACGGCATGACCACATAGCCGATCTCTGGCCTCAAGGTCACTTGTGGCATTCCGCAGTGCGTCTTTGAAGTTGTGCCTGAGACTGTGCAAGCAAGTATCCGGCTCTTTGATATGTAGCACCTCTTGAAGCAGGGTTTCGTTAAACAATCTGCTACACCGGAACATTGGGAAGATGCGACCGTCCATCGACTCTTTCTTGCGCGCCTTTACGTAATCACTGAAGCCAACCTGGAACAGGAATGGGTGAATGGGCACCTTTCTTAGCGATGCTCGGTTTTTCACCCGCTTTTTATGACCGTGGGCTGACACCCGGTGCACCCATAGTGCCTCGCGTCCATGGAACGTTACGATGTCTTCAAACTCCAACTGCTTAAGTTCTCCAAGACGCAACCCGCTGAACAGTGCAACAAGCGGCAACCAGAACCGATGGTCGCGACACTGCACGGTTCCAGGACTATGCACTCGGTTCAACGATTTGCAGCGGCTGAATAATGGGCTGTGGAATATTGCGTAAAGCTCTGTAGCCGTGAAAGACCGCCTGCGTTCTTCCCCCTCGTCTCGCTCTTCCTGCGAAACCTCAGGCGTGAAACTTTCCGCTGGATTGGTCGCGATTAGGTTGTAGTTCTCTTTGCACCACTTTAGAAACGTGCGGATGTCGCTTAGCTTCTTGTTTATGGTTTTGTAGCTGATTGATCGCCCGTGCCTGCCAGCGCCTTTTCGTATTTGGCCATGAAACTCAATCATGTCATTGCGGTCGATCTCGGAAATCGCCTTTTTGCCAGCAACGGATGCGAACTGCCGGAACGACGTGGCCTTGTTGGTGCGCGTCGTCCCCCCAATCTTCATCTCCGCATAATAGTCTTCGACAAACTCGGTGAATGGCTTCCGACTATCGGGGGACAGATCGTTGCCCTTCGGCTTCTCAGGCGCTATCGAAACCGATCCAGCATTGACGGCCCGCACCAGGGCGCGCCGTGCCTCATCCGCATCCGTTTCGGCTTGACGCGCCTTCGCAGCGGCTTCACCGCGCTGGCCAGCTACATCGACCAGGGCTCCGTAAGTGTCGCCCAGTCGGTTCTTCATTAGCGCCAGCATCTCGTCAGGGGAACCGGTGAAGATGTTCTCCTTGCCGTCCTGGCCAATGCGCTTGATTTCTTCGGAAGCGAACAACGGCTCGTATCTTGGACGCTTTTGCTCTTCCCGCATTCGCAAGACCTCGAAGTGATGAAACAGCATTAACTGCACCGTCGCTGCACGACGGCGTGCCTCATCATAAGCGGTTGTTCGTAAGGATATTCTTACCTCCGCCCTGCCCATGCTTTCGCGCAGGTCGGCTGGAACCCGGCACCGGAAGTAGAACGTGCCGTTCCGTCGCAACAGGTATGCGATGCGCCTGCCCATAGCCCCTCGCAAGTGGTCCACAATGGTGTCCCACAATGCGGGGAAGCCCCGTTTAGGCTATCTATAAGTTGTTGATTTATAAAGATTTACAACTCAATGGCGACCCCAACGGGATTCGAACCCGTGTCGCCACCTTGAAAGGGTGGTGTCCTAGGCCTCTAGACGATGGGGTCCGCGATGCATTTGGTAACCGCCCCGTCTTGTAAAATCAAGGGTGTCGATGCACCGGACCGCCGAACGGCGGCCGCTCGGTTTTGCCCTTTAACGGGCTATGGGGCCGTGATAGTGTGCGCCTGCGGAATAACGTTACGATCCCGCAAAGCGGCGGCGATCGTGGATCAGGCAAACAAAATCTTGGCTATTTAGGGATAGTGGAGGGAGAACCCATGTTACAGGGCAAAGTCCTTGTCGCCCAGGGCGGCGGGCCCACGGCGGTTATCAACGAGTCCATGGTCGGAACGGTCATCGAGTTGCGCAAGATTTCAACGGTTGAGCGCATCTATGGCGCTTATCACGGGGTCAGCGGCATCGTCAACGAAGAGTTCATCGACTTGACGCGTGAAACCACCCACAACCTGGAAATGGTCGGCCGGACGCCTTGTTCGGCGCTGGGATCGACCCGCGTCAAGCCGGACCAGCAGTTTTGCATGGAGATCTTCAAGGTTCTGAAGGCCCATGAAATCGACACGTTTTTCTACATTGGCGGCAACGACTCGTCGGATACGCTGCGCATTCTTCGCGACAAAGCGAAGGAAGAAAACTACGATCTGAGCTGCGTGCACATTCCGAAGACCATCGACAACGATCTGATGGTCAACGATCACACTCCCGGATTTCCCTCCGCCGCGCGGTTCGTGGCGCTGGCGTTCGCCGGTGTCAACGCCGACAACCGGGCGCTTCCCGGCGTCTATATTGCGGTGGTCATGGGCCGGCACGCGGGATTCCTGACCGCGGCCTCGGCCCTGGGGCGCAAGTTCGACGACGACGGCCCGCACCTGATCTATGTACCCGAAGTGGATTTCAGTCTCGACCGGTTCGTCAGGAACGTCCAGGAAGTCTATAACAAACATGGCCGGTGCGTGGTTGCGGTGTCGGAAGGCATCCATGACGAGAGCGGTACGCCGATCATGGCCAAATTGGCCAAGGAAGTCGAAACGGACGCCCACGGCAATGTTCAGCTTTCCGGCAGCGGCGCACTGGCCGACCTGCTCACCGATTACATCAAGACCCACACAAACATCTCGCGCGTGCGCGGCGACACCTTCGGCTACCTGCAGCGCTCGTTCTTGGGGTGCGTTTCCGATGTGGATGCCCGCGAGGCCCGGGAAGTGGGCGAGAAAGCGGTTCAGTATGCTCATTTCGGCGACACGGCGGGATTCCACACCGGCTCGGTGACCATTCACCGCACCGGTTTCTATTCGGTGGAGTATCACTTGACCCGGCTCGAGCAAATCGCCGCCAAGACCAAGGTCATGTCGCCCGATTTTCTCGCCGACAACGGCCATGACGTGACCAGCAAGTTCTTGCTCTACCTCCGTCCCTTGCTGGGTTCTGGTTTTCCGGAATTGGCGCGGCTGCGCATGAACCGGGTAGCGAAGATTCTTAACAAATAGGCTGTCGAGAGCCGCTTAAAGGAATTGGGCGCGCCGCCTTGGGTGGCGCGCCTTTTTCCATGGCGTGCCGGGCATGTCGCTCCATGATCGAAGTCAAAAAAAAGGACGCCGATGACGTCCTAATGCAGGGATTTATGGTTTCGCGTCTGCCGCCTGGTGGGCGGTGACGGGCTCGAACCGCCGACATCCACGGTGTAAACGTGGCGCTCTACCAACTGAGCTAACCGCCCAAGGGCCTAATATGTCGACACAACCGAACCGCCCCAAGGTGTTTCCTTAACCAAAGCGGTGATGGTCTCGAAGGCTTATATCGGTGCTCGAAAGCAGAGCGCGAAAAAAGCCGCCGAGGCGAGGGCTTCCTACCCGTTAATGGAGTCCTTCAGCGCCCGGCCGGCTTTAAACTTCGGCTGTTTGGACGCTGAAATCTCGATGGTTTCGCCGGTACGCGGGTTTCTGCCTTGGGAGGCCGCGCGTTGAGTCACCGCGAAGGTGCCAAAACCAACCAGTCGAACTTCGTCGCCTGATTTCAACGCATCGGTAATCACATTAATCACACTATCCACGGCGCTCGCCGCATCTTTTTTGGAAAGACCGGAATCGTCGGCGACGGCCGCTACAAGATCGTTCTTATTCACAGGACATGCCCCCCGAAAGATTTGCGATGGACTACAATTCACGAGGACGATGTTTTACGCATCGTCCGTGCGCGAAGTCTAGATTGGCATTAGCCGATTAGTCAATTGAAGAACCGCAGATTTCCGCAGTTTTTTGAAGTTTTCCACATCTTATCGAGGCTGCGCGCGATCAGGCGAAAGCATTGATGGGCGTCAAAAAGCCCGTCCTGGCGGGCAACCCGCTCCGCCCCGCGCGATGACAAGCACAAGCGGGCGCGCTCTTGATCAGTGAGTAATCACCCCGCCGATATCGTCGTCATCCGATTGCGATGGCGATAGCCCGCTCTTTTCCGCTTCCGCGTCTTCGTCCCACTCGATTGGCGTGAGTTTCGCAGATAATGCGTTTTCAAGGACTTGGTCGACGGTCGTCACCGGAACGATGGTCAATCCCTTCTTCACGTTGTCGGGAATCTCGGACAGTTCCCGCTCGTTGTCCTTGGGGATAAGGACGGTCTTGAGACCGCCGCGGTGGGCCGCCAGCAGCTTTTCCTTCAATCCGCCGATCCCCAGAACCCGGCCACGCAAGGTAACTTCGCCGGTCATCGCCACATCCTTGCGCACCGGGATTCCGGTCAACACGGAGACGATCGACGTCACCATCGTGACGCCCGCCGATGGCCCATCCTTGGGAGTCGCGCCCTCCGGAACATGCACATGAATGTCCTTGGTGGAAAAAATCGTCGGCCGAATGCCGAATCGGTCGGCCCGGGACTGGACATATGATCGGGCGGCCTGAATGGATTCCTGCATCACGTCGCCGAGTTTGCCGGTGATGGTCATGCGGCCCTTGCCTCGAACCATGACAGCTTCGATGGAGAGCAACTCGCCCCCCACTTCCGTCCAAGCCAAGCCGGTGCTGACGCCCACCAAATCCTCGGTTTCCGCCTCGCCATAGCGGAATCTTTTGACGCCCGCGTATTTGCCGACGTTACGGCGGTCGAGGTGAACCTCCGACCGGTCCCCCATCATGATGTCCTTGATCGCCTTGCGAGCAAGGTTGGCGATCTCGCGCTCCAGATTTCGAACCCCCGCCTCGCGCGTGTAATATCGAACGAGATCACGCAGGGCCGAATCGGATATGGACCATTCCCCGTCCTTAAGGCCATGGGCTTCCACTTGTTTGGGGATCAGGTGCCGTTTCGCGATCTGGACCTTTTCGTCCTCGGTATAGCCGGAGATTCGAATAATCTCCATGCGGTCGAGCAACGGCGGGGGCATATTCATGGTGTTCGCGGTTGTGACGAACAGAACATCCGAAAGGTCGTAATCGATCTCGAGATAGTGATCGTTGAAATTCGAATTCTGCTCCGGATCGAGCACCTCCAACAGCGCCGACGCCGGATCGCCGCGCCAATCGTGCCCCATCTTGTCGACCTCGTCGAGGAGGAACAGCGGATTGGACGCCTTGGCTTTCTTCATGCCCTGGATGACCTTGCCCGGCATGGATCCGATATAGGTTCGCCGATGGCCGCGAATCTCGGCCTCGTCACGAACACCGCCGAGGGACATGCGCACGAAGTTCCGACCCGTCGCCCGCGCGATCGACTTGCCCAACGAGGTCTTGCCGACACCCGGCGGGCCGACCAAACACAGAATGGGACCGCGGAGCTTGTGGGTGCGCTGCTGCACCGCGAGATACTCCAATATCCGGTCCTTCACCTTCTCGAGGCCGTAGTGATCGGCATCGAGGATCTCGCGGGCGAGCCTGATGTCTTTCTTCACCCGGGTGCGTTTCTTCCACGGAATGCCCAGCATCCAATCGAGATAATTGCGCACGACCGTCGCTTCGGCCGACATCGGGCTCATGGACCGGAGCTTTTTCAGTTCGGCGGTGGCCTTTTCCCGCGCTTCCTTGCTCAGCGCGGTTTTCTTGATGCGCTCCTCGAGTTCGCTGTTCTCGTCGCGGCCATCCTCACCTTCGCCAAGTTCTTTCTGGATGGCTTTCAGCTGCTCGTTCAAATAGTACTCGCGCTGGGTTTTCTCCATCTGCCGCTTGACGCGGTTGCGGATCCGTTTCTCGACCTGGAGAACGCCGATTTCGGCCTCCATGTGCGAATACACCCGCTCCAGCCGTTCGGCGACCGTTTCGATCTCCAGGAGTTCCTGCTTGTCGGAGATCTTAAGGGCGAGATGCGAGGCAATGGTATCGGCGAGCTTGCTGGAATCGTCGATCTGGTTGATGGAAACCAGCACCTCCGGCGGGACTTTCTTGTTGAGCTTGATGTACTGCTCGAACTGGCCGACGACGGTCCGGGCCAAGGCCTCCAATTCCTGGACGTCGCCGATCTTTTCGTCGATCAACTGGGCTCGCGCCTCGAAGAACTCGTCGCGATCCGTGAAGATGTCGATTTCCGCTCTCTGCCCACCCTCGACCAGCACCTTCACCGTGCCATCGGGCAACTTGAGCAACTGCAACACCGTGGAAACCGTGCCAACCGTGAAAATATCGTCCGGGCTTGGATCGTCCTGGGCGGCATTCTTTTGCGCAACCAGCAGAATTTGCCGATCGTCCTTCATGACGTCCTCGAGGGCGCGCACCGACTTCTCGCGCCCCACGAACAAGGGCACGATCATGTGCGGAAACACCACGATGTCACGCAGAGGCAAAACCGGATAAAGATCAGCTGGATTGGTCAAGATCAAAATGCCTTTTCAGTTGGGCAACGCGGTATTGGTTGTCTATTGCCTTCTCGAGAACGGGAGCCATGCGTAAGGTGGGCTCGTGAACCGCCGCGGTCAAGGGCGCGCCCGGTCGCGGTTTCAGGCGCTGTTGCTGGTTCCCACGTCGTCCCGCCGGTCCGCGTAAATGTAAAGGGGTTTGGCCTGCTCATCGGCGACCTCGCGATTGATCACGACCTCCTCGACGCCGTCCAGGCCGGGCAGTTCATACATGGTGTCGAGGAGAATGTTCTCCATGATGGATCGAAGGCCGCGCGCGCCGGTCTTGCGCAGAACCGCGCCG
Organism: uncultured Alphaproteobacteria bacterium; assembly: GCA_963771545.1. Lineage (GTDB taxonomy): Bacteria > Pseudomonadota > Alphaproteobacteria > Rhodospirillales > Defluviicoccaceae > CAKZLS01. Next base: position 1,014,430 of record CAVYTX010000002.1, read on the forward strand.
CAGCGCAACACTCCGGAGCGCGCCATCGGTAAACTCCAACCGGACGCCTTCCATTTCGAATAACCGCTGGTATTGCTTGATCAGAGCATTCTTGGGCTTGGTCAGAATCTCGACCAACGCGTCTTCGTCCAGCTCACCGAGGGTCGCGAGCACGGGAAGCCGACCGATGAACTCCGGGATCAGCCCGAACTTTAGCAGATCTTCGGGCTCCACTTCACGCAGAATTTCACCGGTTTGCCGTTCGTCGGGCGCGCGGACATCGGCTCCGAAGCCGATCGTCGTACCCTTAGTTCGGGCCGAAATGATTTTATCGAGGCCCGAGAACGCGCCACCGCAGACGAACAGGATGTTCGTTGTATCCACCTGCAGGAATTCCTGCTGCGGATGCTTGCGGCCCCCTTGCGGAGGAACGCTCGCGACGGTTCCCTCCATGATCTTGAGGAGCGCCTGCTGCACGCCCTCGCCCGAAACATCCCGTGTTATGGACGGGTTGTCGGACTTCCTCGAAATCTTGTCGACTTCATCGATGTAGACGATTCCGCGTTGCGCGCGCTCCACGTTGTAGTCGGCGGCCTGCAGCAGCTTCAGTATGATGTTCTCGACGTCTTCGCCCACGTACCCGGCTTCGGTCAACGTCGTGGCGTCGGCCATGGTGAACGGCACGTCGAGGATGCGCGCGAGGGTCTGCGCCAGGAGCGTCTTTCCGCATCCGGTCGGTCCGATGAGCAGAATGTTAGACTTGGCCAACTCGACGTCGTTGTTCTTGCCGCCCTGCCCGATACGCTTGTAGTGGTTGTGCACCGCCACCGAAAGCACGCGCTTTGCCCGGTTCTGGCCAATCACATAATCGTCCAGAACGGCGCAGATCTCATTGGGGGTCGGAACACCGTCGCCGGATTTGACCAATCCGCTCTTGTGCTCCTCGCGGATGATATCCATGCATAACTCGACACACTCATCGCAAATGAAGACGGTCGGTCCCGCGATAAGCTTGCGCACCTCGTGCTGGCTCTTACCGCAGAAGGAGCAGTAGAGTGTATTTTTCGAATCGCTACCTGCAGTTTTGCTCATCGCTTTTTCCGTGCCACGGCCAGCGCCGACTCCAACTTGCGTATGTTAGCCATTTGCATATCGTGCGCACAATCCCCAAAGAGTGACCTAGTTGCAAGAGCATTGCAAATACTCTCGAATTTTTCGCTACGCGGGGCCGAAAAATCGACGCCGCGCGAGTTCCGCCGCCCTCGCCGGTTCATCCCCGCGGCGATTTGCCGCCCTTCGCGGCATCGTCCTCGTCATCGGTTTTCGGCCGGCTCGTGACTACCTCATCGATGATGCCGAACTCACTCGCGTCCTCGGGAGTGAGGAACCGGTCGCGCTCCATCGCGTCCTGGATGCTTTCGAGCGACTGTTTGGTGTGCTTAACATAGATCTCATTAAGGCGTTCTTTAAGCGCGAGTATTTCACGGGCATGGATTTCGATATCGGTCGCCTGGCCCTGAAACCCGCCCGACGGCTGGTGCACCATAATTCTCGCATTTGGCAGCGCGTACCGTTTTCCTGGCGCGCCGGCGGCCAAGAGCAAGGACCCCATGGACGCCGCCTGTCCGATACAAACCGTGGACACCTCGGGCCGGATGTACTGCATCGTGTCATAAATCGCCAATCCGGAGGTCACGACGCCACCGGGCGAGTTGACGTAGAGCGCGATATCCTTATTCGGATTTTCGGACTCCAGAAACAAAAGCTGGGCACAGATCAGGCTTGAGATCCCATCGTGCACCGGCCCCGTCAGGAAAATGATTCTCTCCTTCAACAGGCGTGAATAAATGTCGTAGGCGCGCTCCCCGCGATTGGTCGTTTCGACCACCATGGGGACCAGTGTGTTCATTTGGGTCTGCAAGGCGTGTTCCATCCTTGGCTCGATCTCCTCGTCAATTGCCTCGTTGTACCCTGTCCGGACGGGGACGGTTAAAAGCCACTTGGCTATATCCGCCCTTCTTTAGATAGTTCGGAACCCGGCCTTCTTAAACAGCCTCGTCTTCCGCTTTTGTGCTTTCCTCAACCATCTCCTTGGCGGCCACCGCGCGATCCGTGACCGTCGCCATCTCGAGGATGAAATCAACGACCTTGTCTTCGAGAACAGGCGCGGCCAAGGCCTCCTTTGCTTTCGGTTCCTTCTTGAAGTATTCGAAGACCATCTGTTCCTGGCCGGGAAACCGTTGCGCTTCGGTGTACATCGCCCGAGTCAATTCGTCCTCGGTAACTCGAAGATTGTTAATCCGGCCGATTTCCGCCAGCAGTACGCCAAGCCGCACACGCCGCTCCGCGAGTTCCCGATACTCGGTCCGCTGTTCGTCGGTGAGATCCGCATCGGCGCCTTCGTGAGCCTCGTGCTCATGGTCGTGATCATGCTCATGGTCGTGATCGTGATCATGATCGTGATCGTGATCATGGCCGGATCCGCCAGCCTGCTTCTCGGCCTTGAACTGTTGGGCGATGCTTTGGAACTCGCGATCGACGATGCCCGGCGGCAGCTCGAAATCATGCATCTCGGCAAGCTTGTCGAGCAGAAGCCGTTTCAACTTCATCCGTGACAGCTTCTTAAGTTCCTCGGCATGGCTGTCGCGGATCTGTTGCTTCAGCGCGTCCAGGCTGCCCATGCCGAATTTCTTGGCGAGTTCATCGTCGATGGCGGCCGACACCGTTTCGTGGATTGCCTTGACCTTGACCTCGAAGGTGGCCTCCTTGCCGGCCAGCTTGGCCTCGCCATAGTCCTCGGGAAAGGTCACGACGACCGCTCGTTCGTCACCCGCCGAGGCGCCAACCAATTGGTCCTCGAAGCCGGGAATAAACCGAGCCGGAACCCAACTCCAGTTCAAATCCTTCCGCCGATCCGCCCTCGAATTTCTCGCCGTCCACGCTCCCTACGAAATCGAAAACCACCGTATCGCCCGTCCGCGCCGTCCGCGGCTCGGTCAGCGGTGTCGAAGTCTTGTGCGCGTCGGCCAAGCGTTCGAGAGTCTTGTCCACCTCTTCATCGTCGACTTCCGCGACCAGGCGCTCCAACTCGATCTTCGAAAAATCCGGAAGTTCGAACTCGGGAAACAGATCCACCGCCAAAGTGTATTCGAGATTTCCGCCATCCTCGAATGACGTGAGCTCTATTTTCGGCTGCCCGATGGAGCGGAGTCCCCGCTCGGTCATGACGGACGATGACAATTCCTGGACCGCTTCCTCGATGACCTCGCCCTTGAGCGCGTCGCCGTAGCGTTGACGAAGCAATTGGACCGGAACCTTGCCGGGACGAAATCCGGGTATACGGGCTGACTTCGCCATTTTTTTCAGCCGGCTAACGATTTTTTCCTCAACATCGGCGGCCGGAACGGCGACCTTGAATTCCCGGCTTAACCCTTCTTTCTTGCTCTCAGTAACTTCCATGATTAGTCCCGTGACGTTCTCTGCTTCGTTATCGCTCTTAATGAACCCAGGCTGGCGCCGCTCGGAGGGTATTGACGTGAAGACCAATTCGCGTTGGCGCTTTGGTGCGGGCGGAGGGACTTGAACCCCCACGACTTGCGTCACAGGTACCTAAAACCTGCGTGTCTACCAATTCCACCACGCCCGCCAATACAAGCGCGGCCGCCGACGAAATCGCGCAACTCTAACAGCCATTCGGCTGCTTATGTCAATCGCATTACCGACTTGCGCGGCCCCGCATTCGCGCAAACGCCCGTACACCGATAGAGGAAAATCCGTCACTCGGTGAAAAAGCTTCGATTCGCGCAACGGCGTAGAGATGGAAAACGCCGGTATACTCCTTCCATGGCAGGCATCCTTGACCGTTGACCGCCGATACGGCGATTTTTCCCTTCGAGCGGTAACCTTCGTGATTGCTGTCAATTCGGACAGGTCGTAGCGATAATTGATCATCATGCCGGATGACTGTTCCAGTCCCCTTCGCGAAACATCCGCCATCCAGTTCAGACGCTCGATGCGGGCGCCGTTGCTCAGGTGAAAATGGGCGACCGGATCCAGCGCCGTCGTGTCCCGGCGTTTTTCACGCGCCAAGTAGCGCGCGCCCAGGCGCATCAACACCGGCTTCAATGCCTTTGCAGTCGCCTCGTCCGCGACCCAGTCGGGGTTGGTTACCAGTTCCTTCAGCGCACCCTTGGCTCCCCTTTGTCCATTGTACGCCTTGACGAGCGCCTTGCGCTCCGCCGGCAGCAACAGACCCGCCTCGCCTTCGGACAACGTTCTTTGCAGCCAGTGGTTAAACCGCGGGATGGGCGACAGCGTGGCGAATGTCTTAAGGTTCGGAAACTCGTGGGAAAGGTGATCCACGACGCGTTTGATCAGGAAGTTGCCGAAACTGATCCCGTCCAACCCCCGCTGGGCGTTGGAAATGGAATAAAAAATCGCCGTGTCGGCCGAATTCGGGTCGTGTACGGGGCCGACGGATCCAGCAGGTTCTGGACATTGTCCGCGACCCCGTTGACCAGCGCCACCTCGACGAAAATCAGCGGCTCGTCGGGCATGCGCGGATGAAAGTAGGCGAAGTACCGGCGGTCGAAATCCAGCCGGTTCTTCAGGTCCTCCCAGCTTTCGATGGGATGAACGGCTTCATAAGAGATCAGTTTTTCCAGCAGGGCGCCCGAAGCGGTATCCCAGGTGATCCGCCGCAACTCCAGAAAATCGACGTCGAACCACGTGGCGAGCAGACCCTTGAGATCGTCGTCCAGCATGGCCAGCGCCGGATCCTTCGTATTTCAGCGACAGCAATTCCGCGCGCATGTTCACCAGAAACTTAATCCCTTCCGGCAGGCTGTTGAATTGCATAAGCAATTTAACGCGTGGCGGTTCCAAGGCCCGCCGGAGTTCGCGTTGGGCCGCCCGCCGTTCCGCCGGTTCATGGGTCTTGCTCAGGGCCTCCATGGCCGCATCCACCTCCGCCTCGGCCACATCGAAGTCGGTGGCGAGCAGCCTGAGGAATCGCTCGCGGCCGGACGCGTCGAGGGCGAGATAGGCTCTTCCCACCGCCGCCGCGCGGGCGCGCGCCGAAACCTCTCCGCCGCGCACCTGCAGGCACGCCTTCATCTGCTTGCGCAGTCGTTGAAGGTCGTCGCCGGGCAGATTGGGGCGCATGCTCGCGGCCTCGGCATCGTATTCCGCGCCGGCGATGGTCTGCCAACTGGCGCGGAGTCGCCGCACAGCCTGTTTCCATGGGCTGGACTTGTCCTGGGTCGTCATGATCTCACAATTGATTTTTCTGGGGTTCAACGGGTCGGGACCGATCGCTCCTTCCCGTTCTCTCGTCGTCTCAACCGCGATATATAGTCCGTTTTCAGCGCTCTGAGTATGGACGGAAGGGTCGTCGATCAGATCTTCCGCGATCAAGCCCGGCCCGAACGCCTGCCGCCACCCTTCCATGGATCCACGCGGCGGCGCTCGCGGCTTCGAAAACCTCCATCCCCTGGGCGATCAGGCCGAGCGCCATTCCGGCAAGGACGTCGCCGCTTCCGGCCGTCGCCAATTCCGGCGGAGCGGAGGTGTTGATCGGCCGCCCGCCCGTCAACCGACGCCACCACCGTATCCGCGCCCTTGAACAGAACGGTGGCGCCGCTCACCTTGGCCGCGGTTCGCGCGCGCGTCAGTTTGTCGCCTTCGACATCGAAGATCCGCGCGAATTCGCCACCGTGCGGCGTCAAGAGGCACGGTCCGGAAATGGCGTTGAATAGAGTTTTCGGATCGTCACGAAACACGGTCAGGGCATCGGCGTCGAGCACACAGGACTTCCCGGTCTTGAGGATCGCCAAGACCCGCCGCCGGGTCTGCTCGGAGACCCCCGCCCCGGGGCCGATGAGCACCGCATTGCGCCGCGCGATCGGAAATCGCCTCTTCGAACTCCGCCGATCCGTGGCGACCGCACTGAAAATGTTGCCCGGATGGCCGATGGCATAAATGGTGAATGTCTCGGGCGCCGCCGCGATGGTGACAAGCCCGGCGCCCATGCGCCGCGCCGCGTCCGCCGCCAGGCGCGCCGCTCCGGTCATCCTGTCGCCGCCGAGCAATGACCGCGTGCCCGCGTCCATACTTGTTGCCGTCGGGTGTCGGCCATGGAAAACGGCCGAGCCACAGACCGGGGCCGTTGACAAAGGTCTTGCGGAGCGATCTCGGGCAAGACGGCGTCCGGAATGCCGATATCGACAACCACCAGTTCTCCGCACAGCCCTTCTGCCCGGAAACAGCACGTGACCGGGCTTGGGGCGGAAAAAGGTGACGGTGGAAACGCAGCGCGGCGCGACGCCCAGCACTTCTCCGGTATCGCCATGCACCCCGCTCGGGACATCGACCGCAACGCAATCCAGTTCGCGATCGTTGATCCTCTCGATCACGGTGGCGGGGATTCCCTCGAGGGGACGTTGCAGCCCGGCGCCGAACAAGCGCGTCGACCACCAGTGGGTTGCCTTCCAGCACATCCGTGCTCAGTGGCCGCATAACGCCTTTCCACCGCCGGGCATTGGTGGCGGCATCGCCTTTCAGGTTCTCGGCCGAACCCAGGAGCGCAAGCCGAACCGGCCAGCCGCGTTCGGCCAGCAAGCGGGCAACCACGAATCCGTCGCCGCCATTGTTGCCGGGACCGCACAGCACCGCCACCGGCCGCGGCCGCCAGCGGTTTCGGATATCCCGGGCGATGCCGGTGCCGGCGGCTTCCATCAGCTCGATACCGGGAATGCCGGCCGCCATGGCGGCGGCATCGGCCTGATACATTTCCGCGACACTCAGCGCGACGTTATCGCTCACCATTTCTGGGCTCACCCTTGCTGGACAGGAGACTGGGATCATAGAGGCAAGGCGGGCTGGCGAAAAGCACCGACGAAATCTATACTGACCCGCTCCATGCGACTTTTCCCGGGAAACAAAGCGTGAAGGTCCTCGTCCTCGGCGCCGGCGTGGTCGGCGTCGCGACCGCCTACTATCTGGCCCGCGCCGGCCATGACGTCACGGTCGTCGACCGCCAGCCGGGACCGGCGGTGGAGACCAGCTTCGCCAACGGCGGCCAGATCTCCGCCAATCACGCCACTCCCTGGGCAACACCGAAAATACCCTGGAAAGCGCTCAAGTGGCTGGGCCGAAAGGACGCGCCGCTTGTTGTTCCGGATGCGCGCCGATCCGGCGCTATGGCAGTGGACTCTCCGCTTCCTCGCCAACTGCACCAGCCGCCGATTGCTGATCAATACCGAACGCGCGGTCCGTGTCGCGGTCTACAGCCGGAACCCAGTTGGCCGAATTGCGCTCGGCCACGGGCATTCAGTACGATCAGCTCACAAGCGGCATTCTCCACATTTTCCGAAACGAACAGGAATATCGCCAGGCTTTGCCCCAGGTGGAGGTGATGGACCGCGCCGGCTGCAAACGCGTTGTCGTGGACGCCGACGAATGCGTCGCCATCGAACCCGCTCTCGCCCACGTGCGGCCGCATCTGATCGGCGGGATCTTCAGCCCGGACGACGAAAGCGGCGACGCCCATGCGTTCACCGTCGAACTGGCGCGGATCTGCGGCGATCTGGGCGTCACCTTTCGCTATGACACGACCGTTCAACGTTTCGTCCTTGGTGACGGCCGGCTGGACGGCGTGCGAGACCGATGCGCGGCTGGATTAACCGCCGACGCCTACGTCCTCGCTTTCGGCAGTTATGTCGCCCCTGGTCCTGAAATCGCTGGGGCTGAAGTTGCCGGTGTATCCGGCCAAGGGGTATTCGGTGACCATTCCCATCGGCGACCACGACGAGGCGCCTTCGGTCAGCCTCATCGATGACGAGTTCAAGATCGTCTACAGCCGCTTGAACGATCGTCTGCGGGTCGCCGGGACGGCCGAATTCACCGGCTATGACGACTCCGTGACCGAGGTGCGCGCCCGCTTCATTCTCAACAAGGCCCTGGAACTGTTTCCGAGATGCGGCGATGCCGGGAAGGCCGAGTTCTGGGCGGGACTGCGGCCGTCCACGCCGGATGGCGTTCCGGTCATCGGCGGAACCCGCTATCCGAACCTGTTCCTCAACACCGGCCACGGCACCCTGGGTTGGACCATGGCCTGTGGCGCCGGCCAGTTGTTGGCGGACGTCATCGGCGGCAAGGCGCCCGGAAATTTCGCTGGACGGTCTCGGAATCGGAGCGGTTCGGCTAGAATATCCAGGGTTCCGGAGATATTTGTTGACGAAAAGGATGGGCCAATCTAGAACTTAACATGAACGTTTATGTTTTGTTCTTAGTGGTTGACATCGTGCCGATGCCCTCGCTCTGAAAAATTCTCCCGCCCCGATCCGAAACTGATCGCCGATCTGCGAGCCCGTATTCAAGGAATTTCCGGGCGAAATCCAAGGGGGAGCGCATCGTCGGGCGTGGTTCGCCGGGCATCGTTTCCCTGGGCATCGACGAAATCGACGCCGCCCTGCCATGGGGCGGTCTGCCCCGGGCCGGCCTTCATGAAATCGACACCGCCGATACAAGCGCCGCCGCCGCCGGGTTCTGCGCCATGGTGCTGGCGCGGTTGGCGAAAGAGGGCGGCGTGGTGGCGTGGTGCCGGCGTAGGCGCGATCTTCATGGGCCGGGACTCGCCGCTTTCGGCCTCGACCCCGCTCGTCTGATCGTCGTCCGCGCGCGCAACGACACCGATGTCTTCTGGGCCATGGAGGAAGGACTCAGAAACGCCGCCCTGGTGGCAATGGTAGGGGAAATCCATAAAGCCACGCCCACCGCCCTTCGCCGATTGCAGCTCGCGGCCGAGGATGGCGGCGTTACCGCCTTGCTGTTGCGCCCTCCCCGCGCGGCCACGACCGCCACTCCCGCGATAACCCGGTGGCGGGTGGGCGCCACGCCAACGCGGCGACGGTCGGACGACGCAAGCCCGTCCGGCCCCGCTGGCGGGTGGAATTGCAAAAATGCAAAAGCGGCGCTTCCGGTCTCATCGCTCCGGAGCACGCGGCCGGAAATCTTGCTCTTCCCACAACATGGCATTTGGAATGGCGCGATGAAGCGGGTGGTTTCACTGTGGCTTCCGAACTTCGCCACCGATCGGCTGAGTGTCGGCTGAATCGGCGGAGGCCCCCTCCGCGACCGGCTTCTCCCGGTCGGCGGTCTAGGCGCCCACCGGCGGTTTGGTGGCGACGGTCGCCGCCGTCCGCGGCGGAATCCGGGTGGTCGCGGCCAGCGCGGCGGCCCGGGCGGGCGGCGTGACGCCGGGACGTTCGCTCGCCGAGGCGCGGGCTCTATTGCCCCAACTGACGGTGGCCGGCGCCGATCCCGAGGGCGAGCGGCGGACCCTGGAAAGATTGGCCGATTGGTGCGGCCGTTATACGCCATGGACGGCCGTGGACGGCGGCGATGGAGAGGACAAGGGCGATCCCGATCCGGGCGGCATCGGTGGCGCCGGCATCTGGCTGGACATCAGCGGCTGCGCCCACCTGTTCGGCGGCGAACAGAACCTATTGAGCGATCTTACGGACCGCCTCGCCGCCTTCGGCTTCACCGCCGTCGCCGCCGTCGCCGATACGCCCGGGACGGCCTGGGCCGTGGCGCGTTTCGTGCCAATCAAGGCCACGGCGATCGTTCCGCCAGGAGAGATACACGGACGGTCCTGATCTCCCTTGCCGGTCGCCGCGTTGCGCCTGCCCCCGGCCGTGATCGAGGCGTTGAGCAAGGTCGGCCTGCGCCGCATCGGCGATCTGTTGCCGATTCCCCGCGCGTCGCTGGCCGCCCGTTTCGATACCGGGTGCTCCAGCGCCTCGACCAGGCTCTCGGCCGCATCCGGCACCCGCTATCGCCACGCCGCCCCATGCCGGCCATGCATGTCCGCCTGGCCTTCCCCGAGTCCATCGGCCATGGCGACGACATCGCGCGCGCTACCCGCCACCTCCTTGCCGAACTCTGTGCCAAGCTCGCGGCCGCGGATCTGGGGGCGCGGCGCCTCGAACTGACGCTCTACCGCACGGACGCCACCGTTGCCCGCGCCGCCGTGGGAACCAGCCGGCCGGCGCGGGATCCCGTTCATCTGGAGCGTCTGTTCCGTGAAAAGCTGGGAACCCTCGACGCCGGCTTCGGGGTCGAGGTGATGACGCTTACCGTCCCTGTCGCCGGCCACCTTGCCGCCGTTCAGACCCCCATGGGGTTCGAACGCGAGCTTGGCGGCGAAGATACGGCCAAGCTCGTCGATCGCCTCTGCAATCGTCTCGGCCCGGAGAATGTGGTGTGCCTGACCGAACGCGGCAGCCACATTCCCGAACGATCCTGCCGCGAGGTTTCCGCGCTCACCGCCCCGCCGGCGCCCCGTCCGACGCCAGGAACCAAAGCTTCCGATAATAGTGAACGATCCCGGCAACCGCGTCCGCTGACCCTGCTGCCATGGCCCGAGCCCATCGAAGCCATGGCGCCGGTTCCAGACGGGCCGCCGGTGATGTTTCGCCGGCATCGCGTTCTGCACCAGATGGTCGCCGCCGAGGGACCCGAGCGCATCGGTCCCGAATGGTGGCTGGAGGACCATGGCCAAGATCCCGAGCGCCAATCCCGCATCCGCGACTACTACCGGGTGGAGGATTCGGAGGGCCAACGGTTCTGGATCTACCGCGAGGGCCTCTATCGCCCGGACCGCCCTCCCCGCTGGTATCTGCATGGGCTTTTCCCGTAACGCCAGGGTGTGCTAGCATTATGCTGTCATTATCCAAAAAAAGAGAATATATCATGGCAAATCTGACCATCCGTAACATCGAAAACGAGACCGTCGAGGCTCTGAAACAGAGAGCAAAGTCTCATAGGCGATCCCTCGAAGCCGAGCTGCGACAAATTCTGGCGGACGCGGTTCATCCCATGGCGCCCGTCGATCTTCGCTTTCTCGCCGAGAAAATCGCCGCCATGACGCCCGACGTGCCCCAGACCGATAGCGTGGAACTTTTGCGCGAGGATCGCCGCCGGTGACTTACGTCATCGATGCCAGTGTCGCCGTAAAATGGTTCGTGCGGGAGAACCTCCATGAAGAGGCCTTGGCATTGCTCGACCACCGCGAACGCCTGGCGGCTCCCGACCTCATCGTCAGCGAGGTCGCCAACATTGCATGGAAAAAGGCGGTCAGAAACGAAATTTCACGCGAACAAGCGCATGTCATCACGACAGCGATATCCCAATACATTCCCAAATTGCATCGGTCCGTGGAACTGTCTGAACGAGCCCTTGAACTCGCCCTGACCCTGAACCATCCGGTTTACGACTGTATCTATTTAGCCTGTGCCGACATGGTCGAAGGGGTCATGATCACCGCCGATCGGAAACTGCATCAGTCCGTGCACGGATCGAAATTCCAGGGCTTGATCGAGTACCTGGCGGATGCCGATTTCTCGAACGATGCCCGATGATCATGTCTTCCTACGCCGAACTGCAGGTTAGCAGCAATTTCAGTTTCCTGCGCGGCGCTTCTCATCCCGAGGAACTGGTGACGGCCGCCGCCGGACTTGGGCTCTCGGCCATCGCCATCACCGACCGCAACACCCTGGCCGGCGTGGTCAGGGCCCACGGGGCCGCCAAACGGGATGGAATCAAACTCGTGGTCGGCGCGCGGCTGGATTTAGAGGATGGCCCTAGTCTTCTGTGCTTTCCCACCGACCGCGCCGCTTACGGCCGATTGTCACGGTTGCTGACCGTGGGGCGCCGGCGCGCCCCCAAGGGCGAATGCCGGCTGAGATTCGCCGATGTGTTCGACCACGGCGCGGGGCAGATCGCGGTGGTTCTTCCCCCGGCGGAACCGACCCGGGCATTCGGCGATGCACTTTCCATATTGCGAAACCACTTCGGGAAATCCCTCTATCTCGCTGTTCATAAAATTTATACTGGCGATGACTCTCCGCCGTCTTGCCGCGCTGGCCGATCTCGCCACCGCAAGCCGCGTTCCGCTCGCCGCCACCAACGACGTTCACGCCCACGCGGCTCACCGCAAGGCCTTGCAGGATGTTCTGACCTGCATCCGCGAGCACCGCACCATTTACGAAGCCGGTTACCGGCTGTTCGCCAACGCCGAACGCCATCTGAAACCGCCGGCCGAGATGGCGCGGGTGTTCCAGCGCTACCCCACAGCCATCGCCCACACCCTTGAAATCGCCGAACGATGTACGTTCAGTCTCGACGAGCTGCGCTATGAATATCCCATCGACCCGGTCCCCGGCGGCGGCACGCCCCAGGATGAACTCGCCAGACTCACCTGGATCGGCGCGGCGGAACGGTATCCCGAGGGCGGCGTCCCCGACGCGGTCCGCGCTCAGGTGGAGCATGAACTGGCGCTGATCGAAACGCTCGGCTTCGCCCCCTACTTCCTCACCGTCCACGATATCGTCCGCTTTGCCCGCGAGCGCGGAATCCTCTGTCAGGGACGCGGCTCGGCGGCCAATTCGGCGGTCTGTTACGCCCTCGGCATCACCGCGGTGGATCCGGCTCGCCTGGATTTCCTGTTCGAACGGTTCATTAGCGCCGAACGGAACGAGCCGCCGGATATCGATGTGGATTTCGAGCATGAACGCCGCGAGGAGGTAATCCAGTACGTCTACGAAAAATACGGCCGCGACCGCGCCGGCATGACCGCCACGGTGATCAGCTATCGCACCAAGAGCGCGCTGCGCGAAGTGGGCAAGGTCATGGGGCTGTCCGACAATTCCATCATCGCCCTTCAACAGGCATTCTGGCGGCGGCCCTGGGACGAGGTCACCGAAGATCACATCCGCGACGCCGGGCTCAATCCGGACGATCGTACTGTCCGCATGGTCATCGATCTGGCCGGCGATCTGCGTGGTTTTCCCCGCCACCTGTCCCAGCACACCGGCGGCATGGTCATCACCCGGAGCCCGCTGTCCGAGGTGGTGCCCATCGAGAACGCGGCCATGGCCGATCGCACGGTCATCGAGTGGGACAAGGACGACCTGGACGCCCTCGGCATTCTCAAGATCGATATCCTCGCTCTCGGCATGCTGACCTGCGTGCGCAAGGCTCTCGAGCACATCCGCGACCACCACGGCCGCGAGCTCATCCTCGCCACCGTCCCGGCCGAGGATCCCAAGGTGTACGATATGCTGTGCGAGGGCGACTCCATCGGCGTGTTCCAGGTGGAAAGCCGGGCGCAGATGAGCATGCTGCCGCGCTTGAGACCGCGCAATTTCTACGATCTGGTGATCGAGGTGGCGATCGTGCGCCCCGGCCCCATTCAGGGCGACATGGTGCATCCGTACCTGCGCCGCCGCCAGGGCCTGGAGCCGGTGGTCTATCCCTCGCCGGAACTGGAGCGGGTGCTGCGCAAGACCCTCGGCATTCCGCTGTTTCAGGAACAGGCCATGCGGATCGCCATCGTCGCCGCCGGCTTCAGCCCCAGCGAGGCCGACGGATTGCGCCGCGCCATGGCAACCTTCCGCCGCTCCGGCACCATTCACGGCTTCCGGGACAAGTTCATCGACGGAGTCTTAAGTCGCGGCTATGAGAGGGAATTCGCCGAACGCTGTTTCAAGCAGATCGAGGGCTTCGCCGATTACGGGTTCCCCGAATCCCATGCCGCCAGTTTCGCCCTCATCGTCTACGTTTCGGCGTGGCTGCGGCGCCACTATCCGGCGGCGTTCGCCTGCGCCCTGTTGAACAGCCAGCCCATGGGGTTCTACGCGCCGGCCCAGATCGTCGGCGACGCGCGGCGCCATGGCGTCGAGGTCCGGCCGGTGGACGTCAATTTCAGCCACTGGGACTGTACGCTGGAGCCGATGGAGGCCGGACGCGGGCGGCGGCGGGACCGCGCGGCGTTGCGGCTGGGCTTTCGCCAGGTCAAGGGCCTGGCCGTCCGCGACGCCGAGGCCATCATCACGGCCAGGCGCCGGGGATACCGCGACGTCGCCCACCTGTGGCGCGAAGCGGGGGTCGGCGCGGCGGCGCTGAAGACCCTGGCCGGGGCCGATTCATTCCGGTCCCTGAAGCTCGATCGTCAGCAGGCATTTTGGGCGGTAAATCGACTGAAAGACGCGCCATTGCCGTTGTTCGCCGCCACCGAAAGCGGCGATATGGGGCGCGAGTCCGAGGTCCGGCTTCCACCCATTCCGGTGCCGGAGCAGGTGGCCAACGACTACCGGGCGCTGCGTCTATCATTGAAGGCGCATCCGCTGTCGTTGCTGCGCCAACGGCTGGATCGAAGACGGTGCGTCCCGAGCGCGCGCCTGGCCGCCGTAAAAACCGGCTCGAAGATCAAGGTGGCGGGGCTGGTGATCACCCGGCAGCGTCCCGGAAGCGCCAATGGCGTCATGTTCATCACCCTCGAGGACGAAACCGGCCATGCCAACCTGATCGTTTGGCCCGCGGTGTTCGAGCGCTTCCGCCAGGCGGTGCTGGGCGCCACCTTAATGGGGGTGGAAGGAACGGTTCAGCGCGAAGGCTCCGTCATTCACGTGGTGGCCGGGCGCGTATGGAATCTGGGCTCCCTTCTCGGCGAACTCACCGCCTTGGCACGGCCCGACCGGCCGGCCGATGAGGCCCAATTCGACGTTCAGTCCCGGGATTTCCATTAACCATCAAGAATTCTACACAATTGCTTGCAAAACTCGCCGCGGACGGTAGCCTCTATCACCAAATCGCGAGCGGGGGAATCGACGCCATGGCGGCTAAAATCATCACCATCGCCCAGCAAAAAGGCGGCGCCGGCAAGACCACCTTGGCGGCGCAGCTCGGAGTGGCGTTCAGCGCGGCCGGCAAGAAGCGTGGCGCTGGTGGATATCGACCCGCAGGCGAGCCTCGCCGCATGGCACCGCGTCCGCGCGGAAACGCCGGCGGCCGCTTCCAGGCCGGTCGACTTGGTGCAGGTGGCCGGCTATCGCGCCGCCAACGAGCTGACGCGCCTCAGGCAGAACAACGACATCGTCATCATCGACAGCCCGCCGCACGCCGAAACCGAGGCCAAGGTCGCGGTCCGCGCCGCCGATCTGGTGCTGATCCCCGTTCAGCCCAGCCCCATGGACATCTGGGCCACCGGCGCCACCATGGACCTGGCGCGAATGTCCCAGGTTCCGATCCTCCTCGTCCTCAACCGGGTGCCGCCGCGCGGCAAGGTCATCGACGCGATGCGCGAGCAACTGGCCAAGGACAAACTCCCGGTGGCCCACGCGGCGCTCGGCAACCGGGTCGCCTTCATCGCCAGCATGCTGGAGGGCCAATCGGTGGTGGAAACGGCGCCGCGCGGCGCCGCCTCGGCGGAAATCCGCAACCTCGTCGACGAGATCGAAGCCAAGCTTCAGTTATACCGACTTGAGCCTTGTGTCCACCCACACCTCGGAATGCAGGGTGCGGTGAACGGGGCACTTGTCGGCGATCTCCAAGAGCTTCCCGCGCTCCGACTCGCTCAGGGGCCCGAGCAGTTCCACCTCCCGCTCGATGCGGTCGATCTTGCCGCTCTCGGTGTCGCAGTGCTCGCAATCCTCGGCATGGATCTTGTTGTGCTTCATGGTCACCAGCGCGCGCTCCAGCGGCAGGCCCTTGCGCTCCGCGTACATGCGCATGCGTCATGGTGGTGCAGGCCCCGAGCCCGGCAAGCAGGAAATCGTAGGGCGCCGGACCGGTGTCGGAGCCGCCGTAGGTCACCGGCTCGTCGGCGAGCAGCGTATGCTTGCCGCCCACCGAGATCACCTGGGCAAACTTGCCCTCTCCCGTCTCGCCCACCACCACCGTGCCTTCGGCGGCCGTCAGTTCGGGGAGCGCCGCCTGCTCCGCCGCGCCCACGTAACGCCCCGCCCAGGCGGCGATGACGTCGGCCACGTAGACCGCGTCCTCGCGCCGGCTCAACAGGTGGTCGGCGTCGTCGAGGGAGACGAAGCTCTTGGGATGTTTGGCGGCGACGAAGATGCGCGTCGCGTTGTCGATACCGACGATAGTGTCCAGCGGTGCGTGGAACACCAAAAGCGCCGCCCGCAGCTTGGCGATGGTGTCCTCCAGCTTGTGACCCTCGATGTCGTCGAGAAACCGTTTTGCCACCCGGAACGGCCGGCCGGCGATGAGAATCTCGGCCTCGCCGCTGGCCTCGATGCCGTCGAGCGATTGCTGAAACAGATGGCGAACGTGGCCCGGATCGGCCGGCGCCCCGATGGTGGCGATGGCCTTGGCTTCCGGGATGGACGCGGCGGCGGCAAGCACGGCCGCCCCGCCCAGACTGTGACCGATCAGGATCTTGGGAGCCTCGTGGCGGGCTCGCAACCACTCGGCGGCGGCCAGCAGATCGCCGATGTTGGAGGAAAAACTGGTGTTGGCGAATTCGCCCTCGCTGGCGCCGAGACCGGTGAAATCGAACCGCAACACCGCGACGCCATGGTCGGTCAGGCCGCCGGCGATCCGCGACGCCGCGAAGATGTCCTTGGTGCAAGTGAAACAGTGGGCGAACAGCGCATACGCCCGGGGTTTTCCCGCCGGCAGATCCAGCCGGGCGGCCAGTTCGCTCTCGCCGTCGGCTCCGACAAAAGTGATTTTTTCGCTGTGTTTGTTCGCCATCGGCCGGGGCTCCTGATAGATATGAGGCAATCACCGGGAGAGCATACCGAAAGGATACCGTCGATGGCCACCTCCGCATCCTTCAAATGGGACGATCCGTTCCTTCTGGAAGACCAGCTCGACGAAGAAGAACGGCTGGTTCGCGACAGCGCCCGCGCCTACGCCCAGGACCGGCTGATGCCGCGCATCCTAATGGCCAACCGCCACGAGCGCTTCGATCCGGAGATCATGACCGAAATGGGCGGGGTCGGGCTGTTGGGGTCCACCGTTCCCGAGCAATACGGCGGCGCCGGCGTCAACCACGTGTCCTACGGATTGGCCGCCCGCGAGGTCGAACGCGTCGACTCCGGCTACCGCTCCGCCATGAGTGTCCAGTCGTCGCTGGTGATGTACCCGATCCAGGCCTACGGCACCGAGGAACAACGCCAGAAGTACCTGCCCCGCCTCGCCACCGCCGAACTGATCGGCTGCTTCGGCCTGACCGAGCCCGACCACGGCTCCGATCCCGGGGGCATGCGCACCCGCGCCCAGAAGGTCGACGGCGGCTATCTGCTCACCGGCGCCAAGATGTGGATCACCAATTCGCCCATCGCCCACGTGATGGTGGTCTGGGCCAAGCTCGACGGCAAGATCCGCGGCTTTGTCCTGGAGCGAGGCATGAAGGGCCTGGTGACCCCGAAGATCGAGGGCAAGTTCTCGCTGCGGGCATCGAACACCGGCGAGATCGTCATGGACCAGGTGTTCGTGCCGGACGAGAACCTATTCCCGGACATCACCGGCCTGCAAGGCCCCTTCGGCTGCCTCAATAAGGCCCGCTACGGCATCGCCTGGGGGGCGCTCGGCGCCGCCGAGTTCTGCTGGCACGCCGCCCGCCAGTATACGCTCGACCGCAAGCAGTTCGGACGGCCGCTGGCCGCCAACCAGCTCGTCCAGAAGAAACTGGCCGACATGGAGACCGACATCGCGCTGGCGCTCCAGGGCTGTCTCCGCGCCGGCCGGCTGATGGACGAAGGCCGATGCGCCCCGGAGCTGATCTCGCTGATCAAGCGCAACTCCTGCGGCAAGGCCCTGGAGATCGCGCGGACGGCGCGCGACATGCACGGCGCCAACGGTATCGTCGACGAATTCCACGTGATCCGCCACGCCATGAACCTGGAAACCGTGAACACCTACGAGGGCACCCACGACATCCACGCGCTGATCCTCGGCCGCGCCCAGACCGGCCTGCAGGCCTTCACCGGGGCCTGAGCGAGGCCCACGTCTTTACCGCAACAGCCGGATCAGGCTGGAGGTATCCCAGCGGCCGCCGCCCTTGGCCTGCAGCTCGGCATAGAACTGGTCCACCAGCGCGGTCACCGGCAACAGCGCGCCGTTGGCCCGGGCCTCGGCGAGACAAATGCCCAGATCCTTGCGCATCCAGTCCACGGCGAAGCCGAAGTCGAACTTGTCGTCGATCATGGTGGCGGCGCGGTTTTCCATCTGCCACGACTGCGCCGCGCCCTTCGAGATCACATCCGACCACCTGGTGGGCGTCCAACCCGGCGCGAGCGGCGAACTCCAGCGCTTCGGCCAGTCCCTGCACCAGCCCGGCGATGCAGATCTGGTTGACCATCTTGGTGAGCTGGCCGTTGCCCACCGGCCCCATCAGCGTCACCGCCTTGCCGTAGGCCCGCATCAGCGGCTCGGCGGTGGCGAACGCCTGGTCGTCGCCCCCCACCATCACCGTCAACTGGCCGTTCTCGGCCCCGGCCTGCCCGCCGGAGACCGGCGCGTCCAGATACGCGAGGCCCTTCGTGCCGCCCATCCCCGCCAGTTCCCGGGCGACGATGGCCGACGTGGTGGTGTGATCCACGAACACGGCGCCCGGCGCCATGTGGGTGAACGCGCCCTCCTCGCCGAGCACGACGGCGCGCAGATCGTCGTCGTTGCCGACGCAACTGAACACCACCTCGGCGTCGCGGGCCGCCTCGGCCGGCGTCGCCGCCGACGCGCCGCCGTGCTGCTTCACCCAGGCATCGGCCTTGGCCCCGGTGCGGTTATAGACGGTGACGTGGTGGCCGGCCTTGGCCAGATGCCCGGCCATGGGATACCCCATGACGCCAAGCCCGATGAACGCCGTTCGCATGGCTCCGTTCCCTCCTCGCGGGTTCGTTTTCGTTGAATCAGATTGTGCCCCTGTTCGCCAAACCGCGAAACCCGTTTTGACGACGCGTGTCGTCAAAAAACGGCCGAAAATGACGACATTTTTCGCGAAAAAGACGACATTTGACGACTTGACATTCGCTAAGTCGCTTGATTTCATTGGGCCGAAATAAAAGCGGCCAAAATGTCATCATTTGTCATCATTTGTCGTCAAAAAAGTTTGGAACCGTTTGAAATTATTCGTACATTAAGACTGCTTATTCTTTCTCCGAAACGACTTAAGGTCTTGATATTAAACAAAACACGCCATTTTGACGCCGGATCGTTCCGCTTTCGATGTCGTCATTTGTCGTCATACTGGACCGTTCGTTCCAATTAACGAATTCTGGTCCAGCCGGGGTTCGGATGCCGACGATGTAGGAATATTATCCGATGCGCGACCGGATTTCAAGGTGGACACCGGGAGCGTCCGTCCCGCCGTCTTTGCGAGCGCAGCGCGGCAAACCAGAACCGGCGGCTGCGTTGGCGTGTCCCCCTGCATTGAGTTCAGTAAGATTGGAGACAGTTGTCCGTAACGAGAAAACATGTCCAAGGGAAAAGTCCGTATTTTTAGCCGGGTGGGGAAGCTGGAGGTAATCGAGCGTCTGGAAGCCGCCGAGAGGGCGTCGAGACGGGGCTGCGCGGAAAAGGGTAGCGTTCCCATAGGCGCTGGGATCTGAGGCGCGTCCCCCGGGACGGCTTGCTGCGGTGGCGGCGGGGTGAGGTCGAACGGGCGCTTAATTATTGCTCACTGCCCCAAATGAAGTCCCGCCTTGAAGCGATGGAGCGTATCGCGCTATGATTGAGTTTGTTTCGGCGCCGAAGCGTCGAACTGAATACATGGCGTAAGCCGGGCAAACCGGCGTTCGCTGAAGACAATGCATGGCACGCGAAACCGGCGGGGCGCGGCGGGATGCGGGCATCGACAGAAGTTGCCTTCGTTGGAGGTGCGAACGGTTCTGTGGCCGTAGCCGCGGCCCCACCACGGCGAAAGCTGCGCGACGCGCTCCGCTCGCGTCATTACAGCCGGCGAACCGAACAGACCTATTGCCTTTGGGTCAGGCGCTTCATCTACTTCCACCGTCTACGCCACCCGGCGGAGATGGCGGAACGCGAGATCAACGCCTTCTCACGCATCTGGCGATCGAGGACAAGGTGAGCGCCTCGACGCAGAACCAGGCTCTCTCCGCCCTGCTGTTCCTGTATCGCAACGTCCTTGCCCGTGAGATCGGCGACCTTGGCGAGGTCATCCGCGCGAGGAAGCCCAAGCGGCTGCCGGTTGTGATGACGCGTGAGGAAGCAAAGGCCGTGCTCGATCATCTCCGGGGCGACAAATGGCTGATGGCCTCGCTCATGTACGGCTCTGGGATGCGCCTCATGGAATGCTTCGCCTGCGAGTGCAGGACATCGACCTCGCGCGCGATTAAATCATGGTGCGCGACAGCAAAGGCGCACAAGATCGGCGAACAATGCCGTCAAGAAGCCGTGGCAGGAGCATCTGCGAGATGTCAGGGCCTTCCCCCACGACCAGGACTTGGCGGCAGGCTGGGGGGCGGGTTCAGTTGCTGTCCGCCTTGGACCGAAAGTACCCTAACGCCCCCGCCGACTGGCGGTGGCAA
Organism: uncultured Alphaproteobacteria bacterium; assembly: GCA_963771545.1. GTDB lineage: Bacteria > Pseudomonadota > Alphaproteobacteria > Rhodospirillales > Defluviicoccaceae > CAKZLS01. The sequence goes on from CAVYTX010000002.1 coordinate 1,034,766, forward strand.
TGGGTCTTTCCGCAGGAGAACTGGTGGAAGAACACGAGAACCGGCGAGGAGGGCCGCCATCATACCCACGAAACGATCCTGCAACGGGCCGTTAAGGAAGCTGTGCGCGCGGCCAGATTCGTCAAGCACATCGGCTGTCATTCCGGCATTCTTTCGCCACACATCTCCTCGAAGCCGGTTACGACATCCGCACGATCCAGGAGCTTCTTGGTCATAAGGACGTCAACACGACAATGATCTACACCCACGTCCTGAACAAAGCGGGCCGTGGCGTCCGGAGCCCGGTCGATGACGTATGAGCGGTCTTATACAGACTGTATAAGACCAGTGCTCGGCCGCTGCGTCCCGCTCCAAGCGTTTGATATAAAAGCGATTTATTGGATCTCCCCGACCATCGAGCAAGCTTTTGCGGAAGCACGGAAGGCTGGTCTCGTAAGCTTATACAGACTGCATAAACATTGTTAGGAACTAGAGAATCAAACCAAAGGAGATCAAACATGCGGACTTTCGCACAGAAACCAACGGTAAATCAGCAGAATACGTCTGCCAAGTCTACGATGCCAGGTCGAGCTCAGTTTGGGCGAAGTCGCGAGGTGAGCTCGATCCTTCACTTGCAGGGCACGATCGGGAATAAAGCCGTACAACGGCTGCTAGAAACAAATACGAGGAATGTCAAAGGCGACTCAACAACTAAAACTGCCCGCTTGGGTCACGATTTCAGCCGGATTCCGGTGCATGCGGGCGCACGAAGCAACATACAACCGAAACTCAAGGTGAACGCTCCGGGAGATCAGTATGAGCAGGAGGCAGACCGTGTCGCCGATCAGGTAATGAAAATGCCGGATCCGGCATGGCCTACACAACAGCATTCAATGAATGTGCCAGCACCTTGCCGCACTGCTGCAGACAAAGTTATGCGCCAGCCAAATCCCAGGGAAACCGAGAAAGAAATAGACATCGAGAAGCGGCGCACTATGCTCAAGCTCGTATGTCCGGAGTGTGAGGATCTTCTGCAGGCTAAAGAGGCCTCATCTGAGGGCGTCAGAGTATCCACAGAGTTCGAAATCTCAAATCGAGAGTGTGAAAGGAGAGGGAATTCCTTTGCCCGAATCTGTGCGAGCGTACTTCGAGCCCAAGTTCGGCTACGACTTCAGCAATGTGAAAATCCACAGCAATGCGAGAGCAGGAGATACTGCGCGGCGGATGAACGCCCTTGCCTATACGATGGGTCGTCATATCGTCTTTGCTCCTGGGCAATTTGCACCGTACTCGCATGAGGGGAAGAAGCTATTAGCTCATGAGCTTACGCATGTTGTGCAGCAGTCCGCGTCCAGTCGTTTGTCAGACATGGCTAGCACATTTGCGACTAAGACGAATCAGGAGGAGAACTTCCCCAAGAGTCAATTGTCAGTTCAATCGCTCGGCAGTCCGATCGGGATTCACATGAAGGCGGGTTCTGACGCCATTTTCCGGCACACTGCGGCCGACTGCGATCGTTGGTACGAAGAGTGCTGCGATGGATGCCGGAGTCTACCAAACCGAACCAAAAGAGACAAAGCACGAAGAGCACTTTGTTGGGCACAATGCGCGACTGAATACGGAGCATGCTTGGCATCGACAGAAGAGGCGTTGAGGGGCGCACTTACTGGTGCAGCGATTGCCGCTGCGATTGTTTTGGCGGCGGCTGACGGACCCTTCCCGTTCGGTGACGCTGCGGCAGTTGGTTTGTTGGGATTGGTCGGTATAAATCTGGCTGATTGATAGCTTGGAGGAAACAGAAAATGAGTGATTCACCTCTCGGCACCATAGTAGCCGAACGTCACTTTGAAGCGAGGGACGAGGCAGGAGGGGAGCACGATATTGTCCTTCGCATCGGTACCGCAGTGCAGGACCCTCGGCCAGAAGGAGATTGGTATTGCCCCTATCAAATAACAGGGGTTCCGAACAATGGGGTGAGTATGGCATTCGGAATTGATTCTCTACAGGCTTTCCTGCTCGCCTTAGAGAAAGCTCGTGCAGAGCTAACCTTCAGTCAGCGCGTCAATGGACTACGTTTGACTTGGCTGGAGCAGGACGATTGGGGTCTTCCCTAATTCGAGACAAATCCTGGAGATACAAAGCGTTGACGGGCGAATGAAGAAGCTTCGGATCCATGCAGCAGTGGGCAAAACGCCTTGGAGTTCCGGGGACACAATACGCTTCTCCCGAGGCGGCTCCGGACGGGAGTTCCGGCGCAGGCAGTTCCGGCTCCAGGGTCGCGCCTCGCATTGCAGCAGAGAACCCAGCTTCAACGCTGCCGTTGAGACAGGGATACTACTAGGCTGCCGAGGAACTCACCATCTGCGGGCTTTGAGCTGGGCTTCGTCGCCGAACCAGCCAGAATAGCCCCCATCACAAAGCGCCAATGGGCAATCGTGTCATGACTTATGGCGACTGGTATAATTCCCCGTCGTTCTTCCGGCCAAAAGAAAGGGCGGGACCGAAGCCCCGCCTGCTCGAAAGATCTTAGGCGATGCCGGCCTGAAAGCCGACCGCCGGGAGTTACGAGAAGATCAGATCCGACTGGCTGAGGTCGGCCGTATCGACGAAGGTGACGCTGTTCGTGGCATCGAAGATGAGCGTGAGGTCTCCGTCCGTGAACGTGACATTTGCGCCGACGTCGTTGACGTCGATCTTGTTGTCCCCGGAGGAGTCGAAGTCGCCGAAGGTGAGCGTCGTTGAGATGAACGCCGCCACGTCCTTACCGGCGTCGTCGAAATCGGTCACGACATCGTCGCCGAAGTCTGGTCCCGAAAGCAATGGGGTCAGATTCGGTTGAAAACCAAATGAGTTTGAACCCTTGATTTATGGGCTTATACAGACTGCATAAACATTGTTGGGGATGAAGGAGAGAAATCCTATGTGGTTCCAAGTTCTCGTAGTGCTGCTGATACTTGTAAGCAATGGGGTCAGATTCGGTTGAAAACCAAATAAGTCTGACCCCTTGATTTACGCCCTACGCCCCACGCGCTTTCGCCGCACCGCCTGGCCGCGCCGGCGGGCACCTCGTTTACAGGGACGGAAGCGCGAGCCGCTTCGGATATGGGCTAGCGTCCGGGCATGTGGAATCCGGGTGTCGACAGCGACAGCGCGGTTTCTTCCTCGGTCATGTCCTCTTCGATCGTCTCGAACAGGGGCGAGGATAGATAGCGTTCGCCGGTATCCGGGAGCATGCAGAGGATGACCGATCCGGGATCGGCCCGCGCCGCGATGTCCATTGCAATGGCGAAGGTCGCGCCGCCGGAGACGCCCGTGAAAATGCCCTCGCTTTGCGCCAGCTTTTTCGACCACTCGATGCCGACCGGCCCGGCGACCGGGATCAGTTCGTCGTAATAGTGTTTGTCGATGGCCTCTTGCAGCACCAGCGGGATGAAATCCGGGGTCCAGCCCTGGATCGGATGCGGCTCGAACGCCGGGTGGCTCTCGGCCGGAGACCCGTCGGCGTTGCGTCCCTGGGCCCGCCCGCTGCCCACGATTTGCGCGTTGGCCGGCTCGCTGAGGATGATCTTGGTCTCGGGGCGGCGCTCGCGCAACACGCGGCCGACACCGGTGACCGTGCCGCCGGTGCCGTAACCGGTGACGAAGTAGTCCAACCGCTCGCCCTCGAAATCGGCCAGAATTTCCCGGGCCGTGGTGTTCTCGTGGATCCGCGCGTTGGCTTCGGTCTCGAACTGCCGCGCTTGAAACCAGCCGTTGGCCTCGGCCAGTTCCACGGCCTTCCGGTACATGCCGAAGCCCTTTTGCTCCCGTGGCGTAAGCACGACCTTGGCGCCGAGAAAGCGCATCAGCTTGCGGCGCTCGATCGAAAAGCTGTCGGCCATGGTGACCACGAGCGGATACCCCTTGGCGGCGCACACCATCGCCAATCCGATGCCGGTGTTTCCGCTGGTGGCCTCGACCACCGTTTGTCCGAGCTTGAGAGCCCCGCTCCGCTCGGCGTCCTCGATGATGCCGACCGCCAGGCGATCCTTGACGGACGCCGCGGGATTGAAGAACTCCGCCTTCACGTAAAGCCGCACATGGTCCGGCGCCAATGTGTTGATCCGGATACACGGCGTATCGCCGATGGTATCCATGACGGTGTCGTAAAGCCGTCCTCGTCCCTCGGTGGTCCGCAGGTCATGAGAGGTCATCGATGGGTCTCCAGATTGGTGGGCGTTGGCGGTGCAGATTGGCATCAAAATCGGCAAAGAGCAAACGGGCGCGGCGTTCGCTCCGGGTCACCCGTATCGCCTCAATCCTGGTGGCGCGTCCAGATTGGCGTGATGCCGCTTTCCCGAAGCCACTCTTCCGCCAATTTCGCGACCTCTTTATCCCGGACAGGGTATCCACTTCGCTCTCGTAATGACAATATGTGGGGATGGCCGAGCAAGCAGCCCATCCCGTTGGCGGCATCGACTATCCACGCACGCTTCAGCAATTCGATGAGTGGTTTTCTTCCGAGACCGCCTGTGCGGATTATCTTCGGCGTGTTCGTTGGCCGGAAGGTTTCCGCTGTCCGGCCTGCGGGGCGACGGTGGCATGGACGACGGCCCGGGGCCAGCTTCGATGCGGTGGATGCGATCGCCAAACATCGCCGACGGCGGGGACGGTTTTCGAGGGAACGCGGAAGCCGTTGCGGCTCTGGTTCCAGGCGATGTGGTACGTGACGAATCAGAAGCATGGGGTCAGTGCCCTGGGGGTGCAGAGGATCCTTGGCCTTGGCAGCTACCAGACGGCTTGGGCGTGGCTTCATAAGCTTCGCCGCGCCATGGTTCGCCCGGGCAGAGACCTTCTGGAGGGCGATGTTGAGGTTGACGAAACCTACGTTGGCGGCCATGAGACTGGCGTTATCGGTCGCAAAACAAAGAAAAAATCGATTGTCGCGATGGCCGCTGAAATCCGCGGGCGGGGCACCGGTCGTATCCGCATGGCGTGTGTCCGAGACGTATCTGCCGAGAGCCTCGTTCCGTTCGTCCAAACGTCCGTATGCCCAGGTGCGACGGTTCGAACCGACGGCTGGCGAGCCTACAACGGTCTCACGGACGTCGGCTTCGAACACCTGCCGAAGAACATTTCCGCCAGCGGCGACCCAGCCCATATCGTCATGCCTCGTGTTCACCGCGTTGCCGCTCTCTTCGATCGGTGGTGGCTGGGAATTCACCATGGGGCCATCCGTTCCTCCCAGCTCGACTACTACCTCGACGAATTTACATTCCGTTTCAACCGTCGCCGATCGAAAGCTCGCGGCCTCTTGTTCTACCGTCTTCTCCAGCAAGCCGCGCAACTGCAACCCGTGCCATACAAGACGCTCGTGGGCGGAAAGCTCAACGGTCACACCCAAATCTAGACCTTACGAGAGCGAAGTGGATACCCTATTATCCCGGAAATCGTAGTAGGCGTGGACGGCGTCCCGATCTCTGACCTGTTTTTTCCATCGGCCGATGGAGCCGGAATAGCACTCTTCGGCATTCAGCCGCCGCCATTCATCGTCGCTCCAGCGGGATCTCAAGAAGGCCTTGAGGATGTCGTGGTGCTCGCCGTGATCCAAGCCCGGGATTTCCAAATAGCGGTTCGGATCGGCCTCGACGCGTTCGCGGTCCCGCCGGTTTTCCTCGGCCGGGTATCCGGCCAGGAACTCCGCGTCATCGTCCGTCTCGAAAAACCAAATCAGCGCGCCGGTTTGCCGGTCCGGATAGCCGAATTCCGCACCCATGTTGTCGTAATCGGCATCGCGGCCGAAGGCCATCAAGAACAAGTCCTTGTCGATGGCGAATTGCCGGTCGTCCCCCGTCATAAATTCGTCCTCTCGCTCAGGGATCGGAACATAATTCGAGAAAACGTTGGGCTCAAGATGGCGCGTGGGCCGGCGTCGGCCGTTTCAGGATTTCGTCAATCGGCCGCCAGCGGCTTCGCATAGACGTGCTGGGTCTTCTCGTGCGCATATCCCATGGCTTGGTAGAATGGATGCGACTCGGCGCGGACGATGTTCGAGCGCACCACGATCCTCGCCGGTCCCTGGCCCGCCGCCCAGACCTCCGCCGCCGAAACGAGCGCGCGGCCAACGCCACCGCGCCGGGCGCCGGCGGAAACCACGAGGCCGGTGATTTCCACCCTTTCGCCGAGTTCCAGCAGAAGACGCCGTTCCGCGGCGACCCAGCCAAGCAACCGCCCGTTGCTCGCGGGGGCAACCGCGATGAAGTGGCTGGGGAACGGCAACAACGCGTCGAGGTGAGTTGCCGTTTCCTTAGCCGTTGCCGCGTAACCGAGCTCAGTGGTGAGCCGCGCGATCTCGTCCGCGTCAGCCGCCATGGCGCGGCGGATCTCAAGGGGCTCCACGTTTTTGCTCATGGCTGTCTTCTCACCCGCGTCACAATCGGCCCCTGATATTGATCAATTGGGATCGTGTTTCCCATCCATCGTGTCATCCCCTGTCCATGCGGACAACTCTGTGGACAATCCGTTTGAACAGTCAAAAAAACGAGCCATACCGGCGGGATCCTTCACAATGCCTAAAATGCAAGCACAGCCATAAGTGTCTGTTATTAAACATGACTTACTAGAACTATTTTCTCCAATTTATTGTATTTCCGCGCGTCAGTACTTGTTTTGGTTGCTCCACCCCCTTAATTCGGTAGGTTGTGAAAAACTAAAGCCGTGCCCCCGACTGGAGATAACCCATGGTGGATCGGCTCGTACTCGATCACATCGCACTTGGCGCCTCAACCCTTGGCGAAGGCAGGCGTTTCATCAAGGAGCGCCTGGGCGTCGACGTCCCCTTTGGCGGCACGCATCCGCGCATGGCAACGCATAATTGCCTGACCCGGTTTGACGGCGACAGCTTTTTTGAGATCATCGCCGTCGATCCCGAGGCCGTTCCTCCCGGGCAGCCCCGGTGGTTCGACCTGGACGACGCCGGTCAACGGCGTTTCCTTAGCGAACGCCCGAGACCCATTGCCTGGATCGCGAGAACGCCAAACATCGAAGAGGTCCTGGCGCGGGCGCGGCGCACGGGGCTCGACCTCGGTCGTCCGGTGGAAATGACGCGCGGCGATCTTCGTTGGCGGATCGCCATCCGCGACGACGGCCATCTGCCGGAGGGAGGGACCCTGCCGGTGATCATTCAGTGGCCGGACGGGCCGCACCCCGCCGGGCGAATGATCGATGTCGGGTTGCGACTTCACCGGCTGCGCCTCCGCCACCGCGAGCCCGAAACGCTGCGCGCGATGCTCGAAGCCATCGGCGCGGCGGACCTGGTGTCCGTGGAACAGGGCCAAACGAACGCGCCGCGTATCGAATGCCATCTGATCGCGCCGAACGACCGAACGTTATCCGTCTAAGGCTCCAACGCGGTTATGAGGTCTTTCCAGCTCGCCTTATCGCGGGCGAGGAGGATGGTGCCTTGCTGGATTCGCGGCTCCGGACGGTAGGGATGGTCCGCATCGGTCATGCGGCTGTAACCGCCGGCCTCGGCGTGAATCAGCACGCCGGCGGCGTGATCCCAGGGCTTCAGCCGGGTGTATTGGGCAAAATCGAGAAGACCGCGCGCGAGGTCCATGTATTCGCGGCCGGTGCACCCGTAGCGGAGGATATGCGCCGGCACCGGATCGAGACCGATCTGCCGTTTCTTGCGCATGTGATGGGCCAGCCGGTTGCCGAGAGAGCCGGTCATGTGAAACACATCGTGGCGCGGCGCCACCTGAAGCCGTCTTGTCCCTTTCGGTCCGTTGAGCCACGCGCCCTTTCCGGCCACCGCCCAAACCACGCAATCGCTCCCCGGATCCAGAATCCAACCGGCCAGGGTTTTGCCTCCCCGGCAGTAGCCGACGATGACCGCGAAACAGTCCTTTCCCTTGGCGAAGTTGGAGGTGCCGTCCACCGGGTCGACGAGCCAAACCGGTCGGTCGCCCGCCAAGGCCAGAAGCAGCGAAGGATTGGCCTCGGCGGCTTCCTCTCCGACCACCACCGTGTCCGGAGCCAGGCCCGTGAGCGCTTCCGTCAAACGCCGTTCCGACTCGATGTCGGCTATTGTTACCAGATCGCTTGGATGTTTTTTATGCGAGATCTCGTGATCGGCCAATTTGCGGAATCTCGGCATGATTTCCGCCGCCGCCACGTCGCGTATGATCCGGGCAACCTGTTCGATATCGGGAATGAGCATTTTTATTTATTGGTGCACGCGTGTGGTGAGAGCCGGGACAGGTCGCCTCAATCCGTCCGTGAGGGGTAAGATTATTTCTCCGCTGGGTCAAGTGGAGTGAATGTCGCGGCAAACAATGCTGTTTAGCTTTTTCCGAAAGGACTCAACCGCCGGACGTGAGCCGACGACGACGTTTCCGAAAGGAAGTCCGGGTTGGTGAATCGGGCGGCGTCGGCGGGTTCCAGCCGGACCGTCAACCGCACCTCGCGCGCCGTATCCTCGCGTTCCAACACCTCGCCATGGTCATAGAGCCATGACAGCGCGGCGCCGTCTTCGGGCGCCAGCGAGACGTGGTGGAGCCGCATGGCCATACCGAGTCGTTGGTCGAACAGACCGAGAAGCGCATCGCGCCCCTGCCCCGTTTTGGCCGATATCAGGACCGCGGCGCCGTTCTTGCGGGCGATTTGATTGGCGAGCGGCGCGAGGTCGTCCGGGGGCACCAGGTCCACCTTATTGAGGACCTCGATCAGATTGTCTTCCAAGTTCTCGTCCAGGTCCATATCCCGAAGCACCGCCGCCACATCCTGCTTCTGCTGTTCCGTTTCGGGGTGGGAGATGTCACGGACATGGGCAACGATGTCGGCCTCGTTCACTTCCTCCAAGGTGGCATGAAACGCCTCCACCAGTTCGTGTGGCAGATCCGAGATGAACCCCACCGTGTCCGAGAGAATGACCTTGCGTCCGGATGGAAGCTCCAGCGCCCGCATGGTCGGATCGAGCGTCGCGAACAACTGGTCCCGGGCCGCGACGGTGGCGCTGGTCAAGCGGTTGAACAGGGTGGACTTGCCGGCATTGGTGTACCCCACCAAGGCGATGATCGGATACGGCACCCGGCGACGAGCGCGCCGGTGAAGATCGCGGGTGCGCCGGACGTCCTTGAGCCGCCGCCGCAGACCGGTGATGCGGTCGTTGATCAACCGGCGGTCGGTTTCGATCTGCGCCTCGCCCGGTCCTCCCATGAACCCGGCGCCGCCGCGCTGGCGTTCCAAGTGGGTCCAGCTTCGCACCAGGCGGCTGCGTTGATAAATCAGCGCGGCGAGCTCCACTTGCAGCCGGCCCTCGGAGGTTCGCGCGCGCTCGCCGAAAATCTCGAGGATCAGGCCGGTGCGATCGATAACCTTGCAGTTCCACGCCTTTTCGAGATTGCGCTGCTGAACCGGAGAGAGCGCGGAATTGACGACCACGATCACGGGATGCTCGCCGCCGTCGCCACCGTCGCCATCCCCGCCGCCGGACCACGCGTCCCCGATCACCGCGAGCAGGCGCGCCACCACCCCCTCTCCGAAGAAAGTTCCGCGTTTGACCGTGGGGACCGGAATCACCTCCGCGTGAGCTATGGTCAGATCGATGGCGCGCGCGAGACCCACGGCTTCTTCGAGCCGGGCCTCGCCGGTCCGCGCGGTTTCAACCGATTCCCGGCGCAGCCGAGGGTGAACGACGACGCAACGATCGTCGTTCCGCCGATCGGTATGGAATTCAGCCACGCCAACCGCGTCTCGGCGCCATGTGTAGGACCCAGACCACTATGCCGGGGGCGCGCCGCTTTCCTTCTCGGGCTCGAACAGCTGAACGGGAAGCGACGGCATCACCGTCGAGATCGCATGTTTGTAAACGAGTTGAGTATGGCCGTCCCGCCGAAGCAAAACCGAAAACTGGTCAAACCATGTAACGATGCCCTGCAACTTGACGCCATTCACGAGAAAAATCGTCACCGGCGTCTTGTTCTTGCGAATGTAGTTGAGGAAGACGTCCTGTACATTTTGTGATTTTTCAGAGGACATGCTTGTCACCTCTCTTTTTTTATTCCCTCACGGCCCTTGTCTTCGGGGCGAGACAAGTTACCCGGTTTTGTCGCCAGACATGCTGTTATTGCCTCACTGTCCCCCCCGGATAGCATTCCCTCTGGTAAGCGAGGCCCTTATCCCACAGAGTGTAAAGACCTTACAGGCTCATCACCACCTTTAAAAGCATCATGCAGCTATCCACGTGCAGGTCTGGGGGATGATTCACGAATTCATCGGGCTCGGCTTTCGCCTGACGGACCAACACGGGTACACAGCCGGCGTTTTTCGCGCATTCCAGGTCAATGTCGGCATCGCCGACAAACCAGACCGACTCTCCCGGCTCTATTCCGCTGCCGCGCAACGCCATATCGACCGGCTCGACCGAGGGTTTGTCGCGCGGAGCATCGAACGCCCCAACGATTTGCCGGAAAAACGAACTCCAGCCTAGATGTTCGGCTTCCCGTCTCAGATAGTGTCCCTTTTTATTGCTGACAACCCCCAGGTAAATGCCCGAAGCCGCCAAACTTTCCAATAGCTTCCGGGCGCCGGGAAGGGGCATCAGGGTCCGCATATGCTTTTCGGCGAAGCGGGCATAAAAGACGTCTCCCGCCTCCAACCAACGCGCGCCGAACATCTGCGGAAAAGAGTCGCGCATGGAGCCGCGCACGCGCCGGCAGGTTTCCTCGATCGTCCACGGCTCCAAACCAAAAGATATCAAGGTATGATTCTGGGCGTCGTGAATCGCCATCCAACTATCGACCAGGGTGTTGTCCCAATCGAACAGGATCGCTCGCGGACGCGTTAACGTCCGGCTTCCGGCGGAAAAAAGCGCTTCGCATCCGCTCATCGTCGTTCGCCGTCCGGTTTCAGCATGTGATTTAGGTAATGCTCCAGGAGCTTCTCCGTGACCGGGCCGATGCCGCCGGCGCCGATCTCGGCGCCGTCAATTTGAATCACGGGCTTGACCAGCCCGGTGGTGCTGGTGAGAAATGCCTCGCGCGCCGCTTTCGCCTCGTCGATGGTGAACGGTCGCTCCACGAAAGCGATGCCCTGTCGCGCGCAGATCTCCATGACCATGCGCCGGGTGATGCCGTTCAGAATGGCGCGGTCCGCATTGTGGGTCGTCAGTTCTCCCTCCGCAGTCACGATCCAGGCATTGGACGAGGTGCCCTCCGTAATCATGCCGCCGTCGTCCACCAGCCATGCTTCGAACGCTCCGTGATCAATGGCCATCTGCTTGGCGAGCACATTCGGCAGCAGCGAGATGGATTTGATATCCCGCCGGCTCCATCTGAGATCGGGGGTCGTGATCACGCTCACGCCCCGGCGCATGACGTCCCCTTCCAAGGGCGGCAACCACCGCGCGGTCATGACCAGAGCGCTTTCGGTGACTTTGGGAAAGGCGTGATTTCGCGGCGCGACGCCACGGGTAACCTGAATATAAACAATTCCGCGGTTGCCGATACGATTTCGACGGACGACCTCGCGTATCACCGTTCGCATGGCTCGCGGGCTCATGGGCCATGCCATCCGGAGCTCGGACAGCGAACGGCCAAGACGGTTCAAGTGTTCGTCTTCGTCGACGAAACGGCCGTTTTGCACGGCGATCACTTCATAGACACCGTCGGAGAATTGGTAACCCCGGTCCTCCACGTGAACGCCGGCCATGGCGTGCGGCAAGTACCGTCCGTTGACGTAGGCAATTCTGCTCAAACCCGGCACCTCGAGTTAGAAATATTCCAAGCGGACTGAAAATAGCTTCTCAACCTTGCGAACGGATTCGGCGGCCGCGAACAAGACGACCCTGTCCTTGTCCTGAATGACGGTAGTGCCGCGCGGACTGATCACCTCGCCATCCCTGACAAGCGCCCCGATCATGACCCTGTTCGGCAACTTGACCTCCTTCAAGGGCTTGCCCACCAGGTTTGACGTGTCCAGCGCCTCCGCTTCGATGAGTTCGCCAAACCCCTCCCTCAAGGTATGCACGGCGTGAATGTTACCGCGCCGCACGTGCTGAAGGATGGTCGAAGCCGTAATGTTGCGGGGACTGACGATCACGTCGATGCCGAGGGTCGTGATCAGGGACTCGTACGTGCCCTTGTTCAGCAATGTGATGGCCCGCCGCGCGCCATGGCGTTTCGCCAGCAGTGACGCCAGAATATTGGTTTCGTCGTCGTCGGTGACCGCGACGACGGTGTCGGTGAGCGAAACGTTGGCCTCATCGAGAATTTCCGGGTCGAGAACGTCGCCATGCAGTACGACGGTGCCGCTGAGAATGCTGGCCACGACGGCCGCGCGGTCGGCTCCCGCTTCGATGATCTTGGCGCTGATCCACGGATAGTCCCTCTCGATTTCCTGGGCGAGGAGCAGCGCGATATTACCGCCGCCGCAGATGAGAAGCCTTTTGGCCTCGGGCTCCTCGTGTCCGAATGCGGCCATGGCGCGTTGCAGCTGGCTTGTTTCGACAACAAAGTAAACGTCGTCGCCAACGATCATGTGATCGTTCCCCGACAGCTGAAGGGGATGATTGTCACGCATCAAACCGACAACCACCAGATTCAGGTCGGGAAACAACTGGGTCAGCTGCTTGAGAGGCGTGTCCACCAGCGGGCAATTGTCGTCGCAGCGCACGCCCAGAAGGCGCACCTTGTCATCGACCAAGGGTATCATTTCGAACGCGCCCGGCACCTTGAGCCGGCGGGAAACCGCCCGCGCCACCTCGATTTCGGGCGAGATGATCACGTCGATGGGCATGTGGTCGCGGGAAAACAGATTGGCCCACGCCGGATCCAGGTAGCTCTGATGGCGAACCCGGGCGATCTTAATGGGCACCTCGAACAAGGAATGCGCCACCTGGCACGCCACCATGTTGATTTCGTCGCCCTGCGTGACCGCGATGATCATATCGGCGTCCTCGGCTCCCGCCCGCTCCAAAACATCGGGTCTCGAGGCATGACCCACAATGCCTTGGGCGTCGAGATTGTCGTTGACCCTGCGAACCAGCTCGGGGGACCGATCGATAACGGTAACGTCGTTGTTTTCCATGGCGAGATGGCGGGCGATATTGAAGCCGACCTGACCGGCGCCGCAAATGATGATTTTCATTGTCAGTCGGGCTCTTACGTCTTTTCGTCACGAAACACCGACGTACCGTCAGCTTCCGGACACACGGGGTTTTTCTTCGGCATGAATGCCGAGTGATTTCAGTTTCCGATGAAGCGCGGATCGCTCCATTCCCACAAAGGCGGCCGTTCGCGAGATATTGCCGCCAAATCGCGTCACTTGGGCCATGAGATACTCGCGCTCGAAAATTTCGCGTGCGTCCCTTAGCGGCAGACCCATGACTTCACCCCCCCTGTCAGACCGGCTCGCCGCCGAAAACTTCGCGTCGAACTCGGGAGGCAGCATATCGGCGCGAATGGCCTCGCCGGGCTCGCCCGGCGCCATGATCAGCAGCCGTTCGATGATATTGCGCAATTCGCGCACGTTCCCGGCCCACTGGTAAGACTGTAGCGCGGCCATGGCATCCTCGCTCAGTTCGCGCGACCGCTGCCCCGAAGCCTCCGCGGCTCGTTGCATGAAATACCGGGCAAGCATGGGGATGTCGTCGCGGCGCTCCATCAGCGAAGGAACCCTCAGCGGCACCACGCTTAACCGGAAGAACAAATCCTCGCGGAAGCGGCCCGCCTGGATTTCCTCTCTCAGATTTCGCGTCGTCGACGCGACAACGCGAACGTCCACCTCCACTCGAGTGCCGCCACCTAGTCGCTGAAAAACTTGCTCCTGCAAGACACGGACGATTTTGCCCTGGGTCTCCAGAGGCATGTCCGCAACCTCGTCGAGGAGAAGGGTGCCGTTGTGCGCGGCTTCAAAGGTTCCCACCTTGCGCGACGACTGATCCCCGTCGACGACCGGGCCGTCGACGCCGAACAGCTCGATCTCCATCCGATCCGGCGCCATGGAGGCGCAATTGACCACGACAAACGGCCCGGACGCTCTTTTCGATTCGAGGTGAAGGATTCGCGCGACCACTTCCTTGCCCGAGCCAGCCGGCCCGGAGATGAGAACCCGGCTGTTGGTCGGCGCGACCCGTTCGATCGACTGGCGCAACTGACCGATGACCGTCGACTGGCCCACGAGCTCGCTCGATGAGCCGGCCCGAACGCGAAGCTCCTCGTTCTCCCGCTTGAGCTTGGCCGCCTCGATTGCCCGGTTCACGATCAGAATCATCCGGTCCGCCTTGAACGGCTTCTCGATGAAGTCGTAGGCCCCGAGCTGAATCGCCTGCACGGCGGTTTCGATGGTGCCGTGTCCACTCATCATCACAACGGGCACCGAAGGGTGCTCACTCTTGAGTTGCCTGAGAATACCAATTCCATCGAGCCGGCTCCCCTGAAGCCAAATGTCCAGCAGCACGAGACCGGGCCGGCGGGCCTCGATCGCCGCAAACGCCGCATCGCTGTCGGCGGCTTCGCGTGACTGATAGCCTTCGTCGCCGAGGATACCAGATACGATCGTCCGGATATCGGCTTCATCGTCAACTATGAGGATTTCCTCGGCCATGGCTCGGATCTGGTTAACCGTGAGTGCCAAATTGTGGGGTGACGTTTACGACTTCAGATTCAGGTTCCGTAGAAGACGGTTCCGCGTTCCATATTTCCTCGGGGTTCGCCGCTTCCCGCAGCGGGTGAAAAACAATTGAGACACGAGCGCCACCGCTTTCGCGATCCTCAATTATCAGATCGGCACCATGATCCTCCATGATTTTTTTCACAATCGCCAGACCGAGGCCCGTCCCTTTTACATGAGTGGTAACGTAAGGTTCCGTCAACCGATCCCTATTTTCGGCGGGCAATCCCTTGCCGTTATCCTCGACCGTTAGAACTATAGCCTCGGGGCCGGGGTCCGAAGATTGGCGGCAAACCGTCACCGTCACGTGTCCCGGCACGGGCTGCCCGTCTTTTCCGGGTTGGCGGGCGGAGATTGCTTCAGAGGCGTTTTTCAGAATGTTCGTCAAGGCCTGAGAAATCTGTCCGCTGTCGCAACGAAGCTTGACGTCGCGGTCGGGCAAAACAACATCGACCCGAATATCCGGACTTCGGTTGCGTTCGAGAAAAACCGCCTCGCGCACCAATGTACTTAGGTTTTCGTACTTGAACTCCGGCTGCGGCATCCTCGCGAAGGACGAAAACTCGTCAACCATGCGGCCGATACCCTCGACCTGGCGCACGATCGTATCCGTGCAGGCCGTAAACGTTTCGGGATCCGATTTGATCTCGGCTAGATACTTGCGTTTTAAACGTTCCGAAGCAAGTTGGATCGGCGTCAACGGGTTCTTGATTTCGTGGGCAATACGCCGGGCCACATCCGCCCACGCGGCTTTCCGTTGCGCCAACACCAACGCCGTCACGTCATCGAAGGTCACCACGTAACCCGCCGCCGCGTCCTCCAGAAGTTCGGCGGCAATGCGAACGATTAGGGTTCGGGGCCGGCCATCGCGAACGATTTTGATCTCCGACCGCCCCTGCCTCTCCGGCCGGTTCATGACGTCCGTGAAAAGATCCGCCATCTCGGGAACAACCTTCCGCAATGAGAGCCCGATCGCGGCGTGTAGATCCGTACTCAACAGGTCGGAAGCAGATCGATTGGGCAAGTTGATCAGACCTGCCCCATCCAGGCCGATCACGCCGGCCGAGACCCCGCTCAATACGGTTTCCGTGAAACGGCGCCGTTCGTCCAGATCCTGGTTGGCTAGGATCAGCCCCTCTCGTTGGCTTTGCAGTTGATTGGTCATGCGGTTGAACGCTCGGCCGAGCGTGCCCACCTCCTCCACCGATCGGGATGGATCGACGCGCACGGTCAGATCTCCTTTCCGAACCTCCTCGGCGGCCGAGATCAATTCACTGACCGGGCGCGAAATCTGGGTGGCCAGCGTGAGGCCAATCCACACCGCGGCCAATAGGAGCAACAGAGCCACCACGACGAAAATCATACCGAATGTGACGAAGATCTCCTCGCGGCGCTCTTCCAGGTGGCGAAACTGCGATACCGCCTCTCCCGTTCGCTGGATATTTTCCAAGACATCCGGATCGATGAAACGGCCGACCAGCAGATAAGCGTCGACAAAAGATCGCAGTTTGACCGCCGCGCGCACGCGATCATCGCGATCGTCCGTCAAGACCACGACCTGCCCCATGGCCGCCTGTTCGATGACCTCCCAGGGCACGAGTTCCAGCTCCAGCGTCAAGCTAAACGGCGAGCGGGCAAGAACCCGCCCGCTGCCATCGACCACCACGGCTTCGGACAGGGATCGCAGGTCGGCCTGGTTCGCCAGAAATTGATCGAACATTTGCGGATTGCGCATCAGGTTTGGCGCCTCGCGGTTCAAATCATTCGCCATGGCGAAGGCATCGGCGCGAATACCTTGGCGATGCTCCTGAAGATAAGCATAGGCAACGGCATCGGAAGACTCCACGGCCGTGCGCACCCGTTCACTGAACCACGCTTGGATGCCGATATCGAGAAACAGAGCCGAAAAAACCGCCACCAAAATTGCCGGTGTCACAGCGACCAAGCTGAACATCAGCACGATGCGGACATGCAGGCCGGATCCGGCCAGTCCGCGCCGGCGTTCCCGCCAAACCTTGACCAGCTGGGACGCAATCAGAGCGCCGAGGAGGACCAGAACAACAAGATCCAGAATCAGCAGATACAGAACATTGTCGGGATCGGGTCCGTATTCGGAAACTCCGGTCCACGGCACCACGGTCGCAATTCCGGCGAGGACGGCGACCAAGGCCAGCGCGAAGGCCAACTTTCGATAGAGGTGAATTCGTCGCGCCCATCTCCTCAAACGGACGGCGAGCCGCCGCATCGGCGACACCTTGGCGGCGACGGTCATTTTCCTCCGCCTCTGACCACGGGGATATTCAGTTCGCGGATTTTCTTTCGAAGGGTGTTGCGATTGACCCCCAGTATTTCGGCCGCCTTGATCTGATTGCCACGGGTCGCCTCGAGGGTGAGGGTTATCAGCGGCTTCTCCACCTCGCGCATCACCCGATCGAAAAGTCCCGGTGCCGGCAGGTTGTCCCCATGGGCGCTGAAGTAGGTCCGTAGGTGACGTTCCACGGAGTGTCCCAGCCCATCGCCTTCCGAATCGGCGGCGATCGGAGACGCGCCCGACAACTCCGCCTCGACCGCCTCGATCCCGATCACTTCTTCCGAATACAAGGCGGTCAGGCGACGAACGAAATTCTCCAGTTCGCGCACGTTTCCCGACCATCAATTCCGTTTGAGCCGGTCCATCGCGGCCCCGTCGATGGTTTTGGCCGGTAGGCCCTCGGACGTCGCCTTTGCCATGAAATGCCGGACCAGTTCGGGAATATCGGCGATGCGTTCCCGCAACGGCGGCAGCCTGATGGGCACCACATTGAGACGGAAGAAAAGGTCCTCGCGGAAGCGCCCCTGCCGGATCAGTTGCTGAAGATCATGATGGGTCGCCGTCACGATACGAACATCGGCCCGAATTGCGGTTCGCCCTCCGACCGTGGTGTACTCGCCCTCCTGCAATACTCGGAGCAACCGGGTCTGAGCCTCCGGCGGCATATCCCCGATTTCGTCCAGAAAAAGGGTGCCGCCCTCGGCCTGCTCAAAACGACCGGCGCTTCGCTGGGTCGCGCCGGTAAACGCTCCTTTTTCGTGGCCAAACAGCTCACTTTCGATGAGCTCACGAGGAATTGCCGCCATATTGATGGCCACGAACGAGCCGTTGCGCCGTCGACCGTAGTCATGCAGCGCGCGGGCAACCAATTCCTTGCCTGTTCCGGACTCACCGGTGATCAGAACCGTCAGATCCGTGGCCATAAGACGGGCCAGAGTTCGGTAAATCTCTTGCATGGCGGGAGATCGCCCGATCAGCGGCAGCTGCTCCTCCGACGGCTCGCCATCTTCGCCCGAAACCGGCGCCTCCGGCTTCGAAGGCTCGAGAGCGCGGCGAACGACGCCGACAAGTTCCTTGAGATCGAAAGGCTTGGGCAGGTATTCGAACGCACCCCTTTCAGTGGCCTTGACCGCCGTCAACAGGGTGTTACGGGCGCTCATCACCACGACCCGCAGTTCGGGACGGAGCTTCCGAATTCGGGCAAGCAGATCAAGACCGTTCTCGTCCGGCATCACCACATCGGTAATCACCACGTCACCCTGTCCATCGCTGATCCAATGCCACAATGTGGTTGCATTGCTGGTGATTCGGACTTCGTAGCCGGCCCTCTCCAGGGCTTGGCCAACAACCGTGCGAATGCTTGGATCGTCGTCGGCGACGAGGACCGTAGCGGTAGTCATGGCCGTTCCCTTGGCGGCGTGTACATGGGCAGCATCACCCGAAAAACGGTTCTCTTGGGGTGGCTTTCAAACTCGATCACGCCGCCATGGTCGCCTACGATCTTGGCCACCAGCGCGAGCCCCAATCCCTTTCCGGACGGTTTGGATGTAACGAAGGGTTCGAACAAATACGGTTTGAGGTCTTCGGGAATTCCTTCGCCATTATCCTGAATCAAGATCATCAGTGGCAGATGCACGCGCGATTGTCCGCCGGAAACGGCGAACCGCACGCCGTGCCAATAGGCCGTGGTTATGACGACTTCACCCCCCTCTTGCGGTACGGCCTCGACGGCATTCTTCAGTAGGTTCAAGAAGACCTGCACGAGTTGATCGTGATCTCCGTAGACCGCGGGAAGCGAAGGATCGTAATGTTCCACGTAGCTCAGCCGTTTTCCGGCGCTGCTTTCGACCAGCATCCGCACCCGGCCGAGAACCTCGTGGATATTCACGGGCTGCCGCCGCAGCGGTGCGCCGACGGAAAACATTTCCATGCGATCGACGAGCGCGCACACACGATCGGTCTCCAAGCAAATCAGCCGCGTCAATTTCCGATCTTCGGGACCAACACTTTGCTCCAGGAGCTGAGAAGCTCCGCGAATGCCCGCCAGCGGATTCTTGATTTCATGGGCCAACATCGCCGCCATGGCGCTCACCGAACGGGCCGCGCCCCGGTGGCTCAGCTGACGTTCGATTTTCGCCGCCAACGAGAGCTCCTGCATGGAAATCACGACCGCGCCCGGAACCTCCGCCAAGGGAGCGGCCTGCACATTCACCACATGGCTTCCGACCCGGGGACTGTCCAAATGGACACGGTACTCGGCAACCGAATATCCGCCCGTGCGCGCCTGATTGACCAGCTCGAACAGTGGGCTATCCCCGGGCAGGAACTTAACGAGCTTCTGGCCTCTTAGACTTGCCTTACTTCCTTGAAAGAATTGCTCTCCGGCGCTGTTCACGTATAGGATCGACATCTCTTCATTCACGGTCACGATGACCGTGGACAACGCGTTAAGCACGGCATCCGAATCGACCGTACATTCGTCGCCCGCGTCCACCAATTTGACGATCCTGTTCGACATCCCGCGGTCTCTACGCCGCTTCCCGATCGACGATCGGAAGATAGAACTCCCGGATCATGACCTTGACCGCCTCGGGATCCGAAACGCGCATGACCCGTGCGCGAAACTCCGCGGACCCCGGTAGACCCTTGGAATACCAGCCCACATGCTTGCGCGCCGCCCGCATCCCTATTTCTCTACCGTAACAGTTCAGCATATCTTCGTAATGCCTTAATAAGGTTTGCATTTGCTCCGCAAGATTCGGATCAGACAAATGCTCCCCGGTGCGGAGGTAGTGGTCGATGATGTTGATCAGCCAGGGCCGTCCATAGGCGCCTCGGCCAACCATTACGCCATCCGCACCGGACACCCTCAGCATGCGCTCCGCATCCTCGCCACAGTGCACGTCGCCATTACCGATTACGGGGATCCCAACGGCTTTCTTGACTTCGCCGATGAATTTCCAGTCGGACTCGCCTTGATAAAACTGGCATCGCGTTCGTCCATGCACAGTAACAGCCTTGATGCCGCAGTCCTGGGCAATTCGAGCCAATTTAGGGGCATTCCGATCGTGATCGTTCCAGCCCGTCCGCATTTTGAGCGTCACCGGGACCGATACCGCCTCGACCACGGCCGTCAGAATCTGGCCCGCCAAGCATTCGTCGCGCATCAGCGCGGCCCCGGCGGCTCCTTTGGTGACCTTCTTCGCCGGGCACCCCATGTTGATATCGATAATCCTCGCCCCCGCGCTTTCGCTCAGGCGCGCCGCCTCGGCCATGTCCTCCGCGTCACACCCCGCCAATTGCACCGCCATTGGCTGCTCCTCGGGTGTGTGAGCGGACATCCGCAGTGTCCTGATGGAACCATGCATCATCGCCTTGGAAGCAATCATTTCGGAAACGACGAGACCGGCGCCAAAGCTTTTGACCAGACGCCGGAACGGCAGGTCGGTGATGCCGGCCATGGGCGCCAGCAAAACAGGCGAATCCAAACAGATGGTGTCAATGCGAAGCGTCACTGAAAAGCAATCTCCACGAAATGCCCATATAATAGGCAAATCGGAATTGAATCAAGAGCCTGCCCCGAAGCAAGGCACGATCAGGATGAAAGTCGGCTGGCCTAACCGATCAGCACGTCGGTGACAAACTTCACGCCGGGGTATCCAAGGGTGAGCAACAGATAAGCCAACAGAACCACGCGCACAACAAGCCTTCCCCTCATTCCGACACCGTGGTGGCAAACAAGCAAGCCGCCGATCACGACGAACGCGGCGAATGAGAGGAGCGTCTTGTGGGTGAGCGCGAACGCGTGCCCGGTTTCGCGGTACTGAAGCGCAAGCCCGGTGGCCAAACCAAGGGCGAGAACCCCCTCGCCCACCTTCAGGAGATTAACCAGCAAGATCTCCGAATCGGTCACCGATGGCAGCAGATTTGTCAACGTCGTGGGTTTCTTGCGCTTGAGAGCGCGCTCCTTGAGCCAAGCGGCCAGGGCGGCGACCGCCGCGAGGGTGACCAGGGCGTACGTGGTTACCGACGTGACGATATGCACACCAACCCATGTGCCTCCCTCGGAACCGGCGATCATCGGCTGGCCGGGCGTCCCTTCCCAAATGGTGCCGATCACGCCCAGCAATAGCATATAGGGAGCCAGCAGCGGCGCCAGTCTCCAAGCATTACGGGTAATAGCGGCCACAATGGCATAAATGAGCATCGTGGTGGCCACCGTGACCCACAATGTCGCTCCCAAACCTGTTTGCCAGGTTCCTGACGTGTGGACCGCCACCCATCCCAAGGGCCCCGCAACCGCGATCGAAAGGAACAGCCAGAACATCGCGTCCCGCGATGGCGCGGATCGAAATAGCGTCTGCAACGATGCCGGCAGCAATGAAGCCAAGGCCGAAAAGCTGAGGAGTACGTTATTCATTGCGTATTCATTGCGTCACCCGGCGTTGGTTGCGATCGAAATGGGGACCGGCACGCCGCTACCATCGCGCCGGCTCAGCCTCTTGGCAAGTCCCCCGAGTCCTTTTAGGGTCTCGAGCTTTATGGCTAGGGATACAATCGATGACGGGCTGCGCAGCGTTGATCGTCGCCGCCGGCAGGGGGGCCAGGTTTGGCGGCGAGATACCGAAGCAGTATGCCCGGTTGGCCGGTCAAGCGGTGTTGACCCGGACCGTCCGAGTGTTCTTGTCCCATCCGCGCGTGGATGTTGTCCGCGTCGTGATCCATCCCGATGACGCGCCATTGTACGAGGCCATGATCGGTTCCCTGGATCTATTGCCGCCAACACCGGGAGGTTTGTCCCGTCAGGATTCCGTTCGTCTAGGACTGGAAAGCCTCGAGCCGCTGGCGCCCCAGACGGTGCTCATCCACGACGCGGCCCGCCCTTTCGTAACTCCGGAGATCATCACCAGAGTTTTGGAGGGACTGGCGGCGGCGCACGGCGCCATTCCCGCGGTTCCCGTCCGCGACACGTTGAAACGCAGCGAGGCAGGCGGAAGAATAACGGAAACGGTGGACAGACGCGCCCTGTGGCAAGCGCAGACGCCGCAGGGGTTTCGTTTCCCTGAAATTTTAACCGCGCATCGATTATTGGCGGGGAGTGACTTGACGGACGACGCGGCGGTTTGCGAACAGGCCGATCTGAACGTCATTCTGGTGAGTGGCGATGAGAACAACTTCAAGGTAACCGCGATGAACGACCTCGCTCGCGCCGAAACCATGCTTGCCAAGGCGGCCCAAACGCGTACGGGACTGGGTTTCGACGTCCACCGCTTCGGATCGGGCGATCATGTGATGCTGTGCGGCGTCGCCATCCCTCACGATGCCGGTCTGGAGGGACATTCCGACGCCGACGTGGCCTTTCACGCCCTGACCGATGCCCTGCTCGGAGCCATTGGCGCCGGCGACATCGGCCGTCACTTTCCGCCGGGCAATCCCACTTGGCGTGGCGCTGCATCCGACATCTTCGTCACTCACGCCGGACGGTTGATCACCGATCGAGGCGGTCAAATCAACAACGTCGATGTGACCATCATTTGCGAGCGACCGAAGATCGGCCCCCATCGAGAGGCCATGCGTGACCAAATCGCGACGGTTCTGCGGATCCCCCTGGACCGCGTCAGCGTCAAGGCAACCACGACGGAGGGTCTGGGGTTCACGGGTCGCCAAGAGGGAATCGCCGCGCAAGCCATTGCCACGGTTCAAATTCCACTCGAAACGATCTAACGCTAACTATTGTGTTTCAGCGGCGATCCATTCGAGGAAATCTGGATTGCCCTGGGTGATGGGCACGGCCACCACGCAGGGACAGTCGTAAGAGTGTAGCTGCTTGATTTTCGCCGTGAGGGCCTCCACGAGATCCTCTCGCGATTTGAGGATCAGCGAGACCTCCTTTTCGGCCTGAACGCCCCCCTCCCACCAGAAAAACGAGGTCACGTCCGCCAAAACATTGGCGCAGGCCGCCAGACGGTCGCCGACCACCGCGCGGGCGATGGTTTCGGCCTCGTCGCGCGAACTGGTGGTGACATAAATCAGAACCGCCGACATAGACGAACACCCTCCGCAGTCTCAACGAAACAACGGTTCGACTTTGACTCGCTAAGTTAACCGGGTCCTCGAGCGACGGCAACGCAAAGGCGGTTTCCGAGAGGAAAAAGGGGGCCGGGGGCGGCGAAACGCTGTCGTTTCCATTGGTCGCGATGGCTATACTTGGCGCTGGAACCGGGCGTTCTGGGAGAACCGCAATGCTCGCGCCTTGGAACGGTTCACGTGCGGTGGACCGGTTAATGGTGTTTGCCGTAAGCGCAATGATCTTGGCGGGGGCTGGTTCATCCGCGGCCGCAACCGAAACCGAGGAAGAAATCGCCGCCGCCCGCGCCCAAATGGTGGTTGAAATACGGGCAAATGCTGATTCAGTAGGAACCGTGGGCGGCAGGACCGGCATATCCAAATCCGTCTTGCGCGTGATGGGCGAGATCCCCCGGCATGAGTTCGTCCCTAAAAGCGAGCGGAGCAACGCCTATCAGGACCGTCCCCTGCCAATCGGCCACGGCCAGACCATTTCCCAGCCCTACATCGTGGCTTTGATGACGGAGCTACTGCAGTTAAGCCCCGATGACGTGGTTCTCGAAGTGGGAACGGGCTCCGGCTACCAGGCCGCAGTTCTCGGCTCACTCTGTCGCGAAGTCTACACAATCGAGATCGTCACCGCCCTCGCCGAACAGGCCAAGGCCAATCTCAAGCGTCTGGGGTTCGCCAACGTCACGGTTCGCCAGGGAGATGGGTACTACGGATGGCCGGAACACGCGCCGTTCGACGGCATCATCGTAACCGCCGCGACCAGCCACGTTCCTCCCCCGCTCATCCAGCAGCTCAAGCCGGGCGGACGAATGGTCATCCCCGTCGGGGGGCCATTTTTTGTGCAACAGCTGATCATGGTGGAGAAGGCGGCAGACGGATCGATTGGCACCAGGCACCTTCTCCCCGTTCGATTTGTACCGCTGACGGGTGGTCATTAACGTGAAAGGGCTCGCCGCTGTCGCCCTGCTCTCGGCGGCGACCCTGAGTTTCGAGGTGTTATTGGTGCGGATGTTCTCCATCGCCCAATGGCACCATTTCGCCTACATGATCATCAGCTTGGCGCTGCTGGGTTACGGCGCCAGCGGGACATTTCTATGCTTCGCCCGCGTCTGGTTGCTTGCCCGCTTCTCCGCCGCCTTCGCGGGGTTCGCCATCCTTTTCGGATTGACGGCGCCGGCGGCATTCTCGGTCGCCAGCCACGTACCGCTCAACGTGCTGGAGATCGCTTGGGACGTTGATCAGCATCTAAATCTGTTATGGGTCTACACGGTTTTGGCGGTTCCCTTTTTCTGCGCGGCGACCGCCATTGGTCTCGCCCTGACCGCCGCCGGCAACCACGTCGGTCGGGTTTATAGGAGCGATTTGATCGGCGCCGGGATTGGCGCCTTGGCCATCGTTGGCGGACTGTTCGTATTGCGGCCCGAAGACTGCCTCAAGGCGATAGGAAGCCTTGGCCTAATGGCCGCGGTCATCGCGGGGCTTCCCGCCCGCTTGCCCAAACCGGCGTCCTTGGGTCTGTTCGCCGTCGCGGTGCTCTTACCATGGGCGTGGCCCGACGGCTGGTTGACGCCGGAACCATCGCCCTACAAACAATTGTCCCTGGCCATGCTGGTCCCCGACGCCACGATCATAAGCGAGCGATCGAGTCCCCTAGGCTTGCTCACGGTCGTCCGAAGCCCGACCATCCCCTTCCGTTACGCTCCCGGGCTCAGCCTCAACGCCACTATGGAACCGCCGGAGCAACTCGGCGTCTTCACCGATGGCGACGCGATGACACCCATTACCCGCTTCGACGGGCGGCCGGAGACGATCGCGTATCTGGACCAGCAGACGGGCGCGCTCGCGTATCATCTGCTCGATCGTCCGCGCGTTCTCATACTTGGCGCCGGGGGAGGCGCCGACGTGCTCCTCGCGCGCATCCACGACGCCCGCGGCATCGACGCGGTGGAAATCAATCCTCAGATGGTGCGGCTCGTGCGACAGGACTTCGCGGAGTTCGCGGGCGGCGTATTCAGTTTACCGCCGGTCAGCGTTCACGTGAGCGAAGCCCGCGCCTTCGTCGCCGGCTCCCGCAAGACCTATGACCTGATTCAGATTGCGCTGCTTGATTCGTTCAGCGCCGCCGCCGCGGGGCTCCACGCTCTCAACGAGAGCACGCTCTATACCGTCGAAGCCGTGGAAACCTATTTGGACAAGCTTTCACCGGGCGGCTTTCTCTCCATCACGCGCTGGCTGAAGGTGCCGCCTCGCGACAGTCTGAAGCTGTTCGCGACCGCCGTCGCCGCCCTCGATAGCCGGGGGTTTCGGGACCCCGGCGAGCGGATCGCCGTGATCCGGGGATGGCGAACCACCACTCTGTTGATCAAGAACGGCGTCCTGACCGGCGAGGAGATCCGGGCCATCCGTCGTTTTTCCGATCGGCTCGGCTTTGATTTGGGGTATTTGCCGGGGTTGGAAGCCGCGGAGGCCAACCGGCACAATATCCTGGACCAACCTTACCTGTTCGAGGGGACCCGGGCACTGCTCGGCCCGGATAAGGATCGCTTCCTGGCCGACTACCGATTTGACATCGCCCCCTCCACCGACGATCGTCCGTATTTCTTTCATTTTCTCAAGTGGCGCACTTTGGTCGACTTGTTCGAGCAACGGGACCGGGGCGGCCTCAATCTCATCGAATGGGGGTATCCGGTCGTGCTCGCCACCCTGGCACAGGCGATCGTCGTCGGCGCCGCGTTGATTCTGTTGCCTCTGACATGGCTCGGAAGATCGAAGGTGGACACGGAGCATCCCCCGCGCCACCATCCGCGACTTACCGTGGCCGTTTACTTTTTCGCATTGGGTCTGGCCTTCCTGTTCATGGAAATGGCCTTCATTCAAAAGTTCCAGTTGTTTCTTGGTCATCCGCTTTACGCAGTGTCGGTCGTGCTCTGCGGCTTTCTGATTTCCGCGGGGTTCGGCGGCGGTTTGTCGCAACGCTGGTTAAGATGGTTCGGGGAACACGCCGGCAGGGCCGTGGCGATGGCCGCGGGGGCGATCATCCTTCTCGCGCTGATCTATCTCTGGGCTCTACCGCCTGTCTTCGAGCATCTGGGCGCGTGGCCATCTCCGGCTAAAATTGTCGCGGCGCTCGTGTTGATCGGCCCCATTGCTTTTTTAATGGGCATTCCGTTTCCGCTAGGCCTCGCGGAAACATCCGTTCACGCCCCCGAACTGGTCCCCTGGGCATGGGGCATCAATGGCTGTGCTTCGGTAATCAGCGCGGTACTGGCCACCGTGCTTGCCATTCATATCGGGTTTTCGGGTGTGGTGCTCTTGGCAGCGGCGATCTACGGCGCGGCGGCGATCGCCTTTCCGAAGTACGGACGTTCGCCAAGTTGAGCGGTTTTCATTTGTTAACCTTGAGCAATGTTCCCGTGATGGCGCGCATCGGCTCGCCTTCCACATAGCGATGAAAGTCGAGCTCCAAGCCCCTGTCGGACAGGGTGCGGTGGTAGACCTGCATTTCGTAGCTGCCTTCGCGGGTTATGATAAGGCCATAAACGGTGAGCGTCCGGCCGGTTATGCGAGCCCAAACATAGGGGTGTCCCTTGAGCGGGTCGAGGGGAACGCTGTCGCCAAACTTATTGCGTTGCATGGCCGAGCCGAAGATACCGGTTCGTTCCGTGGGTTCGAAGTTGATGGAGTAGGTCTTTCGCTTGACCCGTCCCTCGTCATTCGTTTCGGCGGTCGTCCACGTGACGTTAAACCCGCGACCATCCGGCTTGATGGACACGCCGATGTCGCGCGGCGCCATATCTTCGTTATCGGCACTAAAACCTTTTCCCTCGTAAGTTCCGTAAAACGCTTCGATGGGTGCATCTTCGGCGCTAGCGGGAGGCGCGGTCAGCCAGTTCCCGAACAAAACGGCAAAAAACACGAAGCGCAAGGCGTGCGCGACCCGTCGGCTTTCACCAAACAGCATGAGACACCTGACCGATTTTTCGGGAATGATCTGCTATGCGGCGCGCGCCGAGAGTGCCCAGCATTTTCATTGCCAAAAAAGAACGACAAATGCAGCAAGAATTGGTCGGAGCGGCCGGACTTGAACCGGCGACCCCTACACCCCCAGTGTAGTGCGCTACCAGACTGCGCCACGCTCCGACGTCGCCTCGGACTATAGCGCGTTGCAAAGAAACCCCGCAAGTGCGGCAGGAGATCGTTAGCCGACTATTTTACCAAGGAATTCCCGCAATTCCTCAAGTTCGCGAAGAGTCGCTTCAAGTTCACCGCGGAAGGGCGACTCCAAGCTTAAACTCCCTTGTGATTCTTCCGCCGAGCTAGCGGCACCGGCCGCTTCCTCCGGTTCCGCCTCCACGGCGGCGCTCCTGCCGGTCTCACGCAGCAGCTTCTGCACGCCCTTGATGGTGTACCCCTCCACGTAGAGCAGGCTTTTGATCCCTTTGATCAACACGATGTCTTCGGGCCGGTAATATCGTCGGCCGCCCCGACGCTTTACCGGCTTGATCTGTGGAAACTTTGTTTCCCAGAAGCGCAAAACGTGCTGAGGCAGCTCCAATTCCGTGGACACCTCGGTGATGGTGCGAAAGGCCTCGGGAGATTTAGTCTCCTGCCAACCCCACCCCGCATCTCGACGGTGCGAACCGGTTTCAGTCGGTCTCACCGGGACGCCTATTCTCGTTGATCCGGAGCTTCAGTACGTGTGACGGGCGAAACACTAAAACCCGCCTCGGCAGGATCGGCACTTGCTCACCGGTTTTCGGGTTGCGGCCGATTCGCTCACCTTTCTGCCGCACGGAAAAACTGCCAAACGATGAGAGCTTCACCGTCTTACCCGAGGAGAGCGCCTCTGAAATCTCGTTGAGGACTGATTCCAAAAGCTCGGCCGATTCATTGCGTGAGAGACCAACCTCCTGGTAAACCGCCTCGCTCAAATTAGCCCGTGTAATGGTTGTTTCGGACATTGTGGCCCGTTCCTCCTGTGATCGTGATTCGACAGCCTATCGCGACACAAGAAAACCGTCAATATCAAGGGGATGGGACCGGTGTTTTCAACCACGCTGTTGCGTCGCGCAGAAGCTCGCTTTACCAGCGGACCAACGCGGCTCCCCAAGTGAGGCCGCCGCCCATCGCTTCCATCAGCACTAGATCGCCTCGCTTGATCCGGCCGTCTCGTATTCCCTGGTCGAGCGCAAGAGGAATCGACGCCGCCGACGTATTGGCGTGGCGGTCTACTGTGACAATCACTCGATCCAGGGTAATGCCCAGCTTTCGCACGACACCATCGATGATCCGTTGGTTGGCTTGATGCGGGACAATCCAATCGACAGCGTCGACGCCAAGCCCGTTGGCGGCCAGGGCCTCAAGGGCGACCGCGGCTAAATCAGTGACCGCATGGCGAAACACCTCGCGCCCCGACATCCGCAGATGCCCAACCGTCCGTGTCGCGGACGGGCCTCCGTCCACATAAAGAATATCGCGATATCGACCGTCCGAATGGAGATGCGTGGAGAGGATTCCTTGAGCCCGCCCCCATCCCGCTTCGCCTTGTTTCGCCTCGTCGCACGCTCCGGCGCGCAGAATAACGGCCCCGGCGCCATCGCCGAACAGTACGCAGGTTCCCCGATCTTCCCAGTCTAGAATCCGCGAGTAGGTTTCCGCGCCGATCACCAGCGCCGTCTCGACCTGGCCGGTCTTGATAAAGTTGTCGGCCACCGTCAGGCCGTAGACAAATCCAGAGCAAACAGCCTGAATGTCAAAGGCAATGCCGTCATTTACCCCCAACTCCGCCTGCACGCGGGTAGCGGTGGCCGGAAACGTGTCGTCGGGCGTGGTGGTGCAGACGACAATCAGATCAATAGCGTTGGCCGAAAGCTCGGCGTGCTTCAGCGCGCGTTCGCTCGCCCGCAGCGCCAAGTCGGAAGTCAGCTCTCCGTCCGCCGCGATGTGACGCTGCTTGATGCCCGTCCGGGCGGCGATCCATTCGTCCGAGGTATCCAGTTTTTCGGCCAACTCGGCATTGGTGATAACCTGCTCCGGAAGATAGGAACCGCATCCGACAATTCGCGATCGAATGGTATTCATTATCCGGTTGCCACTTTCGAATTGACTGAAAAATCGGCATTCAACTTGGCAAAGTCTTCCTTGATACCCTCGTTGACCTTGTCGCGAACAAGCTCTACCGCGACGTGAACGGCATTCGAAAATCCAAGTGCATCGGTACCGCCGTGGCTTTTGACGCAAACGCCATTGAGCCCCAGGAACATGGCGCCATCGTGTCTGCGGGGATCGATGTTCGCGCGCATGCCTCTAAGCGCCGGTCCCGCCAGCAACGCACCCAGGCGCGCCATCGGTGAACTCGTCAGCGCGGTCTTGAGATAGTAACTAAACAGCTTTGAGGTGCCTTCGAGCGTTTTCAAAGCGACGTTTCCCGTAAAACCGTCGGTGACGATGACATCGACCGTTCCCGCCCCTATGTCGGTTCCCTCGACGAAGCCGTCGAAATGAAACGAAAGGTCGCTTTCCTGAAGAATGGCCGCGGCTTTCTTCACGGCGACGTTTCCTTTCAGGTCCTCCTCGCCAATGTTCAAAATGGCGACGGTGGGTCGTTCCAGACCAAGGACTTTACGAGAAAAAACCTCGCCCATGACCGCGAACTGGACGAGGTTATTTTCATCGCATTCAACATTCGCACCCAAGTCCAACATAACGGTCCGTCCCCGGCGAGTGGGGAAAACCGTCGCGATGGCCGGCCGGTCAACGCCGGGTAAGGTCTTCAGCACGTACTTCGCCATGGCCATCAAAGCGCCGGTGTTTCCAGCCGAAACGACGGCATCGGCCTCGCCCGAGCCAACCGCGTCGATGGCCTTGCGCATACTCGACTGACGTCCCGTTCTGAGGGCGACCGAGGGTTTCTCGCCACTCCCCACCACATCGATCGTGTCGCGGATCTCCGCGACGAATTTAACGTTCGGGTAGCGGTCCAGAAGGGGCCGCAACTGACGCTCACGACCGAAAAGGAGGAACCGTACACCCGGATGTCGGGCCAAATTCAGGTTGATGCCCTCGACAACCATGTCGGGAGCATTGTCGCCGCCCATGGCATCAACGGAGATTGTTGGCGGTGTAGACAATGGAGACGTCGCCCTAGCTACTGACATGCGCACCACGCTCGCAAGGATCTCTTAATGTGGGATCCCAGCGGTCGACAGAAAACCCAAAAATCATAGAGATCGCCACGTAAATAGACCATCCTGGTTCGGCCGACAATCACATCGTGAGCGAACCCGTGCTCACCACGGGAACCATTAGGTTGCGGAGAAGTCCGAAAAAAGTATGCCAGAGAAACCCTCGCGCTGTAGCGGCGCTTTCAAAGCATAACGGCAAGAGCGCGACTTACTTAAACAAAATCGAGACTAAGGGCAAGTCCGTCACCCTCTCTTTTTCATCCTCTCTTTTACGGTAGCTAAAGCGGCGAAACGATTGGGCGGCTCGCTTTCGTCGTAAGTTTGTCCGCGCCTCAACGTCAGTTCATCGAGTTTGGCTCCTGGCGCACGCGGAAACGGATTCAACTCCAGCGCAAGCTGCTCTGCGGCAGCCTCTCCCACGTCTACGGCACCGTCGATAATAGGCTCCGGAAGATCATCGCTGTCCAGACTAAGAAAAATTTCGTGGCCACCATTGTCTACGCTGGACCACTCATCGCTGTTGTCCGTACCGTACTCGCGGGAAAAATCCACATCGATTCGCTGGATGACGTCAGCCAAGGAAACGACGCATTGCTGTGACACCATCGCTTCCAAACGTGCATGAAGGTGGATCCTGGAATGGTCCGCGCCGCGGGTCAATGTACCGCCCGCCACCAACAATTCGATTGACAGCACACGGAACCGCCTTGCCAAGGCGCTCCGCTCTTGGGCATTCGCTTCGACGGTGAATGTGCGTCCCCGCGGTTCGATGTTTTCGACATAGATCAACCTGCGGAATTCCGGCTCAGCCGGGGCGCTCAACGACCCTCTCCTGAAGTACAATCCGGCGGCGGCCCAAAACTCACCGTGCCCGACAAGAAGGACCGAGTCGTTTGTGCATCCATCAATACGGTCTCGCGGCGGACATATTCGGCCACAGCGGTGACCTGCCTGTCCGTGGGAGTGCTTTTGCGGAACAGATTTCGGCGAAGCGCCGCGATTAGATCTTCGTTGCCCGAGGCCTCCAAGGCAGCATCGTAGGCGGCCAAACGCCCATAGAAACCCTGCGCCATCCCTTTTACGCGTTTTCCAACACCGATGTCGCCCACGCCCATTTCCCGTAGATTTTGATCCATGTCCGCGAACATCAGATCAAATATTTCCTGTGCAAGATCCGCCGTAACGTCACCATCACCCTTAAGCCGGCGCAGAACCAAGGCGGCATGCAGGGCGATCATGTCAAACCTCCCATCAGGCGTATCTCCAACACCGCAATGGATATAAAAGGCGGGCAGCCGGGATTGTTCAACCAGAAGCAAGTAAATGCGGTGCGCTGCGTTCTTAACTGCGGAGTCCCGGAAGAATCTCGGAAATTTCATGACTCGGTTCACCAATCCTGGACAGGATACATTTAACAATAATTGACAAAGCGGACTTGCCGGTGCAATGAATTAAACGTCTCACCTGGAATTGGTTCGTAAGCCGGTTTGGATTGAATCAGCCTCTTTGTTGAACGTGCGGCGTGTTGAAAAGAAATGTGGAACCATATCCCGCGCAGTCAACGATCACGACGTTTCAAAATGGGCTTAACCGCAATTGTGCTGTGCGCCGGTCTCGTTGGTTGCGGTGGTAGAGTAGATACACACGGAGATAAACTCGAATCCGATCGCCTGTCGGAGGTGGTTGCGGGTCAGCACACGCGGGATGACGTCGCGGCAATTCTTGGTTCGCCGTCAACGACCTCCGCGTTCGACGGAGAAGCTTGGTATTACATTAGCAATCGAACGGAAACTTTCGCGTTTCTCGCTCCCGAGGTTACCGAACAACAGGTTGTCGTGCTTAAATTCAACAATGAAGGCATAGTCACGAACATCGACACCTTGGGCCTCGATCAACGACGCGACGTCGAGATCGTGGATCGGGAAACGCCGACCGTGGGAAACGACATAACTATTCTCGATGAGTTTATTGGAAACATCGGCCGATTTGGTGGCGGCGAAACAGATGACAGGCTGCCCGGCCAGTAGTTCTCAATCGTTGGTATCCGACCTAAAAAACCCCGCAAGAAGATCCTTGCGGGGTTTTCCGTTTCTGGCCGAACGATCGGTTTAGTGAGCCAACACCGCCAGCAAGAGCAGCGCGACAATGTTGGTGATCTTGATCATCGGGTTGACCGCGGGACCGGCCGTGTCCTTATAGGGGTCGCCCACGGTGTCGCCCGTTACAGCGGCCTTATGAGCTTCCGAGCCCTTACCGCCGTAGTTGCCATCCTC
This sequence comes from uncultured Alphaproteobacteria bacterium, assembly GCA_963771545.1. GTDB lineage: Bacteria > Pseudomonadota > Alphaproteobacteria > Rhodospirillales > Defluviicoccaceae > CAKZLS01. The sequence goes on from CAVYTX010000002.1 coordinate 1,067,243, forward strand.
GATGTACTTCTTAGCGTTGTCCCAAGCCCCGCCGCCGGCGGTCATCGAAATGGCGACGAACAAGCCCGTGACAATCACGCCAAGCAGCATAGAGCCGACGGCGGCGAACGCGGCCGCTTTTCCGGCGATGGCGAGGATAATGACGAATAAGACGATCGGGGCCAGCACCGGCAGCAAGGATGGAATGATCATCTCCTTGATGGCCGCCTTGGTGAGCATATCCACGCACCGGCCATATTCGGGACGACCGGTTCCTTCCATGATCCCCGGGATCTCCTTGAATTGCCGCCGAACCTCGACCACCACCGCACTGGCGGCCCGCCCCACGGCGGTCATGCCCAGTGCTCCAAAGAGGTAAGGGAGCAATCCGCCGATCAATAGGCCGACGACCACGTATGGATTCGACAACGAGAAGTCGATCTTAAGGTCGGCGAAATACGGGTAACGCGCCGGGTCGGAACCGAAGAAGGTCAAGTCCTGGGTGTACGCCGCGAACAGCACCAGAGCGCCCAGGCCGGCGGAACCGATGGCGTATCCCTTGGTCACCGCCTTGGTGGTGTTGCCGACCGCGTCCAAGGCATCCGTGGTCTTTCTGACCTCGGCCTCCAGATCGGCCATTTCGGCGATGCCGCCGGCGTTGTCCGTAACCGGTCCATAAGCATCCAGCGCCACGACCATGCCCGCCAACGCCAGCATTGCGGACACCGCAATGGCAATTCCGAACAGACCGGCGAGGAGGTAGGTAATGATGATCGCGGCACAGATGAGAAGAGCCGGGATAGCGGTGGCCTCCATGGAGATGGCCAGTCCCTGGATGATATTGGTGCCGTGGCCCGTTTGGGACGCGGCGGCGATCGACCTGACCGGACGGAAATTGGTTCCGGTGTAATACTCCGTTACCCAGATGATCAGGCCGGTCAGAACCAGTCCGGTTACGCCGCAGAAAAACAACGCCCATCCGGTGAAGGTCTTGGCGCCGACGGTGTATTCGGTGCCGAGTCCGACCACCCATGCGGTGATTGGGAGCAACAGCACCGCGGAAATCACCGCACAACCCACGAAGCCCTTATACAAAGCCCCCATGATACTGTTGTTGGCGCCCAGCTTGACGAAGAACGTGGACCCCACGCAAGCCAGGAGGCAAACGCCGCCGATCGCGAGCGGATACATCATCATGTCACTCATGGCGTCGGTGCCGTAGAAGAAGATCGAGCCCAAGACCATGGTCGCCACTATCGAGACCACGTAAGTCTCGAACAGGTCGGCGGCCATGCCGGCGCAGTCGCCGACGTTGTCACCCACGTTATCGGCGATGACCGCCGGATTACGTGGATCGTCCTCGGGAATGCCGGCCTCGACCTTACCGACCAGGTCGGCACCCACGTCGGCGCCCTTGGTAAAGATACCGCCACCCAGTCGGGCGAAGATGGAAATGAGCGATGCGCCAAAGCCCAGTCCCACCAACGGATCAATCAATGCCCGCCCCTCGGCGCCCATGGCGAGCAGCAATCCGTAGTACACGGCGATGGCCAGCAATGCCAGTCCGGCCACCAGCATACCGGTCACCGCGCCCGCCTTGAACGCGACGGACAAGCCCTCGCCGAGGCCCTTACGGGCGGCATCGGCGACGCGAACATTGGCGCGCACCGACACATTCATGCCGATGTAGCCGGTAGCGCCGGAGAGCACGGCGCCGATGGCGAAACCAAGCGCCACCGTCCAATCCAAGGCAATGACAAGAATTACCGCGACAACGATGCCGACGATGCCGATGGTCAGGTACTGACGGTTAAGATAGGCGGCCGCCCCCTCCTGCACCGCGCCGGAGATCTCTTGCATCCGCGCGGTGCCGGCGCTAGCGCCGAGCACGGAGCGGCTGGCGTAGACGCCATAAGCCAACGCCACGATCCCCGAGAGGATGACAATAAAATAAACCATGCTGATTGGTCCCTTTTTTTGGTTTAGACGCGCCGCCGGGAACCAATGGAATAACCCCCTCCCGCGACGCATCGGACGTTCTGTCTTCAATAAATCTGGCGAAAAATGCCAGATGCTGCGCGAGAACGCAACACGCGAGTGTTGCAACGCAGCAATCTTTTTGACTGCTCTGAACCTTGCGGCTCGGCATTCACTCGGCGGGAGTGTTTGACCGAAGCAGAGACAATTGCGTTTTCCACAAATCCGTTCGGGGAAAAGGCATCTCGCGCCCTCATCTTGCGACCCATATGTCGCCCGAACTGACTATAAGAAACGGGAATTCCGGGTTGCTATCGGCATTCAAAAATGCTGGTAGCCGCGTCTGCTCAGGCTCATTGGAAGGCCATCCACCCCCTGCACGCATACCGTTGCTTTAGCGCCCCTAGCAGTTTGTTCATCAACGCGGCCGATGGCCGTCAACGGGGTGCCCAGGGCGTTGGAGATTGTCCGTATCGTGTCGGCGGACACGGGCGGCGCCGTGAAGACCAGCTCGTAGTCGTCTCCACCCGTCAACGCCACGGCGAGCAGATCAGGGTTGGAATCGATTGCGGCCACAACGGACGGGGAAAGCGGCACTTGAAAAGCGTTGATGGTTGCCGATAAATTCGACGCCACGCAAATGTGTCCCAGATCGGCGACCAAACCATCGGATATGTCCGCAACGCCGTGGGCGATCCCGACGAGTTGCCGCCCAAGGTTTGTTCTGGCTCGAGGGAATCGATAACGATCGGCTAGCGAATTGCCGAGGTCCGCGGGCAAATTCGGCAATTCTCCGGCAATGTACTTCAAACCCAACGCCGCGTCGCCGATCGCGCCGGATACATAGACAACGTCTCCGGGTCGCGCGGCCGACCGGCGCAATTCCTCCCCCTCCCTTACCATCCCCAATGCAGTCACGGTAATGCAGAGAGGCCCGGGCGAGGCAACGGTGTCGCCGCCGATGAGATCAATTTCCGACTCCCTCTGATCCAAAGCCAAGCGGCCGCAAAAACCCTCCAACCACGATTCCGCCTCGTCTTTATCCCAAATTCTTGGCAGCGCTAGCGACAGAGTATAGGCTTGGGGGCGAGCCCCCATTGCCGCGAGGTCCGAAAGGTTGACCGCCAGCGCTTTCGCGGCGACGGCATCGGGGGGATCGGATGGCAGAAAGTGAACACCGGAGACGACGGTGTCGGTCGTCACCACCACGCGATGACCGGGCTCCACGGCAATGACGGCGGCATCGTCCAAGAGAGCGAATGCACCCGGCTCCCCCGCGGCCAGCGGGACGAAATAGCGGGCGATGAGTTCGAATTCGGTGAATCCATCAGCGTCCATCGGCATTATCAGGCGCCCCTTCCGCTGGTCTGAAGTTGTGCGCAAGATGGTCCAAAACCGCATTGACGAGGGCGGGCTCCTTGCCGGCGAAGAACGCGTGCGCCAGATCGACGTATTCGTTGATAACGACCTTTGAAGGCACCGCGGTAACACACTTCAGCTCGTATGCTCCCGCCCGCAGCACCGCGCGCAGAAGGATTTCAAGCCGCTCGACGGTATGCCCCTCGGCGAGAGCCGCATTCAGCGCCATGTCCATCGCCGACCGCTGGTCAGAAACGCCCAGCACCAAATCGTCAAGCATTTGGTTGTCGGGGTCGGGGAGTTCAAGCCCCGGATCGGAGCTGCACCAGCGCCTGTCCTTGAACCCCCGGAGCACCTCCTCGGGAGGGGCATTGGCGACATCGATCTGGTAGAGGGCTTGTACGGCGGCCAAGCGCGTGGCGCTGCGTCGTCCGCGAAATGAAGCCGGCGAGCGGCTGGTCATTTCGGCGCCAAATGAAAAGCTTGTCTCAGCTCCATCATTCTCAGGCAGGCAAGCGCCGCTTCGGCGCCCTTGTTCTTCTCGTCAATGGCTGCGCGAACACGCGCCTGCTCGTAGGTGCCGCACGTCAAAACTCCGAAGCCAAGCGCCAAGCAATGGTCCACGGCCAAACGCATCGAGGCGTTGCTGGCCTCGCGACAGATATGGTCGTAGTGATCGGTTTCGCCGCGAATGACGCATCCAAGAGCAACAAAACCATCATAACGTTCACTTTTTCCGTCCACTTCCATCGAGCGCACCGCCAAGCGGATGGCGGCGGGAATCTCAAAAACACCCGGAACCCAGAGTCGCGAGCTTGCCACTCCCCATTCGTCCAGAACCGCCGTTGCCCCTTCCACCAGCTGGTCGGAAATGTCTTCGTAAAATCGCGCCTCGACGATGAGAACACGGCGGCCGTCGCTCATGATTTCACCCCGGTTCCGCTTATGGGTTGCTGCCCGGTTATCTTCAGGCCATAGCCCTGAAGGCCGATAATGGTTCGTTTGGTGTTGGACAACAGAATCATCTCTCGAACGCCCAGATCCAATAGGATTTGCGCGCCCACACCGTAATCGCGAAGCTGCGGGGGATTCTCCTCTTCACCCGATATTCTTGCCCGGACGCGGTCGGAAAGCGCCGTTTTGTAGGGCTCCCGAAGGAATACAACGACGCCGCGGCCGGCCCGATCGATCATTTCCATGGCTTGGCGAAGTTCCTCGGCCTTGCCCGTACTCGTATCTCCCAAGGCGTCCTCGAGGACATTAAAGGCATGCATCCGCACGAGAATCGGCCCATCGGCCTCCAAGTTTCCTTTTACCAGGGCCAAATGCTCCGCGTAAGCCACGCGATTTACGTAGACCAGCATACGAAAGCCATCGCCATAGAGGCTTTCGAAGGGCGCCTCCAAAACTCTCTCCACGGTGCGATCGTGGCGCAGGCGATAGGCTATCAGGTCGGCGATAGTGCCTATTTTGAAGTCATGAGTCCGCGCGAACCGCACCAAGTCAGGCATCCGCGCCATGGTTCCATCGTCATTCATGATTTCGCAGATGACGCCCGCGGGGTTCAATCCGGCCAATCTCGCGATATCCACGGCGGCTTCGGTATGACCGGCGCGGACCAGGACGCCGCCGTCCCTGGCTTCCAGCGGAAATACATGACCCGGCGCGACGATGTCTTCGCTGTTCTTCGACGGATCGATAGCAACGGCAATGGTGCGCGCCCTATCGGACGCGGAGATGCCCGTCGTCACCCCGTCTCGCGCTTCGATCGACACCGTAAACGCCGTTTCATGCCGCGATGTGTTTCGGCGCGCCATCGGGGGCAAGTTGAGCGCCTTGACTCGCTGGTGCGTGAGCGCGAGACAAATCAGGCCACGTCCATATTTCGCCATGAAATTGATCGCGTCCGGCGTCGCCATCTGCGCTGGAACGACAATGTCTCCTTCGTTCTCCCGATCTTCGTCGTCCACAAGGATGAACATCCGGCCATTTCGCGCGTCTTCGATGATGTCCTCAATGGAGGATAAGCTGTCAGGCCGGCTCACGATCTAGTTCCAATTCAAGGAGGCGGGCAACGTAGCGTGCCAGCATATCCACTTCCAGGTTGACACGGTCGCCGGGTTGGGCGGCCCCGAATGTGGTGAGGGGGAGAGTGTGAGGAATAAGATTAACACCGAACCGGTTTCTCGCCACCTCATTGACGGTCAAGGAAACCCCGTCCAACGCGACCGACCCTTTTTCCGCGATGAACCGCCGCAGCACCCCCGGGACCTCGAACTCAAACCGGCAGGAGTCGTTCTCGGGCGTGATGGAAACGATCCTTGCGACGCCGTCAACGTGACCGGAAACCATGTGCCCCCCCAGTTCCTCGCCTACTTTCAGTGCCCGTTCCAAGTTTACCAACGTCCCATCGCACCAACCCCCAATGGTCGTGCAGGCCAGCGTTTCCGCGGATACCGATACCGCGAACCAATCCGGCCCTTTGTCGACGACCGTAAGGCATACGCCCGAGCAACAAATGGACGCGCCCGCCGGAACGCCACCCATGTCATAACCGGTATGGATTTCCAGCCTGATGTCACCCTGCCCGCGAACGGATCGCACCGCGCCCAGGTCCGTGACAATTCCGGTAAACATATTCTGTCCTCAATTGCGACGGCTGTAGGTTTCCAGCACGTCCTCTCCGACCTGCGTGACGCCCGACCAAGAAAACCGCGGCGTATCGCGTAACGACGTGATCGCGAGGTCTCCGACGGCCGGCACACCGTCGCCTCCGATCACCTGGGGGGCCCGGAACCACGCCAATCGATCTATCAGCCCAGCGGTCAGATAAGATGCTGCGATCCCGCCGCCGCCCTCGATCAGCACTCGGGTCACCCCCCGTCTGGCCAGAACCGCAGCTACCGCGCCTGGGGCCGGATGACAACACGCATCACCCTCGACTTCGATGACAATTGCGCCTCTCTCCTCCAAGACCCGGCGCCGTTGCGGATCTGGCGCGGGCGCCGTGACGATCCAAGTCGGCGTCTGGCGGGCTGTTTCTATCAATTTCATTGTAGGAGTCAAACGAAGCCGCCCATCGGCTATGACCCTTATGGGAGATCGGTCCCGCATGCCCGGCAGACGGCACGTCAATACCGGGTCGTCGGTCAACGCTGTCCCCGACCCGATCAAGATCGCGTCATGGTCGGCACGAAGCCCATGCGCCGCCGCGCGCGCCGAAGCGCCGGTAATCCACCGGCTTTCACCCGTTCGAGTGGCGATGCGGCCATCCAAGGTGGTTGCGGCTTTCAACGTAAACGACGGCCGGCCCCGTGTGATCGAGAGAAAGAAGCCGGCATTCAAATCGGCCGCGGCATCGCCGCAAACGCCTGTTGTGACCTCGACACCCGCGGTTCTCAGCCGTTGGATGCCCTTTCCCGAGACCCGGGGGTCGGAATCCGCGACAGCGACGACGGCGCGCTCGATGCCCGCGGTTATGAGCGCTTCGGTGCAGGGTTCGGTTATTCCATGATGGTCACAGGGTTCGAGACTAATGTAAGCGGTTGCTCCGCGCGACCCCGGGCCGGCCCGCCGCAAAGCCTCAGTTTCGGCATGCGGGCGACCTCCCGGTTGAGTCCATCCGCGCCCGATAATCCTTTCGTCGCGAACGAGAACGCATCCGACGGCCGGATTAGGCCAAGCATTACCTAGGCCGCGCCTCGCCAGCACCAACGCGACCCGCATAAACTGAATATCTCCCTCGGTTACCTTGGATCCGGCTTCAACCTTCACCTAGAGTCTCCACAAATTCTTCGAAGTCCTTGGCCTCACGAAAATTTTTGTAAACAGACGCGAACCGTACATAGGCGACTTGATCCAAGTGCGCTAATTGGTCCATCGCCATTTCGCCAATAACTTTTGAGGGAATTTCCGACTCGCCCAGCGTCTCCAGACGCCGTTGAATGCTGTTGACAACCCGCTCGATGCGGTCGTCGTCAACAGGCCGCTTCTGCAACGCAATTCGAAGTGAACGAAACAGCTTGTCACGATCGAACGGCGCCTTGTCTCCATTCTTTTTAACGACGGTCAGTTCCCTCAAATGGACCCTCTCGAACGTCGTCCATCGCGCCCCACAAGCCGGACAATACCTTCGGCGGCGTATCGCCGCGTTGTCTTCGGTCGGACGGGAGTCCTTTACTTGGGTGTCTTCATGGCCACAGAATGGACAACGCATGGATTTGATCCTTAGTTCCGGCCGGTCGAACCCGTGCATGATCCGTGGCCAGTTCGGCCCCTAACAACCGTTATTGCCGGCGCTTCAAGTTTGTTGGTAGATTGGGAACCTCCGACAAAGTTCGATGACCTCCGCTCTGGCGGTATTCTCGGCGGCGGAATTATCGTCTGGGTTGGCCGCCAGGCCATCCAGCACATTGGCAATCAACTGGCCCACGCGATGAAACTCGGAGGTCCCGAACCCGCGCGTGGTTCCCGCTGGACTGCCTAGACGGATTCCCGACGTGACCATGGGCTTTGCCGGGTCGAACGGTATGGCGTTCTTATTGCAGGTCAGATTGGCGCGCCCGAGTGTTTCCTCCGCGGCCCTCCCCGTAATCGCGCGCGAGCGCAGATCCACAAGTGCAAGATGAGTGTCGGTTCCTCCAGAAACGATATCGAAACCGCGCTCGGCCAACGACGAGCCCAGGTCCTTCGCATTTTCCACCACGGCCTTGGCGTAAACCTTGAACTCGGGGCGCAAGGCTTCGCCGAAGGCAACGGCCTTGGCGGCAATGACATGCATGAGCGGCCCTCCCTGGAGCCCCGGAAAAACGGCCGAATTTATTTTCTTTCCGAGTTCCGGATCCTGGCAGAGGATCATCCCGCCTCTCGGCCCTCGCAGGGTCTTGTGGGTCGTGGTTGTAACCACGTGCGCGTAAGGAAACGGACTTGGATGAACACCGGCGGCGACCAAGCCCGCGAAGTGGGCCATGTCCACCATGAAGTAGGCACCCACCTCGTCCGCGATTTCGCGGAATCGCGCAAAGTCGATAATCCTGGGATAAGCGGAGCCGCCGGCCACGATAACCCTGGGCTTATGCTTTCGAGCAAGAGCCTGGACTTCGTCAAAGTCGATCAGGGCGTCCTCGCGGCGAACGCCGTATTGGACGGCATGAAGCCATTTCCCGGACTGCGAGGGCGCGGCGCCGTGAGTGAGATGGCCGCCCGCCGCCAGGGACATACCCAACAGCGTTTCCCCGGGCTTCATCAGGGCAAGATAAACGGCACCGTTGGCCTGGGCGCCCGAATGCGGCTGAACATTAGCGAACTCACAGCTAAACAAGCGACGGGCGCGCTCAATCGCCAAGCTCTCCGCTACATCGACGAACTCACATCCACCATAGTAGCGGCGCCCAGGATAACCTTCCGCATATTTGTTGGTCATCACCGAGCCCTGCGCCTCGAGCACGGCGCGCGAAACGATATTTTCCGACGCGATAAGCTCGATGTGTTCTTGTTCACGCTTTAGTTCAGCGCCAATTGCCGCATGAATTCGCGGATCAGATTCAGCTAGCGGCGCGGAAAAGAATGGTTCATTAACGTCCTGCGAACATTTAGCTTCTGCCGTTGACATGCCGGGGGAACCCTTGCCTCTCGTAATTGTGGTAATGAAATTTTATCGACACGACGCTGATGGTGGCCGCCCTCGAAATCGGTTTCCAGAGAGATCCGAAGGCAGTCGCGGGCGACGCCAAAGCCGATCATCCGTCCACCGAAACAAAGGACATTGGCGCCGTTGTGTTGTCTGGCCATGGGGGCGCTTAGCGCATCGTTGACCGCCACGGCACGGACCTTCCCATAACGATTGGCGGCGATATCAATTCCGATTCCGCCGCAGCAAATCAAAGCACCACGCCGCGCCTCCCCCGCTCTCGATACGCGCGCCTGAACATATCGAAGATCGGGATAGCCGACCGATTTCGTGCCGACCGCGCCAAGATCCAACACGTTACATCCGAAAGCAAGCAACTCTTCCTTGACCGTCGTTTTGCGGCCGTAGCCGGCATGATCGCTAGCCACGGCCATGGGTTTAGCCACTATCTTCCCGAGCCCGTCTCCGCGCTGCGCGATTGAGTAATCTTCGGATCAACCGTTTGTTTACCCGATGTCCGAACACCATATGTCGAATACGCTGACCAGTTTACCACAAGCCCTCGCCCCATTGGCGACAAAAATCTTTCTCTTCTCGCACCGCGCGGTCGGGCGTTTCAACGCGCCGATATCCCGACCCGTTCGCCCCGCGCGTGATGCTTGCTACGGACACAATCCCAGCGCTCCTTTGTAAAAGATCAAATTAGACTTCTTTGACAAAAAAACAAAGGTTTTCCAGGTCTCGACGGATGATTCTCTGGTTTTTTATTGGTTCAATTATGCGTTACAAGAAGCGAATACTCTCACTTTTTTGTTTTCGAATTGACACCAATAAAGCGAGGTGTATGAATCCAATTTTGAAGAAACTAGCAATCGGACTGGGGTGAACGCCCATGAATGAAGAGATCGGCGAGAAAGCATCTCGCGATGACGTCCTGCGCATGGCGGTAGATGTCGTCGCGGCATACGTCAGTAACAATCAGATCTCCTCGGGACAGATTTCCGAGGTGATCAACAGTGTCTATTATTCGTTGATGGGGCTTGACGGTACGCCGTACGAAGCGGCCGCCGAGTTGCAGAAGCCGGCGGTAGCCATACGCAAATCAGTGACACCGGATTACATTGTTTGCCTGGAAGACGGCAAAATGCTGAAAATGCTGAAGCGCCACCTGCGAACGACGTACAACTTGACCCCGGAAGAATATCGAACGAAATGGAGTTTGCCGCCAGACTACCCGATGGTCGCGCCCAATTACGCCAAACAGCGATCGCAATTCGCAAAAGACATCGGACTGGGCCGCAAGGGCGCTTAAGGCTTTTCGTCCGATCGCATATCGACGCGGTTTCTCCGCCTTACAACAGACAAAAACCACAAGACGAAACGGGATCCGACGATTGGTTATCGCCGGATCCCGCTGTTTCGCGTTGTTGGATTAGTTGAAACTGCCGACTACTGCACGTAGTCGTACTTACCGTCCTTCCAAACGTAAAATACGTAGCCCGGCGCCGTTACATCGCCCTTTTCATCGAAACCGATTTCGCCTAGCACGGTCTCGAACCTATTGTCCCGGAGCGCTTTGGCGACAGCTGCGGTATCAGTTGTGCCGGCTTTTTCCGCCGCCTGGGCCCATGCCTGGATTGCGCCATAGGTATATAGGTTATACCCTTCCGGTTCGATGCCCTTAGCGCGGAAACGCTCCACCACGGGAGCCGCAACCGGGTTCTTACGCGGATCCGGGCTAAAGGTCATCAACGTACCCTCGCCCGTGTCGCCAGTGATCTTCCAGTATTCATCCGTAACCAGAGCATCGCCAGAAACCAATTGCGGCATGTATCCCTGCTGGTGTGCCTGGCGAATCATCAGACCGGCCTCAGTGTGATAGCCACCCACGTAGATCACGTCAATGCCCTCGGACTTCAGCTTGCTGATCAGAGCCGTGTAGTCTTTTTCGCCGGCGGTGTATGCTTCGTACATCGCTTCCTTAATGCCGCGCGCATTGAGTTGTTTCTTGGTTTCGTCGGCCAGGCCTTTGCCATACGCGGTCTTGTCGTGAAGAATCGCGATTTTTTTGTCGCCGAAATGGTCGGCTAGATAGTTGCCAGCAACGATACCCTGCTGGTCATCGCGGCCACAGGTGCGGAATACGTTGTCGCCGCCTTCTTCGGTAAGCTTTGGATTAGTCGAGGCCGGCGAAATCTGGAGGATGTTTTCTTCTTCATACACCTTTGAAGCGGGAATCGACGATCCCGAGCAAAAATGTCCAGCCACGAACACGACACCGTCGCTGGCCGACTTGTTCGCCACGGCGACCGCCTGCTTGGGGTCGCAGGCATCGTCTTCGACCACAAGCTCGAGTTGCTTGCCGAGCACGCCGCCCGCAGCGTTGATATCAATGACCGCCATCTGCGCGCCATTTTTCATCTGTTCGCCAAAGGTTGCGTATTGCCCAGTCATCGGGCCCGCTGTTCCAATCTTGATGGTGTCCGCCGCCCAGGCGGACCCAACGCCCACCGCTGTCAGAGCGACGACAGTCGCGAACGCCGTTTTAAAATGCTTCATCATGGGTTCTCCTTCCCGTTTAACTGGTCGATCATGAGAGACTCAATCTTAGGGGCTATTCTTCTCTGCATAAAATCAATGAGAGCGGCCCTTTTGCTCCCGTTGTCACGAGTTTAAGCCAATAGACCGAAGAACGGTTATACCTTTTTAAACTCAAGACCTCGCGGACAGCGCTAATGTCGACTTTTCCACCCAAACAGGCCAGATCGTTCGTATAGCCACGGATATTGGTTGACCATTTTACGCGCGCGCGTCAGACGAAACGCGAACCAGGCGATGGCAATCAATAGGGCGGTGTCGGTGACGTAACCAGTTATGGATAGGAGTTCTCCGTCAAATAGCGAAAAAATGAGAAACCGCGAGGCGAATCCTAGTAGAGCGCTGTACAAAAAAAGCTGCCACACAGGACGCCACGTGTTAGCCAAGGCCTGCCCAGTCATATATGAAGCAAAACCAATAATAATACACGTTACTCCAACAAATACCGGCACAGATGTTCCAATCAAAGGTTCCATTGTATCATTGTCCGCCTTCGAGGTAGGCCGCCCTCACATCTGGATTGGCCAACAATTCCCGACCGGTTCCGCTCAACGTGATCTTACCGTTAATCATAACGTAGCCGCGGTGGGCCAACCGAAGGGCGTGGAACGCGTTCTGTTCAACAAGAAACACCGTGACCTTCTGCTGTCTATTGATTTCCTTAATAACATTAAATATTTGCTTTACCACAATCGGCGCCAGTCCCAGAGACGGCTCGTCCAGCAGCAACAACCGCGGGCGGCTCATGAGCGCACGGGCAATGGCCAGCATCTGTTGCTCTCCGCCGGAAAGCGTGCCTCCCCGCTGTCCCTGGCGTTGCTTCAATATCGGAAACAATTCGAAAACCTTTTCCAGATCCTCCGAGAAGTAACCGGGATCGGTCGTGGTTGCACCCATCTGTAGGTTTTCCATCACCGTCATCCGTGGAAAAATCCGCCGCCCTTCCGGCGACTGGGCAATACCGGACCCGATGATTTTGTGGGTCGGCGTTGTCGTGATTTCCGCGCCATCGAAAATCACCTGGCCGCGTGAAGCGCGGGGACTTCCACAGATGGTCATTAGCAAAGTCGATTTGCCGGCTCCGTTGGCGCCGATCAGAGAGACAATTTCACCGGCATTGACTTCGACGTCTACACCGCGCAGTGCTTCGATATTGCCGTAGTACGTATGAACGCCGGAAACGGTCAGCATTTGTTGCATTCGCCTACCTCTTCTCCGACGCCAAGTCTTTAGCCACTTCGGGCGGTAACTCCTCGTCCTCCTCTTCGCCCAGGTAAGCGCGAATGACGGCCGGATCATTGCGCACCTGCTCCGGGGATCCGTCGGAAATCTTACGTCCGTAATCGAGTACAACGATATGGTCGGAAATCCCCATAACCACGCTCATGTCGTGCTCAATCAAAAGCAGTCCGATCTTATGCTCATCACGGATAAAAAGTAGCAGCCGGTTGAGATCGGCCGACTCCCGCGGGTTGAGGCCGGCAGCCGGCTCATCCAGGCAGAGCAGAACCGGTTCGGTGCACATGGCCCGCGCGATCTCCAGGCGCCGCTGATCACCATAAGGAAGATTGGCGGCATTCCAGTCGGCCCGATTCGTCAAACCCACGCGGTCCAGCCAGTATCGCGCCAATTCCACGGCCTTGGCTTCCGCGTTGCGGTAGCGAGGTAGCCCGAACAGACCTGCAAAGGTGAACGCCGAGGCATTCATAAGTTTGTTGTGCTGGGCCACGATCAAATTCTCGAGCACGGACATCTGAGCAAATAAGCGAATGTTTTGAAAGGTCCGGGCCACGCCCGCCTTCTGCGGAATCTGGTAGCCCTCCATCCGTTCCAGTAGCAACGATCCCCTTCGCCGATGGTTGAGGGATAAGCGGCCCACCGTTGGTTTGTAGAACCCCGTTAAACAATTGAAGACGGTGGTCTTCCCGGCACCATTGGGACCGATGATGGCCGTTATTTGCTGATCGGCGGCGTCGAACGAGACATCGTCGATGGCAACAAGCCCTCCAAAGCGCATCGTTAGGTGCTCAACTTCGAGAAGCGGCGCATTTGGATCGCGGGATTTCCCCCGCAACGCGTTCATCCCGAAACCTCCATGGTCCGCGGTTTACCCGCGGGTTCCCCATCGGGCTTGCGTGGAAGTCGGATCGTCGGCTCGCGGTGCGCCAGTAAGCCGGCCGGGCGCCAAATCATGATCAAGACCATAGCCGCGCCGAAGGCCAGCATTCGGTATTGCTGCAACTCGCGGAAGAACTCCGGCAAGCCAATGAGGATGATTGCTGCCAGAACGACGCCGATCTGACTACCGAACCCGCCAAGAACAACCACCGCGAGAATCACCGCCAACTCGACAAAAGTGAAGCTTTCCGGGCTAATAAACCCCTGACGCGTGGCAAAAAACGATCCGGCGAAGCCACCGAACATCGCGCCTATGGAGAACGCCGTCAGTTTGGTATTGCGCGGATTCATGCCCAGCGATCGGCAGGCGATTTCGTCTTCGCGCAAGGCTTCCCAGGCACGGCCAATAGGAAGCTTGCGGATCCTCAGAGTGAACAGGTTGGTGACCAAGGCGAGCGCGAGAATGACGTAGTACATGAAAACGATGCGGTCGATGGGCGAATAGCTGAGATTGAAGAAACTGTAAAAAGTCTCCCCGCCACTATCCGCTGATTGGCTGAATTCCAGTCCAAAGAAAGTCGGACGCGGAATTCCAGAGATGCCATCCGGACCGTTGGTGAATTCGTACCAGTTGAGCAGGATGACGCGGATCATCTCACCAAACCCGAGGGTCACGATGGCCAGATAGTCTCCCCGGAGTCGCAACACCGGAAAGCCCAGAAGAATGCCAGCAGTCGCCGCCATGAGTCCGGCAAACGGCAGACACACCCAGAATCCAAGGTCGTAATGGGTTGCAAGCAGAGCGTAGCTGTAGGCGCCGACGGCGTAGAATGCCACGTAGCCAAGATCCAGAAGCCCGGCCAAGCCGACAACGATATTGAGGCCCCAGCCAAGCATGACGTAGGTCACGACGAGAATGGCTATATCCAACAGCCGGCGATCGACCTTGGGCAGAAATGGCACGTCGGATGAAAACACCAAAAGCGGAAATGCGACCGCAATGCCGAGTAGGACCGGCCCCAGAAACCGAGACGTCCGCTGCACGCGTGCCGCAAAGGCGTCCATGGCCTTTTCCCGATCAACCACGGTTTTTGCCGACGCGCCCGTATGGCGTAACGCCCAAACGGCGCGAAGGCTGAACACAATTCCCATGATGGCCACGATCCAGTTGACGACAACATCGCCGAACGGAAGGTAGCCCTTTAACGTGTCCGCGGTGTCCGCGTCGAAAAAATGCAGCGACAGTAAGGCGCCTAGCATCAATACCGAAAACGGTAGCGCCGTCACTAGAACGGGAAACGGTCTCTCCTCGCGCAGCAGGACGATGGCGAGGCGGCCAAAGAACCCCAGAAGGGTGACGGCCGCAACCGCGCCGAAACGGGTTTCTATTTCGAGGCCGCCGGGAACGTCGCGGGTGCGAAAAGCAACCATGCCAACGGCCAAGGCGAACATGACCAAGGCTGTTAACCCGCACTCCTTGAGCACGGCAGCGGGGTCCAGAGGCCTTCCAGTAGTCTCGGTCACGGTTCCGCCGATCATGGTCATGCCCCGCCTCAAACTTTTTCGATGTCGGGTTTACCGAGCAGTCCGGTCGGGCGAAATATGAGTACGAGGACAAGAATCGCGAACGCCGCGACGTCCTTGTACTCGACGGTAAAGTATCCCGACCAGAAGGCCTCGATGAGGCCGATTAGCAGGCCCCCGAGCATGGCCCCTGGTAGAGAACCAATGCCCCCGAGAACCGCTGCGGTGAACGCCTTGATCCCGGCAAGAAAGCCGATGAAAAAGTCGATCACGCCGTAGCTCAGCAGGAACATCATGCCCGCCACCGAAGCCAGAGCCGCGCCCATGACAAACGTCAGTGAAATGGTCTTGTCCACATTGATGCCGATCAGCGCCGCCATTCCCCGATCCTGTTCGCAGGCCCGCTGCGCGCGTCCAAGGGCAGTGCGGGTGATAATAAACGTAAACACCACCATCAAAACAAACGTAAGGACCCAGATGAAAAGGCGGAGATAGCTGAGCGAGACGACATAGTCACCACTCTGCATAATTTCAAAGCCGCCGGAAATAAGCGGCTGCATCGGCTTAACCCGTGCGCCCTGTAAAATCTGAACATAATTCTGCAGGAAGATGGACATTCCGATAGCGGTGATCAGAGCTGCCAGACGCGGCGATCCGCGTAAGGGACGGTAGGCGACCCGCTCCAACGTCCATCCGTACATGGATGTTAGCAACATGGCCACAATCATGGTGATCAGCAACGCCAGCGGAACCCAGGTGATCCCCAGAAGCCCGAGAACCATTAACGAGATCAAACAGATAAAAGAACCAATCATAAAGATTTCGCCGTGGGCGAAATTGATCATACCAATGATCCCATAAACCATGGTGTAGCCTATGGCGATCAACCCGTAGATCGCCCCGAGGGTCAGGCCGTTGATAAGTTGCTCTACGAAATACGCCATTGGCGATCTTTCAAAATAAGGTCCAGTTTTGTTTCATGTGCCCGACGCTCCCGCGATGACCGATTACCACTAGTCAGGGAACCTTGGTTCCCCACCCGCCGCGACATAAAAAGAGCGCACACCGCAGGCCATTCCCTCTACTTTCCTAATAAGGCAATATCCGATCCACGAGATATATGCGAAGCTCAGGGCTCGTTTACCGAGACGCGGTTATTAAACTGTAACACCAAAGGTATGGTGTCATCATAGGTCTAGCTGATGTCAAGAGAAAAAGCGGCGATTGCAAAGTCAAAGTGGAAGATCGTTGGGGGTTTAACTACCGAACTTCCAGTCGTTTTGCTTCTTGGCGATTACGTATGAAAGCTTCCTCGCCGCCAACCGTTTGAGGATATGCTCGCTGTAGCCGCGAGCCCCCACCATAGTGACCTCGGTATTGCTGACGGGATCGATCGCTACCACGCGGATGCTCCGCCCGCGAGTATGGAATTCGAAGAGCACTTCATGGAGCGAGGCGGGCGTTGCCTGCGGCCAGACTCCATGTTTCACTGAAAGGTTTCCTTCATGACGCGATGATGCCCGCGAAATCCTGGCAATGTGATTGCGTGAAGGTTTAACCGGCGAGTGTTACGATTTCGTTGAATATACCGCGCTGGTCGACGCCTACATGCTCCGCCGATACTGACCTCCCACCTCGAACAGGGCCTGGGTGATCTGCCCAAGGGACAACACGCAAACCGCGTCCATCAAGACTTCAAAGATATTGCCCCCGCTAGTGGCGGTTTCCTGCAGGCGCTTGACCATGGCCGGCGCCACGTCGGCATTGCGCTCGTGGAGTTCCTGCACCCGCCGGATTTGCCCTCGGCGTTCCTCCTCGGTGGACCGAACAAGGTTGGGTGTGGGAAGCGCGTCTCCGTGGGGATTGACGAAGGTATTCACGCCGACAATTGGATAGCTGCCATCGTGTTTCTTACGTTCATAATGGAGCGATTCTTCCTGGATCTTGCTGCGTTGATAGACGGTCTCCATCGCGCCAAGAACACCTCCTCGCTCGCTCAGACGTTCGAATTCCTGAAGAACGGCTTCCTCGACAAGATCCGTGAGCTCTTCAATAATGAATGAGCCCTGGTTTGGGTTCTCGTTCTTTGCGAGGCCCCATTCGCGATTGATAATCAGCTGAATGGCCAGAGCCCGGCGCACGCTCTCCTCGGTTGGAGTGGTGATGGCCTCGTCATACGCGTTGGTGTGCAGGCTGTTGGTATTGTCGTAAATAGCCAGCAAAGCCTGCAGGGTGGTTCGGATATCATTGAAGCTGTACTCCTGGGCATGCAGCGACCGGCCCGACGTCTGAGTATGGTACTTCAGTTTCTGCGAGCGCTCGTTGGCTCCGTACTTGAACCTCATCGCCGTGGACCATATCCGTCTGGCGACGCGCCCCATTACCGTGTACTCGGGCTCCATGCCGGCCGAGAAGAAGAACGACAGGTTCGGTCCGAAGTCGTCGATGTGCATGCCGCGCGCCAGATATGCCTCAACGTACGTGAAGCCGTTGGCGAGCGTAAACGCCAGTTGTGAAATTGGATTGGCGCCAGCTTCGGCGATGTGATACCCGGAAATCGATACGGAGTAGAAGTTTCGAACGCGGTGGTGGACGAAGAATTCCTGAATGTCCGCCATCATTCTGAGCGCGAACTCGGTGGAGAAGATGCAGGTATTCTGCCCTTGATCCTCCTTGAGGATGTCAGCCTGAACGGTGCCGCGCACATTCTCTAGAACCCATTCGCGGATTTTCTCGTTTTCCCCGTCGGTGGGTTTGCGACCATTTTCGGCTTCGAACTTGGCGAGTTGCTGATCAATGGCCGTGTTGAAGAACATGGCGAGGATCGACGGCGCCGGTCCATTAATCGTCATCGAAACCGACGTGGTGGGATGGCATAGGTCAAAGCCGCCATAAAGCGTTTTGACATCATCTAACGTCGCAACGGATACGCCGGAGTTGCCGACCTTGCCGTAAATATCCGGCCGCTCATCAGGGTCGTAACCATAGAGCGTCACCGAGTTGAAGGCGGTAGAGAGGCGTTTGGCCTCGGCATGCTTGGAAAGATACTTGAATCGGGCATTGGTGCGGGATGGATCGCCTTCTCCGGCGAACATCCGCGTGGGATCCTCGCCCTCTCGCTTGAACGCAAAGACTCCGGCGGTGTACGGAAAGATTCCCGGCAGGTTTTCCTTGAGGAGCCATTTCAATAGCTCTCCGTCGTCTTCATACTTCGGAAGCACGACTTTCGGTATCCGGCTTCCCGACAATGACGTGTGGATAAGGTTGGTTCTCACCTCACGGTCGCGCATGCGTACGACGTACTCGTCGCCGGAATAGGCTTGGCGAACCGTTGGCCACATCTCTAGCAGCTTGCGGCAGCTTGAGTGCATCTGCTCGTCGCGCTTCTCCAAAAGCCTCTCGACACTTGTGGTCTCGTCTCCGGACTCCTCCAACATTCGTTTGGTTTCGCGCAGCGACTGGCGTTCGCGGGCAAGGGCAACTTGTTCTGCAATGCTTTGATGGTAGTCACGCACCGTCTCGGCAATTTCCGCGAGGTAGCGTCTGCGGTGCGCGGGCACAATGCCAGCGCCAGGCTCAGACGATTTGGTCGCCACGGGTGTCGAACTGGATTTCCAGCGACCGAAGCTCTTATCGTTGAACTGTCGGATCAACTCCTGGTACACGGCGGTGACGCCGGCATCATTGAACCGCGACGCAATCGTTCCGAACACCGGCATTTCGGACACTGGAACCGCGAACGCTTCGCGATTGCGCTGGATCTGCTTGGCCACATCGCGCAACGCATCGTCAGCCCCCTGCCGATCGAACTTGTTGATCACTACGATATCCGCGAAATCCAGCATGTCGATTTTTTCCAGTTGGCTGGGAGCGCCGAACTCGGGGCTCATGACATACATGGACACATCCACATGCGGCACGATACCAGCGTCGCCTTGGCCAATTCCCGGAGTTTCAACGATCACCAGATCGAAGCCGCAGCCCTTTATCGCGGCAATCATGTCCGGGAGCATTGGCGGGACATCCTGCCCGCTCGCGCGGCTGGCAATCGAGCGCATGAAGACATTGGGGGCCGAAATAGCGTTCATGCGGATGCGGTCGCCGAGCAGCGCGCCGCCCGTCCGGCGACGTGTCGGATCGATAGCAAGGATCGCGATCTTGGGCTCGTTACTATACAGCCGGAAGCGGCGGATGATCTCGTCTGTCAGCGACGACTTTCCGGCTCCGCCCGTGCCAGTCACGCCCACCACCGGAACGACACCCCGACGGTCGGCCAAGGCCTGGAGTTCGCCGCGCTCGGTTTCGCCGAGGACGCCGTTCTGCAGGGCCGTAATGGTCCCGGCGAGCTGGCGGGTATTACCAGCCGCGATTTCCTCAAGGTCGAGCGTCATGGCTTCAAAGGGATCGAAATCGGCACGCTTGATCATGTCGTCGATAATGCCTTGCAGACCCAAGCTCCGGCCGTCCTCAGGGGAGTAGATCCGCGCCACCCCGTGAGTGTGCAGATCGGCGACCTCCTCGGGCACGATCACGCCGCCGCCGCCGCCAAAAACTTTGATTTCCGGTCCGCCTCGCGCACGCAACAGATCGAGCATGTACTTGAAAAACTCGATGTGACCGCCCTGGTAGGAACTGACGGCGATGCCCTGCACGTCTTCTTGCAATGCGGCGGTAACGACTTCATCCACGGAGCGGTTGTGACCAAGGTGAATGACCTCGGTACCGGAAGATTGAAGGATGCGGCGGATAATATTTATGGAGGCATCGTGCCCGTCGAACAGGCTTGCCGCTGTCACGAAGCGGACAGGATTGCGAGGTTTATAGCCTCTACGGGTGGGAGACGGCTTGCTGTGAACGGCGGTGTCGTCGGGCACGATAGCGAACTCCTCAATTTGCAACTTCGTTAAATCTGGTCATTGCCGGGTCAATCTGACAGCACAAATTGAATCGGCTACTCGGTTTTAGAAGAAACATAGCGGCGCCAAGCGCAACTGCTTTACCTTTACGTAAACGTAAACATTTAAATTACAGTCGTAAAGATCCCCTCTGCCATCGCAGCTCACGCCTGCAAAAACCCGTACACACGGCGGTAGGGGATGTGTATCCTCCGCATCTCATAACCTCGAAGCGGGCACATACTGAAGCTGGGAAGGAGACCCGACGGTGACAACCAAGACGATGCACCCCGAGACGATCGTGCTACACGAGGGCTATCGAAATGACGGGCCCACCGGCGCCGTGGCGGTCCCCATATATCAAACCACCTCCTATCAATTTCAGCACACTCAGCACGCGGAAAACCTGTTCGCGCTCAAGGAACTGGGAAACATTTACACCCGCATCATGAATCCGACGTGCGACGTGCTGGAAAAACGCATCACCGCGCTAGAGGGTGGAGTTGCGGCGTTGGCGCTTGGATCCGGACAGGCCGCGTCTACCTTCGCGGTTTTGAATGTCTGCCAGGCGGGAGACAATTTTGTCAGTTCAACCGACCTCTACGGAGGGACCTGGAACCTATTTGCCAACACATTGAAAGGCCTTGGGGTTGAAGTCCGGTTCGTCGATCCGGCGGATCCCGAGGCCTTCCGCAATGCTACCGACGAGCGCACCCGCTGCTATTACGCCGAAACCCTTCCCAATCCCAAGCTCAACGTGCTTCCTATCAGGGAGGTTGCCGACATCGGGCGTGAACTCGGCGTTCCGCTGATCGTCGACAACACCGCCGCGCCGGTCCTTTGCCGGCCGCTGGACCACGGCGCGGCCATCGTCGTGTACTCCACCACCAAGTACATCGGCGGTCATGGAACTTCCATCGGCGGCTTGATTGTCGATGGAGGTAGTTTCGACTGGGAGGCCCACGCCGATCGCTTCCCTACTCTGACACAGCCGGACGCCAGCTACCATGGCGCCGTCTGGACCGAGGCTGTCAAGCCGCTCGGTCCCATCGCTTACATCATCAGGGCACGGGTCATCCTGCTCCGCGACATTGGTGCTCCCATGAGTCCTTTCAACGCGTTCATGTTTATCCAGGGGCTGGAGACTCTGCCCTTGCGGATGCGCGCTCACTGCGAAAACGCCGCCAAAGTCGCGAACTTCCTCAAGGAGCACCCGAAAGTGGCGAAGGTTATCTTTCCCGGTTTCCAGGATGGCGAGGCGCGCCGGCGCGCGGACGCCTATCTGCGGGGAGCCTACGGGGCTCTGGTAGGTTTCGAGCTCAAGGAAGGTCGCGAGGCCGGCCGCCGATTCATCGACTCGCTGAAGATGGTCTATCACGTGGCCAACATCGGAGACGCTCGAACTCTGGCCATCCATCCGGCAAGCACCACGCACTCGCAGCTATCGCCCGAGGATCGCCTAGCAACCGGCGTCTCGGAGGGTTACGTACGGCTGTCGGTGGGTATCGAGCACTTCGAGGACATCCTCGCCGATCTTAGCCAAGCCCTCGACGCGGCATAAGCGCGGTGGCGCACCGGTTTCTTCATTCGCTGAGTCAGTTCCCACGTACGCGGATGCGACGCAACCGTCGCACCCCATGGTCACGTCGGCTCGTCGCAGAAAACCACCTCTCCGTCGATGACTTGATTTGGCCGGTGTTCGTAATCGAGGGCGGGGGCCGGCGCGAACCCGTGCCGTCAATGCCCGGCGTGGACCGGTTGTCCATCGACGTTCTGGTGACTGCGGTCGGAGACGCCGCCCGGCTTGGGATTCCGGCGGTGGCGGTGTTCCCTTACGTCCAACCCGAGCTCAAGGCCCCCGACTGCCGCGAGGCGCTGAACCCAGAGAACCTAGTGTGCCGCGCGGTCCGCGCCGTCAAGGCCGCGCATCCGGAGATTGGCGTTATTTGCGACGTGGCGCTCGATCCGTTCAACAGCGACGGCCATGACGGTCTGGTTGTCGACGGCGAGGTGCTAAACGATGAAACCCTGGAAGTCCTGTGTGGACAGGCGGCGGTCCAGGCCAAGGCCGGCTGCGACGTGGTTGCTCCCTCCGACATGATGGATGGCCGGATTGGCGCCATCCGCGACACTCTTGACGCCGCCGATTTCCGGCATGTACAGATCATGAGCTATGCAGCCAAGTACGCATCGGCCTTTTATGGGCCTTTCCGTGACGCCGTCGGCTCCGCCGGTGCCCTCAGGGGCGACAAAAAAACCTATCAAATGGATCCGGCCAACGGCGGCGAAGCTCTCCGGGAAGCGGCCCTTGATGTTCAGGAAGGCGCCGACATGCTGATCGTCAAGCCGGGTTTGCCCTATCTCGATGTGGTCAGCCGGATCAAGGACGCATTCGGTCTCCCCACGTTTGCCTACCATGTCTCCGGCGAGTACGCCATGCTCACGGCGGCCAGTCAAAACGGCTGGCTCGAATACGACAGGGCGCTGGTGGAGAGCCTGCTCTCGTTCAAACGCGCCGGCGCCGACGGCATCCTGACATACGCGGCAGTGGACGCCGCCCGCCTTCTCAAAAAGGATTAACCGAGAGTCAAAATCCTTTGATTATCTACACGAAACTCTACGAGCATCTTGACTCTCGTGTGCCATTGCTCGATTGGGATCCGCCAGCGGATCGTCTCGAAAGCGCTTGAGATCGATGGAGTCCTGCAATGTTCCGAACTCGTGCTTTGACCTGAATGACGCTGTTAGGACGGATTTAATAAGGCTCGTCCATTCCCCCTTCGAGTTGAGTAGCGTCAGGGCGCCACCCGCTCGATGGTGTGATAGACCCGAAAGGGAGGAAATTCTGCTTTGGGGAGGAGAAACTGCAGAATTCGCGGGCGCTTAGTTCACGGCAGTATTGAGTTCGGTGGACACGCGCTCGAAAAGCGTCCGTAAGGCATCGCCCATGGCGGAAAGAGCGAGAATGGCGGCTACCGAGACCAACGCGGCAATCAGACCATACTCAATCGCGGTTGCGCCAGACTTATCATTGATAATTTTGGAAAGAGTGTTGGGCATCGTAAATTCCTCCACTTCATAGAATAATCTCATACCTCTAAACTGACGATGAGACTAAAAAATATATTTGACTAGGTCAAAAGTTTTATTTATTTGATTTTGTTCGGTTTTTTAAAAATAAAGTATTTTTATTTTATATGTCAATTCAAATAAAAATAGTATAAAATGCGTAGATTGGCCGACTGCTACAACTTGAAATCGTTCAACAATGCTCCCGACCAATCGCTCGGAATTGAACAGCCTCATTCTTGTACCTTCGCCGCCAAGCAATTGTATGTACACCCCGGCATTTACGAATGCGTCGCGGCGCCAAGGATCCGCCGGGGATAACGGAGATGCCGAGAGCCGATGGCTCTTAGCGAAGACCTGTTTACGCCAGTTGCGGTTCACCGATCAGGCTGAAACATAATAGACAGAATACTCAGTCCAGCATCCACTCCCGCACGGCCCGGATTTGGCTGGGGTCCATGAGCATGGGTGCGTGGCCAATTCCGGGAAACTCTATGAGTTCGGCGGCGGGACCTCGTGTTAGCATTTCCTTGGCGGTTTCATGCGTCAAAATATCCGACTCAGCGCCACGGAGGATCAATGTCGGGCAGGAAATCGACTCCCAGACCGCCCATAGGTCCACATCCTCCGAAAACCCCTCTACAAATGGCTCGGCAAGACCGGGATCGTAGTGCAGACGCCAAGCCCCGGCTTGAACGTCGTGGCGGGCGCTATGCTCGGCAAGGTGGCGCCATTGGTTGTCGGTGAGAGAGCCGAAGGGTGCGTGGACTTCTCGCAAAAAGGCCTCAACAGCCTCAAGGTCAGAAAATATTGGATCCTTTCCAACATATTCGGCAATCCGCTCCAAGGCCTGTTTGGGAATGAAAGCGCCAATGTCGTTGAGCACGAGCTTGCGGACAGGGCTGTTGGGCTGGGCCGCCAACATCATGCCGAGCTGTCCGCCCAACGATGTGCCGATCCAATCAATCTGTTCCGCGCCTGATCGGGCGATGAGCGCGGCCATATCCGTCAGGTACGTTGAGGGTTGGTAGTCGGTGTGAACCGGCAGCCAATGGCTGTGTCCCCGGCCCGGCAGATCTGGGCAAATCACGTGGTATTGGTCCGCCATGGCTCCAGATAAGGCATCAAAGTCCCGCCTGTTCCGTGTGAGGCCGTGCACACAGACCAGAACGCTCTTTTTGTGAGCGCTGCCCCATTGGGCATAGGCAATTCTGTGGAACCCATGCGGGCCAAGGCTCATCAAGCTTTTTTCGATCATGGTCATAATTGCCCCCCCACTTTGTGGCAAACCCATCATTCACACCAATCATCCTGTGGTCAAGGTCGCTTAGTCCGAGACTGAGAGCCCAAATTGCCCGTCCCATCAGCAGGTCTGAAGCGCAATACCGTTGGCAACAAAGATCACCGAGGATGCCATGGATCAGATTGATTTATCGTCCAACCGGTCCTGTGTTCAGCCCATTTTCAGCGAACAAGGGGATCGTCGATCGGACCCGACATAGTCTTTCTGATTCACCCAGAAGTGGCGTAGCGATCACCGAAAATAAAAGCTTCTTGTCCCAATCTACTCGCCTGCCTGTCGTAGAGAATTAAGAGTCATCAGGAGATCGTTGAAACGCTCCCCTTGAATCATAACGTGGGTCCGAAGTCTTTTCTCCGCCTGTTCTTCGTCCCCAGCCATGATCGCATCGACAATAGCCTCGTGCTCGGCAAAGGAGTTGGCAATTCGACCGCGAACGCGAAGCTGTAACCGCCGATAGGCCTGCAGCCGCCGGCGGAGTTGGCGGACTTCGTTGGCGAGGTAACGATTGTGGCTGCCCGTGTAGATCGCTCTGTGGAATATGACGTTCTCCTCATAGTAAAAGTCGACATCCTCGGTCGCGGCCGCCCGGCGGCATGCTTCAAGAGCGTCAAGCAGGCTTTGGCGCTCCTCCTCGCTCATGCGTCGGGTCGCCAGCCGCCCGCACACCGCCTCCATTTCGGCCACGGTCTCGAACATCTCGACGAGATCTTCCGTCGTGACCGGGTTCACGATAGCGCCCCGGCGTGGCCTCATCTTAATCAATCCGGAAGTCGAAAGTTGGTTCAGCGCTTCGCGAATGGGCGTGCGTGAAACCGCGAAGCGCGTCGCAAGCGACACTTCGTCGAGCCGGACGCCCGGAGCGAGACGCCCGGTAACGATTTCATCCTCCAACACTTTGCGAAGGCGATCGGCGATCCGCTCTGTCATTATGCAGCTCTCTATATTATTGTATGCGAAATATTCTTGACGTGCATTTTCATGGATGCTCTATTGTATACTGACAAGTCAAGGCCCTGCAAAAGGGCCGATGCAAATATCGCCGCAGAAACTGGGAGGAACTCAATGACACTGCTCTGCAAATCGTTTCTCATTGCCGCTGCCTTGCTCATCGCCGCAGGATCGGCCCGAGCGGAGACACTCAAGGCCTCGCACCAGTGGCCGAGCGACAAGGGAGACCCCCGCGACGAAATGGTCCAGATTATGGCGAAGGAGGTCGAGAAGGCCAACGTCGACCTAGAAATCCGGATCTACCCGGGCGGTTCACTGTTCAAGCCGAAAGAGCAATGGGGTGCGCTCACCAAGGGAGCGCTCGATATATCGGCGTTCCCGCTGGACTATGCCTCCGGCCGGCATCCGGAGTTTTCCGCGACGCTGATGCCCGGGCTGGTGCGCAACCATGATCGGGCAAACCGACTCAACAATTCGGAGTTCATGCAGGATATCAAGAAGAGCATCAACGACGCGGGCGTCGTGGTGTTGGCGGACGCATGGCTCGCCGGCGCCTTCGCCTCCAAGCAGAACTGCATCACCGACCCGGACTCCATCAAGGGACAGGTTACTCGCGCGGCGGGGCCCGCCTTCGAGGAAATGCTGGCCGGCGCGGGGGCTTCGCTCTCCTCGATGCCCAGTTCGGATATTTATACGGGAATGCAGACCGGCGTGCTCGACGCCGCCAATACCAGCTCCGGAAGTTTCGTCTCCTACCGGCTTTACGAGCAGGTCAAGTGTCTCACGGCGCCCGGAGAGAACGCGCTGTGGTTCATGTACGAGCCGATCCTGATGTCGAAGCGAAGCTGGGACAGGCTGAACAAGGAACAGCAGGACGCGTTGCTGGCCGCGGGCAAGAAAGCCGAGGAGTACTTCCTGGGCGAGGCCAAGAAGCTCGACGAGACTTTGATCGAAACTTTCAAGAAGGCCGGCGTCGAGGTCGTGGCCATGTCTCCCGAGGACTATCAGGCCTGGCTCGCGATCGCCAAGGAGACCTCCTACAAGTCTTTCGCCGAAAAGGTCCCCAATGGCCAGGAACTGATCGACAAAGCCCTCGCCGTCGAGTGATAAGCATCAAACTTGGCTTTATCATCGATCTTCGTAATCCCTAGAGAAAACAACGCCTCTTTCCGATCGGGGAGAGGCCACGGGGAAGCACTGGCATGCGTGGGTTCAAACGGATTGTGGAAACGCTGTCGAAGTTTTTCGGACTCGTTGCCGTCCTGCTGCTCGTCGCTTCCGTCCTGGTTGTCAATCAGATGGTTTTCGTCCGTTATGTCTTGAACGGATCGACAATTTGGCAGACAGAGTGCGTCACATTTTCAATCGTCGCTGCGACCTTCCTCGGAAGTCCCTATGTTCTGCTCCTCAAGGGTCACGTTCGAGTTCGACCTGATCGAGAATGCCGTCGGAGAAAACGGCAAGATGGCGTTGCGGCTCATATCGGACGTCTTGAGCCTCGTTCTCTGCGGACTGCTGGCGTGGGCTGGCTGGGTCTATTTTCACGAGGCCTGGGTCGAGAACTGGACTACCGATACCGTTTGGGCGCTGCCGCTGTGGATTCCCCTGCTGCCGATGCCGGTGGGCTTCGGACTTCTGTGCCTGCAGTTCATCGCCGATTTCCTCAAGCTGGAGGAAGAACTCCAATGACGCCACTCGTCACCGGTCTCCTGATCGTTGTCGTGCTGCTCGCGCTTCTCGCTATCGGCATGCCCATCGCGTTCGCGCTCGGTTTCGTTTCCGTTGTTGCTCTGATCCTCACCGAAGGCTGGTTCAGCATCAACATCATCGGCGAGACGTTCTTCGGCGGGCTTTCAAGCTTCGCCCTTGTCTCGATCCCAATGTTCATTCTGATGGGCGGCGCGGTGTCCGCGTCGCCGGCCGGCCGGGATCTGTACGAAGGGTTGGACCGTTGGCTCAATAGAGTGCCCGGAGGGCTCGTTCTCGCGAACCTCGGCGCCTGTTCCATCTTCGCGGCGCTTTCCGGGTCGTCGCCAGCCACGTGCGCGGCCATTGGCAAGATGGGTATCCCCGAAATGACCAAGCGCGGCTATCCGGAGGAAATCGCCGCCGGATCCATTGCCGCGGGCGGCACGCTCGGCATCCTGATCCCGCCGAGCATCACCATGATCGTCTACGGCATCTCCACCGAAACATCCATCGGACGTCTGTTCATCGCCGGGCTGCTGCCGGGTATTCTTCTCACCGTCCTTTTCATGGTCTGGACGATTATCTACTGCCGGTTGAAGGGCGTGGGCCTGAGCACGCTGGCACAGCACTACAGCTGGAAGCAAAAGCTCGAGATGCTGCCGCATGTCTTGCCGTTCCTGGCCATCATCGCCGGCATTCTTTACGTGCTTTACGGTGGCGTCGCCACGCCGTCGGAAGCGGCCGGGGTGGGGGCCTTGGTTGTGATCGTCCTAGTCGTCTTGATTTATCGGATGTGGCAGTTTTCGGCCTACAGCGCCGTTTTCCGCGACACCATTAAAGAGAGCGTCATGATCATGATGATCATTGGCGCAGCGGAGTTGTTCTCCTTCACCCTTTCGTCCCTGTTCATCACGCAGTCGATCGCTGAATGGATCGCCGCGCTCGAAGTCAATCGATGGGTGCTTATGGGCATCATCAACGCGTTTCTACTCATCGCCGGCTTTTTCCTTCCGCCGGTCGCCGTTATTCTTATGACCGCGTCGATCCTGTTGCCGATTATTACCCAGGCAGGCTTTGATCCCTACTGGTTCGCGGTCATCTTCACCATCAACATGGAAATCGGCCTGATAACGCCGCCTGTGGGGCTCAATCTTTTCGTCATAAACGCGATACTACCGGACCTTCCCCTACCCTCGATCCTGCGCGGCGCGATGCCGTACGTAGGTTGCATGGTCCTGGGCATCGTCATCCTCTGCATCTTCCCGGAAATCGCCCTGTGGCTGCCGGACACCCTGATGGGACCGGAGCAGTGAGTTTTTCCAACCTGCGCGGCATGGGCTCGGCCATCGTGGAGCACGGCCGAAGTCAAGCGGATTCGGTATTTATCAACGATGCCGACAGCCAAGGTCTAGTTGCGTTGACTGAGGTGCTGCTCTCGGGTCGGGGCGAAGCATCAGGCGCCGCGCTTGCACGTGGTGTTCTGGACGAGTTTAGGGAGTTGGACGAGAACTACAAGGTCATCTACTTCCAGGCGCTCGCCGAGCGCTTTGGGTCGGACCATCTCTGCATCACGGAAGCGGCTAGACGCTATCTGGAAGATTTGTCAAACGTCCATGCGATGTTTCTGCACGAAGCGGCGGAACCGCGGTCGGGCGCCGAATGGAATGGCCGCCCTGATCGACATGCGCGGACAGGTGATCGGACGCCTGACGACCCACCCCGAACTCGCCGAAGTGGACCATGATGTTCATCCCTTGCTGTCATCCTGGTTCAGTCTCTTGCGGTGGTGGAAACGCGGATGTTGGCACTTCGCCGAGTCTTCCCGGCAAGGAGTGAGACGATGACAAAGACCGGTCCCCTTGACGGCTTTCTGGTGGTCGACCTCAGCCGGGTCCTGGCCGGCCCATACTGCACCATGGTCTTGGCGGATCTGGGGGCTCGAGTGATCAAAGTAGAGGTACCAGGGACCGGTGACGACGCCCGGCAGTTCGGGCCTTTCGCCAATGGCAAGTCGGCGTATTTTATGTCTCTCAACCGGGGCAAGAAGAGTATCGCGCTCGACCTCAAGGACGCCGACAACCGCAAGATTTTCGAAGCCCTGGTCAACAAAGCCGACGTGCTAGTGGAGAATTATCGTCCCGGCACCATGGCAAAGCTTGGCTACGGTTGGGAGACGCTTCGACTGCTCAACCCGCGCCTGATCTACGCGGCCATCTCTGGATTTGGCCACAGCGGCCCCTATAGCCAGCGCGCCGCCTATGACATGGTGGTTCAGGGCATGGGCGGCATCATGAGCGTTACCGGCTATCCGGACTCGGGTCCGACGCGGGTCGGCACCTCGATCGGCGACATCACCGCCGGCCTGTTCGGTGTCGCAGGTATCCTCGCGGCGCTGATCGACCGACAGCGGACCGGCGAGGGCATGATGGTGGACGTCGGGATGCTGGATTGTCAGGTGGCGATTCTCGAGAACGCCATCGGACGCTATCTGGCCGCTGGCGAGATTCCCGGACCGCTGGGCGCTCGCCATCCTTCGATTACCCCATTTGAAGCATTCAGGGCCAAAGATGGATTCATCATCATCGCCGCGGGGAATGAAACGTTATTCGACAAGCTATGCGACGCGCTGGATCGACCGGATTTGGCCCAGGATTCGCATTTCGAGACCAATCACCTGCGGACGCAAAACCATGCGCGCCTGAAAGAAGAGATCGAGAAGACGCTCGCGACCAAGGATTCCGTCCAGTGGCTCGGGATCATCGGTGGCGCCGGCGTGCCATGCGGCCCCATCAACAACATTGCGCAGGTCGTTGACGATCCACACGTCAAAGCTCGCAACATGATCATACAATCCAGCGATCCGACGGCCGGCGGAGTCAGCATGGCCGGCAATCCGATCAAACTATCGGGATTCGATGACCCTCAAATGCGGCCCGCCGCGCCCGAGTTGGACGCCGACCGATCAAATATTCTTTCAGAAGTCGAATATATTCTCAAGTCCAGCTGATTTGCGAAAACAGAGTGCCGACCTTTCGGAACTGCGATGCATCCCCTCGCGAATCGGAAAATCGCGTTTCCTTAACTGCACTCGTGCTATTGGGGTCTGTTGACAATTCACGCATGGCGATGACGGTGGCGACCAAGTTCAGGTTTGCGCCGTAGCTGGTGTCGGTTTTGTCGTAGCGTGTCGCGATGCCGCGAAATTCCTTGATCTTGGCGAAGTAGTTCTCGGCCAAATGGCGCCATCGGTACATGTCCTTGTCACAGGCGATCGGCTGTTTTCGGTTGGCTTTCGGTGGGATAACGGCGATAGCGCCGCGTTGGTTCAATTCCGCTCGCAACCAATCGGCGTAAAACGCCTTGTCGGCCAGCAGGGCATCGAAGCGAAGGTCTCGGATCAAGGGAGCGACGCCCGCCATGTCATGGCGCTGACCGGGAAGCAGCACGAACCGAACCAAGCTTCCCAAGGCGTCCACCAAGGCGACGATCTTGGTGGTCAGGCCTCCTCTCGATCGCCCGATAGCCTGATTTTGAGTCCCCCTTTTGCGCCGCTCGCCTTCTGGTGAACGCTGACGATGGTGCCGTCGATGAGCGCATACTCGAAGTCCGGCTCTTCCGAGAGGACCTCGAACAGCCGTTCGAAGACACCCTTTATCGCCCACCGGCGAAAGCGCTAAAAAACACTGTTCCATTTGCCCAGAACCACCGGCAGGTCGCGCCACGGCGAACCCGTGCGAACCCGCCATAAAACGGCTTCCAAAAACAAGCGATTGTTCGCCGCCGTAACCCCGCAATCCGTGACCTTGCCCGGAAGATGGGGGGAAATCTTCTCCCAAACCTCGTCTCCGATAACCAAACGCTCCGTGTCCATCCAAGATCTCCCTCAAAAGGAAGCTTGAATCACTTTTCATCGGGCCTGAGAATCCCCTATTTGTCAACAGACCCTAGCGAACCAGCTATCAAAACAAGTTTGAAATCAGCTTTTTTCGCCAAGGCTGGCGTACTTGCCGCGATACCGCAGCAATGGTGCGCCATTCTCAGACATCTGAAGGCGGTTTACCCGCCCTACCAAGATAAGGTGATCTCCGCCATCGTAGGTGTTTACCAATGCGCATTCCAGATTGGCCACGCATCCCGGAAGAATCGGACATCCACTCTCCCATTCTTCAAAGGGAACGCCACGAAACTTATCCTCACGTTGACTTGCAAAATTTTCCGCTACATCCGCCTGATCGTCAGCCAATACATTAACGGCAAAGTATCCGCTCTGAGTATAGGCTTCCAGATTACTGGTATTCCTGCCCAGGCAAAACAAGACAAGCGATGGCTCTAGCGACACCGAGCAAAATGAACTGATGGTGACGCCACGCGCCTGACCTGTGGGAGCTTGAGTGGTCACCACGCATACCCCTGACGCAAAACAGCCGAGAGCATGTCGGAAGGCGCGCGGTTCTACTGGCAAGATCTAAGCTCCCGGAGCGACATCTTAGATGCGGTTAGACATACTTTAACATGTGCTGTGAGATTATGGCGTGCCCTTATGTTGTTCCCGCTGATTGCCGGGCCCGGCCGGCTGGGAGTCAGACACGACAACGGAGAGCAGTACCTAAGGGAGCCTATATCAACCAGTCAAGAGGCTCGTGAGGAGCTCCATGTTCTTTCTCATCGGTTTGGTTGTCGTCGGAGGATGCGTTGTCGGTGGCTATCTGGGTGCAGGTGGCCATCTGGGTGTTCTCTGGCAACCGTTCGAGTTTGTCATCATCTTTGGGAGCGCGTTCGGCGCCTTCGTCATCGCTAACCCGAAGCCGATACTGAGCGGTGTCGCAAAGTCATTTGGCAAAGTCCTGAAGGGCCCCAAGTATAACAAGAACAGCTATCTCGAACTCCTCGGGATGCTGCACTCGGTGTTCAAGCTGGCAAAAACTAAAGGCGATCTTGCGCTTGAAAGCCACATCGAACAACCTCACGAAAGCTCGATCTTTCAGACTTTCCCTACTTTTTCCGGCGATCATCATGCGGTCGATTTCGTTTGCGACTATCTGCGCCTTTTGACGCTGGGCAGCACCAATCCGCATGAAATGGAATCGGTGATGGAATCGGAGCTGGAGATACACCATGGCGAAACACATGCCATTGCGACCGCCCTGCAAGCTGTCGCTGACGGCTTGCCGGCCTTGGGGATTGTCGCCGCAGTGCTAGGAGTTATTCACACCATGGGCTCTATCACCGAACCACCAGAGGTTCTGGGCCACCTGATCGGCGGCGCCCTGGTAGGGACTTTCACTGGGGTTTTGGCCGCATACGGTGTTGTGGCACCGATTGCAAAATCTCTCGAAAACACTTTTGAGGCCGAGTCGTGTTACTTAGAATGCATAAAAACGGGCCTCATTTCTCACATGCAGGGGTATGCTCCGCAGGTCTCCGTCGAAATTGCCAGGAAGGCTCTTAACTCCAACATCCGGCCCAGCTTCACCGAACTGGATGCAATGATTCAGACCAGTCAAGTCTGACGCGAGGGTCCCATGGCCAATCAGCCCATCATCATCAAAAAGGTCAAGAAGAGTGCTCACGGCAGTCACGGGGGCGCATGGAAAGTGGCCTATGCCGATTTCGTGACGGCGATGATGGCGTTCTTCCTGCTGCTTTGGCTACTCAATGCCGTTTCACAGGAACAACTTGAAGGCATCTCTGATTACTTCTCGCCTATCTCGACGACAAAATCCACAACGGGCGGGGGCGGCCTCTTAGCCGGTAAGACCGTGGCTAAGAAAGGTGTCTTCGAGGTCGATGTGTCTCCTCCGGCCGCGTCACCGGATCCCAATATGGAAGAGGCACGTAAGCAAAATCCGGCACCCGAAAACCCCGATGGAGCCACACCATCAACGCCTAACAAGAGCGATGCTTCCGAACTCCAAAGGCAGCACGAGGAGGAACAGTTCCGAGAGGCCGAGCAAGAACTGAGGTCCGCCATTCAAGATCTTCCTCATCTCAAGGCACTCGCCAAAAGCCTGTTGATAGACAACACACCGGAAGGCCTGCGAGTACAGATCGTCGATCAGGACGGTTTGCCGATGTTTCCGAGGGGGAGTGCCGATATGCATTTACATACACGGAAGATGTTGGAACTGATAGCCAAGGTCGTTTTAGAAATGCCTCAGAGTGTCGCCCTTGCCGGACACACGGACGCGACGAAATTCCAAAATGACTCCGGCTACGGCAATTGGGAACTTTCGGCGGACCGAGCTAATGCTGCACGCCGCACGCTGATCGAATTTGGGGTACCGGAAGACAGAATAGCAAGAGTTGTAGGTCGGGCGGCCACCGATCCCTTACTGCCTCATGACCCTGAAGCTCCCGGGAACCGACGCTTGACAATGGTGCTGCTTCGCGGCACCGGGGCTCACCAAGAAGCAACGAACATAAACCACTAGCAGTCTGTCGGATTTAGTCCCATCCGTATATAATACGGTCATGGCCAATTTCATCTCCTATGACCGCACGCAAGGTTTTCTGATGCCGCCCGATCTTTGCGATTGGATACCGGACGACGACCTTTCGCATTTCATCATCGAAGCCGTTGAGCGCATTGATATCCGGGCGTTCAAGGTCAATTGGCGCGGCGCGGGCAAGGCGCAGTATCACCCGCGTATGATGCTGGCGCTGTTGATCTACTGTTACGCCAACGGGATATTCTCGTCGCGGCGGATCGAGCGCGCCACCCACCGCGATGTTGCGGTGCGCTTCATCGCCGCCGACACCCATCCCGATCACGACACGATCGCCGCCTTCCGGCGGGAAAACGCGGTGGCGTTTGCGGCGGCGTTTGCGGATGTCCTGTCGATGGCCCAGGAATTGAAGCTGCTGTCGGTCGGCATGGTCAGCATCGACGGCACCAAGATCGACGCCAACGCGTCGAAGATCAAGTCGGTGCGCTATGATCGGGCGAAGGCGTTGCGCGCGCAACTGGACGCGGACATCGCCGCGATGATGGCGCGGGCCGAAGCGGCGGACCGCGAAGAAACCGCCGATCCCCAGGCGCTGCCCGATGGTCTCGCCCGACGCCAAGCGCTTCGGAGCAAACTGGATGCGGCGTGCGCCCGCCTGGAGGCCGAAGCGAAGGCTCGAGCGGAGGCAGAGCGGCCTGCCTTCGAAGCGAAGCAACGCGCCCACGAAGCGCGCAACCGCCGTGGACGCGGCCCGAAACCGCCCGACGACACGCCGCCGCCGGAGGCGCAAACCAATCTGACCGACCCGGACAGCACGTTGATGCGCAAGTCCAAACGCCATGAATACCGCCAATCCTATAACGCCCAAGCCGTGGTCGATGCCGACGGCTCGCAATTGGTTCTGACCGCCAACGTCGCGCAAACCCCGAGCGACGCCCCGACGTTCGAACAGACGATCAACACCCTGTGCGAGACGCTCGGCCCACCGGCGACGATCCTCGGCGACGCCGGTTTCGCGAGTGGCGAGGCGGTCGGCGCCCTTGAGGCGCGCGGCATTGAGGTGCTCGTCGCCGTCTCCGGCGCCGACCAACACCGCGTTTACGACTTCCGTCCGCCCAAACCGGACGCCACGCCGCCGCCCGAGCCAAAAGCCGAATGGCGCCAGGCGATGAAGCAGAAAATGGCCACCGAGGACGCCAAAGCCAAATACAAGCGGCGAAAACACACCGTCGAGCCGGTCTTCGGCATCATCAAAAACGTCCTCGGATTTAGGCAATTCTTCTTAAGGGGCATCGAAAACGTCAAAGCCGAATGGCTGCTCGTCACCCTCGCTTACAACTGCAAGCGCCTGTTCAACCTCAAGACCGCATAGCGCCGAGTCCGATGCATTCGTCCGCAAACCAAAATACCCAAATCCGACAGACTGCTAGCCCGGATATCTCACCGCAGGGGGTGCATCGGCCCCAAGAATCTGAGAAAGTCGTTTTGGCAAAATGCTTTACCAGATTCCAGGACGGGGTCCGATGCAAACACAGTGTATCTCCGATCAACTCGATTTCGAAGCGTTTGATGGCCGTCGTGTGGTGGCGGGGTTTGACGGCGGTTTGGTGACGTCGGATGCGGGAGCGGTGCTGCTGCGCGAGACCGATCGGGCGATCGCCTTGATCGATCGGGTGGCGGCGTGCTTCACGGACGGGCGCCGGCAAGCGGACGTCGTGCATACGGTGCGCACGCTGGTCGGCCAGCGGATCATTGGCATCGCGCTCGGCTACGAGGACGTCAACGATCATGACACCTTGCGATTCGATCCGGTTCTGGCGTTGTTTTCGGAGCGGCTGGACGCATGCCCGCAAGGGATGCGAAGCATCAAGCGCGAAGACTGCGCGCCATTGGCGGGCAAGAGCACGATCAATCGCTTGGAACATGCGCCCCGTGGCGATGGCGATCGCTACCACAAGATCGGCCACGACCCGGAGGCTTTGGAGGCGGTCCCGGTTGACGTGTTTCTCGACAGCCAGGACAAAACGCCGAGGGAGATCGTCATCGACCTCGACGCCACCGACGACCCTTTGCATGGACATCAAGAGGGCCGGTTCTTCCACGGCTATTACGATTGCTACTGCTATCTGCCGCTGTACATCTTCTGTGGCCCGCATCTGTTGGCGGCGAAGCTGCGCCGCTCCAACATCGACGCCTCGGCCGGCGCCAAGGAGGAAGTGGCCCGCATCGTCGCCCACATCCGCCGCCGCTGGCCGCGGGTCAAGATCGTGCTCCGGGCCGACAGCGGCTTCGCCCGCGAGGCGTTGATGGCGTGGTGCGAGGCGAACCGCGTGGACTATGTCTTCGGCCTCGCCCGCAACAGCCGCCTCGTCGACGAACTCGCCATCGATCTCGCGTGGGCCGAAAGCGAATACGAAGCCACGGGGAAACCGGCCCGCCGGTTTAAGGATTTCTTCTACGCCACCCGCGACAGCTGGAGCCGTCGGCGCCGGGTGATCGGCAAGGCCGAGCACCTGGCCAAGGGCGCCAATCCCCGGTTCATCGTCACCTCGCTCAAACGCAAGGCCATCGACGCCAAGACCCTGTACGAGCGCCTCTACTGCGCCCGGGGCGACATGGAGAACCGCATCAAGGAGCAACAACTCGATCTCTTTGCCGACCGAACCTCGACGGCAACCCTGCGCGCCAATCAGCTCCGCCTCTGGTTCTCGTCGTTCGCCTATGTCCTGATCGAAGCGCTGCAGCGGATCGGTCTCGGCCACACCGAGTTCGCCACCGCCACCGCCGGCACCATCCGGCTCAAGCTCCTCAAGATCGGCGCCCGCGTCACCGTCTCGGTGCGCCGGATCAAGATCGCTATGGCGCCGGCGTGTCCATACCAAGCCGAATTCGCCCTCGCCCACGCCAGGCTGCGTGCCTCTCCCGGATAGCCGCAAAGCCCATCCCGTCGACCGTCAACAGCCGACACCCAAGCTGCGCTCTCATAGACTCGTCATCGGCGCACCAAACAGAAGCGCACAACTGACGCACGAAAACGCCCGGCCCGCCGCCGACAAAGACCGCGCCACCCAATTTCAACGGCGCAAACCAACCATCAACAACCACAAATTACCCGAAAATACCTACCTCATGACCCCTACGGTGAGATATCCAGGCTAGATCTTTTCGGCCCCCGTTTCCAATCTGATCAAACAATGGTATTCTGGTGAAAGCTGATGAAATATTCGCGAACCAAGAGATATGAAGCATTCGCTTGTCCACGGTGCTCGTTTTTTCTTTGCGACCGCACCAATGCCATGCCCCTACTTGCCGGGACGAATTGAACGACGTCTTGTGACTGAATTGGTAGGCCGTCAGGCGACTGCCTTTCACGATACCTTGTCACAAGCAGGATTTCGTCGAAGCCACTGCATTGCTTATGTCCCTGTGTGCCGTGACTGTAACGCTTGTACGGCGGTGAGGATTGTCGCCGATCAGTTCGAATTCTCTCGAGGACATCGGCGCGTATGGGCAAGAAACAGAGATATCACGGTTCAAGAAACCGCACCACGCGCCAGTGAAGAGCAATATGCGTTGTTTCGCATA
Source organism: uncultured Alphaproteobacteria bacterium (assembly GCA_963771545.1). Classification (GTDB taxonomy): domain Bacteria; phylum Pseudomonadota; class Alphaproteobacteria; order Rhodospirillales; family Defluviicoccaceae; genus CAKZLS01. The sequence continues at coordinate 1,104,362 of CAVYTX010000002.1, forward strand.
TATCAGGAGCGCCGACACCGTGACGGCGAGATGGCACATATGGATTTTTATGACTATCAAACTCTTGTGGAAGATACTCCCGTCGAAACGATGATCCTTGAGTTCCGCGATACGAAATCCAATTTGGTCGCGGTTTGTCTGACCGATCGTCTAGCTGATGGACTATCCGCAGTGTACAGCTTTTTCAATCCTGATTTCCCGCATAGAAGCCTTGGCACGCATATGATTCTTTCTTTGGTTCAGCAGGCACAAGCATTTGCCAATCCATATGTTTATCTAGGGTACTGGATCGCTAACTGCGCAAAAATGTCTTACAAGTCGCGCTTTGCGCCGCTGGAAGTGTACACTACGGAAGGGTGGCGGCCCGTTGGCCGGCAATCATTCGGGTCTTCTGATTTCGTGTTATCTGAACCATAACAGACAAAGGAGGGGGCCTTAGAAGCCGTCTTGAAACTCGATTTTTGGCTGGATGGGCGGGTTCAGATGTGATTCCAAACGGTTGTCAAAAACCAATTGGAGGGCACATGTGGACACCGACCACCCGGCGGCAACATAGCCGCGATCATCTGCGTTATGGAAGCGATCTGAGCGATGCGGAGTGGGAGATCATCGCGCCGTTCATGCCGCCGCCGGCGCGGACCGGCCGGCCCCGCGAATGGCCGATGCGCGAGATCATGAACGCCATCTTCTACGTCCTGCGGGCCGGCTGCGCCTGGCCATGCTGCCCAAGGACTGAGGTGGTCCCACTTTGTTGGGCAGCTTGGCGGCGAAGTTAAGGTGTATTCCGGTTGCTGATCATGCCGCCAAAAACCTGTTTATCCCATCGTGTTGCTGCTGTTGAGCCTGTGGGGATGTGGGTAAGCCGGTAAGCGCCCGGTGAACCCGCTCTGCCTTTGATCGGTAGTGAGAGGTAGTGTCCATTAGCGATTAAATGGACATTATCGGAGCGGTTTGTGGCGAAGCGTTGCAAGCGTCGAAGCTGGAGTTATGACGAGAAGCGGTTGATCTGCGCGCAGACGCGGGTGCCTGGAGTCTCGGTTTCGCGGGTGGCGCGTCGGTATGATGTGAATGCGAACCAGGTGTTCAACTGGCTCAAGGAGCCGCGTTTTGCGGCTGCGGAGCCTCCCGAGCCTGAAGCGGTTTTTCTACCCATCGAGATAACCCAAGCGCGGGATGTCATGGTCCCAAGTGACCATAGCGAACCCGGCACAGTGGAGATCGATCTGGCGGGCGGCCATCGGCTGCGGCTCAAGGGGCCGTACGATGCCGATGCTGTTGTGCGGTTGATCCGTGGCCTGTCGGCATGATCCCGGTTCCCGCGAGCACGAGAGTGTGGCTGGCGGCGGGCGTCACGGATATGCGCAAGGGTTTTAACGGCCTGTCGGCGCTGGCCGAGAAGGTATTGGAGCAGGATCCCTTTTGCGGCCATCTGTTCGTTTTTCGCGGACGCCGAGGCGACCTGTTGAAGATGATCTGGTTTGACGGTCAGGGCGCGTGTCTGTTTTCCAAGCGGTTGGAGAAAGGCCGGTTCGTATGGCCTTCGGCGGCGCGGGGCAAGGTGACGCTGACACCGGCGCAATTGTCGATGTTGCTGGAGGGGATCGATTGGCGCGCGCCGGAGAGAACATGGCGTCCGTTGCGTGCCGGATAGTCACTATTCTCCGGCGAAAACATAGCGATTCCGCGGATTTGCGGTTCCTTCAACTCGCTGAATTTGCTATCAATCCGGATGCGCGACACCCCTGCCGATTCGCCCGAAGACGTTGCCGCGTTGCAGGCGATCATCGCCTTGCAGAACGAGAAATTGTCGATCTTCGAGACCGAGATCAGAGCGCGCGACTACCGGATCGAGAAGCTCAAGCATCAGCTGGCGGGCTTGCGCCGCCACCGGTTCGGACAACGATCCGAAGCCCTCGACCAGCTCGAGCTGGCGCTCGAAGAGGAAGAGACCGCGCGGGCGGCGGCGCCACAATCCGATGACGAGGATGCTGCTTCTGAACCGGTCGGTGAACCGGTCGATGAACCGGTCGATGAACCGGTCGATGAACCCAGGCGCAAACCCCGCCGCAAGCCCTTGCCGGATCATCTGCCCCGCAACGATGAGATACTCTCACCAGGTTCACAATGCCGTGAGTGCGGCGGATCGTTGAGGACACTCGGCGAGGATGTCACCGAGGAACTGGACTACGTGCCGGGACGGTTCGTGGTGAACCGGATCATCCGCCCTTAGATTCACAAACGAAGTGCAACACCGGTATGTTCCGGAGTTGCGATGGGCAAGCATTATGGACAGCTCGATTTTGACGAGCGGATTGAGCTTTCCCGGCATCATGATGCCGGGAAAGCTTCGAGCGAGATTGCGAGGATCATGGGGCGTCATCCCTCGACGATCGGACGCGAACTCAGGCGCAACAGCCTTCCCAAGGGTGGCTACAGGCCGGCCTCGGCGGACCGGATCGCATTGTCGCGCTGCCGGCGATGCTCGCGGATCGAGCGCCTGAGCCCGCTGAAGGAGCATGTCGACGACCACCTTGCGATGGGCTGGTCGCCGGAACAGATCTCCGGCAGGCTCAGGCTGCGGGGATCCCGGCACACGGTGAGCCACGAGTCGATCTATCGCTATATCTACCGGCCCAAGGTTCGGTCCCAGAAGCTCCACCGCTATCTGGCGCGTGCCAAGGCAACCCGAGGACGGCGGTATTTCAAGCGCCGCCGCGATCCGATCCTGGGGCGCCGTTCCATCCATGAACGAGACCCAGCCATCGATAACCGGAGCGTTTTCGGCCACTGGGAAGGCGATCTCATGCAGTTCCGCACGCAAAAAGGCAATCTCTTGACCACCGTCGAGCGCAAGACCGGCCTGACCCTGGCCGGCGGCTTGCCAAGCAAGACCGCGGAGGCCACCGCCGCCAAACTCACCGCTCTGTTCTCCGTCTTGCCCAAGGCCGCCAGGCGCTCCATCACATTCGACAATGGTTCGGAATTCGCCCAGCACCAGAAGCTGGAGGGCGACCTTGGCCTCCTCACCTTCTTCTGTGACCCCTACTCGCCTTGGCAGCGCGGCTCCATCGAAAACGCAAACGGCATTCTCAGGCGCGATCTGCCACGCAACACCGAGTTCTCCGATTACACCGAGCAGGACATCCAAGACATCGTCTGGGCCAACAACACCACTCCCCGAAAACGTCTCGGCTATCTCACCCCGGCCGAGGCATTCCTAATTCAACTCCGGTCTTGCACTTGAAATCTGAATCCAGCCTCTGCATGGTAAAAACTGTTTCTGAAACAATAAAAGCGGTGATGGATCGCTCGCTCCATTAAATTACGTTGGAAAGGGAGACTACCGTCCATGAAACGAAGAAGTTTTTTAATGCGTGCGGCAGCTGCCGGTGTTAGCGCTGCGGCAACCTCGACGCTCGCGGCTCCCGCCATTTCCCAGGACCGAAGGGAATGGCGGATGGTAACCACATGGCCCAAGAACTTTCCCGGTCTCGGTACGGGCGCTGAAATGCTCGCCGAATTGATCACACGAGGAACGGGCGGACGCCTGTCGGTGAAGGTCTTCGGCGCTGGCGAAATCGTGCCGGCATTCGAGTCAATGGATGCCGTCGCAAGCGGCACGGTGGAAATGGGTCATGGCGCCCCTTACTATTGGAAGGGGAAAGAGCCGGCCACGCAGTTCATCGCATCCATGCCTTTCGGGTTGATCGCTCAGGAGCAGAATGCATGGTTTCAGTTCGCCGGCGGGCAAGCACTAGCCGACGAGGTCTACAAGAAACTCGGCTGCAAGTTCTTCCCTTCAGGCAACACCGGCACGCAAATGGGCGGCTGGTTCAACAAGGAAATCAATAGCCTCGAGGATTACAAGGGCCTCAAGATGCGAATCCCCGGATTGGGAGGCGAAGTGGTCAAGGCTGCCGGAGGCAACGTCATTAACCTGCCGGGTGGAGAAATTCCGCCGGCGCTCCAGTCCGGAGCGATCGACGCGACGGAGTGGGTTGGTCCATACAATGACCTTGCGTTCGGACTCTATAAAAGCGCTAAATTCTATTACTATCCTGGTTGGCAAGAACCGGCCGCCGTTCTCGACAATTTCATTAATTTGAGGGCGTGGGAGAGTTTGCCGGGCGACATCAAATTGATCGTCGAGGCGGCAAACACCGCTGTTAACCAAGTTGTGCTGAGTGAGTTTGGGGCACGAAATAACTCGGCCCTGGCATCCTTGGTCGATAAGCACGGCGTGATTCTGAAGAAATTTCCCGATCCCGTGCTAACCGGTTTGGGAGCTCTTTCCGGGGAGGTCATGAACGATTTGGCGTCCAAGGACGCGCGCAGCCGCAAGGTGATGGACAGCATCCTTGCATTCCGGAAGGGCGCGATCGCGTGGACCACAAGATCGGAGACGGCATTTACCTTGGCGCGAGATCTCCCATTTAAGTACGCGGAGCCCAGCGCAGGCTAATACCAACCTGCGTTGATACGCACCCAAGACTCGCTGCCTCTTGTCGATCCGGTTCACTTGAACAACAACCGCGGCAACCATGTGGCTAACGTGGGGAAAACAGCGACAATCCCCAGCCCGACGAGTTGAATTAAGACGAAGGGCACGATGCCCCGATAGATGTCCATCGTCGATACGCTGAACGGCGCGACGCCACGCAAATAAAACAGCGCGAACCCGAAGGGCGGGGTCAGGAAACTCGTCTGCAAATTGATGGCGATCATCACCCCGAACCATATCGGGTTAATGTCGAACTGGAGGAGAATGGGTCCGACTATGGGAACGACCACAAAAATGATTTCTATAAAATCGAGGAAGAAGCCCAGAACAAACATCACGAACATGACCGCCAGCATCGCGCCAAACGCGCCGCCTGGAAGACTGGTCAAGAGCTCGGCGACAAACTCATCTCCCCCAAATCCACGAAACACCAGCGAAAACACGGATGCGCCGAGGAGGATGATAAATACCATGCAGCTAATCTGCATTGTGGATCGCATCACCACACGCAAAACACCGCCGATATAGACCCGCGAGAGGGCCACGAATAGACCCCAAAGCGTGACGAGCGACAACACAATCGCGACGAGAAACGCGGTGACGTCGGCCACCGGAATGGTTTCCCGCTGTATTCGCAAATCAAATAAGCTCGTGATCAATACCTGAAAAATCAGACCCAGTCCCGCCACGTAAACCGGTACGTTGGTACCGGGATCAAGACGTTGCCCGACAACGAACGGCAACAGCAAAACGCGCTTCCACAAAAAATCCGGCCATATCGCGCCACCGGAATTTTGTTTTTCTTGAACAAGGGTCCCGGCAGCCAGAAATGTGGCGCCAATGGAACCAACGGCCGCAGCCTCCGTCGGTGTCGCGATCCCGCCAAGGATCGAGCCCAATACCGCCAAAATCAGAAGCGCGGGAGGGAACAGGGCGGTCATGACACGATTGCGCAGACTACCGACCACTGCCCCTTCCGCCACGAGAGCCGGGCAGGAGCGTGGGTGTATCACCGATTTGGTCAAAACCCACCCAATGTATAAGCCAACGAGCACCATTCCCGGAAGAAAAGCGCCCGCGAACAAATCAATGACCGAAATCGGTTCGGGCGCCCAGTTCCCCACGGCTCGTTGCGCTTCCGAATAGGCGCCCTGAAGGATGTCGCCCAACAACACCAAGACAATGGACGGTGGAATAATCTGCCCCAATGTACCCGAGGCACAGATGGCGCCAGTCGCCAACTTTGGGTCATATCCGGCCTTGAGCATTGTCGGCAGGCTCAGCAGACCCATGGTCACCACCGTGGCGCCGACGATGCCAGTCGATGCGGCGAGCAACATGCCGACAAAAATCACCGAGATACCCAGACCTCCCCGCATCTGGCCGAACAACAGTCCCATTGTCTCCAACAGCCGCTCCGCGATTCTGGCGCGTTCGAGCATTACCCCCATGAAAACGAAGAGCGGAACGGCAACCAGAACCTCGTTCGTCATGATTCCGAAATATCGAGAAGCCAGTCCTCCGAGCAATCTGAGATCGAAAATATCAAGAGCAGCGCCCACCAGGGCGAATGCCAAAGCGGTGCCGGCGAGACTGAAAGCCACCGGAAAACCTAGGAGCAAGACTCCGCAAACGACGATGAACATGAGCAAGCTGAGGATTTCAGGCCCCATCCTCAGATTTCCCCGTCGATCGCCCGGTCAACCCCGGCGAATTCCGTCCGCCCCAGCAAGACCAAGACGGATCGAAGGGCCAGCGAAACGCCCTGCAGACCAAGAGCCATGCAGAACACCAAAATAACGGATTTCAGCACAAAAACCCCGGAAAGCCCATCGGCCTCGCGGGATTCTTCGAAACGACCCCATGACGAGAGTACGTATGGCCATGCGACAATCCAAGTCATGATTATCACGGGAAGCAACAACACCAATGATCCGAAAAGGTTAATGCCGGCCTTGAAGCGCGGGTTACCGTCCCTGTAAAAGATATCGACCCGAACATGCCCCTCGTGGAGAAGCGTATATCCGGCCCCAACCATGAACACGACACCATGAAGCCAGACGTAGGACTCCTGCATCCAGACGAAGCCAACGCTAAAGACGTAGCGCAGGACAACGACAGCAAAGGTTATGAGCACCATTGCCAGGGTTAGCCAGGCAATGCCCCGTCCAATGATATCATTAGCCCGATCGATGAAATGCACAATGCCGACGAGGGCATTCAACGCCGTTCCATCCCTGGCGCCGACGGCGCTGCGCTTGGCGCAAACAGACAGGCCCGGAAAACGCAGGTATCGGTTTCCGTCTTCCAGAACTCTTTTTTCGCCTTGATCGCTGTCACCACCCCGGCGATCGGTATTTGCTCAAACACTCGCCTTCCCTATCGTTCCGCTAGACGTAGTTGGATTCGGCTGCGGTTGAATCGATTCGTATTTCGTATCAGGCTTGGTCTTTCAGGTAAACTGGTTGGAAAGTGGAAACCCTCGAGGTGCCTTTTGGCCCACCTGCCCTCGTTTGCCGATCCATTGAATCAAGTCGGTCTCTGTACGCATTCCGCCACCAGCACGCCAAGTGAGCCCCTCGTCGAGGGCGAAAGCTCTAATATCGCTAAGTTCCCCTGTTCGATACCGTTGCAGTATCACCCCCTTGCCACGCGCCATCGTCGGTACCTCTGCGAGCGGAAAAATTAACAGCTTTCGATTGGTGCCAATCACTGCAACCGAATTCGCATTCGCTTCCACGGGCGTGCACATAGCCGCTTCTTCATCCGGACCGAGAATTAAGATCTGCTTGCCGTTGCGAGTTTGTGCGACGACCTCGCTCTCGTCGACCAAGAAACCTCTGCCCTTATCCGATGCGATCAAGAGGCGTCTTTTAGGCAGGTGAACAAAAAGCGCAACCAATTCCTGCCGATCAAGAAGTTCGATCATCAGCCTCAGGGGCTCACCGTGTCCTCGCCCGGCCGGCAGTCGATCGCATCCGAGCGTAAAGAAGCGACCGCTGGTGGCAAAGACAACAAGCTTGTCGGTGGTCGTGGCGTGTACACAAAACCGGCCTCGGTCGCCTTCCTTATACCGGATGTCAGTAGCATCGGAAACGTGCCCCTTGATCGCGCGGATCCAACCCTTTTCCGAGCACACGACCGTCACGGGTTCGCGTTCGATCATTGCCTCCACGGGTACGATGACGGCTGGAGCGCTCTCCTCGATGGCCGTGCGCCTTTTGCCGAGTTTAGTTTCCAGAGAATACCTGTGGCTGATTTCTTGAATTTCCTTCGCGATAACCTTCAAGCGTCGCCCTTCATCACTAAGCAGCACCTTGATATCCGCGCGCTCTTTGCTCAATCGTCTGTGCTCGGTCTGAATTTCGATTTCCTCTAGCTTACGCAGCTGTCGGAGGCGCATGCCGAGGATTGCATCCGCCTGAATTTCATTGATCCCGAATCTGCGCATCAACGCATTCTTGGGTTCCTCTTCTTCACGAACGATCCGTATCACTTCATCCAGATTGAGATATGCGACCAAGAGCCCCGACAACACCTCGAGCCTCCTTTCGATTTTTTCGAGACGGTGTCGGTTACGCCGTTCCAAGACTTCATGTCGATGCGCCAGAAAAGCAGCGAGTGCGTCCCTCAAGTTCATAAGTCGGGGGGTATTGCCTGCATCGAGAACATTCATGTTGAGGCCAATTCGCACCTCCAACTCGGTCTGGCGAAAAAGCTGCTCCATCAGCACCGCCGGTTGGATGGCTCGGTTTTTCGGCTCGAAGACAATTCGCACGGATTCCGCGGATTCATCGCGAATATCGGATAGCAAGGGCAATTTCCGAGACGCCAAAAGCTCCGCCGCCTTCTCGATGAACCGGGACTTTTGAACCTGGTAAGGAATTTCGGTAACGACAACCTGATATGCTCCATGTCCGAGGCGCTCTACTTCCCAACGGGCGCGAAGTCGAAAGCTACCACGGCCCGTGCGGTAGGATTCGGCAATGCTTTGCCGTGGTTCGACTAAAACTCCCCCCGTCGGGAAATCAGGACCGGGAACAAACTCAACCAGCTTCTCGATTGTGGCGTGAGGATGTTTGATCAAGTATCGAAGTGCATCGCATAATTCGCTGACATTGTGCGGAGGAATACTGGTCGCCATTCCAACCGCGATGCCACTCGAGCCATTGGCAAGGAGATTCGGGAAACCGGCCGGCAGCACTACCGGCTCTTCGTCTTCGCCATCATAGGTGGATCGGAAATCGACCGCGTCTTCATCAATTCCTTCGAGCAGCGCCTCAGCAACGTGAGTGAGACGGGCTTCCGTATAGCGCATGGCCGCGGCGAAATCGCCATCGACATTGCCAAAATTGCCTTGGCCTTCCACCAAAGGATAGCGAACGGCAAATTCCTGGGCCAACCTGACCAAAGCATCGTAGACTGCCACATCGCCATGTGGATGGTACTTGCCGATGACATCTCCAACGACACGGGCACATTTTTTGAAGCCAGAAGTAGGATCCAACTTAAGCTGCCGCATCGCATGAAGCAGTCGCCGGTGAACAGGTTTCAAGCCGTCACGAACATCGGGCAACGATCGGGAAACGATTGTGGATAACGCATAAGAAAGGTACCTCTGACCGAGGGCATCAGTCAGGTTCACATCGTCAACACCTCTTTTTGGCGCGGGCTGTGTCATCAAAATTCCCAAAACCGCTAGCGTCCTCAAAACTAGATATAGTACCTTACAAACTTATTGCGTCAACTTTTATGGTGTGTGTTTGTCGACGCTTAACAGAAACCGCCACGCGTCGGTTTTGGAGATGGTGAAGCCATTCGCCATCACGTTTGAAAGATATTCGCCAGTCGCGCCCTCGCCTCCGGAAGGCTTCGGTTGCAGGGTCGGTAGACATGGCGATCAAGAAAGTAGCCCGTGAGCGCAAGCGCTTGGGCGACGTCCTCTTTGCTACCAGTAGATCCTTGACCGAGTAGGAAGGACGGAAGCCGGAGCAATCGGTGCCGGTAGCCCCCTGCGGCTGCCTCCGATACTGCCCGTCCGGTTCGCGGAGAGACAAAATGAAGTTGATGCCTTCCACCGGTCACAGCGCATTGACTGAAGTCAAGGCCAAACCCGAGGTCGCCGAGGACGCCGACCTCCCACTTGACATAGGCTGACCCCCATCCAGCATCCGCATCGAGCACGGCTAAGAGCGCGGTCAGTCCATCGAACACTCGGAGGTGGGGTTCGCGCTCCGGAAGCGCCGTTTCCGTCACCGCACAGGCAGCCACGAGGCAGGCCAAACGATTCGAGTGGTCGATGTGCCGAGCTGCGACAGCTTCCGTCAGTTCGCAGGTCAACGTACCTAAATGTTCAGCAAGTCGAGCACGCCATCGAGCACTTACAATGTTTCCAACTTGCAATGTACCCCGCGCCGCCCCCGTGGAACCGCCGCGAATCAAACCGGCGTGACGCCCGTGTTGACGCGTTAGGAGAGAAACACGGATTGAGGATTCGCCGTGCCGGTGGATAGCCACGATGATTCCGTCATCGATCCATTCCATCATTGAAAAAACATAAGGAATTGATTGAGGCATATCGACCAAGAACTGTATAGTGCCAATCCAGGGTGAATGGTATCCGCGCGCCAGGCTCGCATTTGCAAAAAATAATTTGTGCACTCGCAAAAAAAATAACATGTTGAATTTTCTACGTTTTCTAAAAGACCCTAAAAGCTGAGGAGCGAAAGATCTGTGAGGTGGTCCCACTTTGTTGGACAGCTTGGCGGCGAAGTTAAGGTGTATTCCGGTTGCTGATCATGCCGCCAAAAATCTGTTTATCACATCCTGGTGCTGCTGTTGAGCCTGTGGGGATGTGGGTAAGCCGTCAGGCTTATCCATCGTATCCACGGGCCGCCCGGCCCGGTAGGCCTCCGCTGGGGTTTGGCCGTCAAGCGCCGAATGGGGCCGCTCGGTATTGTAGAAGTCGATCCATTCGCCGATGACCCGTTCGGCCTTGAAGCCGTCGGTCAGTTCGTGCAGGTAGACGGCCTCGTACTTGAGCGACCGCCAGAGGCGCTCGATGAAGATGTTGTCCATGCACCGGCCCCGCCCATCCATGGAGATCGTGATGCCCGCGTTCTTGAGCGTCGCGGTGAAGTCGAGGCTGGTGAATTGGCTGCCCTGATCCGTATTGAAGATCTCCGGCCGGCCGGATCGGGCCAGTGCCTGCCGCAAGGCCTCCACACAGAACCCGGCATCCATGGTGTTCGACAGCCGCCAAGCCAGAACGTGGCGCGTCGCCCAGTCCATGATCGCGACCAGATACAGGAAGCCGCGCTGGACGGGGATATATGTGATATCGGCGCACCAGACCTGATTGGCTCGGTCGATGGCCAGCCCGTTGAGCAGATAAGGATAAATCCGGTGCGCCGGATGCGGCACGCTGGTTCTCGGCGCCTGGTAGATGGCCTCCAAGCCCATCAACCGCATCAAACGGCGCACCCGGTGGCGGCCGACGCCGACGCCTTCGCGTCGTAACTGGCGCGCCATCTGACGGGAGCCGTAGAATGGATACTTCAAAAACTGCGCATTCCGACGCAAAGCGGCCACTGATTCCGATTTAATCCGGCCACTGATTTCGACGCAAAGCGGCCAGTCGGATTGGGGATGTGGTCGACCTCGTTGGGTGATCCTGACAGGGGCTACCTTCGCGCCTTTTCGAGAGGAGCGAGGATGCCCCGGGAGAGATTGCCCATGCGCAAAATATACGACGTTCTACGGCTGCACGCCGGCGGATTGTCGAAGCGGCGGATTGCCGTCAGCTTGAACATCGGCCGCACGGCGGTCGGCGATTATCTTCGCCGGGCACGCCGCGCCGGCCTGGGTTGGCCGCTGCCCGAGGGGCTTTCGGACGAAGACCTGGAACGGCTGCTGTTTCCGCCGCCGCCAGCGGTTTCTCCCGATCGCCGGCCGCCTCCCGATTGGCCAGTCCTGCATCGCGAACTCAAGCGGCCCGGCGTCACTCTGTCGCTGTTGTGGGAGGAATACCGCTCGGTTCATCCCGGGGGTTACGGCTACAGCCGGTTTTGCGATCTCTACCGGGATTGGCGCGGCCGGCTCAACCCGACCATGCGTCAAGCCCATGTCGTCGGCGAGAAGCTGTTCGTCGATTACGCCGGCGCCACGATGGAGGTGATCGACGGCCTTAGCGGCGAGATCCGCACGGCCCAGGTGTTCGTCGCCACCCTGGGCGCTTCCAGCTATACCTACGCGGAGGCGACCTGGACGCAGGCTTTGCCCGACTGGATCGGTTCGCATATCCGCGCCTTCGCCTATTTCGGCGGCGCGCCCCGGCAGGTCGTGCCGGACAATCTCAAGTCCGGCGTCGTCAAGGCCTGCCTGTACGATCCCGAGATCAACCGCACCTATGCCAGCATGGCGGCCCATTACGACACCGCCATCGTGCCGGCGCGGCCGCGCAGACCGCGGGACAAGGCGAAAGTCGAAGTCGGCGTTCAGATCGTCGAGCGCCGCGTTCTGGCCCGCCTGCGCCATCGCCGTTTCTTCAGTCTCGCCGAACTCAATCAGGCGATCGCCGAGCTTCTCGTCGCTCTCAACGGGCGCGTCACGCGTCATCTCGGCGCATCGCGCCGGCAATTGTTCGAGCAACTCGACCGGCCGGCGCTCAAGCCGCTGCCTGCCCAAGCCTACGAGTATGCCGAATGGAAGCAGCGCCGCGCCGGCCTCGATTATCATGTCGAGGTCGCCAAGCATTACTATTCGGTGCCCCATCGCCTGGCCAAACAAAAGCTCTGGGCGCGGATCACCGAACGCTCCGTCGAAGTCTTTCACAAAGGCAAACGCGTCGCCGCCCACATGCGCGGTTCCGGCAACCGGCGGCACACCACCGTCGCCGAACATATGCCGTCCTCACATCGCCGCTACGCCAATTGGACCCCGGACCGCATCCGAAGCCAGGCCGCCGCCAACGGACCCAATACCGAGACCCTGATCGACGTCATCCTGCGCGCCAAACCCCATCCCGAACAGGGCTTCCGCTCCTGTATCGGTATCCTCCGCCTGGCCAAGACCCATGGATCGGAACGTTTGGAAGCCGCCTGCGAGAGAGCCCTGGAGATCGGCGCAAGGTCGTATTCCTCGGTCGCCTCCATCCTCAAGAACAATCTCGATCGCCGCACACCGCGACAGGCCACGGACGGACCGGCGATCGATCATCCCAACATCCGCGGCCCGCAATACTTCCACTGAGGAGACATCATGCTGCAACATCCCACCCTCGACCAGCTCAGGCATCTCAAGCTGCACGGCATGGCCCGCGCCTTCGCCGAACTCGGCGACAACGCCCAGGCCGGCGAACTGGACCATGCCCAGTGGCTGGCCCTGCTGCTCGACCGCGAAGAGGCCGAACGCGACGACCGCCGTCTGACATACAGGCTCCGCAACGCCCGTCTGCGCCACCCCGACGCCAGCATCGACGACATCGACTACCGGGCCCCCCGGCGCCTCCACAAAGCCCTGTTCCAGCAACTCGCCAGAGGCCAATGGATCGCCCGCAAACAAAACCTGATCCTCACCGGCCCCTGCGGCGTCGGCAAATCATGGCTCGCCTGCGCGCTCGGCCAGAAGGCCTGCCGCGACGACTTCTCCGTCCTCTACAAGCGCGTCCCCAGGATGTTCGCCGAACTCGAAATCGGGCGCGCCGACGGCCGATACCCCCGCCTGTTCCGGGCGCTGACCAAGGCCAACCTCCTCATCCTCGACGATTGGGGACCCGAACGGCTCAACCCCGATCAGCGACGCGACCTCATGGAAATCGTCGAGGACCGATACCAAAACGCCTCGATCCTGATCACCAGCCAACTGCCTGTCACCAAATGGCACGACGTCATCGGCAAACCCACTTTCGCCGACGCCATCCTCGACCGCATCGTCCACAACGCCCACAGGATCGATCTCGACGGGCCTTCAATGCGAAAGACCATTTCAGAAAATATCAACGCCAACGACGTTGACCACCCACAACGAAAATGACATCAAGGGATCACCCAACGGCGACGATCACGACGCTATATTCGACCCTCGGCCAAAGTGGCCGTTTTGGATCGGAACAGGTGGCCGCTTTCCGTCGGAATCGGTGGCCGCTTTCGTCGGAATGCGCAAAAAACAACGCGTCGATCCGACGCATCAATGCCAGGTTCTCCTGGGTCTCTCCCTTGGACGCGAAATAGAACCAGGATCGGCTGATGGAAAGCAGGCGGCATTGACGGCTCAAGCTCAGCTCGGGATGGTCGCGCGTGATCATTGTCTTGCGCTGCCCCCGGCTCATCGCTTGAGCCCTTTGGCCAAAAGATCCCGTTCCACCGTCAGTTCGCCAATCTTGGCGTGAAGGTCTCGGAGCTCGGATTCATGGTCTCGGCCGGCCCGGTCGGCGCTGTTCGAAAACACCGCCCCCAAACCCTCAACCGCCTGGCGCTTCCACGTGCTCACTTGGTTCGGATGCACCTTGTGCTTCGCCGAGATCTCCTGGATCGTCTTGTTGCCCCGTAACGCTTCCAGCGCCACCCGGGACTTAAAGTCTGCCGTGAACCGGCGTCGAATCGTCATCTCGTACTCCTCCGCTAAACGGTGGAATACACCTTAACCGCCTGTCCGATTTCCTGGGACCACCTCACTGTTTGTTGTGCCTCTCAACTGTGGTAACTTCTTCCCACACATCCGATAGAAACCCGCTGAATTGATCATGAGTGTGGTAATCTGATTGTGGGCATCCATAATATTATGATCACCGAACCTCACCCGTGCCGCCGAGGCTTCTTCCGCCGTCTATACGCTCGCGTGGAAATTGCCCACACGGGTGAGTATTGGGTTTGGCGGCAGATCGACGAAAATGGTCTGGCGTTGACGGACGCTGAGCAGGCGTTTAAGTCAGAGGACGGGGCGCTGAATGACGCCGTCAGACGCTTGAATGGGGTTGCCGTCGCCTTCTAAACATCACGGTCCGGCCGAGGAGTCCTCGCGGCTGTCCGTGCCCTGTCGCGTCGCCTCCTGAACAATACCAGCGGTCATTGATAATGACTCATTGTGATCGACTGCGTTGATGGAACGCTCGCAACGCGCCGTGCAATGGTTGTTTGGCACGATGGGGTCAGGTGTTGAAGTTTAAGCCAAGATCTCGGTATAGATCGGGATCATCTCCCCATTTCTCCTTAACCTTTACGAATAGAAACAGATGAACTCGGCGTTCAAACAGCTTTTCCAATTCCTTGCGCGAGGACTCGCCTATTTTCTTTATTTGGCGTCCACCCGTTCCAACCATGATGGCTTTTTGGCTGACACGCTCTACGAAAATCGCCTGATCAATACGCACGCTGCCGTCGTCATTCTCGACCCAGCCCTCTGTTTGCACGGCACTGCAATAGGGAAGTTCGTTCCGCAGCTGAAAATAAAGCTTCTCCCGCGTGATTTCTGCGGCAAGTAGACGATTCGGCATGTCCGAAAGCTGGTCTTCGGGAAACAGCCAGGGGCCCTCTGGAAGATGTCTCGTGAGGAAAACCGTCAAATGCTCGATTCCGTCGCCCGTCTCGGCGGAGACCATGAACGTGTCGATGAATAACTGCTCCTTCGAAAGCTCCTCCGTCAAACTCAAAAGAGAGGGTTTATTAACCAAGTCCACTTTGTTTAATACAAGGATCGCCTGACGATTCCATAACTTAAGCTGTTCCACGATGCGCCGCGTATCAGCATCGTATCCCTTTGAACTGTCAATCAGCAGAAGGATTTCATCGGCGCCCTCGGCCCCAATCCAGGCCGCGGAAACCATTGCCCGGTCTAAACGGCGGCGTGGCGAGAATACGCCGGGCGTGTCGACGAGAATCACCTGGGTTTGTTGTTCTATGAAGATTCCAAGTACCTTTGATCGGGTTGTTTGAACCTTTGGGGATACGATGCTGACCTTGGTGCCCACCAAGGAATTGACGAGAGTGGATTTTCCCGTGTTTGAAGCGCCAAGTACGGCAACAAATCCGCAACGCGTCCTTTTCTTGCGGTTCCCTACGGTAGCCATGCGGCAACTATATCCACGCTTTATCCACTGTGCTCTGCCCTAACTCGGGCTAACATCGCGTCCGCCGCAGCCTTCTCGGCGACCCGTTTCGAAGGTCCCGAAGCTCTCACTGGCGGTATATCTTGCACCGACACCTCGACCAAAAAAACCGGCGCGTGAGGTGGTCCTTTGCGACCGATTTCACGATATTCGGGAAGCGCCAATCCTTTACCCTGGGCCCATTCCTGAAGTTCGGTCTTAGCGTCTATTGGGGGCGCAGTCTGTCCTTCCAAAATTGGGTGCCAGTTACGAAATATGAAGTTCGCCGCGGCGGCCAAACCGGCGTCTAGATAGATTGCCGCAATGATCGCCTCGCAGGTGTCGGACAACAGACCAAGGTTGCGCCGCCCGCCCGCATCATCCTCGCCTCGGGACATGCGCACGTGATCCTCCAAGCCCAAATTCCGGGCGACAACGGCCAGTGCTTCCCGTTTTACCAAGGCCGCGTGCCGGCGAGCCATGGAACCCTCATCCTCATCGGAAAAGGTTTTGTACAGCATGTCGGCAATGGCGAGCCCTAGGACACGATCTCCCAGAAATTCAAGACGTTGGTTAGAGCGATGACACGTGCCCGAGGAGCCGACAACGCTAGAATGCGTAAGTGCTAGGTCGAGTAGGCCGAGGTTCGCAAAATTATGGCCAAGCTTGACCTGTAACTGTCGAAAATCGTAACTCATGGTCCCATGCTGATCTTCAATCATTGGATTCGTTGAAAAATGCGACTGAGTCTGAGAGTTCGAAACCATTCCCAAAATTTCCAAGAGCTGCCGTCAATCGAGAAGAATATAAACTCGGCGCGGCCAACGAAATTTTCGAACGGTACAAAACCAACCGAGGGAAATCGACTGTCTTTGGAGGAGTCACGATTGTCGCCCATAGCGAAATACATGCCTTCCGGTACAACATAGACAGGTGTGTCGTCAGAGTAACTGTTGTCACTTACTTCGATAATGTCGTGTTTTCTCCCGTTGGGAAGAGTTTCAATATAGCGTTGGAAGCTCCGTGCATTTTCCGATGGATCCGATACCCTAAAATATCCGTCGCGTTCACGCTGCACCGCCTCACCATTAATATGGAGAACGCCTTCGACTACCTGAATTCGATCGCCCGGAAGGCCGACAATTCGCTTTATGTAATCGGTCTTGTTGTCACTGGGCAACTTGAAGACCGCCACGTCACCTCTTTCTGGTTCATCGGCAAATATTCGCCCAGAAATGAGTGGCAAACCAAGCGGAAGAGAATAGCGGCTGTAACCATATGAAAATTTCGAAACAAACAGATAGTCACCTACCAACAGCGTGGGGATCATTGAACCCGACGGGATACTAAAAGGCTCATATGCGAACGTTCTCACAACAAGTGCGATAAGGACTGCATAAACGACGGTCTTTACCAGCTCTTTAAACCCGCTGGGTTTTTCGTAAGCCATAATACATGCCAATTAGTTTGCGGTGAAAGGAGAGCTGGCAGGTGCTGTCGGCGAATTGACGACCTTGATCAAGCCATCCACAACGGGCACTGTCAAGATACCTGTCTATTAGAAGGCACCGTCGAGATGACCACGACCGCTTGAGCAAGAGGATATTCATCGGTAAGCGACAGCTCAATGGCAGCCGTCATGCCTAGAGGCGTCAATTCCTCAAGCCTATCACGCGCACCCCCCTTTAACGTTAGATAAGGTTTTCCCGACTGTAAGTTATCCACCATGATATCGCTCCAGAATACCCCCATCCGAAAGCCCGTTCCCAAAGCCTTTGCGCATGCTTCCTTTGCGGCATAGCGTTGCGCGAAACGCGCGGCGCGATTCGTATGGCGTTCACACCGGCGACGCTCGACCTCCGTAAAGATCCGCGCGCAGAAACGTTCTCCAAATCGCTCCAAGGTTCGCTCAATTCGACGAATATCCAAAAGGTCGGTTCCAATTCCGATAATCATGCGTTTTCATAACGCCTTCCAAATAGTTA
This sequence comes from uncultured Alphaproteobacteria bacterium, assembly GCA_963771545.1. GTDB lineage: Bacteria > Pseudomonadota > Alphaproteobacteria > Rhodospirillales > Defluviicoccaceae > CAKZLS01. The sequence continues at coordinate 1,121,931 of CAVYTX010000002.1, forward strand.
GCATGCTTTTATTTGTCACGCGCCCGCTTCATTTGTTCGAGCATTTGCTTTATCGCGGCCTCGAAACCACAAAAAATCGCTTCTCCCACTAAAAAATGCCCGATGTTGAGTTCGACTATGGAATGAATCGCCGCGATTGGTCCGACATTTTCCAGATTAAGTCCGTGGCCCGCATGGCATTGGAGGCCAACCAACTCGGCGTATGCAGCCACCTTCCCGATTCGCAGAAGTTCATGCTCACGGTTTTCTCCAGCAGCCACGCTATAAGCCCCGGTATGAAGTTCGACCGCTGTCGCGCCGAGGGCAAGAGCCGCATCCAGTTGTACGGTCGCCGGCTCCACAAACAAAGAAACACTAATCCCGACATCCGATATCGCCTTCACGAAGGGATCCAAATGATTATAACCGGCAACTGCGTCTAGGCCGCCCTCCGTGGTTCTTTCCTGGCGTCTTTCGGGAACTATGCAAACCGCATGAGGCTTGTGCTTAAGAGCGATTTCAAGCATCTCCTTCGTCGCCGCCATTTCAAGGTTGAGCGGCGCAGATATCCTTTGGCGCAACCTTACTATATCGCGATCCGTTATATGACGTCGGTCCTCCCGGAGGTGAGCCGTAATTCCATCGGCGCCAGCGCGAATAGCCAACTCGGCCGCTCGAACCGGATCCGGATGCCGACTGCCACGAGCATTTCGAACCGTGGCCACATGATCAATGTTGACGCCCAAGCGAAGATGCGCGGTCATTCCTATTCCTCTCGCTTTCTTGCCGCACACGATCAAAGGGTAATTCAACCACAGTCTTTTACCGCCTTCACATCGTTTGGGCGCGCCGCAACTCACAATTCATGGGGAATGGAGCCCAATGCATCGAGCCTGTCAGGAGATTAATAAGAACGAGTAGAGCGCGCTTGGTCCATTTTCTTTGCATATCAGGTGAATTAACCAATCGGCCGTTCTACGGAGTTAACTGAAGGCGTTGCTCGCAGCGCAGCAATGATGTTGGTAAGATGCTTGACGTCGCGTACTTCAATGTCGATGAGCATGTCAAAAAATTGCGAGGTGCGATTGGTTATTTTCAGGTTCGTTATGTTACCAGTGTTTTTCGCTATGACGGTCGTAAGACTTCCAAGGCTGCCTGGTTCATTGACAACTGTTAGTTGAATCCGGCCCACATGTCCAATGGGCGTTTCGTCGTCAACCTCCCAAGATACATCGATCCACCGCTCCGGCAAGTCAGCAAAAGCTTCTAACCCTTCGCAGTCGATCGTATGAATAGTAACTCCTTTACCCGTAGTAACCACACCAACGATTCGATCTCCCGGGAGCGGGTGGCAACAACCAGCGAAATGGACCGCCATCCCGGGAATTAGTCCCTTAATGGGCATAGGAGCGGTCTTGCTCGCTGATTTCTTGCCACGGCCACGCGCTAGAGGAGCCATCCAAAATCTCATTTTTTTCTTTTTTGTGCCCGGAAACACGGTCTCAATGACCTGTCTCCCAGTGACATGGCCAACGCCTACCTGAGCGTAAAGATCGTTAACGGTTCCTTGCTTGAAATTCTTAAGGACCCCTTCTAGGGCTTTGTCATAGAATTCATAACCCTCGTCGCGGAACGCACGTTCTAGAATGGATCGACCCAACTTGAGGTATTGTTCTCTTTCGCGGGCGCGTATATATCGCCGAATACGCGCTTTCGCCTTTCCCGTTACGACGAAACGTTCCCAAGTCGGAGAGGGGGTCTGTGCCTTTGATGTAATGATCTCCACTTGATCGCCATTCTGCAATTTGGTCCGTAGAGGCATCAACTTTCCGTTTATTTTTGCGCCAACACATCGATCACCAATTGCCGAATGCACAGCATAAGCCAAATCGACCGGCGTTGCGCCCGCCGGTAGGTTGATTAGATCCCCCTTGGGAGTGAAGCAAAAGACTTCGTCTTGGAACATCTCCAGTTTGGTGTGCTCCAGGAACTCCTCGGGCTCCGCCTCGTGCTCAAGTATCTCCAAGAGCTCTCGCAACCATCGGTATTGACGGCCATCCGTGTTACCGACGCCCTGTTTGTACAGCCAGTGCGCCGCAACACCGTACTCAGCGACCTCATGCATCTTCCGGGTTCGTATCTGGACTTCAATTCGTTGATTTTCTGGGCCTAGGACCGCTGTGTGTATCGAGCGATAACCATTTTGTTTCGCAGTTGAAACGTAATCCTTAAAGCGTCCTGGCACGACCGGATAGGCGCTATGTATTATACCCAGCGCCCTGTAACAGTCTTCCACGCTTCCAACAATCACCCGGAAAGCCATGATATCGCAAAGTTGCTCAAATCCCACATCATTGCGCTGCATCTTCCGCCAAATAGAGTACGGCGTTTTTTCCCGACCAATCACATCCGTATCGAGGCTAGCCTCCGCTAGCTTCTGCTGAATTTTCTCGACAATGCGAGGAACCACCCCACCGCCACGGTCGCGAAGAAATCTGAGCCGAGCCACAATTGAATCGCGCGCCTGAGGGTTAATTTCCGCGAATGCCCGATCCTCCAATTCGCTTTTCATTTCTTGCATTCCGATGCGCTCCGCCAGCGGAACATAGATATCCATGGTTTCGTGCGCGATGCGTCGCCTCTTTGAGGGGTCGGCGATGTGCGCCAGGGTCCTCATGTTGTGCAAACGATCCGCCAGTTTGACGAGGAGAACGCGAATGTCCTCTGACATCGCGACAACTAGCTTGCGAAAGTTCTCAGCCTGTTTCGAATGCTCGGACTGAAGTTCGATACGATTTAACTTTGTAACACCATCCACCAAACGCGCGACTTCCTCTCCGAAATGCCCGCGGACCTCGTCCAGAGTTGCGGATGTATCTTCTATTGTATCGTGCAGGAGAGCTGTAATAATTGCTGCAGTATCGAGGCGATAGTGCGTCAAAATGCCAGCGACCTCGAGCGGGTGTGAGAAGTAGGGATCGCCCGATGCTCGCTTTTGCGCCCCGTGCGCCCTCATCGCAAACACATAGCCTCGGTTGAGCGCCTCCTCATCCGCGTTGGCATCATAGGCCTTGACTCTCTCAACAAGTTCAAACTGACGGATCATGTCTGATCTCTTTGGCGCCTACTGGTATCAGTCCAAGGGCTGACAGCTTTACTCCTTCGTCGCAGGCGGTGCGCGGCATCGCCTCAAAACGCCAGACGACTCCGTTTTTCCGCAACCCATTCCGACCATTGGTCTCAGTCAAAGACTCACCCTAGAGTCTGCGTTTTCATTTAGTTTCCATCTACATTTTGCTAATTAGATCGGCTCAAGACAAGTTAACCCATTCAAAGAGTAGATCCGACGGAAAATTGGAATTCGATGGGCTCTGCCAATTGCCCAGGTGGAATCCGAGTAAGCAACTCTGAAGCATTAAGTCCGAGAATAGGATGGCTCCAGTCAGGCGCAAGTTCAACGAGAGGCTTGAGCACGAAAACCCTTTCGTGCATTCGCGGGTGAGGCAACCTCACGTCCTTACCGGGGCCGCTAATTTCATCGTTGTAAACTAGCAGGTCTAAATCCAAAACGCGTGCTGCGTTTTTAACCCCGCGCCTACGACCAAATTTGTCCTCCACGGCATGTAGCACAAGTAGCAGTTCCCTGGCATCATGGTGCGTCGTCACCTCGATAACACCGTTAATGAAAGGTGGTTGGTCGGAAGCGGGTATTGGCAAACTCCGATACCAGCGCGATCGTCGCACTAACGTCACCTCCATTGCGCCAAGCATCCCAAGAGCGTGAGTGCACGTTCTCATAGGTGGCCCATAATCAGGGCTTTCGAGATTTGCTCCGATGCCAATCATAATCACCAGCTTTGTCCTGTTTTCCGCTCTTGCAGCGGTCTGCGCGTGGGCCTAGTTATGTAGAGCAACGCCTGCTGCAGGGACCACATAGTGATATAAAGTCTCTAAACGCACGATTGTTGCGCGAAATATGTTTCGAGCCACAAGTCGGCGGATATTAATAGGACTATTGATAATGATTTTTTATCCACAAGAACGCATAGGATTATTTATTGACGGTTCCAATTTGTATGCGGCAGCGAGGGCGCTAAATTTTGACATCGATTACAAACGTCTACTCGATCTTTTTGCGGCAAAGGGACGTTTGATTCGAGCCTTCTATTACACTGCGTTGGTCGAAGATCAGGAATATTCACCCATTCGGCCGCTGATCGACTGGTTAGACTATAATGGCTACTCCATGGTCACCAAACCCACCAAGGAATTTACCGACGCGTCAGGCCGTCGGAAAATTAAGGGCAACATGGATATTGAACTGGCCATTGACGTTATGGAAATGGCCGAGCATCTCGATCACATCGTGCTGTTTTCCGGAGACGGCGATTTCCGGCGATTGGTTGAAGCTGTTCAACGAAAAGGATCTCGCGTCACTGTTGTCAGCACCGTGCGGTCCCAACCACCCATGGTCGCTGATGAATTGCGTCGCCAGGCTGATGTTTTCGTCGAACTACAAGAGCTGCAGCCGAGTATAGCACGCGGCACTCATGGTCGAGAGGACCGCCAGGAGAATGGCGAGGGCCAACCGGTTACTCCGGCGGACATTTTGGAAGAGGTTTGAGGTGTTCGATAGGAATTCCGGGGTGCCGTCCATTCCGGATCCAGATTGTTCACTCTGCCCAAGGCTTCAACAATTTCGAAACGGAAATCGCGATCACTTTCCCGAATGGCATAATGCGCCAGTCCATTCCTTTGGAGTCGACGACGCTCGATTGCTGATTGTGGGTCTCGCCCCCGGTCTCAAGGGTGCCAACCGTACTGGCCGCCCTTTTACCGGCGACTTCGCCGGAGAGCTTCTATATGGAGTTCTAAAAGATTTTGGATTGGCCCTGGGTTCTTACAGGGCCGAAGCCAAAGATAACTTCGCCTTGATCGGTTGCCGCGTCACCAATGCCGTTCGCTGTGTGCCCCCTGAAAATCGGCCCAACGGCATCGAAATCAAAAATTGTAACCAGTTTCTTAAAAGTGAAGTCCGTAGTCTTAAATCACTGAGAGCGATTCTCGCCCTAGGCACCATTGCGCACGGCGCAACCTTGACCGCACTGGGCGAGCGCAGATCGGCGATACCTTTTCGCCACGGCGAAGTTTATCCGTTACGCGGGAGCCTTGTCCTAGCCGATAGCTATCATTGCTCACGCTTGAACACAAACACTCGGCGGCTAACTCGAGAAATGTTTGAGGCCGTGTTTCACTCTCTGGTAAGATTTCTATGAAAAGTGAATTGGCCATCCGTCCCACTTAATCCTTGCTTCTCGAAGCAAGGTCCCACGGTGAACAACGATCTCAGTCCCGCATTCTGTAGCTGAATTGCGGTCCTAACTTTTTTCCCGCATGAGCCGTGCCTTTTGGCGCTTCCATTCTCTGTCTTTGTCCGCGAGGCGCTTGTCGGCCTTCTGTTTACCGCGCGCCAGTGCCAACGCTACCTTGGCGAGCCCCCTCTGGTTGAAGTAGATGGAGAGGGGAACTATGGTCATGCCCTCCCGTCTCACGGCGCCAATCAATTTTCGGATTTCAAGCCGGTGCAAGAGCAGCTTTCTCGGTCTTCTCGGTTCGTGCCCGAAGTGACGCGCCGCCCCGTATTCCGGTATATGAGCGTTAAACAGAAAAATGTCGCCGGCTTTATCGCGCGCAAACAATTCAGCGATCGACGCATGTCCTTGACGAAGGGACTTCACCTCGGTGCCAACCAAGGCTATTCCCGCTTCAAATGTGTCTTCGATCGAGTAATCGTGGCGCGCCTTCCGGTTTTGCGCCGCAAGCTTCCCACCTCCGATCCCCTTCGCTTTTTTTCTATTTTTTCCGGCCATAGCCGTTACATACTGAAAACACTCAGGCTAACACGCCAGCAGCGATCATGGCCCCTCTCACGATCGCCTTGCTTTCCTCGCCGATATCAACAAGCGGCAGACGCACCTCGGAGGCGCACTTGTTGAGGACGCTCACGGCATATTTCACCGGCGCCGGACTTGTCTCGCAGAACAGAGCGCTATGCAACAGCACCAACTTGTCTTGAAGCGCCATTGCCTTTTTCACATCTCCGCCCCGCCAAGCTCCATGCATTTCGGCGCACAAAGCGGGAGCGACATTCGCCGTCACCGAAATACAACCGTGTCCGCCCGCGACAAGAAACGGAAGCGCGGTACCATCCTCTCCCGACAGCTGGCAGAAATCACCGCCAATCTCGGCGCGCGTCCGAATCGGGCGCGCAAGATCCTGGGTCGCGTCCTTGACACCGGCAATGTTGGGAAGGCGAGCCAACCTTGCCATGGTCTCAACGGTCATGTCCACCACGCAGCGCGACGGAATGTTGTAAATGATGATCGGCAGGTCGCACGCGTCATTAATAGCGCGGTAGTGTTGGAAAAGGCCCTCCTGACTGGGTTTGTTGTAATAGGGCGTCACCACCAGCACGGCATCCGCGCCGGCCTTCTCGGCATGTCGGCTGAGTTCCACGGCTTCGGTGGTTGAGTTCGATCCCGCCCCCGCGATCACCGGAATTCTTCCCGCGGCCGCGTCGATACAAACCTCCACCACTTGCTTATGCTCGGCATGGCTCAACGTGGGCGACTCACCGGTCGTTCCGCATGGAACCAAGCCCTCGGTACCCTGCTCCACATGCCACTCGATCAGCGCGCGGTATGCGGCCTCGTCAAACACGCCGCTTCTGAACGGAGTGATCAGGGCGACAATCGAGCCCTTAAACATGTTAATGCCTCCTTACACCAACGATCATTGACAATAACCCATTGTGATCGCGGGTATTGCCCCCCGTTGACTCGCCTGAACCATACCGATGGATACGCGGTTTGCAAGGGCCGCACCTTTTTCGGGACGCTCGCGGGTGAGATCGCGAACATCTATAGCGGTACGCGCGCAATTTCGGTAGAGAGGAATGCGCTCTATGTCACAAACACGATGCAGAGCGCAACGGATTCGACGGAAGGGTGCGGCGTCCGTGTTGGTAAGAGCGACGATATTCCTATTGGCACTGTGTCCCATGCTGTTGCCGTCTTCAATAGCATTCGCGGCATTGCCTTCGGAACAGAACTTTCGAAGAGGCGAGGCCGCGTTCGCGGCGGCAAAGGCCGGCGATTGGCTAAAAGTCCGGGAAATCGGCAACGGCATAAGCGATCCGACGCTCCAAAACCTGCTAACCTGGGCCGACCTTATTCGATCAACGGCGAACGCCTCCTTTGAGGATAGAGCCAACTTCATCCTCGAAAACCCTGAATGGCCATGGCAACGAAGGGTTCGGCGCCTTGCCGAAGAGTCCATGCGCGCGACAATGCGCCCCGAAGCGGTCATATCGTGGTTTGAACGCTTCGAGCCCTTGACCAACCAAGGCCGCCAGCTATTGGGAACGGCGCTTCTCGCGGTTGGAAACCACGTTCAGGGCCGAGAAGTCCTTCGTGATGCATGGATCAAACGCGACTTCTCGGCGGCCGAAGAACAACACTTTGTTCAACGGTTCGGTACGCTGTTGACGAAAGATGCGCACTCTCGCCGCCTGGATTGGCTGTTGTGGGAAGGAGATGGCGACCAAGCGCGGCGGATGTTTCCCCATGTCGATCCGGGCGATCGATTGACCGCCGTCGCGCGGATGCGACTTCGTGACATGTCCCCCGGCGCCGACGCCGCCATCGCCATGGTCCCGCAAACGCGCCGGTATGATCCGGCTCTTGTCTATGAACGTCTACGGTGGCAGAGGCGGCGGGAGTTCAACGAAGCCGCCCGCAATACACTTCAAGCCTATCCCCTAGACCAGGTGCGTCCGAAAATGTGGTGGGGGGAACGCTCGATTCTCTCCCGGCGGGCCTTGGCGGAAGGATATGTGTCCGAAGCGTATCGCACCGCCAGGGACCATGCGCTCACCGAGGGCGCCGAATTCGCCGACGCAGAATGGCTGTCGGGCTGGATCGCGTTAAGGTTCCTTGGAGAACCAAAGCAAGCCGCTAGCCATTTCGAACAAATGTTCAAGGGCGTGAGTTATCCGATCAGCCGCGCTCGCGGAGCATACTGGCTGGGACGCGCGGCAGACGCATTGGGCGACCGGCTCCTGGCCGCCCGATGGTACCAAACCGCAGCCCAACATCCCACGACTTTTTACGGCCAACTGGCAACCCTGAAACTTGGGGGCAAGTTGCGATTGCCTCCAAATCCACACCCGACGCCCGAGGAAGCGAGGGCATTCAAAAAAAATGAACTGGTGCGAGCTGTCGAAATTCTGGCGGCCTATAAACAAACGAACCGGCTAAGACCCTTTGTCTTGCGCGTCGGTGAACTCGAGGACTCACTTGGTTGGAAAGCGCTAGCCGCCGCTTTGGCCAATGCACATGGCCAGCACGATCTGGCCATTACGATCTCAAAGCAGGCGGAGAGAAAGGGCCGTCCATTGATGACAGATGGCTATCCATCGATCGCCACTCCGGAATCTCGCCCGCCGTCGATACCAGTGTTGGAGAAACCTCTTGTTCTGGCCATGGTGCGTCAAGAAAGCGCTTTCAGGACCAATGCGGTCAGCCCCGCCGGAGCACGCGGATTGATGCAGCTGATGCCGGGCACCGCTAGTCAAGTGGCCCGCAAGATCAATGTCCCCTACTCCCGATCACGCCTGACCACGGATCCAACCTACAATCTAAAGCTTGGCGAAGCGTACATGGGCGGGCTGCTGCAACGGTTTGACGGCTCTTATGTCCTGGCGTTGGCCGCTTACAACGCCGGGCCGGAGAGGGCCTCCACGTGGATGAATGCCAATGGCCAGGCTCGAGAGAGCGTAAATTCAGCGATCGACTGGATCGAACAGATCCCTTTCGAGGAAACCCGCAACTACGTTCAAAGGATTTTGGAGAGTTTGCAAATTTACCGTATGCAGGTCGATGGATCGGGATCGGGTGTTACAATCGAGGACGATCTGAGAAGGTAATCATCCGGAGCTGTCATGTTTGCCGAACGGCACATTCGCCAAGCGGAAGACGTGCTTGATCGATGCCGGACGATGAGCCTGCGGCTGGCGACCGCGGAATCCTGCACGGGAGGGCTGATTGCCGCCTGCCTTACCGCCGTTCCGGGCTCGTCCGATGTATTCGATCGGGGCTTCGTGACGTACGACAACGCCGCAAAGGTCGAAATGCTCGGAGTCACGGAAGCCTCGCTCGCCGCTCACGGCGCGGTCAGCGAAGCGGTGGCTTGCGCCATGGCGGAAGGCGCGCTCGCGAACGCGGCCGCCCAGATCGCCGTCGCCACAACCGGTATCGCCGGCCCGGGCGGCGGAACAAAAACCAAACCCGTCGGTCTTGTTTATATCGCCGTTGCGGGACTGGGACGCACGACGCGTTGCACAGGAAACGTGATAAAGGGAAATCGAGAAAGCGTCCGGATTACGGCCATGGAGCAATCGCTTTCCATGATGCAACAGTACCTCTCAAAAAAACCAAGTGAACTCTGAAGGCGAGAACGCCCCTCAAGCTTTTGTTACCTGCTATCCGCGCCGTAAATGGACCTAGCGCGCTTTTCGAATGCGCCAACCATCCGTTGAACCGCTTGATTGAAAAGCGAGCCGATCACTTTCTGTAGGGCTCGAGAGCGGAACTCGAAATCGATATAGAAATCGATCACGCAGTTGCCACGATCATCCTGTTCGAAGACCCAATGATTGGTGAGATGATGGAATGGCCCCTCTCGATAAACCACATCAATGCGATTGGGTCGGACCAAATCTACACTGGAAGTGAAACGCTCTCGGAAAACCTTAAAACCGATAACAAGATCGGCGACAAACGAGTTTGGGCCTTGCCGTCGCCGCACGCGAGTGGCGACGCACCACGGTAGAAATTCGGGATAGCGCTCGACGTCCGCGACGAGATCGAAGATCTGCTCGGGTGTGTAGGGAACGGTGCGCTTTTCAGCGTGAGTGGGCATACCACGGAGGATAGGTAAAAGTTACGCTCTGGCAAGCACCGCTTTTCGAGCCGTTCGTAAGGCTTCAAAGTCTTTATCGGCGTGATAGGACGAACGAGTCAAAGGAGACGACGCCACCATCAAGAAGCCTTTCATCATGCCGATTCGCTTGTACTCCTCGAATTCCTCGGGAACCACGAATTGATCGACGGCGGCATGCCTGGGGGTTGGCTGCAAATATTGGCCGATTGTGAGAAAATCAACCCCCGCCAACACCAGGTCGTCCATGACCTGCAGAACCTCTCCACGCGCTTCGCCGAGCCCCACCATAATCCCTGATTTGGTGAAAACGTCGGGTTTCAGGTGTTTGGCCTGATCAAGGAGCCTGAGCGATTGGTAGTAACGCGCCCCGGGCCGAATTGTGGGGTAAAGCCGAGGTACGGTCTCCAAGTTATGATTGAGGACGTCGGGCCCCGCGTCGACAACGGCTTCAAGCGCCCCATTCTTGCCGCGAAAGTCGGGAGTCAAGACCTCAATGGTCGTTTCAGGGGAGATCCGGCGAATCCGTTCTATGCAACGAGCAAATTGAGAAGCGCCCCCGTCGTCCAGATCGTCACGATCGACCGAAGTAATCACCACATGCCGCAAGCCCATGCTCGCGGTTGTGATCGCGACATTGTCGGGCTCCAACGGATTGACCGCGCCAGGTTTGCCGGTCGCGACGTTGCAGAATGCGCAAGCGCGCGTGCAAATGTCCCCCAGAATCATTACGGTCGCGTGCTTTCGCTCCCAACATTCCCCGATATTGGGGCAGGCGGCTTCCTCGCAAACCGTATGCAGGCCGTGTTCCCGCATGAGACGACGCGTCTCAACATATCCTTGGGTGGTTGGCGCCTTTACCCGAATCCAATGAGGCTTGCGGGGCGACGGGCTAACCGGACGATTAACCTTCTCCGGATGCCGTACTTTGTGGGAGTTGCTCATGAAAGGGATATGGAGGGACTCCGATTTGCCGTCAAGCTTGGGGTTGCTTTTGTTGGAGACGGTTCGGGTCGACCGCCAGAATCGAAGCAGGCCCAGGGCGGCAAATGCACGCTGTTCAGCGGACAAACCCAGCACGTACGCTTTATACCAACGGTCGTTAATAATGACCCATTGTGACGGCCGTTAGTACTATTGGTCGCCCGCCGATTTCACGAAAATGATTGTCTCGTCACGATGTCCGAAATTCAAGATCCTCCTTGACCATTCATCCAACATGTCCGGATCCAGACTGTCCGGCCGCAGAAGGCCCACTCGGTGCTCAAGGATGTTTCGTTCGGCGCGGATCTGGTTCAATTCAACACCCGCCGTCGTCAAGCGTTGTCCCAAACTTCGCCAAGCGATTAATCCGCGGTCACCATGGATGACATGATAAACAAAATAGCTAACGATACAAATGCCAATCGCCGGACCAAGCACATGGCGCGCACGTGCGCGAAATTCAGCAACAAGAGCCATCGCGCACTTTATCCACAATCAGCAGCAAAAAAAACTACCTTTAGCTTTCCGCCTTATTGGGAGCGACCCTGACCCGATTTCTATCAATCCTCCAGCATCTTATTGGGTTGACGTGGGCAGTCATCAAAAAAATAGGGGCGGGTCAAAGGACCCGCCCAAAATACGGCAAGAAAGCCACGTACTCCGTTCAGAGCTGTCGCAATGCGGATCTGCCGGCAAAAATCGCGGCCGATCCAAGTTGCTCCTCGATGCGAATCAGCTGATTATATTTCGCGATTCGATCCGAACGACTCAACGATCCGGTCTTGATCTGCCCGGCGTTCGTGGCAACGGCAATATCGGCGATCGTCGCGTCTTCGGTCTCGCCGGAACGGTGTGAGATCACCGAAGTATAGCTGGCTTTATGGGCCATTTCCACCGCCGCCAGGGTTTCCGTTAACGTTCCGATTTGATTCACTTTCACCAAAATGGAATTCGCAATTCCCCGACCAATGCCGTCCGATAAGCGCTTGGGATTGGTCACAAACAAATCGTCACCCACCAACTGGACCTTCCCGCCCAATTCTTCCGTAAGCACCTTCCATCCATCCCAGTCATCCTCGGACATTCCGTCTTCAATCGAAACGATCGGGAAACGGTTAACTAGATCCGCGAGGTATTGAGCGTTGCCAAGCGCATCCAGTTTCTTATTCTCGCCCGCAAGCTCATATTTTCCGTCCTTGAAATACTCGCTGGACGCGCAGTCGAGAGCAAGATACACATCGTCTCCAGGACGATACCCCGCCGCCGTAATCGCCTTCATGATAAACCCAAGTGCCTCATCGGCGCTATTCAGCGCCGGAGCAAATCCTCCTTCGTCACCGACATTGGTATTGTGTCCGGCATCCTTTAGCCCTTTTTTGAGAGCTTGGAAAACTTCAGCGCCCATGCGGACGGCATCCGCGATGGTCGATGCGCCAACGGGCATTATCATGAATTCTTGAATGTCGATGGGATTGTCCGCGTGCGCGCCACCGTTAACGATATTCATCATCGGTACCGGCAGGACCCGGGCTTGCGTTCCTCCGATGTAACGATACAAAGGCAAATCGGCCTCTTCAGCCGCCGCTTTCGCGATCGCCAAGCTCACACCCAGTATCGCGTTCGCACCAATCCGGCCTTTGTTCGCCGTACCGTCGAGATCGATCATTGATTGATCAATCTGCACTTGATTGGCTGCCTCCATTCCCGCAATCGCGTCAAAGATCTCACCGTTGACCGACGCAACAGCTTTAGTGACCCCTTTACCGCCATAGCGTCCATTATCTCCGTCGCGGAGTTCCACGGCTTCATGGATCCCGGTGGAGGCCCCGGACGGTACCGCGGCTCTTCCGATAGCTCCGCTCTCCAAGGCGACATCAACCTCAACCGTCGGATTGCCGCGGCTATCAACAATTTCCCGTGCTGTAACATCAATGATGGCACTCATATAATAGTAGCTCCTCTCCCCTAGGCCGCAATTGGTTTTAGGTGTACCACTTTAAGCTGTAAATATAGGCCTCGGCGAACACCCGGCAAAAAACACATACCCTCATCCCCTATTCGTGGCAAGCACGCGACCTTTTCAAAGTCTCAGACGGCGGTGAGTAATTCCGCTATAGCTGTACGGGTCTTGCTTTCGCGAGGCGGTCAAATTCGAGAAGGTCCTCCACCACATCGGGGAGCTGGTGAAATGAGATCATATTCGGGCCATCGCTAGGGGCATGATCCGGATCGGGGTGGGTCTCGATGAATACCGCCGCGACGCCAACAGCCACCGCCGCGCGCGCCAAAACAGGAGCAAACTCTCTTTGGCCACCCGATGCAGTTCCCTGGCCACCGGGTTGCTGCACTGAATGAGTCGCATCGAACACGACGGGACAGCCGGTCCGAGCCAAGATTGGCAATGCCCGCATGTCGCTGACAAGCGTGTTGTAACCAAAGCTTGCCCCGCGCTCACACACCAAGATGGCGTCGTTGCCGGAACGCCGCAGCTTTTCCACTACATTGGCCATATCCCAGGGAGCAAGGAACTGGCCCTTTTTTACATTGACGGCCCGGCCAGTGGCCGCCGCCGCCACCAGGAGGTCCGTTTGCCGACACAGGAACGCGGGAATTTGAAGCACATCAACGACTTCGGCGACAAGCGCGCAGTGCGCCGGCGCATGCACGTCGGTCAGCACTGGCAACCCCACGGACTCTCGGATTTCCGCGAATACTGGCAGCGCCGATTCCATTCCGACACCGCGCCCTCCATCCAAACTTGTGCGATTGGCCTTGTCGTAAGACGTCTTATAGATCAATCCAATCCCGAGCCTGTTCGCGATCTCGGCAAGGGCGTGGGCGGTTTCCAACGCATGACCGCGGCTCTCCATGACACACGGACCGGCAATTAAAGTGAGCGGCATGTCATTGCCGAGCGTGAGTTGCGCAACGGAAACGTGGTGCTGCTGGGCCATTAGAATGTCGCCTCTGTCAACTTACGATTTCTGAGCGGGTTTTGGCCTTTGTACAATCATGCTTCTAAACGAGCCGCGATTGCTCAACTGCCGCACGGATAAAAGACGTAAACAATGGATGCGGATCGAAAGGCTTTGATTTCAACTCCGGATGAAATTGCACTCCGATAAACCACGGGTGATCAGGGATCTCAACGACTTCCGGCAGCAGCCCGTCGGGAGACATCCCCGAAAATACAAGACCACATCTTTCAAGAATTCCAATATAGTTGCCGTTGACCTCATATCGATGCCGGTGTCGCTCGCTGATCCTGTCGGCATCATAAATTTTCCGGGCACGACTTTCTTCTTTTAGCACGCATTCGTACGCTCCAAGGCGCATCGTGCCTCCCATATCACCGTTCTCCTCACGAGATTCAAGCATTCTGCCACGCATCCATTCCGTCATGAGACCGACGACAGGCGCCTCGCACGGACCAAACTCCGTCGAACCCGCTTCCGGTATCCCCGCCAAATTTTGAGCGGCCTCGACCACCGCCATCTGCATGCCGAAACAGATCCCAAAATAGGGCACGTCGCGCTCCCGGGCAAAGCGCGCCGCCTCGATTTTCCCCCTTGCGCCTCTCTCACCAAAGCCTCCGGGAATAAGGATACCATGAACACCTTCCAGCACATGAAGGGTGTCGCTCGCCTCAAAAACCTCGGAGTTGATCCAGTTGATGTTGACGCGAACGTGGTTGGCAATTCCCCCGTGGGTCAACGCTTCAGCCAACGATTTATAGGCATCGAGCAATCCGGTGTACTTCCCAACCACGGAGATGGCGACCTCACCCTCGGGCTTCGTATAGCGATCCACAATATCAAGCCACTTGCCCAGGTCCGGCGATGGAGCAGACAGTCCGAAGTGCGAGCACACTTCGTCGTCCAAGCCTTGATCGTGATAACTTATGGGTACGGCATAGATCGAACTTACATCCAAAGCCGATATCACTGCTTCGTTTCGAACATTACAGAATAATGCGATTTTGCGACGTTCGGCTTCCGGAATTGATCGATCGGAGCGGCATAAAAGGAGATCCGGCTGAATCCCGACACTAAGGAGTTCTTTGACGGAATGCTGAGTTGGTTTCGTTTTCAACTCACCGGCCGCTGGAAGGTAAGGAATAAGGGTGACATGTATGTACATGACCCGCTGTCGCCCCAATTCGTTTCCCAACTGGCGTATAGCCTCCAAGAATGGCAGGCTTTCGATATCACCCACGGTACCGCCGATCTCACAGAGAACGAAATCCTCATCGGAGAGGTCATTGAGAACGAATTGCTTAATTGCATCGGTAACGTGAGGAATTACCTGAATCGTGGCGCCCAGATAGTCGCCGTGCCGCTCCCTGGCAATGACATCCGAATAGATTTCGACCTGTCGTGACATTGTCGCTTTTTCGCGCCGGAACGCCTGTAAATCTCTCATAGTGCCCGAGATCGAGATCGGTCTCCGCGCCATCATCGGTGACGAACACTTCACCGTGTTGATATGGGCTCATCGTTCCGGGATCGACGTTGATGTACGGATCCAATTTGCGCAGTCGAACCTTAAATCCACGCGCTTGAAGGAGCGCCCCCAAGGCCGCCGACGCAAGACCCTTGCCAAGGGAAGAAACCACGCCGCCGGTGATAAAGATGAACCGGATCATGGACTCAAATCTATACCATTCAACCGTGGCGACCGGACAACCGCTCGCCCGCTCAAAACGCTAGAAGGCGGCGATCGCCGCCTTCCCATGACTTTCTAAGTGTTGGCGCCTTTTCTAGAATTCCTACCGGGCCAGGGGAGCGCTTGGCTCTTTCGGTTCAGCGGGGATTTCTTTGACCGCCGCCGGAGGTTGGTCAAGGATTGACTGCGACATTCGATCGCCACTCGCCAACTTGGCCAACACCAAGCTCGTAAGAATGAATAGAGTAGCGAGTATGGCCGTGGTTCTTGTCAGCAAGTTTGCGGTGCTCCTCCCCGTCAAAAACCCGCTCATCCCACCACCGCCACCAATTCCAAGCGCCCCTCCTTCACTTCGTTGGATCAGAACCACGCCGACAAGTCCCGCGGCAATTAGCAGGTGGATCACAAGGATCACAGTAATCATCAGACCGACCGATCGATTTATCTATGAGTTACGGACAACTCTGGGCGACTGTCCAGAAATCTTCAGCCTTCAGGGCCGCGCCACCGATTAACCCCCCGTCGATATCTGGTTGCGCCAGAAGCTCGACGGCATTCTTCGGATTCATGGAGCCGCCATACAAAATGCGCATAGAGTCTGCGTTCGCTTGGCCAATCTGAGCAGCCAATTCGCCACGAATCATCTTGTGCACCTCTTGGGCTTGCTCTTTGGTCGCGGTTCGCCCAGTCCCGATTGCCCAGACTGGTTCATAGGCGATCACCGTGTTCGCACTCGTTGCCCCATCGGGAAGCGAACCCTGCACTTGCCGCCGATTGACTTCAAGGGTCTTTCCCGCGTCTCGCTCTTCCAAAGTTTCACCGACGCAGACAATCGCGGTAAGACCGGCCACCAATGCAGCCTCCGCCTTGGCCTTTACGACGGCATCCGTCTCGCCGTGATCCGTCCTCCGTTCGGAGTGGCCGACAATGACGTAAGTGCACCCTAGGTCTTTGAGCATCCAGGCGCTAATGTCTCCAGTGTGCGCTCCCTTCTCCTGCATATGACAGTCTTGTCCTCCCACGGCAACCCCACTGCCCGCGACCGTTTCAACAACCTCTGCAATCAGCGTAGCCGCTGGACAGACGAGCATGTCAAAATTCGGCGATGATTCAGACTTCATGCGTGACGCAACATCGGACGCAAGAGACAGGCCGTCGGCCTTCAATCCGTTCATTTTCCAATTGCCGGCGATCAAAACTCGTCTGGCCATAATCTTCTCCCTGTACCCCAGATGGATCAAACCCGATCAACAAAGCTTTAGTTTGGGTCTCTTTAGCATAGCGATGAGAGAGGTCCAATACGTACCTCACTAAAAGAGCGAACCAAAAGCATCACCCATTGGCGACAGGAAGGCGCAGATCGGAATGCGGTCTCCGATCAAATTCCAACCACATCGAGGCAACAGGCGGCGACTGTTGGTGTTTGCCGCTTGCTAGGTTTGGTCGGCATTTCTATGATGCCCCCCAAATCAGGCCGTGGCCCTGTTCCGCGTTCACAAAAGAACCTCCTAGCCAAATCAATCATGCTCGAAGCCATTCGCAAGCGTTCCGCCTCTTTCGTCGTAAAGCTGCTGTTTCTGTTGCTCGTTCTCAGTTTCGGGCTTTGGGGAATTGGCGATGTGATTAGTCCCAATTCTCGAAACGATTGGGCGGCGAAAGTCGGCACGGTGGTCATTCCACAACAGACTTTGCTCGACGAATATCAAAACGAACTTCGCCGCCTTCGACAGGTTCTCGGCGACACCGTCGACCGGGAACAGGCGCGCGCTCTTGGGCTCCCCCGGCATTCTTTGCAGCAGGTCGTAAATCGCTCTCTGCTGGATCTCGGGGCGGCCGATTTAGGAGTAGTCGTCAGCGACAATATCGTGCGTCAAACCGTCCAGGCGAATCCTGCGTTTCAGAACCAGCAGGGCCGATTTGACAAGCAAGTGTTCGATCTACTGATCCGGAATAGCGGGTTAACCGAGGCCGGTTATCTGGAATCGGTGAGGGGCGACATCGTTCGACGGCAACTTGTGCGGAGTGCCTTGGCGGGAGCCGTCGCTCCGCGGCTCTTGGTAGATGAGATCTACCGGTATCGAAATGAGAAGCGGGTTATTTCATATGTGCGGATCGAAAACGAGGCGATGACCCAACTCGAGGATGCGAGTGAAACGGCATTGCGGGAATTTTATAACGAAAATGCATCCCTTTTTTCCGCACCCGAATATCGATCGGTAACCGCAATCGCATTACGTCCCAAGGATTTCACTTCGGAGATAGCGATCACCGAACAAGAATTGGAAACGGCTTTTCACGATAGATCCGAGGAATTCAACGAACCTGAACGTCGTACTCTCGAGCAAATCTTTTTCAAAGACGAAGTAGGTGCCCGCCGGGCCTACGACCGCATCTCGAACGGAACGGATTTCGCGATTGTGGCAAAAGAAGAGGCCGGATTAGACCCGGATGCCGTTCAGTTGGGAACCATCACCCGCGAACAAAGTCTACCGGAATTAGCTGATGTTGCTTTCGATCTACCCAAGGGTGGTGTGTCGCAACCGGCGAAAAGCCCACTCGGTTGGCATCTGCTTAGAGTCACTTCAATTTACCCTGCCCAACGGAAAAGCTTCGATGAGGCGAGAGATCAACTGAAAGAGGAGCTCGCCGCTGGCAAAGCGGTCGATGCCTTGATTGAACTCTCCGACCGCTTGGAAGATGCATTGGGGGGAGGCGCGACGTTGGAGGAGGCGGCTGCGAAGATAGATACCAAGCTGCTTCGGATTGAGGCACTTGATCGCAATGGATTGAATTCCAAAGGCGAACCAGTTCCAGATTTACCGAGTGGTTTTGTCGATACCGCATTTATCATAAACGAAAACTCGGAAAGTTCGCTAATTGAAGCAGATGAAGACGGCAGCTATTTCGTTGTCCGGGTCGAAAAAGTTACACCGTCAGCACCGAAGCCTTTCGAGATAGCGCGAAAAGAGGTTGAAGCGGCTTGGACCGCCGCCGAACGTAGCAAAGCCGCGGAGACTACGGCTCATGCGATCGTTCTCAAGACCGAGCAAGGAACCCCGCTTTCCGAGGTGGCCGCGGAACATGGACTGAAAGTGAGCACTGCATCTCCCGTAGCTCGTTCAGGCGAGGGAGTTGAGGAAGATCTGGACATGAACCTGATCAATTCGGCATTCCAAGCCGAACCTGGAAAGCTGTTTGTTGTTAAGGGCAAGAATACTTCATTTGTGGCGCGCATAGAAAAGGTGATTGTTGCAGACGCGGCATCTGATCCTCAGAGGTTTATCGCTCTCACTCAGGATATGGAAAATACCGTTAAAGACGACCTGCTATCACAGTTGACACAGGCGCTCACCAATGACCACCCCGTTGAAATTAACAATAAAGCCGTTGATCAGCTTTTTTAGCTTATACCCTCATGAATCCGATACCGGTTGAGCCACCACTTTCCCAAGTCGAGGAAGCGTACCGTCGAGGCCGACCCCAAGTAGTATGGGCAGAGCTGGTCAGCGATTTGGAAACGCCTGTATCGGCAATGTTGAAGGTGGCGGACGGACGTCCGTTCAGCTTTCTATTGGAGTCGGTGGAAGGGGGGACATTTCGGGGCCGATACTCCTTCATCGGGCTCAAGCCCGATCTGATCTGGCGTTGTTTCGGAAATCGAGCGGAAATCAACCGTCAGGCCTTATCCAATACCAGTGCGTTTTTTCCGTGCCCGGTAGGAGAAATATCCGGCGCATTGGCATCATTGAGGGCCCTAATCGCCGAATGCAAGGTTAACCTGCCTCCTCGATTACCGCCGATGGCCGCGGGATTGGCCGGATACCTCGGTTACGATATGGTTCGGCTCATGGAGAAGCTGCCAGACGCGAACCCGGACGTTCTCGGGTTGCCCGATGGCCTCTTCATCAGACCAACCGTGGTTGCTGTGTTCGATAATGTCGAGGACAAAATCACAGTGATCACGCCTGTATGGCACAACAAGGACATCCGCGCCGATGTGGCTTATGACCATGCCCGCAAACGCGTTGCCGACACCGTCACTGAACTTGAACGCAATCTCCGCGCCCGCAAGTCAGCGAGGACAAAACCCGAACCACCAGCAGTGCCGACTTCCAACATCAGCCGGGAGCGATATCATGAGATCGTCCAAACCGCCAAAGAGTACATTGTCGCGGGGGACATCTTCCAAGTTGTGCCATCACAGCAATTCAACGTTCCATTCAAGTTGCCCCCATTCTCGCTCTACCGTGCTCTGCGGCGCCTTAATCCATCGCCTTTTCTATTTTTTCTTGATTTTGGTGAATTCGCCGTCGTCGGCTCAAGCCCGGAGATTATGGTTCGGATGCGCAATGGCAAGGTCACCATCCGCCCGATTGCGGGAACGAGGACTCGAGGAAATACGACCGAGGAAGACCAAGCACTCGCGGAGGAACTTCTGGCTGACCCGAAGGAACGTGCTGAACATCTCATGCTCCTAGATCTTGGCCGTAACGACGTTGGTCGCGTTGCTAAGGTCGGCACGGTGCGGGTTACCGAACAGATGGTCATTGAGCGCTATTCACACGTTATGCACATTGTTTCAAACGTAGAAGGTGAAATAGACCCCAAGTACGACGCCATTAGCGCACTTATCGCTGGATTCCCCGCTGGCACGGTGTCTGGCGCTCCCAAGGTTCGGGCGATGGAAATCATAGATGAACTGGAACCGGAACGGCGTGGTATTTATGGCGGCTGTATCGGTTACATAGGCGCGAACGGTGACATGGACACTTGCATTGCGTTGCGGACCGCCATTGTCAAGGATGGACAGCTTTTTGTGCAGGCGGGCGGTGGTGTTGTGGCTGACAGCGTTCCTGAACTCGAGTACCAGGAAAGTCGAAACAAAGCTCGCGCGATTCTGCGTGCAGCGGAGGAAGCCGGCAGGTTTTTCGATGGCGATTAGCGCCAATAAGACAGCTTCGCGGGTCCGAAACGTTTCCACGGGTCAGCAAAAAATTCGGTTGCCGACGGTCATGCGTTACAAACAAACTCGCCTGCGCGAAAGCGAATTGCGTTCGCCATCTCACACTTCGCCTCCGGTGATAACCTGGATTGGTCAGCAATGACCGTAACATTTATCACGGGGGCTTCCTCCGGCATTGGACGGAGCGTCGCAAAACGCCTGGCCGCCGAAGGGGATTTGGTGGCCGTCATCGCCCGTCGAAAGATCTTGTTGGATAGCCTAGTTGCTGAGATAGAGCGTCTTGGAGGAAAAGCGTTAGCTGTGCAATGTGACGTGACTATAAACGCCGATGTTGTCGCTGCCGTGAAACAGGTTGAAGCCACCCTGGGGCCGATAGATCGCCTTGTGGCAAATGTTGGAGGTGGTGAACAAACATTTGTGGACAATTTCCGCGCTTCGCATATCAGCGAAGTGATGACACTAAACGTTGTTGCAGCCTCGAATTGTATTGAAGCCATACTGCCGGGAATGTTGGACCGAAGCTCGGGCCATATTGTTGCAACTGGTAGTCTCGCGTCGTACCGGGGACTTCCTGGAGCTGCCGGCTACTCTGCCGCCAAAGCCGCGATCGCCAATATGATGGAAAGTCTCCGGATAGATCTCAGGCCTCGCGGTATCGACGTAACGCTATTATTGCCTGGGTTTGTACGGACCAACCCACTGAGCAACAAAAAGCGGCCTTTCGAAATGGAGCTCGAAGACGCAACGTATCGAATAGTCCGTGCCATAATGTTACGCAAGAGTCGCTATGCGTTCCCGGCTGCGTTAGTGGCCATGGTATGGGTTGGCCGCCTCCTCCCTTCGAGCATGTACGATAGCCTCTTTACTAGACGGGACAAAAAGCGGAAAAAGGTTCGGCTCGGCAAGCAGAAACGAAAAATGCAAAACTCCTCGAATCCTCAAAAATCTTCGATTTAGGCAAGTTCGGTAGCCCGGCGGGATTGGAAACGCTCAGCAAATCATTTGACGCTTTTTTTGAAATATGGCTTATCCCGCTGTTTCCGGCGAGATCAACATTTGTAGGTGATGGGTTTTGCTCGAGTGCCGATACCGAGCAGCGAGCGGAAGGCGGCGTGGTGGGTGCGGCGACGGATGAAGCGAAAGACGAACTCGTCGAGATAGGATTTGAGATGGTTGCGGCGGAGACCATGATAGACGCCCAAGGCCCAGCGTTTGAGGCTGACGCTTCGCGTCTTGGTGCGGGCGAAGACGCGATGGGCCCACGGCAAGACGACGTGGGCGGCCATGGCGCAGATGACATGGGGATCGTGATCGACCTCGGGAGTGCCGGGAGAGGAGGCCCACCCGTCGGTTTTGAGGGTCGCGCCGCAAGCGATGTTGGCGGCGACGAAGGCGCGGATCCTTTCGGCGGAATAGGCGGCGATGGGGGCGAGGCGAAGGCGGCCCGGGCCGTCGCCGACGATTTCGACCGCGCCGATCACCGCCATCTTGCCCCGTGGGCTGCGTCATCCTCCGCCGGCAACGGTGTCTTCCTTGGTCCGAAACGGGATCGTGGTCTCGTCGGCTTCGACCAGGCCCGCCAATGGACTGCGTTTGGGGTCGGCCATTGCCCGGCGGAGCTTGGCGCACGGCAACCATGCCGTCTTGTAGGAGCCGATCGCGAGCTGCATTCGCGGTTGCGCGGCCGAGATGCCGTTGGAATGGGTCGCCATCAGATAGGCGGCCCAGAACCAGATCGTGAGGCCGAGTTTGGCGCGGCGCATCACCGTCCCGGCGGTGACCGACGTCTGCTTGCCGCAACCCGCGCACTCCCAGGTGAACGGCTTGGTCGACAGGCGCCAGGCCTTGGCCCCGTCGCACGCCGGACACCGGAAGCCGTCCGGCCAGCGCACCGCGGCAAGGTATTCGTCACAAGCGGCTTCGTCGGGAAAGCGGCGCTGAAACTCCGGAAGCGAACGGGGAAAGTCGGTCACGGCGGGCCCTTCGATCAAAATGTTCGCATTATGTTCTACGTCATCGGACTGCCCCTGTCACCACATTTCGAATTACCGGACGCTCAGATATAAGCCTTTTTGAAATAACATCGAGACGAGAGGGAAGATACAACCATGGGCGCCGCAGCCAGTATGGACACCTTTAAATCCGTCCGGCGGAAGTATGTGAGAAATTATGGTAAGCCCCTTCTCCGGAAATTCGATCGGTTCATGGCGGAGCAGTCTCTTATCCCCAACGAGCCAATATTGGACTCTACGCTATTTCCTTGGACGAAAATCCTTGAAAACAATTGGCGGGAGATCCGATCAGAACTCAACGATATTCTCAAATACAGAGATGATATACCTCGCTTTCAAGATCTTTCTCCAGACCAGTACAAGATTTCTCCTGACGATATGTGGAAAACCTTTGCTCTTTTTGGTTTCGGTTATCGCTCGGAGTTGAATTGTGCGCTGTGCCTCAAGACAACTGCCGTTTTGGAAAATATTCCTAATTTAAAAACAGCGTTTTTTTCGATACTGGCTCCGGGAAAACATGTTCCAAGACATAAAGGTGTGACGAAGGGTTTCGTTCGATGTCACCTGGGGCTCATAGTCCCCAAGGAACGGGAAAAGTGTTTCATGGATGTCAGTGGAAACACCTGCGTATGGGAGGAAGGTCGTGCTTTTATGTTTGACGACACTTTCCCGCATGAAGTCCACAACGATACGGACGAGGAGCGCGTGGTTCTCCTCATCGATGTTGAGCGCCCCATGACTCGCAAAGGCCTCTTGGCAAGTCGCCTGGCTATGTGGATTCTTCGCCGAACAGCCTATGTGATTGATGCGCGTCGCAACCAGGAAATCTGGGACAAGCGGTTGCGATCGAAACTTCAGGCTGAAGGCAGACTTTGAAACCAAGATTTTCTATAAAGAAAGCGGCGTCGCGCAGTGAAACGCATTCACACTGACGCCGCTTGACATCGCGATCGGCCTCCAATGCACTAGAGTACATACGTACCCAACGCCCACTTATGCTAATGGACAATTCGCGTAATGCGTCAGAAAGACAAAAAAGCTTTTTGTTGACAACGCTATATTTTTGAATTTTGCAATAAAAGGTTTTGAAATCTTAAAAATGTTTCTCTTGGTAGACAACTATGATAGTTTTACTTATAATTTATTTCACTATCTGAGTGAATTAGGAGCAGACGTACAGGTTATACGTAATGATGTCTTGACTGTTGATGAAGCGGTGGCGCTGAACCCAGCAGGAATCGTTATTTCTCCCGGACCTTGTGACCCGGATCGAGCCGGAATTTCCGTGGAGCTCATTCGCAGAGCTACAGGCCACTTTCCCGTTTTGGGCGTTTGTCTGGGTCATCAGAGCATCGGTCAAGCGTTTGGAGGACGGGTCGTACGCGCGCCAGTTCCGATGCACGGTAAGGTTAGCGCCATTGCACACCAGGGCGCGGGAGTGTTGCGCGGGTTGTCCAGCCCGTTTGTCGCCAACCGTTATCACTCTCTGATGGTCGCCCGTGATAGCTTCCCAAGTTGCCTTCGCGTGACGGCCGAGAGCGAGGATGGGGTGATTCAAGGGCTTGAGCATAGAGAACTGCCAATATTCGGCGTGCAATTCCATCCAGAGAGCATCGCGACCGAGCACGGGCATGCACTCCTGCGGAATTTCCTCGAAGTTGCCGCGAACAGCAGGAGTGGGGCTTGATGGACGCTCAAGAGAGGATGAAGACGCTGCTGGCCAAAGTCGCGGGAGGAAATGCTCTCCGTGAGTCCGAAGCGAGGAACGCCTTTGATATTATCATGTCCGGCGACGCCACCCCGGCTCAAATTGGCGCCTTTTTGTTAGCACTTCGCGTCAGGGGAGAAACGGTTGAAGAACTAAGTGGTGCTGTCCGCGCAATGCGCGAAAAGGCATTGCACATTTCGGCCCCCCCGGGCGCGATTGACATCGTTGGAACGGGAGGGGACGCGGCAGGAACCTATAATATATCGACGGCGGCCGCCTTGGTTGTCGCCGCCACGGGGGTTCCGGTGGCGAAACATGGTAACCGGGCACTCTCATCCAAGTGCGGCTCGGCCGACGTGTTGGCGTACCTAGGGGTGAAAATCGACGCCGACATGTCTCTCGTTGAGAGAGCGATCGAAGAGGCTGGAATTGGTTTTCTAATGGCCCCCCGACATCATGCCGCCATGCGCCACGTCGCCGGACCAAGAGTAGAAATCGGGACCCGCACTGTCTTCAATATACTCGGGCCTCTGTCTAATCCCGCTGGAGTGAAGCGGCAATTCACCGGGGTATTTGCTCGCGAATGGATCGAGCCCATGGCGGAGGTCCTTGGCAAGCTTGGAACCGAACATGCTTGGGTCGTTCACGGCGCCGATGGGTTGGATGAACTCAGCACAACGGGGCCGACCTACGTCGCCGAACTGAAAAAGGGAACGATCAAAACGTTTGAGGTTGTTCCTGAAGACGCCAATCTCCCCAGAGCTCAACCACTGGATCTCAAAGGAGGCGACGCCGAAACCAATGCGGCGGCAATGCTCGCATTGTTGGGTGGGGCCAAAAACGCTTTTCGAGACGCAACAATCTTCAATGCCGGCGCGGCACTGATTGTTGCCGGAAAGGTCAATACTCTGTTGGACGGTACCGCCAAGGCTGCCGCCGCGATTGATTCCGGGCGGGCGAAGGCTACCCTGGACAAGCTGATCGAAATAACAAACATTGCTCTCTAGCTTGCCAAATGAGCAACATTCTCGACAAAATTTGTGCCGACAAACGTGAATATCTGCGGGAGCGAAAACGCCTTTACCCTCTGTCTGAACTTTACGCCGCGGTTCAAAGCGCAACCCCTCCTCGCGGATTTTCCGTTCGACTAAGGGAGGCCACTGCCGCTGGCGATTACGGGTTGATCGCGGAAATCAAACGCGCCTCGCCCTCCAAGGGCGTGATCCGCGACGACTTTGATCCTGTCGCCTTGGCGGCCGCTTATGCCACCGGGGGCGCAACTTGCTTGTCCGTGCTTACTGACTTTCCGTACTTCCAGGGCAAGAATTCGTATCTCAGCGCGGCGAGGAACGCCGTGAGATTGCCCGTCTTGCGCAAGGATTTTATTTTGGATCCTTATCAGGTCGTGGAAAGCAGGTCCATTGGCGCTGATTGTGTGCTTCTCATTCTGGCTGCGCTGGACAACAGTCGAGCCGGAGAACTCGCTTCCGCGGCGGCCGAGCTTGGCATGGACGTGCTCGTTGAAGTGCATAATCGCAGTGAAATTACTCGTGCAGCGGAGCTGGGCGCATCATTGATCGGTATCAACAATCGGAACTTGAAGACCCTGGAAGTTGACCTCCGTACAACAGAAGACCTTGCACGCGGGGTCTCCGAGGACTGCCTTTTGGTGAGCGAAAGTGGATTGTCGACTCCATCCGATCTTGCCCGGATGGCCGCTTTGGGAGTCCGATGCTTTCTCATTGGTGAGTCATTAATGCGCGAATTCGATGTGGAGGCCGCCACTCGCGCACTTCTTCAACGCGGTTAAATTCTAAGTTTTGAGAGCACGGCAATTGATCTAAGAAGGATGGCTCCACGTGGCGAATCTTACTCATTTCGATGCCGAGGGCAACGCGATCATGGTTGACGTCTCCAACAAGGACGTGACGGAACGCGTCGCGACCGCCGAAGCCCTCGTCTTCGTTCAACCCACAACGATGAAATTGATCGTCGACGGTCGCATAAAGAAGGGGGACGTGCTCGGCGTGGCCCAACTCGCGGGAATAATGGGAGCGAAACGGACGCCGGATCTCATTCCGCTTTGTCATCCCCTAAGTCTGTCTTCGGCAACCGTTTCCCTGAATTGCGACACCGCGAGAAATTGTGTTCATGTAACCGCCACATGCCGAGTTACAGCACGCACGGGGGTCGAGATGGAATCTCTGACGGCCGCCGCGGTGGCGTCCCTGACAATCTACGACATGTGCAAAGCGGTCGACCGAAGCATACGGATAACGGACTTGCGCCTCGTTCATAAATCCGGGGGCAAGTCAGGCACCTTCGATGCGTCATGATGAGGAAGTCCCAATGATCCCGGTTGCCGAAGCCCTTTCGGTGATGACTTCCTCTCTCAAGCCCCTGTCTACCGAACTGTTGGAGATTTCATTGGCGCTCGGGCGTGTACTGGCGGAGGACGTGGCCTCGCGGGTAACGCAGCCCCCAACCGATGTCTCGGCAATGGACGGTTATGCGGTTCGCAGTCAAGATGTCGACAAAGTTCCGGCACAACTGAACATTGTCGGAGAATCGGCCGCCGGCGCCGCTTTCGACGGCATCGTTGAAACGGGCCAAGCCGTACGCATTTCGACCGGCGCCGCGGTACCCGAAGGCGCGGATTCGATCGTCATTCAGGAAGATACACGCCGGAGCGGCGACGACCTTACAATCCTCAAAATGCCCGCGCCCAATAAATGGATCCGTGCGGCTGGCCTAGATTTTAGTACCGGCCAAGTGCTCCTGAAGACTGGCCGGTTGTTAACGGCAAGGGATATTGGAGTGGCCGCGGCCATGAACGCGCCGTGGATCAGCGTTTATAGAAAGCCACGTGTCGCTTTTTTGGCCACCGGGAACGAAATTGTCCTCCCTGGAACACCCCTCGGTCCCAACCAAATCGTCAACTCGAACAGTGCGGCTTTAGCCGCATCCATCACCGCGCTCGGCGGCGTGCCCGTAAATCTTGGCATTGCCCAAGACACCGAGTCCTCGCTGGCGGCAAAGCTCGGGGGCGCAAATGGGATTGATTTGCTGGTCACGGTGGGAGGCGCTTCGGTGGGCGATCACGACCTCGTTCTCACTGTCTTGAAGGATCTCGGTTTCCAAGTCTTGTTCCATAAGGTCGCAATGCGTCCCGGAAAACCCGTGATGTTTGGTCGGTTGGGAGCGATTCCGGTGCTAGGCTTCCCCGGGAATCCCGTCTCAGTGGGCGTCGCGACCGCAGTGTTTTTACGACCGGCGATTGAGCTCATGTTAGGTATTGCTCCAAAGGTCCTCAAACTGCCAACGGCCCGCCTGAACGCGGACCTTCCTCGCAATGACGAACGGCAGGACTATCTCCGAGCACGATTATCCCGCGACGAGGCTGAAGGGAAATTGGCAACGCCCCTGGGGAAACAAGACAGCTCAATGCTCGCTGCCTTTGCCCATGCTGATTGCCTTATCATACGCCTACCTCACGCTCCGCCCGCGGTCAGCGGTGACCCAATTGAATACCTCTCGTTAAAACATGGCACCGTATCCCTGTGAAGCTCTCTTTTATCATCAGCCACGGCCATTAAGACGCTTGACGCCGATCAAGAACCAAACTAGAACGTTCGACGTGTTTGTGTTTTGTTCTAACTCTGCGACTCAAGCGCGTTGATTGAAATCGGGTACACCAACTCGCCGCACACCGGGCGCTGGCAAAACGAACGAGAAACTCCAAGGGGTAAGCGTATGCTCACAAAGAAACAATATGAACTGCTGGAATTTATTAATCTTCGGTTACATGAGGCAGGAATTTCGCCTTCCTTCGATGAGATGAAGGACGCACTAGGGTTAAGATCCAAATCGGGCATTCATCGCCTGATTACGGGTCTTGAAGAGCGGGGTTTTGTCAGGCGCCTTCCCCACCGCGCCCGGGCGCTTGAGGTCCTTAGAGTCCCGTCAAGCTTGGGCAAGAATGAAGGTTCAATGGGAAACCAAACACACAAATCGCTCGCCCCAAATGTCATCAAGGCTGATTTTAAGAATTCGAATCACCGCACTGCGTCGTCGCCCGCCGTTGAATTGCCGATATATGGCCGCATAGCCGCCGGCACCCCAATTGAAGCATTGCGTGATCAGACGGCAACTATCGAAGTTCCGGTTTTTTTGTTGGACAAAGGCGAACATTATGCACTTGAGGTCGATGGCGACTCCATGATGGAGGCCGGTATTTACGATGGCGACACGGCAATCATTCAGCGAACCGACATCGCCGAGAACGGCTCCATCGTTGTGGCGCTTGTAGACAATGAAGAAGTTACTTTGAAGCGGTTACGAAGGCGCGGCCAATCAATTGCGCTCGAGCCCGCCAATGCATCCTATGAAACCCGCATTTGCGGCCCGGATCAGGTGAAAGTGCAAGGCCGCCTCGTTGGACTGATGCGAAAGTACTGATCCGTGACTCATGAGGCGGGACGAAGTACCCAGGGGCGGGCTCCGCGCGTGCCATTCACGCTCTCGACCCGTACGCGCCCATCCTTCAGCCAGAGGGCGTGGGTGCCATTTCGCCAAAGATCAAAGCGATCAATAATTGTGTGCGGAGCTGGACAGCCGCCACCAACGGGCACCGTACTCACGATCACATCGGCAATCTGGCAATCCTCTAGTAGCGCTTCCGGCCTGCTCACAAGGGCGACGACCGAACCGTCCGAATGATAAATACAACCAAGAAGATCGCAATTCAGTCGTCCATCGGGGCTGGGGCCGTACCGCGGCCATGGCAAGGTGTTTTCGTCCTGTCCGACGCGCCGCAACCAAACACCGCGGCTAAAGGGCGCGGCCCTGAGTGATGACACAGTTAGCCTTCCATCTTCGCTTTTTACGGCTAGGAGTTTTCCTCGGCCATCGATGAGCACATCGGGCGGATCCACCGCATAGGTTGTCAAGGCGCCAAACGAGATTGCCGCCAACCCCCATAAACGCCACCGCCCATGCCACAAACACAGCCACGTTCCGCCCACGGCCACCAGGATCAATCCCCAAACCGGCATCGGAGGCAATAAGCTCACCGCTCCCGGCCAACTGGAAACCGTTTTGGCTATCCAAATCACAAGATCGACACCCCACGCTATCGGCGCCAGCGCCAGGGCTTCCAGCCCAAACGGCATGAGTATGAACGCGACGACCGTCCACGGCATGACCCAAAGTGCGGTTGTGGGCACCGCCACCATGTTCGTGATCAGCCAATAATCGGAAAAGCGATTGAAATGATAAACTACGAACGGTGCGGTCGCGGCCCCGGCAACCAGGGTCGTCAGCGCCACGCCGCCAACGTAAAGAAGGATTCGCTTTCGCCACGTTAGGGGCCGCCTGTCCGAGCTTCGAGCGTCGCGTATTGCCTCGAATACGGCCACCAGAGCGAGTACCGCGGCGAAAGAAAGCTGAAAGCTCGCACCGAGCAAACTCTCCGGTCGAAAAATCAAAATGACTGTAGCGGCCCACGCAACCAATCGCATGGAAATCCCCCTGCGATCTACCAGTACGGCTATCAGCACGATCGCAATCATGAGGAAAGCTCGCTGGCTCGGGATCGTTGCCCCCGCGAGCAACATGTAACCCCCTGCACCGAAAATCGACGCAATCACGGCGATCTTTTTGACTGGAAAACGGACTGCCAGCGGTGGAATTAACGCAAGAACGCATCGAATACTGACAAAGAGAAACCCCGCGACAAGGCCGATATGCAATCCCGATATGGCCAACAAGTGAGCAATTCCGGAGTTGCGAATGGCCTCGATGACCGGTGTTGGAATAGCCCCTCTTTCTCCTGTCATTAGCGCGACGATGACGGTGGCCGCGGCGCCATCCACATGTTTGTAAACATGCGCGGCGATGTCTCCTCGGAGGCGGGCGATCCAAAGTCTGGAAGCTCTCAGTCCATGCGCCGGCGCCTCATCTACTATTTCTGCTGGACCAATCGCAAAACCGACCGCCCCTAGCCCGCCAAAAAAAGACTGCCGCTGGAAATCAAACGCCCCGGGTACCGCCGGCGGCGGCGGTGGCGCGAGCACCGCGAACACGCGTACCGAATCGCCCGGCCTCATCGTCGGTTGGTTGCCTCGAAGACGAACGCGTACCCGCTCAGGGGTATGGCTCGGGTCGAGACGCGCGATTCGCGGGCGATCAAGAGTCAGCCGGATTCCATTCGCCAACGCCTCAACGCCGGATACATGGCCAACAACAGACACCGGGCCGATTTTCTTGGCAAGCATCGGCGCAGCCACGGTGGCCGTACGAAATTGGGCCGCGGTGAAGCCGACCGCAATCAATCCGGCAAACATCCCCGAAGCAACGAGATAAACGCGGCTACGCCCAGCGTGGGCCGTGGCGACGGCAGCTAGAACTACCAGTCCTGCGATAACCGCGGGACCTAGCCATAGCGGCGGCTCGACGGGAATGGCAAAATATATGCCGATTCCGAAGGCCAATCCAACGGGTAGCCATAGCACCCACCGGTCTCGTTCCGCGGCCAAACATCCAACACCCGCTCGAAAGGCAGGAGCAATTCCCGGTAGTCGTGTCGTCGCTTGCACCCGCTAATTTTCCCGCCGCCGTCCGATGAATGCCAGAAGCTCTCAATCGCACTCCCACCATCGTCCCTTTTCCTAATATCGAATAGTAACAAATTCACTACGTTAAAGCCATCCGTGGATACCCAAACGGGGTAATTTTTCTGCTTCGGCGATGTCTATAGGCGCGTCGATCCGCGGGCGACCGCTTTCAGGTATTGTAAGAGCGACGTCGCTGATCTTGCCTCCGGGCCGGCAAACAAGCAGATCGTCCAACGCGACCTCGAGAAACGGCTCGCCCGGCTGGTAAACAAGATTGCTGTTGATATCCTCGAAGGCCGCCAGCCCGTATTCACCGGCCTTGGCATGAAACACCCGGCGACCGCTGCGCTCGAGCACAAAGTGATCGAAGACGCTCCAGTTTTCCTTGATATTCGGATCCGCGCCGTCCTTGCGAACCAGCACCACGACAAGCGGTTTGTCCGACGCCCGCTCCGAAGCGACCGTTCCAGACAATGTGCAGAACGCATCGAACTTCGCTTGTTGGCGTTTCGCGTCGAGAAAAACGCACCCACTCAAAGTCGCGGCCGCCACTCCGAGCGCGACACACTGAATCAGCCTGTTCATAGGCAACACCCAATTATGGCGCCATGCTGCGCAATCAACATTCAAGCATTCAAGAGTAGAATGCCGGCGAGCATTCATGCGACGATCGAGAGAACCGCGGGTTATCTCCGGCCCCGCGCCACCTCCAGCAGGGCATCGTAAAAGAACTCAGCCTCATCCGCGCTTAGGCGGCCGTGGTCCATCAGAAAGAGACGGATGCGCTGCCCGCTATAACGGCCGGCAAGCTCACCGTTGACAACGATCAGGCTCTTGCGTGCCAGTTCCGAGGCACTCCGGTGACACATGCCGCAGCGATTCTTGAAAGCGCCGCCCGCCTCCACCTGGCGCATGAACATCTGATAGAGCGCCTCGACCTCGTCATCCGTAAGGGGACCGTGATGGTGCTTCAAGAATGCCCTGACATCGCCGTGACGGCCGCGAAGCCCACCGTCCTTCAAGGTCAAGGCATCGCGAGCCAGTGCGCCCGCGTGCCCGTGGCAGGTCCCGCACCGCTCCTCGAAAAACTCGTGAAGATCCAAGACCTCGGCGGGCTGTCCCCTCGTCGCCACCGCCACGGCAACACCGCCGAGTCCTACTGCGACAATGTAACAAGTCCGTATGAACATGGATGCCCACACCCGCCCTCTGTTCATCGGCGCTCGATCCCGGTCAGCAATTCCTTGGCGTAACGGATGGGAATGGCATAGGTAATTCCGCTTGGATCCTGGAGCGCCCTCTCCTTCGTTTCCTTGACGCCCACACTACCGATAACGCCAATCACGGTCCCGGTTTCCGAGTCAAAGAGCGGACTCCCGCTGTTTCCGGGATAGGCCGTGGCGTCTAGTTGAAAGACGGTGAAGTTTTGCCGCAGACGCTGGATCATCTGGTGGTTCAGGTATCCCGCCGATGGCGGCGGAACGGCGGCCGGCGTCACCGCCGAAATAATACCCCGGTGAGTCACCGGATACAGTCCCAAGGCGGGCGCAGCCGGAAACCCGGTAAAGGCCACACTCTGGCCTTCCTGCACGCTCTGATCGTCTCCAAGCGCGAGCGCCGGCAGCGGCGCGTCCGAAATCCGCAACACGGCCAAATCGTGCTCCGTGTCCTCCGCCACCAGTTTCGCCGGGCGGGCCTCCACGGTATCGCCCGCCGGTAAGAACACGGTCAGGGTTTCGCGGTGCGCGTGGTCGAGGGCCAGGGGAATGACATGGCCGCTAGTGATCACGTGCAGTCCGTCGCCAACGGCGAAGCCCGTGCCAAGAAGATCGGCCGCCGGCTTACGGGTTCGCTGATAGGTGCCGACCGCGACAACGCTGGGTTTTATGCGGCCGATGGTTTCCACGAGATCGCCGGCGAAGGCGCCGCCCAGGGGCGTCCCCCACACGACCGCGAGCGGGACCACAGCGAACCACCGCCGCCATCGGCGGAGGACCAGCATCCCGCGAATGACTGACAGAAATGCGAACAGACGAAACAGCATTGATCGAGACAATCCCCACCAACAGGACAATTCTGTAGCACATGCGGTACGCAAACGCGAAAACTCCTTAAAGCGGCCCATTCACCGGGAAGGCCTCAATAAACTGTTAGGGGCGGACCGCGACGTTCCGAGTTCTCGGGGGTTGATCCCAGCCATGCCGTATCCACATTTATAAGACATTGTAGTCCAGAGCCTAGGGGCTCGGTGTCCACATGGACCTGACCAACCTATTTCGGAAATACGATCCCTATCCCACTCCAGACGTGCGGGACGTGGTGGGTGCATGCGACGCGTTGAACGTCCGCGAGTTCAAGCTCTTCGGTTTGGCGTTCGCCCGCTGGTTCGGCCGCGCCGCCAGTGAATCGGAACTGGAGCGCCCCTTCATGCACTACCTGTTCGCCCATCAATCGCCCATGTGGGTGCGCCAGTTCACCCGCGAGGTTTTGCGCCTCAAGACCGAGGGTGTTCTTGATCCCGCCCAATTCGGCTTGCCGCCTCGCATCGCGATGCGCGACGGTGACGGCTTGTTCGAAATCGTCTGCCGGGTTCTTCTCGTCGTCGCCTGGGGTGTGATCATTGCGATCATCGCTCGCAGCTCGCTCTGGGAGGGCTTTTGGTGGTGAGCGAAAAGAATGTTCAGAAAAAGGCGCTACTGATCTTTCGTCACTTGGACTCGAACAGTCATTTCCTCAATGCCGCCACCCTTGCGGACCCCGCGAACCGGGCACGCGCCGGCATAGTCGAACGCCACGGCCAGCCGCACATATCGATCGGTTGCGCTGACGCCGTTCGAAGGATCGAACGACACCCAACCAAGTCCATCCACGAACGCCTCGGCCCAGGCGTGGCTGGCGACCGAGCCGGGACCCTCGCCTTCCAAAAACAAATATCCGCTGACATAGCGGGCCGGAAGATCCAGCACCCGGCAGCAGGCAATGAACAAATGAGCGTGATCCTGGCAGACGCCGTGTCCGTGTTCCAATGCCTCGGCCGCGGTGCTTTCCGAGTCGGTATAGCCGGGATGGTAGGCGACGGTTTCATGAAGGCCCCACATCAGAGCATGTAAGGCCGCGACACCCCCCTCATCGTGCAACCGTTCGCGGTACACTTCGGCCATGTCGGCGATTCCTCCGTTCACCATCGTGAAGCGGGTTCCTCGCAGAAACATCTCGGGTGGCAATCCGTCGTCGGCCGGCAGGATACCGTGGGTATCCGTCGTATCCACCACGCCGCGAACCACCACCGGAACCGCGTCGTGGGTGCCGCTCTGAACTGAGGTATGAACCACGTTATTGAACCCGTCGATCCACGGGTTCAGCGTGCCGGGAGTCGAAACATGCCATGAAAGCACGCTCTGGCACGCGTCCGGCCTGGGTGTCAGCCGCAGATACTGAGTACTGTGGTGGGCCGGCTGCGTAAACCGGTAGTGGGTTTCGTGTTCAATGGAAAGCTTCATAGCACCAGCATGAATTCACGACCGATCAGGGTGTGCAGTTCGTTATTCCGGTTGATGTAACCGTTGAGAAATTGTGGAAGGCCCGTCCGTAAAATGCCGTCGATACGGCTGCGTTGCAAGCCGCGAAGGGCGTCCTCGGCAAGACGGGTACACGAAGCGGTGCTGCGCGTTGTGCGCAGAATGTCGGCGATTTCAGCCGTGCACGCTTGAAGGGACCGGGGCATATCCCGTCGGAGGACGAGAAGTTCGGCAACACGCTTCGGCTCGATGATGCCGGAGTAGACCTCCCGGTAGGCCTTGAAGGCGCTGAACGCCCTCAACATCGCGCCCCACCGGTAATAGTCTTCGGCCGCCAGAGTACCCTTGCCGCCGGTGCTGAGCGTCTCCCAGCCGATGGACAGAAAGCGCGCGGTGTTGTCGGCGCGCTCGACAAACGTACCGAGCCTTGTGAAATTAAACGCTTCACCCCGGCGCATGGTCCCATAGATGGCGCCACGAAACAAATGCGAGCGTTCCTTGACCCAGTCGAAGAACTCCTGAACGCCCTGATCCACCATCTTCGAGTACGATATCCCTTCCAACTCAAGGTAGGTCTGGTTGATCCCTTCCCAAACTTCCGTGGTCAGGTTTGTCCGCGTTTCCCGGGCGTTCTCGCGCGCTTCACGCACGCTGGAGATGATGCTGCCGGGGTTGTCCGCGTCGAGAGCCATGTGCGCGAGAACATTGCCCGGCGAAATCACACCATAACGTTCCTCGAACCTGGCACGGTCGCCGCCGAGACTGAGTGGCGCCTCCCACTGACGCACGGCATTCCCATTGGAACTCGGGAGCAGCGACATGTGATAGGTGCTGGCGAGCAAGCGCGCCATATTCTCGGCCCGCTCCACGTAGCGGGCCATCCAATAAACGTTGTTGGCGGTGCGTCCGAGCATCGATCAAGCCTCCAGCACCCACGTATCCTTGGTTCCGCCTCCCTGCGAAGAGTTCACGACCAGCGACCCTTCGCGCATGGCGACACGGGTCAAACCGCCGGGCACCACCGTGGTCAACTCGCCGGTCAGGACAAACGGCCGCAAGTCGACATGGCGAGGGGCAATACCTCCATCGACGAGGGTCGGACACGTCGAAAGGCTCAACGTCGGCTGCGCGATGAAACTGGTTGGGTTGGCGAGGATTTTGTTCTTGAACTCGCGACGTTCCTCGCAAGTGCTCGCGGGACCGATCAACATCCCGTAGCCGCCGGAACCCGCCACCTCCTTGACCACCAGTTCCTCGAGATGGTCGAGTACATGGTTGCGGTCCTCCTCTTCGCCAAGCTGATAAGTGGGGACGTTCTTGAGAATGGGCTTCTCCCCCAAATAGAAATCGATCATGTCCGGCACATAGCAGTAGATTGCCTTATCGTCCGCGATGCCGGTGCCGATCGCGTTGGCGAGGGATACGCGTCCGTTTCGCACCACCGACAGCAGACCCGGAACGCCCAGCATCGAGTTCGCGTCGAACGCAAGCGGGTCGATGAAATCGTCGTCGATGCGGCGATAGATAACATCGACGCGACGAGGCCCCTCGGTCGTGCGCATGAACATGGTGTCGTTTTCCACGAACAGATCGGAACCTTCGACCAACTCGACGCCCATCTGCTGGGCGAGAAAGGCATGTTCGAAATAGGCGCTGTTGTAGTGTCCGGGTGTCATCACCACCACCGTCGGATCGTAGATGCCCGGTGGGGCCACCGCCCGGAGGCTGCGCAGCAGGGTTTCGGGGTAGTGGTTGATGGGAGCCACCGACTGGGAGCCGAACAGATCCGGGAACAACCGCATCATCGTCTCACGATTTTCGAGCATGTACGACACGCCGGACGGCACCCGGGCATTGTCCTCCAACACATAGAACTCCTCGGCGGACACGCGGACTATGTCGATGCCGGCCACGTGCACGTAGACATTTCTGGGCAGATCGAGGCCAAGCACCTCGGGGCGGAACGCGGGATTGTTGAGCACCAGATCCGATGGGATCCGGCCGGCCTTGAGGATGTTCTGCGCATGATAGATATCGGAGAGAAAGGCATTGAGCGCGCGAACGCGCTGTATGACACCGCTTGCCAAGGTATCCCACTCCTGGGCGTCGAGAATTCTCGGCACCACATCGAAGGGGATCAACCGTTCCACGCCCTCGTCGCTGCCGTAGACCGAAAAGGTAATGCCAAGCCGCCGGAAAATGAGATCCGCCTGCTGGTGCCTCTCGGTCAGCCGGCTGATCGGTGTCTCCTCCAACCACTGGCTGTACGAACGGTAGGCGTGGCGGATACCGTCGCCCAGACCTCGCATCTCATCGAAGGCTTCATTAAGCGCCATCGTTAACTGCCTGTAATTTTTTCACTTCCCAAACGGTGTACCGGCGCTATGCAAACCGCGCGCCATTTCCCCGGCCGACCATATGTCCCGTTACTTCGTTGCTTTGCCGTCGCTTTTCGACCCTCGCGCCGGAAGGAAAATAGCCACGTTGATGGCCTCAAGCCTAAGGATGCACACCTCTGCGTCAATACAAAACCATTTGCCTGTTTTATGGGCATGTTCGATCAATTCGATAGAGCGTCTCGAGCGATACACCGGCTAGGCGCATCATGCGTCGAACTTGCCTCCGCGCCGTCCGAGTTCTATTGTCTCCGACCGGTGCTTGGTACTTGATTGCGGGTCAACATCAATTAGATCTTTGTTTAAATTACATAGTGATCCATCAAACAACGCATAAATTGAGGGGAGTGTTATTCTATGCCGCGAACTGTGACTAGGCGCTCGGTTCTTGCGGGGGCGGCCGCCGCCGTCTTGGCAATACCTGCGGGCGTCCGCGGCCAGGACCTCCAGGAGCGCACCTATCTCCTGGCGACCGCCACCACCGGCGGCACATACTATCCGGTGGGCGTGGCGCTGGCGACCCTGACCAAGGTCAAACTGCAGCCCAAGGACAAGATCTCCATGTCGGCGATCACGTCGGCGGGCTCGGGCGAGAACATCAAGCTGCTGCGCGAGGACCAGGCGCAGTTCGCCATTCTCCAGGGGCTATACGGCGCCTGGGCATGGAGCGGCACTGGCAAGGTCGCCGCCGAGGGACCCCAGAAGGAACTGCGGTCGATGACGATGCTGTGGCAGAACGTCGAGCACTTCGTCATCAACTCGGTATTCGTCAAGACCGGGAACGCCAGCGACCTCAGAAACCTCAAGGGCAAGAAATTCTCCATCGGCAAGCGCAATTCCGGCACGGAGGGATCGGGCCGCACCATTCTCACCGGTCTCGGGATCGAGCCGGACACCTTTTTCGATCTGGTTTACATGGGCTACAACCCCAGCGCCGATGCGCTTCAGAACGGCACCATCAGCGGCATGAACATTCCCGCCGGACCGCCGGTGGCCGCCGTGACCCGCGTCGCCGCGGCGTTGGAAGGCAAGATCCGCGTCCTTAATTTCACCGGCGAGCAGATGGCCGAGGCCAACAAGGCCGCCGGAATCGACCTATGGACCCGCTACACGATCCCGCCCAATACCTACCCGGGACAGGTCAAACAGATCGAGACCATGGCGCAACCGAATTTCCTCGCGGTTCGCGACGATGTCGACAACGAAACGGTCTATTTGATCACCAAGACGATCTATGAAAATCTCCCCTTTCTTCAGGGGATCCACAAGGCCACCAAGGCGATGTCGCTGCGGGAGGCCCTCAACGGTCTGCCGTTCCCGCTGCACGCCGGCGCGGCCCGCTATTACGAGGAAGCCGGTCTCACCATTCCCGCCAAGCTCAAGCCGCCGCGGTAACCGGGTCCCGGCCCTTCGTCCAAAAGCTTAAGGATCGCCCTCGGCGGGAGCTTCGCCGGGCATCCATGACCGGACCCGCACGTGTTTGCCGGTGTGAGTCCGCAGGAGCTTGGGCCTCCCCAGCGGATCGCCTCCCCCTGGAACGCCGTTCCCGGCAATGGACCGCCGCATGGCTTCGACGCTGATTTCGGTTCGCTCGCCGCGCTGGCGGGCCTGGGCATAGGCCGGCATCTCCCGGGTCAGACGCCCGAGGTGATCACACGAAAGGGGGCCGAACCGCCGCCAGACATCTTCCAACAGGCTCTCGGCCTCTTCGGGGATCGGCGTTTCCATGCCGATTGCGGGCCGGCCCTGGGCCAAGGCGAGATAGAGATTGGGCTCCACCGGCCCCGCGTCGTCGGCCACGAACACGGCGGGCATCAGCGTCCGCCCCGGATACAGTGCGGCATGACACGCCTGCGCAAGAAACAGCAGGCGTTGCAGTTTCTGCGGCTGCAGGTATTCGTTCCGGCTCAAGGCCTTGTCGGCAAACCAGAACGCGGCGGTGAAGGCGGAGTCGAGGATGGCGCGCATGGGAACCGGTTTACACGGACCGGATCAACAAACGGTTAATGGGAAGGGCGCGGGCCGCGCCCTCCGGTGCGTGCGGGAGCGCGTTCGGACCCGCCTGCGGTAGCTACTAGCAATCGTCCCCAAATGAAAAGGGCCCGGCGAACCGGGCCCTCGGAATTTTGTGACTTCCGTCTTGTTAACGAGCTGTCACTCAAGTCCGCATGATCTAAGCTTTTTGACTGTACAGTAGCCCCCAAAATAAAACAACATGGAATAGTGATCAACTTGGGGGATTAGACATGGCTTGGCGTCTTGGTCTGGATCTAGGCACGAATTCCATTGGCTGGTGGGCATTTCGAATCTCGCGAGACGGCACCGGCGGACACACCACTTGGTGTCCGGTGGCCTCGCTCGACGGCGGCGTGCTGATTTTCTCCGACGGTCGCGAACCATCGAAGGGCGGACGCGTCGGCGATAGCAATGCCGTTGCCCGGCGGCTGGCCCGAGGCATGCGACGCAATCGGCTGCACGGCAAGAACCGCGTCGACTGCTTGGTGCGGGATCTCATTTCGCTCGGTCTGCTGCCAAAGGAAGCCGAAGAGAGGAAGCAACTTTTCCAGACGCGCAAAAAACGGCATGGCGATCCCGAACGCTACAATCCTTACCGTTTGCGCACCGAGGCCTTGGAACGGGCGCTTTCGCCGGAAGAACTCGGCCGCGCCCTATTCCATCTCGGACTCCGGCGCGGCTTCAAGTCCAACCGCAAGGAAGCCAGCGACGAGGACGGCGGCAAGCTGAAGGAGCGCATCGACACCCTTCGCGAAACCTCGGGGGGCCGTACCCTCGGACAGTACCTCTGGGAGCGGTATCAAGCTGAAAACGCCCGTGAGCACGAAGCAAACAACCGGAAAGACAACAAACACCGGCGCAAGGGCATCCGGTTTCGCGGCGAGGACGCGTTCTACTCCGACCGCGCCATGTACGAGCACGAATTCGAGGCCATCCGCGCGAAACAGGCGCCCCACCACGCCCTGACGCCGAAGCACTGGGACAGCCTCCGGGACCAGCGCGTGCTATTTCAGTGGCCGCTTCGCCCCGTGGAGCGGGGCGCCTGCGAGTTCTTCGCCGATCAGCCGAGGCACTGGAGGGACACGCCCATCGGTCACGATTATCGCATCTACCAGGAACTCAACGCCTTGAAGTGGATCGATTTCGAGCAGGCCGCCCATACGCTCGACCACGAGCAGCGCGAAGAGGTTTTAAGGGCACTTCTGACACGCAAGTCCGATGTAAAATTCGATAGCCTTCGCAAGGCCAAGCGCGCCGACAAGACCCCGCTGTTTCCGCGCGATTCCCGGTTCAATTTGGAAGACGACAAACGCAAGGCATTGAAACCTCATCGCATCGCCGCCGTGATGACCGGTGACCCGCTACTGGCCCAGCTCTGGTCCGAACGGGGGGACACCGGCACACTTGATGACATCTTCGAGGCGCTTCATGAAGCCAAGGAAGATGACGAGGCAATGGCTAGTTTGACCGACCGGTTCGGGCTGGCCCGTGACATTGCCGCCGCCCTGGTCAAGACCCGGCTCGGCTCCGGAACCGGCAACGTGTCACGCAAGTTCATGGAGCGTATTGTCCCGGTGCTCCGCGATCAGGGATTGGTCTACTCCGACGCGGTCGCGGAACTGACCGACGACCACGGCAATAAACTGCATCACAGCCTGCGCGATGATGGACGGCGTTGGCCAACGCTGCCTTATTACGGGGAGGTGCTGGCACAATCCATGCTGGGCAAGAATCCCAAGGCGGACCGCGAAAAAGACCCAGAAAAGTACTTCGGCAGGGTCAACAACCCCACCGTCCACGTGGCCCTGAACCAGCTTCGCAAGCTGGTCAACACGCTCGCCGAACGCTTCGGAGAGCCGCCGGCGCAGGTTCATGTGGAAGTTACCCGCGATCTCAAGCTTCCGCGCAAGGCGCGCGATGAAATCAGCAAGAAGCAGGCCGCGAATCAGCGAGAAAACAAGAGGATCGCCGACGATATCTGTAGGCCCCTCGGCATAACCGATCCCTCCGCGCTCGACCTTAAAAAGGTCAAGCTGTGGGAGGAACTGGACAAGGACACGCTGACCCGGCGGTGCGTGTTTTCGGGGAAAGCCATCTCGGCCGCCGACCTGTTCAACGGCGACGCGGAAATCGAGCACATTCTTCCGTTCTCCCGCACCCTCGATGACTCCATGGCCAATCTCACCGTTTCCAAGCGGTGGGCCAACCGGTTGAAAGGCAACCAAACCCCGTACCAGGCCTTCGGAAGCGATCAGCACGCGGGCAAGGGAATTCGGTGGGAAGAGATCCTGCAGCGGGCCGCGAGCCTCCCGGAAAACAAAAGCTGGCGTTTCGGCCCCGATGCCCTGGAAGTCTACGAGAAGAATGGCGATTTCATTGCCCGCCAACTCACCGACACCGCCTATATGGCCCGCGTCACCGGGCGCTATATCAAGGCGCTCGAGGGCGTCAATCATGTCTTGCTCAATCCTGGCCGCCTGACCGCGCTGGTGCGCGGCAAGTGGCACTTGAACGACATCCTCAGCGACCACAACAAGAAAAGCCGCGAGGATCACCGCCATCACGCCATCGACGCCGCCGTCATCGCGCTCACCGATCGAGCGGTTCTGAACGAGATCAGCCGCCTGACCGCGCGCGGCGCCGACGACCGGGTGCACCTGGCGGTGCCCGATCTCGACGAAACCCTCAACGCCGCCATTCGCGAACGGGCGCGGACCATCACCGTAGCCTACAAGCCCGATCATGGCCTGCAAGGGCGCATGTTCAATGACACGGCTTATGGCTTCGTCGACAAAAGCCGGCGCGATCCGGATCTGCCCGAGCATGGCCTTGTCACTCGAAAGGCGCTCGCCAGCCTGACGCCCAAGGAATGCGAGGCTATCCGCGATCCGGAATTGCGCATCGCCGTTCGCGACTGGCTGTACGAGGCGGCGGGACGGAAGCACGAACAGGCGTTGGCTGATTTTGTGGCGGAGCACGGCATCAAGCGCGTGCGTCTTCTGATCGCCAACCAGACGGTCCAGCCGGTCCTCTCGGCACCGTACAAGGGGTATGCGCCGGACTCCTACGTCTGCTGCGATATTTGGAAGGTGCCGAAAGGGAGAGCCGGCAAGTGGAAAGCGGGGGAGTTCGAATGGAAAGGCGCTTACTGGTCGTACGCCGAAACCATGAATGGCATGCCGGATAAGATCATCAAAAAGCCTCACCCAGCCGCTCAGTTTGTCACACGAGCTTTTCAAGGACGATCTGATCGCCGTCGGAATAACGGCGAGATCACGAGAGTTCTTCGGGTGGCCGGCTTCAGCACGACGAATAACAAACTGGATGTCAAACCGCAATACGCCACCGACGCGCCCCAAAAATATGTCAGCATAAACGTGCTCGGACCAAAGGGACTGCGCCGCCTGCATGTCACCCCGGACGGCCGCGTTCTCTCGGACAGGCGCCCGAGGCGGCCATGATCGGCGGCATCGTCGAGGTGGCGGAGTCCGGCCGTCATCTGTCGGTCCATCGGGGGTTTCTGAAGGTGACCGAGGATCGCGCCGAGTTGGGCCGCGTTCCGCTCGACGACATCACCGCCCTCATTCTTTCGGGGCCGCAGATCACTTTGACCAAGCACCTGATGGAGGAACTTGCCGAACGCAAGGCCGTCATCGTTACATGCGGGCGAAACTGGCATCCGGTGTCCTTCACCCTGCCGTTCGCGGCGCACTTTCAGGCCGCCGGCATCCTGCGCGACCAGATCGCCGCCAGCGAGCCCTTGAAAAAGCGTCTGTGGCAACAACTGGTGCGCCGGAAAATCGAACACCAGGCCGCGGTTCTCGGACGCCACGCCCCCGATCATCCGAAGCTTGCCGACCTGGCGGTTCTCGCCCGTCGGGTCAAATCGGGCGATCCCGAAAACATCGAAGCCCAGGCCGCCCGCCTCTATTGGCCGGCCCTCATGGGCGGGGATTTCCGCCGCGACCGGTACGGCGCGGACTCCAACATATATCTCAACTACGGCTATACGGTGTTGCGCGCGGCGACGGCGCGGGCCGTTTGCGGGGCGGGCCTTCATCCGGCGCTCGGCCTTCACCACGGACATGACGGCAATCCCTTCGCCCTCGTGGACGATCTGATGGAGCCCTTCCGGCCGCTCGTGGACGCCGTCGCCCGCGAACTTCAGGCGGACGGGGAGGAGGCGAATCTCGATCCCGAGCGCAAGCGCCGCATCGCCGCCGTGCTGCAACAGGACCTAATGGGCGAAAAGGGCGCCACCCCCCTGATCAATTGTCTGGCCCGGCTGGCTCAGTCGCTAGCGGCCAGTCTGTCCGAGAAAAAGGTGGCCTTGGTTCTGGGAGACATGAAAACGTCCGGCCGGCTGGTCTAATCCCGTGATCCGCGACCGGGAAACCTGGGTAAGTGGATACAGAGCCGTGTGGATGCTCGTGATGTTCGATCTGCCCGTGACCGAGAAGGAAGAGCGCAAGGCCGCCACCGGTTTCCGCAACTTCCTGCTCGACCAAGGATTTCACATGGCCCAGTTTTCGGTCTAT
The DNA here is from genome assembly GCA_963771545.1 of uncultured Alphaproteobacteria bacterium. GTDB lineage: Bacteria > Pseudomonadota > Alphaproteobacteria > Rhodospirillales > Defluviicoccaceae > CAKZLS01. The sequence goes on from CAVYTX010000002.1 coordinate 1,165,323, forward strand.
TATCGTCTGCTCGCCGGACGCGACGCGGCCACTGCCATGGAAAAAAAAATCGCCGCAGGGGTGCCGGAAGAGGGGTCGGTTCACATCCTGACCATTACCGACAAACAGTATGAAAACATCAGAACGTTTCAGGGACGCCGCCGTGGATCGCCGAAAAAGCCGGATCAGCTCGCCTTATTCTGAACGCCAGCGTAATGGTTTTCGCCAAGCGAAAGGCCTCAAATCCCTTTTGTTTAAAGGACTTGAGGCCCATCTAGCTTAGATCATCCGGACTTGAGCGCAACCCGCAACATTCATCACCGTCTTACGGTTCGGGCACCAGAGCTTAGATCATCCGGACTTGAGCGCAACCCGCAACGGTCTATCTCGCTGCGCATCATTGACGATTTAGCTTAGATCATCCGGACTTGAGCGCAACCCGCAACTCAGATATCACATGATCTGCACGTCAAGTCGGAGCTTAGATCATCCGGACTTGAGCGCAACCCGCAACGCCACAAGCGGCCGGGAAGCGATCGACCAGTAGCTTAGATCATCCGGACTTGAGCGCAACCCGCAACATGCACCCTGAAGGATCAACGACATAGCTTAGATCATCCGGACTTGAGCGCAACCCGCAACAGAACCTGAGCGTCAATTCAATCGAGCTTAGATCATCCGGACTTGAGCGCAACCCGCAACCGTTATGCCGTGAGATCAATCACGATTACAGCTTAGATCATCCGGACTTGAGCGCAACCCGCAACGTAGCGTCTCAGTGACGAACGCGACTGCTCAGCTTAGATCATCCGGACTTGAGCGCAACCCGCAACGACACGCACGGCGCATACGGACGCGAATATCAAGCTTAGATCATCCGGACTTGAGCGCAACCCGCAACTGCAGACCAAGCTGGATGTCGATCAAGCTGATGAGCTTAGATCATCCGGACTTGAGCGCAACCCGCAACGTCCTCATGATCCATCGCCGCTTCAGCTATAAGCTTAGATCATCCGGACTTGAGCGCAACCCGCAACGCACTTACGCAACCATTAAGCTCGATCCAAAGCTTAGATCATCCGGACTTGAGCGCAACCCGCAACCGGCAATGCGTTGCTCAGCGTCGTGAACGCAGCTTAGATCATCCGGACTTGAGCGCAACCCGCAACTCATCCGGCCCCTACTGGTAAATTCAAACATAGCTTAGATCATCCGGACTTGAGCGCAACCCGCAACGGTCGAAGGCTTGGGCCTTGGCAAACTCTGTAGCTTAGATCATCCGGACTTGAGCGCAACCCGCAACAACGGATCGTCAGATGGACGTTCTTGTTAACAGCTTAGATCATCCGGACTTGAGCGCAACCCGCAACGGCGACGGGGGGGGGGTAAACGCCCGCATTGAAATCCTCAGCCATATCGGATATTATTCCCAAATATCCCGTTTCGAGCCCGCACCGGGCCGGGTTCAATAACTGGAACGAACGGTCCGATATGACGACAAATGACGACATCGAACGCGGAACGATCCGGCATTAAAACGGCGTGTCTTGTTTAATATCAACGACTTACGTCGTTACGAGAAGAGAATAAGGACTTTTGAATATACATTTAATATCAATGCGTTCCAAACTTTTTTGACGACAAATGATGACAAATGACGACATTTTGACCTGTTTTATTTCGGGCCAATGAAATCAAGCACTTAGCAAAAGTCAAGTCGTCAAATGTCGTCTTTTCCGTGAAATATGTCGTCATTTTCGGGATTTTTTTGACGACACGTGTCGTCAAGACCGGAAACCGGGATTCCCCTTTTCCGTATCCCTTTCGCGGACTCCTCTCCGCGCCCCTTTCCCGGATGATTCCCGGATGACAGCGGGGCCGGCCTTGCCCTAATACCAACCTGCGTTGATAGTGTCCCATTGTGATCGTGTTTCCCGCTTCCTCGGCGGGAGGGGCCGCGCCGGCGATGGGGACCCATCGTCAAGCGGTCCGCCCATATTTCAAACATGGGTCCCGAGGATGCGCGAAACGCGACCCGGAGGACGGCCTTTCGAGGTTTCCGGACGGCGTCGCGCGCCCCCTGTGATGCTCCCGCATCACGGCGTGACACGCTCCTTGCCGGAAACCTCGAAAGGCCGTCACAATGGGTCACTATCAACGCGGGCTGGTATAAGAAGGCAGGAGCGCCGAGCGTGGATGCGGGCGCCGCAAGGGGAGCAGAGACATGACCGACACCCATCGTCCGGGTCCGTCCCGGCGCAGCTTTATCGCCGGCGCGGCGGCCACCGGCGTTGTCGCCGGGACCGGCTTCGTGCCCACCCGGTTCGCCATCGGCGGCGAGGCGCCCGTCAAGGTGGGGATCCTGCTACCCTACTCCGGCACCTACGCCTCGCTCGGCCAGGCCATCACCGACGGCATGAAGCTGCGCATCGCGCAGGCCGGGGGAACCCTCGGCGGCCGGCCGGTGGAATACATCGCCATCGACAGCGAGGCGTCGCCGCCCCAAGCGCCGCAGCACACCAAGAAGCTGGTCGTCAAGGACCAGGTGGATTTTCTGGTGGGGCCGGTGCATTCGGGGGTGGCGCTGGCCATGGCCAACGTCGTGTCGGGGCGCGATTCCCCCATCATGATCATCCCCAACGCCGGCGCCAACGCGCTGACCCGCGAGCTGTGCGCGCGCAACATCTTCCGGGCGTCCTTCAGCAACTGGCAAACGACCTATCCCTGCGGTCAGGTCATGGCCGACGACGGCCACAAGACCGTCGTCACGATGACCTGGAAGTACGCCGCCGGCAACGAGATGATGACAGCCGGGACCGAGCTGTTCAAGGAGTACGGCGGCACCGTCATCAAGGACATCCGGGTGCCGTTCCCGGATGTGGAGTTCCAAGCGCACCTGTCGGAGATCGCGGCGCTCAAGCCGGACGCGGTGTTGTCGTTCTTCTCCGGCGGCGGCGCGATCAAGTTCGTCAAGGACTACGCGGCGGCGGGCCTGAAGAACAACATCCCGCTTTACGGGCCCGGGTTTCTGACCGAGGGCTTGGCCCAGGCTCAGGGCGCGGCGGCCGAGGGGATCAAGACCACCCTCCATTACGCCCGAACGCTGGACACCCCGGCCAACAGGACGTTCCTGGAGGCCTACAAGAAGAGTTACGGGCGGGATGCCGACGTGTTCGCCGTTCAGGGGTTCGACACCGGCGGCCTGATGCTCCAGGCCACGGCCGCGACCCGGGGCGATACCGGCGCCGGCGCCAGCGCCAAGATGATGGAAACCCTGTCCGCCGCCGAGGTGCCCGACAGTCCGCGGGGGCCGTGGCGGATGTCCCAGGCGCACAATCCGGTGATGGACATCTATCTCCGCCAGGTGGAGGGCGGGGTGAACAAGATCCTTGGGGTCGCCTCCAGGGATCTCGAAGACCCGGCCACCGGATGCACGCTCGAAACTTAGCTTAGAGCATGGACCTCGCCCAGTTCCTGGTTCAGGCGCTGAACGGCGTCCAGTACGGCCTGCTGCTGTTTCTGGTGGCGAGCGGCCTGACCCTGATCTTCGGCATCATGGGCATCATCAATCTTGCCCACGGGGCGTTCTACATGATCGGCGCCTATCTGGCCTACTGGCTGGCGGGCTGGACGGGGAACCTGTTCGCGGCCGTGCTGCTCGGCATTCCCATCGCCGTGGCCGTCGGGCTGGTGATCGAGCGGCTGCTCATTTCGCGCCTCTACCGCCGCGACCATCTGGACCAGGTGCTGCTCACCTATGGGCTGATCCTGATCCTCAATGAAGGCCAACGGATCCTGTGGGGCAGCGACTTCCACGGCGTGCCGGTGCCCGAGATGCTGGCCGGATCGGTGCCGCTGACCGAGAACCAGGCCTACCCCGTCTACCGGTTGTTCATCTCGCTGGTGTGCCTGGGCGTGGCCGCCGGGTTGTCGCTGATGATCGCCCGTACCCGGCTCGGCATGAAGATCCGCGCCGGCGCGTCCAACCGGGAGATGGCGTCGGCGCTCGGCGTCAACATCGGAGCGGTGTTCGCGGTGGTGTTCGCCCTGGGGGTGGCGCTGTCGGCGTTCTCGGGAATGATCGGCGCGCCGGTGAGCTCGGTCTATCCGGGCATGGGCGACCGGGTTCTGATCATCTCGTTCGTCGTCGTGGTGATCGGCGGCATCGGATCGGTCAAGGGCGCCTTCATCGGCGCCCTGCTGATCGGTCTGGCCGACACCTTCGGCCGGGTGCTGGTTCCCGATTTCGCCTCCATGGTGATCTACGCACTCATGGCCCTGGTGCTGCTGTGGCGGCCCCAGGGGCTGTTCGGCCGGGCCCCATGACCGCCTCGCGGACGCCTGTCCTTGTCCACCTGGTGGCGCTTGCCCTGCTTGCCGGGTTTCCATGGGTGGGCGGCGAGTTCTATGTGGACCTGGTGCTTAAGCTGATGATCCTGGCGCTGTTCGCCCTCAGCCTCGATCTGCTGGTGGGCTACACCGGGCTCATCAGCTTCGGTCACGCCGCGTTCTTCGGCCTCGCCGGATACGTGTTGGCGATGGTCACGCCCGACTCCGGGCCCGTGACCCTGTGGTTCGCGGTGGCGTGCTGTCTGGCCGCGTCGGCGGCCGCGGCGCTGGTGATCGGCTGGTTTTCGGTGCGCACGTCGGGCGTCTATTTCATCATGATCACCCTCGCGTTCGCACAGATGCTCTATTATTTCTTCAGCGAGAGCAGCGCCTTCGGAGGCTCGGACGGGCTGTTCGTGTCGTTCCGTCCGGTGGCGGTCATCGGCCCGATGGTGCTGTTCGATCTCGACGATCCCCTGGTGTTCTACTACTTCGTGCTCGCTACGCTGGTGGCCGGATACGGGGCCTTGGCCACTATTCTGCGCGCGCCGTTCGGACACGTGCTGCGCGGCATCCGCATCAACGAAGGCCGCACCCGGGCGCTGGGCTACCCTACCCAGCGCTACAAGCTGGTGAGCTTCGTCATCGCCGGCGCGCTAGCCGGCCTCGCCGGCTTCCTGGAAGCGGTTCACACCGGCTATGTCAGCCCCGGCCACCTGAGCTGGCACGAATCCGGAACCCTCCTCATGGTGGTGATCCTCGGCGGCCGCGGAACCCTGTACGGGCCGGTGCTCGGCGCCTTCGCCTTCGGGCTGCTGCGGAACGGGCTCCAAGACATCACCGAACACTGGCTTCTCTTGATGGGCCTGTTCATCGTCGGGCTAGTGTTGTTCATGCCGGGCGGGATCGCCGGCCTCGCCGATCGCCTCATCAAACGCCGCGGCGCGCGCGTGGCGGCCGGAGACTCCCCGTGACCGCGCCACTGCTGGAGACACGCTCGCTCACTAGGCGGTTCGGGGCGCTGCTGGCGGTGGACGCGGTCAGTTTGACCTACGAGCGCAACGGCGTGCACGCCATTATCGGACCCAACGGCGCCGGCAAGACCACGCTGATCAATCTGCTGTCGGGGGACCTCAAACCCAGTTCCGGAAGCTTCGCCTTCCGGGGCCGGGATCTCACCGGATCGCCGCCGGATCGCATCTCGCGTCTCGGCATCGGCCGCAGTTATCAGAAGACCAACCTGTTTCCGCCTCTCACCTGCGCGGAAAGCTGCCGGTTGGCGGCACGGTCGCGGCGGTCCACCTCCATGCGATTCATCCGCCCGGCGCATCATGATCGGCAAACGCGCGCGGCCGCCGAACGGGCGTTGGAACTGGTGAGCCTGGCGGACCGCGCCGGCGTGATCTCTGGCGCGTTGAGCCACGGCGAGCAGCGCCAGTTGGAACTGGCCATGATCCTCGCCACCGAGCCCGAGGTGCTTTTGCTGGACGAGCCGCTGGCGGGCATGGGACGCGACGAGTCGGACCGGATCATCGCCCTGCTGGGCCAACTCGCCCGCGATCACACCGTAATCCTGGTGGAGCACGACATGGACGCGGTGTTCGCCGTCGCCGACGAGTTGACGGTCATGGTCCGGGGGCGGGTCCTGGACAGCGGACCGCCGGGGCGGGTACGAAACAACCCGGCCGTTCAGGACGCCTACCTCGGCGCGGGGGACGGCGTGTCATGAGCTCGGCGCCGCTGCTCGAGGCGGTCGGCCTGCACACCTATTACGGCGCCAGCCACGTTCTGCGCGGCGTCGACCTGGCCATTCGACCGGGCGAAAGCGTCGGGTTACTGGGCCGCAACGGCATGGGCAAGACCACCGCTATCTGTACCATACTCGGACTCACGCCGCCCCGCCAGGGCGAGGTCAGACTGGATGGCCGCCCGGTAACCGGCGCGCCGCCTCACGCGATCGCGCGGCGGGGCGTAGCGCTGGTTCCCGAGGGACGCGGCATCTTTCCCAACCTCACGGTCCGGGAAAACTTGATGATGGCGGCCCGTCCGGGCTCGGAGATCGGGGCCAAGTGGACCCTGGACCGCGTACTCGCCCTGTTCCCGCCGCTGGCCGAACGCATGGGCGCGTGGGGCAACCTGCTCTCCGGCGGCGAGCAGCAGATGCTGTCGGTCGGCCGGGCGTTGATGACCAGTCCCCGCTTGCTGATCCTCGACGAGGCCACGGAAGGCCTGGCGCCGCGGGTTCGGGGCGAGATCTGGTCGGTGATCCGCGCCATCAAGGCAGCGGGCATCGCCACGCTCATCGTCGACAAGGACCTGCGAACCCTGCTTGGCGTCTGCGACCATTGCGTCATTCTCGCCAAGGGACAAGTGGTCCACGCCGGGCCGGCCGCCGATCTCGCGTCCGATCCCGAGGTTCACATTCGTTTTCTTGGAATTTAGGAATTGGCCCTCGATACGATCGGATCATCAGGCGGTTGCCGACCGGCGATCGCTGCCGACGATCTTCCTGTTCAACCGAATGAAGGCCTGAGCAAGATCTTTCGACAAATCCCGAAGATCGCCTCCGGGGGCCAGATCCGCGGCCGCCTCCAGTCGCCGGCCGTGATCCACCATGTTCACAACCTTGGCCGCGCGGCGATGAAAAGCGGCGTGAACCCGGAGAGCATGCTGGTATTCCCGGAGGTGGCGGAACCTCGATCCGTCGCCATAGAGCCAGCGACCGATTTCACATTCGTCGTCCCTGGCCACGGTCGCGGCATCCATGCGGCCGGATCCGTAGATGTACTCGCGCAGATGTGTCATCCACGCCGCGTGCGCCGCCAGAGGTGACCAATATCGCATTCCCGTCGTTAAGCTCCTATCTTTGCATCCTTTTCTATCTGAAATCGCATATGGCCGTCCAGCGGCGATCCATGAAATGCCGACAGCCCAGGCCTTCGACCCTTCCGGCGAGCCCGAGGGCGGAACAAGAAGAGGCGGTGGGGCCCGCTGAGGCCGCCACCGCCCATCTCAAAGCTTACCGCTTAAGATCGTCGATCGATCTATTGCAGCTCCGCCCAGATCTCCGGCGGATAGAGGTCTTCGGCCTGGTCCGGATCGGCGCAATCGACCGGCGGGCACTCGTACGGAAGGTGCACGAGATCGAAGTCGTCGGCGTTCTTGCCCGAGGTCAGCGGATCGGTGAAGGTGGCGATGCCCATGTCGAACTCGGTCTCGATGTAGGGATACCACTTCGCCACCGCGGCGTCGTCGAGGAAGATCTTCTGGCCGTTGGACAGAAGGATCATGACGTCGTCGGGAAGCTGGTTGCCGTCACCGAAGAAGGCGCCGAACTGGATCTTCACCGGCACGAATTCCGGCTGACCGCACAGGCGGATGACGTCGGCGTCGCCGCTGTACGGGTTGTTGTTGGCGTCCCAGTCCTCGATCACGTCGACCGCGTTCTGGAAAGCGTAGAAGTTGATGTCGTCCTGGTGGAACTCGAAGGTATCGGAGCCGGTGCCGCCGGACATGGTGTCGTTGCCCGATCCGGGAACGATGAGGTCGTCGCCGGCGCCGCCGTTGAGGACGTCGTTGCCTTCGTTGCCGGCAAGCTTGTCATCGCCGTCACCACCGTTGACCGTGTCGTCGCCGTAACCGCCAACGACGACGTCGTCGCCATTGCCACCGTCGAGGAGGTCGTTGCCGTAGCCGCCCTTGACGCAGTCGTCGCCGTTGCCGCCGTTCATGACGTCGTCGCCGTAGCCGCCGCTCATGACGTCGTTGCCGGTGCCGCCGTCCATGACGTCGTTGCCGGCATCGCCGTTCATGTGATCGTTACCGGCGCCACCGAACAGGTTGTCGTCGCCTTCGCCGCCAGAGATGGTATCGCGGCCCTTGCCGCCGTCGACGACGTCGTCGCCCTTGCCACCGGCCAGTTCGTCGTTGCCGTCGCCGCCGTCGATGTCATCGTCGCCCTTGCCGCCGCTGATATAGTCGTCACCGGAGCCGCCGAAGATCAGGTCGTTGTCGTCTTCGCCCCAGATCTGGTCGTCGCCGCCCTGACCGAGGATGGTGTCGTTGCCGGCGCCGCCGCGAATGACGTCGTTGCCGTCGGTGTAGCTCTCGAGGACCTCGTCGTCGCCGGAGATCCAGTCGTTGCCGGTGCCGCCGTCGACTTCGTCGCCGTCGGCGCCGGCGATCACTTTGTCGTCGCCGCCGCTCGAGCAGATGTCGTCGCTGCCACCGCCGGTCTTGATCAGATCGGCATAGTTAGTGGACTGCATGAGGGGTGACTGAGGCGTGGGGTAGCTGGCCGGAACGATGATGTCGGGGCCAAACGGATCGGTCCTGCGACCACTGTTCGCGGGCTCGTAGGGGGTATAGTTCGCCATGTTCTTGTTCTCCGTGATTTTGTTCTTTTGATACGTCCCCTTCCGGGGAATTATTCGTGATGGTCGTAGTGTCTTCGACATCACAATCACGGAGTGTATTCTTTAGGGACGCACTACCTACCCCCAATTTAGGTAGGAACTTTTTCCCCACACTAAAATCAAAGGCGGCGGTGATCAGAATGACCGATCACCGCCGCCCCTTCTAAAGTCGGGGCGTTAGACGCCCGCGTGGCTAACCCGAATAGACTTCCCAGATTGCGGGCTCAGGAACATCCTCGGCCTCGACCGGATCGGCGCAGTCGACCGGCGGGCACTCGTACGGAAGGTGCACGAGATCGAAGTCGTCGGCGTTCTTGCCCGAGGTCAGCGGATCGGTGAAGGTGGCGATGCCCATGTCGAACTCGGTCTCGATGTAGGGATACCACTTCGCCACCGCGGCGTCGTCGAGGAAGATCTTCTGGCCGTTGGACAGAAGGATCATGACGTCGTCGGGAAGCTGGTTGCCGTCACCGAAGAAGGCGCCGAACTGGATCTTCACCGGCACGAATTCCGGCTGACCGCACAGGCGGATGACGTCGGCGTCGCCGCTGTATGGGTCGTTGTTGGCGTCCCAGTCCCGGATCACATCGAAGGCGTTCTGGAAGGCGTAGAAGTCGATGTCGTCCTGGTGGAATTCGAAGGTGTCGGAGCCGGCGCCGCCATACATGGTGTCGTTGCCCGATCCGGGAACGATGAGGTCGTCGCCGCTGCCACCATAGAGCTTGTCGTTTCCTTCGTTCCCGGCGATCCGGTCATCGCCGCCTTCGCCGTGGATTTCGTCGTCGCCATAACCACCGATCAAGGTGTCGGCACCGTCGAGGAAATCCAGATCGTCGTCGCCGTCGTCGCCCCAGAGGGTGTCGTTGCCGTAACCGCCCTTGACACAGTCCGCGCCCAGGCCCCCGGTGAGGTGGTCATCGCCCGAGCCGCCGGCCATGACGTCGTCGCCGCCTTCGCCATCCATGACGTCGTCGCCATAGTTGCCGCTCATTTGGTCGGCTCCGTCGCCACCGGACATGTCGTCGTCGTCGTCGCCACCGGACATGGTGTCGTCGCCATAGCCGCCGTCCATCGCGTCGTCGCCCTTGCCGCCGAACAGCTCGTCGTCGCCTTCACCACCCTTGATGGTGTCGTCGTCCCTGCCACCGTCCACGTAGTCATCGCCGGTGCCGCCGAACAGGAGGTCGTCGCCGTCCTCGCCCCAGATGCTGTCGTCATTGCCCTGACCCAGCACGGTGTCGTTGCCGGAGCCGGCGCGAATGACGTCGGTGCCATCCGTATACGGGTTCTCCAGGATTTCGTCGTCGCCGGAGATCCAGTCGTTGCCGGAACCGCCGTCGACCTCGTCGCCGTCGCCGCCCGCGATCACCTTGTCGTCGCCGCCACCTGAGCAAATATCGTCAAAACCACCGTCGGTCTTGATCAGATCGCCGTAGTCTGTCGAGGTCATGATGCCGACTTCCGGGTTCTCTAGGCCCGGAGGGGCAATGATGTCGGTGCTGTAGGGATTGGTCCTACGACCACTGTCCACCGGTTCGTATGGGGTATAGTTGGCCATTTTGTCCTCCATGTGTTACGAGCGTCAAGCGCGCGGCCAGACAGAAATTTCCGCAATACGGGTTTTTCTGCGTTAAATACAACTTTCACGCGCACTATACGCACCGTGCCGGTTGCCCAACCCCCCAATTTGGGTAGGACATTTTTCTTATCGATGTGGTTTACGAACCGTGATGTTCATCAGCGAGGTCCCCCATGACCCCCGACGACGTGGAAATCCTGGATCACGACGTCCCATTTAAGGGCTACTACCGGATCGAAACGTACCGGCTGCGGCACCGGCTGTTCGCCGGCGGCTGGAGCCAGCCCATGAGCCGCGAATTGTTGGAGCGCGGCCATGCCGCGGCGGTGATTTTGTACGATCCGGAGCGCGATGAACTGGTTCTCATCGAACAGTTTCGAATTGGCGCATTTGCCGCCGCGGCCTCGCCCGCCGTCACGGTGGATTGCTCGCCCTGGCTCATCGAGATCGTTGCCGGGATCATTGACGACGGCGAACAGCCGGAGGACGTCGCCCGACGCGAGGCCATCGAGGAAGCGGGGTGCGAAATCCAGGAGTTGGAGTTCGCCTGTCAATTTCTCGTCAGCCCCGGTGTGTGCAGTGAATCCATCACTCTGTTCTGCGGCCGCGTGGATGCTTCCGGTGTGGGAGGTCTGCACGGCCTCGACCACGAACATGAAGACATTCGCGTGAGCGCCGTCGCGGCACCGGAGGTTTTTGCCTGGCTCGACGAAGGCCGGTTCGTCAACGCGACCGTCATTATCGCCCTGCAATGGTTCCGCTTCCGTCACACCGCCATTCGCCAAAAGTGGCGCGATAAGGAAACGCGTTAGCGACATGGACGTGCTGGTTGGTCCGTCGGCTTGATCCACACGCGTGCTCCCGGTTACTGTGCGCGGTGATCATCAATCTTTGAAATCATCCTTGGCGGGATCATGGACATTCGCGGCGGCTTTATCGGCACGATTGGCAACACCCCCCTCGTTCGTCTCGCGCGGGCTTCCGACCAGACCGGGTGCGAAATCCTCGGCAAGGCCGAGTTTCTGAATCCGGGCAGTTCGGTCAAGGACCGGGCGGCTCTGTACATCATCCGCGACGCCATGGAGCGGGGCCTGCTGGAGCCCGGAGGGGTCATCGTCGAGGGCACCGCGGGCAACACCGGCATCGGCCTGGCGCTCGTCGGCAACGCGCTGGGGTATCGAACGGTGATCGTTATTCCCGAAACCCAGAGCGAGGAGAAGAAGGACATGTTGCGCCTGTGCGGCGCCGAGGTCCGCGAGGTGGCGGCGGTTCCGTACAAGGACCCCAACAATTACGTCAAAATCTCGGGACGTCTGGCCCAACAGCTCGCGGAGACGGAACCGCATGGCGCCATCTGGGCGAACCAGTTCGACAACACCGCGAACCGGCGCGGCCATATGGAAACGACCGGCCCCGAAATCTGGCGTCAGACCGAGGGCAAGCTCGACGCCTTCATATGCGCCGTAGGCACCGGCGGCACTCTTGCCGGCGTCGGCATGTATCTTAAAGAAAAGAATCCCGGCGTAATGATCGGCCTCGCGGATCCGATGGGCGCGGCGCTTTACAATTTCTACAAGCATGGCGAACTGAAAGCCGAAGGCGAGTCCATAACCGAAGGCATCGGCCAGGGCCGTATTACCGCTAATCTGGAGGGAGCGCCCGTGGACGCGGCCTATCAGATACCAGACGAAGAAGCCTTGCCGATCGTCTTTGACCTGCTCAAGCACGAAGGCTTTTGCGTCGGCGCCTCCACCGGCGTCAACGTTGCTGGAGCGATCCGTCTCGCTAAGGACTTGGGTCCCGGGCATACCATCGTGACCATCCTGTGCGATTATGGCACCCGATATCAAAGCAAATTGTTCAACCCCGCGTTCCTTCGCGAGAAGGGTCTACCCGTCCCCGACTGGCTGGAGTGAGGCGCATGGTTTTCGTGAACCCCGGCGCACTTCGCACAACCCGGTGGCTAGCCGACCACCTCGGCGATCCGAGGGTCCGCGTGCTCGACGGAAGCTTTCATGTACCCGCCAGCGGCCGTGATCCCGATGCGGAATTCCTTGAACGGCACATCCCTGGCGCCGCGTTTTTCGACGTCGATGGAATCCGCGATCCGAACACCGATCTGCCGCACATGCTGCCCTCCCCCGACTCCTTTGGCCAAACGGTTTCGGCGCTCGGGATCGACAGCGGCGACATGGTGATCGTGTACGACGCCCCGGGATCGGCCGCGGCCCCCCGGGTGTGGTGGACATTTCGGGTGTTTGGCCATGCCGACGTGGCGGTGTTGGATGGCGGACTTAAAAAGTGGATGGCGGAAGGCCGGCCCGTCGACGACGGGCGGCCCCGGCCACGCGATGCCCATTTCGAGGCGCGGCACAACGGCGCCCTTGTGCGGTCGGTGGACGATATGCTGGCCAATTTGAAGACGGCGCGCGAGCAGGTGATCGACAACCGCGGATTCGGCCGCTTCACCGGACGCGAGCCCGAGCCCCGCCCCGTCCGGAACCTCGGTCACATTCCGGGCAGCCTGAACATTCCTTTTACCGACTTCATCGACACGGAGCGACAGGGCGCGTGGCGGTCCGCGGACGAGATCGCCGAAGCGTTCGAGCAGGCCGGCGTGGATCTGAACCGACCCCTGGTGTCCAGTTGCGGATCCGGCGTCACCGCGTGCGCGACCGCGTTCGCCGCGTTTTTGCTCGGCAAGGAAGACGTGGCCGTTTACGACGGATCCTGGGCCGAGTGGGGTAACCGCGATGACACGCCGGTGGAACGGTAACATTCGAATGAAACGATGAAGCGCTCATGAAAAAAGACACCCGGCTCACCCATGCTGGCCTCGATCCACACGCCAACCATGGCGTGGTCAATCCCCCCGTCTATCACGCGTCGACCATCGTCCATCCGACCGTCGAGGCGCTGGAACATGCCGACCGAACGCCGTTCGAAGGCACCCGCTACGGCCGCCGGGGAACACCCACGACCTTTGCGCTGGAACAGGCGGTCGCGGTCCTGGAAGGCGGTTATCGGAGCATCGCGGTGCCTTCGGGCCTGGCGGCGATCACCACGGCGTTGATGGCGTTTCTAAAAAGCGGCGACCACCTGCTCATGGTCGACACCACCTACCAGCCCACTCGCCGGTTTTGCGACTTAGTGCTGAAGGGTTTCGGCGTGGAAACCACCTACTACGATCCGATGGCGGACATCGGTCCTCTCCTCCGGCCCCATACCAAGGTGGTCTTTCTCGAATCCCCGGGCTCGCTGACGTTCGAGATCCAGGATGTTCCCGCCGCCGCCGCCGCCGCCCGCGCGGCGGGCGCCGTGTCCATTATCGACAACACTTGGAGCGCCGGCCTCAATTTCCCACCGTTCGCACACGGCATCGATATCTCCGTTCAGGCGGCGACCAAGTACATTGTCGGGCATTCAGACGTCATGCTCGGTCTGATCACCACCAGCGAAGACACCTTTGTCCGCGCGAAACGCGCGGCGTCGCTGCTCGGCACATCGGCCGGCCCGGACGACTGCTATTTCGCGCTCCGGGGACTTCGGACATTGAGCGTCCGGCTTGCGCGCCACCAGGAGACGGCTCTCGCCATCGCGAAGTGGCTCGAACGCCGTCCCGAGGTGGCCCGCGTGCTGCATCCGGCGCTCCCGGGCTTCCCCGGTCATGAGGTTTGGAAGCGCGATTTCAGCGGGAGCAACGGTCTGCTTTCCATCGTGCTGCAGGACTATCCGAAAGGGGCCGTGACCGCCATGTTGGATGGAATGGAGCTCTTCGCCATGGGCTATAGCTGGGGTGGTTACGAAAGCCTTATTATTCCCTTCGATCCCGCCGCCGCGCGGTCGGCCACCTCTTGGCCCCATGGCGGTCCGTGCCTGCGGCTGCATTGCGGACTGGAAGATGCCGCGGATCTCATTGAGGATCTGGAGAAGGGCTTTGAGCGTTTGAACGCGACGAGGTAGGAAGCAACCGGCGGATTGGCCGATCGCCGAATATTCTACTCTTTCAGCAACCGCATTCGATCCGCCATGACCTCATGCAGAACGGTGTAGGCGCGGCCATCCAGGTCTAGGAAACTCACGGCCAATCCGCGGTTCGCATTGTCCATCCGAACCACCCGCGCGCGCACCGCGACCTTGGTCATCTCGCCACCGGCCTTGCCGACGGAGTCGATGGACAATAGCGCCCCCGGGGTCAGCGGCCCTCGATACTCCTCGAGAATGAACCCCCCCAGACTCCAATTCGCCGCCGTATGGATGGCCCCCTTGAACGCAACGGCGAGGCTCGCATCGGAAATTCTCTCGCGAAGCCGCCTTTCCTCGGTGATGAAGCGCTTCGAAGGCGCTCGATCATCCCTCTTTTCCTCCAACCAAGACCGCTGTTGCGTTTGCGCCTGCCGGGCAATCATTCCACGCTCTCACACATTCAATGAACCAAGCCTAAGTTTCCCGCGCCTGGAGAATCTGATATCGTTATATTTCAAAAGTATAACCACTTTCTTAATAGTGCGATCACCAAATGAGAAAACGCCGTCGCGTGCGTCTTTGGCTATGCCGTCGGATTGTGACCGCCGCGACCGTCGCCGCCTCTCTTTCGCTGGCCGCGATTACCGGAAGTGCACGCGCGGAGGTTCTGGTGTTTGCCGCATCCAGTACAATCGGAGCCATCGGAGACCTTGCCCAAACGTACTCGGCGCGCGACCTTGGCGATGTCCGCGTGGCTTTCGCCGGCAGTTCGGCTCTCGCCCGCCAGATCGCCGCGGGCGCGCCGGCCGACATTTACATTTCAGCCAATTCCCAGTGGATGGACTATCTCGCGACGAGCAACGCGCTGGAGCTGGGCACCCGGCGGGACCTTGTTGGCAATCGATTGGTTGTCATCGCTCCGAGCGCCGGCCCCATGGACGTCCGGCTGGAGGCGGATTTCCCGCTGGTTCAAGCGATGAACGGCAAGCCCCTCGCCATGGGCGACCCCGATCATGTTCCCGCCGGCATGTACGCGAAGGCCGCGTTGAAGAAGCTGGGTCTTTGGGAGGCGCTCGCGGCCCATATCGCGCCGATGCATAACGTTCGCGCCGCGCTGGTCCTTGTGGAGCGGGGAGAGGCAGCGGCCGGCGTCGTCTATGCCACCGACGCCGCCGCGTCGACGCGAGTCTCGGTGGTCGCGGCATTTCCATCCGACAGCCATCCACCCATCGTCTACCCCGTGGCCATTGTCGCAGGTCACGACCGGCCGGAGGTCCGGCGGTTTTTCGCCTTCCTGACCTCGGCCGAGGCCATGTGCGTTTTTAAGGGGCACGGATTCAGCGGGCTTCCTCTGGCGGACCGGTAGGCGCGCGGAGTTTTTCACATGTGGAGCCTGACGGAACTGGAATTCGAAGCCATCGCCCTCAGCCTTCGCGTCGCCACCACCGCCGTGATCGCAAGCCTGCCCTTCGGCATCCTCGTTGCCTGGTTGCTCGCGCGGCGCCGATTTCCCGGCAAGGCCCTATTGAATGGTCTCGTACACTTGCCGCTGATCCTTCCTCCAGTCGTCGTCGGCTATCTGCTTTTGGTGGTTCTCGGGCGCAATGGTCCGTTGGGCTCGTGGCTGTTCGAAATCTTCGGGATCACGATCGCTTTCACTTGGAAGGGCGCCGCGGTCGCGTCGGCGGTCATGGCGTTTCCGCTGATGGTTCGCGCCATTCGGCTCTCCATGGAGTCCATCGATCCCCGCATGGAGCAGGCCGCCTGGACCCTCGGGGCCTCGCCCCCTTGGGTATTCGCGACCATAACCCTGCCGCTGGCGCTTCCCGGCATTCTGACGGGCGTCATTCTGGGGTTCGCGCGGAGCCTTGGCGAATTCGGCGCCACGATCACCTTCGTGTCGAACATCCCGGGCCAGACCCGAACGCTGCCGCTGGCGCTGTTCTCGCTCGTCAATACGCCGGGCGGGGAACAGGGCGCGCAGCGCCTTGTCGTCATCTCGATCGTTCTGGCCATGCTGGCTCTGGTGGCGTCCGAGGTGCTCGCTCGGCGTATTTCGGCCCGGTTAAGGGGCTGATACAATGAATGCGCCATCCGTCCTCGATGTCGACGTTAGCGCGCGGTTGGGCTCTTTCCGGCTGAACGCGGACTTTACATCGGGTCCGGGACTGACGGCGATTTTTGGTCCGTCCGGCGCTGGCAAGACGTCGCTGATCAATGTCCTGGCGGGTCTCGTTCGACCCGAAAGGGGCCGTATCGCGGTCGACGGCAAAATCCTTTTCGACTCTTCGGAGAGCATTAATTTGCCGCCGCACCAACGGCGCCTCGGCTATGTGTTTCAAGACAGCCGATTGTTTCCTCACCTGAGCGTCCGGTCGAACCTGACGTACGGCATGCGATGGGCGCCGAAACTAGACCGCCACACGGACTTCGATCACATCGTTCAACTGCTCAATCTGGATACGCTTTTGGCCCGGCGGCCGAGAACACTGTCCGGCGGAGAAAAGCAAAGGGTCGCCATCGGGCGCGCGCTACTGGCCAGTCCAAGGCTGCTCCTCATGGATGAGCCCCTGGCGTCTCTCGATGGCGCTCAAAAAGCCGAAATTCTTCCTTATATCGAACGGCTGCGGGATCAACCGAAGTTACCCATTGCCTTTGTCAGCCACAGCGTCGAGGACGTGATCCGTCTCGCCGATACCCTGGTGCTCCTTTCCGATGGCAATACCGTGGAATGCGGATCCGTCGAGGACGTCATGAGCCGCATCGACCTGCCCGAGGCCGCCCATCTCTACGAAGCAGGGGCCGCTGTTCGCGTCGTCGTCGACGGTCACGACGAAGTGTTCCAGTTAACCCGGCTATCCTTCGCCGGCGGGACACTGTTGGTGCCGCGGCTCCGCGTGCCCGCTGGCGCCCGGCTGAGGGTTCGCATTCGCGCCCGCGACGTCGCTTTGAGTCTCGTTCGCCCCGAGGCCACAAGTGTCCTCAACGTCCTGGAGGGATGCATCGTCGAGGTCGGTGATGTCAGCGGATCCCAGGTGGATGTTCTCGTCGACGTCGGATGTCCGATGATCGCGCGCATCACTCGAAAATCCTTTCATGACCTCGGCCTTAAGCCAAACCAACCGGTTTTTGCCCTGGTGAAGGCCGTGGCCGTTGATCGATCGAACGCCGGCCTCGGCTGAGAAACAAACCTGCGGTCGGGATCACCGCCGTCCCCGGCAAAAAACATTTCCTAAAGCGCGTCACTTTGCTTACAACGCTAAATCTACCTCATCTGGGGGCGATTAGGGATTGGGGGATACACCTTGGCGACCCAAGCGGTTCGTTTCTTGGACGGTTCAGCCATGCGCCATGCATCAATCGAAATCTCGCGGTGAATCCGGGGAAGCTGATGTTCGATGTTCCTGACCCGGCCGCAAGAACGATGAAAGATTCAAGCCTCGATACGGTTTCTCCCGTGATTTTCGAAGCGCTCAATCGTGCCGGCCAAGGCATCGGTGTGTTCGACGCCAAACTACGGCTGATCTTGTTCAACGACGCCTTTGTCGAGTTCCTGGAATTACCCGCCGGCAGGGTTCACGCCGGAGTACCCCTTCAAGGCCTGACGCCGTCGAACACGGCGCCCGAGGCGCGCGGCCTTCAGGATTTCAAAAAACTCGTCGAGACGTGCGCCAATGGCGCCGAGCGACATCGTGAAAATCGCCTTGAGCGGACCCTGGCCGATGGCAGGTTCATAGAAACTTGCTGCCATGCCCTGCGCGGCGGCGGCGTCGTTACCACTCACACCGACGTCACCGAACGGAAACGCGCGGAGAGCCGGCTCAAAGACGCCGTTCAAAGCCTCGCCGAGGGGTTCATGCTGTGGGACGCCGAAGACCGGTTGGTCACCTTCAACGATAAAATTCGAGAGTTTTATCCTGGCATGGCGGATATTCTCGTCCCCGGCAGACGATTCGAGGACAACGTTCGCGAAAGCGTTCGTCGTGGCGTGATCGTCATCCCCCCGGGTGTCGATATCGAAACCTGGATCCGCGATCGAATCGAACTCCATCGCGAACCGGCTGGCCCCATCGAACGCCGCACCAGCCACGGCCGATGGCTGCGTATTGTGGAGCACAAGACGGTGGAAGGCGGCATCGTCGGCGTTGTCGTGGACGTTACCGACCTCAAGACCATTCAGGAAACCCTCCGTGAGCGTGAACTGCGCTTCAATGTGGCGGTCAGCGGGACCAAGGACGGTCTTTGGGACTGGGATCTGGTCCGCGACAGGATTTGGTTTTCGCCCGTATGGCGAGAGATTATCGGCTTCAACGAGTCCGATATGAAAACCTATCGATGGTCCGACCATGTGCATCCAGTGGATCTCCCGGGCGCCCGACGGAGCATTTCGGCACATTTCGAGGGAAACGCCGAGTTTTGCCAGACCGTCTTTCGCTACCGGCACAAGGACGGTCGATGGCTGTGGATCGAAGCGCGAGGAGCCTGCATTCGCGACGACGAGGGAAACCCGGTTCGATTCACCGGCAGAATGACCGACATCTCGGGAAGAATGCGCGCCGAGGATGCCTTGCGCAGGAGCCAAATCAGCTTGGCCAATGCTCAACGCATCGCCCGTCTTGGAAACTGGGACCTGGACGTGGGCAGAAACGCCTTCACATGGTCCGATGAGATTTATCGGATCTTTGGACTGGTGCCACAATCGTTTCCCGCCACTTACGACGATTTCCTCGATATCGTCCACGCGGACGACCGCGACAGGGTGCGCTCGGCGGTCGACGCGGCCCTCTATCAAGACGCGGAGTACGATTTCGAGCACCGGATTATCCGGCCGGACGGTTCGATCAGAATTGTGCGCCAGAAGGGAGAAGTCACCTTTAATGACGCCGGCACGCCGCTGAGAATGACCGGCACGGTTCAGGATTTAACCGAGCGAAAGCGCGCCGAACGGACCCTTCAGGAGTTCGAGGAACGCTTCAGGCATGCGTTTCAGACAAGCCCCGACGCGGTGACCATCAGCCGGCTGAAGGATGGCCTCTATGTGGACGTGAACGATGGCGTCACGACCCTCTCGGGTTATCTGAGGGAAGAAGTCCTCGGCAAGAAGGTCGCCAAGGTCGGTATCTGGGCCGACCCGAAAGAGCGCAAGCGTCTTGTCGCGCGGCTTCGAAAAGAGCGCCAGGTCCGGAACATGGAGATCCAGGTCCGTCACCGGGACGGCCGGGTTCTGACGGGGATGCTGTCCGCCAGCACCTTCGAGCTGGATGGCGAGCCCCACATGCTGTCCATCGTCAGGGATGTCACCGAACTGAAGAAAGCCGAGGAAGAACTGCGCAAACTGTGGCGGGCGGTCGAGCAAGGCCCGGCCGGGGTCATCATAACGAACACGGACGGAGTCATCGAATACGTCAACCCGAAATTCACCGAGATAACGGGCTACGCGCGAAATGAAGTTGTGGGAGGCAATCCCCGGCTCCTCAAGTCAGGTGAAACGACCCGCGAGAATTACCGAAAGCTTTGGTCAACCATTATGCGCGGCCGGGAATGGCGCGGGGAACTCCGCAACCAGCGCAAGGACGGCACTCTCTATTGGGCCAGTGCTTCCATTTCGCCGGTCAAGGACGGCCGCGGTAAGGTCACGCATTTCATTGGAATACAGGCGGACATCACGGTTCAGAAGCAGGCCGAGGAGCGGCTTCGCGCCAGCGAAGAGCGGTTTCGGTGCTTGGTGGAAAGCTCCGTTTTGGGCATCGTGATCGAGGACGAGGGGTTGCCGCTGTTCGCCAATCAGACGTACGCCGACATCTTCGGTTATGACTCTCCCGAGGAGATCCTCGCTCTGGGTTGTCTCGACCCCCTGTATACGCCAACCGATCTCATGCGGGTCAAACGATACAGAACAGCGCGGCTGCGAGGACAGAACACGCCACAAGAACATGAGTTCCAGGGCGTGAGAAAAGATGGTTCGCTGATCTGGATCCGAACACAGTTGAACCTCGTACCCTGGGACGGTCAATCCGTGATCCAGTCCACGGTGGTCGATATTACGCTTCGGAAAATCTACGAAGAACGTCTGCATTATCAGGCGAACTTCGACCCCCTCACCGACCTGCCCAATAGGACGCTTGCGCTTGATCGGCTCAATGGCGCCGTCGCGCGCGCACGGCGCAATTTCCGCAAGGTGGGGATCCTGTTCATCGATCTGGACCACTTCAAGAAAATCAACGACACCATGGGTCACGCGCTTGGCGATCAGCTGCTGAGACAGGCGGCTCAGCGTCTCAAGTCATGCGTGCGCGAAGAGGACACGGTGGCGCGTTTGGGCGGCGACGAGTTCACCGTCATCATGGCGGACGTCAAGACGAGCAAGGACGCCGAAGGGGTTGCCCGCAAAATCCTGACCGCGTTTGGCCGGACCTTTGTTCTCGATGGCAAGGAAGCGTTCGTGAGCACGAGTGTCGGCATAACGCTCTGCCCGGACGACGGCGGCGACGCGGAATTGCTCCTGCGAAACGCCGACGCCGCCATGTACCAAGCCAAGGAGCAAGGGCGCAATACGCTCAGGTTTTTCACGCCCCAGCTCAATGAGCGTGCTATCGAGCGGATTCATATGGAGTCGCGGTTGCGGCGAGCTCTCGATCGCAAGCAGTTCGCTCTGCACTATCAGCCCTTGATCGAAATCCGCTCTGGCCGGCTGATCGGCGCGGAGGCCCTGCTCCGCTGGCAAGAACCAAGCATGGAGGCCGCTAAACCCGAGCAGTTTGTTCGCTTGGCCGAAGAGACCGGGCTGATTGTCCCCATCGGCGAATGGGTACTGCATACGGCGTGCAAACAGGCACGGCTTTGGAAATCCGGGGGGTTGGGGGACCTGCGAGTGTCCGTGAACGTGTCCAGTCGCCAATTCAAGGGCAAGTCACTGGTCGATGCCGTCACCCATGCCCTCAAACGCAATCGGCTCACTCCCGACTCGCTGGAACTGGAGATCACGGAGGGTCTGTTGATGGACGATCTTCCCGAAACGAAAACGGCCATTCGCAAACTCGAAGCCCACGGGGTGCGGTTGGCGGTAGACGATTTCGGAACCGGCTATTCCTCGCTCAGATACCTGAACCGGTTTCCCCTCGACACCTTGAAAATCGATCGCTCCTTCATCGCCGGCGTGCTCGACGAGGAAGCGCACGCCACGCTTGTCGAGGCCATTATCGCCATGGCCCACCGCCTTAACTTGAAGGTCATCGCCGAGGGCGTGGAGACCAAGGAACAGCTCGATTTCTTGCGGGCGCGCGGTTGCGATGTGGCGCAAGGTTTCTATTTCAGCCCAGCACTGCCCCCTGGGGACTTCATGAAGTTTTTCCGGAATTGGAGACCGGCCGGCGCCGTGTAGATGGTTACTCCGTCCCCGTCACGCCGCAATGGGAAAGGATAAAATCGGCGATTCCCTGGACGTTGTTGAGGTCGAAGACCGGAACTTCGGGCGCCTCCAAGGGCGCATCGCTGGCGACCGCGACAATATAAGGATCGCTCTCGCAAAGCAGAGGTTTCCCCAGCGACGGGCGGTGGACCTCCAGCTTGTCGTGTGTATGCTTTTTGAAACCCTCCACGAGCACCAGATCGACCGGCGCCATTCGTTCGATTAACTCTTCCGGGGCCGGCTCCGGACCGCCACGCAACTCGTGCATCAGCGTCCAGCGATTTGACGAAAGCAGAACCACTTCGCTCGCTCCCGCGGCGCGGTGGCGGTAGCTATCCTTCCCCGGACGATCCACATCGAGATTGTGGTGAGCATGTTTGATGGTGGAGACCTTAAGGCCCCGTCCGATAAACTCCCGCAGCAAGGACTCCAATAGGGTCGTCTTGCCGCTACCACTCCACCCCGCCAAGCCGAACACCTTCATGCCGTTGAACCATTTGCTTCCTACACTTTCAATGTTCATCCCCCTCCCCGCTGGAATGCGCGATCGAACCGGGCGAGCGCGGCGGCCGCCTGTTCGGTGTCGTAACCCACGAATTCCAGGGAAACATGCGTCACGGGAAGCGCGAGAAGAGCAATGCGCCGCCGCGTTTCCGGCGACACGACGATCTCCAGGCGACGGCCTCCCACGCCCACGGTGATACGATGGCCATCGATCCGGAAATCGCCGGTCCCGAGCGCGCCCGGAAGAATTCGAAAGAAATCCCGATGACTGATCGTCATCTCCTTGTCGAAGCGGATGACGTCGGCATCAGCCTTATCCGGCATTCTTCTCAGCCGCCCGCGATCGGCGGCCAAATGGCAAGCGCGTCTCCCTGTTCGAGAACGCGGGCATCGCGTTCGCTGGTCGGCACGAAATTGCCGTTCACCAACACCAGATGGCAATGCTCCAAGGGCAGGTTGAGTTGGCGGATGACATCCATGACGCTCGCGCCCTCGACCACGGGCAGATCGGCGGTGTTGTCGCGGCTATTGGACGGCAGATAGCGGCCCAGCAGGGCATATAGCTTGACGGTAACGTTCATGGCTCCTCGTCAAGCACCCGCGCGCGCCACATACGCTTCCGCCATTCGATGGGGATCCTCGGTCAGCCGCTTTTTCCATGGTCCAAGGGATACCCCGCCCTGAATCAGCCCTCGCAGAACCCCAACCCAATCCGTGCGCCCCAGGCTAATCGCGCCCACCAGACGATCTCCGTCGAACTGAAGGTTGATGTACTTGAATGCGTCCTCGTCAACTCTCTCCGCCAACTCGCCGCCGTCCACGCCCTGCCACAGACCGAACGAGCAGGAAACCAAACCCAAGGTATCGAGCACGTTCATCACCACGCTTCCCTTGTATCGGGCATTGCCACCCGCCATGTTCAGCGCCGCGATGCGTCCGTGGTCGGCCGCCGTCGGCTGAACCGCGTGCACCGAAACCCCGCCGGTGGAGAAGTCCGGTCCCTGCGCCACGTCGCCGGCCGCATAAACATTCGGGCGATTGGTTCGGGGAAAGTGGTCCACCAGCACGCCCTGGTCGGTGTTGATTCCGCTGCCGTCGAGAAAATCCATGTTGGCCCGGACGCCGGCCGCGACGACAACCAAATGGGCCGATATTTCCTGTCCATCGCCGAGGCCAACACGAAGCGTGCCCAGGTCGCCGGCCCGAGCCGATGTCTGCTCGATCTCGGTGATGCTCGTGGACGTCAGCACCCTCACGCCCTTGGCCTCGCACCATCGCTTGAGCATGCCGCCGGCAACGGCGTTCAGCATCCGCGGAACCATGCGATCGCCCATCTCCACCACGGTCAAAGACACATCGCGTTTGACCAACGCTTCCAGGATGATGCAGCCGATAAAACCGGCTCCCAGCAACACCACATGGGATCCGGGCTCCGCCAGGCGGACAATGGCTCGAGCGTCTTCGAGCGTCCAGCACGCATGGACGCCGGGCAAGTCAAGACCGTCGATGGGAGGGCGTATGGCGCTGGCGCCGGTTGCCAACAACAATCGGTCGAACGACAGGGTCTCACCGCCCCTCAGATCCACCTGGCCGCGCTCGGGCGACACCCCCTGGACCCAACCAGGGCGCACGTCGATGTCCAAATTCTGGCAGTATCCGGTCGTCTTGCGGATTTGCGTTCCGGCCTCGTCGATGTTTCCGGACAGATAGTAAGGTATCGCCATCCGCGAATACGGGGGCCCCTCCTCGCCGTGCAACAGGACGATGTCACCATGGGGGTCCGTCTTGCGGAGGGTCTCGGCGGCGATCACGCCCGCCGGACCGGCGCCTGCGATCACATGGCGCATGAATTTACTCCCGTCACTTCGAAAAAATCCAACCGGCTTGGACACTCAGCGAGGGAAGACGCACCGAAACGAAGCCTTCCCCCTCGGAGTGCTGTCCAAGCCGAACGTCACGGCCGCCGTCCATTCACAAATTCAGCCGATGCATGGTCTCGTTGGTGGGGACGCCGTCGGGCGTCCAGCCGCGGACCTGGTAGTATTCCGGCAGCATCTTATCCAGGCCGTTGACCAGGCCCTTGGCCGGACCCGTTTTGGCCGCCTCCTTGAGCAGGCGCTTGGGCAGGTTGTCGTCCTTGCCCGTGAACCCGGCGTCGAGGTTGTACTTGCGCTCCATGTTCCAGATGCGCTCGCCCACCTCCAGCAGCGTCTCGGTGTTCCATGTTCCCTCGCACGCCGCGTCGATCTGCGGCGCGATGTCATCGAGGGTCCAGGCGAACGTGGTGAACACGCAGATGCCCGCCGAGTCCACCGCCGCCGTCGCGTCCTGGAACGACTTCACCAGACCCGCCTTGCCGTCGGTGACCAGCGGATCGGTCTTCTCCGGAATACCCAGGATTTCCGAAGCAACCGTATAGCCGCGCAGATGACATGCTCCGCGATTGGAGGTGGCGTAGGCCAGCCCCATGCCCTGAATGCCGCGCGAATCGTAGGCCGGGAACTCCTGGCCCTTGACCTGCATGGCAAGATCGGGATGACCATACTTCTCGCACAACAGCTTGGAGCCGAGCCCGATCTCCGCGCCGAACCCCTCGCCCCTGCCGGTCAGCTCGGCGATGTCGGTCAGCGCCTTGGCGCTGCCGAACTTGAGCTCGATGCCGCCGGTTTCCGCGGTGGTGAGGACGCCCATCTCGAACAGCTCCATGGCGGAGCCCACGGTGGCGCCGAACGAGATCGGATCGAACCCCTGCTCGTTGCAGATGAAGTTGGCGAAGGTGCAGGCATCGAGATCGTCAACCCCCGTGGCCGCGCCCAGCGCCCAGGCGGCTTCGTACTCCAGTCCGCCCGACGCCTTCTGATATTGCGGCCGGTCCACCACCGTGTAATGGGTGCGCTCGATGGCCGAAACCCGTCCACAGGCGATGGTGCACGCGAAACAGGCCGCATTGGTGATGAGATTGGATTTGCCGTCGCTGGCCCGCTTCTCGTGCATGGCCTCGGCGGAGATGCTGTGCGCGCCCTCGAACTGCACGTCCTTGTGATTGCGCGTCGGCAGCGAGCCGGTCTCGTTGATCACGTTCATCAAAACCTGGGTGCCGTACGTGGGCAGGCCCTGGCCCGTCACCGCGTTGCCGGCGAGCACCTTCTTGCCGGCCTCCGTGGCCGCCATGAACGCGGCGGGATCCTTGACCCGTACACCGAGGGTGCCGCGGATCGCCACCGCCTTCAGGTTCTTCGAGCCCATCACCGTGCCCACGCCCGAGCGGCCCGCCGCCCGGTGCATGTCGTTGACGATGCACGCGTACTTGACCCCCTTCTCGCCGGACACCCCGATGGACGCCACCCGGATCAACGGATCCTGATGCTTGGCCTTGATGTGCTCCTCGGTATGCCACACCGACGTGCCCCAGATCTCGCCCGCGTCGAGAACCTGGGCGTCGCCGTTCTGGAGAAAGAGATAGACCGGCTTCGGCGCCTTGCCCTCGAAGATGATCATGTCGTAACCGGCGTTCTTCATCTCGTTGCCGAAGAAGCCGCCCGAATTCGAGCACGCGATGGCGCCCGTCAGCGCGCCCTTGGTGATCACCGAATAGCGGCCCGCCGTCGACGCGCATGTCCCGGTCAGGGGACCCGTCGCCATGATCATCTTGTTGTCCGGCGACAGCGGATCCACCCTCGGGTCGGTCTCCTCCACCAGATACTTGGTGGCCAGGCCCCGCTGTCCCAGATACTGCTGTGCCCACTCCATGTTGAGAGGCTCGTCCACGCAGGTGCCCTTGGACAGGTTAACCCGCAAAACCTTCTTCGCCCATGCCATGTTCCGTCCTCCCAGTCAGGCCGTCGCCGCGGCGCCGGAGCCGGCGTCGGTCCTGGCCGCCCATTGACGCATGCGATCGAGCCCCGTCCAGTTGGCGTCGATATAGGTGATGGCGCCGGTGGGACAGGCCTTGGCGCACGCCGGATCGCCAAGACATAGATCGCACTTCATGACCTTGCCCGAGTCGGCGTTGTAATTCACCGTTCCGAACGGGCACGCGATGGTGCAGACCTTGCAACCCACGCACAGATCGTCGGAGACGATCTTGGCGCCGGTGGCGCGGTCCAGCGAAATGGCGTCCACCGGACAGGCGTGCATGCACCACGCCTCGGCGCACTGCGTACAGGTGTAGGGAACAAACCGCCCCTCGTCATGAAAAGCAAACACCTTGATCCGCGACTTCGCCGGATTGAAAGCCCCCTCGTTCACGTAAGAACACGCCATCTCACATTGAAGGCACTCCGTGCACTTGCCCGGATCAATGTGCAGTGATTTCTGCATTGGTGCTTACTCCCTGAGCATCGTTGGTCGCTGGCGCCCCGCCCGCGGGGGCCGTCCATGAAGCCGGATCTTTACCGGCATATGGGAAGCACCGGGAAAAAGCGAGAGCGTTATCGACGTTCTCGCGCCGCCCGGAGGCCGGACGTTTCATTTTTTTGAATTCCGTCCGGAAATAGCGTAGCAATAAGTGAGGTCATACGCAATTCTTTGACGTCGTGTGCGCCATGTTGGCAATGCGCGCTTAACAAAACCGAGGGCCAAGGGCCGTGGACCAAACAGCCAATCAAACCGCCATCGGGCACAATACGGCGGGCCTTTTCATCGAAGTGGAAGTGCGCCTGTTCAACAGCCTCGCCCGCTTTGGCGGACTGGAAGGATTCCGGCGCGTGCTCTCGCTCCCGGCCGGAAGCACCGTCGGCGACATCCTTCGCCAGCTCGGCGTCCCCGCGCCCGAGGTTTTCCTGGCGCTCCGCAACGGCCGCGACATCACCCCCAGCCTGTACGGCGATCTCAACACCGAAAAGGCGGTGGACGACGGCGACGTAATCGCGCTCTCCGGCCCCGTCCCCTACAGCTGGGGCTACGGCTCACCAGTGGTTTAAGTAGTAGGTCGGGGAAGCGTTCCGAACTTACTCGAGCATGCCTTGCAGCAGCGTCGCGATGCCGAGGAACGAGAAGAAGCCGGCGACATCGGTGACCGTCGTCAGCACGATGGACGATGACTGGGCCGGATCCTGGCCGAGGCGCCTCAGGACGATGGGGACCAGCGCGCCCGCGGCGCCGGCCGCGACCATCGACAGCACCATCGACATAGCGATGACGGCGCCGAATCAGACCGCCAGACGGGCTGAGCAATTACAACTTTTCGGGCTATGAAAAAATTCGCGCGGTGATGTGAACCAGATTACAGTTGAAGAATCGATAGTGCGCAAAAATCGCACCCGATGGTGAAGCTGAGGGCGCTGTCGCGGATAACAGCGATCACAGCAGGTAGGTTAGGGCACTGGCGGGTCACCTTGCGCGATTTCCCGGCGCCACGCGACCGGCGGTTCCCGGGCTTGATGACGCGCCAGTGCGTGGACCATAAGCTGCGCACCAAGCGAGCGCACGGTGGTCGCGCATGGGTTAGGCTAGATTTCGGCTAGATGAAGGATTGCCAGGGATGTCTGCGACGTCTGTCACGGCGATTTGCCGCTCTCGGGGCCTCATTATGCATTGCGCGGTTGGCGGTGATCGCATCGTCTTCAATGTCATCGTCGCGCTTGTTCTCCTCTTCCTCTGCGGCGGCCCCACGCTCTCGCTAGCGGCAGGCAAAGTTGTAGGTTCTGGGGCGGCTTACGCAGCGGAGGACGACGAGGTTGTCAGGCTCGCCGAGCAAGCGAAGGCGGCGTTCCGCAGCCGAATGGAGCCGCCGCCGATCAAAATTACCATTTGGGACATTATGCTCCGCGACCAGACCGCGATCATCCGCGACTTTGCCCGCGAGAGCCATGATACCGCCGTCGACGCTCTTGTGGCGGAATCGCGGAAGCCCGGGCGGGCAAACGGTGTAACGGCGGCCCTTCGGCAACTGGTCGATACCGGCAGGGCCGAGCGCGCCGAAGCCATCTTCAAGGAGATGCTGGACCGAAAAGGGGCCGGGGGCCAAGCCAAGCCTGAGGCGGCCGCCGCGGCGCGGCACGGGGTCGCGCTGATCGAGCTTCCGGCGGCGCTGGCGCCGGTCATCAACCTGCCGAGCGAAGCGCGCCCTTTGCCGCCTCTGGGAGAGAAGGCGGAACCCGCCTATGCTCGTGCCGCGGACCTTGACCCGGACGATCCCTGGAACTGGGTCGTGCTGGCCTGGCTGACGGACAAAACGGAGATTTTTGGCAACTCCCTGGAGGTTGCCGAGCGAGCCAAAGAGCCGCGAGCCGCGATCGCCGCCCTGCACGTCTTCGGCCTGTTCCGGGCGTGGGCAGGGGAATACCCCCGAGCCGAACAAGCCTACGACGCTGCGCTGGCTGTGGCGCGAGAGTGGACAAATGGCGCTCCGGAAAGCACGGAGGCGCAGCGTTATCTCGCGCTCAGCCTCAATCGCCTTGCTGACGCGCTGCGTGCGCAGAAACGCTACGATGGGGCGGCCGCCGCTTATCAGGAAGCCTACGCGGTTCGTCACCGGCTCGCGGAAGCCGAGCCGGACGATCCCCGACGGCAGATCGACCTCATTGCCGCACACATGAATCTGTGGCTCCTGTCCACCGGCCGAGGCGAAAAGATTGAGAGCAACAGCGAGTTCGAAGAGGCAGGACGCCTCTATCGAGCGCTTGCCGCCGGGGATCCCTTCGCGGCGAGCTATGACCCGGCGAATTCCGGAGGCGTGGGCGTAGTCCTGACGGTCGCCGGCTCACTTACTTTGGCGATCGGGCTCATTGCCCTGGCGCGCTATCGGCGCGTCATCGCACGATGCATGAAAGCGGCGGCCGAAGCCGGCGGGATCTCCGTCCCCGGCGCGCCGGCGTCTCGTCCGCCTATGGCGCAGAACCCAGGCGATCTACCGCTGCGTTCGCTCGAGGCGACGGAGGCTCGCAAGCATGCAGGCGCATTTCGCTCCGCGACCGTTGCCAGCGCCATCCAGGCTTCCCGTCGGGCGGCGTGGGTTTACACCATCGCCGGCATCGCGTTCGCTCTCGTCGGCTGCGTGCTCTGGCTGCATCTGGGGGAGACCGAGATTACCTGGCCGAGGGCGCTCGGCAAGGCCCTGCCCCTGGCATGGCCGGTCGTCTTGACGCTCGCCCTGCTGTGGGGGCCGGATCGCCGCCGGCTGGGGTTGCTCTTAATCGGTTACTTCGGCGTCCTGCTCGCGTTCTGCACCCGCATTGCCTTCAGCGACACGCCGCCGCTCGAGATGTACGGCGTGACAGTGCCTCCCTTCGCGCAGCCCTTGATCGTGTTCGCGACCGACGCCGCACCGACGCTGTTTCTGCTCGTTTTTCTCAACCGACGCATACGCGCCATAGGCCCGGTGCTGCTGACGCTGATGATCATCCTCGCGATCGGGTCCCAACTCGCGATGATTGGGGCCAGCACCTACGTAGGCATGAGTATGATGTCCCGCCTGTCGGCGCTGCTGGGCAACGCGCTGCCGGCCATCACGGTTCTCCTGATCGTGGACGTCCTCGGCATGCTGCTGTTCCTGCCCGTCGGATGGCTGGCAATCTCTTGGCTCCGTCGCCTCTATGACGCAAAAGCGTTCAGCGAGCAGACCCTGGTCTTCAACTCGATCTGGCTGTTCCAGGCGCTGATCTTGTGCAGCGCGACCGTCTACTGGGCAGGACTTCTCGGATGGCTCGGCCTCGGCGCTTTCGCCGTCTACAAGCTGATTGTCTGGATCGGTTTGCGACCGCTGGCGAAAGCCGCGGCAAGGCGGTCGCCGGCGCGGCTGCTGCTACTGCGCACCTTCGGCTTCCGGCGGCGGAGCGAGCGGTTCTTTGACCTGCTGGGCGCCCGCTGGCGCTATGCTGGCCCGATCCAGCTGATCAGCGCCCCCGACCTAGCCGGCCGCTCGATCGATCCGGACGAGTTCATGGACTTCCTCAGCGGCCGGTTGCGCCACCGGTTCGTGATCGAGCCGGGCGACCTGGAACGCCGGTTCGGCGAGGTCGACAACCGCCCGGACCCGGACGGCCGCTATCGCGTGAACGAATTTTTTTGCGGCAATGACGCCTGGCGGCCGGCAGTGACGCGACTGATGGCGGAGAGCGATCTTGTTGCCATGGATTTGCGCGGGTTCTCCCCCGCCAATGAGGGCTGCCTGT
The DNA here is from genome assembly GCA_963771545.1 of uncultured Alphaproteobacteria bacterium. GTDB lineage: Bacteria > Pseudomonadota > Alphaproteobacteria > Rhodospirillales > Defluviicoccaceae > CAKZLS01. Next base: position 1,195,617 of record CAVYTX010000002.1, read on the forward strand.
TCGAGCTGCAGTCGCTGGTCGACACGGTGCCGGTGGCGCGGGTGGTTGTGCTCACTGACAGGAGCACCGATGTGCCCTTCTTGCGGCAGATCCTCGGCGAATGCTGGCGGCACATGGACGCTGGCTCGCCGAACCAACGGGCTCCCGGCGCGCTCACGCTACTGGCAACCGGCCGCCGCGAAGTCGCCGCGGTCGCCGCTCTGCTTGCGATCGCCGACGAAGTCGTGGCCGCCCGGGAGACAAGCGCCCGGCCGGCGGCACCAGCGCTGAGCGCCGCGCCGGCGCAATGAGGGAACCGCTTCTCTACGAATTCCTAGACTGATCTCAAGATGAGAAAGTGAAATGTCTCACCGCCACATCGTAGGTATTAGCAAAGGCAGCGGAGTTTTCACAATGCGCACTGGAACTATTTTCATGAAACGACAAGGCGAAAAGTGACCTTCGGGAGTACGGGTCGCGGAACTCGTGGGCCGTGGTTTCGGGATTTTCCTAGAATTGCACGAGCCGTTCGGCCGCAAACAGATCCTCGGGGCGGTTGATGTTGAGGAACGGGTCATGGGGGTCGGCGGCGAATTTCACCGTCGCCAGCCGGTAGCGCGCCGTCCACGTGTCGATCTTGTGAATACCTTCCAATTCCAAGGCGTGGCGCAGGTCGTCGGCGAGATCCACGGGCCAAAGACCGAACACTGGGTGCGATCGTCCATTCGAGGCCGCGCATGCCATGACGGCGTCCCTTTCCTTCGCCGCCGCCAGCAACCGGGGAACCATGTCCGTGGGAAAGAATGGAGCGTCGGTGGCGAAGCTCACGAGCCACCGACAATCGGGCGCGTGCGCGCGCGTCCATTCCAGACCGGTGAGGATACCGGCCAGCGGTCCGGCGAACCCCTCGATCACGTCGTTCACCACCGGCAAGCCGAATCGGGAAAAGCGCGCGGCGTCGCCGTTGGCGTTCAGCATCAGCGCGGATACCTGCGGCCGCGCCCGGTCGATCACATGCTGGAGAACGGCGCGGTCGCCGAGCGGACGCAAGCATTTATCACCGCCGCCCATGCGCCGGGCCCGGCCGCCGGCAAGGAGAACACCGGCGATATTCTCGACGGAACGTGTTTGGAGGGTGTTCTTTCCCATGAACGCCCGCTGCATACGGTTTGGCCGATCACCAACTCCACTATAAGATAACATCGAGCTTGTTCGCTGTTTTTTCATCGTGTGCGCCGATCGAATGTCCGGAACATGGCCCAACTGACCGACGACTGCTTCGCCTTCGGTGGCGATTTGATGACCACGGTCGAGGCCCTGAACCTCCTGACCGAGCGCGCGGTAGCCGTCGTGTCAACCGAAAGCGTTGCGTTGCCCCACGCTTCGGGTCGAATCCTAGCCGAGGATATCGAGGCCAGCGGCGACGTTCCGCCCCACGACAATTCGGCGGTGGACGGATACGCCGTTACCTTCGACAATCTCGACCCGACCGCAAAAACCCGGCTCCAAGTGATCGGCCGGGCCACGGCGGGTCATCCGTTCACCGACAAGGTCGGACCGGGAGAGGCCGTGCGCATCTTCACCGGCGCCCCGATGGCAACCGGTCCCGACACCGTCATCATGCAGGAGGACTGTACGCCGGACGGCGATCACGTCGTGGTCCCCCCGGGGATCAAACGCGGCGCCAATGTCCGTTCGGCCGGCGAGGACATCAAGACCGGTTCGATCATCCTCGGGAAGAACCGGCGCTTGCGCCCGCAGGACGTGGGATTGGCCGCGTCGGTGGGGCGCGCCCGCCTTAGCGTCTACAAGCCTCTTCGGGTGGCGGTGTTTTCCACCGGCGACGAGCTTTTCGACCCCGGCCGGGAACTGCCGGCGGGCGGCATCCACGATTCCAATCGGTATACGCTGATGGCCTTGCTTCAGGGCCTCGGGTGTTCCGTCGGCGATCTTGGCATTCTTCCGGACCGGTTCGAGACCATCCGGGACGCCCTGAGCGACGCCGCGCGCCGTCACGACCTCATCGTCACGTCGGGCGGCATGTCGGTGGGCGAGGAAGACCATGTGAAGGCCGCCGTGGAGGCCCTCGGCAGTCTTCATTTCTGGCGCCTGGCCATCAAGCCGGGACGCCCCATCGGACTGGGCCAGGTGGGTGCCGTGCCCTTTGTCGGACTACCCGGCAATCCGGTGGCGGTGATGGTCACCTTCATGCGGATCGCGCGGCCGATGATTCTGCGGTTCGGCGGTTGCGATGATATCGCTCCGAACGTCTTCCGGGTTCGCGCCAATTTTTCTCACAAGAAGAAAGTGGGCAGGCGTGAATGGGTTCGCGCCCGTCTGGTCGCCGATGGCGACGGCCGTCTCGTCGCGGCCAAATTTCCCCGCCAGGGCGCCGGCATTCTCTCGTCCATGGTGGACGCCGACGGTTTGGTCGAACTGCCCGAGGACATGCAACATCTGGAGGCCGGAACCATCGTCGACTTTCTCCCCTTCAGCGAACTGAGCCGATGAAAAAGGGAAAGAACCGACCGCTTCACACGCCCAAGGGGCGGCAGGTGGACCCGGCCGCGGTGGCAGAGATTCGAGCCCTGCTCGACGACGAGGCGCCGCGGCGCGATCTGTTGATCGAGTATCTGCACCTCATCCAGGATCGCCATGGCTGCATCACCGCCCGCCATCTGACCGCCCTCGCGTCGGTCATGCGTCTGGCCCAGACCGAGGTCTACGAGGTGGCCACGTTTTACGCCCATTTCGACGTGATCAAGGACGGCGAGACACCGCCCCCGCCGTTGACCGTTCGTATGTGCGAGGGAATTTCCTGCGAAATGGCCGGAAGCCGGGATCTGGTGACAACCCTCAGGGACGCGCTCGGCGCAGACGTCCGGGTGACGACCGCACCTTGCGTCGGCGGCTGTGACAAAGCGCCGGTCGCCGTCGCCGGCCGGCGGCAGATCGCCAATGCGACCGCCGAGACAGTCGTGAAAGCGGTCGAAACCGGTTCGACCCATCCGGAAGTCCCGTCGTTCCAGGATTTCGCGACGTACGAGACCGGCGGCGGATATGCCGTCCTTCGCTCGCTCCTCAACGACGAGCGGTCACGCGCCGACGTGTTCGACACGGTGGAAGCCTCCGGACTGCGCGGCTTGGGCGGCGCCGGCTTTCCCAAGTCCAGGAAATGGCAGTTCCTGCTCGCCGCGCCCAAGCCCCGGATCCTCGCGGTCAACGCCGACGAGGGCGAGCCCGGCACCTTCAAGGACCGTTTCTGCCTGGACACCGATCCCCACCGCGTGCTCGAAGGCGCGCTGATCGCCGCCTGGGCCATCGAGGCCGACAACATCTATATTTACCTGCGGGACGAATACCCGCAGACACACATCGTCCTCCGAGACGAAATGGCCAAACTCCAAGCCGCCGGGTTGAGCGCTGGTGTCCGGCTGCATCTCCGGCGCGGGGCCGGGGCCTACATCTGCGGCGAGGAGTCGGCCATGCTGGAGAGCATCGAGGGCAAGCGGGGATTGCCCCGGAACCGGCCGCCGTTTCCGGCGCAGAAGGGCCTGTTCGGCCGCCCTACCCTGATCAACAACGTGGAAACGCTGTATTGGCTGCGCGACATCCTCGAGCGCGGCGCCGATTGGTACCGGAGCGTCGGTCGCCCCCGGTTCTACTCCGTCTCGGGCCGGGTCAAACAGCCCGGCGTCAAGCTGGCGCCGTCCGGCGTCACCGCCCGCCAACTCATCGAGAACCACGCGGGCGGCATGCTCGAAGGTCACACGTTCAAGGCCTACCTGCCGGGGGGGGCGTCGGGCGGCATCCTGCCCGCGAGGATGGCCGACCTGCCCCTGGACTTCGACACGCTCATCGAGTTCGGCTGCTTCGTGGGCTCGGCGGCGGTGGTGGTGCTGTCCGATCGGGACGACATGCGCGCCGTAACCGGCAACCTGCTGCGCTTCTTCGAGGACGAGAGCTGCGGCCAGTGCACGCCATGCCGGGTGGGTTGCGAAAAAATTCTCGCGCTGATGGACCGACCCGTCTGGGATCGGGTGTTGATGACGGAGTTGGCCGGCGCCATGCAGGACGCCTCCATCTGCGGTCTCGGGCAGGCGGCGACCAATCCGGTGATCAGCGCGCTTCGGTTCTTCGAGGAGGATGTCCAATGACCGACCCGATCCGTTTCGTCCTGGACGGCGAGGACGTGGAGGCGCATCCCGGCGAAACCATCTGGGAGGTGGCCAAGCGCCGCGGCAACACCCTTCCCCACCTGTGCCACCGGGACGCGCCGGGGTACCGGCCGGACGGCAACTGCCGGGCCTGCGTGGTGGAGATCTCCGGCGAACGGGCGCTAGCGGCGTCCTGTATCCGCAAGCCCGCAACCGGCATGACCGTATCGGCATCCTCGGAGCGGGCCACGAAGGCACGGCGGATGGTGCTGGAACTGCTGCTGGCCGATCAGCCGGAAACACCGATGGCCCACGATCCCGATTCCCTGTTCTGGCATTGGGTCCGGAAAGCGGGCCTGACCACCAGCCGGTTCCCCGCGCATGCCCCCCCCTCCCCCGATATCGGCCATCCCGCCATGGCGGTCCATCGCGACGCCTGCATTCATTGCACGCTCTGCGTCCGCGCCTGCCGCGAGGTTCAGGTCAACGACGTGATCGGCATGGCCAACCGTAGCCATCACGCGCGCATCGTGTTCGATATGGACGACCCGATGGGCGAAAGCACGTGCGTCGCTTGCGGCGAGTGCGTGCAGGCGTGCCCCACCGGCGCGCTGATGCCGGCCAGCGTTCTCGACCAGCAAGGACGACACACTGGTCCCCCGGATAACAGCGTCGCGTCGTTGTGCCCCTATTGCGGAGTAGGATGCCAGCTCACCTACCACATCCGCGACGGCAAGCTCTTATACGTGGACGGGCGCGACGGGCCCGCCAACCGCAACCGGCTCTGCGTCAAGGGGCGTTTCGGGTTTGACTACATCCACCATCCGCAACGCTTAACCAAACCGCTGATCCGCCGCGACGACGCGCCGAAGAACGCGCGCGAAGCTCTTGATCCCGGCAATCCGCTCAGCCACTTCCGGGAGGCCACGTGGGAAGAGGCACTGGAATTGGCGGCCACGGGTTTCCGCCGCATCCGAGAGCAACACGGCGCACCGGCGCTCGCCGGCTTCGGGTCTGCGAAGGGTTCCAACGAGGAGGCGTATCTGTTCCAAAAACTGATCCGCACCGGCTTCGGCACCAACAACGTGGATCATTGCACCCGGCTCTGTCACGCCTCGTCGGTGGCGGCATTGATGGAGGGCATCGGTTCCGGCGCCGTGACCGCGCCCTTTACCGCCGCCAAGGACGCCGACGTGATCATCGTGATCGGCGCGCGGCCGGCCCAAAACCATCCGGTGGCGGCCACCTTCATCAAGAACGCGGCCAAGGCCGGCGCCACCCTGATCGTCATCGATCCGAGACGCCAGGCGCTGTCCCGCTACGCCAAATACATGCTTCAGTTCACCCCGGGCACCGACGTGGCTCTGCTGAACGCCATGATCCACACCATTATCGAGGAAAGCCACACCAACGACGCCTACATCCAACAATTCACCGAGGGATACGCCGATCTCAAGGCGCGGGCGCAAGCCTTCGCGCCCGAGGACATGGCCGGGATCTGCGGCGTCGACGCGGAAACCATCCGCGCCGTCGCGCGCACTTACGCCACAGCCGACAAGGCCATCATCTTCTGGGGTATGGGAATTTCGCAACACGTTCACGGCACCGACAATGCGCGCTGCCTGATCGCCCTGGCGCTGATTACCGGACAGGTCGGGCGTCCCGGCACCGGTCTTCATCCCTTGCGGGGTCAGAACAATGTCCAGGGCGCGTCGGACGTGGGTCTCATTCCCATGGTCTACCCGGACTACATGCCGGTGGAGGATCCTGAAATCCGCGGGCGATACGAGAGCTTCTGGGGCATGGACCTCGACCCCACGCGGGGCCTGACCGTGGTGGAGATCATGGCCGCCATCTTGGGGGGCCGGATCCGCGGCATGTACATCATGGGCGAGAACCCGGCCATGTCGGATCCGGACGCCGAGCACGCGCGGGATGCCTTGGCGTCGTTGGAGCATCTGGTGGTTCAGGACATATTCTTGACCGAGACCGCCTTTCTGGCCGACGTGGTACTGCCGGCATCGGCGTTTCCAGAAAAAACCGGAACCTTCACCAACACCAACCGTCAGGTGCAGATGGGCCGCCAAGTCCTGGACCCGCCGGGGGACGCGCGTCAGGACTGGTGGATCATTCAGGAAATCGCCAGGCGGATCGGCTTGGATTGGACCTATGCCCGGCCCGGCGACGTGTTCGCCGAGATGCGGCAGGTGATGCCGTCCATCAAGGGAATTACGTGGGAACGGCTGGAGCGCGACGGCTCCGTCACCTATCCCTGCGCGTTCGAGGATCGACCCGGTGACGAGGTTATCTTCGGTGATGGTTTCCCAACCGCTAGTGGCCGCGGAAAGCTGGTTCCCACCGATCTGCTACCGCCGGACGAAGCGCCCGACGACACCTATCCGCTGGTGCTGACCACGGGCCGGCTGCTGGAGCACTGGCACACCGGCGCCATCAGCCGGCGCTCGGGCGTCCTCGACGCCATCGAGCCGGACGCACTGGCCATGCTTCACCCGCGCCAGTTGGACCGGCTTGGCGTCGAACCGGGCGATGAAATCACCATAACAACCCGCCGCGGCAGCTTGCGGACCGCGACCCGCGCCGACCCGGACGTTCCGGAAGGCATGGTGTTCATGCCGTTCTGTTTCTCCGAGGCGGCGGCCAATATCCTGACCAATCCCAAGCTGGATCCTTTCGGAAAAATCCCCGAATTCAAGCTCTGCGCCGCGCGGGTGGAGAAGACGGAGGTTATCGACTAGCCTTAACGCGAATTTGCCTCATCGGGACAAATGAAGCAACGATCCGTGATGATTTGGCCTCCATGGCGATTGACTAATCGGTTCACTGCAGCATTATCGGCCCATCAAACCCTTGGAGCGATTGATGACAAAGCAGATTACATTCAATGAGATTGCCCGCGTTCAGGCTTTTCTCCGTCACACCTTTTCCAACAACCGAATCGTGATCCAGCCTCCCGCGAAGCCGCGCGCACCCATCGAGGTCATGATCGGCGACGAATTCATCGGTGTTCTTCATCGCGACGAGGACGAAGGCGAAATCTCCTACTCCATCAACATTTCGATTCTGGAAGAGGACCTCCCCGCGGCCGTTCCCATGTGAGCGGAAGCAGCCGCCCGGCTCGCGAGGGATACTCGGCTCGCATATTAAACCCGCGCTTTAACTCAGGCCTTTAATGCCTTTGATAAATTTCACGTAATTAACGTTCTTCCGGGCCTGCAATCCCAACAACTCGACGGTGTCCCGGACGAGGGCCGGGTTCGAATTCTCCGCGGCGACGGTCTTGTAGCTGTCGCCATCGAACGTCACGTCGGACATCTCCACCGTACAGCCGTTGACGTGGTACTGGTCGCGAACCTTGTCCACATGCACGGCCCTTGCCCGTCCGTCCCCCTCGATCAGGGCGAGGAACGCCTCAAGGTCGTATTCATCCCTAGCAAAGTCGGGGCTCGTTAAGTCCAGAGCGCCGAAAACGACCTTCACGTGATCCTTCGACAACGGAAACGGAGCCTTCATTTCCGGTCTCCATTGTTCCAATCCCACTTGGTTGACGCTCTCCAGCGCCTTGATATCCATCTTTCCATCGCGGATCTTGGGATTTGCTCGCGCGGGCGCGGAAACAAGGTACATCTCCGATGATTCCACATGCCGCGTTGGCGTGAACGATCCCAAATCGATGCCGATATCGATCTCCTTGGCGAACATGCGCCATTCCCAGCGAGGTATGATCTGTTCCCCGGTCACTCGTTCTCTATGCGTCGAAGTCGGAGTGACCGCTAGGATCGCGGCAGAGCGTTGGGCTTGAACAGCTGCTCGCCGTTGACCTTGAATTCGGCGATGGCGGCCTGACCGGTGGGGGAGATAAGCCAGTCGACGAACTTCTGCCCCTGCCCGGTCTTCACATGCGGGTGCTTTTTCTCGTTCACCAGGATAACCCCGTACGGATTGAACAGCCGCTCGTCGCCTTCCACCAGAACCTCCAGATCGCCGCGGTTCTTGAAACTCAACCAGGTGCCGCGATCGGTCAGCGCATAGCCCGACATGGCGGCCGCCGTGTTCAGCGTCGCCCCCATGCCCGAGCCGCTCTCGCGGTACCACGAGCCGGAGGCCGCGGCGACGTCCACGCCGGCGTCGCGCCACAGGCCCAATTCCCTCTTGTGGGTGCCGCTGTCGTCGCCGCGCGAGACGAACACCGCTTTGCCGGCGGCCACCTTGGCCAGCGCCTTGGCCACGTCGGTCATGCCCTTGATGCCGGCGGGGTCGTCCTTGGGTCCCACCACCACGAAATCGTTGTACATCACATCGAACCGCTCCACCCCGAAGCCCTCGGCGACGAATTTCTCCTCGGATGGCCGGTGATGAACCAGCAGCACATCCGCGTCGCCGTTTTGAGCCAATCGTATGGCCTGGCCGGTGCCGACGGCGACCACGCGAACCTCAATACCGGTCTCCTCGGTGAATTTCGGCAAGATGTAATCGAACAGGCCGGAGTTCTGGGTCGACGTGGTGGAAGACACGATGATGAAATTGTCATCGGCGGCCCTCGCATCCGGCGCATGCGCGCCCACAAGGCCGGCAAACCCGACAAGCAGCGTCGAGAGAATACTCAGTGCAAACTTTTTCATGACCCCTCCGCCCGTCAAAAAAATGCGTGGGTACGCTAATGTAAGACATCGGAGCGGAGCAAGAGACGAATTCTCAAGCTGGTGGTTTCAGGGGTTTCTTTTTCCACCAGAGGAGCTCGCCCCGCAGGAATGCCTGAGCCAGATCGTTTCTGGGTCCATTGAAAAACGCCTCGGCGGACGCCTTTTCCTTGAGCCGGCCGCGATGCAGGAACAGAACCTCATCGGCCATGCGCCGCGCCTGGCCAAGATCGTGCGTGGTCATGATGACCCGCGTTCCCAACTCGTGAATGTCCTGAACGGTTTTCTCGACGCTGTGGGTGGCGGCCGGATCGAGATTGGCGGTGGGTTCATCAAGAAACAGCACCTGGGGCCGCAACGCCCAGGCCCGCGCCAAGGCCAGTCTTTGCTGCTCTCCGAAGGAAAGAACCCGGGCCGGAGACGCGGCAAGACGGCGAAGCCCGGTGTGCCGAAGCGCCTCGTCCACCCTCTCGCGCCGCTCGGCGCGCGGAATACCGCGAACCGCCAGGGCGTATTCCACATTGGCGAATACCGAGCGGCGCAGCATCATCGGCCGCTGGAACACCATGGCCTGATGCCGCGACGGATCCATGGCGCCGGCGCCCCGCCACTCGACGTTTCCGGCCGTCGGTTGGATCAGGCCATGGCAAAGCCTGAGCAGAAGGCTTTTTCCGGCGCCGTTGGGACCGAGCAACACGGTGCGGGGACCCGCCGCGAAGGTGCACGAGATCTCCTTGATCAGGCGCTTGCCTCCGGCCTCGAAGGTCAGGTCCCGGAGTTCGAGCGGCAAAATGGTCGACGGCTCCCTCATCAGGCGTGGCGCCTCTGCGCCGCTTCCTTGAGCGCGAACGCGGCGCCGTTGACGCCCATGGATATGATGATGAGGATCATCCCCAGCCCAAGGGCCAGGGGCAAGTCGCCCTTGCTGACCTCCAGCGCGATGGCGGTGGTCATGACCCGGGTGACATGATCGATGTTGCCGCCGACGATCATCACCGCTCCCACTTCGGCGCTGGCGCGTCCGAATCCGGCCAGCACCGCGGTCATCAGGGTGAAGCGGCTGTCCCACAGCAGCGTCGGCAACGCCCGCCCGGCTTTTGCGCCGAGCGAACGGAGTTCCTCGGCGTACTCGACCCACAGATCCTCCACCACCTGGCGGGTTAGCGCCGCGACGATGGGCGTTACCAAAAGCACCTGGGCGATGATCATGGCCGTCGGCGTGAACAACAGCCCCAGCACGCCGAGCGGGCCCGACCGCGACAACACCAGGTAAACGATCAATCCCACCACCACCGGCGGCAAACCCATCAGAGCGTTGAGGACAATGATCACGGCGCCGCGGCCAGGAAACCGGAACAGCGCGAGGACGGCGCCGAGAGGAAGCGCGAGGGCCGTGGCGAGAAAAACCGCCGACAGGCTGACCCGCAAGGACAGGAGCACGATCTCCATCAGGCCGGGATCCAAGCCGGCAACGAGGGAAAATGCGGCGGAGAAGGCGTTGCCGAAGTCGCTCATGCGGCGATGATCCCGAGGGAGAAAGCTCTGGTTGACGGATCTGTTTAACCTAAAGCCTTATCCCCCGCTATTGAACCATCCTGTCTTATTGAACCATCTTGGTCGCTTCATTCCGTGTCATCATTCTCTCGACCATGGCGGAAACGTTTTTCATCGACGCCAAATGGGTATAGACGAGTTCCAGTTCGTTCGTCTTCGCCAGCTCCGACAACGTGTCGCCCGCCAGCGCTTTAAGGCGGTCCCGGTTCACCGCCATGAACCCCCCGAGCGACATTTCCGGACCCGTCTTGGACTTGATCCGCGCCTTCATCGGATCCAGAAGCTTCAAATCCGTCAATTTCTTACAAAAGCCCACGGTGGGCCCGTACTGTGCTTGGAAATCCTTGGTAAACGCCAGAATCCGCTCCAGGTACGGCGTCGCTTGGCCTTCGTCGTCAAACAGCCGCTGCCCCCGTTCCTCCTGGTTGCAGCCCGCGAACTCCTCGTCGAAGCAAAGCGTGAACTTCGCGCCATTGCCGCTGCTCGAAAAGACGAACGGATACCGGCGGACGAACGCCGGGATATACTTGGCGTGCCAGCCCCCCGTCTCCGTCAGATAGACGTTCTCATCATTGCGGATACCCAGAAGGGCGGCCGGCATGACGGTCTCGTCCGTCCCGGTAAAAACAATCGCGTACTCCGCCGTCGCGGCGGGGATCTCCGTCGCCAACAGCGGAACCGCGTTCACATGCCGGGCAAACGAGTAATCGCCTCCCATTTCCACGGACCAATCCGCGTGCCGCTCTTTCGATAGCGGCACGGCGCGCTCATAAAAAAGCAGCTGCGTCGTCATTGTCCTACTCCCGGGCGTTCAAGGTTGACCCCTTCAAGAAGGCGAGCATTTCTGAAGAATCTGATATAGGGCGACCATTCTGAAGAATGGCGCGCCCGGCAGGATTCGAACCTGCGACCCCAAGCTTAGAAGGCTCGTGCTCTATCCAACTGAGCTACGGGCGCCCATGCGGCGGAAATCACATTTCGACCCGCCGGTAGTTGAATTTCTCGGCGTAATTCTTGGGCTTGATTCGGCGAACGTGCGGATCCCGGACCGTATAGGACAGCCCCTTGCGTTCGGCATAAGCGATGGCCTGCTCGCGGCTATCGAATCTCAGCCGCAATTGCGCGCGGGTGTCCGACGAGCCGATCCAGCCCATCAGCGGATCGGTGAACCGATGGGGGCCGGGTTCGTATTCCACGACCCAATGCTTGGTCTTGCCACGGCCGGACTGCATTGCGCTCTTGGCCGGTTGGTAAATTCGGACGGCGGTCACGGCGATCTCTCTTGCTCTCGTGCGGCACAATTGGTTTTCAAACCCGGCAACGAAGCCAAGGCGATTTGAGGCAGACCATAACCGCATTTTCCACCGTTGCAAAGAAACCTGCGCACCAAGCCGAGCGTTATGAATGGTTGTATGTGCGGGTGATGGTTGGAAAGGCGCTCACCCCAAAACGGGAAAAGCCGGGCCGTTGCGGCCCGGCTCCCCCCGGTTAAGGGGGGTGTCAGAGATGGGGGGGGTTTCCCTGACAGCTCGTTTATAGCGGCGCCATCGGACGAAAGCTGTGACAACCGTCACTCGGGATCATTTTACCGTGTCGCCATGGCTTCGGCCCGGATCACTAGACCTCCAGTTCGGAATGCCGACGCATACCCCAAGGCTGTATTTCTCTCACCTCTTGCGGCGGCGATGGCTTGATCCAGGGAAGACCGCAATTGGCGGGCCGCCATGCTTCCAGGGAAGCGCTGGCGCACGATTGTCCCGGGTATGTCATCAGTATGTAGAGCGACGCGGCGGCGAAGACGCAGAACAAGACGATCATGCGGTTCGCCGGCCCTTTCAGCACGGGCCAGCGGACTCCCGCGATCCGCGCGCATACCCCGGCAACAACGACGAGGAGACTGAAGGTGAAAATATTAGCCGCCATCGCCACCACATGAATCGCCACGCCACCATTCATAACCGCCTCCCTTCCGCGACTCAGCCAAAAAACCGACCGCCAGGCGATGCGCCGGATACGACGCGCCGCCGCCATGGGGCGATCATCGGTTACGGGATCAAAATATCAGCCGGCAAGCGGGGTCTCTCGACAGCGATCACGAAATCCCTCCGGATTTCAGTGTCCGGCAATTGTCAAGAATTTTAGGAAAATTACAGTGACGGCCGTCACAGCCGCGCTTCGTCCGCGGGAGTTTGCCGGTCCGCCCGCGATGCGCCGCATCGGCGAGGGGCGCCGTGAAGTGTTTGGAAAACCACGAGAACGTGCTTACTTGTGGATTTAACGGTAACGTTATAGGATTTTAGGCTCCATTAGGCGCGGCTCATCGATTTCAGAACCGAATCGATAGTGAGATATTCGCGCCCGGTTGAAGATAACAAAGCAAGGGAAGGAGGCACGTCATGAGGATATTGAGGGTATTGGGTTGGGGGGCGGGGTTGGCGGTGTTGGTTGCCGTGTGGTTTGGCGGCGGTCCGGCGCGGGCGGCGGAGGAGAAGTTCGTGACCATCGGGACCGGCGGCCAGACCGGGGTTTACTATGTGGTCGGCCAGTCGGTCTGCAAGCTGGTGAACCGGGGATCCGGGGAGCACGGCCTCAAGTGCACGGCGCCGTCGACCGGCGGGTCGGTCGACAACATCAATTCGATCCGTTCCGGGGCGCGCAACATGGGCGTCGCCCAGTCGGACGTGCAGTACTACGCCCTCAAGGGCGAGGGCCCGTTCAAGGATCAGGGGCCCTATGAGGATCTCAGGGCGGTTTTTTCGGTGCATCCGGAACCCTTTACGGTGATCGCGCGCGCCGATTCCGGGATCAAGACGTTCGAGGATCTCAAGGGCAAGCGGGTCAACATCGGCAACCCCGGTTCGGGCCAGCGCGGCACCATGGAGGTGCTGATGGACAAGATGGGATGGACCCTGGGCGACTTCGCGCTGGCGTCGGAGCTCAAGGCCGCCGAGCAGTCGGCGGCGCTGTGCGACAACAAGGTGGACGCCATCATCTACGCCGTCGGCCACCCCAACGGCTCCATTCAGGAAGCGTCGACGTCGTGCGATTCGATCCTGATCCCGGTGACCGGACCGGTGATCGACGAGCTGGTGGCGGCCAATCCGTTCTACGCCAAGGCCGTCATTCCGGGCGGCATGTACAAGGGCACGGACGAGGACGTGGAGACCTTCGGCGTGCTGGCGACGTTCGTATCGTCGACGGCGACGGACTCCGACACCGTCTACGCGGTGGTGGCGGCGGTGTTCGACAACTTCGACCGGTTCAAGAACCTGCATCCGGCGTTCGCCAACCTCAAGCCGGAAACCATGGTCAAGGACGGCCTGTCGGCGCCGCTGCACGACGGCGCGGTCAAATACTTCAAGGAAAAGGGCATGATGTAATCGAGCGCGCGGGGTGGGCGGGGCCATGCCGCGCCCGCCCCCGCGCTTGCGCATCCGCTCCGGGTTCGGCGTCGGGGGCGATCGCTCGCTCCCCCCGGCGCGGGCGCGGCGCCGTCGCGGAAGGGGGCGTTGAACGCCCAAAAAAGCAGGGATCGATGTAACGCGTCGTCGGAAAAAACTGGGAAACGGAAGGGTGCGATGGGCAAGGACGAGGGAGCGGCGCCGGGAGACGCCGAGGGTGCATCCGGCAAGGACGCGCACGACCTGATCGCCGAGACCGACACCGGGGGACGCAATCCGTCGGGTCTCGCCAAGAGGATCTTTCTCGGCACGGCGCTGGCCTGGGCGCTGTTCCAGCTGTGGATCGCCTCGCCGCTGCCGTTCATGCTGGAGATCGGCGTGTTCAATTCCACCGAGGCGCGGTCGATCCATCTGGCGTTCGCCATTTTCCTCGCCTATCTCGGGTTTCCGGCGCTGAAGCGCTCGCCGCGCGCCACCATCCCCATCGTGGATTGGATCTTCGCCCTGGTCGGGGCGTTCTGCGCGGGTTACCTGTTTTTGTTCTACGGCGAGATTTCGCAGCGTCCGGGGCTGCCCAACACCATGGACGTGGTCGTCGCCTGCGTCGGCATGGTGCTGCTTTTGGAAGCGACGCGGCGGTCCCTGGGGCCGGCGCTGATGGTTCTGGCCATGATTTTTCTCGGCTACACCTTCGCCGGGCCGTACATGCCCGGGATGCTGGCTCACCAGGGCGTCAGTCTGGACGGGGTGGTCAATCACCAGTGGATCACCACCGAGGGCGTGTTCGGCGTGGCGCTGGGGGTATCCACCAGCTTCGTGTTTCTGTTCGTGCTGTTCGGGGCCTTGCTCGACAAGGGCGGCGCCGGCCACTACTTCATCCAGGTGGCGTTCTCGCTGCTCGGTCATCTCCGCGGCGGCCCGGCCAAGGCGGCGGTGGTGGCGTCGGCGATGACCGGTCTGATCTCGGGATCCTCCATCGCCAACGTGGTCACCACCGGCACCTTCACCATCCCGCTGATGCGCCGCGTCGGCTTCAGCCGCGAAAAAGCGGGAGCCGTCGAGGTCGCGTCCTCGGTGAACGGCCAGATCACGCCGCCGGTGATGGGGGCGGCGGCGTTCCTGATGGTGGAGTTCGTCGGCATTTCCTACACCGACGTGATCAAGCACGCCTTTCTGCCGGCGGTGATCTCCTACATCGCGCTGGTCTACATCGTGCATCTGGAGGCGATGAAGGCCGGCATGCAGGGCCTGCCCAAGCCCGGCGTGGCCAAGCCGTGGCTGATCCGGCTGATGAACATGCTGCTGGGCTTCATCATCATCACCGGCGTCGCCGCGGCGGTGTACTACGGGCTCGGCTGGATCAAGGGGGTGACCGGCGAGGGCGCCATTTACATTATCGTCGTCATGCTGTTCGCCGCCTATCTCGGGCTGCTTCGGTTCGGTTCGGGTTATCCCGAACTGAAGATGGAAGATCCCAACGCTCCCATCGTGTCGCTTCCGGAATCGGGTCCCACGGTGAGGGTCGGATTGCACTATCTCTTGCCCGTGGTGGTGCTGGTGTGGGCGCTCATGGTGGAACGGCTGTCGCCGGGACTGTCGGCGTTCTGGGCAACGGCGCTGATGATCTTCATTCTGCTCACCCAGCGTCCCATCATCGCTTATTTTCGCAAGCGGCCGCTGACCGGAAGTCTCAAGCAGGGTTGTGACGAATTGATCGACGGGCTGATCGAAGGCTCGCGCAACATGATCGGCATCGGCATCGCGACGGCCGCCGCCGGCATCATCGTCGGCAGCGTTACGCTCACCGGGATTGGCGCGGTGATGACCGACCTGGTGGAGGTCATCTCCGGCGGCAACATCATGCTGATGCTGATCTTCACCGCTCTGATCAGCCTGATCCTCGGCATGGGCCTGCCAACTACCGCCAATTACATCGTGGTGTCGGCGCTGATGGCGCCGGTGATCGTGGAACTGGGCGCGACTTCCGGCCTCCTCGTGCCGCTGATCGCGGTCCACATGTTCGTGTTCTACTTCGGGATCATGGCCGACGTGACGCCGCCGGTGGGCCTGGCATCTTTCGCCGCCGCCGCCGTATCGGGTGGCGATCCCATAAAAACCGGCGTTATTGCCTTCTACTACAGCTTGCGGACGGCGCTGCTGCCGTTCCTGTTCATCTTCAACACCGACCTTCTGCTCATCAACGTGGATGTCTTCCATGGCATTCTGATCTTCGTGGTGGCGACCATCGCCATGCTGCTGTTCGCCGCCGCCACCCAGAACTATTTTCTGGTGAAGAGCCGCCTTTATGAAAGTCTGCTGTTGCTGCTCATCGCGTTCACGCTGTTCCGGCCGGGGTTCTGGATGGACATGATCGCGCCGCCGTTCGAGGACCTGCCGCCGGCGGCGTTTTCCAAGGCGCTGGCGGCGGCGCCGGTGGGCAGCGAGCTTAGGCTGCGCATCCTCGGCGTCGACGAGATCGGCCAGCCCCGCGAGTTCGTCACCCCGCTGCCGGTACCGGAAGGCGCCACCGCCGACGAGCGGCTGACGAACGCGGGCATAGAGCTGCTCACCAAGGGCGACGAGGTCATCATCGACAACGTGACGTTCGGCAGCCCGGCGCAGGCCGCCAATCTGGAGTTCGACCAGAAGATCCTCAAGGTGCGCGCGCCCGCCGGTCAGCCTCCCAAGGAGCTGATGTTCATCCCGGCGTTCGTGCTGCTGGCCGGCGTCGTTTACCTCCAACGTCGGCGCCGCCCGCGCGGCGCGGCCGCGCAACCCGCTTGAGAGCGAGGAAACCATGTCCGAGAAAACCATGTACAAAGACATCCTGATCGCCGTCGACCTGGGACAAGAGGCCTCGTGGCGCAAGGCGCTGCCGTTCGCGGTGGAGCTGGCGCGGACCTATTCGGCCAATCTTCACGTGATCACCGTGGTCCCGGACAGCGGCTTTCACTACGTGGCGCAGTATTTTCCCGCCGGTTACGAAAAGGGGATGATCGAGGACGCCGACCAGGCCCTGCGCGCGTTCGCCGGCGCCCATGTGCCCGCCGGCATTCCGGTGCGGCACATCGTCGCCCACGGCAGCATCTACCGCGAGATCGCCGACGCGGTGGACCGCATCGGCGCCGACGCCGTGGTCATGGCCTCGCACACCCCGGGCCGCACCGACGTGCTCATCGGCCCCAACGCCGAACGCGTCCTCCACAACGTCAAGTGCTCCGTCTTCGTCATCCGGGAATAAACGGCGGAGAGCCCGCGGGATTTGCTCCCCGGCTCAGCGATGTTTTTTCGTTGGCGGGAGGAGGTTTCGGGTGGCGTCATGGAGCCATTGCAGGGCGCCCTCGGTGGCCGACCAGTTTTCCTGGTTGGCCAGCACGTAGAAGACGGCCTCCTCCTTCGAACCCGGGCTGTAAAATTCGGCGATACGGCGGGGGATCTTGCGGGCGCCGATCAGCAGATCGGGAACGAAGGCGTTGCGGGTCCAGGCGGTCTTGAGCGCCGCATTGGCCTGGGGCGACGGTCCGTGTAAGCGGAAAGCCAGCAGGGTCTTGCTGTAGGTCCACTCGGCACCGGCATCGTCGTCGTAGACTTCGATCAGTTTTTCCAGGGCTTCGTGATCGTGCACGGCCAGCAGCCAGCCGGCTAGGGTGTAGCGCAGGCCCTGGTTATCGCCGGGATTGAGCCGCAGCATGTCCTGGAGATGGGCGATGGCGCCGCCGCGCTCGCCCTGTGCCCACAGGCACTCGGCCAGCCCGGCCCGCGCGCGCATGTAGGGCCGGGTTTCCAGGATCCCCCAGAAGTGGCCGATATCCTCTTCGAACGCTCTGGCGCCCAGGGCTTTTTCGCCCGCCGCGACGCCCGCCTCATAATGGCGCTTGGCTTCGATGTCGTTTTTCGCGCCTTCCTGGGCCAGCATCACATGGGCGTCCGCGCAAGTATCCGAGATTTCGAGCGCTCGTTTGGCCAGCGCGATCCGTTCGCGCTTGGTGCCGGCGTCCCAGGCGTCATACATCAGTTCCTGGGCCCGGCGCGGCGCATTGCCGCCCTCTCCCCCATCATCGAACTCATCGTCGGCAAACAGGCCCCCGGTGAGTTTCGCCATTATGCCTTCCATGGCTCGGCGATCGGGCAAGGGCGGCAACGGTTTCGGTTCGGCCACGGGAGCGGGCCCAGCCCTGTTCACGAGCGCGAGCGGCGATTGTTTCTTGTTCTTGCGGCGGTTCTTGCTGACCGGCATGAGCAACCTCCCAACCAGACCCGGAATATTCTACATTGACGATGCAAGATCAAGATGGTGAAGGGATGGAGCCCAACACAAGTGTGCACACTTTATAGACACATTTGCCGTGGCGCACAATTAATAGGCATCCGGTCGGTTGAAGCCGAATCGAATGTTTCAACTCCGATCGATACCGCGCGTCAGGACAGCCATTACACCTCTTTGATTGTTCGTCATATTTTCTGAAAGTGTCCGCCAATTCACCAGTTGGCTTGCCTCTTGCTTAGCCCGGGCAGGATAAATCCAGTCACCTAAGCAGAGGCTCTAACCATGAAAAAAATAGTATGCGCGCTCGCAGGCGCCGGCATGATCGCGGCATCCGTTCTCGCCGGCGGCGTGGCCCACGCGGCGGAGACCATCAAGGTGGGAATTCTTCATTCCCTCTCCGGCACCATGGCGATCAGCGAGACCACGCTCAAGGACGTGATGCTTATGCTGATCGAGGATCAAAACGAGAAGGGCGGACTTCTCGGCAAGAAGCTGGAGGCGGTCGTCGTCGATCCGGCCTCCAACTGGCCGCTGTTCGCTGAAAAAGCCCGCGAACTTCTTGAGCAGGACAAGGTCGCCGTGGTGTTCGGCTGCTGGACCTCGGTGTCGCGGAAATCCGTGCTGCCGGTGTTCGAGGAGCTCAACGGCATGCTGTTCTATCCCGTTCAGTACGAGGGCGAGGAAAGCTCCCGCAACGTGTTCTATACCGGCGCGGCGCCGAACCAGCAGGCCATTCCGGCGGTCGAATATCTGATGAGCGAGGATGGCGGCGGCGCGGAGCGCTGGGTCCTGCTTGGCACCGACTATGTGTACCCGCGCACCACCAACAAGATCCTGCGGGCGTTCCTGAACTCCAAGGGCGTCTCCGACGACGACATCATGGAGAACTACACGCCGTTCGGGCATTCCGACTGGCAGACCATCGTCGCCGACGTCAAGAAATTCGCGTCGTCGGGCAAGAAGACGGCCGTCGTATCCACCATCAACGGCGACGCCAACGTGCCGTTCTACAAGGAGCTGGGCAACCAGGGCATCAGCGCCGAGGACACGCCGGTCGTTGCGTTCTCCGTCGGCGAGGAAGAACTGGCGGGTCTGGACACCGGCCCGCTGGTGGGTCATCTCGCCGCCTGGAACTACTTCATGAGCGTGGACACGCCGGAAAACGCGGAATTCATCAAGAAGTGGCACGCGTTTATCAAGGATAAGAAGCGGGTCACCAACGATCCCATGGAGGCGGCCTACATCGGCTTCAAGATGTGGACGCAGGCGGTCGAGCAGGCCGGAACCACCGATGTGGACGCGGTCCGCCAGGCCATGTATGGCCAGGAGGTCAAGAACCTCACCGGCGGCGTCGCGGTCATGAACACCAACCATCACCTCTCCAAGCCGGTGCTGATTGGCGAAATTCAGGACAACGGACAGTTCGACGTGGTCACCTCGACCGACGGCGTGGTCGTGGGCGACGCGTGGTCGGACTACATTCCCGAAAGCGCCAAGCTCACCGCCGACTGGACCTACCCCTGGGTCTGCGGCAACTGTGAAAAACCAAGATACGAACCCTCATCGTAGGTTTGCGTGAAGGAATGTCGTGGGGGACGCCGGGTCAAACGGTCTTCCCCCACGACGCCCCTAACCGCCCCCCCATGATCCGAGTGTGACCTGGTTAGCGTGATGAAATTCGTCTCGACCATCGCCCTGGTTCTCGCCGTCCTGGTTTCGGCGCTCGCGCTTGCCGTCCCCTCGCCCGCCCGCGCGCAAGGGATCGAGGCGGATATCGAGGCGCTGGCCGCCAAGGGGTTCGGCGGTAAGGCCGAGGCCGTCGGCAGGCTCGCCGCGACCGGCGATCCACGCGTGGTGCCGGCGCTCGAGGCCTTCCTCGATCGGCGCCTCTATGTTCGCAAGGCCGATGGAAAAGTGGTGATCGGTGAAGCCAAGGGCGGGGTCCTGGTGCTCAAGGATCCGATGACCTTGGCGGAAATCGAACAGGCGCCCAAAAAGTCCGTTAAGAAAATTAGCATCAACAATAACCTCCGGGGCACCGTCCGCGCCGCGCTCGGCGGATTGACGCTGCTCGATCCCGAACCCTCCGTTCGTCTGCGGGCCGCGCAAGCGATCTTCAAGGGCCATGAAACGGCGATGGGGCCGCTTCTGGAAAAAGCCCTGGCGCGCGAGACCGACGATACCGTGCGCCGGGAGATGGAAACGACCCTGGCGGCCATCCGCTTGACGTCCTCGAAAGACACCGCCGTTCGCGTCGACGCGCTCGACGTTCTGTCGCGGACACCCACGCAGGACGTACGGTCCTTGGTTGGAAATTTGCTGTCGACTAACGCCGACGGCGCGCCCATGGAGCCCGACGACGAGGTCCGAGGGGCGGCGGAGCAGACTCTCAAGGCCATCGAGGACCGTCTCGCCCTCATGGGATTTGTCACCAATGTCTTTCAGGGTCTGAGCCTCGGCTCGGTTCTGCTGCTGGCGGCCGTGGGCCTGGCGATCACCTTCGGGGTCATGGGCGTCATCAACATGGCGCATGGCGAGATGGTCATGATCGGCGCGTACACCACCTTTGTCGTTCAGGAGCAGTTCCGCGCCTACGCTCCGGGATTGTTCGATTACTCCGTTCTAGTGGCGATTCCCGCGGCGTTCATGGTCGCCGGACTGTTCGGGATCGCCATCGAACGCGGCATCATCCGCTTCCTCTATGGCCGGCCGCTCGAAACCTTGCTGGCCACCTGGGGCCTCAGTCTCGTCTTGCAGCAACTGACGCGAAGCATCTTCGGGCCCACCAACCGCGAGGTCGGCAATCCGTCGTGGATGAGCGGGGCCATCGAGATCACCGGCGGCTTGACGCTGACCTACAACCGCATCTGGATCATCGTGTTCAGCCTGTTGGTGCTGGGGCTGCTGATGGCGCTGATGCGTAAGACGTCGTTCGGATTGCGCATGCGGGCGGTGACCCAGAACCGCCGCATGGCGGCGTCCATGGGCATTCGGACCGGCCAAATCGACGCCCTGACATTCGGACTGGGTTCGGGCATCGCGGGCATGGCCGGCGTCGCCCTCAGTCAGATCGACAACGTGAGCCCAAACCTGGGCCAAGCCTATATCATCGACAGCTTCATGGTGGTCGTGTTCGGGGGCGTCGGCAATCTATGGGGCACGTTCGTGGGCGCCCTCAGCCTCGGCCTCGTCAACAAGTTCCTCGAACCGTTCGCCGGCGCGGTGCTGGCCAAGATCCTGGTGCTGATCGCCATCATCCTGTTCATTCAGAAACGGCCGCGCGGGCTGTTCGCGCTCAAGGGCCGGGCGGTGGAATCCTAATGACCGGCACCTTGCCCAACACTTCACCAAGTCTCATCGGCCGCCTCCTCACCGGCAATGTTGGCGCGATGATCACCCTCGGCGTTCTTGCCGCCGCGGCCGTGCTGGTGCCGCTCCTCAATCTCGCGACGCCCGCGGACTCGCCGTTCCATGTTCCAAACTATATGCTGAGCCTGCTCGGAAAGTATCTTTGCTTCGCGTTGCTGGCTCTCAGCGTCGATCTGATCTGGGGGTATTGCGGCATTCTCAGCCTGGGTCACGGGGCCTTCTTCGCCCTCGGCGGCTACGCCATGGGAATGTACATGATGCGGCAGATCGGCGATCGCGGCGTCTATGGAAACACCGTCCTGCCCGACTTCATGGTATTCCTCAACTGGAAGGAACTGCCCTGGTACTGGTACGGCTTCGACAGCTTTCCGTTCGCCGTGGTGATGGTGGCGCTGGTTCCGGGCGTTCTGGCGTTCGCCTTCGGCTGGTTCGCCTTCCGCTCGCGGGTCACGGGGGTCTACCTCTCGATCATCAGCCAGGCGATGACCTACGCGCTCATGCTCGCCTTCTTCCGCAACGACATGGGCTTCGGCGGCAACAACGGCCTGACCGATTTCAAGGATATCCTGGGGTTCGACCTGCAGGCCGACGGAACCCGGGCCGGCCTGTTCATCGCCTCGGCCGTGGCGCTGATCATCGCCTATCTGGTATGCCGCTACCTGGTGACCTCGCGCCTGGGCAAGGTGCTCATCGCGGTTCGCGACGCCGAAAACCGGGCGCGCTTTATCGGGTTCCGGGTGGAATATTATAAACTGTTCGTTTTCACCCTCTCGGCGGTGATGGCGGGCATCGCCGGCGCGCTCTACGTGCCGCAAGTGGGGATCATCAATCCCAGCGAATTCGCCCCGGCGAACTCCATCGAGATCGTCATCTGGGTGGCGGTCGGCGGCCGCGGCACCCTGCACGGCGCCATTCTCGGTGCGCTTCTCGTGAACTACGCCAAGTCCTACCTCACCGGCGCCATGCCGGAAGTGTGGCTGTTCGCACTGGGCGGCTTATTCATTTTCGTCACCCTGTTCATGCCCAAGGGCATCGTCGGCCTGGTGTCGAAGGGATCGCGGAAATGGCGCCGGCGAGGCAAATCGGACGAAGGTTTTCCGGTGGCCGCCGAACCCCAGGGCGAGGCCGCCCAATGACGCACGCCGTCCACGCAAAGCCCGAACTTCACGACACCATCCTCTATGTGGACGGCGTCAGCGTCAGTTTCGATGGCTTCAAGGCCCTGAACAATCTAAGTCTTTACATCCTCGCCGGCGAGTTGCGGGCCATTATCGGTCCGAACGGCGCCGGTAAAACCACGATGATGGACGTGGTCACCGGCAAGACGCGACCGGATACCGGGGATGTCGTGTTCAATGGCGGCGCCGATCTGACGAAACTGGACGAAGCCCGCATCGCCAATCTCGGCATTGGCCGCAAGTTCCAGAAGCCGACGGTGTTCGAAAGTCACTCGGTTTACGACAATCTGGAACTCGCGCTTGCCGGCAACCGCAAGGTGTTCGCCTCGCTGTTCTTCAAACTGAACGGACAGCAGCGTGATCGGATCGACGAGGTGCTGGAAACGATTTCTCTAATGGCCGATCGCGGCAGGCTAGCCGGCGATCTCTCCCACGGTCAGAAACAGTGGCTCGAGATCGGCATGCTGCTGATGCAGGATCCGCAACTGTTGCTGGTCGACGAACCGGTCGCGGGCATGACCGACGCCGAGACCGAACAGACGGCGGAACTCCTGAAGAGCATCGCGAAATCGCATTCCGTGGTCGTGGTCGAGCACGACATGACGTTCGTTCGCGCGCTCGCCGCCCATGTGACCGTGCTGCACGAAGGGTCGGTGCTGGCCGAGGGGTCGCTGGACACGGTGCAGAACAATGAACAGGTCATCGAAGTGTATCTGGGTCGCTGAACCATGCTGAAGGTTGACAACATCGATCTGTTCTATGGCGCCAGCCAGGCCCTGCGCGGGGTCAGTCTGATCGCGGAAAAGGACGCGGTCACGTGCGTCATGGGGCGCAACGGCGTCGGCAAGACCAGCTTGCTTCGCGCCGTTGCCGGACAACATCCGGTCAAGAACGGGCGGATTTTCTGGGAAGACGAGGACATCACCGGCCTGCCCGCTTACGAGCGTTCGGCTCGCGGGATCGCCCTGGTGCCGCAGGGCCGGGAAATCTTCCCGCTCCTGACCGTGGAGGAAAACCTGGAGACGGGATATGCGGCAATACCGCGCAAGCTTCGCCACATTCCCGACGAAATCTTCGACCTGTTTCCCGTGCTCAGGGACATGCTGGGGCGCCGCGGCGGCGATCTTTCGGGCGGGCAGCAGCAACAACTCGCCATCGCGCGGGCGCTGGTCATCCGGCCCCGGCTGCTGGTGCTCGACGAGCCCACCGAAGGCATTCAGCCGTCCATCATCAAGGATATCGAGCACGTCATTCGCGTTTTGGTGGGACGGGGGAATATGGCGATCCTGCTCGTCGAGCAGTATTTCGAATTCGCCCAACGGCTGGCCGACGGGTATGCTGTCATGGATCGCGGCGAGATCGTGATCGCCGGCCGGGGAGAGGACATGGTGGAAGAGGATGTGCATCGCCACATCACCGTCTAGATTGCCAGGATTGCCGGGCGTCCATGGCGTCGCGGAACTGGCATTCGCCAACCATGGCGATCGAACCCGGCTGTCCGCGCTTTACCAACGGTCCCCGCTTCGGGTCCTGTTTCCGAGAGGGACCGACCGCGATAAGCCCACCGCCGTGGTCGTGACCACGTCAGGCGGCTTGGTCGGGGGCGACGCGATGGATGTATCGGTAACCGCCGAGCGCGGATCCTCCGTCTTGGTGACCGCGCAGGCGGCCGAGAAGGTTTACCGCTCCGCAGCCGAGGACTGCCGGGTGCATGTCCGCCTGAAGATCGGACGCGACGGTTGGCTCGAGTGGCTCCCTCAGGAAACTATTCTATTTGAAGGCGCGCGGCTGCGGCGCACGACCGATGTGGAAATGGATGCCGGTGGCCGGGCCATGGCCGGCGAAATGCTGGTGTTTGGACGAACCGCGAGCGGCGAGACATTGACCCGGGGGTTGGTAAGGGATGCATGGACCGTTCGTCGTCGCGGACGCCTTGTCTGGGCCGATGCCGTTCATGTGGAGGGCGATATCGCCGCGCCCTTAGCCTCACTGTCCTGCTTCAACGGCGCCGTGGCGACTGCGACGATGATCTACGCAGGCGACGATGCCGATACCTATCTGAATACGGCGCGGTCCCTCCTGTGCGAATACACGGACGACGAAACCCTGGCGGGCGCGACCGTCGTTGGCGGCTTGCTGGTCACGCGCTGGTTGGGATACGACATGCTCGCCATGCGAACCGCCTACGGCGCGTTTTGGGCGGCGTTTCGCCGGCACGTCCGCGGCGGTGATGAAGACCTGCCGCGGGTTTGGTGTATGTAAGCCTATCATGTGGGGAGGAACTCGTGAATCTGACACCGCGAGAAAAAGACAAACTGCTGGTCGCCATGGCCGCCGAGGTGGCGCGCAAGCGCCTGGCCCGAGGCGTCAGGCTCAACTATCCAGAAGCGGTGGCGCTGATCAGCGATTTCGTCGTCGAGGGCGCCCGGGACGGCGCCCCGGTCGCCGATCTCATGCGCGACGGCGCCGGTGTTCTCACGCGCGCGCAAGTCATGGACGGTATCTCCGAGATGATTGACGAGATCCAGGTGGAGGCCACGTTTCCCGACGGCACCAAGCTGGTTACCGTGCACAATCCCATTCGCTGACCGACCCCGGAGGCCTGACGATGATACCCGGAGAAATCTTTCCAGCCGAGGGAATCATTACCCTCAACGCGGGCCGCGACACCGTCACCTTGACTGTGGCCAACACCGGTGACCGCCCCATCCAGGTGGGCTCGCACTACCACTTCTTCGAAACCAACGCCGCGCTCGACTTTGAACGCGAGAAGGCGCGCGGGCGCCGTCTCGACATTCCGGCGGGGTCCGCCGTTCGCTTCGAGCCCGGTCAACGCCGCCAGGTCACGCTGGTTGCCTATGGGGGACGCCGCGAAGTCCACGGTTTTAATGGCCGGGTCGCCGGCCCGCTGGAGACATAGACCCATGGCGTTCACCATCGGCCGGGCCGCCTACGCCCACATGTTCGGACCGACCACCGGCGACCGGGTGCGCCTCGCCGACACCGACCTCATCCTCGAGGTGGAGGAGGACCGGACCATCTACGGCGAAGAGGTGAAGTTCGGCGGCGGCAAGGTGATTCGCGACGGCATGGGCCAATCCCAGGCGAGCCGCGCCGAGGGCGCCGTGGACACCGTCATCACCAACGCGCTGATTGTCGACCACTGGGGCATCGTCAAGGCCGACGTGGGGCTGAAAGGCGGCCGCATCGCGGCGATCGGCAAGGCTGGAAACCCCGATATCCAGCCCGGCGTCGACATCGTCATCGGCCCGGGCACCGAGGCGATCGCCGGCGAAGGGCGCATTCTCACCGCCGGCGGGATCGATGCCCACATCCACTGGATCTGTCCGCAGCAGGTGGAAGACGCCTTGTACTCCGGCATCACCACCATGCTGGGCGGCGGCACCGGCCCCGCCGACGGCACCAACGCGACCACCTGCACGCCAGGGCCGTGGCATATCGGCCGCATGCTCCAGGCCGCCGAGGGGTTGCCCATGAACCTGGGGTTTTTCGGCAAGGGCAATGCCTCGCGGCAGGACTCGCTTGTGGAACAGGTGGCCGCCGGAGCCTGCGGCCTGAAACTGCACGAGGATTGGGGCACCACGCCCTCGGCCATCGACACCTGCCTTACAGTGGCCGACGCCGTCGATGTCCAGGTGGCGATCCACACCGATACCCTCAACGAATCCGGTTTTGTCGAGAACACCATCGCCGCGTTCAAGGACCGCGCCATTCACGCCTTTCACACCGAGGGCGCCGGCGGCGGCCATGCGCCCGACATCATCAAGCTTTGCGGCCGGGCCAATGTCCTTCCGTCGTCCACCAACCCGACGCGCCCTTACACGGTCAATACGCTCGACGAGCATCTCGACATGCTGATGGTCTGCCACCACCTCGACCCCAGCATTCCCGAGGACGTGGCGTTCGCGGAAAGCCGCATCCGGCGCGAGACCATCGCCGCCGAGGATATCCTTCACGACATGGGCGCGTTCAGCATGATCGCGTCGGACAGCCAGGCCATGGGCCGGGTCGGCGAGATGATCATCCGGACCTGGCAGACCGCCGACAAGATGAAAAAACAGCGGGGCGCTCTTCCCGGCGATCCCGCCCGCAGTGACAATCGGCGGATCAAGCGTTACATCGCCAAGTACACCATCAACCCCGCCATCACCCATGGCATCGCGGGCGTCGTCGGCTCCGTCGAGGTCGGCAAGCTCGCCGATCTGGTTTTGTGGAAGCCGATGTTTTTTGGGGTCAAACCGGATCTAGTCCTGAAGGCCGGCACCATCGCCGCCGCCGCCATGGGCGATCCCAACGCCTCCATCCCGACGCCGCAGCCGGTTCACTACCGTCCCATGTTCGCGGCGTTCGGCCGCTCGCTGACGGAGAGCGCGGTGACTTTCGTTTCACGGGCGGCCCTGGACGCCGGTGTCGGGGACCACCTCGGCCTGCGCAAAACCTTGATCGCCGTCGAAAACACGCGGCAATTGACCAAAAGGGATATGATTCTCAACGACCTCACACCGGTCATCGAGGTAGATCCCGAAATCCTACGAGGTCCACGCCGACGGCCAACTCCTGACCTGCGAGCCGGCCGCCGAATTGGCGATGGCCCAACGCTACTTTCTGTTCTAGACCATGCGAAGGG
The DNA here is from genome assembly GCA_963771545.1 of uncultured Alphaproteobacteria bacterium. Taxonomy (GTDB): domain Bacteria; phylum Pseudomonadota; class Alphaproteobacteria; order Rhodospirillales; family Defluviicoccaceae; genus CAKZLS01. Next base: position 1,222,828 of record CAVYTX010000002.1, read on the forward strand.
CCATCGACGTTCTGTCCGCGGGAGACTGGTCCCCGTCCGCCGAGGTCGCCGAGGTCACCCTGGCGTTCGACGCCCGCCACCGCCGCCGCATTCGCATGACCGACGGGCAAGGCGAGCCGTTCTTGCTCGACTTGCGGCGCCCGGCCATGCTCAACGACGGCGACGGGCTGGTTCTCGATGGCAACGGCATCATCCGCGTGCGGGCGGCCGAAGAAGCCGTGGCCGATGTTCGCGGCCGGACGCCGGCGGACACCGCCCGCCTCGCCTGGCATATCGGCAACCGCCACACCCCGCTGCAGGTGCTTCCCGATGGCGCCCTGCGCATTCGCGAAGACCCCGTGATCGTCGCCATGCTCGAAGGTCTGGGCGGCGCCGTCACCCGCCGGGGCGCGCCCTTCTCGCCGGAGCCCGGCGCCTATGCCAGAGGCGAAAACGTCCGGGATCATCACCATGACCCCTGACGCAACCGCCATATCCAAGTCCGCCCTTTACCGCCTGTTGACGTGGCTGTCGCCCGCTTTTCCCGTGGGCGGCTACACCTACTCCCACGGGATCGAGTACGCCGTGGAGGCGGGTCTCATTGGCGACCGGGTCTCTCTCACCCGATGGGTCACCGGCATCCTGCTCCATGGCTCCGGCGGCGTCGACGCGACATTCGCCGGCGCCGCGTGGAACGCGGTTGCCACCGGCGACGGCGAGGTATTAGCGCGGGTCGCCGAATACGCGGAGGTATTTCGCGGCACCGCCGAGATGGCGCTGGAGAGCAGGGCTCAGGGCCGGGCTTTTCTCGACGCGGTCCGGCGCGCTTGGCCCCATCCCAGGCTCGATGCTTGGATGGAAGAGCTGGCGGACGCGGAGCGCGCGCCCGCCTATCCGGTGGCCGTGGGGGTTGCCGCCGCGCTCGCCGGAATACCCCGCGACCTGACCGTGACGGCGTACCTGCACGCTTTCGCCGCCAATCTGGTGTCCGCCGGCGTCAGGCTGGTGCCGCTCGGTCAAAGCGACGGCCTCGCCGCCATGGCGGCGCTTGAATCGCCCGTGCGGACAACCGCGGCGGATGCTCTTTCATGCGACCTGGAAGATATCGGAACGGCGACCATCATGGTCGACTGGACGTCCGTGCGCCACGAAACCCAATATACGAGGCTGTATCGCTCATGACATTACCGCTCAGGATCGGAATCGGCGGACCGGTGGGATCGGGAAAGACGGCGCTGCTCGACGCTCTTTGCCGCCGGTTGCGCGATGACTTCCAAATCGCCGCCATCACCAACGACATCTACACCCGCGAGGACGCCGCGTTCCTCACCCGGTCCGGCGCGCTCTCATCCGACCGCATTATGGGGGTCGAGACCGGCGGCTGCCCGCATACCGCCATCCGCGAGGACGCGTCCATCAATCTGGCCGCGGTGGACGACATGACCGCCCGCTTTCCCGACCTGGACATCGTGTTTATCGAATCGGGCGGCGATAATCTCGCCGCCACCTTTTCGCCCGAACTCGCCGACATTACCATTTACGTGATCGACGTCTCCGCCGGCGACAAGATACCGCGCAAGGGCGGTCCGGGGATTACGCGCTCGGACCTCCTGGTCATCAACAAAACCGATCTCGCGCCCATGGTGGGCGCCAGCCTGGACGTCATGGAGCGGGACACCAGACGCATGCGCGGACCGCGCCCCTTCGTCTTCACCAACCTTCGCGCCGGCGAGGGTCTCGACGCGGTCGTCGGATTTATTCGCGAGAACGGCGGTTTCTGACCACTCCGCCCGGCAATCAAGGAAAATGGTCGGGGAGACTGGATTCGAACCAGCGACCCTCTGCTCCCAAAGCAGATGCGCTACCAGGCTGCGCTACTCCCCGTGACGCTGAAACTAGTGGCTTTCGGGTTTTCCGACAAGACGGGAACGCCGGCGGGGACGAACAGGCGTTCATCCCGACATCACGGCAGCAAACACGGCAACAAACTAACGGGGTCAGATAGTGGTTTTTACCGGCCAGGAGATACTGCGCGCGCGCGGATGGCTACGGCTCATGCGGGCGAGGATATCCAACAGGTCGCCGAACTTTTCGGTGACGGTCAGCGCCCAACCGTCGAACCCGGTGGCCATGTAACCGGATTTTTCGGTCTTCGCCACCTTGAGGGTCAATGGCTGGTTGCCGTCGACGGAGATCTCCAGGACGTCCTCGCCATTCAGGCCATCGCGGCGCCGCCAATCCCGCCAACTGGGCACCCGGTCGAAACGCTCCACGAACTCGGCGAATTCTTCGGCGGTATAAGTGACGTTGGGCACGGAATGCTCCTGGTTCACACGGTTCAGAGGACATCCCTTCCCAGAATCAGGCGATACATGCCCGGTTTCTTGTTTTTGGAGGCTCCACGCACCTGAGATTTTGTTGCGTTGCAGCATCGTCTTTATGATGTATCAAAAGATGACCTCAAAAACAACCCTCATAAGGGTTTCCCCTTTATATTTCCTTAACTCCAGGTTTTATTGGCCAATCGAAATTTACCGGTTTTCGGAGAATGTTGACCGCTCAGTTCGCGGGCGCATCAAAGATCGGATGGCGGATGCGGTCGCCTGTCCGAATGCCGAGCCGCCGGGCGGTCCCGGCGTTGAGTTCGAGCACCGCCCGCACGGATTCGCCGGATGGTATCGGCGTCAAGGAAAGTGGCACGGTGTTTTCGGCCACGCGCGCGACCCTCCCTTGAGCGTCGATAAACAGCATGTCCAGCGGCACAACCGTGTTTTTCATCCACATGGCGACCGGCCGGCTCTCCATGTAGTCGAACAGCATGCCGGCGTCGGCGGCGAGCGACGGGCGATGCTGAAGGCCTTGCACCCGGCGCGCCCAAGTATCCGCCACCTCCACGGCGAAGTCGAACCGTCCCATCGCGGTTTCGATGGTCAGGAGGGAACGCGGGAATTCCATCTCCCGCTCGGACGCGCCGGCGCCGGCGCGCGGCAGATCCATGCCCGTCGCCGCCAATCCCAAGGCCAGAGAGTACAAGAGCACTCGGCGCCTGGTGAATTGCGTTCGAACCCGGTTCATGTTCGTGGCCATACTCTACTTCTCGCCGGTATCGCAATAGGCGCTATTCCCCGCCGCCCGGCCCGTCACGGCGAAAGTGGAATTGCCTTGTCTAGGGGTTTGCCCACCGGCGCGGATACCGCTATAAAGTTGTGCGTCGCACAATCGGGCCAATGCGCCAATGGTTTTGGCGGATAAGGACAGAGGCGGGGGAAACGGGATGAAGAAGACGCTCTTTGCAGTGGCGGCCCTGCTGGTGGTGGCGTTGCCGCCGGCGATCGCCTTGGCGGCCGTCGCGCCTAACGGGGGGCTTCATGCGGGCGGCGCCCCGCACTTGGACGGCTCTCAATTGGGCTTGTGGTGGTCCCTGCCGTTCGCGGGAATGCTGCTTTCCATCGCCGTTTTCCCGCTGGTGGCGCCGCACTTCTGGGAGCATCATTTCGGCAAGATTTCGGCGCTGTGGATCGTCGTGGTGCTGGGACCGTTCCTTGTGCTGTACGGCTGGCAGTTGACGCTGTTCGAGGTTCTTCATCTGCTTTTGCTTGAATATCTGCCGTTCATCATCCTGCTTCTGGCGCTGTTCACGGTGGCCGGCGGCATTCACTTCGCCGGCAGTTTTCAGGGTTCGCCGCTGAGCAACACCGTCTTTCTCGCCGGCGGCACGGCCATCGCCAGTTGGACCGGAACCACCGGCGCCTCCATGCTGCTGATCCGCCCAGTCATGCGCGCCAACAAGGACCGCCGCTACAAGGTCCACGTCATCATCTTTTTCATCTTCCTGGTCAGCAACATCGGCGGCGCCCTCACCCCGCTGGGCGATCCGCCGCTGTTCCTCGGGTTCCTCAAGGGTGTGAGCTTCTTCTGGCCCACGGTTCACGTATTCCTGCCCATGATGCTGGTGGCCGTGTTTCTGCTCGCCATCTTCTACGTCATGGACAGTTACCTCTACCGCAAGGAAGGCGGGGCTCCGGAACCCACGCCCGTGGAAGAAAAAGTCAAGGTCGGCATCAACGGCTGGCCCAACGTCGCGCTTCTGGGGGGTGTCGTCGGCGCGGTTTTGATGAGCGGCATGTGGAAACCCGGCATCGGCTTCGACGTCTATCACGTGCACGTGGAGTTGCAAAACCTGCTCCGCGACCTGCTTCTGCTGCTAATCACCTGGGTGTCGTGGCAATTCACCGACCGCGAGCACCGCCGGGCGAACGAATACAATTGGCACCCCATCCTCGAAGTGGCCAAGCTGTTCGCCGGCATCTTCGTCACCATCGTGCCGGTGATCGCCATCCTCAAGGCCGGCGAGAACGGCGCGCTGTCCGCCGTCATCGGCGCCGTCACCGACGAGGCGGGCCAGCCGCAGAACGCCATGTACTTCTGGCTGACCGGCATGCTGTCCAGCTTCCTCGACAACGCGCCCACCTATCTGGTGTTCTTCAACGCGGCCGGCGGCGACGCCGTCGAACTCATGGGACCGCTGTCGGGCACGCTGCTGGCCATCTCCGCCGGCGCCGTGTTCATGGGCGCCAACAGCTACATCGGTAACGCCCCCAATTTCATGGTCAAGGCCATCGCCGAGTCGTCGGGCATCCGCATGCCGAGCTTCTTCGCTTATCTGTTGTGGTCGGGATTGATCCTGGTGCCGCTGTTCGGCGTGGTCACCGTGGTGTTTTTCCTGTAATCGGTTGACCCCGTCACAGGAAGCGGACAAGGAGAACACGCCGCGTTCTCCTTGTCCGCGATAACGTCTTCTCCCCGGAATCAAAGGAAATTCGCGTGCGTGCAATAGCCATGGTCCTGGGAGCCCTGCTCCTGGCGATCCTCGCCGCGTTGGGACACAGGCAGGCCCGCGCCCAGGAAATCCAGATCCCGGCGCCGGCCACCATCCCCGACTTCGTGGGTCTCGCCATCGGGTTCGCCCCGGACTATATCGGCGCCAACGAGTACATCGTCGGCCCCGCGCCGTTCGGCCGGCTCGGCTGGGGTGAATGGCGCAACGTGACTTTGGTGGGTAACGAGCTTTCCGCGAACATCGTCGACCACCCGATCCTGAGGTTCGGCCCGATCGGCCGGTATCGCTTTGGCCGCAACCACGTCAAGGACAACGTCGTCGACAAGATGAACGACATCAGCGGCACGGTGGAACTGGGCGGTTACGCCGGGGCCGAATTCATCAACGACGTGGACCCGAGGATCCGCCTGATCGTCCGGGCGTCGGTCACCCACGATGTGGGCCAGGTCAACAACGGCCTCGTCGTCCGCGGTGGCCTGAACTACTGGTATCCCCTGGCCGAGTTCCTCACCCTCGGCCTCGCCACGTCGGTCAGTTATGCCAACGGCAACTGGATGGAGACCTACTTCGGCGTCGACCACACCGACGCGCGGCAGAGCGGCCTCCCGTTCTACCGCGCCGATGGCGGGATCAAGGACGTCTGGTTCGGACCGTATTTCCTGTTTCACCTCAGCCGCGAATGGCACGTGGGCACGGGACTGTTCTATTCGCGCCTGCTCGGCGACGCGGCCGACAGCCCGGTGGTGAAGGACCGGGGATCCGCCAACCAGTTCATCGGCGGCGCCGGATTTCTCTATTCCTGGTAACCCCGGGCGCCCGAATAACGTCAATCTACTGGCGCATGAGCACCGGTACGGTGGTGTGCTGCATAACATAGTCGGTGGCCCCGCCGACCAACAGTTCGCGCAGCCGCGAGCGCGAGAGCGCGCCCATGACAATCAGGTCGCAGTTATTTTGCTGGGCCGCTTTGAGGATGCCCCTTCCGGCGTTTTTGTTGGGTTTCAATACCGTGGCCTTGATTCCATGGTGACCGAGGTAGGTGGCGAGGTCGCTCCCCGGAACCTCCGCGTGCTCGTCGCTGACCGACGCCAGCACCAGGACCTCGTTGGCCTCGCGCAGGAACGACAGCGCGCCGCGGATCGCCGTGATGGCCTGGGCGGTATTCTTCCATCCGATCAGGATCCGCTTGCCCGCGACGTCGCCTTCCCATTTCCACGGCACCAACAGGATCTCGCATCCCGCCGACACCACCAGGTGATCCGCCATATGGAGGACGAGACCGTTCTCCACGTGGTCCGGCGCCTCTTGGCGGACCACCACCAGGTCGGCGAGATGGGCCCAGCGCGCCATCAGCTCGTTCACTCCGCCGTGCTTCTCGTGCCACTCCCACGACCTGAGACCGGCGCACGCCTGTTCCACCTCCGCCTTGATGGCGTCGATCCGTTGCTTCTCCTCCTCCTTGGCGTCGTCCAGAAAGGCCAGCGACACGGCCCGGCCGATCATCCCGGCGGGATAGTCGGGTTTCGGGGTGGCGTAGACCACGTTCAGATGAGCGTCGAACCGATTGGCCAGCCCCGCCGACAGCCGCAGCCGCGCGAGGTGCTGCTTGTCATACGCCATATGAACGACGATGCACTTGATGGACATGGTTCGATCTTCCTTCGGGCCCGAGAGTTTCCCCCGCGCCCCAAGGACGTCCCGGGGCGCATACGATGGTTCAGACCCTACCTTCGCGCCTGCAAAAAATCAATAACGCGCAGGGCGGCATTCTCCAACGCCCGGCCGGCGCCCCACGCGGCCCAATCCGTCTTGACGACACGTGTCGTCAAAAAAACGCCGAAAATGACGACATTTTTCGCAAAAAAGACGACATTTGCCGACTTGACATTTGCTAACCCCTTGATTTCATTGGGTCGAAATAAAAGTGGCTAAACTGTCGTCATTTGTCATCATTTGTCGTCAAAAAAGTTTGTATCCAATTGAAATTAAACAAACATTCACGAATGCTTATTCTTGTAGTGTAACGACGTAAGGTCTTGAAAACAAACAAAACATGGCGTTGTGCAGCCGGATCGTTCCGCTTTCAATGTCGTCATTTGTCGTCATAATGAACCGTTCGTTCCAATTAACGAACCCAGCCCGGGCGAGCGTCCGCACCGGAAAGTATTAGGAATGATATCCGATATGAGGGCGAATTTCAATGGCGCTCGGTGGCCGGGACCGCAGCGCCATACCCGCCGCCGTCGCCAACGTCGTCATCGCGAACGCAGTGAAGCGATCCAGGGATTCCGGCGGGCTCACTAAATTCACTGGATGACTTTGATGCGCGCGCGTCGACATGCCGTCTCGCTGCGGACGTAGTACCGACATTCGTGGGTTTTTCAAGACTTGACCCCCTTTCTTACAACGAGCCACTCACGCCGCGAGGAACAGGTCGTGAATGATGAGATCGAGCACGGGCGGATTTAGGCGTGACGCAGTTGAAGCGCTCGACGGCCTCGGCGAGACCAGCGAGGAAGAGCCGGCGGTCGCCGTCATTCTTGTAACCTCGCGGCGGTTGGGTCGCGGTTTTCAATGCCGCGATCGATGCTTTTCCAATGCTGCTTCTTCAACACTTGGGCAACCCTTTAACATTGAAATTGTGTAATAACACAACTGTTACGGGCGCTTCGTTTCGCATGAGAAACAACCTCGGGTTCGTGGACGATCACAATTGGTTCTCGTAAGATATTGGCGTTTAAGCGCTTCGTGAAAGCGACGCGGGAGGGGCTCGCCAGGCAGCCACGGGGCCGCATTCTCACTAGCCCGTGAGCAAATCGGCTGAGTTATACGGGTAACTTTCTAATAACTGGGTACGGAGACGCCGATGGGCGCGACTCCGAAGCATCTAAGCGATTCAAGCGGCCGTGTGTGCACGGCCCCGCCATCAATGAAATCGGATGCCCTTCGTTTCGCGCCGCGGCGGCGACTCGCGATGAATCGCGCGCCGGCGCCCGGCGCCATGGGCGAATGGGGCTAAGCAATCGCGGCACAACCAGGCGATGGTTAATGGGGGCTTGGGCGCCCACTGCCCACCCAAGCAAAGTGCCGGCGACAAACCGGCAACTTCCGCATCGTTTTCGAAACGATCCGCGGAGAATTCCGAACGTAACGTAGGAGCAAAACTTAACGTAGGAGCGAAACAATGGCTGAGATTTTCGGAACACCGAACGATGACGACATTACCGGCACATCGAACGACGACACCATCTTTGGGGACGACGGCGACGATATTATCGATGGCGCCGGCGGCGACGACAGCTTACTCGGACAGGCCGGCGAGGACACTCTGAGCGGCGGTTCGGGGCAAGACAGCTTTAGCGGCGGCAGTAACGACGACACCGTCGACTACACCTATACGGGTTCGGACCGGCTGCGGGTCGATTTGGAGGCCGGGTTCGCATGGTTCGTCGACGATCCCACCAGTCCCCCCGGTGGCGGCAATACCGCCTCCACCACCGAACCGTTGTCATCCATCGAGAATGTAATCGCCGGCAGCGGCGACAACGTCATCATCGGCGACGACGATGACAATTTTCTCGATGGCGGCTCGGGGAACGATACCTTGGATGGGGGCGAGGGCGACGACACCTTCGTTGGAGGCTCCGGGGATGACCTGATCATCAGCGGCGAGGATTTCGACGGCGAGAGCCTCAACTTCCAAATCAATGGCGACGACATCGATGACACCTTGTTCGCCATCGACGGCGGCGGTGGCAACGATACCATTGATTACAGTTTGAGCCCTAACGTCAACAATGTCGTCATGATGGACCAGGTCCGGCTCGAAACCGACGGTACCGAGAAAACGGTGTCGTTCATCGTCAACTCCAAGTGGCGCGTCAACTCCGCGCAGCGCGACTACGTCCCATTTAAAAACGTCGAGAATTATATTGGCGGCGATCTTGGCCGGGACGACATCCATGGAAACGACGCCGACAACCAATTCTGGGGCGGCGGCGGCAGCGACCAAATTCACGGCGCTGGCGGTAACGACTCGATCTACGGCGGAGCGTCCAGTGACAATCTCGTCGGCGGATTCGGAGACGATCTGATCGACGGCGGCGCGGGCTTCGGCGACTTGGTCGATTATTTCTACACCACCGTTGGCCGCCGCATCGATCTGGACAACGGCACCGCCACCAGGGCCGATGGCGCCGATGACGGCGATGTCGACACGCTGATCGGCATCGAATGGGCGCGCGGCAGCAGAGGCGATGATATCGTTCTTGGGTCGAACAGCCAGGGCAACCGGTTGCAAGGGGGCGAGGGCGACGACATCATCAATGGTCGCGCGGGCAACAACGACCTGTTCGGCGACGGCGGAGCCGATACGTTCGCCTTCGACACCGACGCGAATGGAACAAACACCATTGAGGATTGGGGGCTGGGCGGAGCCGACGTCATCGATCTGGACGCCCTCGGCGCCGATGAGGACAATGTCAATATCGACGACAGCGTCCCCGGCGTCACGACCATTACCATCGACGGCGTGGCCGATTTCTCGATCGTGCTCGACGATACGGACAGCAGGCAGTTCGACCTCTCCGACCTTGATGACGACGGTATCATTCGAGCAACGGGGATGACCTTCGAGGTCATCGACGACTATCAGCACAACGTGCCGTCCTACGAGTGGTATTTCGGCTGCGGCCCCACCGCCATGGCCTCGGTGATGGGCTTCTGGGACCTCAATGGTTACGGGAACCTGTTCGACGCCTCGGGCTGGGACGAGGTCGGCACCATGCAGTATGTCAAGGACCATGCCGCGAGCCCGGAATGGATCGCCAGCTACGCAACTCTTTCGAGTACGGATACCGTGCAGCCGGGCTACTTCGATAACAGCCTCGCGGGCTTCGCCAACTCGGGGAAAGGCAATACGTACCATCATACGGGTACCCCCAGGGGCGGCGCCGGAAATTCGTTGGAAGACTACCCCGAATTTCGCGGCTACGACGGCTGGAATGTCCAGGCCGAGCAATTGCTCGGCGCGGATGTGAAAGCGCTGTGGGAGACCCTCAACAGCGAGATCCAGGCCGGCCGGGTCGCGATGGCCTATCTCGCCACCGGAAGCGATCCCAATCACTACGTGCCAGTCTTCGGCACCGCGAAAAGCGGCGATAAGCTGTATTATGCTCACTATAATCACAGCTCGACCCATAGCGTGGTCTGGGGCGAGACCGAGGATGCCCTCTGGCATGAATTCAGCGGCCTGACGGAAGCCGATGGCTGGGGCATCGACACCATTTACTTCCTCAGACCCGAGGCCCTGACCCTTAATGGCAGTGGCGGCGCCAACAATCTCGAAGGGAACGGCGGAGACGACACCATCAATGGCAACGGCGGGGCCGACGCCCTGAACGGAGGCATTGGCCACGATCTCCTGAATGGCGGCAGCGGCGATGACGACCTCATGGGAGGGCCCGGCTTTGATACCCTGATCGGTGGAACGGGCGAGGACAGTTTCGATGGCGGGGCCGGCTCGGATACGGCCGACTACAGCTATACTTCGTCCGACCGGTTGCGGGTGGATCTGGGCGCGGGGTTCGCATGGTTCGTCAACAATCCCGACAATCCCCCCGGTGGCGGCAATACCCCCACCACTACCGAACAGCTGACATCCATCGAGAATGTAATCGGCGGCGACGGCGACAATGTCATCATCGGCGACGACAACGACAATAATCTTGCCGGTGGCGGCGGCGACGACAGTCTCGTGGGGGGAGACGGCGACGATACCCTAAGCGGCGGCGCGGGCGAGGACAGCTTTGACGGCGGTGACGGCTCGGATACCGCCGACTATAGTTACAGTTCTTCCGACCGGTTGCGGGTGGATCTGACCGAAGAAAGGGCGTGGTTCCTCGACGATCCAAACAATCCCCCTGGTGGCGGTAATGACCCCAGCACCGAGGAAGAGCTGAATTCCATCGAGAATGTGATCGGAACCAGCGGCGACAACTACATCATCGGCGACGGCAATGACAATGTTCTCGACGGCGGTGGCGGCAACGACACGATCTTCGGCGGCGGCGGCAACGACACCCTGATCGGCGGCAGTGGTAGCGATACCCTGGTCGGCGGCGCCAACAATGACCTCCTGGAGGGCGGCAGCGGTAGCGATAGACTGCAAGGCGGCACCGGCGACGATACGCTGAGCGGCGGTAGCGGCTCTGACACCTTCAGTGGCGGCGGGGGTACGGATACCGCAGACTACAGCTATACCGATTCCGACCGGTTGCGGGTGGATCTATCGGAAGAAAGGGCGTGGTTCGTCGACGATCCCACCAGTCCCCCCGGTGGCGGCAACGACCCCAGCACCACCGAAGTGCTGACATCCATCGAGAATGTGACCGGCGGCGGCGGCGACAACGTCATCATTGGCGATGACGGCGACAATGTTCTCGACGGCGGCGCCGGTCTGAATATCATCCAGGGCGGCGACGGCGACGACACCCTGAACGGCGGCGTCGGCACGGGCGGGGATGAATTCGATGGGAACGGTGACATCATCCGGACGATCCTCGATGGCGGCGCCGACAACGACACCTTGGAAAGCCGGGGCGGCAACACCCAGTTCAACGGCGGCAGCGGCAACGATATGCTCATCGCCAGCTCGGGCCGGGACAGGTTTAACGGCGGCAGCGGCAGCGACACGGTTGATTTCACCTACAGCACATCGAGTTCGCTGACCCTCGATCTGGACGACGATGTCGCCTACTTCGGGGTCTTTGACCCGGACAATCCGGACAACGAGGTCCTGGCCAGCGTCGAGAACGCCATCGGTTCGCGGGGCAACACCATCATGATCGGCCATGGCGGCGCCAACATGCTCGATGGGGACAACGGCGACGATACCCTTGACGGCCGTGGCGGAAACGACACCCTGACCGGCGGCGACGACAGCGATACCTTCATCTTCGGCGATGGCTACGATCAAGACACCATCACCGACTTCAACGACGCCGGCGCGGATCAGGTGGACGCCAGCGGAGCGGACTTCGACACCCTCGCGAAATTCGACGCGCTGGCTGCGTCCGGTGGCGGAAACGATAACCTGGTCGATGATGGGGATAGCGATTCCGGGATCGACGTAGACCTGGTCGGCGGCAATTTGGTGATCGATTTCGGCGGCGGCGACACGTTGACCTTGGTCGATCAAACCGGGCTCGCCTCGAGCGACTTCGTTCTCACCGGCTTCGAAGTCGCCGCCGCGGTCTCCAACGGCGGTTTGGAACGGGTCGACGCCGGCGATGCGGGGTTCGATAACGTCTCGGAGTTCAAAGCGCTGGCCGCCTCCGGCGGCAACCCCTACGTCGTCGATGCCGGGGACAACCTGTCCGGGATCGAGGTGCGCGGGGCCGGTTCCGGGGTGGCGATCGATTTCGGAGACGGCGATATTCTGACCCTCGCCACCGAAACCGGGGCGCTCACCGCGGACGATTTCGTTCTCGTCTGATCGGCGGAAGAACGTAACTCTTGGGCGTGGCTTCGGCCACGCCCTTTTGCTTGCATGCGAACTCACGTGACTCTGTTTCGCCGCTGGACTCGGCGCCGGCCTTGGCGTCACTACTTGACGATAAGGTTGTTTTTCACCTGCTTGACGCCCTCCACGGCGGCGGCGACCGCGCCGGCGCGCGCCTTGGTCGCCGCCGTGTCGACGAAGCCGCTCAGTTGAACGACGCCCTTGTAAGTTTCCACGTCGATTTGAAACAGGCTCAAGGCCTTGTCGCCGATAATATCCGCGCGGACTTTGTTGCTGACTACCGAATCGTCAACGTATTCGCCGGTGCTTTCGCTTGTCGACGAACCGGCACACGCCGCCATCGATCCGGCGAGAAAACCAACGAATACGAGGGTAACAACGAGACGTGCTTTGTTCATGACACTCCGCCTTTATGTCCAAGGGCAAACCGGCCGTGTCCCAGATAACCCATGGCGCGGGCCACAAGCGGTTCCCGTTTCCTGGATCCAATATCGGTCGGTTGACGGAACAATCAAGCGGTCGGCCGGTCAACGCTCGGAAATACAAACCTTCGGGCAATAGCGAAGCGCAACCTAGGAAAGCCTCCACGGTGGGTTACTGTCAACGAACGTTGGTATACAGTCGGTGGAGTGCGCACCATCGGGAGAGAGGAAAGGATATGCTGGGTATTTCGAGAGGTTTCTGGTTTGCCTGCGCCGTTGCGGGACCCGCGGCCCTGGCGGTCGGCGAGGCGTCGGCGCAGCATTTGCCGGATCCCATGGATTTCGGCACCGTGTACGAAGAGCTGGCCTTCGAGGCCGCCGACACCGACGGCGACAATCTGGTCGACATCGGCGAGTTCGCCCGCGACGCTGCGGCGGCGTTCAGCGGGCTCGACGCCAACCGTGACGGCAAGCTGACGCCCGGGGAGTTGCAGCCGCACCAGGCCGGCAGCTTTTCCCAAGTGGGTGGCGACAACGACGGCGCGTTGACGTTCGATGAAATCATGACGTTCAAAATGAAGGCGTTCATGGCGGCCGACAAGAACCAGGACGACGCCCTGTCGTTCGACGAAATGGTCAATGCCGTCCGATCGGAGGTGGGCAAATGACGATGCAGTATTTCCGCAAGTCGACACGCTTTGCACCACGGGCGGGGCTGCTCGCCGTTTTGGTCGGTCTTTCCGTCGCGGGTTGCGAATCCGGCTCGGGCGGTCCCGGTGTCGGAACCGTCGGCGGCGCCGCGCTCGGGGCCGGCGCCGGGCGCGCGATCTTCGGCGACAACACCTCGGCGATGCTCATCGGCGGCGCCGTCGGTGGCATGCTGGGGAACGCGACGCTCGACCGGCAGGCCGAGGAACGCAGGGTTCAGCAGACCGAAGCATCCCGCGATCGGGCGATGCAACGGCAATTGGATTTCGAACGCCAGCGCGCCTTGCAGCAAGCCGATGTCGAGCGGCAAATCGAGGAGCAACGCCTGTTCAATGAATGGCGGCAGCAGCAAGGCCGATAAATAAAGCGCGGCGGACAACGGGATCGGATCGGCCCGGGCGGCGGCGGACCCCGCCCGGGCGTCCTTCGCGCGGCCCGCTCAGAACTGAAACGGCTGGCTGATCATCATCTGGATGGCGAAGGCCTCATCGGAGACCGCGGCGTCGGCGCGGACGACGAACCCGTTGGCGAAAGCCCTGAGCCCGATTCCGCCGTCCCATTGCATGCTCGAATGCAGGTTGCCCAGGTCGTACGACGAGGCGACGCGGCCGACCTCGACGAAGGGAACGATCTGCAACCAATCCACGCCAACGAACTCCTGGATCCGTGGCCACGCGTCGAAGGGGTTCCAGTCCGGGATGAGGCGCAGTTCGGCGGCATAGTAGATTGCCGACCGGTCACTGAACCGCTGGGTCGGAAAGCCGCGCATCCGCCACAGTCCGCCGAGCGTCGCGCCCGTATAGGACGGTGGACGATGCTCGATTGTTCCGGACGACGACTTGTTCCAGCTCGGCGAGTGGGCCGTCCAGACGTCGAGGGCGAGAACCCGCTGCCGGAACCAGTCGGTTTTGCCGAGATCCAAGTACTGATCCGCTTCGCCCTCCAGCACCGTCCACGACGAATCGCTGTCAAACCAGCCGAAGTCCCGCGATATCTCAAATCCTACGCCCTGCCCCCGGGACGGATTGCGCGAGAAATCGCGGTTATCCCAGAACACGGCCGCATCGAGGCCATTGGTCCGGAACTCGTCCCTGTCGATATCGTCGGTGTCGATCCGCTGGTTGCGGTAAAACGGAAGCACGGACACGAATGTTCGCCCGCTTTCCAACGGATTCAGGGACGAGGCGCCGGTTTCGCCCGAAACGAGCATACCCCGGTTCAGCCGATAGTCCGCTACGATCTGCTCGCGGCCGTGACCGATAGGCAGAAGATATTTGAAGCGGCTTCGCGCGAAGGATTCCAGTCCGCTTCCGCTGATATAGTCATTGGAACTCGACTGGTTGCTTCCGGCCATCTGGTTCATAAACCGGGGGTTGCCGTCAATGTAACTCCTGGTGTCGTCAAAATAGCCGATGGAGAACACGGGATCGATGAACAGGCGATCGAGCCAAGCCGGCCAGAAACAGCATGGCGGCGCCGTTTGTTCCGGCGAAGGCCGTGCCGATCAGGCGTGATTGCTTTTCCGGAAACCCGTTCAGTCCGTAAACGAACCCGAGCGCCCCTCCGAACTTCTCGTTGTAGAACGGAAAGGGAAGCGCCAGGACTTGCGGTTCGGGGATCGCCGCTTCATCCGAACGGGCGGCGGACGGACATGTCCCCATCATAACGACAAATATCAACGCCTTGAGTTTACGAACGTCCAACCGCAATTGTCCCATCATCCGCTCAATACCAGGCATCGCATCCGGACCCGCCACCATCGCGCCGCGCGGCTTCCCGAATAAATAATACCAGATCCCGTTGAGTGCAACTCATATAGGGTCTTGCCCGGCTTGGGGTGGATGTGATTCACCATGGCGAGTGAAAGGAGGCTCGCCATGTCAGCAGCGATCCAGCTTCGGGATGATTTTGACGCAAAGACGCTTCGTGAATTGGCCAAGGGTTCGCGTGACCCTGATCAACTGCGTCGCCTCTTGGCCATGGCGGAGGTCTATGACGAGGGTTCACGGAGTGATGCGGCCAAGATGGCCGGCGTTGGCCTGCAGACGCTTCGCGATTGGGTGCTTCGCTTCAACGGGCGCGGCCCGGAGGGTCTGATCGACCCGAAGCCCGCAGGCAAGACGCCCAGACTGAACGACGCCCACCGCCAGGCGCTGGTTGGGATGATCGAGAGCGGTCCGATCCCAGCACTCCATAGCGTTGTCCGCTGGCGCTTGGTGGACTTGGCGCAGTGGATCTGGGATGAGTTCCGCATCCGGGTCTCGATCCAGACCTTGAGCCGCGAACTGCGCGCGCTCGGCTACCGCAAGCTCTCGGCCCGTCCGCGCCACTACGCCCAGGACCCCGATGCCATGGCAGCTTTTAAAAAAATTTCCCTGCCAAGCTGGCGGAAATCGCAGCCCAAGAGGCGGACGGCAAGGATATAGAGCTGTGGTTTCAGGATGAGGACCGCATCGGGCAGCGCCCGAAGGGGACGCGCAGCGTCAAAAACAAGATCACCCGCAGATGGGCCAAGCGCGGCTCCCGGCCAGCCGCGCCGCGCGATCAGCGCACCTGCTCGGCCTACATCTTCGGTGCGATTTGTCCCAAAGAGGCAAAAGGCGCGGCCCTGGTGCTGCCGCGCTGCAATACCGCGGCGATGAGCCTCCACTTGGCGGAGGTCTCCAAGGCCGTCAAACCGGGCGCCCATGGCGTCGTCGTCCTCGATCAAGCCGGCTGGCATGGCTCCAAGGATTTGGAGATCCCTGAAAACATAACCCTCCTGCCTTTGCCGCCACGATCGCCCGAGCTGAATCCGGTCGAGAACATCTGGCAGTTCATTCGCGACAACTGGCTGTCAGACAGGATCTTCACGTCCCACGAGGACATCATCGACCACTGCTGCTACGCCTGGAACAAGCTCGTTGACCAGCCTTGGAAGATCATCTCCATCGGAATGCGTCAATGGGCCTATGGGTGATGGTCAATGGGAATTAGTATAAGGCCACGTCCTAACTATCTCGGGCGGAAGGTCGGAACCGATGGTCTGCGCCGCCCCAACGCAGCAAGTCTTCGCCAGATTGTCCACCATCTCGTATAGAGGTTTATACTGCGGAAAATCCTCGTAGTATCTTCTGGTAATCCAATTTGTATTGTTCAGCCCGAATGCACACGAAAGTGCGGCGATTGTAATTACCGGCTTCGACTGGTCCAGTTGGAAATCCAGGGAAAGTGGTTTTAGGCGTACCTCGCTTATTTCCTCCTCGTTGCATCCCTCCAGTCCGTAGTCATGGATGATGCGAACAAGTTCGGTACGGATAGCGTCTCGGTTCTCCTCAACTGTCAAGTCAAGCACTTCATGCGGCTTGCCTCTTAGCGGATTGGTCGTCTTGTGTTCTATTGCGCTCCCGAACATAGTGAAAGCGTCTTTCGCTACTTCTACGAACTCAGCTTGGAGCGCAGCATTAGGCTTCCGCGTAAACCATCCCATCTTCGAAATAGTCCCCTCGTGCAACTCATTAAGTTGAAGAGAATAGTCGACGTAGCTCAGCCGGATGAATTATTCATCGGCAAACTCAAAGGGCAAAAGACCCCGTCGGTTGCAGCGCCCCAACTAGATTGCTCTCTGCCTTGGTTGCGGTTTCAATCCGTAGCTTCTTCGACTAACTCACGCAACATGATGCGGGCGATGGTTTCCGGTGTCGAGCCACCAACCTGAGTGGTTTTTGTCCCATATTCACTACTGATTTTAACGATAGGGTGCTTTCCGCCGGTGACAGTATAAGACCCGGTATAGGTCTGGTCGCCGATATTGATTGTCACTTCTTTTCCTGTGTGCATCAAAGTCCCCCCTTTATGAATGCCAACGCAAAATGAATGCCAACGCAAAGTCTGTCGCCGGGGTCAGAATCCGTTGATCCAACCGCATCATGGCCCGTTGGCCATGAAAACTCTACGAAAAGATTGCGAAGGTAACGCATTTCGCACAACTCGCGCGGGGCGGAATAGCATCGCGCATTCCGCCGAATGCGTTGGTCGCGGATCCAACTGAGGCCGGACATGCGCGTTGGGTTGGGCGAGCGGGGAAAAACACGACATGAACGTTGGCGAAACGAGGATGCGAAGACACTCTACGAGATTTGACATGGTTTTTGATGCTGTTGGCTACCCGCCTCCATAGGCTTCGCGCCGGTGGGCGATCTTCACGATCTGAACGATCAAGTCGGTGTCCTTGATATCATAGACGATGCGATAGACGCCTTGCCGGACGCGATAGCGCTCCAGCGCGGACAGCTTGACACAGCCTTCCGGCCGAGCGTTCCCGGCGAGAGCCTCGATGCGATCGAGAATGCGCCTGACGTCGGTGTTGGGAATACGGCGAAGATCCTTGGCGACGGACGTCTTGAGGACGATCCTATAGCTTGCCATGCCGTTTCAGATCTTCGAGCAGGTCCTCGTAACTCATGGTTGCCTCGCCGGCCCGGTCCTCGAAGGCCTTGAGATCCCCCCGGTCTTCGCGGAGCGCCAGCCGAACGGCCTCGTTGACGATCTCGGACAGCGACCGGTGGGTGGACGCAGCCTTGATACGAAGCGCTTGGTGGATCTCGGGCTCGAAATACACCGTCGACCGCTTGGACAGTTCATGCATATCCCATCACCTCCGGCCGCATGCAATAGCGATATAACGCTAAACCGTCAAGACGTCGTACTCGCCCCTCCCTGCCATCGCGTTGGGCGCGCGCTCCCCCGTCGAGGGCGCGCCGGGCTTAGCCGGCGCGGCGGCGGGGCCGGTTGCCGCTGACGGGTCCGGGATTGCGGCGTTTGGGTTTCGACGGCTTGAGAAACCGCACGTTGGAGAGGTCGCCATCCGTCTTGCGCGGAGCTTCGGCGGCGGGATGGCGGCGCTTGTTGTTTCCCCTCGGCGGAGGAGCCGAGTTCCGATGGGGTCAGAGTCGGTTGATCGCGCGAACGCGCCTACCCCGCCCCCTTCTCTCCGGTTGCTGTTCCCCCTCTTCATGCCACGCACGGCGGAGGGAACGGTGTCTGGTCCTTGATCGCCTCGACGATGCCGCGGAAGACCGTCGCGCCGAGGAGTTCATCGTAGGCGGTGGTGTGTTGAAAGGCGACTTGGACAAGGAAGTCGAGGAAGTGCCTCAACCAGCCTTCCACGTCCCGATTTTGCGCTTGCAGCGTCGTAAGATGGGTGGATTCGATGTCGTCCAGGGCCGTCGATGAAACCATTTCATGAGCGCCCTTTTCGCGATGCAGATACTTGATGAAGTCATGAATCGCCGCCTTCATCAAAACCACCTCGATCGCCGACAATTTGAGTTCCTTGCCGAGTTTCCCGATCAGGTCATTGGCCAGCAGCGTCTCCAGGATGGCGATCAGATCCCTCGCCGTCACCTCGATGGATGGATTGACCTTGCCCGGCAGTCCGGGGACCGCCGGGCGGATCTGCCGCGCGCCGCTTCCGGACAGGGTTGCGAAAACGGTCGAATTGCCGCCGGCGATGCTTACCGCCGCCTTGACGAAATCGCTGATCGGGATTTGCGGTTGGTAAGTGGCCGGAATTTCGTTGAGCATGGAAATCTCCCATGCGTGAGGCACGATATCGATGGCGTTCCAGAGCCGGTCGGTCGTCTTGCCGATCCGACCGTCATAGTAATCGCGCCAGGTTTCGTTGCCGGGCGTCGGTCCCGCCGAAGGCACAACGGAAAGGTGCGATTTCGAAGCCGGGTCCCAGCCGTTGGGCCGGCCGAGCGGCACGCCCTGACTATCCAGCAAGGCAAGGGCGACGGCCGGCGAAAGCGCGCCCCCCAGGCTGTGACCGGTGACGGTGATGGAAAGAGAGCCCCGGCGGTCCGATACCCGGCGGGCGAGATCTTGAGCACCGTAAGATTGGCGTCGGTGAGCGTGTTCAGCAACACCTTGAGACCAACGCCGGCGCCATATGTGATGTCACCTTTGACGGAAGGGCCGGCATCGCCATAGGGCCAGCTCACGGGTGGCGAGATCATTATGTCTTCAACGATCCAGCCATAGGCGGAAATCGGATTGGTGCCGGATATGGCGACAACGAACCGAAAGGGATCCGTCTTGCTTCGCGCCACATACATGGCATTGTCCGCGACCGTGGAAATTCGGGTTTGATAAACTTTCGGCCCCCAGACCAAGTCCCATTCCCCGATGAGGCCGACGGCGGTGGCATCGGCGAAAATCTTGCGGGTAACAGCGTCCGCATAGGTCTCCAGCGCCCCGACCGTCCCATGTTGATTGGACGGCAAGCTGGCGATCGAACCGAGCGAATAGATGATTTGCCGCTCGGTATACCGTGCCATCATGCGTTCCTCCGCCGGAGGCGCGGCCATGTGTTTCCGTGCTCCGGATTTACACCTAAGCACCTCCAAACGGGGCCGCAATGATTAATGCGCTTTCGCTGGCCGGGGGTTAATGCGCTTTCGCTGGCCGGGGCCGGAGCGACGTGGCAAACTGTTGGGCGGGCGGAATGAGCGTGTTTGATGGGGGGCGTCATGTTTGGTTGGGCCGCGTTGGACGTCGCGATCGGGCTTTTCTTCATGTTTCTGCTGTTGAGCATGATCGGCACGACCGTTCAGGAGTCGATCGCGAGTTTGCTCAAGTTGCGCGCATCCAATCTTCGCGAGGGCCTCGAAAACCTTCTCAACGATAGGCAGCTCTCGGACGACCCCAAGTTCATGGACCTGACGGCGGCGCTGTACGATCACCCCGCGGTCAAGAGCCTGTATCGCAGCCAACGACGGATCCTGGGCGTCAAGCTGGAAAGCGGACCGTCCTATATTCCGAGCCGGACGTTCGTGATGGCGCTGCTCGATGAAATCCGCGTCCGCAACGCCGAGCGCGCCGGAAAGCCCGCCGACCGGATCGCAAGGATCGGCGTCGACGAATTGTTCCGGGACGCCGGGACCATCGTCGATGCGATGCCCGATTGCGACCTCAAAACGCAGTTGACGTTGCTCACCGGAGACATCCGGGCGCACACGGACGATCTCGAACAACAGGCGACGGCCGCCGTGGGGCGGCTGGAAAACTGGTTCAACAAATCCATGGACCGCGTTTCCGGCTGGTACAAGCGCAAGGCCAAGTTCCTCGCCATCGTCGTGGGCTGTGCGATGGCGGTCATTCTCAACGCCGATACGGTTCACGTCGCCAAGACACTATGGACCGACAGCAACCTGCGCGAGACGGTGGCGGCGGGCGCGTCGGCCTATCTGGAACAAAGTCCGCCGGACGCCGGGGGGCAGACCGATGGCGGCCAAGACCGACGCGGCGCGGCCCGCGCCGGCGTTCTACTCGAAAGCCTCTCGCAAACGGGTTTGCCCGTGGGCTGGCAATTCAAGGAGGAACCGGACGGCAAAGTCGGTTCGATCTCGTTGCAGCCGCATCAGAATATGCTGGTGGCGGTCATCGGATGGATCATCACCGGCTTCGCGTTGAGCCTGGGAGCGGGCTTTTGGTTCGACACGCTCAGCAAGGTCGTCAACTTGCGCGGCAGCGGGGCTCAGGTATCGACGCAAACCGGCAAGGCCGTCGAGAAGTCTTGATGCCTCGCGGTCCGGACCTCTCGCGCGGAAACGGCCGCCACGATCCGGCGCCTTACCCCTCACCGTTTTTGATCAAGGATCCTGCCGAGATTGATCTTGATGGTTTCGACGGCGACGGACAGCACCCTCTGCTGCTCGTCCGACAGACCGTCCAGGATCTCCTCGCGGGTTCTCAGAATGATTTCCTCGATGCTGGCGATGAGCGGCCGGGCTTTGCCGGTGAGGTGCAAACTCCAGGAGCGGCGATCGCCGTGGCTCGCACGCCGCTCGACGAACCCATTCTGCACCATGTGATCGATGAGCCGCCCGGCGGTGGATTTTTCGATCTCCAACTGGGCGGCCAGCTCCGACTGGGTGACGCCCTCGCAACTCGCGAGGCTGGCGAGAACCGCCCATTGCGCCCGCGTCAGACCGCGCGGCTGCAACCGGCGGTCGATCACCTTGCGCAACAGGTGGGAGACGTCCGTCAATAGAAAGCCGATGCCCCGCTCGCTTTGACTTACTAGCATGTTGCCAGACTTCGTTGCATACCTTATTATTGCGAAGCTTACTGTAAGGACGCTTCAATTGCACGGTTTTTCGGACGAGAGGGGAGGTCCGTGTTTGCCGTAATACCAACAGTCGTTGATAGTGACTCAGGGCAAAGGTTTGTCGACCGCCGCCGCCCTCCGCAACGCCACTGCAAATGAGAATGAGGAGAGAACACCATGGCGCGTGAACTTCCCGAATTGGACATCGTCGAAGCCGTCGACGGAGAGAAGGTGACGGTGATTTTCCACGGCACGGGCGAGCAAGTGGTTCTCCCGGTGCTGAGCCCGACCCATGGCCCCAAGGTCATCGACGTTCAGCGGCTCTATCACGACACCGGCTACTTCACCTTCGACCCCGGTTACATGTCGACGGCGAGCTGCGATTCCGAGGTCACCTTCATCGACGGCGAGCGGGGCGTTCTGTTGCACCGCGGCTATTCGATCGAGGATCTGGCCACCGACGCCAGCTTCCTCGACGTCTGCTATCTGCTGCTGTACGGCGATCTGCCCGACGCGGAGCAGTCGCGAGAGTTCAGCGGCATCATCACCCACCATACGATGGTGCACGATCAGCTGCCCCAGTTCTTCAAGGGGTATCGCCGGGACGCTCATCCGATGGCGGTGCTGGTGGGAACCGTCGGCGCCCTCAGCGCCTTCTACCACGACAGCACCGACGTCCGCGATCCGCACGCCCGCATGGTGGCGACCCATCGGATGATCGCCAAGATGCCGACCCTCGCCGCCATGGCCTTCAAATATTCCATCGGCCAGCCATTCGTCTATCCGCGCAACGATTTGGACTATGCCGCGAACTTCCTGCACATGTGCTTCGCCGTTCCGGCTGAGACCTATGAGGTCCGGCCGGCGCAGGCGCGGGCGATGAACCGGTTCTTGGTGTTGCATGCCGACCACGAGCAGAACGCGTCGACCGCGACGGTGCGCATCGCCGGCTCCAGCATGGCCAACCCGTTCGCCTGCATCGCCGCGGGAATCGCCTGCCTTTGGGGTCCCGCCCACGGCGGCGCCAACGAGGCGGTCCTCAGAATGCTGAACGAGATCGGCGGCAAGGACCGCATCCCCGAGTTCATAAAGCGCGCCAAGGACAAGGATGATCCCTTCCGGCTGATGGGATTCGGCCACCGGGTCTACAAGAACTACGATCCGCGGGCGGCCGTCCTTCGCGAGTCCTGCCACGAGGTGCTCGAGGAACTGGACAAGAAGAACGAACCGCTGTTCGAACTGGCGCTGGAACTGGAGCGCATCGCCCGAGAGGACGACTATTTCGTCGAACGCAAGCTGTTTCCCAACGTCGACTTCTACTCCGGGATCACACTGCAGGCCATGGGGTTCCCGTCCGCGATGTTTCCGGCGCTGTTCGCCCTCGGCCGTTCGATCGGCTGGGTGGCCCAGTGGAAGGAGATGATCGAGGCCCCGGATCAGCGCATCGGCCGGCCGAGGCAGCGCTACATCGGCCATCCCGTTCGGCCCTATGTCTCCCTTGAACAACGCAAACCGGCGCGAAGCCGAGAGCGTGACGGAGGCGGAGAAGGCGAAACGACCTGAGCCTCCGAGGAGTCCCGAGATGACGACCATGTCCACCATCGATCGCCTGCTGGCGGGCCATCGCAGCTTTCGCAATCGTTACTACGAACAGCGCCCCGAGTTGTTCGAGGAGCTCAAGACGGGTCAACATCCCGAAGTCATGGTGATTGCGTGCTCGGATTCCCGCGTGGACCCGGCGATCATTCTGCAATCGAGGCCGGGAGAACTGTTCGTGGTCCGCAATGTCGCCAACATCGTGCCGCCCTTCAAGCCGGACGGTCTCCATCACGGGACCAGCGCCGCGCTTGAGTTCGCCGTTCGCGATCTCGGCGTGAGCCACATCATCGTCCTCGGTCATTCACGCTGCGGCGGTATCGAGGGGTTGGCGCGGGGATTGGGCGCGCCCGGAAGCGAACGCGACTTTATCGGGCCGTGGATGTCGATCGTCGGCGCCGCGTGCGCGCACGTTCCCGACGTCGGCGATGGCGAAATCCCGGCCCAGGATTTGCGAGAGGTAGAGCAGGAGTCCATCCGGCTCTCGATGACCAACCTGATGACCTATCCCTGGATCCGGGAAAAGTTCGAACAGAAGAAGCTCGGCCTCTACGGCTGGTGGTTCGAGCTCGCGGAGGGAAAGTTGTGGGCGGTGAAACCGGCCTCCAAGGGCGCGGCGCGACTGAGCTGAACCGAAACGGAAACAGGGGCCCAGAACCACGGTCAAGCATGAATAATCCGCCAAGCCCCACGAGCAACGGCTCGTCCAGGACAGCGCGCTCGAATTCAAAGCTTCGGCAGCGTCCGGTTTGATCGTGCCTCGGCGACATGCCCCCTGTGTTGAGGCTTGACATGGGGTACTCGGGGTTTAGCCTTGCAGGTCCCGCGGCCTCCTTCCCGATAGCGGAAAACCGGTATGGTCATGTCGTCGCGCCAGGACCTGGAAGCAGGTTGGATCGAAATCATCCGCGAGGGTCTGGAACACCTCGCCCAGGGCTTTAGTATCTTCGACAGCGAATTCCGGCTGGCCGCGTGGAACCGCCAGTTCCTCGAACTGCTCGATTTCCCGGACGAACTGGGAACGCTGGGCCGGCCGCTCTCGGATTTCTTTCGTTACAATGCCAACCGTGGCGAGTACGGTCCGGGCGCCATCGACGACCTCGTCGAGGCGCGCATGGCCTTGGCCGCCGGCATGAAGCCCCATTGCTTCGAGCGCGAACGGCCCGACGGCACGGTGATCGAAATCCGGGGGCAGCCCCTGCCCGCCGGCGGCTTCGTCACGACCTATACGGACATCACCGAACGGACACGATGGGAAAACGACTTGCAGGCCGCCAAGCAGGCCGCCGAGCAGGCAAACCGGGCGAAGGCGGATTTTCTCAACTTGGTGAGCCATGAGCTCCGCACGCCGCTCACCTCCATTCTCTCGTTCTCCGAGATCCTCGGTGACCATCCCGACATCGACATCGATCAGCGCGCGGAGTTTCTACGCGTCATTCACACCGAGTGCCAACGCCTGATCCGAATGATCGGCGATCTGCTGGACTTCGCCAAGATCGACGCGGGGCGCATGAAGTGGCACATCAAGGCACTCGAACCGAAGACCTTCGTGGAGTCCGCCGCGGCGTCGGTGGCGCCGGTGTTCACGGAAAAGCGGATCGAGTTGACACTCGCCCTGCCGCCGGAAACGCCGCTGATCGACGGTGACTCCGACCGCCTGACCCAGGTGGTCGTCAACCTCTTGGCCAACGCCCAGAAATTCGCCCCCAAGGCCACCGGCCGCGTGCGGGTGGGCCTGGACGTCGGGCCGACGGACGTGACGATTTCGGTCGCCGACAACGGCCCCGGGATTCCCCCCGAGAAGCACGAAGAGATCTTCGAGGAGTTCCGGCAGGTGGTATCGGAGGACGACCCTCATCCGCCCGGTACCGGGCTTGGACTGGCCATCTGCCGGCGGATCGTCGAACACCTCGGAGGGCGGATCTGGGTGGAAAGCGCCATGCGCGAGGGCGCGACCTTCCGTTTCACCGTCCCCATCATTGCGTCGGCCGCGCCTTCCCGGCAAAAACCGGGTTGAGCCAGTTGCCCGGCGCGCGCGGGGCCGCTCGCCTCTCGGCGAGGCCTCGCCCGCGCCACCCGAGCAGTGGGCCAAGCGGCGCGGAACATCCACGTTTCGCCGGGGTGTGGTCTTGTTGGCCTGTCCGACCAGCGCCTTGAACGTTTATCGTTCCAACCGCATATCTTTCCAACCGAACAACAATAAAGGTCCGTACCATGTCGCTGACGTTCTATTACGGTTCTGGATCGCCCTTCGCCTGGAAGGTATGGCTCGCTCTCGAGCATAAGGCGATCCCCTATGACATAATGGTTCTCTCATTCGACAAGGGCGAGACCCGCGCACCGGCCTTCCGCGCGATCAACCCGCGCGGCAAGGTGCCGACCATTGTCGACGACGGTTATGCGCTTTGGGAGTCGGCGGCAATCCTCGAATACTTGGATGAGGCCTATCCGGAGCCCCCGCTATTACCAAAGGACCATCAAGGTCGCGCGACCGTGCGCCGCATCGCGGCCGAGGCCGAGAATTATCTTGGGGCGCTGATCGCCGATCTCACCAAGGCGACGCTCTTCCGGACCGGGCCGGGAGACGCCAAGGCATTGGCCGATCTTCATAAGCGGCTCGACGAGGAACTGCCCCGTTTCGAGGCGATGCTGGCCGGCGAGTACTTCGGAATCGAACTTTCGATCGCGGACTTTACCGCCTACCCGCACTTACGGCTCATCCCTCGGGTCGATGAGCGCCAGCCGGGAGAGCAATGGAGCAAGCACATCCCCCCTCGGCTCGCCGCTTGGATGAAGCGCATCGAGGACCTGCCTTATTACGAGAAGACGATCCCGCCCCATTGGAAGTCCTAACCTAAGGTGAGAAATCGGGCACACCCATTAATCGCTTGAAAATCAAATGACTCTGATCCCTTGATTCACTGATAAACCATTCGTGATCAACTGATTCTGACCCCGTTGGTTGCGTGACCCCGTTGGTTGCGAAACGTTGCTTATGTGGTTATGCAAGCCCGAGGCCGCCATCGACGGCGATCGCCGGTCCGAGGCCTGCCGAAAGTCGATCAAATGAGTCCGACCAATTGCTTCTGGACCATTCAAGTGATTCTGAACCCATTGCTCGCTGCGTGACCCCATTGCTCGCTGCGCGCTCTTCCCATTTTCTGCTATCTTGCGTTGCCTTTCAAGAGTAGGAGAATGCGCACGGATGGCTGCTTGGGCATACGCCTATCAAAGCCGGGAAGGGGGACATCGTGCCATTCGAGGAAATGCTTCATTGGGCTTCAGGCCGCCCGGCGTGGCAGCAAGACGCTCTTCACCGCCTTGCCAAGCGCGGTGAACTCACCGAAGACGATCTGTCGGCTTTGCGCCTCCAGATCGAGGCTGCCGAGGGGCTGCCAACACCAGATGGGCCGCCCGAAGCCGTTCCGCTGGCCGCTGAGCATCTCTCTGAAGCGGCAAGCAACGCGCCAAAGACTGTGCTGGCCTCGCTGGGTCCCGTCAGCAACGTGGACCGGCTCCAACCGGGCCAGCCACCGATGCGCTTCGCAGTCAATGGCGTTACGCTGATCTACGGCCCGAACGCATCAGGGAAGAGCGGCTATTGCCGGATCACCAAACAGCTCTGCCGTTCGCTCAGTCCCGGCGCTTTGCGCGGAAACGTCTACGATGGGGGCCAGTCTGCGCCGCCAGAAGTCGGTGTCGCCTTTCGCGTCGGAGGCGACGATGAACCGAAAACAGAACTGAGCTGGAGGGGCAACGATCCGCCCCCAGCCGAACTCGCGCGTATATCGGTATTTGATACGGCCTCGGCCAGAGTGTACGTGGATAGAGAAAGAAAGATCGAATTTCTTCCGTATGAGCTCGATCTTCTCAACAAGCTTGGCCTTGCGGCACGAGCATTGGACAGGGGTTTCAAAAGCCGTGAAGACGCTCTAAACATCTCGGTAAATACACCTCTTCCCGTTGGCTATTCAGAGGGCACCAACACTTACCAGCTCATCGCCAAACTAGTTCCGGCGACCGCTCTTGGCGACCTTCCCTCCGAGCAGGAACTGCGCAATCTCGCCGCCTGGTCCGAGCAGGACCAAGTCGAACTCGACCGCCTTGTCGATGAATCGAAAAACGATCCGCAAACGATGTCGCGCCTGCGAAGGGAGGCGCGACAGGCCCTTCAGACCCTCCAAACCGATATCGCGGATATAGGCGAGAAGCTTGGGGACCCGGCCATCGAAGGCTTGTCCCAGAAGCAGCAGGACGCCGTCACCAAGAGCAACGCCGCAGAGTCTTCTGCCCACGACCTCTTCAAGGGTGAGCCGATTCCGAATGTTGGCTCCGAAGTTTGGCGTCAAATGCTCAAGTACGCGCGGGAATTCGCAGCGGAGGTGTTTCCCGACCGCGCGCCGCCTCAGATCGCCACAGCGGGCCAATGCGTCCTCTGCCAGCAAGACGTTGACGAGGCTGCCGCGGAGCGTTTGGCGGCATTCGATGACTATCTTGCCGGGCGGGCGGCGGAAGAGGCGGCCGCAGCTCAACGCGATTTCGTCACTGCCGTTGCCGAGATTCAAGGGCTCGCAGTAAAGACAAGGCCTACCGTTGCCGCGACGCTCGCCGGGTATGCCGCTTTGACAGAGCAGAGAAAGAACAATGCCGAAACGATCGGAGCTTATTTCGAGAAGGCCGGTGCGCGCTTGCAAACCGTGAAGCAAATCCTGAACCGGCAAGCCTATGAAGAGCTTGGCGTACAGGACGCTCTACTTGACTCTCCCGCCCAACTCATCGACGATGAAATCGCAGCGCTGGACACAGAAATGGCGGCGCTCGAGCGCCTTGAACGCGATGACGAGGCGGTTCGCCAGCGCTCCCAGCAATACGCCGATCTGGCGGATCGAAAGAGACTCAGCGAAGGAATCGATGTCGTCGTCGAACGCCGCAACCATCTGGAAGAGCGCCAGAGGGTTGGCGCATGCCGCGCTCAATGCCGGCTGACGGCTATCACTCAACAGATAACCAGACGCCGCAGGGAAATTCTCACGCCGTCGCTCAGGAGCGCGCTTGAGGACGAACTGAAGGCTCTGCAACTTACTCACATTCCCCTTAACCTGACTGACCGCGGCGATCTGAGCGACAGTATTGTCGAAGTCTCCCTCTCGGCGCAGCAGCGCATAGCCAATAACAGCGAAGTGCTGAGCGAGGGCGAGCAGCGGGGACTGGCCTTGGGCTGTTTTCTAGCAGAACTGGATGAAATTGGAGGGGATCACGGAATCATAGTGGACGATCCCGTATCCTCCCTTGACCATACCCGCATGGACGTCGTCGCGCGCCGTCTCGCGGAGGAAGCAGCCAAGGGACGTCAGGTCATTGTCTTTACGCACAATATTCTCTTTCACTACATGCTCCGTTCGATGGCCCGCCGGGCGGGCGTCGCCTGCCACGAAGAGTGGATGACCAGCCTTGGCAACGACCGCTTCGGGATTATCGATGACGCCCAGAAACCCTGGCAGATGAAGCCTGTTACCGAGCGCCTGCAGGAAATTGCCCGGATAAGGCGATCTCTGGAAAAATCCGGTTACGATCACACCGATGAAAGGTTTCGTGACAGCGTGATCGACCTGTATACCAAAATGCGCACCACCTGGGAGCGGATTGTCGAAGAAATTCTCTTCAACAAAGTTGTTCAGCGATTTCGTCCGGAAATCATGACGCAAAGCCTCAGGGCAGCGTGCTTCGATACAGAAAATGACTATCCGACGATTTTTGAGGGCATGAAGCGCACGTCCCACTTCTCTGGGCACGATCCTGCGGAGGATTTGCCGCCCGAGCTACCACCGTTCGATGATATCCACCAAGATATCGTCGATCAGTACAATTTCGCGAACGCTGCAAGGGAGCGCAAAAGGGCGCTAGAGCGATCTCTAGGGGCATATGAAGGCGGCATCGAACCAGTGCTGCTCTGAAGCCTGATTTCATCCGGGAAGAATCAAGGGGTCAGAGATCATTTGCTTTTCAGTCGAATTTGATGGTTGAAGCGGCGGTTCTGGATCGCCGCGCTGCGCTCGCGAAGACGACATTGGGGACAGGGCTGCGACGCTAAAATTTTGCGAGGCGCGTAGCAACAAAGCCATCCGGGTGGGCGTCGGGCAAGGAACACAGTTCTTAACTCGCCACCCATCACGATTTATGTTCATTTTTTGTTCTCTTTTGAGCGGCGGGAGAAGATTGTCTCGGTTTGGCCCATATCGGCCATTCCGACGACATGTTGCACAACAAGGACGTGGTTTTTTCGATGACTTTTGTTTCGGCAAAAACTCCATTTATATCAACGTATTATAAGCGACCCCTGTATACTTTTGTATACCTGGTGAAAAAGAGCTTTCCAGGAAAATCAAGGGCTTAGCCTGAAGAAATGTAACAGGGGCAAAAGGCCGGGCGTTTAGGCGGGGGAGGCTCGGGCGCGAACGAGGTCGGGGAGGAGCGGGACGGTGGGGGCGTCGGGGAGGTTGAGGCGGTTGCCGAGGTAGGCCCAGAAGGACAGCCGGAGTTTCTGGCAGGTTTTGATCAGGCCGAGGAAGCCGTCGCGGCACTGGCGGCCGGTTTCGGAGCGGGTGCCGGCGGAGATTTTGCGGCGGATGACCTGGCAGCGGATGTCGTTTTCGGAACCGTTGGTGTGGAGGGGGATCTCGGGCCGGTCGAGGACGGCGAGTAACTCGTCCTTGTTGGCGTGGAGGCGGCGCAGCAGCCGGTCGAGGGTGACGTAGCCGGTGCGGGTGGTGAACAGGGCGTCAAAGCGCCGGGCGAGGTCCGCCTTGCGCCGGGCCGACGGCTGCGTCGGTAGGCCTTGAGGTCGGCATAGAACTGCCAGATGCGGGCGCGGATGCGCCTCGACGGCCTGGCGCTGCCGGTCGGTGAAGGTGTCCAGCTTGTGGATCAGGCGCTCGGCGTGCACCCAGCAGAGCGCATGGCGGCCGACGTTGAACTGGCCGGCGTCGTCGCTGACGATGACGGCGTCGGCGAGGAAGCCGTGATCGAGGACGCTGCCCCACAGCGCCCCCTCGGTGGCGATGCGGACCGGATCGGGATTGACCGCGAGCCCGCTGAGGCCGAGACGATCGAGGTGGGCGGTCCAGGCCGCATCGTCGGCGAAACGTCTGGTCTCGCTCGCCTCGAGCCGGGCGATCAGCGGCCCGGCGAGGTTGCGCCTCGCGCATGTAGGCGAGCGCGGCGTCGTTGACGACATAATCGGTGTGCCCGGCGCGCAGCAGGTCGAGGAAGTTCAGCCGGCTCTTCGATGCGGCGGTGGCGAACCAGGCGAAGTGGTCGTTGCCGATCTGGGTGCAGATCGCGTTCGCCCCCTGGTGGCGGGCGCCGGTGTCGTCGACGCTGATCCACGCCGCCGTCTCCAGCCCGGCGCGCAGAACCTCGCGCGCCTCGTCGACGAAGGGCTCCTGCCCGGCGATGAGCAGGCGCACCAGCTGGCGCTTGGAGAGACTCACCCCGAGGCCGTCGAAGATGGGCGAACAGGCCCGCAACCGTCATCCGGCCCTGGTGGTAGAGGGCGAGCACGTAACGGCGCAACTCGGGGCCGACATGGCCGCGCACCCCGGCCGGCAGCGGCGCCACGATCGTCTCGCCGGCCGGCGTCCGCCAGCGCTCGCGGCGATAGCGGATCGTCGTCGGCCGAACCACCAGATCCTGGACCACGTAACTCTCGTAGCCCTTGAACCGCGAGCCCGGCGGCGCCTCCACCGTGATCACCCGCTCCTCGGTGACGACCACCCGCTTGGCGCCCGCGCCGGCGGCGCTTCGCGCTGGTGCCACCCTTCGGCTTGCCATCCGTCGCCGGCTCCATCCCGCTCGGGCGGATCTTCGGCCGACCCTTCAGACCCTTCAGCCGCGCAATCTCTTCGCGCAGCGCCGCCATCTCCGCTTCGCAGCGCCGCATCCCGCTCAAGAAGCCACAATACCAACTCCTTGAGTTCGTCAACGCTCAGATCATCAACATCTGGTATCGAGGCGGCCATGTCGGCAGGGAATCACACCCGCCGCCGCAGTCAAACCAAGATCACGCATCACCGATCACTTCGACGTAGACATGTGACTTCCCGGACTTACCCAACGCCCGGGATTTTGCCCCTGTTACTGGAAATGTAACAGGGGCAAAACACCGGGCGGTCAGGCGGGGAGGCTCTCGCTCGGACGAGATCGGGGAGGGGCGGGATTTCCGGGGCGTCGGGCGCGTGGAGGCGGTCGCCGAGGTAGGTCCAGAACGATATCCCGAGTTTCCGGCAGGTTTTCATCAGGCCGAGGAAGGCGTCGCGGCAGTCGCGGCCGACGTCGGAACGGGTTCCGGCGGAGATCTTGCGCCGCGTGACCTGGCAGCGGATGTCGTTTTCGGAGCCGTTGGTGTGCAGCGGGATCTCGGGCCGGTCTAGAACGGCAAGCAACTCTTGCTTGTTGGCGTGCAACCGGCGCAGCAGCCGATCGAGGGTGACAAAGCCGGTGCGGGTGGTGAACAGGGCGTCGAAACGTCGCGCGAGGTCCGCCTTGCGCCGGGCCGACGGCCGCTTCCGGTAGGCCTTGAGGTCGGCGTAGAGCCGCCAGACGCGGGCGCGGATGCGCGTCACGGCCCGGCGCTGGCGGTCGTTGAAGGTGTCCAGCTTGTGGATCAGGCGCTCGGCGTGCACCCAGCAGAGCGCGTGGCGGCCGACGTTGAACTGGCCGGCGTCGTCGCTGAGGATGACGGCGTCGCCCAGCAAGCCGTGGTCGACGATGCTGCCCCACAGCGCCCCCTCGGTGGCGACGCGGACCGGGTCCGGGGCGACCTTGAGGCCGGTGAGGCCGAGGCGTTCGAGATGGGCGGTCCACGCCGCCGCGTCCGCGAAGCGCTTGCCGTCGTCCGCCGCCAGCCGGGCGATCAGCGGACCCGCCAGGCCCCCCGCGCGCATGAAGGCCAGCGCGGCGTCGTTGACCACGTAGTCGCCGTGTCCGGCGCGCAGCAGTTCGAGAAAGTTCCGCCGGCTCTTGGAGCCGGTGGTGGCGAACCAGGTGAAGTGGTCGTTGCCGATCTGGGTGCAGGTTCCGTTCGTCGCCTTGTGACGGGCCCCCGTGTCGTCGGCGCTGATCCACGCCGCCGTCTCCAGCCCGGCCCGCAGAACCGCGCGCGCCTCGTCGACAAAGGGCTCTTGGCCATCGATGAGCAGGCGCCCCAACTGCCGCTCCGAGAGACTCACCCCGAGGTCGCGAAGGTGCGCGAGCAGCCCCGGACCCGTCATCCGCCCCTGGTGGTAGAGCGCCAGCACGGTGCGCCGCAACTCCGCGCCCACATGGCCGCGCACCCCGCACGGCAGCGGCGCCACGATCGTCTCTCCGCTCGGCGTTTTCCAGCGTTCCCGGCGATAGCGGATCGCGATCGGCCGGACCACCAGGTCCTGAACCACCGTCGTCTCGTAGCCCTTGAACCGCGAGCCCGGCGGCGCGTCGATCCTGATCACCCGTTCCTCGGTGACGAGCACCCGCTTGGCCCCGCGCCCACGGCGCTTTATGGTCTTGCCATCCTTTGGCTTACCATCCGTCGCCGCCTCCATCCCACTCGGACGGATCTTCGGCCGACCCTTCAGACCCTTGAGGCGGGCAATCTCGTCGCGCAGCGCCGCGGTCTCCGCGCGCAAAGCCGAAATCTCTTCGAGAAGCCGCAAAACCAGCTTCTTGAGTTCGTCAACCCTCAGATCGTCAACATCCGGTATCGAGGCGGCCATGGCGACAGTGAATCACATCCGACCGCGCGGCCAAACCAAGATCCCGCATGACCGATCACTTCGAGGCCGACATGTGACTTCTCGGACTCACCACAATGCCCGGGATTCTGCCCCTGTTACGAAGAAGATGTCTACTTTTGTATACTTTTGCATACCGTTCCCCACGCTACACGACAGTCTAGCTGAGAGGCCGAGAATGTGCTGTTCTGGACGATTTTGTCTTGCGAACGGAGCCGTTCATGAACCGACATCTTCTCGACGCTCTCATGGGTACGCTATCGCGCCATCTTGATCTCGGCAAGTCGCGTGTGGAAACGTTGGCGTTGCTGATTTTGGGTATGGTCAACGGCCGCACGGTCAATCTGAGTCACATTGCCAGCCAGCTTTCCGGGACCGCTTCGATCCCATCGGCGTATCGCCGCCTGCAGCGATTTTTCCAGTATGTGCGCCTCGACGGGAACTGGTCGGCGCCGCTCATTGTCAAGTGGCTGGGGATCAAGCCGCCTTGGGTCCTGTGCCTGGATCGGACCAACTGGAAGATCGGCCGCCGTGACGTCAACATCCTGACGCTGGCGATCACCACGCGGCGGGTGCGCATCCCGCTGATGTGGACGCTGCTGCCCAGCGGCGGATGCAGCACCCAGGATGACCGCATCGACTTGATGCGTCGCTACCTCGCCATCTTCGATCCCGCCTCGATCTCCTGGCTCCTCGCCGACCGCGAGTTCATCGGCGTCAGGTGGATGGAATTCCTGTTGAAAAACAACATCATCTTCGCCATCCGGCTGAAGGAGGACACCGTCATCTATCTCGAGGACGGTCACACCTATCAATTCAAAAGCCTGTTGCGCACGCGCCGGAAAGCAAAGCAGATCCTGGCGCGGCCGGGACGTCTCGCCGCCATGACCGACTGCCCGGGACTGCCTCTCACGTTCGCGGCCAAGCGCCTCGCCGACGATGAGTTCCTGATCGTCGCCACCAACGGACCCACCGACAAGGCTCTCCACATCTACAGGAAACGGTGGCAGATCGAATGCTTGTTCGGCGACAGCAAAACCCGTGGTCTCAACATGGAAGACACACGCATCACCGACCCGGCCAAACTCAACACCCTCCTCATCATCATCTCTCTCGCCATGGCCTGGGCCCACGTTACCGCCGCCACCGCTCAGGCCGGCGCCGCCATCAAGAAACGCACACACGGATACCGCTACAAATCCTGGTTTCGCCTCGGCTTCGACCTCCTACGAAACTGGATCCTCCACCAACCCGACAAAGCCGCACATACCTGGACACGAACTTGGCCAAAGCGACGCCTCAATCCAAAAACCAGCAGAGTGTGTAGTGTGACCGTTCCCATTTGGCGCCGGCGTGTTTCATTTTAACTCAATGGTTTAAGCGCCACGGATGCGCAACGACGGTATACGAAACGGCCGGAAAAGTAGACAAAAGGTATACATTTCTTGCCGCCACCCGAGGTCGGGGGGCGGCATGGCCCCGGCTTTGAATGTCAACCGCCGGGGTTCGACGCTGGACCCGCGCGCCGCTCGCGGAGGGACTCGATCACGAAGTAGAACACCGGCACCAGGATCAGGGTCAGCACCGTTGCGCCGCACATGCCGCCGAAGACCGTGATGCCGATGGACGCGCGCGACAGCTCGCCTGCGCCGCTTCCCGTGAACAGCGGAATGGTGCCGACGATCAGCGCGAACGCGGTCATCAGGATCGGCCGCACCCGGTCGCGGGCGGCGTCGCGGATGGCGTTGACGATGGTTTCGCCCTCGTCGCGGCGGCGAACGTCAGTGTTCCCGTGAACTCTTCGGTCGACGCATGCGGTAACGTCACCGTGACAGCGAGCGGAGCCTTCGCCTGATTCCGCTCGATAAGCAGCAACTCGGTTTCCGGCGGGCTGAAATAAACATAGATGGGGTCAAGCTGCACGAACGACGCGAGCGCCGTATCGTCGGCCTTGACCAGCGCTCCGATGTTGACGAGCGTACGGCCGACGCGGCCGTCGAACGGCGCTTCGACCCGCGTAAATTCGAGATTGATCTTTGCCTGCTCGATTTCCCCTTTGTACACGCCAATGGCGGCCTCGGTTTTCGCCTCGAGCTCAATGGCCTGATCGAGCTGTTGCCGTGCGGCGGCGCCGGCACTGGCCGCTTTCGCATATCGATTTTGCGTGGCCTTGGCGTACTTTAGGACTGCCTCCTGCTCTTGAAGTTGAGCTTTCCTCTGATCAAGGACCGCCTGAAACGGGCGCGGATCGATCACGTAAAGCGTTTCGCCGGCGGCGACGGTGCTTCCCTCGGTGAAGGTGCGCCGGAGCAGATATCCGGTAACCTGGGCCCGCAATTCGATGGCCTTCACCGCCGCCGTCGTCCCGGTGTAAACGCGCTCCTCCGGGACGGACTGCTCCACGACCTCGGCGACCGTCACCTTCGGCGCGGGTTTTCCGGCATTGGTCGCGGCGTCATCGGCCCGCGCGGCCACCGCGAGCATTGTCATTCCGCCAATCGCGAGCGCGGCCAAAGGTTGCCCTAAGACATTATGAAACAATGACAAGGCGTCCGTCCTCCCCGCGCGATGCGAACCCCTTGCATTGAGCCGCCGCGCGTGCTCCCTGTCAAGCATGGCGGGTCGGCGGCTCCAATCCTTCATCCGGCGCCGATGGTTTCAGTCCCACCGCTTTACCGCCTGCACCGGTCCGCATCGACGGGCGTTTCCTGGTGAAAGGCGGTTCGTGGGACGACAAGGGATGCGGCGTCTGCCGGCCGGCGGCGCGCCACGCCCGTCCCGCCGGTCTCAAACACATCCTGATCGGCTTCCGTCTGGTGCGGGAAAACTGACGAACCGGCCGCGGTTTATCCGCGCGTCTCACTCCCGGACAAACAGTCTCCGCCATCGCGCCAGGCTGCCCTCGGGCCAGTAGTCGTTGCGATCGTAATAGTCTTCCACGGCGGGAACGCCTGGCGGGAGAACCACCCACGGCTGTTTCGAACGCGTGTAGATGTGGATGTCGGGCGGGAGCCGATCCGGTTCGTCGAGCGTGCCGACGCGCACGAAACACACCGCGTCGCCCGCCCCGGCGTAGTGGCTCCATAGAGCAACGCGGCACGCGGGACAACGAACGACCCTCTGTCCGCGGCCGCTCTCCGTCGGCGTATTCACCGTTTCCGGGGCGCCCCGCAAAAGCATGACGCGATCCGCTTCGATCATGGCGTTGAGCGCAAAGGATGCGCCGGTTTCGCGCTGACACCAGCGGCAATGACAACAGTGGACGATCATCGGCCTGCTGGTCATACGATAACGCACCGCGCCGCACGCGCAGCCTCCATCCAGGGGCAGATTGCCGTTCTCGGCCAAAATGACCATCTCTCCGCGTCCCGCCACGACCGCCTGCCGCGCTCCCCGGTTTTCCACGAACCGCATATTGGATGGGCCGCGGTCATCTGGCAACCGTTCCGGGTCCAGGGGAATGCATCGAGAACAGTCTCCATTGGGTGCTCGATGTCATCATGAACGAGGACTACGCCCGCAACCGAAAGGAAATGGTCCAAAGAACTTGGCCGTGCTCCGCCACATCGCCCTCAACATCGTCCGCAAAGAAAAATCCAAAGGTTCCATGCGCGTCAAATTCGAACGCGCCGGATGGAATAACGATTTCCTCCCATCGAATGCGCTTACCTGAACGGATTGGTTGTGGAGGCGCCCGAGCGATCGACGCGCGGTTGGCCGAACGAGTTGTCTCCGGCGCCGCTCGCGATAACACCGCACTTTTTGACGTAGCTGATTGCCTGAGACGAGCCCTGCAAACTGTAGTGGCCGACCAGATTTCCCCTTTCGCTATAAATCTCCAT
Source organism: uncultured Alphaproteobacteria bacterium (assembly GCA_963771545.1). GTDB lineage: Bacteria > Pseudomonadota > Alphaproteobacteria > Rhodospirillales > Defluviicoccaceae > CAKZLS01. The sequence goes on from CAVYTX010000002.1 coordinate 1,259,599, forward strand.
GTCGAGAGAGCGGTGCAATTCCCGCTCGCCGACCGGGTACAACCTCATTCCCACGGCGGTGGGACTCAGGGAGGAAAACGTACCGCATTGCCAGCGTTGGCCATCGAAGCGAAAATGCACCTCGTATCCTTCGTTTTCCGGTATGTTCCAGTCCTCGTCGGCGAACAGGAAAAAGACCGAGTCGCCATCGGACATGAAACCAATAACGGTGTCGGATTCCGTGTAAACCGCATAAACGAAACAGGCGCTGTCGCCCCTGTCATACCTCAAAGTCCAGCCCGCGGCACCGGGAACAACCGCTTCTTCGGCAAACGCGATTGAATGCGACACTATAATAAAACAGACGGCAACACATAATTGTTTCATTGTTTTTGCCCGTCGCCGCCCGTTACTATCTCCACCCCCGTGTTATCCAAATGCTCCTGACACAATACCACGCCGCCCGGTCCGAAACGACACCCAGTTGAGTATGTTCATTCCCACGGAACCTAGCCCGGAGCCCCAAGGCCTCAGGAGCTTTTCATAAACTCGATCAGCAGCGCCTTGTCCTTCTCGGTTAATTCGCCGCCGGGACCCGAGCCTCGCGGGGTTATTCCATGGCGAGGGGCCGGCGCCGGCACGGGGGTCAGGCGGCTGGGGGTTGGCTTTTTCGGTCGATCGATCTCTTGTTGGGCCTTGATGATGCGCGCATACCCGAACGCCCACGCCGCCTCCTCGGCTTCGGCCGCCGCTGAGTTTATGGAGGCGGAAAATCCGTTAAGCGTCTCGGCCGCGGATCTGTAGTTCTCCGCCGCCCCGCGCAACGTGTTACCCAATTTTTCCGTGGAAATGTAAAGCGCGGCCGCTTGGGCCATGGCCAAGTCGTTCGTGCCTTGGGTCGCCGCCTTCTTATTATTCCTGGCCGCCCTGAGCATGGCTTGCGCCTGAGCATCGATATCGGTCGACATGGCGCTCATTGTTCGGGCCGATTCCGAAAGATACTGTTCGAGTTCGGTGAGGGATCCTGCAAGCGCGAACAATCCCTTTTGATCGCGGTTTCCGATCGCGTCTCCGATATCAATGACGGCTCCAAAATACGCATTCCCCGCCGTACTCAACTCGGCGGCCCGCAACGCCTCGGCGCTCTGGGCCGCCACCGCGTCGGCGTCGCTCTGTTCGCGTTGAAACACGGTGCCGTGGGCAAAAATCTTCTCGGCGGCGTCGACCGTGTCGAGGAGCGGGAGCGCGTGCTGCAAGGCGCCGTAAGCAGCCACATAGATGCGGATACGTCCGGTGAATTGGGTAGCCTTTGTGGCTTCCGCATCGAGGCGGGCGATGGCGCGGGCGGTATCACTGGAGAGGCTGGCTCGCGCCCCGGTCTGCCCGCTCGCTGTCCCGCCCGTGGGCATGGCGCCCGGCGCGCCCACCGCTGGGCCGGAAGTCTTCGGCATGGCGCCCGGCGCGCCCACGGCTGGGCCGGCAGTCTTCGGCGGAGCGGCCGGCGTGCTGGACTTCGACGCTCGCAGGTGTTTTTCAAGTTCCTCCAGTCGAGGCGGGCCGGGGGGTACCTTGGGTGGTTGCCCGCCACGTGGACGCGTTGGTGGCTGGTGGACGGGCAACTGCGGTCCTTTCGAGAACTCGCCCTTAATCCTTTTGAGCCTATCCCTCGGAAAGGGGACCGGATCCAATAAGGGCTCCTTGCCGGGGTCCGGGCCGCCTCCCGTGGGCGCAATGTGGCCGCTGGCATTGGACCACTCCGATAAGACACCGCTCGTTGTCGTCCCTTTGCCAAAGCGAACCTGTCCCGCGTACTCCACGCGTTCTCCCTTTGCGAGGGTCAGATGTCCCGGGGAGGGGGCGTCAATCCTTGGCAGTTTATGCTGCAAGGCAAATATTTGGCCTTTTCGAACTACAAAATCGTAGTTACCTTTTGCGCGAGGCGATCACCTTTGGGACCGACTTCATACCAAAGCTCCCCGACTTTTTCGAGCCGGACGATGCGCGCGGAAGGCTGATCGTCTTCAGGATATATGTTTCCATAAGTAGGTTTGGAGTCAGGGGGTTGCAGCCGCACGACCGCCGCGGCTGTAGAATTCGCGCGCTGCTGGACGACATGCGCCAGTTCATGCGCCAGCAGCCGCCGTCCCTGTAGCGCGCGCGGCTGATAACGGCCCGCGTCGAAAACCACATGCGTCGCCACCGTGTAGGCGGCGGCGCCGATCAACCTCGCGGATTCGGCCGCGCGCCCATCCGCGTGAATGCGAACATCGCCGAACCTGTGACCGAAGCGCTGTTCGAAGTGGGCACGCGCGGCCGCGTCGAGCGATTGACCGGGCGAGCGGAGCACTTCATGGATGACCGCTGGCGCCTCGCCGACGGCCGATTGCGGCCCCGCCGGATGTTTTTGAAGTCCTTCCCCCGGCTTCGGCGCGGACGCAACCGAATGGTCCCGCTCAGGTGCCCGCATCGCTTCGTCAGCGGCACAATCGGCCTCCCGCTCCAGCGGATCGTTGACCGCGCCAACGGCAAGCCGCGGCTGGGCCGGTTTAGATGGGGCTCGCTGATCGGGCGGGAAGATCGGAACCTTGCTGAAATCGAAATTCGCGCGCCGCACAAACTCAGCATGGCACGTCCGTGGCGGCTGAGCCTCCTGCTCATCGCGGGAGCTGGAATTGCGTTGTGCCCCTTCGGCGTGACGAGTCGCACTCGCACACCCGGCGGTTTTGGCCGTTGTCGCTTTGACTGGCGGAGCGAACATTGCAGCGCACTCCTTGTTTGAAGATGTAGCCGGCAGTCCTGTTTAGAACGTGCGGGTTTCCCCCGGCTCCATGACAACGACTTCCCCGCCATAGTCGCCGAGAGCCTCCTTGAACTGCTCGGGCGTGCCTTTCAGCGGCGGGAAGGTTCCATAGTGCATGGGAACGACGGCCGGGGTCTTGAGCAGCTCCGTGACGGCGTAAGCGGCGTGGGCGGGATCCATGGTGAAATGACCGCCGATGGGCAACATGGCGACGTCCGGTTTGTAGTAGGAGCCGATGAACGCCATGTCGGTGAACACGCCGGTGTCCCCGGCATGATAGAAGGTCTTGCCGTCCTCCAACCGGATAATATAGCCGGCCGGCTCTCCGCCCGGGTGTACGACCGGTTTCCCCGACAGCGGATCGCGATGCACCAGTTCGGAACTGTGTTCGGCCCGCACCATGGTGATGGCGATGCCGTCGCCAAGCGGCTGGATGGAGCCGCTCTTGTTGAAGCGGATGAGCTGGTCCATGGGCAGGATCTCGAGCGCCGCGAAGGTCTGCCCCAAATCGGCGTTCATGGCCACCTTGGCGCCGGTCATCCGGGCGATCTCGGCGGTGTCGCCCACATGGTCGCCATGCCCGTGGGTGACGAGAATCAGATCCACCTTGCCGAGTCCGGCGAGTTCCTTCAGGGCCTCCGGAGTTTTCGGGTTCTTGGTGATGAACGGATCGATCAGGATCACCTTCCCGCCCGGGGTGGTGATCTTGAACGCCGAGTGACCGAACCATTGGACGTCCGCCGCCTGGACAATGCCCACTGACATCAGAGCCAGCACGCACGCGCCTATGACCGAATTCAGTACCTGATGGGTCATGTGGAACCTCCCATTGATCAAGACAATTTGTTTGTCCGTTCTTGGTCACATAACGCGGGGACCATCGAGGGCAAGCCCAACTAAAGCTTCAGGCCGAGAAACATGACGTCGTCGATGGGGTTGGCGACGTAGGCGTCGATTTCGACGAAGCCGAGGGACCGGTAAAGCGCCACCGCCGCTGCCATGCGCTTGAGCGTATCCAGCTTCATGGTCCGATACCCCCGCTCCCGTGCCCAGGCGATTGAGAATGCCGCGAGGTGGCGGCCGAGCCCGACGCCGTGCCACACCGGATCCACCCACAGGCGCTTCATTTCGCAGACGTCGGAATCCGCCAAAGGTTTGACGGCGATCACTCCCACGGCCCCGCCTTCCGTGGGCCTCGCGAGCCAGATGTTGCCGCCGGGCGGCGCATAGACGCCGGGTAGGTTCCTAAGTTCCGCATCGAAGCCCTGGAAACAGAAGGTATGGTTAAAGCTCGCCTCGAACCAGCGGGCGTAGTCGAGGAACAGCCGCGTGACCTCCGGCATGTCCGCCGGATCGCCGGTCTCGACGATGGAGAGGTTGTTCCACTCGGCCATGGGTCACTCGGGCTGGCGTCAATCGCGGAAACATACCGCAACTCCGTGCCGGTTCCCAAGCGCTCTTGCCGGTCATCGGAAAGTGGACGACACTTGCCGTGTGCGCGGTCCGGGCCCGCGCGCGTCAAGGGGACGGGGACAACGACGTGACGGCTGTCGACTTCACACGGTGGTTTCTGGCAATCTATTTCCTGGTTGTGGCCGCCTTCTACACGGTCCGCATCCTCGCGGAAAAGACGCGGACCGGAACGTCGCCGGTGTTTTCGGGCACACCCGGAACCGTTCATTTCGCCACGCATATGACCTTCCGGGTGTTTCGGGTGGCGATCCTCGGGGTGTGTTGCATTCGATTGGCGTGGCCTGGTTTCGACACCTATCTCGTTCCGCTGCCCGTTCTCTGGCTTCCCGCCGTCCTTCTGATGGGCGTCGTATTGCTGTTGACGAGCTTCGTTGCGGTTCTCTACGTCCACTTCTATCTGGGAGAGGACTGGCGATCGGGAACCCGGCAAGGCGGCGAATCCCGGCTGATAACGTTGGGCCCGTACGCCCTCTCCCGCAACCCGATGATGCTGCTGGTCATGGCCGCGCAGATCGGCCTGTTTCTGGCGCTGCCCTCGGTGTTCACTCTCATCTGCCTGGCGGCGGGCGTGTGGGCGGTCCGGGCCCAGGTCCGCGTGGAGGAGCAGATGCTGGAAGCGCGATACGGGGCGGCCTACGAAGCCTATGCCAACCGAGCGCCCCGGTGGCTGCTGAAATGAATCGAACCAAAAACACCGCGAGCATACGCTCATGACTCTGAACATCGTTATCCTCGACCGCGACACCCTGTCCCCCGAGACCGTTCTGCGACGCCCCGCGTTCGAGCACCGGTGGACCGAGTACGACCGCACCGGCCCGGACGAGGTGGTTGGGCGAATTTCCGACGCCGATATCGTTATCACCAACAAGGCGCTGCTTCGACGCGAAACGCTCGAGAGCGCCGCGCGCCTGAAGATGATCGGGGTGGCCGCCACCGGTATCGACATCATCGATATCGCCTGCTGCCACCAGCGCGGGATCGTCGTCTCCAACATTCGCGGCTACGCCATCCACACCGTCCCCGAGCACACCTTCGCGCTGATCCTGGCGCTGCGCCGCAGCCTCATCGGCTACCGCGACGCGGTCAAGCGAGGCCGCTGGCGGGAAGCCGCGCAGTTCTGCTTCTTCGACCATCCCATCGGGGATCTGCACGGCGGCCGCCTCGGCATCATCGGCGAGGGCGCCATCGGCCAGGCCGTGGCAAAGATCGCCAAGGCCTTCGGCATGACCCCAGTGTTCGCCGCCCACAAGGGCAGCGTCGGCCTGGGGCGCCTGTACACGCCCTGGGACGAGGTCCTGGAGACGAGCGACGTCATTACCCTGCACTGCCCGCTGACGCCCGCCAACCGGGACATGATCGCCCTGCCCGAGTTCCGGGCTATGAAGCGCCGGCCGCTGGTGATCAACACGGCGCGCGGCGGCCTGATCAACGAGCAGGCGCTGGTCACCGCGCTCACAGAGGGCCTGATCGCCGGCGCCGCCATCGACGTGCTGTCCAGCGAACCGCCCGCCGAAGACCATCCGTTCCTGGGGTTGATGGACCGGCCCGACTTCATCCTGACGCCGCACGTGGCCTGGGCCAGCCGCGAGGCCATCCAGACCCTCGCCGATCAACTGATGGACAACATCGAAGCCTTCGCCGCCGGCGCGCCAAGAAACGTGGTTTGATCCCGGCCCGAAGCAGATAAAAGCCATGAGCCAACTCGCCGCCGACCTCGTTTCGTTTTTGCGCCGCTTCGACCTGATCGGCGCCGATGAAACACCGTCCGCCCGGCCCCTAACCGGCGGCGTGTCGTCGGACATCTGGCTTGTGGAAACCGCCCACGGCCCCATCTGCGTCAAGCGGGCGCTGGCGCGGCTCAAGGTCGCCCAAGACTGGCGGGCGCCGGTGGAACGCAACGCCTATGAAGTCCGCTGGTTCCGCACCGTCGGCACCATCGTGCCGGACGCCGTCCCGCGCATTCTCGCCGAAGACCAGGCGGCGGGCGCGTTTGCCATGGAATACCTCGATCCCGACCGCTACCGGCTGTGGAAGAACGACCTGCGGCAGGGCCAGGTCGATGACACCGTCGCCGCCGAGGTGGGCGAACGGCTGGCGCGCATCCATGCCGGCACCACCGGCGATCCCGCGGTCGCGGGCCGGTTTCCCACCGACGACCTGTTCCATGCCCTTCGCCTGGAGCCCTATCTGGAAGCCACCGCGCGTGCTCACCCCGATCTTGGAAGCGCGCTGCTGGCATTGTCGCGGACGACGCTGGCAACCAAGACCGCGCTGGTGCACTGCGACATCAGCCCCAAGAATATCCTCGTCGGCCCCCATGGTCCGGTGTTTCTCGACGCCGAGTGCGCGTGGTACGGCGACCCGGCGTTCGACTTGGCGTTCTGCCTCAACCATCTGCTGCTGAAATGCCTGTGGACACCAACCGCCGCTCCGGATTTCATGCGTGCCTTCGGCACGATGACCGGGTGCTACCTTCGGGGTGTGACATGGGAAGCACCAAGTGTTCTGGAAGAACGAGCCGCGCGTCTGCTCCCGGGGCTATTCCTTGCGCGGGTCGACGGCAAATCACCGGTGGAATATCTAACCGATGAAAACGACAAGAATCGGGTCCGCCGGACGGCGCGGGCGCTGCTCGCCAATCCGGTACAGACCTTGGAAGACGTAGCCGCCGCTTGGCGCCGGGAGTTGACCTTATGAGCGAGTCACTGATTACGGACGTGAAGGCCCACAGGGTCTGGGATTCGCGGGGCCGGCCGACGGTTGAGGTTGAGATTCGCCTCGCCGGTGGCGCGCGGGGCCGGGCCATCGCGCCGGCCGGCGCATCCACCGGAAGCGGCGAGGCCCTGGACCGGCGGGACGGCGGAACGGCGTTCGGCGGTCTCGACGTGACCCGGGCGGTCAACACGGTCAATACCATCATCGCGCCGGCCCTCATGGGCGCCGATGCGACCAAACAGGCAGCGGTGGACGGCCTTCTCATCGACCTGGACGGAACCCCCGCTAAATCGCGCCTTGGCGGCAACGCCACCGTCGCCACGTCCATGGCGGCGGCCCACGCGGCGGCGGCGGCGGCGAACATGCCGCTGTGGCGTTGGCTGGCGGGACCGGTGAGCCCGCTGCTCCCGTTGCCCGAGATCCAGATCTTCGGCGGCGGGGCGCACGCCGGCCGGCGCGTGGACATTCAGGATTTCATGGTCATCGCCGTCGGCGCCACCGACTACACCCAGGCCCTGGAGTGGACCGCGGAAGTCTATATCGCGGCCGGAATTCTGATGGCCGATGCCGGGCGGCTGGCCGGCGTCGCCGACGAAGGCGGTTACTGGCCGGCCTTCGACGGTAACGAGGACGCTCTCGGCTTTCTGGTACGGGCTATCGAGCGGGCGGGTCTCAAACCGGGAGAGGACATGGCCATCTCCCTCGACATCGCCGCCTCCGAGTTCTACCGCGACGGACGCTACCGCCTCGCCCGCGACGGCGCCGAACGGGACACGGACGGCATGATCGAGACGCTGCTGGGCTGGATCGAGCGCTACCCCATCGTCTCCATAGAGGATCCCCTCGCCGAGGACGACGAGGCCGGGCTGATCGCATTCACCCGCGCGGTGGGCGAACGCGTCCAGGTGGTGGGCGACGACTATCTCGTGACCAACGCCAGGCGGGTGAAGGCGGGAGCCGCGCGAGGAGCGTGCAATGCCGTGCTGGTCAAGCCCAACCAAGCGGGCACCCTGACCGAGACGCGCGCCGCGCTGGAAGCATCGAGGGACGCCGGCTGGGGCGCCATCGTCTCGGCGCGGTCGGGCGAAAGCGAGGACGTGACCATCGTGCACCTGGCTGTCGGTTGGGGGGCGAAACAGCTCAAGGTCGGCTCGTTCTCCCGGTCCGAGCGCATGGCCAAATGGAACGAGGGCTTGCGGATCGCCCGCGCGCTCGGCGGCCGGGGCTCTCTTCCGCCCCGCTCGGATTTTCCATGGGGCACTAACGGGATCACAAAACGGAGGTAACGATCATGAGCGCCAAACCCGTGGTACTGGTCACCCGAAAGCTCCCCGGCGCGGTCGAGGACAGATTGAAGCGCGACTACCGGGCCCGCCTCAACCCGGATGACCGGCTTTATTCGTCCGATGAAATCGTCGAGATGGCGGCCGGCGCGGACGCCATACTGCCGTGCCACACCGAGAAATTCACCGCCGAGGTCATCTCCCGCCTGCCCGCCAGCGTCCGCGCCATCGCCAACTTCTCCGTGGGTTACGACCACGTGGACACCGCGGCGGCCAAGGCGCGCGGCCTTATCGTTACCAACACCCCCGACGTCCTCAGCGACGCCACCGCCGAGACCGCCATGCTTCTGCTTCTCGGCGCGGCCCGGCGCGCGGGCGAAGGCGAAATGCTGGTGCGCACCCGAACCTGGCGGGACTGGAGCCCGACCTTCATGGTGGGGGCTCAGGTGACCGGCAAGCGCCTCGGCATCATCGGCATGGGCAGGGTGGGTCAAGTGACCGCGAAGCGGGCGCGCGGTTTCGACATGGAGATCCACTATTCCAAACGCCGGCGGCTCGATCCGGAAACGGAGGCGGGCGCGGTCTATCATGAATCGGTGGAAGCCCTGCTGCCCCACTGCGAGTTTCTCTCCATACACTGTCCGGCAACCGCGGAAACGACAGGACTGCTGAATGCCGAGCGGATCGCCCTGCTTCCCGACGGCGCGGTGGTGGTCAACACCGCGCGCGGAGCGGTCGTCGACGACGAGGCCCTGATCGCCGCTCTGAAATCCGGCAAAGTGGCGGCCGCCGGCCTCGACGTGTTCAACAACGAGCCCAACATTCATCCCGGCTATCGCGAACTCATAAACACCTTCCTATTGCCCCACATCGGCAGCGCCACCGCCGAGACCCGGGTCGCCATGGGCTTTCGAGCGCTCGACAACCTGGACGCCATCTTTTCCGGTCGCGAGCCACGGGACCGAGTAGCTTAGGTTCCGGATTGGCCGATAGACAACCGTGGCGCGAGCTAAACCGTAACTTGTGATAAATGTACGGGAAATTCGCGTTTAGGATACAGAGGATACAGAAAGTACTTGCGATCGGGTGTAGAGTACCCATCATTGAAATCAGAAAAAGTGCGCCCGCGTTTTCACAATGGGGCGTCCAAGAATATGTTGGGAAGGAACGACAAGATGAAGAAAATGAGAGATGAAAAAGTCGTCGAATGCGAAATAAAAAAGACAAACAAGGACAAGGTATCTCGCCGGAAATTCTTGAAGGGCGGGGGTATCGCCGCCGGCGCGGCGGCCGCGACGGTCGCTTTCCCGCAAGTGTCGCGAGCGGAAACGGTGGTCCTGAAAATGCAGGGCGCCTGGGGAGCGTCGGACATTTTCAACGAATTCGCCCTGGAGTACGTTGATCGAGTCAACAAGATGTCGGGCGGCCGGCTCAAGATCGAATACCTGGTCTCCGGCGCGGTCGTGCAGGCCTTCCAGGTCCAGGACGCCGTGCACGACGGCGTTCTCGACGCCGGTCACCAGGTTACCGCCTATTGGTACGGCAAGAACAAGGCGGCGTCGCTGTTTGGCACCGGTCCGGTTTTCGGGACCGACGCGGCGCAGATCCTGGCGTGGATTCATAGGGGTGGCGGCAAGGAACTCTATCGCGAACTCGTACAGGACATTCTCGGCCTCAACCTGGTCGGGTTTTTCTGCCTGCCGATGCCGACGCAGCCGCTCGGCTGGTTCAAGAAGGAGATCAAGAGCGCCGACGACCTGCAGGGCCTCAAGTACCGGACAGTCGGCCTGGCCACCGACATCATGCAGGGCATGGGTGTAAAGGTCACCCAGCTTCCCGGCGGCGAAATCGTGCCCGCTCTCGAGCGCGGCGTGATCGAGGCGTTCGAGTACAACAACCCCACCTCCGACAGCCGCTTCGGCGCCCAGGACGTCTCGAAGGTGTACATGGTCGGCAGCTATCACCAGGCCGCCGAGTTCTTCGAGATCATCTTCAATAAGGGTAAATTCGACGCCCTGCCAGCCGAATTGCAGGCGATCCTCGAGTATTCGGCCGAAGCCGCCAACACCGCCAACTATGCCACCGCCATGGAGAACTACTCCAAGGATCTGCAATTCCTGATCAAGGAAGCGGGTGTGAATGTCTATAGAACGCCGCAGTCGGTGATGGAGGCCCAGCTCAAGTCTTGGGATACGGTGCTCGAAAAGCTGAACCAGGACCCCTTCTTCGCGAAGGTCGTGGAATCCCAAAGGCTGTGGTCGGAGCGTGTCGGCTTCTACAGTCTCATGAACCAAGCCGACTACAAACTGGCCTTCCAGCACTATTTCCCTGGCCAACTGACGGCCTGAGGTGCACGGGCCTATTATCTGGAAACGGGGGCGGTGCGGAATTGCACCGCCCCTTCTCGCTTAGGCGCGCTCCCTGTTTCGCATAAGGCCGAGCCATGGAAGGCATCGCTCTCTTCATTGACCGCATCAGCGCGTGGGTCGGAAAAGCCTTCGCCTGGTGCATTCTCATCATGACCTTCGGCGTCAGTTACGAGGTGTTCGTTCGCTACGTCCTGAGGAACCCTACCGCTTGGGCGTTCGACATCAGCTACATCATGTACGGAACGCTGTTCATGATGGGCGGGGCTTATACCCTGTCGCGCGACGGTCATGTTCGCGGTGACGTGATCTTTCGGTTGTGGCCGGTAAGGGTGCAAGCGTCCATCGAACTGGTGCTCTATTTCCTATTCTTCTTTCCGGCCGTGCTGGCGCTGATGTACGCGGGTTTCGGCTACGCGGCCCGCTCGTGGAGCTATTTGGAGGTTAGCGTCATGAGTCCGGCCAACGTGCCGATCTATCCGTTCAAGACCATTATTCCCATTGCCGGGACCATCCTGTTTCTGCAGGGAATCGCCCAAGTAATGCGCTGCATCCTGTGCCTCAAGCGCGGCGAGTGGCCGCCTCATCTGGCGGACGTGGAAGAAATGGAGACCATGCTGCTCCACCAACGCCGGGACGAGGCCGAGGTGATCAAGGAATTCGGGCCCGAAATCACGGGTCAAGGCCGATGACTGATCCTCAGATCGCCCTGACGATGCTGTGCCTCTTTATCTTCACGATCCTCCTCGGCTTTCCCATCGCCTTCACCCTGATGGCCATGGGCCTCGGTTTCGGCTTTTACGCCTACTACGACCCGGAGCGCATGCAATCGTTCGTCGACAACCGGGTGTTCGACCTGTTCGTCAATCAGACGTACTCGGTGATGGCCAACGACGTGCTGACCGCCGTGCCGCTGTTCCTGTTCATGGGCTATATCGTCGAGCGGGCCAACATCGTCGATCGCCTGTTTTTCAGTCTGCGCATCGCCGCCCGCCACGTTCCGGGCTCCATGGCGGTGGCGGCGCTCGCCACTTGCGCGCTGTTCGCCACCGCCACCGGTATCGTCGGCGCGGTGGTCACCCTCATGGGGTTGCTGGCCTTCCCGGCCATGCTCAAGGCCCGTTACGATACCAGTTTTTCCGCCGGCGTGATCTGCGCGGGCGGCTGCCTCGGCATTCTCATCCCGCCGAGCATCATGCTCATCGTCTATGCGGCGACGGCCGGCATCTCCGTGGTCAAGCTGTATGCCGGCGCCATCCTCCCGGGCTTTCTGCTCGCCGGCCTCTATATGATCTACGTGGTGGGCCGATCGATGCTCAATCCGAAATTGGCCCCGAAACCTCCCAAGGAGGAAACACAAGACATCACGCCGGCGCAGATCTGGATCATGATGCTGAAGTCGTTTTTTCCGCTCGCGGTGCTGATTCTGTCGGTTCTCGGCGCGATCCTGTTCGGTTTGGCGACACCGTCGGAAGCGGCCGCCGTGGGGGCGCTTGGCGGCCTCGTCCTGGCGGCGCTATATCGAGCGTTGACGTGGGATCGGCTCAGGGAGTCCGTCTATTTGACGGTTCGCACGTCCGCCATGGTGTGCTGGTTGTTCGTCGGCTCGTGGACGTTCTCTTCGGTGTTTTCCTATCTCGGCGGCCACTCGCTAATCGAGGAGTTCGTGATCGGCCTGAATCTCTCGCCCATCGCGTTTCTGATTCTCGCGCAGTTCATTATCTTTCTGCTGGGTTGGCCGCTGGAATGGAGCGAGATTATCATAATCTTCGTTCCCATTTTCCTGCCGATGCTGCCCCATTTCGGCATCGATCCCCTATTTTTCGGCATATTGGTGGCGCTCAATCTCCAGACCTCGTTCCTGACGCCGCCGATGGCCATGGCCGCGTACTATTTGAAGGGGGTGGCGCCGCCGCACGTCCAGTTGATGGACATCTTCAAGGGTGTATTGCCGTTCCTGTCCATGGTGCTGCTAGCCATGATCTTGCTCTACGTGTTCCCGCAAATCGCCGAATGGCTTCCCAACTATCTCTATGGGGTTCGGTAGGGATGGAACCGAGCCGGTGACGTGGAGCATTGAGGAATGAGCCTGGCGCAACTAACCGCCACCGAAGCCGTCCGAGCCATTCGGGCCGGTGAGATCACGTCGGAGGATCTGGTTCGCGAATGCCTCCAACGGATCGCCGAGGTGGAGGGGCAGGTTCAAGCCTGGGCCTTCCTCGATCCGGACCATGCCCTGGCCCAAGCACGGAGGGCCGACGCGGCGACGCGGGCGGGCCAGCCCCGGGGCGTCCTCCACGGCGTCCCTGTGGGGATCAAGGACATCTTCGACACCGGCGACATGCCCACCGAATTCGGCACGCCGCTTCACGCCGGGCGGCGACCCAACTCCGACGCCACCGCCGTCTCGCTGCTGCGCGAGGCCGGAGCGGTGATCATGGGCAAGACCGTCACCACCGAGCTTGCCGTCTATTCCCCCGGACCAACCCGGAACCCCCACAATCCGGAGCACACGCCCGGAGGATCATCCAGCGGTTCGGCGGCGGCGGTGGCGGCCGGCATGGTTCCCTTGGCTATCGGAACTCAAACCAACGGGTCGGTGATCCGGCCCGCGTCCTACTGCGGGGTGATGGGCTTCAAGCCGACTTTCGGCGCGATCTCCCGGCGCGGAGCGCTGTCGCTGTCGCCGGCCCTGGATCACGTGGGGGCGTTTGCGCGCACGATTGAAGATATCGCGCTTATTTCCGAAGTGCTCATGCGCTTCGATGCCGGCGACGCCGCCATGCGGCCGACAGCGAGACCGGAGGTGAGCAGAATCTCGGCCGAGCCTCCACCGGTGACGCCACGCCTCGGTTTCGTCAAGACGCCGATGTGGGATGCCGCCGAAGAGGCCACGCGGGAGGCTTTCGCCGAACTGGTCGAGACCCTGGGCGATGCGGTGGAGCAAATCGAGCTCGCCGAGCCCTTCGACCAGGTCGTGGAGTGGCTTCGCGTGATCATGGAGGCCGATCTGGCCACGTACCTGGCCACCGAATACGGACGCGGCGCCGATCGGCTCAGCACCGTTCTCCGCGAGATGATCGAACGCGGGCGGACGATTCCGGCCGTCGACTATAACCGCGCCAACGACTGGATCCCCATTGTTCGAGGCCTGCTCGACGAGGCGTTCCGATGGAACGATGCGCTCCTAACGCCGGCCACCACCGGCGCCGCGCCCCATGGGCTGGACTCGACCGGCAACCCGATCTTCTGCACGCTCTGGAGCTATCTCGGACTTCCGGCCGTCAGCCTGCCGCTGTTTCGTGCCGAAGACGGCCTGCCCTTCGGCGCCCAACTGGTGGGCGCGCGCGGAGACGACGCGCGTCTTCTGCGCACCGCGCGCTGGTTGCTCGAAAAGGTCGGAGGGCAAGACGAATGACGATGCTGCTAACGGAGGTTCTTGGATCCAATGGCTGACCAAATCATGGCGACGATCGCGCTCCTGATGTTCCTGATCTTTGTGGTGTTCCTGGCGGTTTACATCAACAGCTTCGACCTGTGGGTCGTGCTGGTGGCCGTGGCCATGATGGCGACGACGGACTTCGTTCAAACGCTGCGGGCGGACATGAACAAACCTGAGAACGGCAAGAAATAGAGCACTGCTATTGGTCTTCGAGCACCTTGATCAATGCGGCGTGATCGAGCTCGCCGTGCCCCGCGGCGATGACCTCGTCGTAGAGCTCCATGCACAACCGTGTCGCCGGCAACTCGAAACCGAGGTCCCGGGCCAGTTCCAGGGCCTGTGACAAATCCTTCCGTTGAGTCACGCACTTCCCGCCCGGGCGGAAATCGCCGGTGACCATGCGCTGACCGTGAACCTCGAGGATTCGCGAATCCGCGAACCCGCCCTTCAGCGCCTGGCGCACCTTTGCCGGATCGACGCCGGCGCGCCGGGCCAAGGTCAGGGCTTCGGCCACGGCCCCGATGTTGAGCCCGACGATGACCTGATTGGCCGCCTTGGCCACCTGACCGGCGCCGATGCCGCCGACATGGGTGGTGCTCTTGCCCAAAATCTCGAACAGCGGCAGGACCCGGGCCATCGCCGCGTCGCCGCCGCCGGCCATGATGGTCAAGGTTCCGCTTTCGGCGCCGATGGTGCCTCCGGAGACAGGCGCGTCCACGTAGTCGCCGCCCGCCTCGGCCACCGCTTCGGCAAAGCGGCGGGTCTCCATGACCTTCGTGGTGCCCATGTCGATGACGACGGAACCCGCTTTAAGCCCGGAGACGACACCGTCGTCGCCCAGGAGCACCGCTTCCACCGTCGGCGTGTCGGGCAACATGAGGATGACCGTCCCGGCCTGCTCGGCCACTGCGGCCGGCGAGACCGCGGGCAGCATACCGAGGCCGGCGAGTTCGCGCACAACGCCCTGCGAGCGGTTGTTGATGATCAGCCGCGCCCCGGCTTCGTGCAGGCGAAGCGCCATCGGCTTGCCCATGAGCCCGAGCCCGATGAAGCCGATGGTCCGGCCGTCGGGTGAACTCATCGCTACCTCTCTTCGAAGGTCGTTACCCGCCTGTAGGCCGGCAGGGTCAGGAACTCGATGTATTCGGGCGGGATCGCGACCTCAAGAAACACCTCGATGGCGTCGACGAAATGTCCGCCGTCGAAACGCTCGGCGCCGAGACCGTCGCGCAGCTTCGCCATTTCTTCGTCCACCAGATCGCGTACCAGGCTCTCGGTGACGGGTTGCCCGCTATTCAGACGGGCGCCATGCCTGAGCCACTGCCAAACCTGGGTGCGGCAGATTTCGGCGGTCGCGGCGTCCTCCATCATGTTGTACAGCGGAACGCAGCCGTTACCGCCCAGCCAGGCCTCCAGGTACTGGATGCCGACGCGGATATTGTTGCGCAGCCCCTCTTCGGTGATGTCTCCCGCCGGCACCGCCAACAAGTCCTTGGCGGTCACGTTCACATCGCCGCGGTCGCGGCTCACCTGATTGGCGCCGGGCATGAATTCGTCGAACACCTCCTTGGCGATCGGCACCAGTCCCGGGTGGGCCACCCAGGTGCCATCGTGGCCGTCCTTCACCTCGCGCAGCTTGTCGGCGCGCACCTTGGCCAAGGCCGCGTCGTTGGCCTCCGGGTCGCCCTTGATCGGAATGAACGCCGCCATGCCGCCCATGGCATGGGCGTTGCGCCGATGACAGATCTTGATCAACGCCTGGCTGTAGGCCCGCAGAAACGGCGCCGTCATGGTCACCGCGTTGCGGTCGGGCAGAACGAACCCCGGATGATTGCGGAACCGCTTGATGTAGCTGAACATGTAGTCCCAGCGGCCGCAGTTCAGTCCCACGATATAATCCCTCAGCTCGTAAAGGATTTCCTCCATCTCGAAGGCCGCCATGATGGTCTCGATCAGGACCGTCGCCTTGATCGTCCCGTGTTCGAGACCCAATGCCTGTTCGGCCGCCTCGAACGCGTCCGCCCACAGGCGGGCCTCCTTGTGGCTCTCCATTTTCGGGAGGTAGAAATAGGGGCCCGTACCGTTGGCCAGCAACGTCCGGGCGTTGTGGAACACGTAGAGGCCAAAGTCGAACAACCCGCCCGATATGGGCGCGCCGTCCACCAGCACGTGCTCTTCCACCAGATGCCAACCGCGCGGCCGCACCAGCAGCGTGGCCGGCTTTTCGATCAGCCGGTATTCCTTGCCGGACTGGGGATCGGCATACGCAATGGTCCGGTCGGCCGCGTCCCGCATGTTGATCTGGCCCTCGACGACGTTGGCCCACGTGGGCGCCAACGAGTCCTCGAAATCGGCCATGAAGACGTTGGCCCCGCAATTGAGCGCGTTGATGACCATTTTTCGGTCCACCGGGCCGGTGATCTCCACCCGCCGGTCCCGAAGATCCTCCGGCGCCGGCGCCACCTTCCAGTTGCCGCGCCGGATGTTTTCGGTTTCGGGGAGGAAGTCCGGAAACTCGCCGCGATCGATACGCGCCTGCCGATCTTCCCGCGCCCCAAGAAGTCGCAGACGCGCGGCGCCGAACCGGCGATCCAGGTCAGCCACGAACGCCAGCGCCTCGTTGCTCAGGATCGCATCGTAGCCGGCCTTCATGGGGCCCCGAACGGTCACGCCCGGGGCCGCCGTGTTTCGCTCGCTCATAAACCTCCTCCCTCTTCCGATCGTCTTTTTGTCGGATCCGTCAGCATATCGGCTTCTTGCTATTTGGGAAGTCCGGATCGATTTGATAGGGCGCCCGCGAAACCACGTGTGCTCCACGAGACCGCCATTCGCCTATTGGTTTCTCGCGCGCAATGATTATCTCTTAAGTAAGGGTCAGAATGGGACCGCAGTCGAGAGGTGCATCACGCGACATCATGCCAAAGGATTTGGGTTTCGAAACGCAAGAAACAGGCGTCCGGCTCAGCGCCGCCGCCGCTCATCAGTGCCGATGGATCATCGATCACCGTAGGCGGGGGGAGTTCATTATCTGCGGGCGCGCAATTCGCGTGGGCTCGGCCTATTGTGAACATCACCACGCCATCGTCTGGAAAAAGATTGGGGACCCACGATCACGCAAGCCGTCTCAAGAGCCTGAGCGATAGAGTTTTCGAAACGCGGCGATGAAAAAGGGGAAAAGCCATGGAACTGGATAAGATCGAGGACCTTGCGCCGGTCATGATCAAGATGCTCGAGGTCTGCAAACACCTCAAACCCTACAAGGACGACCCAACGTACGGAGAGTTCCACCGGCGGCAGTTCGAACTGCTCAAGGAGTTCGCCAACCACCTCAACGTGGACATGGCGGGTTGACCGGCGGATCGCCGGGCCGCCGTCCACATCGCTGGTCGATCCCGGTGTGGATAGCGCCGTTGTGGATAGCGGAAGAAAGGACGGCCCCCGCGTTACGTTGCATGAGCGGGGGCCTGAGTTTTGCGTAATTTATTTCGTGATAAAAATACGTTCTCGAACATGCTCAAAAAAAATCGGACTTATTCGAAATAGATATCGTCGCGATCGCTTCTCGTCAGCCGCTCGACTTCATCGATATCCTCGTCGTCGAGGTCCGCTAACTCATCCAACGATCGGACCCAATCCTCGAGGCTCGCCCATTTGTGGCGATACACGACACGGCGAATGTCGTCGAGGGTCTCCGGATCGCTCTTGCCTCTGGCGGGACGTCGTTTCTGAGTAGGATTTTCTTCCATCAGGTTTACTCTCATCGCGTGAAAAATTGATTTGCCAAGATATCGATTTCTTTGTCCTTGCTCCCGAGGTGTTCCCCGTTAGGGGTAGATATACTAGGAACAATTACTTTATGTCAAGAATATTTTCCTTTGATCAATGCCAACGGCCGTCGACGCCTGACAGTTCCCGCCGGCTCAATCAAGAACGTCATCGACAGCGGATATCTCCGCCGGCGTCGTTGTTCGAGATGGAAGGATAAAAAAACGGGCCGGCGTTTGCCGGCCCAGTCGTTGGGGAGGGAGGATCGAAAAGATGCTCCCTGTATAACGGTGCGGCGCTTAAAAACCGGTTAACATCGCGCGAGTTTTGAGCCGCGCCCATAAAAAAATTCATTCGTCCTGTTCTCGCAGGCGAGGTGTTCGCGTGTCACACGAAAGGGTCCCTTGGCGCGCCTATACCAACGGTCATTGAGAATGGCCGTTGGTATTAACACACCATGCCGAACCCTGGGTGTTCACACCTTGGGAGATCGGCGTCGTCCATGATTTTGTCCCAAAGCTCTTGAAGGCCCACCTCGAGGATGCCGCAAGCCTCGTAGACACTCACGTAGTCGTTGGTGAGCAGGAATTGGGAAGCCGCCCGCGCCATTCTCGCGCGCGCATCCGGTGGGAGATCATCGAACCTCAGCGGATGAAGCGGAGCCGTGTTCATCGATTGAAACACCTCGAAATGCTGGACCGCATCATCGTACCCATACGCATCCGATTGCGCCAGATCACGATCCCCTCGCCGCTGAATGTTGCGCCTTTCCGTGCGGCAATGGCAACGGCGCAATTCTACAAATTGGACCAGAGTTGTGAACTGGTTCACAGCGCGGCCAACCGGTCTCGCGTACGTTAAAAGAAAATTCACGAACACCACCAAGAATTTCGAGAGGCCGCGATGCTCATCAGTTCCTACATCAATTTTCCCTTCGGCCGCTGGGCCTACTGCCAGTATCCCGCCGTCGTCGAGGCGCGGTCATCTTTCGGGAAGATCGAGATGGGGTCCGACCTCCTCCTGTGGATTGGTCAGTTGGAAGTTGTCCTTGCCCGCGATGCTCGAAAGGCCGCCGCTTGGAGCCCCCGCCCCGCGATGGGTCGATTAGCCGCCTTGCTGGGGACCCCGCGTCTGGTCATCGGCCGCGCGCCCGTGGCTCCTGACCGCGTGATCCCCTGATAACCAACCTGCATCGTTGTTGACGCTTGGCCGCGAACGCCTTGTTGCGATAACCTCGACGCCATCCGTGAACAAGGAGCCCGGGAGTCCAGTCGTTGCCGGCGTCGCCTCGTGTTGAAATCGAATACTGCACCCAGTGCCGTTGGTTGCTGCGCGCCGCGTGGATGGCGCAGGAACTGTTGATCACCTTCGAGGACGAGCTGGAATCCGTGACACTCAAACCGGGAACCGGCGGGATTTTCGAGATCCGCCTCGGGCTTGAGAGCGTATGGTCCCGCAAACAGATGGGCCGCTTTCCGGAAATCAAGGAACTCAAGCGGCGTATCCGCGACCGTGTCGCCCCCGACCGCTCGCTGGGTCATTCGGATAAACCGGCGGAACGCTGAGATATCGTGATACTCGGCGCCTCCGAAACCGCTCTTCTTCCATCATTCTGAATGGGCGAATTCGCACGACAGGAGGCGACCATCCTCGGACGCGCAAGCCTTAGAAAGATACTCCGCCGTCTCCCGGGCGTAAATCGCCGTCACTCGTGGCCCCGGATGGCCATCGGCCGGATTCGCCCGGTAAATTCGTAATTCCTTTCGACCCAATTCTTCCCGAACCGCCGGCAGGAGATTAAGATAAGGGGCTCCCACGGTCTCGAACAGCGGAATCACCAGGGGGTAAACTCGGTCGAATTGTTTGCCGCCGTTGTCCGGTGTGAGCACAAATAGAAACGGTATTTTATGGCCATCAAGGAATGCGGCAAGTTCGGCCAAAACCGCAAGGTAGCGGGTAAGATTTTCCTGCGTATAGAGTTTTTTCTCCCAAGTCTGGTAACCGATGTCGAAATGAGTATTGATCAGGGCATCGATGTGATCGGACAGCCACTTGCTCGACTCGGGCAATACAAACGAGAGGCCAATCCATTTGAAGACTTTGCCGGAGTTTGAATAAGGCTGGGGTATGTCGCCAAGGTCGGGATCGTTCGCGACCCAGCCAAAAAGTATGGCGTCGAGGTGATAGTCGGCGGCGTTCTCTTTTAGGAACTCGAGCTGTCGCTTCGTCGACCATCCGTCCTGGCCCCAATGAAGCACCTCGACGTTGTCGAACGTCTTGGTAATGATCGTCTCCAGCTTGCGGCTCCAACGATCGTCCTCGTTCGCGAGACCATCGCCGAACACAAACGAGTCGCCAACCACGGCAAGTCGAAAAACGCCTGCCCCTTTCTCGGGCGGTCGGTCGACGTCGTTGAAGCCGAAGCGATGGGTCTTCGCCCGCGCGTAGTGCCTTTTGTCAATCACCCTGTCAGCCTCGACGAGACGAAGCGGCGTGTAAACGGGCTTATCGGAGTCGAGCTCGGCAAGCAAATTCGTGGTTTGGAGCACAATCTCCAGCGGCACCAAGGGAAGCACGAGCGACACGAGCACCACGATCGCCGGCAGAAAAAATCGCCCGAATTTGGCCTTGCGAGGCAACTTCCGAGCATTCGTTGGTTTGGACTGTAATCGCATATTAAATGCCAAGATGGTGCGCCGGGTAATACATTGGAGTCCGTGTCGGTCTTGAGATTGTAGGATCCGGCCGAGGCCCCCTTCCCCGTTGCCGGCGGCCGAATGCTCGACGCGTGGCACCAGGCCAACGCTCTTGATCTCCAGAAGTGATCGCCTCATAAGACGGATGACATAGCGACAACCGACCCGCACGGAAAACTTTTTAATTTTGCGGTCTCCGCAAAAATTGGCATTCTGGTCGCGACAAGTGGACTGACGGTAGAAATGGCCCGCCCCCAATCGTTTCACGAAGACTTCCGTCGCAACGACGAGGTGACGGCCGGCTCCGAACGCGGGTTCGGTTTGGTCTTTTTCGCCGTCTTTGTGCTTATCGGCTTGTGGCCCTTGCTTTCCGGCGGCGCGCCGAGGCTGTGGTCCCTGGGTATCGCCGCGGTGTTTCTGCTGGTTGCATTGATCCGCCCGAGCCTGCTCGCGCCCTTGAATCGGGTTTGGTTTCTGTTCGGGCTACTGCTCCACAAAATCGTCACGCCGGTGATCATGGGTCTTTTGTTTTTCCTGGCGGTGACACCGACCGGGATCGTCATGCGGTTGATGGGCAAGGACCCCCTCCATCGGCGGCTGGACCCGCAAGCGAAAACGTACTGGATCGAACGCAATCCCCCGGGACCCGATCCTCAAAGCATGCGCAATCAGTTCTAGGAGAAGAAGCATGGAATTTTTGAGTGAGCTTTGGGCCTTTTTACGGGCACGCAAGAAGTTCTGGCTTCTGCCGATCATCGTCATGACGGCCTTGCTCGGCGGTCTGGTGGTCTTGAGCCAAGGCTCGGCGATCGCGCCGTTTATTTACGCCGTGTTCTGAGGAGACGCCGGGTTTGCGCATTCTTGGGGTATCCGCGTTTTATCACGACAGCGCCGCCGCGCTGATCGAGGACGGGCTAATTGCCGCCGCCGCCCAGGAAGAACGTTTCACCCGAAAGAAGCACGACGCCGGTTTTCCGGCGAACGCTATCGGCTTCTGTCTGGATCAGGCGGGAGTTGCTCTCGACGGGGTGGATTGCGTCGCCTTCTACGACAAGCCATTCTTGAAGTTCGAGCGCTTGCTGGAAACCTACGTCGCGTTCGCTCCGCGCGGATTCACGCAGTTTCGAATGGCGCTGCCGGTGTGGCTTCGCGAGAAGCTGTTTCAAAAGAGCCTCCTGCGCAAGGAATTCAAGGCCTTCGATCCGGACTATGACTGGGCGGGCAAACTGCTGTTCGCGGAGCACCACCAGAGCCACGCTGCGTCCGCGTTTTTTCCGTCGCCGTTCCGCGAGGCGGTGGTCCTGACCATGGATGGTGTTGGCGAGTGGGCAACCACGTCGGCGGCCATCGGCCGCGACAACCACCTGGAAATGTTCAAGGAAATCCATTTCCCTCACTCCCTTGGCCTGCTGTATTCAGCGTTCACGTACTACACGGGCTTCAAGGTGAATTCCGGCGAGTACAAGGTCATGGGTTTGGCGCCGTACGGCGAACCCAAGTATGCCCAGACCATCCTCGACAACGTGCTCGACCTCAAGGACGATGGCTCGTTCCGCCTCGACCAGTCCTATTTCAACTATTGCACCGGACTGACGATGACAAACGAGCGGTTCGACAGACTGTTCGGCGGCCCTCCGCGCGGCGCCGAAGAGCTGCTCGACCAGCGGCACATGGATTTGGCCGCGTCCGTTCAAGCCGTCACCGAGGAGGTGGTTCTTCGGCTAACGCGGTCTTTGGCGGCGGAAACGGGGATGGAAAACCTATGCCTCGCGGGTGGCGTGGCGCTCAACTGCGTCGCCAACGGCAAGATTCTTCGCGACACCCACTTCGAAAACATCTGGATTCAGCCTGCCGCGGGTGACGCCGGCGGCGCCCTCGGAGCGGCGTTTTGCGCCTATCACCTGTACAAGGATCAGCCAAGACACCTCGGCAACGAAGCCGACGCCATGCGCGGCGGCTACCTGGGCCCCTCGTTCCGCCAGCAGGACATCGAAAAACGGCTCGCCGCCTCCTGCGCGCAATACACGGTGCTGGACGACGATGCGCTGACCGATACCGCCGCCCAGGCGCTCGCCGACGGCAAGGCGGTGGGTTGGTTCCAGGGATCGATGGAGTTTGGCCCCCGCGCCTTGGGCGCCCGGTCCATTCTGGGAGACGCCCGCTCGCCGAGCATGCAGAAAATGCTCAACCTGAAGGTCAAGTACCGCGAGTCCTTCCGGCCGTTCGCGCCCTCGACACTGCGCGAAGACGTGGCCGACTGGTTCGAATTGGACGGCGACAGCCCCTATATGCTGCTGGTCGCGGACGTCGCCGAGCAACGCCGCCGGGCGATGACCGACGAGGAGAAGGCGCTGTTCGGTATCGAAAAGCTGAACGTCCCCCGCTCCGAAATCCCGGCCGTTACTCATGTGGACTACTCGGCGCGGATCCAGACCGTGCACAAGGAAACCAATCCCCGCTTTCACGCGCTGATTTCAAGGTTCAAGGCGCTTACCGACTGCCCGGTCGTCGTCAACACCAGCTTCAATGTGCGTGGCGAACCCATCGTGTGCACCCCCGAGGACGCCTTTCACTGCTTCATGGGCACCGACATCGAATGCCTCGCCGTCGGCAACTGCTTCCTCAGGAAGGAAGACCAGGATCCCGCGCTGAAGCTGGATTACAAGGACGCCTTCGAACTCGATTAGGCGTTTGGCCAAGATTCCTTGCAAGGGAATACTACCCCTTCACACAAACGACCTGCTTCAGTGTGTGAACGACGTCGACGAGGTCTTCCTGCGCCTTCATCACCGCATCGATGTTTTTGTAGGCCATCGGGGTCTCGTCGATAACGTCGGCGTCCTTGCGGCATTCAACGCCCTCCGTGGCCTTTATGTGGTCCGCCAGCGTGAAGCGTTTCTTGGCTTCGTTGCGGGACATGGCCCGGCCGGCCCCGTGCGAGCAAGAGCAGAACGAATGCGGGTTGCCTTTACCCCGCACAATGAACGACCGAGCCCCCATGGATCCGGGGATGATACCGAGCGCGCCCGCGTGGGCGCTAACCGCTCCCTTGCGGGTCACCCAGACCCTAGCCCCGAAATGCTCTTCCTGGGCGACGTAATTGTGATGGCAATTCACCGCCGAATCCCTGACCTCGAAGTCCGTGAACATGCGGGTCATCACGTCCAGCACGCCCGCCATCATCACCTCCCGGTTGGTTCGGGCGAAAGCCTGGGCCCAGGAGACCGCCTTCACATAGTCGTTGAAATGTTCGGTCCCTTCCGGCAAGTACGCCAGGTCCGCGTCCGGCAACACGATAAAGAACCGCTCCATCTCCTTCTTCGCGAGGGCGACGAAGTACGACCCGATGCGGTTGCCGATCCCTCGGGATCCCGAATGCAGCATGACCCACACCCGATCCGCTTCGTCCAAGCAAATCTCGATGAAATGGTTGCCCGTACCTAACGTTCCCAGATGGTTCACGCTGTTGGCCTTGCGAAGCGTTGGGTGCCTTTCGATAATCTCTTCAAGGCCCTGTTCCAGAGTGCCCTGCCGGAATGGTTGGTTCTTCCACACCTGGGCGATGTCATCGGGCGGCGTGCCCCATGCCCCTCGATCGGTGTCGGCGTTACCCCTGCCGGTTCGTCCATGCGGCACGGCTTTTTCGATCCCGCTCCTGAGATCGCGCAGCGTGTCCGGCAACTGATGCGACGTGAGCGAGGTCTTGACCGCCATCATGCCGCACCCGATGTCCACACCCACCGCGGCGGGAATGATGGCTTTCTTGCAAGGAATCACCGAACCGACCGTCGCCCCCATGCCCCAATGCACGTCGGGCATGGCCGCGACATGGCTGTGGATGAACGGCAGCGACGCGATGTTGCGCAGCTGCTGTTCCGCCATGCCTTCGACCGGCACGCCCTGGGTCCAGGCCTTGATGGGCACACCGTCGGTGGAAATGGTGTTGTAAAAGCTCATTGCTGGTTGCTTTCTCGACCTTCATCGGCCAAACGAAAAACCCCTCCAAGAAATTCTCCGGGAGGGGCTCAGAAAACGCTATCGGTTTAGGGTCGTTTACGCGCTTCTTCCTCCGGAGTCCAGACACTATCCGATGACACGACCGCGCCTTCGCGGCCAAACTCGGGGCGCGAAGACAGGATCGTCCCTCTACCGGGTGGTGTTCGGTCGAAAGAAACAGACATCGTTTACATCCAAACGGATTTTTCGCGCTTCAGCTTAAGTCGCGTCATAGTGTAATTACGCCGTGTGTCACTTAACGTCAACCCGAGGCCAGTGCGCGAATGACCAAAACAGTATGCGTTGCTTTATGTTTGACCGCGTGTCTGGGCCTGATGACCGCGTGCGAGTTGGCCTTCGCCCCGGGAACGGGTGAAGCGACGACGCGCCTGACATTGCCGGGAACGGCCGCCAACGAGGCTTCGTTCAACGAACGCTGGCGTCGGTGCACCCAGTTCGCTTCGCAAAGTTATTGCGAGCAGCAATTCGGTGGCCGCACTCCCATGGAGTCGGCGTTTTCGTTCGGATCGTTCGGGAGTGGCAGGAGCCCCGACCCCTAAACCTCGGCCAAAATGTCGCGCGCGATTCAGTACTGCCAGTAGCGGGCGGACAAGTTCACCACACCGGACGACGCCCGCATCGCCCGTGCGTTGTCTTTAGCCTGTGTCAGATAGCTTTCACAGTCCTTGGTGCTGAGTGGGCGCGCCAGGAAGTAACCTTGCGCATGGTCGCAACCCTCTTCGCGCAGAAACTTAAGCTGGTCCCGATGCTCCACTCCTTCGGCGACGACCTTCAATCCAAGACTGTGCCCAAGTGAGACGATAGCCCGCGCAATTACCGCGTCGTCGGGATCCTTATCGACGTTGCATATAAAGGTGCGGTCTATCTTGACCTTCTGCACCGGTAGGCGCCGGAGATAGGTGAGGGAAGAGTATCCGGTGCCGAAATCGTCCAGGGCGATGCCGACTCCCATCGCGTTCACGGCTTTCAGGGTCGCCGCGACCACGTCGGTTTCGATGAGCAGCACGCTCTCCGTAATCTCGATTTCCAGCCGGTCCGGCGAAAGCTTGGTTTCTTCCAGTATGGCGCGGATATCGTCGACCACACCGGCGCGAGACAGCACGACCGCCGACAGATTGACCGCGATGTGACCGCAAAACAGCCCGGCGTCGCTCCAGGCCTTGGCCTGGGCGCAGGCTCGGCGGAGGACCCAGCGATCGATATCGAGGATCAGCCCGGAGCGCTCGGCGATGGGGATGAAGGCTCCGGGGCCGACCAAGCCATGGCCCGGGCGCATCCAGCGGACGAGCGCTTCGAGACCGACGATCCGGCCGGTTTCGATCTCGACCTGCGGCTGGTATTCCAAGAGCAGCGAGTCATCGTGCTGGGCCTGGACGAGCTGGTTTTCGAGCATGTGCCGCTTGCTCACTTCTTCGTTCATCTCCGGCACGAAGAAGCAGAACGAATTCCGGCCGGTCGCTTTGGCCTTGTAGAGCGCAAGGTCGGCGTGACGCAGGAGCTCGTCGACGTTCTGGCCATCGTCCGGATAGAGGCTGATCCCGATACTCGCGCCGCACTGGACCTTTTCGCCACCCACGTCCATCGTTTCAGTCAGGCACTCGATAAGCCGGCTCGCGACGGCCCGGGCGGCGTCCCATCCGTTGTTCTCGGCCTGAACAATGGTGAATTCGTCACCGCCCATCCGCGCGACGGTATCGATCTCGCGAAGGACGCTCGTCATCCGGCGCGCGCCCTCGCAAAGCAGCATGTCGCCGGCGGAGTGGCCGAGGGTGTCGTTGACGGCCTTGAAGTCGTCGAAATCGACCGACAGGACCGCGACGCCGGTGCCCGTCCGCCGCGCGACCGCGAGCGTGTGCTCCAAGCGGTCCTTCAGCGTTACGCGATTGGGCAGGCCGGTCAGCGAATTGTGATGGGCCAGAAACAGCAATTGCTTCTGGGCGTTGAACTCCTCGGTAATGTCCCGGCCAACGCCGCGATAGCCGGCGAACGAACCGGCCTCGTCGAACACGGGGCGTCCGCTCATGAGGGCGATGCGGCGCTGACCGGTCGCGTCAAGGTAGGCGAATTTGAAATCCCGGAACGGCCGGCGCGCCCTCAAGTCGGCGATGTGCGCGTCCCAGTCGCCGTCGTCGGGGCCGTTCAAACGGAATTCTCCGCGCCTGTAGCCCAGCCGGCTCTCCGGGGAGAGCCCGGTGGCTTTTTGATATTGCGCGGAAAGGTATTTGTATCGCAGGTTGGCGTCCGTTTCCCAGAACCAGTCCGCCGCCAGTTCGACGAAGTCTTGAAAGCGCTTGTCGACTTCGCGCACCTGACGGTCCACCGCCGCGGCGCACCGATCCTCGATGTTGCCACAAAGCGTGGCCTCGCGATCGCGGGCCGTGTCGCAAAGGGGTCGAACGCACCATTGCGCGATCGGCGCGGGGCTGAACCCGCTTGTTGATTCCGCGCCCGTTTTGTCAGGGACTGAGCCATTGACGTCTGTTAGGAGTTCGGCCAGGGGCGTTCCGATGACTTCGCCCTCCGGATTGCCCAGCGCTCGCAGGGCCGCCTCGTTGCATCCCGTGACACGCCAGAGGGCGTCCAGCGAGATGAAGGCGTCAAGCGCGCAGTTCTCAAAGGCCTGCCGTGTGTACCCGTCCGACCCCATCCCCAGCCTCCAATCCATCGGTTCTCCGCTGCTCCATTGCAAGCCGCTCGCAATGCCGGAACGAAAAGTAACGCTTTCATCCTTAAAAATTCTCTAACTCGCGAGAAACCTCTGCCGCTCAAGCCGAGGGGGTGACGAATTCCTGACCGTGTTAACGAAGTCCTAATCAAATCGAGGCCAAATTCGGCGGCAAACCGAGTCCGTCCACATGCCCGGATCGGCTCGACCTGAACAAAGACGCACGTGGAGGTAACATCAATGAGCGCAGAGATTGCCAACGGCTGGATTGAGCATGGATACGCGACGGTGCGGGGCCTCCGGGACCCGCAACCTTACGAAATGCGCTTTCTTCGCGAAGACGAAGTGGAAGAAGCTTACCAGCTTCACCGACTCGTGGTCGGCGGCATGAAGCATCCGCACATGTTCCGTGCCGACAGCAAGACCTTCATGGCCCAACACATCGAGCACCGGGGCCGAACGGTCGGGACGTTTTGCGATGGACGTCTGGCCGGCTATGCGGCCATTTCCTTCCCGGACGGCGACCCTGACAACCTCGGACGCGATTTGCCGCTGCCGGAGGCGGAGATCGCCCACGTCGCCGACTACGATGGCTCCGCCGTGCATCCCGATTTCCGCGGCAACCGGCTGCAGATAAAAATGACCGACATGCGCCACCGGTATGCCCTCGCGCATGACCGCTATCACATCCTTGGCACGGTCTCGCCGCTCAATTCGGTCAGCCTGTCCAACTTCCTCGGCTTCGGGTGCCGCGTAAAGAACTTCAAAGTCAAGTACTCCGACATGCAGCGCTTCATCATTCATCGCGACCTGCGCGATGCCGTCCCACCCAGTTTTAATCCGAGCACCGTGGTCGACGTTCCGCTCAGCCGAATTGAGCGTCACCTGGCGCTGCTACGGCAGGGCTTCCACGGATTCCGCGTTGTCCCCGGCGCCGACGAAGCGCACCTTCGCTATGGACGGCCGGAAGCATCCGGAGCGCTATCGGCGTTGGGTTGATTAGACATACCATGGACGACGATATCCTAACCAAATGGCAACACGCGGCCCGCCAGGTCATGTTCGGCGGCGCCGCGCTGCTTGCGACGGCGGCCTGGTTGGTACCGTCTTCCGCCGACGCCCAGGAAGCCCGCAAGGTGCCGGCGGAGGCCCCCGCGCGCGAACCCTACGTCATTTATATGATTTAATGGCGTGGGCCGACGGAGACCGACCGGGGTTTCAAGAATTACTTCGCCCAAGAGGACATCCCGGTCGAGTTCATCATCCGCGACACCGATCGCAAGCCCGAGAACATTCCGCTGTTTGTCGAGGAAATAAAGTCATTGCGGCCGGATCTTGTTTACACATGGGGTGGAGCCGCGCCGCCACTTGTGGTAGGCCGCTTCGACGCGATCGATCCGGCGAAGCACATCGTCGACATCCCAGTCGTGACCTGCATGGTGGCCGACCCGGTGGAACTCGGCGTTGTTCCCGAGTGGCGGTCCTCGGGCCGCAACGTTACCGGCACCTCTCACGTGGCGCCGCTCGAGGTACAGCTGCGCGCGATGCAGGCGTACGGGCCGCTTAACCACCTCGCCGTCATCTACAACACCACCGAGCCCGGCCCCGGCGTGGTTGTCGACAAGTTCCGTGAATTGTCGGAGCAATTCGGGTTCCGGCTATCGGCCTGGCCCGTTCCGCTTGATCCGGATGGCAAATCCAGGGCCGACAGCTTGCCGGATCTGGTGCGCGAGGTGGGCAAGACGAAACCGGACTTTGTCTACCTGGGCCCGGACTCGTTCCTCGGTGCCAACCGGCGTGTCGTCACAGAAGCCGCCGCCGAGGCGGGGGTGCCGACGTTCGTCTCCTCGGAGGTATACCTCAAGTCCGCCGAAGCATTGGCCGGCGTCGTCAGCCGTTACTACAACATGGGCCAGTTCTGCGCGTACAAGGCCGAGCAGATCCTGGTCCAAGGCATACCGCCCAAGGCCATTCCGTTCGAGACCCTGAAGCGCTTTTCCTACATGGTCCGGGCCGACACCGCTCGGAAAATCGATTACTACCCGCCGATTCAACTTCTCAATATTGCCGAGTTCATCCAGAATTGAAGCGGCTCGCGGAGGCCCGCGACAGGAAAGGTCGAGCGGTCCAAACGCAGCGCCGGCAAATTGCCCGTTCGGCCGCACGTCCACGGTCGCCCTCCTCGTTTGCTCAAGCCGATAAAATCTTCCTCGAATTTTACGCTTTTGCTAACCAATTCTTAGTTTTGTTGGCGTCTAATCCACCTTGGCGGGGGCACCAGTCCCGCTTGAGTATTGCGTGCGATCCGGGCGCCGCCAAGCGGCCCCGTGCACGAGAGGGAACGAGCACTGGAGCTGGTGGAAAGGACGATCCGCGATGGTCGCGCACTGGCATAATCCTGCAACGTTGAGATCTTATGACGCGTTCCGCGGCTTGCCGTATGTGGAGACGCAACCTTGCGCCGCGTAAACACCCGGATGACGATCGCGGTGGCCATGCTCGTGGTCCTTTTCGTCTCGCTGACGACTACGACGGTGCTCGGTTATTTGATTTATGAGCGGACATTGTCGGGGCTGGTCACGAGTTGGTTCGAGTTCATCGCCAAGGAGTTCAAGAGCAAGCTCGAAGCCGGCATCGACTTGGGCCTGCCGCTCGATCAATTGGAAAACATCGATGAATTCCTTCACCAGGAGATGATGAAGGATGCCTCCCTGGTCGCTATCTCCATCGTCAACACCAGCGGCAGTATTCTGTTCGACACCCATGCAGAACGCGTCGGCAAACTCACGCGGAACGCATGGGTCCAATCTCTGTTGCGGGGAAACCTTGCGCCTGATCAGGTTTACTTTGACGAGTCCGCGATCGGACTGCCGCTGTTCACCAGTTTCGGAAAGGTCGTCGGTGTCTTGGTCGTCAGCTATTCGGGCAGCTTTTACGACGACAAGCGGCTGAGTGTCGGCAAGGACCTGGTCCTGGTGATTTCCATCGTGCTGCTTGCCGCCGGCGCGTTCGGTATCGCGGGCGTGCTCGTGATCAGCCGGCCGCTGGTGACGGCGGTGGCGCGCTTAAGCGCCGGTCTCGATGCACTGCGGCGCCGGGTCGGATTGGCATCGCCCGATGAACCCGCCCCGCCCGCGGATCTCCGGCACGACTCCGAGATTGAGCGCGAGCTGCTTGAGGCGATTAACGCGCTCGATCGGGTGGAGGAAATTGTTTCCGCGCCAAAAGCCGGTTGGCCGCCGACCGAGGCGAGGTCCTGATGCAACTATTCAGGAAAGTCCGGCGCCAACTCTTCATTTTTCAGGTGTTACTGCTGCTGGTTGGTTCGTGCGCCGTCGCCTATGGCGCGCTTAAGGCCTTCGAAAGCGACCTGCGGCCCGAGATGACTCGCAAGGGTGACCTGATCGCGGGCTCCCTCGCCCAGCAATTCCAGCGGGCCCTGGTGCTGGGCGATACCTTCGAACGGCTCAGGGGCGTGGAGCAACTGTTCGGCTCGATGCGCGCGGAAAATCCGGAGATCATGTTCATCCTCGCCGCCGACGAAAACCGCGGCAAGGTCTTCTACGACGGAAAGGCCGAACGATCCGCCGCGCTCGATGCGCTGGACGCCACGCTCGCCGTAACCGCGCGTGCGCCGGCGTCAACCAGCATCACCGGCTCCGAGGCGGTCCGTTGGGCCGATTTCCTGATCGTTGCGAGACCCATCATGTCGGATGGACAGCGGGTCGGCCGGGTTCTGGTCGGTGTCGACGAACGCTACGTTCAACAACAGATGAGCGAGATGTTCTACGACAGTTTGGTCGTCTTGGTCGTTTCGTTGCTGGTGACATTCGAATTGCTCGTCCTGATCATGTCGAAAGCCGCGGCGCCGATCGCGGCCCTCCAGCAGCGTCTCGCTCATGACGGGTCCGATGACGGCTCGGCGGAACGCGGTAAACGGCGGACGCCGGACGACGTGCGTAAGGTTTCCACGGCTCTGCGGGCGATCGTGGCGCGGCTGAACGAAAGATACGCCGTATTGGCGGCGAAAATCGGAGCGTTGCCGCCACGCCCCGATGCGCGGGCCGCTTTGGAGCATTCCTCCGAGGTTTTGCGCTCCCTGGGAGAAGCGCGCGGCGACGACGACCTGCGTAACGCCGGCCAGCAGAAACTCGTGGGCGTCCGCATGCCGCTGTTCGTCTTCTTCTTGGCCGAGGAATTGTCGCGGTCCTTCTTCCCGATTTACGCGCGTGAGCTCTACAAGCCGATCGACGGACTTTCGCCGGAAATTGTCATCAGCCTGCCGATGATGTTGTTCATGCTGGTGGTCGCCTTGTCCCAGCCGCTGGGTGGACCGTGGGTGGAACGCCTGGGCAGCCGGAAACTGATGGTCTTCGGCGCGGTGCTTGGCGCCGCCGGCCTCGCCCTGACGGCGTCGGCCGATAGCCTGTGGACGCTCATGACCTGGCGGCTGATCGCTGCCGCCGGTTACGGCATCGTCTTCGCCGCCGGTCAAAGCCACGTGGTGGCCAATACCGACGCCAGCAATCGCGCGTGGGGTCTCGCCATGTTCGTCGGAAGCGTGCTGGCCGCCTCCATCTGCGGGCCGGCGATCGGCGGCATCCTTGCCGACCGCATCGGCTATCGCATGACCTTCGCGGTGGGAGCCGGTCTCGCCCTTCTGGCCGCCGTCATCGCGTTCAAGATGCTCGACGCGCCAAACAGCGCAAGGACCACAACCGCGCGCGCGCTGCGCTTGCGCGACGTGGTTCTCGTGCTGCGCAATCCCCGCTTTGTATCCCTGGTCTCGCTCGCCGCCATGCCGGCCAAGATCATCCTGACCGGTTTCCTCTACTATCTCGCTCCGCTCTATCTCTCGGATCTGGGGAACAGTCCCTCGGCCACGGGCCAGATCATGATGCTCTACGGCCTGATGATGGTCTTGGTAACGCCGGTCGCGGCGCGGCTGGTGGACCGGATCGGCCACCGTCTGCTATTCGTCAGTCTAGGCGGATTGATCTCGGGATTGGGCGCCATCGCAATCTCGGCCTCCCCGTCGACCGCGATGATGCTCTCCGGCATCGTGGTGCTCGGTATCGCTCAGGCCATCAGTATCACGCCGCAACTGGCGCTCGTTCCGATCGCATGCGCCGAGGAATGCGACAAAATCGGCCAAGCCACGGTCATGGGATTCTTTCGGCTGTTCGAGCGGATCGGCAGCGCGCTCGGTCCGCCGATCGCGGCCTTTCTTCTGCTTCAATTCGGCTTTGTCTCCTCGATCGTCGCGATCGGGTGTGGCGTTGCCGGCGGATGCCTGCTGCTGCCGTTGTTCTGGCGCGCAAAATCCACCGATTCACGATCGGAAGTCGGCGCCCTCGCGGCAAGATAGCCTTCGCTTACCTCTATAATTCCTTGGCCAAGATCACCTTGCTGTCGCCCTCGCCGTAAAAATTCGGGAGTTCGGCGATCTTGCGATAACCGCAGGCGCGATAGAACGCGCGGGTTGGCGCGTAGAGGTCACGGCCGGACGTGTCCGCGTACACGCGCTCGCCGCCGTCGCGGGACATCGCCGTTTCCGCCCTCATAAGCAGCTCGCGCCCCAGGCCGGAGCCCTGGCGCGCCGGCCGGACGACGATCCAGTAAAGGTCGAAGCGCCCGGACGCGCCCGGGATGGGACCATAACAGGCATAGCCGGCCAATCGCCCGCCGGGCTCTTCCGCGAGAACGAACGAATAGCCGCTGGCGGGGCCGAGACTCACGCGCTGCTCCACGAGTTCGGCCGCCATGGTTACTTCTTCGGTCGTGAAGAATTGCGTCGCCGCCGCCAGGGAACGGACCCGCTCGATATCCTCTTCCCGGACGTCCTCCAGCATCTTCAATTCACCGGCTTCGGGGAACGTCTCTCGCGGCGAACGCCACCCGACGGGTTTGTTTGACGCGGCGACCCCCGCCGCCAGTCCCATGAAGAACCGGCGGGCGTTTCGCCCAAGGGTACGGACCCGGTATCCGCCTTCCTGCACGACCGCGGTCGGATAGCCTTCGGCGCCGATCATATAGCCGATGGCCTCGAAGTCGTCGGCGCCATTGCTCCACGTTCCCGTTGGATCCCCCTTGGCCGTGTCCAGGCCGAGGGCGAGGACCAGGTAAGCCGGGGCAAAGCGGTGGATGCGGCGGAGCGCTTTTTTCAGGGCCTCCCTGTAGTCCGCCGATGTGATCGTTTCCGGGAGCGGTATGTTGAGGTTGTAGCCGGCGCCTCGGCCGTGCCCGCTCTCGTCCCGGAACCCGGAGAAATAAGGATAAGCGAAGTTGGGATGGCCGTGGATGGAAACGGTCAGCACGTCCGAACGCTGATAGAAGATGTCTTGGGTGCCGTTGCCGTGGTGATAGTCGATGTCGAGGACGGCGACACGGCCAAACCGGCTAAGATAATGGGCGGCGATGGCCGAGTTGTTGAAATAGCAGAACCCGCCGAACGCCTTGTGCTCGGCATGATGGCCCGGAGGCCGGACGAGGGCGTAGGCGACGGCCGCCCCTTCGAGCACCTTCTCGGCGGCGGTCAAGGCGCAATCCACGGCCCGCCGCGCCGCGAGATAAGCCTCCTGGTTCAGCGGGGTGAACGTGTCGATGCAGAAATACCCGGCGCGCACCGTTCTCTCCTTGGGCGGACGGGCCGCGTTCCGGACCGGAAAAACGTACGGGTAAATGGACTTCCCGGGGGGCACGCCCTTGCACGCCTTTTCAAGGTAGTCGATCAGGCGTCCGTCGTGAACGGCGCCAATGAAACGCTCGTTGAAATGCCTGGGCGAAACGCGATGGAACAGACCCGTCTGCTCCAGTTCACCGAGGATCGATTTGACCCGGACCGGCGCCTCCACATAACCGCGCTCGCGGACATGATGGATCTGATGCTTGTCGTTGACGATCAACGGGATCGCTCCCGCCAAGACGTGCGTCGTCTTGACCGGCTTTTCCGTCGACCGGCGAACGTAGCGCGGCGGCCGAAGGCGAATCGGATCGTCGTTGATCGATCGCACCACCATATCGATGTAGTCGGGCGGACAGATTTCCTTGTACTTCCGCTCCAGGATCGCGCGGACGATGGCGCGCACGGCGTCGCGGCCGGGGAGGTCGTCCTTGCCGAGTCCATCGAAGACCAGATAGGGAGGATCGGTGTCTTCCGGGGACAACGGCGACTCGTAGGCGGTACCCGCGATCGGGCGGGCGCCATAGCGTTCATAAAATCTGAGCCGCGCTTCGTTCTGCCCGCGAATCACCGGATCCGGACTGAGCGCCGGGTCATCGGGCAGACACTCGAAGAACAGGCCGACGGCCCCGAGAACGGCGGCGGCCTCTTCTCGGACCCGTTGGTACAGGATGGCGCCCAGTCCGGTCCCGGTCTCGCCGGGCGCCGCGGACAGGACTTCCATGTAGCAGAAATGGAGATCCGAGGCGTAAAGGAGCAGGGCAATTCCGCGCACCCGGTCGGCGGAGTCCTCGGCCACAAGCAGTTCGGAAATGAAGCGATACTTCAGCGGGTCCCGCATTTGCGCCGGGAGCTTGTCGATGTCGTCCGCCGGCATGCCCGGAAACTGGTGACGCAGAATCGCCTGCGCTTCGGCGATCGCCGTCTGATTCGGCGGCGTCCGGTCGTCGGCAACCCTGCGAATACGGATCATGGATCAGCCTACGGGCGCGGGGAGCACCCCTGGAAGGGCGACTTCGACGATGCGCGCGACAACGTCGTCAAATCCGAAACCCGCGCGCTCGGCGGCGGCCATGAAGCCGGCATTGGGCGACAGGCACGGATTGCCGTTAACCTCGAGCACGAACGGCTGGCCGTCATGGTCGACGCGGAAATCAACGCGGGCATACCCGGAGAGGCCGAACACCGACCAGCACCGAAGTGCGAGGTCGCGGAGCCGGACCGCCAGGGCTTCGTTTTCCTTGCCGGAGAGAAATCGCCTCGGTGTATGGTGGTAGGCAAATCCGCCGGTGTTCCATTTCGCCTCGTAATCGACGATCCGCGGTCTCTCCGCCGGAAAATCCAGGAACAGAATTTCCGCGGCGGGCAGGACTTCCGGGCCGTTCCGCCCATCGAGAACCGACAGGTTGAACTCGCGACCGGCGACGTACCGCTCGACAAACCAAGTTCCGCCATAGCGCGCGGCGCGGGCCGCCAATTCCCGGCGCGCGTCCGCGACCTCCACCACCGACCCGGCGTCGATGCCCACCGAGGCGTCTTCCCACACCGGCTTGACGATGACACGGCCCGCCGCCGCCAACTCGCCGCCATCGACCGACCACTCCGGTGTCGGGATGTCCCGAGCCCGCATGCGCCGCTTCGCCTCCGTCTTCGCCGACGTTGCGGCCAGCGCATCGGCGCCGCACCCGCTGTAGCGGATGCCGAGCGCGTCAAGCATTTGCGGAATTCGCCATGCTAGTCGCCCCTCGCCGCGCAACGTCTCCACCAGATTGAAGGCAAATTCGACGTCCTTCGCCTTCAGGATCTCTGCAGCCGCTTGTTCATCGTCGACCGCCCGTATTTCGGCGTCGAAGCCGAGCCGGCCGAGCGAATCGGCCACCAGCTCCGCCTGGAGGCATGTGTCGGCTTCGTCGGGCCGTTCCTCCACGTTTGTCGCCCCAAGGAGAACGACGACGCGGGGCCGCCCGCTTTTCATGCGCGCCCGCCCGCCGCGATCCGCCGCGATTCGACGCAATGGCCGATGCGAGCGATTGCCGCCTCCACGATCTCGGCCATGAACTGGTCGTAGGTCGAACCCACCAGATCCGCCAGGATGGCCAGATCCGAGTAATTCGGACGAAGGCCCGGGAGACAGTTGGCTTCCAGGAAGTGCGGGACCCCATTCGCGTCCGATCGAAAGTCGAGGCGAGCGGCATCCCGGCACTGGAGGGCGCGGTAGGCTTTCAGGGCAAACGCTCCCGCCCGCATCGCTTCGTCGTCTTCGGCCAGGGTATAGCGAACGTTCGCCTGCCAATGCTCCTTGGCTTCGAGCGAATACACGCCGCCTCGACCCTCTTGGAGGAAGCAAATCTCCACGATCCCGAGAACACGAGCGTCTCCGCCATTGCCGACGATCCCGACCGTGAACTCGCGGCCTGGCAGGTAAGTCTCCACGAGCACCGGCTGGCGAAACCGCGCACGCAATGCGTGAGCAGCGGCTTTCAGGTGCGGCCGCGTTTCCACCCGTGAGGCCTCGCCGCATCCCTTGCCGGTTCCTTCGGCCACCGGCTTGACGAACGCGGGAAACGAAACGTCCGCCGTGTCGGCGTCGAGATCCGATTCGAGGACGGCGAACCCAGCGGTCGGGATGCCGGTGTCGCGGACCAGACGCTTGGCGACGGCTTTGTCGAGGGTCGCCGCCGACGTCAGCGGGTCCGAAAACACGTAGGGAATGCCGTACGCTTCGAGGATCGCCGGAACTTGTGCTTCGCGGTTGCGCCCTCGGACGCCCTCGGCGATGTTGAACACAAGGTCCCAGCGATCGCCGGCGACGAGCCTCTCGGTCAATCGCCGTACGTGGCCGATCCGGTCCACGTCGAAGCCGAGGCGACGAAGCGAGGACGCGATTGCCTCTATCGTCTCCTCGCTGTCGAACTCGGCCGTTTCTTCTTCCGTGTAACCGGCATCGAGGTAGTCGGAGCGAAGATCGAAGGTAAATCCGACCCGCATCACGCCGCCCTCCGCGCGCGCGCCTTATTGCCGCCCAACGTGCCGCCGGGGTCCGGATACCGGTACTGGCCGCCCTCAAAATTGGTAAGCAGGAGATCGTCGCCGTCGCGGCCGACGACGAAGTCGGGCAGCAGAGGGATTTTGCCGCCTCCGCCCGGGGCATCGATCACGAAGTTCGGAACCGCATACCCCGTCGTATGGCCGCGAAGCCCGCGAATGATCTCGATGCCCTTGTCGACCGTCGTCCTGAAGTGGGCGGAGC
Source organism: uncultured Alphaproteobacteria bacterium (assembly GCA_963771545.1). Taxonomy (GTDB): domain Bacteria; phylum Pseudomonadota; class Alphaproteobacteria; order Rhodospirillales; family Defluviicoccaceae; genus CAKZLS01. The sequence goes on from CAVYTX010000002.1 coordinate 1,296,732, forward strand.
CGAGGATCGGGTCGCACTGGTAAAGATAGTATGGCCGCACGCGGCGCTGCAAAAGACCGTGCATCAGCGGCCGCATCACCTCGATGTCGTCGTTGATGCCCTTCAGCAGCACGGTTTGGCTGCCGAGAGGCACGCCGGCGTCGGCGAGCCGTTCGCACGCCTCCGTCGTCTCCGGGGTCAGTTCCGCCGGATGGGTGAAGTGAATGCTCATCCAAATCGGCTTGTGCTTCTTGAGAATACGGACCAGGGAACGGGTGATCCGCATGGGCAGGACAACCGGGACCTTGGTGCCGAGACGCACGAATTCCACGTGGCGGATCGCGCGCAGCCGGCCCAGAAGCTGATCGAGCTTGTCGTCCGAGAGCGTGAGCGGATCGCCGCCCGAGATCAAAACGTCGCGAATCTCGGAATGCGCCTCGATGTAGGCAATCGCCTGGTCCCACTGCGACCGCCCGAAATCGTATTCGCCCCCCGGTTCACCGACCATGCGGGCGCGGGTGCAATACCGGCAATAGGTGGAACAGAACCCGGTGGCCAGGAACAACACGCGGTCGGGATAGCGATGAACCAACCCCGGAACGGCGCTGTCCTTGTCCTCCCCGAGGGGGTCGCCGGACTCGCCTGGGCCCTGGATGTATTCGTCGCCGACGGGAATGTGGGTGCGGCGCAACGGCTCGCCGGCGTTTTCGCGGCTCATCAAGCTCGCATAGTAGGGGGTAACGCCGAGGGGGAGCGCGCCGTGGTGCCGCTCGATGGCCAAGCGCTCGTCCCCCGAGAGACGGAAAATCCGCTCCAATTCGGGCAACGACCGAATGCGATGGCGCACCTGCCAGCGCCAGTCATGCCAGGACCCGAGATCGACACCGGGGTAGAATTCCCTGAAAAAAGCGCGGCTATCCTTGCTGGCGGGGAATCGTTCGGCTCGTTTGGGGGGCCGTTGCGCCGGGGTTCTTTGGGGGAAGAGCGTGGAAGGAGTTGAGGGTTGACGGGATGCCTCCAAAACCGGCGCATCCTTGAAAAACCGGGAGGAAGAGGATTCAGAACAGGTATCGGGAGGCTCTGCCGCCTCCGCGTCGACGATCTTCTCCATTCGAGGTAAATTCCACTCTTTTCGGAGAGATCGTCGCGCGCCCATCGCCGTGTCGGCATCTCTCCCGTGTCCGCCCTAAATGGCGTGTTTTCGGGCGTTGTCAACAGGAAACGGTGTGCGAGCGCTGTGTACCGCGTAAATGAGTTTTCGCGCGCGGTTACGATCCTTCCTGAGAGGCGACCTGATCGCTTGCCTCGACTAGCACGAGGCGAAGGATATTGGTCACTCCCGCCATGTGCAGGGGCAAGCCGGCGGTGATGACAAGATTGTCGCCGGCGGCCGCGAACCCAAATTTCACGGCATTGTGAATGGCCACGGCCTCCATCTCCTCGTAGTCATCCAGTTCTTCCACCTGGACTGCGTGAATGCCCCAGACCACCGATAATTCGCGCGCGACTTGAATTGAGGGCGTCAGCGCCAAAATCGGCGCCATGGGCCGCGTCCGCGCCGCTCGAACCGCTGTCGAACCGGAGCTGGTAAAGGTCACGATCGCCGCCGCCGGCAGCGTCCGCAACGCCTGAGCCGCCAACTCGGTAATGGTGTCCGCCATGGTCGCCGCCGGCCTGGCCAGCCCGGCATTCAACGTGTCCTTATAGGCGGGATCCCTCTCGGTATAGCGGATGATCCGGTTCATCATGCCGACGACCAAACCGGGGTGATCGCCGACCGCCGTTTCCGCGGACAACATGACGGCGTCGGTGCCTTCGTAGACGGCGGTGGCCACATCGGACGCCTCGGCGCGAGTCGGCGTTAGCGACGTGATCATGGAATCGAGCATTTGGGTCGCGACGATCACCGGTCTGCCCGCTTGCCGGCTCGCGCGAATGATGCGTTTTTGAATGGCCGGCACGGTCTCCGGCGGAAGCTCCACGCCCAGGTCTCCACGCGCCACCATGACGCCATCCGTCACGTCGACGATCGCATCCAGGTGTTCAACGGCCGATGGTTTCTCGAGTTTGGAGATCAGCTTGGCGCGGCCGGCAATCAGCCGCTGTGCTTCTTCCACGTCCTCCGGCCGCTGAACGAACGACAAGGCGATCGCCTCCATCCCGATGCTCAGGGCGAACTCCAGATCGCGGCGATCCTTCTCGGTCAGGGGTGAAACATCGAGCACCACATTGGGCAGGTTGACGCCCTTGTGGTTCGACAGCGGGCCTCCGACGACGATCTTAGTGTCCGCGAAATCGCAGCCGCAGGCGGTCACCTCGAGGCGCAGTTTGCCATCGTCCAACAACAACTCCGCTCCCGGCCGGAGCGCCGCGAATATCTCGGGATGGTCCAGCGGCGCCCGGGTGGCGTCACCTGGTTCGCCGGACAGGTCCAGCCTGAACCTTTGACCGGCTTCGAGCAGCACTTTGCCCTCGGCGAACCTGCCAACCCGGAGCTTGGGGCCCTGCAAATCGGCGAAAACCCCGATTGGCCGACCGATCTGGCCCTCGATGGAGCGAATGGTCTTGAGCCGCTCCGCGTGTTCCTCGTGCGTACCGTGACTGAAATTTAACCGGAAAACATCCGCGCCGGCATGAAACAGGTCGGTCAATTGCTGCTCGCTGCCGCTGGCGGGGCCGATCGTCGCGACAATCTTGGTCTGTCTTATTCTGCGCATTACGGATGGTCCGTTTCCATAGGAACGACCCATTTCTTGGCCTCGGCCGTTTGGTCGACGGAAAAGTGCCTGATTTCGATGTTGGGAAACAACCGGTTGCTGATGACGGCGATGGTTTCGATCCATTTCTTGTCCGAGACCACGGCCTCTTTCTTGAACTTGCCTAGGTGCGGAAACGCGAATTTGAGATCTTCCAGCAGAGCCTCGAAGGAAATGCCGTCGAAACTCTTCACTTCCACATAGACACCGAGTTTCTCCGCTTCGTCAAACTTGGCCTTGGCGGCGGCGATGACCCGGTCGATATCGGGCTTATCGACCTTGCCCGAGATGCGGACGCCGATGACGCCGGCGGCTTCCATGTCGAATATTTCGATCATCTCATCTCTTCCTTTCAGCTTTTACGCCGGTCCCCGGATGGCGGCCATCGCCATCGCCAGCACCTCGTTCTTGGTGTGTCCGCGTTCCCGCAGGGAGCGGATCGTTTCATCGCCCCGGCGTTTGGAGAGCCGGTTTCCGTCCTCGTCGCGACAGAGGTCATGGTGGTGCCAGACGGGCGCCGGAAGATCAAGCAACGCATAGAGCGCGCGATGCACATGGGTCGCATCGAACAGATCCATGCCCCGCGTGACCTCGGTCACGCCCTGTGCGGCGTCGTCCACGACAACCGCCAAATGATAGCTCGTCTCCACCTTCTTGCGGGCGATCACCACGTCTCCGAACCGATCCGGCGCGGCGGTTTGCCGGGCGAGCAATCGATCCGTCCAGGGCAGGTCGCCGGTCGCCTCGCGCACCCGGCGGACGTCCAGGCGAACGGCGTATGGACGGCCGCTGGCAATCAGGTCATCGCGTTCCGGTGTGCTCCGGGCGCGGCATATCCCAGGATAGAGGATGGCGCCGTCGGGCGCCATGGCATGGGGCGCCCCCGCCGCCGCCTCGATTTCCGAGCGGATTTCCTTGCGGGTACAAAAGCATGGATAGGTAACGCCAAGATGGTCCAGCCGTTGAAGGGCCTCGCGGTAAAGGTCCATGCGGTCCGATTGGCGCACCACCGGCTCCTCCCAGGTCAGTCCCAGCCACCGCAGGTCGTCGAGGTTGCGATCGATGAACTCCGCCCGGCACCGGCCGGCGTCGATATCCTCGATACGCACCAGAAACCGGCCTCCGGCGCGAATCGCCACGTCCAAGGCGTACCACGCGGCATAGGCGTGGCCGAGATGCAGATCGCCCGTCGGGCTTGGCGCGAAGCGGGTGACCACGGTCATGGCGGAGGATCCGCAGTTTCCAGCTCTTCCCTCAGAAGCTCAAGATGCAGCCACCGGTCCTCCATCGCCGCGACATCGGCATTGGCGGCGTCCAACTCGGCCGCCGTGTTGGCGAACGCCTCCGGGTCGCGGGCATAAAGGCCCGGATCCGCGAGCACCGTTTGCAGACGGGCAATCTCGGCTTCGAGCGCCTCGATTCGCGCCGGAAGGGTCTTGCGGGCATGCTCGTCCTTGAACGACATCTTGCGCTTCTTGCCCGGGGTCGATGGGGCGGTTGACGTCTCCGATGCGGCGCTCTTTTCTCGTTTCCGGGATTTCGCCGGAGATTGTGCAGCGGTAACGGTGGCGCCGCGACATTGAGAGTTCATGTCGCTGTAACCGCCGGCGTACTCGACCCAACGGCCGGAGCCCTCGAACGCGATCACCGAGGTGACGACCCGGTCGAGAAAATCGCGGTCGTGGCTCACCAGCAGAACGGTGCCGGCATAGTCGGCCAGCATCTCCTGAAACAGATCGAGGGTTTCCAGGTCCAGATCATTGGTGGGCTCGTCGAGCACCAGCAGATTGGAGGGTTGCGCCAGTGCGCGGGCAACCATCAGGCGGCCGCGTTCGCCGCCCGAGAGCGCGCCAATGGGGGTTCCGGCCTGCTCGGGCACGAACAGAAAATCCTTCATGTACGCAATCACATGTTTGGGCTTGCCGGCGACGAACACCATATCCCCTCGCCCGCCCGTCAACGCGTCGTTGAGGGTCACGTTTGGCTCCAAGCTTTCGCGCCGCTGATCGAGAGACACCATTTGCAGATTGGCGCCGAGACGGACGCTTCCGGCATCGGGTTGCAGGGCGCCGGTGAGAAGGTTGACGAGCGTGGTCTTGCCGGCGCCATTGGGACCGACGACTCCCACCGTGTCGCCACGCTGGATTCGGAGCGATAGATTGTCGACAACCGTGAGACCGCCAAACGATTTGGTAATCCCCTTGGCCTCGGCGACCAGCTTGCCCGAGATGTCGCCTTCGGTGACGGTCATCTTGACCTGACCGGGGCCGCGGCGTTGTTCGCTGCGTTGCTGGCGGAGCGCGTTGAGGGCGCGCAGGCGTCCCTGGTTGCGCCGCCGGCGGGCGGTCACGCCCCCATAGTGCAGCCAGTTGATTTCCCGGACGATCTTGCGATTGAGCTTGTGGCGCTCAAGGTCCCCCTGCTCGACAAGCTCGTCGCGCCAGTCCTCGAAATGGGCGAACCCCCTGTCGAGGCGGCGGGTGAACCCGCCATCGAGCCAGATCGTGGCGCGCGAGAGGGTTTCCAGGAACCGCCGGTCGTGACTGATGAGGACAAGGGCGGAGCTGATGCCGTTGAGCGTGTTCTCCAGCCATCCGATGGCGGGCAGGTCAAGGTGGTTGGTTGGCTCGTCGAGCAACAGGACATCCGGTTCGGGCGCCATCACGCGGGCCAGCGCGCTCCGTCGCGCCTCGCCGCCCGAGAGCCGGTTCGGATCCTCTTCGCCGTCGAGGCCCAGTTGCGTCAAAAGATATCGCGCTCGATGGGGATCGTCGCCCGGGCCGAGGCCCGCCTCCACATAGGCCCGCGTGGTGGCGTAGCCGGAAAGTTCGGGCTCTTGCGGCAGATAGCGCACCGTCGCGCCCGGCTGCGCGAAGCGCTCGCCGCGGTCGGCCTCCACCAGGCCGGCGGCGATCTTGAGCAGCGTCGATTTGCCCGATCCGTTGCGCCCCACTAGGCACAGCCGGTCTCCTTGGGACACGGAAAGCTCCGCGCCTTCCAGAAGCGGCGTGCCGCCAAACGTCAGATGAATGTCGCGAAGGAAGAGAAGTGGTGGCGCCATGAGTCACGCATTTAGAGCATATTGAAACCTTCCGACAGTGCGTTTTCGCATGCCACCGAAACATCGCTTCGACTATGGTTGTGCACGGCCGGTTGGTTCCCTTATGCTATAAAATGAGCAATCGGGCGGATTTGCAGGTTGAGTGAGAGGGGTCTCATGGAACGGGAAGCAATGGAATTTGACGTGGTGGTGGTTGGTGGCGGGCCCGCCGGGCTCAGCACGGCCATTCGTTTAATGCGGTTGGGCCAGGAGAACGAGCGCGAGATTACCGTGTGCGTGGTGGAAAAAGGCTCGGAAATCGGCGCGCATATTCTGTCCGGCGCGGTGATCGAAACCAAGGCGCTGGACGAGTTGATCCCCGACTGGAAGGACAAGGGGGCGCCGCTGCTGACGCCGGCGGCCGACGATCAGTTTCTGTTTCTGACGGAAAAGAAGGCGTATAAGCTGCCGACGCCGCCGCAAATGAACAATCACGGCAACTATGTCGTCAGCCTCGGCAATGTCTGCCGTTGGCTGGGCGAGCAGGCCGAGGGCTTGGGCGTCGAGGTTTATCCCGGGTTCGCGGCCGCCGAGGTGCTGTACCATGAAGACGGCCGGGTCAAGGGCATCGCCACCGGCCACATGGGCGTGGGCCGGGACGGCAAGCCCACCGAGAACCATGAACCCGGCGTCGAGCTGCACGCCAAGTACACCATCTTCGCCGAGGGATGCCGGGGGTCGCTGACCAAGACCCTGTTCGAGCGCTTCAATCTGCGCGAGGGCGTATCGCCGCAGAACTACGGCATCGGCATCAAGGAGCTCTGGGAAGTGGAGCCAGCCAAGCATCAGCCGGGCAAGATCGTTCACACCGTCGGCTGGCCGATGGACATGCAAACCTACGGCGGTTCGTTTCTGTATCACCTCGAGGGCAATCAGGTGGCGGTCGGGTTTGTCATCGGCCTCGACTACAAGAACCCTCACCTCAGTCCCTTCGACGAGTTCCAGCGGTTCAAGACCCACCCCGCCGTGCGCCCCACCTTCGAGGGTGGCCGGCGAATTTCTTATGGCGCACGTGCATTGTCCGAAGGCGGTTATCAATCCATTCCCAAGCTTGTGTTCCCCGGCGGCGCGCTGGTGGGCGATACCGCCGGTTTCCTCAATGTCCCCAAGATCAAGGGGACCCACACGGCGATGAAGTCGGGCATCGTTTGCGCGGACGCGGTGTTCGAGGCGCTTGGGGCCGACGCCGCCGTACCGATTGTCGAGGCCTATCCGGAAGCGCTCAAGAAATCGTGGGTTTGGGACGAACTGTACAGCGTCCGGAACGTCAAGCCCGCCTTTCACACGGGATTCTGGATGGGGCTTATTTATTCAGCCCTTGATACCTATCTGTTCTTTGGCCGGGCGCCTTGGACGTTCAAGCATCACCCGGACCATACCCAGTTGAAGAAGGCCTCCGAGTGTCCGAAAATCGACTATCCGAAACCCGATGGCGTTATCACCTTCGACAAACTGTCATCGGTGTATATCTCCAATACCAATCACAACGAGGATCAGCCCATCCACCTGACCTTGAAGGATGACTCGGTGCCGGTGAAGGTGAACCTGGCCCTCTATGACGGACCGGAGCAGCGCTACTGTCCGGCCGGCGTCTACGAGTTCGTGGAAGAGGGAGGAGCCCAGCGATTGCAGATCAACGCGCAGAACTGCGTGCACTGCAAAACGTGCGACATCAAGGATCCCACACAAAATATTAACTGGGTGGTGCCAGAAGGGGGAGGTGGTCCCAATTATCCGAACATGTGAGGCCGAGATCGATGAATTACCAGTTCCGCTGTTTCCGGCTGTTTAGCGTGCGCCAGGCGGTTGCCGCCACGGTGATTGGGCTGATTCCGGTGGCGTGCGCGTCGAGCGGGGTTGGCGGCGCGGACGGCGAGATGTCCGCCGCTTCCGCCGTGGCGGGACAGACGTTGACCGGCAACTATTTGGCCGCCCGGCACGCCAGCAAGATCCGCGAGGATTCCGACGCGGCGATGTTCTTGCTGTCGGCGCTGGACGCGTCGCCCGACGATCCGGTGTTGGTGAACCGGGCGTACCTGACCCTGCTGCTCGACGGCCGCGTCCCGGAGGCGGTGGTTCTGGCCCGCAAGGTAATCGAGGCCAATCCCCAGGCGACGCTCGCCCAGGTGGTCGTGGCGGCCGACGACATCCGTGCCGGCCGCTACGCCGAGGCGGACGAGCGTCTGGCGGCGTTGGACGAGGGCCACGTCAGCCTGTTTCTGAGCAAGCTGTTGCGCGGGTGGACACTGTACGGCCTCGGACACCCCGAGCAGGGCATCGCCGAGCTTAAGGTGCTGGCCGACCAGCAGGGCCAAGAGACGCTCTACAACCTGCACGCGGCGCTGATCAGCGACGCCGCCGGCTCCGGCGAGGACGCCGTGCGGTACGCGCGGGAGGCCGCCAAGGGCGAGCGGCTGTCTTTGGTCCTGGTGCAGTTGGTTGGGGGCGTTTTCGAGCGTGCCGGGGCGTCCGACGAGGCGCGCGACCTTTACCGGCGTTACCAGGACGAGCATCCGGGTTCGGCCATGGTCGCGGCCGCCCTGAAGCGCGTGGACCGGAACGCCGTTCATCCCCGGGAGATCGAATCCGCGAAGGATGGCGCGGCACTTGCGTTATTCGACGCCGTCGGCGCGCTTTCGCAACAGAATACCGCGGAAACGGCGTTGGTGCTGGGCCAGCTTGGCCTCCATCTGCAACCTGAATTTCCGGCGCTGCAGATGCTGGTGGCGGACTTGATGGAATCCCTGGGCCGGCGCGACCAGGCCAATGAATTGTATGCGTTGGTGGACACCGCGTCGCCGCTATCGCGGCAGGCGCGCCTCAACATCGCCCTCAACCTCAACCGCATGGGCCGGTTCGACGAAGCCGCCGAACAGCTGCGGGCCCTGGCCGATGAATATTCCGACAATTCCGAGCCGCTGGTGGACCTCGGCGATATCCTCCGCTCGCGCGAAAAATTCGATGACGCCGTGGTCGCCTACGACGGCGCCGTCTCGCGCATTCCCGAGTTGAAACCCTATCACTGGCGGTTGCTGTATGCTCGCGGGATTGCCCTCGAACGCGCCAAACGCTGGCCGCGCGCGGAGAAGGACTTCCTCATGGCCCTGGCGTTCCAGCCGGACCAGCCGTTCGTGCTCAACTATCTGGGATATTCGTGGATCGAAAAGGGCCGGAACCTGGACCAAGCCCAGGAGATGATCCGCAAGGCGGTGGAGCAGCGCCCCGATGACGGATATATCGTCGATAGTCTCGGCTGGGCTTATTATCAGGTCGGCAAGCACGAGGACGCGGTCCGCGAACTGGAACGCGCGGTGGAGTTGCGGCCCGAGGATCCGGTGATCAACGATCACCTGGGCGACGCTTTATGGGCCGTGGGACGCACCCGCGAAGCCGGATATCAGTGGCAGCGCGCTCTCGGTCTCAACCCGGATCCGGAGTTGAAGAGCAAGCTCGAAGCCAAGCTCGACAAGGGATTGGTCAGGGAGGCCAACGCCGCGCACCATGAGTGAGCGGGCGTCCGGCGGCGTTACCGCGAGCGCGCCGGCCAAGATTAACCTCTACCTCCACGTCACCGGTCGCCGCGCCGATGGCTATCACCTGGTGGACAGCCTCATCGCGTTCGCCGGGTTGGGCGACACCATCCATGTCCGCGCCGCCGACGGGTTGCGCCTGAGCGTATCGGGCCCGTTCGCCGCCGCAGTTCCCACCGGACCGGAAAATCTGGTTTTGAAAGCGGCGCGGGCGCTCGCCGGCGCCGCCGGAGTCGAGGCGCGGGCCGGCATCCGCCTGATCAAGCGGTTGCCCGTGGCCAGCGGTATCGGCGGCGGCTCGGCCGACGCGGCGGCGGCGCTCAAGGCCCTGATGGAGTTGTGGACGGTAAATCTCCCGGCCAAAGATCTGCGCGCGCTGGCGTTGACCTTGGGCGCCGACGTTCCGGTGTGCTTGGCCGCACATCCGGCCTGCGTGGGGGGTATCGGCGAAAAAATCGATCGGGCCCCGCCCCTGCCGGCCTGCTGGGTGGTGTTGGTCAATCCCGGCGTGGCGCTCTCCACCCCCGCCGTGTTCAAGCGCCGCAAGGGACCGTTTTCCGCCGAAGCGCGATTGCCGGCACCGCTCGCCGACGCCGAGGAGCTGGCAAGGCGCCTGGCCGAGCGCCGCAACGATCTGACGGCCGCCGCCGTGGCCCTGGAACCGGCGGTGGGCACGGTGCTGCCCGAGCTCGATCTGTTGCCCGGCGCTCTATTGAGCCGCATGAGCGGTAGCGGCGCCACCTGTTTCGCCCTGTTCGCCACCCCGGGGGACGCGGAGCGGGGCGCCCAGCGCCTGGGGCGGGAACACCCGGAGTGGTGGATCGCCCCGGCGCCGCTGATCCAGGGGTAGCGCCGGCCGCGGCGCGGCTTACAAAGCGGATAGGAATACGCCGCCGTTTCGGGTACGACCTTCGGTTCTGATCGGGGCCCGATCCGGGGCTGGGGGAACTCCGGAGGGAATCATGGAAGAACATCTCATCATGATGGTCGCGCTGATCGGCGCGCTCGGCTTCGGGTCGCAATGGCTGGCCTGGAGGCTTCAGTTGCCGGCGATCGTTCTTCTGGCGCTCGCGGGGACGATGGCCGGCCCGGTCCTGGGGGTACTCGACCCGGTCGAGGATTTCGGCGAGCTGTTCCGGCCGATGATATCCATCGCGGTCGCCATTATCCTGTTCGAGGGCGGCCTGAACCTCGATTTCCGGGAACTGCGGGGCGTTTCCCGGGCCGCCGCCGCCTGGTCATCGTCGGCGCCCCCATCGGGTGGCTGTTGGGTTCGCTCGCCGCGCGCTACGCCGCCGGCTTGTCCTGGCCGGTCGCCATCCTGTTCGCGGGGATCCTCGTTGTCACCGGACCGACCGTCATCATTCCCCTGCTGCGCCAAGCCAAGCTCGCTTCCCGTCCGGCGGCGGTCTTGAAATGGGAGGGCATCATCAACGATCCCATCGACGCGCTGCTGGCGGTGCTCGTTTACGAGGTGGTGTCCGTCACCCATGGCCGGGAAACGCTCGGTGACGCCGGGACGGTGCTCGCCGTCGCCATCGGCTTCGCCGTGGCTCTCGGATTTGGGTTCGGCCGTCTGATCGCCATCGCGTTCTACCGGGGCATGGTGCCCGAATACCTGAAGGCCCCCGCTGTCCTCAGCGCCGTTCTCGCATGTTTCGAGTGCGCCAACCTCGTCCACGAGGAAGCCGGGCTGTTGGCCGTCACGGTGCTGGGGGTGACGCTGGCCAACTCACGGCTGGCGAGCATCGACGAGATGCGCCGCTTCAAGGAAAATATCACGATCCTCCTGGTTTCCGCCGTGTTCGTCGTCCTCAGCGCGTCGCTGCCCCGGGACGTCATCCTCGCCGCCGACTGGCGCATGGCGGCGTTTGTCGGCGCCGTGTTGTTCCTTGTTCGGCCCGTGACCATTTGGCTCAGCACCATCGGCTCCGGGTTGACTTGGCAAGAACGGACGTTGATCGGCTGGATCGCCCCGCGCGGGATCGTCGCGGTCGCGGTGGCCGGCCTGTTCGGTCCCGCGCTGGTCAATCTCGGCTACCAAGACGCCGCCATGCTCGTCCCGCTGACCTTCGCCATCGTGTTCGCGACGGTCATCGCCCACGGCTTCAGCATCGGCTGGTTGAGCCGAAAGCTGGGACTATCGGCCACGGAAAAACCCGGCATCGTTCTCGTCGGCGCGTCGCCGTGGAGCATGGGGCTCGCCGCCGCGCTCAAGGAACTTGAAATCCCCGCCACCGTGGCCGACACCAATTGGCACCGCCTGCGCGAAGTCCGGCTTGCCGGGCTGCCTCCGTATTACGGCGAGATCCTCTCCGAGGACGCCGAATTCCATCTCGACATGAACCGGTTCGGTTACCTCCTGGCGCTCACGGACAACAATTCCTACAACGCCCTGGTGTGCTCCCAGTTAGCCCCCGAGATCGGCCGGCACCGAGTCTATGAGCTCGGTTCGCGGCAGAACGGCGAGGAAGATCGCAAGGACTTGGCGTTCACCATCCGAGGAAGAACGTTGTTGCACTCCGGCGCCGGTTACGACGCACTGGTTCGGCGCCGCCGCGAAGGATGGGTTTTCCAGAAGACCCGTCTGACCGAGGAGTACGACGTCGACCGCTATCTTTCCGACCGCCCCGAGGGAACGGAGATGCTGTTCGCGGTGCGGCCGTCCGGCGAAATCGCCTTCAGTACCGACGAGGGCCGGCCTTCGGCAGGAGCCGGCGACGTCATTCTCAGCTTTTCCCCTCCGCCGCCCCCCGAAAAGGCGGCGAAAAAACGAAAATCGAACGGCGCGCCGGCCTGACGGACGCCGGTTGCGACCCGCGTGGTTTGCGGCTAAGTATGGGGCGCTTCTCCCGAGAATTGGGGCGTGGTGAAATTGGCATCACACCTGGTTTTGGTCCAGGCATTTCAGGTTCGAGTCCTGACGCCCCAGCCAAATCTCAGAAACGCCGCTGGAGACCTCTCCGGCGGCTTTTCGTTTGGCGTCTTTCTCCGCTGTTTGTGCAATGAGATCAAAGGGTTCGCGCAAGGTGGCGGTCAGTTCTCCATCCCGCCAGGAGCAGTTCGAAACTAAGAAATTGAGAAGCCGCCGTTTTTCGCGCGGTTCTTGCTTCATGAAAAGCCTTTGGGCGTTCTGCGCCAGTTCGAAAAGGCGCACACCTTCTTCGAGGTAGGATTGGTCGGCGTTTTGATGGCGCTCGATATCCCGCAGGCAGCGATCCTGCTCGGCGCGCCACTCCGCGGACATCTTTTCGAAGAACGCGGCTTCAATGGTGCCGTCGAGCTTGTCCACATAGGCGGTGTGAATGCGGTTCTGAAGCCGATCATAGTCCGCGCGGAGACGTTTGATGGCGGCCTCGTGCTCGTGCCTCTCGTCGGCATGGCTTTGATGCAAGGCGTCGCGCACCCATACCAGGACCTCATCGTCGAACGTGAGCCGGCCGAGCAGTTCCCCGAACTTCTGTTCCAGAACCTCCTCCCGCACATAGGGTTCGTCGCATTTACCCTTGTAACCGGTGCAGTGGTAATAGACGTAACGCTGCTTCTTGATTTCACCGACGACCGAACAACCGCAGTGGCCGCACGCGATCAGGCCCGAGAAAGCAAAATTGTGCTTCACGCGGCGATGCTTGCTGGCGATGCGACCGTCAAGCATGTCCTGGACACGCTGCCACAAGTCACGAGAGACCAGCGGTTGGTGGCCGCCCTGATACATCCGGCCGCCCCACTCGAATTCCCCCATGTAGAGCGGATTTCGGAGGATCTTGTGCACAGTGCTGGTGGGGATGGGTTTCCCGCTCTTTCGATAACTGAAGCCCGCTTCGCGCGCCCTTTTCGCGAGGTCCCTTAGGGTCATGCCGCCAGCGGCGTACCACTCGAAAAGCTTTGTGACTTGGGGCGCGAGATCGGGATCGGGTTCGATGATTTGTTTGCCGTTGGCGCCGTCGGTGTTCCTGTAGCCGAGCGGCGCGGCCGAGGGCCAGATCCCTTGCTCGGCCTTTTCCAGCATGCCCTTGCGTGCTTCTTCCGAGAGGTTGTCGATGTAGTTCTTCGCCATCAGAACCTTGATGCCGTGCATAAATTTCTCGGAGGACCGCGAGTCCCATGACAGGACAACGCCTTCCTTGACGAAGTGGATTTCGAGATCGAGGTCGTCCAAAGTTACCCAATCTTTGAGATTGCGGTAAAGGCGGTCCGTCTTTTCGACCAAGACGATGCGAACATTAGAATTCGCTCTGAGAAACGCGATCATCTCGCCGAAGTTGATGCGGCCGGTTTGTTTTGCCGTCTCGACGTCGACATATTCCTGAACAACCGAGAAGCCTTCCTTCGTCGCGTATTCTTGCAAGACCTTGAGCTGGGCGGGAATGGAGAAGCCTTCCTTCTCCTGCTCCTTCGATGAGACGCGAGCGTAGAGAACCGCTGTCGCATGCTTCGGCTTTCGTGCGGGTGAATTGTTTTGATATCTGGTCATGTTGTTTAGCTTATACTAAACACCCTCAGGGCGCAATTCATAGCGCCTTTAAGTTCCAGTGGCTCAATCGGCGGGTTCGTCCTCTGTGTCCCACTCATCTGCATCTAGCTTTTTGACCCGATTGGCCAGCACTCGGTGCATGTCGTTCAGGCGTTTGGCCAGCCATTCGTGTTGGCGCAGCCAATCCGCTTTGTCCTCCGGGTCCACGTCGTTGAGGTAGGACGAGACCCGGCAGTCACGCCGTTCTGGCAGTTCCTCCCACTCCAACGGGAAACCAAGTTCCTTTTCGATCGCTTCTTTCTGCCCTTAGAATCGCGAAAAACGCCTTTGCTTTGTTTCCGGCAATGTAGAGTTCCGCCCGGATCTGGTTTTTCTGTCGGAGCATGGCGGCACTCAAATTAAATCCGCTGCGCCCGACGCCATGAGCAATCCAGGACCGGGGCCGAGGTTTGCGATTTCCGGAGATCGGTCCGTCCAGCTGGTTAAGAACATCTTGGAATGTAGTCCAGTATTCCAGTTGAGTGATCCGGGTCTCGGACAGCTCTGCGTCGTCGATGTTACGGGCGGCACGGGCGACCGACTTGGACCAGTCGTTGGGCTTGGAGACGATGTTGAATTTCGGAGCGGCGGGCGAATCTCCGATCCGCCACAGCTCCACCTCCAGTCCGAAAAAACGAAAACTCTCGTCGGTTATTTTGTTGAGCCAGTCGAGCGTGGCGCGATGTTCCTCGGTAAAACGCGCCGCGATCCAGACGATGGTAACGGCCTGAAGGCCCGAGGCATACGTCAGCAGTTGTCCGAGATGGGTGTGGTCCGTGCGCTCCAGCTGGTTCTCAACCAGGACCCAGGCGTCGGTGCCGATGTCCTTGCAAAGAATGTCGGCGCGGAACGGGCCGACTGCTCTCTCCTGCGCTTCCAGTTCCAGGTCGATACCGAGCGTCTCGCCCAGCACGGTGAGGTTGTCGGGCCGTGCGAGCCAGGGGGTGAAGTCCGTCGCCTCGCTGGTCCAGATTTCTCGCAGATCGACGCATTCAAGGCGGCCGAGGGGTGGTGACGTCATTGAGCGGCTTCCAATTCCTGGGATGCGGGAGAGAGGGCTTCATGGAGGAGGGTTTCGAGCAGGTGGCGGCGGGTGGCGGCGGATTGATCCAAGCTCGCTTCCAGTTGGTCGCACAGCGCCATCAGGTCATCGACCTTGGCGACAATGCGGCGCTGCTCTGCGAGGGGGGGGTAGGGGAAAGGGCACACCTGCGACGATCTTGCCGGAAACCTCTTTAAAGGTCGTCCGCGGCGCACTTGCATCGATCTCGGGCGCAAAAGTTCGCATCGCCAGAGCGATGAACCGCGAGCAAGCTGATATGAAGGGCACGATGGATTTAAAGCCCTGATTGGTCGAGATTTTGCTCGCCGCTATGGCAACGTAGCCGATCGGCGCGCGGCTGGTGAAGAGCACTGTTCCGGCAGGCATCAGTGTTGCTGAAGACGAGCGCAGCCCCTGCTCGGACAGATCGCGCGCGCCGTATTCGATATAGAGGTCGTCGTGCCCGCCAGATCGGCGGGTGTCAGCCACGGGATGCCATTGCCGGGTTCGGCGAAGTTCGCGGAGTTAGCAGCAGACGGCGTTCCACCGCCTACAATCGCGCCTACCTTGTCCAAGCGGCACCAATGCCAAGCAGCTGGAATGTCGTAAGGTTCTGCCATGTCTTCGCCATCGGATAGATCGCGCGGCTTCCTGATCTCCCCAGCCTTCACCAGCCGTGCCTTTTCCGCCGCGATCCGCTTCAAGAACTCAGACGCCGGTTCGTCGTTCGGGTCCTGCGGCACAAGCTTGCCGCGCACGGCGAGATTGAGGATGGTTTGGCGGAGATGCTTGATCTGGTCGGGGCGGGTGGTGAGGGCGGGCGAGGGCGTCGAGGGCGAAGCGGGCGTCGGTCGTGGAAGTCCGTCGGTCGGGATCGGGCGCGTTGAGGCGGGCGAGGCTCGCCGCCGTCAGCCGGTCGCGGGTCGTCTCCCGCGTCTACCCGCGCCGCCTCCAGCCGGTCGCACAGCGCCATCAACTCATCGACCTTGGCGACGATGCGGCGCTGCTCGGCGAGGGGCGGAAGGGGAACGCGACACCAGCGACGATTTTCCCTGACACTTCTTTAAAGGTGGTGCCCGGCGCTTTCGCATCGATGTCGGATGCAAAAGCTTGCATCGCCAGAGCAATGAACCGGGAGCAATCTGAAACGTAAGGGCACGATAGATTTGAAGCCTTGATTAGTGGAGATCGGTTGTTCGCAGCTATGGCGATGTACCCAATCGGCGCGCGGCTCGTGAAGAGCACCGTTCCGGTGGGCATCAGCGTGGCTGAAGACGAGCGCAACCCCTTTTCGGATAGATCGCGTGCGCCGGATTCGACGTAGAGCTCGGCATGACCACCGAGATCGGCGGGTGTTATCCACGGGATGCCATTGCCGGCGTTCGACGAAATTGGAGCGCGTCAGCACGCCGACGGCGTACCTCCGCCAACGACAGCGCCGACCTTGTCCAACCGGCACCCAACGCCAAGCAGCTGGAATGTCGGAAGGCTCGGGGAACTGTCTCCGGCATCGGATCGCTCACGTCGGCTTTCTGATTTCCCCAGCCTTCACCAGCCGTGCCTTCTCCGCCGCAATCCGCTTCAGCAATTCCGACGCCGGTTCGTCGTTCGGGTCCTGCGGCACCAGCTTGCCGCGCACCGCAAGATCGAGAATGAAGC
Organism: uncultured Alphaproteobacteria bacterium; assembly: GCA_963771545.1. Taxonomy (GTDB): domain Bacteria; phylum Pseudomonadota; class Alphaproteobacteria; order Rhodospirillales; family Defluviicoccaceae; genus CAKZLS01. Next base: position 1,313,311 of record CAVYTX010000002.1, read on the forward strand.
GACGCAGGCGCGGAATCGCATCGGGCGCATCGGCGATGCGCTCGTAGTGGGCCAGCAGCCGTTCGGCGTTCATCGCAGCAGCGCCTCGGCCAGGATCGCCTTCAACTGGTCGCGCAGCGCTCGCCGTCTCGGCCTCGGCGGCGGTCAGCTCGTCCAGCAGCTCCTCCGGGTCGCCGTGGTCGTCGTCGACCGTGTGCGGGTTCTTGATGTCGAGGTTGTAGCCGCGCGCCTTGACCTCCTCGGCCGTCACCTTCCAGGCGCGCTCCGTCTCCTCGCGGCCCTTGCGCTTCGCCCCGCCCCACCAGTCGATGCAGTCTTGCAGGTGCTCCAAGCGGATCGGCTTGGTCATCGAATAGGCCTTCTGGCCTTCGGGCACGTGGTGCTCGTAGAACCAGATCTCCTTGGTCGGCTCGCCCTTCTCGAAGAACAGCAGGTTCGTGCCGATGGAGGCATAGGGCCTGAAGACGGAGTTCGGCAGGCGGACGATCGTGTGGAGGTTGCACTCCTCCATCAGGTGCTCCTTGAGCCGGGTCTTGACGCCCTCGCCGAACAGCGTGCCGTCGGGCAGCACCACCGCGGCGCGCCCGCCCGGCTTCAGCAGGCGGATGATCAGGGCGAGGAACAGGTCGGCGGTCTCGCGGGTGCGGAAGTGCTGCGGGAAGTTGGTCTCGATGCCGTCTTCCTCCCTGCCGCCGAAGGGCGGATTGGTGAGGACGATGTCGACGCGGTCCTTCTGCGTCGTAGCTGATGTAGGGCCGCGCCAGCGTGTTGTCGTGGCGCACGAAGCTCGGGTCCTCGATGCCGTGAAGCAGCATGTTGGTGACGCAGAGCATGTGCGGGAGCTGCTTCTTCTCGACCGCGCGCAGGCCCGCCTGCATCGTCTGCTCGTCCTCGGGCGCTTGACATAGCGCTCGCGCATGTGGCGCATGGCGCAGGTCAGGAAGCCGCCGGTGCCGCAGGCGGGATCGAGCAGGATCTCGCCCGGCTTGCGGGTCGATGCGGTCCGCCATGAAGGCGGTGACGGCGCGCGGCGTGTAGTACTCGCCGGCGTTGCCGGCCGATTGCAGGTCGTTGAGGATCTGCTCGTAGATGTCGCCGAAGTGCTGGCGCTCGGCTGAGGTTGTTGAAGTCGACGCTCGTTGATCTTGTTGACCACCTGCCGCATCAGCTGGCCGGACTTCATGTAGTTGTAGGCGTCCTCGAACACGTCACGGACGACGCGGCGGCGGTCGCCGGCTGGCCCGACGACGTGGCAGGTCCTTCAGCGCCGGGAACAGCTCGTCGTTGACGAAGGCCAGCAGCTCGTCGCCGGTGATGCCCTCCGGGTCGGCGGCCCAGGTCCGCCATGGCAGTCGCTCGGGGATCGGCGAGCGGTAGCCGTCCTTCGATCAGTTCGAGTTCCTGGTCCTGGTCGTCGATGATCTTGAGGAAGAACATCCAGCAGAGCTGGCTGATGCGCTGGGCGTCGCCGTCGACGCCGGCGTCCTGGCGCATGATGTCCTGGATGGATTTGACGGTGGTGCGGACGGACATGGGTTAGGCGGTTTCCTGATAGAGGCGGATTGCAGTTCGTGGACGGCCTGCTCGAAGCCGTGCCTGCCGCCGAATGCTCTGACGAGCTGCATCGGCGTTCCCAGCTGGTCGAAGGGCGCGATCTGCAGGACGTTCGCGTCGTCGAGGTTGAGCACGCCTTCGTCGGCGTACTTGGCGAGCAGCGCATCGAGCACGGCGCGGGCCTGTCCCGTACTTGGCGAAGACGTCGCGCTTCTTGACGTTCTCGGCCCGCTCGCGGCGGGTGAGCGGCTTGGCTGGTCGAAGGCGACGTGGCAGATCAGGTCGAAGGGATCGAGGTCCTTGCCGAGTTCCTCGGCGATCGGATCGAGCGGCAGGCCCTCGGCTTCCAGTTCGTCGATGATCGCCTGCTTGCGTTCGGCCGCCTTCCAGCGCTTGAGGAAATCGTCGAGGCTGGCGAAGCGCTTTCTTCAGCGCCTTCTTGGTGAAGTCGCGCAGGGACTCGGTGACGAGCTTGCCGTTCTCGTCGAGATATTCAACCCGCTCGGCGACGATGCGTGGCACCGACGCCGTCGACATAGACCTTCTTCTGCTGCTCGCCGCCGGGCGGCATGGCGATGTCGGCCGGCTCATCGACGATGGTCTCGTCGTCGTCCGGGTCTCGGGCAGCGGCTCGCCGTCATCGTCCGGTCGGCGGCACGTCATCGGGCGGCGCGATCGGGTCGTCCGTCGCCGGGCTCGTAGATCTGCACCGGCTCGCCGTCGAAATCCGGATCGGCGAAGTGGCTGGTCGCGCCCGGAAGTCGATCAGCGTGAAGTAGAATTTCTTCGTGTCCTCGTGCACGCGGGTGCCGCGCCCGACGATCTGCTTGAACTCGGTCATCGAGCCGACCTCGCGGTCGAGCACGATCAGCCGGCAGGTCTGCGCATCCACGCCGGTCGAGAGCAGGCGCGAGGTGGTGACGATCACCGGATAGTTCGATTCCGGGTCGATGAAGTTGCCGAGCTGCGCCTGGCCCTCCTTGTCGCTGCCGGTGATGCGCATGACGTAGCGGTGGTTCTCGGCGACGAGATCGGCGTTCTCGTTGATCAGCGCCTGGCGCATGCGCGCGGCATGTTCCTGATCGACGCAGAAGACGATCGTCTTCTGGAAGCGGTCGCCGCTCTCCTTCAGGAACTCGCGTGACCTTGTCGCGCCACCAGCTTGGTGCGATCGTCAAGGACCAGCGTGCGGTCGAAGTCCTTGGTGTTGTAGATGCGGTCCTCGACCTCGTCGCCGTCGCGGTCGAGCTGGCCCTTCTCAGGGCGATAGCCTTCCACGTCGCGGTCGATGTGGACCTTGATGACCTTGTAGGGCGCGAGGAAGCCGTCGCGGATGCCCTGCTTGAGGGAGTAGGAGTAAGACCGGCTCGCCGAAGTAGTGCGATGTTGGAGACGTATTTCGTCTCCTTCGGCGTGGCGGTCAGGCCGATCTGGGTGGCGGCGGAGAAGTAGTCGAGGATTTCGCGCCAGGCCGAGTCCTCGGCGGCGCTGCCGCGATGGCATTCGTCGATCACGATCAGGTCGAAGAAGTCGGGCGAGAACTCGCGGAACAGCTTCTGCCGCTCCTCCGGGCCGGTGATCGCCTGATAGAGGCCGAGATAGATCTCGTAGGCCGTGTCGATCCGCCGCTTCCTGTCGAGCGCCAGGGTCAGGTCGATCTTGCTGCCGTCGTCGCGCTCGATGGTCTTGGCGCTGGTGCGAGAGCTTGGCCATGGCCGCGCCGAAGGGCCGGAAGTCGTTGACCATCGTCTGGTCGATCAGGACGTTGCGGTCGGCGAGGAACAGGATGCGCTTCTTGCGGCCCGCCTTCCAAAGCCGCCAGATGATCTGGAAGGCCGTGTAGGTCTTGCCGGTGCCGGTCGCCATGACGAGCAGGATGCGGTCCTGCCCCTTGGCGATGGCCTCGATCGCGGCGTTGATGGCGTTGACCTGGTAGTAGCGCGGCGCCTTGCCGCTGCCGTCGTCGAAGTAGTCCTGAAGGACGATCTGCTCGGCTTCGGCGTCAGGCCCTTCCAGGCGCGATAGCGCGCCCACAGATCGGCCGGGCGACGGGAAGGCGTCGAGGGCGAGCGTGGTTTCGCGTCTGGGTCGCTGGCGCCGGTGCGGTCGTGGAAGACGAAGCCGTCGCCGTTCGACGAGAACACGAACGGGATGTTCGAGCGTCTCGGCGTAGTCCGAGCGCCTGCTGCATGCCGTCGCCGACGCTGTGGTTGTTGTCCTTGGCCTCGATCAGCGCGATCGGGAATGTTGGGCTTGTAGTAGAGGATGTAGTCGGCCCGCTTGCCCTTGCCGCGGCTGACCAGCTTGCCGCGCACGATGATGCGGCCCTTGGTGAAGCTGACCTCCTCGCGGATCTGCGACATCTCGTCCCAGCCCGCCTTGCGAGCGCGGGCGTGATGAACTTGGTGCAGATGTCGCGTTCGCTTAAGGATGACGTTCCATGCGCTCGCAAGCTTCCGCTAGCACTCGCGCCGACCGCCCAATCTGTGCCTCTCTACTCTTGGCCAATTTGGCCGAAAAGGCAATACATTCTGGGAGTTGCAAAGGGCAATAGCAGAGCGGAACGGCATTTTTGCGAAACGGATCAGGTCTCCGGTGACCCACGGCGCAGGTCCTGAAGCCGCAGCAGCATGGCCAGCATTCGTTCGAGCTTGCGGTCGAGATGCACCTCGTAGCGGCCGAGCCGTTCCAGCTTGTCCGGGTCGAGCGCCTCGCCGAAGGCCTGCTCGCGGATCAGCGGCCGGTTCGCGAGTTCCTTCCGCCGGGTCTCAAACCACGGCAGCACCTCGCGCTTCGAGGAAGCGGCGGAGGCTCTCTGCATCGGCGGTGGCGGCTTCCTCGTCCTCGTCCAGGTCGTCCGGATCGCGGGCGAGCATGTCCTCCCACCACTCCCGCGTGTCCTCGCGCAGCGCCGCCAGCGCGGCCTCATAGGCGTCGTTCCGCCGCGAGTCCGAGCAGTTCGAGCGCGCGGCGGGTCATCGCCTCGTCCTCCTCCATGTCCGCGATGTCGTCCTCCGTGTCGGCGGCCGTGGCGCGGATGGCATCGACGACGCGCTCGGACTGGTCGGTGGCGTCGAGATGCACGAGCGCCGCCTTCACGGTCTCGCGGTAGGGCGACAGCGTGTCCTTCGAGCCCGCGCCGGTGGGCGGCCAGCCTCGGCCAGGCGCAGCCGGCGCTTGCGCCACAAGATGCCGGCCAGTTCCTCGACCAGATGCTCCTCGGTCGGTCCCTGCGGGGCGTGCTCGGCCGACCAGCGCCGCGACCAGAGCGCTGATATTCGTCCGCGTCCTCCCAGGGCAGCACGGTGTAGCGCGACAGCACGCCGTGGCGCAGCGCGTTGAAGCGGGTGATCTCGGTGCCAGCGGTCTCGCCGGTCGGGATGCATCGGTTTCTGCTGTCGGTCATCGCCAGAAGCTCCTGTTCTGATTTCGTTGGTCGATTTGCGCGAGCAGCCGCTCGGCGCGGATCGCGAAAGCCTGATCGGCGAGCATTTCCGCCTCGAAGGCCGCGTCGCGCAGGCGCTCGTAGGTTCGCCGCCACATGCCCTTCGGCCGCGCCGGGAACGGCGCAGCCATGCCGGGATCGCCGCCGAGGCGCATGCCGGATCTTGTTGGCCCGCCGGAGCGCTCGGTCCCATTCGCCTTCGCTCTGGCTGGCATGGGCGAGGCGATAGAATGCCGACACAGGAAGTACTTTTGCGGTCCATACAGCTTGGCGACGCGCCGTCCGCAGGCGACAGCCGTTCACCACGCCGGGACAGATGAAATAGGGCCGAGTGCCGCCGAACCGGCAAGGCACGCGGACGATGCGGACGGTCTCCTCCACATCCTCCCATTCGCCGCCGTAAATGCGCACGCGGTAGGTGAGGGTCAGTCGGTCGGTGTCGGCACGTAGATTAATCGAGGCAACCTTCTCGCCGTCGCGCGTCCATTGCCAGCCGCCCCGCCAACCGGGCCGGAGGCAACCGTTCCGGTGAAGCTGGTTCACGTCGAGCGACCGGGAGGCTTCGACTGTTTCGCGCCCGGAGCCGGTCGGCCGTCCTGATCCGAAACCGCCCATCATGCGCCTCCGTTTTTCCCGAAATCTTCTGGAAACTTGGACGGGTCTTTGATCCCATGGCCTTGAGTGCGGCAGCCGCATCGGCTTGTCTGGATTCATACCAAGCCGTCCAGCATCCTGAATGCAGCCAAGCATGACCGTGCGCGTCGGTCCCGAAGGGCAATAAGGGATCGTTTGGAAGGTCTCTCCCTCCGCACGCAAGGCAACGATCCGGTGATGACGCCACAGTGTTGCCGTTGAGCCATTCGGTGAGGCAGCATTCAAAGGCGAGAATTTCCGCTTCGGCTCGGTTTTGACCGCCATCGAACTCGGCTATCCCCGCGCGCTCATCAAAAGATGCACGCCACTCTTCCTTAGACCAGCCATCGGTCGCACGTCGCAATAAAGAGACGATATCGGTTTTGTGGCGCGACAGGGCATCGAGCACAGTGGCTGGTTGTGGTGTCGAGGCTTCCAGGACAAGATCGTCTCCATCGAGTCCGATCTTTAAACCGGCGGCCCGGGCCATCGTCAGGGCTTCGAACGCACTCACAATCTCGCCCTCCAACCCTGTTCCTCTGTTTTTTCGACTTGGAGTGGGTATGGATATCTGCGTCCACATCGTCCGCACCGGCGTCGTCGTTAGTTTTCAAACCTTTTGCGCGGACGGTTGAACCGCTGTCCGTCAGCTCATCGTCCGTAAGACCGTCCGCGCCGTCGAGGACCGTCCGCACGCTTGCCCCGGTTAATCCGTTTCTTCCGTTGCCATTTGATGTGCCTGCGGACGATGCGGGCGGTGCGGACGGTTGTGTCTCTTCACAATCTGCATCTGAAGAATGGCCGGGTGTCGTGATGCTAATCGTCCTTGTGCGCGCCCGCCCTTCCTTGGTGAATTCGATTTCGACGCCGATCTTGCGTAGGAAGGTCGCGGCCCGGCGCAGACGACCGGAGAGCGCCCGAGGACTGTCGGGCCAGGTCTTGGCCTTAGCGATGCGCTCGCCCACTTCCTCGGAAAGGGCACCCAGAAGGTCCGAGGCGGTTCCCGTCCATTCCGTCCGCGATCGCCATCAGCGAGCGGACGGCGGAGCCCACCGGATCGGCCTCGATGACGCTGTCGACCGCCTCGTCGCGATTGCCGCAATAGGCCGACCAGAAGGTGCCGGCAGCCCAGAGGGCGGTCTCGCAGGCCGTCGCCCACAGCGCGAAATCCGCCATGCGCGGCAGCTTCGTCCAGTTGGGTCTCGGGAAGCCGCCTCAGGCCCTCGACGACGGCATCGAGCAGCGCCCCCAGGATGCGCGGACGTTCCGTCTCGAAGGCCGCCCAGAGTTCCTCCTCGGGCCGGCGGCGCTCTTCCGGGATAGGCTCCAGGGTCAGGAACATGGCCCGGTCGGCGAGGTCGGGCCGGGCGACGATGTCCTCGATGCCGTTAAGGATCACCGGGCGGGCGGCGTCGAACAGCACCTCGTCCTGGTCGGTATAGAGCTGGCGCACCGCGAAGCCGCCGCCGGTCGCCAGCCGGCAGAGCGTATCGGAAATCCAGGCCGGCAGACCCGAGACGTTGTCGAAGGCCAGCACATGCCCGTTGGTGGCGGCGATGAACAGGTCGCGGTCCTCGCGCGGCAGGGCGCGAAGCGGCGCCGTGTTCGGATCGAGCAACGCCCGCAGGATCGCCGAGAAGGTGGACTTGGCCGAACCCTGCTCGCCCGACAGCACGATCACCGGATAGGGGCCGCGGTCGCGCAGCACGGCCAGCACCCAGGCGACAACGAGCACGAAGTCGGTGTCGGACTGGACATTGAGGAACGACCGCAAGCGTCTCGACCGATCCGCCTGGCGACCGGGATCGGCAACGGCTGCATGCCGGCCGCACGGCGGAAGCGGACCGGCGGATCGTCGATCACCCGCCAGCCCGTCGTGTCAATCTCGACCGCTCGCCAGGTCTCGTCGCCGAGGTCGAGATAGAGCCTGTCCATCGAAGTCCGCCAACGCGGAATGAAGACGTGCGTTCCGGCGCATCGAAATGCGCCCGGGCCTCGATAACATTTAGCGCCGATTGCAAGGCTTCCGAACTTGGCGCACCATCCGGTCGCCTCGTAGAATTGCCGTGCCAGCCACCGCTTGAACCCCTTGCTGCGGATCGGGCCAAGTTTCGCGGTGGCCGTTGATGTCGAGATCGGCAAAGCGCGGTTCCATCGGCGGCATGGAATAAGTCAGCCGCACTGCGCCAGATCGATCAGAATATCGGCCTGGGTCGGCCTCGCGCCCACCGTTCGCCATTCTCGTCAATGATGGCCTCGTCGAGGGCCGTCACGCGGCAACCGGCCTTTTTCAGCTTGCGCCCGCAAGGCTTCAAAGGCCGCCCGCTCCTCCTTCTTTGAGCGCGGCGAGGCGCTCAAGCACATCGGGCGTGAAGGCTGCGCCCGGATCGGTAGCGGACTTCTCGACCAGACCGTCCAGCGGGTCGGTGATTTCCTCGGCCGTCGTCGATAGCGTCGAGCGATCGGGTTCATGTCGTCGTTTCCGATCTCATCGCTCATCGCACGCCCTCCTCGATGCCAAGCGCGTGGCCGAGAAGCACGTCGTTGAAATCCATGCCTCGCGGCGGGCGGGCAATACGGACGCGCTGGCCTTGCCGCTTCCAGCGCAGGGCGAAGTCGCGTGCCGCCTCCTCGCCCGGATCGTCACCATCGGCGAGAACGATCACCTCGTGCACCGTGCCGGGCAGGTCGAGCGCACGAAGCCCGGATGTGGAAAGCGCTGCCCAAGCCGGATAGCCGGTCGTCTGCATCGCGGCAAGACAGGTCTCGACGCCCTCGCCGATCATTAGCACCTCGCCGGGCTCACCGAGACGCACCGCTCCGCCCCGGCAGGGACCAAGCATCATCTTTGCGGGATCGACCGGCGCCTTGCCGCCACCGTCGCGAGCCAGGAAGGTACGATGGATCGCCAGCGGCGACGCGTCGTCGCCCCGCGTCACCAGCGCCACCATGCAGGGCCAGAACCCACCTGAGGGGTGCTTCAAGCCGCGATGAAAGCGGAGCGACGGCGGAAGTGGCAGGGATAAGCCGCGCCTCGCAAGATATGTCTCGACCGGCGTGCCATTGGCCGGGACCGTAGATCGCCAGAGGTAGAGCGCGGCGGCGGACCGTTCAGGCAGCTGTGGATCGGCCTCGGGCGCCACGGTAATGCGGCACGAGGCACTGCGAGGGTTGGGGCGCGGCCCGCGACTCCAAAGCCCCAGATCTTTGAGGGCCGCGATGACGTCACCCTGATCGCAGCCGGCATGGCACCAGACTAACGCCTTGCCGTTGGATTCGCGGATGGAGAGGCTTGGTTTCCGATCGTCATGTGCCGGGCAAAGTGCCATCCAGCCTGTTCCGACCTTGCATCCGCTGAGCGCTTTGGCGATGGCATCAGCGGTCATTGCGCCCTCCGTCGCTCTCGGAGGCCGCCACGTCTACATTGTCGTTCGCATGCGCTGACAATTCGGTCTGGGACCAATCGGCCAGGATAGAGAAGAAGCCGGAGACGTCGGCGGCGATCTGTTCCGCCTCGTCGCGGGAAAGATCGCGCCCGAAGCGCGGTTCCCAGACCTCAAGTGTCCGGTTGATCAGTTCTTGCTTTGGATTGTCGTTTGCAGCTTTCACCGAAGATCTCACGGCTGGCTCTTCGCCGCTCCGTGCCTCTGATCTCCGGCCTCAGCATCCAACCGATAACCCTAGATCTCTATTTCATATGCATCGTTGGTGTCCCCATTCGAGGGATCACCTTCGGTCGGTCTATCAGCGAGGAATGTCTTCCTCCATAATCGAGAATTTGTGGCTTTTTCCCGCTTTCACGAGCAGCAATCGCCGTCCATTGTTTCCCATTTCGCATGTCAATGAGTAATCAAAATGTCCATGCCTGATCCCTTCGAGGACGAGGCCCTCAATTAAATGAAGCGCGGATTTGACCGGGGTAGAATATCCGGGAGCGGTGTCTAGAGTGCTGATGTCTTCAAGCATTGTGCAGTAGGGCCTTCATTTCCTTGATGGTGGATGAATATGCGAGCGGGGGAACCGTGGCGTGGTCCGAATAGAACGCCATGACGTCGCAACGGCGATGGGCCGTATCGCGGAATCTGAACACGCGCCGGCGGCCGTCCGCGCCAAGGTCGAGCAACTCGTACCCGATGCTTCGCAGAAAGCAGGCTAGGTAGAAATCTCGGGTTTCGAAGACGGCTGACGTTTCGTCCTTACCGCTATTCAGCTCTGAATATAATGTTTTGTGTTGCGTACACACTAAACAGTCTCCTCAAATAAAGAACTGGCGTCAGGTGACGCCAGCCAACCGGCGTTGGCGAGGTGCCTCGTTAACGAGAAGGCCAAGTTTCTCGAGGCGTATCCGCATGGCGGGTTTCGAAGCTTTGAATCTTCTAGCAAGCGGAAGAGCGACGCTTTCAAGAAGTGCTTCATTTACAGCCGCACTCTCACTTCTTCCATGTCGGTAAATGATCTCCTCGGCGCGCCTCATGACTTGTTGATTGGGCCGCAGCTGCTTCACCTGTAGCGGTCGAGCATGACCGAAGCGATCTATCCAAGCTTGATGCACCAGCTTTTGCGGCATCACAATGCACGATGCGAAATGGTTCGCCTGCCATTCCAGCATGTCTTGTGAGTCGCTCGTCCGGCAGACAACGGTGGGCTCTAGAAGGTCTTCAAATAATGAAGATTGAACCGACAGAGAGGTCAGATACTTGCGATGAAGCCACCAGTGGCCGATTTCGTGGCCCACACTGAACCGGTAACGTCCCTCGCGGTATGGATGCTCTTCCGGATCGAGGCTTTGGTCGATGAATACTTCGCGGGAGTTTACCCACAAAGCGCCAAGAACCTCAGGCTCATCACCCATCATTGGAACCCCCAACCTCGCGTGGAGGTCGTCGAAATCGAGAGTGAGCTCTAAGTGACGCTCAAGAAGGTCCTCGACAGGAATCGGCAGGGTAAGATTAGTGCCGGACGCACGCTGGTATTCCGCGAGGAGCTTATCGGCGGCGCCCTCGATATCTCCCTTCGAAAGTGGTTTGAATTTCTTCGCCATAGTATTCGAAGCCTCATCTGCATTACTCAGTCGTTTTACTGCAAGCGGCTGATTCGCTTGCCCACTAAGTCCCGTTGTTTTCCTTCATGCGTTCGAACCAGTTGGCCATCTCTTCAACCGTCAGCCCGTTTGCTGTTCGAAGGAAGGAGGCCATCTCCCGAGGATGTCTCCGTATAATTTCCGCAAGGTCCGATGAAACACGTCCGGCCAGTGCCAGCAGCTCGTCCGGGTCCCGGTCAATAATTTCTGCGATCTTGCGGACCTTGTCTTCTGCGGGAGGCGGGAACTCATTTCGCTCGATCTTGCTCAAATAAGTCGGACTGACATTGATTGACTTTGCCATCTGCCTCAATCCGATCTCCAACTTCAGTCTCTCCCTTCGTACAACGGAACCAAATGTCTCTATCGCTTCATTGCTCATACCATCCTCCGCCCGTTTAGTATCCAGTTAACAGGGGACGGAATGGATGTCAAGATATTGATGCTGAGAAATTCACCTCGCACTTCTTGCCAATTAATTCAAAACCATGGAAAATTATCAATGTAGTACACGAAAACGTTGGAGATTCGGTCCAGATCGCTTTGGTTGTAGGGATTTGACCTCACCCTTCTTCCCAAAGCTGCCCACTTTATACTCGCAGGGCCGTCCGACGAGCAAACCGGCGCCGAAGGCACCCTCATCTGCGTCTCCAGAAAGGGTCAGAAAATACAAGCTTGGAAGAATAACAACATGACCTAGCCGGGCAAGGTTCCGCTGTTGCAGATAAAGCGATGTAGCGCCGTTTCGGAGGATCAGTTCCAAATCTTTGTCAATCTAATAGCGCACTGGCGGCACACCTGGCACAACGGCCATGATGGTCAGATATGCCGGCACGGCGTTTAGGCGTTCAACGTGCGAGCGCCGGCCCCAGAAACAAGTTAGAGATATTGCGAATAAATCAGCTTAAATACCGACGGCCTCCCGTCTGGACCCCTGGCCCCCCTTCGGCCCCCTCGGGCTAGGGTGCCGTGCCACCTCCATTTTCCACCCGAAATTAAACGCACCCGTGGTCACACTTGGTGAGCGTTCGCCGACCAATTCGGCATGGCAGCATTGCCCCTGACTGCGGACCCTCCGCCGTCTTGAAGCTAACCGTCACTGTTGTTAAGGGTTCTCGGACACCTGCCGTGGCGAGGTGGTAGCGGTGCTTGGCGTTGATCGGCAGGTGTCGGAGAAGCCTCAGGGGAGGAAACCGCGGGCCGGCTGAGGCTCGGTGCTGGGGTCGGTGGGGTCTATGGGAATTTGACGGCGGCGACGGGGTTGCGGGATCTGGGATTGGCGGTTGGTCGACGATGGTCTGGCGCGACATTGGGTTTTTTGAGTGAAGCTGTGCCGATGTTGCCGTGCTGGCGAGGGGTGTTGTTGGCCGGGCCGCTCGCTGCTGTTGCGATCATTCGAGCGTCGGCCGAGCGTCGCCGTGGCTGGCGGCAGCGGCCAGCGTTGATCCTGCTTGTGGAACGTTGAATGTCATGGACCCCTGGCGGTTCTGGTTGGCGGGGCGCGCGGCGGACAGCCTGGCTCGAATGTGTCGATGACGACCATGGGACCGCCGCAACAGGGGCAAGGCTGTGCGAGGCTGGGTGTCTCATCGGCCTCTGTGTTGGGTTCGGTGTGGTGGTCTGGCGGCGCCGGTGGATTGAGCAGTTCACGCAGCCGAACAAGGTTGTCGCTCCGCCCGCCATTGGCAAACAGCCCGTAGTGCCGGATGCGATGGAATCCAGTCGGGAGCACGTGGACAAGAAAGCGACGGATGAACTCGTCGGTGGCCAAGGTCATGACCTTCTGCCGGGTGGTCCCCTTGGCGCGGTAGTCCTTCCATTTGAATGTGACGCCGGTGTCGTCGAACCGGATGAGCCGGCTGTTGGAGATGGCGACCCGGTGGGTGTAGCGCGACAGATAGGCGAGTACGGCCTCCGGGCCGGCGAAGGGGCGCTTGGCATAGACGACCCATTCGATCTTGCGCAAGGGCGCCAGATGGGCGGCGAATGCGTCCTGCTCAACCAACTTGGCATGCTCATTAAAGAACTGCAGCTGCCCGGCCTGGTGTGCTGCAGCGAGCTTCTGCAAAAACAGTCGTCGAAACAATCGCGAGAGCACGCGCACCGGCAGGAAGAACCCCGGCCGGCAGGAGATCCAGCTGTCACCGGCGGGCGAGAGGCCTCCTCCTGGTACGATGCAATGGACATGGGGGTGATGGGGCAGCGCCGAGCCCCAGGTATGCAGCACGGCAGTGAGGCCGATGCGGGCGCCGAGATGCTTGGGGTCAGCGGCGATGGTAATCAGGGTCTCGGAGGCGGCCTTGAACAGGATGCCATAGACGCTGGCCTTGTTGTGATAGGCGATGTCGGCGATCGCCGCCGGCAGGGTGAACACCACGTGGTAGTAGGGCACGGGTAACAGCTCGGCCTGGCGGGCGGCCAGCCAGTCCTTGGCCGCTGCTCCCTAACACTTCGGGCAATGGCGGTTGCGGCAGGAATTGTAGGCCACATGAATGTGGCCGCACTCCTGGCAGGCGGCGACGTGGCCACCCAGCGCCGCCGTGCGGCAACGCTCGATGGCCGCCATCGCCTTCAACTGGTCGAGGCTGAGATGCCCGGCCTGGCGGCGACGCCAAGCGGGCCCGCGGGTCCGGAAGATGTCCGCGACCTCCAGCCTTTCCCGGGGCACGAAGCCGCCGCGTTACGGGGCCCTTTTCTTTCTCCGCGTGCCGGACGGCAGCAGCGACAAGGGGCTCTTGACCGCCTTCAGCGTGCGGCTGTCGACCCGGCTGTAGTGGGCCGTGGTGTTGAGCTTGGCATGGCCCAAGAGCACCTGGATCACCCGGATGTCGACCTTCCGCTCCAACAAGTGGGTGGCGAAGCAGTGCCGGAGCGTGTGCAAACTCACCTTCTTGATGCTTCGCATCCGCTTCGCGCTGTCGATCCCGGCGGCATCCTTGGCGCCGTGGAAAATCCGGCTCAGCTGACGGGCGGTCATCGGATTGACCGGGTTCTGGCCGGGAAACAGCCAGCCGCCCGGCAGCATCACCCCCTTCTCATGGCCGAGCCGCATGGCGTAACGGTCCTTGCGGCCCTTGCCCTGTTCGACCCGGATCACCTGGCGCCCTGAACCGATGTCGCCGACCTTGAGCGAAACCACCTCCGAGGCGCGAAGCCCGGCCCCATTGGCCACCGACAGCGCCGCTCTCGCCTTCAGCCCCGGCGCATGCTCCAAAAGCCGCGCCACCTCGTCCGGGCTCAAGATCACCGGCAACCGCTGGGGCAGGCGCACGGTCGTCATACCAACCTCGGCATCTCCCCGGCCCAGGGTCGCGCCAAAGAAAAAGCGCAACGCCGAGACGGCAGAGTTCATCGTCGCCGCGGAAGCGCCCTGCATCCTCATCTGATGCTGGAAGCGCCGCAGATCCTCGATCGTCGCCCGATCCGGCGAGCGGCCCAAAAACACCGTGAAGTCTCTCACCGCCGCGAGGTATCCTCGCTGGGCGCACGCCGTGAAACCGCGGACCTCCATGCCCTCGATCATGCGGCGGCGCAACGGGCTGATAGTTTGGTCAGTCATGGGTCTGCTCCCTGTGTTGAGTTCATGGTTGCGGAACCACAATCTCAACACGGGACAGACCCAACCCGTTAACGCATAGGCCTCACCACCTGCCGCCCCAAACTACCGCGTGAGCGGTTTAGTTCTTTGACCCACAGCCGTCATATCAGCCACTGCGTGAATATGTCGGTTTGGCAATCGCAAAAAGGACATAAGGAAAAGGCATCCGGCGCACCCAGGATAAGCTATCGACAAACTATTAGGGCGAACCGCGGCTTCGGCTTCCGCGTTTGAGGCTAAATTCGCAAGTTCGCGTTTAGTTACCAAATCTTGAAATCCGGCCCCGATTCGAAACTTCGGTGCTCGAAGCAGCTTTAATATATTAAGAAAACTTCCCTATTCTATAGTTTAGGAATTTGCTTAAATGTACCAATAAAATTAGCTTACCATATAGGTTGCCGACGGTTAACGAGGGTTCAATTTGCATGAATTCCTGGTTTTATCCGATGCAAAAGCGAATCGGCCCTCCAGAGACGGGCCCGCTCTCGACTGCCAGCACTCCCAACGCCGCGACCAAAATTCCCTGCGCATGCTCAACTCTGATGGGTCGACCATCCCAGCTTTACCTCATCGCCCTCTCCCAAATCAGCGTTGCGCGCGCTCCCGTCAGGTGGATCCCTCAGACATCGCCGGTGACGAAGTCGCGTCGAGCAACGCAAGGAGGCTTTTGAGGATCTGCATGGGGTTGGGCGGGCAACCCCGGATATGCAGGTCGACGGGAACAACCTTCGATACGCCGCCGACAACTGCATAGCTGCCGCTGAAACAACCACCATCAATGGCGCAGTCGCCGACGGCGACGACCCATTTCGGATTCGGCGTGGCCGCGTAGGTTCTCTCCAGTGCCTCGCGCATATTCTTGGTCACGGGGCCGGTGACGAGAAGTACATCGGCGTGACGCGGCGAAGCGACGAATCGGATGCCAAAGCGTTCCAGATCGTAGTACGCATTGTTGAGGGCATGGATCTCGAGCTCGCATCCGTTGCAGGAGCCGGCGTCGATCTCACGGATTGCCAGGCTGCGCCCCAAGCGGCGGCGCGCGGCGCGGTCGACATGTTTCGCAAGGGCAGCCACCGCCTCCTCGTCGCGGTCCGGCCGGGGCTCGGTCAGCGGCGTACGAAAAATATTCCGGAACAACAGATTGCGCATGACCGTCTCTAGAGATCGTGCCCTGAATAGGAGCAGTTGAACGACTTGTTGCAGAGCGGAAAGTCGGCGACGATGTTGCGTTCGATCACCGCTTCGAGCAGTGGCCACTGAAACCAGGATGGGTCGCGCAATCGGCAGCGCGAGACCCTGCCGTCGCGGCCAAGCCTGATCCAAGCCATGATGTCGCCGCGAAAGCCTTCGACGAGAGCCATGCCCTCGCAGGCTCCTTTCGGCAATGCCGTCCGGATCGGACCGTCGGGCAGCAGCGTCAGAATCTGTTCGATAAGCAAGAGACTCTGTTCCACCTCGTAAATCCTTATCCAGACCCGGGCGTTGACGTCGCCCTCCCGCCGAACCGGGATCCCGAAAGCGAATTCATTGTAAGGCGGATAGCCAGGCGACCGCCGTGTATCGATAGCGCGGCCAGAACCCCGTCCCACGTAACCGCCGGCGCCGTACTGGGCGGCAAGCGCCGGCTTCAGGATGCCGGTCGCCACCGTACGGTCAAGCAGCGAGGCGGTATTGTCGTAAAGTTCAACCAACGCCGGAAAGCGCTGCTGAATATTGTCCAGCAAGACCTTCACAGTGCTCATTCCCTGGTTGTCGAGGTCGACCACAACTCCGCCGGGGATTACTTGATCGCGCATCAGCCGATGACCGAAGCACGCGTCCGCCGCCCGCAACACCCGCTCACGCAGGACGCCGCAGTGGGCGTGCATCAGCGCAAACGCCGCATCGTTGCAGATGGCGCCGATGTCTCCCAAGTGGTTGGCCAAGCGTTCCAACTCGGCCATCAGCGCGCGCAGCCAATGAGCCCGCCGCGGTGCTTCGACGTCGAGCGCGGCCTCAACAGCCCGGGCGAAAGCGAGGGCATACGCCACTGTACTGTCACCGGACGTTCGGCCCGCTAGCTTTGCGGCGCGATCCAGATCCGCGCCCGTCATCAGACCATCGATGCCCTTGTGCACGTAACCGAGGCGCGCTTCCAAGCGCACGATCGCCTCGCCGCTTGCGGTGAAGCGGAAGTGACCCGGCTCGATGATTCCCGCATGCACCGGACCGACCGGGATCCGGTGTAGACTTTCGCCCTCGGCCGGAAGGAAGGCGTAGGATGATTCATGACCGCCGGTCTCGGTCGCGTCACCCAGGGGCGAAGAAACGCCCCAGCGGCCATGGTCGAGCCACGGACGCGCATCGGGCAGGCCCTCGGGCTTCAGTCCGAAAAGATCGCGAAGGGTGCGCTCGAGCCGCAACGCGGGAGCGTGCCGCGCGCCGACCGAGGGAAACCGTTTATCGGGGCAATCGAGGCTGATGATGCCGAGATCACCGGTCGCCTCGTCGAGCAGCGCCATGTGCACCGCTGCGGGTTCTCCCCAGAGATCGACGAGCGTCCAGTGACCGTTGGCCAGATGGTCTGCGGCCATCGACCACACCGCCGGCTCGACGGCCAAGCGGGGCCAAGGCCGATGCGCGCCAATACGCTCGCCTTCGAGGAGCAGATCGGTCAAGGACGGCATGCCTTTTTCTCCCCCCTCAGCCGAGAGCCCCAGCGACCTGCTGGAACCATGTGACGAGTGGTGGCGGTAAGTAGACGCCGGCGGCAAGCACCAGCGCGAGATGGATGAACATCGGAACGCACGACGCCTCCACCGGCGCCGTGCTGCCGGCTGGCTTACCGAAGGCGAGACCGCTGACCCGAAGAAGCAACGCGCCGAAAGCAAGGAGAAGCCCAAAGACCAGGGGAATTGCCAGCAGAGGCTCGCGGGCAAACGTCGAACTGACCAACAGGAACTCGCTCATGAAAATGCCGAGCGGCGGCAGGCCAGCGATGGCGACGACGCCAACAACCAAGGACCATCCGAGCCACGGGTGCGTCACGGTGAGGCCGCGGACGTCAGCGATCTTTTGCGTTCCCTTCACTTGAGCAATGTGGCCGACGGCAAAAAAGATCGCCGACTTGGTCAGGCTATGCATGGTCATGTGGAGAAGGCCGGCGAAGTTGGCGAGCGGCCCGCCGATCCCGAAAGCGAAGGCGATGATTCCCATGTGCTCGATTGAAGAATAGGCGAACATGCGCTTGATGTCGCGCCGCCGGTAAAGCATGAAGGCTGCAAAGACCAGTGAGGTCAGGCCCATGGAAACCATTAGGGGGCCTGGAGCGATCGCACCGGGGTTTGCCGCCAGCAGCAGCTTGAAACGCAGCACGGCGTAAAGCGCGACATTCAAGAGCAACCCCGACAGGACCGCGGAGATCGGCGTCGGGCCCTCGGCATGGGCATCGGGCAGCCAGGCGTGCAGTGGCGCCAAACCAACCTTGGTGCCGTAACCCAGGAGCAGGAAGACGAAGGCAACGTTGAGCAGCGCCGGGTCAAAGGCGGCCGCGTGCCCGATCAGCACGGTCCAGACCATGGCATCCAACCCTTCGCCCACGGCCGGGCGCGCGGCCATGTAGATGAGAATGGTGCCGAAGAGGGCTAGCGCGATGCCGACGCTGCCTAGGATGAAGTACTTCCAGGCCGCTTCCAAGGCCTCGTGCGTGCGATAGATGCCCACCATGAGCACCGTTGTAAGCGTCGCAAGCTCGATCGCTACCCACATTATGCCAACGTTGTTGGTCATAAGCGCCAGGTTCATCCCGAAGATCAGGAGTTGGTACATGGCGTGGTAGAAACGCAGGTACGTGTTCGTCAGGCGGCCGATCGCCAATTCATGGGCAATGTAGCTGGCGCTGAAAACACTCGTCGTGAAGCCGACGAAGGTGTTCAGGACGATAAAGACGATGTTGAGATCGTCGACAAAAAAATACCGCCCGGGTTCTGGCCGATCGATAATGAAAAGTGTCGCCGCCGCCAGGAATGTCAAGAATGCGGCAAGCACGTTCACACGCGCGCTCAGCCGGTAATTCGGCAGGAGGGAGAGGACAACTGCCGCACCCAAGGGGATGAACAGGACCGCCGCTTCGACATCGAAGGAAGACGCGCTCATCCGCGCTCTCCCCGAGAGCGGTCGAGGGCTTGGATATCGACGGTGTCGAATCGCTCACGAATGCGGAACAGGAAGATGCCGACGACGATAAAGGCGATCAGGACCGAGAACGCGATGCTGATTTCCACGACCAGTGGCATCCCCTTGGCCCCGGCGGCGGCGAGCACGAGACCGTTCTCCATCGACATAAAACCGACGACTTGGCTGACGGCGTTGCGGCGCGTGACCATCAACAAGAGCCCAAGCACGACGACCGAGAGCGCGAGAGCCAAATCCTCGCGCGCCAGAGGGTCCGCTTCGGCGGTAACGCGCAGCATGACCACCATGGACAAGGCGACGAGGCCCATCCCGACGATCATGGTCAAGCCGATGCCGACAACGGTTTCGATCTCACGATGGATGCCGAGACGCTGAATGATCTTGTGAAGCACCAGTGGAATGACGATGGCCTTGAAGGCAAGGGCGAGGGCGGCCGTGACGTAAAGATGAGGCGCGTCCTGAACGAAGGCTTGCCAGGCAACCGAGAACGACAGCACGAAAGCGTGAAGCGCATAGGTGTTGAGCAGCGCAAACAGACGGTCTTGGTAGAGCAGCATGAAGCTCACCAGGACGAGTCCTCCAGCCAGCAGATGGGCAATGTCAAAGGCGAGGCTATCCATTTAGAGGCTCCGAGAAATGAAAAGCAGAAGCGTGCCCAGAAGGCCGAGCATGAGCGCCGCGCCGAGAAACTCCGGGACACGAAAGACCCGCATCTTGGCGATCGCCGTCTCAAACAGGGCGAGTAGGAACCCGCAGAGAGCGAGCTTGGCCACGTAACTCGCGCCGCCGATAACGTAACCCTCCAGTCTCGCGCCTGACACCGCTAGGCCCGCCGGCAGGAAAACGCAGGCGATCAACGAAAGATAGAGAAGCAGCTTCAGCGACGCCGAAAGTTCGATCATGGCGAGATGCCGGCCGGAGTATTCAAGGACCATGGCCTCGTGCACCATCGTGAGTTCCAGGTGCGTTGCTGGGTTGTCCACCGGAATGCGCGCGTTTTCAGCGAGCGCCACGATGATCAGGGCGATGAGTGCGAGCCCAAGCGAAACACGTAAGCCGACGCCTGGCGCGGCCATGACGGTGGCGATCGTCGACAGCTGGGTCGACCCGGCGACGAGGGCGAGCGTGAAAACAATCAACAGCATCGCCGGCTCCGCTAGCGACGCGATCATCACCTCGCGGCTCGATCCGATACCGCCGAAGCTCGTTCCAACGTCCATGCCAGCGAGCGCCAGAGAGAACCGGGCGCTTCCAAGCAAGGCGATTATCGCGATCAAATCAGCCGTCCAACTGAATATGAGGCCTGACGCGAAAGTGGGCACAAGCGCCGCCGCGACCCAGGTGACCGCGAAGATCACGTACGGGGCCACGCGGAACAACCACGACGCATTGTCGGCCAGTACGACCTCCTTCCGGAATAGCCGCAGGAGATCGCGATATGGCTGAAGCACCGAAGCGCCGCGGCGTCGAAGCAATCGCGCCTTCACCTTGCGCACAAAACCGGTCAGCAGCGGCGCCAGGAGGAGCACCAGAAACACCTGCGCGCCCTGTACGACGAGGTCGAGGATCATGGCCATATCGCGAGCACCAGCAACAGAAAGACGAGGGCCAGAAAGACAAGGCTGAGGTATCGCCGGATGGTCAGGAACTGCAATTGGTTGAGCCTCTCCGCGGCAAAGCTGACGGCCCGCCCGATCGGCGCATAGAGAAAATCCCAGATGAAGTCGGTCATTTCGACGCTGATCCGCGCGGGCCGGGTGTCGCCGGGGGGCGGCATCTCGACCGTCTCCCGCGCGCGAAACACCAGGGTTCCGAAAACACGGCGGAACGGTTGCGCGAAGCTTCCGGCCGTGTACTGGGTCACCGGGCTTGGGTCCGGAAAACCGCAATCCCACGCGGGCGCGCGGCGCCAGGCGCGCGACGCAAATCGATGGATCACGTAGACGGCAAGCGTCGCGGAAAACGCGATGAACGTGAACACCAGCGCGCCGTTGTAGGAACTGCGGCCTTCGACGATGGGGACAACGGTGAGCCAGGGCATGCTCAGTTGAGCTGGCATGCGGTCGCCAAGCAGAGCGAGAGTGACGGGCGCCAGCCCATCGATGATCAGACCGGGGAACACGCCCGCGACCAGGCAGAGCGCCGCGAACAAGAACATCGCGGCGAGCGAAAAGCGGTCGACCTCCTTCGCCTCCTCCGCCGCCTTTGTCCTCGGCCGCCCCAGGAAGGTGACTCCAAACGCCTTGACAAAACAGGCCGCGGCAAGGGCCGCGGAAAGCGCCAGCAGGGCGCCGACCGCGGGAACCAGGATCTTGAGTCCCCATTGCGGAAGCTGCGGACTTTGCAGGATCGCCTGAAACGTCAGCCACTCGGAGACGAAGCCATTCAACGGCGGCAGCGCGGAGATCGCAATGCATCCCACCAGGACGACGAAGCTCGTGTAGGGCATGCGGTGAATGAGGCCGCCCAGATGCTCCATATCCCGTTCACCCGTTGCCGTCAGAACGGCGCCAGCGCCAAAAAACAACAGGCTTTTGAACAGCGAGTGATTGAAAACGTGATAGAGAGCCGCGGTGAGGGAGAGGGCGGCGGCCCACCCCACGCCGTTCGCCTGAAACGCCAGGGCCAGCCCGAGCCCTATGTAGATGATGCCGATGTTCTCCACCGTGTGATAGGCGAGCAGGCGCTTGAGGTCATGCTGCATCAGGGCGTACAGCACGCCAAGGACGGAGGTTACGCCACCCAGCGCGAGGACGATCATACTGGACCACCAAGTGGGCTCCCCCAGCAGATCAAAGACGATGCGCACGAAGCCGTAGACCGCCACCTTGGTCATCACCCCGCTCATCAAGGCCGAGACATGGCTCGGCGCCGCCGGATGGGCGAGCGGCAGCCAAACATGGAGGGGGACGAGTCCGGCCTTCGAGCCGGAGCCGATCAGAACCAGGGCCAACGCCAACGCCTCGATGCCCGGGGTATGTTCGAGGTCGCGGATCGCCGCGAATCCATAGGCGCCCTCAGGCCCGGCAAGCAGACCAAAGGCGAGCAACAGAGCCAAGGTGCCGAAGCTCGCCATGAGCAAATAGATGTAGCCGGCGCGGACGTTGTCGCGCTCTTGGTGGTGCGCCAGGACAAGCGCCCAAGAGGTCAGGGACATGAACTCCCACGACAAGAGAAACGTGAAGGCATCGGCCGCCAGCACCACAAGATTCATGCCGGCGAGGAACATCGGGAAGAACGACAGTACGCGGCGCGGGGAGTGTTCGTGGCGTCCATAACCGAGCCCGTAGAGACTGGCCGCCGCGCCACCCAGATTGACCACGACAAGAAAAAACCCGGCGAGCGAATCGATACAGAAGTGGGCGCCCAACCATGGCAGGCCCAGCGGGAGCGTGAGGCGGGAAATCACATCCCCAGGCGTGAAAAGTTGAGCGGCGGCGGCGATGAGGGCGGCGCTTGACGCCACCAGGCTCACGCCGTACGTAAATCGGTGGATTTGGGACATGCGCCCCAGCGCGACAGAGAGGACTCCGACGGCGAGGAGAATCGCGACACACCAGAGGACCTCGGTAACCGGTATCATCCCTGTTCCTTCAATCCGAGTGTGTCACCGTCCCGCCAGGCCTCGCCGCTCTCCACCTGCGCTTTCAATCGGACTCCGCGCCCACCGCCTTGGCTTGTCACTCCATCACCGATCAACTCGATGCCGACGGATTCCAACCCGGCGATCAGTTTCATAAGGGAGTCAACATTGCCGCGGATAACGCCGTCGCTCGCCTCCATGCGCTGAATGGTCGGCACCGAGAGACCGGAAAGCTCCGCCAGTTGGCGTTGGTCGATACCAAGCAAGGCCCGCGCGGCGCGCAGCTGTGCTGCCGTGATCATGTTTAAAACATTATTTATTGCGTTTTTGACATATTTCTGCACGTATAAAACACCTATGTAGATGTTTCAAGTATGCTTATTGCTTGTTGGAAAATGATCATTTAGAAGTGCGAGAGGCGATAGCCGAGCGAACACGAATGAATGCAATGTTTAGGTTAGGGCCATGCGTGGGCGTCACCTATAGGGCCAGTATCACCTGCTAATTGACGAGCTGACATGGTTGGTCGAAGCTGGAGCCAACTGGTGGTTCCAGTTTGGCGCGCGCACCGCCAGCTTCGAGGCGGGTACCGCCGCTCCGGAACCTTGTAGTGCCTAAGAACTGCGCGAAGATCTATGCGCGCAACTCGAGCATGAGGGGTTTTTGTGCAGACAATCGGTCGCGCGGGAGATTCTGTTTGGTGACGTAAAATGGCTTGAGACAGGCTGCTAGTATTCCCTCCCCGTAAAGTCGGCGCGTGGCAATCCGAGTCGGCCTGTCTTAAGACCATGGAGGGAGAGCGCAACTGGTTGCACGGCTGCCAATAATGACTACCGCACATCGTGCGACGATAGGCGACGTTGTCCTTTTCGAGTTTGTTTTGACCAGCGCCTACGCGCTATTCGTCATCATGGGGGTAATGCAGCCGGAAACCCTGCTTGGCGTAATGGTTGGAGATTGGATCGACTTCACGGCTCCGGCCGTGCAAGTCCTCTTTACCCCTGTGCCAGTGCCAGACGGCTTCAGCGAAGGCGCGCTTTTCGACGCAATCGGGGTCTATCGACATATCTTGGCCGCCTGCTTTGTCATTGCATGCGGCTGCTTTGCGCGGTCCCGCCGACACTGGCGCTATTGGGGCGAGCGCATCAGAGGCCGCTTATCCACGGCCACCGGCAGTCCGGGTAGTCGATACCGCCTCGCCCTGTTCGGCTATCGGCGAACGCTTCTTGGTCTTGTAGCCGTCATGCTCTTGGCGCTGTTCGTGGAAATCCAGATGCCCGCAATCGCAGGCTATCTTTTCAGTGCAAGTTGGACGTACATACGGGCTCCGATACTGATAGCGATTGCTTATTTGTTCGCATGCCGCGCGGCGGCACTTCGCATTTCATTGATTAAACCGCATCAACTATCAAATTTTTCAGACTAAACAAGCGCCTTCGTGACAATCCTGCTTGTTTCCAATATTTGCGGATACATTTTCCTTTCTTCCCGCGATGATTGAGTGATATTGCCTTACTGGTTTCGTCTCCTACGTCCTCCAGCACAAAGGACGACAAGGCTGGTGATCTAATCTCCGGTATTCTTCCCAAACGCCAACAGTCCCTGGACGTAGACCATCGGCTACAAAAAGTGCACAAGGTCCATATCGTGCCAGAGATTTGAACCAGCGTCTGGTCAGCTGCAGCGGCGGTTGTGGAAAAATACTATGGTGCACGTTCTCTCTACGTGGTCCGCTTTCTCCACAATAATCGCAAATATGACACCGATGCTGCCTTGGTCAGGTCATGTGCAGGTTTCTTGGACGCCCTGGCACGGCGTAGCAGGTGATGCGCGGTGGATGCCGGCGTCCGAGAAGCGCCAAGGCACGAAATTGCGGGCCAGCTAGCCCAGATATTTCATGAAGCTGTCTGGGGATTGGTTTTGGGACGTGTTGTGTGTGCTGAAGGGTGAGTTTGGAGTTGGCGTTTGTCGGTTTGGCTTGGCGAGGGCAACGGCAAGGCCGGTTTTCGCGCTGAAGGCTGATTGTGGACGAGGGTGGGCCTCGTCGGACAGGGGTGGCCGCCGTGATCGGGGATTGTCGCGGGGGCGCCGTTAACCGGTGTCGAGCCTGACGGCGACGAGGCGGAACAGGTCCTGATCGGGGCAGGCGGAAGACAGCATGACCCGCACCCGGCGGGTATTGCGCACGATGACGGCGCCGATCTTCAACAGTTTCAAGCGAATGGTGCCGGCCTGGGCACGGGCGTATTCGCTGCCCCTCAGCCCGATGCGGCGGATCGTCTCAAGCAGCGTGTAGGCGAGACTTGAGAGCAAAAGCCGAAACTGGTTGGGCCACCATTGGTGGCAACTGGTGCGGTCGGCAAAGAGATCGAGCTGTTGTTCCTTGATCCTGTTCTCCATGTCGCCGAGCGCGCGGTAGAGCTTCTCGTAGAGATCCTGGCCATCGCCGGTGAGGTTGGTGACGACGTAGCGCGGGTTGGCGCCCTTGGGCCCGTGTTCGATGCGGGCGATCACGCGGCGCTGGCGGCTCCAGGTCTTGGCGGCATAAGGGAATTCGCCGAACAGACGCTGCTTGTGGCCGCTTGCCGCGAAGCCCTGTTCCGCCGCCTCCATCCAACGCCCGGCCAAGGTGTTGAGCCGGGCGTTCTTGGCCAGGCCGACGATGTAGCCGACGCCGTGGCGTTCGCACCAACTCAGCATGCGATGGCGGCAAAAACCGGAATCGGCGCGGACGATGATCCGCACCTCCGGCCAGACTTGGCGCAGCCGCTTGACCAGAAGCGACAGGATCGCCCAGGCGTGCTTGGCGGCATCGATCTTCGATGGCCGCAGGTACGCCACCAGCAATTGCTCGCCACAGAACACATAGAGCGGCAGAAAGCAGTAGTGGTCGTAGTAGCCGTGGAAGAACCGCCCCTCCTGATGACCGTGAACCGCATCGTCGGTGGCGTCGAAGTCGAGCACGATCTCCTCCCGCTTGGCGCAACAGCAGCACACCGCCGTTCGACGTCACATCTCCACCGTCGAAGCCCGCCTCCACCCGACGTTTGCGACAGGTTGGAAACTGGATCGTCTCACAGGTACAATTCGTCACCGCCGATCTCCCGCGTTTAATCCAACTTAACCAACTGAATCATAACGCAATACGGAGATCGGCGGTGCTTAATTCATGAATCTTTCGGGTTAGAGACCAGACCCGTCAGGACGAACCAACGAGATGCTTTGCGAGTAGAATTGATGTGCCGATGAACACCGGGAAACCGGTTCTAAGTCGAAACCTCACACCGCGAAACGAGCTGAAACGTCTCGCGCAAGGGGTCGGATGGTCTCAAGCACAGAGTTCGAAATGTATCCACGAAGGGCAGCCATCGAAGACACTCAATCCTTGATAATCAGCCGCCTCGGGGTCGTGCAGAATGGTTCGGCGCCCGTTTCGGTGACCCGGAAGCACTCCGAGATCTCGATTCCCCAATCATCCATCCAGATGCCGGGAATCATGTGTATGGTCATACCGGGCCTGAGCTCGGTCTTATCGCCCGGACGGAGGCTCAGGGTGTGCTCGCCCCAATCCGGCGGATAGCTCAGCCCCGTCGAGTAGCCGATGCGCGACTCCTTCTCGAGGCCGTGCCGCTGGATCGAGCGGCGCCAGGCTTCTTCCACCTGTTCGCAGGTGACACCGGGCTTGGCCGCTTCGAGCGCGGCACCGAGCCCCTCGACGACGATCTCGGCGGTGTCCACCAGCCGTTGTGGCGGCTTGCCGATGTGCACCGTTCGCGCCTGGGGGCAGTGATAACGCCGCCGGCAGCCGGCAAGTTCAAGGATAGTGGCCTCGCCCGCGACGAAGCGACTGTCGTTCCAGGTGAGATGGGGGGTCGCCGTGCCGGGCCCGGTCGGCAGCATCGGCACGATCGCGGTGTACTCGCCGCCGAACTCGGCCGTTCCCGAAATCTGGGCGTGATAGATGGCGGCGGCCGCGTCGCACTGCCTGTTGCCGGGATGGATCGCGTCGACGGCCGCGGCGATCGCGTTTTCGACGATGCGCGCGGCCTGTGTCATGTATTCGATCTCTCGCGCCGACTTGATGACCCGGATCCAGTTGACGAGACCGTGGGCGTCCTTGAACGTGGCGCCGGTGAGCCGCCTCTTGAGGACTTCGTAGGCCGCCGCCGTGAAGTAATATGCGTCCATCTCGACACCGACGGTCCCGCGATCCCAGCCCTTTGTCTTCAGAAAATCGGCGACGACGTCCATGGGGTGCTTGACCGCCGACTGCACATAGTCGTCGGGATAGGGCAAGATGGTCCGATCATCGAGGTAGGTGGTCACCTTGGCGCCGGCGGCATCCATGCCGCGGCCGATCCAGACCGGATGATTCTCTTCCAGGGCGACGATCACCGCCTGGTGAACATAGAACGACCAACTATCGTAGCCGGTGAGATAGCACATGTTGGACGGATTGACGCACACCAGCACGTCGATCTCCTGGGTCCGCATCGCCTCCTTCGTCTTGCGAACGCGCGTGTCGTATTCGGCGATATCGAACGCGAGCGCGCCCGCCCGTTCGAGCCCCGCCGACGGTGGGGCGACATTCGCTTGGATCGTTTCGCGCATGGTCATGGTGTTTCTCCCTCGCTATCGATGGTAACGCCGAAGCCGGCCGCCCGCGCCGCGCGGAGCGCGTATAGGGCGATGGCGGTGTCCTGCACGCCGGTGCCGGTCAGATCGCAGATCGTGGTTTGCCCGTCGTTAACGCGCCCCGGCCGCGCCCCGGACGTAATCTCGCCCAGTTCCGTCACGGCCGCGTCCGCGCCGAGGACGCCGGCTTCGACCGCGTGATGAAGCTCGCCCAGCCGGAGGCTTTGCGCGCGCCGGTCACAGACAAACAGATCGGCCGCGACGAGCGCCGCCGGATGGAGCTCGTTCTTGTCCTCGGCGTCCGAGCCCATGGCGGTCAGGTGGAGGCCGGGATGCAGCCACTCCGCCTCCACGATGGGCGAGCGCGCCGGCGTGGTCGTGACGACGATATCGCTGTCCATGACCACGTGCCTGGCGGTGGCCGCCGGCGATACCTCGATGCCGAGCCGCCGTTCCATATCGAGCGCATAGGCGCGGGCCTTCTCGGGGTCGCGCGCCCAGACCAGGACGCGGCGGAAATCCCGGACCAGCTTCAGCGCTTCCACCTGCAAGCGGGCCTGGACGCCGGCGCCGATGACGCCGACGGTAGAGCAATCGGCCTTGGCGAGATGGCGGGACGCGACAGCGCCCGCGGCGGCGGTGCGCACGTCGGTCAGATAGCCGTTGTCCAGAAGCACGGCCTCGACGATGCCGGTTGTCGCGCTCAACACCACCATCAGGCCGTTGACGCTGGGCAGTCCCAGCGTCGGGTTGTCGAAAAAGCCGGGGCTCATCTTGATGGCGAAGCCGTCGAGTTCCGGAATGTAGGCGGTTTTGACGTCCACTTCGCCGTTGTGCTCGGGAACGTCCAGTCTCAGGATCGGCGGCATGACCACTTTACCGCCCGCGAGCGCCGTGAACGCACATTCGACGACCTCGACGGCGCCAACGTCGAGCCCGACACAGTGGCGAAGCTCGGCTTCGGTGAGAACGGTGACTGTCGACATGGCTTCTCGCTTTCCGTTGTCTTCGCTATTCCGGCCGGTATGGGAGGACGACGTCCGTGAACGCTTTCATGTCCACGTTTTGGCCGCTGACGATGACGGCGACGGTCTTTCCCAGCGATCGCGCCAGATCATGCAGCAAAACGGCTACCCCCACCGCGGCGGCGCCCTCGGTGACCAACCGTTCGCGCCAGTAGAGATGGGCCATGGCTTCGGCGATGCGGGCCTCGCCGACGACGATGAGCTCGTCGACAAGATCGCGGACGATCGGAAACGTATATCGGTTGTCGAGACCGATGCCGCCGCCGAGGCTGTCGGCGTGCGATCTCTCTTCCTTCACCTGGACCGGATGACCCGTCTTGATGCTTTCGAACATCGCCGCGCCCCGCTCCATGGAGACGCCGATGACGCGCGCGCCGGGCGACATCGATTTCATGACAAGGGCGATGCCGCCGATCAAACCGCCCCCCGACAGCGGCACGATCACGCTATCGAGGGCCGGCAGGTCTTCCAGGAGTTCGAGACCGATCGTCCCCTGGCCGGCGAGCACGGCCGGATCGTCGAAGGGGTGAACAAAGGTCAAGGACTCGTCCTCGACGAGCCGCGCTACTTCCCGCTCCGCCTCGTCTTGGCTCTCGCCGACTATGCGGACCTCGGCGCCGGCCGCCCGGATCGCCTCGATCTTGTTCTTCGTAACCAGGTTGGACATGCAGACGACGGCGCGCACGCCGAGCGCGCGCGCGGCGAAGGCGACACCGCGACCGTGGTTCCCGGTCGACATGGTGACGACGCCCCGCTCCTTCTCCGCCTCGCCGAGTGTCAACAGCTTGTTGGTGGATCCCCTTAGTTTGAACGCCCCGGTCGGCTGCAAGGTCTCGAGTTTGAGATAGACGGACCGGCCGCTGCACCCCCCCGAGAGCGAGGCGGCCGGAATGGCGGGCGTACGGACGACGCGTCCCTGGAGCGCCATCTTCGCGGCGTGAACGTCCTCGAGGGTAATGCCGTAGCCCGGCACCAGCTATTTCTCCCGAACGAGAGCGCCGGAGACCGCACCCCTCGGCATTCCGCCGAGCTCTTCGACCGTGACGACGGCGCGGCGGGCCAAGGCCAGGTCCAGTCGTATGGCGCACGTGGCAGGTCCGGAGCGGCCAAGCGAAGCCATGCCGCCTCAACCTTCACAGAGCTCGACGGCCGACTTGTCCGGCAGCATATCGCTCTTGAAGCCGAACGGGCCGACGAGCTCCAGGTGTTCGGCGGAACCGATGAACGTGGCGAGCCGTTCGTTGAACGCGTCCGCCAGGTCCCGGTCCTCCTTGCGAAAAGCAAAGCCCCCATAGCCCTTGACGACGGCGCCATCGACCTCCGGATAGAATTGAACGGTCGACTCCAGCGCCGGATCGGCGGCGACGATCTCTCGAACGGTCAGCGACGTCATGCCGACCGCGTCCACCTTTCCCGCATTCAGGGCCTCGATGGCTTTGCCGAGATTATGATAGAGGGGCGCCCGATCGGCCGGGATGGCCGTCACAAGCGCGTAATTATACTCCACCGTGCCGGCGACAAGACCAACACGGGCGTCCGGGTTTTCGGAGATGGAGACATAGTCGGTGATGTTTTTCGGATTCCCTCGTTTGACGAGGAAGGCTTCCCCGACGACGTACGTCGGGTTCGAAAATGCCACGCGCTCGCAGCGCGGAGGCGTGATGAACATGCCGGCGGCGGCGATGTCGAAGTCGCCGTTTTCGAGGCCGGGAATCAATTGACCGAAATCCGTCGCAACGAAGGTGATGTCGATGTCGGGATTGATATCCCGCAACACGATACGCGCGATCTCAGGGGCTTCGCCGGTAACCCGGCCGCTTTGGTCGCGGTACCCGTAGGGCGCTTCGTTGGCGATGGCGACGGTCACCTTGCCTTCGCGCGCGATCTTGTCGAGCGTCGACGAGGCGCCGGCCGTGGGCGCCGCGACCACCACAATGCCGGCGACGATGACGGATGCCACGGATTGGAGCCAACTGTTTACAAGATGGAAGGACGTGAACGGAATTTGGCCTCGCATGGCTCGCCGATCCTTTACTTGACCGTTATGCAGGTGCATTCCGCGAGGCTGCACACCTTGTGAGAAACGCTGCCCAGCAGCAGGCCTCCGAAGTCGCCGAGGCCGCGCCGGCCCATGACGATCGTGTCGATTTTGTTCTCCTTGCCGAAATCGACGATGGTGCGAGCGACCGGGCCGCGCTTGGAAATCGCCTGGACGCGGGCAATGCCATGGTCCTTGGCGTAGTCCGCCGCCCGCTCGGCCGTCTCCTTGGCGAGCGCGCCCAGCGTCTCGTCCGGCGTTTCCGGCACCTCCCGATTCTGCACGAGGGAATGGGTGCTTTCCAGGCGGCTATAATGTTTGTACACCGACAGGAACACGAGCGTCGCATCGAATTTGCGGGCGATTTCAATGGCGGTGTCCACGGCCTTGGCCGCGTGTTCCGAGCCGTCGACGGCGACGAGAATTTTTTCGAACATGGCACCTATTCCGTTTCGCTGCTTTCGCTTTCGTCCATAACCCGGCGTCCCTAGCGAAACGCCAGATCGCGGAGGAACAGCGCGATACCCGGGAAAATGATGAGCAGCGCGGAGGCCAGCAGCAGCATGAAAATGAATGGCGGCGAGCCCTTGATGACATCGAAATACGGTCGCTTGAAGATGGCGATCGCCGTGAAGATATCGCAGCCGAAGGGCGGCGTGGCCGAGCCGATCGCCACCTGCAGCGTAATGATGGTGCCGACCAATACCGGGTCGAGCCCGACCTTGTCGACGATGGGCGCGAAAATCGGCACCAGCACCAGGATCACGACAATGGGGTCGACAAACATGCAACCGATGAAAAAGGCGATGGAGATGGCGACCAGCACCATGTTCGGTCCGGCCTCGTTCAAGCCGAGGGAGCCCAGGATCTGCTGGGGAATCTGGGCGAAGGAGATGGTCCAGGAGAAAGCGGCGCCGGCGCCCACCAGGATGAAGACCACGGCGGTGATCAGGCCCGTGGACATGGCGATTTCGGGGATTTCGCGGATCTTCACCGACCGGAAAATCAGCACCTCCAGAATGAGCGCATAGGCGACGCTGACCGAGGCCGCCTCGGTGGGGCTGAAAATGCCGCCGTAGATGCCGCCGATGATGATGACGGGAAAGCCGAGCGGCCAGACGGCCCGGCGCATGGCCGTCAAGCGTTCCGGCCAGGTGGCTTTCGGCACGGTCGGGATGTGATTGACGACGGCGAACCCAACGGAATAGGCCGAGAACATCACCAAGATAAGGAGGCCCGGCCCGATTCCGGCGATGAACAGCTCGGCGATCGAGGTTCCCGAGATGACCCCATAGATGATCATGCCGATGCTGGGCGGGATCAGAAAGGCGATGTCGCTGGCATTGATGATGAGCGCGAGGGTGAAGGAGTCCTTGTAGCCCGCCTCCAGTAGTTTAGGGCGCAGCGGACTGCCGATTGCCACCACCGTGGCCTGCGTGGACCCCGATACGGCGCCGAAGATCGTGCACGTGGCGGCCGTGGTGATGGCGAGACCGCCCTTGACGTGGCCGACGAAGCGCATCACCAGATCGAGCAGGCGTCCGGCCGCGTGTCCCTTGGTGACGATATCGGCCGCGAAGATGAACATGGGCACGGCGATCAGCGCCACCGGTTTCACGCCGCCGATCATCTGCTGGATGATGATTTCGGGTTTCATGCCGCTGAAGAAGATGAAAAATCCGACCAGGGTCGCCGCGATCAGCGGGATCATCATTGGAAAGCCCAGGAGCAGTAGCACGATCATGGTGCCAACGAGCGCTTCGGTCATGCTTTCATCCCCTTTGGATCCACCGTCACCGGCGTCATTCTTGGATTCCCCGCGCGCCGCCGGCGCTCGTGTCGTCGCTCGGATGGCTTTCGTCGTAGGAATCGATCTCCTCGTAGGAGATGTAGACGTCGGCATGCCGAAGGTTGCTGACCACGGTCAGAGCGTACTGCAGACCGGTGATGAAAAATCCGATCGGCACCCAGACGTAGGTCAGATAAAGCGGCGCCTGTAGGGCCGGGGTCACCTTGCCGAGCCGCCCCACGCGATAGACATATTCAAAGGAATAGTAGGCGAGGACGAACATGATCGCCGATGTCACGGCCGCGATAATGATCATCAGGATCTTACGATTGCGGTCGCTGAGCTGGTCGTAAATCGCCGACATGCGGATGTGCCGTCCCTTGCGGGCCGCATAGCCGAGGCCGACGAACGTGATCAGCACGATCAGAAACTGATTGAGTTCCTCCGAGAAGTAGATGCTCTGCGACAACAAAAAACGTCCGGCCACGTTGGCGACCGAATTCGCGGCCATGAGCAGGACGCCGTAGGCCAGAACCAGCACTTCGAACTTGGCGACGACGGCGTCCACCGCGGCAAGCGCGCGGACGAACCCGCCGGGTCCTCCCTTGACCGTTCGGCCCTCGCTCATGGTCCTCGGTTTCCTTTTGGCCCCTTTGGCCCGCTTGGCCACTGACGGCGTCGGTCTTCTGTCCCTCGCTTGCCATGGTTATCGCCTATTCGAACCATGTCAATCGCCGAATTGATACGGAACAATCGCGCCGCTTGGTCAGAGGCTGATATAGGCGGGCTCCGAGTCTTCAGATAACAGCCTGCCGAGGCGCTTGAGACCGACATCCAGTTGTCGCCTGGAGGTGGCGGCGCCGAGGGTGATGCGAATCGCCTGCGGTTCGGGGCTTTCCCCGACGACGAAGGGCTCGGCCGGCGTCACGGCCACGTGCTCCAAGCGGGCATGGGTCGCGAAGTTGGCGGGACGCCAAGCGGAGGGCAGATCGAGAAATACATGGGGCGTGTTGCGGTTCGCTTGATAGGCGTGCCCGGCGAGATGACGATTCAGGAGGTCGAGGCGCTCCCTCAGTTCGTTCTGTTGCCAGGCTACCAGTTCCGCCGCGGTGCCGTCCTCGATCCAACGGGTGGCGATTTCGGCCACCAAGGGCGTCGCCATCCAGGAACTCGCGCGAAGCCGGGTCTCCAGCCTCGGCATCATGGCATCGGGCGCCAACAAATACCCAACCCTCAGGCCCGAAACGAGGGTTTTCGTGAAGCTGGTGATGTAGAGGGCGTGGTCGGGATCAAAGATGGCGACGGGCGGGATCGGCTGCTCGAGAAGCGGCTGAAACACGTCATCCTCGACTATGGTGATCTCTTGGCGCCTCGCGATCTTGGCGATTTGGCGGCGACGGTCCTCGGGGAGGATGGTGGCGGTGGGATTGGCGTAGTTCGGCGTAAGCACGAGCACCTTGATGTCGCTGGTCCGGCAAGCGCGCTCGAAGGCGTCCGGCACCAGGCCGTGCTCGTCGAACTCGATGCCGCGCAGCCGGAAATGGAGCACGCCCGCGAGCGCGATGAGGCCGTGGTCGGTCAGCGCCTCGGTGGCGACGATATCTCCTGGCTTGGTGAGGGTCGCCAAGGCCACCAGCAAGCCATGAGCGCAGCCGTTGACGATCATCACGCGTTCCGGACCGGCGGCGTGACCGTGTTTGTTGAGCCACGCGGCGCCCGCCACCCGGTGGTGATCGAGGCCGGCGATGGGGCGGCAGGCGAGGAGCGAAGAAAACTCTTGGCCGAGCGAAATCCGGGTCAGGATCTCTCTAATTTTTTCGCCGTGGATGGGGCCGATCGCCGGGCGCAGGATCGACATATCGACGAGCTGCGACTCGCGCCGGCCGAGAATGAATCCGGCTTCCTCCACGTCCGGACGGGCGGAAAAAGTCACGTACGTTCCGCGGCCGACCTGGCCGATCACATAACCACGGCGGTCGAGTTCGGCGTACGCGTTGCTGACGGTATGCACGCTGATGCCCAGACGATACGCCAGATCGCGATGGGTCGGAAGCCGCGCTCCAAGGGGCAGCCCGCCGGCCTCGATATCGTCCGCGATCGCATTGGCCAACGCTAGATAGCGCGGTCGCGTATCGTCGTTCAGGTTGGGCAGCCAGTTTGTCATGGGACAATTGTTATATTGAACCCTTCTCCGAGGCAACCTATGCTGAACAAGCTGTGGAAAGCGAGGCGGTTTCGGAACGCGGTACGCGCCGGATCCGGTTTTGCATCGAAGCGGGATCGCCGGAGCGACCGAAACAGCTCAACGAAGCAGTACAACAACGCGGGAGATGAGAACATGAGGACGCCAGTTTTTCGGACATGGTTCGCCGCCACCGCCGCGATCGCGGTTAGCCTTGCCGCGTCCGCCGGCGCGGTTAAAGCAGACGAATGGAAATTCGCCATCGAGGAAATTTCCGGCAGCGTCCAGGATGCGTACGCGCAGGAGTTCAAGCGGCTGGTGGAGGAAAAATCGGGCGGCGACATCACCGTAACCGTTTATCCGTACGGGACGCTCGGCACGTCGGCCGACCTGACGGAACTGGTGACCCAGGGCGCCATTCAATTCGCCAACGCGTCGCCCGGTCACCTGGGCACGCTGGTGCCGGAAATTCAGGTCTTTTCCGTGCCCTATCTGCTTTCGCAGAGCAACGACGCTAACAAGGCCGTCCTGACCTCGAGTCCCACGATCTACGAAGAACTCGGCAAGGACTTCGAGAAAAAGGATCTCAAGCTTCTCACCATGTTTCCCGAGGGCGAGATGGTCTGGACCACCAATAAGGAAGTCCGCTCGCCGGCCGATTTCGAAGGGTTCAAGATGCGGACGATGGTCTCGCCGATGTTGGTGGCGGCCTATGAGTCCTTTGGCGCCAGCCCGACGCCGATGCCTTACGGCGAGGTCTACGGCGGGCTGCAACTGAAAGCGATCGACGGGCAGGTCAACCCCATTTTCGCCATCGAGGAGATGAAGTTCTATGAGGTGTCGGACTATATGATCTGGGCCGGCCAGCAGCAGTTCACGACGACGGTCGTGACCAACGCGGAGTGGTACGCGGCCGATCTCAGCGACGAACAGCGCGCCATGCTCAACTCCGTCATCGCCGAGCTCAATGACTACATCTTCAAGGTTCAGCAACAGTACAACGCGGAGCGCCTCGAAAAGATCAAGAAGGCGAAACCCGAGTTGAAGATGATCCGCCTTACGGACGAGGAACGCGCGGCATTCAAGGAAGCGAGCATGCAGGCCCGGCAGAAGTTCGTCGAAATGACCGGCGACAGCGGTCAGAAGATCCTTAGCCAGCTCGAGTCCGAGATCAAGGCGGCCGAGCAAAACGCGCCAAAATAGTGGGCCAAAATAGTGGGACAGAGAAGCCGAGTCGGGCTTCGCCGTCGAAACCCGGGGCGGAACGCGGGATTTGTCCCGGGCGGATTGACGACGCGCGGATGCGAAGTTTCCGCCCGCGACAGGGGGTTCAAAACGATCCGAGGATGAGATGATCGATCCTTCCGCAAACCCGGCCGTGGTGGACGCGGCCTTCAGGGCCCAAGTCGAAAACAAGCCGAGCCGGGTTTCCTGCACCGTGAATTTCGAGGCCGACGGCCGCCATGTCGGCTTCATGACGGTGCCTCATTCCCGCAACGACAGCGCTTGGGGTTCTCTTCAGATCCCCATCGTATGCGTCAAGAACGGGCGCGGCCCGACGGTCATGTTTACCGGCGGCTCGCACGGCGACGAATACGAGGGGCCGATCGCCCTGCTCAAGCTGGCGCGCGGCCTGCGGGCGGCCGATATCGCCGGGCGCGTCATTGTCATTCCCACCCTCAATCTGCCGGCGGTGCGGAGCGCGACGCGGCTCTCGCCGATCGACGGCCGCAACATGAACCGCGTCTTTCCGGGCAACCGGGATGGCACCGTAACCGAAGTCATCGCCGATTTCGTTTTCACGGAGCTGGTGTCCATCGCCGACGTGGTCGTCGACCTGCACTCGGGCGGCAAGACGTTGAACTACGTTCCGAGCGTCGTCATGCACTATCTCGACGACCCCGACCTCACGGACCGGACCTTCGCGGCGCTCAAGAGCTTCGGCGCGCCGGTCGGC
This sequence comes from uncultured Alphaproteobacteria bacterium, assembly GCA_963771545.1. Taxonomy (GTDB): domain Bacteria; phylum Pseudomonadota; class Alphaproteobacteria; order Rhodospirillales; family Defluviicoccaceae; genus CAKZLS01. Next base: position 1,349,003 of record CAVYTX010000002.1, read on the forward strand.
ATGATCCTCCGCGAGCTCGACAGCCAAGGCATGCTGGACACGGCCGTCGAGGATATGGGGAAGGTTTTCATCTCGACCGAGCTTGGCGGCATCGGAACGTCGTCGCCGATTTCCGTCGGCATCGCCGAACGGGGGGTGCGCAATATTCTCTCACACTTCGGATTGTTCGCAGCCGACCCCACCCTTCCCGAGGAACGCGGCCTGCCGGCGACCCGTCTGATGGAAACGCCGCACGCGGATTGCTTCACCGTTGTCGCTCACGCCGGCATCCTCGAGATAACCGTCGATCTCGGCGACGAGGTGGCGGAAGGTCAGTTGCTGGCGCGCATCTATGACTACGAGGATATCGAGCGCCCGCCCGCCGAGTACGTCGCGAAGAAAGGCGGCCTCGTCTTCTGCCGCCACGCGCCGGGCCTGATCCAGCGGGGCGATTGCCTGGCGGTGATCGCCTCGGACATTCCGGCAAGGGGTCCAAAGCGCTCCGAAGCGCCGCCGCACTGACGTCGACGGCGATGAAATGGGATGCCCTCGACCTCAAGATCCTCGCCGCCCTCCAGGAAGACGGGCGCATGACCAAGCAGCGGCTGGCGGAGCGCGTGCATCTGTCGCCCAGCGCCTGCTTCGAACGCTTACGGCGCCTGGAAGATGCGGGATATATCAAAGGCTACCACGCCGATATCGATCTCGCCCGCATTGTCCACACCACGACCGCCCTAGTGGAGGTGACCCTCGGCAAGCATGAATTGAGCGACTTCGCCCGCTTCGAGGAGGTCATCGCCGGCGTCCCCGAGGTTCTCGAGGTTAGCTCCATCGGCGGCGGCATCGATTACGTCATGAAAGTCGTCGCCGTCGATATCGAGCATTACCAGTCGGTCATGAACCGGCTGCTCGAGGCCGATATCGGCATCGCCAAGTACTTCACGTACTTCGTGACCAAGCAGGTCAAGCGACAGCACGCCTATCCCATCCACACCCTGCTGGACGTCAAAGCGGACAACTGAGCGCCGGCGACAAGGCCGCCGAAGTTTCTTCGGCCAGACCTGTTTTTTCGCTCCGGTCCTCCGGTTCGGGAGTTCCAATTCGAAAGCACCCTCGCCCGCTTTTTCGGTAGTCTCTTAATCGACATGGGCATCCGAAAAATCGCCGGGCAGAGGAGGAAACGAATGCTTATCGGTGTCCCCAAGGAGATCAAACCGCAGGAATTCCGGGTCGGGCTGGTTCCGGCCAGTGTGCGGGAACTCGTGGCCCGCGGCCATCGGGTCGTGATCGAGCGCGGCGCGGCCGCCGGCATCGGCGTGACCGACGACGATTACCGGGTCGCCGGCGCGCGGGTGGTCGACACGGCCGAGGCCGTATTCGCCGCCGCCGACATGATCGTCAAGGTGAAGGAGCCGCAGGCTCGCGAATGCGCGATGCTGCGCGCCAATCAGGTGCTCTTCACGTATCTCCACCTCGCCCCCGATCCCGGCCAGGCCGCGGCGCTTAAACGCTCGGGCTGCGTCGCCATCGCCTACGAGACGGTGACGTCGGCCGCCGGCGGCCTTCCCCTCCTGGCTCCGATGAGCGAGGTCGCCGGCAAGATGGCCTTGCAAGTCGGGGCTCACCATCTCGAGAAGACGCACGGCGGCATGGGGCTTCTGCTCGGTTCGGTGACCGGCGTCGAGGCGGCGCAGGTGCTGATCCTGGGCGGCGGCGTCGCCGGCGCGAGCGCGGCGGAGATGGCCGTGGGCCTGGGGGCTCGCGTCACCATTCTCGATAGGTCGCTCGATCGTCTGCGCGATCTGAAGCGGCAATTCGGAAGCCGCGTGACGACCGCGTACTCCACCGCCGACGCCATCGAGAAGTACGTCACTGCCGCCGACCTCGTCATCGGCTCGGTGCTGTTGCCGGGCGCGGCCGCTCCCAAACTGGTGGACCGCGATCTGGTCGCGGCGATGCGGCCGGGTGCGGTGATGGTGGATGTCTCCATCGACCAGGGCGGTTGTTTCGAGACCAGCCGTCCGACCACCCATGCCGATCCCACGTTCGAAGTCGACGGCGTCATTCACTATTGCGTCACCAACATGCCGGGCGCCGTGCCCCGCACATCGGCGTTCGCACTGAATTATGCGGTTTTACCCTACGTCACGGCGCTGGCGGACAAAGGCTGGCGGCGGGCGATGGCGGACGATCCGCACCTGCTGGACGGACTGAACGTCGCCGGCGGCCGGCTCACCCACCCCGTCGTCGCCGCGGCGCTCGGTGAAGATCCCTACCCGGTCAACCTCATGGAAAAGGAGATGGCGGCATGACCAATACCGCAACAATCTGGGCGGTCGAGCACGGCATTTTCGCCGGCCGCCTCCAGGATCCCTCGCTGTTCAACGAACGCGCGTTCATCGATGGCCGCTGGTGCGATGCCGAGGACGGCCGGACCACCGAGGTCACCGATCCGGCTTCCGGCAAGGTCATCGGCACGGTGCCGAATCTGGGCGTCGCGGAGACCCGCGCCGCTATCGCCGCCGCCCAGAAGGCGCAAGCGGCATGGCGCCGCCTGCTGCCGGCCGAACGCGGCGATATCCTCCGGCGCTGGGCCGACCTAATGCGGGACAACAGGGAAGACCTCGCCGTGTTGATGACCTGCGAACAGGGCAAACCGCTCGCCGAAAGCCAGGGCGAAATCGATTACGCCGCGAGCTTTCTCGACTGGTTCGCCGAGGAAGGAAAGCGCCTCTATGGCGAGACCATTCCGAGCCACCTGCCCGGCCGCAAGCTGCTTGTCAGCCGCGAGCCGATTGGCGTAACGGCGGCGGTGACGCCGTGGAATTTCCCATCGGCGATGATCACCCGGAAGGCGGGCGCCGCGCTCGCGGCGGGCTGCGCGATGGTGGTCCGGCCGGCCTCCGAAACGCCGTTCTCGGCGTTGGCCCTGGCCGAGCTGGCCGACCGCGCCGGCGTGCCGGCGGGCGTGTTCTCGGTGGTGACCGGCACGGCGTCCGAGGTCGTCGGCGAGCTTTGCGCCAACCCGGCGGTGCGCGCCGTCTCGTTCACCGGCTCCACCGAAGTCGGGCGGCTGTTGCTGGGCCAGGGCGCGGCCACCATTAAGAAGATGTCGATGGAGCTCGGCGGTCATGCGCCCTTGATCGTCTGCGAGGACGCGGACCTCGCGGCGGCCGTCGAAGGAGCGGTGGCGGCCAAATTCCAGACGACCGGCCAGGACTGCCTCGCGGCCAACCGGATTTTCGTGCATCGCGAACTCTATCACGCTTTCGTCGAGCGTTTCACGGCCGCGGTCGCCGAGCTGAGGGTGGGGCCGGGATTGCAGCGAGGCGTCGATCAAGGCCCCCTGATCAATGCCAAGGCCGTGGCCAAGGCCGAGGAACACGTGGCGGACGCCGTCGAAAAAGGCGCGCGCCTGCTTGCCGGCGGCCGGCGTCATGCGCTGGGCGGCCTGTTCTTCGAGCCGACCGTGCTGGCGGACGTAACGCCCGGGATGAAGATCTTTCGCGAGGAGACATTCGGGCCGGTCGCGGCGATCCTGCCGTTCGCGGACGAGGACGAGGTCATCGCCCTTGCCAACGATACCGAGTACGGCCTCGCCGCTTACGTTTTCGCCCGGGACATGGGGCGGATCTGCCGCCTTTCCGATGCGCTGGAGTACGGCATGGTGGCGGTCAACTGCGCGAAGATGACCGGGGCGCCCATTCCGTTCGGCGGCGTCAAGCAGTCCGGTTTGGGACGCGAGGGCTCGCGCTACGGCATGGACGATTACACCGAACTTAAATACGTTTGCCTCGGCGGCCTCGATCGCTGAGATCCCGAGAGCACGAAAGGAAAAGGAAATGGCAAAAGCAACCGAGAGACTGCGCAACCTGTCGCTGGAAGAGATCGACCGCCAGACGGTCTTTCACCCGTCCACCCACCTCCGGGATCACGCCCACGGCGCCACCGGCGGCCCGAGGATCATCGAAGGCGGCTCCGGGATCCGCATTACCGACCGTAAAGGCGTCACGGTGATCGACGGTTTCGCCGGACTGTACTGCGTCAACATCGGCTACGGGCGTGCGGAGATGGCGGAGGCGATCTACGAGCAGGCCAAGAAGCTCGCCTACTATCACGCCTATGTGGGTCACTCCAACGAGCCGGCGATCCGCCTGTCCGAACGCATTATCGACATGGCGCCCGAGGGCATGAGCAAGGTCTATTATGGGATGTCCGGCTCGGACGCCAACGAAACCCAGGTCAAGCTGATCTGGTACTACAACAATATTCTCGGCCGGCCGGAGAAAAAGAAAATCATCTCCCGGTGGCGCGGCTATCACGGCTCGGGCATCGTGACCGGCAGCCTCACGGGTTTGCCCGTGTTCCACGACGCGTTCGATCTGCCGGTGGACCGCATTCTGCACACCGTCACGCCGCACGCCTACTGGCAGGCGGCGCCGGGAATGGATGAGAGTGAGTTCTCGCGCTGGTGCGCCGGCGAGCTCGAGAAGATGATCCTGGCAGAGGGGCCGGAAACGGTCGCCGCGTTCATCGGCGAGCCGGTATTGGGAACGGGCGGCATCATCCCGCCGCCGGCCGGGTATTGGAATGAGATCCAGAAGGTGCTCGCGCGTTACGATATTCTCCTGATCGCCGACGAGGTGGTCACCGGCTTCGGGCGGCTGGGATCCGATTTCGGATCACTGCACTACGGGATCAAGCCGGATCTCATGACCGTCGCCAAAGGGCTTACCAGCGCCTATCAGCCGCTCTCCGGGGTCATCGTCGGCGACAAGGTTTGGAAGGTGCTGGAGGAAGGCGCGGTCAAGATGGGCCCGATCGGCCACGGCTGGACCTATTCCGCTCATCCGCTGGGCGCGGCGGCGGCGCTCTGCAACCTCGATATCATTGCCCGCGAGAACTTGGTGGAGAATGCGCGCGACACCGGCGGCTATTTCCAGGCCCGGCTCCATGAGACCTTCGATGACCATCCGCTGGTCGGCGAAGTGCGCGGCGAAGGCCTGATGGCCGCCCTCGAGTTCGTCGCCGACAAGGACCGGAAGGAGCGCTTCGATCCGTCGCTGAATGTCGGCCCGCGGACTGCCGCGGCCTGCAACGAAAGGGGACTGATCGCGCGCGCCATGCCGCACGGCGACATCCTCGGTTTCGCGCCGCCGCTGATCACGACGCCGGCGGATGTGGACGAGATCGTCGAGATTACGCGAAAGGCCATCGACGCCGTCGCCGACGGATTGCTGAAGGAAGCGGTCTGGCGCGCGGCGTAGACGCGCGAATAGAGGGGAGATCGCGGTGGAGATCCAAGACCCGGCACGTCATCGCCCGGGCGGAACTCCCCGCGCCTGCCCCGCTTTCCGCGGCGGCGGCTCCTCGTATTAACGATTTGTAAGCTTTTATGGCGTTGAATCATCCGATCTCTCTCGGCAAGGAGCGGGTCCGATGACGTGGCTGCGCTGTTGGTGTTGCAAGGACTGGAAAGCTTGTCTGGGCGAGGTGTTTCGCCTTCTTCACCAAGCCTGTGATTTGGGCGAGGAGTGCGAGGAACGCCGGCGGATCCGCTGCCGGTAATACCAGCAGTCGACTCGCGCGCACGCGGAATTGTGCACTGCACAAAAAAGCTGTTGCAGATGCTAGAAATGGGCTATTCTAGAATATTGCCGAATGTAAACGGCTGTCCAACAGTGAACCCATCGACAAACGTCCCGCCCCATGTCCACGCAATCCATAACTTCTCCGACATCCCCCGCCGTTGAGTGGCATCTGTTCGTTCCGAAGCTCTACACCACTCTCAAGCATCACTATTCCCTCGCCGATCTCAGACACGACGCCATCGCCGGGCTGACCGTGGCGATCGTGGCGTTGCCGCTGGCCATGGCGCTGGCCATCGCGTCGGGGGCGGCGCCCGAGAAGTGACTCATCACCGCCGTGGTGGCGGGCTTTCTGATTTCGATGCTGGGCGGCAGCCGGTTTCAGATCGGCGGCCCCACCGGTGCGTTCGTGGTCGTGGTGTTCGGCGTCATTCAACAGCATGGTTATGACGGTCTGGTCCTGGCCACCCTGATGGCCGGTGCGATGCTTATCGCCGCCGGCCTTTTCCACCTCGGAACGTGGGTCAAATATATCCCCGAGCCGGTGGTCACGGGGTTCACCGCCGGCATCGCCGTCATCATTTTCGCGAGCCAGATCAAGGATATCTTCGGGTTGTCGCTCGATCAGGTTCCCGCCGACTTTCTTGAGAAGGTGCCGGCCCTGTGGAACGCCAGACAATCCATCGATCCGACGAACCTGGCTGTCGCCATCGGTTCGCTGGCGCTGATCGTCGGGTTTCGGCGTTATGTTCCCAAGGCGCCGGGCTTCCTTGTCGCCGTGGTGCTGGCCTCGGTCGTAACGGCGACGGCCGGCCTGCCCATCGACACCATCGGTTCCAAGTTTGGCGGCATCCCCAGCTCGCTGCCGATGCCCGCGTTTCCCACCGTCACCCTCGACCGGCTGTGGGATCTGATGCCGAGCGCCTTTACCATCGCCTTCCTCGCCGGCGTCGAGTCGCTGCTTTCCGCCGTGGTCGCGGACAGCATGACCGGCCGCCGCCATCGCTCCAATTGCGAACTTGTGGCGCAGGGTGTGGCCTGTAGCGCGTCCGCGTTGTTCGGCGGCTTGCCCGCGACCGGCGCCATTGCCCGCACCGTCACCAATATCCGCAGCGGCGCCCGCTCGCCGGTCGCCGGTATGCTGCACGCGGTTTTCGTGTTGCTGTTCATGCTGATTTTCGCCCCGCTCGCCGCCCATATCCCGCTCGCGTGTCTCGCCGCGGTGCTAGTGGTGGTGGCCTGGAACATGAGCGAGATCGACCGCTTCCTCCATCTAATGATCGGACCGTGGGGAGACCGGATCGTGCTGATCCTCACCTTCGGCCTGACGGTCGCCGTGGATCTGACCGTGGCCATCCAAGTGGGCGTGGTCTTGGGCGCCATCCTGTTCGTGCATCGCATGACCCAGGTGGCCGCGATCAGCGCGGGCGGCGCGACGATTATCGAGGACGACGCCGATGACTTCGACACCTCGACGGCACGTGACGCATCCCAGCGCAACGCGCTGCCGAAGGGCGTGGAGGTGTTTCTATTGCGCGGGCCGCTGTTCTTTGGCGTCGTCAACCGGCTGGCCGATGTGATTGACAGCGTCGCGGGCTCGCCCAGGGCGTTCATCGTGCGGATGCGCGAAGTGCCGATGATGGATGCCACCGGCGCCTCGAAGTTCTCGGATTTCGTCCGCAAATGCGCCAAACACCGGACCGCGGTCATCATATCCGGGCTGCAGGCTCAGCCCGAGAGCGTGCTGAGGCAAATGCGCATCATCGGCAACGGCGCGCCGATCCATCTCGCCGCCAACTTCGCCGAGGCCACCCGGATCGCCCGCCGCATTACCGAGTAGGCGTCCTCCGAAACCGCGTGAATTTAGAATCACGGGGCCGCCCGGGGATCGCAAATTCGTGGTATTACATAATCAGATGAATGCGCTTGATGGCCAGCCGCCGTCAGCCGCGGCAAATCGCGGGCGAGGAGCACCATTGTGGTAGAGCCTGCCGAAGGGGAACCACGCATCGCGGCGGTCATCCTCGCCGCCGGCTTCTCCGGCCGGATGGGGAATCGCAACAAGCTGTTGTGCGAAATCGACGGGATACCCGTTGTCCGCCGCGTTGCCGATGCCGTAATCGATGCCAAGGTGGACATGGCGGTGCTGGTCACCGGCCATGATGCGCCATCGGTCGCGGCCGCGGTCGCGGGCACGGGCGTTCGGCTGGTGCACAACACCGACTACCGGTCCGGGATGGGGCGGTCGCTGGCGAGGGGCGTGGAGTTCGCTCCCCAATAGCATCGAGGGCGCGCTGATCTGTCTCGGTGACATGCCGCATATTCGGCCGGACACCATCAAACGCATCGTCGCGGCGTTTTCGCCCTCGCGGGACAAGAACATCTGCGTGCCGGTCCACCAGGGTCGCCGCGGCCATCCGGTCCTGTTTGGCCGCCGTTTCTTCCAGGCTCTTTGCGCGCTGACTGGCGATGAGGGCGGCCGGGGGCTTATGAAGGCCTTCGGCGCGAATATTGTGGAGGTGACCGTTGACGACGAGGGGATCTTCGAGGATTTCGACACGCCCGAGGATTTCGGCGCTGCCGCCGTCGACGACTGAAGGCCCGCGACGCCTTTTTCCCGCCAATCGAACATCTGAGTGGATGAGCGGTTAACAGCGCGGTTGACATTGCCTGCTATCGCCTGCGCCGGCCGATCCAACCGTTTCGAACGAAATAGAATATAAGACCGGCCGCCACGGCGGCCATCAGCGCAAGCGCATAGGGATATCCGAAATACCAATCCAGCTCCGGCATGTTCCAAGGCGATTTTTCCGGATCGAAGTTCATTCCGTAGACGCCGGCGATGAAGCTCAAGGGGATGAAGATGGTGGCGATGATCGTCAGCACCTTCATGATTTCGTTCATGCGCGTGCTGATGCTCGAATGATAGGTATCCAATAATCCCGAGGCGGTCTCCCGGTGGGTTTCGGTCAAATCCATGAGTTGAACGGTATGGTCGTAACAGTCGCGCAGATAAACGCTTGTCTGGTCGGTGATCAAATCCATGGGGTCGCGGATCAGCAAACTGAACAGATCTCTTTGCGGCCAGATGGCGTGCTTGAATTCGAGAAGTTCTCTCTTGATCGTGTGGATCCGCCCGACCACCGAGACGTCGGGGTTTTCCAGGACTCGGACTTCGATTTCTTCCAAAATGTCACTGTAACTTTCGAGCGCCGGGAAGTATCCGTCCACCGTGGCGTCGAGCAAAGCGTAAGCGAGGTAATCGACTCCAACCTGTCGAATTCGACCGCGGCCGTGCCGGATGCGTTCTCGCACCGGATCGAAGCAATCGCCCGGATGTTCTTGGAACGTGACAACGAAATTGGCGTCCAGGAACACGGACACTTGCTCGGTGCCATGGACGCCGACGACTGGCGCCATCCGCGTGACGATCAGGACGTTTTTCTCGTACACGTCCACTTTCGGGCGCTGATGGGTATTGACAACGTCTTCAAGAGCAAGCGGGTGTAAATCGAAGATCGATCCCAGGTCACGGATCAACTGAATGTCCGCTAAACCGTCCACGTTGACCCAAGTCACCGGAAATTGGCCCAAAACCGCTTTGAGGGCGTTGATATCGCCGATCTCGCTCTCCTTCAGATCGTCCGGCCCGTAGGCAATCACCCTGATCTTTGGGTGGACGGCGTGCGGATCGGGGATCAACGTACCGGGGGACGTGCCGGGCGTGCCCCGGCGTTTCTTTCGAAAGCGTCGAAAACCAGCCTGCAATTTGGATTTCTTCACGTTCGTCCATTCACAAAGTTGCGCACCGTCGATCAACGGTCCTCTTTAGCACGCGCCGGGGGAACGGGTCGACCTTCGGATGGAAGCGTATCCGGCGGCCGGACAGCGGCTTTCACCCGAATCGGATAGCGTTGCCGCGCGGCGAATGTACTCGGCCAAGGAGCTCTAAGCCCTGTAAAATCAAGCACTAGTACCAATTCGCTGCAAAACGATAATATTTAGTGTCCGATAGCGCGGCGTTTTCAATTGAGAATGCAAGCCACCAACGTTGGCCATTGGGAATGCCATGTACGGTAAGCGCAGGGACAAAAAGCCATGAGCGACTTCGTGAGGATTAGGGTCACATACCCCAGCCAGGAAACCGGAACCGATAAATTCACCGGTTCAAGGCGGGAAACGGCGGCGTTCGGAGATGGTGGCGTGGATCTCTCCAGGAGAGTGAACTGGCTCGCTTTCGCCGCGGTCGGCGTGTTGGTGGTCGGCGGGGCCATCGGAGCTGGTTTGGTGTACACTGGTGTTTCCGATCCATCTTCGCCGGCCCCGCTGGCCAGCCATACAACTCCCCATGCGAGCCCGAAACCCACCGAGAAAAATACGGTTGCCGCTCCTTCGGAATCCGAGCCGCTCCGTACAGCCGCCGCCGGTGATCCCGATGCCGGAAACGATCAAACGGTCGGGAGCGCCGACAAGGAGAGCGAAGCGAGCTTCGCGACCGGTAGATCGAATCCATCAAAGGATGTGGAAACCGCTTCGGCGCGACCGGCGCCGACGCCCGAGCCGGCGAATGCGAAGCCGGAGACCGCCGCTTTGCCGCCACCCGTCAAAAAGCCGGCTAAGACGGAGACGGCTACCCCGTCGGCGCCAACCCTCGATGAGTCCGTCGCCCGATCGCAGCTTACATCGGCGATGCGGGGGCGCGAACCGGTGGACCAACTCGCCTCGCGGGTCAAGATCGGCAAGGCCGGTAGCCGCACGCTGTTCTACTTCACCGAACTGAAGGGCCTGACCGGCGAGACCATTTTCCATCGATGGGAGCACGATGGCCGGACCATGGTCACGCTGCGCTTCAACGTGGGCAGCGACCGTTGGCGGGGGTATTCGAGCAAGACGATCCCCGCCACCCAAACGGGCGCCTGGCGGGTCGTGGTCGCCAATGCCGAAGGCGACGTCCTCGCGAGTTCCCAGTTCGTCGCCGAATGAGGCGAGACGTTGGCGATCACCGCAACCTGTTGTGCGTACTTTCCGAATCGCTGGGCCGATTCGGTGCCGGCATCCATCTTAGCCGTCGTGAAGCAAACCAATCGGAACGCTCTCGAGGACCGTGTTCGGGGTCGATTCACCAATGATGTTCGTGGGTTAACCGGGTGCTCCCAATTTGACCCCGGCCGCGCACTTGCAAGGGGATCGCGACTCGTGCGAGCAATTTGAGCATTGATAGAGTGTCGTCGGGCAGACGGGGCGGCAAAGGGAATCGAAAAACGACATGACCTCGGCATCGCAAGCCGTTCTGGAAGAACCACGGGAAGCGCCGGCCGTCCAGATTCGGGGCGCCTCGTACACCCTTTTGGTTCTCGGGATCCCGGATCCCAAGGATCAGACGTTCTATACGCGGCTCGCCGACAAGATTGGACAGGCTCCGAACTTTTTCCGTCTCGCGCCGGTGGTGGTGGATCTCAAGGATCTCGCCGACGCGCCGCCCTTCAACATGGCCGAAATGGGCCGACGTCTCCGCCAGCATTCTCTCATCCCCATCGGTGTTCAGAACGGAACCCCGGAGCAGAACAAGGTGGCGGTGGACGCCGGTTGGACCGTGTTTCGCGAAGGCCGCCCGGCCCTCGTCGAGGTCGGCGCCGACGATGGCGGGGGCACGGCGGACGAGCAACCGGGAGGCTCCGCCGCGACGGAGGTCGCCTCCGGCTCGATTGCCCCCGATTCGAGTGCCATGGTGATCACCCATCCGGTCCGGTCCGGCCGCCAGGTCTATGCCCACCAGGGCGATCTCGTGGTTCTCTCGACGGCCAGCCCGGGCGCCGAGCTCCTGGCGGATGGGCACATTCATGTCTACGGCCCGTTGCGCGGCCGGGCGCTCGCCGGCGTGTCCGGCGATACCCGCGCACGGATTTTTTGTCGCAGCCTGGAAGCTGAACTGGTCTCGGTCGCCGGATACTGGCGCGTCCGGGACGACATTCCCGAGGACCTGATCGGAAAGCCCGTTCAGATATTTTTGGAAGACGAACGGGTCATGATCGAGCCGTTAACGTGATGGCGGACGTTTTGATCGAACCCGCCATTCAGTTCGAAACACGCGGAGGATTACGTGTCTAAAATCATCGTTATGACATCGGGTAAGGGTGGGGTCGGCAAGACGACGACCGCGGCCGCTTTCGCCTCCGGCCTCGCGCTCCAAGGCCACAAGACCGTGGTGATCGACTTCGACGTCGGCCTGCGCAATCTGGATCTGGTCATGGGCTGCGAGCGCCGCGTCGTTTTTGACTTCATCAACGTCATCAATGGCGACGCCAAGCTGAACCAAGCGCTCATCAAGGACAAGCGGGTGGAAAATTTGGCGATCCTGCCCACCAGCCAAACGCGGGACAAGGACGCGCTGACGCAGAAGGGTGTCGAGCGCGTGCTCAACCAGCTCAAGGAAGACTTCGACTTCATCATATGCGACAGCCCGGCGGGCATCGAGAAGGGCGCGCTGATGGCGCTCTACTTCGCCGACGAGGCGATCATCGTAACCAACCCCGAAGTCTCGAGCGTCCGCGACAGCGATCGCATTCTCGGTGTGCTGCAAAGCCGCTCGCGCCGCGCGGAGGAAGGTCTCGACCCGGTCAAGGAGCATCTGCTTCTGACCCGCTACGATGCCGCCCGCGTGGAACGGGGCGAGATGCTGAAGGTGGACGATGTCCTTGAGATCCTGGGCATCCAACTGCTGGGAATCATTCCCGAGAGCCAGTCCGTTCTGAAGGCCTCCAACGTCGGCGTGCCGGTCATTCTGGACAAGGAGTTGGCGGCGGGACGGGCCTACAACGATGCCGTCAGCCGGTTCCTCGGCGAAACCATCGAGCATCGCTTCATGAAACCCGAGCGTCGCGGCCTGTTACAACGGTTGTTGTGGAGAACGGCATGAGCATTTTGGATCTTTTCTGGCGGCGGTCCAAGCCGACCGCTCCGGCGGCGAGAGAAAGGCTACAGATCCTGCTGGCCCATGAGCGGGCGGGAAATTCGCAACCGGATTACCTGCCGCAGCTTCACCGCGACATCCTCGCCGCCATCGGCAAATACATCGAGATCGATCAGGACAAGATTTCCGTGGAGTTCGAGAATACCGGAAACGTGTCGATGCTCGAGGTCAATGTGGAGTTGCCGAGCGGCGGCCTGACCGCCCGTCCTCAGCCGAAACCCGTCAAGCGCCGGCCTCCGGCGCGCACCCGGAAACGGGCAACCGGGATGCCCGAGGGAGCCGCCGCGGAATCAGCCTGAGTTATACCAACGGTCACTAATAATGACCGATGGTATCGCTGCGGGGCAGAGCGGACCGCGCTTCACGGTAGTTAGGAGGGTCGGTACGGTACTATCCCTCCTCCCTGCCGATGCTGGCGTTGAGATTCAGCGTCCCGCCGCCGGGGATCTCGAAGTCGATGCCGCCTTGATTGATCCAGACCGCGAGACTGGAGCGATTGGTGACGGTTGCGCCATTGCCGGTCGTCTCCAGGGCGCGGGCGGCGGCGAGGTAGTCGGTCATCTCGATCAGCGTCGTGTACCAGACCGATCCGTGACCCCGCATCATCCGGCAGAAATCTTCCATGTATTCCCAGTTCTTGCTGGTATCCCCGGTCATGAAGCCGTCCAACTCGTAGCTGTGGCCGTAGACCCGCATCCATTGAAGATCCGGCCCGTCGCTTGCCAGCAGCTTCCGGCCCATGTCCATGGCGCCGCCGTGATGACAGGTGGTGGTCAGCCGCAGCGGGTCCTGGGGTAGACCGAAGCCCCAGATGTCGTGGATGCCCCGGGCGTAGGCGAATCCCGCCTCGGCCACCAGTCCCACCACCCGGTCGTCATGGGTCCCGAAAGCATAGGCCAGGCCGCGAACCGGAGCCCCGGTGAGTTCCTCCAGGCGGTGCTTGTCCCAACCGAGTTCATGACGGATGGCGTCGTCGGAAAGCTGCGTCAGATCCGCATGAGTGGCGCCGTGACAGGCGATCTCGTGACCGCGGTAGAGGGACACGGCTTCCTCGCGTCCGATCTTGTATTCATGTCCCAGCGAGTCCGAATTCAGGTGAAACGTTCCGCGGATGCCATAGGCATTGAACAGGGCCACCAGCCGGCGGTCGTGCTCGCTGCCGTCGTCGTAGCTCACGGAAAGGGCCTTGCTTCGGCCTCCGGGGAACCGGACGTGAAATCCCGTGGCTGAGGTCATGATGTTTCTCCGATTTATCGTGACAGCATAGCCGATTGCTGGCCCAATGGAGATCCGCGAAATGAACGGTTTCCCTCGACGAACGGAGGACGGCCATGACCGATCGTTCGGATTTGAACCTGGAACAGATCAGAAAGACCCTGGACACGGAGCGCGACGAGCTTTTGGAGGCCAGCGAGGCCGCCATTGACGAGCGGAGGCCGGTGGAACTCGACCAGCAGAGCGTGGGCCGCGTGTCGCGGATGGACGCGCTGCAGGTGCAGGCCATGGCGCAGGCGGTGGAGGCCCGCCGCCAGGGACGGGTGCATCGGATCGAGGAAGCGCTTCAGCGCATTGCCCACGGGGATTACGGATGTTGCACTCAATGCGGCGAAGATCCCCGCGAAGCGCCTCGCCATCGATCCCACCAACGAGCGCTGTGTTCACTGCGCCCTTTGAACCACGATTTTTTTGACAACGCGGCGAGGCTTGCTATACCCCCCGCTTATGCTGACCATCGAAAAGCTGACATACCGCATCGGCCCGCGGGTCCTGCTGGACCAGGCGGACGCGGCCATCAACACCGGCCACCGGGTCGGTCTGGTGGGGCGCAACGGCACCGGCAAGACCACCTTGTTGCGGCTGATCGCCGGCCAACTGGACGCCGACGAAGGCGCCATCAACATGCCGTCGCGCTGGCGGGTGGGCATCACCAGCCAGGAAGCTCCCGGCGGATCGCGGAGTTTGATCGACACGGTTCTGGCCGCCGACGGCGAACTGACGCGTTTGATGGCGGAAGCGGAAATCGCCACCGATCCTCACAGAATATCCGAAATTCACGTGCGTCTTCAGGACAAGGACGCCCACACCGCGCCCGCCCGCGCCGCGCGCATCCTCGCCGGCCTGGGGTTCCCGGAGGCGGCTCAACAGCGGCCCTGCGACGAATTTTCTGGCGGGTGGCGCATGCGCGTTGCCTTGGCGACGTTGCTGTTCACCCAGCCCGATCTGTTGCTGCTGGACGAGCCCACCAACCATCTGGATCTGGAAGCCACGGTGTGGCTGGAGGGATACCTTCGGCGTTACCCGGGCACGGTGTTTCTGGTTAGCCACGACCGCGACTTGCTGAACCGGGCGGTGGATGAAATCCTGCATCTGGAGCATTCCAAGCTGACGCTCTATCGCGGCGGCTATGACCGCTTCGAGCGCACCCGGCGCGAGCGCCTGGAACAGAACGAAAAAATGCGCGCCAAACAGGAGATTCAGCGCGCCCAGATCCAGAAGTTCGTGGATCGGTTCCGCTACAAGGCCACCAAGGCCCGTCAGGCGCAATCGCGCATTCGCATGCTCGAACGCATGGAACCCATCGCCGAGCATCGGGACGAGGCCGGGGTCACATTCGACTTTCCGGATCCCGATCCGCTGCCCCCGCCGCTGTATAGCCTGGACTCGGTCAGCGTCGGCTATGACGGCAAACCGGTGCTGAGCAACCTGTCGCTGCGTCTGGACGCCGATGACCGCATCGCTTTGCTGGGCGCCAACGGCAACGGCAAATCGACCTTGATCAAGCTGCTGGCCGGCCGGCTCGGGCCGCTCGCGGGCGACGTGGTCAAGTCGGGGAAGCTGCGCGTGGGATACTTCGCCCAGCACCAGACCGATGAGTTGGACGTGGAGGCCACGCCGTTCATCGAACTGGCGCGCCGGCGGCCGCGCGATCTGCCCGTTGCCATTAGAACGCAGCTCGGCCGCTTCGGCTTCACGCAAGCGCGCGCGGAAACCAAGGTCGCCGATCTGTCGGGCGGCGAAAAGGCGCGGTTGCTGTTCGCGCTGATGACCAGCGCCCGGCCCCACATCCTGTTGCTCGACGAACCGGCCAACCACCTCGACATCGATTCGCGTCAGGCGCTGATCCAGGCGATCAACGCCTATCAAGGCGCCGTGGTCATCGTCAGTCACGATCCGCACGTCATCGAGCTGACCACCGACCGCTTCTGGCTGGTGGACGGCGGCGGTGTCAAACCGTACGACGGCGACATGGACGACTATCGGTCGTTGTTGCTGGGCGCCGGCAACAATGCTAACGGTAAGACCAAGCTCGCCAATGGCGAGGCAAGCGCGCAAGACAAGAAGCAGCAGCGCCGAGAGGCGGCCCAGCGGCGCGACGCGCTGGCGCCGCTGAAACAGAAGCTGACCCAGGCCGAAACCCGGGTCGCCAAACTGGAATCCGAAAAGGGCCGGTTGGTTGAAGCCATGGCCGATCCTACATTATACGAGGGCGACAATCGCACGCTGATCGATCTGCAAAACCGGCTGGGTCAAGTGGAGAAAGAGCTGGCGAACGCCGAGCAGACGTGGATGAACTCGCAGGAAGCCTGGGATCGGGCGCAAACGGACGTACCCTGAACCTCGGTCGCCGCTCTCCGCTCGGCGCATATCCGGATCGTCAAATAAAAGTAGCGAATCTTCATCTTTTGCACTTATAAGTACGCAAATTCTCTCTGGAACCGAAGCACATATGGTCAAGTCTATCCAATCTCTTAGAAACATCGCCATCGTCGCCCACGTGGATCACGGCAAGACGACCCTGGTGGATCAGCTCCTGCGCCAGTCGGGGACGTTTGGCGTCCGCGGCAACACGTCCGAGCGGGTCATGGACTCCAACGATCTGGAGCGTGAACGGGGCATCACCATCCTCTCCAAGAACACGTCCATCAATTGGCGGGACTGGCGCATCAACATCGTCGACACGCCGGGCCACGCCGACTTCGGCGGCGAGGTGGAGCGCGGCCTGTCGATGGTGGACTCGGTGCTGCTGCTGGTGGACGCGGTCGAGGGGCCCATGCCGCAGACCACGTTCGTGACCCGGAAGGCTCTCCAGTTGGGACTTCGCCCCATCGTCGTGGTCAACAAGGTGGACCGCGCCGCCGCCCGGCCCGAATGGGTGGTGGATCAGACGTTTGATTTATTTGACCGTCTCGGCGCTTCCGACGAACAAATGGACTTTCCGGTGATCTATGCATCGGCCATCGAGGGGTGGGCGTCCACCAACTCCAAGGTCCGTAGCGGCGACATGACACCGCTGTTCGAAACCATCGTCGCCCGGGTGGCGGCCCCGGACGTGGATCCGGTCGGGCCGCTGCAGCTTCAAGTTAGCGCGCTCGACTATTCGAGCTACGTGGGCGTGATCGGCATCGGACGGGTGCAACGGGGCCTCGTGCGGAAGAACGCGCAGGTGACCGTCGCCGAGGCCGGCGGCCGTGTCCGGCGCGGCCGGATCCTGCAGATCCTCGAATTCCATGGCCTCGAACGCATCGAGATGGAGGAGGCGGGCGCCGGCGACATCGTCGCTTTCACCGGCATCGACGGGCTTAAGATTTCCGATACCGTGTGCGACCCGGAGGAGGTCGAGCCGTTGCCGCTGCTGGTGGTTGACGAACCCACCATCAGCATGACTTTTCAAGTCAACGATTCGCCGTTCGGCGGGCGGGAAGGCAAGTATGTGACCAGCCGCAACCTGCGCGAACGGCTGGATCAGGAACTGATCCACAATGTGGCGCTGCGGGTGGAGCCGACCGAGTCGGCGGACAAGTTCAAGGTATCGGGACGGGGCGAACTGCACTTGTCGATCCTGATCGAGAACATGCGGCGCGAGGGTTATGAACTGGCCATCTCGCGTCCCGAGGTGATCCTCCGGGTCATCGACGGCGAGGTCCGCGAGCCTTGGGAAACCCTGACCGTGGACGTGGACCAGGAACATCAGGGTCCGGTGATGGAGCGGCTTGGCGAGCGCCGTGGCGAGTTGCGGGACATGGTGCCGGACGGCAACGGCCGGGTGCGGCTCGACTATCTCATCCCGAGCCGCAGCCTGATCGGGTTCCGCCCTGAGTTCATGACCGTCACGTCGGGATCGGGGCTGATGTATCATGCTTTCGAGCATTACGGCCCCAGGGTCACCGGCGATCTCGGCCAGCGCAACAACGGCGCGCTCGTTTCCATGGCCAGCGGCAAGGTTCTCGCGTACGCGCTGTTCAATCTTCAGGACCGCGGCCGCATGTTCGTGGCGCCGGGCACGGAAGTCTACGAGGGCATGATCGTCGGCATCCATTCGCGCAACAACGATCTCGTGGTCAATCCGCTGAAAGCCAAGCAACTGACCAACATCCGCGCCGCCGGCAGCGACGAAAACATCATCCTGGTGCCGCCCATCCAGACGACGCTGGAGTACGCGCTGGAGTTCATCAACGACGATGAACTGGTGGAGGTGACGCCCAAGTCCATCCGCATCCGCAAGGTGTTCCTCAAGGAACACGAACGCAAGAAGGCCATGCGCGCCGCCTGAGCGGGCGAGGGTACGGTGCTGGAAGTCTATGTGGACGGCGATGCTTGTCCGGTGAAGGCGGAGGTGCTGCGGGTGGCGGAACGCCACGGTCTGGCCATCCACTTGGTCAGCAACAGCGGCATGCGTGTCGCCGAAAGCCCGCTCATTCACCGGGTCATCGTGACCGAGGGGCCCGACGCCGCCGATGACTGGATCGCCGAGCATATCGACGACGGCGACATCGCAATCACCGCCGACATCCCGCTGGCCTCGCGATGCTTGAAACGGGGCGCGTCGGTCCTCGGTCCCACCGGCAAGCCATTCACCGAGGACAGCATCGGCATGGCGCTGGCCATGCGCGATCTCAACGCGCATCTCCGCGACACCGGTGAAATCAGGGGCACCAACCCCAGCTTCTCGAAACAAGACCGCTCGCGCTTTCTGCAAGCCCTGGAGCAAACCATCCAGGCCCTCCGCCGGCGGTAAGCGTCGATCAACCGGCCAGGCAATCCCGCGCGGATACGGCGAGGGCGCGCATGAGCTGAAAATAGGCGTCCGGGCCGGGCTTTATGTCGGCGCCGAGCGGATCGAGGATCGCCGTCTTCGCTTTGGCGCCCTCGATCAGGGTGTTGACGATCGCCGATTCGAACTGGGGTTCGCTGAACACGCAGACGGCGCCGGTCTCCTTGATCTTCGCGCGGATCTCTCCGACCCGGCGGGCTCCCGGTTTGCGCTCCGGATCGACCGTGATGGAGCCAACGGGCGTCAATCCATAGCGGCGTTCGAAGTACGGATAGGCGTCGTGAAACACCACATAGGGCCGATTCCTGACAGGCGTCAGGGTGTCTCTAAGGTCGCGATCCAGTGCTGTCAGCCTAGTGATTAACGCATCGGCATTGGACCGGTAGCGATCGGCATTGTCGGGATCGGCCGCCGCCAGCGTTTCGGCGATGGCCGAAACCATGGCCTGGGCGTTGGTCGGATCGAGCCAGATGTGCATGTTCATCGCGCCATGACGGCGCGCCTGTTCCGCTTCATGCTCCTGCCCATGGATTTCCCAGGCACCGCCCCCGCGAGATCCGAGAAGGTGGACACCCGGGGTTTCATGCAGCGCGACGACACGGGCCTGTCTCGGCAGGGTCTGCAGCGGCTTCTCGAGAAAGGTTTCCAGTTCATCTCCCACCCACAAAACCACGTCGGCGTTCTGCAGGGACGCCGCTTCCGAGGGTTTGAGGGTGTAGCTGTGGGGCGAGGCGCCGCCTTCGATCAACAGCGCCGGCTCACCGATTCCGTTCATTACGCCGGCGGCGAGCGAATGAATGGGTTTGATACTGACCACCACGTTCGGGACACCGGCCACGGCCGTCCCGGCGGCCGATGCCCAGGCGCTCACGCTCAAGAGAAGGATTTCTGGGAGTTTTCGAAGCATGGCGCGAGTGGCTTCCCCCTCGGAGCGACGGCGTTTTGCGTCTGACAGCGGCGAACGTGCTACAGTATACCAACGGTCGTTGATAATGACTTTGCAATTCCCCGGCACGGAGGTTCGACGTCCATCACGATGCCGCACGATACTGGGTGTAAGGTTGAGCATGCAGCCGAGTTCGACAAGAGCGCGCTGATCGCCGGCGAGGGTCTGTCACTCGGCTATGGTTTCCTAACCCTCCTGCGCGACGTGAGCGTATCCGTTCGACAGGGTGAGATCGTGACCGTCATCGGTCCGAACGGCGCCGGAAAGACGACGTTGCTGCGGATACTGCTCGGTCTTGTCAAACCGGACGCGGGAACGCTCAAACGACGCGACGGACTGCGCGTCGGGTACCTTCCGCAACGGCTTCCGATCGATCCCGTGCTGCCCCTGACCGTTGCGAGACTGATGACGCTGACGGTCCGGCGATCCCGCCCGGCCATCGAGGCCGCGCTCGCGGAAACGGGCGTCGCGCATCTGATCGACGCCGCCGTGCAGACCCTGTCGGGCGGCGAATTGCAGCGGGTTCTGCTGGCCCGCGCCCTGCTTGTCGATCCCGACCTCCTGGTTCTCGACGAGCCCGTTCAGGGGGTCGACTTCGCCGGCGAGGCCGCTCTCTATGAATTGATCGGCACGCTGCGTCATCGGCGCGGCTGCGGAATTCTGATGGTTTCGCACGATCTTCACGTGGTCATGGCCGCGTCCGACCGGATCCTCTGCCTCAACCAGCATGTGTGCTGCGCCGGAACCGCCGAGACGGTGGGCCAGCATCCTGAATATATCCGGATGTTCGGCGCCCGGGCGGCCCAGGCCCTTGCCGTCTATACCCATCATCACGATCACGCGCACACCATCGCGGGGAGCGTCGTTCCCCTCGGCGGCGGCGACCGCGAATCCGAGCCACCAGTCTCCGTAAAGGACGGCAGCGCATGACCCTCGATGATTTTTTCGTCCGCGCGCTCGTCGCCGGCGTGGGCGTCGCGCTCGTCGCCGGACCGCTCGGGTGCTTCATCGTCTGGCGGCGGATGGCCTACTTCGGCGACACCATGGCCCATGTGTGCTGCGCCGGAACCGCCGAGACGGTGGGCCAGCATCCTGAATATATCCGGATGTTCGGCGCCCGGGCGGCCCAGGCCCTTGCCGTCTATACCCATCATCACGATCACGCGCACACCATCGCGGGGAGCGTCGTTCCCCTCGGCGGCGGCGACCGCGAATCCGAGCCACCAGTCTCCGTAAAGGACGGCAGCGCATGACCCTCGATGATTTTTTCGTCCGCGCGCTCGTCGCCGGCGTGGGCGTCGCGCTCGTCGCCGGACCGCTCGGGTGCTTCATCGTCTGGCGGCGGATGGCCTACTTCGGCGACACCATGGCCCATTCGGCGCTGCTCGGCGTGGCGCTCGGATTTCTGGTGGACATCCAGCCCACCGTCGGCGTCATCGCCGTGACCATGGCCATCGCGCTCATCCTGATTTCGCTGCAACAACGTCCGTGGCTCTCGAGCGACACCCTGCTCGGCATCCTGTCGCATTCGGCGCTGTCGCTGGGCCTCGTCGCCATCGGGCTGATGGCGTGGCTGCGGCTCGATCTTCTGAGCTATCTGTTCGGCGACATCCTCGCCGTCACCAAATGGGACATTCTATGGATCTACGCCGGCGGAGCGGCGATCCTCGCCACCCTGGCGGTTATCTGGCGGCCGTTGCTGGCATCGACGGTCCACGAGGATCTGGCGCGCGCCGAGGGCGTTCCGGCATTGCGGGCGAAGATGATCTTCATGCTGTTGATCGCCCTGGTGATCGCGCTGGCCATGAAGCTCGTGGGCGTGCTGCTGATCACATCGCTGCTGATCATTCCCGCCGCCACGGCGCGCCGCTTCGCGCGAACGCCCGAGCAGATGGCGATGATCGCGGCGGGTATCGGCGCCGGCGCCGTGATTCTCGGATTGCAGGGGTCGCTTCATCTGGACACGCCGTCGGGTCCGTCCATCGTGGTCGCCGCGGGGGGGCTGTTCGCGGTGAGCTTGCTGTCGTTCCGGGCCCCCGTGGCCCCGCGCAGCAAACGGTAGAGAAGCGCTAAATTCCTGTTCTCCTTGACTTATGGGCGCGGGAGGTCCACATAAGCCTCAGCCGTTAGCACGGCGCATGGCGTTCCGGCCGCGTAAACAAGGCTTGGTTCCACAAGCTCTTGTCCTGCCGAACGCCTTTTTGTTTTTCATACGACTGCCCAGGCCACGCGGGGCGTCTCCCGAATTTAGTGTTCACAAGCGGCACTCGCATGCCCGGTGTTGTTCCGGCGTTCGCCTGTCGCGTGGCTCCAACCGAAAGATTACCTTTTTTGAAAAGTTTTTCCGACCTCGGCCTCGACCGACCGATCCTCGACGTGCTCGCCGCCGAGCGGTATGACACCCCCACCCCCATTCAAGCCCAGGCCATTCCGCACGTTCTCGGCGGCCGCGATCTGCTGGGCATCGCCCAGACCGGAACCGGCAAGACGGCGGCCTTCGCCCTGCCCATTCTTCAAATGCTGGCCGCCCGCCCCGGTCGGGCGCCGCGCCGATGCTGCCGGGCGCTGGTGCTCAGTCCCACCCGCGAACTGGCCAACCAGATCACCCAGAGCTTCCGGACCTACGGCCGGAAAATGAACCTCACCTGCGCGGCCGTCTACGGCGGCGTGGGCGCGGTCCCGCAGATCAAGGCCATGGGGCGCGGCGTCGACGTTCTCGTCGCCACGCCGGGCCGTCTGCTCGATCATCTCGGCCAGGGCAACCTCCGCCTCGACCAGGTGGAGATCTTCGTCCTCGACGAGGCCGACCAGATGCTGGACATGGGCTTCATTCAGCCCATCCGCAAAGTGGTGGCCGCGCTCCCGGCGGAACGCCAGACGCTGTTCTTTTCGGCCACCATGCCCAGGGACATCCGCAAACTGGCCGGCGAGCTGTTGAACAATCCGCAACAGGTGGCGGTGACCCCCGAGGCCACCACCGTCGAGCGGGTCGAGCAGCGGGTGATGTTCGTGGACGCCGGGCAGAAACCGGCGTTGCTGGCGGAATTGCTCGCCGACAAGGCCATGCGCCGGGCGCTGGTGTTCACCCGCACCAAACGCGGCGCCGACAAGGTGGCGCGCGGCCTGGGCGCGTCCGGCATTCACGCCGAGGCGATCCACGGCAACAAGAGCCAGTCCCAACGCCAGCGGGTGCTGGACGGGTTCAAGGCGGGCCGCACCCGGGTGCTGGTGGCCACCGACGTTGCGGCGCGCGGCATCGACGTCGACGCCGTCACCCACGTGGTTAACTTCGAGCTGCCCAACGTTCCCGAAAGCTATGTCCATCGCATCGGCCGCACCGCCCGGGCCGGCGCCGCCGGCGTGGCCATATCGTTCTGCGATTCCAGCGAGCGCGCCCACCTTCGCGGCATCGAAACCCTGATCCGCCAGCGTCTGGTGACGGAGGACCGCCGCAACGGTGGATCCGCGGGCGCAAGATCTGAACGGGGCGCGAACCCCAATCGGGAACACCTGGACCGGCAAGATCGGCAGGACCGGGCGGCGCCTCCGCCACGGCAAGACAAGCGCCGTCGTCCCTCGGCCGACGCTCCCCGCAAGGCCGGCGGCGATCTCTCCAATGTGCGGTTCCTGAAGCCGTCGAAACCGAAACGGCGCGGGTCCAATTCCGCCACCGGCAATCAGCCGCGCCGCCGCGCCGGCTAAGCGTGTCGCGCTGGCGGCGCGCTGGCGGTGAGGAAAGGGCGTGCGTCGCGTCCCTTCCTCCCGCAAATCGTCAGAGGTGACGACGCCGCGCGGCTCTTGGACGCGCGCGATGTGCCGGCGGGCCGGTGGTCCCTCTCACGATCAACCTCGCCTCCAACTCCATATTCGAAGGAACCGATTCGCCCGCCAGGCGCGCAAGCAGGTACTCCGCCGCGCATCTCCCCATTTCCTCGCTGGGGATGTGCATGGTCGTCAACGCGGGATCGAGATGGGCGGCGAAATCCAAATCGGCAAAGCCGGTGATCGACACGTCGCCGGGGACCTCGATGCCCAAGGCCCGAGACTCCATCATCGCGCCCAAGGCCAAGACGTCGTTGGCGCAGATGACCGCGGTGGGCCGTGGCTCGCGCGACATGAGCGCACGTTGGCAGGCGCGCGCTTGCGGAATGGAAATGGGACATTCGAGCAGGCGATCGGCGCCGAAGCACGCAATCGTAGGCCGATAACGCGTCCCTGACTCCAAGGATCCGGTCCGTCGCGCGATCGTTGTGGGTGGTGACGGGCACGATCATGCCGATGTCCCGGTGCCCGATCTCAAGCAAATACGTGGCGATCCGACGCGCCGCTTCCCGGTTGTCGAAGCCAACGCAAGGATGATCGCTCGACTCATCGAACACCCAGGTCTGAACATAAGGTATGTTCTTGTCCAGAAGCAGCTCGCACACCTCGGGAGCGTGCGTTTGCCCCACAAGCAGCATTCCGTCCACACCCCGCGCAACGAGGGTTTCAGCCTGCTCCCGTTCGCGGTCGATGTCGTACTCGGACGTCGCGAGAAGCAAGGTGTAGCCAGCCTCGCGAAGGCGGCGTTGGAATGCCTGCACCCCTCTCGAAAAAATCGCGTTGTCGATCGTCGGGATGACCGCCCCTATGGTCCTGGTCCTTTGCGATGCTAGGGCGCGCGCCGCGCCGTGAGGCACGTATCCGAGTTCTTCGATCGCAAGTTTAACCTTTTCGCGCAGCGCCGGACGAACCGAACCGGGTGTGTTGAGCGCTCGCGAAACCGTTGCCGTCGAAACGCCCGCACGTGTCGCTACCTCCCGCAATGTAGGAGAGTCG
Organism: uncultured Alphaproteobacteria bacterium; assembly: GCA_963771545.1. GTDB lineage: Bacteria > Pseudomonadota > Alphaproteobacteria > Rhodospirillales > Defluviicoccaceae > CAKZLS01. Next base: position 1,373,356 of record CAVYTX010000002.1, read on the forward strand.
AGCCTTGGGTTTTTGTAAACGATTTCTTTTTGACTGAAGCAATTGATCCATGCTGGCACGCAATCATCTTATCATTATCTCTTTGACTTATCAGGGTTATGCCACTCTGTCAACCGTGCTTCGATTGGGCCCTTGACATCGCAAATCAGGGCATGTTACATAAAAAATGTAAGCGCTTACAGGCGCACGTCGAACAAAGGAACATAGCATGTCGACGACACGCAACGGGATTGGGCGCTGGGCCTTGGTGGCGTCCGCGCTCTTCTTCGGCCTGTACCTCGCCAACGTTCTGGTCGGCAAGGCGTCCGCGCTGATGGGCGCGAGCGAGCCGATGTCGGCCGGTGACGTGCCGGAATTTCTCGCCCTGTTCGCCGCCACGATCTGTTTCGTGATCGGGACTCTCAGCAAGGAGAAGCAGGCGGAAGAGCGAGTCATTGAGCAGTCCTTGGAATGAGACGAAATAAACGAGAGAGAGGGAGAAAAAAACATGTCCGGGAAAGATCGTGCAAATACGGTGCAATCGGAAGAACGCCGCCACTTCTTGGCGATCGCGAGCAAGTTCGGATTCACGGCGGCGGTCGTGGCCGGGGCGGCTGGTGTTCTCGTGTCTCGGGACGCGGCGGCGCAGATGGCCAATGAGGACAGGGAACGCGAGAAAGCCGCGAAATACACCATGAACGTGGCGACGGCGTATATCTTGGGCGCCTCGCGCAGTTATCCGATCATGCAGCTTGACTTCAAGGAAAACGTCCAAAACGCGACCAATGGCCAAGTGTACGTCAAGCTCTCGCCGGGCGGACAACTCGGCACCGGCGGGGCGCTGGTCACCAAGGTCCAGAACGGCACCATCGAGGCGGCGCAGCATTCGCTTTCGAACTTCGCGGCGTTCGCCCCGATCGTCGACGTGATCAATATTCCCTACTGGTGCGGCGAAAACCAGAAGTTCGTCAACCTCGTCAACTCGAAAACGTGGGCCGACGAGGTCAACCCCAAGGTTCAAGAAAAGGGTTTCAAGCCGCTCTGGTACGTCGTCATCGATCCCCGCGTCGTCGCCTTGCGGAAAGGTACCGAAGGTCCGATCAAGACGCCGGATCAGATGCATGGCATCAAGTTCCGCGTGCCGGGCTCGGAAATCCTGAGTCAGTTCTATCGCTTGCTCGGAGCCAATCCGACGCCGATCGCCTGGGGTGAAACCACCTCCGCCATCAAACAGGGAGTGGCCGACGCACTCGATCCGTCGGTCGAGGCGCTCTACGTATTCGGCTTCAAGGACGTCCTCTCGTGGGTCACCTTCAACCGCGCCGTCCCGGATTCCCAGGTGTACTCGTGCAATCTGGAATGGTTCAACGGCCTGCCCGGCGACGTCCAGGAAGGCATCGAATTCGCCAGTGAGATTACCTCCCAGCAAAACCTGGCGAAGGTCCCGGCGGCAAGAGCCTACGCCATGTTCGAACTGAGCAAGGGCGGCGTCCAGTTTTATGCGCCGACGCCGGCGGAGATGGAGCAATGGATCGCCACGGCGGGCCATCAACTGCCGGTCTGGGATGACTTCAAGAAAGAGTTGGCGGGATCGACCGCCAAGTTCGACGCATTGCTCGAAGCGGCCAACACACAAGGCCGTTACTACGTCCACGACGTTTGATCGTTACGTTGGGGCGGCCCCCCGCTTGGGCGGGGTCGCCAGACGGGCATCATGACCGTCATTCGACAATGAGAGGCCGCCATGCGGGGTTTTCTTGCCAAAGTCGACCGGGACGGTGAGCGCTGGTTGCTGCTCGTCCTGTACTCCACCATCGTCGTCACCATCGCGATGGAGGTGATCCGGCGCTTCGTCCTCTCCTACTCATCGATCTGGGGCGAGGAGGTCGCTCGCTACGCCTTCATCTATCTCGTCTGGATCGGGGCGGCGGCCGCCATCCGCAATCGGGCGCACATGCGCATCGACGTCATCCTGCACTATGTGCCTCCCGGTGTGAAAAGCGCGATCTACCTGTTCGGTGACATCGCCACGCTCATCCTCGCCGTCATTGCGCTCTATTGGTCCCTGGAGCCGATCATCACCTCGATCAAATTCGGCTCGGTGACCCATGGCCTGCGTATCAGTCAAGCGTGGTTCCTGACGGCCGTACCCCTCGGCTTTTCCTTGATGACCTTCCGCCTGTTGCAGTCGATCTGGCGCGATCTGAACGGCATTCGAACGGGTACGGCCGTCTACGAAGGCGAGAAACTTTTCGACTAGGAGTTGTCATGCTTCAGCAATACCTCATGCAGCAATCGACGTTGGAACTGGGATGGGATTTCTACGTTCCCCTCTTCGGAATGATCCTGTTGATCGCTCTTGCCGTGCCGGTCTGGGTGGCGCTAGGGCTGGGGGCGGTGGCGATGCTGGTGCTGACCGAGGTTTTGCCGCTCTCCTTGGTCGGGGAATCGCTTTTCGACGGCATCGACGCGTTCGCTCTGATCGCGGTGCCCTTGTTCATCTTGACCGGCGACGTGTTGGTGCGAACGGGCCTTTCCGACAAGTTGCTCGACATCGCCGAATCCACGACGGGCGGCTTTCGCGCCGGTTTCGGCACCGCCACCGTCCTCGGCTGCGGCTTCTTTGCGTGCATTTCCGGCTCCGACGCGGCGGGGGCCGCCGCCGTTGGCCGCATGACCATCCACCGGCTGGTTCGAGCAGGCTATCCCCAGGCCTACGCGTGCGCCCTCGTCGCGTCCGGCTCCTGTACGGGCATCCTGATCCCGCCGTCGATCGCCTACATCATCATCGGACTGGTCCTCGGCATCTCCGCGTCGACCCTCTTCCTGGCCGCGGCGATTCCCGGTCTGATGATCATGCTCTCGATCATGATCACCAACATCGTAATGAACAGGATCCGCGGATACGAGAGCGCCGATGCGGGGTTCTCGTTCAAACGCTGGGTGAAGTCCATCGTCGATGGCCGATACGCTTTGCTGGTCCCCATCATCATTCTGGGCGGCATCTACTCGGGGGCTTTCACCCCGACCGAAGCGGCCGCCGTCGCCGTGGTCACCACCATCGTCATCGGGCTTCTTCAGAAGACGCTGAAACTCAGTGATTTCCCCAAGATGCTGGAGACGTCGGCGCGGGTGAACGGTGTCATCCTGCCGATCATCGCGCTGTCGCTGCCGCTGGCCCAGACGCTCGCCGTTCTCGATATTCCTCAGGGGTTCGTCAGTGCGATGACGTCGCTCACCGACGACCGGACGATGATCGTCCTCATCATGATCGCCATCCTGATCATCGCCGGCTGCGTGATGGAGACCACGCCGAACATCGTCATCCTTTCACCGATCCTGTTGCCGCTGGCCCGCGAGATCGGCATGAATGACATCCACTTCTCCATCATGATGGTAACGGCGCTGGGCGTCGGCTTCATCACCCCGCCGCTCGGACTCAATCTGTTCGTTGTCTCCGGACTGACGGGAACGTCCATTTTGCCCATCGCCGCAAAGGCCGTGCCTTACGTGATTGCCATGCTTTTCGTGGTTCTACTGCTCGCGTTCATTCCCGAATTGTCGTTATGGGCGCTGAACTAACACGAAACGACAACTTTTAAATCCGAACCCAAGGGAGAGAGAAATGGCTGTTCAATATCTGAAGAAGGCGTCGAAGACCGCGGCGACGGGCGAAGACGAAACACGCAAGATCGTCGCCGGGATGTTGTCCGAGATCGAAGAGGGCGGCGAGGATAAGGTGCGCGAGTACGGCGTGAAATTGGACAAGTGGGACGGCGAGATCGTGGTCTCGAAGGAGTCTATCGAGGCGGCGGCGGCGCGGGTGCCCCAGCAGCTCAAGGACGACCTGAAATTCTCCTATGACCGGGTGCGCGGATTTGCCGAGCAGCAATTGAAGAGCATTCAGGAGTTCGAAACCGAGCTCAGCCCCGGTCTCTGGGCCGGGCAGAAGCTGATCCCCATGGACACCGCCGGATGCTATGTGCCGGGAGGCCGGTATGCGCATGTCGCGTCCGCCATCATGAGCATCAGCGTGGCGAAAGTCGCCGGCGTCCGCAATGTGGTCGCATGCTCGGCTCCCAGCCAGGAGCGGGGCGGAGTTCATCCGGCGATCCTGTACACCATGAACCTGGCCGGAGCGGATCACATCCTCGCCCTCGGCGGCGTCCAAGGAATCGCGGCGATGGCGTTCGGGCTGTTCACCGGGAACAAGGCCAATATCCTGGTCGGCCCCGGCAACCGCTTCGTCGCCGAGGCCAAGCGCATGCTCTACGGCCGCGTCGGCATCGACCTGTTTGCCGGGCCGAGCGAAATCCTCGTCATCGCCGATGAAACGGCCGATCCGGAGGTCGTCGCCAATGATTTGGTCGGCCAGGCCGAACACGGGTTCGATACCCCGGCATGGCTGATCACCACCAGCCGGGACGTGGCGGACAAGGTGATGGCGCGCATGCCTAGCCTCATCGCCGAGCTTCCGGACACTGCGCGTCAAGCCGCCGAGGGCGCCTGGCGCGATTACGGCGAGGTCATTCTTTGCGACACCGACGAGGAAGCCGCCTCGGTGAGCGACGACTATGCGCCGGAACACTTGGAGGTGCAGACCAAGAACCTCGATTGGTATGTCGGCCGGCTCCGCAACTATGGGTCCCTGTTCGTCGGCGAGGAGACGACGGTCGCCTTCGGCGACAAGTGCTCGGGCACCAACCACATCCTGCCGACCAAGGGCGCGGGCCATTACACCGGCGGCCTGTCGGTCCACAAATTCATCAAGGTGGTGACCACGCAGCGGATGACTCGCGAGGCCAACCGCGAGGTGGCGGCGGTGACAGCCCGGGTGTCCCGACTGGAGGGCATGGAAGCGCACGCGCGCACGGGCGACATTCGCCTTGCCAAGTACTTCCCGCAAGACCACTTCGAACTTCAGGTGTAGGTGCAGGTCGGGGCGATGCCGGATCTTTTTGACCTGAAGGGCCGGGTGGCGGCGGTCACGGGCGGCAGCTCGGGGGTTGGGCAGGCCATCGCCACCGCCCTCGCCTCGGCGGGAGCGTCGGTCGTCGTCGTCGCCCGCCGCGCCGAGGCCTTGGCGGGCACCGTGGCCGCCATCGAGAAAACCGGAGGAAAGGCGGCGGCAGTCGCGGCCGATTTGGCCGCTTACGCCGCTCTCGATGAGGTTGCGGCGGCTATCTCGAAGCCGTTCGGCGGCCCCGATATCCTCGTCAACGCCGCCGGCATCAACCTGCGTCAGCCGGTCGAGGAAATCACGCCGGAAAGCTGGGACCAGACCATCGCCATCAACCTGGCGACGCCCTTCTTTCTCGCGAGAGCGCTGGTTCCTTCGATGCGGCAAAAGGGGTGGGGCCGAATTATTAACATCGCGTCGCTGCAATCCGAGCGCGCCTTTGCAAACAGCCTTCCGTACGGCGCGTCGAAGGGAGGCGTGGCGCAGGCGACCCGGGCGATGGCCGAGGCGTGGTCGAGGCATGGGATCAACTGCAATGCCATCGCCCCCGGGTTTTTTCCGACCGAACTGACCGCACCCGTTTTCGGGGACAAGGCACGGGCGGCGGAACAGGCCGAACGGACCGCAATCGGCCGCAACGGCCGCCTCGAAGATCTCCATGGCACCGCGATTTTTCTGGCCGCCCCTGCGTCCGACTACGTCACCGGTCAGGTGATCTTCGTGGACGGGGGTTTCACGGCAAAATGAGAATGGGAACACAGTGACATGAAAGCGCTCGTTTATACGGCGACCAATGAGGTGCGATATCGCGATGAGCCCGATCCACAGCTCGGGGCGGGCGACGCCTTGGTTCGCATCGATGCTGTCGGCATTTGCGGCTCGGACATGCACGCCTATCATGGACACGATCCGCGCCGCGTGCCGCCGCTGATCCTCGGACACGAAGCGTGCGGAATTGTCGTGATCGGCGCCCTGGAGGGCCGGCGCGTCGTGCTCAATCCGCTGATGACATGCGGCGTTTGCGACGACTGCTGTGGCGGCCGTTCCAATCTTTGCCAAAAACGAGAGCTGATCGGGATGAATTGTCCGGGCGCCTTCGCCGAACGGATCGCCATCCCGGAGCGCAACTTGATCCCCATTCCCGATGACATGGACCCCGTTCATGCCGCCCTGACGGAGCCGGGCGCGACAGCCCTGCATGCCATCGTCCTGGCCGAAAGAATTCTCCATCGGCCAGTCGCCGAAACCAGGGCGATGGTGATCGGGGGCGGGTCCGTCGGGTTGCTGGCGGCGTTGTTTCTGAAGAGCCATGGATGCCGAGACATCCTCCTGGGAGACACCAATGCCTTGCGCCTGGCGACCGCCGAAGCGACCGGAGCGTGCCGGGTGTACGATCCGATCAACGGCCCGGGGCCCGACGCGAACGGATACGATCTCGTGATCGACGCCGTTGGCGGAGAAAAGACCAGACCGGCCGCTATATCCGCCGCCAAGCCGGGTGGTGTCATTGCCCACATCGGTCTCATGGACAGCGCCGGCGCGGTCGATGTCCGGAAGCTGACCCTGTCCGAAATTACTTTCTTCGGAACCTACACCTACACGACCGTCGATCTTCGCGCGACGGTGGCGGCGCTTTCCAGCGGCGCGCTCGGATCGCTGGAATGGGTTGAGCGGCGTCCGCTCGCGGATGGGGCGGCGGCATTCAACGATCTCGATCATGGCCGCTCCGCGGCGGCGAAGGTCGTGCTCATGAACACCTGATTTCACCAAGGGCGCCAACGCCGGACCCCGGCACGACTGGGTTGGGGGTCCGGAATAGGCGCGCCAAATCGTACCTGCCGGGCAACCTCAACCTGTCCGGGGATCTGAAGGAGAACGCAAATGGCTTCACCGCATTTCCTTGTCCACGACCACGTCGACAACGTGGGAGTGATCGTCGTCGAAGACGTCAAGGCCGGTCAGGATCTGACCGGTTGGGTCATGGACAAGGACGAGACGATCACGCTCAAGGCACTGGACCCAATCCCTCTCGGCCACAAAATCGCGGTCGCTGATCTCAAGAGCGGCGACACCATCATGAAATACGGGCACGACGTTGGGAAACTCATTGCCGAAGTCGGCAAGGGTCACCACGTCCACGTCCACAACGCCAAGACCAAGAGGTGGTAATCATGAACGACTGGAACTTCATGGGATATCGGCGGGAAAACGGCCGCATCGGCATCCGCAATCACGTCGTCATTCTTCCGCTCGATGACTTGTCCAACGCCGCCTGCGAAGCGGTCGCCAACAACATCAAGGGCACCCTCGCCATTCCGCATGCCTATGGCCGGCTGCAGTTCGGCGAGGATCTGGAAGTTCATTTCCGGACGCTGATCGGTACCGGCGCCAACGCCAATGTCGCGGCCTGCGTCGTCATCGGCATCGAGCCGGTGTGGACGCAACGGGTGGTCGACGGCATCGCCGAAACGGGCAAGCCGGTCGAGGGCTTCGCCATCGAGGGCAATGGCGACATCAACACCATTGCGTCGGCGTCGCGCAAGGCCAAGGAGTTCGTCCAGTGGGCGACCGAGAAGCAGCGCGAGGAGTGCTCCATCAACGAGCTTTGGGTGTCGACTAAATGCGGTGAGTCCGACACTACGTCCGGTCTCGCGTCGTGCCCCACCGTCGGCAATCTGATCGACAAGTTCGATGGCGCCGGCGCGACCACGTGCTTCGGCGAGACGTCCGAGCTCACCGGCGCCGAAAAAGTGTGCGCCACGCGCGCGGCGACGCCGGAAATTGGACAGAAGTTCCTCGACACCTGGCAGGCCTACATGGACGAGGTCATCGAGCCCAACAAGACAAGCGACTTGTCGGACAGCCAGCCGACCAAGGGCAACATCGCCGGCGGCCTGACGACGATCGAGGAAAAAGCCTTCGGCAACCTGCAGAAGATCGGCAAGGTCGCTAAATTCATCGACGTGCTCGAACCGGCGGAAATGCCTGCGAAAGGGCCAGGTCTTTACTTCATGGACACGTCCTCGGCGGCCGCGGAATGCGTGACATTGCAGGCGGCGGCCGGTTTCGTCGTTCACCTGTTTCCCACCGGCCAGGGCAACGTCATCGGCAATCCCATCGAACCGGTCATCAAGCTGACCGCCAATCCGATGACGGCGCGAACGATGAGCGAGCATATCGACGTGGACGTCTCTGGCATTCTGCGGCGCGAAATGAGCATGGAGGAGGCGGGCGACAAGTTGATCGATTGCACACTGCGGACGTGCAACGGCCGTCTAACCGCGGCGGAAGCGCTCGGTCACCGTGAATACGTGATGACCAAGCTGTACAGAAGCGCGTGATGGAGCGCGGGGAAGCGCCAACGGCGGCTCCCCGCGCCTAACTCCACACCTCATGGTCCCCGCCGGAACCGGCCAGGCAAGAGCCGCGAATGGCGAAACAAAAGGAGGAAACAATGTATATCTCACGACGACGCATCCTTTCCGCAATTATGGCTGTAGCCATGCTGCCGGTGACGTCGGCGGCGTACGCGGCCGACTACCCGGATAGGGCGGTCACCTACATTATTCCATTTGGCCCGGGCGGCGAGTCCGACATCACCGCGCGGTTTCAGCAGCCGTTCTTTCTCGACAAATTCAAACAGAACTTCGTGATCACCTACAAGCCTGGCGGCGGCGGCGCCGTGGCCTGGGCGCAGCTGAATTCAATGCCGGGGGACGGCTACACGATCATGGGCGTCAACCTTCCCCACATTATCGTGAAGCCGATGCAGAAGGACGTGGGCTTCAAGACCGAAGACATCACCACCGTTCACATGTTCCATTACACCCCCGATGCGATCGTCGTTCGCGCGGACAGCCCGTTCAAGACCCTTCAGGACCTCATCGACGCCGCCAAGGCGGAGCCCGGCAAGGTCACCATGGCGGGGTCCGGAAAGGGAACTTCCAACCACATCGCGCAGGTTCGCTTCGACGACATGGCCGGGATCACGACGACCTACGTGCCCTTCAAGGGAACGGGCGCGGCCGTGACCGCCTTGCTGGGCGATCAGGTGCGGGCGGAGTGGGGCTACACCACCGTCGCGGCCAACTATGACAACACCCGTCTGTTGGCCGTCGCCATGGAGGAACGGCATCCCAAGTTCCCCGATGTGCCGACATTCAAGGAACTCGGTTTCGACCTCGTTGGCGGGGCTTACCGGGGGGTCGCCGTGCCGAAGTCGACGCCGGAAGAACTCCGCCAGCGGATCTCGGCGATGATCCAGGAGATCAACGACGACCCGGAGTTCAAGAAGAAGATGGAGGACGGCGGCTTTGTCGTGATCGACGTCACCTACGACAAGGTGCCGGCTTTCATGGAGGAGCAGAAGGTTATCTTCGAGAAGGTCGCGAAACAAGGCGGCCTCGTCGAATAGCGGGCAACAGGGGCTCGGGGCAATGACCAGTATCGATTATCTGCTCGCGGCCCTTCACCCGTTCCACCTCCTCCTCGCGCTCTTGGGTGTCGTGGCGGGGACCGTGGTGGGCTCGCTGCCCGGCCTGACCGCGACCATGGCGGTTGCCGTCCTGGTTCCGTTGACCTTCTCGATGTCTCCGACGGCGGCGCTGATCTTGATGGGGGCGATTTACACGGGGGCGATCTACGGCGGCGCCTACTCCGCTATCCTGCTCAACACGCCGGGCACCCCCTCGGCCATCGCCACGACGTTCGACGGCTATCCCATGGCCAAGCGCGGCGATGGCGACCTCGCTCTCACCATCGCCTGTTTGGCTTCGGTGACGGGCGGTCTTGTCGGCGCCGCGTTCCTGGTCGGGCTCGCGCCGCCGCTCGCCAACATCGCCCTCGCCTTCGGACCCGTCGAGTATTTCTGGCTGGCGATCTTCGGCCTTTCGTTGATCGCCGCCCTCTCGCGCGGCGCCACCCTCAAGGGCCTGATCGGCGCCTGCTTCGGATTGCTGTTGTCTTGCGTCGGCATCGCCGAGGTCAGCGCCGATACCCGTCTTACGTTTGGGAGCCATGTCCTGCTGGGCGGGATCGAAGTAGTTTCGGCCCTGATTGGTCTTTACTGCATTCCCGTACTCATCGACCTCGTGGCAACACCGGACCCCCACCTCAAGGTCACCACCGAAACCCGCGGCTACCGCTTCCGCGAAGGCGTCGGCATCCTCTGGAGGGACAAGATCAATCTTGCCCGCAGCTCGGTGATCGGCACCCTGGTGGGCATCCTTCCGGGCGCCGGCGGTTCGATCGCGGCGCTGATTTCGTACTCGGAGGCGCAGCGAACGGCGCGCGAGCCGGACCGGTTCGGCAAGGGCGCGCCTCAAGGCATCGTCGCCACGGAATCCGCCAACAACGCGACCGTCGGCGGAGGATTGATCCCGACGCTTGTCCTGGGCATCCCCGGGACGCCACCCGACGCGGTCATTCTCGGGGCGCTGCTCATCCAAGGCGTCCGCACGGGTCCCAATCTGTTCACCGAAGACGCATCGATCGTCTACACGTTCTTCATCGGCCTGTTCGTGGCGACGATCCTGATGTTGCCCGTGGGTTTGCTGATCGGCCGCTACGCTTACAAGACCATCATCACCGTTCCCAAGGCCTTGCTGGTCCCGACGGTCGCCTTCATGACGATTATCGGAACGTACGCCATCCGCAACAGCGTTTCCGACGTCGTCATCATGATCATCCTCGGCGTCGTCAGCTGGGTTCTCAATCGTTTTGGTTTTCCGCCCTCGCCGATCGTCTTGGGTCTGATCCTGGGCAGCATCGCCGAGCAGGGCTTCGTGCAGGCGTGGACCATCGGCGCGGCGACCGGGGAGCTGTGGTCCATGTTCTTCGGCCGGCCGATCTCCCTCGCGATCGTCGCGTTTACGTTGTTGAGCCTATTGTACCCAATCGTCTCGAGGTTCTGGAAAGGGCCGCTTTGGGCCAAGAAAACGAGGGATGTAAATGACGCGGATTGACGCTCGAAGAGACATGAAAACGATCGGTGTCGCCGTCTTGTTCATCATTCTCGGCGTGGTCGTCATCTATGACACGACGACCTACGTGGATGTCGACTCCTACGTGTTCCCGCGGACCATCGCGATAACGTTGATCGTCTTGTCGCTGGCCCTGGTCATCGTGAAAGCGGTGCGTCCGGGCGCCGCCGCGGAGGCGCCGGAGCCGGGCTCGACGCCGAGGCGCGTCGGGTTGGTGCTGGCGATGGTGGCGGCGAGCGCCGCCATGCCGTATCTCGGGTTCTTCCTGTCCGGGCTCGCGGCGTTCGTCGCGATCATGGCGCTGGCCATGTTCGATCCCTGGACACGGCGCCGCCTGGCCCTTTTCAGTGTCACCTGCGTCGGCATCGTCGCCGGGTTCTACGGACTTTTCGCGGGATTGCTCCAGGTTCCTCTTCCCATGGGAACGATGTTCGGCTGAAACAACCGAGGATACGCGCGATGGCGACGATTGTGATCTCCGAGTTCATGGACGAGGCCGCGGTGAACGGTCTCAAGGCGGATTTCGACGTTCTCTACGATCCCGACCTGGTGGACCGAGCCGACGACCTCATCGCCGCGATCGGCGGCTGCCGCGCGCTGATCGTCCGCAACCGCACGCAGGTTCGGGATTCCGTTTTGCGGGCCGCGCCGAAGCTGATCGCCGTTTGCCGCCTGGGGGTCGGGCTCGACAACATCGATGTGGAGGCGTGCCGGCGGCGTGACATCGCCGTCTTCCCGGCAACCGGCGCCAACAATCTCGCCGTCGCGGAGTATGTGATCGCCGGTCTGCTCATGCTGTTGCGCGGGGCCTACCATGCGAACGCCGACATGGTCCGAGGGGCGTGGCCACGCAATGCGCTGATCGGCCGCGAGGTCGACGGCAAGCGCCTGGGTCTCGTCGGCTTCGGCGGAATCGCCAGGGACGTTGCCGTTCGCGCCAAGGCGCTGGGCATGAGCGTCGTGGCGACCGACCGCTTCGTGTCGCCGGACTCGCCGGTGTGGCGTGACCATGGCGTCGATCCGGCGGACCTCGATGAGGTGCTGCGCGCATCGGACGCGGTCAGCCTCCATGTCCCGCTGACGGAACAGACCCGCAATCTCATCGGTCGCGGCGCCATCGAGAAAATGCAACGGCACGCGGTGCTGATCAACACGGCGCGCGGCGGCGTCGTCGACGAACGGGCGTTGGCCGGCGCGCTGAAGGCGGGGCACCTGGGCGGCGCCATGCTCGACGTCTTCGAGCAAGAGCCCCTCAAGGACGGCGGTGTCTTCGACGGCGTGCCGAACCTTGTTCTCACGCCGCATATCGCCGGAGTGACCGAGGAATCCAATGTTCGCGTTTCCGCGGTCACCGCCCAAAACGTGCGCGAGGCCTTGGAGCAACGGCCATGAACTCGGTGACCCTGCCTCCCCAAGACGTCGAAAACCTCGCCGTCGACATTCTCGTCGCCCACGACGCCAGCGAGGTCAATGCCCGTTCCGTGGCCGGGGCTCTGGTCGCCGCCGAGATCGATGGTCAAAGCGGCCATGGCCTGTCTCGCCTCTCATCTTACGCGGCCCAGGCCAAGAGCGGCAAGGTGGCTGGCCATGCCGTTCCCAAGGTGATCGACCTAACGCCGGCGGCCGTCCGGATCGATGCGCGCAACGGATTCGCGTACCCGGCGATGGATCTCGCGGTCGAGACTGTCGCGCGGCGGGCGAAAGCCATGGGCGTGGCCGTGGCGGCGGTGTTCAACTCTCATCATTTCGGGGTCGCCGGGTATCATGGCGAGCGCCTTGCCGACGCCGGCATCGCCGGTCTTCTGTTTTCCAACAGCCCCGAGGCGATCGCGCCGTGGGGCGGGCGGAGGGCGGTGTTCGGCACCAATCCGATCGCTTTCGCGGCGCCGCGCCGCGATTCCCGTCCCCTGGTGATCGATCTCAGCCTTAGCAAGGTCGCGCGGGGCAAGATCATGGTCGCGGCCAAACGCAACGAGCCGATCCCGGAAGGTTGGGCGCTCGACGCGGATGGCAACCCGACCAGGGACGCAAAGGCCGCGCTCGGCGGAACGATGCTGCCGATAGGAGACGCCAAGGGAGCGGCATTGGTTCTGATTGTCGAGATCCTCGCCGCGGCGCTGACCGGCGGCAATTTCGGCTTTCAGGCGTCTTCGTTCTTCACCGCCGAGGGCGATCCGCCGTCGATTGGACATCTGATGATCGGCTTCGATCCGCATGCGCTCTCGGGCGGCACATTCTCGAATCGATTGGAAGAGCTCGTTGCCGCCGTAACGGAGCAGCCGGGAACGCGCCTTCCGGGCGCTCGCAAGCAGGAGAAACGCGGGGCCGCCCGGGAGACCGGGATCGTCCTTACATCCGCGGTCCATGCGGAGCTTCTGGAGTTGGCCGGGCGCCGGACCGAAGTGCGGCGAGGAACGTAGGCCATCCAGCCTTTTGCGGAGAAACCCCGTATGACCAACTCACCATTGAGCGATCGAGCGACCAAGTCCAATGCCGTGGATCGGCTCGTTTCAGGGACACGGCGGGCCGTCCCCCGAATTTTCCCCGGCCTCCTGGTCGCGGCGGTCCTGGCCATTGCCGCGACCTTCCTCTCCGAGCACTATGGCGGCCCGGCGATGCTATTCGCCCTTTTGCTCGGGATCGCCTTCAACTTTCTCTCCGGCGAAGGAAAGTGCGCGGCCGGCATCGAGTTCTCATCGCGAACCGTGCTGCGCGTCGGCGTGGCGCTGCTGGGCGTTCGGATCAGCGTCGACCAGATCGTCAACCTCGGGGTGGCGCCTATCGCCATCGTCGTATTCGCCGTCACGGTGACAACGCTGAGCGGCCTCGTTTTCGCGCGGCTTTGCGGCCGCGGCTGGCGCTTCGGCATCCTCACCGGCGGCGCGGTCGCTATCTGCGGCGCCTCCGCCGCGCTGGCGCTGGCCGCCGTGCTCCCAAAGAACGAGTTCACCGAGCGCAACAGCATTTTCACGGTTATCGCCGTGACCACGCTCAGCACGGTGGCGATGATCCTGTACCCGCTGATCGTCGGCGCGTTTTCGCTCGATCCCGAGCAGGCGGGCATCTTCTTGGGCGGAACCATTCACGACGTGGCTCAAGTCGTCGGCGCCGGCTACAGCATGTCCGAGCAAACCGGCGATACCGCGACCTTTGTCAAATTGTTCCGCGTGGCCATGCTGGCGCCCGTCATTCTGACGCTGTCGCTGGTGTTCCGAAACGCCAATGCTTCCGGCGGCAAGAAACCATTTCCGCTGCCGGGGTTCGTCATCGCCTTTGCCGCGCTGGTCGCCGCCAACAGCGTCGGCATCATCCCGGCCGCCGTGCAGGAGCCGTTGAACGATCTCTCCCGGTGGTGCCTGGTTTCGGCGATTGCCGCCATCGGCATGAAAACGTCGCTCGGCGCGATGGCAAAACTGGGCTTCCAGCACATCGCGGTGGTTGTCGGCGAGACGGCGCTGTTGGCCGGGCTGGTCTTGCTTCTCGTTATCGCCCTGTAGGCAAAAACGAAGAAACCGCCCCGTGAGAGCGACTTTTCGGTGAAGTTCACGAAGGTGGTTGCGGGGGCAGGATTTGGACTTTGTGCACTTTTTACGGTGGGTGGGATGAGGCCACTCTCAGGCCGCCATTAGCGGTGTCGCCCGTCGGCGCACAACCAACCTGATTTGCTGATTTCAGCGCACACGGTGTTGCCGCCGTCCTTCGATGGAAATTTCCGCTTTCTGCAGAAAGCGAACCTACGAAGAAGCGCTCTTGAGCACTGCCTTTGACCCATTGCCGAGTGAGGACGCTCTGTGTCAGCATTTCACGCTTCTGTCCGCTTTGGAAGGATAGGGCTTGCTGCAGTCATTTTTCCCCAACTTCAGCTTACCTTTCGCGACTGCGTCGACCGAGCAGCTTACTGGAAGTGTGTGATATGGCCGCCTATAATCGGATCCGTCAAAATTTGGAACATACCCTCAGGAAAGCGCAAAACGCTGCCTTCGGAGGATTACACAAACTGCATAAATACCGCTACATCGACGAAGCTTTCAAATGACTACATTCATCAGCTATTCGAATGCCGACAAGCCTTTCGCGCGCAAACTTGCGGATGCGTTGATTGAAAATGGCGCTAATGTTTGGATTGACGAAGATGTGCTTAATATTGGTGACAACATTGTCCAGCAAATAGACGAGGGATTGAAGTCTGCAGACAGTATAATTCCCATACTGTCGAAGCGCTACGTTAAATCCAAATGGGCCATGCAGGAACTTTCGTTTGCCTCGGCGAAAGCACTTTCCGAGAGATCAATTCGCGTGATACCTGTGCTCATAGAAGATTGCGACATTCCCGTGTTTCTGCGCGACCGGATGTACGCAGATTTTCGATACGAATTTGATCAACCTTTTCAGCTACTTCTACGCAGCCTACAGCAGGAAGATACTTCCGAAGAGGTTAAGTCTCCAAAACGCGCTGTGCGCGCTGAGAGGGGAAAAAAAGGAATCGTTAGCTTATCATTCCCGAAAGCTATCTGAACATCTGCGAAATGGCGAATTGACGCTAGTTTGCGGTGCCGGTGTTTCCATTGCGGCGGGAACACCTAGTTGGCCAGTTCTCTTAAATGAGCTACTCGGCAATTTAATTCGCCGTCACCTTCCCTATGCACCAGAATCCGTTTCTGACCGAAGGAAACTTGCCGAATTATATCAAGAATACTTTAGCCCGTCCTCTCTTGTTGTAGCTCAATACCTAAGGAATGGCCTTGGGGACGATTTTTTGTCTATGGTACGCCGAACGCTGTACACCAATTCTTATAGCTCTAGCGAGTTATTGGATTCAATCGTCGAGCTCTGTAGACCGCAGCGCTCACGAGAACCACTTTTCGCGATTGTTACTTTTAATTTTGATGATTTAATTGAACAAAATCTTGAAAGGAACCACATAAAGTGCTGCCCAATATTTTATGAGGGGCAAAAAGCAAGTAGATCAGAACTACCAATTTATCATGTGCATGGTTTCTTGCCGCACGAAGGAGATCTGTCGGAAGCCAATGCCATAGTGTTTAGCGAAGATGCATACCACTCGCAGTTCATTGATCCCTTTAGCTGGTCCAATCTTGTACAGCTTAATCTTTTGGGTCAAAGTCTGTGCTTGTTTGTCGGCCTCAGTATGACTGATCCCAATCTTCGCCGACTGCTTGACGTTTCAATGAGGAAAAATCCCGACCGTCACGTAAATCATTATATTTTCAAGCGCCGGCAAAATACTCTAGAAATCAATGAACACATCGCGAAGCTCGAATTAGAAGCTGACGACACCCAGACTGCGAAAGAATTTGCTGCTATGTATGAAATACTTGAAGAGCAAGACAGCAATAATTTTGGTCTAAATACAATATGGGTTGATCAGTACGATGAGATCCCCGTTTTTCTAAGAACACTTACAGGTACTGGATAAACACGGCGAACTCGGTAGACTCTGACGTAAGCGTGTTAGACGACTGGCCACTTCCGCAGTTGGCTATGGCCGGGCATGCCAGCCCGGTGCCAACGGCGACGGCAATACCCTCAGCTCCGGACCATCACTCCGGGTGACGAGAACCGTCACTTCTGACCCGTTGCAGCCCTTAAGGCTTTCTTGTTGAAGCTTCCGGTTTGCGATCAAATTCCAGACGTTTGAGCTATTTAGGCGCGACAGTCGGAATGCGCCAGTTGAGGTTCCGTGAAGTCGGGTTGCCGCCGGTCGAGGCGGATCTAGGCACCGAAGTTGCGGCCTCGCTCAAAAGCGTCACGCGTGCCGATGCCCGTGACGACCGCCGTCAATATGATCAGCCTGATGCCGGGGAGCGGACGGAACGAATGGCATAAGTTCTCGCCAGGCGTGTGTCGTCGTGAGAAACTTGTGACATGGAGCCAATATCCAAAATACGGTTTGACGCGTTAGCAGGTTACGCTCGCGCACCTCAAAGCTTCCTGTTCGGTGAGGAGTTGGAGTGGTTCGAGCACGCTGATGCACGCGCACTAGGCATCCTCATGCGCGATAGGGCTGACGACGACTATGCCGGTATGGTTATGGCCCGTGACGAATTGCTCCAATACCGCTGGACAACGATGACCGATTTCTTTGCGAGTCCTGAGGACGCAATTGAGCAACTCGGCCGCACGATGGAAGAAGCGGTTCTTGCTCCTGATGAAGAGCACTATCAGGGACACGAAAACCCACAGCCGGTTGATTTCTTTGCACTTACTCGCGAACGAGATCGCTTGAACACTGATTTTGTCTCGCTGGCTGAATTAGAGGGCTATTCCCCTGCGCTGGAGATTATCGAACCGATGATGCGATGGTATCAGGACGTTGATGGGAACTTTATCGAGCAATTTCAAACGACAGGGTTCGATGCCCGCATCTGGGAACTCTATCTCTTTGCGGTTTTTATTGAGCAAGGATTTATCTTGGACCGAACTGAACCTGTGCCCGATTTCGTCACCAACGGATTGTTTGGTTCAATCGCCGTCGAGGCTGTGACTGTAAATCCGACAAGAGATAAAGAGGGAAACATTGTTCCGCCACCGGCCAGAGACACCGAAGCGCAACGCGAAATCTTTCTGAAAGAGTATATGCCAATCAGGTTTGGCAGCGCCCTTTTTTCCAAACTTCGCCGCGAGTATTGGAAACTGCCTCATATTCAGGAGACCCCCCTAGCTTTTGCCATCGAGGATTTCTCGGCGCCTGGTTCCATGGTATACACTCGCTCCGCATTGGACCTCTATCTGTACGGTTATAATCACCATTGGGAACATGCAGAAGACGGTACGCTGATCATTGAGCCTCGCCGGCGAGAGTTTCACCAATGGGAAGACAAGAGGATAGAGTCCGGATTTTTCCGGTTGCCCGGAAGCGAAAACGTGAGCGCTGTAATTTTCAGCAATAGCGGAACAATTTCGAAGTTTAACCGGATGGGGTCCATTGTCGGGCTTGGCTCTGATCGAGTAAAGATGTGGAGACAAGGCACCGCAGTAAATCATGACCCAAATTCGGCCAAACCGCTGGTCTTCAATTGTGAAGTCACAGGTCCTGAGTATGCGGAAACGTGGATCGAGGGTCTTGACGTATTCCACAACCCTAATGCCAATTTCCCACTGAACCCAGATTTGCTTCCCGATGCCGCATCATTTCATGAAGGACGATGGGCAGCGAGTAAGTCAAACGCCGGACTGGCATCCTCTCGGGTCGTACACACGCATCTTGGTTCTCGATTGACCTGCCGCCATTAAATGGGCCAGCATCTAAGTTAGAGGAACCGCTTGCCTGTTACGGGACGACAGATTGAGTTTAATTTCGTAGAACCATTGCTAGACATAGCAATTGCGGCACATGGCAACGCCTCTACAAAATTCCCTGAAGAACGACTGTTGAAAATAACCAGTCAGTACCGTTTGTTTGCTCAGCTTTGGCGCGAGTCACCGGAAATGCGTGGATAGTCCTACTGGATAAGTCAATTTCTATTGCTACATAAGCCGTAGGCTTCCCGTCAGAAGCCCCAATATTAGTTAGTGAGTTGACTGCAATACGTAAATTGTCGACGGTTCTTAAGTTTTTCCACATGCCAGTCGCTTCATTACTTATTTTTGCCGTTGGGTCATCACTTTCATATGACATTTCTGGCCACAATGCTTTGCAATCGAGATTTGAGGACTCGAAAGCGTTCTCGAACCAGTGCCAAAACAGGTTGTATAAATCTGTTGATTGCAGTTCAAAACTGAAGCGACTGGCATTGCCTCCAGCGGTCGCCGAGGCTAACTCGTCACCTGACATCCCACCCGGACTATGCTTACCGCCGTTATAATCTCGAGAGGATAAAAACGTCAGGGACGAAAGACGGCCAACGCCTTCTTCATAACGGCGCCTCGCTTTCGGAACTCGCTCTGTTAGGATATCGAAAATATGCTTGTGCTCTCCGGCAGGCTTTGACCCGTATTCGTCAAGAAAAACACTTTTCCCAACGGTATCTTGAACGACCTCCGAAACAAAAATCTGTCTGTTACAGTGAAGCCCTCACAGTTGTATATCCATGCCCATTCATAATACAGCGAGGGGATTGCCGACGGCCCCATTCCGGAGATTGTGGGCCAGTCTATAGGACAAGCGGCTAAGCTCTTGATCGTCGAAAAAGTAACAGCCATCTGCTTGCCTCCAGCGTGAAAGCTTATACAACACCATAGACTTTTAACTAATGATTAGCGGGCAAATTTCTAGGAAAGAGCTTTAGATCAGTGGCATATGGGATCGCCATTCCATCAAAAACCGTATGAGGTACCGTTCATGCCCATTCGACGATAGCCCCGGTGTGCATTCTAGGGCATTGGAAGCGCACACGTGCGATGTTGGGGTTGTTGGTTATGTACCTAATACTTGGCAAAGCGGGAAAATAACTTTTTCTCCCGCTTTCTCAGACCTAAACGTCGCAAGGTGCTGCCCATATAGCAGACACCATCAGCGCAAAACTCACGTTCGCGATTTTGATGTCCACTTCTGGCTAACAGGGCCCGTTGAGTCCTTGCCTGTGAAGTTCTGCCATTGTCGAGAAAAGCGGTCGTCGGAGTGTCGTTGGAATTGCGACGGTGTCGAACTCAGAGTTTAAGAGGCTGCCGACATTCTGGATTCCGATGGGCTCACTGTCTCGCGGGGGACGCTGTTGCGAGTTCCATTGGCGAGATGTCCGAAGCTCGCAGTGGTGTGCGGTCGTCCCTACATCTCGCGATCCCTGTCCCGCTTGCGTTTCCGGGAACGGCGGGCGCGCTGTCTTCTCTTCTCTGATTCGGTCTGTTGACCTTCCGTGGATGAACTCCTGGCTGGTTCATTTCGACCGTCCGCGGCAGCCTGGCGATCGTCCATTGGCCTGATCTCGCTCTCGTCCTTCCGGTCGTGCCTGCGCTTCCTGCGACGCCTGCGGCGGGTCTCTTCGTCGGAGACGGGTTTCTCATTGGACGCATCGCCCGTAGCTGTTCCTTCGCTCTGCCCTGTTTCGGCAACGTGGTTGAATTCGTCCTTGCGAGGACTGGCCTCGCTCTGTTGCCGCGCTTTCTCGTCGGCGCTCGCCTATTTCGACTGCTTTTGGGTGTTCGCCGTGCTGATGCTTGTCCTCGTGCCGGTGGTTCTGTTGATGAAACGGTCGGTAGCCGAGAAGGGCGCGCGCATCGGACTCGAATGAGGGTCGTTACGTCAACCATGGGGTGCGGCGAACGCGCATCGCCTTGCCATGCCGGGGCCGAGCGAGGACAGCTCGACGCGCATCCCATCGACACGCCGGCAGTGCCACTGCGGTCGCGACCGGCGAATGGTTTGGCCGGGTCGGCCATCCACAATTGAGACCTGCATCATTCCATTGGAGATCAGGTTGATGACCACTCGATATCTTGAGGATTTTGCCGCGGGGCAGATGTACGGCTCCGGATGGTTGCGTGTCGAGCAGGAGCGGATGAAGACTTTCGCAGAAGAGTTCGATCCGCAGCCCTTCCATCTGGACGAGGAGGCGGCGCGCGATACCATATTCCGTGGATTGGCAGCGAGCGGCTGGCACACCGCCGCGCTCACCATGCGGCTTCTGGTCGAGAGCGAATTGAAGCCCGTCGGCGGCATTATCGGCATCGGTTTCGACGAATTCCGCTGGCCACACCCGGTGCGGCCAGGAGACGAGCTGCGCATCGAAAGCGAAGTGCTCGAGGTCCGACCATCGAACTCACGTCCGGATCAAGGTCTGATCAAAGTGCGGACGACCACGCTAAACCAGAACGGCGAGGCCGTGCAGATTCAGGTTGGCAATTTGCTGGTGCCGCGTCAGCCTGCATAGGAGAGCACCATGGTCGGTGCCGGCTGACGCGAATGGGGCGCCGCCTCGCGGGACGTCTCTTACGGGTCACAAGAACTGCCTTTCGGTCCTTTTTTGTTCGGGTTGCGGGTTGCGCGTCAGCGTGGCCAGTCGTGGCGGCCGAAAGCGGACGTCGGCTTGACGTCCAAATCCGTCGGGTATGTTCGGGAGAAAAACACTTGGATATGGGTGTGAAACTCCACACCTCAGATGTCGAGGTCGGAGCGGAGCGGCCGATCTCGGCCGCGCCGCGCTGTCTGTGGAGAGCTTGAAATCGGCGTTTTCTATGGCGGTGGCATTTGGTTATCCTGAAGCTAGTTTGGCGAGGCATTTCAGTTTCTGGGAAGTGACGGCGCGGACCAAGAACGTCTTTTATTTGCTCGGATCGGCTCGGAGTCGGGCGGGTTAAGCGAGATACGGGAGAGACAGATGATCAACAGCTTGCAAGCAGAGCAGATGTCAAAGAAGGGCGGGTTTATCGCGGCCCTCGACCAGAGCGGCGGCTCAACGCCCAAAGCCCTGGGTCTTTACGGAATCGATAAGTCGGCCTACTCCAATGACGAGGAAATGTTCGCGTTGATGCACCAGATGCGCTGCCGAATTATCAGCGCACCCGCATTCTCCGGGGACAGGGTGATCGCCGCGATCCTGTTCGAGATGACCATGGACGGCACGATCGAGGGAAAGCCGGTTCCGCAATATCTATGGGATGATCGCGGAGTCGTCCCGATCCTGAAGATTGACAAGGGCTTGGCCGAGGAGGCCGACGGGGTCAAACTGATGAAGCCGATGCCGGACCTCGATGGGTTGCTTAGCCGCGCCGTGGAAGCAGGCATCTTTGGCACCAAGGAGCGATCGGTCATCGAACATGCCTCGGAAAGCGGGATCGCCGCCAACGTCGAACAGCAGTTCGACGTTGCGGCCACCGTCCTGGATCACGATTTGGTTCCGATCCTCGAGCCGGAAATAAATATCAACAGCCCCGAAAAGGCCGCCTGCGAGGAGATCCTGAGGGCCGAGATCTTGAAGCATCTCGGTCGGCTGACGGACGGACGCAAAGTGATGCTGAAGCTCACCCTTCCAGACACCCCAGGTTTTTACGATCCGCTCATCGCCGATGATCGGGTGATGCGCGTCGTGGCTCTATCTGGCGGTTACAGTCGCAGTGATGCCAATGCCAAGTTGGCTCAGAACCCCGGCATGATTGCGAGCTTCTCCCGGGCGTTGACCGAGGGACTGAGCGCCAATCAGTCGGACGAGGCGTTCAACGCGGCGCTGGATGCGGCGATCGAAAGCATCTACCGAGCCTCGATCACCTGAGTCCTCTGCCTGGCTTGCCGGAATCCCTTTACGGGAGGAACCTTCTCAAGAAGGCCCCGTTTGGCGTTTGGTGAATGTCTGCTCTCGGTAGTCCTCATTGCGACCGGTCGGGATGTTCAAACTCGTCTGTTTCGTGCCTCCTCTTCTGGCTTCCACCCTCGAATGTAGAGCCGACGTAGCACCGCCACGTCAATCTCGCACGCTGCGCTGAAAAGCCCGCTTCCAGCGACGCCCTCCGCGGGCCGGCTCGCGTCAGCTTGCCCCATACCCATACCATCCCGCCAGCACCCCCAACGCCGCCACCAGAATCCCCTGCGCTTGCTCGATCCGTATCGCCCGCCCCACCCCTGCCGCATGGCCCATTCGCGGCATTGCCATTCAACGCCTCGTCGTCCTCGAGCAAGGTCCGCTGCTGGGGGTAGTTCGGGCGCCGCACAACGGACCGCGCCACTCACCCTCTTAGCCAAGGGGAGAAGTTCGAGTTAATATTTTACTTGGTTTCCTGCGATCTTTCTTGCCTTTTGGAAGATGGTCAGGTCCGGTCTCGGAAAACCCCTTACGCGGCTCGTGGTCACGCAAACCCGCGGGTGGGTAGTCAAGGATGTCCCCCTTTTCCCAGAGCGGCCCCTCATTGAAGTCGGGAAACGGCAGCTGGTCCTTTGATCGTCAGTCTGTACATCCTTTTGCGCATGAACGCGCCCGAGCCGATCGCACGGCTGCGTATTGCGCTGTAGGAGGTGGCACTGCCGACATGGCGACTAATCGAGTCGCCGACCTCGGCGGCACTTTCGATGCTCCACGACACAGTCGTCGCCAGTTTTCTATGGGGTGGATGGCACCTTTGGGCGTTCCAGGTAGCGGATCGCGCTTACGGCATCCCGGATCCGGAGCATCGCCTGGGCGGATCACGCATTTATCGCCCCGAGAGCCTGCGCCACCGCGACATAATCGCCAAAGGCATCAAGCAGTTCGACTACCTTTATGACTTCGATGCCGAATGGCGGCACCGGATCGACATTGAGGCCGTTACCGAGGGTAGCGCCCCCGGAGGCTATCCCCGCTTTGTCGAGGGAGAAGGCCGGTGCCCACCGGAAAACGTCGGCGGCCCACAGGATTACGCGGCCTTTCTGGAGGCCGTCGCCAATCCGGAGCGTCCGGCCACGCTGATATCCTCGATTGGTATGACGGCGATTTTGATCCCCACGACATCGAGGACTGGATCGTTCGAATTCAGATCAGCCGTATCGCCAACAAGCGGCGTGCCGGCGTCATCGCCTACCACAAGAGCAAAGCCAAGCGCTGATCGTTAACGCACACCTCACTCGTCGGGACAGCACTCAATTCGGCCGCACCACAGCCGCATGGTGACCATCGATCTGGCTCCAACGGTGCACGGAGACCGTCTCGACGTTCCCGTCAATCCGGTCGAGGGAGAGCAATCAAATCGCTTGCGCCCGGTAAAGGACACGTTCCGGTAGCGTGGCATGCGCTTCGCTCCCCGTCGATACAATTGAAACCAAATTCCCGCCGGACAGAAATCAAACTGATACAGAGGCGCCCTATCGTTGCTGCGATGAAGGCCGCTGAGCGGGAACGCCAGCGGGAACACAGGAAAGAGAAGGACCATCGGAGGTCCGACAAGGTCTTGCAGAGCGCTTCAGTTGGCGGACAAGCCGGAGCGCCGGACCGCCGCAAGCAGCAACCGGGACCTGAACCCCGACACTAGGAAAGGACGAGAAAATGACCCAGAGCAATACCCAGGTGAGCGCCAGAGAAGTGGACAACGGCGTCAATGTTGCGGCCCTGATCGACGCCCGCGAGGCGTTGGATGCCGCTCCGGAGGCGGCACAGTTCAAGTGGCGCGCGAGCTGCAAGTGGGTGACGGGCACGCACAGCCGTTCCACCATCGACGGTTTCTTCGGCCTCGGACAAGAGCAGTCGCGCTGCAAGACCTTCGCTGTGGAGGCGGACCATCCCGAGGTCTTTGCCGCCGAGGACCACGCGCCGACGCCGGCAGAGATTCTACTGTCCGCCTTGGCCGGCTGCCTGACCGCGGGTGTTGCTGCCGTTGCCCAACATCGTGGCATTCAGCTGCCTTCGGTCAAGGCGACCGTTGAGGGCGACATGGACCTGCAGGGCGTCCTCGGCATCGACGACGACGTCCGTAATGGCTTCGGCGCCATCCGCGTGCATTTCGACATCGATGCGGATGCCGGCGAAGACGACATCAAGGCGTTGGTTGCCCAGTCCCAGAAGCGTTCCGCTGTCTTCGATGCCGTTACCAATCCGACCAACGTCTTTGTCACGGTCAACTGAGCAAGCAAGCCACCAGGAGGAGCGCGTATCGTGAAATACGTTACGACCGTCATCATCGGCGCCGGCCAGGCCGGACTCGCCATGAGCAAGCACCTCATCGACCGCTCGATCGACCATGTGTTGCTCGAGCGGGGCGAGGTGGCCAACTCCTGGCGGAAGGAGCGGTGGGACTCCCTTCGACTCCTGACGCCAAATTGGCAAAGCCGCCTTCCTGGTTACGCATATCGTGGCAGCGACCCGGATGGCTACATGGATATGCCGGAGGTCATCCGGTTCCTCCAGGGATATGCCGACCACATCGACGCTCCCGTAGAGATCGGAACAAACGTGACATCCGTTCGCCAGGCGGACGACGGCTACGTTGTCGCCACCGATTGTGACACATGGCGATGCCAGTCGCTCGTCCTGGCGAACGGTGCCTGCAATGTGGCGACGGTGCCCGGGATTGCGGAAGGTTTGCCTCCGAAGATCAAGAGCCTAACGCCAATGCAATATCGAAATCCGGATCAGCTGGAGGATGCCGGCGTGATGGTGGTCGGCGCCTCCGCGACCGGCGTTCAGCTGGCCAAGGAGATCCAGGATTCGGGTCGGCAGGTCATCCTTTCCGTCGGTGAGCACGTCCGTGCGCCGCGCCTCTACCGGGGGCGCGACATCAAATGGTGGATGGACGTCACCGGTGTGATGGACCGGCATTACACCGAGGTCGATGACATCAACCGCGCTCGGCGCGTGCCTTCCTTGCAACTGGTGGGCTCTCCAGATCGGGCGACGCTTGACCTCAATGCGCTGCGCGAGAGCGGTGTCGAAATCGTCGGCCGCCTGGCCGACATGCGAGATGGCCAAGCGCAGTTCTCAGGCTCGCTCGCAAATCAGTGCGCGCTCGCGGATCTCAAAATGAACCGCCTGCTCGACGCCATCGACGCATGGGTTTCCGTCAACGGTTTGGATAGCGACTTCGAGCCGGCACACCGCTTTGAACCGACCCAGGTCGACGCCGCACCGTCACTCGCCATGGACCTGATCGATGGTCGCGTCAAGGCGGTCATCTGGGCGACGGGATACCGTCCCGACTACTCCTGGCTCGAGGTGCCGGTGCTCGATCGCAAGGGTCGCCTCCGCCACGATGGCGGTGTGGTCAATGCTCCTGGCATGTATGTCATGGGGTTACCGTTCCTACGCCGCAGAAAGTCATCCTTCATTGATGGCGTCGGCGATGACGCACGAAATCTTGCCAACCACTTGTGCGCCTATCTTGGTGGCCACACCAGAATTGCAGCCTGAGTCTCGCGTGAGATGGAGACGCCAATGTCCGACATGGAATCAGTCAGGGAAGCGCTGGACCGGGCGGCCCGGACGGTAATACTGCGGCCAGAGCGCGGTCAACGCGTCTACCGAAATGTGGCGACCGTCGGCGAGGGCACCAGGTGCCTTGTTGAAGAGGCGAGCCGGTCGCTCACCCTCGATGTTGGCAAGGCACTCGGCGGCCATGACGCCGGCCCCAATCCCAGCATGATATTGCGCTCGGCCATGAGCGGTTGCGTGGCTATCGGCGTCAAGCAGTGGGCCGCGCGGCGCGGCGTGCAGGTCGAACGTGTGGAAGTTGTGCTGGAAACCGATGTGGACGCGCGCGGGCAACTGGGCGTGTGTGAGGACGCAGCGCCTGGATTCGAGGGAATCCGACTGATGATCGCCGTCACATCGCCCGCCCCGGCAGATGTTATCAAGGAGCTGGTCGCCACCTCGCTGAGATACAGTCCGCTGATCGATGTGTTTGTGAACCCTCAGTCGGTGGACCATCAGATATTGGTTAGAGCGCCCGACGCGCACTCTGAGCCTATGGAAATCTCGTGATGGACGCAAAACTGCAGAAACGCGTGCAGCGCTATGGCTGGGACAAGGCGGCCGAGGCTTACGAAGCCGGCTGGAAAGAAAGCCTGGCCGATGCGCAAGCCGAACTGCTGCGCATGGCGGATGCCAGGCCGGGCGAGCATGTCCTCGACGTCGCCTGCGGCACCGGGCTGGTCAGTCTCCCCCTGGCGGAGGCTGTCGGACCTGCCGGTCGTGTCGTCGCGACCGATATTTCCGAAAAGATGATCGGCGGCGTGCGGCGGGTGGCCGACGCGCGCGGCCTGACCCAATTCGACGCCTTTCGGGCCGACGCCGAAGCCCTTGATATGGCGCCGGACGCCAGCTTTCATCTGGTCACCTGCGCGCTCGGCCTGATGTATGTCCCCGATACGGCCAAGGGGCCGGCGGAGGCCTTCCGTGTCCTGAAACCCGGCGGCCGGGCCGTTCTTGCGGTCTGGGGCGAGCGCTCGAAATGCGGCTGGAACGATATCTTTCCAATCGTGGACGCACGGGTGAAGTCGGAAGTTTGTCCCCTGTTCTTCCGGCTCGGAACCGGTTCGACCCTGGCGCACGAAATGGCTTCGGCCGGATTCACCAATATCGAAACTTCGCGCTTGAATTCGGAACTGCCCTACGCGGATGACTGCGCCGCCATCGAAGCCGCCTTCGTCGGCGGCCCCGTCGCCCTCGCCTATGACAGGTTCGATGAGCCGACGCGCACCGTGGCGCACCAAGAATATCTGGCTTCAATCGCACCGTTCCGTACGGCCGACGGCTACCGGATTCCGGGAGAATTCGTCGTGTGTCGCGGTTACAAGAAAGCGTGAGACGACGTCCTGGAGGTGCTGATTGGCTTCCAACCGGGGAGATAGTGCGCCCGACTTGCGAATCGGGTCAATCTCGACCGTTCGCTGGCACCTCCGCCGGCTTCCACCCTCGAATGTGGGGGCGACGTAACACCGCCACATTAAACTCGTGCGCTGCACGGGAAGGCCACTGTCAGCAACGTTTGCCGGAGCCGAGCGTTCATCGCCCTCCATACTCGTAATACGCCGCCAACACCCCCAGCGCCGCCACCAGGATGCCCTGCGCCTGCTCGATCCGCACCGGCCGCCCGCCCCAGCCTTGCCGCATCGCCCATTCGCGGAACGACACTCCGCCGCCGGCGTTCTGTGCGCAAACGCGGTAAACGGCGAACGCAAGCGAAACCGACGAGAGACCGGGGCGCTTGCGCGCTCAGTATGGTACACCCTCGGCTCGCGCCCGCTTGAGGGCTCTCGCGTACCATTCGAATTCGTCGAGGAAGCGGCCAACCCGACGTACGTGCGCCGAGTCGCGCGGCGTTCCGTCCTTTTCGAATTGATCCTGCACCTTCGGCATCGGATGAATGGAAGGGATGCTCGGCATGCCGAGCTCGGCGAGGGTTGCGCGCAGCTGCATGGCTGCCCGAACCCCTCCGAACGCCCCAGCCGAGTAGCAGGCGATCGCCGACGGCCGCCAGAACCATTCTTCGAGGAAATGATCGAGCAGGTTTTTCAGCGCCGGTGGAATGCTGTGATTGTATTCGCCGCTCACGATCATGAAGCCGTCGGCCGAGCGAATGATATCAGCCAGCATCGGTAGCGGATCGGGCGCAGCGCCCGCCGGGTACTCCTTATGCATCTTGTCGAGGAGCGGAAGCTTGTATTCGAGAGGATCCACAAAACTGACCTGGTGTCCACGGGCGGCGAGCTGGGCGTTCAAGAACCGCGCATACTTGATCCCCTGCCGCTCGCTGCGGACTGAGCCGTAAAATACGGCAAAATGCAGCCTCATGAGGATGGTCCCTGTCGTGTCAGCATGAATCGATATTCCGCCCCGTCGAACGAGAGTCGTTTACATATATGCCACTTCGCTCGGCAACGGGCGCGCCGTTGGCCTCAACTGTAACCATAATACCCCACTAGCACTCCCAGCGCTGCCACCAGTATGCTCTGCGCCTTATCGATCCGCACCGGCCGTCTACCCCATCCCTTGAGGTGGTCCCAGGAAATCGGACAGTTTGTTAAGGTGTATTCCACCGATTGACGGAGGAATACGAAGATGACGACACGCCGCCGGTTTACGGCAGATTTCAAGGCGAAGGTGGCGCTGGAAGCGCTACGGGGCGACAAGACGATCCAGGAGATCTCGGCGAAGCACAAGGTGCATCCGAACCAAGTGAGCACGTGGAAGCGCCAGGCGATGGACGGACTGGGGGCGGTGTTTTCGAACGGCGCCGCCCGGGCTGGCCGCGACCATGACGCCGAGGTCCGCGACCTTCACGCCAAGATCGGCGAGTTGACGGTGGAACGGGATTTTTTGGCCAGAGGGGTCAAGCGATGAGCCGGGAGGAGCGCAAGGCGATGATCGCGCGCGACCATCTCGATTTGAGCTTGAGCCGTCGATGCCGATTGCTGTCGATCAGCCGGTCGTCGTTCTATTACGCGCCCCGTCATGGCGCCAATGGGGGCGAGAACTCGGAGAACCTGGCGCTGATGCGTCGGATCGACGAGCTGTTTCTCAAGTATCCATTCTACGGCTCCCGTCAGATGGCGCGCCAGTTACGACGCGAAGGCGTCGGCGTCGGCCCGCCACCGGGTGCGCCGTTTGATGCGGTTGATGGGCTTGGAGGCCATCTACCAGGCGCCGAGAACCAGCGTGCCGCATCCGGCGCACCGGATTTATCCTTATCTGCTCAACGGGCTGGCCATCGACCGAGCCAATCAGGTCTGGTGCGCCGATATCACATATATCCCCGTCCAGCGCGGCTTCCTGTATCTGGTCGCGATCATGGACTGGGCGACGCGCCACGTTCTGGCTTGGCGGCTGTCGAACACCATGGATGCCGGGTTCTGTGTGGAGGCCTTGCGGCAGGCACTGGCCCGATCCGGCCGGCCGGAGATCTTCAATACGGATCAGGGCAGCCAATTCACCAGCCTCGACTTCACCGCGACGCTCAAGAACGCGGGCATCACGATCTCCATGGATGGGCGGGGCCGGTGCATGGACAACATCTTCATCGAGCGCCTCTGGCGGTCGCTCAAGTACGAGGCCGTCTACCTGCACGAACTGACCGACGGCTTCAAGGCCGAACGGGTCATCGGCGAATGGATCGACTTCTACAATACCGAGCGGCCCCATTCGGCGCTTGACGGCCAAACCCCAGCGGAGGCCTACCGGGCCGGGCGGCCCGTGGATACGATGGATAAGCCTGACGGCTTACCCACATCCCCACAGGCTCAACAGCAGCACCAGGATGTGATAAACAGATTTTTGGCGGCATGATCACAAACCGGAATACACCTTAACTTCGCCGCCAAGCTGTCCAACAAAGTGGGACCACCTCACCTGGCGCATCGCCCACTCGCGGGACTGCAATTCGACGCCTCGTCGTCCTCGAGCGAGGTCCGCTGCTGGGGGTAGTTCGGGCGCCGCGCAACGGACCGCGCCACTCACCCTCTTAGCCATTGGCAGACTTAGCGGCCCACCGAATGGCAAGTTTGCTAAATGACTGCTTCTGGATAGGATTGCGGTAACTCCCGTTTCAAATGGGGACGGTGGGTCGCGATCCGACTTGATCCTTGTCAAAACATACCAGTCTTGGATTCCCCAAGATTTTTTTTGTGATCTGATTCACGCTCATTACTATGTGAAAACATGAGATGCTTCACTATGTGAAAACATGAGATGCTTCGTCCGAGACGGACCCGAACTACCCTACCCTGTCCTTCAAGCTCACGAAGAGGAACAGCTCGTATTTTTCTGCGGTGCCGGGATCTCCTATTATACGGGTTTGCCCGGTTTCAAAGATCTTGTGAGACAAACCTGCAAAGAAACCGGACATCCCCTGTCTGAGTCCAAAGAGACTGCAATACGTCCCGAGGATAACGCTTTTTACGATGATCAGTTTGATCAAGCTCTGCACTTTCTTGAGGGCAACGTTGGACGTGCGGTTGCTCGTCGTAAGGCGATAGAAATCCTCTCAAAGCCCCTTAAGCGCGGCAGCGGCCAATTACGCCTCCACAAGGCTCTACTTGAATTGGCTAAAATCCGCGACGGTGGTTACCGCTTGGTTACGACAAATTTTGATGATCGGTTTGCAAAATCAAACCCCAAGATCAACCTAACCGCTGAGGCGCCGCGTCTTGGGTGGCCTAGATTAGGTGCGTGGCGTCACCTGACCTATTTGCATGGACGAATATCTTCATCCGATCCGAACGGCGAGGATTTGATCCTATCATCCGGCGATTTCGGCCGTGCCTATCTCACCGAAGGCTGGGCATCCCGTTTTCTGGTCGAGCTTTTTCGTGACTATGTCGTCTTATTTGTCGGCTACAGCCTAAACGATCCTGTTCTGCGCTATATAGTGGATGCCCTCGCGACAGATATGAGCGACGGGCGCTTCAGGAGACCGTACGTTCTCGCGCCTTACAGCGACGGCGATCAGGAACGTCAAGTTGAGACTTGGCGTGTCAAGGGCGTGGAGCCCATTCCGTTTCCAACCGGACTAAATAGCAACGATTATTCGTTACAAGAGAAGTCATTAATTCTTTGGGCAGAGCACTCCAGGGGTGGACTGGACTCACGCATCGCCACAGCTGTTGTGCAGGCGCAAAAACCTTATATTAAGACGCCCAACGATGACGAGGTACGTAACGTCGCCTGGGCATTGTCAAAGAAGGATGGCTCAATCGCTCGTGCTTTCGCAGATTGCGCATTCCGACGCAAAGCGGCCACCGATTCCGACGGAAAGCGGCCACCTGTTCCGATCCAAAACGGCCACTTTGGCCGAGGGTCGAATATAGCGTCGTGATCGTCGCCGTTGGGTGATCCCTTGATGTCATTTTCGTTGTGGGTGGTCAACGTCGTTGGCGTTGATATTTTCTGAAATGGTCTTTCGCATTGAAGGCCCGTCGAGATCGATCCTGTGGGCGTTGTGGACGATGCGGTCGAGGATGGCGTCGGCGAAAGTGGGTTTGCCGATGACGTCGTGCCATTTGGTGACAGGCAGTTGGCTGGTGATCAGGATCGAGGCGTTTTGGTATCGGTCCTCGACGATTTCCATGAGGTCGCGTCGCTGATCGGGGTTGAGCCGTTCGGGTCCCCAATCGTCGAGGATGAGGAGGTTGGCCTTGGTCAGCGCCCGGAACAGGCGGGGGTATCGGCCGTCGGCGCGCCCGATTTCGAGTTCGGCGAACATCCTGGGGACGCGCTTGTAGAGGACGGAGAAGTCGTCGCGGCAGGCCTTCTGGCCGAGCGCGCAGGCGAGCCATGATTTGCCGACGCCGCAGGGGCCGGTGAGGATCAGGTTTTGTTTGCGGGCGATCCATTGGCCTCTGGCGAGTTGCTGGAACAGGGCTTTGTGGAGGCGCCGGGGGGCCCGGTAGTCGATGTCGTCGATGCTGGCGTCGGGGTGGCGCAGACGGGCGTTGCGGAGCCTGTATGTCAGACGGCGGTCGTCGCGTTCGGCCTCTTCGCGGTCGAGCAGCAGGGCCAGCCACTGGGCATGGTCCAGTTCGCCGGCCTGGGCGTTGTCGCCGAGTTCGGCGAAGGCGCGGGCCATGCCGTGCAGCTTGAGATGCCTGAGCTGGTCGAGGGTGGGATGTTGCAGCATGATGTCTCCTCAGTGGAAGTATTGCGGGCCGCGGATGTTGGGATGATCGATCGCCGGTCCGTCCGTGGCCTGTCGCGGTGTGCGGCGATCGAGATTGTTCTTGAGGATGGAGGCGACCGAGGAATACGACCTTGCGCCGATCTCCAGGGCTCTCTCGCAGGCGGCTTCCAAACGTTCCGATCCATGGGTCTTGGCCAGGCGGAGGATACCGATACAGGAGCGGAAGCCCTGTTCGGGATGGGGTTTGGCGCGCAGGATGACGTCGATCAGGGTCTCGGTATTGGGTCCGTTGGCGGCGGCCTGGCTTCGGATGCGGTCCGGGGTCCAATTGGCGTAGCGGCGATGTGAGGACGGCATATGTTCGGCGACGGTGGTGTGCCGCCGGTTGCCGGAACCGCGCATGTGGGCGGCGACGCGTTTGCCTTTGTGAAAGACTTCGACGGAGCGTTCGGTGATCCGCGCCCAGAGCTTTTGTTTGGCCAGGCGATGGGGCACCGAATAGTAATGCTTGGCGACCTCGACATGATAATCGAGGCCGGCGCGGCGCTGCTTCCATTCGGCATACTCGTAGGCTTGGGCAGGCAGCGGCTTGAGCGCCGGCCGGTCGAGTTGCTCGAACAATTGCCGGCGCGATGCGCCGAGATGACGCGTGACGCGCCCGTTGAGAGCGACGAGAAGCTCGGCGATCGCCTGATTGAGTTCGGCGAGACTGAAGAAACGGCGATGGCGCAGGCGGGCCAGAACGCGGCGCTCGACGATCTGAACGCCGGCTTCGACTTTCGCCTTGTCCCGCGGTTTGCGCGGCCGCGCCGGCACGATGGCGGTGTCGTAATGGGCCGCCATGCTGGCATAGGTGCGGTTGATCTCGGGATCGTACAGGCAGGCCTTGACGACGCCGGACTTGAGATTGTCCGGCACGACCTGCCGGGGCGCGCCGCCGAAATAGGCGAAGGCGCGGATATGCGAACCGATCCAGTCGGGCAAAGCCTGCGTCCAGGTCGCCTCCGCGTAGGTATAGCTGGAAGCGCCCAGGGTGGCGACGAACACCTGGGCCGTGCGGATCTCGCCGGTAAGGCCGTCGATCACCTCCATCGTGGCGCCGGCGTAATCGACGAACAGCTTCTCGCCGACGACATGGGCTTGACGCATGGTCGGGTTGAGCCGGCCGCGCCAATCCCGGTAGAGATCGCAAAACCGGCTGTAGCCGTAACCCCCGGGATGAACCGAGCGGTATTCCTCCCACAACAGCGACAGAGTGACGCCGGGCCGCTTGAGTTCGCGATGCAGGACTGGCCAATCGGGAGGCGGCCGGCGATCGGGAGAAACCGCTGGCGGCGGCGGAAACAGCAGCCGTTCCAGGTCTTCGTCCGAAAGCCCCTCGGGCAGCGGCCAACCCAGGCCGGCGCGGCGTGCCCGGCGAAGATAATCGCCGACCGCCGTGCGGCCGATGTTCAAGCTGACGGCAATCCGCCGCTTCGACAATCCGCCGGCGTGCAGCCGTAGAACGTCGTATATTTTGCGCATGGGCAATCTCTCCCGGGGCATCCTCGCTCCTCTCGAAAAGGCGCGAAGGTAGCCCCTGTCAGGATCACCCAACGAGGTCGACCACATCCCCAATCCGACTGGCCGCTTTGCGTCGAAATCAGTGGCCGGATTAAATCGGAATCAGTGGCCGCTTTGCGTCGGAATGCGCACGCAGATGCTGATCCACCACCAGACATAAGTTGGTTTATACCGCTCAGCTCAGTCCAGATCCCCGACCAGCCTGGATGGGGAGATCTAAATCTATTTCAACTACCGTCCCCTGCTCCGAAAACTGAAAATAAGAAAACCCATCATCTTGCGCCTTTGGCCGGTAGGGGCGCAGCATGTCTTCCCAGTTTGCCAATCGACGTTATTACAGGCCATCTGGGCAGATGGCTCGCACGCCACCGGCAGTCTCAGGATTTGGTTGACTGGGTGATTGAACGTGGCGGGATCATTCACGAAGTTTGGCGGGAGAGTCTTGCGGATGACCTAGACCAAGAACGAGAACCTTGGCGTTCCTTCTGGAGTTTACTCGTTGATGGGGCGGCGACGCCTCCATGCGACCACAACCGAAGAGACGATTTCCTCGTTACCACGAGTATTCGGAAAGGAGAGTGGCCCTACGGAGCAGATGCGGCCATTCTGCGAGCAGGCGGATCATGGCTTCACCCTAAAATGCGGTTTCCTGTACGAGAGATCGAAGTTCCTCCAAAGTCACTGTCAGATATCGTGGAATTTCGCCTTAAACTTGCGAATGACTACCTCCTTTCTAAGGTGCTCGAACGGTGTTCAGCCAACGAAATAAGGCGTGGTCTTGCGCCGCTTGCAGACGCGTTGACGTCAAAACTCACAGACGCCCTCGAATTGGCCACGCGTGGAAATGTGGTCGATGCTGCCGAATATACGACGGCGAGCTTACCATCGCTATTTGAGCAAGCCGATCAACATACGTCGAGGACGTGGACGTTCCTTGTTTACTTGGTGATCGAGGCCGCTAGATCTTTGCATGAATATGAGCCAGAAGCTGCGCAACTGTTATCAGCCAGATGGCGTTATCTTGCCTCTGTCCGAAACTTGTTGATTTTTAAGCGATTGGCTGTTCTCGCGTTAACCGAATTTGAACTACCATCGCCAGGGACGGCAGTGCACTTTCTGATGAGCAACGACGCAGAAATCCTCTGGAACTTGTCAACGTGGCCAGAAGTTAAGACGTTTCTTTTGACACGAGCGCCGCATTTGGCCCAGAACGATAAAGATCGGCTGGTTGCAGCGTTAGTTTCGGGGCCACAAAGACAGCATTTTCCGAATTTCGAAGGCGACGACGCCAAGTTTCAGGAATCCGCGCAATATCTTCAGTTGCGAATTTCGGCACAGTTTTTGGAGGCGGGTCTGTCCCCGCCAGAAAACCTGCGTAAGGCAACTGAGGCACGGTATCCGAGGGGGACGCAGGAGGACAAGGCCAAATTCCCCACGAGCGAAGGGGTTCAGAGGGTCGCGCCGCCAACAGCTGACGATTTACTAGCAAAGAACCCGGAGAGTATTTGCGAACTCCTTGTTGGGGAGAGCGATTGGGACGCGGGCCACCGCTTGGCTGATATTCTGAACCGAGACTTTGAGTTGGGGCTAACAGTCGTAAGATCCTTAGCAGCCAGAAACGCTTCGGCAGGCACCTGGGAAATCGGCCTCGGGGAACTGGGAAAGTTAAAAAATTCGGATGAAAAACGGCGTACTTTAGGCACGCTTCTCGATGTCGCACTTGCATATCCGGACTGGCTTGAAGGTCCCGGCGTGCGACCGGTGTCAAGGTTCCTATCCTTGCAGGCCGATAAACTCGAAACTGAGCAAAAAGCTGAGTTTCTCCAGCTGTGGGACATGACGTTGACAGCCGCTGAGCTTGGTGGGCGGTCTGCGGTCGTCAATCCATCTAGTCCCGTGGACGAGGCGATTAACGCTCCCGGAGGCGATCTTGCTGAAGCGCTCGTGGACCACCTGTTTTCCAGAAGTCCGAAAACCGACTCTCTTCTACCGGAGGATCTGGCCGAGAGATTTAATCAATTGTGGCGCGGGGAATCTGACACTCACCGGCACGCGCGGGTTATCTTGGCCTCCCGAGTGCTCTGGCTCCATCGCATTGACCCGGAATGGGCACGCCAGACCATTTTGGCCGCGATGGGCGCTGATGACGAGCAGGCACTCGATCTTTGGTATGCAATGTTTTGGATAGGCAAATGGGATATCGAGCTTGTCTCCGATCTCCAGGCAGCCCTTCAAAGTATTCTAGAACGGATGCATGCTGGTCCAGAGGAATTTGCGCGGCGCCTTAGTGAATGGGTTGCGTCAATCCTCGTGTCTGCACCCGAAACTCTTGCCGATGAACAAGTAACTGCTTTTTTTCGTGCATCAAATACGGAGACATTGCATGGAGTAGTTTCGGTATTTAAGCAGACTCTTCAGGACGCTGAAGCACGCTCACCCAATCTGTGGACTGACAGGATAAAAACAATCTTTGATCAGTTTTGGCCGGCTGATAGAGTCAAGAATTCCCCTCAGCTCTCAGGTTCACTCCTCCGAATGGCGGTTGCTGCGAGAGAGGCATTTCCAAGCGTCATTAGTGCATTAAGCCAGAAGGCTCTCATCCTTCCAGGTTCCGCTGATACGTTTATCTCTATTCTGGATGGCCAAGGGGGCGACGAACAAACCTACGACGATGTGGCACATCACCCAGACGCGGTTTTGTTAGCGCTCAACCTGAGCGTTGATGAAACCCTTGATTACTTCTACCGAGAAAAATTAGATCGGCTCCTGAACAGGATTGTCGCAGCGGCAGCACAGACAGCTAACGATCCAAAAATGCACCGCCTAAGAGCAATTGTCGCCCGAGGTTGAGCAGTGAGAGGTGGCAACCACCTGTAATTTCAGTTTTTAGGGCAGCGTCAGAGTAAACTCTTGGGCAAGTTATCTCGTCGCCTGTTATTGACTTGGCCAACAGTTCTATAGAATTCGTCCAATACTCAGCCAAGCGGCCGTGCTTGGCTAATCGCGTCGATGCACCTCCGATCCGAGTTCGTCAGCAAATCTACGACAGCGGACTTGCGCGAGTAAAGATGATCCAGGCCAGCCGGAGTTGGCAACGGGTCATCATTACCCCTGCAGGCTGTGAGACGCAATGGTCCGCAATCAAGGGTAAAGCTGGAGCAATCGGCCAGAAAGCCGACCTTCGCACATTTGCTTCCGGTGCTGAGGGTATTGCTGCCGTGGCTGGTCCTGGTCCAGCAGGGGAAAGTGAAGCCAAAGCACTAAATCGCTGCCGCGATACTGGAGATCATGTGTCGATGTTGAGGGCTCGTTAGCCGTCTGGGTGAGCCGGCCTACCATTGTGCGACCTCCTTCCTGAACATTGAGGTGTCATCAACCTCATTCAGGACAGGAGTTTCCCATGGGTACGACTACGATCAGCCCTCTGCGCCAGCGCATGATCGAGGACATGGCCGCGCGCAAGCTCTCGCCGGGGACGCAGAAAGGTCATATCCGCAGCTTCCGGCGGTTTGCTGCGTTCCTGCACCGCTCCCCCTTAGATTCACAAACGAAGTGCAACACCGGTATGTTCCGGAGTTGCGATGGGCAAGCATTATGGACAGCTCGATTTTGACGAGCGGATTGAGCTTTCCCGGCATCATGATGCCGGGAAAGCTTCGAGCGAGATTGCGAGGATCATGGGGCGTCATCCCTCGACGATCGGACGCGAACTCAGGCGCAACAGCCTTCCCAAGGGTGGCTACAGGCCGGCCTCGGCGGACCGGATCGCATTGTCGCGCTGCCGGCGATGCTCGCGGATCGAGCGCCTGAGCCCGCTGAAGGAGCATGTCGACGACCCCCTTGCGATGGGCTGGCCGCCGGAACAGATCTCCGGCAGGCTCAGGCTGCGGGGATCCCGGCACACGGTGAGCCACGAGTTCGATCTATCGCTATATCTACCGGCCCAAGGTTCGGTCCCAGAAGCTCCACCGCTATCTGGCGCGTGCCAAGGCAACCCGAGGACGGCGGTATTTCAAGCGCCGCCGCGATCCGATCCTGGGGCGCCGTTCCATCCATGAACGAGACCCAGCCATCGATAACCGGAGCGTTTTCGGCCACTGGGAAGGCGATCTCATGCAGTTCCGCACGCAAAAAGGCAAACTCTTGACCGCCGTCGAGCGCAAGACCGGCCTGACCCTGGCCGGCGGCTTGCCAAGCAAGACCGCGGAGGCCACCGCCGCCAAACTCACCGCTCTGTTCTCCGTCTTGCCCAAGGCCGCCAGGCGCTCCATCACATTCGACAATGGTTCGGAATTCGCCCAGCACCAGAAGCTGGAGGGCGGCCTTGGCCTCCTCACCTTCTTCTGTGACCCCTACTCGCCTTGGCAGCGCGGCTCCATCGAAAACGCAAACGGCATTCTCAGGCGCGATCTGCCACGCAACACCGAGTTCTCCGATTACACCGAGCAGGACATCCAAGACATCGTCTGGGCCAACAACACCACTCCCCGAAAACGTCTCGGCTATCTCACACCAGCCGAGGCATTCCTAATTCAACTCCGGTCTTGCACTTGAAATGTGAATCCAGCCCCCGATACCGCCACCTGCGAAGACGTCCGCCGCTTCCAGTTGCATCTGTCCGAGAGTGGCATGAGCATCTGCAACCGCAACCGGATCATGACCGGGCTCAGGTCCCTGTTCCGGGTGACGCTGAGGCGGCTGGATCTTGCCAACGAGGTCTACCACGTCCGCGAGCCGCAGAAGATGCCGTTGGTGATGAGCCCGGATGAGGCCAAGCGACTGTTGGCCATGGCCAGGAACCTCAAAGTTCGCGTGCTGCTCAGTCTCGCCTATGGCTGCGGGCTGCGTGCCGGTGAAGTGGTGAGATTGCGCGCCGGCGACATCGACAGCGCCCAGAACATCATCCGCATTGTCCAGGCGAAGGGCCGCAAGGGCCGCCATGTCATGCTCTCGAAGGACCTGCTCGTCCTCCTGCGGCAATGGTGGAAGGTTCGTCTGACGCGCTACGATGCGGGGATGCCCGCGGACCAGCGGTGGCTGTTCCCGGGGCGTCGCTCGGGCAGGCCGATGACGACCCGGCAGTTCAACCGCCTGTTCCATGAAGCCGTGGCCGCCGCCGGGATCACCTGCGCGAAGCGGATGCGAAGCATCAAGCCGGTCACGCTGCATTCTCTGCGCCACAGCTTCGTCACCCATCTGCTCGAGCGCGGCACCGATATCCGCCACATCCAGGCCCTCTTGGGCCACGACAAGCTCGACACCACGGCGCGCTACACGCGAATTGCGACGGGCACCATCGCCGCCATCGAGAGCCCGCTCGATGTGTTGTCCGAACCGACCAGGAAAGCCAACAGGAGCAAGAAGCCCGGGCCGTCGGCGTAACAGTCGCGGCCATGGTTGGTCCGGCTTTGGAGGTCGCGGTTATTCGACTGGACTTCCCGGCGCAAGGAAGCGGTACTGCCATTGGTTGTTGAACGGACAAGCCTCCGCCCACCGCCCGGCCCCGACGATGCTTGTCCCCGGGGCTTCGGGTGGTGGGAGGCCGCGCATCCCGCGCGGCCCGAAATGGAGGTCACCATGCCCAAGCTCACCGATACCCACCTCGTCATCCTGTCTGCCGCCGCACAGCGCGCCGATGCTATGGCCCTGCCGTTGCCGAAGTCACTCAACATCAACAGGGGTGCCGCCACGTCCGCACTCAAGGGCCTCATCAAACGGGGGCCTTCTCGCCGAACGGCCGGCGACTAGAGACGACGAAGCATGGCGCGAGACCGAAGACGGCCAGCGCATCGCGCTTGCCGTCACCAGTGCAGGCCAACCCGGCACCCGGCTCCTGCGCGACTGGCAGGGTGTTACCTACGAGGTCATCGTTCTCGAAGGTGGCGTGCAATATCGCGGCAATGTGTGACCGTCATTGTCCGCGATGGCGCGCGAGATTACCGGGACCCGCTGGTCGGGACCGCGATTCTTCGGCATCAGGGGGCGCCAACATGACCGCGACTAGATCCCACATCCGGCGCTGCGCCCTCTATACGCGCAAATCCACGGAAGAGGGTCTGCAGCAAGGCTTCAACTCCCTCGATGCCCAGCGCGAGGCCTGTGAAGCCTATATCAAGAGCCAGGCCGGCGAGGGATGGAAGCCGATCCGCACCCGCTACGACGACGGCGGTTTCTCCGGCGGCACCATGACCCGGGCGGCGCTCGTGAGGCTGCTCGCCGATATCGGTGCCCGCAAAGTCGACACGGTGGTGGTTTACAAGGTCGACCGTCTCACACGCTCGCTCGCAGATTTCACCAAGATCGTCGAGGTATCCGATGCCAACGGAGTCTCCTTCGTCTCGGTGACCCAGCAGTTCAACACCACAACCTCGATGGGGCGGCTGACGCTCAACATGCTGCTCAGCTTCGCCCAATTCGACCGCGAGGTCACCGGCGAAAGGATCCGCGACAAAAAAGCCGCCTCGAAGAAGAAGGGCATGTGGATGGGTGGCTTCGTGCCGCTCGGCTACGAACCCGACGGCCGGACGCTGGCGATCAATGATGCCGAGGCTGAAATCGTCCGAACCGTGGAGGGCAAGACCCACGAGGGTCAGCACCCGCCGATCATCAACCCCGATACCTGGGACGCGGTGCGGGCCAAGCTCGCCGCCAACGCTCGCGACCGCCGTTCGGGCAATGGAGTGAAGCACCCGAGCCCGCTTGCCGGCAAATTGTTCGACGAAGCGGGCATCCTCTTGACCTTCAGTCATGCCGTCAAATCCGGTCGGCGCTATCGCTACTATGTCTCCCGCCAGCTTATCGCCGGTCCGATGGACCGCATCGACGATCAACGTGCGTCGGCTTGGCGATTGCCCGCCCGCGAGATCGAACGAATCGTCTCTGATGCCGCAGCGGGGCTCCTCGCCGATCGCGCCGCACTCACCGACGCGGCGCGGGACGCCGGGCTGGCTGCCGAACAGGTCCCCGGTCTGCTAAGGGCGGTCACTCGATGGAGAGCCGATGTTCTCGATCTCATCGAGCGTGTCGAGCTTTCCCAGAAGGGAATCGCCTTGACCGTCGACCTTGCCCTCCTCACCGGCGGAGCGGGACCGTTGGTCCGGCACGAAATCCCGATGCGCATCAAACGCCGGGGTGTCGAGACGCGTCTGGTGATCGAAGGTGCTACCAACAGTTCAGCCACGACAGTCGACGCGGCGTTGGTCAAGGCGGTCGTGCGGGCGCACACGTGGTTCGATGATCTCGTCGCCGGTCAGGCGAAATCACTGAAAGCCATTGCCGAGGCGGAAAAACTCAGCGATCAGTACGTCAGCCGTCTCATGCCGCTTGCCCTCCTGGCCCCTGAGATTGTCGAGGCGGTTCTCGCCGGCACTCAACCCGTCGACCTCACCGCCGAAACCCTGATCAATCACACCGACCTTCCGACATCCTGGGTCGAACAAAAAGCACTCTTGGGATTCTGTTGAATTTCCAAATCCTGCGAAAGCCCACCGCCCGGCCGGCCCGCAGAGAAAATGGACCGCCGAAGGGGCTTGAGAACCCCATCAGCGGCGTCTCCGGTTGAGTTTGGAATACAGGTCGGCACAAAACCCCGCGGAATGCCGCGAACTCGTGCTGAGAGTTCGAAATCCAACCAAAAGTGTGCTGAATTCAAGGACTTGGTGGCGGAGGGAACGGTACTGGGACTGAACCTTCTCCGCTTTGATTTCAATGGGATGGCGTTGCCCTATCGTAACGAAATCCGTCTGCTCGACCGCCAGCTGCTACTCGCGCGCAACTTGCATGCTCTTCCCGATATACGGTTTAGCGTCATGACCCGAGGCAGGAACGCGGTGCGGTAGGTGCCGCTCGCCGGGATCTGTGCGGGAGGAGCGGGGCAACTCGCTTCCCTACGGCGACTTTTTTATTTCAACCGCTTAGCGTTTCCGCTTCGCAACAAGATCTTTTTGCTTTTGCTCTTGCGCTGGCTGCCATCTGCGGGCGTCCAGCACCCACTGGCGTGGCGTCCTGGGGTTTCGTCCACATCCGTCGTCTCACTGATATGCGTAACCGGCTGCTCATCGCCATCCGGTGGATGTGGGCCTACGTCACCTTCGCTCGCGGCGCCCGACTGATTACCGGTGGAGCGGCTCACGCTGGCGCCCGCCGGGAAAGCCGCCGGTGGAGACCTGCCTGAAGTACAAGGGCCCCGACCACTCATCCA
This sequence comes from uncultured Alphaproteobacteria bacterium, assembly GCA_963771545.1. Classification (GTDB taxonomy): domain Bacteria; phylum Pseudomonadota; class Alphaproteobacteria; order Rhodospirillales; family Defluviicoccaceae; genus CAKZLS01. Next base: position 1,415,006 of record CAVYTX010000002.1, read on the forward strand.
GGCCAGCGCTACGGCAGTTCGAGAGCGATCTTCGCGTCCTCCGACGCTCGATCAGGCGACCACGCCGGCACCCAGACGAGTTGGACCTCCACTTCGCCAATCCCGTCGACGGCGGCAACCGCGTCGGCCACGGCCTGAGGCATCTGGCCCGCCACCGGGCACCCCGGCGCTGTGAGGGTCATTTGTATCGCGACAGACCCGTTGTCTTTCACCTCCAGCTCGTAGATCAGGCCGAGATCGTAAATGTTCACCGGAATTTCCGGATCGTAGACGGTTCTGAGGGCCTCGGTGACATCTTGTCGCGAGGCGACGACATTTGACGGAGATAACGGCGAGCCGGCACGAGCGACGAAGTCGCCGTCCGTTGCAGCGCCCGGCATGAAGTCTTGCAGCGAGGACTCGTCCGAAGGGTAGGTCATGATCGCTCGCTACTCGGTGCTCGCATGGTTGTCGCCGGCCATGGCCGCTTTCATCGTATGCCAAGCCAGGGTCGCGCATTTCACCCGGATGGGAAACTCCCGCACACCCGATAGCACCTGCAGCCGTTCGATCGCGTCCGGGTCGACATGGGCCGGATCCTCCACATTGAAGTCCTCCCCGGTGCACAGGTCGCGCAATGCGTCGAACAGCCCCTCCGCTTCTTCGGCCGTCTTGCCTTTCAGGAGCTCTGTCATCAAGGATGCGGAGGCTACCGAGATGGCGCAGCCTCTTCCTTCGAAGGCGACATCCTCAATACGGCCATCGCCGCCTACCGTTAGATAGACGGTAAGGGTGTCGCCACATATGGGATTGTGCCCGCGAGCCGAGCAAGTGGCGCCCTCCGGATGCCGAAAGTTTCGCGGGTTCTTGCCGTGGTCCAGGATGACATCCTGGTATAACGCGCGCAGCTCTTCCAACATCAACTGAATAGCTCCCGCACAATCGCAACGGCTTCGACGAGTACGTCGACCTCTTCGCGGGTGTTGTACATCGCAAAGGACGCGCGCGCCGTCGCGGCGACACCGAGCCGATCCATCAGCGGCTGGGCACAGTGGTGCCCCGCACGAATCGCGACGCCCGCTCGATCCAGGACGGTTCCGATGTCATGCGGATGGACACCATCCATCCCGAAAGAGACGATCGGCGACTTGTTTCCGGCGGTACCATAAATCGTAAGACCCGGGATCGAAGACAGTCTTTTCGTCGCATACTCGAGGAGGGTGCTCTCGTGCGCCGAAACATCATCAATGCCGACGGATTCGAGAAAGTCGACGGCCGCACCCAGACCGATAGCCTCGACGATCGCGGGCGTGCCAGCTTCGAATCGATGCGGGGTGTTCTTGAACGTAGTTTTCTCGAACGTGACGGACTCGATCATCTCGCCGCCGCCCTGATAAGGCGGCATTTCGTCAAGGATCGCCCTTTTCCCGTAAAGAACGCCAATGCCGGTGGGCCCGTACATCTTGTGGCTAGAGAATGCGTAAAAGTCGGCACCCAGCGCCTGTACGTCGATCTTCATATGTGGAGCGCTCTGGCAGCCGTCGACGAGAATGAGCGCGCCGCGATCGTGGGCCAGGCGGATGATGTCCTCGATCGGCGTGACTGTCCCCAGGGCGTTGGAGACATGGGTGATGGCGACGAGCTTGGTCCGCGGAGACAGCAGCGTCTCGTATTCGTCCAAGAGGAAATTGCCTTCGCCGTCGATTGGCGCGACCTTGAGGACGACACCCTTCTCATCGCGGAGGAACTGCCACGGTACGATGTTCGAGTGGTGCTCCATGTGGGAGATGACGACCTCATCTCCTTCGCGCAAAAACTTCCGCCCGTACGTCGCGGCAACCAGATTGATGGCCTCGGTTGCGCCCCGGACGAACACGATCTCGTCCGCGCTCTCGGCGTTGACGAACTCCGCCACATTCGTGCGAGCGGCCTCGAACGCGTCGGTCGCCTGCTGGCTGAGCTTGTGGACACCGCGATGAACATTGGCGTAGTACGTCTCGTACGCTTCCCGCATGGCCTCGATCACGGGCCGAGGCTTCTGGGAGCTCGCGGCGTTGTCCAGGTACACGAGCGGCCGACCGTATACGGTTCGCTGCAGGACGGGGAAGTCGCACCGCACGCGGGGCACGTCGTATCCAGCGGCATCCGCATCCGGAAGGGCAAGCTTGGGAAAAGCAGCCGAAACCGTATTCATGCCCCCTCCTTTTGGCCGAGCGCCAGCCAGCTCGATACATTCGCCATCAATGTTGCCCGTAAGTCCTCGCATGACATCTCTTCGAACGCTTCCTCGATGAAGGCCTCGACCAGAAGCCCCCGCGCCAGTGGTTCCGGTACACCCCGGGAGCGCAGGTAGAACAGCGGGTCGTGATCGAGCTCCCCGGCCGCAGCGCCGTGGCTGCACTTGACGTCGTCGGCGCAAATCTCCAGTTCCGGCTTCATGTCGATCTCTGCGCCATCGGAGAGCAGAAGGGCCTTACTCACCTGGTGACCGTCGGTCTTCTGCGCTTCGCGACGAACGACGATTTTCCCTTGGAAGACTGCGCGAGCCTGATCGTCAAGAACGCCCTTGAAGACTTCGCGACACGAAGTCCGCGGAACCTGATGCTCGATGAGGATGGTGTTGTCGCAATGCTGGCGCTCACGCATCAAGTAGGCGCCGCTGACCCCGCAATGGGCGCCTTCCCCCATTAGTCGGACCGACGCTTCATTGCGTGCAAGACGGCTTCCAGTGGAGAGGGTGAACGCCTCGTAGGTCGCATCTCGAGCTACGTCAACGTGTGCCGTCGCGAGATGAATCGCTTCCCGACTCTCGGCCTGCCCTATGTAATGCCGCAAGTGGCCGCGCTCTGCCACCCGGATCTCGGTCACGCCGTTGGCGAAATACGCGCCAGCACCGACACCGACACCGACGTGGTGTTCCACAACGGTGGCCGCGCCGCCTTCCTCGACGAGGATCAGATTGCGGGGGTGATAGGCGATCGGCCGGTCCACAAGCCCACCGACGAAGACAATCTCGATCGGGACCTCCGCACGCACGCCGGGCGAGACGCGGACAATGAACCCGTCGGCCATAAACGCCGTATTCAGCGCTGTAAGCGGTTGTCCGTCGGAGACATCGATGCGTCCGAGATTCTGCCGGAGCGCGCAAGGGTCACGCTCGAGCATCGCCCCGAGGCTTCCGAGGACGACACCGTCATGGGTGTTGATTCCGGTCGAAATGTCTTCCCTGAAACGACCATCGACGAATACCAGTCGGGTATTGATACCTTTGGCTGGTACGACGGAAGGGATCACATCGATATTTCGGGCCGGAGAGGGATCATTGATGAGCGAGAACCCGATTTCATGGAGCGCGCGTAAATCGGTGTATTTCCACGCCTCGACCTTGCGGGTCGGCAAGCCTGTGGACGCAAACCGGTCGAGCGCCTTCTCGCGCATTTGTGCAAGCCACGGCAGGGCGCCTCCCGGGAGGCCGGAACGGGCGTTTGCGAACTGCTCCGTGAAAGACCGAACCGACGTTTCTGCGTTCATCGCCACTGCACGCTCCTCTAGCTAAACGGCGGCGCCGACATCATCGGCGTAGCCCCGTCGCTCGACTTCTTTGGCCAGTTCCTTACCGCCCGAGCGCACGATCCGGCCGCCGGCGAGAACGTGGACATGGTCGGGCTCGATATAATCGAGCAGCCGCTGGTAATGGGTGATCACGAGGATCGAGCGCTCCGGCCCGCGCAATGCATTGACACCGTCGGCCACCGTCTTGAGTGCATCGACGTCTAGGCCGCTGTCGGTTTCGTCGAGCACCGCCAGGGTGGGCTCGAGAAGAGCCATTTGCAGGATCTCGTTCCGTTTCTTTTCGCCGCCGGAGAAGCCGACGTTGACGCCCCGTTTCAACATTTCATCGGAGATGCCCAGTTCTTTCGTCTTGACGCGCACCAACTTAAGGAACTGCATGGCGTCGAGCTGGCTTTCGCCTCGATGCTTGCGCACGGCGTTCATCGCCTCCCGAAGAAAGGTGCTGTTGGGAACGCCCGGGATCTCGACGGGATACTGGAACGCCAGGAAAACGCCCTCGACCGCTCGCTCTTCCGGCGGCAGCGACAGCAGGTCCCGGCCCTCATACATGACCTCTCCGTCGGTCACGTCGTAGCCGTCGCGCCCGGCCAGGACGTGGGCGAGAGTGCTTTTGCCGGAGCCGTTGGGTCCCATAAGGGCGTGTACTTCACCGGCCGCAACGGTCAAACTAATCCCTTTGAGGATTTCGTTCCCGTCAACCTCGACGTGCAGGTTCCGAATTTGGAGCATTCCTCTCTGGCCTCATTCCATCTCAGATGTCGTCAACATTTAGCCGACGCTGCCCTCGAGGCTGAGTCCCACGAGCTTCTGGGCCTCGACGGCGAACTCCATCGGCAGCTTTTGCAGCACCTCGCGGCAGAAGCCATTGACCACGAGGGCAACGGCGTTCTCCTCGGAGATGCCTCGCTGGCGGCAGTAGAACAGTTGATCCTCGCTGATCTTCGACGTCGTCGCCTCGTGCTCGACGATGGCGGTACGGTTGCGGCTCTCGATGTAGGGGACCGTATGAGCGCTGCACTGCTGACCGATCAGCAGTGAATCGCACTGCGTGTAGTTGCGGGCGCCAACGGCCTTCGGGGAAATCCGCACGAGCCCTCGGTATGTCTGGCTGCCATGGCCGGACGAGATCCCCTTGGAAATGATCCGTGAGCGAGTGTTGCGGCCGAGGTGGATCATCTTGGTGCCGGTGTCGGCCTGCTGATAATTGTTAGTGACCGCCACCGAATAGAACTCGCCGACCGAGTTGTCGCCCTGCAGAATGCAGCTGGGGTATTTCCAGGTGATCGCCGAACCCGTTTCCACCTGGGTCCACGAGATCTTCGCATTGCGACCCCGACAGGCGCCGCGCTTGGTGACGAAATTGTAGATCCCGCCCCGGCCCTCTTCGTCACCCGGATACCAGTTCTGCACGGTCGAATACTTGATTTCGGCGTCGTCCAGCGCGACGAGTTCGACGACGGCCGCGTGCAGTTGGTTCTCGTCCCGCATCGGCGCCGTGCAACCCTCCAGGTAGCTCACGTACGAGCCCGTGTCGGCGACGATGAGCGTCCGCTCGAACTGACCGGTTTTCTCCGCATTGATCCGGAAATAGGTGGAAAGCTCCATCGGGCAGCGGACATCCGGCGGCACGTAAACGAACGAGCCGTCCGTGAACACGGCGGAATTCAGAGTGGCATGCTTGTTGTCGCTGTAGGGAACGACGCTGCCGAGGTACTTGCGTACCAACTCCGGATGCTTTTCGACGGCCTCCGACATCGAGCAGAAGATCACGCCCGCCTCTTCGAGCTTCTTTTTAAAAGTGGTGGCGACCGAGACGCTGTCGAAAACGGCGTCGACCGCGACGCCGGCCAGGATCGCCTGCTCTTGGAGCGGGATACCCAGTTTTTCGTAAGTGCGCCGCAACTCCGGATCGATCTCCTCGAGGCTTTTCGGTTTCCCTTTCGTTTTCGGTGCCGAGTAGTAGTAGGCATCCTGGTAATCGATGGGCGGGAATCGGACGTTCGCCCAGCCTGGTTCGGGCATCGTGAGCCAATACCTGTAGGCCTTGAACCGCCACTGCAAGAGCCACTCGGGCTCACCCTTCTTCGCCGAGATAAACCGGATGACCTCTTCGTTGAGTCCCTTCGGGGCCGTATCCGCTTCGATCTGCGTAACGAAGCCAAACTTGTAGCGATCGCCCGTGATGGACCGCACTCGGTCCGCGGTGCTCTGAATCATGGCGTCCATTGTTGTCGCTACTCCACATCGATCCTGTTAATCGGTTTCAACCAGTTATTCCGCGACCTCGGTGTGCCGTCCCTCCGGCAGTGGGTCTCTTGCTGCGACCGCCCATGGCGTCGAGTCCGGCGCGATCAGGTCGGCCACCGAGACACTTTCCAGTGCTTTGCGGACGGCGCTATTGATCGTCTGCCACCCATTTCGGCTCGGGCAAAAGCGCTCGACCTCACACGATCCAGGTCCGCGTTCGATGCACTGGGTCAACGCGATCGGACCGTCGATCGCACCCACAATTTCGGACACCGAGATGTCTTGAGCATTCCGCGCCAGTTTGAACCCACCGCCGGGACCACGAACCGGGATGACGAGTCGGGCTCGACCGAGGGTGAAGAGCACCTTGCTCACGGTCGGCATCGGCACGCCCGTCCCTGCTGCCAATGATTGGGCGTTGTGAACGGCACGCCTGGAACCAGCCATGTAGCTCAGGAGGACAACGCCGTAGTCCGCCAGCCTGCTCAGTCGCATCGGAGTCCATACAATACGAAATTGGTCATGTATTTAAATATGGGAACTCGCCGCGGAGTGTCAACCTCCTCGGCTGACAGCGTTTCCCAGCGGGTGGACTCCCGGAGTTTTCGCCGTAGGCACGAGTGGAACGAACCGGCATCCTAATGACGACGCCCGGTTCGCTTTGCCGGAGAGTCCGCCGGACGAGGGTGAGGCGGATCAGGGAAGTGCCGGTCTGCCGGACGCTCGCCTCACGACCGAACCCGCTTCCGGCCGGAAATTCACGCAGAGTTGCTCCAACTCAGCTTGCGCCAAGGGATCATCGACCAGCGCGCACACGTAGGGCGACGTCTTTTCCAAACCGCCGTCAAACCCCGCCACCACACGACGGCCATCAAACGCTTCGAAATCGAGTTGATCGGAGATACACTGTGTTTGCATCGGACCCCGTCCTGGAATCTGGTAAAGCATTTTGCCAAAACGACTTTCTCAGATTCTTGGGGCCGATGCACCCCCTGCGGTGAGATATCCGGGTTAGCGGAACACAGCTCGACAAAATCGGAGACCGCGACGAAACGCAGATCGTCTCTCCTTCTCCAAAGGAAACCAAGACATCAGCTCGAGATTCGGACTGAAACCCCTCTGACATCGATCTTCGACTTGAACGGACTTACGTAAACGGAGGAGACAATGGCACGGGTAACTGTTGAGGACTGCATCAAGGCCTTACCTAACGCCTTCGAGCTCGTCCTCGTGGGACGCCAGCGAGCCCGCGAACTAGACGCTGGTGCCCCTCCAACGATCGACGCAGACTGCGACAAGAATGCCGTCATCGCCCTCAGGGAGATTGCAGCGGGTACCGTCGATCTCGACCGACTTCGAGAAGAGTTGGTTCAAGGCTTTCAGCAACTGCAACCGGAAGAGGCCACTCCGGACGATGAGTTGGACGAGCTTCATTTCGAGCTGACCGATCCCATGGACGAAGCAGCGTCGGACAACGAAGAACTCGAATTTGATGGGGACGCTCCGGCGCCCGAGGCTAATGCCGGCGCCCTCCGAGAGGAGGCTCTCGAAAAGAACGAAAGCACGTAACCAGCCTTGCGGCGCATTCGCATCATCTCACGGGATCTCTATGAGAACGTAAGTGCGGCCTTCGCTGGAACGGGAGGCGGTGTCACGCGGTCCCCAAACGCGGTCCCCAAATGCCGGGCGATGGGCGTTCCGCCACTGCCGCGACGGTCCGCAAGTCTTGCAAAGCCGTGAGCGATCGGCGCAGTCAAGAGGCCGTTTTCGGTCAGGCACGCTGGCCGGGCTCCCACCACGGCTTGCTGATCGTCTCGGCATAGGACGCGAGCATGACATTGAAGCCAATGCTCATGCGTAAGCGATCGCTTCGGTTGGGATCCACTGAATGAGGCAGCCAGGCGGGGAACATCAGTATGGTGCCGTCGCGAACGGTGACGACGACCTGATCGGCATTTTCAGCCGTCAAATTGGTCACCGGGGGGCAGAGAATACCGGTCTGCGGACGTGGATCGTGGAAATTGATGGTGTTCGCGCCCTCCTGAGTCTGCACATAGTAGACGCCGCTCAAGTAATTGTTGGGATGGCTGTGCAAACGATGACCGGCGCCAGGCATGTTCACGTTGGCCCAGCACCCGGTGATTTTGAAAGCTTCGCGACCAATCCAGAGGTAGTCCAGGGCCGTTTCTGCCGCCTCTTTGATGCAGCCCACCAGCCCCTGAAACTCCTCCAGCTTGTGCAACGCTTGATCCGATTGCCAGCTTTCCTTAGGCTTTAGATTGTCGAGTGCAGGCTCCATCTCGCGAAGTGTTCGCAGTATGAGGTCGTTGATCGGTTGGTAGTCCTCGGCTGTGAGTTCTCCTTTCCACACGAAGGTGGGGAACATGCGCAAGACATCGCAACTCCGAAATCCTGCCGTCAGCAGCTCACTGATGGTCGCCGCGCACACGGGTCCTCCCTGGGTCGATTGCGCCGTCGGACGAATCGGGAATCCGACCTATCGATTGAAACGTATTCACTCTCGTGGAGTTTGCGAGCCCTCAACGAGGTGCCCTCCATTCTTGGGCGGCGCAGGAATCGGGCTTGACCGGATCGCCCAATCGTCGGTCGCGTTTTTCGCCGGCTGTTACCACGTACGAAGGATGGGGATCGCCGCAGCAATGCGTCATAAATTGGTCGAAGCGGCGCACACTTGCGGCCAAGCGAAGAGCGGGTGACCGGATGGATAGGAGCTTCGAGTTCTTCACGTATGAAACGTCGGGGTCGGCAGCGCGGCTCACACTCAATCGTCCGGATCGCCTCAACGCCATCCATCAGCCGGCGGCGGTCGAAATGGAACGTATCGCTTATAACATCGCTCAAGATGCGAACGTGCGGGTCGTCGCTGTTAGAGGGGTGGGCCGGGCGTTCTGCACGGGAATCGACCTCAAGGAACTCGCCACTGCAAGGATCGACATCAACTATCATCCGACTTGGGAGCGGGCACTCCGCACGTTCGAGACCATGGACAAGATCGTGCTTTGCCTGATTCACGGCTTTGCCTTGGGCGGCGGGCTGCAGTTGGCGCTCGCTTGCGATATCCGAGTCTCGACGCCGACCGCGGAGATGGGATTGCCGGCCGTGCATGAGGGGTTGATCCCGGGTCTCGGCACCCTCCGCCTCGCTCGCTACGTCGGCATGGGGCGCGCCAAGAAAATGATTTTCCTGGGCCAACGGATCGATGGCAGGGAGGCTCATCGCATCGGCCTGGTCGACCACCTCGTTTCGGAAGAGGGTGCCTTCGAGCAATTCGAGGGCATTCTCGAACAGTATGGGGCGGCGGCTTCCGAGGGATGCCGGCTCTCGAAGCTTGCCCTCATCGAATGCTTCGATCTGGGGTTCGAGAAATTCCTAGAGCACTATCTCGCACTTCAGGGCCGGGCCATGTCATCCGAGGACTTCCGGGAGGCACTGGCCGCGTATCACGACAAGCGCTCGCCGGTCTGGAAGTAGATGAAACCTAGGCGCCATCAACGGCTAAGAGGAAAGCACCATGCAGGAGATCGTTGCCGACGTGTTCACATGGTCGTGGTATTCGGATCCTCACGGCTACAGCTTCAATGGCCATCTGCTGCGTCACGCAGACGGAAACATCTGCGTCGATCCCATTGAGCCCGGGGACAGCGCGCTCGATGAACTCGCCCACATTGGCGCCGCCAGGATCGTCATCACCAACCGTAACCATTCCCGCGCGGCCAACCTGGTACGGGCCAGGCTCGGTGCCCGCACGGCGATCCACCCCGAGGATGCGGCTCATGCCCGCGGACAGGGAACCAAGATCGACGACACGCTCAGGATCGGGGAAAGAATTGGACCTCTCGAGGTGATCGGCGCCGCCGGCAAATCGCCGGGCGAGGTCGCATTGCTCTGGCCCGAACGCAAAATCCTTTTTGTCGGCGATGCGGTGATTGGCAATCCGCCGGGCGCATGCGGTTTGCTCCCCGAAAAGGTGATGGACGATCCCGACCGCCTCAGAAGAAGCGTTCGTGCGTTCCTTGATCTCGATTTCGATACCCTTTTGGTCGGCGACGGCGTTTCGATCCTCTCGGGGGCCAAGAACCAACTCCGAGAGCTGACGAGCCAGTTTACCGACTGAGCCTCCGTCCATGCGGTCCGTGCGCACGGGCATCGAATGGTCGGTCAACACGTCGTTCAATCTCGGGACCGGGGCTCCGGAATCGAGGCTCCGCATGCCAGCGTCTCGTCACGGGTGGTCGACTGCCAATTCCATGCCGACGTCAGCTGGGCGCATTCCAGGAAGCGCGCGCCGGTGAGATTGGCTCCGTCCAAGTCGGCTTCATCGACGACCGTTTTGAACAGATTGGCACCGGCCAGGTCTGCACGAATGAGATTGGCGCGGCTCAAGATCGTTCCGCGAAGATCGGCACTCTTCAAATTGGCGCCGTCCAGGTTGGCGCCGGTTAGATCGAGCACCCTCAAACCGGCTCCGCCCAGGTCGGGCACGATGTCGGGGTTGTCCGCCCGCCAACGGTTCCAAGCCGCCACGCCCTGAAAAATCTGCGAAACGTGATCCCTATTGGCCATTGCGCATCTCTTTGCCGAAACTCGCGGGCAGCCGCGTACTCTGGCTCAAAACGGCGCCTCCAAGCTGCTCCTCACTCAGACCTTCCGCATCGCGCAGGTCCGCACCGGACAGATCCGCGCCCTCGAAGCGTGCAACGCGAAGATAGGTCCCACGCAGATCCGCCCCCTTTAGCGAAGCGTTCCCGAGAAATGCGGCGCCCAGACGTGCCTCCCGCAAGTCGGCGCCGTCGAGGTTCGCCCCGTGGAGATCGGCGCCCCGCAAGTTTGCAGTTCGAAGATCGGCACCACAAAGCATGGCCTCGGTCAACATGACGCCACTCATGTCGGCGCCGTGTAGACAGGCTTGCACCAGCACCGCTTTCGGCAAGATCGCGAACTCGATATCCGTATCCCGAAAGCAAGCTCCGTTGAGGATGGCGCACGACAGATTGGAGCCGTTCAGCCGCGCCTGCGTCAGGTTTGCTTCCGACAATACCGCGCCCCGAAGGTCGGCTCCGATCAGGTTCGCCCGGGTGAGGTCTGAGCGAGAAAAATCGCTCCCTTCAAGCCGAGCATGGTCAAACCGAGCACGCCGAAGGTTCATTTGGGCGAAGCTCACTCCCGAAAGATCGACCGACGAGAGATCAGCACGTACGCCCTGCTTTCGGTTGGTCTCCAGATAGAGACGATGGGCGCTCAGGATGCGGTCCACCTCTGCTTTGGTGATTCTGCGGACGGTAGCAATCGTGCGCAGCTCCGAGGCAGCGGCAAACGGTGACTGAGGAAGGTTGACCTGCGTCATCTCGGGCGATCCGCCGGTGCTCCCGCGATCAGCTTGCTTGGGTTCTTTCACTAAACTTGGTTACCGACAGCCGGATGGCAACAGGGATCGTCATCGTCAACCCACGGTGTCATACAGCGCCTTCGCGCTCGGCTCCCAGAACTTGAAACCGGTACCGTCGCCCGTCCGTTCATCATACCGCTCGACCGTGTCGTTCAGCCCGCCGGTCGCCCGAACGATCGGCAAGGTGCCGTACTTGAGGGAGTACATTTGATTGAGACCGCAGGGTTCAAAGCGTGAGGGCATCAGGAAGAAATCCGATTCGGCCTCGATCCAGTGTGCCAGTTCGTCGCTGTAGCCGATGTAGCTGCCGATACGACCCGGATAATGGCCGGGCAGCGGCCCAAAGTACCATTCGAGGTCCTTCTCGCCGCTTCCCAGAATCGCAAACTGCACCCGCATGTCGGCGACGATGCGCTCGATCGTCTCGGCGAGCAGATCGAGCCCCTTCTGCAGCGACAGCCGGCTAACGACGCCGATCAGCGGGACATCGGCGTCCACCTCCACCATCAGACGGCGCTGCAGTTCCTGCTTGCAGATCGCCTTCCCCGCCATCGCCCCGTCGGGCGCGTACGGTGCCGGGATCAGCCCGTCGGTGGCCGGATTCCACTCCTCGTAGTCTACGCCATTGGCGATACCCCAGTAGTCCGCTCCCTTGTTGCCGAGGTACGGCGCCAGACCTTCGCCACCCATCGGAGTGCGGCTCTCGACCGCGTAGGTTGGACTCACCGTCGTGACCAGGTCGGCGTAGTGGATGCCACCCTTGAGGAAATTGATCTCGCCGAAGTCCTCGAACTTGTCTCCGGTGAAATTGGACTGTTGCAGTCCGAGATAGTCGTAATCCTCGGTCGGCCATTTGCCCTGGTGGGCAAGATTGTGGATGGTGAGCACGCTAGCGGCGGCGCCGAGGACGGGATCGTTCCAGTGCCAGATCTTCAAGTAGGCCGGCGCCAGTGCCGTCGGCCAGTCGTGGGCGTGGACGATGTCGGGTGCGAAACCGATGTCGCGGCAGAGCTGCAAAGCGGCACGCGTGAAGAATCCAAACCGACACCCGCTGTCCCGGTACTTTTCCAATTCCTCATCGTGGTAGAGACCGGAACGGTCAAAGTACTTGTTGGATTCGATGAAGTAGAAGGGAACGCCGGCATGGGTGGTTGTTTGGACCGCACACCACTCTTCGGTATTCCCCATCCAAACCCCGAGCGGCGAAAGGAATGGGTGTAGATCGAACTTGCCGCCATCGATATCCGAATACCTCGGCAGGATGACGATCGGATCATGTCCGAGGGCGCGCAACGCCTTGGGAAGCGCCCCGGCCACGTCCGCCAGCCCCCCCGACTTGACGAAGGGAACGGCCTCGGACGCGAGAATGGCGATTTTCAGCGGCAAGGTCACGGATGGGGCATCCCGCAGGTTCGGCACCCGGAAGACTCCGCTGTCAGCAACGTTTTAGTTTCCCCAGGTTCCCTCCCGGCCGACAATTGCTCTCGGTCGGCATCCGCGTCAACCGATACCTCGGCGCGAGTGAGCGTGCTGTCAGTGACGTAACTTCGAAAGCGGGTACCACCGCTGCCGGGCATAACAGAGCACACTACGTGATGGCCGGAGAAACATCGGGCGCGGCGGGCTTGAGAATCACCGCGCTCAGGGCTGGCATCGGCAGCGACAGCGAAACCTCGCGCCCGGCAAAGGGGATCTCCTCGACACGAATCTCCGCATCTGTAGGCCAACTTCCGGGGCCGCCGTATTCTATGTCGTTGCTATTGAAGATCTCGCGGTAGGAGACCGGATAGGGAACGCCCAGCCGGTAGTATGGGCGCGAAACGGCCGAGAAGTTCAGAACGACGATCAGCGCGTTGCGCGGATCTCTCGCCTTGCGAACGAAGGCGAGGATACTTTGCTCCGCGTTGTCGACATCGAGCCACTCGAAACCCGCCGGGTGGATGTCCGCCTCGAACAAGGCGCGCTCGCTTCGATAAAGCCGGTTGAGGTCCCGCAGCAACCGGGCGAGCCGGTGGTTCGGCTTGCGCTCGAGGAGGTGCCACTCCAGGTCCCTCGCATGGTTCCACTCGCTCTCCTGCCCGAACTCGCCGCCCATGAACAACAGCTTCTTTCCCGGATGGGCGTACATGAACGCGAACAGCAGCCGCAGGTTGGCGAATTTCTCCTGTTCGTCGCCCGGCATCTTGTTGAAGAGCGAGCCCTTCATGTGCACCACCTCGTCGTGCGACAGCGACAGGATGAAGTTTTCGCTGAAGGCATAGCTGATGCCGAAGGTCAACTTGCCGTGGTGGTGCTTCCGTTGGTCGGGCGGCGTGCTCATGTAGGCGAGAACGTCGTGCATCCATCCCATGTTCCATTTGAAGCCGAATCCGAGGCCCCCGAGGTGCGCCGGACGTGAGACGTTGGGCCAGGAGGTCGACTCCTCGGCGATCATCAACACTCCGGGAAACCGCGCGTGCACGATCGCGTTGGTGTGCTTCAGGAACTCGGTCGCCTCCAGGTTCTCCCTGCCGCCGAACACGTTGGGGATCCATTCGCCGGACGTGGGCCGCGAGTAGTCGAGATAGAGCATCGAGGCGACCGCATCGACGCGCAGCCCGTCGAAGTGGTACATCTCCAGCCAGAACAGGGCATTGGCAATGAGGAAGTTCTCCACCTCATGGCGGCCGTAGTTGAAGATCAGCGTGCCCCAGTCGCGGTGCTCGCCCCGCCGCGGATCGGCATGTTCGTAGAGGTGGGTGCCGTCGAACCAGGCGAGCGCGTGGGCGTCCTTGGGAAAGTGGCCGGGCACCCAGTCGAGGATGACGCCGATGCCTTGCCGATGACAGGCATCGACGAACGCCATCAGCTCTTCGGGCCTACCGTAACGCGACGAAGGCGCATAGAAGTTGGAAACCTGGTAGCCCCATGAGGGCTCGTAGGGATGCTCGGCGATCGGCAACAGCTCGATATGGGTGAACCCCATGCGCTTGACGTACGGGATCAGGGTCCCCGCCATGTGGCGATACGAAGCGTGCCCTTCGGCGCCGTCGCGCCGCCATGACCCGAGATGGACTTCGTAGATGGCGAGCGGCTGCTGCCAGGGTTTTGCCGCTGCCCGCCGCTCCATCCACTCCCGGTCATGCCACACATGGACGTCTGCCGGATCGTAAATGATATTGGCGGTGCCGGGTGGAACTTCCGAGAAGAACGCATACGGATCAACCTTCAGGAACGCATGGCCGTTCCGCGGCCGGATTTCGTATTTATAGAGATCCCCTTCGCCGATGTCCGGCACGAACGTCTCCCAAACGCCCGACTGGCTGTGGCGTTTCATCTGGTGGATGCGGCCGTCCCAGCCGTTGAACGGGCCGACGACGCTCACCCCCTCGGCGTTGGGCGCCCAAACCGCGAAGGAAACGCCCGATACACCGTAGACCGCCCACCGATGGGCACCGAGCTTGTCGAAGATGCGATAGTGGTTGCCATCGCCGAACAGGCGCTGATCCGCGGCCTGAAACCGGAACTCGGTCAGGGAATAAGGATCCACCAAGTCGCGCACCCTTCCGCCCGGCTCGATGACTCGGAGCCGATACGCCGGTCGCACCTCGGCGATCGTCAGCTCGAACAGCCCGTCCTCGTGGATGGCCCGCATCGGACAGACGACCTGCGGTTCGTCGTCGAATAATACCTGCACTGCCTCCGCTCCGGGCGCCATCGCCCGGACGGTTATCTCGCGGGCATCCGGATCGCAGTGGGGCCCCAGGATCGCGTGCGGATCGGGGTGCCTGGCGGTAACGATTTTGGTAATCTCGTCGGCGGGAAGTCGGATGGCCGGTTCGGATAGCTCGAGAATGATTCGGGCGCCCGCGTACATATTCCTCTCCCCGGCGAAAATGCCTCGATAGACCCTCCAGCCGGCGCAGTCGGTCTTGAGTGCATCGACATGATACTTTTCGACCCAGAAGACGGCATTCGAGCGGAGAAAGCTCAGGACTTCTCCCTTCTCGAGGTCGAACGTCCGAGATCGGGTCGCCGGGCCAACGCCGGCTTCATAGAGAGGCGCGCCGTCGAAACATGCAAGATGGTCGAGCGCTTCCGGAAAATCGGTTCCGCAGATCTGAAAGACGATCCCGAGTTGGTGCCGGTGACAACTGTCGATGAAAGCCATCACCTGCTCCGGCCGTGCGCAAAGCATGCCCAAAGCGAAAAGGTCGACGCTTCCTCGAAATCCCTGAGCGAGGGTCAGTTCGATGTCGGTATAGCCGTTTTGCTTGAGGCGCCTGAGTACGTCTTTGCTCAGGTCCGTCGACAACCGGCCCGGACCGTTCTCCCGACCTTCCAGGGCGAGACAATAGGGATGATAACCGCGGTCCTGCCCGGAACTCGCACGACGTCGGCGAATCCAGTCGGCGTCACGCCACGCGTGCCCGGCGTCATAAACGATCGATGCCGAATTCGGCGGCGCCTCCGAGCGGACGGCGAACGGATCGGCCTTCAGGAACACCGCGTCGCCGGGCGTCTTGATCTCGAACTTGTAGGGCTCCCCTGCGCCGATATCGGGAATGAACAGCTCGAACACGCCTGCGGCGCCACCCCTTTGCATTTGATGACACCGGCCATCCCACTTGTTGAACGGACCGACGACGCTCACCCTGAGCGCGTGGGGCGCCCAAACCGCGAAAGTCACGCCGGGGACACGGCATCTAGTCGTCGGCTGGGCGCCCAGCTTCTCGAACAAGCGGTGATGCTTGCCTTGCCTGAACAGGATTTCGTCATCCGCGCCGAACCGGCGCTCGCGAAAACTGTAGGGATCGCGGATGCGGGCGATGGTGCCACCCTCGTCATGCACCAGAAGTTCGTACGCGAACTTCCCGTGACGCCCGCACACTGTCGTCTCGAACAATCCTTGCTCATGGATGCGGCGCATTTCGGCCTCGGACGGCACGCCGTCAAGGATGCGGAGGAAGACCCGATGGGCGTAGGGGAGGAAGGTACGAACGGTGGTCGACGAACCATCGTCCGAAGGGTGCGGTCCCAGCACGTCGAACGGCGCGTCCAGCCGGGATTGAACGATCTCCTCGATCTGCTTCGACGCAATCGCCGGTGCGCCCATCAGCTGTTCGACGGGTGGAGTGGCAGAGCCCTTTTCTTCGAGCGCGGCACCCGGGTGCCCGGTCGACCTATCCGATGAACTGGACATCACATCCGTGTTCGATCGTAGGAAACTTTGCGAGCCATCGACATCGTCGTGGAAATCCGCCTTCTCTGGCCCTGGTGGCGATCTCAGACATCCTGCAATGGAGGAAGCCGAACAACCCATCGAGCCCCGAATCAAGAACGATCCGCTTAAATATGCTGTGCGAAGGTGTGTGACATGGGTAAACACGAAACTCTATTGCGATCGGGACACACCTCGGGTGACGAGGCGCGCGAGCTGTTGGACCACCGAAACGCAAAACCGACTGGTTCGAGGGCCAGTCGCTTTTGCTGCAAACGCACCCCTACTCCGGGGTCATCCCTTCATCTTCAGCGCCATCTCTTTGATCTCGTCGAGAGTCTCGGAGATCCGCGCGTTGACGACGTCGGAAGCATCTTCACTCGCCTTGCTCATCATCTGCGCGAGCTCCTGCATGTTGGCGAGCGCCCGCTCGAAGCCTTGCTTGGCGATTTCCATCTCCTTCGCCACCGCGTCCTGCGGCGAGCCGCTTTTGGAAATGGCGTCGACGGCCTTGAACGTCTCGCCCATCGTCTCTTGGAAGATCTCGCCCTGGCGTTTGGTGAGGGCTTGCATTCCCTCGATGGCGACGCGGTTGGCGTTCTTTAGCGGCTCGATGTTCTTGCTGCGGTTGGCAATCAGAGCGTCTATATCGACGCTCGGAAGCTTGTACTCCTTCGCCAGATCGTTGAACCGTTCCGCGATCTTCGACGGATCGAACGCCTTTATCCATTCGGCGGAAGCCAAGCTTGCGCCTGCGCCCAATTCGGGCTCGGCCATGACACACTCCTTCTCTCAGGATGATGGGATTAGACTAAGTGAGTCTCGCGCCGATGGGTCCCGAAGTCAACCTTTTTTGTGCAGTGCACAATTTTATGGCGCCCTGCCATAGCCTACTGAAATTAAATAACTTGTTGCAAATTAGTACAGTTCAACCGAGGCCCCGAAAGGCCCGGAGATCGCGAGAATTTTTGCATTGCAATAGGCTCGTCGCCACTCCCTCTAACCGCACTTGTCAGGAATAATACCACCATCATCGGCAGTGACTTCGCATGCTGGGCACGCGAAAGCATCAACGCCTTCGGTCGCGAACCCGAACCGGCATGGCGTCCGCCAAAGCGGGGTGACGCGCGGTCCGATCCTTGGGTCCCCGGACCGGGATCAGCGGCTTCAGCCTTCGCGGAGCAGAAACCCCTCGATCCTGAGGTCTTGCTCCTGGAACCTCGTCCAAACTTGAGCCGCCACGCGGCAGGGGGGAACTATAACCCTGCCGGGGAAAATGGAAGCTAGAATCTCGCGCGCTGGCGAGTGGAAGGCGGCGAAGTGAGGAGCTGTCCGGGACCTACGGTACGCTGCCGGGAGGAGCGGCCGCAGGCGATGACGTGCAGATCCGCTTCGCCTGACACCGTTGCGCCTCACTCTGGAACCCGCCGCCCAACCGTGTGAAGCTTTGCAAGATTGAATGACACGCGTCAGGAACGAAGGGGGAATGCTAAGTGCAACCCGATCACATGAGTAAGGACCGCAGCGGGGAGTGGTACGTACCAGCCTTTGGTCCTGCCGCCTTCCGGTACTTTGTTGGTCTCCTCTTTCTTCCGTACACGGGCATGGTCCTGGCGTATACGGTCATCGGATCGATGATGGCGGGCCCGATCCATTGGGATCGCGTCGCCGCCATTGCAGTGATCTACTTTCTTGGTCTGGGCATCGGTGCGCACGCGCTGGACGCATTGGGAAGCAAGACCGTTAAACCTTGGGGCACCGTTTTTTCAACCCGTCGGCTCTGGACAATCGCTATCGGCAGTTTGGTGGGGGCCTACGCTATCGGTATCTATTACATGGTGCTTTATGCGCCGCTGCTGTGGCCCATCGCGATCCTCGAGGGTTTATTTGTTTTTGCATACAACATGGAATGGTTCCGTGGTCGTTTCCACACGGATGGCTGGTTTGCGTTCTCGTGGGGAAGCCTTCCCGTTCTCGCGGGATATGTCCTGCAGACCAACAGTGTCGCGATCGGCGTTCTCCTCGTCGCGGCGGCCGCGGGGCTTCTGAGTCTTGCGGAAATCAGGGCTTCGCGGCCGTACAAGGACCTGAAGCAGACCGAAGCCGCTTCGGGCGGTGGCGATGTGAATCGGATCACCGAAAAGCTTGAGGGTGTACTGAAGTCGCTCAGCCTTGGCGTCATCCTGCTGGGCATTGGTCTGCTTGTCTGGCGCTGGACCGAATGATCGCAAGATCACAGGGTGATATCGTGAGCCCGTCGTTTCTCGAGTACTGGGAGCGGATAAGACTCCGGATCGAAAATGACTTTCGTCAATGGATCCCGGAGCTCTTCGCGGATCTGCCTGAACGACAACTCGAAGCGGTCCTTCGTTCTCTTGAGGCAGGCAAGCGGATCCGCGGTTGCCTGGTCTGCCTTACGTGTGAGGCGCTCGATGGCGACGTCGAGGCTTCTTTCTCAAGAGCCGTCGGGATTGAATGCATCCACGCTGCCTCGTTGATCCACGATGATTACGTCGATGGGGACGCGGTGCGACGAAATCGGCCGGCGGAATGGACGCTTCAAGGCTCTCGATAGGCCGTGCTCCTCGGGGATGTCATGTTCGGCACCGTCATCCACAAAATGGCTGAAGAAAGTATCGCGGAGGGCAGCTTGGTGGCGAGCGTCATCGCCACCATGGCGAAAGGGGCCTACCAGGAGCATCTTGACCGCTCAAACCTCGCACGGTTAGCCACCGAAGGCAGGCATCCCTCGGAGACTTACGAGTACATCATAAACCTCAAGACCGGTGTCCTGTTCGGTGCGGCCGCACAATTGGGTGCGATCGTCGCATCGGCATCCGCTCCGGTGTGCGCGCAATCATTCAGATTCGGCGCCCGCCTGGGCGAGGCCTTTCAGATCGCCGACGACCTAGCGGAAGTGGTCGATCTCGAGCAGCTCCCGCGATCCCGTTCATCGGAGCTCTTGGCCGCGGCTCCTATACTACTCCGCTTTTCACGAATGACCCCGCCCCAACTGTTGCGCCTCATAAGCGGGGACCATCGTGGATGGAGCAAATGGGCTGAGAGGGAATATCCGCTGATCAAAGAACGCATGCAAAAGGAGATATCGGCATGTTGCGCAAGTGCGATTGTGGAGCTCATTGATTTCCCGGAAAATCGTCGTCGCTGAACCCGCCAGCGAAACACCACAAAAGTTTGAGGCTGTTGCGGCCGCACCCACTGAGGCGCCGTCAGCCGTCGAGCCTACGGCCGAGGCCGGGGACAAAAAAGAGAGAGCAAGCCTTCGCAGCAGGATAACTCGCCGAACCCGCGAAAAGTCCGAGGTTCGGGGACGTAAGCGCAGATTAGGGAAGAAGTGAGCGGGAGAAGCTGCCTTCGTCCTGAGAGGTAGCCGTGGGGCCTGTCGTCCCGTCGCGCAAAGCCTCCTCCCTAACCGAGGCTTACGGGATTGACGAGCAGATAACCGATGATCGAAAGCAGAATCGCGATCAGCGCCCCGGTGATGGCGACGCCGGTGTTCATCACCCGCTTGAAGACCTCGTAGACCACGTCCTCCTTGGCGACGTGGCCGGTGAGCGTATCGCGGATCAGCTGGATGTCGGCCTTCACCGTGGCCAGCTCGGAACGCTGATCATGAACCATGCTACGCAGGCCGTTGTTGAGGACCGCTTTGATCTCGGAGACGTCGCTCTGCAGCGCGTTGATGGCCGCGGTGTGCTCTTCCAGTGTCATGTCCCGGCCTCCTCCGCGGGCGGCTCGTGGCCTCCATAACTCACTTCCGTGAGCCTGCACGCCTTGCACCGGCCGCACGGCGCGTACCCACCGTCCGGGCGAACCGGACGACGGCAGGACCACACCATCGACCGCACTACCGCTGGCAGATATGCCCTCTCCTCGGCCTTCCTCCTGTCGAGGAACGGCAGTAGCAACTCCGGTGGCCGCTGCGGCCACGCCGTTCCCTCGACCATGCGGTAGACCTGATCCCAGCGCTCCTGCCAGTGCCCTTCCTCGCGGCAGGTGCCGATGACGAGACGGACGATGTCGGGGCGCTTATGGACGATCTGCCCGGCGGCGAATGCCACGCACAGCATGTCCCAGGGGATCCACGGCATGGCCGAAAAGTCGAGGGTGAGCTGCGAGGTGTCGAAGTCGCGATACCGCCGCCGGTAGAAGGCGACGATGCGCCGGCAGGCGTCCGCCTCCGCCTCGTGGCGGCCCTCGCGGATGATCAGGTGCATGTGGTGGGCGTGCACCGGCTCGTCGGTCGTGGTGAGCGCCCAGACAAGGGCGGCGGTGGAGTCGACGCCGCCCGACAGCATGACCAGGATAGTCATGCCAGGGCCGCGAACTTGCCGAGGCTTCCCTCGGCGATCAGGGCGGCGCGATTGAGCATGGTGTTGGAGGCGGCCTTCCGCAGGGTCCAGCGGGCACCTTCGCAGGCGAGGAGCGCGTAGGCCAAAGTCTCATAGAAGACCTGCGTCTCTGCGCCGAGGTCGTCCCACCGGCGAATACGCCGACCGGCGGTCTTGGATGTCCTCCTCCATTGTCCCTTCGTCGGGAGCGCGGAGCACCCGAACAAAACCTGGACTTCTTCCTTCACGTCCCTCGCTGCCCAGAAGTCGGAGAGGACGATCCGGCCATTCGGCTTCACCACGCGTGCCACTTCGACGAGGGCGACCTCGGGATTGCCGGTGAAGCCAAGCGCCTTCTGGGCGATGACGATGTCAAAGGTTGCGTCGGCGAACGGCAGCTGGTGAGCATCGGCCTGCCGGAAGGTAAGACCGGGGATGCCCTTGCCAAGCGCCCGAGCCCGTTGCAGCCGCCACTCCCCGCTGTCGACCGCCCTCACGGAACAGCCGTGCTCCTCGCCAAAGATCCGTGCGATGAGCCCGAATCCGAAGCCGATCTCGAAAACGGTCTCGCCCGCCGCCGGCGCCGCCAGCCCGGCGAGGAAGCGGTCCGCGGCCAAAGTGGCCGCCTGAATGTCCTCGTCTCCACACGGAAACATACCCGCGTGCAACCGCTCGCCCCAGACGGCATGGTAGAGATCGCGGAGCGAGCGGACGAGGCGCAACGGCGTGTTCACGACCAGGTCACCCCCTTGACCGCGTCCCACGCCGCCTGATCGTCGGCGGCGTCCTGGATCGCCCGCTTGGTCTCCATGCGAAGACGTCCCGGCTCACACGATGATGTTCGTTGGCGGTTACACCTGGAGGCGGATATCCGGTGATCGGGGCCATCTGCGGCGACATCATCGGCTCGGTACACGAGGGTGCCGGCACCAAGACGAAGGACTTTGCCCTGTTCATCCCCCAATGCCGGTTCACCGACGACACCGTGCTGACGGTCGCGGTTGCGGCGCGGCTGCTGCATGGCGGGAACTATATCGATCTGTTCCATAACTATTTCCACGCCTACCCGTGGGCGGGCTATGGCGCGACGTTCGCCGAATGGGCCCGGCGACGGCTGCGCGAGCCCTACAACAGCTGGGGGAACGGCGCCGCCATGCGGGTGAGCCCGATCGGGATCGCCTGCAATTCCTTCGATGAGGTGCTGGAGGAGGCGCGGCGATCCGCCGAAGTGACCCACAACCATCCGGAGGGCATTCGCGGCGCACAGGCAACGGCGGCCGCGGTGTTCCTGGCGAGAACAGGCTGCAGCAAGGAAACCATGCGCGCCGATCTCGAACGGGCGTTCGGCTACTCGCTGAGCGGACGGCTGGACGACATTCGCCAGGGCTACCGCTTCGATATCTCCTGCCAGGGCTCGGTCCCGCAGTCGATCATCGCCTTCCTGGAGTCCGACAGCTACGAAGACGCCATCCGCAACGCGATTTCCCTCGGCGGCGACGCGGACACAATGGCCGCCATTGCCGGCGGCATCGCCGAGGCCTACTACGGCGGCGTTCCCGAGCACATTCGAGTTCGCGCCCTCGCGCAGCTGGACCCATCCCTGCGAGCCGTCGTCGATGAGTTCACGACGCGCTTTGGGGATCGCCTTCCGCCACACCGCAGCTGACGGCCGAAGCCGCCCGGCGTGAAAACGGCGTCGGCCGCAATGTTCGGTCCGGCGAACAGCGCGTCTGTCGTTGCGTCGAATGCGGTCATGGGGCAGAGGATCCCGGAAATGCACCCAGCCGAAGGGGCCGGTTTTCGAACAGAAGCCGTTGATCCGTGTGACCAAGTCACGCACTTATTCACGACTCGTCGCGGACGATACGACCGGCTCTCGGACGTGAAAGCCGGCTTTAAGACGCCAGCGTGGTGCGCGCCGGGGAGTGGACGTGTTCCGGCCGGATGCCGAGGCCGATGATGGCCGCGAGCCGCCGCTTCAGCCATGGCGTCCTGGAGACGATGCGAAACAATAGCGGCGGCTTTGGAGCCTTGTTTCGCCCGGCGAGAATCGGCGCCAGGATTCGGCTTTGTGCCTGGACCTGGATGAACTGGGTTGCGCGGACCGGCCATAGACGTCGTCGGCGCACCCTCTCGAGGTCCTGGTCCTTGAGAGTGCCATCATAAAGCGGCCCGGCGAGAAGGTTTGCGGCGGCCACGGCGTCCTGGATAGCGAGGTTGATGCCGACCCCGCCGATCGGCGACATGGCATGGGCACCGTCCCCGATCATCAGGAGGCCGGATCGTGACCAATTCCGCAGCCGATCGATGGCGACCGTTAACAAACTGACGTCGTCGAACCCCTCCAGGGCGCCGACCTTCCCGGAAAGGCGGGGCACCGTGGTCGCCACGGCCTTGCGAAAGGCCTCGATCCCGCGCGCCTTCACCGCCTCCGTGCCGCCCTTGGCAATCACGAAGGCGCATTGATAGTACGCGCCTCGGTCGATGCAGACGACAATGTGGGCAGGCCCGGCATTGAACAGCGGTTCCGAGCTCGCATTGGAATCGCGCGGGATACGGAACCAGAGAACATCGATCGGTGCGCCAACATCTTCCGCCTTGAGACCGGCGCAAGCGCGCACCGTGGAATCCCGCCCATCGGCGCCAATGACGAGTTTTGCGCGAACTTCCAGCGCACCCTCGGGCGTATCGGCTTGGACGCCGACAATGCGGTCTTCCTCTTCGATGAGGTGTTTTACCTCGGCGCACATCTCGGTAGAGAACGTCGGGAGGCTCTCACCGGCATCGACGAGGAAATCGAGGAAATGCCATTGCGGCATGAAGGCGATGAATTTGCAGGTTGCGTTGAGGGTGGAAAAATCCGCCAATTCGATGCACTCGCCGGAGAAAACAGCGGCGAGCCGGGTAAGCCGCTGATGCGGGCGCTCAAGAAATTCCTCGAGAAAACCTAACTCGTTCATCACCTCAAGGGTGGAAGGGTGGACCGTGTCGCCACGAAAATCCCTCAGGAAATCCGCATGTTTTTCGAGGACCAGCGTGCGGCATCCGGCGCGAGCAAAAAGCACCCCGGCCATCATCCCGGCGGGTCCACCACCGACGACGCAGCAATCGACATGCAAACGACGAGTCATCGCGAGGGTTTGTCCCTGTCCGCAGACGTCAACGCCGGGTAATAGATCGTCAGGAGCCGCGTTGATCGCCATGGAGAGCGCTTCAAAGTCATGGCCGCCTATGGCCGAGGCTGTTCAAACATTTGAAAAAGATTAGTAGCGGACCCATGACTGAATGAGAGGGCAGGCATCGTCGATTCTTTTCACTGGACGAGCTTAGCGGAGAATCTACCTTGCACGTCAAGGGACAAAAGGGAGTACTCCAGCGCCTCTGGTTAGCAGCCCGTTTGGAAACTCTGAGATTGCCATGACCAAGGCTTCCACATCTCGACCGCCGCGACTGGTTCCGGACCAGCCATTTCCGCCCTATGCCTACATTCCGGGTCGCACCGCTCATCCGACGCGCGACCCGGATGGCCACAGCTACGGAGCAACGCTCGAAACGCCGGAACCGCCGGACCCCACGGCATGGCGCGAGTGCCGCAATTACCTGTACGGCATCGACCTGTTCAACCACGGCTTTTACTGGGAGTCCCACGAAGCCTGGGAGGGACTTTGGGCCGCTTGCGGCCGCCGTGGTCCAACGGCGACTTTCCTGCAAGCCTTGATCAATCTCGCCGCCGCCGGCTTCAAGGCGCGGTGGGGCAGTGCTCGCGGCATGAGAGCCAATGCGGAAACGGCTCATCAGCTGTTCCGGGCGTTCGAGCGCGATCCAGCGGTTGCCACCAAGCGCTACATGGGTCTCGATGTCCGAGCGCTCGCCGACTTCACGCAGAAGATCGTACATACACAAGCGTCCACCACCATAGCCTCGGGCACTGAAGCATTGCCGACGTTTGATTTGATTCTGAGGCCGGATTGAGGCCATCGTTGAGCTCTCGCACGGGCAAAAGCATACACCGTCTCGCGAGCGCTACGCCGCGACCAATGCATCGATGGCCATGGCGGGCGCGCTTCGGCAGGCCGACGGTGTTCGCCGTCGCGATCAGATTGGCCTGAGGATACGCCGCTCAAGTCCCCGCCGGCGTGACCGCACCCAGCTTGATCCTGACGGTATCGCTCGGGTTCGCCGCCGCCGACACCGCGACACCGACGCAGACCTGCGCCGCCGCCGTCTTGTTGACCACCTTGTTGGTCGCATCCCAGAACAGCCGGTCGCCGACCGAGATGGCCAGCGCCGACGTCTTGCCGATATCGACCACGCCCTCGGTGAGGATCTCGACCTCGGCGCCTTCGGCGGCATCATACTGGGCGATGCCGAACAGGGTGCCGATCAGGACGCCCTCACCGGAGAGAGCTCCGCCGGTGGGCGCGGTGACGGTGACGACCTTGCCCGGCTGAACAAAATTCGTAGCCATTTGCCAACTCCTTTATTGAGCTTGAGTCCCACAACGATCCGGGGCGGCACCAGGCCGCCCCGGGTCGGTTCGCGGGTCAGGGTTGATGGGTTACAGGGTGACCCCTGGATTACGGTAGAGACCCCGCCAGTCGATGGCCTTGGCGCCGAAGTCGAGGCGGGCCTTGATCTCGATGCCGTCGACGTCGAAGCCCATGCGGGTCTCGATGTAGACGCCCTCCTGACCTTCGAGGTAGGCGTACTCGATGGTGTCGATGGCGGACGGGCTGGCGAACAGATACCAGGGCACCGCGCCGGAGGCGGGATCGAGCCTCGGCTCGGCGATCACCGAGAGGCTTCGGATCGAGGTGGGCACCACGTCGGCGCTCTTGTTGGGCACCAGGTTCTGGGCGATCAGCTGCTCGGCGGTGAGCTCGAGGGACGACGGCACCACCAGGAACACCGGACGGATGTTGATCACCGTCTTGCCGTCGAGCCCGGTCTGCTTGGCCGTCGCGGTGCGGCCCTTGCCGAGGTTGGAGACGTCGAGCGCCGTGCCGGTTCCGGCCAGGTTCTTGTGGTTGGCGTGGAACAGCGCAACGCCGTCGCCCATGGTCGGGTTCGAGGTGATGATCCCCCAGACCACGTCGCTCTCCAGCGTTGCCGCCGACGTCCCGAACAGCGACGGTATCCGGGTGAAGGCGTCGAGGTCGTCGTTGATGATCACCTGGCGGGTGATGCCGATGACCTTGCCGTAGGTCTCGACCCGGTAGCTCTCCTTGGCCTCGCCGATGGTTCCCCGCTTGAACTCGCCGGACTCGTTGACCTTCTCCAGCTGCGGCGCCTCGCCCAGCTGCAGGCGGTGGATGTCCTTGAAGTCGGCGGCGGTCGCCCTCCGGGCGATCGGCTGGAAGGTCCGCGGTGCAGCCTCGTAGGCATCGCGCAAGGTCTTGTTGGTGACCGCGGCGAGAATGGCGTGGAAGTCGCTGGTGGTGTGCAGCGCCCGCGTCGCGATCTCGTCACGGGAGAGCCCGCGCACCCGGACCCCTTCCGCCTCCAGGAACGATCGCGCCATCTCGATCAGGCTGTAGCCGCGCCAGTCTCGCGCGGGTTCGGTCAGCTGATAGCGGTGCGGATCGAACCGGTAAAGCAACGCCGTCTCGACCGCGGCCCTGCGGGTCTCGGTCTCGTCGAGGGCGCCCATGCGCACATGCGGCCGGGTTTCGACCGCTCGGTCACGCTCGGCGGCTCGGTCGATGATCACGCTGCGAGCCTCGTCAAGGGCGATCCCGCGGCGGACAAGGTCGTCGGCCACCGGGGCATCGATACCGAGCTTGCGCGCGGCATCATAGATGCCGGCGACCCGCTCGCGCTCCTCGGCGACCACCCGCTCGGCGATCTCCTCGGCCGTCGGGCCAGGGTCGCGCCGTTGCTCGCGCCGATGTTCCACATCATTGTCGTCACTGGGTTGGGAAGCAGGCTTGGCGGCCTGCGGCTTTTCGTTCGACGCACGCTTTGCCGCGACCTCGGGCTTAGCGGCCGGGCTCCCGGTCTGTTTTTCCGTCTCGCTCTCGCTCCTGGTCTCCACTATCGTCGCCTCCGCGCTGCGGTCCTCGGCGGCAGGCACCTCCGCCGTCACGTTCTGTTGATCCATGTCTTCGTTCTCCGGCTGATGGGCGCCCCGCGCCCGATGAATAAGACGGCAGGGAAAGACGTCCTGCCGCTGACGAAACCCCGCGCCGCCATCGGCGCCGACGGGAACGGCGGACAGCTCCACCGGCTGCCAGTCGATGGCGCGCCACACCGGGACGGGGCCGTCCTCGTCGATGACTTCGTAGGCGCGCACCGCGTAGCCGACCGAGACGTTGCGGATGATCCCGGTACGCACGTCCCGCCAGATCGGCTCGACGTCGTCGCGTTCGCTGAACCGGACCACGGCACGCCCCTCGAACGCGTCCTCGCTCTTGGCGATCCATGCCCGCTCGACGACGCCGATGACGTCGCCGAGATCGAAGGCGCCGTGGGTGTTGAGGAGCGGTGCGCCGTTGCCGAGGCGGGAGAGGTCCATGTGCGCCGGATCCAGCGACAGCACCTCGTCGTAGCGCTTGCCGGTCCAGGGATCCCGCCGCCTGACCGACGCCCCCGTCGACCACACCACCTCGACGGTGCGGGCATCCGGTTGGGCTGTCTCCAGCATCAGCCTCACGTCGCGAGTCTGCATCGGCAGCTCGAGGGTGTGCCCGTCTGCAATCGCCTCCTCGATCGCATTGTGCTGCGGAGCTGCGCGTTTACTCATCCTTGTCCTCCATCAGGGGCTTAGCCTGTCCGGTTTTCGTCGCCTTGCGGGGATCGGTGTCGAGGACGATGCCGAGACGATCGAGCTGGATGTTGGTCTCGCCGATCTCGGCCAGCACCTGCGCCGGGTCGTAGCCCTGCCGCGCGATCGCCTCCTTCAGCGTCATCAGCCCGGCGCGCACCGCCAGGATGTCGGCCTGCACGTCCTTCAGCGGATCGACCGCCTCGAACCTTGGCGCCGTCCATTCGGCCTCGATCCCGCCCTCGGGCAGGGCACCGATCGCCTGCGCGGTGGCGACGAACCGCCGCCACACCGGCTGGCAAAGACCCGGCACCAGCAGCTGCCACTGCAGCGCCTCCATCCGCCGGCGGAACTCGATCAGTCCGGCGTGGATCGACGAGTAGTTGACCTGGCTGAGGTCGCCGGTGAGCAGCTCGTAGGTCAGTCCGACGCCGGCGGCGATGGCGTGCAGCTGCACCCGCATGTACTCGGCGTAACCGCCACCCGCCGATGGCGCCGCGAACTTCACGTCCTTGCCCGGCGCCAGGTATTCGATCATCCCCGGCTCGAAGCTCTCGACGCGACGGCCCTCGGCGTCGGTTGTCGCCGATCCCAGGGTTCTTCGTCCTCGGAGCCGGTGACGAAGGCGGCGAAGCAAGCCTCGATCTTTTTCCTCACCAGCTCGGCGTCGTCGTACTCGTCGAGATCCCGGAGCTTGAGGATGACGGGTGCGAACCAAGGAACACCGCGGACCTGGCCGGGCCTGAGGCGGTCGAACAAGTGCAAGACGCCATCTGCCGGCACCCGCTTGCTGGCGAGCTGCGCTTTCCGGAACGTTGCAACCTCGCCCGGGTGCACCGGATAGAGCCAGTAGGCCCGCCTCCGCCCGAGCGCGTCGAACTCCACGCCCTGAACGACGAAGCCGCCGCCCGAGATCTCGCCGGTCTTGCCGGTGTCGAGATGATCCGGTTCCAACAACTGAAGCTGCAGCGGCACCGGCAGGCCGTCTTCAATGCGCCGCTCCCTGATCCGGATCAAACACTCGCCGCTCTCGGTCATGGCGCGGACGACAAGCGCCTGCAGACCATAGAAGTCGGTGAGGCCGTCGGCGTCGCAGGACCCCGCGAACCGGGCCCACAGCTTGTCGGCCGCATCGCCGACGTCGGCATCCCCCGCCCTGGCCCGCGGGCATGATGCCGGTGCCGACCAGGTTGCTGACCACCGCCTGCACCGCCTTGGCGGCATAGGGGTTGTTGCGCACCAGATCCCGAGAACGATCCCGCAACCGGGCAATCGCCGGGCCGATCTCGGCGTTGGCGCCGGTGCCGGCGGCGATCCAGCCCTCGGTGCGCCGTCCCAACCGGGCGCCCTCGTAGCTCCGACGCAGCGTCGACATCGCATAGCGGTTGCGGACACGGCGCAATTCCGCCGACGGCGAGACGAAGCCGACGGCGCGGTCGAGCCAGTTCATTTGTCGTCATGCTCCGGGCGTTCGCCGCCTATGGCCGCCCCTCAACGTCGAGGCGAAGGTGCACAGGTATGAATGCCGCCGCGCCAGCATCTCGGCGCCGCCCGTAGGCGCGAGGATTGCGGAGTTTTCTTAGAAGACCTCTGCCCCTTGCTTGGAAGAGCTCTGGCGTAAACCCCCTGTCGCAGCACGTTCGAAGACTGTACATTTGCCGAGGGCAAGGCTCTTCGTACTGCCCTCAAGCGGGACAACCTTGAGCGATGCTTATCAAACAACGGATCGGACCGATCCTGGTCTGGGTCAGCGCTCTGCTTCCGGCGATTTTCTGGCTGCTCACCGAGTCCGCGTCCGGTCGGCGCTTCCGCGGCGCGGCCATGCTCGTGGATGTGGGGCAAATCGCCGGCCTCGTCGGCATGGCGATGCTGTCCATCGCTTTCGTCCTGTCGTCCCGGGCAAAGCTCCTCGAGGACTACTTCGGTGGCCTCGATAAGATGTATCAGCTGCATCACCGCCTGGGACTGACTGCCTTCGTGCTTCTTCTCGTGCACCCCATTGCGCATGCATTGCGGTTCGTCCCGACCCAGATCGACAGGGCCTTGCTGTTTCTGCTTCCAACCCATGAGCACGTTGCCGTCAATCTCGGCGCCTACGCCTTCTGGGCTCTCATGCTGCTGATGGGGCTGACGCAGTTTATCAAGGTCCCTTATGACAAGTGGAAGCTTTCCCACAAGTTTATGGGGGTCGTTCTGGTAATTGGGACAGTTCACATGCTAACGGTCCCAGCGACCAGGGGCCGACCCGTCTCGCTACGGGCGAACGACGTCCTCTGGTACTACCTTCTGTTCCTCGCCGTGCTCGGCTCCCTGTGCTTCCTCCATAAGATGCTGGTCCCGCCAATGCTCGCCAGGCGGCAGAGGTATGCGGTAAGGAGCGTCAACAGGCTCAACGATGACGTGTTGGAGATCGTCCTGGCGCCACGCGGCCGGCCTGTCGAGTTCGTTCCCGGACAGTTTGTCTTCGTTACCTTTTACGAAGACGATCTTCCCATGGAATCCCATCCGTTCACCATCGCCACCCCACCTGATCAGGGCGAGATCACCCTCACCGTAAAGGCACTCGGCGACTTCACCGGCGCCCTTTACCAGAAGCTTCGACGCGGAACGGTGGCCAAGGTGGAGGGACCCTACGGACGGTTCGATTGCAGGGCGGGAGCACCCCAACAGATCTGGCTGGCTGCCGGCGTCGGCGTGGTGCCGTTCCTGAGCTGGGCTCGAGACCTGGCGCGGCGCCCGGGCGAACCCATCCGGGCACGCTTCTATTACTGCGTCCACAGCAGAGCGGACGCGGTCCACTTTCGCGAATTCGAGCGCCTCGCCAGTCTCCGGCCGGGCCTGCAGGTGGCACTGGTCTGCTCGGAGGAACAGGGCCACCTTCGTGCAGCCGACATCGGCGATCTCAACAACAAGGACATCTTCATGTGCGGTCCCAAGCGTTTCACGGGGGACCTGCGCCACCAACTCCTGCAACTCGGGGTCCCCGGTTCACGGATTCACTTCGAAGACTTTGAGTTTCGCTAGCCACTACCCCTTCCGAAACGTCGCGAGACTGCCCGTCGGCCTGGGCGTTCCCGCCTCCGCCGCCATCTCCCGCTCGATGGTGCGGATGCGGCGCAGGAGATCGGCCTCGGAGCCGTACTCCACCGACCGGCCCTCGTAGGAGACGCGCAGGGTCCCCCGCGCGTAAGCCGCCCTCAGCGCATCCAGCTCGGCCTGCGTCCACGCCATCTATCGTCTCAACCAGTTGTTTGTGCGATCGCCCAGCCAGGGTTCCGATTTGCGCGAGATGCCGGGTGGTCTCGTTTTCGGGGCGTCCCGTTTCGGGACAGATCGATCCGCAGATTCCCGGTCCGCTTCGGAACCCTTGCTCGCTCCCAGCTGCCGCTCCAGCTGCCGCCAGTGGCGTTCCTCGAACCGGTCGAGGCCGACGACCGCCGCAGCGGCCCGAGCGTAGACGTAGCAATCGAGAGCCTCGTTGCGTTCCCGCATCTTCTGCCATTCGCGGACCGAATAGCCGCGACGGTTGCGGGTGGTCACCAGCTGCTCCGAGCACAGCTGCTTGCAGTACTCGGCATCGACCTTGGGCAGGTGCACGTATCCGATCGGGTAGGCGACGCCGGCAGCCAATTCTTCGTCCGTCGGCGGATCTTTCCTGAGGTTGTTGAACAGCTCCAGCTTGGCAATGCCGCCGGCGACGGGATGAACCCGAACACCACGACGGAGGCGTTTGCCGCCGGCGGTGATGTCGACGGCGGTGGGCAACCCGACCAGGGCGCCGCCAGGTCGGTGCCCTTGACCGCCATGGCGAGGCCCGAATGCCGACGGGCCCAGGCATACACTTCCTGGGTCGCGAAGCCGCTGTCGACGGCAAGGCGCCTCAGCGCCAATTGGACCCCGGTGTGGTGTGACCAGGTGTCCGAAAGCATCGCCGAAAGCTGACCCAATATGAGCTACCCGTTGGCCGGACCTGATCGGTCTCAGTAGGCCACGACGGAAAGACGCGTCGGGCGTAAGCCCCGGAAGTTTCGGGGCAAGTTCGAAATCCATGCCGTTCCCTTAAACACTGTCCTATAACAACGACTTAGATGTGGCGGACCAAAAGGAACTGGGTTCGAACCTTCTCTTCTTTTTTCCAATCATATCAACATGTTGATCGGGGGCTTTGACTCGGAACGTCTTGAGCGTCCAGCGGTAGAAGGGGTGGCGTTGGATGTTGAACAGGTTGCAAACAGGGGGTGGAACGCGAGGCACTAATGTGAAACCCGCTATTGATCGAATATCAGTTTGAATTCTAATGTCTTTGCCAGAATTTGCATATTCA
This sequence comes from uncultured Alphaproteobacteria bacterium, assembly GCA_963771545.1. Lineage (GTDB taxonomy): Bacteria > Pseudomonadota > Alphaproteobacteria > Rhodospirillales > Defluviicoccaceae > CAKZLS01. The sequence goes on from CAVYTX010000002.1 coordinate 1,446,851, forward strand.
ATGCTTTAATTCGTATATTTAGTTGCCCTTGCTGTTACGACAACGCAATCTTTATTATCGTGGTAAGCGTCTGGGATATCGTTAAATAGGAAGATGAATCTTTCTCCTTTGGCCAGTTTCTTAAGCTTAGGGCCCGTGCCAAGCAGTTCCCAAACCCTTCCGTCTTTTGACATGATGAGCGCACCCGCAGGCAGATAGTCCGCTCTTAGCGTCTTTTTGGCTATTCGACCAGAACCCTCCGGTCCAAAGGGTACATCGCCTTCCTTGCCTCGCCAAGTGCCGGTCGCGGTAAGCTCGTACTCCACGCCCGGCACGCCCTTGAACGCGATGCCCTCAGACAGTTTAGCGCATACGTTGATCGTATCGACCCTCCCGGTGACGCCCTGAAGCCGGTTCCCGCCCTCGGTGCCAACTTGCTTATCCACATGAATGGAAATACACTCGGAATTGTCGTGATACGCACCAGGGTAATCGTTAAAGTAAAAAGCCATAGAACTCTTACCCGGCGGAATAGTAATAAGCGTCGGGCCGGTATCCACGAATTCATATTCCTGAGCCGATCTTCGCAATATCAGTGATCCTCCTGGTAGGTACGGCGCAATAAGCCTCGCCGATTGCCTGCTGTGACCATCGGGTGAAAAAAACTTATCGCTACTTTTTCCTTTCCAAGCACCGGACGACGTAACCCTATAGGTTCCCTCGTCGACACGAATAAAAACTCCATTTTCATCTTTTGCGCACAAGTTCACATCAAAACGTTCATCAAATGCCCGCGCTGAATTGCAAAACGATGACATGCTCAGAAATATAAACAGAATAATCGCGATAAAAATACGTGGTTTTATCACCGATTTCATGTGTCAGCACTCCGAATAATGCAGCCATACCTTCTGGATGGCAGCGAAGCCTTCTTCAATTGACGGGTGGCTAGTTGCAACGTCCCTGCGCCTCCGCATCCCTCAGCCAGCCTTTGAGCTCCGCGAGGACTTCGACGCATTCATCAATGCCGCCGCCGTACAATCGACCGCCTGCTTGGGCGACGCGACACCTGTTGTACCGAGCGACGACGTCTCGCAATTCGTCAACGCACTGTTGATAGGCGCCTTGGTTGGTAGCGCTTTCGGCGGCAATATCCCGGAGTTTTTCGTTCCAGTGTTCGTAGTTTGCCGTTGCGTCCTCACAAACCTCTAGGTTTTGATCAACGTCCCTCCTCGTGCGGGTGTTCTTATAACCGCCGACAAAATCGGCGTCCGAACGATTGAGGCTGCGCTCGTCGATTTGGCGGAGCAAACTTTGGCCCTCGCTCACCGCAGACTCTAATCTTCTCAGGCATTCGCGCAAATCCTCTTGCTGGGCTGACGCACTTGCAATTCCGATGGCGCAAACCGAAACGGCTGCGGCTGCGACAGTCTTGAATTTAATCATGCCTAACTCCTCTCGTACCAGTTTGTTTGCAATGAAACTTGAAGTCATCCGTTGGTAACGGGCGTCATAGCCCAATTGCGTTGGTTAACAGCTAGCTCCCTATCTGAGACCCTCCACACACCCAAGTTGTGCTTTCCCTATCTCGTCTTTTGTCCAGCAAAGATTGTTTATGGGAGTACAGCCGCGCCCAATGGGGCGGCACTGCCATCGCTGATCGGAATTCAACGTGGCATGGTAATTCTCGCAGGTGCTTCCCGGAACGCAGAGGCTTCCTGTCGAGCACGATTGCCCGTAGCACCCGCCGCACTCGCCTCCACACTTGTTGCAATAGTCCGTTCCGAGCTTGGCGACACAGATCGCCTTCCCGTTCTTGCATTCGATCTTGCCACTCACCGTCCAGCGTTCACCGCGGCCGCGGCATTCCGGTGGATGAACGGTACATGCGGTTCCGGCCCCTTCGCACGTGGTAGTCTGTTGGGAACTGTCCTGCGACGGTTTGTTGGCGCCTGAGGATCTACCCGGTAATCCCGAAAACCCCGGAGGAACGGCCGAAACGGAGGGAGGGGCACCGCCTCCACTCTGGGATGAGCCCAACTTAACCGGAGGCGGAGGCGAGCCCGCCTGGGGCGAGACCAATTGAAATTTTTCCCACGGTCCAATCTTTGTTGCGTCGGTGTGAATCACGTCGTTGATTTTTCCGCCCCCACCAACGGCCACGACGTACTTTCCGCTGGAGGTTCGAATCGCATACCAGCCATCGCCGAGATCGACGAACTGCACTTTCTCCCACGGCCCAACTTTTTTTGCGTCCGTGTGGACTACGTCCTTGGTTTGCCCTCCGCCCCCGACGAACACCAAGTAGTTTCCGTTTGACGCCCGGATAGCCTGCCAGCCATTGCCGACATCCTCGATCTTGAACGTCTCCCAGGGACCTACCTTCTTCGCGTCCGAGTGAATGGCATCGCTCCTACGACCGCCGCCTCCAACTGCAACGAGGTACTCTCCGCTCGACGTCGCGATCGCATAGCTGCCCGTTTTAGGAGTGTCAGCAAACGACCCCTCGAGAGTGACCGTCAGAGTTATTGCCACCATGATTCCGAGCGTTGAACATCTCCAACCGCGATTTAGGTTCCGAGCGCGACAAGGTACTCCCACTTGATCCTCCATGTGCCGCTGACAGCAAGACGTATCCGACCGTTGTAAGAGCATCGAGGGCCGGAATCCCGAGACGTGTCCTGCTGGTTGGACGCAAGCACCTGACCGTCGGCTCGCATTGTTCGCCCTGTTTAGGCAAGATCCCAGATGTCGTCCGCGGTCAGCGCGAAAACATTGTCCAGGTGGATGATGCCGCCCCCGGTGATGATGTTCATGCCGTACGAGTCGGCTTCGTCCGGAGGTCCGTCATAAGCAGGGTAATACGTGTCGTTCCGGCTGGGGATGCCGTAAAAGACATTCGCATCTCTGTCGTCGAGGATGCCGTCGAAGGTGCCATCCATCATCTCGATCGCCCAGAAGCCACCGGCGATTTCCAAATGGTCGGCAGTGACGTCGAAGTCGCGAATGGCATCGATCCCGTGGCCGCCGACGAAGAGGAAGGCGTCGCTGCCCGTCTTTCCCGTCAAGATATCGTTGCCGAGGCCGCCGTCGAGCCTGTCGTCGCCGTCGCCACCGTAAACCTTGTCGGGCCCATCGCCCCCCAGGATCGAATCGTCCCCGTTTCCGCCGTACAAACCGTCTGACTCGCCTCCGCCGTCGAGCGTGTCGTTGCCGTCGCGGCCGAAAAGGGCGTTGGGAGCGCGGTTACCGACGATGACGTTGTCGAGAGTGTTTCCGATCCCGTGGAGCCAGGCGTTGCCCAGCAGCTCCAGATTCTCGACGTTATCGGGAAGGAGATACGATATCGTCGCAGTCCTGACCCTATCGGTACCCCCGTCACCAAACTCGAAAATCGTATCTTCGGATCGATCGACGACATAGACATCATCGCCGCCGAACCCCTGCATCTTGTCCGCGCCAGTCCCGCCGTCGAGCCAATCCTCACTTGCTCCACCCCGAAGAACGTCATCGCCTTCACCGCCATAAAGCCAGTTCCGGTCGTCGCCTCCCCACAGCGTGTCGTTGCCTCCCCGACCGTACAGGTTGTTGAAGCCCCCCCAACCACTAAGATCATTGGCGAGATCATCGCCGTAGATATTGCTCGGTCCGGAGCTGCCAATAACGTTCTCGATATCGACGAGGACATCGGTGTCCTCAACCGGCAACCAGCCACCGTCATTTCCAGGGACCGCAATGATTTCACCTCGGCCCGCTGCGAGATCGACCTCAAGGATGCCGTCGCTGTAACGATAGTCGACGGCATCGATACCCGCCCCGCCATTGAGAATGTCATTGCCGCGGCCACCGATAAGGAGGTCGTCATTGCTACCGCCGTAGAGTTCATCCGTTCCACCATTCCCGCGCAGGATGTCGTCGCCGTCATTTCCATTGAGAGTATCGTTGCCGCCGTTTCCGATCAGCGTGTTATTGTTCGCATCCCCGATGATGTTGTCGTGACCAGTCGTTCCGGTAACGTCCTCAATCGAGATTAGGTGATCCTGGTTTCTCGCGGCAGTAGTAACAGCCCAGTTGTAAAAGTCTCTGAGCGGAGACGACCACCCGTGGAAGTCAGCCCGCAGGGTCGCGACACCGGTCTGTAGGTCGATCGAAACTCCCGAAGCGTGAAGTGCTGTCAGCTCTGTGTCGAAATAATTTGCGGTGTCTCGACCGGGGCCGCCGTCAATATAATCCGCGCCCGCTCCACCGGTGAGGTTGTCGTTTCCACTGCCTCCGTAGAGCTTGTCGTTGCCGCGCCCCCCTTCCAAGAGGTCCGCTCCGTCATTGCGGCCCGCGTCATCACCAGATCCTGGACTGTAACCACCGTAGAGAAAATCGTCCCCGTCCTCACCTCGCAGGATGTCGTTACCCTCGCGGCCCGTCAGCCTGTCGGTCCCCGCACCTCCCGTCAGCTCGTTGCGCAGATCAGTTCCGAATATGCGACTGCCCCCTGAACCTACGATCGCGTTCTCGAAGTTCGCGACGGATTCCGTGTACCTGATTGTTTTCGGCCCATCCGGCGTTATGGAGGTTCGGATCAGGTTCGCGGTTTGTCCCGCCAGATCGAGCCAGAGAAATCCTTCGGAACCTACGTAAGAAACCGTATCCGAGCCGCCTCGGCCATCCAGCGTGTCGATGCCAGGTCCGCCGGTGATGACATTTTCGAACTCGTTTCCGTAGATGATATCATTGCCAGACGTACCGATCACGTTTTCGATGTTCTTGAGGGGTTCGAGATATGACCACACTACCGGTCGACCGTTGCTTATACCGGTCAAAACAAAAATCGCCTGACCCTTAGTCAAGTCGACCGTCAGGTTCCCTCCAGAACTATAAACAACTGCGAGAGGATCAAAATACCCGACATCGCCTCCTCGCGCCATCCCGAAGAACATCTCATTGTCGCTATAATCAACAGTATCGCTACCGTCTCCACCATCGAGGGTGTCGACACCGGGGCCGCCGGAAAGTGTGTCATCGCCGTTCCCACCACTGAGTGAATTCTTTACAGCATTTCCGTGGATTTCGTCTTCGCCGGATCCGCCAACAGCCGCTTCGATGACAGTACCTCGCGCGATGATGATGTTGTTTGTCTTTCCGTAAACACTCGACATCGCCCCCTCGGCAAGGTTTATCATCTGGTTATGGCTCGTGCCGGAATAGTTCAGTGTATCGAAACCGCCGCTGTCGTAAATCGTTACGGTCGGGAAGTCCGTGAAATCGGCACTATAGGAAGCTCGTCCGGAACTATTGTCTACGCCGTAAGTCGTGTCATTGGTTCGCGTGGTCTGGTCCACCTTATACAAAGTCTGGACAGCAATGATGTCGACAATCTGCGGGGTAAGGACGAACGCATACGACCCCACGGTCGTCGTGTTAACATTCTGGTTAAAATTCGACATCACGGAGAGCTGCCAAGAATCATTATCGTATATTGCGTCGCCAGGATAGTTTACGCTTGCACCATCGTAGTTGTAGTCGCCCGGATGGCCGAGACCGATAGCGTGTCCAAGTTCATGAATGAACGCTTGAAACCGGTAGCTGTACTGCGGCGCGCCAACACCTTCTGCGAAGTTCGTCGAGATGTACACTTGAGACGATTGAATGACCCCGTTACTCACATCTGAATACGACCGGCCATACGGTTCCGATGTCGGGTCCAAGGGATCGAAGTCTTCGGGATCATGGAAGGTTATGTCGGCTTCACGCGTGGTCTCGGTAAAAGTCAAACTGCAAACATCCGCCCATAGACGACAGGCCTGTCGCGCGAACCCCTGGTCCGACTCCTGAAGGCCGCTCACATTAAAGGTGATGTTGGTGTGGTCGAATGAACGGGCGGTGTCGCCTTGGTCGATCCAATATCCGTTTGTAAGGTAGCGCGCTAACTCATCGTAACTGCCGGCAACCATTGATTCCTCCTGTAGAGTGCGTGTTCGGTTCACCCTGGAGCCACGCTTTTCCGGTCCGCACCGGTAGCCCGCAACGGTGATCGCCCCGGTCAACCAGTCGGTTGCATAGCTCGTCGGCTGAGATTTTGTTTTCCTCAAGCGAACTCTTTGCCATTCGACAACTCTCCCGCCGCCCCATCCCGTCCATCAACCCATTCGAAAGCCGTTGGCGAACTCACCGGCCAAGACACTCGATCTTCAGCAAACGATCCGGCCCCACTCTCGCGCGGATCTTCGTTGAGCGGTTGCCGCAACGCGATCGCTCGGCGGTCCATCCCTTGTAGTCGGAGGTCGTCAACGGAAACTGGGTGGCCTTGGGCTTGCAGCCGCTGATGGAACCGTCTCCCGGATACTGGCCGCCATAATCGCAACCAAGGCCGACCACGGCTCCGTCGCGCCAGCGCCAGGTACCGGGATCGAGCCAATTCCCCTGAGTAGAGTGGCACCACCAGCGGATGTAGCCGTTTTCGCTCAACCTCACAGTAATCGGGTAAGTCCATTGGTCTTGACCGTCGGGTTCTCTATTAAGTAGGACCGTGTGGGGGGCATCGGGCTTGTCGCCATAGCTCGGGACGATCGCAACCTCTCCACTGCACCGGTCCGTCATCACTTCGTTCTTGGCCGAAGCCTGGGTGGGGACCAAGAGTGCAACTGGAATCGCCAGTGCGATCAGGTGCCGCGGTTGAATGACCATCCCTCTGCTCCCTACCAGTGACGTCAGAACGCCCAATTGTGGTATAGTACTGCTTCCACCGAAACGGAGGACTCCTCGCCATCGTCTGGCTTACACCTCGCAGGCGTGTCCTCACGGTGCTCGATCGCCGTAAACTCAATGAGCAAAGGCGATCACCAAGCCCACAACCGCAATCCAAAAGACGAGCTTCAAGAATCCCGAGCCGCCTGAAGATTGTGATCTGCGCAAATATTCGGGAGGAGGAGGACCCGGAACATTCACGGGATAATAGCCAGGCCCGCGCGAACCCTGCTGCTTCCACTGCTGTCGAATCATGGTGCTTCGTCTCCCTGTAAAGAACGGTTGAACGCCCCAATTGTCGCATGCGAGCCTTGGCCGCAGAAACGGACTCCTAGCCGTCATCTGACCGACATCTCGCACGTGTGACGTATTTATGCGGGTAAATGTCGCACCATCGTCAACTTGCGCATGTTGGGCAAACTCGCATCCTCTCACGCGAAAACCGTGAAAGAAGCACCCGCTTGCAAACGCTGACTGCCGACAATCGGTTATTCGAGGCCCAGCCCCAGTGTCTGCGGGCAGAGTTAAGGGCGGAGGAAGAGCCCACCTTCATGATGAGGCGCTGTTCCAGCACTGGTGGAACATGCCATCGAAGCCTTGTCGGGCAGATCCCTGGCAAAATGATCCTGGAATAGGGCGTGGATGAACATGTACCCGCCGCCGACCTTCCTCAACAGAACCAGATGCGAGGCATAATCGAGAAAGTGGACGTAGTTCAGGGGAGCCCGCCCGCACTTCCAGAGCAGGATCCGAAGAATGCCGTGTTGAATGCAGGTATGGCCGCCATTCAACAGACCGGTAATGAAACCAAAACCCACCCCGTATGCCACCGCGGCAGCAGGCTCGAGCCGCCCAGCGAGTAGCAAGCTGAAGAGCGCAGCCCCGATGATGCCTGTAACAATGGCGCTTTTGAGGGACCGTCTGACGCCTTGATTGGGCATGGTACGCACCTCCGACGTGCGTCCCGGAACCTCGAAGCACAAAAAGAATACGGCCGCAGACAGGGTGCCGAGGATAAGCCCCAGCCCGCGACCATCCACCATCCAGCCAAAGCTCCCGAAGCAGATGCCAAACACCAGACCGCCGAAGGAACGCGTCTTCCACTTTTCGGTCAGTAGCGACCAGGACCAGTGGAAACTTTCAACCGGTTTGATCTCGCCTCCATAGCCCAACTGCCAGAAGGCTACCGGCCCGATGGTACCAAGGAGCAAACCGATCGAGAGTGCCATCTGATTACCGGTACTCAGTTGAGCGCCCAAACCAAATAACAGTCCAGTGGTAAGACCACTGACCAAGAGTGCGGCAAAGATAGCGGTATTCATCAGATAGCGGTTCGGCAAAGATGTTGGTTGCATCCATTCAAGATAAAGGATTGTTTGTCGACTCTTGCACAACAAAGCGGCGAGACCACTGAGCCAACAGACCGTCTCACCTTGCGTATATTCGTGGGCGCGTCCGCGTCGCGCGAACATGGCATCGACGTAGACGTCAAAGAGCCAAGCGCGTCGTTCCTCCCGGCTTCCGCCGTGCGGCGCAATTGCCGGTGGTCGGTCCCGACACGCTTGCACGAGAACGTCGAGCATGAGCGGACTGTCTATAAGTTCCCAAAGTGTCGGATCAGCTCGGAGCGTCGCGCACGCGCCGGCGAAGGCCTCCTCATTCTGCCGAAAATAGGCTTCAACCCTCTCTCGACCGAGCGGGTGGACGATAAGCGCACCGGTAAGTGTGAGCTGCACCGAGAGCGCTTCGTATGCCTCAGTCCGACAGCAAACTACCATCCTCACTACGCCCAGGTCACGGTGCCGCTCGGCACGGTAGGCGTTGATGACAGCGATGCAAGATTCCCGATTCTCCGCGGGCACTTCGTCAAGCCCGTCGAGCAGCGGCACAATGATCCCCCGCTCGACCCAGTTGCGCGCCGTGCCCGACGCTACATCGTACCGCCGGTTAAGCTCGTTCACGAGCCAATCCGCCAGATTCGGTCTCTGGGCGGACCATGAGGAAAGCGGGAAGACAACCGGCACGCATGCGTTCTCGTCACGTTCCGCCTTGTCAAGAAGCGCGGCCGCGAGCTTCAGCATCAGTGTCGACTTTCCTGCTCCAGGAGCTCCGAGGATGAGGAGAGCTTGGCCGAAATCGAAGAAAGCATTCTTGACAGAGGCCTCGGTGAAACAACCTGCCGGGTAGGGCGACGGCATGGGAACGTCCGCCCAAGGATGCATCACCACGTCGACCTGAGACTTCAGATCGAGTGAGATCGCACGATGCGCCGCGAGGGACTGCCCGAGGACGCCGTCGATCCAGATCCTGCGAACGTTGCGGATGAGAAGGACACGTTCCTCATCCGGTAGGCCCGCGTGCTCCGTTCCAGGTGCGACTGTCCTGGGCGTTGCAGACTGGTCGGCAACCCCCAGATCGAACTCCAAACAGTGCTTCCAGCTGCTTTATGTGACGGTAAAAGACAGGGCTGCCCCGCTCCCAGCGCTCGATCGTCTTCTTGCTAACCCGCAGCTCTTCGGCCAGCCGCTCCTGGCTCCAGCCCCGTTTCTGGCGGGATGTTCTAAGTTTGGCGGTGTCCAACGGTCTTGTGCGCGTGTCCCCAGGCATCCCGCTGCTCCCCGTCTGCGGAAGGGCGATGTTGTTGGTGAGGACGGCTTCTTGAGATTTCGTTGATGATGAGCCTTGGACCCCGTCGCAACGCTCTACCCCCCCCGCACACCAAATCGTTACGCAGATGTCGACCAAACTACGACCATATTAGCCAGGAAGGTTTCAGCGAGCAAACGAATATCACCCTCAAGGACCCGCAAATGGGTCTATTGCGAGTGATGACGTCAAGTCCCATCCGAACCGCGGCGGCTCCGCTGGATGGCGTGGACTGCGGTCCATTGCCACCCCCGGACGGCCGAGCCTCAGGCTCACATACGCGAAATCCTAGCGGCACGGCATGGCAGAACGCCCCGGGGCTACGTCGAGAGATTCGCGGTTGAGGGCCAGCCCTAAAATGGGCGGACTCTGGGGATCAATACGGATCGGCGGTCGTGGAGGACAAATTAACTTTCTTAGAAAGCGGTTGTATGCTCGCGAATTTTCTATTCGAGATTGAAACGATGCCTAGATTACGGGAATAAGTCGCCTAGACGCTTGCGATGTAATTGCATATGCTGAGTTGAGGTTCGAAGTTTTTTTTCCGCATGATGGGACTGTAAATGCGACACGTTTTCGCACCAAAATATGACTCGGGCCGCCCGAGCTTTGGTTATAGCTAGAAACCTTATCGGGCTGTTCTGCCGGAATACGTCAACAAGAGGAGGGCCCTTCCAGTATCGAACGCCGAAAAAGAATAAGGCAATCTATTCATTGAACAACTTGAGTTTTCTGGACACTCGAGCAAATCAGCTGGAAGCGCGTGACAGCGTCAACGCGACTGGAAAAGGGATCTATACGGAGTTACCGTCCATGAAGTGCCTATTAACGCAAATTTTATGGGTTGTCACTGCGGCAATGGTCACGTCCTGTGGTGGTAGTCTAGGACGGGCTATAGAAAAAGCTACGAGAAATGAACCACATCGCGAGTGCGCTACAACAAAGCCCAAATTCAATACTGCGGATTATAAAACGGTTGCAGTAGTAGGCTCTTGCGAGGAAATAGCTTCTGAAGTTGAAGCAATCTTGGTTCGTACGAAGCAGTATCAGGTGGTCGACCTAAGGCGTGCTTTTGACTCGGGCAACTCCTCGGGTGTGGACGCTCAGGTGATCATAGAATGTAGCGGAAGCGAAGTTAAAATGCGCGTAATAGACTCTCAAACTAGCAGTGTGGTTGCTGCTGAATTTGCTAGTAAGGACGCTCAATATGAAGGACTAAATGCGGCAAGTTATTTGGCTGGCGCCATTGTGCCCATCCAACACTGTTGGAAAACTTTTTAGCGCCATTCTTCTTTCCAATCGTTCTCGTGTCATCGCTGCTGGTGTTCCACCGATTGAAGAGGTGGACGAACAGATACCCTGCGAGCAGATGGACCGGGCCTTGCGCGGCCATCGAAAATGGGCTCTTCGACGCGGCAACTGGAATCCAAGAGGTGGCGCAGGTCGTAATCGGCTAGCCCGGATTTCTCAAACTAGGGGGTGCATCGGGGCTCTGAATCTGGGAAAATTCTTTTTCCACTAAGAACTTAGACAACAGGACAGAGGAGGTCCCCGATGCAAACGGAGTGTAACCCGGATCTGTTTGGATTTGCACCTGTGGAAGGCCGCCGTGTGGAGGCGGCGTTCGACGGCGGGATGATGACGTCGGACGCCGGAGCGCTGCTTGTGGGGGCGGCGGAGCGGGCGATCGGTCTGATCGATCGGTTTGCTGGCTGCTTCGTCGACCGGCGGAACCCGGCGCTGATCGAGCACAAGGTGAGCACGCTGGTCGGCCAGCGGGTGTTCGGGATCGCGCTCGGCTACGAGGATCTGGTCGACCACGACACGCTGCGCCACGACCCGGTGATGGCGGTGCTGGCCGGCAAGCTGGCGGCGAAGCGGTCGGACTGCGCACCGGTGGCCGGCAAGTCGACACTGAACCGGCTGGAACTGAGCACCGCGCTGCCGACGCTGTACCACAAGATCGGCTATCAGGCGGCGGCGATCGAGGCGCTGTTTGTCGAGTGGTTCGTGGAAGCGCACCGTACGCCGCCGGCGCAGATCATTCTCGACCTGGACGCCACGGATGATCCGCTGCACGGCCACCAAGAGGGCCGCTTCTTCCACGGCTACTACGATTGTTACTGTTACCTGCCGCTGTACATCTTCTGTGGTCGGCACCTGCTGGCCGCCAAGCTGCGGCCGGCCAACATCGATGGCTCGGCCGGGGCGTACGAGGAAGTGGCGCGGATCGTGGCGCAGATCCGCCGGCACTGGCCCGAGGTCCGCGTGCTGCTGCGTGCCAATTCGGGGTTTGCCCGCGAGCCGCTGATGGCCTGGTGCGAGGCCAACGGCATCGACTTCCTGTTCGGGCTGGCGCGCACCGAGCGGCTGGAAGCGGCGATCGCCGCCGAACTGGCTTCGGCGCGGGCCGAGGCCGAGACGAAGCGCCGGCCGGCACGGCGCTACAAAGACTTTCAGTGGTCGACGCTGGACAGTTGGTCGCGCCCGCGCCGGGTGGTCGGCAAGGCGGAGTGGACCCGCGGCGAGGCCAACCCGCGCTTTGTCGTCACCTCGCTGACGCCGCGGGAGATCCGCGCCCGCCGGCTCTACGAGACGCTGTACTGCTTCCGCGGCGACATGGAGAACAGGATCAAGGAATGCCAACTCGACCTGTTCGCCGATCGCACCTCGGCCCGCAGCATGCGCGCCAATCAGCTGCGGCTGTGGTTTGCCTCCATGGCCTACGTGCTGCTCTGCGCCTTGCGGCGGATCGGTCTGCAGCATACCCGCTTCGCCAAGGCCACCTGCGGCCGCATCCGGCTGGCGCTGATGAAGGTCGCCGCGCTGGTGCGCATCAGCGTGCGCCGGATTAAGTTCGCCATGTCGTCGGCCTTTCCCTATCAGGCCGAGTTCCGCGCCGCACACGCACGACTATCCGCCGCCGCGGCGTAAGCGGCTCGACAAGCCCCACCCCGTCAACAACAGAGGAACAGCGCCGAACCAGCCCAACCGCCAAGGGCGGACCGCGCAGCGCGCCCCAAGCCCGCGATCAGCCGCAGCCCCGGCTCTCCCAACCTCCAGACCCACCGACGCCGCAAACCATCGTGGTTCCATTTACAAGTTTGAGAAATCCGGGTTAGGTAGCCGTCGCTGGCGTCGGCGGCACAGCATGGGACGGTTCCGAAGTTCGCAAACGAGATACCGCCCGTCTGGTCGGGAGCGGCATTTCCCCATGGATAGCGGCGGCCATCCGCTCCCCGCGCGGCGAACTCCCATTCTTCATCCGTCGGAAGCCGAAGGCCGTAGTGGCGGCAGAAAGCCGCCGCGTCGCGCGCGGATACTTGAACCACCGGATGCGAACCAAGACCTGCGTACTGGGGTCAGGTCTATCATTGTACTACACTGTCCCTCCGCGCCGCCCGGACGATGCGTCCGACGGTGGTGAAGTGCACGCCGAACGCCTCGGCGATCTGTTGATAGCTGTAGGCGCCGGTGGCGTAGACGGCGGCGATGGCGGCATCGCGGGTCGGGTGTTGGGAAGCGATCTCCTCCAGCGGCGGCGCAGGCGGGCGGCGCTGCGCGCGGGGGATGGCCGTGTCGGGCGGACCGGCGCGCCCCAATGCCTGCATGCGGGCGACGAACCGGTCGTCGCCGAGAAACACCTGCCGGTTGAGCTTCGTCCAAATGGAGTCCGCGTCTATCCCCTCGGCGACAAAGCGCCGGTAAAGTCGGATCGCGACCGCTCGGTCATCGGCGAAATGGGCGAGCAGGGTGTCGGCCGCCAGCCACGGCGGCGGTTTGGCCTTGCCGGCCGTGGCGCGATAGCTGCTCCATTTCCATTTGCCCGGATCGCCGACCATGCCGGCGCGAACCGGATTAAGCACCACATAGCGCGCCAATTCGAGCAGGTGCGCATCGGCGTCCACGAGAACGGCGGTGTAGCGGCCCTGGAACACGTGGCCGGAGCGGCCATGACGGCGGTTGATGGTCTGGGTGTACACGCCGTTGAGCTGGCGCATGCCCTTGGCGAGGTTGCCGTCCGGCGTCTCGACCACCAGGTGATAGTGGTTGGTCATCAGGCAGTGCGCGTGGCACAGCCAATTGAAGCGATCCACGACGTCGCCGAGACCATCAAGAAACAGCCGGCGATCCTTGTCGTCCTCGTAGATGGCCTCGCGGCGGTTGCCCCGCGCGGTCACATGATACAGCGCGCCGGGAAATTCGATCCTCAGTGGTCTGGACATAGGTGGAGCTTACCACGCGGCGTAGTATAATACTAGACCTGACCCCTTTCCCCCGCACCAGGGGCTGCCGATCGAAAACCTACTGTGATCCGCCGCCCGGTGGCTCAGCCGTCGTCGTTGCGCTGGGCTAGCTCGCGCTTGGCGGGGAAGTACCAGCGCATGACCTTGCGCAGATTGTCCGAATCCGGCCGCGCCCAGTTGCGCATCAGCTCGGAACCGAAGGAGATCGCGGTGACCGGATGCGCACCAGCCTGGATCATCCGTTGGATCGCGCTTTCGTGCGACACCTTCGAAATACCGCCCACCGCATCGATCACCGGATAGACCTCATATCCTTCGGCCAGCATGTCGAGCGTCGGGAAGGCGAGGCAGACTTCAGTCCACAGCCCACAGATGACGATTTTCTTGCGCCCGGTCGCCTCGACCGCGGCGCGGAACTCGGCATCCTCCCATGAATTGACTCCGGTGCGGTCGATTTCCTGAACGTCGGGCAGTTCCTTGCGCAACTCGTCGATCGTGCCCGTGTTGACCCCCATGTCGACGGCCACGGTGGAAAGGATCACCGGCACGTCGTAGGCGCGGGCGAGCTTACACACGGCCTTCACGTTAAGCATCACTTCCTCGATCGGCGAAGACTGCACTGTGGCGACCTGTTCGGGCTGGTAATCGATCAGCACTACGGCGCAGTTCTGCGGGGTCAGCAGCCGATCATGCAGTGGATCGCGGATTGGTTCGATTTCGGTCTTGGGCATGGTCTGTTCTTCCTTGTTGTGGCGCGCGCGAATGACGGCCGGGAGACGAGGACAGCCGGGCCTCGCAATTCGAGGCCCGGCTGTTCCGGATCAGGTGGCAGCCATCCGGCCGAAGCGGCCGGCCTTGAAATCGTCGATCGCTTCGCGGATTTCGGCCTCGCTGTTCATCACGAAGGGTCCGTAACCCACAACCGGCTCGTCGATCGGCTCGCCGGTGAGCACCAGGATCATGGCATCGCCGTCGGCGTGTAGCATCAGACCGTCGCCCTCCGTTGACAGGCGCGCGGCCTCGGCCTCGCCGATGCCCTTCCGATCAATTGTTACGTGACCCGAAAGTACCGCGACCGTGCTGTTATGGCCCTCGGGCAGCGGAAGGGTCGCCTCCGCACCGGCGTCAAGTCGCACGTCCCACAAGTTGACGGGCGTAAAGGTTCGCGCGGGGCCTTTCGTGTCACCGAAAGCCCCCGCGATGATCCGCGCTCTTCCGCCGTCGAACATGACGGTCGGGATCGTATCGGCGGTGATCACCTGGTAGGCAGGCGGCGCCCCCTTGTCCTTCGCGGGCAGGTTGACCCACAGCTGGACCATGCGGAACGGGCCGCCGGCCTTCGAGAAACCAAGCGAATGGAACTCTTCGTGGATGATGCCGCCACCGGCGGTCATCCACTGGACGTCGCCCTTGCTGATCGTGCCGCCGCCGCCGGTGGAATCGCGGTGGCTGACCTCGCCGTCATAGACGATGGTCACCGTCTCAAACCCGCGATGCGGATGCTCGCCGACGCCACGCGGTGATCCTTCGTTCGGCTCGAACATGTACGGACCCGCATAGTCGAACAGCAGAAAGGGGCTGATCGCCTTCGTATCGCCCTGGTGGCTAAACAGCGAGCGCACGGGGAACCCGTCGCCGACCCAGTGACCGGCACGGTTGTGGATGATGTCGACCAGAGTCTTCATGGCAGTACCTCTCACCGAAGGCGCATTGTCTGCCCCGCCTCCAGGGCTCGGTTTCCGGTTTCCTTAATTGGGCGTATGTATAAACTATTTGCAAGTACGGTCCCAAAGGATACTGTTAATGAGCAAACAGCTTGCGGACGATCCTTCCGGCTGCCCGGCCGAGGTGACGCTGGACTTCCTTGCTGGCAAATGGCGGCCGATGATCATCTACTGTTTGCTCCAGGGCCCGATACGGTTCAACGAATTGCAGCGGCCGCTGGGCGCCGTGAGCCACCGTACCCTGTCGAAGACGCTCAAGGAGATGGAGGCAAACGGGCTGGTGATCCGCCGTGATTACGGCGAGATCCCGCCACGCGTGGACTATTCGCTCACCCCGCGCGGGCGCAGCCTCGAACCCATACTCCGGGCGATGGAGCGATGGGCGCAAGGCCAAGGGGAGGCGGCCGCAGTATCAGGCCGCTGACACTTTACTCTTGCGGCCTCGTCGGCGCGCGCCGCAGGATCGTGGCGACCACCAGCAGCGCCGCGATCAGTATCAGCGCTTCGGCGGCAACGACCGGCGCCACCAGCACGGCGAGTGCGGCCACGGGCAGGATCGCAAGCCGCCAGCCGGCAAGATGGAAGCGGTCCCTGACGACCCACAGCGCTGCAACGTAGATCGCGACGGGGATGGCGATGGCAAAGCTCGCAGTGCGCATGCCGATTTCGGCATGGCCGGTCGCGACTTCGTGGAACACGGCAAATCCCGCGCCGGTCGCGGCGCCGGCGGCGAAGATCGCGATATGGCCATAGCCCCAGATCAGCGCGCGGCGAAGCTCGTCGTCGACAAGGTGGTCCTCCCGGGTGAAATAGAGGCCCCAGAGCGAGAAGGTGATCACTGCAGAGCTCACCGCCGTCAGGATGCCATGCGCCCCGGCCGGTGTTCCCGCCTCGTCGAGCCGGAGCATCATGACGATCGCAAGGAAGCATTCGCCCATCACAATGATGTTCATCAAGCCGTAGCGCTCGATGATGTGGTGGCGGTGCCAGGTCGTGGCGCCGAAGCGTTCGGACACGGCAGGAACCGCAAGCTCGCCCGCGAAGCCCAGTACCATCAGCAGCGGGTAGGACGGCGCACTCGGTGGCTGCAACAGCACCAGCGCGACCCAATAGACCTGCATGAGCACGATGCCCGCGGCATAGCCGAGCGCGGTCTTGCGCCGGGCCAGGTCGCCCCTTGCTGCACCCAGCCAGAACAGCGCCATCGCCAGCCGCATGATAACGAAACCGAGGAGCACGAGCACGATTGGACGGCCGGAGAATACGGCCGGTATGCCCGCCGCAATGGTCAACGCGCCGAACATGGTAACCAGGGACAGGATACGAAATCCCGCAGACCCGTCATCATAGGCCGAGGCGAACCACGTATAGTTCATCCACGACAACCAGATCATGAAGAAGGCCGTCAGGAAGCCGGGCACGGCCTGAGCCCAATGCCCCTCGGCTATGCCGTGATGCAGGCCGACCGCCGCCACCGCGATGGCGATGACCGAGGCCAGGTCGAACATGAGTTCCAGCGTCGTCGCCGCACGATGGGCTTCATCCTTGCCTCGTGCGGCCAGCTGCAAGAACGGCATCGCCTATCCCAATCTTCGTCCCGGCACGCGGCCGCGATATCCACCGCAGACTTGCTTGAGCCGCCAACTGTAACCAAGAGAACGTCGCAGTCAAAGAGGAAAGACACAATGGCCGACAATCGGGACTGGCCCGCCATCCCCTATGCGCCATGGGCCGAGACCTGCCAGGCGCTCCATCTCCACACCCAGATCATGGGCAAAGACCGGCTGGCGCACACGCCATGGGTCAACCATTCTTGGCACGCCACGCTCTATGTGTGCGTCACAGGCCTCACGACGGGCGTCGTGTTCGATGCCGGAACCGGTATCGATCTCGAGTTGAACCTCATCGATCACCGGCTGGTCGGGAGGAATAACCATGGCGACCGGCGAGAATTTGCGCTCGAACCCGGCACGGTTGCCGGCTTCTATCGGCGCCTCAAACAGGTAATCGCGCAACTTGGCGGCACACCTGAATTCCACGGGAGTCCCAACGAACTCAAAGACCCGGTTCCATTCGCGAGGGACGACCGGGAGCGTCCGTACGATCGCGGTGCGGTCACCCGCTTCCATCGTACACTGCTATTGGTCGATGCGGTGTTCAAGAAATTCCGTACCGGCTTTATCGGAAAGGTTAGCCCGGATTTCTCAAACTAGGGGGTGCATCGGGGCTCTGAATCTGGGAAAATTCTTTTTCCACTAAGAACTTAGACCAGGACAGAGGAGGTCCCCGATGCAAACGGAGTGTAACCCGGATCCGTTTGGATTTGCACCTGTGGAAGGCCGCCGTGTGGAGGCGGCGTTCGACGGCGGGACGATGACGTCGGACGCCGGGGCGCTGCTTGTGGGGGCGGCGGAGCGGGCGATCGGTCTGATCGATCGGTTTGCTGGCTGCTTCGTCGACCGGCGGAACCCGGCGCTGATCGAGCACAAGGTGAGCACGCTGGTCGGCCAGCGGGTGTTCGGGATCGCGCTCGGCTACGAGGATCTGGTCGACCACGACACGCTGCGCCACGACCCGGTGATGGCGGTGCTGGCCGGCAAGCTGGCGGCGAAGCGGTCGGACTGCGCACCGGTGGCCGGCAAGTCGACACTGAACCGGCTGGAACTGAGCACCGCGCTGCCGACGCTGTACCACAAGATCGGCTATCAGGCGGCGGCGATCGAGGCGCTGTTTGTCGAGTGGTTCGTGGAAGCGCACCGTACGCCGCCGGCGCAGATCATTCTCGACCTGGACGCCACGGATGATCCGCTGCACGGCCACCAAGAGGGCCGCTTCTTCCACGGCTACTACGATTGTTACTGTTACCTGCCGCTGTACATCTTCTGTGGTCGGCACCTGCTGGCCGCCAAGCTGCGGCCGGCCAACATCGATGGCTCGGCCGGGGCGTGCGAGGTAGTGGCGCGGATCGTGGCGCAGATCCGCCGGCACTGGCCCGAGGTCCGCGTGCTGCTGCGCGCCGATTCGGGGTTTGCCCGCGAGCCGCTGATGGCCTGGTGCGAGGCCAACGGCATCGACTTCCTGTTCGGGCTGGCGCGCACCGAGCGGCTGGAAGCGGCGATCGCCGCCGAACTGGCTTCGGCGCGGGCCGAGGCCGAGACGAAGCGCCGGCCGGCACGGCGCTACAAAGACTTTCAGTGGTCGACGCTGGACAGTTGGTCGCGCCCGCGCCGGGTGGTCGGCAAGGCGGAGTGGACCCGCGGCGAGGCCAACCCGCGCTTTGTCGTCACCTCGCTGACGCCGCGGGAGATCCGCGCCCGCCGGCTCTACGAGACGCTGTACTGCTTCCGCGGCGACATGGAGAACAGGATCAAGGAATGCCAACTCGACCTGTTCGCCGATCGCACCTCGGCCCGCAGCATGCGCGCCAATCAGCTGCGGCTGTGGTTTGCCTCCATGGCCTACGTGCTGCTCTGCGCCTTGCGGCGGATCGGTCTGCAGCATACCCGCTTCGCCAAGGCCACCTGCGGCCGCATCCGGCTGGCGCTGATGAAGGTCGCCGCGCTGGTGCGCATCAGCGTGCGCCGGATTAAGTTCGCCATGTCGTCGGCCTTTCCCTATCAGGCCGAGTTCCGCGCCGCACACGCACGACTATCCGCCGCCGCGGCGTAAGCGGCTCGACAAGCCCCACCCCGTCAACAACAGAGGAACAGCGCCGAACCAGCCCAACCGCCAAGGGCGGACCGCGCAGCGCGCCCCAAGCCCGCGATCAGCCGCAGCCCCGGCTCTCCCAACCTCCAGACCCACCGACGCCGCAAACCATCGTGGTTCCATTTACAAGTTTGAGAAATCCGGGTTAGGTAGCCGTCGCTGGCGTCGGCGGCACAGCATGGGACGGTTCCGAAGTTCGCAAACGAGATACCGCCCGTCTGGTCGGGAGCGGCATTTCCCCATGGATAGCGGCGGCCATCCGCTCCCCGCGCGGCGAACTCCCATTCTTCATCCGTCGGAAGCCGAAGGCCGTAGTGGCGGCAGAAAGCCGCCGCGTCGCGCGCGGATACTTGAACCACCGGATGCGAACCAAGACCTGCGTACTGGGGTCAGGTCTATCATTGTACTACACTGTCCCTCCGCGCCGCCCGGACGATGCGTCTGACGGTGGTGAAGTGCACGCCGAACGCCTCGGCGATCTGTTGATAGCTGTAGGCGCCGGTGGCGTAGACGGCGGCGATGGCGGCATCGCGGGTCGGGTGTTGGGAAGCGATCTCCTCCAGCGGCGGCGCAGGCGGGCGGCGCTGCGCGCGGGGGATGGCCGTGTCGGGCGGACCGGCGCGCCCCAATGCCTGCATGCGGGCGACGAACCGGTCGTCGCCGAGAAACACCTGCCGGTTGAGCTTCGTCCAAATGGAGTCCGCGTCTATCCCCTCGGCGACAAAGCGCCGGTAAAGTCGGATCGCGACCGCTCGGTCATCGGCGAAATGGGCGAGCAGGGTGTCGGCCGCCAAGCCACGGCGGCGGTTTGGCCTTGCCGGCCGTGGCGCGATAGCTGCTCCATTTCCATTTGCCCGGATCGCCGACCATGCCGGCGCGAACCGGATTAAGCACCACATAGCGCGCCAATTCGAGCAGGTGCGCATCGGCGTCCACGAGAACGGCGGTGTAGCGGCCCTGGAACACGTGGCCGGAGCGGCCATGACGGCGGTTGATGGTCTGGGTGTACACGCCGTTGAGCTGGCGCATGCCCTTGGCGAGGTTGCCGTCCGGCGTCTCGACCACCAGGTGATAGTGGTTGGTCATCAGGCAGTGCGCGTGGCACAGCCAATTGAAGCGATCCACGACGTCGCCGAGACCATCAAGAAACAGCCGGCGATCCTTGTCGTCCTCGTAGATGGCCTCGCGGCGGTTGCCCCGCGCGGTCACATGATACAGCGCGCCGGGAAATTCGATCCTCAGTGGTCTGGACATAGGTGGAGCTTACCACGCGGCGTAGTATAATACTAGACCTGACCCCTTTCCCCCGGGCGAGGATCTCGGCAGTGGCATGTGAGTGGGTGGCGCCGTCGATGCGCTATACGACGTGATCGTCGACCTCGATCCCCAGTGCCGCGAAGCACTCGATCGCGAGTGGGAGTCGCTGCTCGAATACCACAACTCCATGCCCAGCGGAGAGCGCGATTTCGACGCCAGCGTCCGGCAGATGCAGTTTGAGAACCCGCTGACGAGCGACCCGATTATCGATCGCGCCGGTGCCCCGGAAGCCAGAGTCGTCGCGACCGCCCCTGTCGGTGAAGGCGGGTCCGAAAAACCTAACGGCACCTCCGGAAGTCGTCCGGCTCGCCACGGCTCAAACGATTCGTAAGGCCTATCCCGATGTTCTCGACAATATCTGCATTCTGTAGGTAGAGGTTCTTGTTTGGGAACCGAGGCCGGAGCGTCACTTACGAGAAAACCCGCAACCGACGCTGATAACCATTGGGGGTAACACGCACACACAGAAGGGTATCTTGGTCTTCAAAATAGTTTTGTAATAAAACGAACTTATATTGGCCCACCTAGCGAATTCGCTCCGCTACTAAACCAGATGGCCCCACTCGCTGCCCAACCAATCCCCGTACCCACGCTTCATCTCTAAGATCAATCACACCATTACCGTCAATGTCAAAAGATTCGCATTTGCGCCTTTTGGATTCTTCCCTGGGACCCTCCGTGAGAGACGGTGCAAGAGCACCCCCTCCCACCAATCCGCGCAGATGCTTTGAAAGATCCACACCGGCACAAGCGCGAACCGCATCTACTTCGCGCCGGCCAACAACGCCGAATTCTTGGAAAAAGTCGGCATCACAAGCGTTTCCATACCTATCTCCGTCTGTATCCCATTGGTCTCCATTGGCGACATCGAGACAGTTGTCCGCAAAATCAGGTATGCCGTCTCGGTCGCGGTCCGGAACTCGAGTGACGCCCGTGTCTCCAAACCGCCAAACTCCATCCACTTTAAGCCGCTGCTGGAAACCAGATAAGCGCTGAGGAAGTTCGAGCCGCAGCAGACGCCCTCGGTCAAAACCTCCGATTTCAATCTCTGCAGGATCGTAAGTCATGACGTTCGTAACCAAACTCTTGTCGCTTCGCCGAACGATGTCCATCGACAAAAGCCTTTCCCGCAGCGGTCCAGCACCTGCCGGCAGCTGACCAAGCAACGCCTTTACCGTTTCCCTTCGAGACCGATTTGCCACGTCAGATAAATAAAGTGCATTCTCCGCAATCCCAAACTCCAAATAACTCGTGGTGTTGGGATCGGGGTTGATGACTGACGCAATCTTCAGCAAAAGTTCAAGACAGCCACCACCTAGCTTACACAAATCAAACAATGATTGTAGCGGGCAACTTGGACCCGCCCGAATACAGTCCATTCCATCAGCCGAAATAATGCATGGATCTTCGTTATCTTTTAGCCCGTCTTCGTCATCATCCTCATCAGCGCAATTGAGGATACCATCACCGTCGCTATCAATTGCCTCAGACACTTTGAAAGTATTGTCACCTGGACAATTCGTTACATAGATACCAACGGTAATATACTTATCGTTAGGGTGCTGGTCGACCCCATCACACGTAGCGTCTTTGACGCTAATGTCATTGCAGCAGCCGTCACCATCAATGTCCGGGTCGCAAGCATCGCCTACACCGTCGAGATCACTGTCAATATTATTCGTACTATTAGTGTTAGGACACAAATCACAATTATCTGGGATGCCATCTGTATCACTATCAATAAGCACAGGATTGAAAACGGCTACGCAATCTTTGTGTTCATCCCAATCACATTGACCATCGTTATCCAAATCCCCCCCTCGATCCTCGCAGACATCTTTGAGGTGTTTCCGCATGATAATCTTGTAACGACATTCTTGAATTTGCGCTACTTGTCCCGACGTAAAAGGTTGGCGTACAGTCGGGTCGTTATCTGTGATGTAGGGACCTCCGCACCCTTGGTAATAGGACATCATGTTTTCAACCAGGGGGAGATGTGTTGTCGATAATGTTGTCGTCTTGGATACCGCTTTTACACATTCGATATCACAGTGGTCCCTATGCCATGGCACATCAAATATTTCCGGGCTATTGGCGGCCAGCGGCAGCGTCGAATAATTGGTGCTACACCATTCATGATCGATGTGAAAATTCCCCGAACTATCTCCATCTCTTTCCTTTTTGCATGCTTCAATTTCTACGCTACTCTTGCACTTATCATTATTCCAACCTTCAAATAGCCCTGGATCCGGAGGCGTTGCAGGAGGACTCGCTGTTAGAAGGCATGCAGACTCATCGATATCGTGGTTAGGTGGATTGTTTGTTGGCGCATCTTCAAAGCTGAAAGTATGTCTTAGGCACCAAAAGTGCCCCATTTCGTGAGCGTACGTTGTTCCCATCCCAGTATCGGGAAGGTAGCACCAAACGCGTTCATCCCCGTCAAAGCCTTCATCTGTTCCGGGGCATGGGATGCCATTGCTACATTGGCCTATTTTGTTTGAGGCCCGCGCCACAAGGTAATAAGATATTTGGTGCTTGTTTGGCTCGCCGTACGTTCCATCGAGAATATTACCTATATCAACTTCCGATTTGTTTAAGAGATCGTCATCTTCTATAAATACAGGATCGACCGCCCGGAAGGATATTTTGGCCTGACGAAAGATCAAGTTCATCTGGCCAACATTCATCCGCCAGTCTTCTGTAATTTCATCGTGCGGGCGTCCGCAAGAGGCGTTATCAATTTCATCTTCTTGACAAAGGATGTAGGGAACTACTTCAAAAGTTTCAGCGCTCGCCGCCTTCTCAACCATGAATACGGAGATTGGCGAGAGCATGCAAAACAGCGCTATGTGACGATACGTCATTATTCGCCCCCCTTTGCGGAACTCACTACTTCTGTGTTGCAACGACCAAAATTAGCGTAACCGGGAATGCACATTTTTCCCCGTACGATTTAATGTGATTTTGATCAATCTCTATTCACGCGCCTGCCCTGTGACCGGCAGTTTAATATTTTCCATTATTAGTGAGACCGCCAAGGCCACTTGTGAATTTCGCCTATTCTCTCATCACTATATTGGATTGCCGCAACGCCTCCCTTCACTTTAGTTTTCCAGTGATTTATATACACAATTTTACCCCCCCCCCTGCTGCAATAGTATCTCTCAAAAAATATTTCTTAAGTCACTTTATTTAAGTTACTAAGTCGCCCTAATTTTAGTTACGCCCTAGTAATCATCGGCAGCATCGTACTACATTAACCGATTGTGGTCAATCTTATGATCAGTCAGGACGTTCCCCAAAAACGGGGATCCCGAGAGGGGAAGGTGTTGATCTGATTCTGATAACGCGGCTTGGGAACTGGCGCGGGCTTTTTTTGGGGAGACTTTTTGCGGCTGGTGGTGGGGCCGTCCGCGGATAGGATTGGGGCTGCGAGGCCAAACAAACCAACCCCATCCGACGGAGGCCCGGAACCATGATAGCACGAACGGCGAGGAGAATGCGTGCCCATCTCGACGATTTTTCGGGGAAACTTTCCGAGGGATTGTGCAAACCGGCGCGGCGGTTCGTCGGTGAGGCGTTGTACGGGATCGCGGCGCGGGGCAGCGTGCGGCTGACCGAGATCGGGCGGGCGCTGGAGGAGACGATTCCGTTGATCAAGACGGAAACACGGCTGTCGCGCAACCTGGGACGGCCGGAACTGCGCGAGCACCTTGGCCAAGCGATCCTGCGGGAAGGCCGCCGCAAGGTGGGCAAGCGCACCCTTCTGATCCTCGACATCTCCGACATCGCCAAGCCATACGCCGAGAAGATGGAGTATCTCGCCCGCGTTCGCGACGGCAGTACCGGGGATATCGCCGACGGCTACTGGCTATGCCAGGTGATCGCGGTGGAGAACGAGGACACCGCCATCGTGCCGCTTTATAGCGCTCTGTACTCGCAGGCGGCGCCGGACTTCGTCAGTGAGAATGTCGAGATCAAGGACGCGATGGCGGCGGTGTCCGAGGCTTGTGAGGATCGCGGCATCTGGGTCATCGACCGCGGCGGCGATCGCGGAACGCTCTATGCCGATCTCCTGGACGCCGGTCGCTCCTTCGTGATCCGGCAAAAGGGAGATCGTCACCTGCACTGGGGCTTGCGCACCATCGAGACCGCCAGGCTCGCGGCCGATTGCCCGCTGTCCTACGCCACCCATATCGTCCGCGAGGAGAACGGCAAGGAGGTCCGCCGCCGCCTGGACTACGGCTTCCGTCCCGTGCGCCTGCCGGAACATCCCGACATTCCCCTATCGCTGGTGGTGGTGCGCGGTCTCGGCGAGGCCCCGATGATGTTGCTGACCGATCTGCCCATGCGCCGCAACCGAAAGCTCCTGTGGTGGGTGGTCGCGGCCTATCTCACCCGCTGGCGCATCGAGGAGGCCATCCGCTTCACCAAACAGAGCTACGATCTGGAGGACATCCGCGTCCTCACCTACGACCGCCTGCGCAACCTCGTCGTCCTGGTCAACGCCGTCGCCTTCTTCACCGCCGTCGTCCTCGGCACCCGGATCAAGCTGGAGATTCTCGCCACCCACCTCGTCACCGCCGCCAAACGCCTGTTCGGCATCCCCAACTTCCGCCTCTATGCCCTCGCCGACGGCATCAGGGAGGTCTGCGCCCGCTCTCCTCGCCCCCCTTCAGCCCGACCCGCCGACGTCCCTCAACTTACACTCGGCTTCCCCTGAATTTTTGGGGAAAGTCCTGTCTTTCGGGATGCTCGCCCGAGCGGTCGCGTGAATAGTGGAACACGGCCGCCGGCGGGTCCTTGCCGCCGAAGGGCTTGTCGTCACGGACGTAAGTCCAAACTCTTCCCGTCCGGGTCTTGCCTTTGGCCAGCACCGGCACGGTCGTGTCGTCGCCATGGAGGCGCTCGGCCGCCAGCACGTGGGCGGCAATAAGATCATGGAGCGGCCGCAGCAGGAAAGCACAGGCTCCTACCTGGTCGGCCAGCGTCGAGAGGCTGAGATCCACGCCCTCACGGGCGTAGCGTTCACTCTGGCGATTGAGCGGGATGTGCTGGCCGTACTTCTCGAAGAGGATCATCGCCAGAAGGCTCGGCCCCGCCCAGCCGCGCGGGGTGACGTGGAACGGCGCCGGCGGCTGGCTGATGGTCTCACAGTCCCGGCAGCTGAACCTCTCCCGCACCGTCTGGATCACCTTCCACTGCCGTGGGATCACCTCTAGAGTTTCCGTGATGTCCTCGCCCAGCTTCGAGAGCTTCTCCGAGCCGCAGCAGGGGCAGGCCTTGGGCGCCTCGATCACCACCCGCTCGCGCGGCAGATGGGCCGGGAAGGGCTTTCTGGCCGGCGTCTTGTGCGCATTCCGACGAAAGCGGCCACCGATTCCGACGGAAAGCGGCCACCTGTTCCGATCCAAAACGGCCACTTTGGCCGAGGGTCGAATATAGCGTCGTGATCGTCGCCGTTGGGTGATCCCTTGATGTCATTTTCGTTGTGGGTGGTCAACGTCGTTGGCGTTGATATTTTCTGAAATGGTCTTTCGCATTGAAGGCCCGTCGAGATCGATCCTGTGGGCGTTGTGGACGATGCGGTCGAGGATGGCGTCGGCGAAAGTGGGTTTGCCGATGACGTCGTGCCATTTGGTGACAGGCAGTTGGCTGGTGATCAGGATCGAGGCGTTTTGGTATCGGTCCTCGACGATTTCCATGAGGTCGCGTCGCTGATCGGGGTTGAGCCGTTCGGGTCCCCAATCGTCGAGGATGAGGAGGTTGGCCTTGGTCAGCGCCCGGAACAGGCGGGGGTATCGGCCGTCGGCGCGCCCGATTTCGAGTTCGGCGAACATCCTGGGGACGCGCTTGTAGAGGACGGAGAAGTCGTCGCGGCAGGCCTTCTGGCCGAGCGCGCAGGCGAGCCATGATTTGCCGACGCCGCAGGGGCCGGTGAGGATCAGGTTTTGTTTGCGGGCGATCCATTGGCCTCTGGCGAGTTGCTGGAACAGGGCTTTGTGGAGGCGCCGGGGGGCCCGGTAGTCGATGTCGTCGATGCTGGCGTCGGGGTGGCGCAGACGGGCGTTGCGGAGCCTGTATGTCAGACGGCGGTCGTCGCGTTCGGCCTCTTCGCGGTCGAGCAGCAGGGCCAGCCACTGGGCATGGTCCAGTTCGCCGGCCTGGGCGTTGTCGCCGAGTTCGGCGAAGGCGCGGGCCATGCCGTGCAGCTTGAGATGCCTGAGCTGGTCGAGGGTGGGATGTTGCAGCATGATGTCTCCTCAGTGGAAGTATTGCGGGCCGCGGATGTTGGGATGATCGATCGCCGGTCCGTCCGTGGCCTGTCGCGGTGTGCGGCGATCGAGATTGTTCTTGAGGATGGAGGCGACCGAGGAATACGACCTTGCGCCGATCTCCAGGGCTCTCTCGCAGGCGGCTTCCAAACGTTCCGATCCATGGGTCTTGGCCAGGCGGAGGATACCGATACAGGAGCGGAAGCCCTGTTCGGGATGGGGTTTGGCGCGCAGGATGACGTCGATCAGGGTCTCGGTATTGGGTCCGTTGGCGGCGGCCTGGCTTCGGATGCGGTCCGGGGTCCAATTGGCGTAGCGGCGATGTGAGGACGGCATATGTTCGGCGACGGTGGTGTGCCGCCGGTTGCCGGAACCGCGCATGTGGGCGGCGACGCGTTTGCCTTTGTGAAAGACTTCGACGGAGCGTTCGGTGATCCGCGCCCAGAGCTTTTGTTTGGCCAGGCGATGGGGCACCGAATAGTAATGCTTGGCGACCTCGACATGATAATCGAGGCCGGCGCGGCGCTGCTTCCATTCGGCATACTCGTAGGCTTGGGCAGGCAGCGGCTTGAGCGCCGGCCGGTCGAGTTGCTCGAACAATTGCCGGCGCGATGCGCCGAGATGACGCGTGACGCGCCCGTTGAGAGCGACGAGAAGCTCGGCGATCGCCTGATTGAGTTCGGCGAGACTGAAGAAACGGCGATGGCGCAGGCGGGCCAGAACGCGGCGCTCGACGATCTGAACGCCGACTTCGACTTTCGCCTTGTCCCGCGGTCTGCGCGGCCGCGCCGGCACGATGGCGGTGTCGTAATGGGCCGCCATGCTGGCATAGGTGCGGTTGATCTCGGGATCGTACAGGCAGGCCTTGACGACGCCGGACTTGAGATTGTCCGGCACGACCTGCCGGGGCGCGCCGCCGAAATAGGCGAAGGCGCGGATATGCGAACCGATCCAGTCGGGCAAAGCCTGCGTCCAGGTCGCCTCCGCGTAGGTATAGCTGGAAGCGCCCAGGGTGGCGACGAACACCTGGGCCGTGCGGATCTCGCCGGTAAGGCCGTCGATCACCTCCATCGTGGCGCCGGCGTAATCGACGAACAGCTTCTCGCCGACGACATGGGCTTGACGCATGGTCGGGTTGAGCCGGCCGCGCCAATCCCGGTAGAGATCGCAAAACCGGCTGTAGCCGTAACCCCCGGGATGAACCGAGCGGTATTCCTCCCACAACAGCGACAGAGTGACGCCGGGCCGCTTGAGTTCGCGATGCAGGACTGGCCAATCGGGAGGCGGCCGGCGATCGGGAGAAACCGCTGGCGGCGGCGGAAACAGCAGCCGTTCCAGGTCTTCGTCCGAAAGCCCCTCGGGCAGCGGCCAACCCAGGCCGGCGCGGCGTGCCCGGCGAAGATAATCGCCGACCGCCGTGCGGCCGATGTTCAAGCTGACGGCAATCCGCCGCTTCGACAATCCGCCGGCGTGCAGCCGTAGAACGTCGTATATTTTGCGCATGGGCAATCTCTCCCGGGGCATCCTCGCTCCTCTCGAAAAGGCGCGAAGGTAGCCCCTGTCAGGATCACCCAACGAGGTCGACCACATCCCCAATCCGACTGGCCGCTTTGCGTCGAAATCAGTGGCCGGATTAAATCGGAATCAGTGGCCGCTTTGCGTCGGAATGCGCAGCGTCTTGCGGGTGAAGCCCTTCACCTCTGTGGTCTGCTCTGGGACCGCCTCGGCGGCCAGTTCCTCGTCGCTGGCCTTGGCCGCCAGCTCCTCCAGCTCCAATTCCAACTGGTTCAAGAGGCGCTGTTTGCGCTCGCTGCGCTGGCCGTAGAGCTCCCGGCGCAGCTTGGCGATCTCCAGCTGCAATAGAGTGACCACCTTGGCCACACGCGTCGCCTCGGCCTGCGCGTGGACCTTTTCCGCCTCGGCCACATCGGCCCGCTCAACGGCCGCCGCAAGGGCGGACTTGAGGGCGGAAATCTCGGCGAAGGCGGCGCTGTCCATAGCGGGAATCGAATCACAGAATGCCGCGGCGCGGCCAGCACTTTCTTGCCGCAAAGGCCTCTTTTTTCAACCCGTCGTCAGCGGCCGCCAGGTCCGCTGCGGCGCCCTCCAATCGATGCCCTCCAAGAGCATCGCCAGCTGCGCCGGCGTCACGCTCACTTTGCCGTCCGCCAGCGACGGCCAGACAAAGCGCCCGCGCTCAAGGCGCTTCGAAAAGAGGCAGGCCCCTTGCCCGTCCCACCAGATCACCTTGATCAAATCACCTCGCCGACCGCGATAGACGATAAGATGCCCCGAATAGGGATCCAGCTGCAGTACCCCCTCCGCCAAAGCCGCCAGACTGGCAAAGCCCTTGCGCATGTCCGTGACCCCCGCCTTGAGCCAGACCCGCGTCCGGGCCGGAACCGGGATCATGAGACCAGCTCGCGCACCAGCCGCGCCACGGCATCCGGATCGAAACCGCCCTCCAGCGTGACACGGTGGCCGGCCGCGAGCGCAATTTCGATCCTCCCCGCCCGATACGGCCCCGCCGCCTCCTTTGCGATCTCGGCAGGCGACGGCCCACAAGGGACCAGCGCCACCGGCAGGAAGGACCCCTCGGCTCCGTAGCGGCGTCTCCAGTTGAACAGAAGATTGGCGTTCAGGTCATGGCGCCGAGCCACCGACGCAACCGAAACGCCGGGCTCGGCCGCTTCCGCAACGACCCGACGCTTGAAAGCCTCCCCCCATCTCCGGCGCGACCGCTGAGGCTCACCCGACATCAATAAGTGTCCACCAATGTTAAGCGGACACCATTGCCCGCCACCCACATCAAGGTCGCAGATCAAACCGACTAAAAACAGGCGGCCTTCGGCGGATGGATACGACTTGGCGTTGATGATCGAGTGACCTGCGCGGGGGCCATGGCATCCCAGGAGAGTAGCTTCACCCGGCAGGCCGCGCATCCAGCGGCGGCTCCTGAGTGTCCCAAATCAGATTTCCGGTGGTAGCTATATGGTAGCTTGAGAGATTTCAGGGCGCTGGCTCCGGGAATCGAAAAGCCGCCGATTCTTGTCGAGAATCAGCGGCTTTTCTTGGTTGCGGGGGCAGGATTTGAACCTGCGACCTTCAGGTTGTGAGACACAGCGTATTTCTGCGTACTTGTGCGAAAACGAGCGAAAACCCAAGCATGCCTATCGGCGACCATTATTCAGAAGAACTACTCAGGCCTTG
The DNA here is from genome assembly GCA_963771545.1 of uncultured Alphaproteobacteria bacterium. Taxonomy (GTDB): domain Bacteria; phylum Pseudomonadota; class Alphaproteobacteria; order Rhodospirillales; family Defluviicoccaceae; genus CAKZLS01. The sequence goes on from CAVYTX010000002.1 coordinate 1,476,698, forward strand.
AAACCGAAGGTGGCTCAGCGGACTCCCATCCACGCTTGCAGGCCGCGGGGGACGGCCTGCTTTATCACCAGTTCCACCGTGCCTATAAAATCCTCGTCTCCACGCCATAGGGGCATGGGACCGAGCGTGGTGACGACTGGTGTGGCATCGCCATGGCTGGAAGCCTCCTCGAACAGGCTGTCCATGAGCTTGCCGCCCCAGAAGGTCGAGGGATCGGCCGATAAGGGCTGCGGCGGAGGCTCGGAAGCATAGGGCTTCCTGCGACCGACGGTAGGCGCCGCCCCGCCGAGGTGAGCGACGAAACCTTCGCGCGACAAGCCTCGCACGCGGAACAAAAGAAACGGGTCGCGATCGAATACCTCGCCCAGCAAGTAGTAGACCGCGGCAACGTGCTTGCAGGGATTGGACCAGTCGGGACAGGAGCACGACGTCTTCAGATCGTTCAATTGCGTGGGAAACAACGGGACACCCGCGGTCTTGAATGTTTTCTCCAGGGTTTCGGGCATCTCGCCGGCAACAAGGCGGGCCGCGCTCCACGCATCATCGGCGACCGCCTTGCCCAGTCTCTTCCAGTCCTTGGCAGCGATGGGCTTCAGGGCAACGACCACCTTGTAGGGGGTGCGCCGTGAGCCTTGCACCTTGGCCGCTACCTTTCCCAAATCGATCGTCAGATCGACCACTTGGCCTTTACGAGCATAAGTGCGCCCACGCGAGAGCCGTGCACCGATATCGAACGACTCCAGCACTTCCAGCCAGCGCCGTCCCCACCAGGTCTCGACGAATGCACCCCGCTTGCTCCGCGCTTTGATCCCGCCTTTGGCCTCGCGCGGCTGGGAGCGCGGAAAATAGAAATCGCCGTACCGGGACATGCTTGTTTCGCTCCTTACGCTGACCGCGCCTTTAGGCGACGGCCTCCTGCCTGAGAGCCAGAAGATCCCGCAGGTCGGCGGTCGACAGTTCGGTCAACCAGCTCTCGCCGGTTCCGACGATCGCCTCGGAGATTGCCTTTTTGGTTTCGATCATCTCATCGATTTTCTCTTCCAGAGTTCCCAGGCACAAGAACTTGTGAACCTGCACCTGGCGGGTTTGGCCAATGCGAAAGGCGCGATCGGTGGCCTGCTGCTCGACCGCCGGATTCCACCATCGATCATAGTGGAACACGTGATTGGCGGCCGTCAAATTGAGACCCGTTCCGCCGGCCTTGAGCGACAGCAGAAAGATACGTGGCCCGTTCGGCTGCTGGAAATGGTCGACCATCCTGTCTCTCTTCAACTTTGCGACTCCGCCATGCAGAAACAGCACCTCGCGACCAAACGTTTCCTCAATATGACACTTGATGATCGATCCCATCTCGGTGAACTGGGTGAAGACAAGGGCGCGATCGTCCACGGCAAACACCTCTTCCAGCATCTCGATCAAGCGGGCCAACTTGCCCGAGCGTTCGGGAACCGCGGATCTGTCGCCGAGAAACTGGGCGGGATGGTTGCACACCTGCTTGAGCTTGGAGAGGGTGGCAAGGACCACGCCCCGGCGCTGAATACCATCCGCCCCCTCGAGGGCCCGCAGAGAGTCTTCGACGACGGCGGCGTACAGCGACGCCTGCTCCTTGGTGAGCATACAGAACACCTTCATCTCCTGCTTCTCGGGCAGGTCATCGATGACGGTCTTGTCGGTCTTGAGCCGACGCAGGATGAAAGGGCCGGTCAGCGCCTTGAGTTGAGCGATGCTCCAAGGGTCACGACGGGTCTGGATGGGCTCGAAGAAGCGACGCTTGAACCCGGCCTGCGTACCGAGAAAACCACGGTTGAGAAACTCCATGATCGACCACAGGTCACCGATGTTGTTTTCGACCGGGGTGCCGGTCAGCGCGACGCGGTACCCGGCATCCAGCGCACGGGCCGCCTTTGCCTGCTTGGTTTCAGGGTTCTTGATGTTCTGCGCCTCGTCGAGGACGATGCCCGTCCAAGGCACCTTCTTGAGAGCCTCCACATCCCGCTGGAGCAGTGCGTAGCTGGTGACAACCAGGTCGTGCGCCAGACACGCCTTGCGCATCATCGCCGTCTTGGAACGGCCGGTGCCGTGGTGGATAAGGACCTTGAGATCGGGCGCGAAACGCGCGGCCTCTCGCTGCCAATTGCCGATCACGGACGTCGGGCAGATCAGGAGAGCCGTCGGTTTTTCATCCGAGGACTCCTTGTCGTTCAGAAGCAGCGCCAGGGTCTGGACCGTTTTCCCAAGTCCCATGTCGTCGGCGAGACAAGCGCCGAGCCGCCATCGGCGCAAAAATGCCAGCCATGAATACCCCTGGCTTTGATACGGCCGTAGCGTTCCGCTCAATCCAGAGGGCGGCGGCAGGTCTTCAAGCGTTGAGCGGCCGCTTAGGCGATCGAGCAGATCCTTGATCCACGTTTCCGCAATGACTCCCGCGGGTTCCGAGTCCTCGGTGCCGCCGAGCGCCATCCTGACGACATCACGAGCAGTGGCCGTAAGACCACGCTGCTTCAGACGATGCACAACATCCTTGATTTCACCGGGATCGAGCAGCACCCATTGGCCACGCACGCGGACCAGCGGCACCTTGAGTTTCGCCAGTGCCATCAGATCCTGGCGAGACAAACTCTGGTCTCCGAGCGCAACCTCCCAGTCGAAACGGACGATCGTATCCAGGGAGAGGCCGCCGCCGCCCTGCATCTTCGGCGAACGAACCTTCGCCTGTGTGGTGAGACGGGTTCGCGTCCCCTGACGGCTCCACCAGGACGGCAACATGACGCCGAAACCCGCCACCTCCAGCCCCGGCGCGGCGTTGACAAGGAAGTCGACCGCGCCGGCCGCATCGGTTTTTATGCCATCGGGAATTCCCCGCTTGAGGCTCGCCTCGACCGCCCGGCTGATCCGCCCCGCCTGGGCAAACGACAAGAGAAGGAACTCACGAACTTCGGCCTTGCTTCCGACCATCTTGGCCAAAGCCCGGTCCTTCCCATTCCAGGCGTCTGGAACCGGGAGCAGCAGGCTCGGGTCCGCATGCGCCTGGAGCAAGTACCGCACGCGCCACGGTTCGTCGGGGACGTGGATTGAGACATCAGCCCCGCTGTCCGGGGAGATGGTTGGCTCCTCTACACGAAAGCACAGGCGAGTGGGGCTGGAGGCAGCGACCGCGATCGGCCGGCGCCAGTCCTCGAGGCGTCGCCGCAACGCTTCGATTTCAGCGGCATCCGCGCGGATCTCCGCATTCGATCCGGTCAGCGCAGCGAGCCATCGGTCATCTAAAGTCGTGAGCGTAGCTTTCCGCGCGGCGGTCGGTTCGGAGCGCATCAAGGCGTCGATCAACGAGCCGATGACCTCCTCCACCACGGTGGCAGGTGGTTCAAGGGGCGGCGCCGTCGTCTTGCCGACGGCCCGGGCCGCATCCGGCATGGCACGAGCAAGCCTCGCCACCGCTTGGGCATCTCTGCCCAACAGAACCGGCCGCCAGCGCGCCGCCGGCCCGCCATCTTCATTCACGAGGTCGGGCAAAACGCATTGCCGGGCCACCAGCGACCCCGCAAGGCGAAGCGCGGCATGCCAAAAAGTCAAATCCGCAGAAGCGAAGAGCCCGGGAGCTAGAACGCCGTCGTCGTATCGTCGGATCAGAAGATCGGCGAACGCCATGGCGTCCAACGCCAATGTCGTGGTTTCCCAGGGCGCAATCTCGGCGCTGGCTACCGAGTTCGGGAACTCCTCGACAATGGCGTTGGATGCGATCGGACGCCCCTTCACCGTGGGCAGCCACAGAACGGCGCGCTCGATGTCGACGGCGGTGGGCGCGAGCCCGAGGACCTCGGCCGCATCATCCAGTGCCTCGGCGCCTGCATCGAAGGGGTTCGGCGATGGCAACGGCTGGCCTGATTTTCGGCGGCGGCGTTTCGGCAGGGGTACGGCCCTGTCGGCCGAGGTCTCCCCCCAGAGCCAAAGCTGCCCTTGACCGAACGCCACATGAAGAAACATGCTCATACGGGCAAGAAAACAGGGAAACGGCGGTTCTGTCGAGGGCGGCTATCTTGCCGGCACAGATCCGCCTCAGTCTACCATGAGCGCTGCCGCGGGAAGGGCACAGCTCGCTGAAACTTAGCGATTTTTCGCTCCGCTTCGCGCCCTCTTGCTGACACAGTGCTTACTGGCGTGGTGTGGGGTGCTTACTGGGGCGGAGGGGCGCCGATTGGTGCCCGTTATGTATTTGATATATTTGGACGATTTGGTTGCGGGGGCAGGATTTGAACCTGCGACCTTCAGGTTATGAGCCTGACGAGCTACCGGGCTGCTCCACCCCGCGGTTTGCAGAAGACAGAGGACAGAAGACAGAGCTTCTGTCGTGTCGTCGGCGTTGGGTGTTGACGCGCGTGAACGGGTTTTTGGCGGGATCCGGGGGATCGTCGTTGGGCTCTGTCGTCTGTCGTCTGATATCTGTCCTCTGCTCCGAGGACCTGGCGGCGACCTACTCTCCCACGCCTTGAGACGCAGTACCATCGGCGCTGAGGGGTTTCACGGTCGAGTTCGGGATGGGATCGGGTGGGACACCCTCGCCATGGCCACCAGGTCGTCGCAGCAGAGGACAGGGATCAGGGATCGGGTATCAGGGATCAGAGGGTTGTCTTTCTGATGCCTGATACCTGACCTCTGTCCTCTGTAACGTGTTTTTCGCGTGGGTCGATCGTTAGGGTGATCGTATGGGTATGCATGGTTTGGGTTTATCCATGCGCATGGCGGGTTCTCAAGCCTATCGAGTGATTAGGACCGGTTAGCTACACGCGTTGCCGCGCTTCCACATCCGGCCTATCGACGTGGTGGTCTACCACGACTCTCGGGGAGATCTGGTTTCGAGGGGGGTTTCCCGCTTAGATGCCTTCAGCGGTTATCCCGTCCGAACATAGCTACCCTGCTGTGCCGCTGGCGCGACAACAGGTCCACCAGAGGTCCGTCCACCCCGGTCCTCTCGTACTAGGGGCAGCGCCTCTCAAATCTCCAACACCCACGGCAGATAGGGACCGAACTGTCTCACGACGTTCTAAACCCAGCTCACGTACCACTTTAATCGGCGAACAGCCGAACCCTTGGGACCTGCTTCAGCCCCAGGATGTGATGAGCCGACATCGAGGTGCCAAACCTCCCCGTCGATGTGGACTCTTGGGAGAGATCAGCCTGTTATCCCCGGCGTACCTTTTATCCGTTGAGCGATGGCCCTTCCACGCGGGACCACCGGATCACTATGGCCGACTTTCGTCTCTGCTCGACCTGTCGGTCTCGCAGTCAGGCGGGCTTGTGCCATTGCACTCCACAGCTGATTTCCAACCAGCTTGAGCCCACCGTCGCGCGCCTCCGTTACTGTTTGGGAGGCGACCGCCCCAGTCAAACTACCCACCATGCAGGGTCCCGGACCCGGCTTCACGGGTCTCGGTTAGATACCAGAGAACAGAAGGGTGGTATTTCAAGGGTGGCTCCACCAAGGCTGGCGCCCGGGCTTCAAAGCCTCCCACCTATCCTACACATCCATTCCCTAGTACCACTGCAAAGCTGTAGTAAAGGTGCACGGGGTCTTTCCGTCTAACCGCGGGTACTCCGCATCTTCACGGAGAATTCAATTTCGCTGAGCCGGTGTTGGAGACAGCGGGGAAGTCGTTACGCCATTCGTGCAGGTCGGAACTTACCCGACAAGGAATTTCGCTACCTTAGGACCGTTATAGTTACGGCCGCCGTTTACCGGGGCTTCAATTCAAGGCGTGAACCTCTCCTCTTAACCTTCCGGCACCGGGCAGGCGTCAGACCCTATACGTCGCCTTGCGGCTTCGCAGAGTCCTGTGTTTTTAGTAAACAGTCGCCACCCCCTGGTCTGTGCCCCCCGCCCCCGGTTGCCCGGGAACGGGGCCCCCTTCTTCCGAAGTTACGGGGGCAATTTGCCGAGTTCCTTCAACACCGTTCTCTCAAGCGCCTTGGTATGCTCTACCAGTCCACCTGTGTCGGTTTCGGGTACGGTCTTAATGCCGGCGCTGTTTCCCGGAACGCCCTGACTGCCCACACAATCCGATAAGCATGGACAACTTACGGCGTTCGTCACGCCCGGCAGGCCCTGGAATATTAACCAGGTTCCCATCGGCTACGGCTTTCGCCCTCACCTTAGGGGCCGGCTCACCCTGCGCGGATTAGCCTTGCGCAGGAACCCTTGGACTTTCGGCGAGAGGGTTTCTCACCCTCTTTGTCGCTACTCATGTCAGCATTCTCACTTCCGATACCTCCAGCGGCCCTCGCGGGCCGCCTTCACGGGCTTACGGAACGCTCCGCTACCGTATCAGAGGACAGATGACAGGCATCAGGGATCAGAGCGGGTGCTCCGTCCCGACCGCTCGTGCAGTCCTTGAAGCATCTTGGCGATGGCGTGATACTCGTCGCGCCACTGCCGCCACGTCGCTTCGTCGATGTATCCAAGATCGAAGCAATAGCGAACCCAAACCCGCATCTCGTCGGCCGAGCCCGTGGCGATCCGCAAGAATCGCCGGAACTCCGCACCGGAACGGTCTTGTTTGCCGAACCCCTCGGCAATGTTCGCCGGGATCGCCTTCGACGCCCGGCGAATCTGATCCGCCAGGGCCTGTTGCTCGATCCGTGGAAACGCCAGGCTTTGCAGATGAACCTCCAACGACACCCGGTACGCCCTCTGAAAAACCTCTAGGTCTTCAAAAGAACGCGCCACCATCGTCGTCAAGCTCCATCCGATACCTGATACCTGACATCTGTCCTCTGATACCCGCAGCTTCGGTGCATGGCTTTAGCCCCGATACATCTTCGGCGCGGGACGGCTTGTCTAGACCAGTGAGCTGTTACGCTTTCTTTAAAGGATGGCTGCTTCTAAGCCAACCTCCTGGTTGTCTTGGCCTTCCCACATCCTTCGCCACTTAGCCATGACTTGGGGACCTTAGCTGGCGGTCTGGGCTGTTTCCCTCTCGACAATGGACCTTAGCACCCACTGTCTGTCTGCCACGCTATGCTCGTCGGTATTCGGAGTTTGGTTGGGTTTGGTAAGCCTGTGGGGCCCCCTAGCCCATCCAGTGCTCTACCCCCGACGGCAAACACATGACGCGCTACCTAAATAGCTTTCGCGGAGAACCAGCTATCGCCGGGTTTGATTGGCCTTTCACCCCTAGCCACAAGTCATCCCCCGGCTTTTCAACGACGGTGGGTTCGGCCCTCCAGTGGGTGTTACCCCACCTTCAGCCTGCTCATGGCTAGATCACCCGGTTTCGGGTCTAATCCTACGAACTCAATCGCCCTATTCAGACTCGCTTTCGCTACGCCTACACCTAACGGCTTAAGCTTGCTCGCAAAATTAACTCGCTGACCCATTATACAAAAGGTACGCGGTCACGGGCCAAAGCCCGCTCCCACTGCTTGTAGGCATTCGGTTTCAGGTCTCTTTCACTCCCCTCATCGGGGTACTTTTCACCTTTCCCTCACGGTACTGGTGCACTATCGGTCACAGAGGAGTACTTAGGCTTGGAGGGTGGTCCCCCCATGTTCAGACAGGATTTCACGTGTCCCGCCTTACTCGAGGACCCCTATGCGTTCTACCCGTACGGGGCTGTCACCCGCTTTGGCCCGACTTTCCAGACGGTTCCGGTTCTTACATAGAGGCCACTGGCCTGGTCCGCGTTCGCTCGCCACTACTAACGGAGTCTCGGTTGATGTCCTTTCCTCCGGCTACTGAGATGTTTCAATTCGCCGGGTTCGCCTCGACCGCCTATGGATTCAACGGCCGATACCCCTAAAGGGGTGGGTTGCCCCATTCGGATATCTTCGGATCAAAGATTGCTCCCATCTCCCCGAAGCTTTTCGCAGGGTGCCACGTCCTTCATCGCCTCTCTGTACCAAGGCATCCACCAAATGCCCTTGTCTCGCTTGAGAACCGCAAACAAATCCATGCGCAGGGATAAACCCAAACACAGGCGCCCCAGGCGCCCCAGACAACACGGATCGGCTCACGCGAAAAAACACGATATATTATGCCTTCGACGACGATCGCCCATCGGAACAAATCCAACGGCCAATCCTCGTCAAAGACCAGGATCATCCCGACAACCGGCCCAAAAAACAAGCCAATCGACGGAATGCCAAAAACCTATTCACACTGTCAAAGAACCAAACCATGAATGCACGGATCATCTCCGAACATTCGCCGCCGGAATGAACCGGCGGTAAAGCTCAAAATTCCTAAACTACCCTGTCGCCGCGAGGACCCGCTGACCAGCGCCAACGGCGCCGCTCTGTGATCTCGCCTC
>CAVYTX010000002.1:1487500-2785528 GCA_963771545.1 uncultured Alphaproteobacteria bacterium
CCGAACCAGCCGCCAATGCCGCCTCAATACCGAATCAAGTTGCTTTTTTGAGGCTTCTTGCGGCCGCACTCACCCGAATTCCCGCTGATCGCACATCGTAGAAGCCCCGAAAACATGTAATTTTGTCAGTGATTTCGCGATGTTGACGGGGTTCCGTCCGCAAACCGGCTTGACGGGGCGCGTCGTTAACCGGAATTTATTTTACTGGTGGTACCGTACCAAAAGGAATCAACCATTAGAGAGTCACTCCGCGCCGGAAATTGCGGATTCATTGTGAAAGTCGAGAGCCCAAGAATGCTGTTTAGGGGAATTCCAGCCACGGTCGCCGTTACAATCTGCATCGGCGCGGGCGCCATGGCCTTGGTTGCCAGCCGCCCGCTTCTTGCCGTGGGCCGGGACGCCGAAAGCGGCGCCGACGCGAGCGATCGAGGGCTGGCGTTGACCCCCCGTCCCTTGACGAATCCGTCCTTGGGACTTCAGATCCGAGGACCCGATATTCCGGTTCCCGAAGAGGAAGGGTTCTCGGTTCCCCCGATCCAGCGGCAAACGGTCAAGGTCCGCCGTGGAGACACCTTTTCCGGCCTGTTGAGCCGCGTTGGAATTGGCGGCACGGACGGCAACGCCGCCGTCGCGGCCCTGAAAAAACATTTCAATCCGCGGCGGATTCGCGCCGGCCAGGAGATTGCCGTAACCTTGGAACCGCTGGGCGACAAAGCGGGCTCCATTCGGCTGCTCGGCCTGACGTTCGAATCCGATCCCCTGCACGCGGTTTCCCTGGTCCGTGCTCCGGACGGGACGTTCGACGCGTCCAAGGAGCCCCTCGCCACGCAAAACGACGTGGCGGCGGCAAGCGGCACCATCAATTCGAGCCTGTTCCTGGCCGGGCAGAAGGCCGGCGTGCCCGCGCGGGTCATCGCCACAATGATCCGAGCCTACTCCTGGGACGTGGATTTTCAGCGCGACATCCAACCGGGCGACCGGTTCGAAGTCATGTACGAGCGATTGCTCAACGATGAGGGCGACCTGGTTCGCGGCGGCGACGTCCTGTACGCGGCGCTGACCCTGGGCGGACGCCGTCACGCCGTTTACCGGTTCACCACCGCCGACGGCAAGACCGACTTTTACACCGAAAAGGGGCGCAGCGTTCGCAAGGCCCTGCTCCGGACGCCCGTGGACGGCGCCCGCCTGTCCTCGGGCTTCGGCCGGCGCCGTCACCCGATTCTCGGCTATACGAAAATGCACCGCGGTCTGGACTTCGCGGCGCCCCGGGGCACTCCCATTTTTGCCGCGGGCGACGGCACGGTGGATTTCGCCGGCCGCAAGGGTGGTTACGGCAACTATGTGCAAATCAAACACAATGGCACCTATTCGACGGCGTACGCCCACATGAGCCGCATCGCCAAGGGTATGCGCGGCGGCATACGGGTGAAGCAAGGACAGAGAATCGGTTCCGTCGGCAGCACCGGCCGTTCGACCGGTCCCCACCTGCACTACGAGATCATCAAGAAGGGCAGCCAAATCAATCCGCTTACGGTCAAGACGCTGGAAACACCCCAGTTGGCCGGTAAGGACCTCAAACGCTTTCGCGCCCACATGAGCGAAAAAAGCCAACAATTCGCGGCGCTGGCCGGCGCCGCCGACGTCGCCGTGGCGTCCGAAGAATACTAAGAACGGTTTCGGCGGTAGCGCGCGGCTCCGTTCTCGGGCACAGTCGGTCCAAGGTTTCCCTTCGTTTCCATCGGCCGCCAATGACGCGATGATCCCCTTTCGCACGACCGCGCCCTGTCACGCATCGCCGATCGTGACGATGAGCCTGATCGTCGCCAACATCGCCGTGTTCTTTATTCAGCAAGGATTGCCGCCGCCGGAAGCGGCGAACTTCATCTATTCCTACGCCCTGGTTCCCGCCGTCTATGGCAACCCCACCCTAGCCCGGGAAGCGGGCTTCGATCCCCTCAACGTCCTGCCCTTTCTCACCAATACATTCATGCACGGCGGCTACCTGCATCTGATCTTCAACATGTGGACGCTGTGGCTGTTCGGCCTGCCGGTGGAAGACCGGCTTGGCCCCTGGTGCTTTCTGCTGTTTTATCTGGGGTGCGGACTGGCCGGCAGTGTCGGCCATCTGATCTTCAATCTGGAGTCCACCGTACCGGCACTCGGCGCCTCGGGAGCCATCGCCGGAATGCTCGGCGGGTTCGTGCGGCTTTTCCCCAAGGAAAAGGTGGCGCTCATCCAGCCAATTTTCATCTTCCCGGTCCTGTTTCATCTGTCGGCGGTGGCGTTCACCGCGCTATGGTTCGGGATTCAGATGCTCCAGGGCGCGTTCGCGCTGACCCAGGACTCGGCGGGAGGCATCGCGTGGTGGGCCCACATCGCCGGTTTCGCCGCCGGGTTAGCCATCGCCGGGCGTCTGGCCAACTCTCATGGCCCGCCCGGTCCCCGGCGATCGTAATAATCTCAGTTCTTCCAGAACGGCTTGGTGGCCTCGGCATCGATACCGTCCCGGGTCAGTCCCAAGTCATGGAGGCCGCGTTCGCTCATCCCCATCAACTGGCGGCGTTCGTGCGTCCGGTCCTGCCAGTCCCCGAGGACATCAAAGGCTCGGATAAAAATCTCTCTTGCGCTGACGAAACGAGTCCGGCTCCGGAAACGCGGCGTCGCATGCCCCAGAACACCCTCGCAACCCCGCGCCATCAGAACGTTCATCGTCGTCTCCTTCAATTATCGGGCCGATTCACCGAACCAGCAGGTTGATCTGTGGACAGGTTAATCGATTCTCCCTACCCTGCACAAACGACCATATCTCTGGTACGCATAAGTAAATCTAATCCACTGGAGACCCATGAGCCGTCAACTGCCCTCGCTGAACGCCTTGCGCGCGTTCGAGGCCGCGGCCCGCCATCTGAGCTTTACGCGCGCGGCCGACGAGCTGAACGTCACCCAGGCGGCGGTCAGCCATCAGATCAAGGCCCTGGAGGACCAGCTGGGAATCATCTTGTTCCGCCGTCTCAACCGCGCCTTGCTGTTGACCGACGAGGGGCAGATGCTGTTTCCCGGCGTGCGCGACGCCCTGGACGCCCTCGCCGAAGCCACGCACCGATTGAAAGCGCGCGAGGCCGGCGGCCCGCTCACCGTCAGCACCCTGCCGTCGTTCGCCGCCAAGTGGCTGGTTCCGCGCATGAGCCGGTTTCAGGATCGCCATCCCGAGATCGAATTGCGGATCGCGGCCGCCGAACGCTTGGTGGATTTCGCCCGCGACAACGTCGACGTCGCCATTCGCTTCGGCCGAGGCGACTGGCCCGGCGTTCACGTGGAACTGGTGGCCGAGGAAACGGTGACCCTTGTCTGCGGCCCGGCGGTCCGCGACAGCTTGCGCGAGCCGTCGGACATCGCCCGCTTTACTTTGCTTCACGAGGAGATGCTGCCGCTGGACCCGTCTCCCCGCTGGGAGACCTGGCTGCGGGCAGCAGGGGTTACCGGGCTGGAAACGTCGCACGGTCCGCGGTTCAGTCATACCCACATGATGCTGCAGACGGTAATGGACGGCCACGGACTCGCCCTCGCCGGAACCCTCCTCGTGGACGACGATCTCGCCGCCGGCCGTCTCGTCGCGCCATTCGATCTCAAACTCCCGTCGGGCTTCGCCTACTATCTCGCATGCCCGGCGCCAGCCTCCGACCGCCCGAAGATCAAGGCCTTCTGGCGGTGGGTGCTGGAGGAGACCGCCGGATACAGAGAAAACCGGCCGCTATGACCGCAGTTCCGGCAGGTCCCTGTAGAGCTCCAGCGCTTGCGGGTTGGCCAGCGCCTCGGTGTTCTTCACCGGACGGCCGTGGATCACGTCGCGCACCGCGAGCTCGGTGATCTTGCCGCTCTTGGTGCGCGGAATGTCCGCCACCTGAATGACCTTGGCGGGCACGTGCCTGGGGCTGCAATGGGCGCGGATGTGCCGTTTGATGCGGTCCACGAGATCGGCGTCGAGGGTAACGCCTTCGCGCAGCACCACGAACAGCACCACCCGGACGTCGCTGTCCCAGTCCTGGCCGATGACGATGGATTCCACCACCTCGTGGATTTGTTCCACCTGGCGGTAGATCTCGGCCGTGCCGATGCGCACGCCGCCGGGATTGAGGGTGGCGTCCGACCGCCCGTAAATGACGATCCCGCCATGCCCGGTCAGTTCGACGAAATCGCCATGATGCCAGACGCCGGGAAAGCGTTCGAAATACGCGGCGTGGTAACGCGCGCCGTCGGGATCGTTCCAGAAGCCCACGGGCATGGACGGGAACGGCTTGACGCACACCAATTCGCCTTTCTCGCCCCGGACCGGGCGGCCGTCGTCGTCGAACACGTCCACCGCCATGCCGAGCCCCCGGGTCTGAATCTCGCCGCGCCACACCGGCGCCATGGGATTGCCCAGCATGAAGCAGCTGATCAAGTCGGTGCCGCCGGCGATGGACGCCAGATGCAGATCCCGCTTTATGCTCCGGTAGACATAGTCGAAGGACTCCGGCGCCAACGGAGACCCCGTCGAGGTCAGGGTCCGGAGCGCCGCGAGTTTGTGGGTCTTCATGGGCTCCAGGCCGTCCTTGGCGAGCGCGTCGATGTATTTGGCCGAGGTGCCGAACAGCGTCATGTCCTCGGCGTCGGCATAGTCGAACAGCACGTTGCCGTCGGGATGGAACGGCGAGCCGTCGTAGAGCAGCACCGTGGCCTGGGACGCCAGCACCGTCACCAGCCAGTTCCACATCATCCAGCCGCACGTGGTGAAATAGAACACCCGGTCGTTCGGTTTGATGTCACAATGAAGCTGGTGCTCCTTCAGGTGTTGCAGCAGGGTGCCGCCGGCGCCATGGACGATGCACTTGGGCACGCCGGTGGTCCCCGACGAGTACATGATATAGACGGGGTGATCGAAGGGCAGACGCTCGAATGCGATGTCGGCGGGCTCGAAGTCGGCGACGAAGTCCGCCCATGTGACGGCGCCCGCCAGGTCCTCGAGCGGCGGTTCGTCACGCGTGTAAGGAACGATCACCGCGCGCTGCGCCGACGGCAACCGCGCCAGGATCGCGCCGAGCTTCTCGATGCAATCCAGCGCCTTGCCGTTGTAGAAGTAACCGTCGGCGGCGATCAGCACCTTCGGCTCGATCTGTCCGAACCGGTCCACCACCCCGTCGACGCCGAAATCCGGTGAACACGACGACCACACCGCCCCGATGCTGGTGGCCGCCAGCATGGAGATGATGGCCTCCGGCATGTTGGGCAGGTAGCCGGCCACCCGGTCCCCGGCGGTCACCCCGGCGGCGCCGAGCGCCTGGGCCAGCCGCGACACCTCGGCATACAGCTCCGCGGAACTCAGCCTGCGGTTAACCCGGTCCTCCCCGCGAAATACGATGGCGTCGGCCGCGTCCCGGCGGCGCAGCAGGTTCTCGGCGAAGTTCAGGCGCGCGCCCGGGAACCAGCGGGCGCCCGGCATCCGGTCGCCGTCCTCCAGCACCATCGTGCCCCAGGTTTCGGCGACGGCGCCGGCAAAGTCCTTGACGCTTTGCCAGAACTTCTCCCTCTCATCGACCGAGAAATCATAGAGCGCCGCGAAGTCGGCGATGGTGACGTTCCAGTCGCCGTCCACCTCGTCGATGAAACGGGTGAGGTTGGTCTCCAGAACACGGTTTTCGGAGGGTTGCCAAAGTGGTTCGGTCACGGCGCGTGCTCCCCGGGGCTTTTCGTTCGTTTCGTTTGGGAGCAGTATGGGGACGCCGCGCGGCGGGCGCAACCCGGACCCGCGCGGGTCGTTTGCGCAATCGGGTCCGCTCCACCCCATCTTATACCAATGCTCGCTGATAGGGACTCATTGTGATCGTGTTTCCCGCATCCTCGGCGGGAGGGGCCGCGCCGGCGATGGGGACCCATCGTCAAGCGGTCCGGACGCCCCGAGGATGCGCGAAGCAGGACCCCGAGGGCGGCCTATCGAGGTTTCCGTACGGCGTCCCGCGGCGCTTGTGATGCTCCCGCATCACGGCGCACCACGCTCCTTGCCGGAACCCTCGATAGGCCGTCACAATGGGTTCCTATCAGTGAGCATTGGTATTACCGGTTATGATCGAGCTTCAATCCGCCGCCAATGCCTTTGGCCGCCTGTCCGCGCCCAGCCGGGGCATCGTGTACATGATCGGCTCGGGCGCCTGTTTCGCGGCGATGATCGCCATCGTCCGCTACCTTTCGACGCAGGTGCACACCATCGAGCTGGCGTTTTTCCGCAATCTGTTCGGGCTGGCGTTCATGGTGCCGTGGATCCTGCGGGTGGGCCTGGCGGGGCTCCGGACCAAGCGGTTCGGGACGCACCTGTTCCGCTCGCTGATGGGGCTCGCCGCCATGCTGTGCTTCTTCACCGCCATCGGCCTGCTGCCGGTGGCCGAGGTGACGGCGCTGACCTTCACCGCCCCGCTGTTCGCCAGCGCCGGCGCGGCGCTGATCCTCAAGGAGCGCGTGCGGCTGCGGCGCTGGACCGCCATCCTCACAGGCCTCGCCGGCGCCTTGATCATCCTCCGCCCGGGAGCGGAAACCATCCAGCCGGCGTCCTTGATCGCGTTGGCCTCGGCCGGGTTCATGGCCATCGCGGTGCTGTCGGTGAAGGCGCTGTCGCGCACCGAAAACCCCAACGCCATCGTCGTCTACATGGGCATGCTGATCACGCCGCTGTCGCTGATCCCGGCGCAGTTCGTGTGGGCCGCGCCGCCGCCCGAGACCTGGGGGTGGCTGGTGCTGATGGGACTGGTGGCGACCATGGGCCAGGTGATGCTGGCCCGCGCCTGCGCCGCGGCCGACGCCTCGGTGATCCTGCCCTTCGATTTCGCGCGGCTGGTGTTCGTCGCCATTCTGGGGTTCGTATTGTTCGGCGAGCGGCCCGACATCTGGACCTGGGTCGGCGCCGCCCTCATCATCTCCGCCACCGTCTACGTGGCCCACCGCGAATTGAGACTGGAACCGCCCATCTGACACGGGTACCATGTGGAGATCGAGGGTGCCTTCATGGACCTCACGTTCTTCGCCTCCGAATGGTGTCCCGCGCCGGCGCGGGCGCCCGACGACACCGCCATCTTCGCCGTGGGCGACATGCACGGCTGCCTCGCCCACGTGGACGCCATGCTGGCCCTCATGAAAGAGCTGGGAACCACGAGCGTGCATCGGCACGTGCACCTCGTCACCATCGGCGACTACGTGGACCGGGGCGTCGACAGTCTCGGCGTGCTGGAGCGGGTGCGGCGGCTGACCCGGGAAACCTGGGCGTCCATCCACACGCTCCGCGGCAACCACGACCAGTTCCTGATCGACTTCCTCGAGCGTCCGGAAATCGACCCCGCGTTCATGGACCTTTGGCGGGGTAATGGCGGCGACCGGACCCTGACCGAGATGGGTATTTCCCATGTCGATGTCTATCGCCAGCCTCTCGCCGACCTCCGGCAGCGAGGGCGCGAGGCGCTGACGCCCGGGATCCACGCCCTGCTCGACGGCCTGCAAACCACGGTCCGCCTCGGCGGCTGGTTGTTCGTTCACGCCGGCGTCCATCCGACCCGGCCGCTCGCCGAGCACACCCCCGCCGAGTTGATCTGGATTCGCGCCCCGTTCCTCGGCGGCGCCGGCTGGAGCCACGCTTTTTGCGTTGTTCACGGTCACACCATCCGGGGACACGAGATTCTGCCGCACCGGGTCGCTATCGATTCCGGCGCCTACCACACCGGCATTCTCAGCGGCGTCGAGATCGAGCGCGACCGGCTGCGCTTCCTCGCCGTCGGCGTCGATCCGGACCTGCGCTGGCTGGAGGCCCTCCCCGGCCATCCGCCCGACCGCCAGTACACGTCCCTGGCCACGATCAAGGTCGCGGCGGAGTAATTAATTCCAAATCCCCCAGCCGACCAAGATGCCTGGACTGGGTGAAATCGGTTTGACGACACGTGTCGTCAAAACAAAGCCAAAAATGACGACATTGTTCGCGAAAAAGATGACATTTGCCGACTTGACATTGGCTAAGCGCTTGGTTTCATTGGCATGAAATAAAAATGGGTCAAAATGTCCACACTACACGACTCTGCTGGTTTTTGGATTGAGGCGTCGCTTTGGCCAAGTTCGTGTCCATGTGTGTGCGGCTTTGTCGGGTCGGTGGAGGATCCAGTTTCGTAGGAGGTCGAAGCCGAGGCGAAACCAGGATTTGTAGCGGTATCCGTGTGTGCGTTTCTTGATGGCGGCGCCGGCCTGAGCGGCGGCGGCGGTAACGTGAGCCCAGGCCATGGCGAGAGAGATGATAATGAGGAGGGTGTTGAGTTTGGCCGGGTCGGTGATGCGTGTGTCTTCCATGTTGAGACCACGGGTTTTGCTGTCGCCAAACAAGCATTCGATCTGCCACCGTTTCCTGTAGATGTGGAGAGCCTTGTCGGTGGGTCCGTTGGTGGCGACGATCAGGAACTCATCGTCGGCGAGGCGCTTGGCCGCGAACGCGAGAGGCAGTCCCGGGCAGTCGGTCATGGCGGCGAGACGTCCCGGCCGCGCCAGGATCTGCTTGGCTTTCCGGCGCGTGCGCAACAGGCTTTTGAATTGATAGGTGTGACCGTCCTCGAGATAGATGACGGTGTCCTCCTTCAGCCGGATGGCGAAGATGATGTTGTTTTTCAACAGGAATTCCATCCACCTGACGCCGATGAACTCGCGGTCGGCGAGGAGCCAGGAGATCGAGGCGGGATCGAAGATGGCGAGGTAGCGACGCATCAAGTCGATGCGGTCATCCTGGGTGCTGCATCCGCCGCTGGGCAGCAGCGTCCACATCAGCGGGATGCGCACCCGCCGCGTGGTGATCGCCAGCGTCAGGATGTTGACGTCACGGCGGCCGATCTTCCAGTTGGTCCGATCCAGGCACAGGACCCAAGGCGGCTTGATCCCCAGCCACTTGACAATGAGCGGCGCCGACCAGTTCCCGTCGAGGCGCACATACTGGAAAAATCGCTGCAGGCGGCGATACGCCGATGGGATCGAAGCGGTCCCGGAAAGCTGGCTGGCAATGTGACTCAGATTGACCGTGCGGCCGTTGACCATACCCAAAATCAGCAACGCCAACGTTTCCACACGCGACTTGCCGAGATCAAGATGGCGCGATAGCGTACCCATGAGAGCGTCGAGAAGATGTCGGTTCATGAACGGCTCCGTTCGCAAGACAGAATCGTCCAGAACAGCACATTCTCGGCCTCTCAGCTAGACTGTCGTGTAGCGTGCAAAATGTCGTCATTTGTCATCATTTGTCATCAAAAACATTTGCAATACATTGAAAGATATAACATATTAGCTCTCACTTATTCTTGAGCCGTAACGACGCAAGTCTTTGAAAACAAACAAAATACGCCGTTCCGAACTCGGACCGTTCCGCTTTCGATGTCGTCATTTGTCGTCATATTGTACCGATTGTTCCAATATAGAATTTTGGCTGGTTCGAGCTTGAAAATCGGAATCCTATCCTATTTCCGGTGAAATTTCAATGGCGTTCGCCGCCGCGTCAGCGGTCAAGGGCCATCAGTCCAGCCTAGCGGTGAAACCGGCGGCGGTTACGGCGGCGATGAGTTGATCGGCGTCGGCGTCGCCCGTCACGGTGGCGCGGCCGCGTTCCAGGTCCACGTCGACCACCCGGTCCACGCCCGGCACCTTGGCGAGCGCGTCGCGGACGGCGCCGACGCAATGTCCACAGCTCATCCCTTGGATATTCAATCTGGTTTCCATGGTCAGTCCTCTCCTCCGATCCGCCGCGTTTCCATAGGAGCGCGAGCCATACCGCACCCTGTCATGCCGGCCAGCGCGCCGGAAAAGACCCGTGTCTGCGTGATCGCCAACTCAGCAACCATCGCCTGAAGCCGCGGCGGTCAATCCTTGGCCTTGGCCCGTGGCCCGCCATGCTCCATGGCGGCCATGCGCGCCTCCAGATCCCTGATCCTCAGATCCAGAATCCCCGGATCCTGCACGGAGGCAACGGATACGGAAGCGACGGCATTCCCAACGTTGGCCCCGTCCGCGCCATCGGCCTGAAAACCCAAGGGAACTCTTATCGGACGGCTGATCAAGCCGCCGGAGCCCCGCGAGATTCGCCCGGATCGTCTCCATATCGCCGACGGACACGGTGGCGGCGGCTCCCTTGACGGCGAAGTCCAGCCGGGGCACCACGTCCAGCATGAGGGCGACCCGCGCCATCAGCTTGAGGTCGATCTTGCCCGAACCGCCGCTTTCCAACCGCGACAGCGCCGAGGTGGAAACGCCCGCCTGCTCGGCGGCCATCTCCATGCTCAAGCCGCGCGCCTCGCGCACCGCCCGCAGCGCTTGGCGGGTCTTGGCGACAAATCCGGCAACGATGTCTTCGTTGTCGGCCACCGCCCGCGCCCATTCGCGCTGTTCCATGTCGCCCGCGGAGACCGAGTTGATCATGTCGCTCAAGAACGCATCGCCACCGAGGGCGGCACAATCCGCATTCCATTCGTTGGACGAATCTTTGGGCGGGGTTTGTCCATGCGCGGGCATTTGTTCATCAAACATATGAGTGCTCTTTTTATGATTGTTTTCTTTTGGAATTCGGCAGCATCGTCGGCGCCAGCATGATCATGCGGGCGCGAATATCGGAGCCACATTGTGAAATCGCGCGGCATAAAACGCGTAGGCGCTTATCCGCGTCACCACCACGCCCACCTCGATATTGGGCTCCTCTTCGTCCAACCCTCGGATGACGTGCAGTTGCACGCCGGGGCTTGGGGACGCCAGCCGCGTATGTTCGTCGAAATCCAACTCGTCGAGCGCCTTCACGATGGTCCGGCTCTTGCGCAGGACGCTGGCCCGGCGGACGCGGCGATCGCTGTTCGCCAGGTCCACGAATAGGCGTTTGATACTTTCGTCGATCGTGAAGGTGCCCGTCATGCTGTATTTATACCTACGGTCGTTGATGTCCCCCGATGAAAATCACGATCTTCATCCGCACATATTGCCTGGGTCCCGGGCCGCCGGCGCGCGGTAGTCATGCGTGACCATCGCTCGGACACGGGTGACAGCCTATTTTATTCATCAATAGTCCGTGTTCGTCAATGAAATGGAGGCAATTATGCCTAAACGCCACGCCCCGGCGACGCTGCGCAACCGCGAGCCCATCCTCGGCGTTCTGCGCGAGGTCCTGCCGGAGCGCGGCCGCGTCTTGGAGATCGCCGCCGGATCGGGCGAGCACGCGGTCTTTTTCGCGGAGGCCTTTCCCGGCATCGTGTGGCAACCCACGGACGCCGATGCGCGGTGCGTGGCGAGCATCGACGCGTGGGCCTCGGAAGCCGGTTGCGCCAATCTGCGGCCCGCCGCCCGCCTCGACGTTTTTGCCGACGCATACGCCACCGGCGCGGACGATCGCTTCGACGCCGTCGTGTGCATCAACATGATCCACATTGCGCCGTGGCGGGCCTGCCTGGGACTCATGGCGGTCGCCGGCGCGGTCCTGAAGGCCGGGGGCCTGCTTTTTCTCTACGGACCGTACAAGATCGACGGCCGCCACACCGCGCCGTCCAACGCCGCGTTCGACGCGGACCTGAAAGCCAAGGACCCGCAGTGGGGGGTGCGGGACGTAACCGACGTGACCGCCGAGGCCGCCGTCCATGGGCTCGTATTGGAACAGCGCGTTCCCATGCCCGCCAACAACCTTTCGCTGGTGTTCCGCGCCGCGCGGTTGACTGAGCCTGGGTGATTCGAACGTGCCCGCACAACCCGATCAGCGCCCTCAAGAACTGAACAAGTCCCGACGGTATCTTTTCTTGGCGGACAAACACGCCGACAACCGGCAATTTCCGTGTCAAGCACAACTTTCTGTAGACGTGAAGACCACCTGGCCATAAGATTTGTGAACATGAGAATGAATTGAGAATCGGTCCCACCGGAGGCCGATTCCGCCGTTCGGCGTTAATAATCGCCGGAAGGAAACGGGGGCTGGTATGGGCGTTGCGGCAACACCCACTGGCACGGCGGGGACGTCTCGGCGACGGGCGGCAACCTCGTGCATGCCGCCAAGTCCGCGTCCCGGCGATTGTCCCCGATCCGGTTGTCCGTCCTTGATACTTCCAACGCCAATACGCCTGTCTCAATCATCGGGAGGCCTCGTCCATGCCCGCTATCCTGTCCTATCCCGGCGTTTATATTGAAGAGGTTCCAAGTGGTGTGCGCACCATTACCGGCGTCGCCACGTCCATCACCGCCTTTATCGGACGCGCCAAGCGCGGCCCCGTCAACGCGGCCACCACCATCACCAGCTATTCCGAATTCGAGCGCCTGTTCGGCGGTCTGTGGGAGCATGGCTCGATGGGCTTCGCGGTCCGCGATTTCTACCTGAACGGCGGATCGACGGCGGTCATCGCCCGGCTGTTCCACACCGATCCGGGCGCCAGCGACCCGGACAAGTCCACCTTCGACGCGACCACCATCGGCTTGACCCTGGAAGCCGCCCACGAAGGCTCCTGGGGCTCCGATTTGAGCGTGACGGTGGATGACAACGTCACCGACGCGGCCGCCGCCGATCTCGGCGTCGCCAAGGCGGACCTGTTCAATCTGACCGTGACCGACGGCGGCGGCGGCGCGGTGGAAACGCATCGCAATCTGACGGTGAAGGAGAGCCGCCGGCGCGTCGACCGGGTGCTGGAGCAGGAACTCGGCGCTGATCCGCTACAAGGGCACGCTCGATCCTAACTCGCCGCCCACCGTCGCCGCCGGCACGGTCGCCGCGGGAGGCGCCTCGGATGGCCTGGATCTCACCCAGGGCGACGATTTCCTTCCCACCGGCGCCCAGCTCGACAAGAAGGGCCTGTACGCGCTGGAGCAGGTCGACCTGTTCAATTTGCTGGTGATTCCGCCCTATCTCGCCGGCGGCGACGTGGACACCGATCTCATCGACAAAGCGGCGCAATACTGCGAGGAGCGCCGCGCCATGCTCATCGTCGATTCCCCCACCGCCTGGAATACCGTGGAAAAGGCGGTAACCCAGTTCAACGACCCGACGACCGATCCCATCAAGAGCCGCAGCCGCAACGCCATCCTGTACTTCCCGAGGCTTCGCCAGCCCAATCCGCTGAAGGACGGCGCCATCGAGAGCTTCGCGGCGGCGGGCGCGGCCGCAGGCGTCATCGCCCGCACCGACAGCCGGAGAGGCGTCTGGAAGGCGCCCGCCGGCATCGACGCCAACATTGTCGGCGCCGCCGGGTTCAGCGTGCCGCTCACCGACGGCGAAAACGGCCGGTTGAACCCGCTCGGCATCAACTGCCTGCGCGCCTTCCCGGCCGCCGGCCGCGTGGTCTGGGGCTCGCGCACGCTGCGCGGCGACGACCGCATCGCGTCGGAATGGAAATATGTCCCCGTCCGCCGCCTCGCGCTGTTCATCGAGGAAAGCCTGTTCCGCGGCACCCAATGGGTGGTGTTCGAGCCCAACGACGAACCGCTGTGGGCGCAGATCCGGCTCAACGTGGGCGCCTTCATGCAGTCCCTGTTCCGCCAGGGCGCGTTCCAGGGAACCAGCCCCCGCGAGGCCTATTTCGTCAAGTGCGACGCGGAGACCACCACTCAGACCGACCGGAATCTGGGCGTGGTCAATATCCTGGTTGGATTCGCGCCGCTGAAACCGGCCGAGTTCGTGGTCATCAAGATTCAGCAAATGGCCGGCCAAGTAGAAACGTAAGGAGGCGTCGATGGCACAGTTCAGCGTCAATACCCAGCGCTTCGACCCATACAAGAATTTCAAGTTCCGGGTGCGATGGGACGGCCGCTACGTGGCCGGAGTCAGCAAGGTCAGCGCGCTCAGCCGCACCACCGAAGTGGTCACCCACCGCGAGGGCGGCGACCCGAGCTCCAGCCGCAAATCGCCCGGGCGCACGGAGTACGAGGCGATTACCCTGGAGCGCGGCGTGACCCACGACCCCGAGTTCGAACAGTGGGCCAACAAGGTCTGGAACTTCGGCTCCGGGCTCGGTTCCGAGGTGTCGCTCAAGGATTTCCGCAAGGACCTGACCGTGGAGCTCTACAACGAGGCGGGCCAGTTGGCCATCGCCTACAAGATCTACCGGTGCTGGCCGTCGGAATTCCAATCCCTGCCGGAGCTGGACGCCAACGGCAACGCCGTGGCGATCCAGCACCTCAAGCTGGAAAACGAGGGCTGGGAGCGCGATTACGAAGTGGCGGAGCCGACGGAGCCCACCTTTACCGAACCGAGCTGATCCCATGCAGCCCCTCGAAGGCCAACACCTGGTTAGGGCGTGGGAAGTGGGCCGGGGGCAGCACCCGGTGGAACGCGCGCTCACCTTGCTCGCGGCCGGCGTGCCGGACGCGGACCGCGCCGAACTCGCCCATTGGCCGCTGGGCCGGCGCGACGCGGCCCTGCTGGCGCTGCGCGGCGCCACCCTGGGACCGGCGCTGGACGTCCACACCCACTGCCCGGCCTGTGCGGCGGAGATCGAGTTCAGCCTGGACTTGAGGGGCCGCGACCCGGCCGATACCGAAGAGACACTGCAATTCGAGGACAGTGGCGGCGGCCGCTGGCGGTTTCGCATCCCCACCAGCGCCGATCTTCAGGCGGCGGCGGAGGCGGACACCGTTGAAGGCGCCCGCGAGGTCCTGATCGGCCGCTGCCTGGTGAGCGGGCCCGCCCCCGGCGCCGAACCGCCCGAGGACGTCTTGGCAGTCTTGCCGGAGCGCATGGTGGCCAGCGATCCGGACGCCGAGGTGCTGGTGAATCTGGAATGTCCGGAGTGCGGGCACGGCTGGCGGGCCGATCTGGATGTGGCGGCGTTTTTCTGGACCGAGGTGGACAGCGAGGCCCGGCGGCTGCTCCGCGACGTCCACGTGCTGGCCCGCGCCTACGGATGGCGGGAGGCCGACATCCTGGCCATGAGCCCGGCCCGCCGGCGGGTCTATCTGGAGATGGTGCTGGGATGAGCGACTTCCTGACCCGGCTCGCCCAACGGGCGTTGGGAGGCACCCACGGCGCTCTCGAACCGATCCGCGAACCGGTGTTTCCGGGAGGACCTGCCATTGACTCCCCGCTGGATGGTTCGCCCGCCGCTCCGCCGTCGATGACCACCCGAGCGGCCGGCCCCGCCAAACAAGAACCCACGCGGATGTCGTCAGGCGCCCTTCCGGAGGGCCCGGCGGCAGGTCCGATCCGAACCGCCCCCGCCGCCCCCGCGCCGCCGATGGGGGACAAACGGCAAGCACATGACACGCGGCCCGAAGTGGACCGACCGGCCTTCATCCCCTCGCCCGTTGACCCGGACGGCGTCCCCTTGCGGCACGCGCCGCCGACCCTCACGCCGCCGGGTCGCGATGAGCCACGACAGCGCCAATCCTCGGATCCTCTCTCGCCAGCAGTGCCGCCAATCACCACCGCGCGGCCCGTGACGCGGCCGCGTCAACAGCCGGCAAAAGAACCAGCTTCGCCGCTTTCCCCGGCTTCGCCGCCTTTGCGTCCGGCACGGACCCCGTCCCCCATACAGGCACCGATCGCCCCGGCTCAGGTCACCGTGCGCATCGGACGCGTCGACGTCCGAGCCAACATCGCGCCGGCACCGCCGGCCGCCGCCGAACGCAAGCCGGAGCGGACGCCCGCCCTCGGCCTCAAGGAGTATCTCGAGCGGCGCCATGGAGGGCGGCGATGACCGCGGCGCTCGCCATCGCCACCGCCACCGCGGCGCTGGGACAGATGCTGCAGGAGGCGGTGGGCGCGGCGCTTCCCGGCGCCAAGGTGACCAAGGTGCGCCCCGCCGCGAGCGCCTCCGGCCTGCCGACCGTGGGCGTCAACGTGTTCCTCTACCAGGTAGGACCCAACCCGGCGTCGCGCGCCCTGGATACGCCTACGCGGGACTCCTTCGGCAACACGCGCCAGAAACCGGTCACCGGCGTCAACCTGCACTACCTCCTCTCGTTCTACGGCGACGATCTGCTGATGGAGCCGCAACGGCTGCTCGGCGTGGTGATTAGCACCATGCACCGCCGGCCGTTGCTCACCCGCAAGCTGATCCGCGACACCGTCGCCAATCCGCAACTGGGTTTTCTCGCGGGCTCCACCCTGGCCGAACAAGCCGAGCTTGTCCGCTTCACCCCCGAGCCCATGACCCTGGACGAGTTGAGCAAGCTGTGGTCGGTGTTCTTTCAGACGCCCTACAGCCTGTCGGTGGCCTATCAGGGCGCGGTGGTCATGGTGGAAAGCGACGACACGCCGTCGCCGGCGCTGCCGGTGCAAACCCGCAATCTCTACGTCATCCCCATCAACCGGCCGCGCATCGAGCGCGCCGTGGACGCGGCCAATCCATCGGCACCGTTAGTAACGGGCAGCGTGCTGGCGATCGTCGGCGACAATCTGGCGGGGAAAACGACGGTGGTGCGGGTCGGCGGCGTGACCCTTGCTCTGGACAAGACCGAGTCCAGCCGCATCGAGCTCACGCTGCCCACCGCGTTGCCCACGGAATTGCGCGCCGGCGCCCTCGGCGTCGTCGTCGAGCATCCGGTAGACATGGGAACGCCGCCGGTGGCGCACACCGGCTTGTCGTCCAATGTGGCGCCGCTGATCCTGCATCCGCGGGTGATGGCCCCCAGCGTTGCCAACGTGACCGGGACGGGCGGCGATCCGCGCGACGCCACGGTGACGGCCCCGGTCTCGCCCACCGTAGGCGCCAAGCAACGGGTCGAACTGCTGCTCAACGAGACCACGGACACCGCGCCCAAGGCGTATGCTTTCGCCGCCGCCGAGCGTCCCGCCGACGCCGACAGCCTGGATATTCCGGTGACGGCGGTAAAGGCCGGAACCTACTTCCTCCGCCTGCAAGTGGATGGCGCCGCCAGTCCCGTCGACCTCGATCCCGCCAGCCCCGGCTTCGGCCCGACGGTGACGATCCCATGACCGCCGCCGACTTCCATGGGTGGCAGGAGGCCAACCATCGTTTCCTGAACGCACACCTCGGGCGCATCAAGACCCTGCTCGGCAACGGTGCGGACGCGGCCGGCCGTCTCGAACAACACGCGGCCAAAGCCCACGCCGATATGGGCGGCCCTCCTCCGGCGCTGCAGGTGCTCGCCGGTGTATTCGGCCTGACACACTTTGAGCGCGATGTGCTGGTGGCCTGCGCCGGCGCCGAGCTCGATGCCGGCGCCGCCGCCGCCATCGCCGACGCCCAGGGACCCGGCGGAACGACCGCCATGAGTTTCAGCCTGGCGCTCGCCCGGTTCCCGGAGGCGCACTGGACGGCGCTGACGCCGGAGGCGCCGCTGCGCTTCTGGACTCTGATTCACCTGGACGACGGCGCGGCCCTTACCCGGAGCGCGCTCCACATCGACGAGCGCATCCTTCACTATCTCACCGGCGTCGTCCAATTCGACCGGCGGCTGATGACCGTGGTCCGGCCCTTGCGCCCGCCGGAGATGCTACCGCCCAGCCAGCATCGGTCGGCGGCGGCGCTGGCCGGGATCTGGTCCGGCGGCGAGGGCGAACGGGAACCGCCGGTCGCCCTGCTGGCCGGCCGCGACCGCGGCGCGGTGGCGGACGTGTTCGCCGCCGCGGCGTCCGAGACGGGGCTGGTCGGCTTCCACCTGCGGGCCGCCGATATCCCGTCGGCGCCCGAGGCGCGCGACCTATTCGAGCGGCTGTGGCGGCGAGAATGCGCTCTGGCGCCGCTGGCGCTGCTGATCGAGCCGGGCGACGACGAAAGCCCGGCATCTCCCATTGCGCCGTTCGTCGACGCCATCGGCGGCCTGGTGGCCATCGCCACGGACCGGCCGCCGGTCGGCATCGGGCGGCCGTGCGTCCGCCTCGACGTGGGTCATCCATCCGCCGTCGAGCAGGAGGATTTGTGGCGGCAAGCGCTCGGTCCGGGCGCGGCGTTGCTCAACGGCGGCCTCGACCGGGTGCTCGGCCAGTTCGATTTTTCAGGCGCGCAGATCACGGCCGTGGGCGCCGCCATGACCTCCACCGCCCCGCTCTCGGACCACGCATTGTGGGATGCGTGCCGCCGTCAGAGCCGGCCCGATTTCGGCCGCCTCGCGGTGCGCGTCGAGACCAGGGCCACGTTCGAGGATCTGGTGGTTCCGCCGCCGCAGCGCGCCACACTGCGCCAGATCGTTGCCGCGGTCCGCCACCGCCGCACCGTCCTCGACCGCTGGGGTTTCGCCGAAAAATCGGCGCGCGGGCTCGGCCTCGGCGCGCTGTTCTCCGGGCCCAGCGGCACCGGCAAGACGATGGCGGCGGAGGCGCTCGCCGGCGCGCTGTCCTTGGATCTCTATCGCGTCGATCTTTCGGAGGTGGTGAACAAATACATCGGCGAAACCGAAAAGAACCTGTCGCGGATCTTCGACGCCGCCGAGCGCGGCGGCGTCGTTTTGCTGTTCGACGAGGCCGAGGCCCTGTTCGGCAAGCGCACCGAGCTGCGCGACAGCCACGACCGCTACGCCAATCAGGAGGTGGCCTACCTGCTGCAACGCATGGAGGATTATCGCGGCCTCGCCATCCTCACCACCAACATGCGCAACTCGTTGGACGCCGCCTTTCTGCGGCGGATCCGGTTCATGGTGCATTTTCCGTTCCCGGACGCCGAGCTTCGCCGCCGCATCTGGGCCGGGATTTTCCCCAAGGAAACGCCGACCGAGGGGCTCGAAGTGGACCGCCTCGCCCGTCTCAATGTCTCCGGCGGGCATATCCGCAACATCGCGCTCGCGGCGGCGTTCCTCGCCGCCGACGACGGCGCGCCGGTGCGCATGGATCACGTCAGGCGCGCGGCCGAGAGCGAGTACGCGAAGCTCGACCGAAGCCTCACCGAGGCCGAGGTCGGAGGATGGCCGAATGCCCAACCGTGAAACCCCGAAGCAGCCCGGCGAACCACCGGTGACCGTCCAGATCGACGAGCTGGTGCTCCACGGCTTCCCGAGCGCCCGACGCCACGCCATCGCCGCCGCGTTCGGCGACCGCCTCGCGGAACTGATCCGCGAGCACGGCGCGCCGGCGGCGGCCGCCGATCTCGCCACGGTGGGCCTCGACGCCGGCGCCTTCTCCGTCAAGTCGGGGGCCAAGCCCGAGACGGTCGGCCGCGCGGCCGCGCAGTCCATTTATCAAGCGGTTCGCGGAGGAGAACGGTAATGCTCCGGCACGCGCCCGTCACCGCCGGCAAGACGCCGTCGTCCGTCACCGGCGGCTGCGCCTGCGCCAAACCCATGGGCAAGCCTCAAAGCAGGGCGGGTCCCGTTCACCATCGTTTCGGCCAAACCCCGTGCGCCTGCCAGCGTAAAGCCGGGATAGGCGAGGCCGGTGACGCCTTCGAACGGCAAGCCGACCGCGTCGCCGACGCGGTGGTGGGCGGCGGCGAGGCGAGCGCGGCGTTCGAGCCCAGCCACGGAGCCGCGCCGGCGCTGCAACGCCAGGATGACGGCGCGCCCGCGAAGGAGAAAAAGCCCAGCGACGCCGACAAATACAAGGAAGCCGCGAAGAAGGCCGGCGAGGCGTTCCTCGAAACCGACGTGGGCAAGGAACTCAAGAAGAAGGCCGAGACGCTGGGCAAGGACTTCATCGCCAGCCTCTCGGGCAAGATCATGACCGGCGCCGCGGTCACCGGCGCGGTCACCGCCGTTATCGCCACCAATTCCGAACTGCCCATCGGTATCCCGGAAATCCCCCTGGACAAGCTTCATCCCGGACTGAAGCTCAAGCTCACTTACGAGGGGCCGGTGCGCAACCCGTCCAAGGTCATGGTCGGCTTCTCGGTGCCGCTCGGCCGCGCCAAACAGGAACCGAAGAAAAAAACGGTCTCAAAGACCGAGCAATACCGCCAGGAAACGGTGCGCATGGGCAAGGAGCTGAACGATTTCCGCCAGGGCCTGAAATCTCCGGAGGAGCGGCGCAAGGAGGACGAGGCGTTCTGGAAGGCCTACTGGGGCGGCATGAACAAGTACGGACTCAAACCCATTGGCGTCCCGGGCCTTGGTGAGAAGGAAAAGCCGGATCTTCTGAAAATGCGCAGAAAGCCGATAAAAGCGGCCGGCGACGCGCCTCCCATCCCGGCTTCCGTCGCCGAGACGCTGAGCCGCCCCGGCCGGCCGCTCGACGCGGGTGTACGGAGCTTGATGCAGCGGCGTCTCGGCGTCGATTTCGGGCACGTGCGCATTCACGCCGACGCCAAGGCCGGCCGCTCGGCGCGGGGTGTCGCCGCCCAGGCCTACACCGTGGGCCGCCACGTCGTGTTCGGCGCCGGCCGCTATCAACCCCAGACCGAGGCGGGAAAACGGCTGATCGCCCACGAACTGACCCATGTGCTGCAGCAGGCGGGACTCAACCCGGTGACGCGCTCCGACTCACCGCCGGCGGTTCCAAGGGAGAGAAGGAAACAGGTGAGCGACATGCCCGATCCCCACATCGGCGGCTCCGGCACGGGTCCCAACTCCGCCGGAGGAAACGGCCGATGACCACGTTTCCGGGATCGCCGAAAACACTGAAGGGAGGCCTGGTGGTGGTCGATCCCAAGTCGGCGGCGATCCAGCGCATCATCGCCTTTCAGTACAACCCCTCGGAACTCAGCCGCACCCTTCAGGTGCAGGCCTTCGGCGGTGGCGGTGGCGGCGGCGGTAGCGGCGAACGGGCCAACGTGGTGCGATTTGCCGCGCCGGCGGTGGAGACGTTCAACTTGACCATCGAGCTCGACGCCGCCGACCAACTGGAGTTCCCCAGGGATCATCCGACCACGGTCGAAAACGGGTTGTTTCCACAGATGGCGGCGCTGGAAAGCCTCGTGCAACCCACCAGCGCCCGCCTTCAGGAAGAAAACAGCCTCGCCGGCCGGGGCACCCTCGAAATCGTCCCGGAGGAAGGGCCGTTGGTGCTGTTCGTCTGGAGCCGCAAGCGCATCGCTCCGGTGACGGTGACCGACCTCAGCATGACCGAGGAAGCGTTCGATACCGATCTGAACCCCATCCGCGCCAAGGTCACATTGGGTTTGCGCGTCCTCAGCGTGCACGACCTCGGCTTCGACCACAAGGGCGGCAGCCTGTTCATGACCTACCTGCAGGCCAAGGAACAGCTCGCGCAAGCGGCCGAGGCGAGCCCGCTCGGCGCCCTCGGCCTCAACAGCCTGTCATAGGAAAACGGCCATGGCGGACCCCCTTCAGACCCTGTTGCGTCTCACCCGGGAAGCCACGACGTTTCCGCCGTCGAGCCGCTATCACGGTATCGCCACCGCCGAAATCACCGGGCCCGGCGGCCGCACGATCGTGTACGTCACTCGCCGGTTTCTGCCCGATCCGCGCAAACTGTCCACGCAGGGCGCCCATACGGTCGCGGAGGGCGACCGCCTCGACAATATCGCCTCCGACCGGTTCGGCGACGCCACGCTGTTCTGGCGCGTCGCCGACGCGGAGTTGGCGCTCCGGCCCGAGGATCTCACCAGCGTGCCGGGCCGGAGACTGAGAATCACGCTGCCGCCGGGGGTGGGAGAACAGGACGGTGATTAAGCGGCTTCAATTCACGCTGATGGTGGGGCCGGTGGTGGCGGTGCCGGCGCCGCGCATGGTGCTGGACGCGCTGGTCAGCGCCGAGGTCACCATTACCGCCCGCGCCGTCTCCGTGTTCCGTCTCGCCTTCCGCATCGACAAGAATTCGCCTCTCGCCACTTTGTTCCTGCTGGCCGGCGGCGGCGCGGCGCCGCCGATCCGGGTGATCTTGGTGGCCACCGTAAACGGGGGCGCCAACGTTCTCATCGACGGGATCATGACCCGTCACGAATTTCAGCCGAGCGCGCGGGAGGGCGGCGCCACCCTCACCATCATCGGCGAGGACCTGACCAAGATGATGGACTTCATCGATTTCTCGGGCGTTCCCTATCCGGCGATGCCGGCGGAGGCGCGGGTCGCGCTGATCGTCGCCAAGTACGCCCCGTTCGGGATGATCCCCATGATCATCCCCAGCCTGTTCATCGATGTTCCCATCCCGACCGACCGCATCCCCCGCCACCAGGGCACGGATCTCAACTACATCAACCTGCTGGCCGACGACGTGGGGTACGTGTTCTACATCAAGCCGGGCCCCGAGCCCGGTCTCAACATCGCCTACTGGGGCCCCGAGATCCGCATCGGCGCGCCGCAACCGGCGCTGACGGCGGACATGGGCGTCCACACCAACGTGGAAGATATCAGCGTCAGTTACGAGCCGGAGGAGCGCGAATTGCCGGTGGCTTTTATCCACAACGCCCTCACCAAGGCGCCGATCCCGGTTCCGGTGCCGGACATCGCGCCGCTGCGGCCACCGCTGGGCCTGGTGCCGCCCATCCCCAAGAAGATCCGCCCCATCGACGACACCGCCAAGCTATCGCCGCTGCAAGCGGCGGCCAAGGCGCTGGCACGCGCCTCGGACACCTCGGACGGCGTGTCGGTGAGCGGTTCGCTCGACGTGACCCGGTACGGCCACGTGCTGAAGGCGCGGGAACTGGTGGGGGTGCGCGGCGTCGGCGAGGCCTTCGACGGCCTCTATTACGTCAAGAGCGTCACCCACCGGGTGGAGCGCGGCTCGCTCAACACCAGCTTCGATCTCGCCCGCGACGGGCTCCTCTCCACTGTCCCAAGGGTTCCGACATGACGGAAAAGAAACGTTTCCTCGGCAAATTCCGCGGCACCGTCATCAACAACGTGGACCCCATGAACCAGGGTCGCATCCAGGCCATCGTCCCGGACGTCTCCACCGTCATACCCACAAGCTGGGCGATGCCGTGCGTGCCCATGGCGGGAATCCAGACCGGCGTGCTGGCGGTGCCGCCCATC
Source organism: uncultured Alphaproteobacteria bacterium (assembly GCA_963771545.1). GTDB lineage: Bacteria > Pseudomonadota > Alphaproteobacteria > Rhodospirillales > Defluviicoccaceae > CAKZLS01. The sequence goes on from CAVYTX010000002.1 coordinate 1,510,322, forward strand.
GGCGGCGGCGTCTGGATCGAGTTCGAGCAGGGCGACCCCGATTATCCGATCTGGGTCGGCGGTTTCTTCGGCTCGGCCGCCGAGATCCCGGCGCTGGCGTTGTTGGCGCCGCCGGCGGTGCCGTCCATCACCATGCAGACGCCGCTGCAAAACGGCATCACCGTCAACGACGTGCCGGGCCCGACCGGCGGCATCATGCTGAAATCGGCCACCGGGGCCACCATCATCGTCAACGATACCGGCATCTACATCCAGAACGGCAAGGGCGCCAGCATCGTCATGACCGGCCCCACCGTGACCGTCAACCAGGGCGCCTTGGTGGTGACCTGAGATTGGGAAAGGAGGACGCGACGCCATGCCAGGTCTTTTGATGCATGTGGGAGCGACGGCCATGTGCCCGCACGGCGGACCCATGAGCATCGTTTCGTCCAATGCCCGCGTGCTGGTCTCCGGACAGCCGGTGTCGACGGTCGGCGATCAATACCTGATCGCCGGCTGCGCCTTCACCGTCGGGACCAAGCCGCAGCCCTGCATCATGGCGCGCTGGCTGGTACCGGCGACGCGTGTCCTGGTCAATGGCCAGCCGGCGGTGCTCAACACGTCGACGGGGCTGTGTTTCAGCGCCGAACAGATCCCGCAGGGCCCGCCCATGGTGGTGGTGACCCAGCCGCGCGTCACCGGCATGTGAGGAGGACGGGCGAGAATGGTCATGGATTTTCCGTTCCATATCGCCGCCGACGGGCGGACCGCGACCACCTCCGGCGACGCCTATATTCGCGATCTGATCGAGCAGGTGCTGTTCACCGCGCCGGGCGAGCGGGTCAACCGCCCGGATTTCGGCAGCGGGCTGCATCAACTGGTGTTCGCCCCCAACTCCGACGAAACCGCGGCGGCGGTGCAATTGCTGGTGCAGGGCGCGTTGCAGCAATGGCTGGGCGACCTGATCGAGTTGAACGCCGTGGAGATCGTCTCGGAAGACGCACGTCTGGACATCGCCGTGCGCTACACGGTGCGCGCCACCGGCGCCCGCGAACAGGCCGAATTCCGGCGGGAGCTGTGACATGAGCACCCAGTACCGCTGCACGAACCTCAAACGTCAGGCGCTGGTGCGCCAGCACGCCACGCTCAACGGCATCGACTATCTGGAGGTGCTCGATCACGACGCGCCGGCCGGCAGCCCGCCTCAGCAAACCCTGCTGGTCCGCTGTCTGAAGCCGGTCTCGGGACTGGACGGCGACAACGTCGCCATCGCCGGCGGGGTCCGGGTCACGCCAGTGGATGTGGACTGGGCCGCCACCGCCACGGCCATCCCCACCGCCATCCGCGATACCCTGAGCGCCGGCGAGAAGAACTTGTTCGACAACCTGACCGACGGCGACCGGGTTTTGATCGCGCGTACCGACGCGGCCGGCGATTTCTCCGTCTACACGCTGCGGTTGGTGGCGTCGCCCGTCGACGGCGGCGCGCCCGCCGGGTTCGACCCGCAACTGGTGGCGGTGGACTTCTCGTTCAAGGTGGAATGCCGCAACGATTTCGATTGCAAGGTGGAGACCGTCTGCCCGCCGCCCGTGTTCCCGGCGCCGGCCATCGATTACATGGCGCGCGACTACGAAAGCTTCCGCCGGCTGATGCTGGACCGGCTGTCGGTGACGCTCGCCGACGGCGGCTGGAAGAGCCGAAGCGCCGCCGACCTCGGGGTGGCGCTGGTGGAGAGCGTCGCGTACGTGGCCGATCACCTGAACTATTACCAGGACGCCGTCGCCACCGAAGCCTATCTGGACACCGCCCGCACCCGCACCTCGGTGCGCCGCCATACCCGGCTTCTGGACTACGCCCTGCACGACGGCTGCAACGCCCGCGCGTGGGTGTGCATCGAGGTCGAGACCGACCTGCTGCCCAGCGGTCCCGGCGTCCCGGTCATCCCCAAGGGCGCCAAGCTGGTGGTGGGCCGTCCCAACGGCGGCGCGGTGCTCGACGAAAAGACCTTCCGGGACATGGCGAGCGAACGGCCCATCGTGTTCGAGACGCTGCACCACGTCCCCAACCTGTTGGCGCTGCGCGGCGAGATCCCCTTTTACACGTGGTCGGAACCCGAGTGCTGCCTGCCCAAGGGCGCGACCCGGGCCACCCTCAAGGGCGCGGCGGCGGACCTCGATCTCCACGCCGGCGACGTGCTGATTTTCGAGGAGGTCCACGACCCCGAGACGAAACTGGCCGCCGACGCCGACCTCGCCAAACGCCATGCCGTGCGGCTCGACAGCGAGCCCGTGGGCGACACCGACCCGCTCACCGGCGACGACGTGCTCGAGATTTCGTGGCACGCGGCGGACGCGCTGCCGTTTCCCCTCTGCCTCCACGAGCTGGAGGTGGGCGGCGAGACCAAGGCGGCAAGCGTCGCGCGCGGCAACGCGGTGCTCGCCGATCACGGCCTCACCATCGACGACGAGCCGCTGGTGGAGATGCCAGGCGCGGCGTTCCTGCCGAGAAGCCGGCCGCAACTGGCCCGCACCGGGATCACCATGAGCGTGCCCTACGATCACAATGCCGCCCGCGATGCTCCCGCCGCCGACATCCTCGACAAATCGCCCCGCGCGGCGCTGGCCCAGGTGACGCTCGGCGAGGGCGGCGACACGTGGACGGTCATGCGCGACCTGTTGAGCAGCGATCGCTTCGCCCGTCACTTCGTGGTGGAGACGGAGGACGATGGCGTCGCGCACCTGCGTTTTGGGCGCGAGCCGGAAGGCCGCGAACCCTCCAACATCTCGCTTCTCACCGCCCGCTGCCGGATCGGCAATGGCTCCGCCGGCAACGTCGGCGCCGAGGCCATCAGCCGGATTGTCGAAGCCCCAGGCCTGACCCTCGACCCCGATCAGATCGTCCGCGTGCGCAACCCGCTGCCGGCGTCCGGCGGCGTCGCTCCCGAACCCCTCGCCAAGGCCCGCCTCGACGCGCCGGAAGCGTTCCGCATCCAGGAGCGCTGCGTCACCGAGGGCGATTACGCGCGCGCCGCCGAGGGCCATCCCGAGGTGCAGAAGGCGGCGGCGACGCTGCGCTGGACCGGAAGCTGGCACACCATGTTCGTGACCGTGGACCGGATCGGCGGACGCGCCATCGACGCGGAGTTCGAAGACCGGCTGGTCCGTTTCCTCGATCCGCTCCGGCTCGCCGGCCACGACCTGGAGATCGACGGGCCACGGTTCGTGCCGCTGGAGATCGCCATGACGGTGTGCGTGGCCCCGGGCTATTACCCGGCGCAGGTGAAGCGGGCGCTGTTCGAGACGTTCGCGCGATCGGATCTGCAGGACGGACGGCGCGGTTTCTTCCATCCGGACAACTTCACCTTCAACCAGTCGCTGTATCTCAGCTCGGTGATCGCCCAGGCGATGGCGGTGCCGGGGGTGTCGTGGGTGGACATCGACGACACGCCGCCAAAACCGGGCCGCTTCCAGCGCTTCGGGCGTGTCGCCAACAACGAGATCGTGAACGGACGCATCGACGTCGGGCGGCTCGAGATCATCCGCCTCGACAACGACCCGAGCCAGCCGGAAAACGGCACCCTCGCGTTCCTCATGGAGGGCGGACAATGACCGGCCGCGACGATATCCGCCTCGACGACTGCTTCTGCTGCGACAACGGCCTGGAGATCCCGGCGATCCACAACCGTCCCGGTCTGCCAGCGTTGAACTACCGCCTCGCCACCCACGGCGAATTCCTCGAGCGCATGCTGCGGCGCATCGGCGGGCAGACTTTCGCGGACGGCATCGGTGCCGGCCTTCGGCCCCTGGAGACGCTGAAGACACGGCGCGTCGACGACGAGGCCATCGCTTTGCTGGACGCCGCCGCCGTGACTACCGACGTCCTCACCTTCTATCAGGAGCGCATCGCCAACGAGGGCTATCTGCGCACCGCCACCGAACGGCTGTCGGTGCGGCTGCTCGCCCGCGCCATCGGCTATCAGCTCAACCCCGGGGTCGCCGCCACCGCGTATCTGGAATTCACCATCGACACCGCGCCGGGCGCGCCGGGCCAAGCCGTCGTTCCGGTGGGCACCAAGGTGCAAAGCGTGCCGCCGCAGGAGAAGCTGCCGCAAACCTTCGAAACGGTGGAGGAGATTCAGGCGCGCGCCGAGTGGAACGCCATCGCCGTGCGAACCACCCGGCCGCAAAAGCTCGGCATCGCCGGCGGCAAGCTCTATCTGCTCGGCGCCGACGGCAGCCTGCAGTCGGGCGCGCCCGGCGTCGTGGATCTGGCGGTCAATTCGCTGTTCCTGGTGGGCGGCGTGGAACTTCCCGAAGGGGCCGCCACCGTGCCCGCCTTTCCGCTGAGCGAATTTTTCCTCGCTGGCACCGACACCCGGCTCGCGGCCGGAGACCGGCTGCTGGTGGTGGGACACAGCGCCGCCGGCGGCGATCCCAAAACCTCGACCATGGTGCTTCGCCTCACCGAGGTGGAGGAGCAGACCGCCGCGCCGCCGGGCGTGAACGACGAGACCGCGCCGCCGTTCGACCGCACCCGTGTCGCCTTCGCCGAGAAGCAGGCGCCGCCGCCGTTCTTCTTCACGTTTTCGCTGCTGCCGGCGACGATCTCGGTCGCCACAATTCCGTTTACCGGCACGTCGGTCGGCTCCAACATTCTCGGCCAATCCTGGCGGGAGAAGGACCTCAACGCCTTCCTGACCTACAACCGCTGGGGGCGCGGAAATCTGGTGAGGTATGTCGCCACCACCCGCAAACCGCCGCCGCTGCCGCCGTCGGAGGGTGTGTTCGGCTTCGGAGACCGGCTGGGTGCTTTCGGCCACAACGCGCCTAAGTGGAACACCCTACCTCCGCGCAAGACGGGAGATAGAGGAAACGTCGACCCCCACCCCAATAATTGGGACGGCAACTTCGGCTGGCAAATATGGAAAGATCCCAATACGGACCCGGCTCCCTTCTGGTCGGAATCAGGCTCTGACATGTACCTGGAGCGGGCGCGGCCGGAGATCGTTCCCGGCGGGTGGGTGGTGCTGGAAACCGCGTCCGGACTGGCCGAGGCCTACCGGGTGCGCGACGTGGCCGAGAAATCCACGGTGGGCTTCGCGCTCAGCGCCAAATCCACCGGCCTCACCCTCGGTGGCGCCAACGGCGATCCGCTGGCGGACGACGGCACTGACAAGCCGGCGAGCTTTCGGGTCCGGGACACCACCGTCCACGCCGTGAGCCGGCAACGCCCGCTCGCCGCGCTGCCCATCGACGAGCCGGTGGCGGCGGGTTCCGAGAAACTGCCGCTGGCGGAGATGGTGCTGGGCCTCGGCGTCGGCCGCGCGATGATCCTCACTGGCGAGCGCCAGGATCTCGACGGCGTCGTCGACCACGAGGTGATCGAGGTCCTGGACGCCGTCCACGATGGCGGTTTCACCACCCTGTCGCTAACCAAGGGCCTCGCCCATCCGTACAAGCGCAGGACGGTGCGCATCTCCGCCAACGTCGCCAAGGCGACCCATGGCGAGACCGTGCACGAACCGCTCGGCAACGGCGACCGCTCCCGCAAGAACCAGACCTTTACCCTCAAGAAGCCGCCGCTCACTTACGTTACCGCCCGCTCCGCCAGCGGCGGCGAAAGCACGCTGACCGTGGAGGTCAACGGCATCAAGTGGGGGGAGGCGCCGGCGCTGTTTCCGCTCGGCGCCAACGACGAGAAATACATCACGCGGATCGAGGAGGACGGCGGCGTCAAGGTGATCTTCGGCGACGGCGAGCGCGGCTCGCGCCTTCCCACCGGGACCACCAACGTCAACGCCACCTATCGCAGCGGCATCGGCCCGGACGGCGACGTGGCCGCCGACACGCTCACCATCCTGCAATCGAAGCCGCTCGGCATCCGGTCGGTGGTCAACCCGCTCGCCGCCGGCGGCTCGCAGGCGCCCGAAAACGTCGCCGACGCCCGCGACAACGCGCCGCTCCGGGTGCTGACCCTGGACCGCATCGTGTCGCTCAAGGACTTCGCGGACTTCGCCCGCGCCTTCGCCGGCATCGGCAAGTCGGAGGCGGTGTCCATCTGGAACGGCGCGCGCCAGGTGATTTACGTCACCGTCGCCGAGGCCGACGGCGACGTCATCGACGAGACATCGGACCTGTTCGACAATCTCAAGGACTCCATCGACGACGCCCGCGACCCCATCCAAAGCGTCGAGGTGGCCGGCCACAAACAGCTTCTGTTCACCGTCGAAGCTTCCCTCGTCATCGATCCGCGCCGTCGCGCCGAAGACGTGCTGGCGGCGGCGGAAACGGCGCTCGCCGAGCGCTTCTCATTTCCCAACCGCGCGTTCGGCCAGCCGGTGACCGCCGCCGAGGTGATGACCCTGCTGGACGGCGTCGACGGCGTGATCGCCGCCGACCTCGACAGGCTCTACCTGGTCACCGACCCGGACGGACCGGCGCAGACCCGGCCGCCGGCCATGCTGCCGGCCCGCCGGGCGCGATGGGAGTCGGGCGCTATCGCGCCGGCCGAATTGCTGCTGCTGGCGCCCGTCGGCGCCCTGTTGACGGAGGCCACATGACCAGCCGAGCCGACAGCCCCTGGAGCGTTATGACCGGCGGCGTTTTTGGTGCGGGATATCCGAGGCATAAGTCGCTGCTTTGGGAAGCGGAGCGCCGATCCGCGTTCGCTGCCGGTGAAGGCGAGCCCCCTTCAATGCGCGGGGGCCAAAGCAGCGAAGCTAGCTTAGCGCGGGACGCCGCGCCGGGCCAAGCCCCGCTTGGGGAAGCCCGCACCGCGCTGGAAAAAGGAGAGGGCGCCCCCGGCCCCGGCGCCCTGTTGACGGAGGTCCCATGAGCACACGCGACCGCCTCTACGATCTACTTCCGGCGCTCTACCGGGCCCGCGACGCCGAGCACGGCGGCGCGCTGCGGGCGTTGCTCGCCATCATCGACGAGGAGTTCACCGCCGTCGAAGGGGACATCGATCAACTCTACGACAACTGGTTCATCGAGACCTGCGAGCCATGGGTGGTGCCCTATATCGGCGATCTGCTGGGCGTCACCGCAATCCAGCCCGTCGGGGAGACCACCGTCAACCTGCGCGGCTACGCGGCCAATACCATCGGCTACCGCCGCCGCAAGGGCACCGTGGCGGTGCTGGAGCAACTGGCGCGCGACGTCACCGGCTGGCCGGCGCGCGGCGTCGAGTTCTTCCAGCGCCTCGCCACCACCCAATACATGAACCACATCCGTCCCCGGTCGCTCGCCACCGTCCCGCTCAAGGACTCCGCCGGGCTCGCCCATGTGCACGGGCCGTTCGAGACCGCGACCCACACCGCCGACGTGCGCTCTATCGCCCTGGGACGCGGCCGCTACAACATCCCCAACGTGGGCTTGTTCCTGTGGCGACTGCAGAGCTATCCGCTGGAGCGGGTCGACGCCCGCCCCGTCACCGATCCGGGCGACGGCCGCTACCGGGTGAACCCGCTCGGCCGGGACATGCCGCTGTTCAACACGCCGAAAGCGGAGGAACGCCTGACCGATCTCGCGGGAGAGGCCAATGTCCCGGGCCGGCTTCGCCGCCGCGCCCTTTACGACGAGTTGACGGCGCGCCGCGCCGCCCTCGCCCTCGGCGAAACACCCGCCGAGCTCTTTTTCGACACGCAGCCGGTACTGCAAATCTACCTGAACGGCGACCCTCAGCCGCTGACGCCCGAAGAGATCACCATCTGCAATCTGGAGGACCCGCCTCAACCGCATCCCGACGGCTGGCGGCGCCCCCCCGCGCTGATCGGCGGCCAGGCCATAATGGCCGGCATCGACCCGGAGCTCGGCCGGGTTGCGCTCCCCGCCGGCGCGCCAACGCCTTCGTCGGTACAGGTCTCGTATGCCTATGGTTTCAGCGCCGATGTGGGCGGCGGCCCCTACAACCGCTCGGATACGGGAGCGGCGACGATCGGCGCGGAAACCAGCGAGCCGGTGACCTTCCAGATCGGCGTGACCAAGGACGCCGGCACCCCCGCCGCTCCCTCCGGCGGTCAGACCATCGTCGCGACTCTGGCCGAGGCGGTGGCCGCCTGGAACGCCCTGCCCGCCGGCGAAACCGGGCTGATCGTCATCATGGACAACCGCACGTACGAGGAGAACTTGACCGGCGCGCCCGACCCCGGCGATCCCACCAAGGCGGCGCGGATCGACATCAACGAAGGCAGCACCCTTTATCTGGCCGCCGGCGAGTGGCCGCTGCACAAGGACGACGTGTTGCCCGGGGTGTTCCATCGCCGCCTCGGCGAGGTGCGCCTCGACACCCACCGGCCGCATCTGAAAGGCAACCTCTCGATCAAAGGCGCCGCCGGGGCGGCCGCCACGCCGGGGCGGCTCGTTGTTGACGGATTGCTGATCGACGGCGTGGTCACGGTCCTCAACGGCCGGCTCGGCGGCCTGACGCTCCGTCACGCGACGGTGGCGCCGGGTCCGGGCCGCGTGGAGGTCACGGGATCGGCCGCCGGCGGCGACAACTCGGACCTTGTCCTCGAACTGGTCCGCTGCGTCAGCGGCCCCCTCAAACTCACCGAGACAGCGCCGCGCCTGGTCGTCCGCGAGAGCATTCTCGACGGCGCGGGCGGCCCCACGGTGGAGGCTCCCGGCAGCCATGCGGTTTTCAACGACGTCACGGCATTCGGCGCGGTCTCGGTGCGCAGCGTCGAGGCCAGCGATTGCCTGTTCCGCGACCCGCTGGTGGCGGAACGGCGGCAACTCGGCTGCGTCCGGTTCTCGCACGTGCCCGAGGGCTCGCGGGCGCCGAAGCAATACCGCTGTCAGCCGAGCCTCGCGTTGCGCGGCGTCGACGATCCGGCGGAGGACGCGCGCATCCGCGCCGCATTGGCGCCGGCATTTACTTCCGGCGATTACGGCGATCCGGGCTATGCGCAACTCTCGCCCTCCACCGCCCCCGAGATCACGGCGGGCGCCGAGGACGGCGCCGAGATGGGGGCGTTCCGGTATCTGCGCCAGCCGCAACGCCTCGGCAATCTTGCGACGGTATTGGACGAGTATTTGAGGGTCGGTTTGGAGGCGGGGCACATCTTCGTCACATGACCAAGGACAACAATGGGGACTCAGACCCGAGACTAGGGCGGAGGCGATTATGAAGGGCGATTTCTCGCGATCCACGTTCGACAGGAACAGGCACTACTCCGGCGTCCTGCAGCAGCAGGGACGGGTCCAGGTGGACGCGGACTGGAACGAATTCGTGGCCATCAACGCCCATCGGCGGCGGCAACTCACGCGCGACCTGATCGGACCGTGCGGAGGACCGATCGGCTCGGCCGGGTTCGCGATCACGCCGGGACCGGGCAACGCGCTCACCATCGGCGCGGGCCAGTACTACGTCCACGGCCTGCTGGTGGAGAACGAGAGCGATACCGACTTCACCGCCCAGCCCGATCTGCTGAACGCCGCGATGCCCACCGACGGCGGAACCTACCTCGCCTGGCTCGACGTCTGGGAACGGCATCTCACGGCGCTGGATGACAACACCATCCGGGAGGTGGCCCTCGGCGGCCCCGACACCGCCACCCGCGCCAAGGTCATCTGGCAGGTGAAGCTCACCGCCGTCGAGGCGGGCGACGACCAGCCCACCTGCGTCGGCCCCTTCGCCAACTGGGACACCGAGACCGCCGCCAGCACCGGCCAACTCGCCGCCCGCGCCCAACCGAGCGAGGATTCGGACGATCCCTGCGTCATCAAACCCGGCGCCGGCTACCGGCGGCTCGAAAACCAGCTCTACCGGGTGGAGATCCACGACCCGGGAGCGGACGGCGCCGCCACCTTCAAGTGGTCCCGGGACAACGGCACCATCGTCACCCGCTGGATCGCCCAAAGCGGCAACGAGCTGGAGGTGGCCAGCATCGGTCTCGACGCCGTGCTGCGATTTTCCACCGGCGACTGGGTGGAACTGCTCGATGACGAACGCGACCTTGGCGGCCTGCCCGGCACCCTGGTCAAACTGGTGAAGGCCGAGGGCACCACCCTCACCATCGACCCGGCCACGGCCACCGGCACCACCGCCATCGCCGATTTCGGAACCAACCTCAAGGTCCGGCGCTGGGACATGCCGGACGGTCCGGAGACGGTGGAGGCGGCGGGCGGCGGCGACACCTGGCTGGCGCTCGAGGACGGTGTCGAGGTTCAGTTCCAGCCGGGCGCCTACCGCACCGGCGACTATTGGCTGATCCCGGCCCGCACCGCCACCTCCGACGTGGAATGGCCCAAGGACGGAACGACGTCAGCGCCCATACCCAGCGGCCCGCTGGGAATCCATCATCACTATTGCCGGCTGGCGCTGCTCGGCTTCACCGGCGAAACCTGGACACTCATCCACGACTGCCGCGACCTGTTCCCGCCGGTCACCCAGCTCACAAGGCTCTACTATCTCGGCGGCGACGGTCAGGAGGTGGCGCCCGATCCGACCCAGCCGACGCTGCTCCGCGACCTGCCGGCGCCGCTGCGCGCCGGCGTCGCCAACGGCCGCCATCCGGTGGCGAACGCCCGCGTCCGATTCCGCGTCACCGCCGGCAACGGCCGCCTGCAGGGCAACGTCGCCGAGCGCGAAGTGGCGACCGGCCCCGACGGGCTCGCCGAGACCACCTGGGCGCTCTCCGGCGACACGGCCGTCCACAAGGTCGAAGCCGAACTGCTGGACGCCGGCGGCACGCCCGTCCACCTTCCTATCGTCTTCACCGCCACCCTGAGCCAGGCGGAGCGGGTCTCTTACGATCCCAAAAACTGCCCGCCGCTGGCCGAGGCCGGCGCCATCACCGTGCAGCGGGCCATCGACGAGCTGTGCAAGCGCTCGGGTGGCGCCGAGCCCGGTATGCGCATCAAGGACATCATCGCCGGCGGCGAACCGCTGATCAACGATACCGACGTCGCGGTCGAGCGCATCGCCCCCGACGGCATCCAGATCCACTGCGACCAGACCGTCGCGCAGGTGTCGGTGCGCAACAAACCGGTGTGCTTTTTGACCCTCGAACTGCCGTACCCGGTGGACGGGCAAACCCGCCAGTTCTGGAACGTCTCACGGATTTTCGGGTTTCAGCCCATCGTCCTCGAGGCCAGCCTCAACTCCGACAACAACGTGATTTTCTGGCGCCCGAGCGAAGGCGCCACCGAATGGCTGCGCGGCGCCCTGTTTCCCATGCTGAGAGAGATGCAGGCACCGAACCGTCTGGTGGCGCGCTTGACCGCCAAGGGCAATTTCATCTGGTCGGCCGAGGATCCCAACCTGTTCCTCGACGGCGACGCCTTCGGTCAGGCGCCCGGCGGCGCCGGCCCGACCGAGTTTCGCCAACCCATCGGCGACGAGCGGCGCGGCGGCGATCTCGACATGTGGTTCTGGCTGGTGGAAAGGGTCGAGCGGCCGCAGCCGGACATCCGCCTGACGGGCCTCGCCCTGTCGCCGGACACGGTCGTCGGCGGCGTGGCTTCGAGGGGCTCGGTCGCCTTGAGCGGGGCGGCGCCCGCCGGCGGGGTCACCGTCAAGCTGGCCAGCAGCAATCGCAACGCCGCCGCCGTTCCGGAGGGCGTCGCGGTCCGCGCGGGCGCCCGCAGCGCCAGCTTCCCGATCGAGACCCGAGGCGTCGCGGCGACCCGGGTGCAAATCACGGCGACCCTCGGCAACGACGTCCAGCGCGCCGTCCTTAACATCCAGGTGGTGGGGTAGGGCGTGGCAAACGCTTTGAGTGGAGATGGGGCCGCCGGAGTGAATTGAACACTCGACCCCATCGTCACCAAGAGTGCGCTATCCACCTGAGCTACGGCGGCATCCGGGGAACGCGATGGGTCAGTTCGGGGCTGAGTACCTTATCGTAATAGCATTGGTTCTGGTCGCCGTCGCCGGACTCCTAGCGCTGCCCGTGGCCATCGTCCTCACGCGTATCCTCATTCGCCGCTTCCGGAAACAGGTCGAGACGTCGATGCACGTTGCGGCGGGTGCCCCGAACTCCGTCCCAGACGTGCATGCTGCCGCCCGCTGTTGAACAGGGAACTCTGGAGATTGCGTTTCCCGAGGCGACACGGCAGCGGGCAAAGTCGGGGCGGAAGCTTCCGATCCTCGCCAAGGTGCGAAAGCAAGCGCGATGGTTAACAGCCACGTACTGCGCCGCGGCCAGTGCGCAATCGCTAATCCTGGCTACGGTCGTATTCATCGCTGTGCCCCACGTCGATAGAACTTGGCAACGGGATGCGATTTGGTTCGTTTCGCTGTTCCTCATTATGGGAACCCCCGCAATCATGGCGGCGGGGATAATCTCGATCCAACGGCTGCAATTTTTGGTGATTGCTGTCCTATTCGGTCTTGCCCTGTACGTTCTGGCTTTGCTTGCCCTTCAACGATCGTTCGGGCCGACGAATTTGGATGCCGGAATTGGAGGCAGTTTGACATGGTTGTGGTTTCCGTTCGCTGGCATTCCAACCGTTTTCTTTTTTCTGCTCTATGCGCGACGCATCCGGGCGGTGGGTCCGGTCGTCTTTGCGGCACTCTTGCTCTTTCTTCTTGGACTTGGCGCCGGAACCTTTTCTTCAGCAATGTACGGGGTCGATCAAATCGGGCCACTGCGGTTTGTCCGCGAAGACCTGGCCCGACTTCCGCTCGTTGACGCCGGTGAAAAGTTTTGGGACGAAATTGTCCATTTGCCATGGGATGAGGCAAAAGAGCGGATTGCGGCGCTTGTTAACGCCCCCTTAAATGTCATCTCCGCCACGAACTCGGAGGCGTTCGAAAAGAACGGCGTGAAGCTTTTGTTCTTCGGGATCTGGCTGACCCTCCCGGTCCTCGGAGCGCTGGCGGCATGGGCCGTGGTTCGGTGGATTGCACGAAGCTACCAAACCGGCCGCGCCAGCGACCAGATGCTGACCGTGGACGTGCTGATGCTGATTTTCGCGCTGTGGATATTTCTCGTCCTGTTCAGTGCATTTGGCTGGGTCGCGGCGGCCTTCGCGCCAGTGAGTTTCGCCGCATACAAGAAGTTGGCGCTATGGCAGTTGAAGCAACGGTCCCGCTCCGGGCTTCCTGGCCCGCCTCGAACGCTCCTTCTGCTTCGGGTTTTCGGCTTCGACAAGCGCACCCAGGGACTTTTGGATCAGTTGAGCCGAACGTGGCGACACCTCGGGCCGATCCGATTGATCGGCGGCCCAGACCTCGCATCCACAACCATCGAGCCCCACGAATTTTTCGAATTCCTCAACGGTCGGCTTAGTCGCGCCTTCATCAAGAGCGAAGAGGATCTGGAAGAAAGATTGCGTGAGAGCCGAACAACGCCCGATCTCGACGGGCTGTTCCGTATTGAAGATTTCTTCTGCCACGACGATACTTGGCGAATGACTGTCTCCCGCATTGCGCGGGAAGCGGACGCCGTGCTGATGGACCTGCGGGGCTTCACCCCGACAAACCGGGGATGCGTCCACGAGATCGAACAACTTCTTGCATTGGTGCCTCTTCGGCGGATCGCGCTGCTGGTCGACAATACGACCGATTTTTCTTTGCTCGAACACACTGTCCAACATGCGTGGAGCGTCATGCCGGCCCGCTCTCCGAACGCGGCGTCCGGTGTCCATCGCCTCCGAATTCTTCAAGCGTCTTCAAGCACCCGCAACACACTGGGTACGCTGCTGGGCCTCCTCTGCGCACAATTCGAGGGAGAGGCGCATACACGCTAAGCCGAACTTTTTTCTTTGTTCCTGCGTAAGGCATTGATCGGGAACAGTTGCTCCGGTTTCCGGTTGCTTCTCTACTGGACACAAATCGGCTTGACGCCGAGAAGCTCGAAAGCGCTCCTCTGTAAGTCCGTGGGTGTTGCGGTGACGGTGAAGCTGTAGTTCGGGTTGACCGGGGTGCTGACGCTGTTGAGGGTCAGGGTGGCGAGATGGCGCAGGAGGTCCCGCAGTGAGGTGAGCGGGGTGCCCTTGTCGGTGCGGTGGCGGCTGCGTTTGCGCTTGGCCGCCGGGGAGGGCTCGAGCGGGGCGACGATGGAGGAGCGTTCGGCTTCGGCGGCGGCCTTGTCGTGGTCGGCGTAGAGGATCGGCTTGAGGCGCTCGCGCATGTGCCATTCGACATGATAGGCCAGCATGCACAAGAAGAGGTGGGCGCGGACCCGGGGGGCGAGCCAGTGATAGACCGGCCGGATCTGCAGGTCGACGGACTTCATGGCGCGAAAGGCGCGCTCGACCTGGGCCAGGGATTTGTAGCTTGCGACAAGGTCCTCGGCGCTCATCGCCTGTTTGGGCAGGTTGGAGCGGATGACGTAGAGGCCGTCGAGCCGGGCCTCGGCGGCAATGGCCTCGTTGCGGCGCCGATAGGTGAAGCTGTCTTCTGTGATGGTGATCTCGAAGTGCTTGGCCATCTTGTGCTTGTCGATGACCTTTCCCACTTCGAGGCCGATCTCGGCCTTGCCGCGCAACGGCCGGCGCTTGCGCCCGGTGGCCATGGCGATGCGCGAAAGGGCGCGCTCGGTGGCGGCCAGGAGTTCGCTGCGCTTGCGCGCGCGTTCCTTGGCCAGGACGGCGTTGCGGCAAACGACCAAACGCTCGCCCGGATAATCGGACGAGGTGATCTCGGCCAAGTCGGTTTGATCGTCGAAGAGATCGAGCTGTAAGGGACCGGCATCGATCAGAGCCCGGATCCGCGGTGCCCTGAGCGCGGTGATCCAGTCGAGCCCGGCGGGCTGCAAGTCCTCGCGGATGCGCGCCTCGGTGATCAGGCCGCGATCGCCGACCACCACCACCCGCGCCAGCCCAAAACGCTGCTTGAGCTTGGCGACCTGAGCCTGGAGTGTCGAGGGGTCGCCGGTCTCGCCCGAGAAGGCCTCGATCGCCACCGGACAGCCATGACGGTCGCAGAGCAGGCCGTAGACGATCTGCGGCCGGTCACCGCGCTTGTCGCGGCTATAGCCGAACCGGGCCAATTCGCAACAGCGCCCCTCCAGATAAGACGAGCTGACGTCGTAGAGCACCAGGGTGCCGTCACCCAGGTGTTGCTTGGCCAGGCTCTTCTCGATGCGCTCCTGTTGATCCCCGAGCCAATCCAGCGCCGCATAGATCTCCCGGGTCTCGATCGGCGGCGCATCCTCCCCAGCCAGACCCAGCACCAGGCCCAGAGAGGAGTTCGCCGTCTCCAACGACAGCGCGCGCAGGGTCGAAAGCTTGGAGCCCGGCGCGATGACCCGGGCGACGATCATCGCCAGGGCCAGATCCTTGAGCCGGCCCTCCCCCGGATCCGGCTTGCCGCCGGCCAGCCGCCGCTCCAGCCCCACGTCCCGCAGCGTCCCCAGCACCGCCGAGACATCGCCGTGCGGCAGGGCGCGCCGGATCTCCAGGGCCTCGCCGCCATCGGCGAAGGCCACGCCGCCTTTCAGAAGCGTGCGCAGCCCCTGCACCACGGGCATCGGCAGCTTCGAGAGATTGGCCAGGGTGCGTTTCTTGACCTTGCCGCCCTCGCGCCAGCTCTCGCGCAGCAGCACGGCGGGCGGCGAAGTGCGATTGGGTACGATCTCGATGAACATAGCCACAGGGAATCAAAGTCGATGCGTTGTCAAGGGCTAATTACATGGACACAAAAACGTGATTAAAACTGCCTTTCCGACGTCAAATCAACGCATTACGCCAATTTGAAATGAAAAGTTCGGGCTAGAGCGCGACACGCCCGAGGAGCCGGCGCCCGCCCACTGAATGACTCCAGAGCTCAAAAATGTGAAAACATGAATGGTGCCGCCGGAGTGAATTGAACACTCGACCCCACCCTTACCAAGGGTGTGCTCTACCCCTGAGCTACGGCGGCCGCGCGGGTCAACAAGGGCGCACCATGCCACAAGCGCGGCTCTCCTGACAAGCGTCCCTTGACGGTTTTGCGCGACCCGTCCACAGTCCCGGCGCCATGGCAAAGCCACCAATGTCCGATGACCCCGCCGAAGGCGGCTCGAAGACCGACGATCGCCGCGCCCGCCAGGCGGCGGCGTTGCGCGAAAACCTGCGTAAACGCAAGCAACAGACCCGCGCCAGAGCGGACACCAAGCCCGGCGACCGGAATGACGACGACCGAGAGCCGAAACCTCGATGACCACCCATCGGCGGTGCTCGCCCTTGTGGTTGGACGCGGCATGCCGTAAAACCGCGCGTCATCGAAATATAGCCGACCGGCCGGATCATCCGGCCCTTCGAACCATAGGAACCCGCGCGCGGCGAGCACCCGGACGGATCCGCCCGCCTTCGCGCCCTGATCGTCGAGACCGATTGATGGACCGAATCCGCATCCGCGGCCGCACTCCCCTTTCCGGCGTCATCCCCATCAGCGGCGCCAAGAACGCCGCCCTGCCGCTGATGGCCGCCAGCCTGCTCACCGACGAGCCGCTGGTGTTGTCCAACCTGCCGCGCCTCATGGACATCTCGACCATGGTGAACCTGCTATCGGAGCTGGGGGTGGAAATCAACGTCAGCGCCGAGGTGGCCCAGCCCCGCCCCCATCCTCACGCCACCGGCCGGGTGATCGAGCTGACCGCCCATTCCATTCGCGACTCGGTGGCGCCCTATGACCTGGTGCGCAAGATGCGGGCCTCGGTGGTGGTGTTGGGGCCGCTGCTGGCGCGCTGCGGCCGCGCCCGCGTGTCGCTGCCGGGGGGGTGCGCCATCGGCACGCGCCCGGTGGACCTTCACCTCAAGGCCCTGGCGCAACTGGGCGCCGAGATCGACCTGCGCGAAGGCTATATCGAGGCGCGCGCGCCCGAGGGATTGACCGGCGCCCATGTCACCTTTCCGGCCGTCACCGTCGGCGGCACCGAGAATCTGTTGATGGCGGCCACCCTCGCCAAGGGCGAGACGGTGCTGGCCAACGCTGCCCGCGAGCCGGAGGTCACCGACCTGGCGCACTGTCTCGTCGCCATGGGCGCGGACATCGACGGCGTCGGCACCGACACCCTTACGATCCAGGGCCGCGAGCGGCTGCGCAGCGCCCTTTACACCATCCTGCCCGATCGCATCGAGACCGCCACCTACGCCGTGGCCGCGATGATGACCGGCGGCGACGTGGAGTTGCTGGGCGCGCGGCGGGATTTGATCGAGTCGGTCGTCGATACGCTGACGGCGGCCGGCGGCGAGGTCAGCGAGACCCCGGACGGTCTGCGGGTGGCCCGGCGCAACGGTCCGCTCAGGGGCGTCGACGTCATGACCGAACCGTACCCGGGCTTTCCCACCGACATGCAGGCGCAGATGATGGCGCTGATGACGGCGGCCGAGGGCGCCGCCATGATCACCGAGACGGTGTTCGAGAACCGGTTCATGCACGTGCCCGAGCTCTGCCGCATGGGCGCCGATATCAATGTCCACGGGGCCTCGGCCATCGTCCGCGGCGTGCCCCATCTGTCGGGGGCGCCGGTCATGGCCACCGACCTCAGGGCCTCGGTATCGCTGGTTCTCGCCGGGCTGGCCGCCGAGGGCGAGACCACGATCAACCGCGTCTACCACTTGGATCGCGGCTATGAACGGCTGGAGGAGAAGCTGGCCGCTTGTGGCGCCGACATCGAGCGCGTCAAGGACTGAACCCGCGAAGAGAAGGCATGTGGTCAACCGGAAACTCGTTCTCGCCCTGCCCAAGGGGCGCATTCTCACCGAAGTGATGCCGCTGGTGCGGCGCGCCGGCATCGAGCCCGAACCGGCGTTCGACGACTCCGATAGCCGCCAGCTGCGGTTCGCCACCAACGTGCCCGAGATGGACATCATCCGCGTGCGCAGCTTCGACGTGGCCACCTTCGTGGCGTTCGGCGCCGCTCACCTGGGCGTCGCCGGCAACGACGTGCTGCTGGAATTCGACTATCCGGAACTCTACGCCCCGCTCGACCTGAACGTGGGGTATTGCCGCATGTCCGTCGCCGAACCGGTGGAATTGCTCGAAGAAGACGACCCCAGCTCGTGGAGCCACGTCCGCATCGCCACCAAATATCCGAAGATCACCCAACGCCATTTCGCGAGCCGCGGCGTCCAGGCGGAGTGCATTCACCTCAACGGCGCCATCGAGCTGGCCCCGGCCATGGGATTGTGCCGCCGCATCGTCGACCTGGTCTCGACGGGCGACACGCTCAGGGCCAACGGCCTGACCGAGATCGAGACCATCGTCGAGGTCACCTCGCGCCTCGCGGTCAACCGCACCGCCTGGAAGACCCGACCCGACGAGATCACCCACTGGATCGACCGCTTCCGGGAGGCTCTCCATGCCGCTCAGGCTTGATATCCGCGACGCGGCCTTCGAGGACGGCTTCACGGCCATGCTCGCGGCCAAGCGCGAAAGCGCGCCGGACGTGGACGAAGCCGTCGCGGCAATCCTCGCCGACGTCCGGGCGCGCGGCGACGCCGCCGTCCTCGAATATACCCGCCGCTTCGATGACCTCGATTTGACGCCCGAAACCATGCGCGTTCCCGTGGACGCGCTGGAACGCGCCGTCCGGGACTGCGCCGCCGATGCCGTTTCGGCGTTGCAACTGGCGGCCGACCGGATCAACGATTTCCATGCCCGCCAGATCCCCGAGGACCTGGACTACACCGACAAGGACGGGCTCCGGCTCGGCTATCGCTGGACCCCCATTTCCGCCGCCGGCCTGTACGTGCCGGGCGGCACCGCCGCCTATCCGTCGTCGGTGCTGATGAACGCCGTGCCGGCCCGGGTGGCCGGGGTGAAGCGGCTGGTCATGGTGGTTCCGGCGCCACGCGGACAGCTCAATCCGCTGGTGCTGACCGCCGCCCATATCGCCGGCGTCACCGAGGTCTATCGCATCGGCGGCGCGCAAGCCATCGGCGCGCTCGCCTACGGCACGGAAACGATCGCGCCCGTGGACAAGATCGTCGGCCCCGGCAACGCCTATGTGGCGGCGGCCAAGCGCCGCGTGTTCGGAACCGTCGGCATCGACATGATCGCCGGTCCCTCGGAAGTATTGATCGTCGCCGACGCCCGCAACGACCCGTCGTGGATCGCCGCCGACCTGCTCGCCCAAGCCGAGCACGACACCGCCGCCCAGTCCATCCTGATCACCGACGACGCCGCCTTCGCCGACGCCTGCTGCGCCGCCGTGGACGGCCATTTGAAAACCCTGAAGCGGGCCGAAATCGCCGCCGCGAGCTGGTCCGCCAATGGCTGTGTCATCGTCGTCGAGCACCTGGACCAGGCCCCCGCGCTGGTTGACCGGGTGGCGCCCGAACACCTGGAACTGGCGCTCGACGACGCCGACGGATTCTCCCGCAAGGTGCGGCACGCCGGCGCCATCTTCCTCGGCCGTTACGCCCCGGAAGCGCTCGGCGACTACATCGCCGGTCCCAATCACGTGCTCCCCACGGGGCGCAGCGCCCGCTTCTCCTCGGGCCTCGGCGTTCTCGACTTCCTCAAACGCACCACCTTCGTCGGCGGCGGCGCCGAAGCCCTCGCCGCCGTCGGTCCGGCCGCCATCGCGCTGGCCGACGCCGAGGGCCTCGAGGCGCACGCGCGTTCCGTGGCCATCCGCATGAACCGCCCGCCGAAATTCTGACAGGTTCGCGTAAACACCATCGCGCACGGCTCGGTAAGAGCGCATCCGGTTTAGACGGAATAGCCTGCATTTGGGAGATAGTTTCTGCATTCGGAGGGCGGGTACTCATTGAGGGCGTTTCCGATGGCCTTCCAAAGATCGTCGACGGTTCTGGCGCCAAGCTTTCGCAGGATTGACTTGAGCTTGGCGAAGACCTGTTCGATGGGATTGAAGTCGGGGCTATAGGGCGGGAGGTAGAGCGGGGTCGCGCCGACCGCCTCGATGGCCTCGCGGACGTCGGCAACCTTGTGGGACCCGAGGTTGTCCATGATGACGATGTCGCCCTTGGCGAGGGTCGGGACCAGAGCTTGCTCGACCCAGGCGAGGAAGCGCGCACCATTGATGGACCCATCGAAGACGCAGGGTGCGGTCATCCTGTCGTGGCGCAGGGCGGCAAGGAATGTGGTTGTCCTCCAATGGCCATGGGGAATGGCCGAGCGCACCCGCTCACCGCGCGGTGCCCGCCCATGGCGCCGGGCCATGTTGGTGCGTGCCCAGGTCTCATCAAGAAAGACCAATCGTTCGGCCGTCATCCCGGGCTGCTGGTTGCGCCAGATGGCTCGCGCCGCGGCAACGTCAGGGCGCTCTTGCTCGGCGGCGTGAGCGGTCTTTTTTTTCGCGTCAACCCCTGAGCCAGGAGAAAGTCGCCCAGCGTCGAGCGCTTCGCCTCGATCCCTTCGGCGGCAAGGGCGGTACGCAACTCGTCGATGGTGATGTCGCAGGTCTCGGCCACCAAAGCCCGGATACGATCGGCATGGGGAGCCAGTTTCGGCTTCTTCCAGCCGCCGTACTTGTCGGCTTTGATCGTTCCCCGCCGCCGCCAGCGCTGCATCAACTTGACAACGAAGCTGATGCTCACACCAAACTGCTTTGCCGCCGAATTCCGCGACGTCCCCAACTCAACAGCGCCAACAACACGCTCACGAAGGTCTTCCGAATAAGGTCGTACCATCCAGGGATGGCCTCCTCTATCCCAGCCCTTAGCTTGAATCACTTTCCGCGGCCTTTGGGAATCCCATTTCGATTCTATCTGACACGGATCTGCTCTAGGTTCATTGGTCCCCCGCTCATGCGTCACCTTCGCCGCCGCAGTCGGGACAAGGCGTTGCGAGCGCGAACGCCGCATTGTCGGCCGAGTTGTATCCGGTGAGCGTGCCGTAACCATTGGTCGCCGTCGCCATGACGTCGAGACGCTCCGAAAACGCGGCGTTGGAACAGGTGCCGAGCAGCGTCGAGATGACGACGTCCTTCGAATACGTGAAAGCGCCGATCTTGATGAAGCCGTTACTCCCCGCGTCGCCCACGGTTCCCGAAGTGCTTGCTCCCGGGATGACCGGGCCGGGTCCGCGGGTGGTGACGAACGAGTACGTCGCGAAGTCGTTCGGATGCCGAGCGATGAAGGACAGCGCCGCGGTGTCCGACGGCGAACTGTAGTTGTGGAACCCGCAGACCGGGTCGGGCGTGACGGTTCCGCCTACCGGGAGAATCTCGGCAGCGCAGCGGTTGTTGTCCACGCGCACCACCACGCGGAAACCGATCGTGTTGCCGCCCACGAGGATGCGGTTGTATGCGGGCGCGGGCGACGTCGTGACCGTGCCTGTGCCGAACGGCGCGTCCTGGTCGGTGATGCGTAGGTCGATCCCCTTGGCCGTCCAGTCGACGAGAGCACCGGCCGCGTCGAAGAGCTCGAGCTTGAGCTCGTACCGCCCCGCTGCAAGATCGTCGGGCCACGGCGGACCGCCCACCGGCGCGCCCGCGAGGGACGCCGTGTCGAAGTACGCGGTTGCGAGGTCGATGTTCTCGTTAAGCACGACCCACTCGTTGCCCACGGGCGGCAGCAACGGGCGGATGCGGAACAGGTTCGGCACGGGGGCGGCGCCAGGGCCGGACGTCGGCATCGGGCCCATGAGGTCCGATGGGTAGCTCGTTCCGTCCTTGTAGTGCCGGTAGACGTCGCGCGTCATAACGGACCACACGTTGGTCGGTACCGAGCTCGGGTCGACAGTCGTGGTGACGCCATCGGGACCGCTGAGGCGGCGATACGACCAGCGGTAGTACGGGATCCCCTTCACGCCGATGAGCTCGGTGCGGCTGAAATCGACGCGCGGCTCGAGCGTTGCGCCGAACGGCTCGTTCGCATTGGTGAGGCCCTCCGTGCCCGCCGTCTGCACCTCGCGCACCGCGACGTTGCGTCCGATCGACAACACCACGACCTGACACCCGGGCAGGTCCGGCTCATCCTCGCAGCCCGGCACGCGCGGGTCTGTGATGCGGATTGTGACCTCGGTTCCGCACACGTAGTCCCAGTACGTGTTGCACGCGATGCGCGGGCGGTGGACGGTTTCGAAACCGCCGCCGAGATCGTACTCGACCCAGAAGTAGAGGTCGGGGTGATCGCCGCCGCAGGGATAGAGGATGATCGTCTCGAAGCGGCCGTGTGCGTCGGTCGTGATCACCGCGATCTCGTCGCAGCGGAACAGCCACCACCAATGGGGCCAGTGGCAGAACCACGGCAGCAGGAGCTTCCAGTTCTCGACGAGCGCGTTGCGCACGATGAGCGACGACGCGCTGCGAAGCCCCGAATGGAGCTCCGGCGCCAACGCGATGGCTTCGCGCGGTGGCAGCGGTTGCGGGTTTAGCGCGACGCGCTCGCCCGGCGGCAGCGGCTGCGGGTTTAGCGCGACGCGCTCGCCCGGCGGCAGCGGCTGCGGGTTGAGACTCACGCGTGAAGCCGCATCGTCGGCGAAGCGCAAGGCCGAGCGCGCTGCGCGTTGCATGAAGGGTCCCGGATCCGGCCCGGGTCCCGGCCGCGGGATGGGCGGATTGCGTACGACCTCAAGGAGATCGTCGCGAAGGCGGAAGATGTCCGCGTCCGGGAGCTTCAAAATCCACAGTGGGATACGATCGACTTCGCAGATGTGCACCCGCGCGTTGCACACGGCGCGGTTGTCGCTGTAGCGCACCACCTTGCCGTGCACCCAGCAGAAACAGAACGGCCACACGTCGATGATGTTGCCGGGCACCTCGATGCGATCGATCAGCGGGCCGCCCGCCTGCAGCACTGGCTCGTATGCGCCGAGGCGCTGCAACTGCGCGGCCGTGAGCCCCTGGGTGTCGATCCTCGCGTCGATGGGGGCCACGAACACTCGCGCGCGGCCGATGGCAACGGGCGGCAGCGGCAGCTCGACCTTGCCGTCACGGACCTCCGCGCGGTGAACAAGCTGCCCGCGCGCGTCGAACACGTATGCCGCGAGAGGATGCTTGAAATCGGGGCGTTGCGCGGTAGAAATTTGGAGCTTTACGCGCTTTTCGACGTCCTGGGGTTGCGTTGCCATGGTGAGCTCCAGCGGGAAACGAGAGGTGACGCGGCGTGGAAGTATGGAAATACTAAGAACAATCGCACGCCGCCTTTAAGGTTTAACTACAAGGCAAACTTTCCGCAAACAATCACGGCCTCACGTGAGGCGTATAACTAGCGTCGCACGGCTACAATTTAGTGAGTTATGGAAAATCATAGTGAAGAGAAATAAGAAGTCGCGAATGTTACGGGTGACCCAACGCCTTCTACATCGTAATTTGCTGTCCGATACGCTCCGGAATGCAACTAGGCTAAATACTCCAACGACTATTTTGCATCTTACACGGCGTTTCGAATTGGCAATAGTCGGGAGATGTACCTAGTGGAATCTACTCAGTCGACATTCCTCAGTCTGACTCAAAAAGAAGCGTATGACATCAAGCTCTTTCAAGGCGGCGGTGTTCTGAGCCGCCCAACGTGGAGGCAACCATGACCCAGCCCGCTTACCCCAGCCTGTTCCAAGTCAGCACCCGCGCCTAGCTGACCGAGCTCTCCGCCAGTCTCGGGCGGCCCGCCACCCTCGACGACATCCCCGATGCGGCGCTCGATCGGATCGCCCAAAGCGAGTTCGATTGGCTGTGGCCGCTCGGCGTCTGGCAGACGGGCGCCAATGGCCGCGAGGTTTCGCGTTCGCGGTCCGAATGGCGAAGGGAGTACCGGGAGACCCTGCCGGATCTGACCGACGCCGACTTCTGCGGCTCCTGCTTCGCCATCACCGCCTACCTGTGTAACGAAGGGTTCAGAATCGATTGGTTTGGTTGTAACGACGGGGTAAGAATTGATTGGTTGGGTAGCATTGCTCCACGGCGTCATCAACTCAGATGTTCGATTGGCTGGAATTGAGCGTCGCGGACTTTTGCGTTGATGATGGTGATCAGTTTTCGAGCGACGGCGATGATGGCGACGAGAGGTTTTTTGCCGGCCTCTACGAGCCTGAAATAGAAGGTTCTGAGCTCGGGATGGTGTTGGCGGGCGGACATGGCGGCCATGAACAGGACGGCTCGCAGATCGCGGCGTCCTCCCCTGACGTTTCGATAGCCGTCGGCCTTACCGCTTTGCCGGGGATGGGGGGCGAGGCCCACCAGGGCGGCGGCTTGACGCCGGGAGACCTGTCCCAGTTCAGGCATGAGAGCGACCAGCATGATGGCGGTCACCGGTCCGCACCCCGGAATGTGCTGGATCAGTTTGACGATGCGGCGGAGCTGATCATCGGCGTTCACCTGTGCCGCGATATCGGATTCCACGGCCTCGATGTGGCGTTCGAAGCTCTCGATCAGGCGGCGGATGTGGCGCTTATCGACGCCGGAGCCCGGAGCCGCCAGGCGCCGGGCGTAGTTCGCGCGGTCGGCCACCAAATCGGCGCGCAGACGCACCAGCTGGCGGAGCGCCTCATGGGTCTTGGCCGGCGGCCGCCAGAGCGGCAGCTCTGCCCGGCGCTCGAGGCCATAGCGCGTCAGCCCGTGAGCATCCAGGTTATCGGTCTTGCCATGGCTGCGCAGGGAACGCAGGTAGGCGCTGGTCTTGCGCGGGTCGCCGCGATGGGCGGGCAGTCCCAGGGCGGCGGTCGCGGTCAGCAACGCGGTTTCATAGCCGCCGGTGGCTTCGCAGACCACGAAGGTGTCGCGCTCAAACTGGCCGAGGACGCGGGTCAGGGCCTTGAGTGTGTTGTCGACCGACTGGGTCGTGGCGGTCAGGCTGTCGTAGATGACGATGGTGTCCTTGCCGACATCGCAACCGAGCACGCGCGGACAGGTGGCATTTTCGGTCATCAAGCGGTATCCTCGTTCATGCTTATGATTGTCTGCGGGCGGTAAACCCAAGCAACTCATCAAGCGGTTAACGGGAGCGGAGCGGCGGCCCTGATGACGGCGGGCGTCATAGCCCCATCGCGAGACGGCCAGCCGATCCGCGCCGGGCGGTGGGTGGCCACCCACCGCCCGGCATCCCGACTATGCCAGGACCGTCCAGATATACGCTATCTCCAACAGACAATCGCGAGGCACGGAGCAACGAAGCGATCCAGGGATGTGCACAATGGTGCCGGCGGTTCTGGATTGCCGCGCTTCGCTCGCAAAGACGGCTCCAGAGCGTTCAGGCGGGGATCATCGGGCTTGACCGGCGGCGTTTCGACCACTATTGTTCTTTTTTCGTTCTGTTCTAAGCGGCACCGTCACCGGCAAGGTCGTTAATTGGAACGAACGGTCCATAATGACGATAAATGACGACATCGAAAGCGGAACGATCCCGGGGCGAAACGGCGTGTTTTATTTAATATCAAGGGCTTACGTCGTTGCGGAGCGAGAATGAGCATTCTTGAATGTACATTTTATTTCAATGGGTTCTAGACAAAATTGACGACAAATGATGACAAATGACGACATTTTGAGGCCATTTATTTCGGGCCAGTGAAATCAAGGACTTAGCAAATGTCAAGTCGTCAAATGTCGTCTTTTTCGCGAAATCTGTCGTCTTTTTCGGCGTTTTTTTGACGACACGTGTCGTCACTGCCGAGCGCCGACGCCGAGGGTCTCGAGGCGCACGCGCGATCCGTGGCCGTCCGCATGAACCGCGCGCCGAAATTCTGACCCAGAGACCGGCAAGATGACGGCCGGGGAATGCGTCGCCGCCCGCATCGGGCGCTGGAAGGCTGGCATGCGACAATGTCGGCCCTGACACGTTCGCGTAAACACCTTCGCGGAGGACTTGGTCAGCCACTGACCCCAAAGCCGCGGTCGTTAAGAAGCGCCGAAATAGGCAGAGGTCGACCCGATGCGGAAGTCGGCTCGCCGTGGGTTTATAGCAGGAGGAGACTTGAGGCGTTGATTGTGCGGGCATGCGCCGCGGCTGCGGAAGCGGGCTTGCGCGGCCTTCGTCAAGGCCTCCCGGACTTATACCAACGGCCGTTAATAATAACTCATTGTGATCGTGTTTCCCGCATCCTCGGCAGGAGGGGCCGCGCCGGCGATGGGGACCCATC
Organism: uncultured Alphaproteobacteria bacterium; assembly: GCA_963771545.1. Lineage (GTDB taxonomy): Bacteria > Pseudomonadota > Alphaproteobacteria > Rhodospirillales > Defluviicoccaceae > CAKZLS01. Next base: position 1,536,215 of record CAVYTX010000002.1, read on the forward strand.
GTCAAGCGGTTCCGACGCCCCAAGGATGCGCGAAACACGACCCGCCGGGCGGCCTATCGAGGTTTCCGGACGGTGTCCCGCGGCGCTTATGATGCTCCCGCATCACCGCGCACCACGCTCCTTGCCGGAAACCTCGATAGGTCGTCACAATGGGTCATTATTAATGACCGTTGGTATTAAAGCTACAAACGACTCCTGGCTGGTTCGAGGCCACCCCCACGACGTCCTAGACAATGCCTTCGAAAGGCACAGGAGCAGCGAAGACATAGCCCTGCGCGTAATCAACACCGAGGTACCGCAGACGATTGATAACGGCGTCAGTGTGCGCATGCTCTGCGATCGTGGTGATACCGAGTGCGTGTCCGACCTCATTGATCGCCGCCACCATGGCTTCGTCATGGGGACTATCGACCACGTGCGTCACGAAAGTTCCATCGATCTTCAGATAGTCGGCGGGCAAGTCTCGAAGATACCGGAAGGATGATAGGCCGCTGCCGAAATCGTCCAGGGCGAAGCGGCTGCCGCGCGCCTTCATTTCGCCGATAAACTGTATCGTGCGATCGAGGTTGTGAATGGCGGCGGTTTCGGTGATTTCGAAGCAGATTCGGTCCGCCGGTACGCCGCTCGCCGTCAACTGGTCGCCCACAAATTCCGCAAAGCCGTCGGTGTTCAACGACCCGCCCGAGAGATTAACCGCAATCTGCAGCCCGGCCGATGCGCAGCCGCCGTCGGCGTACATTCGGAACGCGGTCGTGATCACCCAGCGATCAATGGCAGCCATCAAATCGAAGCGCTCCGCAGCCGGAATGAACGTATCCGGGAGCATCACAACACCGTCTTCGCCCAGCAGCCGGATCAAGATCTCGTAATAGAGAGGTGCCGCGCTCCCCTCCCGCGCCAGCGACACCACCGGCTGGCAGTACAGGCGGAAGCGGTTCTGCTCTATCGCCTGTTTCAACGTCGCAGCGACCACGATTTGCGCATGATCGCGCGAGGGCTCGACGCCATACACAACGATACGGTTTCGCCCGTTCTTTTTCGCTGTGTAGCACGCCACGTCGGCCTGGCTCAGGATTTGCGTTTCACTCTCCGATTGGGTGGTAATGGCGACGACGCCGGCGCTCGCGCCGACCTGAAGCGAGCGACCCTCCCAAACGAAGCGCCACTCCCCGAGAGTGGCGACGATGGTCTCGGCGATGCGGCTCGCTTCGGATAACGTGCATTCCTCGAGCAGAAGTCCAAACTCGTCCCCGCCCAGTCTGGCAAACGTATCCCGCTCCCTAAACTCGTTGGTCAACCGTCCTCTTACCTGCTGTAGCAACGCGTCGCCGGCGGCGTGACCGGCGGTGTCGTTGATCAGCTTGAATTGGTCCAGGTCGATGTAGCAGAGCACGTGGTGCCGACCGTGTTGTTGGGCGCTCAGCACGGCACGCCGCAAGCGCTGTTCGAACTCGCGGCGGTTCGGCAGGCCGGTCAGCCAATCGTGAGAAGCGTCGTGTTTCAGCCGCGCCTCGGCGTGGATTCGCGACGTGATGTCATCGATGGCGAGGAGGATCAGGTCCCCAGTATCGGCGTTGCCCGAAAGCTTGCGCACGTTGAGAAGCAGGGTTCGCCGGCCGAGTTGCGAGAAGTCCATTTGGACGGAAACATCCTCGATCGGTTTACCTGTCCGCAACACGTCGGCCAGCAATGACCGCAACGGTTGGATGTCCTGTTGCGCATTGCCGAGGTCGCAAAAGAGTTCTATTTTCGATCTCGGTTGCGGACAGACCGAACAGCGCATTGAAGGCCCGGTTGGCCGATCGGATCCGTAGATCGTGATCGAGGACCACCAGAGGCTGCCGGGTGGTCTCGACGATGGTTTCGGCATAGATCCGCGCGTCGTTGATTGCGTCCGCCGCCTGCTTGCGTTCGGTGATGTCCACGAACGTAATGACGACACCGGCGATGCGATTGTCATACGTGGTGTATGGGAGCATGCGTCTCAAGTACCACCGGCCGGTGTCACTGCGCACTTCGGCCTCAATGCCGGTCATTTTGTCGAGCGCTTTCGCGGTGTCGCTCAGCAAGTCGGAATCGAGGAATTTCAAGGCGAAGTTCCCGATCGGCCGACCGATATCGGAGGGCATGAGATCGAGGAGATCCCTGCTGCCCGGCGAGAACCAGCTGATGTGCAGGTCCATATCCAGAAAGACGGTGGCGATGTCGGTGCTGTTCAGCAGATTGCTTAGGTTGTCAGAAAGCGTCTTCGATTCCGCGATCTTGTTCTGAAGCTCGCTGTTGGTCGTATTCAGCTCCTCGTTGTAGCAGTGCAGCTCCTCCTTGGAGGTCTCCAGCTCTTCGTTGGTCGATCGCAGCTCCTCGTTCATCGAAATCATTTCCTCATTCGCGGCTTTCATCTCCTCGTTGGCGATCTCCAACTCCGCGATGGTGCTCTGAAGCTCGTCTCGGATCGATCTCAGCACCTCTTCCAGGGCCTGCGTGCCGAGCGTGCCCTCCGCAACCTCTGCAGCCTCCGCCGGAAGGGCGGAGTCGGTCGAGCGCACCGCCGGTGTCGGCTCGAAGGTCACCAGCAGCAAGTCGGATGTCGGCCCCGACGCAGCCAATGGCGCGACTGTCACCGATGTCGGGCCACTGGCTGCGTTGGGGCCGGTGTCATGCCGATACACTCGCGCCTTGAAGGTTACACTTTCAGCTGTATCAATCGCCTTTCGCACCGAGGAGCAGAGTCGCGCCTGCAGCCCCTTGCGGGCCATCCCGACCAAATCGCTGGACGGCTCCCCCGTCGGCTGCTGCAGATAGTCCCCCGTCGCGCCGTGGAAGTACAGAACGCGGCCCTTTCGGTCGATCAACACCGCGGCCGGGGCAAACCGCTCGAGCAGCGCGCGCTTCGCCACGTCGGCAGGCCGGGTAAACAGCTCCCAATTCGACCCTGCGGGCGCGTTCCCGCCTTGCGACGCCACTGGGTCAAACCCTGGGAAATTCAAGATGTCATGCCGGGCCGGGCCGAGCCGACGGTATATCCGCCACTTCTTCGAGACTTGTTCGAACAGCCCGTCGTCGTTGCCAATCGTCTCAGCGTTGCCGAGAAACAGAGCGCCGCCCTCCCGTAGGGCGAAATGGAAACGCGCGATAAGCTTCCGCTGCGCCTGCTTGTCGAGATAGATCAAGAAGTTGCGGCAAGAGATCAAATCAAGGTGCGAAAACGGCGGATCGCGAAGCAGGTCATGCGAGGCGAACACGATCCGTTCGCGCAGGTCCTTTTTGACCTGGTAGGCGTTGTCAATCGGGTCAAAGAACCGGTTAAGGCGTTCCGGTGAAATCGCTTCCACGGCGGCAGCGTGATAGATGCCTTCGCGGGCCGCCCTCAGATTGCTTTTCTGGGGGTCCGTGGCGAAGATCTTCACGTCGAATTGCTTGCCTGCCGCCTCGGCCCGTTCGAATGCCAGCATCGCTAGCGAATAGGCTTCCTCGCCCGAGGCACAAGCCGGCACCCAGAAGCGCACCGGCGCACCTGTCTGCCGCTCGGTGACCAGCGCCGCCAGCACTGCCGTATCCAACGCCTGCCACGCTTCGGGGTCGCGAAAATAGCCGGTGACGCTGATCATCAGGTCCGTGGAAAGGGCCTTGATTTCGCCCGGGTTCGTGCTCAACACGTCCGCATAGTTGGTGAGCGTCTGCACATCGTTGAGGCCCATGCGTCGATCAATGCGGCGCAGCAGCGTATTCTGCTTGTAACCGCCGAACGCGTGACCGGACCAATCTCGCACAATCGTCAGAATCGTCTCCAGCTCGGAAGATTCATCGGCCATCTTGGTCTGGATACCATCCCGAGTTGAGACGTAGTTGTGTCGGACGTAACGCAGAAGCACCTCCGGCATTTTCTCGGGCGCGAGAACTTGATCGGCGACCCCCGCCGAGATCGCGCTGCGCGGCATGCCGTCGAATTGTGCACTTTCCGGATCCTGGACAAGCGTTATGCCGCCTCGCGCCCTGATCTCCCTGAGGCCGTGGCTTCCGTTGCTCCCGGTGCCCGAGAGGACGATGCCGATCGCCCGTTCCTGACAGTCCTCCGCCAGGGATTCGAAGAAGGCATCGATCGGGTGGCGCTGACCTCGCGGCACGGCGGGATCGGAAAGGCGCAGCGCGCCGTCGAGGATCGTCAACGTCCGGTCGGGCAAGATCACATGAACGCGGTTGGGCTCGGCGGCCATCTGGTCGCAGATATCCACCACCGGCATCGTGGTGTGATTTGAAAGCAAAGACGCGAACGCGCTCTCGTGGGTCGGATCCAGGTGGACAACGACCACGAAAGCACACCCGCTATCTCCCGGCATTGCATCAAGGAAATCACTGATCGCCCTTAATCCACCCGCCGACGCACCGATGCCGACTATCGGAAACATGGCTTCACCCCCTCGCGGAAATACTTAACGCGCGCCCCGCGCATCCCTCATTCGACGCATTCGCCGGTGCGGAGGCGTTCGAAAATCACGCAGTTTCTATCCCACTGCACAAGACCCTATACTCCATCCGATATTAACCCAATTGGAGTACGTTGTTAAGCCAATCGAAGTACTATACCACGTTGCGAGGTAATCGTTTCCGTTCCCCCGCCGATTGCAAACTCCTTATACCAACCGTCCTTGATAATGCCTCCTTCTGGCGATCCGCGTTAGCCGTTCCATGAACGGATATGGCTACAAGCGGCGGTGTGCGCACGTGGACACGTTCCTCCGAAAACCGACTCAGACCGGAAGTGCCCAGGTAGATTGACGGTTTTTCAATAGCGTCGCCAATCCGAGGAGATGGGACGCCCGGAACCCGCGGCGTGCAAGCGACGACGCGGGCCATTGAAAACCGCCGAGAAACAGGATATTATTCCTGTTTCGTCGATGAACGAACCGCCGCTGATGGAAAACAACACTTACTGCGCGAGAAACTTTTTTGCGCGGGAGAGGAAAAGCCGACAAATCGCGCCAAATGCGTTAATTGGAACGAACGATCCGATATGACGACAAATGACGACATCGAAAGCGGAACGATCCCGGGGCGAAACGGCGTGTTTTATTTAATTTCAAGGACTTACGTCGTTACAGAGCGAGAATAAGTATTCTTGAATGTACAAATTATTTCAATGGGTTCCAGACAAAATTGACGACAAATGATGACAAATGACGACATTTTGAGCCCATTTATTTCGGGCCAATGAAATCAAGGGCTTAACAAATGTCAAGTCGTCAAATGTCGTCTTCTTCGCGGAAAATGTCGTCAATTTCTGGCTTTTTTTGACGACACGCGTCGTCACGCCCGAATCCGGCAAATCCGCTCATTCCGCGCCGGTGAATACCCGCGATGCGCGAAGTTATCGCGTGTTAGGGGCGGGTGATACCAACGGTCGCTAATAATGACTTATTGTGACGGCCTATCGAGGTTTCCGGACAGCGTCCCGCGCCGCTTGTGATGCTCCCGCATCACGGCACGCCACGCTCCTTGCCGGAAACCTCGATAGGCCGCCCGGAGGGTCGCGTTTCGCGCATCCTCGGGGCCCACACGTTTGGAATATGGGGGAACCGCTTGACGATGCGCCCGCATCGCCGGCGCGGCCCCTCCTGCCGAGGATGCGTGAAACACGATCACAATGGGTCATTATTAGCGACCGTTGGTATGAGATCGGCGGCGAGGCGGGCGCAGATCTCGGCGAAGGCGGCGCTGAAGGCATCCACGGCGGATTCGATGGTGTCGTCCGCCGGCACGGCTTCCGCCCGGTATATGCCGATGTCGAGCAAACGGCCGCGGTCGTTGTCCCGGAGCGCGATCTCCATCTCCACGACCGCCCGGGGCGCCGCGCCGGTCAGCCGTTCCAATCGCAACAGCCGTGAAACCACCGAGCTGGGAGGGTCGACGCGCATGGTCTCGGTGACCAAGGATCCGGCAATGCCCATGGCCCGCAGGTAGCGGACGAGCTCGTCGCGCAGCATGTACGCCGGCGGCTCGGCCCAGTAATGATAGCTGTAGGTCTCCAGCGCGTTGGGCCGGGCGCTGTCCGCGTGAACGATGGCCCGGCCCGCCGTCAGTCCGCCGGCGCTCACGTCCTCCACCTCCAGGGCGCCGGCGAAGCGCGGCCGGGCCAGGGGGTGCTCCGGCTTGGGCGCCTCGATGCGGTAGAACCGGTCGGTTGGAACCTCCGGCCGGGCGCAGGCCGCGAGCCCGAGCGCCAACAGGACAACGACCGGCGCCCAATATCTCATGTCCCTCACCTCGCGCTCAGCCGTTATCGGGTTCGGGCCGCGTCGACGGGCGGCGAGCCGTCCAGGAGCAGCCCGGGATTCTGACGGATCTGGCGGCTGAATTCGTACATGTTGCGGCTGGCGCCATCCATATTCTGGGTGATCGAGTCGATGTTTCGGGCCATGGAACGCATGATGTGCCGCAAGTCGGACAGGGACCGGTCGACGTTGACGCGATTGTCCCCGACGACGCCGTCCAGCGTGGTGGCCACCCGGTCGAGCTTCGCCGACAGCGCCGCGAGATTGGCGGCCGAGCGGTTCAGGTTGCCGATCAGCGCCTCCACCTTTCCGCGATTTTCGGGGCCGACCAGAGCCCGCGCGTCGGTCGCCGCCGCGTTCATGGTGTCGGTGAAGCGGTCGACCTTGTCGACGATCGCCGGCAGGCGGGTGTTCACGTATTCCGCCAGCGACGCCAGGTTGCGGGCCAGCGGCTTGATGTCCGAGCCGAGCACATCGCGGGCCGTTCCCACGGTGTCGCCGATGGAGGCCAGAAGCGGTTCGATGCCCTCTTTGGTCAGAGACCCCACCTGGGAAGCGAGCTTTGACACCGCCGAAATTACATCGGCGCCCTCGCGGCTCGGAACGGCGCTTCCGGCCGCCAGCGCCGTGGCGCTGTCGCCGGCCTCGATGTTGATGGTCACCGCCGCCAACAGCCTCGGCGCGGTGATGGCGGCGATGCTGTCCTCGGGGATCCGCCAGTCCCGTTCGACGATGAAATCGACGCGAAAGCGCATGCCGCCCTCCACCGGCTCCGGGGTCACGTCTTGCACCTGACCGATGGGATAGCCCTCGTAGAGCACCTGGGTGCCGAATTTCACGCCGGTGACGTTGCGATAAACGGCGTGATAGTCGTCGGTGGCCCCGGTGCGCCCCATCAGCACCGCCAGCGACACCACCAGCGCGACGAGCATCGCCAGGACGAAGGCGCCCACGACCACATAATTGAGCTTGCCATTCATCTATCGCCCTCTCTCGCCGGGGTGCGGACCGTGTCCACGCATAAGGCGGTCCAAGTAGCCATCGGGGTCGATGGTGTCATCCTCCGCGCGCCGGTTGAGCAGGTTCTGGATCCGCTCGCTGGGATGGCCGCGCACCTCCGCCACCGTGCCCACGAACAGGATTGTGCCGCTATCCAGCACCGCGATCCGGTCGGCGATCTTGAACGCGCTCTCCAATTCATGGGTCACGACGACAATGGTCATGCCCATGGCGTCCCGCAGATCCAGAATGAGATCGTCGATGGCGGACGCCACCGCCGGATCGAGGCCCGCGGACGGCTCGTCGCAGAACAGGATCTTCGGATCCATGACGATGGCGCGGGCGAAGGCCGCCCGCTTGATCATGCCGCCCGAGAGCTCCGAGGGCCTGAGATCCTCGAAGCCGGCGAGGCCGACGACCTCCAGCTTCAATCGCGCCATGATTTTCATGGTAACGGGATCCAGGCCGGTATGCTCCACGAGCGGCAGGACGATGTTCTCGACGAGGCTCATGGAGCTGAACAAGGCCCCGCCCTGAAAGGCGACGCCGATCTTCTTTCGAAGATCCGCGAGTTCCCTGGAACCGGCGGTGGCGATGTCCGTTTCGAGGACCCGGACGGTGCCGGACGCGGGCGTCTCGAGCCCGAGCATGTGCCGCAACAGAGTGCTCTTGCCCGAGCCGCTCCCGCCCATGATGACCATGATCTCGCCTTCGTAAACGTCGAGATCGACGTCCTTCAGAATTTGCCGCGGACCGTAGTGGGTGATCAGGTCGCGGACCTCGATCACCGTCCCTGCGTTGACGGCCTCCGCGTTTGTAGCCGCGGTATTCACCGCGTCACCACGAACACGAACAGCATGTCGGTGATGACGATCGCCGCGATCGACTGCACCACCGCCCGGGTGGTGTAGCGCCCGACGCCCTCGGCCCCGCCGCTCACCGAGGCGCCGTTCAGGACGCCGATGACGGCGATCAGCACCGCGAAGATGGCGCTCTTTCCGACCCCGTGGAGGACGTCGTTTTCCGTGAGTATGGTGACGAGTTCGTCGCCGTAGGCGGCCATGGTCATGCCCAGTTCGACCCCCACGTAGGCTCCGGCCGCCGCCAGTCCGACGATGTCGCTGAAGATGGTCAGCGCCGGCACCATCACCAGACAGCCGAGCAGCGCGGGAACCACCAGATAGCGAACCGGATTGATCCCCATGACGCTGAGCGCGTCCAGTTCCTGGTTGATCTTCATCGTCCCGATGCGGGCGGCCAGCGCGGATCCCGACCGGCCGGCCACCAGGATCCCGGTGATGAGCGGCGCGAACTCCCGCGTCATCGACAGCGCGATGCCGATGGTGACCCGCGACTCGGCGCCGAAGATCCTGAGGGTATAGATGCCCTGGATCGCCAGCATGACCCCGATGGTCGCCGCCATGACGCCGACGATGGGGATCGCCTTGACGCCGATTTCCATCATCTGGGCGAACACCGCCCGCGCCCGCACCGGCTGGCGGCGCCGGGGACCCAAAATCAGCCAGTAGACGCTCTCGACGACCAGTCCGGCGCCCCTGCCCATCAGCTCGACCGCGCCCACGGCCGATCGTCCGACCCGATCGAACATTCGGATCACGGGCGGCCGTGCGGGGAGGGTTGCCATGGGGAGTCCTCGGCTTTATCGGCCGGTCCCGGACAAAGCGTCGTCCAGGCTCGCGTGTATGATGAAGACCCGGTCCAAACGGGCCAGTTCCAGAACCCGGCGCGCCGCGTCGCTGACCGACGCCAGCGCGAAACCGGTTCCGCCGTGGCGGGCCCGCTGCAACGCTTCCACCAGCGACGCGATCCCGGAGCTGTCGATGTAGCTGACGCCGGAGAGATCCACGTACACCGGCTGTCCCAGCCCAACGGCTTCGAGCAAAACCTTGCGCGCGGCCGGCGAGCCTTCCAGGTCGATGTCGCCCTCCAGCGCCACGACGATGCTGCCCCGTCTTTCTTTCACCCTATGCTTCATGGCACTCTATGCTTCATGGCCCGTTCTCACGAAATCCGTTTCGTCATTTTCAGGATATTCCCTCCGTCTTCGGGGGGCGGCATGAATTCGACCTCGTCCAGCACCGCGCGCATGAGGTGAGTGCCGAGCCCGCCGGGGCGAAGGTCCTCGAGGTCGCGCGGGCAGACCCGGCTGACATCCACGGGCGGCGCGAAATCCCGCAGAAAAAAGACGAGGTTGTCCCCCTGCTCCCTGGCCTCCAGGATCATCCGTCCCGCATCGTTTCCGTAGGCATGACGGATGACGTTCTGACACGCTTCGTCGATGGCGATCGTCAGGTCGCGGACCAGGTCCTCGTGGCATCCACGATCGGACGCGGCCTCCGAAACCAGGGCGCGCACCAGCTTCAAACGATCGGCGCGCGCCGGAACCTCGATCCTGAACAGTCGCTCGTCGCGGCTGTTTTCCGGCGACGCCGCACGATCTCCCAGCACGCCCGTCCGTTCGGCGGCGCCCAGTCCGTCGTCCACCGCCAGCAGGGTCACATCGTCCCGCAACAAGCCTCCGGCGCTTTTGAACAGATTGGCGATGGCGTCGACACGATCGGGCAACGGCAAGGTCCCATGCTCGCCGATGGCCCGTTCGAGTCCGGAAACCTGCAGCGTCGCGCCGGTTTCCAGATACCCCTCGGTGACGCCATCGGTAAAAACATACAGCGTACCGCCATCGAGGTGGACTTCGACCTCCGGGAAGTGTCCGGATACGCCGGGCTCCGTCGTGATCCCCAGGGGGGGCGCGTCGGCCGGAATGGAGGCGAACGATCCGTCGCGCCGGTGAAGCAGCGGCGGCTCATGACCGGCATTGGCCAACCGGACCCATCCCGACGCCGGGTCGTAAACCCCGCCCACCATGGTGACGAACATGCCCCGCGTGGCGGTTTCGCAGATCTCCGCGTTGATCCGGGCCAGCAGCGGCCCGGGATGAGGGTTGGTCTTGCCCAGACAGCGATACAGGCTGGCCGTCTTGGCCATCAGCAGCGCCGCGTTCATACCCTTTCCCGAAACATCGCCGACGCTGAAGCCGATGCGGCCATCGGGCAGATCGAAGAAATCGTAGAAATCTCCCGACACCTGGCGGGCCGGCAGATTGGCGCCGCAAATGGGAAAATCGGCGCCGCGTGGCTCCGGAAGAAGGTTGCGCTGGATTTCGCCCGCGAGTTCGAGTTCGCGCCGCACGCGCTCCTGTTCCACCAGCGCCTCGGCCATGCGGGCGTTGAGAATGGCGAGCCCCGCCGACGCGGCCATGCTTTCGAGGATTCGCAGATCGTTGGCGGTGAATTGGGGATCCCCTCCCTTCTTGTTGATCAGTTCGATGGCGCCGATGCGTTGGTTCTGAATGCTGATGGGCGCGCACAGGATGGATTGGGTGGTGATGCCGGTTTCCTGATCGATGCCGTCGTAAAAATCGGGGTCGTTAGCGGCATTGCGAACGATTTCGCCGGCGTTGTTCTGGACCGAGCGGCCGACCACGCCCTGATCGCTTCGCAGCCGCAAGCCGGTGATCTCGGTAACGCCGAAACAGCTGGTGCAGGTCAGCGTGCCCTTTTTTTCGTCGAGCAGAAACAGGGCTCCGCTCTCCGCGTTCAAATACTGGGTGATGCGGACGAGGGCGCGTTTGAGCGTGTCCTCGATGTCGCGGGAAGCGGCAAAATCCTGCCCCATGGCGGCCAGCAGTTCCAGTTGGCCGGAGATCGCCTGGTCGGGGTTAGGACCGAATTGCACCCTTGGCCTCGGTGGCGGGCGGTTGTTTCATGGCGCCAATATGCCCCTATTTTTTGGCCACGGCAAACATCTGGGTGCGCCGCGAAACGAACACTCTCGGTTGCGGACCTTTTCGGTGCCGGCACAGCGGACAATCCAAGCCTGAGCGCACGCCCGCAAAGCATGCTTCCCCCGCAAGAAAAGCGCTTGCAATAAGACCCCGGCGGGGCAACCTTGTTGCGCATGCGTTTGGCAGGTTCGAGAAACGAGAGGGGGAAAGCCCGCATTGTGCTCCAGTTCAGGGGGAACCCATGAGGGGAACGGACCGGCGGAGGTAAGCTGAGCGTGTTCACCGGCAACAAGACGGTCGCCATGGATGCAATTAACAACGACGGCGCGACTTGGAATAAGGGAAAGGCTCCGGTTTTGGCCCCGGCGACGACCGCCGAAGAAGCCCTGGCGGAAATCGTGCTCGGCTGCGTCGATCACCTTCGGGGCAACGAAGCCTGTGTCCTTAATCGCGCCCACGAAGAGGGTGTTCATCAAATTCGCGTGGCGAGCCGCCGGCTGCGGTCCTGCCTGAGCCTATTCGGGGACCTCATTCCGAACGAGCAGCGCAAGCATCTCAACCGCGAGCTTCGCTGGCTGATCGGGGAATTCGGGCCGGCTCGCGATTGGGATGTCTTCGTCTGCGAAGTGCTCGGTCCGGTCATGGACGATCTACCGGAGGAGCCGGGCGTGGCGGTGCTGCGAGAACGGGCTGAACGGCATTGCGACAAAGGTTATGAAAAGGCCCAGCGCGCGCTCCGGTCCCGGCGATATTTCGGACTGATGATGCTGCTTCGCGCCTGGGCGGAAGGGCGAAGCTGGCATGATGGCAATACGTTGGAGGCGAGCGAAAAGATGCGGGGTCCGGCCGTCGACGTGGCCCACGGCTTTCTGGAACAGCACTTTCAGGCCGTCGTCGACGCCGGACGAGATTTCCACGAGCTAAACGACGAACGGCGCCATAAGCTTCGGATCGAGATCAAGAAAATGCGGTATGCCGCCGAATTTTTCCGCTCGCTCTATCCCAAGCAGGCATCCGTTGTTTTCGTCGACGCCCTCAAGACCCTGCAAGACGATCTGGGCGCCAACAACGACCTCGCCGTCGCCCGTGAGCTGTTGGCCGGATTAGCGAAGCACGAAAAGGGTAAGAGACGCGCCCAGGCGGCCTACGCCACGGGCCTGGTCTTGGGCTGGCACAATCACGTATCCAATAACCGCGAGCAGAACTTGTCGAAATTGTGGGAGGATCTGGTCACGAACAGGCCGTTCTGGCATGCCGGGAAGGCCGAGTCGCCGCCTTCCGCGAAGCAGTTCGCGAGTCCGGACGACGCGCGGGAACCGGACCCGAAAGAAAAAACCGACCCGGCGGTCAAGGCCAAGTCGGGGACCAGAACCAGAACCAGAACCAAAGCGGCGCCCCAGGCAGATAGCTAATCGATCGACTTCATTCGCACATACGAGCCCGGCGCCGGCTCGATCGCCTTGAGCTCTCCCGAACCGGGAACACGGGCGTCTACCTGCCCGCCGCCATGGCGGCCGACCCAGGCGTCCCAATGGGGCCACCACGAACCGTCCGTGTGTTTGGCGCCTTTCAGCCACGTATCCGGGGTTTTCACCTTCCGCGTGTGGGTCCAGTAGCCGTACTTGTTCGCCGACGGCGGATTGATCACGCCGGCGATGTGGCCCGACCCGGCAAGCACGAACTTGACCGGTCCCGAATAGAGCTGTGTCGCGGAATAGGTGGACCGCCACGGCGCGATGTGGTCCTCGCGCGTCGAGAGAATGTACGACGGCTGTTTGATGCGTCGAAGATCGATGGGCGTTCCCGCGACGGTCAAGGCGTCCGGTTCGATCAGCCGGTTATTGAGGTACATTTCGCGCAGATAGAAGCCGTGCATCATCACCGGCATGCGGGTAGAATCCGAGTTCCAGTACAACAGGTCGAAGGGCCGCGGGTCCTTGCCGAGCATGTAGTTGCTCTCGAAGGCCGACCAGATGAGGTCGTTTTCGCGCAACATGCTGAACACCTGGGCCATCTGCGCGCCGTCCATGTACCCCTTCTTCTTCATGTGCTTTTCGAGCATGCCGATCTGGTCGTCGTCGATAAACACGCCGAGTTCGCCGGGATCGGCGAAATCCACCATGGTGGTGAAGAACGTGGCCGAAACGACCCTTTTGTCGCCCTTGGCCGCCATGTGGGCGAGCGTGCACGCCAGCAGCGTACCGCCGATGCAATAGCCGATGGCGTTCACCTTGGCTTCGCCGGTGGCTTTGTGGATGGCGTCGAGCGCCGCCATCGGACCTTCGAGCAGGTAGTCGTGGAACGTTTTACGGGTCAACGTTTTGTCCGGATTGACCCATGAAATGACGAATACCGTATGGCCCTGGTCGACCGCCCACTTAATGAACGAGTTCTTCGGCTGCAGATCGAGCACGTAGAACTTGTTGATCCACGGTGGCACGATCAGCAATGGGCGGCGGTGCACCGTCTCCGTCGCCGGGTCGTACTGGATCAGTTGCATGAGGTCGTTCTGATAGATCACCTTGCCGGGCGTGGCGGCGATGTTTTCGCCCGGCGTGAAGGCGTCGAGATCGGTCAGCGAGATCTGCAGCCGGCCCTTGCCGCGCTCCACGTCGTCGAGCAGGTTGGACAGGCCCTTGCGCAGGCTCTCGCCCTCGGTCTGCTGGATCGCCCGCATCACCTTCGGATTGGTGGCGATGAAGTTGGTGGGCGCCATGGCGCTGAGGAATTGCCGGGTATAGAACTGCGCCTTCTGGCGCGACTTGGGATCGAGCCCTTCGACGCTGTCCACCAAGCCCTCAATCCACCGCGACGTGAGCAGATAGTACTGCTTGATGGCATTGAAAGCGGGATTTTGGGCCCACTCGCCGTCCTTAAAACGCCGGTCGCCCGGGTCGGCCTCCGCAACCGGTTCCACGGGAAGACCCTTGCGGGCGGCCTCCATGGCCTGCCAAAGCCGCGCGTAGTCGGTGGCGAGATCGGTTTGAGCCTCGCGCATCTTCGCCGGGTTGGCGAATAGGTGCTGGGCCATGTCGAGAAAGACCTTGCCGACGATGGACGGATCGGCGACGGAAAACCCGTCGTCTTCCTTTATGCGCTTTTGGTAGAGCTCGGAAACCTTCTTGCCGCGCTCGAACAGCGCCGCCCACGCTTCGTTGACGCCGTCGGGCGCGTCATTGGACTTATCGTTTCCAACCCGTTGAGCCGCCATGATCCGTGCCTTTCCCGTGGTCTTTCCTTCCCGGTTCACCGCCGAGGGCCATTTCCTACACATAGATATTGCAATGACACATTGCCAGCACGCGATGGGTTCGCCGCAAATTCACCGCGGCCCTGGCGCCGGCTGCCCGCCTGTGATACGCGGCGTTGTCTATCGAGATAGTAAGAAATGAACAGCGACAGGAAACCCGTGACGCCTGAACACACGGTGACTACGGTGTACCGTTATCACGCGGTGACCAAGCATCGGCCCCAACGGTACGCGCCGGGACCGGGTGGTTTGGACTGGGCCAACCAGCCCGATCCGTTTCGACGCTACGCCGATGCCGACTTGGCGCCGCTGCCGCTGATGTCGGGAACCGGCCTCTGTTCCTACGAAGCGCTTTATCGTCCTCCCGCCTCCGATCCACGGCCGCTCGATCTCGAGTCTCTCGGCCTGCTGTTCGAGCTCGGCCTTGGCCTCAGCGCATGGAAGGAATACCAGGGCAGTCGATGGCCGTTGCGCAACAATCCTTCCAGCGGCAACCTGCATCCGACCGAGGGCTATCTGGTGATCGCCGACCGACGGCCCGGCGCTCCCGAGCCGGGCGTGTACCACTACGCCCCATGCGAACACGCACTCGAACGCCGGTGCCGGTTTCCGGACGGGGGTCACGACTCCTTACGGGCATGGCTCGGCAAAGGGCGGGCGCTGGTGGGGCTGAGTTCCGTGCACTGGCGGGAAGCGTGGAAATACGGCGAGCGCGCCTACCGCTACTGCCAGCACGACGCCGGCCATGCCATCGCGTCGCTGAGGTTCGCCGCGCGGGTGCTGGGCTGGACCCTCGCGGTTCTCACCGATCCAGCCGACACCGATGTGGCGGCCCTGCTGGGGCTCGACCGGGACGGGGATTTCGATGACGCCGAAAGGGAGCATCCCGACTGCCTGCTGGTTCTCGACGCCCTCGGACCGAGGGCGACGGCGCCGAGGTTCGATGCCAGCCTTGCGAAACCCATGGCCGGAGCGGAATGGCGGGGTCGCGCCAACCGCCTGAGCCGCGAGCATGTCCCCTGGCCGGCCCTGGAGAGCGTCGCAACGGCGGCCGTTAAAACCCGGAGCAAAAACGCTTCCTATGACCGCGCCGCCGCCTCATCCTCCGGTACCTCGACCGATGCCCAACCCGCATCCGTCCCGGCCGCCGACGCCGCCGCCATCATTCGCCAACGGCGCAGCGCCGTGGCCATGGACGCACAGACCGCGATCCCGAGGGCCGCTTTTTGCGCCATGTTGGCCCGCACGATGCCCGACCCGGAGCTTCCGCCTTGGGACGCTTTCCCGTTTCCGCCGGCGGTCTTCTTATGCCTGTTCGTCCAACGGGTCACGGACATGGAGCCCGGGCTTTACCTTCTGGCCCGCGATCCGGAGCGGCTGCCCGCCTTCCGCGCCGTCTGCTCGGCCGACTACCTGAGGTGGCAACCCGTTCCCGGCGTCCGGCTTCCCCTATACGCGCTGATGCCCGGCGCCGACCTACGGGATGCCGCCGCCGCCATCAGTTGCGGCCAGGCCATCGCGGCGGACGGGGCGTTCAGCCTCGGCATGATCGCGGAGTTCGACCGCGCCATCGGCGGGGACGGTCCTTGGGCCTATCGGCGCCTGTTCTGGGAAACAGGCATGATCGGTCAGGTCCTCTATCTGGAAGCGGAAGCGCACGGCGTGCGCGCGACCGGGATTGGATGCTTCTTCGACGACCTGATGCACCGGTTGCTCGGGTTGGGGCCAATCTCTACTGAGTGGCAGTGCCTTTATCATTTCACGGTCGGCGGACCGCTGGAGGATAGTCGCCTCCGGACACATCCGCCCTATCGACATCTCGCGCGGTTCGCTAGGTTTTAGATCCCGGATCCGAACCCTTCGGAATCGGTCGTGGGAAGCGCGTGGGGAGCGGCCACCAGATCGCGATACGCATGCCACGTGGCGTAAGCGAGCACCGGCAACGCCACCGCCAAACCGAGGAAAAACGACAGGACACCGGCCACGGTTATGGCCATGATCAACGCCGCCCAGCCGAACATCACCCGCCAGTTGGCGCGAACGGCGAGAATACTGGCGCCGATGGCGGTGACCACGTCCACCTCGCGATCGTACATCATCGGAATGGAAACCGCCGTGATGGTAAAAATAAGGGTCGCAAGACCGGCACCGAGGGCGGCGCCGATCAGCAGAAACGGCGCGGCTTCCAACGAAAACACGATATCCTCGAAAAACCGGTTCAACGGCGGCGGCGCCTGGTTGAAGAATATGGCGAACAACGCGATCGCGACTTCCACCCACACGAACCAGAGGATCAGCAGCACCACGCCCATGGCCGAGAGCTGACCGACGTTGTCGCGAAACGCCGAAAACACATGGCGGAACGACACGTCCGCCCCTTGTTCCAACCGGCGGCTGACGTCATACAGCCCGACCACCAAAATAGGCGCCAACATGACGAAACCGCCGGCCAGGGGCAGGACCAGCGAGCCAAGCCCGGCGAAGATCAGCCCGAACGTGAGCAGGACGCTGACAATCACGAATGCCCCGCCATAAATCAGGCTGACGCGGGGAGTTTCCAAGAAATCGCGCCAACCGGCGGCGAGCCAGTGCCCCGAACGATCGACGTCAACGGTCCGGATATCGACGGGAAGCTGATAAGTGCCGTTTTCGGTCGTGGTCATGGCGTGTCTCAAGCCCTTGCTCGTAATGCGTTTGTTGGTCTCTTGTTGGCGATCGCCATGGGGATCATCGGCGACCTCGATCGCGCCGCCTCAGGTTCCGCCGGGCCTTTCCGGTTCGTCGACGGCGCGAAATCGATACTGCAACGCCACCGTCATTCCCTTCAACGGCCGCAAAAGGACAATGGAACCGATCACCGTCAGCGGAATCCAGATCGCCGCGTGCACCCAGAGCGGCGGTGCCAGATACACCTCCAATACCCACGCCAAGCCGATGATCCAAACCCCGAGGATAAAAACGGCGGCGACCGCGGGACCGTCTCCGGCGTCATGACCGCTAAACTCGAGACCGCAGACTCCGCACCGTTCGGTCACCGTCAGCAGTCCATCGAACAACCGGCCCCGGCCGCATCGCGGGCAACGTCCGCGAAAACCGGACGCCAGAATGCTTGCCGTTGAGCGATCTTCCCCCGCGTTGCCGATACCGGCACTCACTATCCTAATGAACCCGCCGCACTGGGCCTGGCCTAATGACCCTGGAAGCCCGCGCTCCCCCACCAGTACACGGCGGTGAACAGGAACAGCCAGACCACGTCGACGAAGTGCCAGTACCAGGCCGCCGCCTCGAAGCCCACATGCTGTTCGGCGGTGAAGTGGCCGGCCCTCGCGCGGAAGAAGCAAACCAACAGAAAGATCGTGCCGACGATCACATGAAATCCATGGAATCCGGTGGCCATGTAAAAGGTCGACGAATAGATCCCATCGGTGAAACCGAACGCCGCGTGCCCGTATTCGTAAGCCTGACAGGTTGTGAAAATCAGACCTAGGATCGCCGTCATCAGGATCCAGAAGGCCATTTTCTTGCGATCATTGTGACGGATGGCGTGATGGGCGATGGTGACCGTCGCGCCGGACGTGAGCAGTATCAGCGTGTTCAGGAAGGGCAGGCCCCAGGTATGGAAGGGAATGACGCCTTCCGGCGGCCAGACCTCGTGAGCGACTCTGTTGATGGCCGGTACGGTGGCGTTGAAGAAGGCCCAGAAGAAGGCGAAGAAGAACATGACCTCGGACGCGATGAACAGCAGCATGCCGACCCGTAGGCCGTGTTGCACCACCGGCGTGTGGTAGTGTCCGGCGTTTGCTTCGCGCACCACATCCCGCCACCAGACATAGAACGTGAACAGGAGGATTGCAAAGCCGAGAACCAGCAGCCACGGCTGGCTCTCGTGCATGTACCAAATTCCGCCGGTCGCGATCGTGAATGCCGCGACCGTGCCGACCACGGGCCACGGACTCGGATCCACCATGTGGAACGGATGTGATTTTACTTCGCTCGCCATCTTGCTCCCCCGAATTCAATATCGGTTTGTTCACTATCGGTTTATTGATCAGCCGCCGTCGCGACCGCGATCGTCCGCTTTCGCGACCTTGGGTCCGCCCTTGTCGGTTTTCTCCTCGTCGGAACGGTAGAATGTATAGGACAATGTGATGAGTTTCACATCCTTGGCGTCGGGATCATCCAATATCGCCTGATCCACATAAAACAAGACCGGCATGTCCACTTCCTGGCCGGGTGACAGCGTCTGCTCGGTGAAACAGAAACACTCGATCTTGCTGAAATACGGCGCGGCGCTGTATGGCGCCACGCTGAACGTCGCGGTGCCCGTCACCGGGCTATCCCCGAGGTTCGCCGCCGTATAGTGCGCCAGAAACTCCTCGCCCAACCGGATCCGGACCTTGCGCTGAACCGGTTTGAATTCCCAGGGCAGGTCCGAGTTGACGTTGGCGTCGAAGTTCACCGTGACAACGGTATCGGACATGGCCGTCGGCGCCGATACCGCTTCGGTCTTGGGTGTGCCGCCATAGCCGGTCGCCTGGCAAAACAACCGGTAAAGCGGCACCGAGGCGAACGACAGCCCGACCATCCCGCCGGCGATGCCGAACAGCACCGCCGCGGTTAGGGTTTTCTTTCGGCCGGGCCCGTTCATGTCGTTCGCTCAACCATGCTTTCGACGTTACCGCCTACTCGGCGGGCGCCGCGTGGCCGTAGCCGCCGCCGCTAATGACCGGCAGTTCCTCGTGCGTGTGGAATGGCGCCGGCGACGGCACGCTCCATTCCAGCGTCGTGGCGCCTTCGCCCCATGGATTGGCCAAGGTCACCGGCTTGCCGGAACGGTAAGTAACCCAAACGATGTAGAAGAACATGATCGTTCCCACCGCCGTGATCAGGGCGCCGATGGAACTGACGTAGTTCCAGCCCCAATAGGCATCCGGATAATCGGGGATACGGCGCGGCATGCCGGCGGTCCCCAAGAAGTGCTGCGGGAAAAACAGCACGTTGACGCCGACGAAAAACACCCAGAACTGCACCTGCGCCAACCCCTCCGGGTAATGGCGGCCGATCATCTTGCCGATCCAGTAAAACCAGCCGGCGAACATGGCGAAGATCGCCGCGATCGCCATCACGTAATGGAAGTGGGCCACCACGTAATAGGTGTCGTGCACGGTGAAACTGATGCCGCCATTGGCCAACATCACCCCTGTGACGCCGCCGATCACGAACAGCCAGATGAACCCCATGGCGTAGAGCATCGGCGCCTTGAATTCCAGGGAGCCCCCCCACATGGTCGCCAGCCAGCTGAAGATCTTGATTCCAGTCGGGACGGCGATGATCAGGGTGGCGGCCGTGAAATACGCCCGTGCGTCCACGTTCAGACCGGAGGTGAACATGTGGTGCGCCCACACGATGAAGCCGACAAAGCCGATGGAAATCATGGCGTACGCCATTCCCAGGTAGCCGAACACCGGCCGCTTGGAAAAGGTGGAAACCACCTGGCTGATGATCCCAAAGGCCGGAATGATGATGATATACACTTCCGGATGGCCGAAGAACCAGAACAGGTGCTGCCACAGGACCGGATCGCCGCCGCCTTCCGGGGCGAAGAACGTCGTTCCGAAATTGCGATCGGTCAGGAGCATGGTCAGGCCGCCCGCGAGAACGGGAAGGGCCAGCAGCAACAGGAAGGCGGTGATCAGGATGGCCCATACGAACAATGGCATCCGGTGCATGGTCATGCCCGGCGCGCGCATGTTGAAAATCGTCACGATGAAGTTGATGGCGCCAAGAATGGACGAAGCGCCCGCCACGTGCAGCGCCAGGATGCCGAAATCCACCGACGGTCCCGGCTGAAATGCCGCGCTGCTCAGCGGCGGATACACGGTCCAACCCGTCCCGGGGCCGTCGCCGACGATCGTGGAGAGAACCAGCAGAACAAGCGCGGCGGCCAGCAGCCAGAAGCTGATGTTGTTCATCCGCGGAAAGGCCATGTCCGGAGCGCCGATCATCAGCGGCACGAACCAGTTGCCGAACCCGCCGATCATCGCCGGCATCACCACGAAGAAGACCATCAGGAAACCGTGGGCGGTCACCAGCACATTGTAGAACTGGAAATTATCGATGTACTGAATGCCCGGATGGGCCAGTTCGAGACGGATATACCAAGACATCAGCCCGCCAATGATGGCGGCGGTGAACGACAACCAGATATACATCGTGCCGATGTCTTTATGGTTGGTGGAATACAACCATCGCCGCCATCCCGTGGGATGGTGTTCGTGGTCCCCGTGTGCCGCAGCAACTCCGTATGCCATTCTCTCGATTCCTTCTCTCTCGCCCGATGCTTGCGTTTCTAGCGCCTCTTTGGGCCCGCCTCGACCAGATCGACGCCCGGCCGGTCATTTCGCGCAAACTGTTCCTTGGCTTGCTCCACCCACTCGGCGAAGGCCTCCTTCGAGACCGCTTCCACTTGGATCGGCATGAAACCGTGATTGACCCCGCACAGTTCGGAGCACATTCCGTAATAGGTTCCCTCCTCGTTGATCCGCACCCACCGTTCGTTGACGCGTCCGGGCGTGGCGTCGATCTTCATTCCGAGCGCCGGCACCGCCCAGTCGTGAATGACATCGTCCGAGGTGATCAGAACCTGAATATTGGTGTCGACCGGCAGAACCACCCGGTTGTCCACGGTGAGCAGGCGCGGCTGCCCCTCCTCCAAGTCGTCCTCGGGAACGAGTATGCTGTCGAACTGAAAATCGCCTTGGTCCGGATAGGTGTATGACCAGTACCATTGATGGCCGGTGACCTTCAGGGTCATGTCGTAATCCTGCGCTTTGTCCTGAAAATACAGGAGCCGCATTCCGGGGACGGCGATAATCACCAGGATCACGATGGGAACCGCCGTCCATACGATCTCCAACAGCGTATTGTGGGTGGTCCTGGACGGCACGGGATTGCGCTTGGCGTTGAAGCGAATGCAGACATACGCAAGGACCGCCAACACCAGCAGCACGATCACCCCTTGGACCACCAGCAACAAAGTGTTGAAGTCGTGAACTTCCTCCATGACCGGCGACGCCGCGTCCTGAAAGTTCATCTGCCAGGGTGTCGCCCGGCCTTCCGCCGACGCGGCCTCGCCCATCCATCCCACGATGTTCAACGCAAGCAGCGGTAAAAAAAACTTCAATTTTCCAAACATATTCCCCACCCACACCGATCCGAATTGCACTTATTCGGATAAGCTCACAGTTCGTCGCCGACCCTTCAGGGCCAGTCGCATCCGCCTCCCCGGCCATAAGCCGGGGTAGCATTGTTACGCCTTATCCTATCGGGAAACGAGACCGTAATCTAGCTAACATGAGAGAAATTTCATGAAAAGGATTTTCTTTCGCACCCGCAACAACGCGCCGGATCTTCATGCGTGTTTTCATTTTGCAATGTTTTGGCGCTTCGAAGGCGCCCGGGTTGATTTTCCTCCACGGCGCGGCAATGATGCCGTCCGTTGTGGATGCGAGATGATTGAGGACATTCCCGATGAATAAGTGGGTTTTGGCGGCCATTTTGACGGGCGCCGCGTTGTTCATGTACGTCAGTATCTTCGTCAAGGTGGGGTCCGGTTAGGCATGGCCTTTTCCTCGAGGATCTTGTCCCGGAAAGAATCGATGCGTGCCTGACATAACCGATCTTCCCCACATCAACGCCGCCCTCAACGGCGCGACGATCCTGTTTTTGGCGGCGGCGCTCTATTTCATTCTGAATGGCGACCGTAAACGCCACCGGGCCTGCATGATCGGGGCCCTGGTCGTATCGGTGGCCTTTCTCGCCACCTATCTCACGTACCATTTCAACGCCGGATTGGCGAAATTCGGAGGGGAAGGGCCGGTGCGGCCCATTTACTTCACGCTGCTGATCGTCCACATTCTGATTGCTGCGGTCATCACGCCGCTCGTGCCCCTCACCGCCTACTGGGCGCTGAGCGGACAATATCCGCGGCACAAGCGCTTCGCCCGATGGACTTGGCCGCTATGGATGTTCGTCGCCGTCTCCGGCGTCGTGGTCTACGTCATGGCCGTCCACCTGTACCCCGACCCCGCCGGCCCGTACGCCAATGGTTTAAACGTCAATGGATAACGCCATTCCCGCCCCGCGCTCGGACACCTTCAACGCGGCGGCGATCAGCCACGCCGCCTTCCGCCGGGAGCTTTGGGGCTGGTCGGCGGTGGCCGTGGGATCGCTCGCCATCGCCGGCGTCTTCGCCGCGTTGCTCGCCGTTTCGCGTATTCCCGGCGTCGAATCGGTGTTTCCCTGGCCGCTCGAATTCTTCCGCAAGGGCTTGGTCATCCATGTGGTGTTTTCGTTCGTTGTCTGGTTTCTCGCGGTTTTCGGGGCCTTGCTGCAACTGGCGGCGAGGGACCCTGTGGTCGAGACGCCCCGTTTCGATTGGCTGGGAAAACTCGCCGTTCTGGGAATGGCCGCGGCGTTTCCGCTGCTGTTCATCCCGGCGCTGGTCGATCGCGGCGAGCCCACCCTGAACAACTATATCCCCGTCATCATCGATCCGCTGTATTACGCCGGACTGATCGTGATGGGCGTCGCCATGACGCTGGCGGTGGCCCGGCTGTTGCTGAGCCGGCCCACGCTTTCGAAACGAACTCCCCTGGTAGGACCGATGGTGGGCGCCGGGCTAATCGTTATCGTCGCCCTGGTCTGTTTTGGCCTGGCTTTCGTCGACCTGGCAGGCCAGGCCCCCTCTCACGCCTTCAACGAGGACTTGTTCTGGGGCGGCGGACACGTCCTGCAATTTCTGAACACGCTGCTCATGGTCGTGGGCTGGAGCGTCTTGGCCAGCTCGGCGGCGGGCCGCCGCGTTCCCGGCCCCGGCATCATGGCGACCGCCGTAGCCCTGCTGGTCCTGTCCGCCGCCGCGGCGCCGGTGTTTTATTTCGTGTTCGAGCCGTTCTCCGCGGAACAGACGCTCGCCTTCACCAATCTCCAATACGCCTTGGCGGTCCCGTCGCTGATGGTGGCCGTGGGGTCGCTGATCTGGATCCGCCGGCCTCTCCCTTGGACCCAACCTGCATTTCTGTACCTCATCCTCTCGATGGCGGTGTTTGCCGCCGGCGGCGTCCTCGGGCTGTTCGTCGATGGCGCGGACACGCGCACGCCGGCACATTACCACGGCGTCATCGCCGGTGTGTCGCTGGCGTTCATGGGCCTGTTCTACGAGGTGTTTCTTCCGCGCCTCGGACGCCCACTTGGCCGTGGAAAAACGATCTACGCGCAGATATATTTGTTCGCCGGCGGACAACTGGCGGCCTGCGTCGGGTTGTTCCTGGCCGGCGGCTTCGGCGCCCCGCGCAAGACGGCCGGAGACGCCCAGGGGCTCGATGCGATGGGCGCCATCGTCGGCATGACGCTGAACGGCATCGGCGCGTTGTTCGCCGTGGTCGGCGGCGTCCTGTTCATCTGGTTGGTGGCCAGGGCTCTGTTCAGATCCCCGGAAACAAATTAGCGCGCGAAACGATTTGCGATTATAGTGACCGCCGCCCGGAAAACGGGCCCGGAATAGAGCAGAGAAGAGAAAGAGAAGAGAAGAGGAGAGGAGAGAGGGTGTCGAACGCCCGTTTACAACCCGTCGACGTCTTAAAGACAACGACGGCCAGAACCGAGCCACGGTTCCAGATCAAGGACTACGCGCTGCTGCTCAAGCCGCGGGTGATGTCGCTCGTCGTATTCACGGCGATGGTCGGCATGCTTCTGGCCCCGGCCCACATCGATGCGCTCACCGGATTGGCCGCCATCCTATGTATCGCCTTGGGCGCCGGCGCATCGGGCGCCATCAACATGTGGTACGATCGCGATATCGATCGCGACATGGCGCGAACCATGAACCGGCCGCTGCCCGCCGGCCGCATGCGGCCCCGGGCGGCATTGGTGTACGGCGCGACCCTGGCGGTGGGCTCGGTCGCGGCCATGGCGTACCTGATCAACATCCTGGCGGCCGGTCTGTTGGCGCTGACAATCGCCTACTACGTGTTCTTCTACACCATGTGGCTGAAGCGGCGAACGCCCCAGAACATCGTAATCGGCGGCGCGGCCGGCGCGCTTCCTCCGATGATCGGCTGGGCCGCGGCCACCGGCGACGTGGGATTGGGCGCCGTTTGCCTGTTCGCGATCATTTTTCTATGGACGCCGCCTCACTCGTGGGCGCTCGCGCTGTTTCGCCGCGGCGACTACGAGAACGCCGGGGTGCCGATGATGCCGGTGGTGGCCGGGGAGCGTTCGACCCGAAACCAGATGCTCGCCTATACCCTGGTTCTGATCCCGGTGACCCTGTCGCCGGTGGCGATCGGCATGTCGGGCGCGCTTTACGCCGCGGCGGCGGTGGTTCTGGGCGGCCTGTTTCTCAGACACGCGGTCAAGGTCTGGCGAGAACTCGGATCCGGCGGTGGCGCGGTCCATGTTCCTGTTCAGCATCCTATACCTTTTCTTGATCTTCCTCGCTCTGCTGGCCGATCGCGCGCTCGCCGCCTTGCTGTTGCTATAGCGCCACCGTGGCCCGCACCGTATACCAGCGGCTGGAAGACCGCTTTCGCCGCATCCTTGCTCTCGGCGACGTGGAAGCCATCCTGCATTGGGATCTGGCGACGATGATGCCGCGAGGGGGCGCCGCCGCGCGCGGCGATCAGCTCGCCCTGCTCAAGGCCATGCGGCATGGCATGATCACGGATCCCGAAATGGAAGACATGCTCGGTTCCGCCGATGCCGAGCCGGACCTGGATCCGTGGCGAAAAGCCAATCTCCGAGAAATGCGCCGCGCCTGGGTGCACGCCACCGCCCTGACCGAACGGCAGGTTGACGCTCTGTCGCGGGCGGTGTCGGCATGCGAAACCAAATGGCGGTCGGCCCGCGCCGACGACGACTTCGCCGCCGTTCTGCCCGAGCTCGAAACGGTGGTGGCGCTCATCCGCGAGACCGCCGCCGCCAAATCCGAACGACTGGGCCTATCTCCCTACGACGCCCTGCTGGACGAATACGAACCGGAAGGCCGATCGAACGACATCGACCGCGTATTCGCCGACCTCGAATCGTTCCTGCCGGATTTTCTCGCGAATGTCCTCGAACATCAGGCCCGCGCCGGAACCCCCGAGATCCCCAAGGGCCCGTTTCCGGTGGAGAAACAGCGCGAACTCGGCGTGCGGTTCATGGAGGGCTTGGGGTTCGACTTCCACCATGGTCGGCTCGACGTCAGCCTCCACCCGTTCTGCGGCGGCACGCCCGACGACGTCCGCATTACCACCCGCTACGACGAGGCGGATTTCACCTCCGCCCTCATGGGCGTGCTGCACGAGACCGGCCACGCCCTCTATGAACGCGGCCTGCCCGCGCAGTGGCGAGGCCAGCCGGTGGGACAGGCCCGTGGCATGGCCGTGCACGAGAGCCAATCGCTGCTGATCGAGATGCAGGTCTGCCGGTCGCGCGAATTTCTCGGTTTCGCAGCACCGATCATGAAGAGCGCGCTGGCGGGCAGCGGGCCCTCTTGGGAGGCCGACAATCTCTACCGTCTCTACACCCGCGTGCAACCGGGGTTCATCCGGGTCGATGCCGACGAGGTCACCTACCCCGCCCACGTGATTCTCCGCTACAACCTGGAACGCGCCATGATCGCCGGCGACCTGGAACCGGCCGACCTGCCCGCCGCCTGGAACGACGGCATGCGGCGGCTATTGGGCCGGACGCCGCCCAACTATCGGCTCGGATGTCTGCAGGATATCCACTGGTACGACGGCGCCTGGGGCTATTTCCCGACCTATACCCTGGGGGCCATGACCGCCGCCCAGTTCTTCAACGCCGCCGTCCGCGCCGAACCGGCCATCGAACCCGGGATCGCCAACGGCGATTTCAAGCCGCTCCTAGGCTGGCTGCGCGCCCACATCCACGGCAAGGGCTCGCTGCTGTCCGCTCGTGAATTGGTGATCGAGGCCACCGGGCGTCCTCTGGATCCGGAAATCTTCAAGGCGCACCTGAAACGGCGCTATACGCATTGACTATCCCTTGCGCCCACCACCATCCCTTGCGCCCACCGGCCCTTGCGCCCACCGGTTCTCGATTGTATAGCCACGGAGTCATGATCTTTTTGCCTGTGGTTCCGAACCCGTGAAATATGTGAGCACTCGCGGCATCGCGCCGGTCCTCGCGTTCGATGACGTGGTCTTGGCCGGTCTCGCCCGCGACGGCGGCCTGTACCTGCCCGAGACCTGGCCCCGGCTCTCCGCCGCGGACCTGCGGTCGCTGTCGGCCCTGGACTATCCAACGTTGGCGGCCCGCGTCATCGCCCCCTTCGCCGCGCCCGCCATCGACGAGGCCGACCTCCACGCCATCGCGGTGGACGCCTATACAAGTTTCGACCATCCCGACGTGGCTCCGCTCAAGCCCCTCGGCGCGGACACATGGCTGTTGGAACTGTTCCACGGCCCGACCCTGGCGTTCAAGGATTACGCGCTCCAAGTGCTGAGCCGGCTGTTCGATTTCATCCTGGCCCGCCGTGGCGAACGCATCACCATCGTCGGCGCCACCTCCGGCGATACCGGATCGGCGGCCATCGAGGCCTGCCGGGACCGCGCCGCAATCGACATCTTCATCCTCCACCCCAAGGGACGGGTCTCCGACGTCCAGCGGCGGCAGATGACCACGGTCGCCGCCGGCAACGTCCACAACATCGCCATCGAGGGAACCTTTGACGACTGTCAGGACCTCGTCAAGGCCATGTTCAACGACGCCGATTTCCGCGATCGCTTCAGGCTCGGCGCGGCGAATTCCATCAATTGGGCGCGGATCGTCGCCCAGATCGTTTACTACGTTCATGCCGCCCTCAGGCTCGGCGCGCCGGAGCGGCAAGTCGATTTCGCCGTGCCCACCGGCAACTTCGGCAACGTATTCGCCGGTTACGCCGCCCGCGAGATCGGGGTGCCGATCCGGCGGTTGGTCATCGGGTCCAACCGCAACGATATCCTCACCCGCTTCTTCGCGTCGGGCCGCATGGAGATGGGCGCGGTCTCCCCCACGATCAGCCCAAGCATGGACATCCAGGTCTCCAGCAACTTCGAGCGGTTGCTGTTCGAAATTTATAACCGCGACGGCGCAGCCGTGAGCCGGACCATGACGCGTTTCCGCGACGAGGGCATGTTCGAAGTGGCGTTCGGCCTCTGGCGCCGGGCGCTGGACGTTTTCGACGCGGAACGGTTCGACGACGACCAGACCAAGGCTGTCATCCGCACCGTGTTCGAGGAGACCGGCGAGCTTCTCGATCCCCATTCGGCCATCGGCGTGGCCGCCGCCCGCTCCCGCGGCGCCGGCCGGACCGTGCCCATCGTGGCCCTCGCCACGGCCCATCCCGCGAAATTTCCGGACGCGGTGGAGGCGGCGACCGGCGTTCGGCCGCCCCTGCCGGCGCGGCTCGCCGGTCTGTTCGAGCGGCCGGAGCGTTACCATGTCTTGCCGGTGGCATTGTCTGCCGTCGAAGACCATATCTCACACACATTGAAAGAGCGGGCACTAAACCAGCGGGGTGGCTTTTCGTGAGCAGAGTTCAGGTGTCAACACTTCCCAATGGGCTGCGGGTCGCGACCGATCCGATGGACGCGGTGGAAACCCTATCCGTGGGCGCCTGGATCCAGACCGGCAGCCGTTATGAGAGTCCGAAGATCAACGGCATCTCGCACCTGCTCGAACACATGGTTTTCAAGGGGACCCGGAAGCGCGACGCCCGCGCCATCGCCGAGGAAATCGAAGCCGTGGGTGGACACCTGAACGCCCACACATCGCGCGAATACACCGCGTTCTACGCCAAGGTCCTGAAGGAGGACGCGCGGCTCGCCGTCGATATCATCTCCGACATGGTGCAGAACGCCACCCTCGACGCCGACGAACTCGACCGCGAACGCACGGTGGTGATGCAGGAAATCATGCAATCCCTGGACACCCCCGACGACGTGGTGTTCGACCGCTTCCAGGAAGCGGCGTTTCCAGACCAGTCGCTGGGACGGTCGGTTCTGGGCGCCGCGGACCTGATCCGCGACATGCCGCGCGAACAGCTTTGCCGGTACATGGGCGATCGCTACCAGGCCAAGCACATGGTGATCGCCGCGGCCGGCCGCATTGAGCATCGGACCTTCGTGGAACTGGTCGAAGAGGCATTCTCCGATCTGCCGAGCGGCGGCGACTTCGGATGCGAACCCGCCCGCTACCAAGGCGGCGACCGGCGCGAGCAACGCGACCTGGAACAGGTTCACGTCATTCTCGGTTTCGAGGGCCTCGGCTACCGTGATCCCGACTTCTACGCGATATCGGTGTTGTCGACCCTGTTCGGCGGCGGCATGTCCTCGCGTCTGTTCCAAGAGGTGCGGGAAAAACGCGGGCTGGTCTACAGCATTTACAGCTTTCCGGCCGCCTACGTGGACAGCGGCCTGTTCGGGATCTACGCGGGTACCGGTGAAAACGAAGTGGCGGAACTCATCCCCCTGGTCTGCGAGGAAATCGCCAAGGTGACCGCCCACGTCGGCGAGGACGAGGTGGCGCGGGCGCGGGCGCAGCTCAAATCCAGCATCCTGATGTCCCTGGAGAGCACCACATCGCGTTGCGAACAACTGGCGCGGCAGCTGATGGTGTTCGGCCGGCCGTTGCCGGTCCCCGAAATCGTCGAAAAGGTCGAAGCGGTCGACGCGGACAGCGTCACCCGCGTGGCCCGGCGACTCGTGAACACGCGGCCGACGGTGGCGGTGCTGGGGCCCTTGGGAAATATGGAGAGCTACGACACGGTGCTGGAGCGGCTGGCCTGATCGTTCCCGGCAACCGTCACGCCGCCGTTCACGCGTGCCCGGCGGACTCCGAGAGCATACTGGGATCGATGCCGATCTTGGCCATTGCCCGTTGCCATTTCGTATTCAGGTCGGTGTCAAACACCAAGCCTTCGTCGGCTCCCACGTTCAGCCAGCCGTTGGCTTTGATTTCCGAGTCGAGTTGACCCGGTCCCCAGCCGGCGTACCCGAGCGCCAAGAGATGACGTTGTGGTCCCTTACCCGATGCGATCGCCCTGAGAATCTCCACCGTGGCGGTCAAGGCGACCCCATCCGCCACCACCATGGTTCCTTCTTGAAGGTAATCCGGGGAATGCAAGACAAAGCCACGGCCCGTTTCCACCGGACCTCCGAAATGAACATCGACGTCATTCAGCGCAGTGGAAGTCTGGATGTCCAATTGTTCGAGCAAGTCCGGAAAACTCAAGGCATCGAGCGCTCGGTTGATCACCAGCCCCATTGCGCCCTCGGCATTGTGGGCGCACATGTAAATGACCGTCTTGGCGAACCGCGTATCCTGCATGCCCGGCATCGCCACCAAAAGCTGACCGACCAGATAACTGTCATCACGTGAATTGCCAGACATGCATTCCTCAACGTCCTGATTCTCGATATTATCATAATCCGGCGCGTCTTTGTAGGGCGCGGACCGCTGAGAAGGGCAACATCACGCAAGATCGACAGTGTGGCCTTCATTCATCCGGGCTGATGCCGCTCTTACTATTATTTAGTCCGTGGCTCGATATAAACCACTCAAGGAAGAAGGTTGCATCCGCCATACGCACGATAATTGGGTGTTTTTGCCTAACGATTCTCGCGTGCGCCATGGCGCCGGGAAGCGGTTTCGCCCAGGGATCGGATTGGGCCAGGACCGACCACGGGGCCGTGCGCCTGATCAGCGCGACCGGCGCCGTCGGCGACCCGGAGACCGTAAAACTCGGCCTGCAGTTCGAACTGAGCGACGGCTGGAAAGTGTACTGGCGCTCTCCGGGGGACGCCGGGTTCCCACCGCGTGTTAATTGGGAAGGCTCGACCAATCTGGCGGAAGCACACGTGTCCTGGCCGGCGCCCGTCCGATTTTCCATCCTTGGTCTCGAAACCGTCGGTTACAAGCACGAAGTTGTTCTACCCATTGCCGCGCGCCTGAGCCGTCCCGGCGAGGCCTTAATGCTCCGCGCGGCGGTCGACTATCTGGCCTGTTCCGAGATCTGCATTCCCTACACCGCCGATTTGGCGCTGACGGTGCCCGCGGGGCCGGCCCGTCCGGGACAATTCGCGCACCTGATCAGCCAATTCGAAAACCGCGTGCCCGGAAACAACGGGGCCCACGGCCTCGCGATCGACCGGTTGGCGGTTTCGAACAGCGGCGTGGACGCAACGCTTCGCGTGACCGCCACATCGACGCCGCCGTTCTCCAAACCCGACGCGTTCATCGAGGGACCCGTTGAACTGGCCTTCGGCCCGCCGAACGTCACCCTGACGAACGACGGTCGGACGGCCATCCTGAACATCGCGGTTTTCGGGGCTGAATCGATGGATCGGCCGCTTGCCGGAATGGATCTGACGGCCACCCTCGTGGATGGAGAGCGGAGCGTCGAACGGCGGCTCGCGGTGGACACGGAACCGGCCGACGGAATACCCGCCGATCGGACATCGCTTTTGGTCATGCTGGGCTTTGGTTTGCTGGGCGGCCTGATCCTCAACCTGATGCCGTGCGTGCTGCCGGTCCTCTCCATCAAATTGCTGGGCGCGATGGGCCATGGCGGCGGCGATCCACGATGGGTGAGGCTCAGCTTCATCGCCTCGGCGCTGGGGATCCTGTCCTCGTTCATGGTCCTGGCGGCCACCTTGGCGGCGATGAAAACGCTGGGTGCTTCGGTGAGTTGGGGATTGCAATTCCAGCAGCCATGGTTTCTCACCGCCATGATCCTGGTGATGACGCTGTTCGCCTGCAACCTGTGGGGATTTTTCGAGGTGCGGTTGCCGGAAGCCATCGCCGACGCCGGCGTCCATGCCGGACACGTTCATGGTCTCGGCGGCCACTTCCTGACCGGAGCCCTCGCGACCCTGCTCGCCACCCCCTGCTCGGCCCCTTTCCTCGGAACCGCCATTGGCTTCGCGCTGTCACGCGGCGCCGCGGAAATCTTCGCCATCTTCGCGGTATTGGGGCTGGGCCTGGCGGCGCCCTACCTGGCCGTCGCGGCGGTCCCCAAACTCGCGACCATGCTGCCCCGTCCGGGCGCCTGGATGATCGTTCTCCGGCGGATCCTCGGCGTGGCCCTCGCGGCGACCGGTGTCTGGCTGTTGAGCGTTCTGGCCGCCCAGGTGGGCGCCACCGGAGGGTTCGTCATCGGCGCGTTGACCCTGGCCATGGCCGTGGCGATGTACGTGGCCACCCGCATGAACCGCCCGCTCGCCAGGCTTGGCCGCTGGTTGGCGATCGGCCTGGCCGTTGTCGCCCTGGCAATCCCCATGCGCGCGGTGGATGGAAGCTCCGACACGCTGGACGGCGTGTGGACGCCGTTCGACGAAGCCGCGATCCCCGGTCTGGTCGCCGAGGGGCGCGTCGTTCTTGTGAATGTCACCGCCGACTGGTGCATTACCTGCCGGATCAATGAATCGCTGGTTTTGTCGAAAGGCGGGGTGCGCGAAAAGCTTGGGTCGGACGATGTCGTCGCCATGCGCGGCGATTGGACCCGGCCGGACGACGAGATCTCCCGGTATCTCGCCGGGTTCGGCCGTTACGGGATACCATTCGACGCCGTATACGGTCCCGGCTTGCCGAACGGCGAGGCGTTGCCCGAACTGCTGACCGCGGACGCCGTGCTCACCGCGCTCGATCGCGCCGCCGGAAAACCGCGGTAGCCGGGCGCCACGGAAAAATTTTGAATTTACCGGTCCTATCGCCTATGTCTCTACCAACCGGGCGCTAATGCCCGCATCACGGTTCATGCTGGACGGGGGAACACAATGACAATCAAAGCGGGAGATAAGATTCCATCGGTGACGCTGATGAAAATGGGGCCCGACGGACCCAAGCCGGTCAACAGCGACGATCTTTTCGCCGGAAAGACGGTAGCGTTTTTCGGCGTCCCCGGCGCCTTTACGCCGACGTGTTCGGCCAAGCACCTTCCTGGCTTCGTCGAGAACGCGGATGCCCTGAAGGCGAAGGGTGTCGATACTATCGTTTGCACGGCGGTGAACGACGTGTTCGTCATGGGCGCCTGGGCCAAGGATCAGAACACCGGCGACAAAGTCGAATTGGTGGCCGATGGCGATGCGGTATTCACTAAGGCGGCGGGTCTGGAACTGGATCTGACGGGCAAGGGGCTTGGTCTGCGCAATCAGCGGTTCTCGATGATTGTCGAGGATGGCGTGGTCAAGACCTTGAACATCGACCCGGCCGGCGCCTTCGAGGACACCAGCGCGGAGAAACTGCTTAAACAGCTATAGGGCGAGAAACCCGAGAGGGGTGACGAACTCAAGCGGGGCCCGTGTCGGGCCCTTTTTTTTTATTTACACAGATCGCCGAGAACCCTTCGACCAAGACCACGCCGTGGCGCTTGGCTAAACCGAACTTTTCATTTCAAATTGGGGTAATGCGTTGATTTGACGTCGGAAAGGCAGTTTTAATCACGTTTTTGTGTCCATGTAATTAGCCCTTGACAACGCATCGACTTTGATTCCCTGTGGCTATGTTCATCGAGATCGTACCCAATCGCACTTCGCCGCCCGCCGTGCTGCTGCGCGAGAGCTGGCGCGAGGGCGGCAAGGTCAAGAAACGCACCCTGGCCAATCTCTCGAAGCTGCCGATGCCCGTGGTGCAGGGGCTGCGCACGCTTCTGAAAGGCGGCGTGGCCTTCGCCGATGGCGGCGAGGCCCTGGAGATCCGGCGCGCCCTGCCGCACGGCGATGTCTCGGCGGTGCTGGGGACGCTGCGGGACGTGGGGCTGGAGCGGCGGCTGGCCGGCGGCAAGCCGGATCCGGGGGAGGGCCGGCTCAAGGATCTGGCCCTGGCGATGATCGTCGCCCGGGTCATCGCGCCGGGCTCCAAGCTTTCGACCCTGCGCGCGCTGTCGTTGGAGACGGCGAACTCCTCTCTGGGCCTGGTGCTGGGTCTGGCTGGGGAGGATGCGCCGCCGATCGAGACCCGGGAGATCTATGCGGCGCTGGATTGGCTCGGGGATCAACAGGAGCGCATCGAGAAGAGCCTGGCCAAGCAACACCTGGGTGACGGCACCCTGGTGCTCTACGACGTCAGCTCGTCTTATCTGGAGGGGCGCTGTTGCGAATTGGCCCGGTTCGGCTATAGCCGCGACAAGCGCGGTGACCGGCCGCAGATCGTCTACGGCCTGCTCTGCGACCGTCATGGCTGTCCGGTGGCGATCGAGGCCTTCTCGGGCGAGACCGGCGACCCCTCGACACTCCAGGCTCAGGTCGCCAAGCTCAAGCAGCGTTTTGGGCTGGCGCGGGTGGTGGTGGTCGGCGATCGCGGCCTGATCACCGAGGCGCGCATCCGCGAGGACTTGCAGCCCGCCGGGCTCGACTGGATCACCGCGCTCAGGGCACCGCGGATCCGGGCTCTGATCGATGCCGGTCCCTTACAGCTCGATCTCTTCGACGATCAAACCGACTTGGCCGAGATCACCTCGTCCGATTATCCGGGCGAGCGTTTGGTCGTTTGCCGCAACGCCGTCCTGGCCAAGGAACGCGCGCGCAAGCGCAGCGAACTCCTGGCCGCCACCGAGCGCGCCCTTTCGCGCATCGCCATGGCCACCGGGCGCAAGCGCCGGCCGTTGCGCGGCAAGGCCGAGATCGGCCTCGAAGTGGGAAAGGTCATCGACAAGCACAAGATGGCCAAGCACTTCGAGATCACCATCACAGAAGACAGCTTCACCTATCGGCGCCGCAACGAGGCCATTGCCGCCGAGGCCCGGCTCGACGGCCTCTACGTCATCCGCTCCAACCTGCCCAAACAGGCGATGAGCGCCGAGGACCTTGTCGCAAGCTACAAATCCCTGGCCCAGGTCGAGCGCGCCTTTCGCGCCATGAAGTCCGTCGACCTGCAGATCCGGCCGGTCTATCACTGGCTCGCCCCCCGGGTCCGCGCCCACCTCTTCTTGTGCATGCTGGCCTATCATGTCGAATGGCACATGCGCGAGCGCCTCAAGCCGATCCTCTACGCCGACCACGACAAGGCCGCCGCCGAAGCCGAACGCTCCTCCATCGTCGCCCCGCTCGAGCCCTCCCCGGCGGCCAAGCGCAAACGCAGCCGCCACCGCACCGACAAGGGCACCCCGCTCACCTCACTGCGGGACCTCCTGCGCCATCTCGCCACCCTGACCCTCAACAGCGTCAGCACCCCGGTCAACCCGAACTACAGCTTCACCGTCACCGCAACACCCACGGACTTACAAAGGAGCGCTTTCGAGCTTCTCGGCGTCAAGCCGATTTGTGTCCAGTAGAGAAGCAACCGGAAACCGGAGTAACTGTTCCCGATCAATGCCTTACGCAGGAACAAAGAAAAAAGTTCGGGCTAAACGGCGCGAAACTCCCCATTCCCCGCCATATCGAGCAAGGACGGGCCGGCGGCCCTGGCAACTTCTTCGGCGCGACGCTTTCCCGCCACATAGGGCTTGAAGGCCATGTCCTGAATCAGGATATGGTGGCGCAACCAGTCCGTCAGATACTCAAGCAGTTCGCTCGCCATCTCCGGATCTCCGGCGTCCCGGAACCGTTTGCGGACGCGTCGGATATACACGGCGAAACCTTGATGCTCCGAATGGTGGAAGGACCACTCCGGGAACCCGCACGCGGCCATGACCCGTTCCTCGCGGGCAAAATGATGCCGGCCATACAGCAGCAGGGTATCGAGAACCGCATGGATGGTCCGTTGGGAGTCCTTTTCATCCCGAATGTCATGCAGAAGATCGATGATTCTAATGAGACACTTATGATCGGAATCGAGCGTGGAAACTCCGACACTCATCTCCTTTGACCATTGAAAATACGACATTGTAGAACACCTCTTTGCCGCCGATTCAATATGTCCAACGCGAATCGACAGTGGAAAGACTGTAGCACGGCGCCCGGCCCGGTAACCATTAAAAAAATACCATTATTGACTCGAAACCGCGAACCGGCTGGCGAGTGGTTTCACATTGGGTCCCTAACCGTGAGCGTTGGTATTGACCCGGCGCGCCGCCGTCCCCGCCAACCGATCCGCGCGCTCGTTTTCGGCATGTCCGGCGTGCCCCCTGACCCAGCGCCACTCGACCCGATGCCGGGCGAGCGCCCCATCCAGCTTTTGCCAGAGATCGACGTTCTTCACCGGTTTTTTGGCGGCGGTTTTCCAACCGTTGCGTTTCCAGTTGTGGATCCACTTGGTGATTCCGTCGCGGACATAGGTGCTGTCGGTATGGACGCGAACCGTTGAATTCCGTTTCAACGCGGCGAGGCCCTCAATGGCGGCCGTCAGTTCCATGCGATTGTTGGTGGTTTCCATTTCGCCGCCACTGAGCTCCTTTTCGACCCCCCGCCATTTCAGGATGACCCCCCACCCCCCGGGGCCGGGATTGCCCAGGCACGCCCCGTCGGAGAAGATATCGATAACGCCATCGTCACCGCCATCGTCAATGTCATCTTGGGCTTTCGCCGCCGTCACAGTCCGTACCCCGCGAAGCTTCGCACACCCCGGTGGAACCGCATCTTGCGGATATATTCGATGGGGTTTTTCGGCGTGACCAGGGCACCCGAGGGGGTATTCAGCCAATCATACAGCCTCGTCAGCAAGAAGCGCATGGCGGCGCCGCGGGCCAGCACCGGCAGCGCGTCGAGTTCGTCGTCCGAAAGCGGCCGCACGTCGCGATAGGCGTTCACCAGGCGGCGCGCCTTGGTGATGTTGAAGCTGCCGTCGGGCTCGAAGCACCAGGAATTCAGGCAGACGGCGAGATCGTAGGCGAAGAAATCGCTGCACGCGAAGTAGAAGTCGATAATCCCCGAAAGGCGGTCGCTGTCGAAAAATACATTGTCGGGAAAAAGATCGGCGTGAATGACGCCGGCCGGCAGCGCTTCCGGCCACTCCTTTTCCAGAGCCCTCAGTTCGTCGTCCAATTCCATGACCAGATCGGCCGCGACGCCGTCGCCGGACGCGGTCGCGGCCGTGAACAGCGGACGCCACCCGGCGACGGAGAGGTCGTTCGCCCGGGTCATGGGGAAATCGGCGCAGGCAAGATGCATGCGGGCCATCGCCTCTCCCAGGGCCGCGCAGTGCGTGAGCGTCGGCCGCCGGGGCCACATGCCCTTCAGAAAGGTCACGATCACCGCCGCGCGGCCCGCGAGGCTCCTCAACGCCGTTCCGTCCCGGCCGCGGACCGGCGTCGGACAGGGTATGCCGCGTTCGGCAAGATGCTCCATGAGGCCGAGGAAGAACGGCAGGTCCTCCACCTTCACCCGCTTTTCGTAGAGTGTGAGAATAAAGGTCCCGGCGTCGGTGACGAGCATGTAGTTGGTGTTCTCGATGCCCTCGGCGATGCCCTTGCAGGCGACAACCTGGCCGATGTCGTAGCCGGCGACGAAGCTCGCGACCTCCTCATCGGTGATTTCGGTATAAACGGCCATTCGTCGTTCCGACCCAGGTGAGCGTCCCAACCATAGGCTTTGACGCGCGTTTCGCAAGTGCGCACCATGGTTTTCGAACGACGGAACCGGCTTGTTCTGGCAAGCGCTGTCATTTAGAGTCCGGACCTCAAGCAGCTCCAGAGACCCCATCAAAGAAAGATCGATCATGCCCGATGCCGTCAGCCCGCAGAAATCTCCGTATGCCGTTCCGGTCGAGGCCGGACGCAAATATGCGTGGTGCGCGTGCGGACGCAGCGCCACGCAGCCATTCTGCGATGGCACTCATAAGGAAACCGGTTTCAATCCGGTGGTGTTCAAGGCGGACAAATCGGAAATCGTCTATCTGTGCGGATGCAAGCACACGGCGAATCCGCCTTTCTGCGACGGCACCCACGAAACCCTGTGAGCACTTACCGGACCATTGGTGGCGGGACGATCGGCGCTGCGCTGATC
Organism: uncultured Alphaproteobacteria bacterium; assembly: GCA_963771545.1. Lineage (GTDB taxonomy): Bacteria > Pseudomonadota > Alphaproteobacteria > Rhodospirillales > Defluviicoccaceae > CAKZLS01. Next base: position 1,573,463 of record CAVYTX010000002.1, read on the forward strand.
GCGCTGGCCATCCTCGGCGTCGCTGGATGCAGTTCCGACGACGAGCCGCCGCCCAAACGGATTTGTCCGCAAATTTCAGCTCTGGGCGACGCTGCGGCAATGACCAGGTTCGCCGAGGGGAGCGGAAAGGACCTGACCGATGTGGATCACGAGGTCAAGATCGTCGATATCCGGTTCAGTTGCCAATACACCCAGGGTGAGAACGCCAACCCCGTCCTGATGATCGCCATCGCCCCGGTATTCGAAGCCAGCCGGGGACCGGCGAACACCGATCGCGAGGCTCGGTTCAATTACTTCGTGGCCATCGCCGATCCGCAGCGAACCATCCTCAACAAACAGACCTTCGATATGCAGGTCGCGTTTCCCGGCAACCGTTCGCGCGTGACCGCCTCCCCCGACGATCCGCCCGTGACCATCGATATTCCCCCGGTCTCGGGCCGTTCGGGAACCGATTACCATGTTTTCGTCGGCCTCCAGCTATCGCCGGAAGAGCTTGAATACAACCGCCGGCGTCGCGGCGCGGTACAATAGAGATTGGGGCTGTATTGACGTCGAAGTCCCACTCGATACACTGCGACCGACGGGGAGCCGCACGGCGCATCGAGGAGAGGGTCTCGCGATGCGATCGCAAACGAGACAGCGGATGTTTATTCTGGCAATGTCCAATCGACGCTCAGCAAATTCGTGGAGAACCGAGTGACCGACGCTTCCAGCCCGCCGCTTAAACAGACACCGCTCCACGCCTTGCATCGAAAACACGGCGCCAAGATGGTCCCGTTCGCCGGCTATGAGATGCCGCTTCAATTCAAGGGCATCATCGCCGAACACCTTCACACCCGCGAGCAGGCCGCCTTGTTTGACGTTTCGCACATGGGGCAGGCTTTTATCCGCGGCGAAGGCGCGGCCGCGTCGCTCGAGAAGCTCGTTGTCGGCGACCTGCGGGACGTCCAGACCGGCAGTGTACGCTATACGCTTTTGACCAACGACTGCGGCGGCATCATCGACGACCTCATGGTCATCCAGGGCGGCTACTACCTCGTACTGGTGGTCAATGCGTCGCGCAAGGAGATCGACTTCGCGCATATTCGAGCGCATCTGGATCCGGAGTTCGAACTGGAGCCATGGGATGATCGAGCGCTTCTCGCCCTGCAAGGCCCAATGGCGGCGACGATCATGGCGCGAATGGCGCCGGCCAGCCGGCACATGACGTTCATGAGCATGGAGAATCTCAAGGTCGGCGACGTCAGGTGCGGCGTCACGCGGTCCGGCTACACCGGCGAGGACGGTTATGAAATCACCGTTCCGGCCGAGAACGCCGAGGACATGGTGGAAGAGCTGCTGGCGGAGCCGGAGGTTCTGCCCGCCGGCCTCGGAGCGCGCGACACACTCAGGCTGGAAGCGGGTCTGTGCCTCTATGGCAACGACATCGACGAAACGACGACGCCAGTGGAAGCCGGGCTTGCCTGGACCATCAACAAGCGGCGTCGCCAGGAGGGTGGATTCCCCGGCGACGAGATCATCCTCCGCCAACTCATGGAGGGGCCACCGCGCCGCCGGGTGGGCATCCAGATCGACGGCAAGGCGGTGGCCCGCGCCGGCACCGGGATCACGGACCGTTGGGGAAAGGCGCTGGGCACCGTGACCAGCGGCGGCTTTGGCCCTTCGGTGGGCGGCCCCATCGCCATGGGGTACGTGGACGCCGAACACGCCGCCGCCAATACCGTGGTCAACGTGGTCGTCAGGAACAAACCCATCGCCGCGCGGATTGTGAAATTGCCCTTCGTTCCACATCGTTACGCAAAATAAAAGCAGGGGAGACTGTTCTGATGGCAAAGCTCCATTTCACGAATGAGCATGAATGGATCCGGGTGGACGGCGACATCGGCACCGTCGGCATTACCGATTATGCCCAGGGACAATTGGGCGACGTGGTGTTCGTCGAACTGCCGCACGTCGGAACCCAGTTGGAGCGCGGCGGCGACGCCGGCGTGGTCGAGTCGGTAAAGGCCGCGAGCGAAATCTACGCGCCCGTCAGCGGCGAAGTGGTTGAGGTCAACGAAGACCTTGCCGACGCCCCGGGCAAGGTGAACGGGTCCGCCCAGACGGACGGCTGGTTCTTCAAGATCAAGCTGGCCGACCCCGCCGAACTCGACGGCCTGATGGACACCGCCGCCTACAAAGACCTCGTGGCGAGCCTCGAGTAATGCGCTACCTGCCCCTGACCGATGAAGACCGCCGGCAAATGCTCTCCGTGATCGGCGTCGATTCCGTCGAGGCCCTGTTCCGCGATGTCCCCGCCGACGCGCTGCTGTCCGAGCCCGTGGCGCTTCCGGGCACCCAGGGGGAAATGGCGGTGGAACGGGCCTTCCGGGCGTTCGCCGCCGCCAACCTCAGCCCGTCGAGCGCGCCGACATTTCTCGGCGGCGGCGCCTACCGCCATCACATCCCGGCGACCGTGGATCACCTGATCCAGCGCGGCGAATTCCTCACCGCCTACACCCCTTATCAACCGGAAGTGGCGCAGGGAACGCTGCAGTATCTGTTCGAGTTCCAGACCCAGGTGGCGCTGCTCACCGGCATGGACGTGGCCAACGCGTCGATGTACGACGGCGCCACCGCGTGCGCCGAAGCGGTGATGATGGCGACCCGCGCGCGCAAGCGGCGCCGCGTGGTGATTTCCGGGGGCCTGCATCCGCACTACCGCGAAACCTCGGCCACGTACGGCACGTTCACCGACCTCGACATCCATGCCCTGCCGCCCGACTGGCGGGGAACGGAGGACGCCGGCGCGGCCATCGACTGCGACACCGCGTGCGTGGTGGTTCAATACCCCGATTTCTTCGGACGCGTCCGCGACCATGCCGCGCTCGCCGAGGCCTGTCACGCCGCCGGCGCGCTGCTGGTGGTGGTGGTCACCGAGGCCGTGGCGTTGGGCCTGTTGACGCCGCCGGGGCAGATGGGCGCCGATATCGTCGCCGGCGAGGGCCAGTCGCTGGGCAACGCCGCCAGCTTTGGCGGTCCCACCGTGGGGCTGATGGCCGTGCGCGGCGCCTTCTTGCGGCAGATGCCGGGACGGCTGGCGGGCCAGACGGTGGACGTGGACGGCCGGCGCGGCTTCGTGTTGACGCTGTCGACCCGGGAGCAGCACATCCGCCGGGAAAAGGCCACGAGCAACATCTGCACCAACTCGGGGCTCTGCGCCCTCGCCTTCACCATCCACCTCACGCTGCTCGGCGAACGGGGCCTGGTCCGGCTGGCGGAACTGAATCACGCGGGCGCCGTCGACCTGGCTGGCCGGCTGGCGGCGATGGACGGCGTCGACGTGCTCAACGATACCTTCTTCAACGAGTTTACCGTGCGCCTTCCCAAGCCGGCGGCGCCCGTGGTGGACGCTCTGGCCGAAACCGGCGTTCTCGGCGGCATCCCCGTCTCCCGCCTCTATCCGGGAGATCCTGAGCTGGAAAACCTGCTTCTGGTGGCGGTCACCGAACTGAACACCGGCGAGGATATGGACGCGTTGATTTCGGCGCTCACGGAGGCATTGACATGACGGACCGGGCCATGACGGACCGGGACTGTACGTTCACCGGCAACCGGGGACTGGAAATGGAGGAGCCGCTGATCTTCGAGCAGGGCTCGCCGGACAAGACCGCCGTCGATTTGCCCGACGCGCCGGAACACGGGAACCGCCTCGGCGGACTTGAGCGGCGCCGCCCCATCGGCCTACCCGGCCTGTCGGAACCGGAAGTGGTTCGCCACTATCTCCGTCTCAGCCAGAAGAATTACGGCATCGATAGCGGCTTCTATCCGCTCGGCTCGTGCACCATGAAGCACAACCCCCGCGTCAATGAGAAGGTGGCGCGCTTTCCGGGCCTCGGCGATCTGCATCCGCTGCAGCCGGTGTCCACCGTGCAGGGCGCGCTGGAACTCATCGATGCTTGCGCCCATTGGCTCAAGGTGCTCACCGGCATGCCGGCCATCACCATGTCCCCAGCGGCCGGCGCCCATGGCGAGCTGGTGGGCATGATGACCATTCGCGCGGCGCTGAAGGATCGCGGCGACGCCCGCAAGCGCGTGCTCGTGCCGGAGTCCGCCCACGGCACCAACCCGGCCACCGCCGCCATGTGCGGATACGCCGTCCAGTCCATCCCCGCCGACGAGCGGGGCCGGGTGGACCTCACCATCCTGCGCCAGCGCCTGGACGCCGGCGTGGCGGCGGTGATGGTGACCAACCCCAACACCTGCGGCCTGTTCGAAAACGACGTGCGGGAGATCGCCAAGGCCACCCACGACGCCGGCGCCTTCTTCTACTGCGACGGCGCCAACTTCAACGCCCTAGTGGGTCGCGTGCGGCCGGGCGATCTCGGCGTCGACTGTATGCATCTCAACCTCCACAAGACCTTCTCCACCCCCCACGGCGGCGGCGGACCGGGCAGCGGCCCGGTGGTGCTGTCCGAGGCCTTGGCTCCGTACGCGCCTGTCCCCTATGTGGTGCGTGGCCCCGACGGCTTGACGCTGGTGGAGCACCCGGCCCATTCCGACGCAAAGCCCTTCGGCCGCATCAAGGGCTTCCACGGCCAGTTCGGCATGTTCGTGCGCGCGCTCGCCTACATGATGAGCCTGGGCAGCGACGGCCTGCGCGACGTCTCCGGCGACGCCGTGCTGTCCGCCAACTACATCCTGGCGGCGCTTCGGGACACCTTCCGCCCCGCCTACCCCGGGCCGTGCATGCACGAGGTCCTGTTCGACGACCGCGCCCTCAAGGGCACCGGCGTGACCACGCTGGATCTGGCCAAGGCGCTGCTGGACGAAGGCTTCCACCCCATGACCGTGTACTTCCCGCTGGTGGTCCACGGCGCCATGCTGGTGGAGCCCACGGAGACGGAAAGCAAGGCGTCCATCGACTCGTTCATCGGCGCCATGAAGTCCCTGGCCGCCCGCGCCGCCGCCGGCGACGCCAAGTTCTTCCACGACGCGCCGCGCCTGACCCCCCGCCGCCGCCTGGACGAAACCACCGCCGCCCGCACCCCCATCCTCCGCTGGCGCCCGCCCGAATTGGACCAGGCGGCGGAGTAATACCAACGGTGAACTCTGATGTCCTTTGTCAAGCACTGCGCGCGCGAGATGTCGCTTCCACGCCGTGCCGGCGGGAGTTCGTCGGGCGATGGATCGTGCAGGGGAGAGAGCGGGACCTGGAGACGTCGGTGATCAAACTCTGATCCGCGGGTTGTTGGCCGCATTTCCGTTTTTTCGTCCGGGGCTGTCCCTGTCTAAACTCGGGCGTCGATCAGGTGACCGGCCACATAGTCCAATCGGGAGTTCCCCTGCCGTGGTCCCGCCCTCACTGCTGCACGATGGTTGTCATGCCGAGCCGATAGTCGGCGAACGCCGCATCAGCGCGGCGCCATGAACCTCCCTGGATCGAATGGAACACGAAGGGGCTGTGGGGCGGCGGAGCCCTCATAGAGCGCAGGCGGTCCACAGCCCCGGGCCATGGGATGGAGCGGTCATGGTCTGCCCACGACCTCGCGGTTGATCGCCCAGATGAAGGCGGACAGCTCACGAGCGATTGCGGTGGCGACGATCGTCGATCGCTTGCCCTTCCGGGTTAGCGTCCGGAACCGCCCGCACAGCCGCATTTGTGCCTTCCATGCGATCTCCCGCACCGACCTGGGTGCTGCCTCGACCTTGGCCTGCTTTTCCTTGCTGACCCGCGGCGGGTGCCGGTAACTCCACGCGGATTCGACGAGGACTCGCCGTGCCCGAGTATTGCCGGCCTTGGTGATGCTGCCGCGCTTGACGCTCTCTCCCGTCGACCGCTCGGACGGCGTAAGGCCGAGAAACGCCATCAGTTGACGCGGACCTTCGAAGCGCGAGAGATCACCAATCTCGGCAAGGAACGACACCGCAGTGACCAGATCCACGCCGCGCATGGCCTGCAGAGCCTCGACGATCGGCGCCAGCGACCAGTCCGCCACGCTCTCGCGTATCGCCTGCTCCAATCGCTCGACGCGCTCCTTTGCCTGGCGCACCGCGAGCAACTGCTCCTCGAAGGCGATGCGCTGTTCGCGATGCTCGAGCTTTTGGCTGGCGAGCCAGTTCAGGTGCGCTTTGCCCCAGGTTTTCTTGCCCGGATAATGCCGGCCGAGCCGAAGCAGGAATGAGGAGACGTGCTGGCGCTTGGCCTTGTAGTCCTTCTGGGCCGTGTCGCGGGCGCGCGCGAGATCCCGCATCGCCTCGTGTCGATCGTCGGGAACCCAGACTGCTGTGAGCTCACCGGCTCTGAGCAGCCTTGCCAGGTTCACCGCGTCGCGTCGATTGGTCTTGACCCGCTCGCCCGGCCTTACCGGAATCATCGAAGGCGCGATCACGATACAGTCGTGCCCGAGGCTTTTGATCAGCCGATAAAGTCCGTAGCCCGTTGGGCCGGCCTCGTAACAAAAGGTCAGCCGCTGGTACCTCGCCTTGAGCTTTGCCACCAGCTTGCGGGTGCCGGTCTCGGTGTTGTCGATCTCGCCGAGATAACGCACCTCCCCATCGCGGCCGCTCTCGGCAACCGCCACTGCATTGCGCAATTTCGATATGTCAAAGCCCACGAATGCTTCGCTACTATGCACCACGACTCGTCCTCCTTGTGTGAGGCTCGGCCCAGCCAATCCGGGCAACCCTCGTTCCCACATCGAGGACGAGTCGCCTCTCACAGCAAAGGACATACGGTCTAATACCATTCCGGCGGGTCAGCGCGGGACGCTCCGCTAAGGCCCTCTAGCACGGCGTGCTGGTCGGCGGCGTCGCGGAAGTGGAGGTACGCCTTGACCGCGAAACGGTTGGGATCGAACGCTAGGATGAGATCGCTGACCTGTTCCACATCGCTGAAGGCGGCGCCCTCGAATTGATCGAGGATGCGACGGCGTTTGGGGCCGGGCAACGTGGCCAACTGCACCGAATAGGCCACATACTCGTTGCCGCGTGCGATCCGATCACGCCCCCGCCAACGTCACCACCATCAAGCACATGGCCCTCGATCTTCTCCGCAAGGCGCCAGGCAAGGACTTGCTGCGCCTCCGGCGCAAAGTCGCCGCTTGGGACGACGACTTCCTCGCAAGCCTCATCGCCGCATGACCCATTCACCCGATTCCCCTGGTCACCCCGACCGAATGCCGGCCCTTCTTGGGAAAGCCGGTGTCGTCGATGATCCAGGCCTCGATCCGCCCGTTCCGCTCGATCGAGGCCAGCACCACTTCCCGCACCTTGGCCAGCACCCGCTCGTCCGACCACGGCGCGTTGCCGACGAAGTGCAGCAAAGACTGGTGCTGCGCCGCTACCCGAGCCGGCGCTGCCAGCGGCTCGACGCTCTTGCGCTCGCCAGGCAGCAACGAACCAAGGAAGTAATCCCGCAACGGCCCCGCCCGGTCGGCATGCAAGAGGTGCGAAGCCGACACGGGTGAAGGTGCGGCAACATCGCGAGCGGCTGCGGGCCCATCCTCGCCGCCGTTCTCGACCGCCGGGAGGAGCGAGCGTCGCCGCGAGCACGTTGCGGAGTTGAACAAGCGCGCGGCGGAATCGGAACTGTGCCTCAAAGTGGCGGTGCAGACAGTCCGGAGCGAACTCGTCTCCAAGTACAATTTCCCTGATACCAAGGAAAAAACACGGAAAATTCTCAAATTTGGCTCAGGTTGGCGCAATTTGTGGTCCATACTGCTCTGATTTTGCTGATGAATTTGGTGAAATTCCCTAAACGCCCCAACAGGGAAACTTTTGGACCGAACAGGGAACCTAAAACGGGTCAACAGGGAATTGTTTTTTGAATAAATCAAAGCCAATTCAGGCGAACCGCAGGTTCAAATCGGGGGCACGCAACCATTGGTCTAAACTCTTTGCTGTCGATGGATTGCTCGCTCAAAAGCAGATGGGTCAACAGGCGTTGCCCGCGCCGTAACTCCTCTAACGGCTACGTCCTTAATCTCGCTCGCGCTTGCGGGTGCGGCGAACCGATGGCTTGATCTCAGCCTTGCCCCGCTCAAGGCTTCTCTGTTCCTTTGCATGTTCGTCACGCTCACGTGCCCTGTCGCACAAGGCACCGCAGATGACCTCCTTCATGGGTCCGTAGTTTTCTCGAAAACCTTCAATAGATGCGCGGTTCTATTCGTCCGGTTTGATGCGCTTCAGATTGATTTCATGACCAGCCTGCCGGGCCAGCACCTTGAGAAAGGCTCGCAACGTGCGGCCATTGTCCTCCCGGAAAGGGTGGATGTGATTAATCTCGCTGATATGCTTGGCAGCGCGTTCGGCAAACTTGCTCCGTTCCATTCCAATAGGATCGTACTCTGCGTTTAGTTGCGAGAAGGTCCACTCCATCGAGCGTTCAATCTATTCCGGCAGTTCGAAGAAGGAGTTGCCTTTGGTCATGTCAACTACGCGCGGCTTGCCCACCCTGTCATAACCGATACCGGCAGCAGGCCACAGATCAGCATTCCGGCACGTTGACGGCAAGCCCCCCCGTCGAGGTTTCCTTGTATTTCACATTCATGTCGATCCCGGTCTGCCGCATCGTTTCAATGCAGTTGTCCAGCGGCATGAAATGCGTGCCATCGCCCCGCAGCGCCAGGGATGCGGCCGACACCGCCTTGATCGCGCCCAGACCGTTCCTTTCGATGCAAGGCACCTGCACAAGGCCCGCCGCCGGGTCGCAGGTCATGCCAAGGTGATGTTCCAGTGCGATTTCTGCAGCGTTTTCAATCTGTTCGTTCGTGCCGCCAAGGGCTGCGCATAGCCCCGCCGCGGCCATCGCCGAGGCCGAGCCTACCTCGCCCTGACAGCCCACTTCCGCGCCCGAGATCGAGGCATTGTGCTTGATCAGCCCGCCCACCGCCGCCGCCGTCAACAAAAAGGTGCGGATGCCTTCATGGTTGGATCCGATGCAATGGTCGCGGTAATAACGGATGACCGCCGGCACCACGCCCGCCGCACCATTGGTGGGCGATGTGACCACACGGCCACCAGCGGCGTTTTCCTCATTCACGGCAATGGCATAGACGCTCAGCCAGTCATTGACGACATGGGGCTGGCTTTGGTTCCGGCCGCGTTCGGCCAAAAGCTGTTCATGGATCGCCCGCGCGCGGCGCCGCACTTTGAGGCCGCCAGGAAGGAAGCCCTGTTGCACCAGACCGCGCGCGATGCAGCGGTCCATCGCCTCCCACAGCCTGTCCAGCCTGGCGTTCAGACTTTCGCCGGAATGGGCCAGTTCATTGGTGCGCTTCATCTCGGCGATGCTCATACCCGACGCCGCCCCCATCGCCAGCATTTCGTGCGCTGTGCCAAAGGGGTGGGGATAGCCCTTGGCCTCCTTTTCGGAACGCAGATTGCCGGATCTGGCCTGCGCCAGTTCCTCGGTCGTCACTACAAATCCGCCGCCCACCGAATAGTAAGTGCGCGCCAGATAGGGGTTGTTGCGCTCATCATAGGCGCTCAGGACCAGACCGTTGGCATGGTCGGGCAAAGGAGGGCCATAGTCAAAGACCAGATCGGTTTCGGGGTCGAAGGCAAGGTCGCCCAATCCCGGCGGCGCGATGCGCCCGGTGCGGCGGACCTCGGCCTCCAGTGCCTCGGCGGCGTCGGGGTCAAGCGTGTCGGGGCGGAAGCCCAGCAGCCCCAGCACCACGGCCCGGTCGGTCGCGTGGCCCTTGCCGGTGAAGGCGAGGCTGCCATGCAGGCTTGCGCCCAGCCGCGCCAGCCGCCCTGCGCCGGGGATGATCTCGGCGCCGCCGCGCAGGTCATCGAGAAACCGCGCCGCGGCGGTCATCGGTCCCATCGTATGCGAGGACGAGGGGCCGACGCCAATCTTGAAGATGTCGAAGACCGACAGGAACATCTCTATTCGTCCGCGCCATAGATCGGATGGGTGGCGCAAAGGGCGCGCACCTCGGCCAGAACGGCGGCTTCGACCGTGGCATCGCCTTCGGGGTTGGCCGACAACGCGTCGATCACCTGCAGGACAAGCGCCCCGACGGTGCGGAACTCGTCCTCGCCGAAGCCGCGGGTGGTGCCCGCCGACGTGCCAAGCCGCACGCCCGAGGTGACGAAGGGTTTTTCCGGGTCGAACGGAATGGCGTTCTTGTTGCAGGTCAGGCCCGCGCGTTCCAGCGCGGCCTCGGCCGCCTTGCCGGTCACGCCCTTGGGCCGCAGATCGACCAGCACCATATGGCAATCGGTGCCGCCCGACACGATGCCAAATCCCCCCGCCACCAGCACCTCGGCAAGTGCGCGGGCATTGGCGATGACCCGGCCCGCATAGTCCTTGAAGGACGGTTGCAGCGCCTCGCCGAGGGCCACGGCCTTGGCGGCGATCACATGCATCAGCGGGCCGCCCTGATTGCCGGGGAAGACGGCGGAGTTGAACTTCTTGGCCAGCGCTTCGTCATTGGTCAGGATCATGCCGCCACGCGGCCCGCGCAGGGTTTTGTGCGTGGTGGTGGTGACGACATGGGCATGGGGCATCGGATCGGGGTAAAGCCCCGCCGCGATCAGCCCCGCATAATGGGCCATGTCCACCATCAGATAGGCGCCGATTTCATCGGCAATGGCGCGGAAGGCGGCAAAGTCGATGGCGCGCGGATAGGCCGAGGCGCCGGCCACGATCAGCTTGGGCTTCATCTCAAGCGCGACCTTGCGGACGTGATCCATGTCGATCAGCATGTCGCTTTCGCGCACCTCATAGCTGACCACATCGAACCACTTGCCCGACATGGTGACGGGCGAGCCATGCGTCAGATGCCCGCCATGCGCCAGCGACATGCCCATGATCCGGTCGCCCGGCTGCAAAAGGGCCAGGAACACCGCTTGATTGGCCTGCGCGCCCGAATGCGGCTGCACATTGGCAAAGCCCACACCGAAAAGCCGTTTCGCGCGGTCGATGGCGATGGCCTCGACGGTATCGACATGCTCGCAGCCGCCGTAATAGCGCCGCCCCGGATAGCCTTCGGCATATTTGTTCGTCAGAACCGACCCCTGCGCCCGCAGCACATCGGCCGAGACGATGTTTTCCGACGCGATCAGTTCAATCTGGTTCATCTGCCGATCCAGTTCCAGCGCCATGGCCTCGGCGATGGCGGTGTCGGATATCTGGTTGGTGTGCAGGTTCTTCAGCATGGGTGCGCTCCTTTTGCGGCAATGGAGGGATCGGCCCGCCCTCCGGGTGGCGGCTGACGATGCGAATGGTTCGGGTTGTCAAAGACCGCTGGCGTGCTCGCGGTGGGCGATGTCAAGCAACGCGTGAGCATGGGGAAGAAGGACCTCCAGACCTCAGACCGGAAACTAGCAGGGCTTCCGGCACCAGCGCGATCTTTTGCAAGTTGTCCCTTACGCCCGCCTCGGATTTGCCGCCTCTGGCACGACTGTTACATGATGTGCCGGAGGTTTCTGTCCTGGACGACCGTGATCGAGTTCGTTCCGGCCGGACCCGCCACGGGACAGAGCCAGTGTAACGTCACATAACCAGAGCATGACCATGGCGGCGAGGGCGCGCCAGAGCCAGCGTTTCCGCCCCCGGATCGGGATCACCAGCCATCCAGATACCGCTTGTTAGCCAGAGCCGGCCGGCCATGCCGGATCTACGCCATGATCTGAAGGCTGGGCCGGCGCGCCCAGGCAACGCGTCCTGCACGGTCTCGGCCTTCGGCAAGGAGGGAGACCTGCCTATCCCCAATCCATTACCACCTTACCAGCCTCGCCCGAAAGCATGGCGGCGAAGCCGGTCTCGAAATCATCAATGCCGATGCGGTGGGTGATGAGGTCCGAAAGGTCGAGACCGCTCTGCACGAGCGCGATCATCTTGTACCAGGTCTCGAACATCTCACGGCCATAGATGCCCTTTATGTTCAACATCTTGTATATAATCTTGTTCCAGTCCACGGCGAACTCGGTGGGCGCGATGCCCAGAAGCGCGATCTTGCCGCCGTTGTTCATCGTCTCGATCATGTCGCGCATGGCAGGTGCGGCCCCGGACATCTCAAGCCCCACATCGAAACCCTCGGTCATGCCGAGCCGGGCCATCACGTCGGTCAGCTTCTCTTCGGCGGCGTTGACGACGGTCTGCACGCCGAGCCGCCGGGCCAGTGCGATGCGGTAGGGGCTGATATCAGTGATCACCACCTTGCGTGCGCCAACCTTCTGCGCCACCAACGCCCCCATGATCCCGATCGGGCCGGCACCGGTCACCAGAACGTCCTCGCCCACCAGATCAAAGCTGAGTGCGGTGTGCACCGCATTGCCGAAGGGGTCGAAGATCGCTGCGATCTCGTCGGGGATGTCATCAGGGATGGGCACCACATTCGCCTCATTGATGCACAGATATTCCGCGAAGCTGCCGGGGCGGTTGACGCCGACACCCAGCGTGTTGCGGCACAGATGCCCGCGCCCGGCCCGGCAATTGCGACAGATGCCGCAAACAATGTGGCCCTCACCCGAGACGCGCTGGCCGATACGGAACTTGGTGGCCGCCGCACCGGCCTCCACGATCTCGCCGCAAAACTCATGGCCGACCACCATCGGCACCGGCACGGTCTTTGCCGACCACTCGTCCCACTTCCAGATATGCACGTCGGTGCCGCAGATCGCCGACTTTCGGACCTTGATCTTCACATCCCGCGGCCCCGGTTCGGGCACCGGAACGCGCTGCATCCGAAGCCCCTCCCGGGGTTCGGCCTTGACCAGGGCCTTCATCTCGTTGCTCATCGGATCACCTCCAGTTCCTGCCCGGTTTCAACAAAGGCTGCGATGGCACAATCGAGCTCCTCGAGCGTATGCGCCGCCGACATCTGTGTGCGGATACGGTCCTGCCCCTTCGGAACGACCGGAAAGCTGAATGGCGCGACATATACTCCGCGCGCATCAAGCCCCCGCGCCATATCCTGCGCCAGCTTGGGATCGCGCAGCATGACCGGAATGATCGGGTGCTCGCCGGGCAGCAGGTCAAAGCCCGCCGCGCCCATCCTTTCGCGAAAATGCGCGGCATTGCGCATCACCAGGTCGCGCCGCTCGGACGATACCTCCAGCATGTCCAGCACCTTGAGCGAGGTGGCGGCGATCACCGGGGCCAGCGTGTTCGAGAACAAATAGGGCCGCGAGCGCTGGCGCAGCCAGTCGATCACTTCCTTCCGGCCCGATGTATAGCCGCCCGACGCGCCCCCCAGTGCCTTGCCCAGTGTGCCGGTGATGATGTCCACCCGGCCCATCACCCCGCAATGTTCATGCGTGCCGCGCCCCGTGGCGCCCATGAAGCCCACCGCATGGCTGTCATCCACCATCACCATCGCGCCATGTGCTTCGGCCAAGTCGCAGATCTCGGTTAGCTTGGCGATATAGCCGTCCATGGAAAACACGCCATCGGTGACGATCAGCTTGAAGCGGCAGCCGCGCGCCGCCTCAAGCTGGGTCTCCAGATCGGCCATGTCGGAATTGGCATAGGGAAAGCGCTGCGCCTTACACAGCCGCACGCCGTCGATGATCGAGGCATGGTTTAGCGCGTCCGAGATGATCGCGTCCTCGGAGCCGAGAAGGGTCTCGAACAGGCCCGTATTGGCGTCGAAGCAGCTGGAATAGAGGATCGTGTCCTCCATGCCCAGAAAAGCCGAGAGGCGGGCTTCCAGCTCCTTGTGTTCCTCCTGCGTGCCGCAAATGAAGCGCACCGAGGACATGCCGTAACCGTAGCGGTCAAGCGCCTCATGCGCCGAGGCGACCAGATCGGGGTGGTTTGAAAGACCAAGATAGTTGTTGGCGCAGAGGTTGATGACTGAGCGCCCCGTTTCCAGCGCGACGGTCCCGGATTGCGGGCTGGTGATGACCCGTTCGGTCTTGTAAAGGCCCGCATCTTTCAGGTCGTCCAGTTCGGTTGTCAGATGGTCGATGAAACTGCGGCTCATCCTGGCTCTCCTTAGACGGTAACGAGGCTGGTCAGCCAGCCATGGAAGTAGGTAGCGCGGCTGCGTTCGACGCCGACTAGCCAATGCGACGGGTCCTCATGGCAAAGGATGGCCGGAATGCCCGCAATCAGGGTACGCTTGGCGTGGCCTGCGCTCAGCCCACTAATGGCGAGGCTGAGGAAACCGCCCTGTTTCAGCAGATCCTCGGCGCCGTCCCCTTCGAGCGAGAACCAGCACAAGAAGTCAGTAAATGCGCTGGCATGGGCCAGGCGGTCGGGAAAAGCGGCGGCGACGCGGGCGACCGTTTCGTCTTCGGCGGTGGCCGGGCAGCGCAGCAGCCAGGCGCGCGGGTTCATCCAAACGGCCGCGCATTCGCCCGTGCGGATCATCGCCCCGCTTTCGCGCGGCAGATCATATCCAAGCGCGGCCTCCAGCGGTGCGAGGACCGCTGCGGCGTCGGTCGCGCAAGTCACCCAAACGCAGCCGATATCGGCGTGTTCGGCAAGGGATATTCCGGCTGGGCCGGGCAAAGAATGGCGCGCGCCAAAGTCGTGGCCAAGTGCGGAGCGTGCTGTCAGCGTCATGCGCGGAGCCTTTCGTTTGCGGCGTCGTAGAAGACGGGCGTGCAGATTTCCGCCTCGGCGATCTGCCCCTCGGCGTAGAAGCGGACGGTCTCGCCCATCCGTTCCGTGCCGCCCTCGATCAGTGCGAGGGCGATATTGCCCGCGCCGGGCGTCTCAGCGGCCGATGTGACATAGCCGATGGTGCGGCAGGGCGGCCGCGTCTCACCAGGGGCAAGGATGCGGGCACCGATGTCGATGCGGCCCGTCACGGGTTTCAGGCCGACCAGTCGCTCGCGATCCTCGGCACGGTTGAAGGGCAGCGAGAGGGCGCGTTTGCCGATGAAATCGACGGGCTTCTTCGCCGCGACCCCGCCCATGCCGATGTCGTCCGGCGTGGTGCGCCCGTTGGTATCGGAGCCCAGATGTAGATAGCCCTTCTCCAGCCGCAGGCGCAGCCACGCCTCCATCCCGATTGGCTTTGCGCCAAGCGCGGCACCTTCCATCAGCGCGCGGCGCATCAGATCGGCACCATAGCGGGACGGGACCGAGATTTCGTACTGCAACTCGCCGGTGAAGCTGACCCGCGCGATCCGGGCCGGGACACCCGCCAGCCGCCCCTCGCAGAACTGCATATGCGCGAAGGCTTCGGCCGATATGTCCATGTCCGGCTCCAGCCGCGCCAGCAGGTCCCGCGACCGCGGCCCGGACAAGGCGAAGGCGGCCCATTGGGAGGTCACGGGCGTGATGGCGACCCGCGTCTCAGGCCATTCCGTCTGGCGCCACTGTTCGAACCAGGACGCCACCACCTCGGCGTTACCCGAGGTGGGACCGGCGAGGAAGAAATTGTCGTCGATGCAGGTCAGAACCCCGTCGTCGAAAATCACCCCGTCATCGTGCAGCATCACCGAATAGCGGATGCGGCCCGGCTTAAGCCCCTTGATGTTCGAGACATAGAAGCGGTTGAGGAAATCGCGCGCATCGGGCCCCATGACCTCGATCTTGCCGAGGGGCGAGGCGTCGAAAACGCCGACCGCCTCACGCACCGCGCGCATCTCAATGGCAATGGCGGCCTCGCGGTCTGGGCCGTTGGATGCGTACCAGTCCGGGCGCTCCCAGCCGAAATCCTCGAAACGTGCGACTATGGCGACGTGTTCGTCATGGGCGGGCATAAGCCTGCGCGGGGCGTAGCCGTCGCGCTGGCGGTGGTGCGCGATCGTGCCCATGCGGGTGCCGGTATAGGGTGGGCGAAAGGTGGTGATTCCGACCGTGTCAAGGCTTTGCCCCGTCTCTGCCGCGAGGATCGCTAGACCGTTGACGTTCGAGGTGCGGCCTTGGTCCGTGCCCATGCCCAGAGCGGTGTAGCGCTTGAGATGCTCGACCGAGCGGTAGTTCTCGTGCGCCGCCAGCGCCACGTCTGACGCCTTCACGTCGTTTTGCAGGTCCACGAACATTTTCGAAGGCTTGCCGGTGCGTGCCTGCCAGACCGGTTCGCCGCCGCACACGGACAGCGGGACCTCAGCTTCGGGAACAACCCCTGCCACGCCGGTGATCGCCTGTGCTGCGCGCGCGCCCTGCGCCAGCACCTCGGCCATACCGCGGACCCCGGTGACTGCGCCCGCGCCGTGCCAGCCTTCGGGCAGCTCGGGGCACAGAAACCCCGCGGCCGCTTCGTCATAGCGCGGCTTCGCGCCCCGATGCGCCGCCAGATGCACCAGCGGCGTGACGCCCCCGGCAACCGCCAGCGCGTCGCAGGCGTGGCGCCGGGTCTTTCCGCCGGCCTCAATCGTCCGGATCGCACGCAGTGCGGTGCGGCCTTCGGTATCGGCGATCTGCGCGCCGGTCAGCACCGTAACACCCCTTGCAAGCACTGTCTCAACGAAGGTTTCGTCCGGCTTTTCGCGCGCATCGAGTAGCAGTGGCGGCGCAAGACCCGCATCTACCGCTGCCAGCGCCGTCAGATAGCCGCCGTCGTCGCTTGCCGCAATCGCCAGCCGCTTGCCTGCCGCCACGCCGTACTCCCCCAGAAAGCGCCGCACCCCGGCCGAGAGCATCACGCCGGGGCGGTCGTTGTTCTGAAAGACCATCGGCCGATCGACCGCGCCTGTAGCCAACACGCACGAGCCCGTGCGCAGCTTCCATAAGCACTCGCCCGCAACCCCGCGAGCGTCGGGCCGCGATTGCAGCAGGGTAAAGACATTCCCCTCATAGGCACCGGTGACGAAGGTCGAGGGCAGATAGCGCCCGCCCGCCCCGGTAAAGCGCGCGACGGCCTCCTCGGCCCAGAGATAGCCGGGGCGCCCATCGATCCGCGCCGCCTCCCAGCGCAGCGAGCCGCCGGGCCGGGGTTCCTGATCGGCAAGGATCACGTCCCGCCCCGCTTGCGCCAGCGCTGTGGCGGCAACGATCCCCGCAGGTCCCGCACCAATGACGAGCACGTCACAGACATCGTGGCGATGTGCCCGCGCGCGTTTCTCCGCCGAGCCGTCAGGGTGTCCGAAGCCTGTGGCGCGGCGAACAGCCTCTTCGTACCAGCTCCAGTTCGGCCATTTCATCGTCTTGTAGTAGAAACCCGCAGTCATGAACCGGCCGAGTGCCTGGGTCACCGGTGCAATCAGGTCGAAGCCCGGAGAGGGCCAGCCGGTCACGCTTCGCGCATCAAGTCCCTCAGTCAGCAGAACCTGCCCGGCGCGAATTGCGGGATCGTATCCATGGCCGTCGCGGACCGCGAGCATGGCGTTGGGGTCCTCCACTTCGGCAGCGTAGATGCCGCGCGGGCGATGGTTTTTTAAGCTCCGCGCCAGTGTACCGACGCCATTCGCAAGCAGCGCCGAGGCCAGCGTATCACCCGCGAAACCGGTAAGCGCGCGGCCGTCGAAGCGGAAGGAGATTGGGCGGGCGCGATCTACATGCCCGCCTTCTGGAATACGGAAACCCGTCATCAGACCCCTCCTTGCGTCAGTTTGCGGTCGAAGGGAACGACCTCCAGCACGTCATGGCTTACCGTGTCGCGGGCGACCTTGAACCATTGGCCACAGCCCGCGGCGCAGCACCACTGCTCGTGATGCGTGCCTTTCGGGTTGCTTCGGAAATAAAGGTACTCGGTCCACGCGGCGTCTGCGGCTTCTTCGGGCGGGGTTGGCCGCAGGATCTCGGCCTCGCCGCCGTACCGCAGCTCTTCCTCCGTGCGATCCTCGCGGCAATAGGGACAGCGAATGACGATCATCTGGGAAACCTCAATGTGCGATGCCGGCGGCGGCGCCTTCGTCCACCAGGCGGTTGTCGCGGAAACGGGTGAGCGCGAAGGGCGCGGCCAAATCATGCGGGCGGCCGGTCGCGATGGAATGCGCAAGCAGATAGCCCCCTGAAGGGATCGTCTTGAACCCGCCCGTGCCCCAACCACAGCTGATATACAGGTTGGGCACAGGGGTCGCGCCGAGGATAGGAGAGCTGTCGGGCGAGATATCAACGATGCCCGCCCAGTGCCGCATCAGCCGCATCTGCGCGAAAGCGGGAAACATCTCGACGGCCGCCGTGATTACCTTTTCGATGGTGGGGAAGGTCCCGCGTTGGCCGTAGGAATGGTAGAGGTCCAGCACCCCGCCCATAATCAACTCGCCCTTCTGGGTCTGGTTGATGTAGACGCCGGTCGCCGGTGAAATCACCACGTGGTCCAGCAGCGGGCGCACGGGTTCGGACACCATCGCCTGAAGGCAACGGCTGGTGATCGGCAGGCGAAAACCGGCCATGTCGGCGATCACGCCTGAATGCCCCGCGACCGCCACGCCCACCCGGCCGGTCTCGATCCGTCCCTGACCGGTGCGGACAGCGACGATGCGGTCGTCCTCGAAATCAAATCCCTCCACAGCGCAGTTCTGGATGATGTCAACGCCCAGCCGGTCGGCGGCGCGGGCATAGCCCCAGACGACCGCGTCGTGCCGTATCGTGCCGCCACGCTTTTGCAGGAACGCGCCGCGGACGGGAAAGCGCGGGTTGTCGCCCGTGTTCATCAGCGGCAGCATCTCTCGAACCCTTTCGGCCCCGATGATCTCACCATCGACACCGTTGCAGTTCAGCCAGTTCGCCTTGTGGCGGGCGATCTCCATCTGGTGCTGGTCGTGGATCAGCGTCAGCCAGCCGCGCTGTGACAGCATGATGTTGAAGTTCAGGTCGCGCCCCAGTGTCTCGAAGAGCCGCAGCGCGAAGTCATACATCTTCGCACTTTCGGGGAACATGTAGTCAGAGCGGACATTGGTGGTGTTGCGCCCGGTATTGCCGCCGCCGATCCAGCTTTTTTCCAGCACGGCGATGTTTGTCATTCCATGCTCTTTCGCGAGATAGTAGGCAGTGGCAAGCCCGTGCCCGCCGCCGCCGATAATCACGGCGTCATAGCGTGGTTTCGGTGTGGGAGAGCGCCAGGCCTTGGGCCAGCCACGGTGGCCGGTCAGGCCCTGCCAGAGCAGGTTGGCGCCGTTGTAGTTCTTGGCGACTTTGTTCATCGTGTCAGGCACCTTCGGAGTTGCGGTCGTCAAAGCGCGCTTCGGCCTCTCGCACCGCGTCAGGGTCGAGATCGAAGCCGAGGCCGGGGTTTTTGATGACATCGAGCCAGCCGGCTTGCGGGGTGAGGTCGGGGGCCTTGACGATGTCGAACTCGAGGAAGCGCAGCATATGTTGGTTCCCATCGTCGAGATTGGGGCAGGCAGCGGCAAACTGATGGGCAGCGCAGGTGGTGATGCCGCTCTCGTAAAGACCGTGGAGGCAAACGTTCAGGCCCGCCGTTTCGGCGATCCGCGCCACATCGGTCATGCGGGCAAGGCCCCCGGTCTCGTGCGGGCCGATGACGATCAGGTCGGCCGCCTGCCGCGCGCACAGCTCGAACGCCTCATACGGCGTGAACACCGACTGGTCGGCAGCGATGGCGATGGGGGAGCCCGCGCGGATCTGGTCGAGGGCCGAGAGGCTCTCGGCGTTGCAGGGCTGCTCAATGAACTCGATCCCGTAGGGCTCGAGCGCGGCGATCATCCGCCGCGCTTCCAGCGGTGACCAGGATTCGTTGGGATCGAGCCTCAGCCGCGCCTCGGTGCCGATGGCGCCGCGCACGGCGGCGACACGGGCCAGGTTATTCGCGCCGCCGAAGCCCCCCTTGATGTAGATAACCTCAAAGCCGCCGGCGCGCAGATTTGCCGCGTCGGCCGCCACTGCCTCGGGCGCGTCACCCATGGCGAAACCGTGATAGCCGACGCGCGCGTGCCGCGCACCGCCGAGAAGCTGGTGGACCGGGCGGCCGGTCGCCTTGCCCATGACATCCCAGAGCGCCATTTCGAGGCCGGCCAGAACCTGACCGCCAAAACGCGGCGCGCTGCAGACGGCTTGCGCGCGGAAGAGCGCGGTGTAGACCTCGGCCCAAAGCGAGCGCACATCGAACGGATCACGCCCGATCATCAGCGCCGCGGCCTTGTCGACCAGCGCCTTGATCGCGCGGCCCGAAGGACCGCCGATGGTCTCGCCATAACCGATCAGGCCGTCGTCGGTCTCGACCTCGACCAGCACCACCTCGGCACCTTCAATCACCCCGTACGCCCAATAAAACGGGACGCGGTAGGGCAGGAAGAGCGGACGGTTTGTTATCCGCGCGATTTTCATTTCAGTCAGTTGCCCAAAAGCAGGTTCGGCAGCCACAGAGCGACGGCCGGCACATAGGTCGTGATAAGAAGCGCAGGCAGCCAGGCACAGCCGATGAGAACCAGCGCGGGTCCCATCGTCTCGTTGATCTTCGCCTTGGCGATCCGCGTCGACAGGTAAAGCAGCGGCGCGGTGGGCGGGGTGATGTTGCCCATGCCCAGATTGACCCCCAGGATTGCCGCGAAGTGGATTGGATCAACACCGATCTCGACCGCAACCGGCAACAGGATCGGCGTTGACAGCAGCACGCCGCTGACATCGTCCATCAGCATGCCGACGATGATCATGAAGAGGTTGAGCATCAGCATGATGATGAGCGGATTTTCCGACACGCTCCGCAGACTGCCCAGGATGACCTCCGGCAGTTCCTCGAAGATGAAGAGACGGCTCAGGATCATCACGACGAACAGCATGACCATCACCACCCCGGTGGTCACGGCGGTTTCCACCAGCACGTCGGCGAAGCTCCGCAGCGTCAGCCCGCGATAGATCAGAAAGCCGACCGGGATCGCGTAGAACGCCGCGACGCCTGCAGCCTCGGTGGGGGTCATCAGCCCGCCGTAGATACCTCCAAGGATGATAATCGGCATCAGCAGTGCAGGCGTGGCGCGAAAGGTTTGCCGTGCCGTGGTGGCGATCACCTGGGCCGGCGGCGCGGGGTCGTTCATCTTCAGGTTGCGGTTGTTACGCAGCATGATGAGATTGGTCAGCGCCAAAAGGACCGCCACGATGATGCCGGGCACCACGGTTGCTAGGAAGCATTTCAGCACCGAAAGCTGCGCGATCCAGGCGTAAAGGATCATCAGCGCGCTTGGCGGGATCAGCAGGCCCAGCGGTCCCGAGCAGGCCATGAGCGCCGCGCTATGGCCCACGGGATAGCCGCGCTCGGCAAGCTTGGGGAACATCACCGTCCCGATGCAGGACAGCGTCGCCGCCGCGCTGCCCGAGATCGCGCCGAACACGGCGCTGGCGATCACGGCCGCCACACCCAGCCCGCCCCGCAGCCGCCCGAAGATGGTCTCGGCGATGCCAACGAGGGGATCGGCGATGCGCCCCTTCTCCATCAACCCGCCCGAGAGGATGAAGAGCGGAATGGCCAGCAGAACGACGGTGTTCATCTTGCTGTAGCCGACCGGGATCAGCGTGTTGGGGCTGTAGCCGCCGGCATAGACCAGAAACACCGTGGCCGCGCCGAAGGCGAAGGGCACCGCGACGCCGATGACCAGCGTGAAAAGAAGGATAAGCAGGGCGACAATTACGATTTCCATGGCTCAGACCTCGTTGCCCGTGTCCAACGGCTGGCCCTGCACCCGATTCCAGAAATGGACGAGGGCATGCAGCGTCATCAGAACGAAACCTACGGTGATCGCCGATTGCGGCACGAGTAGCGGGATCTTCCAGCCCGGCGTGATCGGCCAGCGCTCGATCGAGAACTTGACCAGAAGGAAGCTCCAGTAGGTGAGCACGAAAAGCACCACGATTTCGATCGTATCGCGCAGGAAACCGAGCGCCCGTGCCGCCGCAGTGTCGCCCAGCCAGGCCGAGATGAAATCAGCCTCGATATGCGAGCGCTCGTATGAGCCTATGGCCCCGCCGATGAAGTAGAGCCAGAAAGCGAAGATCATCAGGATTTCCTCTGCCCCGTAGAAATCCACCGCAAAAAGATAGCGGGCCAGGAACGCGGCCACGACGATGATCATGATCGCCAGGTTGCAAATGATGAGAATGGTTCTCTCGGCCTGAACAAGATAGCGCAGCATTTTTCCCTCCAAGAGGTTAGGCGCCCTTCCGGGTGGAAATCGGATGAGCCAGGGGACGCCGCCGTTCAAGGTCCGCGCCCGGCATCTACCAGGCACGGACCAGCTGCATTGGCGGTCTTATTCCACGTCGGATTTCAGGCAGGCAACTAGGTCCGCCCCGAAGCGTTCTTCCAGCGCCGGCCAGGCGGAAGCGCGCACGTCAGCCACAAATTTCTCGGCCTCCGGGCCAGAGAAATCGTCAACCTTGATTCCGGCTTCGGTAAGCTTGGCGAGGAATTCGTTGTCCTCTGCCTCGGCCCGGCTCACCGCGTCCACGGCAGCCTTGGCCAGCGCGTCCTCGACAACCTTCTGCTGCACTGGCGTGAGCTTCTCCCAGGTCTTCTCGCTCATCACATAGGCCGTTGCCTCGACATAGGCGCGGTACGGGATGAACTCTTTCACGATGTCGCGAAAGCCCGTGTAGTTCAGCGCCGCGGTGCCGCCGATCCAGCCATCAGCAACGCCGGTCTGAAGCGCGGGGTAGAGGTCCGCATAGGCAATGGTGGTGCCGCGAAATCCCATGGCCCTGGCACCGGCACTGAAGGTGTCGATCGGGGGCACACGGATCAGCACGCCCTTGTCGACGCCCGCCTCGAACAGGTGCTCGGCCGGCTTGGTCAGCGCCACGCCAATAAAGCCCTCGGGCACGATGCCCATGAGCCGCACGCCCAACTTGGCCTGGATGTCGCCATAGGCCTTGTAGAAGCACGAGCCCGGCGAGTAGATGCGGCGCATTTCGTCATAGTTCGAGACGAGGAAGGGGAAGAAGTTCGACTCGAGGTTGGGGTCAAGCTGGCTCGGCACCGAAAGATGCGCGATGTCGACGTTGCCGCGAATCACATCCTCGTAGACCAGCGTGTAGTCGCCAAGCTGGTTCGAGGGGAATACCTTGGCTGAGAGGCCGACATCGGCGCTCTTGATCGTATCGGCAATCTCCTTCAGGGCGATTGTAGCGGGGTGGTCGGTCGCGTGCTGCCCCGAGATGCGCAGCCGGGTGTCGGCGAGCGACGGCGCGGCGGCCGAGATTGCGACGAGCGCCGTCGCAGTAAGAGCAAAAAGCGTATTCTTGGTCATTGGTATCTCCTCCTCGTTGGTGACGTACGCAATCTCTTGGTCACGCTTGCTGGTAACGTGCGCAATTTCTTATTTACGGTATGGTAACGCGCCGTCGACGGCCCGACTTGAACAAATCTCAAATCCTTTTGAACGGAGCCGAGCGATCCGTTAATCTTCGGCGATGTCGACCACGCCTCAAATAGAGGTCGTGTTCCCGCGCCCCGTCGATTTGCCGGTGCGAGAACCTGAGTTGCGGGTCGGATTCTTGCTGGCCCCCCGGTTTTCGCTGCTGCCAGTGGCCAGCTTTCTGGACGCGTTGCGCCATGCGGCTGACGAGGCGGATTTCAGCCGCCAGATCTACTGTAGCTGGAAGATCGTGGGGCGGAAGGAGGCCGAGACCGTGGAGGCGAGTTGCGGCCTCGCAGTGCAGGTAGATACCGCGTTTCCAGATCCTCGCGATTTTGACCACTTGGTCGTAGCAGGCGGGCAGCTGCCTCAATGCCTGGAGATCGGGGAGGACAAACTCGCCTACATCCGAAGTGCGCAACACGCAGGTGTCGGCCTTGTCGGCATCTGCACGGGGGGGTTCTTGTTGGCGAAATCGGGCGTCATGGACGGGCACCGCTGCGCCGTGCATGTGGAGCATGACCGTCAGATGCGCGCTCTTTTTCCCAATGTCACGACCGTGACCGACCAGATCATCGTTTCTGACAAGGGCATTCTTACCTGCCCGGGCGGCAGCAGCGCACTCGATCTGGCTCTTTCGCTCATCCGCACCCAATGTGGGCGATCGCGGGCGGTGAAGGCACTGACCTCGCTGATGGTCGGCCGCGGTCGGATGGCGGAACTCGCTCCTGACCATGAATACGCCTATCTCACGACCTGTGGGCACCAGAAGGTGGAGCAGGCGATCGGGATGATGGTCAGCCATCTCTCGACTCCCTTTCGGATAGCCGACCTCGCAGACAGGCTGAACATAACGGAGAGTGGCCTTCAAGCCGCTTTCTTACATCAGGCCGGGACAGGTCCCCAAGAGGTCTGGCGAAATATCCGGCTGACCTATGGACGATGGCTGCTGCTCAACGGCAACCGGTCCGTGACTGAGATCGCCTTCGAATGCGGCTTTGCAGATGCTGCGCATTTCAACCGTTGGTTCAAACGCAAGTTCCGGCAGACCCCCTCCGCATTCAGAGCGG
This sequence comes from uncultured Alphaproteobacteria bacterium, assembly GCA_963771545.1. Classification (GTDB taxonomy): domain Bacteria; phylum Pseudomonadota; class Alphaproteobacteria; order Rhodospirillales; family Defluviicoccaceae; genus CAKZLS01. The sequence continues at coordinate 1,597,675 of CAVYTX010000002.1, forward strand.
CGAGATGGGACGCTGCCGGTTCTGCGGACAAAGAGCCAAAATCGTGACCAGGAAACTGGGGAGTGGATTTGACGAGACGGACACACGGTTCATTGACCGCGCGCTGATCTTCGCGGGCGTGTCTCAAGCGCCGGAGGCCCTGGCCGAGCGGTTCATCCTCGAGATGAAGAGCGCCGGTCGCCTTGTCTGCGTCCATGAACAGCCGGGTTTTGCGCGCCACTATGGCGAAGCACGGCGGTGTGCCGAGGAGGGGTTTCTCCAGTTCGGGGGTGACGCTTAGGAAGAGGCAATCGAAGTTTCCGCGCCGCGCGCGCCTGCGGCCCGCCCGGACATTCTCCATGCCATCGAGATGACGTCCCTGCGCTATGCACGCCACTGCGGTCTGCGCCGGGCGGGGCTCTCCGTTGCGGATTGGGCGCTTTGGCCGGTGAGGATCTCGGTGCTTCCTGGTCTTGGATGTATTGGTACGATCGTCCTCGCCATCACCCTCGGTGCGCCCATCGTTGGACACCCGCTCAAACTCTTTGGCGATTTCTCCGTCGAGCTATGAAGCAATGGTTGCGGGGGCAGGATTTGAACCTGCGACCTTCAGGTTATGAGCCTGATTACCGACGCGGCCGTCATCCCAATCAGTCCGCCCAAGGCCTAACGGCCCACCATTCCGGCCAACGGACCTTGCGCGGCGTGCGCGTGGCCTTGACCACCGCTTGCTGGTCTTCTGGCGTCAGCCGCCGGGTGCCGAGGCGCGAGAGGGCAGCCTCGACAATCCAGGGTTCGAGAGCCATTCGGGCCGTTTCCCGATAACGATCGAACTTCCTCGCGATACGGAGAGGCTCAAGCGCCGAATTGACGCTGCCCGGGCGGACGATGATGCTCTGAATAATGAGCTCGTCGTTCGTGCGGTTCTTCAGTTGGCTGTGTCGAGCTTCCTCAATGGCCGTCATTGCCGCCCGCGCAGCAGCGCCATCACCCTGGAGGCCCTGTTTGGTGATGTGCAGGAGAAAGGCTTCCGCTGCGGTGACGCGTCGCCCAATACCATCTTCCCGGATCGTCACCATCTGTCCGAGCACGGCCTCATGGGGTGGCTCAAGTTTCCGGCCGCGGGGACGGCCGCGAGGGTTGCCGCTCGCGCCTTTGCGGAACCGGGTCGAGGCGGGAGGCCTCCCGTATCCGCCGCGCAAACCACCATCCTCCCTATTGTCGCTCATTCCGCGCTTCCCCGCGGCCAGCGGAGCGTATCGGCGTCACGGGTGCAGCGCCTGATCTCGGAAGCGTCCTTCTCGGTGAGCTTTTGTCCGCCGCGGCGCCGGCTGAGTGCAGCCTGCACGGCCCAGGGTTCCAACAGTAGCCGCTCCCCATCAAAGTCTGATCCTTGGAACCGCGGATCGGGGCACGCGATGCCGATGATCAGCATCGCCTTGTCGGCGTTTTCCGGATCGGTCTCCATGCGCTCCTCGACCCGTGTCTTCTTTTTCCGCTCCTTGCCGGCGAGGTACTTCTCACGCTTTGCGATCATCCTCAGAACCTCGCTTCGCGCCGGCTTGTTGCCCGCGATTGCGTTCTTGTAGGTCTGATGCCGAAGCGCTTCCTCCACCGTGACTTCGCGAGGCCCGCCGCCTTGCGTGACCGTGAGCGTCCTGTCGATCACGATGTCAAAGGCAGACGCGGCCTTTGTGGTGTCCGCTTTCGGACGTCCTCTCGGGTTGCCGCTCTGGCCCTTCCTGAAATCGGCCGTCCTTTGGCGGGCGTCCCGGCCCCGGCTTCTCGCTCATGCCGACCGTTCCTCTGCGAGCCGCGGCTCTTCGCCCGTCATCGCCATCCAGCGGTCAATCGCTACGTCCACATAGGCCGGGTCGATGTCGAGACCACGGAACCGACGGCCGCTGCGCTCGGCGGCGATGAGCGTGGTTCCCGAACCAAGGAAGATGTCGAGCACCAACTCGCCCCTTCGTGTCACGTCCTGGATGGCATCGGCGACGAGGGCGGTGGGTTTTACCGTCGGGTGGAGCGCAAGATCCTCACGCCGGCTGCCTGCCATCGAATTGACCGAGGCGTAGTCCCAAACATTGGTCCGGTTACGACCATGCCTTCCCAGTTCGACGGCGTTGACATGGGGCGCATCCCCCACCTTGTAGACGAAAATAAGCTCGTGCTTCGAACGATAGAGAGAGCCCATGCCCGCGTTCGACTTGTTCCAGACACAGAGGTTGAGAAGTCGGCCATAGATCTCGCCGCCGACGGCCGACACGGCATCCATGTGCCGCCAGTCCATGCAGACGAAGTGGACGGCGCCATCGCGGGAGACCTGTGCTGAAGCGCCGAGTGTTTCGGTGAGGAAGGCCCGGAACACCGCGTCGCTCATCTCGCCCGAGGCCATCGCGAACTCGCGGTGCCGGCCGCGGGCGTTGGCGTGGCCGTTAATGCGGACATTGTAAGGCGGATCGAGGAAAGCCGCGTCGACCTTCGCACCGTCGCCGATAACGGATTGAATGAACGCCAGATCCCGTCCGTCGCCGCAGCCGATCCGGTGGTGGTCGTCGCCAAGGATCCAGATGTCACCCGGCCTTGTCCGCGGCGCAGGAGGGACCGCGGGGATGACCTCGTCTTCCGGGTCCGGCGAATCCGCGAGGATCACGTCGATCTCGCCGGTCGAGAAGCCGGTGATCGAGAGGTCGAGATCGATATCCATCGCCGAGAGATCGCCGAGTTCGAGCTTCAGGAGATCGATATCCCAGCCGGCACCCAGCGCGATCTTGTTGTCGGCAAGTCGGAGCGCGCGCTTCTGCGCGTTCGAGAGTCCGGATAGAGCGATCGTCGGCACCTCGGAGAGTCCCAGGGCCTTGGCCGCCAGCAACCGGCCATGGCCGGCGATGATCGAGCCGTCCGGGTCGATCAGCAGCGGGTTGGTGAAACCGAACTCGCGGATCGAGACCGCGATCTGGTCGAGCTGGCGCCTCGGGTGCGTCCTCGCATTGCGCGGATCGGGAACAAGGCTGCCAATCGGCCGATAGACGACGGTCAGCGGGGTGCGGGATAGGGACTGTGCTTCCATAGCGATTAGTTCATTTAGGGTCAATGATCATATTATTCACAATATATGGTGTCCAAACGGCCATTTGCAACCTTTCGCCGGCACCATAAGATTATGACTGGACTTCGGCCTGGAACAGAGCGTTGCTGTCTCCGCGCCCGGCAGTCCGGGCTCTGTCCGGTAGCGGCGACGCGGCGTCGCCGATGTCCTAGGGAGAGACCCATGATTGCCAAAGAGAAGAGCCCGAACCGAACGATGCCCCCCAAGGCACGACGGAAAGTCAGTGCCACGGAAGATCGGTCCCGAGACCGGACACTGCCGACGAAGCTCGACCGGATGGTCATGCAATTGATGCGGCCGGAGGGGGCCAGCCTTGCCGAGCTGGCCACTGTAACCGGCTGGCAAGTGCACTCGGTCCGGGGCGCGCTCGCTGGATCCCTGAAAAAGAAGGGACACGTCATCCTGTCGGAGAGGATCGAAGGTGAGCGCCGCTACCGGATCGGAGAGAGGGGGTGAACCGCCCGGTTGACATTGCAGGTACGATCGAGGCGCTCGAGCGCCTCGATCTCGAAGGCCTGCGCGCACTGTGGCGCAAACGCTACGGCCTGCCGCCGCGGCTCCGGTCCATCGAGCTTCTGCGCCTCAGCTTGGCCTGGCGTCTACAGGCAGACGCGATGGGCAGGCTCGACCGCGAGACCCGGCGGCATCTGAAGCGTCGGGGTCGGGTCAGGGCCGAGGGACTGGAGTTGGGGATCGGCGCGAAGCTCCGCCGCAACTGGCAGGGGCAGACCGTCGAGATGGTCGTCGAGGAAGACGGTTTCCGATGGAACGGCCGAACGTATCGGAGCCTCTCCGCGGCGGCCACGGCCATCGCGGGATCCCGCTGGAACGGGCCACGCTTCTTCGGTCTGAGAGACACGGACGGATGAAGAAGCCCCTGAAACGCTGCGCGCTCTACACCCGTAAGAGCTCCGATGAGGGGCTCGAGCAGGACTTCAACAGCCTCGATGCCCAGCGCGAGGCCTGTGCCGCCTATGTCAAGAGCCAGGCGAGCGAGGGCTGGCGGTTGATCGGGAAGCCATACGATGACGGCGGTTGTTCCGGCGGCACCATGGAGCGGCCGGCGCTGCAGCGGCTCCTCGCCGACATCGCCTCCGGCACCGTCGACGTGGTGGTCGTCTACAAAATCGATCGCCTCACCCGGGCGCTCGCCGACTTCGCGCGAATGGTCGAGCTCTTCGACCGCCATGGCGTCAGTTTCGTCAGTGTGACCCAGGCCTTTAACACCACGAACAGCATGGGCAGGCTCACCCTTAACGTGCTGCTTTCCTTCGCCCAGTTCGAGCGCGAGGTTACCGGTGAGCGTATCCGCGACAAGATCGCGGCCTCCAAGGCGCGGGGCATGTGGATGGGCGGCACCCTGCCGCTCGGCTACGACCTGCCGGCGCCGGGCAGCCGAGCCCTTGTCGTCAACGAGGCCGAGGCCGATACGGTGCGGACGATCTTCGCAACCTATCTCTCGCTCGGATCGGTCCACGCCCTCAAGCGCTGGCTTGACGCGCGCGGCATTCTGCCGAAGAGGCGCACCGCCCGGAACGGCCGGACGCTCGGCGGTCAGCCGTTCAGCCGTGGCGCGCTCTTCCACATGCTGCGCAACCGGATCTATCTCGGGATGATCGTCCATAGGGAAAAGATCCATCCGGGCATGCATGCGGCGATCGTCGATCTGGCGCAGTTCCAGGCGGTGCAGTCGAAGCTCGACGCCAATGCCCGGCGCCATGCGGCCCGCCGCGATCATGTCGCCCGGGCACCGCTGACGGGCCGCATCTTCGATGCGGACGGCCAGCCGATGTCGCCCACCTTTTCCTATGGCAAGGGGGGCAGGCTCTATCGTTATTACGTCTCGTCGCCGCTCCAGAGGGGACACCGGCGGACTGAAGAGGATGATGCGATCCGCCGGGTTTCCGCCACCGCCGTCGAGACCATGCTGGCGGGGATCTTAAAGCGCATATTGCCAACCCATGCATCGGACTCTCTCGGTTGCCTGGCGCGTGTCGAGATCCACTCCAGGTCGGTACAGCTGTTAATGCCAATTCATCATCTGCCGGTGATCCGCGATCGCCTAGCCGACGGCGAAGAAATCGAAGTCGATCCCGCCGATCCGTCGTTGCTCCGGCTCACGCTGCCGATTCGCATGCAGCTGCGTGGCGGGCGGCGGTCGATCGAAGCCGGCGCAGCTCCGGCGACGAAACCCGACCCGGTGCTCATCAGGGCCCTGCGGGCGGCGCATGCCATGGTCGGACGGGATGCCTCGGGCCTGCCGGTGCTCGATGCCGCTCCCAACTCACCCTACCACCGCCGCCTCGTTCGGCTGGCCTTTCTGGCCCCGGATTTGCAGCGCGCCATCTTCGTGGGCCGGCAGCCGCCAGGTTTAACGCTCGGCCAGATCCTGGAAGAGCGTCTCCCCCTGCTTTGGTCGGAGCAGGCAAAGGCCCTTGGCTTTCGTCGGGCCGACTGACGCCCCTCTGAAGAGCTCTACCCCACTCCGCAAAACCCCTGTTCCGGGCATATTCCTTCCCTGTTCGGTGCTTCTCGCCCCCTGTTCTGCACAAAAAACCCCCTGTTCTGCAGAAAAACAGGAAAGTGCAAATGATATGCGTAAGTCGTTGATTCGATGATGTAATCTCGCTAGTCACGGAGCGTGATGCGATGCAGTCTCCCTGTTATTCGCCCAAAAACGTCAAAAATTCCCTGTTATCGGCGAAACTCACCCATGCATCGAACGCGCGGAGACGGGCCCGGCAAAAAAAGCCAAATGCCGCCCGAAAGGATCAGCGTCACGGGCTTGCGTATTGGAAACGAGCCCGAAATACCGCCTTGTTCCGGGCGCTTGCGCCAACGGTGTTCACGTGGAGACAAACTTCGGGGGTCGGTGGCGGAGGGAGTGGGATTCGAACCCACGGTACGGTCTCCCGTACACACGCTTTCCAAGCGTGCGCCTTAAGCCACTCGGCCATCCCTCCGGCCTGGGAGCGCTTCGTCGAGATCTCATTGCTAGCGTAGACGGGCGACTCTCGCAACGGTTTTACCATGTGGAGAGTATTACCGCGCAGCTTATACCAACGGCCATAGGGGCCGTCTGGAAACCTCGATAGGCCGCCCGCGGGGTCGCGTTTCGGGCATCCTCGGCCCCATATTCGAAAAAGAGGGCGGACCGCTTGACGAGGATGCGGGAAACACGATCACAATGAGTCATTATTAGTGACCGTTGGTATTGGCGAACCGAGCGCTTTCCCTGTCCGTCACGGGGTGTTATGAAGAGGGGCGTAAGGGGGAGAGGAATCCATGACTGTCAGTTCGCAAGGCGTCATTCAAGCCATCGTCAAGGCGCTCGAAGAGCCGCCGGTCAAAGGCCGGCGCCTCCGTAAGCCCGTCATCACCCTGTCGCGCACCTCGGGAAGCGGCGGCGACTACGTGGCCGAGAGCCTGGCGCAAAAACTCGGCCTCGAGGTCTACGATTCGGAAATCATCAACGGCATCGCCGCCGAGGCCAACGTCTCAGCGTCGCTGATGCGCGATATGACCGACAAACTCGACGCCGTGGACGCTTGGGTCTATTCGTCGGTGTTCGGTAAGAATGTGACTCGCAGCGAATATGTGCGATTTCTGTCCACCGTTATCCGCGGTTTGTATCACACCGGCGGCGTCGTCGTCGGGCGCGGCGGCCATGTGATCCTGGCGGGGCGCGACGTGCTCCGGGTGCGCGTCGTCGGATCCATCGAGGCGTGCGCCACGCGGCTTTCGGAAAAGGAAGGCATCTCCTATGGCGAGGCCAAGAAGGAAATCCAGGCCAGCAACAAGCGCAAGGGCAAGTTCGTCTGGGACCTGTTCCATTCGCGCTACAACGATCCGACCAATTTCGACCTGATCATCAACACCGACTACTTCCGCCGTCTCGACGACGTCGTGGCGGTCGTCCTCGAGGCCGCGCACGCGCGCGGGTTCGATCGTCACCTGAAGGAATCGCCCGTCGCCGCCAGGTAAGCGGCGCCGCCTTCCCGATCTAGCTGTCCTGCATTCTTAGGGCCGAGATGAAGGCGGATTGCGGGATTTCCACCTTGCCGAACTGGCGCATGCGTTTCTTGCCGGCCTTCTGCTTTTCCAGGAGCTTGCGCTTGCGGGTGATATCGCCGCCATAGCACTTGGCGGTCACGTCCTTGCGGAGCGCACTGATGGTTTCGCGCGCCACCACGGCGCCGCCGATGGCCGCCTGGATGGGAATCTTGAAAAGCTGCCTGGGGATCAGATCCTTGAGGCGTTGGCAAATCATCCGGCCGCGCGTTTCCGCCTGGCCGCGATCGCAGATGAACGAGAACGCGTCCACCGGCTCGGCATTGATCAGGATGCCCACCTTGACCAAGTTGCCCGGCGCGAACCCGTCCATTTCGTAATCGAAGCTGGCGTAGCCCCGGGAAATAGACTTGAGCCGGTCGTAGAAGTCGAACACCACTTCGTTGAGCGGCAACCGGTAGGTGACCATGGCGCGGCTGCCCGCGTAGGTCAATTCCACCTGTTCGCCGCGCCGTTCGGTGCACAGCTGCAGGATGGGTCCGAGGTACTCGTCCGGCACCATGATGGTCGCCCGGATCCATGGCTCCTCGGTACGCTCGATCTTGACCGGGTCCGGCATGTCGGCGGGATTGTGAAGCTCGCGCATGGTCCCGTCGGTCATGTACAGGCGATAAACGACGCTGGGCGCGGTGGCGATGAGGTCGAGATCGAATTCCCGATCGAGGCGTTCCTGGATGACCTCCATGTGCAGCAATCCGAGAAAGCCGCAGCGGAAGCCCGACCCGAGCGCCGCCGAGCTCTCGGGCTCGAAATGAAAGCTGGAGTCGTTGAGCCTGAGCTTGGCGAGCAAGTCCCGCAGGTCCTCGAAGTCGCCCGCGTCGACGGGAAACAGGCCGCAGAACACGACCGGGATCGACGGCTTGAAACCCGGAAGGGCCACCTTCGCCGGGCGCCGGTCCTCGGTGATGGTGTCGCCGACGCTGGTATCGGCCACCGCCTTGATCGCGGCGGTGATGTATCCCATTTCGCCGGGTCCGAGCTGTTCGGCGCGGGTCGGCTTGGGCGTGAATACGCCCACCTGCTCCACCTGATGGACGGTTCCGGCCGCCATCATCCGCACTTTCATGCCGCGCCGGAGCACCCCGTCCTTGATGCGGACCAGGATCATCACCCCGAGATAGGGGTCGTACCAACTATCCACCAGCAGGGCCTTGAGCGGCGCATCGCCGTCGCCGGTGGGCGGCGGCAAGCGTTTCACCAGCGTCTCCATCAAGTCCTTTACGCCCTCGCCGGTCTTCGCCGAGATGGAGAGCGCGTCGGACGCGTCCAGGCCGATCACGTCTCCGATCTGCTGGCGGATGCGGTCGGGCTCGGACGCCGGCAGGTCCACCTTGTTGAGAACGGGAATGATCTCGTGGTCGCTTTCAATGGCCAGATAGGCGTTGGCCAGGGTCTGCGCCTCCACGCCCTGGGTGGCGTCCACCACCAGCACCGAGCCCTCGCAGGCGGCCAGGCTGCGGCTGACCTCGTAGGAGAAGTCCACGTGACCGGGAGTGTCCATGAGGTTGAGGACATACCCGTGGCCGTCGCCGGCGGCGTAGAGAAGACGCACGGTCTGCGCCTTGATGGTGATGCCGCGTTCGCGCTCGATCTCCATGGAGTCGAGCACCTGCTCGCGCATCTCGCGGTCGGTGAGCCCACCGCACAATTGAATGAGGCGGTCGGCCAGCGTCGACTTGCCGTGGTCGATGTGGGCGATGATCGCGAAGTTTCGGATCCGTGCAAGATCGGTCATGGGGGACTTCTAGAGAATTATCCGTGGATATTGAAGCGTTCTCATGGACGTTTGGCGTCGAAGCGGCCGCGATGGATCGCCGGCCCCACAAAACCCGCGCCGGTTTCACCAGCGAAACAATCTCCGCCGGAAAACGTAACAACCGTAAAGTGTAGACGGGCATTGTGAAGCATAAGGGAAATATGCCATAAGATTCTCGGAGGTCGTGTACTTGAGCGATAAACAGACAGGGCGAGTCAGCCGGCGGCCGAAGATCCGGCTGTTATTATCGTCGTCTTGTTCCCTTGACGGCAGTGCTTATGTAACTAAGGCGGCCCGTGTCTTCGGGTCCAAGCGGAAGAAAAGGCAAAGGCCTTACATATGAAGGCGGAATCGACGGACCGCGCCATCGACGCTCCGTTTCCGACGCACTGGCACGCAACGTTGTCAGAGAGCATTGTTTGCGGTGTCGTGGGCGCGATGGACGGTCTGATCGTCGCTCTGGTGGGGCTGGCGTGTTATCTGGGATACGTCGGTTGGAGCCCCGACAACTACCCGATTTATCTCGCCGCAATCATGGTCAACGCGAGCATGACCGTGAGCGCGTTTCAATACGCCCGGCTTTATGACTTCGAAACCATCGTCGCCTGGCCGAACCACATGCGGCGGGCGCGACGATGCTGTGCGGTTTGGTGTTTCTCGTTCCGTTGGCGCTGGCGTTCGCGCTGAAGATCAGCGAAGAGTTCTCCAGGGTCTGGTTCTTTTCCTCGTTCCTGGGATCCGCGTTCCTGATCTGCGCGCTCCGCGGCGTGTTCCGGTATCTCCTCGGATGCTCTACGCGCGCGGGCCTGTTGGTGCGGAACGTGGCGATCGTGGGCGGCGGCGGCGCGGCGGGACATCTGGTGGGCCAAATGCGGAACCGGGACGTGGCATGGAAGCGGGTCATCGGCGTTTTCGACGACCGATGGACACGGGTCGACCGCGAGGTGAATGGGTGTCCGGTTCTGGGCGATCTGGACGACCTCGTGGGATACGTGCGCCGGGGCTTGGTGCATGACGTGGTGATCACGCTGCCGTCGAACGCCGACGATCGGCTGGTGAGCATCATCAAGCGGTTGCGCCACTTGCCGGTGCACGTCTATCTGGGTTCGGATCTAATCGGGTACCACTTTCCGCGGCACCACCGGCGTTCCCTGGAGGGTATTCCGGTCCTGGAGATCGCGGCGGTGCCGCTGTCGGGCTGGAGCGGATTGATCAAGGGTGTGGAAGACAAGATCCTGGCGGCTGTGACGCTGATGATGCTCTCGCCGCTGCTGCTGTTGATCGCGCTGGCGATCAAGCTGGACAGCCGGGGGCCGGTGCTGTTTCGTCAGGCGCGTTACGGGTTCAACAACGAGGTGATCATCGTCAACAAGTTCCGGACCATGCACCACGACCGTCCGCCGGAGGTGGGGGTGCCGCAGGCGCGCCGCGACGACGCGCGGGTGACACGCGTGGGCCGGGTGCTGCGCCGGATGAGTTTCGACGAGCTGCCGCAGTTGCTGAACGTGCTGCTCGGCAGCATGTCGATGGTGGGCCCAAGGCCGCACGCGGTGGAACACAACGAGCAGTACGCGGCGCTGATCGGCGGCTATCATGGCCGTCACCGGGTGAAGCCGGGGATCACCGGCTGGGCGCAGGTGAACGGGCTGCGGGGAAGGACCACCACGGTCGAACAGATGCGCCGTCGGGTGGAATACGACATCTCCTACATCGAAAATTGGTCGCCGTGGCTCGATGCACGCATCCTCATCCGCACCGCCGTGTTCGGCTGGCACCAGAAAAACGCCTATTGATCTCGATGCCGGTCCGCCGAAAATGCCGGGCGCGAACGATGCTGTCCGTGGAACGTAACAATCGACTGAGGTGGTACGCGAACCGGCTCAGGTCGATGACCGGGGCGGAAGTGGTACATCGCGCCGGAGAATTCGCCAAGCGCGCCGTTTCAAAACATTACAAACCCGATTTCAACGCCGCGTTCGCCCGGGACGCGGCTTTGCCGGTCATTCCAGGGCTCCTGGATGGGGTTCGGAAGATCGCCGCCGAGCCGGAGCTTATCGTCAACTGGCGCGATATCGCCGAGCGCGCGCGAGCCGGACGTCTCGTACTTCTGGGACACCCGTGGCCGGGACTGACCGGCCCCGAGAAATGGCATCTCGATCCCATAGAGGGCAAGGCTTGGCCGGCGGACCGCTACGGCCCTGACATTCCCTATCGCGACGCCACCGGTTTTGGCGACATCAAGTACGTATGGGAGATGAACCGCCTCCAGTATCTTCAGCCCATCGCCGCTCTCGCGGCCGTGACCGGCGACGCCGACCACCGCCGGTTCTGCGTGAACGAGATCGATAGTTGGATCCAGTTCAATCGCCCGTTTCGGGGTGTCAACTGGACAAGCGGCATCGAGCTCGCCCTGCGAGTAGTGAGCATGCTGGTGGTCGTGTCGCTGCTCGGCGCGGACGCGTTAACGGCCGCTCAAAGGCGGCGGATCAACGCGTGCCTGGCCGCGCATGGCTACTGGCTGATGCGCTATCCCTCGCGGTTTTCGTCGGCCAACAATCATCTCATCGCCGAAGCGGGCGCGCTGTATCTGCTCGGATCGCTGTTCCCCGGCCTCCGCGAAGCCGCCGAATACGCCGAATACGGCCGGCGGGTTTTGTGCCGGGAGGCGCTGCTCCAGATCCTTGAAGATGGCGTCGGAGCGGAGCAGTCGCCCACCTATCTGGCGTTCACCGTGGAATGGCTGCTGCTGTGCCGGGAGTTCGCGAACAGGCTTGGCGACCCGTTTCCGGAGGCCGTTGATCGGCGGTTGGCCGCGGCCGGCCGGTTTCTGCGGTGGATCACCGATGGCTCGGGCAACCAGCCGAGGATCGGCGACGACGACGAAGGACGGGTTGTCTACGGCGGCGACGAGAACGGATATGTATCCTCCATCCTGGGATGTCTGGCTTCGGTCTTCGACGATCCCGAACTCGTTCCGCCCAGCGTCGAGCCGCATCTTCGCCACGGCGTTTTTGGACGCCCGCCGGTTTCCCCCGAACCGCGCCGCGCATCGCCCACGGGCGTGGGAACCTTCGCGCGGGGGGGATACTCGATCCTCCGTTGGATGGCGGGAAACACCGAGGGTCTCTGGGTTTTCGACCGCGGCCCGCTCGGCTATCTCGCCATTGCCGCCCACGGGCATGCCGACGCGCTGTCGGTCTGGCTGCACGTCGCGGGCCGGCCCGTGTTGGTGGACGCCGGAACCTACCTTTACCACTCGGGCGGCGCGTGGCGCGATCACTTCCGGGGCACGGCGGCTCACAATACTCTGACCATCGACGCCGCCAATTCCAGCGAAAACACCGGCGCCTTTAACTGGGGCCGGAAAGCCCGCGTGGCGGTGGTGTCGCGCAATGACGATCCGCGCGCCTGGCACTTGGAGTTCGAGCACGACGGATATCTGGAGACCCACGGTGTATGGCACCGCCGGCGATTGGAGAGAACGGGTGAGAAGACCTTCGCCATCACCGATCGTTTGCACGGATCGGATGGTTCTCACGCGGTGGAGGTCGGCTTTCTCGCGCACCCCGATCTGACGGTGCGCGAACGGTCGGGCGCCTGGGTGGTGGAGATCGATAAGCGCCTGACGCTCGAAATCGCTCTCCACGGTCCCTTGAGGGGCGCCATCCGCCAAGGCGAAGAAAACCCTCCTCGAGGCTGGTATTCGCCGCGATTCGGAATCAAACAACCGGCGCCGAGGTTGGGATTTTCGGGACAGCTCTCGGCGGGCGATGAATGCCGGTTCGATTTTGCCGTCGCCACCCGCTCTCAGCGTTGACGAAAGATCTCTTCCACAAGCACCAGATCCTCCGGCTTGTCCACGTCGATGCCGGCCTCCGCCAGCGGCGTAATAACCGCCCGCACCTTCGCGCCAACGGTCTTCGATGCCCGGATCATCGTCTCGTCCAGCGTCAGTCGCCCCAGCAGATAAGCCAGCAAGCTCCTGACTCCGAAGGCCTTGGCGATTCGCCACGGGCGCTTGCGCTCCTGTTCCACCTGCCGCCAGAACCGCAGCGCCTTCAATCCGTCATCCGTCAGCACCGCGAACAGGTTGCTGCCGGTGTACCGGCCGTCCCTGAACTTGAGGAAGGTTCGCCGTGCATGGGGATACGCGGCCAAAAGGATGGCTCCAGGGGTCACCCCGGCGGTCATGTCGGCGCCCGAATCGAGGGCGGATTTCAGGAAATCATCGACCATGGCGGCGGTCAGAAGCGGATGATCGGCGGTGGTGATCAGCAACGGTATCGCGGCGCCGAGGGAATCGGCGGCGGCGAGCGCGCTGAGGCTTGGCGTGCTGGCGGATTTCAAGGCGATCACCCTTCCGGCGTCCAGAAGCGCGGATACGTCCGAGAGCGTATGAAGCAGGTCCGGATCTTCGATCGAAACCGCGATGCGATCGACGGCGCCGCTGGCGTCCAATGCCGCGATGACGCGAACCAGCATGGGCACGCCGGCCGCGGGAACCAGGCACTTGTGGCTGAGCCCGGCCGCCTCGGCGACCGGGTCGCCGCGCGCGCGCTGTCCTGCCAGCACCAGCGCGGTGAAGCGGCGGCCCGGGGCCCGGTCGGCCGCGCCGCTCAGGTCACGAATACCAACGGTGACTGATAATGACCCATTGTGACGGCCTATCGAGGTTTCCGGCAAGGAGCGTGGCGCGCGGTGACGCGGGAGCATCATAAGCGCCGCGCGACGCCGTCCGGATGAGTCATTATCAGTCACCGTTGGTATAGATCCTTGGCGTACAGGCGATAGGTCTTGTAGGGCCGGCCGCCGAACATCTCGATCAGTTTCCGCACCGGCCGGTTGTCTTCAAGGATCCAGGAGAGCTCTGCTTGCCGGGTGCCGTGGCCACGGTGATAGTCGCGGATCGAATCGATGGCGCCGAGCATCAACGCCGTGCTCACCGGGGTTCCCTGAAAGCGTCGCCGCACGCCCATCAGCGGCAGCCGGGCGCTGTCGACGCCGCGGACCTTGAGCCGCCACAACAGCTTCGCCCATCCGAACGGCATCAGCCGGCCATTCAGATCGGCGATGGCGGCATTGATATTGGGCAGGCTGATGGCCATCGCCGCCGGTTCGCCGGAAATCTCAGCGATGGACACACACTCGGCCTTGAGCAGTGGCTTCAAGTTCTTCGCCAAATAATGCACTTCCGGCTCGGCGAACGGCAGGAACCCCCAGTTGCCGGCCCAGGCGTCGTTGAAGATGTCGACGATCATGGCGAGTTCCTGGTCGTAGCGCGTCATGTTCAGGGGGCGGAAGGTCAGTTCGTTTTCAGCCTGGGCCTTGCGGATAAAGGCCCGGAGCGTCTCGGGCGGTTCGGACAACAAATCGTAGTCATAGGCGATGAGGTCCTTGGCCTTCACATATCCGTGCTGTTCCATCCGGGTGGCGTAGTACGGTCTGGCGTGTCCCATCATCAGGCTGGGCGGGGTGTTGAAACCATCCACCAGCAGACCGCTCTCGTCGTTGATGGACAGACTGTACGGCCCAAGAATGCGATTGAGCCCATGGTTGCGCAACCATGCCTCGGCGGTATCAAGGAGAAGCGCGAAGACCTCCGGATCGTCTTCCGCCTCCACGAACCCGAAATGGCCGGTGCCGTCGCGATGTCGGTCCAGGTGCGCCCGGTTGACCTGCGCGCTGATTCTACCGACGGCGCGGCCCTCCCTCGAAGCGATCCAGAAGGCCGCCTCGGCGTGAGCGAAGAAAGGGTTCTTGCGCGGGTCCAGATGGTTGAGGCGCTCGAACAGCAGCGGCGCCACCCAGTTGGGATCATCCGCGTAAAGCGCCCTCGGCATCTCCAGAAACCGGATCATCGCTCCCCGGTCGCGTACCTCCGAGATGCTCGGTGCCGGGCGCGAAGCGACAGGGTTCATGGGGCGGAGCCCGGGGGCGCGGTGGACGGGAACCTTCGCTATCCGTCAACCCGCGCCGACGCGGCGGATTCGGGGATCGCCGATCTCGAGGTTGGAAAGCCGCGCGACCCACGGATAGTGCTCGGTGACCTCGTTGGCATAACCGAGATTGTGGACCGTTTCGCTGCGCGGGAAGGTTTTCGGCTGGCTGTAGTATGTTCCGAATATCCGGTCCCACAGAAAGTTAGTGATGCCATAGTTGCCCTTTTCACTGTGAAAGTGATGGGCCAGATGCAGCTTCTTGATTCGCTTCAGCCAAGCGTACTTGGGCGCGAACGGCAGATGCTGGATGCAGTGGCAGAACTCGTAATAGCAGGTCGTCAGCAATCCCCACGCCACGCCGGCGGTGGCGCCGGCCGGCCCGCCGATGAGCCAGCCGATGGGCATGATCACGAGCACGACCGTCGGCAACGTCGTGGCCAGCGCCCCGAACAGCACGCCCAGGTCGTTGGGATCCTGATGGTGATCGAAATGAATGCGCTTCCACAGCGCCGCCGTCAGCGGCGACTTATAGAGATAGGCGCCGTGCAGAACATACCGGTGCAGGAGATACCAGACGAGCGGATACACCGGAATAACGACGGCAACGGCTAACGCGGGTCCCCAGACGTTGTCCGCCAGCAGCACCGTCAGCCCAATCATGGTCGCTGCCAGCACCAGATACGTCATGATGGCGTAATGGGTCAAATAGGCCACGACCAAGTCGCCTAGGTCCATCTTATCGAGGAAGTATTTTTGTCCCGCCCAGGGACCGACCTTTACCGACACAATCCAACCTCATTGATCAAAACACGTTGCATGTCCGCGCACGCCATCTAAGCAGCGAGCCGAGGGGTCCGCTCCAGGACCTCGAAGGCGTCGTGACGGACGTGGTTCTCGCGCATCTCGTCGCGCAGCATATCCTCGGATATAATTCCCTGGTCCACGCACTCGCGCAGCAGCCCGAAGAAGAACCGTTCCTGTTTCTGGTCGGGATGGCGCCTGTACTTGCCGAGCAGGGCGTGGTCCCCGAATAGGCGCCGCCGCCAGCGCATGGCCCATCCGAGCGGCGGGAACAGCCGGAACCGGTCGGCCGGCGTGAAGTCCACCGGCAGCCCCGTTTTCCAAGGCTGGGTGATCCGCCGCGTGTTGTGGACCATCCGGGTGTCGGGGGTCAGGCGGTCCAGGTCGTTCCATTCGGCCTCCAGCACCCCGACGCTTCCCCGAGGCTCCAGTTTCAGCGAGATCCAGTCCATGTAATCGCGTTTGCCCTCGAACATCTCGTTGAACTGTTCTTCGCATCGCCAGTGGGTCAGCTTGGCGCAATCCATCAGCATCACGCTGGTGGCGAAATACCCCAGCTTTCCGGCCGCGATTCCCTTCAGGCCGGAGCGCGTGCGGCACATGACCGCGGTCCCCTGCATGTCCCGCGAAAGAAGCTCCATGATGTCGGAAACGGCGAAAACGTCCGGGTCGATCACCACGGCCCGCCCTTCGTATCCCATCAGTTCGGGAGGCATGAACCGCAACGGGGTGAAGGACTGAAGGTCGTCGGCGTTCCACCGGCGCGTGACCCCGTCCCTCACAAAGTCCTGCCCATGGCGGGCTCGCAGGAACGGGTGATTCTCGGTGTGGATAATCCTGACGTCGAATGCCTCGGGCGCGCGGGAGTTCCGCTTCAGGGCGTATTCAGCGACAAGCGCGCCCACGATCTGCAAGTTATTGGTGTGAATGAACACGCACGGTTTCATGGTTTTAGTCTGGCGGCCCGCGAGATCCCTCTCCGACCGCCCCTTCCTCGATTGTTCACCACTGCCGTTGGTACCGGGTCTTTTCTTTTGCATCTTTGGTCTTTCGTATCTCAGGCGCTGGCCGCCTTATCGGCGATTCCGGTCTCTCTCTTTTCGTATCCGAACCCAGGGAGCAGGCTGCTCTGGACATAGGCGTCGATGGTCTCGAGTTGCTCCGGCGTAAAGTCTTCCCGATAGCCGCCCACCTTGGCCCGCCGCACCTTATAGGTGTTGAGGTTGTTGCGGTCCTTGGCCAGCATGCGCCCCCCGCTCAGCCAGAATACCCGCTTCTGCTCGAGGTTGCGCATATTCTCGACCGAGGCGAACTCCACGGCCTCGTGGATCTGCTCGGGCGTTCCCGGGGTGTCCATGAACTCGACGATCCGCGCCAGTGTCGCTTCCGGCTGGGCGCGCATATCCTCGTAGCGGACGATCAGAACGTCCTTGATGCGGCCGAGCTCCCGCGCCCAAAGATTCAAGAAATCGATGGCTTTCGGGAGTCCCGCGTTCGGCCTCATGATGAAATCGTACAACGCGACGTCTTCGCCCTCGCCGGGATAGGCGTTGATTTCTTTCTTCGCCTTGCGCATGCGGAATTTCCACTGAAAAAACTGCGACACCGACACATCCGCCGGATCGCGCACCATCAGAACCACCTTCTTGCCGTAGTAGTCAGATTTGTCGTCGGCGTTCTTGGTGTAATCCTTCAGATAGTTGTCGTGGGTGAAAAAGATCCTGGGAATCGCGGCATTCTTCCGGTGCAGGTTGTCGAAACCGATCAGATGCCGCTCGGCCAAGCCATATTTCACTTGATAGAATCGCGAGAGCATGACTCGGAGCCAGGTTCGCCCGCTCTTGCCGAACGAAACGATGACGCAATCCGCCACGGCGAGCTTGCGGTTTTCCTCGCGGCCGCGAAGCCACCGTTCGATGCGGATTTTCTTTTCCTTGGGCAGGAAAAAGACGAGGAGCATGATGAGCTCTCTCATTACTCGTCGATACGCTACATACATCCCGAAATGCCCTGAAAGTACGGTTTCGTCGAAACAAATCCTGGCTGTATACCTAACAGCGCCCAAGCCCCCATGCAATCCCGCCCGCTCAAAGGTCCCGGTTCGGGGCGCGGGGGACCGTCGATTGGAACGGGGTCCCGGCACAATCCGGAAGGCGGCCCTGTGTGAGGGATCCGTCGAATATTCGTTTCGTCATATAGAGTTATTGAAGGTATTTGGATTCGCGCTTTAGCGGAACGGTTGGTCTCGGACCTTATGTATTGGATGGCGGGAACGCGGCCTTCCGAACCCCGGCCGACCCGCCAAACCGTCCAAAAAATTCGTTAATTTACATATGGTTATGCCAGCCATCGGCTTTTTGCGACCAACTCGTAACAAACGGTAACAAAGATTGACTTGATGGAACCAATCTCCGCTGATAGCCGTTAAGAACACAAAATCAATTAAAATCCCAGTTGAAGTATTTAAAGAAGGACGAAACCGACTCGACGTCGATGCGAAATTGAAGGCTCCGGATCATGCAAGGGCATTAGCCTTCGCGGAGCGACAGCGACAGGGCGATTCGATTCTTTTCTTTTTATGGTTTGGGAGAGTGTTTCTTGCCGGATGCAATGACAATGACGCCGCAAAGCGCCGACCATCCCCGGGTGTGGGTCATGATGGGCAGCAAGGCTGGCGACAATTCCCAGGTTTTGGCGCTTGCCGAAGCCACCGGATGGCCGTTCGAGATCAAGCAATTCGTCTATGAGCGTTACGAACTGGCCACCAACCTCCTGCTCGGTCCGAACCTGCGCGGCATGGTCAAGAGCAAATCCAGTCCACTGGGGGCGCCATGGCCGGATCTGATCGTCACCGGCGGGCGCCGGAACGAGCCCATTTGCCGGTGGATACAGAAGAAGGCCGGCAAGCAAGGAAAACAGGTTCGCATCGTTCACGTGGGACGGCCGTGGGCCAAGCTCGAGCGCTTCGACCTCATCGTCACCACGCCGCAATACCGGCTGCCGGTGCGGCCTAATGTTCTGCACAATAAGACGCCGCTGCACCGCGTCACCAACGAGCGTCTCCAGGCGGACGCGAACTCGTGGGCGCCGCGCTTGGCCCATTTGCCCAAGCCTCATATCGCGGTTGTCATTGGAGGCAGCAGCGGCCCCTACAGTTTCGATAAGAGGGCCGCCGAACGATTGGGCAAGCAGGCAAGCAGGCTGGCCGCCGAAACCGGTGGATCGCTGTTGGTCACGACCAGCGCCCGGACCCCCGCGGACACCATCGACACGCTGGAACAGAACATCAGCGTTCCGGCTTATTTCTATCGATGGCAGCGGGGCGCGACCGACAATCCGTATTTCGCGTTCCTCGGTCTCGCCGAGTCGATCGTCGTCACTGGCGACAGTATGTCCATGCTCGCCGAAGCCTGCGCCACGCGCAAACGCGTTCACATCTTCGATTTGGGCGAAGGGCGGAACGCCATGCGCTCCATGACCCGCGAGGACAGCATCCGGGACGAAGCCGGCGGCCCGTTCTGGAAACATTGGGAACTGAAACATTTCAGAGCCTTCGTATTCCGCATGGCGATGCGGCTGGGGCCGGACCGCATGACCCGCGACATCCGTATCGTGCACAAACATTTGGTCAACTCCGGGCGCGCCGTTTGGCTTGGCGACGCCTTCCCGCCGGGATTGCCGCTGCGGTCGTTGGAGTGCGTTCCCAGGGCGGCCGCCCGCGTCCGCGCCATGTTCGAGCCGGCGCGAACCCGGACTTCGAAGCCCGTGAAGCTCGTGCCCCCTCCCGCCAGCGAAGACCTGCGGCGGACGGCTTAAACCGTCCGTTTTCTACGCCGGCCGAATCAAACTTTTAATTCGCTCGACCACGCGCGACAGGTCGTCGGGTGCCCGTTCCGCCGCTTGGGGGAAGGGCTCGCCCAGACGAACGGCGAGTCCGCGTTCCATCAGCTTTTCGTGCAACCGGGAGAAATCCCGCGAGTAGTTGACGAGGTTGAGGTCGTAGAGCCGGTCGCCCAGCCACCCGAGCGGTCCCCGACGTTCGCCGCTCCCGGACGACGGATGCAGGACCCCGGCGATTCGCTCGCGCAGGCGCGTCCATGGGTCGGCGCGCACCGGCAACGGAAAGATGGCGAGCGGTTTTCCGAACCGCGCCACCTCCACCATCATCGAGATGCTGTCGCCGGTGACGATGAACCGGTCGGCGAGCCCCAGCAGCGCTTGATAGGGGTTTGCGGCGGCGTCCGGTGTCCAGCGAAACATGTGCGATCCCGCGGGCAGACCGGCCTCGAGAGCATCGACGACCTCCGGCAACGTCCGGCGGCTGGTGGTGACGTACAGCGTGCCGCCGTCGCGCTCGATGACCCGGTCCACGGCGTCGGCTAGGTCGCGGGCGACCTTGCCGTCGAACACGAAGGGCTTGGTCTGTCCGCCGACGAGCAATGCGGTGAGCGGACGCGCGAACGCGGCGAATCGCTCCCGCCAGACCTCGCTTTCGGCGGCGATACGCGATTCGTCGGCCCGCATCAGCGGAAGCTCGAGCTGGAGCACGTTCGGCCGGTTCGGCAGGCGGTATTGCGGCGTGGCGATGGCGAGCGCGAATTGATCCATCATGCGCTTCGGCCGGCCGATGATCACCACCTTGGTCCGCCCCCCGGATTGTTCGCGAATCCACATGGCGGCCATGGACGGCCGGCGCCCGACGGTCAGAACGAGATCCGGCCACGGCGGCTCCAGCGGGTCCGACTTGGCCCGGTCGATGTGATAGAGCGATGGCTTGAATCGCGGCTTGCCGTAAACATACGGCTCGAGGAACCGGAGACGCCGGCGCTCCACCGGCCAGCCGAGCGCGTAGGCGATGATCTCCACCTGGGCGTTGTCGCCGAGCTTGTCGCCGATCACCTGCCAGACGCTGGGCGGATGTGGTTCGGCGCCGTGCGATGGTGCCGTCGGCCGGGGATGTTCGGGCATGGTTTATCGCCCCTCCGCTTCCAATTGCTTGAGGAACTCGCGGGCTTGCGGGTCCCGCGGCGCGATCTCGGTCAGTCTCGTGGCGTAGCGGATGGCCGCCGCCCTATCCCCCTTCTCCCGGCTCATGGCCCCCAGCCCGAACAGGACCGAACGATCGTTGGGATGGCGGGCGTGCGTCTCCTTCAAGACCGTGAGGGCGCGCTCGAGGTCGCCGGTCTGCTGGAGGGGATCGGCGCCGAAGGTGTACGCGATCTCGAAATCGGCAAACGCGCCGTCCGGTCCTTCGGTGTTGACGAAGAACGCGCCGTCTTTCCTGAAGAACCGCGACGTCACCCCGAAGCGGGTGAACGTGGCGTCGTCGAAGTCGCCCAGCACCGTGTCGGCGGTCGCCTCCTGCATGGCGAGGTCGTGATGCGATCCGGTCCATGCTTCGGCCTCGGCCGCATGACACGTCGCGCAGGTTTTCCCGCCGACGAAAGCGGGAGACGGCGGGGCCGGTTCCGCTTGGCCCCGGACAGCGGCGAGCGCCACCACGAGGCTTAAGGAGATGGCGAGGATCGCGTTCAGAGACCGGCAAGACATACACGCGGCTTTAGCCCGTATCCGGTCCGCTGACCAGCCGAAAGCGATGGTCCTTGCTGATGATCTCCGCCATGTTTGGCGCGGTCCCGGCGCCCGATAAACCAAGCGCGCTCAAACGTCTCCGATTGATGCGATACCCGTCAAACGGGCAGGTTCCGGCGCGGCAACGGCAAATCCGGCGGAATTGAGAATGACGACACGCGTCGTCAAGAAAACGCCCAAACTGACGACATTTCTCGCGGAAAAGACGACATTTGACGACTTGACATCGGCTAAGTGATTGATTTCATTGGCTAGAAATAAAAAAGCCCAAAATGTCGTCAAAAGTCGTCATTTGTCGTCAAAAAAATATGAAACCCATTGATATTAAATGTATATTCAAGAGCGCTTATTCTTGTGGCGTAACGACGTAAGGTATTGAAAACAAACAAGACACGACGTTGTGGAGCGGGATCGTTCCGCTTTCGATGTCGTCATTTGTCGTCATATCGGACCGTTCGTTCCGATTAACGATCGTGGCGCCAATTGTCGGCACGCCCTCTTCCGTACGAGAAAGTTTCTCGCGGAGTCCGTGCAGTTCCCCTCCGACGGCGCCCCGTCCGGCAAGGAAAGGGGAATACTATCCTATATTACCGCCGTTTTCAATGGCGTCCCCAAAGGGTCGGTCGGTGCCCGAAGCGGGTTTTTCTCCACCCGTCATAGAACCTCCATCAAAATTACCGACGGGCTTGCTACAATGCGGTCTACCGGGTGGATGTTCAATTAGATAACATGTCCCCGCAACCCGACCTGGTACAATTCTAGACCTGACCACGGCACCTTCAGGGTTTTTTTGGTAACGTCTCTTTTTCCGTTCGGAATGAGGTGGATGGGCGGCCCGTTCAATTCTATGACTGTGCGGATCAGGTTCCAAGATCGTTCGAGGCCGCGCATGTCGCCGATACCCACCTACCGGCCGCCCAAGGTCGCCGCGGGCCCCGACAACACGGGTCTGTTGCGCTATCTGCGCACCGTGGTCGACAACCCGATCGCCGGGATTCCCGCCGCCGCCTACCGTGAGCCGATCACTCTCAGGGTCCTGCCGGTCGCCACCATGGCCTTCGTCACCGGACCGGATCTGGTCGAGGAGATCCTCGTCAAGCGGCCGGCGGAGTTCCCAAAATCGCGGATCGACAGCCGTCTGCTCAAGCCGGGTCTCGGCGACAGCCTGTTGACCGCCGAGGGTGAGGATTGGCGCTGGAAGCGGCGGCTGATCGCGCCGTACTTCTCGCCGGCGGCGCTGGCCCGTTCGGTTCCCGACATGGTGGCCCCGTTCCGCATCATCGCCGCGGATTGGCAAACCCTTGGGCCGGAGGCGCCGGTCGATGTCGCCCCGGCGATGACATCGGCAACGTTCCAGGTGATCAGCCGCACCCTGTTCTCGACCGGCGACGAGGTCGACTTCGCCGTCCTGTCTGAAGCGATCGACGCCTATCTGGAGCCGAGTTCCTGGATCATCGGCCTCGCCAGCCTCAACGTGCCCGCCTGGGTGCCCCATCCGGGACGCGGCCAGATCGGGCGCGCCCGCGATCGCATGCGATCGTTGGTCGGCGCCCTGGTCTCGGCCCGGCGCCGGTCCGGAGTCGCGGCGGACGACATCTGCGGCGACCTGATGCGCGCCCGCGACCCCGAGACCGGGCGCACCTTGGACGACCGGGACATGGTCGACATGCTGCTGACCCTGATCGCCGCCGGGCACGAGACCTCGGCCAAGGGCCTGACCTGGGCGCTGTTCTGCCTTGCCGAACAGCCGGAGCTGCAGGCGGACCTGGCGGCGGAAGTGGCCCGGGTGGCCGGCGGCCGGCCGGTTGCGGCGGCGGACCTGCCGGCGCTGAGCGCCGTCGAGGCATTCCTCAAGGAAACCATGCGGCTGTTCCCGCCGCTGCCGCTGCTCACCCGCCGCACCACCCGGCCGGAAACCCTGGCCGGCCGGACCCTGAAGCCGGGCACCATCGTGTTCATCCCGATCTACGCCATCCATCGTCACCGGCGGCTATGGCCGGACCCGGACCGCTTCGACCACACCCGGTTTCTCGGCGACAACGCCAAGCAAATCCCGCGCACCGCCTACATGCCGTTCGGCGCCGGCCCCAGGGTCTGCGCCGGCGCGACCTTCGCGATGATGGAAATGGTCGCCGCCCTCGCCACGTTGTTGCAACACGTGCGCTTCTCCACCATCGAAAGCACCCGCTGCGAGCCGGTCCACCGCATCACCCTCCGCCCCAAGGGCGGGCTGGTGCTCAAGCTCGCGGCGCGGGACCACGCGTAGTGACGCGGGTCTGCACGGGCCGGGACCGACGTGGGCTCGGAAACCGTCCGGACGGCCCTCGCAGTCGTTGCGAGGAGCGGAGCGACGCGGCAACCCAGAGCCGCCGATGACGACACCCGCCGGCGCCTAATGGGCTAAATGATAGACCTGTCCCCGATGCTCGCCTCACCCGTCATACAACCTCCATCAAAATTGCCGACGGGCTTGCTACAATGCGGTCTACCGGGCGGATGTTTAATTAGATAACATGTCCCCGGAACTCCGCGAGCGTTCTGGTAGTCTTGGATCGATCGAGTAATCCGGACGATCAGGAGCAACTCTGAGACCATCGACTCCCTCCCGTTATCTCGCGTCCTGCACATTAACGAATTTGGAAACCTATCCTATTATCTTGTTTCACATTTCAGGCGTGGGAACAGACTACGCGGTGCCAACCCACTGCGGTCTGTGCCCCATGACCACGTGCTTTCGACTTCGTGACCCCGCAATACATTGGTCTAATAAGTCTTTGTCGAACAGTAGTCAGTGCTTCTGCTAGGGGCGTTGAGAGGATACACTACCGTGTTTGGTAAGAAAATTGGGGGTTTGTCCGTAGGCGGGTGGCTAAACCTGTTCTTTGTCGCCTGGCTCAGCGGCGCAATTTCCAGCTATATCAGCGCGCCAAAAACGAACAGATTGTATTTGCAGGAAATAATCAAGAGCGGAATGATTGTCAAAGCGGCTGTTCAGCTTGTTGCCAAATTAAAAAATGAAGATAATGATCCCAACATTTCTGAAGCAGATTGGTTGCAAATTGAAAAAGGCCTCTCTGATTGCATGATCGGAGAGGCCAATAAATACCTCGGATCTGACGACCCATATTTGATGGCGAAGGCCGATATGAACTCACCCACTGTTCTAGCGGAAAAATTTCTGAGAGCATGCGGGGCCATTGAATAACGCGCCTATGGGGACGTTAGCCTTTTTTCTTCGTTCTGCCGTCAGGGAGCGAAAATTGCCAAGGGGTTTGTGCTCGCCTGGAAAGAGCGGGTCGCAGCGTAGCATGAGGGTCAAACTCGTTTGAAAATCAAATGACTCTGACCCCTTGATTCTAAAATGAGTTTGACCCCTTGATTTTCACCCTATGTGCGCTGGTTGCGTCCCCTTGCTACGAGCACTTCCGTACACCCGCGTCGCCGACGCGCCCTTGCGCTAGCCGTCTTTGTCTTTGCCGCCGGGTTCGCGGACGATGTCGACCTTGACCTTCGCGACCAGGGCCGCCATGGCGCCGATGGCCGCCAGGACCGGAGCGAACAGCGTGAAGACGCCGGCGGCCGCGCCGCCGACGGCGACCGGGACCTCCAGCATGGTGTCGCCGTTCTCCTTGCGGATGATGATCTTGCTGACCGTGGCGTCCTCGATCCAGCCCTTGACCCGGTCCACCAGATCCGCGCTGGCGACTTCGATCTCCTCGATAAAGGTCTTCTGTTTGCCAGAGGTTTTTTTACCGCCGGCATCCTTCGATTTGCCCGTCGTCCCTTTCTTTGGCATGTCTTCCTCCTCGGTGGCCGCGGGTGCCTCGCCGTCCCGTGGGCATTCCCCAGCGGATTCGGCTTTGCATTAGCGTACATCAGTCGAGCGTGACAGCCCAAGCATATCTCGCCGCCGCTGCGCGTCGATTGCTCCGCACCGCCGGTCTTTCGCCCCGAAACAAAGCCCGAAACAAAGAAAGTCAGACGTCAAGCGGATCGGCATCCAGGATCGAGGACGCTTCGAACGCTCTACCCGCCCATCGAACCGTGCGAAACCGGGATGCCGTACCCGGGGGAGGCTGATGCCGCCGGTTACTCCGTTTTCTTTCCGTCGAAGTGCTCGTGCGCCGCGTTCGCTTCTTCGCGGCGACGGAAAGGCGACGTTACCTTTTTGAGGGGATGGAAAGGGAAAGGGGACGTTACCTTTTTCGCCGAATTCAGCCGTCGATGCGTTCGAGTTCGCCCGAGAGCCGCTGTTCGACGGTGCCGTCGCGGATCCTCGCGAAGGATAGCGACATGCCGCGGTTGGTCAGCGTCCGCTCGTAGCTCTGCAGGACGTAGCCGCCATCCTCGAGGAAGGTCAGGATATGGATCCGCATCACCTTGCCCTGGACATGGGCCCAAGCGAAAGACCCGCTGTCCGGCGGCGCCGCCTCATACATGGGCGGACCGTTGTTGGTGGGGCGAAACTCCAGGAGCTGGGACTTGCGGCGTTGAGACTCTCCGTACTTGAAAAGGGTCGTTTGCCATTCGATGACAAAGCCGTCCGCCTTCGCCGGTCTTATGGACACTCTGAGGTCGCGCGGCAGCATCTCCACGCTGGGCATGAGCGAGGCGCCCACATAGGTTCCGAAAAAGGGCTTCAAGAGAGACGAGTCCGCCCAAGCGGCTCCGCCGCCCACGACACCGCCGACCGCGAGGGCAAACATCAACAACCGAAGCGCGCTTTTCATGATCTCATCCCTCCTGTTTACCCACCTTCAGACTCAACTCGGTCGCCATCCGCGTTTTCCGCCGTGACGAACCATCCTGATGGTCCGGATCCGACATGGGGTATATTGACTTCGATCAAGCGGCCATGACCGTTTCGCTTTCGGGCAAGAGCGAGCATCGAGTTCACTCCGCCTTGCCGGGTTTGCGAGGCAGGTCGATGTGACGTATGGCTTCGCTCCCCTTCAGGCCATAGCCCTTGCGAATCTCCACGTTGCGCAGCATCACCTCGAGACAGATTTTGTCGTCGAAGGTGCCGGTCACCGGCTCCTCATAGCGCGCCGCGAGCGTGTGAAACAGTTCCCGCTCATTGGGCGAGAGTTCGTCGGCGAGCCCCGCCACTTCGTCGAGCAAGGTCTTGATCTGGGCGTATTGGGCCAAGTTTACCATGGAGTTTGACCTACCTTCGCGGTGCTTTCCGCACCGTCAACGAGACGGTAGTGGTCTGGATCCAACATATGGTTCCCATACGATCGCGTTTCCCACTCCCTCGGCAGGAGGGCGCGCGCCAGCGATGGAGACCCATCGTCAAGCGCGTCCCGCACACTTCGACCATGGGCCCCGAGGGTGCGGGAAACGCGGCCCTTTGGGCGGCCTTCCGAGCCCCCTGGAGTCGTTGCGCGGCGCTTGTGACGCGACAGCATCACGTCGCGCCGCGCGCCTCGCCATGAAAACTCGGAAGGTCGTCGTATGGGTACCATATGTTGGATCCAGACCACCAGAAGTCGCGCATCTGTCGAACCTGTTCGACGCCAAGCGCCCTAAAGCGCGATCTTCCACTTTCCGTCGGGCACACGGCAGAACGGCAGCACGTAGCGGCTCCCCCGGGGTTCGGTGAAGACGTGCTCGACCTCGCCGCATCGCGCCCCGTCTTTGTCGAACACGCGCAACAACGTGGCCCTACCGGATATGCCTGTCTTCGGATTGCTCCAGGATTTGGCCGTGTCCACGGTGCCGCTTTCAAGGACGGACCGGATGGCGTCGCGCATCAAGGCATCGT
Organism: uncultured Alphaproteobacteria bacterium; assembly: GCA_963771545.1. Taxonomy (GTDB): domain Bacteria; phylum Pseudomonadota; class Alphaproteobacteria; order Rhodospirillales; family Defluviicoccaceae; genus CAKZLS01. The sequence continues at coordinate 1,624,692 of CAVYTX010000002.1, forward strand.
CCTCCTCGCTGAGCTCAAGACTGTCCTTCGAGAACGGGTTGATGACTTGAGCGGCGGCCGGCGGCGGAGCCAGACCGGCCCATGCGGCCACGATAAACACGGCCAACGCCGCTCCGCGCATCGGATATCTGGATGCCATTGTGTCCTCTCCCGTGCCTTCGGCGACGTGTATAGCCAATCTGTCCTATGATCGCCAGTCCGCACGTCGTGGCTGACCGATCCAGGAGCCTACGTTCGCGCTGAACCCTGTAACGGATTGACCAATTCCACACTCGGCGCCTCGAATTTTCATCATTTGGATTGCTTTGCGCATGAACTCCCGTAGCGTAGCGGCCATGAAATTTGGCATCGACCGACTTCTCGCCGAACCCGCCTTGCGGGCGCCGCTCAAGGGCCAGCGCGTGGCCTTGCTCGCGCACCCCGCTTCGGTCACGCGGGACCTGCGGCATTCGCTCGACGGGTTGGCCGCGTGCGGCGACGTTGAGCTCGCCGCCGCGTTCGGTCCGCAGCATGGTCTGCGCGGCGACAAGCAGGACAACATGATCGAGTCGCCCGACTTCAACGATCCGGTGCATGGCGTCCCGGTGTTCAGTTTATATGGAGACGTGCGCAAACCGACCGACGCGATGATGGACACATTCGATGTGGTGCTCGTCGATCTGCAGGACTTGGGGTGCCGGATTTATACGTTCGTCACGACGCTGCGCTACGTCCTGGAAGCGGCGTCGAACCATCGCAAGGCGGTGTGGGTGCTGGATCGCCCCAATCCCGTCGGCCGGCCGGTCGAAGGCCTCCGGCTGCGAACCGGCTGGGAAAGCTTTGTCGGCGCCGGGCCGCTGCCGATGCGTCATGGGCTTACGCTCGGCGAGCTGGGATCGTGGTTTATCGAAACGCTCAAACTCGATGTCGAGTATCGCGTCATCGAGATGCAAGGCTGGCGGCCCGGCGCGGCGCCGGGTTTCGGCTGGCCGCTGGGCGAGCGGATATGGATCAATCCCAGTCCCAACGCGCCGAATCCATGGATGGCGCGGGCCTACGCGGGCACGGTGATGGTCGAGGGCACGACACTTTCCGAGGGCCGGGGCACCACCCGGCCGCTCGAACTGTTCGGCGCTCCCGACATCGACGCAAGGCAAGTCATGAGGGAAATGGGCGCGCTCGCGCCGCAGTGGCTCGGAGGTTGCCGGCTGCGCGAATGCTGGTTCGAACCCACGTTTCACAAACACGCCGGCCGGCTTTGCAACGGCGTGCAGATTCACCCGGAAGATCCCGGCTACAATCACCAGGCGTTCAAGCCCTGGCGTATCCAAGCGCTCGCCTTCAAGGCGATCCGCCGTTTGTATCCGGACTATCCGCTGTGGCGCGATTTCGCTTACGAATACGAGCACGGCAAACTCGCCATCGACGTCATCAACGGCGGTCCGTCCCTGCGGGAATGGGTGGACGACGCAGCCGCGACGCCGCAGGACCTGGATGCGCTGGCCATGCCCGACGAGGAGGCCTGGCTGAGCGAGCGCCGGAAATATCTGCGCTACTGAAGGAGAGCGGAGCCACGGGGAACTCAGCCCGCGGCAGGCAATTCGAGCTCGGCAAGAAGGCCCCCCAGGGCGGACCTTTTCAGCCTGAGCGCTCCCTGGTAGTGCTCCGCGATGTCCTGCACGATATGGAGGCCTAGACCGCTTCCCGGGACCGTCTCGTCGAGCCGGCGGCCCCGCATCAAAACTTCTTCCATTCGCTTCTCCGGAATTCCTGGACCATCATCCTCGATGGCGATCAGCAATCCGCCGCCAGAGCGCTCGCCCGTCACGACCACTTGGTCGCCGGCCCACTTGCAGGCGTTGTCCATCAGGTTGCCCATCATCTCCTCGAGGTCCTGGGCGTCGCCTTGAAACCACAAGCCCGCCACTCCCCCAACGCGAATATCGAGCCCGCGGTCTCCGTACAAACGCCGCATGGAAAAGCGGAGATCTTCCACCGTTGTCTCCACCGACGTCCTCGCTCCGAGAACGGAGGCCGTGCCGGCAATTCTGGCGTGCGAGAGGTGACGCTCAACCAGTTTGGTCAGGACGGAAATCTGCTCCCGCAACACCTCGCCCCTCTCGCCCGCAATCTCCCGCGCTTCGTTTCGAATAACGGTCAGCGGATTCTTGAGAGCATGCGCCAAGTTACCGGCCTGCGTCCGGCCGCGGTCCAGTACGACGGCATTGTGATCGAGAAGCGCATTCAGTTCGTGCACAACGGGCTGGACTTCGTCCGGAAATCCCGCCGGCAGGCGATCGCGGTTGCCGGCGCGGATGTCCGCAAGCGCCTTTTGCATCGCGCGCAACGGCCGGAGGCCGAAGCGTACCTGAAACAGCACGGCGCCAACCAAGCCGAGGCCGAGGACACCAAGGGTGACGACCAGCTTCGAGGTGAACTCCCGGACATCGTCCTCGATGTCGGTGACTGGTCCGGCGACGACAAAGGTGAACGGCGTTTCGGCCTCTGGGAGGGTGATGCTCTGCACCAGGGCGCGCAACGTTTTGTCGTCGGGGCCGGGAAACTGCTAAATCGCGGCGATCAAGTCCGGATTCGGTTCGGCAAATCGCAGACGCCCGCGCCACACCGACGCGGATTGGCCCGCCACCTCGTTTTCTCGCACGATCTGCCAGTACCATCCCGAATGGGGACGGTTGAAGCGCGGATCCGACGGGGTCCACGTGAGATCCAACGTTCCCTGCGGCGACATCTCGCTGGCGGCCGCGAGCTCCTCCAGATGATCGTGAAGCTGCGCGTCGAAGCGCCGTTCGATGTGGTCGCGGAAGAGAAGAACCAGGAGGAATCCGGCCGCCACCAGGGATCCGGAGATCCAGGCGACAGAACTCACGACCAGCCGAAACGAAAGTGTCTTACGAGGCATTAGCGGGCGCGCTCAGCTGATACCCCTGTCCACGACGGGTCGTGATCAAGTTGGCGCCAAGCTTCTTTCGCAGTCGATTGATCAGAACTTCGATGACGTTGGAATCGCGGTCGAAGTCTTGGTCGTAAATATGCTCGGTCAGCTCCGTCTTGGAGACGACCTTGCCTTGGTGGTGCATCAGGTAGGAGAGCGTTCTGAGCTCAAGGGCTGTCAGCTCGACGAGATCGCCTTTCAGCGTGACCCGAGAGGTCGACGTGTCCAGCTTGACCGGACCGCACTCCAGAACCGGGCTGGCATGCCCCGACGCACGGCGGATCATCGCCTCGATGCGCGCCAGCATTTCCTCCATCTCGAATGGCTTGGCCAGATAGTCGTCGGCGCCGGCGCGCAGGCCCGTCACCTTTTCCCGCCAACTGCCGCGCGCCGTCAGGATCAGGACTGGCATGCGGCGACCGCCCTCGCGCCACCGTCCAAGCACGGTGAGGCCGTCGACGACGGGAAGTCCGAGATCCAGCACGACGGCATCGTAAGGCTCGGTGTCGCCCAGATACAGCGCTTCCTGGCCGTCATGAACGACATCGGCGACGTAGCCGCTCTTGCGGAGCATTGCCTCGATCTGTCGGGCAACGTGTAGGTCGTCTTCGACGACGAGGACCCTCATGCCGATCGCCTTATCTAATCTTGATCGCTCGCGCGCCGGTGGCGCTCTTGTCGTCCTTTTGACTCCAGAAGTTCAAGGCTTTCGGCGTCGTATTCCAGTTTCAACACGTGCCCCTTGGGCGTCAGGAGCTTGGCCTCATAGACCCAAATTCGCCCGCCTTGGCGCCATTCCTGTTCGATCTCCACCTCGAGGATATGGCCGTTGAAGTCCTCGCGGATCCGGGTAAGGAGCTTTTCAAGAGGGACAACCTCGCCCGCTTTCGGCGCCGCGTCATCGTCCCGGCCATGATCGTCCGCTCTTGCCGATGCCGTTGTCGCCGACACGGTAAGGATGAGGCAAAAAGCAAGAGCTGCCCAACCCTTTCGAAAGCTATCGAACAGGCCCAGCAGGCTCATTGGATGGCGGCCGATTTTATACAGAGCAGTCTTCCACTCGAATTCGACAAATGGGTTCAGAGATACCTCGATTCTATCCGAGCGAAACTGAAGCCAGCCTTAAACGCATTCTCAGCGTGGCTTCAGCTTGGGACCGTTATGGTTTCCGCCATCATCATATGCCTTTCCGCAATCACGGAGACCAACATGAACGACGACCGGAAGACCAAAAGAACCGGATGGACCATTGCAACCCTCGGCGTCATAACCACGCTGGGTTTGGTCGCGGGGACCGCAGGCTCGGCGATGGCCTCGGAGAAAGGCCAATACGGCCAGCCTAAGGCGGCCTCGGAGATCGCTACCTCAGGGCAATACCTGTCCATGGAACAGGTTGTCGCCGAGTTGAAGCAACAGGGCTTCGGAGACGTCTACGAAGTGGAGCGCGAACGCGGCGCCTATGAGGTCAAGGCGCGCAATCCCCAAGGCGACATGGTCAAGCTCTACGTCGATCCTCGGACCGGTAAGGTGCTCCGCCACAAGCTCGACGACTGAAGCGCCATCAAGTCACGGGGCCGATGGCGTCAACGAAGAGCGCCGTCGGCACGGCGGTCAATCGACCATCTCGCAGGACGGAGGAGAAAGTGATGTCTAGACATTTGGCAATGACAACGGCAGTCGCGCTCGTACTGCTGGCTCCCGCCATAGCCAGCGCGCAATCGGCGGACGCCGATCAACCGCCGATCTACGGAAGCCAGATCATGACCGAGCAGGAGCGCCTGGAGTACCGGCAGCGCATGCGGAACGCCACCTCCGCCACCAAACAGCAGCAAATCCGCGCCGAGCACCACCAGCGCATGCAGCAGCGGGCGCAACAAATGGGCAAAACCTTGCCCGACGAACCGCCCGCTCGCGGCATGGGCGCGGGCACGGGCATGGGGCGCGGCCAAGGAATGGGCCCCGGTCAAGGCATGGGATCCAAGGGCGGAGGCCGCGGCGCCGGCAAGTGATAGCCAACGGCGGGCGGCGCCGGGAAACCGCCGCTATCCCGCCCGACCAGGAGAAACACCATGCGTTCCGTTCCCGTTTGGGATTTCCCGACTCGAATATTCCATTGGACGCTCGCCGTCGCCGTCATCACCAGCTACCTGACCGGCGAAGAGGAAGGAGTCTGGTTCCTCGTTCACACGGTCTCCGGATACACCGTGGCCCTGCTGCTAGTGTTCCGGCTCGTCTGGGGCTTCGTCGGCAGCGTCCATTCGCGGTTCTCCGACTTCGTCTACTCGGGCCGGTCGGTGAAGGACTACGCAAAACAGCTCCTCAAGTTCAATCCACCTCGGTTCGTGGGGCACAACCCCCTCGGCGGCTGGATGGTCATCCTTATGCTTGCCGTCCTCGCGGGCACTGTCGTGACCGGTTTATTTTCCGGCAATGACGAAGGAAGCGCCGGCATCCTGCTGCCGTTGATCGCCGCGCCGGGCGGAGACGGCCTGGCCGAGGTTCATGAGTTTTTCGGCAACTTCATAATGGTTCTGGCGGCCATCCACGTCCTCGCCGTGTTCGTTGACTGGTTCCTCACCAAGGAAAACCTGGTCATGGCGATGATCACCGGCCGCAAGACCCTCGACGACACGGAGGCCAATAAGCAGCGACCGTTGGTCAGCGGCTGGAGAGGCGTGGCGGCTGCCTTGATTGCCGCCGCCCTCGGCGCCGGCTTGTTTCAGCAAACGGATTTCGCCGCCATGGCCAGCGCCGGGGAACGCGCAAGATACGGGCACGAATTCGAGAATCACGAAGTGCATGACGACTGAAACGAGAGGAGGGACACATGCGACGCATTGTTTTGGCGACTATATCGGTGGTGGGGCTGCTTGCGAGCGTGCCGGCGTCGGCCGAGGGCGACCTGATGTCGGAGGCGAAGGATCTATTCGAACCGATTCCGTCATCGCCGCCGGAAATCGAAGGCAATCCGGCGACACCGGAAAAGGTTGAGTTGGGCAAGATGCTCTATTTCGATCCACGGCTCTCCGAGAGCCACACCATCAGCTGCAATTCCTGTCACATTGTCGGCCTCGGCGGGGTCGACATGCTGGAGACCTCGATCGGCCACCGCTGGCAAAGAGGCGGGCGGAACGCTCCCACCGTGCTCAATTCCGTGTTCAATACCGCGCAGTTCTGGGACGGCCGGGCCAAGGATCTGGCTGATCAGGCCGGGGGGCCCATGGTCAACCCGGTGGAAATGGCGAGTTCGCCCGAACACGTGGTGGAACAGATCTCGGCCATTCCCGGCTACGTCGAAGAATTCAAGCGGGCCTATCCCGGCGACGGGAACCCAGTGACCCTAGACAACGCCACCAAGGCGATCGAGGTGTTCGAGGCGACCCTGATCACGCCGAACGCGCCCTTCGATCGCTATCTCGAAGGCGATGCCAGTGCGCTTGATGATCAGGAGAAGAACGGGCTCAAGCTGTTTATCGACAGCGGTTGCGCCTCCTGTCACAACGGCATCAACGTCGGCGGCGGCATGTACGCGCCGTTCGGCGTTGTGGAGAAGCCGGGCGCCGATTTCCTGCCGGTCGCCGATAAGGGTCGTTTCGAGGTCACCAAGTCGGTGGACGACGAGTATGTCTTCAAAGTTCCGACACTCCGGAACATCGCCCTGACGCCGCCCTATTTCCATACCGGCAAAGCGTGGGATCTGCGCCAGGCCGTGGCGGTGATGGCGTCGAGCCAGTTGGGCGCCAAGTTGACCGATGAGCAGGTGGATACGATCACCGCTTTCCTCCACACCCTCACCGGCGATCAGCCCAAGGTCGAATACCCGATCCTGCCGCCGAGCGTCGCGACGACCCCACGGCCAAAACCGTAGCCGCCAGAGTTTGATGGCCAACGGGATCCCGGGATCAAGCCAGGGCAACGCCGCCGGAGCGCCAACGCGCTCCGGCGCCTTGGCGTCTCCAAAACAGATGTTGTGCACTTTCTCATACGAGGGATCGTGGCTCGCCAGCCCGCCGGATCAAACTGAAAACACCCTCGAATCCGGGCTAAATCCTGGACCGATCAACAACCCCGGATGGGAATCGCCAGGTGTCCCCGCGACCTGATGAAGGGAATTCACGACCGCTGCGTCGAACACGGAGGCGTACCCGGCACCGACCATATCGACTATGTGCGGGGCGCCAACATCGCGGGTTTCGTCAAGGTCGTTAACGCGATGCTGGCCTATGGCGTGGTCTGATCCAATGCCCCGGCAGGCCGTGGTGTTCTTAGCGGGCACTCTACTTTTTCGTCGCCCGCTTGAATGATTCGAACGCCGCTTTGTTCGCCTTTTCGAACGCCTGGCGCGAGTCCGACAGCGCCTTCATCATCGCGGACCATGACTCCGTCCCGGCTTGACTCAGGCTGTCCAGCCGGGCCTTCGCCAACTCGGCCTCTCTTCTCATTTTTTCGGCGGCCGTTTCGAGATCGGCCTTGCGCGCGCCGGTGAAGTCCGTCGCCGCGCCTTGCAGCTTTTCGACCGTGTCCTGCCACGCTTTCATCTGCGCCTCGGCGCGTGCCCGGAATGCCGCGCGGTTCTGTTCGGCCGTTTCCGCCGCCGAGTTGAGGTAGCTCTTGGCCGCCGCCTCGAAAGCGTTCCAGTTGGCCTGCATCTGGATATTGATATCGGCCCAAGCCAACTCTCCCGCTTCGCGCAGCTCGTCCATTTCCTTGCTGAATTCATCGCGCTTGATCTTCATGTCGGCGAGCGCGGACTCGGCATTGGCGCGGGCTTGAGACCGCAAATCCTTGATGCCGGCTTCCATGGAGGACACGGCCGCGTCCATCTCGTCCAGCCTGCTCTTCGCCCATTCCGTATAAGCGTGCATCCCGCCTTGGTTCGTCATTGCCCGTTCTCCTCTCGCGCCCGTTCGCGCATTTCGATTTCGCTTGGCGCCAACGTTACCCATGCCCGGCCCGTCCGTCCAGCACATGCTTGCCGCGCCGACAACGCCCACTTCGGCAATGGTGGCTTGGCAGCGCGTTCGGGATCTTCCTGTTGCGCCAGGCGTTCAAGTCGACGCCCAAGGAACTGGAGGAGGCCGCGCGGCTGGAGGGCTGCGGCGTGCTCGGGGTGCTGTGGCGGGTTTATACCAACTTGCACTGATAGTGACCCATTGTGATCGCGTTTCCCGCCTCCTCGGCAGGAGGGGCCGCGCCGGCGATGGGGTCCCATCGTCAAGCGGTTCCGACGCCCCGAGGATGCGGGAAACGCGACCCGCAGGGCGGCCTTCCGAGGTTACCGGACAGCGTTGCGCGGCGCTTATGATGCTCCCGCATCACCGCGCACCACGCTCCTTGCCGGAAACCTCGGAAGGCCGTCACAATGAGTCAGTATCAGTGCAAGTTGGTATTATGTGCCGCTGGCCCGGCCCACCTATCTGGCCTACGGCCTGGTTTCCATCAGCCATCACTGGAACAATTTTCTGTGGCCGCTGGTGGTGACCAATTCGGTGGAGACCCGGCCGCTCACCGTCGGCCTCGGCATCTTCGGGGCGCCGGAATCCGGTGTCGACTGGTCGATCGTCTCGGCGGCGACGCTGCTGTCGGTGGCGCCGCTGCTCATCGCCTTTCTATTGTTCCAGCGCCAGTTCGTGCAATCTTTCATGCACGCCGGGATTAAGTAATACCAACGGTCATTGATAATGACCCATTGGGGCGGCCTTTCGACGTTTCCGGCAAGGAGCGGGGTGCGCGGTGATGCGGGAGCAGCATAAGCGCCGCGCCCATCAGGGGCCCTCCGGAAACCTCGATAGGCCGTCACAACCGGGGTTCCGGGGACACCGGGCTTCCGGGGACATCTTATCTAATTTACATCCGTTCGGTAGACCTATCGGGGTTCCGGGGACATCTTATCTAATTTACATTCGTTCGGTAGACCTATGGGTCGCCCATGGCACGGTTCGCACGCAGCGTCGCTCCCAGTAGATCAGTAACATGTCCCCAGAACCATCGGCCATTCGCGGGGCCGGCCGGTCCGCGCCGGCGGCGGCATGAACGGCGCGATGATCTCCCACTCCGCATCGCTCAGATCGCTTCCATAATGCAGATGATCGCGGCTATGCTGCCGCCGGGTGGTCGGTGTCCACATGTGCCCCTCCAGCTGGCTTTGACAACCCTTTGGAATCACATCTGAACCCCGCCATCCACCCAAAAATCGAGTTTCAAGACGGCCTCTTAGGACTTCTACGGAAAAGGAACGGACATGCCAAAAGATTGGAAGGATATAAGTGACGACGAAATCCTGAACGACGATGTATCAAATACAGCTAGGATAGCGCGCTATCAGCGGTTAATGGAAAAAAAGAACATCGATGCCCTCTATAAACTCAAAGATACGCTCACGCAGCTTATGGAAAGTGTTGACCAAGCAAATCAAAATTTTAAAATGCAAACTGGTGAGTTAATTAATACGTACGAAAAAATATCGAGAAACCAGGGTCGACAGCAACTGCTAGTCATAGCACTGTCGTGTATCATTACTTTTGCAACAGTTGCATATACATGGATCACCTGGGAATCAGTTTCTACGATGCGCGAAGCTAACCGTATTCAGCAAAAGTTTTTCGATTTAAAATCGCAGCAGCCGTACTCCGTCCCTTACTAAGCACCACAATTACGCGGCAAGGTACGGCGCGCATTTTTTCGGTGCGCTCTTTTGGTAGGCGGAGGTCTATGGGATCGGGTGTTTAAAACACAATGGGGTCAGATTCAGTTGAAAATCAAATGAACTTCTGACCCTTTGATGTTCTTCCTTCGTGTACTTGGCGAGCACAAAGGTCACATGAGCGTTCAACTTTACCGATAAGGGGTACGGATCTATGAAGAAAATCACACTTCACTCCGCTCTCGCCTGCGCCCTCGGAATCACCTTGGTGACCGTACTGGCTACGGACGCCCAGGCCGGCATCAAGGAGCGCTTGATCGGTTACAACGGGTATCTGGACGTATGCGAGCGGGCGATCCTAGACAGCGGCGTAGACAAGTCTTTCCCCGTTTGCGCCACGGCGATCCGCGACACAACGGATTTTGTCCTCAGCTTGCCGGATCGTCCGCGCCTGGACCACATACACGAAATCCGGGACTTGGAGGAACGGATCGGCGTGCTCTTGCTTTGGATAGCGGATCCCGTGAAATGAACACAGAGCAATTTGAATCCACCATGCGTGCCCAACAACTCGGCCTTATGCTTGACATGGGCCAGAAGCAAGGGGGTCAGAGTCATTTGATTTTCAAACGAATCTGACCCCCTTGCTTACGCATACCGGCAAGTGGAGCGGGACAAGCAAGGTTAACGATTAGAAGGTCCGGGTAATTGAAGGACCCTATGAATGCGTAGCAGGAAGTGGCCGCTTTGCAGGGATCAAGTGCAAAGGAAAATACGTGTCCACCGTGCAAGAGGGTGGTTTCATGATCGGAGAGTTCGAAGGGAAGATGACGTTGCCCGACTGATCTCCAGATCCACAAAGCAGCGTTGGTTTTGCAGCGGCAGGGCTTCGGTCCCGTCGCTATCTTGTCGTCCTTGTTGACCTCGCATCCGTCGTCAAGCCCACCTCGCACGATGTGAGGTCGTGATTGGCCTGAAACCCCGGATGACTGTTCGGTGGCTACTCTCCCCTGCCCGCCCCAAAAGGCCGCAGCCGCAATACCCTCAGCTTCGGACCATCACTCAGGGTGACGAGAACCGTCACCGATGACCCATGGCGGACAGTTGAGCCATCCTTTTCAGTGAATGCTAAGGCAGGGCTTTAAGTATTCTCGGATACTGGTATAGATTCCAAACGGCAGTTTTGTAGCTTAAAGAGGATCCTTGTCGGAAAATGTCGGAAAGAATTGATCCCCTTGCAGGAGAGGTATCCCTGCAGGCTGAACTCACCGACAAAGGTGTTGCGGCGTCAGCACGGAGTTGGGCGGTCACTGCCTTAGATCGTTTGGTCGGCAACTTAGTCGACGTTCCTGGGGCTTACATTGAAAGGTGGGTTCAGAAAATCAGGCGGAAATCCGATTTCACACAAACACTGCAAGAAGCTGAGTTTCAAGCGGGGTTGGATAAGCTTGAATCCGACCCACAGTTTGGTGATCGCGTTTTAAACCAATTTCTGATGTCGCAAGCGCGGAAACAGAACAACCGTGAGGAGGTTGCTCGAATAGCGATCAGCAATTTAGTAGAAGAGCAAGAGGCTGTTGTTGATGAGACAGCTGAAGAGCTTGATGAGGATTGGCTCAACACGTTCGAAAAACACGCGGAAAATGCATCGGGAGAACGACTGAGGGAAATGTGGGGTAAGGTACTCGCGGGCGAAATTCGGCAGCCGGGCACGTATTCACTATCTACATTGAGATTTATATCTGAGTTGGATCTGGAAATCGCACGGTTATTTCAAAGTATTTCTAAATATAGATTGCCTCGTGGATTTTTACCACAACCAAAATCTTTACAAGGAGAAGAATTACTAAAATATAATTTCCTTGAAGAAGTTGGTTTGCTACAGGGTGTTAACATTATATATGAAGATATCGAAACAAAGGAGGAAGATTGGTGTTACTACTTTTTAGAACAATTCGCGGTGAGATTTCGCTCACGGAAATCAATCAAAATGGGTATTATTCCACTGACTCGCGTAGGAAGAGAAATTGCAACAATACTTCCTAAAGAACCAGAATATAATATAGCAAAATTTGTCGCTGTTAATTACAAACATGTATCATCTGAAATAGAGATTGTGCAAAAAATGGGAAGTTTGCCAGATGGTCAATATCAAATTCGCATTATAGAAAAAATGCAGGGTAAAAAGTAAACACACCATCTATCGGGTGGGTGGATGTGTCATTCTTTCCCATACAACAGACGGCTTCTGGTCTTGGCTACCTCCCGGACTCCTCGTACAGCCGCGCAGAGGATCCGGTTTTGGAGGCAAGGGGGACATTCTGAGGGGCGTTTTATACCAACTTGCTCTGATAGTGACCCATTGTTATCGCGTTTCCCGCCTCCTCGGCAGGAGGGGCCGCGCCGGCGATGGGGTCCCATCGTCAAGCGGTTCCGACACCCCGAGGATGCGAGAAACGCGACCCGGAGGGCGGCCTTCCGAGGTTACCGGACAGCGTCCCGAACACAATGGGGTCAGAACACAATGGGGTCAAATTCAGTTGAAAATCAAATGACTCTGATCCTTTGATGACTTTTCTTCTCCGAACCCGCCCAATCGCCGACCGCGAGCCCAACTCTTGCTGATAACCTTGCGCCTTGCCTATTTACGGCCGTTTCCAGGTCACCTCATGTGGCACGATGAACATTCGCATTCCTTCGGCTGGCGGTTTTGGATACTCAACGGTAAAGCGTGCCTCGCCCGATATGCCCGAGTACTTGCCGGTACCCCCGATCAGCTTGTGCACACCGCCAGGCGGTTTTGTCGACGATGTGTAGGTGTAGTCCGTAAATACTTCGTCTCCGTCTTTGTCGACTTCAGTACAGCCGCCTTGGCCTTCCGTCACGCCACTTTCCGAGGAATAAATCCCGACGCAGCGCGCCGTCATATGGTTGAACATGTCCTCGCCAGCATCATTTTGCGTCAGCCCAGTAAACTCGGTGATAGTGTGACTCCGGCCTTCACCGAGCTTGAGCGTGGATCCAGATTTGACCGTGTAGTAGGTCGTGTAAGACGTTTTGCCCTCATCGCTTATCGCATTCGAATGCACTCCGGAAACAACTAAAAATGCGAGGACTGCGAGGCAAAAACACCGTATCGATTTGCGTGCATGACATTTTCCACCCCTATCGGTTGCCTGAGCAGCCAACGAGCGACTACCCAGCCGAATTTTTCCAAAAAGATGCCCAAATGGGCAAACAAGACCACTCCACGTAATATGAGGCCTGATATGAGGCCTGCCGTTGGACGCAATTATGATCCGAATTTCGTCGCCGCGCAATCGGTTGGCCATCGCTGCAAGCGCGTCGCAGCTGTTTCCATAGATCCGATGTGCTCCTGCCCTTGGTAGACCTTGCTAAGGCTTACCGCTTGAGTATCGATCTTTGGTAGCCTTTCCCGCAACGTCGTGACCTACCGGTGTTCAATGTCCTTCGGAGGGGCCAAAGTCTGGTCTTGGCTATCTCCCGGACTCCTCATACAGCCATGCAGAGGATGCGGTTGCGGAGGCAAGGGGGACATTCTGAGGGGCGTTTTATACCAACTTGCTCTGATAGTGACCCATTGTGATCGCGTTTCCCGCCTCCTCGGCAGGAGGGGCCGCGCCGGCGATGGGGTCCCATCGTCAAGCGGTTCCGACACCCCGAGGATGCGAGAAACGCGACCCGGAGGGCGGCCTTCCGAGGTTACCGGACAGCGTCCCGCGGCGCGTATGATGCTCCCGCATCACCGCGCACCACGCTCCTTGCCGGAAACCTCGGAAGGCCGTCACAATGAGTTCAGTATCAGTGCAAGTTGGTATTAGCCGGTTCATATTTATGAGTACACGGCCTAATCCACCAGCACCGACAGCAGGACGCTTTCGATCATCGAGCCGGTGTGGTCGTTGAACGTGCCACCGCCGGCCTCGGCCAGCTTTTTGAAAAAATCCCGGCCGCGCTGGCCGCTTTCGAGGGAGGTGGGCGTGGTGATCCACAGCGCCGAGATGCTGCGGAGCTTGTGGCCGCGCACGAAATTGCGCGCCCGCGTGATGACTTCGCCTTGGTATTCCGGATGCGCCGCCGCGTCGCCGATGACGACGACCGCCTGCCTCGCGTTGGGGCGCAGCGGCATCATCATCGCCGCCTGCATGCCCAGGTGCAGATCCTCCTCGAGCGTCCGGCTGCCCACCGGAGAGGCGCTCATGTTTTCCATGAACGATGCTATCTGGTGCATATTGCGATCGGTGGGCGTGAGCGGCATGACCGTCACCGGCGCCAGTCCGGTATCGCGATCCTTGTAGGCGGCGACGCCGATGCGCACCGACGGCACCAGGCGTTCGAGGATCCGGACGATGCCGCGCAACGAATACGCCAGTTCCCGGATCGCCGGGCCCATGCTCGCCGTGGTGTCGATGACGAATATCAGGTCGATGGACCCGACGACCTGGTGTTTCGGGTCTCCCATCGGCAGTTGCGTGGGCTTCGGCGCGGGATCGGGCACCGGCCGCCGGCTCGCCGCCGCCTGCTGTTCCATGGCGGCCGCGGCCTCCATCATGCGCGCCGCCTCGGCCTCGGCGGCCGCGGCCTCGCCGCTGTACAGGGTCGCGTCCCGCTGCAGGGTTTCAACCTTGGCGATGGTTTCGGCGGTGGCCGCGCGCACGGCCCGCAATTGCGCGGTGGCGTCGAAGTCCTTGCGGTAATAGGGCATCAGCATGACCAGAAGCAGCACGAACACGCCCGTGGACATGGCCAGCACGTCGAGCGCCGAGAGGGTAAAGATGGAAACGGTGCGGTTGCGGCGTTTCATCGGTCGGTGAACGTGGCGGCCAGCCGCGACACCGTCAGGGTTACGCGGCCGAGGACAATGACCTGTCCCGGACGGGCCGGAACCGGATCGAACCGGGGGACCTCCTGGTTCTCCACCACCGTGCCGTTCAGGGAATTGAGGTCCTCCACGCGCAGATTGCCCTCGGACACACTGAGCCGCATGTGCCGCCGGGAAACCCCGGGGTCGTCGATGACCCGGTCGCACAGGTCCGGATGACGGCCGACGGTGATGCCGAGATAGGACCGGGCGAGCTCGGTTTCGCCGAACACCAGCCGGATGGGGCGGCCCTCGCCGTCCATGCCCTCGAGGGCCCAGCCGGCCTCCAGTTCGGCGCCCAGACGATCGTATGTGCTCACGGTCCGGCTCTCCCTCGCCTCGGATCGGGCAGGATGGAGAGCAGCACGCTCTCGATCATCTGTCCCTGGTGGGCCATGAAATCCCCGCCCCCGGCCTCGGCCAGGTTTTTGAAGAAGGCGCGGGCGCGCGGATGGCGGCCGGTGAAAATGGATGAAACGGTGCGCGGCGAACTCGTACTCCGCGACGAGGTCCTGAACGCTTCGGCCATCCGCAGGGTCCGCTGACGGCTCTCTTCGTGCACCGAGGCGTCGCCGATGACGATGATCCGTCCCTGGGCCTCGGAACGCCAGGGCATCTCCAGCGCGCGGCCGAGGGCGCGGTTCACCGGCTCCGGAATGTCGCCGCCGCCCTGCGCGCTCAGTCCTTGGACAAAATCGACCAGTCTCTCCACGTTCCTGTCGTTCATGGGGCTGAGCGGAAACTCCTGGGTCAGGTAAGCCGCGTCGGTGTCCTTGAAGGCCACGAAACCGACCCGCAGGGACGCCGCCATTCGCGACAGAATGCGGATCACCCCCACCAGGTTCGATTGCAGATCCGCGAGCTCCTCGCGCATGCTGCCGGTGGTGTCCATGACGAACACCAGATCCAGATCGGAAATGGACAGCGGCGTCTCCTGAACTCCCGACTTTTTCTCGACGTTACGAGGCGCCGTCTCCTCCGCTCTCGCCGGTTCGGGCTCTTTCAGGGCCTGGGCCATGGCGGTTTCGGCCATCCGCAGGCGATCGCGCGCCTCCGACAGCCGCTCCTCGGCGACCTTCTTGCGCTCCTTGGTCTCGGCCACGATTTTTTCCGCTTCGCTGATCGAAAGTCCGGCGGCCGCCAATTCGGCCACGGCGCCTTGGGCCTCGATTTCGCGCGCCGGCTGCTTCAGGTAGTAGGGAAACAGCATGATCGCCATCAGCACGAAAACGCCGAGCGCCGACGCGAAGATGTCGAGCGCCGAGATGCTCAGGACCTCCATCGTTTGACGCGGCCGGACCAGCACGGCGGATCAATCTCCATACAGACGGTTGATCAGGTTATCGAGACAGTACTGCCCGGCCTGGTTGACTGCGCGTTCCTCGGAAGCTTGCACGATATGCTGGACCAGCACGAGGAACGCCGACATGACCAGCGCCAGCAAGGTGGTGTTGAACGCCACCGCCAGGCGCTTGGTGAGTTCCGCGAGCAGCGAGGGGTCCTGCA
Source organism: uncultured Alphaproteobacteria bacterium (assembly GCA_963771545.1). GTDB lineage: Bacteria > Pseudomonadota > Alphaproteobacteria > Rhodospirillales > Defluviicoccaceae > CAKZLS01. The sequence continues at coordinate 1,640,655 of CAVYTX010000002.1, forward strand.
AGTCGACCGATCCGGCGAACGCCAGCGCGAGCGAAATTCCCACCACGGTGCCGATGAACCCGAGCGTGGGGATCGCCCACACCACGTAGCGGATCATGGTGTAGCGAAGATCGATCTCGTGGAGATACAGCTCCAGGCTGGAATTGAGGACCGCGTTGGACTGGTCGATGGATTTGGTGGTCTGAAACTGGGTCACGATCCGCTGGATGAGACGCGGCAGGAAGCGTCCTTCCGAGGACTGGTCCGGTTGATTGGCCTGCCGGGCGACGGCATAGATATGGCGCAGCTCCAACGATTGTAGCAGGGTCGTCTCGTCCTCCGGGAGATAGCCCATCTTGAGTTGCGCGCGTTCGGCCGACGCGTCGCGGGCGCGAACCACAAGCTCGCCGATACCGACCGCGAACACGATCCACATCAGGTTCTGCACGGTGAACGGATAGGTCGAGCGGTCGCGGTCGAGAAGGATCACGCCCACCTCGCCGGGCAGGTAATGGTCGATGAACAGGATCAGCCCGACGGCCGCGGCCAGGCAGATGGCCAAAATCAGCGGATAGCCGAACACACGCCGCACCCGCGGGCGTTCCACCGCTTGCTCGCTCAGCCGGTTTGGTTGAGGTTGCGCCACGGGTTATGGCCTTCGCCGAACGATTTCGCCGGTGGCGGCATCGCGCTCCACGCGGCCGCGCAGCCGCCGGATCTGGCCTTCATAACCGTCATCGCGGGAGCCCGAACCGTCTCCATCATAACCGGCCCGCGCCCGCGCCTTGGCCACGAGATCTCCGGCCGTGCATCGGTGCTCCCCGAGCCGAAGCGGCTCGTCGGGCCGCACAAAGCCCTGGCGCAAGGGGCGCCATTGGGGTTGGCCACGACCGTCATCCCCGCGGGTCTCTCCGCCGCCGTCCCCGCCGCCGTCCCCGCCGCCGCCACTAAACCGCCACGTGCCCGTTTCCGTCCCGCAGTCGGTCAGGTAAAGGCGGCCGTCATCGGTCACGACGATTTCCACGTGATGCGACGCAACCAACTCGTCGGCGATGACGATATCGGCGAAAGCGCTTCTTCCAACGATCAGGGTTTTCAGTGCCACCTCCCTCGATGATCAATTTATTCCGGCGGCCGCGTATCGAGTACCTGCGGGTCCTTGTTGTCCTCGAACACGTTATCCTTGAGTTCAATACTCGAAACCGGGCCGATCACCACGGCATGACCCTTGTTCTTTGCGATTGCGTTCCGCTCCAGAACGGCCTTGGAGCGGTCGAGCACCAGAACGCCGTGTTCGCCGTTTTCGCTCAAGGAATTACCCACCAGGACCGGCGTCCCGTCACCCGCGACGACCACGCCGGACAATTTGCTGGCGGCGATGTCGTTGCCTTCGAACCGTCCCGCGCCACGGGCATAGACGAACACTCCGGCTTCGGCGGCGTCCTTGATCATGTTGTCGGCCACCAGGGGATCGGCGCCCGTCGCGACCTCGATGGCGTTGGCGCGGGCCGAGAAGATTCGGTTGTCCCGAAACGTTCCCTTCGCGCCTTCGGTGAACACCACACCACCGCTTGCTTCAATGGAGTTGTCGATGATGTCGGGCGCGGCGCCGCTTCTCACGACCAGGCTCTGTTTTTCAAGATTGCTGAAGGTGTTTCCTGAAATGACGCCCGTCGCGCCGGAAGCCACGACGATGCCGATGTCCGTGCCGCCTTCGATGGTATTGCCGGCGATCACCGGGTTTGCCCCGTCCTTGACCACAATGGCCGGCCCCTGATTGCTGGAAATGCGGCTTTTCTCCAAAATCATCCGCCCGCCGGCCACGACGACGCAGGGCACCGGCGAGAGCGGTGGATCGCCGGCCGCCGGCACGCCCAGGCGAAGATTGGTGATCACGGCTCCCGAAGCCGCCGAAACCAGACAGGGGCCCGCCGCCGGCGCGACAACGGGCGGATCGTCCTCCGCGGCCGCCACCAGTTGGACGGGATAATCGACGACGAGGCTTTCGGCGTAGGTTCCAGGCGCGATGGCGATGACCGCGCCGGGGCCCGCGCGCGAGAGAGCTTCGGCGATGGTCAGCGCATCGCCCGCGCCGCTCGCATCCACGGTCCAAGCCTGTTTGAGATATTTTTCGTACAGCGGCCATCCATGCCATGCCGCCGCGGCCAGGCCGGCCGCAAGACCAAACAGCAGAACAGCGGCGATCATGGGCGCGCGCGAGCGGCCGCGACGCGGCGGGGCGGTGTCGGTTCGCGGCGCCGCGGTTGCCGGCGCCACGCTTTGCAGGGGGACTCGCAGGACCGGGATCGTTGGCGGACAGTCGTCCATCCGGGGATCGTACGCCTCCACCAGCCGCGTCTTGGGACCTTTTTCCGATGGCGATCCGGCGAGGATCTCGTCCCACGCCGCCACCGATCGCGGCCGGTCGGCCGGATCCGGCCGGAGCGCCCAGTCGATACTGCGCGCGAGCGCGACCGGACAGTCTCCCGGCAAGTCGCCCATCACCGATCCGGTTTTGTCGCCGAGGCGGTCAAGCGCCGGTGGCGGGGGCTTGCCCGTCAAGGCGCGATACGCGATGGCGCCCAGACCGTAAATGTCGGTCCATTCGCCCTCCGGTTTGTCGGTAAGATACTGCTCCGGCGCTCCGTAGCCCTCGCTCACGAAACTCCGGGCCGAAGGTTCTCCGCCGGATCCCACGGGCCCGGCGGCGCCGAAGTCGACGATCACCGGGGCGGCGTCGCGGCGAATAACGATGTTGGCGGGTTTGAGATCGCGGTGCAGAAAGCCCTTGGCGTGGATTTCGTTCACCGTTTCCGTCAGCCGCTTGAGCAACCCGGCGACCGTCGTCGCATCGAGTGTGCCGCCGCTTTCGGCCAGAAATGCCTCCAGGGTGGCGCCATCCACATACTCCAGCGAAAGCCACGCGCCGCCGGGTTCGTCACACCAGTCCTTGAGGCGCGCGACGCCCGGTCCCGCGACGGCGGACAGCACCTCGGCCTCCCGCCGAACGGCGGACGCCGCCGGTTCCAACTTGACGAACACGCGCTCTTCGGTCCGGGTGTCGGTGGCGACCAACCGCGCGGGCCACGTCACCGGCGGCCGGCCCTCGATGCGGAAATGATCCGGCAACGCCATAGCCGGACGCCGTTCAGCCGAGTTGGCGCCGGTTTGCTCGTTCTCCGTACCCGTGCTGCCCATTGAAATCGCCATGGATGATTGTCAGATTTCCGCCTTGGACGGCATGGTGAATTTGGGAAGGGTCGGCGCCGCCGGCGGTGGCGGGGCCTTGGGCGTGGCCTTGGCGGCCGTCGACGGCGTCGACGGCGATTTCGCCGGCGGTTTCGATTTTTCGGGAGCGGGAAGAGGGCCGCTCGCCGGTCCTCCCACGGGAGACGGCAACTCGGCGGGTGTTTCAGGCGACGGTCCGCTCTTGGGCGCTCTCGGCATCGTGGACGCCGTCGGTTCTTCTTCGATCTTCCAGCGCGCCGGACCGGCGCGGCAGCCGGTTCCACGCGTCACCGTCGCGACCTTGCCCGGCCGATTGAACGTGCGCCGGTACTGCCGGCACGGCGTTTCGGGCGACGGATAGAAGGTCTTTTCAACGACGATCACGCCACTGTTGCCCGTCGCCGGGTTCTCCCAGGGGACATCGACGTTGGTTCGCGCGGTTTCCAAGGCATCGTTCACGGCATCGAGCACGAAGGGCAGATCGCGGATATCGTCGCTGCCCCGCGCGACCGTGGAGACACTCAGTGCCATCAAAAAGGCGAATAGGCATGCCAGGGTAGCGAATGGCGTCGGCAAGAGTGGCGCCCGTCCTAGTCTTATCGCTCGAATGCTAGTACCGAACATTACGGTTCCGTGCCCCATGCGACGGAGCTGTGATAGTCGGGACTAGTCGCGTTCGGTGTCGTCATGGTCTTCTTCAAGGGCATCGCTGCGACGTTGTTTTTAACCGCGCTTTGAATTTTTCCGGCGGATGGGTGATAATGTGGTCAAGTGATAATATATTAGGGTCGGTATTGCGACTCCAACAACAGGCGCGAGAAAATCGTTGAAACCCATTGTCGGCGTTTTGTTGGCGGTTCTTCTGATCGGCGGTTGTTCGCACGCGTCGACGACCACCTACGACGCGGCCGACGTCGGCCGCACGATCGAGACCGCGAGCGGCAGGGTCGTGGCGTCGCGGCCCGTGGACGTTAAGGGCGAGACCGGCATGGCCGGCCCATTGGCGGGAGGCGCGCTCGGGGGCGCCACCGGCGGATTGGCGTTCGGCTCCGGTTGGGCCGCGGTCATCGGCGCCGTCGTGGGAGCGGGTGTCGGTTACGTGGCGGAGCAGCAGATCAACAACCGCGAAGGCACCGAGTATGTCGTCGAAATGGATGACGGACGGACCGTCACCATCGTCCAGAACCAGGATTCGGGCCGTCCGCCGCTGGCCGACGGCACGCACGTGCTGGTTCAGTACAGCGGCCAGTACACCCGGATCCTGGAAGATCCGCGCGCGGACAGGGCTGGACGCCGCGGCGCTGGCGGAGCGGGCGGCTGGGTCGATCCCGATGTGATTGGCACAGCGCCACCATCGACGCCCGATCACGGCGATATGGCGGCTCCAGCCCCCGATACCTGGGAAGAGGCCGCTCCCGTCGAGCCGCCGGCGGCGCGGCAATAGCCGCTCGTCACGGGCTCGAAGCGTCCAAGCTGTCCGTATCCGGTTCGGCCGATGCCGGAACCGAGATCTCGCGGACGCTCGTCCGGAGGCCGGAGAAACCGCCGTCGTCGCTGGCGATGGTGTGCCACGAGATCGCCGCGTCGCGCACGGTGCCGTCCTTGCGAACAATGCGGAACGGCAGGTTGTTTCCTTGCGGCCGCCGCAGTTCCCGGACAAACCGCTGCCGATCCTTGGGATGGACGAGCGGCAGGGGGTAGTTCCGCATGGCCATGCAGTCCTCGACCGAATACCCCGTCATCCTTTCAACCGCGCAATTGATCCACAGCGGCGTCTTGTGGGGTCCGATCCAGCTTTCCCAGTCGTAGGTGTGCTCGGCGATGGACCGGAAACGAGCTTCGCTTGCGCGGAGAGCGCGCGCCGCCTCGATCCGCTCGGTGATGTCGAGGCAAGAGCCGATGTATCCTTCCAAACGTCCATCCTCGGTTAACCGGGGTACGCCCGTCGACAAGATCCAGCGATAGGCGCCGTCGCGCCGCCGGAGACGATACTCCATTCGATAGGATCGGCGCTTGTCGAAGGCATCGGAATAGGTGGCCAAGCAACTTTCCCGATCGTCGGCATGGAGGCTCTCGGCCCACCCGTCCCCTAGCACCTGCTCCACGGAGCGTCCGGTGAACTCCAACCATCCTCTATTCACGTAGGAGCAGCGTTTGCCGGCATCCGACATCCAAATCATCACCGGCGCGGCATCCGCCGCCAGGCGGAACCGCCCTTCGGCCTCTTGCAGCCGATCCTCGTTGCGCTTGCGTTCGGTGACGTCGTATTGGATGCCGATCCAGTGGGTGACGGCGCCATCGGGCGTGCGCACGGGCGCGATCCGGGCCTCGTTCCAAAACAGCGAGCCGTCCTTCCGGTAGTTGCGCAACACCGCCACCGTCGCGCGCTCCTCGGCGAGGGCTTGGCGGATCCGCGCCAAGTCATCCTGAGCGCGATCGTCGGCGCACAGGAACCGCGGATTGCGGCCAAGCACCTCTTGGACCGAATAGCCGGTCAATCGTTCGAACGCCGGATTGACATAGACGATTGCATAATCGGGTTCTTTCGCGGTCGTCACCAGGATCGAGGCATTCGACGCCACGCAGGCGCGGCAAAACAAGCCTTCCGTAAGCCGCTCTTTCATTTCCGCGGACCCATTGCCGACCCATTGTCAAACACGGCACTCGCACTCACATACGCGTCCGGCCGCGAGGGCGTCGCAGCACGGCGAAGCGGGATCGGCATCGAATGCCGCCGCCCGCGCGGCGGCCCCGGCGCTTCGCGCGAGCGTCGACTCGGGCCAAGGCCGAGCGTACGTCCTTTTCCGGCCGCCGTCGACGCGGCAGCCGTCCGCCGCGTCCTTCCATGGATGCGCGCACACGTCGCCCTCGAACATTTTCCTCGCCGCGACCGCGGCCCGATCGGCGCAGTCCGTGCCGGCGACGTAAACCGAGCCGAGGGGTACCTTGTGCATTCGTCCGCGGCTGTTCGGAAACTCCTTGTAGAAAGTGACTTCGCGGGGCCTGTGCGTGGATGCTCGACCGTGCACATCGCTCAAAGAGACGACCCCGGTCAACCGCTCGTCGCGATCGAGCACCGCCAACCGGCGGACGCCGTGCTTCGCCATGATCCTTACCGCCTTTTCAACGGGCTGATCCTCGAAACAGCAGAGGACCTCGCACGACATCACGGTCGAGACCGGGTCGCTGTTGATGTTCCTGCCGTTGGCGAGCGCGCGTACCACGATGTCGCGGTCGGTGACGATGCCGGACAGCCGGTCACCATCGCCGATCAACAGGCAGCCGATATGCTCGTCGCGCATCATCGTTGCCGCGGCGGCGATCGATATGGCCGGATCGATGGGATCGACCGGAATGCTCATGATCTGTTTAACCTTCATTTCTTTTCTCCTCTCGGGGTCATGACGTAAACCGCGCTAAGCGGCGCGCGAGATAGGGGCGCGCCGGCTACGCGGCGAGCGGCAGTTCGCGCCGGCGGTCCTCGGCCGGCAAGGGCCGCTTGACGGACCGCGACACGGTGTCGTCGCGGCTGGCGAGCATGACGTCGACCGTCGGTGCGATGTCGCCGCGCGCCAGACCGATGTCGCTCAGCAGCCGATCGTCTAGCGCCTCGAGCTGGGCGATCGCAATCTTGCGTCGGCGCATGCGGGCATACGGCTCCACGATCGATCCCCGGATCAGTCCCACCAGCCGCGCCATGGCGCGACCTGCGGCGTTCGCGGCCAGAAAAGGTCTCTTCCCCGGAGAACCCGCCGCCGCCGGAAAGCTTTTCAGCCGTTTGAACAAGTCCTTGGCATATGCCACGGCATGGTCCGCTTCGGTCCTTGCCATGCGGCCGAACCTGGCGAGACGATGGCCGTGATCGGGACGATCGTTTGCCGGATGTACTCTCAGCCGCGTGAACAGATCCTTGGCGTAGGCCAACGCATGATCGGCCGCCGTGCCTGCCTTCCGGCCCGATTTGGCGTCATGATCGCGATCATGGCGATCCACCGCCGGGTAGCCCGTCAATCGTTTGAACAGGCCCTTGGCATGAGCAACCGAATAATCGGCTTCCGCGAAGCCCATGGCGGGAACAACGGTGACCGGCCCCTCGCGGGCGTTGAAAGTCTCGGCGTTTGTATTGTGGGTGTTCATCCTATTTCACTCCTGAGGTGTGGGCGCTCGCGCGCCCGCGGCAAATGAGCGGAGTGCGCGCATCGGCGCCGTATTGCTGTTGTATGCGTGCCCCGGTTTTTCCGTATCCGACCAATCGTTCGCGATTGATCGCGACAACGAGAACCCGTCCGCTGCACCGAGGCGGCAGATCTGGGCGCCGTACCAACGCCGGTATGGCCCCCAGCCTGGCCCGTCGCTACGCGGCGGCGGGTGGTCCGGAGCCGCCGTCATCGGGGTGGCTTGCCGGTCGCGGCTGCCTTGAGGGCAGCGGCACGATGCGGGTCGCGACAGGGTCGGCCCCTTGGTTCCAGCGGCGGGCGGAAACGGGAGCACCGCACACCGGACAACGGGTTCCCGCTCGTGGCACGCGGGTGTTGCAATGAGGACAGCGATCTGAAGACAGCATTTGGGCAACCTCCATGAGCGGAGCCATGGACGCGCACGGACTCCGCCCTTGGTGGACACACGGTCCATCCGTGGTGAAAACGTTTAGCTTTTTGGGTGGTTTGAGGATCGGCCCCTGGGCCTGGCGCGAGAAACTATTCCGCGCCAGTCACGCCCGGGGCGAGACCGCCCGTTTTCAGGGTGCCGGAATTCAAAAGGAAGCGTTTCGGGTGACAGAACTTTTTCATGGCAATCTAAATATAGCACATTTATCCGCATAAGCAACTAGATTTGCCAACTTTTGATTCCGAGTTTCCCAGATCGATTTCATTGGCTTCGGGCTGATAAAGGACCTTCACGACCGTCACGCTCCTTCGGCGGCCATCGAGACCGCTCCATGCGATGGTTTCGCCCTCCCGCATGCCAAGCAGCGCGCTGCCGACCGGCGTCAACACCGAGACCCTACCCCGCAGGCTGTCCTCGCGGCCGGGACAGGCGAGGGTGGTTTCGCGTGTCCCGTCCTCGCCGTCCAGGCGAAATCGCACATGCGACTCCAGCGTCACCACGCATGGAGAAACAGCCCGCGGCTCGACGAGGGTGGCCCGCCGCAATTCATCCGTCAAAAATTTGGTGAGCGGCGCGTAAGAGGGGTCACGAAACCGCTCGAGCACGCACGACAAGCGCGCCGCGTCGAAGGTCGTAATAAAAATCTCGGGCGACATTGCTTATCACTCCTGGCTTATAACTCCTGATTTGTCCCCCACCGCCTCCGCGCTGGAAAAGAGGCGCTTCGGCGGATTCCCGATCCCTCGACCCGTTTACCGGAAAATCGATAGGGCGACGGGGTCACTCGCAGGAAACGTCTGAGCGAGCGCGTCGTCCAACGCTTCGTCCTCATGACGCTTCTTTACGGACTCAAAATCCGTCTTCGAGCCATGTTCGCGCCGCTCTCCGATTGGCGCGGCGCCACTCGCCCGAGCGACGCAGACCTCTTGTCGCAGAGAACCGACGATCGAGGCCACGATGCCCGCTCGGAGGGACGCCGGCGGCGTTTGACCATCGCCTTCGTCTTCATGATGCGAGACGCAAGGGCAAAACACTTGATCGACCGCCAATTCCACACACTCCTCAAGCGGCATCCGCGGCTGGTTGACTTTCGCAACGACCGCCACGGAAATGGCCCGTTCGACCTGCTCGGGGCGGATGGCTTCCGCATAGCTGCCGTATGCATCCGTGTACATGTCTTCCTCGCGTTGCTTGAAGCCAATGGCCCGACACTTAAGGTAGCGCCTGGCGTCACATTTATCAAACGAAGAATGTCGGCATGATATATCGGTAACATAAATATAAAATAGCCTCGTAAAATATCTCGTTGACCCTCATGATTTTTATATCGTATCGATCGATATTTATGACAAAATTTTAGCGTTTGACAAATATAAAGGCCTGTCCCATTATATGGGGGAAGTTGATGGGCACGATTAGGTGGTTAGGAGTAAAGCCATGTTGGAAATTAGCTCGGAACTAAGAAAAGCGGCGAATGTCGAGATCGCCAAGTTCGTCCACGCGGAGGAGTGTGGATTTCGGATCAGGAACCGGCGCAACAAGCAATTTGGGCAGTGGGCGGCATCGCAATTGGGCTTGATCGATGATGCGCCGGACTACGCCAAAGGCATCGTCGTTTTCGGCCTCGCCGAACCGGATGACGAGAGCCTGATAAGGCATGTTCACTCGGATCTATCACGCCGAGGGCTGCGGATTACGGAAGCGGCCATTCGATACGAACTTGAGCGCCAGACGGCGCTCGCCGTGAGAGAGTGCACTCTTTCGAGGCCTTCCGGATCGGTCGTTCATTAGGCGCGCCGCGGCCCCTATCATCCACGGGCCTTTTCATCCGTGGGAGACGAGGCGGGCGAAGAATATCGCGCTCATCGCGGTCCCAACCACGATGACGATACCGCGAACGACCTTCGCGGGGAGCGCCCTCGCAATCGGCGCTCCCGCATAGCCGCCGACGATGGCGGCGATCATCATGGCGAGGGCTTGCGGCCAGGCAACGATGCCGGCCACCGCGAACGTCGCGACGGAAATGGCGGAAAGGACAAACGACAGTCCGTTCTTCAGGCCATTCATGGCGTTGATGTCCTTCATTCCCCAGAGCGAAAATAGAGCGAGAAGAACAATACCCAAACCACCATTGAAGTAGCCCCCGTAGATCGCAACGACGATGGCGCCGATCGGCCCATTGGGCTGCGCGCCGAAACGGTTTTTTCGGGCCACTGCCTGAATCCGGTCACCAAACGCGAAAACCAGGGTTGCCGTAAGAAGCAGGAATGGCACGATGACCGAGAAGGCTTCGTTGGAGGACACCAGCAGGAGCAGCGATCCCATCAGACCACCGATCGCGGTCACGGCCATGACCTTAAGCAAAGGCCGCCTTCCGAAAGAATTCAGCTCGCGGCGAAAGCCCGCCGCTCCCCCGAGATAGCCCGGAAAGACAGCGACCGCGCTCGTGGCATTGGCGGCCACGGGCGGTATTCCGGCATAAACAAGAGCGGGAAAGGTCAGAAACGTGCCGCCACCCGCGATGGTATTGAGAATTCCCGCGAGGAACGCCGCGACGATAAGGACAAGATAATCGAGCATGGCTGATCTTCCGGCTTTCCGTACACTCATTCGTCCGACGTGGCTTCGCTGGCGGCGATCCGGCGCATGCCGGCGACGGCCATCTCGATCAAATCACCCTCTCCGTCCGTTGGGTAGACCACATAGGCCGGGTGCCGGAACTCCGGTGCGTCCTGAATGCGGTGGAGACGTCCGTTTTCAAGGTAATCGCGGACCAGACGGATCGGAAAGTAGCCGGAGCCGCCGTTCCGGAGAATGTGCTGCAACCCGAGCCAGCTGATATTGGCCATGAGACCCGGGCTGACGAATTCGGGAAAGCTGGCGCTGTGCTTGGCGAAGAACTCCGGACCCCAGTCGATGTAGACGTAGCCTTTCCCGGGTTTGGGTTCGGACTTCCGAGAGCTTGACACGAAAACGAGGCGCTCTTCGATCAGCAGCTCGACCCGCAGCCCGGGCCGGCTTTGCGGCGTGTACATGACGGCGATATCGATACGGCCCTCGATGAGACGCTGCATGAGATCCTCCTCGAAGCCAATCTCCGCGCGCAGCGAGACATCGGGCGCCATTTCCTGCATCAGCGGCAGCCACCGCAACAGGAGGTCTTCCCACAGGCCAAGTCGGCCGCCGACGGCGAGGATGGCGCGATAGCCCATGGGAATGCCCACATCCTGCCGCGCCTGCTCGACCGTCCGAACGAGCGACGTCGCGTGCTTTTGAAACTGCCGTCCGGCGGGCGTGAGCGTGGTTCCGGCCTTGTTCCGCACGAACAGCCTGCAGCCCAGTTGCTCCTCGAGCGTATGGATGCGCGCGCTGACGGTCGACTGGGTCACGTGCAGCCGGTCGGCCGCCGAGATGAAGTTACCCGCCGCCACCACGGTGAGGAACGTGCGCGCCAACTCCGTTTCCATGTCAACCTATCCAGAGATGCGCTGACGAATAATCAATAACGTCATATCGCCGATATCGATATAATAGGCAAAAATTATTAGCTTGCCAGATATATTCTCATGTCTCACCTTAAATATATGGGTCGCAAAGTAGCGGCGGAAGGGCGCCGCGCCGCCGCAAAGCCGGATGCGTCGATCAAGGTGAGGACCATGCCATGACTTCGATCGTCCCCGTTGATCCCGTTGGGACGAGAGTCCGCAACTGGAGGCAAGTCGCCGCGGATCTGTGGCACGTACCAACCATACGCGCTCAGCATTGTTTGCAGCGGGCCAGCGTGGTTTTTTGCTGCGTTCTTGTGTCCGCGCTGCTCAATGCGGGGACCGTTATCGACTGGCGGCTCTTCGGCCTTTCAGTGGTCATAGCCCTCGGAGCGATCATGCTCGGACAGATAAACGATGCTTAACTGTCCGTTTGTTCTTCACCATAATAAACATTTCGCCCGGCATCGAAGGAAGCGCGAAGGTGTCTGTTCGACGACCACACTAGAAAAGGAGACGGGGATGCCCGACACGTTATATCCACGACCAACCAAGGATCTGGCCGAAAGACGGCATGACCTCGCGCCGGAGATCGAGGACGCGTTCAAGCAATTCAGCAAGACGGTATTCGAGGAAGGAGCGCTCTCCGCCAAGACCAAACAGCTGATCGCCGTCGCGGTCGCCCACGTCACGCAATGTCCGTATTGCATTCGCGGTCATACCAAGGCGGCCAGCCGGGACGGAGCGACGCCCGAGGAGATCATGGAAGCCATTTGGGTCGCGGCGGAGATGCGCGCGGGCGGCGCCTATGCCCACTCGGCGCTCGCGCTGGAAGCGATCGCGCCCAAGGCCGAGTCCGGCGGCGACTAACCAACTCTCCCCTGCCGGCCACCGGACATCGAAAGGATTTCTGACATGGCGAGCTACAAGTACCTGATCATCGGCGGTGGAATGACCGGCGGCGCGGCCGCGAAGGGTATTCGGGAAGTGGATACCGAGGGATCGATTGCGTTGATCGGCGACGAGGCGGATCCGCCTTACGATCGTCCTCCGCTCTCGAAATCCTTGTGGACGGGCACAGCCGTGGACTCCGTGGACAGCATTTGGCGCCGCACCGAGGTGACCGGCGCGGACCTTCTCTTGGGGCGGAGCGTCACGCGGTTGGACCCGCAATCGAAACGCGTGGAGGACGATTCGGGCGGGACATACGGCTTCGACAAGCTTCTCCTTGCGACCGGCGGAACGCCGCGCCGTCTTCCATTTGGCGGCGACCGGGTCATTTATTTCCGCACCCTCGACGACTATCGGCGGCTCCGGGCGCTGGCCGATCGGGGCGAGCGGTTTGCCGTGATCGGCGGTGGTTTCATCGGCTCCGAAATCGCCGCCGCGCTGGCGATGAATGGGAAACACGTGACGATGGTTTTTCCCGAACCAACGATCGGAGCCCGGGTGTTTCCCGAGGAACTCGGCCTATTCGTCAACGACACCTATCGCGCCAAGGGCGTGGAGCTGCTGGCCGGAAGAACGGTGACCGGGATCGTTCCGCGCGGTTCCCAATTTGTCGTCGAAGTTTCCGACGCAACCGAAGTCGTCGTCGACGCCGTCGTGGCCGGTCTTGGAATTGAACCGAACGTCGGCCTCGCTCAAGACGCGGGCTTGAAGACCGACGACGGGATCGCGGTGGACGAGCAATTGCGAACGGGCCACCCGGACATCTGGGCGGCGGGAGATGTCGCGAGCATCCGAAGCGAAACCCTGGACCGGCGGATCAGGGTCGAGCATGAGGATAACGCCGTGCGCATGGGCGGGCTGGCCGGCCGCAACATGGCGGGGAACGCCGAGCCCTATCGCCACTTGTCGTTGATCTACTCGGACCTGTTCGAGCTCGGATACGAGGCCGTGGGGATCGTGGATACGCGGCTCGAAACAGTGATCGACTGGCACAAGCGTTTCGAGGAGGGAGTCATTTACTACCTTGAGAGCGGTCGGGTTCGAGGCGTGTTGTTATGGAACGTATGGGAACGGGTGGAACAGGCCCGGGAACTTATCGGCCAATCCGGCACGTTCGATCCATCGGCTCTGAGAGGCCGGATCGTGGCCTAGGACCGGGCCGCTTCGGCAATGCCGGCGGAAATCGAGGAGAGGATCAGTGGCCATTTTTGTCAAGAGCGCCCGCGAGGACGCCGCCGCGGAAGACGGCTATCGCATTCTCATCGATCGCCTTTGGCCCCGCGGCGTATCCAAGGAAGCGCTTCGGCTGGATGACTGGGCCAAGGACGTCGCGCCCAGCACCGAGCTGCGCAAGTGGTTCAACCACGAGCATGAAAAATGGGAGGAATTCAAACGGCGGTATTTCCTGGAACTCGACGATTGCCCCGATGCGATCGTCGGTTTGAGGGAAAAAGTCCGCCAAGGATCCTTGACATTGGTCTTCGGGTCCCATGAATCCCGTTTCAACAATGCCGTGGCCCTCAAGGAATACCTCGAGCGGAAAGGCGCGCGGTAACAGCGAATGAAAGACATCCGGCATCTGCGTACGCCGCTCTGCGGCCTCCTCCAATGCCGCTATCCCATCTTGCAGGCGGGCATGGGCGGTGTCGCGCGATCGGAGCTGGTATCGGCTGTTTCCAATGCCGGCGGTTACGGCTTTCTCGGCATGGTCCGGGAAAGACCCGAACTGATCGCCCGGGAAATCGACGCCGTTCGAAACCATACCGCTCGGCCGTTCGGCGTGAATCTCATCCCCGCGGCGACGGAGCCATCGTTGTTGGAAGACGAGCTACGGGTTTGCTTCGAAAAACGCGTTCACTCGATGTGTTTTTTCTGGGACGTGGACGAGAAGGCGGTCGCGCGGGCCAAGCGGGCCGGATGCCTGGTTCTGTACCAGGTGGGGTCGGTGGAAGACGCCGTGGCGGCGGAACGCGCCGGCGCCGATATCGTCATTGCCCAGGGGTTCGAGGCCGGAGGCCACGTCCGGGGCGTCGTCTCCTCGCTGGTTCTTGTGCCGCAAGTGGTTGGGGCCGTCTCGATCCCGGTCGTTGCCTCGGGCGGCTTCGCGTCGGGCGACGCCCTGGTCGCGGCGCTGGCCCTTGGGGCGCAAGGCATCCACTGCGGCACGGCCTTTCTGGCGACCGCGGAGTCCTTTGCCCATGCGCACCACAAGCAGAGCATCGTCGCCGCCAGCTCGGAAGACGCCGTTTACACCGACGTGTTTGCCATCAACTGGCCTCCGGGTTCGCCGGTCCGCGCGATTCGCAACAGCATTACCCGGGAGCTGGGCGAAAACCTTCTCGGCCACCATCCCGACGACCTGCCCCGCGAGGTGATCGCGGACGAAGAAGGCCGCCCCATCTACAAGTTCAGTACCGACTCGCCGCTGCGGACGACGACCGGCGACCTCGAGGCTCTCCCCGGTTTCGCTGGTCAAACCGCCGGGCTGATTAAGTCGGTCCCGAGCGCCGCGGATTTGGTTTCCGCGATCGTCGAGTCCGCGCGCCGAGCGCTTGACCGGATCGAGACTGTCCGAGATAGCGTCCTCTAGGGGATCTGGTTACACGGGTCGCGCTCGTATATATTGCCGGCCGGTTTAAGGCGCCTCAGAGTGCCAGAGAAGGCGAACGAACGGATCCGGGGTGTTCATGGAGTTCAAGGATTACTACAAAATCATGGGCGTGCCCGACAACGCCTCGGCCGACGATGTCAAAAAAGCGTATCGAACGCTTGCCCGCAAGCACCATCCGGACCTCAACAAGGGCGCGGACTCCGCCGAGAAGTTCAAGGAGTTGGGCGAAGCCTATGAAGTCCTGAAGGATCCGGCCAAGCGCGCCGAATACGATCAACTGCGCAAGTACGGAGCCTCCGCCGGCGGCGAATTCAAGCCACCACCCGGCTGGCGATCGGGCGCGGATTTCAGCGGCGGCGGTTTCACGGCGGCCGATTCGGCCGAGTTCAGCGATTTCTTCGAAACCCTATTCGGCCAACGCGCCGGGCGAACGGCGCATGGCGGCGCCGGAACCGGCCGGGGAGCACATCCGGGCGGGACCACTTTCGCCATTCGCGGCGAGGACGTGCACTACCGGATTCCGGTGACCCTGGAGGAGGCGCATAGCGGTTCGACCCGCGCCATCTCGCTGCAAACGCATCGATACGACGGCGAGGGGCGGGCCGTCCCCGAGGCCAAGACACTCAACGTGAAAATTCCCAAGGGCGTCGTCCAGGGCCAAAACATCCGGTTGCGAGGCCAGGGAGGCGCCGGCTTCGGCGGCGCGCCGAATGGCGATCTCTACATGGAAGTGGACCTGGAACCGCACGCCTGGTTCACCGTGGACGGCCGGGACGTCACCCTGGTGTTACCGGTGGCCCCATGGGAAGCCGCCCTCGGCGCGAGCGTGAAGGTGCCGACGCTGGGCGGAGCCGTCAATCTGACGATCCCGCCGAACGCCCAAAGCGGCCGGAAGCTGCGGCTCAAGGGACGAGGTCTTCCGGGAAGCCCTCCCGGCGACCAATATGTCCTGTTGCAGATCGTTCTGCCGCCGGTGGACAGCGCCGATGACCGGGCGTTGATGGAGAAGATGCGGCAACAAATGCCGTTCAACCCGCGCGCGACACTCGGAGTTTGAGACCATGGCGAAAGACATCGAAGCCGTCGCCGGGGAAATCGTCGATGAAACCGTCCAGTACGGCCTGAAAGACGTTTGCGAGGTGTGCGAGGTTCACGCCGAGCGTGTCGTCGAAATGGTGGAGGCGGGCATCATCGAGGCGCGCGGAGAACAGCCGGCCGCGTGGCGGTTCTCCGCCGTGTCGGTCATGCGGTCCCGCAAGGCGCTGCGGCTGCAGCGGGACCTCGAAATCAACATTCCCGGCATCGCCGTGACCCTGGATTTGCTGGATGAAGTCGAGTCCCTGCGCGGTCAGGTCAAGGCGCTCAAGCAGCGGTTGGCGAAACTGGAGCGATAAAGGCACCTCGGTCTCGCTTAATTCGACAGCGGCCACACCTGTGGCGTGACCGCAATGGTCACCAGCCAGGTAATGATCGCGAGTACACCGCCAAGCATCAGGTAATGCTTGAACCGGTATTCGCCGGGTCCCATCACCAAGATCGTGCTTTCATGTGCCACCGGCGTGATGAAACCCGCGGAAATGCAGATAGCGAGCGGGATCATCACCGCCTTGGGGTCGACGTTGGCGAATTGCGCCACCTGATAGGCGATCGGCGCAACGATGATCGCGACCGCCGCATTCTCGATGACTTGCGTGAGCAGCAGTGCGATCAGCAGCAGGGCGCCGAGAATGACGATGGGCGTCGCTCCGGACAGAGCGTGCAATACGAGCGAGGCAATCGCCTCGGCGGCTCCCGTTTCTTCCAACGCGATGCCGAAAGGGATCATGCCACCCAGGATCACCAGCGTCGGCCAGTCGATGGCGGCATAGGCGGCGCGCACGCTGATGCAGCCGAACAGGATCGCGAGCGCGGCAGCGAGCGGAATCGAGATGCTGGGCGCGAGCAGTCCCGTCATGGAGAGCGCGACGACGCTGGCCATCAATCCCAACACCACCGTTGCCTTGGCCCTGCCGACGGCCGGAAACGCCCGTTTCTCCAGGAACACCAGATCCCGGCTTTGGCCCAATCGCTCGATGCTGTCGGTCCTGCCGAGGAGCAGCAAGGCGTCGCCATGGACAAGCCGCGTGTCCATGAGGCGGTCGGTCAGCCGATGTCCGCGCCGCTCCATCCCCAGGACGGTGACCCCGAAGCGCTCGCTCAACGCCAGTTGCTCGAGGGTGGCGCCGGCGAAATAGGACGTCGGCGACACAATCGCTTCGGCGGTCACCAGATCGACCTTGGCAAGCGCTGCCCGATCGAGTTTGACTTCCTCTTGAACCGTGAAATCCGACGACTTGACGAATTCACCGATCTGGTCGGCGGTTCCGCGGAAGATGATCATGTCCCCGGCCCGTAGCGGCATCGTGCGGAACACGCGCCGGCCTTTGCGCACGACATCGACGATGCGGAACCGCTTTTCTCGTAAGGGTTCGATCTCCGCGATCGTTCGGCCGACGGCGCCGGAGTGTTCTGGGACGATCAACTCGGTCAGGAATTCGGTGACCTCGTTCGGCCCGTCGTCGGCTTTGTGCGTGGGCAACCAATGTCGACCGACAAAAAAAATGAAGACCGCGGCGACCGCGAACACGGCGGCGGCCGTGGGCGTGAAATCGAAGAAGCCGATTCCCGTCTCGGCGCGCTGGCGAAGAAAGTCGTTCAGAATTATGTTGCTGCGGGTCCCGATCAGCGTCCATTGCCCTCCCAGCAATGAACCATAGGCGGCGAGAAGAAGGTATCGCGACGGGGCCAAGTCATACTCGCGGCAGATGCTCAGGATGAGCGGCAGAAAAATGATCACCACCGTCGTGTCGTTGATCATCGTCGACATCAAGGTCGCAAGCGTCAGCACGGTCATCTGCAGCGCCCATTCGCGGTCGGCCACCAAACGCAACAGGCGCAGACCGAGCGCTTCCGCGGCGCCGGTCTGCACGATGGCGGTGCCGATGACGAACATGCTGGCGATCATCAGCACCGCTGGACTGCCGAAGCCCGAAAAGCCTTGCTGGTAGGTGAGAATGCCTCGCCACTCGCCGTCGCCGCGAGGCCACGGCAAGACCAGCGCGAGCATGACCAGAAAGGCGGTGATGTCGGGGCGCAGCCGCTGGCTCCAGAACAAATAAAGGGCAACGACGAGCACAATCCCGAGAAATCGGTATTCGGCCATGACCGGCTCCCAAATGGGTAAACGCTAGATCGCATATATGGCGCTTCGCCGGCGGAACACAGCGGCGGGGTCCTCAATTTCCATTGTCAGCAATGCCGTCCTGCCTCGGGGTTTGGGCGACGCGCGTACGGTGTTGTGAGAGCAAAAGTCCGATTGTTTCGGGAAGCGGTGAATTTATTCTCCGGGCTTAACCGCTTCCTCGGCGGGGACATGGGCCGTCTCGGTCTCTTTCGGTTTTTTGCCGCGCTCGCTCATTCCCTGCATCAGCACGTAAAACACCGGCACGAACGGAATGGCGATCAGGGTCGACGCCAGCATGCCGCCGAACACCACGGTGCCGATGGCCTGCTGGCTGGCCGCGCCGGCGCCGGACGCCGTCAACAGCGGAACCACGCCCAGGATAAACGCGAACGACGTCATGACGATGGCCCGGAACCGCCGCTGGGTGGCCTCGATGGCGGCCTCGGCGATGGACTTGCCCTCGGCGCGCAACTCGCGCGCGAACTCGACAATAAGGATAGCGTTCTTACTGGCCAGACCGATCATCAAAACGAGGCCGACCTGGGTGTAGAGGTTGTTGTCGAACTGCCGGACGATCAGCGCCAGCAGCACGCCCACCATGGCCATGGGCACAACCAGGATGACCGCGCCCGGGTTGGTCCAGCTTTCGTACTGGGCGGCGAGCACGAGGAACACCAGAACGATGGACAACGCGTAGATGAAATAGGCCGTATTTCCGACCTGCTGCTCCTGGTATGCCGTCGTCGTCCATTCAAAGGCCATACCGTTTGGCAAATTGGCGTTGGCCACTTGTTCCATCAGAGCGAGGGCCTCCCCGGAGCTGTGGCCTGGCGCCGGACCACCGAGGATGGTGGCCGCCGGATAGAGGTTGTAGCGGGTAACCAGTTCGGACCCCACCGTGCGCCGCGCGTCGATCATCGTGCCCAGCGGCACCATTTCGCCCTTTGTGTTGCGCACGTAAAGCTGGTCGATGTCCTCCGGTTCTAGGCGATAGGGCGCATCGGCCTGCATGCGCACCTGGAAGCTCTGCCCGAATTTGTTGAACAGATTGATGTAGACCGATCCGACATAAGCCTGGAGGGTCTGAAACACGTCGCCGATGGGCACGTCGAGCAATTCGACCTTGGTCCGGTCGATGTCCAGAAACAATTGCGGACTGCGGGCGTTGAACGTCGTGATGACACCGCGCAGGCTCGATTGAGCGCGGGCCGCGTCAACCGTCTCCATCGCGGCTTTCTGTAACTCCATCAGGCCGAGGGAGCGGCGATCCTCGATCATCATCTGGAATCCGCCCGACTGTCCGAGGCCGGCGATGGGCGGCGGGATCAGGACCGCGATGGCCGCCTCGTCGATGGACGCCATCTCTTTCTGCAGGTTGGCGACGATCACGTCCTGCGACAGGTCCTTCCCTCGCTTTTCCCAACTCTCGTAAATCACGAAGGTGGAAAAGACGGTGCTTACGTTGGCGTTGTCGACGATCGAAAGCCCGCCGATAGTGACCCAGTTGGCAACGCCGGGAGTCTTTGCGAGGATGGCATCGACTTTCGCCGAGACCGCCTTGACCCGGGGCTGGGCGGCGGCGTCGGGCAGGGTCGCGAAGACGATGGCGTATCCCTGGTCCTCGGCGGGAAGAAAACCGGTCGGCTGCCGCGAGAACTGCCAGCCGGCCACTCCGATCACCGCCGCGAAAATCAGCAACGAGGTTTTCGGATGGCTCACCATGCGGCGAACGATGCCCATGTAGACATCCTCGGCGGCCTGATAGCCCTTGTTGAACCCGCCGAAGAAAACCCGGGAAAAGGCGTTCGGCTTTTTGTCCCTGTTGGGCGGGCGCAGAAAGACGCGCACCTGGGCCGGGCTCAGCGACAACGCGATGAGGGCGCTGAGAACGGCTGTCGATGCGATCACCAGCGCGAACTGGCGGAACAGTTGCCCGGTAATGCCGGGGATGAACGAGGCCGGCAAAAACACCGATATGAGCACCAGGGTGACGCCGACGATGGGTCCCGTCAATTCGCCCATCGCCTTGACCGCGGCGTCGCGCTGCGACATCCCCTGCTCCATGTAGTGCGATGAGTTCTCGACGACGATGATCGCGTCGTCGACGACGATGCCGATGGCGAGAATGACCGCGAACAGCGTCATCAGGTTTATGCTGAATCCGAGGATCGCCATGGCCGCGAAGGCGCCAATGATCGTCACCGGAATGGTTACGGCGGGGATCAGGGTTGCCCGAGGATTCTGCAGGAAAACGAAGATGACGATGAGGACGAGGAAGCCGGCCTCGAACAGCGTATGGTAAACCGCGCTGATGGCGTCTTCCACGAAGATCGTCGTGTCATAATAGATGGCGTACTTGAGGCCTTCCGGGAACGTCTTGCTCAGTTCCGCGGTCTCCGAGCGGATCTGCTTGGCGACGTCGAGCGCATTGGCACCGGGCAGCGCGTAAATGATGACATGCGCGGCCTTTTTGCCGCTCAGCCCCGAAAAGTTCGAAAAGCTCTGCTGGCTCAAATTCACGCGCGCGACGTCCCTGACTCGAATGACGCGCGCGCTTTCGCCGCGATCGCTCTTGACGATGATGTTCTCGAAATCGGACACATCGGAGAGGCGGCCCAGCGCATTGATGGTAAACTGGAACACTTGGCTGTCCGGCACCGGCGGTCCGCCGATCTGGCCGGCAACCACCGCCGCGTTTTGCTGCTCGATGGCCTGCTGCACATCCAGAACCGTCAGATCAAAAGTCTTGAGCTTCTCCGGATCGAGCCAGATCCGCATGGCGTAAGCCCCGGCGCCCACGACCTTGACCTGGCCGACGCCGGGAATCCGGCCGAGGGGATATTGCAGATTGATGACCGCGTAATTGGCAAGGAAGGTCTCGTCGTACCGCCCGTCGTCCGAATAGAGGCTCACCACCTGCAGAATGTTGGTCGACACCTTGCGAACGGTCACACCCTGGGCCTGGACCACGGACGGCAATTGCGAGATCGCGGCGTTGGCGAAGTTCTGCACGAGAGTGAGCGCCGCGTCGAGGTCCGTTCCCACCTCGAACGTCACCGTCAGCGTGTAGCTGCCGTCGCTGCCGCTTGTCGACTGCATATAGATCGAGCCTTCGACGCCGTTGAGCTGATTCTCGATGGGGATGCCGACGGTGTTGGCGACGACCTCGGCGCTGGCGCCGGGGTAACTGGTCGTCACCTGAATGGTCGGTGGCACGATATTCGGGTATTGCGATATGGGAAGCTGCAAAATCGCGACCGCGCCGAGGATGACGATGACGATCGCGATGACGTTGGCGAAAATCGGACGGTCGATAAAGAATTTCGACATGGGTGTCGCGCGCCCCGGCTATTGTTTCTGAGCGGGGGCCGCGGAGCCCTTTGCCGCGGAGCCCTCAGTCGCTTCGGCCGAATCGGCTTCGCTCTTTGCCTTCGCCGCTTCTTCCGCGGGGACGGGCGTAACTACCCGCCCGGGAATGGCGCGCATCAGTCCGGCGACAATCACCTGTTCGTCGCCTTTCAGGCCCTTGGAGATGACGCGCATGTCGTCCGCGAGCGGCCCCTGCTCGACGCTCCGCCGCTCGACCGTGTTGTCTGGGCCGACGATCATCACATATTCGCCCTGCTGGTCGAAGCCTACGGCTTGCTGAGGGACCAGGAGCGCGTCTTCTTCCGCGGCGACGGGCGCCCGTATTTTCGCGAACAGGCCCGGCAGGAGAGTGCGGTCGGGGTTCTTGAAAACGCCGCGCAATTGGAGGGTTCCGGTTCCAGGGTCAAGGGTGATGGCCGCGAAATCGAGAAAGCCGTCGTGCGGGTACCCCTCGTCGGTGGCCAGTCCTAGGAACAAGGGTTGGGTTTTCTTGCTCGCTTGCGCTCCGGGATCCTGGCTTTTTCGCCGCTCCATGATCGGAAGAAGCGCTCGCTCGCTAATGGTGAAGTACGCGTACACAGGCTCGATTTGGTTGATTTCCGCGAGCAGAGTCTCTTCCCCCGCGCCCACCAAGTTTCCCGCATCCACGAGCCGGCGGCCGATTCGGCCGTCAAAGGGCGCGTAAACCTTGGTATACCCGAGGTTCAGTTCGGCCGTTTCCAAGGCTGCTTTCAAGGACATCACCTCGGCCGCCTGAGCATCCGCCTGCGCCAAGGCCTCGTCCACTTGCTGTTGGCTGATGGCGCCGGACCGGCCGGCCTGGCGCCTGCGGTTCGCCGTGAGCTTCGCCTGAGTGAGCGCCGCCTGCGCCCGGGCGACGTTGGCCTTCGCTTCGTTGACCTGCGCGATGTACTGGGCCTGTTCGATTTGGAACAACAGGTCGCCCTTCTTGACCACATCGCCGTCCTCGAACAACACCTGCTCCAGATAGCCCTCGACGCGCGCGCGCAACTCGACGGTCTGGACCGCGGCGATATTGCCGGTGAACTCCAGATACTCGGTCACCGGCTTCGTCACCGGTTCGGCCACGGTTACCTTCGGCGGCGGCGGCGCCACATAGGCGTTCTTCTCCTCGCACGCGCCCGCGATCAGCGTAACGGCAAGGATCCCCGCAAACATCGGGAGGCGCCTAACGGCGAAGTGTCGGTTTCCGATCGGACAAAAAGGCATTGTATTTCACTACACTGGACACGTCATGAGGACCGGAAGCACTTTGTATTCTGAACCTGCTGATTTGAGAGATTGAAGGTAACCTAGCGACCGGCTTGAATTTTCACAATAGAGCGTACCCTTGGCATTGCCAACAAGCGCGGTTACACATGTGCCACAGCTCCAATAATCGGACAAGTGCGGATGAGCCCGTAACGAAAACATCGGCGGCGGGACTTCTCATTGCACTTTTAAGATGATTTGCCGGCCAGGGCGGAGTAATGGGAAATCGTCGACACGGAATGTTGGTTCAAGTGGCGGAAGGGGAGCCGCGACCGAGATCGAAAGAATAATACGGGACGGGACGATGACGGAGAAAACCTACGAACTGCTTGATCGACCGGATGTGCTGGGGGTGCTGTTTTACCCGCGGCGCGAAGCCGGTGTCCCTCGTCTGCTCTCCGGCGTTCACAATGTGCGAATCCCGGTCGAGGCGGACCTCTCGGTGGGCGGAAAGATCTATACCGCCCAGGCGGGAGCGCCTGTCATTGTCTATTTCCACGGCAATGGCGAGATCGCGTCCGACTATGACACCATCGCGCCGTTCTACACCCGTCTGGGAATTACCCTGTTTGTCATCGACTACCGCGGTTATGGCGTCAGCGACGGGATGCCGACGTCGAGCGCGCTGATCAACGACGCGCGGACCTCTTTCCGAACAGTGCGCGAGGTACTGGCCGAAAAACGCGTCGACGCGAGCGACCTGTATGTGATGGGGCGCTCGCTGGGAAGCGCCGCGGCGTTGGAAATTGTCGACACGTGCGGCGGCGACATCGCCGGACTGATCATCGAAAGCGGCTTTGCCCACACCTTCGCGCTGATCGAGCGGATTGGTTTTCTGCAACTGCCGGGCGCGGACGAGGCCCGGGACGGCTTCGGCAACCTGGAAAAAATTTCCCGCGCCGGCCTGCCGACCCTGATCATCCACGGCGAACGAGACTGGATCATTCCCGTCGGCGACGGAATCGACCTTCATGAGGCTTCGCCCGCCGCCGAAAAGACCCTGGTCACGGTTCCCGGAGCCGGCCACAACGACCTGATGATGGCCGGACGGCGGGCTTACTTCGACGCCATCGCCAAACTGTGCGGCCGGACCGAAACCGCCGACTGACGAACCGCTGCCCGCCGCCGGCGCCTGTCGAAAATCCGCCGGCGGCCATGCATGTCGATAACAAACTGAATTGTCCGCAATAGGTACCATATGAATTGACCGCTTCTGTTGTGGTTGTGGGGCCTGTGGGGTTGTGGGCAACGCGTGAGCGTTATCCATCAAATCCACGGGCCTGGCGACGTCGAAGCGTTTCACGCCGCTTTTTGGTTGGTATCGTCGATGGGGTCTCCCGTGGTTGAGTAGCGGGCCAAGCGTCTCGGGCCGTGGAACACGGCAAGGGTGCCGTCGGGGTATTCATGGACCCGGACCCTGGTCTTGACGTAGTGCTGACGGTGCCGGTCGGCGGGGATCTGCAAGATCCGGTTGTGATAGCGAACGGTGTTGTCGTTGCCGACGACCCGGTCCTCATGGACGCACAGGATGTCTTCGAGAACGCCGGCACAGGGGACAAACGCCGATCCCGTGTCCTCCGGCGAGCGCGCGAAGCGGGCGTTGTGCTGCGAGAGATAGACGTCGCGCAGGAACGTGTTCGCCGCGTCCATGGTGGTGATCCCGGCGAGCCGCAGCTCGCCCGGCAGGCGGCCTTGCAGGGTTCCAAACATGCGCTCGGACCGGCCGCGCGCCTCTGGCGAATAGGCCGGGATCAACTCGATGCCGAGCTGGGCGAGGGCCCGGCCGACCTGCGTCGGATTGTCCTTGTCGACCTTGCCGCCGGCCTCCGGCGTATGCCAGTAGTGCGACGCCCGGTCGGCATAAAGGGCGCAGAACAAGCCGCGCTCGGCGATGACCTCGGCGAGCCCGCGGAAACTCGACATCGTTCCCTCCTCGTCCACGAAGAACGCCGAGTAGATCTCGGACGTGGCGTCGTCCATGGTGACGATCAGATCCCAGACCTGGCCCGCGACCCACTCATGGGACGAGCCGTCCTGGTGCAGCATCATGCCGACCATCGGACGCCGCGGCCGCTTGCGCCGGTGCGCCCCGCGCCGCGGCGCCGGGCTTGTCCGGCCATGGGCCTGCAAGGTGAGCCGGAGCCAATTGTAGCTGCGCGTGAAACCATGCTCCGACATCAGCTTGTCGTGGAAGTGCTTCGCCGTGAAATCAAAGTATCGCGTGTCGAACAGCGCCAACACCTCCGCCACCTCGTCCACACCGGCGCGGCGCGCCGACACCTTACCCAGGCGGCGGTCGTAAAGACCGTCCGCACCCTCCGCCTCGAAACGTTCCCGCCAGCGCCGGAATGCTCGCTCGGACATTCCCAGAACCTCAGCCGCTTCCGCCACGCTCAAAACACCGCAACGCGTCCTGTCGTAAACCTCCTCGAATTTCATCAAACGTAGTCCCTGTAACCGCTTCGTCCGCTTCATCACCGCTCCCCATCCTTTGGAGCCGTTCTAAAACCGGACAGATCATTTGTTACCTACGCCGGACATATCTCGTGTTAGCGACACGCCGGCGGCCATGCATGGTGCCTTGGGCGTCGGACCGTTATACTGGTCGACATGACTGGCGTCCCCTCTTCCGCCGCCCGCTCCGCCGCCCGCGCGCGACTTCCCGATGCGCCGGCCTTGGTGGTGGGCATGACCGAGGCCGTTTGGCTATCGCCCACCGGCGAAGTGGAAACGCTGCGCGTGAGCGAAGCGGCCAGGCGGATCGCCGATGGGATCGCGCCGTTCGTCTGTCATCGCAAGGCCGTCGCGCGCCGGCTGGGCGCGCCGTTGTTTTCGGCGTTCGATTTGTTGGAGCTTTTCGCTTTTGTTCGCCCGGCCCGGTTCTGTGTCCCGACCGTACGCGGGCTGGTCGACGCGCTGATATTGTCCATACCGGAAACGCCCGAACAGGAAGCCGAAAGCCTGTTTGCATGCGCGCGCACGCTGCTGGCGGAGTTGACCGCGTCGCCCCGGGACGACGGTGTTCCGGTCGCCCGGACCCTGGCGAGAGGCCATTGGTCCTGGGGAGAGGCGGTGCTGTCGGCTCTCGGCGCAATCGAGGAGACGCGGCCGGGCGACGTGCTGGGCGGCCTCAAGGTCTGGAACCGGTTGCGGGAATGGGAGGATTTTGCTCCGCCCCCGCCTCCGGACAATTGGCCGGTGGAACCGGTGGAGGCGCGCGCCCGCCTGGTGCGGCTGCTCGACGCCAACTCGGAACCCCGGCCGCAACAAATGCAATACGCGTCGCACGTGACCGCGGCCTTCGCTCCCCGCGTCCGGGCCGGAGAACCAAAGGTGGTGTTGGCCGAAGCCGGCACCGGGGTGGGCAAGACGCTCGGCTATATCGCTCCGGCGACGGTGTGGGTGCAAAAAAACAAGGGCGCGGTATGGATCAGCACCTACACGCGCAATCTTCAGCGGCAACTGGACCGCGAGCTCGACCATGCGTATCCCGATCCGCGCGTCAAGACCCGGAAGGTGGTGGTTCGCAAGGGTCGGGAAAACACCTTCTGCCTTCTGAACTTCGATGAGGCGGTCGCCCGGGCGCGGAGCCATCCGGGTGCCGATCTCGTCACGCTCGGACTGGTGGCGCGATGGGCCGCGGCGACCCGCGACGGCGACATGGTCGGCGGCGACTTTCCCGGTTGGCTTGCGGATTTAATGGGACCAGGGGTGACGGCGGCGCTGACCGACACCCGGGGCGAATGCATTTACAGCGCCTGCCGGCACTACCGGAAATGCTTCGTCGAACGAACCATCCGCAAGGCACGGCGGGCGGAAATCGTGGTCGCCAACCATGCGCTTGTGATGGTGCAGGCCGCGCTCGGCGGCCAAGATCATGGCGCCGCGCCCCGTTACATCTTCGACGAGGGGCACCATCTGTTCGACGCCGCCGACTCGGCGTTCTCGCTTCATTTGACGGGCCGGGAAACGGCCGAGCTGCGCCGCTGGCTGCGCGGCGCCGAGCAGGGCGGCAGGTCGCGCCGCCGCGGCCTCGCCGAGCGAATCGAAGACCTTATCGCCGGCGACGCCGAAGCCATGGAGGCCCTTGCCGACGCCGTCCGGGCCGGCCACGTGCTTCCCGGGGCCGGGTGGCGCCAGCGCCTGGGCGGGAACACGCCGGCAGGACCCGCCGAGACATTCCTGACGCTCGTCCGCAGGCAAGTCTACGCGCGCGGCCGGGACACCGCCTCGTCGTACAGTTTGGAGTGCGGCGTGCGGCCGCCCGTTCCAGGGTTGCTGGAGGCCGCGCGGACGTTCGAGGCGGCCCTGGAACACCTGGACGCGCCGCTGGCCACCTTGAAGAAAGCGCTGATGCGCGTGCTGGACGACAAGGCGTCCGAGCTTGATACCGCGTCGCGCCAACGCATCGAGCGGACTTGTGCCAGTCTGGAGCGCCGGGCCGTCAATCCGGTAACCGGCTGGCGAGCCATGCTCCGCTCGCTGGACACCGAAACGCCGCCGGTGTTCGTCGACTGGTTCGGGGTGGAGCGCGTGGGCGGCCGCGATCTCGACGTGGGTCTTTACCGCCACTGGGTGGATCCCATGCAACCGTTTTCGGCGGTGGTCGCCAAACCGGCGCACGGGGTGCTGATTACCTCGGCGACGCTCCGCGACGGCACCGGGAACGAGGACGCCGATTGGGCCGCCGCCGAAATCCGCACCGGCGCCCGGTACCTCTCGGCGCCGCCGGTCTTGTCGGCGCTGCCGTCGCCGTTCGACTACGCGGCCAACACCCGCGTGCTGGTGGTCAACGACCTCAACCGGGACGATCCGGCCCAGGTGGCGGCCGCCTATCGCGAGCTGTTTCTGACGGCGGGCGGCGGCGCGCTGGGGCTGTTCACGGCGGTGACGCGTCTGCGCGCCGTCTACGATCGCATCGCCGCGCCGCTGGAAGCCGCCGGGCTGCGTCTTCTCGCCCAGCACGTGGACGCGTTCGACACCGGCACGCTGGTGGACATCTTCCGCGCCGAGGAAGATACCTGCCTGCTCGGAACCGATGCGGTCCGCGACGGCGTGGACGTGCCGGGCCGCGCCCTAAGGCTGATCGTCTTCGACCGGGTTCCATGGCCACGCCCGAATATCCTGCACCGGGTGCGACGGGAGATGTTCGGCGGAAAATACGACGACATGCTGACCCGCCTCAAGCTCAAGCAGGCGTACGGCCGGCTGGTGCGGCGCGCCGGGGACCGCGGGGTGTTCGTAATGCTCGACCGCATGCTGCCCTCGCGGTTGTTGGGCGCGTTTCCGGACGGCGTGGAGGTCCGCCGGCTGGGACTCAAGGACGCGCTGGAGGAAACACGGGCCGTCCTATCGGGCCGGACTTCCGGCGGGACCTGAAGCAGACCGCGAGTCGCACTTGACCGCGCGTGTGCCGGGGACGCAACATTCATCCAGGATGGGATCAGGGGAGGACATCATGGCAGGCCAACAAGCACCGGCCCCGGCGGCCAACGTTCTACCGTACGGCGACCGGGTCAACACGGTATCCATCGACGACACCTTCAAGTGGCTCGGCGCCGGATGGCGGGACTTCAAACGCTCGGGCGTCACCAGTCTCGCTTATGGCGGGGTGTTCGTCCTGGCCGGTCTCATTCTGATCGTCGGACTGTACCTGACCGGGCTCGAGTATCTGATCGCGCCGCTGACCGCGGGATTTCTGCTGGTCGGTCCGGCGCTGACGGTGGGTTTCTACGCCATCAGCCGGGACCTGGAAGCCGGCCGCAAACCTACCCTGGCGAGAGCGCTCACCGCATGGCGGGTCAATCCCGTCCACCTGCTGGGCATGGGGCTGGGCTTGGTCCTGTTCCTGATCATCTGGGTGCGCCTCGCGGTCATGACTTTCGCGCTTTCGTTTCCGCATGTCAGCCTGAACATCCAGACCATGGTCAACACCGCGTTGTTCACCACCGACGGGCTTGTATTCCTGGCCATCGGCACGGTGGTCGGCTGCGTCATGGCCACCATCGCGTTCGTGACCAGCGTGTTCTCGCTGCCGCTCATGCTGGATCGCAAGGCGGATATCATCCAGGCGCTGGTGACCAGCGTCGTCGCGGTGATCATGAATTTCCGGGTGTTGATGGCGTGGGCGGTCCTGGTGGTGGTTTTCACCTTCGCCGGATTGTTCACGTTCTACATCGGGTTAGCGGTGTCGCTGCCGCTGATCGGCCACGCCAGTTGGCACGCCTATCGGGCCGTCATCAAGCAACCGGACTGAGCACGCCCGGACATTTCCGGTTCGGGCTCAGGGCCGCACCTTTCGCCACTCCCAAGGCGGCAGGAAGTCGCCCTGCCACATACCGATCCGGTCGGCCCTCGCGGCGTCTTCAAGGGGAAGGTAGCGGTCGGTGTGGCCGCGATGGGCCAGCGCGGCGCCGTTGCGGACCATGAGCGCGTTCACATCGTCTCCGCCCACGTAGCAAGTAGCGAGAACACGCCCGGATTTGTCCTTCGCGTCTCCCTCGCAGGTCACGCTCGATTTGTTGAGGGTCCGGAGTAGAGCGCTGGCCGCCGCGCGGCCGCACGGCCAGGGCTGGCCGGCGGCCGTCTTGCAGATTTGGTCCAGGTCGGGCGATGCGATGCCATAGAGCCGTACGGTGACGCCATCCACGCATTGCGCGTGCCTGCGCTTGCCGCCGATCATGACGGTATCGCCGTCGATAACGCACGCGCGCCCGGTAACGTCGGCGTGGGCCGGCGTCGCGAGCGCGGCCAGAACCGCCAGCGCGCCGATACGTTTCAACATGGGAGACCTCATCCATGCAGTATGGCGCCGGATGGGTAAAGATATCGTCTACTTCCTTGCGGTTTGGCCACGCCATGGCGGGAAATCACTCCGCCGTTAACGGCCATTTAAGCCCGTTGGCCGTATCCTCGATCCCGGTGGCGACGCCGGAAGCGGCAAATCACCGCTCCAGAGTGTCGTGAACTGCCGAGGAAACAGAGCACCGATGACCATGGCAGGCGGACAGAGAAAACAGCACGGAAGGCTTCGCCGGTGGCTGAACCGCGCCTTTCCCGACCGTCAGATCCTGTTGCGCACGGACTCCAGTTTTCGTTCCCTCAGGCTTTCCGGGCGGACCCAAATGACGGCGGCGTTCCTGCTTTTCGGGTTGGGGACCTGGGCCGCGGTCGCGACCACATATTATGCTTTTCTCGACGAAATCCTCGAAGCGAAGGACCAGGAAGTGGCCAGCGCCGAGGAGGCTTATCAGGACCTGCTCGGGCAATTCGTACGGCACAGGAGCCGGCTTCAGGTCGTGAACCAGGAGGTGCGGCGCCTGACCGAGGTCGACCGCTCGGACCTGCTTGCCGTGCGGCGGATGAGCGATCGGACGGCCGAATTGATCGCCGCTTCGCGGACGCTCATCGAACGCACCGGACTGGACACCGAACAACTGATGAAAGCGGCCGGCCTCTCCCAGGAAGCCCAGGGCGGCCCCTACATCGAGGTGGCCGCAACCGCGCTCCCAAGGGACCAGCTCAATTCCGAGATCGAGCGCTTGGAGGATGAACTGGAGCGCTGGGCCCTGTTGCAAGGGGTGGTCAAGCGCTTGCCCATCAATCCGCCTCTGAACGCATATTCTCTCAGCAGCGGTTTCGGAGGCCGCCGCGATCCAATCAATCGACGGCGCGCGGTCCACCATGGCCTCGACATGGTCGCGCCGCTCGGATCGCCCGTTCTCGCCACGTCGGCGGGCGTGGTCACCTTCTCCGGCGTGAACGGCAAGTATGGACGGTTTATCGAAATCGAGCATGGCGCGGGGCTCAGAACCCGCTTCGGTCACCTCCGCAAGCTGCTGGTCAAAAAGGGCGAGGTCGTGGAATCCGGCCAGAAGATCGCATTGCTCGGCAACAGCGGCCGCAGCACCGGCGCCCATCTCCACTACGAAGTGCGTTTTAAGAACAAACCCCGCAATCCCATGAAGTTCATCCAGGCAGGTCGGTATGTTTTCCAGGAGTAACCCACACGTGAGAATGGATAGACGGCACGTTACCGGGGGCAATGGCCAAGTCCCCTCCATCATCAGCACCGGCGTTCGAATTGCCGGCGACCTCACCAGCGACGGCGAAGTCCACATCGACGGCGTTGTCGAAGGCGACGTTCGCGCCAATTCGGTCACGGTCAGCCCCTGCGGCAGCGTTTCGGGCGCGATCACCGGCGACACGGTGCGCATCGAGGGCCAGGTCGACGGTCAAATCACCGGTCAATCGGTGAGCCTGGCCGCGACCGCGCGCGTCAAGGGCGATATCGCTCATGACACGCTGGCCCTGGAGCAGGGCGCGCATTTCGAGGGTCGCTGCCAGCCGGTGGCCCAAGCCAAGACAAAAACCGAGACGGCGAACACGCCGGCCGGTCCCCACGCCAAGCCTTCCACCCTCCCAAGCCCGACGGCGGCGGAGCTCAAGAGTGGCGAGCAGCCACAATCGAAGGGCTTGGCCCCCGACCGGGCTGCTTGATACCATCGGAGATCAGGCCGAGAGCGCCCGGTTTTTCTTCTCGGACGTGAGGACGGTTTCGACGCTGATCATCTGTCGCAGGGTTTCGGCGATCAGTTCGCGAAGCCGCGGATCGAGGTCGGGTACCTGCACGTCGATGTGCAGGTCCCGGCTGAGCGAGCCGTGGATGGTGCTGTACCACTGACTGGGCACCAGCCCGCGCTTGGCGAAGACTTGGATGACGCGCGGCATGACGCCGGGTTCGGCCTTGGCGACAACGGAAAAACATGAGACGGGAAGAGAACGGGAAGGGGCAAAGCCCGGTTGAACCGGCATGATAAATCAACTCCTGGTCTTGAGTGCTTACGAAGGACGGAAGTGTGGCCCGGCCCCTAGAAAAGGACCGGGTTGGTAATCGTCCGAAGAAGGAACACCCAAGCGGGTCGATACGTATCCATGGGCGAATTATAGAGTTTCATCGCACACCGTCAATTGCGTCTGGATTAATACCAAGCATTCAAGAATCGGAGGAGGCAGTGGGGCCTCCGGGGAGACCGCCACCACCCTCCTCCTCCAACACCATCGCCCGCAATGCCCGGCGTCCTACCAGATCTCCGGTGGCGGCAGATCGTCGGGAATGTCCACATCGTCGCAAGCGACCGGCGGGCACGCGTTCGGCAGCAGAATGAGCTCGAAATCGTCGGCGTTCCTGCCCGAGGTCAGCGGATCGTTGAATGTCGCGATCCCCATGTCGAATTCGGTTTCCACGGGCGGACCCCAGTTGGCGACGGCGCCATCCTCGATGAAGATCTTTTGACCGTTGTTCAGGAGGATCATCACGTCATCGGGAATTTGGTTGCCGTCGCCGAAGAACACCCCGAACTGAATCTTGACCGGCGCGAACTCGGGCTGCCCGCACAGGCGGATGATGTCGGCATCGTCCCCCGCCTCGGTGCCCGGGTCCCAGTCCTTGATTACGTCGAAGGCGTTTTGGAAATTGAAGAAGTTAATGTCGTCTTGATGAAACTCGAAGGTGTCGGAGCCGGCGCCGCCGTACAGGGTGTCGTTTCCTGAACCGGGAACGATCCGGTCGTTGCCATCGTCGCCATAGAGCAGGTCGTTGCCGCCCGAAGAGCCGCCCATGGTATCGTCGCCCAAGATGACATCGTCGCCGTCATCGCCATGGATCTCGTCATCGCCCAGACCGCCCACCAGCGTGTCGCCGCCGTCGAATTGCACCGCCAGTTCAAAATCTCCGAACGCATAGGCACCGCCGTTTGGCGACGTGGCTTCCTGCAGGCGCACGCCAAAGGAAATCCCGTCGTCGGCGATGGCCACGTTGAGGAGCGACGTGACGTCGAAGCTCACCAGGCTTCCCTCCGGCAAGCCGGTGGTGGAGAACCGGCCGACAATTCCGGTCGTGCCGATCTCGAAGTCCGTATTCTCGCTTGCGTTGTTGCCTTGGTAGCTCAAGACATCGATGAGAAAATCCGCCCCGTTCTGCCCGTAAAGCCCCTCGGCGTGATCGACCGAAAACCGCAAGGTCGCTTCGTGGACGAAGGTGTCCAATTCGCTGATGTCGAACTCGGCGACGCCCCGAATGGCCTCGTTGTGGAGGTCCCCGACCTCGGCCAATTCGTGTGAGTGGAAGTGCGTGCCCGATTGTCCGTTCGCGGATGTCGCGATGGAGAACACCTCGGCCGTCAACGGCGTGGCGTCCCGTTCGGCCCCATCTCCCCATAGGGTGTCGTTCCCCGCGCCGCCCTTGATGCAGTCCGCGAGGGTGCCGCCCCGCAGGACATCGTTTCCGCTGCCTCCATCCAAGGTGTCGGCGCCGGCATCGCCATCCAGGACGTCGTCGCCGCCGCCGCCGCCCATGTGATCGCCGTGGTCGCCACCTTCCATGATGTCGTTGCCGGCGCCGCCGTCCATGGTGTCGGCGCCATCGCCGCCGTCCAAGGCGTCGTTGCCGCTACCGCCCACCAGTTGATCGCCGTGGGCGCCACCTCGCAGGGTGTCGTCTCCGGCGCCTCCGCTCAAGTAGTCCTCGCCGCTCCCGCCGAGCAGGAGGTCGTTGTCGTCCGCGCCCCACATCCTGTCGTCGCCGCCCTGGCCAAGGATCGTGTCATTGCCGGCGCCGCCGAGGAGGAGATCGGCGCCGTCCTCGTTCGTTTCGAAGATTTCATCGTCGCCGGAGATCCAATCGTTGCCAGCCCCGCCATCGACCTCGTCCCCCTGCGATCCGGCGATCACCTTGTCGTCGCCCCCATCCGAACAGATATCGTCGCCGCCGCCGCCGGTCTTGATCAGATCCGCGGCCCCGGTCGCTTCCATGATACCCAAAAGCTCGTTGCCCATGCCAACGCGCACGATGATATCGGAGCCGAACGGATTGGTTCTGCGGCCGCTCTCTTCGGGTTCGAAGGGGGTGAAGTTAGCCATTCACATCTCCTCAGGTGGGTCGGAGCGGCCGGCATATTCTCACGCCTTAGCGACTCGCGCAGACTTTTTGCAACCTAAGGTCGTATTTTATGCTTTTGGGGAGCCGCCGATACCCCAATTTGAATAGGAATGCGCGCCTACGAAAAATAAGGGGCGCGTCGGCGGCGGCGGCGCCGGTCGGAGATGCGTTTTCACAATTTGCGGCGGGTCTTTAAGATTTTCTGGGAGCAATGGCGAGCAGGGCGATGCCGGCGGCGATGGCGCCGATGGATGCCCAGAACGGTATGGGCGAATAGGTGGGAACGCTGCCGACCGCGCCGACGACGTCACCCAGGGAGCAGATGTCGGTGGTGAAATAGAAGCACTCGCTGGCCTTTTTCACGTCGTGTCCGAAGACCTGCTCGAAAAACAGATACCACCAGGCCACGGCGCCGGCCAGGAGGCCGAACCCGAGAACGATGAGCGTCTTGCCAAGATCAGCCATGGGATCGTCCGGTCAAGGGCACGGCGGCCGAAACCATGCCGCCGCCAGCGACAACAGTGAAAAGATTGAAAACGAAAGACCACGACGCGCGAAAACACGAACACGGCGTCGCTCATCACGGGTGGTTACCATAGCCGCACTCGGCTTCGGGCGAAAGCGTCAATCCGACCGTGCTATCCGGTCGTAGACCAATTTGGCCGCCGCCACATCCTCGATGGCCATGCCCAGCGACTTGAACACCGTGGTTTCGCCCGCGGAAACCGGTTGGGATGCCGCGAGAATTTCTCCTAATTCCGCGTGAATCCGCGCGCCGGACAAACGGATATCGCCCAATTCGGCCACGGCGCCCGCCCGCAAATCGACAATCACGACATTGGCCATCACCGCGTCGTCCAGCTCCCGCCAGTTGGGACGCGGGGCGCCGACGGCGTTCACGTGGCATCCCGACTTCAGCCAAGCCCCCTCCAACACCGGCGCGCGGGCGCTGGTGGCCGTCACCACCACGTCGGCGCCGCGAACGGCGTCTTCCGCCGACAAAGCCTTCGCGCCAATCTCGGCCGCGAACGCTTCCGAATGGTCCGGCGAACGGCTCCACACGCGGATTTCGCTGAAGTTTCGCACGTGCCGCAGCGCCGCCGCATGGCTTCGCGCCTGGGCGCCGCTGCCCAGGATCGCCAGGATAGCGGCATCCGGCGCGGCCAGGACGTCCGTCGCCACCGCCGATACGGCGGCGGTGCGCATCTCCGTAATCCGGCCGCCATCCATCACCGCCAGCGGCATGCCGGTCCCGGCATCGAACAGCACGATCGTCGCCATGTGGGTGGGCAGCCCGCGTTCGGCGTTCCCCGGATAGAAGGTGACGAGTTTGCAGCCCATGGCGTCGCCTGACGCCGGCATGACCAGCAAGAAACCATCGTTCCGGGCGAGCGCCTGGCGGACCGGCTGTTCAACGCGCCCGGCCGAATAGGCAATGAGCGCGTCGCGCATCGCCGGGATCAGTTCGCTCATGTCAAGGGCGCGCCGTACGTCTCCATCGTCGAGAAACAGGGTCATCGATTCATCGTCCTCCACCGCAACGGCTGCGAATTCCCCAGTTTAAGGCTGTTTTGTTCGGCAAAAAGGAATTGTTACTTTCCACTGGCGATTTTTCATCGGCGGCCCTAAGACTACCCGTTTGAGGTATGAAGCTGGGAGGGCGAGATGTCAGCGCGAGCATTCTTCGCGTGCGTCAGCATTACCTTTTTTGCCGTGTTTTTGACGTTCGCGACGGATTTGCGGGTGCCACCCGCCGTTCGAGGAGCGACGGAGGCCCCGACCACAGCCAATTCCGCTCGGGAACAACACCCGGAGACTGGATTTCGTTTGGGCGTTTTTCCGTTTCTCCCCGCGCTGACACTCGATCGGGCTTTCGCGCTGGCGGTTGGCGACCTGGGCGCCGGCCTCGGGCGCACGGTGCACTTTCGCACAAAATCCAACTTCAAGGCATTCGCCGAGGCGTTGGCCAACGGAACCTACGATTTCATCTTCGTTCATCCATTGTTCTACGTCGCGGCGGCCGATGACCTTCATTATGTGCCGATGGCGCGGTTGCGGGACCCCCTGGTCGCCGTTGTCTTGGCGCGCGAGGACTCCGCCATCGAGAACCTCGGGGACCTGTCCGGCCGCACGCTGGGTCTGCCACCGAGGCTCGCGGCGGTCAGCGAGATCGCGCTGGGCGAGATCGAAACGCGCGGGATGGCGCCGGGGCGCGATCTGCGGATCCGCCATTTCCAATCGAAGAGGTCGTGTCTTCTCGCGGTGGTCCTGGGCAAGATCGACGCCTGCGGGTTACCGCGCTTCGCCTTGGCGCACCTTGAGCTTAGCCGCTCCAAGGAACTGAAGGTCGTTCATGAATTCAGGTCCGTTTCCGGGCCTTGTCTTCGCCGCGCATCCGCGAGTCCCGGCCGCCGACCGCAAACGAGTTGAGCACCTGATTCTCGGGTGGGAAAAATCCGCGGGCGGCCGCGAGATCCTGGCGGCGGGCAAGTGGAGCGGCTTCGTCGCCGCTCGCGACGAAGACTATGATCCGATCCGCCGTCTTGACCGTCAGCGGCGCGAGCTGTCGCGGCGGCAGTAAGCATTGGTATAAACCCATGCCGCTCAAATTCCGGATCGCCACGGCGATCTTCGTTTTGTTGACAGCGCTGGTCGCAGTGTTGCTGTGGCTCACCCTGAACTATTCGATGCAAAGCGTGCGCGACCAGATCTTGGCGAGCGAAGCGGTTTCCGTTCAACTCATCGGGGATTTGAGCCGATCGGCGCTGGTCACGGAGGACTATGCCAACCTTCAAAGCTTCATTGAGGGAACGCTGCGCGACCCGCGAATCGAAACGGTCATGCTGGCCGATAACCGCGGCCAGATCGTGGTGGTCACCAAACCTGAGCTCCTCGGCCTGCCCTTTCCGGAGGTCAGCATCGATGAGCACCATTTTTGGCGAATGTCGGAGGTGCGCGGTCATTCGAACGTGCTCGGAACCCTGGCCATCGAGTTCTCCGACACCGCGCTGGTGGCGGCCTACGGGAAAATCAGGAATACCGCGCTTCTTGTGGCCGTGTTCGGAACGCTTTTGATCGCCGCGGTAGGTGTCACGATCGGCGATGTGTTGACCCGCAGGCTGCAGTCGCTGGCCGACGCCGCGGACGGCATCGCCGCCGGACAAACATCGTTTCCGCCGCATCTGTCGGCTCCCGACGAGGTGGGGCGCCTGGCGCGCGCGCTCGCGCGCATGGTCAACCGGCTGCAACAGAATATGACCGAGCTCGAACGCGCCCGCGATCGCCTGGTCCTGCCCACCGAGGCGATGACCCAAGGGTTTGCGCTTTGGGATTCCAACGACCGGCTGGTGTTGTTCAATAGCCGCTTTCGCGAGCTGTTTCACGAAGTCCGGGACCGGATCGTCGAGGGCGTTTCCTTTCGGGAGTTCTCGCGCCGGTTTCAGCCCTACCTGCTCGCGGACGGGAACGGCGCCGCCGCGCAGGGGTCCCAAAACTGGTGGAAGACGCATCTCAGATTTCTCGGCGCGCGGCAAAGCGCCTACGAACTGAGGATTCGCGGCAACCGGTGGATCGAAGTTCGCGAGGCCCGCACGGGCGACGGGGGTGTCGTCGTCATCTACACGGACATCACCCAGAACAAGGATCAACAGCGCGAGCTTCAGGCCAGCGAACAAAGATTGCGCGAGATCATGGCCTCGGTCTTCTACGGGATCGTCACCATCAACGACACCGGATCCATCGAGTCGGTCAATCAAGCGGCGGAGCGGATGTTCGGCTGGATCGCAAGCGAGATCGTCGATTTGCCCGTCGGAACGATGCTCGTCGGCGGACCGCCGGAAGACCGCAACGCGACACCCCTGACAATCGAGTCGCTGGCCGACTTGCCGAGTCACCAAGTGCTTGAAATGACAGGTATCCGCAAGGAGGGCAGCGCCTTCCCCATCGAGATCTCGCTGGCATCGATCGAACTCCAGGGCCGCAAAACCTATATCTGCACCGCCCGCGACATCACCGAGCGCAAGGCGGCCGAGCAACGTGTCCTCTATCACGCCACCCACGATCACCTGACGTCGCTGCCCAATCGCAGCGTGTTCAACGCCAGGCTCTCGGACATCCTGAACGACGCCAAGCGCGCCGGCGAGACGCTGGCCGTGGTGTTCCTGGATCTAGACCGGTTCAAGGTGATCAACGATAGCCTCGGACATCCGGTGGGCGACGCTCTTCTGATCGCCGTGGCCCGGCGGCTGCGCCAGCGGCTGCGCTCCGCCGACGTGGTGGCGCGGCTCGGTGGCGACGAGTTCGTTTTCCTTCTGCCCCGGATCGGCGACGGCCCGAACGCCGTCGCCGTCGTCCAGAAGATCGTCGACGCGATGCAGGATCCTTTCCACGTCCTCGGTCACGAACTCCACGTCAGCGCCAGTCTCGGCATCAGCCTGTACCCCAACCATGGCGGCACGGCGGATTTGCTGCTGAAACACGCCGACATCGCGCTCTACCAGGCGAAGGCCCGCGGCAAGAACCAGGCGCGAATCTACG
Source organism: uncultured Alphaproteobacteria bacterium (assembly GCA_963771545.1). Lineage (GTDB taxonomy): Bacteria > Pseudomonadota > Alphaproteobacteria > Rhodospirillales > Defluviicoccaceae > CAKZLS01. The sequence goes on from CAVYTX010000002.1 coordinate 1,678,856, forward strand.
CCGCCGGCATGGCCATTCAGAACCACCCGTTGATTAACATCGAGAGCGATCTCCGCCATGCCATGGAACGCCGGCAGTTTCACCTCTTGTATCAGCCGCAGGTGGATCTGCGGTCACGCCGCATGGTTGGCGTCGAGGCCCTGCTGCGCTGGAGCCACCCGGAACTGGGTGTCATCCCGCCCGGACAGTTCATCGCCCTCGCCGAGGAAACCGGCCTCATCGGCCCGATCGGTCTGTGGGTGCTGGCGACCGCCTGCGAGGACGCCAAGGCTTGGACGCAGAGCACACCGGCAGACAACGCTCCAACGGACGGCGCCCTAACGGTCGGCTCCCCGTCGGACAGCGCCCAAATGAGCAGAACTAGGCCCCCCTTCCGGGTGGCGGTCAATACATCGGCTCGCCAGTTCCACGACCCGAGACTGGCGACAAAGGTCGCCGATACCCTGGCCGCATCCGGAATCGACGCCCGATCCGTGGAGTTAGAGCTGACCGAGAGCATCCTCATGCGCGAGGGCGACCACACCCTGCCCCTGATCGAGGCCCTGGACGACCTTGGCATCGGTCTGGCGCTGGACGACTTCGGTACCGGATACTCGTCGCTCAGCTATCTCAAGCGCTACCCCATCAAGCGCATCAAGATCGACCAGTCCTTCGTGACCGACATGGAGACCAACCAAAACAACTCGGCGCTGGTCCGCGCGACCGTGGCCACCGCCCAGTGCATGGGCATCGGGGTGACCGCGGAGGGCGTCGAGACCGCCGGCCAGATCGACCTGCTCCGCCAATACGGATGCGCCGAGGCGCAGGGCTTCTATCTGGGCCACCCGGTCGCCGCCGAAGAAATCACCAGCCTGCTCCGGCCGATCTGACGGCCACATCAAGGCACATTGTCGAGCGGTTCAAGGCTAGGGCGGCAACACGCGGCGATACCAACGGTCATTGACTTCCTCGTGATATGGTCTACATGTTTCCCATACGTGTTGCATTCGTTTGGTGCTACCTGAACGACCGGTACGCCGATTAGCTTAGTTATCTCCTGACAATGTGAGCGTTGAACCGAGCGCGCCGTCACGTGGTGTGACGCGCGGATTTTGATACTCCTTTTAGAGGAACTGACTATGCCTACCGGTACCGTTAAGTGGTTTAACCCGACCAAGGGTTTCGGATTCATCGAGCCGGAAGACGGCTCCAAGGACGCTTTCGTTCACATTTCGGCCGTTGAGCGCGCCGGCCTGAGTTTCCTGAGCGAAGGGCAGAAGGTCTCCTATGAGCTTCAGCCCGGGCAGAACGGCAAATCGTCCGCCGAGAACCTGTCCATCGTCGACTGAACGCGCAAGGCGCCGCGCCGCCCCCAACGTCCGTTGGGGGCGGCCGCCGCCCGCCGCCGGCGATTTGGCTTTCAGCTATCGCCTGTTGGATCGCCATCGCCTGGTGAACCAAAAGAAGCGAGCGGCTTCCTTCGCTTTGATCGTTTCCACGGAAGCAAACACAGCAAACAACAATAAGAAAAACAGACCGATGCGCCCGGTGCCTTGACTCCCATCTTGCACGCCCCTTAGCGAACCAAGCCGCCCGCACGAAAAAAAAGCGGCCCCGGCAGTGGCGCCTCCAACAGATACAGAGGATTCGTGAAATGTCGAAATCAGTAAAATCGAGGGCCGAGGAGCTGTTCGCCGCGACCCAAAAGAAGGACAAGGTGATCCTGAAAGAAAAAGAAAAAGCGGAACAGGATAAGGCCGACCACGTGGCGACCCTGCGGGCCTTGCGCCTGGCCAAGGAAGCGGCCGACAAGAAAACCGCCGAGGACGCCGCCGCCCGGAAACAGGCCGCCAAGAACAAATAGCCGTCGCCGCCGCCGTCACTGTTCTCCAGGGCACGCGGGGTCCGTTGCCCCGGGACCGAAGGTCAGGGACGCCCAATCGCTCGCCCAAACCACCTGGTCTTTATCCACCGCGTTGTTCTCCGCCGAATCTCGCTCCACGGGCCGGATATCCACGGCGTTGAGCAGAAACACGCCGCCCCCAGCGATGGAAATCGCCGCTTGTCCCCGCCCGTCGGTGGTAACCAGGGTGCGAGTGACCTCGCCGGCGCACCGGAACACCCCGATCTGGCGTCCGGCCACCGGCTCGCCCAGGCGCAACAAGGTGACCGTCACCGCCTCGGTCCCCGGCGCATAGGGATTGTTCTCCGCCACCAGTTCGAACCGCAGCCCCAGGGGCGCGTCCCGATCCCGTTCGTCCACCGGTCCCACCTGAACGAGCGCCTTGGCGTAGCGGGTGTATTCCTCCGTAAAGCCGGCCTCGGACAGGCCCCGGGCGCGGTGCGCCTCGGCAATGCCGTCGAGTCCCTCGTAGGCGAGATAGCTCCGGAACAGATCCCAGTCGTCGAACGTGACCTTATCCGCCGTCGAGTGATAGGCGATCACATACAGCCCGGGCTGAGCGGCCGTGTAGAAGAGCGCGGGCATGTCGCCCTCGAACCCTTCCACGTTCCGGGTGCCGTCGCGGGTGGTCACGGTAAACGCGCGAAACCAGCTGGTGAGATAGGGATGCTCCGCCCCGCGCATCATCTGTCCGACGCGAAGGGCGGCGACGATCTTCTCCCCAGGTTCGATGGTGAAGTGTTGCGGCGCGATCCAGAACTCGTGGGCCGCGGCTGACGAGACGCCGCAAGCTAGCACGGCCCCGGCAATGAAGGTTCTCAGTTTTATGGTCCGCATGCGATATCATCCACCATCGTCTATGATGGCGGCAACCCGCAATCCGCGCATGAAGGGCTGAGTATGAGACGCGTGCGCATGGCGTTCACAAAACCAAACGCGATGCTGTTGGCCTGCCTCTTTGTGGCCATGGCGGTGGCGTGGCCCTCTCGCGGCGGCGCCCATGAGGTCCGGCCGGTTATTGCGACGGTTCAGTTCGCGGAAGACGGAGACGTGGCGCTCGGGATGACCCTCAATCTCGAGGCCGCCATCGCCGGGATCGGGGCGGGACACAAAGACACCTCAAAGAGCCCGGCGGCGGCAACCTACGACCGGTTGCGATCGTTGCCGCCGGCGGCGCTGCGCGCGGATTTCGACCGGGTCGCGGCGGATTTTCTCGGTTGGGTCACGCTTGAAAGCAACCAGGGACCGGTGCCGCTCGGCATCACGGCCATGGAGATTCCCGAGGTGGGCGACTCGGCGGTGCCGCGAATTTCCAAGCTGAGCCTGAAAGGTTCCGCACCCGCTGGCATTCGGCACCTGACCTGGCGCGTCGACCCCCGGCTCGGGAACAGCGTCATCCGCCTTGTCGACTCCGCGTCCGGCCAAGTGCTTGGCGCCGAGTTCGTGCTCGCGGGAGAAGCCTCTGCTCCACTATCGGTGGAAGGGATGCAGCGCCGGAGCCGGGTCTCCGTTTTCGTGCGCTACCTGGAGGTCGGATTCACCCATATCGTCCCCAAGGGCCTCGATCACATCCTGTTCGTGATCGGCCTGTTTCTGCTCTCGACACGCCTGAGCGCGCTACTGTGGCAGGTCACGGCGTTCACCATCGCGCACACCGTGACGCTGGCCCTCGGTATGGCCGGCATCGTTCATTTGTCTCCGGCGGTGGTCGAGCCGTTGATCGCGGCGTCCATCGTCTATCTGGCGGTGGAAAACATCATGACCGACCGCGTCCACTATTGGCGTCCGGCGGTGGTTTTCTGCTTCGGTCTCCTCCACGGCCTCGGGTTCGCGGACATCCTCCACCAAATCGGACCGGCGCCCGGCGAGTTCGTCTTGAGTCTCGTGGCATTCAACGTCGGGGTCGAATTGGGCCAGCTCGCCGTCATCGCCGCGTGTTTTCTCACGATGGGATGGACCATGCGCCGGACATGGTATCGCTCCCGCGTGGCGATTCCGGCGTCGCTGGCCATCGGCCTCATCGCCGCCGTTTGGGTCGTGGAGCGCACCGGTCTCGCGTAGCCAGCGCGCGCGAGATACTATCCCTTCTCGCCGAGGCCGCGTTCGAGGCTTATGGCGGCGCTGATCAGCGCCAAGTGGGTGAAGGCCTGCGGGAAATTGCCGAGCCCCTCGCCGCTTGGGCCGGTCTCCTCGGCATAGAGGCCGAGATGGTTGGCGAAACCGAGCATCCGCTCGAACATCAGGCGCGCCTCCTCCAGCCGTTTCCGGTCGAACCGTCCGGCGTGGGCAAGCGCGTCCACCAGCCAGAACGTGCAGATGTTGAAGGTGCCTTCCTCGCCGCTCAGCCCATCGACGGTTTTATCCACGTTGTAACGATAGACGAGACTGTTGGAGACGAGCCCGCCCTTGTCCGGGGTCTGCAGGATCGCGTCGAGAAAGCGGACCGTTCGCGGATCAGCCGGCGAAAGCAGGAAGGTAAGGATCAGCATAAGGTTGGCGGCGTCGAGGGTGTCGCTACCGTAATGCTGAACGAAGGCGCCGAGCTCTTCGTTCCATCCCTTGTCCATGATTTCGCGATAGATCGCGTCCCGCACGCCGGTCCAGCGGGAGACATCGGCCGGGAACGACCGTTTTTCGGCAATTCTCAAGGCTCGGTCGATCGCCACCCAGCACATGAGCTTCGAATAGACGAACTCCTGCTGCCCGCCCCGAACCTCCCAGATCCCTTCGTCCTTGCGCTTCCAGTTGTCACAGACCCAGTCCACCAGGCGGCTGATGGTCAGCCAAGCGTCGTGGCCAATGGGATGCGCGTGCTTGTTGAACAGATACATGGAGTCCAGCAGCTCGCCGTAAATGTCCAGCTGGAGCTGATTATAGGCGCCGTTGCCGATGCGCACCGGGCGCGATCCCTTGTACCCGTCGAGATGATCGAGGATCTCCTCGGTGAGGTCCTTGCGGCCGTCGATACCGTACATGATCTGCAACGAGCCGTCGGGGTTCGGCTCGGCGCACACGCCCTGGATAAATTTGGCGAAGGCTTCGGCCTCCTTGGAAAATCCGAGACGGAGCAGGGCGAACACCGTGAATGCCGAATCCCGGAGCCAGGTATACCGATAGTCCCAGTTGCGCTCTCCGCCAATGCCCTCGGGCAGACTGCAGGTGGGCGCGGCGACGATGGCGCCGGTGGGTTCGTAGGTGAGCAGCTTCAGCGCCAGCGCCGAGCGATCGACCATCTCCCGCCAGCGGCCCCGGTATGTGCTCCGCGACAACCAGGCCCGCCAGTAGGCCACGGTCTCGCGGAACGCCGCCTCGGCCTCGTTCTCCGACAACGACACGCCGCACGCCTCGTTCTCGACCAGTTCGCGAAGGACGAACGTCGCGGTCTCGCCTTCGTCCAGGGAGAACTCGGCAACGACGCCGTTGTTGTCGATAACGAGCGGAATCGACGTGGCGAGGCCCAGATGGGCGCCGGAAGAGTGAAATTCGGCGCCGCCGTCGATCAGGGTGGTCTCATGGCCGGCGCGGGCATAATTGAATGCCGGCCGGCATTCCATCCGCAGGTTCATCCGGCGGCGGACGGCGGTGATCCGGCGGATGATCTGGCGGCTGGACGTGGCGAAATCGGAGTCCGTGCCCACCGGCATGAAATCGATGAGCTCCGCGGCCGCGCCTTCCTGGAGAAAGCGGGTGACGAGAACATTGGTGTCGGGCCAGTAAAACTGCTTGCAGTTGCTCGCGTCCACGTCAGCCGGCCGGATCTGAAAAAAGCCGCCCTTGGCATCGTCGAGGATCGCCGCGAACACGCTGGGCGAGTCGAACCGGGGCATGCACAGCCAGTCGATGGAACCACTGACACTCACCAAGGCGGCGCTGCGCATGTCGCCGATGATCCCGTAGTCGCTGATGGATTGGTAGGTCATGCCAGTAACTCCTCCTCGTCCCTCGATAGAGATTGCGTCCTCTCCTCGCGCGTTTGCGCGACATTGGTCGACACATGGCCGCTGCTGATGTCCCGCTGCCGTCGAGAGCGAGTGCGCTGTGTGCTACATCACACCACATTGCTGTTGTATTTCGGCGATTTCTGGTCGAGAATTTGGTTGTAGTGGCCGGCCGCCATTTCAATTTTTTCGCCCTCGGTTTGGGTCGCGACACCGACGATAAAACCGACCGGCGTGATTGCCGTGGCTCCCTCGGCGATCCGTTCGGCGACATTGGCTTTCTCGGATCGGAGCATGCGCAAATCGCCCTCCGCCGTGGCGCAGTTCACAGGCATCGTTTCCGCCTGTTGAACTTCTTCCGCCTCTTTGCTCGCACAGGCGCCAAGGACCGCGGCAATACATACCGTCGCGAGTACGTGCTTGATCTGTCTTCTCCTTTCCCTTTCGTTTCCGTCACTTGGCAAGCGTGGTCCGGTCGCGATTCCGGTTAGCATTTCCGCTTGCCGCCTGTGCGCCTCGTTCCACATCGGTGATCACTCGTATCCCGCCTGTTCACTCACCTTTCCGCGGAAGATCCAGTAGACGACGCCGGTGTAGATCAGCACGACGGGGAAGACGACGAGGCCGGCCCCGTAGAACATGAAACTGAGCGACTGCGGGGGCGCGGCGGCCTCCTGGATGGTCACCGAAAACGGGATCATGTAGGGCCAAAAGCTTCCGGCCAGGGTCAGGAAAGACGTAGCGAATATGATCGCTGTCATGACGAATGGAAGATGATCCGAACGCCGCAGTCGGCAGCCGACGAACAGAGTGATGGTCGCCACGGCCCCGATGGCGGGAAACACGATCAGCCAAGGATCCTCGAGCCAGCGGTTCATCACCCGAAAATGGGCGTCCAACGCGAAGACGAAAGCGAGAACCAAAAACACCAACACGCCGAGCAACAGCCAACCGATCCGAACATAGGCCCAGTCCCGTAGGGATCCCGTGGTCTTGAGAACGAGCCAGCACGCCCCGAGCAGAGCGTAGCCCATCACCAGACCGACGCCGCACAGGATCGCGAAACCGTTCACCCACTCGAAGGATCCGCCGGCGTACTGCCCGCCGACCACCGGCAACTCCTGGACCATCGTCCCGATGGCCGCGCCCTGGACGAAGGCGGCGATCAGCGAGCCGAGGAAGAACCCCCAGTCCCACAGCCATCGCCGCTTTTCGCTGCGGTAGCGAAACTCGAACGCGACGCCGCGGAATATCAGCGCGAACAGCAACAGGGCCACCGGCAGGTAGAAGGCCGGGAGAAAGATCGCGTAGATCATCGGAAAGGCCCCGAACAGGCTGGCGCCCACCAGGATCAGCCAGGTTTCGTTGCCGTCCCATACCGGGGCGATGGCCGACATCATGGTTCCCCGGAACTGCTCGTTTCCGGTGGTGCCGAACAGGATGCCGACGCCGAGATCAAAACCATCGAGGATGACGTAGATCAGGATCGCGAAGGCGATCAGTCCGGCCCAGTAGATTTGCAGCCAAGTTGGGTCCATCGGTTTACTCCCCTGCCCGCGGCCGGGCGCCGGTGGCGGTTGCCGCCGAGCCCGCGCGGGCCATGGGACGCTCGCCGGTCGCCCGCGGGATTTCCGGCTCCGGACCGGCCGGCCCGTCGCGAAGCAGCCGATAGATGTAGACGAGGCCGAACGAATAGATGATCGCGTAAACGACGACGTAGCCGATAAGCGAGGTCAGCACGTCGCCGGTGGTCAGGGACGGCGTGTGGGCGTCGGCCGTTCTGAGCAATCCAAAGACCACCCAGGGCTGGCGGCCAACCTCGGCCGTGTACCAGCCGGCGATGACGGCGACGAAGCCGGATGGGAACGACAGAAACGTACACCACAGGAACCAGCGCGATCTCTCAAGCCAGCCGATCAGGCGCAAAAAGTTTCCGAACCAGCCGATGCCCAGCATGACAAGCCCCATGCCGACCATGATGCGGAACCCGAAGAACGGAAACGCGATGGGCGGCCGGTCGTCCTTCGAGACCGTCAGGATCCCCGGCTCTTCCTGCGTGAAGTTGCCGTTGTCGAAGAAGCTCCCCCACTTTGGGATCGAGACTTCAAAGAGATTGCGCTCGTTTTCTTCGTCCGGCCACGCGAACAGAATCAGCCGGGCCGGTTGCTGGGTCTCCCACCGACCTTCGATGGCGGTAAACTTGGACGGCTGGTACTTCTGCGTGTACTTGCCGTTGAGGTGCCCGAGACCCAACTGAAATGGGATCAGCAGAGCCGCCAAGGCCAAGCCCCAATGCAGCATGACCCGGCCCTCGCTCATATGGACCTTGCGAAGCAGATACCAGGCGCCGGTGGCGCTAACGCACATGGCCGTGGTCAGGTAAGCCGCGAGCAGCATGTGCAGCCAGCGGATGTGGAAGATCGGACCCCAGATGATCTCCAGCCAATCGCTCGGGATGATTTTGCCGTCGACGATCTGGTGGCCCACTGGCACCTGCATCCAACTGTTGTTGGCGAGGATCCAGAACGACGACGCCATCGTGCCGAGAGCGACCATGCAACAGGAGACAAAATAGAACCATGGCGAAACCCGGCTGCGCCCGAACATGACGACACCGAAAAAGGTTGCTTCAAGGAGAAACGCGGTAAACGTTTCGTAGCCGAGCAGCGGGCCCTGAATCGAGCCGGTGCGCTCGGCGAGCACGCTCCAGTTGGTGCCGAATTGGAACGCCATGACGATTCCCGAGACCACACCCATTCCGAACGAAACGGCGAACACCTTGAGCCAGAAATCGAAGACCTGACGATAGATCGGCTTCTTGGTGAACAGCGACATGCCTTCGATGGTCGCGAGCCATGCCGCCAAACCGATGGTAAACGCCGGAAAGATGATGTGGAACGTGATGACGAACGCGAACTGTATCCGCGATAAAAGTACGGGATCCAGATCCATTAAGCGTTCTCCCCTTTCGTAAACAATCGGCGGTGTCTAGCCGATCGGCCCCTTGCCAAGAGTGTTATCGCGAAAACCATTCAGCGTAAACGTCATTGCGTCAGCACGATCATGTGCCCGTCGGGGTCGCGGATCGTGGCGGCCCGGCCACCATCGCGGAGTGTTACGATACCCGGCGAGATAAAGGCAACACCGGATTTCTTCAAGCGATCGGCCAAGCCGTCGAGGTCATCGACGCGATGAACCTGACGGGTGCACGCGATGTCGTTGGCCTCGATGTCAAGGCCGGCGCCTTCGGCCCTGGGCGCCCGGTAGTGAAGCAGTTCCACATGCGGGGTCGGCACATCGGCGGGCGCGAGCCCGACGACATCGACCTCGCATTGGCTGAGGCCGTCGAGTCGATCCTGTTCGACGCCCGCGTTCAAGGATCGTCCCGCCACCCGGAAACCGAGGAGGTCGGTATAGAAGGCGATGCTCCGCTCCACGTCTCCGACGGCGATGGCCGTGTGATCGTAGCCGAGGGGCCTTGAGTCGTTGACGCCGTGCCAAACGGGATCGCCCACCCCCGGCGGGAAATACAGCAACTCTAGAGGATGGCCATCCGGATCGCGGAATTTGAACGCGGTGACGCCGCCGGTGTTGACCGGGAGAAGCTGCGGTCCGCCGATGGAAATGGAAGTTGTCGAGAGGCGCTCTAGCCCGTCAAAGGTACCCGAGATATCTTCGACAACGAGCGCGATGTGTTGGAACCACGGATCGTTGGAAGCGCGAACGTCCGGATAGGAGCGGCCGGGCGGGTCGAAGGCCACCAGTTCCACCTCCTGCGCGCCCAGGCGCATGCGGAGGCAGCGAACGGTGTCGATCGTCGGCGCCCCCATCAGCCGCGCCCACGCCGGATCGTCGATGGCCGTCTCGTCCCCGCGCTCGAAGCCGAGACCATCGCGATAAAACGTCTCCGCCCGCCTTAGTTCGGCAACCGTGGTGCTGACGCAAAGGAACTCGGCGACTTGCATTCTGGTCCTCCGTGCGGCCTCTAAGGCCGTTGGGCTCCGCGCTGGTTTGTGTACATCGCGTAGAGCGTGTGAGAGGCGCACATGAAAAGGCGGCTGCGGTTGCGGCCGCCGAACGTGAGGTTGCCCACTTGCGACGGGACCTTGATCTTGCCCAGCAGCGCGCCCGACGGATCGACGCAGTGCACGCCGTCGCCGGCGCTCGTCCAGATGTTCCCGTCCTCGTCGCAGCGGAAACCGTCCGCGTTGCTCGGTACCGACTTGTAAAAAAACCGGCCGTTCCGGATTGTCGTGCCGTCATCGTCGACATCGAAGACCCGAATATGTTCAACGGGTTCGTCCGAGGGCTGCAGGCCGGTGTCGGAAATGTAAAGGCGGCTCTCGTCGGGGGAAAAGCACAATCCGTTGGGACCGTCGAAGTCGTCGGCGACGATCGTGAGCGCGCCACCGCCTGGATCCAACCGGTAGACCCGGGGCGGAACTTCCGATTGCTGTTTGCCGCCCTCGTAGTCGGTGTGAATGCCGTAGGGCGGATCCGAAAACCAGATGGCGCCGTCCGATTTCACCACCACGTCGTTGGGCGAATTCAGCCGCTTGCCCTCGAACCGGTCGGCAAGGATCGTGACCGCGCCGTCCAACTCCGTGCGCATGACGCACCGGTTGTGGTGCGAACACGTGATCAGCCGGCCCTGGCGGTCTCGGGTCTGGCCGTTGGGAAAGCCGGCCGGCTGCCGGAACACCTCGACGCCGCCCGCCTCCGACCAGCGCATGATGCGGTCGTTGGGAATATCGCTGAACAGAAGGCACCGCATGTCGGCGAACCACACCGGGCCTTCTAGCCATCGAAACCCATCGCCGAGCTTTTCCAAAGGAGCGTTGAACAGGACATAGCCTTTGAAGCGCTTGTCGATGACCTCGATTTCACCCATGAGCAGTGCCTATGAATCGATGCGCTATTTGAACACGCCCGGTTTGGCGGCGACGAACGAGTCATCGTTCAGTTGCACGAGCATCAGCATGCACGGCTCGCCGCCGACCACCCCCGAAAGGTGGCCCGTTCGCCCCTGGGCGTCGGGCTTGGAATCTTGATCGCATCCGAATGAAACCTCTCCAGGCCCCATTTCCACGCGCACGCCATCCGTGGTTTCCACGTACCACGAGCCCGATAGGGGCACGATCCATTGCGGCTTGGGGTTCTCGTGCCAGTCCGCGACCCAACCGGCGGGCAGGAGCACATAGGCGACGGTGGCGTCCGCCGTGAGCAGAAAATTGTTCCACTGCGGCGTGACGCCCTCGGAAATGGGTTCGAGTTCGAAGCCGGAGAGTTCGCCGCGCGTCTGATGGGTGATCCCGCCATCGTCCGTCCAAACATGCCAGTATGGCAGCTTCGGCGAATCGGTTTCGGCTTCAGAACGACCAACCATGGGATTGTTCCTCTTTCTGGCGGATGCCCGCTCTACTGCGCGCGCTCCTGCGTCGGCGCGGATAAAGGATCCACCATTTCCTCCACCTCCGTCACCATGGCGCTGCCGAGCATGATGAAGATGCAGCCGCCGACGATGGCGAAATTCTTGAAGAAATCCCACACATGCGGGGCACCCTCGCTCCCCGCCTTCCAGAAGTGGGGATAGGACCAGAAGTTGTGATAGAGCAAGGCGGTGATGGCGCAGTAGCCGGCGAGCACGAAGGCCGCCCAACCCGCGTACATGTTGAACACGATGCAAATTGGAGTGACAATCTCGACGATCATCGCGAGCACCAGCAGCACCTGGCCGCCCGGCAAAAAGCTCGAGTTCGCCTGCTTCAACGCGGCATCCCAATTGATGACTTTGTCGAGAAAACTGAACGGAAAGATGAGAACGATTAGAATCCTGGCGATGACCGGCGCCGCGTCGTTGATCAACCACTCCATCGTTACGTCCCCACCTTCTGCGGTTAAAACCAACGCGGCTGCGGTTAAAACCAACGCGGACTTCGCACCGGAGCGCCGCCGCGCTCTTTCTTCTTCGCCGTGCGATACTAGTTAAGGGCGCTAGCCATCACAAACGGAAATCGTTACAAACTTAGAAAGATCGGCGACAGATCGGCCTCGGCGCGAAAAGTGTGGCTTCTGAATTGCCATTGGGATGATCGGTCGGTCGCGCATTTTACGGTTGCGCTCCATGGAGATGTAAGCCGATGCAAAACACGACATCGCGCCGTATTGTGATCTTGGGTGGAGAGATAGTCGAGCAGGTCGTGGATCACCAATGAGGCCTGTTTGGCTATTGTTGACGCTAAAATTGGGAGTCGTTTTAGGAATGTCGGCTAAATGCAGCAATTGCTTGGGTTCGAACTAGATTTCTGGGATTACGCGACTTTCATCACCGCAGCTTTGTTGGGCGTGTCGGTGGTCGGTTTTTTTGTCTGGTTGGCGGGGCTGCCCGGCCGCATCGCCTTGGCCCGAAAGCACCCGGAGGCCGAAGCGGTTAAGCTGCTCGGCTGGGCCGGCCTGCTGCCGACGATCTACCCGTGGGTCCAGGCTTTCGTCTGGGCGTTCAAGCCGACGGATGTCGTGGACATCCGGCGATTTCCGCGCGAGGAGGCGAAGGCCATCGACGAAGAAACGGCTCGCCTTTCGGGTAAAGCACCGCCCCCGCCCCCTTCCCTGCAAGCGAATGCCGGGCCCGCGCGCGACGGAGCCTCGCCGGCACATCCGGACGCCACGACCTCTGACGGGACGACGCGATGATTGCCGGGATTGTCCTGCTCGCCGGCTTCGTCTGTATCGTCTGGCTCGTTTTCTTCAAGTTCAAATGGCTGAAGTTCAACATCGCATGGGGCGTCGTCTCGCTCTTCTTCGGACTGCATCTGCTCCTCATCTTCATGATCGGCCTGCGTTTTGTCGCGCCGTATTCGACGGACGCCAAGGTCATCCAGCATACGATCCAGTTGATCCCGCGCCTACCCGAGCCGACGCTGGTCACTGCGGTGCTGGTCGAGCCGAACGTCCCCGTCAAAAAGGGGCAGCCGCTGTTCCAGTTCGACCGCGGCCAGTATGAGCACAAGGTGCGGCAGCTCGAAGCCGCGCTCGCCGCGGCCGACCAGAACGTTCTCGAGCTCAAGGCGTCAGTTGCTGTTGCCGAGGCCGAGGTGGACGTAGCTAAAGCTTCGCTCGGCCGCGCCCAGACGGATCTTGCGGAATTCGCGGCAGCGGGCCAGGCGGTCGCACAGCTTCAAGTCGCGAATCGACGGCAACGTGTTCGCGAAGCTCAGGCAGAGCTCGTGCGGGCCGAAGCCTCGGTCAGGCTAGCCAAGCTTCGCTATGAGTCGAATATTGGCGGCGTCAACACGGCGGTCGCTGGCGTCGAGGCCGAACTCGCTCAGGCGCGCTTTTACCTCGACAACACGACCATGGTGGCGCCCGAGGACGGATACATCATCAACCTGCAGGTCCGTCCGGGGATGGTAGCCGGTATTGTCCGAATAGGCGCGATCGCGTCGCTCGTCTGCGACGCGGATCGCTACTTGCTTGCCACATTCTATCAGGAGAACCTGAAGTACGTGAAGCCAGAGCAACCGGTGGAAGTAGCGATCGACCTCTATCCAGGGCAGATCTTCCCAGGCAAGGTGCAGGCGATCTGGCGGGGGAGCGGCGCGGGGCAGTTGCTGCCGAGCGGCACGCTTCCTGATTGGAAGCCGGTTCCGACCGTGGATCCGCAGGGACAGTTCGCGGTCGCGATCCATATCGACGTTGCGGATCAGTCCAATTTCCCCATCGGCGCTCAGGGCCGTGCAACGATCTATACCAATCCCAAGAGCGGGTTTGTCATCCTGCGCAAGATCGGTATTCGTGCATACACATGGTTCAACTGGCTTTATCCATTCTCCGGTTGACGGACGGCCGGGCAGTCGCGTTGCCGCTTACGGGAATCGGGATGGCCGGCTTCGCGCCCGAGCCACCCGCGTTCCAGATCCGCGTGACGGAACGCAAGGGGATTGACCCTGTCCTAGAGAGTGTGGTTTGTGGAGTCCCAACGGAAGCATTGGTGGGCCACCCTCGGTGGCGGACTTTCCGGTTACGCGCCAAAACGAAGTGAGCCGATGCAAAACATGACCTCGCGCAGGATAGTTATCCTTGGTGGCGGATTTGGCGGCGTTTTCGCGGCCAAGCATCTCCAGGCTCGCGGCGGCGGCGACGTGCAAATCGAGTTGATCAGCCGCGACAACTTTTTCGTGTTCCAGCCGTTGCTGTCCGAGGTGGCCGGCGGCAGCATTCAGCCGGCGGATTCGGTGAGTCCGCTGCGCCAATTCCTGCCCGGCGTCGCGGTTCGCGTCGCGGAGATCCGCAAGGTCGACTTTAAGGCCAAGGCGGTTCACGTGTCCGTCGGACGCGGCAACGAGATCACGACCGTTCCCTACGATCAGTTGGTGATCGCTCTTGGCCAGGTGGTCGATCTCAGCCGGACGCCGGGCCTCGCCGATCGCGCCTTCGTCATGAAGGACGTGATGGATGCCTTTCGCATCCGAAATCATGTGCTTCAGTGCCTCGAGGACGCGGACGCCGAGGCGGACCCGGGACGCAAGTCGCGGCTCCTGACCATCGTCGCCGTGGGCGGCGGGTTCACGGGCGTCGAGGCCATTGGCGAAATTCAGGACTTGATCCGCAATTCACTGAAATTCTACCGCAATATTGGGGCCGACGAGATCCGGATCGTCCTCATCCAGCACGGCGACCGCATTCTGCCGGAGTTGCCCCAGCATCTCGCCGAGTACGCGGCCGACAAGCTAAAGCGACGCGGGATCGAGATTCTGTTGAACACGGGAGTTAAGAGCGCGACCTTGACCGGTGTCGAGACCGATGGCGGCGATGTCATCGACGCGGAAACGATCATCGCGGCCATCGGCAACGCGCCATCGCCGCTCACGCGGTCTCTGCCGGTCCCGATGGAGCGCGGCAAGATCGTCGTCGATCGGTGTCTCAGGGTCCCGGGCTTCGATGATGTCTGGGCGCTGGGAGACAATGCCCGCATTCCTCTTGGAGATCCGGGCGACCCCAATGTAACCTACGCGCCCCCGCTCGCTCAGTTCGCGGTCCGGGAAGCGAAGGTGCTGGCCCAAAACATCCTCGCCCATCTGAAGGGCGGGACACCGAAGCCATTCGAGTATCGCTCCCTCGGAACCATGGCGTCCCTCGGCGGCCGAACCGGGGTGGCCGACATCCTCGGCGTAAAGATTACCGGATTTCTGGCGTGGGCCGCCTGGCGGGCGTTTTATCTGAGCCTTCTCCCCAGTATCAGGACCCGAATCCGGGTGGCCATGGACTGGACGCTCGACCTCATCATCAGCCGCAGTATCGCCCAGATTCGCGCGACCCAGGCGGCCAGCCGTTATATCCAGTTTTTCCCGGGCGATCTGGTCATCGAACCGGGTGTCGATCCCGGCGGGCTCTATGTGGTGATCTCGGGCGCGTTCGACAGCGAGACCCCGGCCGCATCCGGCGCCGATGGGGCTACCGCTTCCCGCAAACTCGGTTCGGGCGATTGTTTCGGCATGCCGCTCGGCGGCGAAAGCGCCCCGAACCAGGAGAGGGTGACGGCACGTGAAAACTCGACGGTTTACTTCGTCGAAAAGAGCGACCTGAAGCGTCTCGCCTTGGTGTCTTCGCTCATGGGTCACGGTGACGAATCCAAGGCGCCGGCCCCATTGGACGCCCAAGGTCAACCGGGCTCGGGCGCCCCATCTTGAGCGCGCGAGCCAAGTTGGCCGAGGCGGAGGCCGGAATTCGCTCGGCGGCGTTCCGCGACTGGGATGCACATTGGATCGAGCACGGCCCGTTGACCCTGGTCCTGGTCCCGCAGGTCGGCGGGCGGATCATGAGCGTCTTGTGGAAAGGCCGGGAGCTGTCGTTCGTCAATCCCGAGTGCCAGGGGCGCGTCCTCGACATCGCTTCCGTCGCCGACGTTCATCAAGCGAAGCGGCATTTCGGTTTTGTCCTCTGGGGTGGTGACAAGACCTGGCTCGCGCCCCAGGATCGGTGGACGGACGGCGATCCGTTTCTGGACCTGGATAGCGGCGCCTATGAGATGTCGGTGGACCCGGCGAGCGGCGCGGTCACCATGCTGAGCCCCGTCTGCCGCGAAACCGGCGTGCGGATCGAGCGGACCGTCACCATGGGCACGAACCCAGGAACGTGGACCGTCGCGAGCAGGTTGATCAACGCCTCGGATCACGTGATCGTTTGGGCGCCGTGGGACGTGGACATGATGCTCCGCCCGGCCACGGTATTCCTGCCGACGAGCCCGCACTCGGCCTTTCCCCAAGGGGTCCGGACCTTCGACAACGAAGGTGTGTCCACTTCCGTTCGCGACGACGTCATGCGCTTCGTCGACGGCGTCGCGATCGTTTCCTGCCGGGACGCCACCAAGTTCAAGTACGGCGTCGACGCGGACCGGGGCCGAATTCTGGCGGTGCTCGAACCTGACGGGAAGGGACTGGTCGGCTACCGCAAGTCCGTCCCCACCTATCATCCACGGCCCTATGGCCACGGGTGCGTCCTCGAAATCTTCAACTCTTCGATTTATCCATACATCGAGATGGAGGTGCATGGCCCCGTCGTCTCCCTGCAGCCGGGCGAAAGTTTCACACTGAAGGTGGACTCGGCCCTCTTCGACCTCGCTGTCATGCCGAGCACTTCGGCATCTATACGAGAGGGGCTTGGGATCGAATGAGCACGGACGATCGCGAAATCCTTCGTCTCCGGGACGCGGACGCGGGCAAGAAACCCTGGCGGCGCTGGGGCCCGTACCTCAGCGAGCGGCAATGGGGGACGGTGCGCGAGGACTACAGCGCGGATGGCAATGCCTGGGCCTATCTACCGCACGACGAGGTGCGGTCGCGGGCCTACCGTTGGGGGGAAGACGGCATCGGGGGGTTCTGCGACAACTCGCAAATCCTCTGTCTAGGCGTCGCCCTTTGGAACGGCAACGATCCGATCCTGAAGGAGCGGCTGTTCGGCCTGACCAACGCCGAGGGCAATCACGGCGAAGACGTCAAGGAGCTCTACTATTACCTCGACGCGGCGCCGACCTCCAGCTACGCGCGGATGCTGTACAAGTATCCGCACGCGGCCTTTCCGTACGAACGGCTGATCGAGGAGAATGGCCGGCGCGGCAAGCAGCAGCCGGAATTCGAGCTGATCGACACCGGATTGTTCGATGAGGACAAGTATTTCGATGTGGACATCGAATACGCCAAGGCGGACGTCGATGACATTTTAATGCGGATCACGGTGACCAACCGGGGATCGGACGCCGCGCGTCTGCATGTGCTGCCGCATGTCTGGTTTCGCAATACGTGGGACTGGTTCGAGGACGCCAAGAAACCGACCCTTACGGCCGTGGACAACGGTGCGATCCGTATTGAGCACGAAACGCTGGGCGGCTTCACCGTTCAGTACGAAGCACCCGAGGACCTGTTGTTCTGCGACAACGAAACCAACACCCCGAAGGTGTTCGGCGCGACCGGCGCCCACGGCTACTTCAAGGATGCGTTTCACGAATATGTGGTCAACGGTAACAGGGACGCGGTGAACCCCGGCAAAACCGGGACCAAGGCCGCCGGCGTCTACGCGCCCGTCGTGCCGGCGGGTGAGAGCGTGGTTATTCGGGTTCGGCTCGGACCCGACGGACCCAATGCCGGCGCTTTCACGGATTTCGATGAGGTTTTTCGATGTCGTTTGAGCGAGACCAACTCCTTTTACGCAAACCTGCAACGCAACATCCCGGACGAAGACGCCCGGCGGGTGCAACGCCAGGCCTTCGCGGGAATGTTGTGGTCGAAGCAGTACTATTACTACGACGTCCGACAGTGGCTGGACGGTGATCCCGGCCAGTCAGCGCCGCCGGAAAGTCGCACCTCCGGCCGGAACAATGACTGGTTCCATTTCTACGCCGCCGATGTCGTCTCCATGCCGGACACATGGGAATATCCCTGGTTCGCGGCCTGGGACTGGGCCTTCCACCTGGTGACAATGGCGCTGATCGATTCCCGTTTCGCCAAGGATCAGCTCATCCTGCTGTGCCAAGTCTGGTACATGCACCCGAACGGCCAACTACCGGCGTATGAGTGGAATTTCAGCGACGTCAACCCGCCCGTGCACGCCTGGGCGGCTCTGCGCATTTACGAAATGGACAAGCGGCGCAATGGCGGCACGGGCGACCGCGAATTTCTCGAACGCGTGTTCATCAAGCTTTTGCTCAATTTCACGTGGTGGGTGAACCGCAAGGACCCGTCGGGGCGCAACGTCTTCCAAGGCGGTTTCCTCGGCCTCGATAACATCGGTTGTTTCGACCGCTCGGAGCCGCCGCCGGTGGATGGCACCCTCACCCAGTCGGACGGCACGTCTTGGATGGCGATGTACTGCCTCAACATGCTGCGGATCGCGCTCGAGCTGGCGCGGGAAGATCACGATTACGAAGACATCGCCACCAAGTTCGGCGAGCATTTTCTCTTGATCGGCGGCGCGATGACCAACCTCGGCGGCGAGGGCGTGGGGCTGTGGGATGATCAGGACAATTTCTATTACGATTGGCTGATCCCCACATCGGGCGAAATGTTTCCGCTCAGGCTCCATTCGATGGTGGGGCTGATCCCGCTGTTCGCGGTCGAGGTGCTCGACGAAGACCTGCTCACGGGTGCTCCGGAGTTTACCCGGCGCTTGACGTGGTATCTCAATCATCGTCCGCAACTCGCGAAACTGGTGGCGCGCCCGGAAAAGCCCGGCGCCGGAAACAGGCGGCTGATCGCGGTCGCGCGCGCGTTCCGCATGAAGCGCGTAATCGAACGCATGCTGGACGAAAGCGAATTTCTCTCCCCCCATGGCGTGCGCGCGGTTTCGCGCTACCACCTCGATCATCCGTACACGTTCGAATACGGCGGCTACCGGTCCGAGGTGCAATACGTGCCGGCGGATTCCGACAGCGGCTTGTTCGGAGGCAATTCCAATTGGCGGGGACCGGTCTGGATGCCGGTCAACTATCTGATCATCGAGAGCCTTTGCAAGTATGCGTCGTTCTATGGCGATGACTTCCGCGTCGAGTGCCCAAAGGGCTCCGGCACGCTCATGTCGCTGGGCGAGGTGGCGGATGAGTTGCGCAAGCGCCTGACGGGCTTGTTCCTGCGCGACGCCAACGGCCGCCGGCCGGTGTTCAATGGATATGAAAAAATGCAGACAGACCCGCACTTCAAGGATTACGTTTTGTTCCATGAGTATTTCGACGGCGACGATGGCCGTGGCGTCGGCGCCTCGCACCAGACCGGATGGACCGGTCTTGTCGCCAACCTGATCGACGAACTTTACGCGGGCAGCGGCTAATTCCAACGATTGCAGGGAGACAAAAAGTGCCTACGGAGAAAAACGCTCACGAATTCAACCGCAACCTGCCGGACTACGCGGCGTGTCCGAAGTTGCTCGTAGGCCAGAAGGCTTTGGTCACCGGCGCGAACTCGGGCATCGGCGAGGCCGTGGCCATCGGCCTGGCGCGGGCTGGGGCGGACGTCATCGTCAATTACGTAACCAACGACGCCGCCGCGCAAAAGGTGGTCGAAGCGATCGAAGCCGAGGGAGCCAAGGGGCTCGCCATCGAGGCCGACGTGTCCAAGGAGGCGGAGGTCGAGAATATGTTCAAGAAGGCCATCGACGCCTTCGGCACCCTGGACATCCTGGTGGCCAACGCGGGATTGCAGAGGGACTCCGCGTTGGTGGACATGACCATGGCGCAATGGAACACGGTCCTCGGGATCAATCTGACCGGGCAGTTCCTATGCATCCGCGAGGTCGTGAAGGAATTCCTCCGCCGCGGCGTGCAGAAGGAGGTGTCGGTCGCCGCCGGCAAGATCATCTGCATGAGCTCGGTGCACGAAGTCATCCCGTGGGCGGGCCACGTCAATTACGCCACGTCCAAGGGCGGCGTTCACATGATGATGAAAAGTCTGGCGCAGGAGCTGGCGCCGCACCACATCCGCGTCAACGCGATCGGTCCCGGCGCCATCCGCACGCCCATCAACACCGATGCCTGGAGCACGCCCGAGGCCTACGCGGACCTGATGAAGCTGATTCCCTACCGGCGGATCGGCGAGCCCGACGACATCGCCCATGTGGCGGTGTTCCTGGCCTCGGACATGGCCGACTACATCAGCGGCACGACCCTGTTCGTCGACGGCGGAATGACCTGCTATCCCGGCTTCGCCACCGGCGGATAGCAATTGCCCGGAAATCGAAGGCTTGAGAGGAGAGGAGGGATACCGTGGCACATGAGCATGACGTCATCATCGTTGGCAGTGGCGCCGGAGGTTCGGCCACGGCCTATCGCCTGATCAAGGGCGGAAAGCGGGTGCTGGTATTGGAAAAAGGCGGTTTCCTGCCGCGCGACGGCAGCACGCTCGACGTCAAGACTGTGTTTCAATCCGGACGGTTCAAGAACAAGCAGCATTGGATCGACGGTCACAACAAGGATTTCGTTCCCGGGGAATTCTACAACGTGGGCGGCAAGACCAAATGGTACGGCGCCGCCCTGCTCCGCTTTTCACCCCACGAATTCGAGGCCGACGCCGAGCATCAGTGTCTCGCGTGGCCGTTCGGCTACGACGAACTCGCCCCTTACTATGACGAGGCGGAGGCGCTGTTGCACGTCAACTACTTCGACAACGAACCGGAGCTGCAAACGCTGATCGACAGGATCGTCGAGCACGATCCGGCCTGGCGGACAGAGCCTCTGCCCCTCGGGCTCAAGAAGGAGATCCTCGACGATCCGGAGGAGGCCAAACACTTCGACGGGTACGCCTCCGCCTGCGGCTACAAATCCGACGCGGAATGGAACTTGATCGATCTCATCCGCGACGATCCCAATTTCACGCTGCTCACCGAAACAACCGTGGACGGATTTCTGCACGCCGACGGCGCGCCCGCCGAGATCACCGGCGTTCGCTGCTCCGACGGCTCGACCTATACGGCCCCGGTGGTGGTGCTCGCGGCGGGCGCGATGACGTCGCCGCGCCTTCTGCAGGACTATTTGGCGACGACGGGCCTGAGGGAGTCATGGCCGAACGCGGAGCTGGTGGGCGCCTATTTCAAGCTTCATATCAATTCCGCGATCCTCGGGGTGGGGCTGTTTCAACGCCATGATGTGCTGCGCAAGACGGCAATTATGTTCAACGACGCGTTTCCGCACAGCACTATCCAGTGCCTCGGATGGATGGACGGCGACATGCTCGCCACCCAGCTTCCGGCGGCGGTGCCCAAGTTCGCGGTGGACGCCGTCGGCGGACGCGCCATCGGCTTCTTCGCCACCACTGAAGATGGCTCGAGTTCGGAGAACCGCGTCGTGTCTTCCGGCGACGCGGCCCCGCCGCAACTGGACTACGACCTGGACCGCATCCCGCACGCGCGCGACGAGCATCACGCTCTCATTCGAAACTTCCTAGGCCGGCTGCTCCGCGCCGGGCTGGTGGGAGCCGAAGAATACTCGGGCCTGGCCGGTACCGCCCATGCCATCGGCACCCTAGTGACCGGCAACGACCCGCGAACCAGCGTCGTCGACGCTACCGGAAAAGTCCACGGCATGAGCAATCTATACGTGGGCGACGGCAGCGTTCTCGCGCGCACCAGCCGGGTCAATCCGGCCCTGACAATCTATGCCTGGGGCCTGCGCCTCGGAGACCATCTGGCCCGCTGATTTCCGCGTTACCAATAGCGCATGGCGTCGCGGAACAGATCGGCGAGATCGTCTTCGCTCACCGGCCGCGGGGCCATGACCAACAACCGCTGCTGCGGATAGGCGCCTTTGACCAGTGACGGTACGTCGTTGTCGGTATAGCCGATTTCGGTCAATCCGTTGGGAATGCCCGTTTCCCGCATCATCGTCAACAGGCGTTCCGCGAGAACGTCGCCGGCGTCGTCCGGGCTCGCGCCGGCGATGTCCGCGCCCAGCGCCGCCGCCACGTCCAAATGACGTTCGGGCGCTGCCTCGGCGGTGAAACGGAACGCGGCCGGCGCGTTGACCACCACCGAGATCCCATGCGGCACCATCGGATCCGCCTTCTCGTATCCCCGGGCGCGGAAGCTGTGGTTGAGGCCGGCCACCGCGTAGGACATGGCGTGGGGAATGTGGACGCCTGCGTTACCGAACGAAAGACCGGCGAGGGTCGAGGCGAACATCAGCGCATGACGGGCCTCGTGATCGCCGGCGTCGTTGACCGCGCGGATCAGATAGCGACCGCCGAGCCGGATCGCGTGCATGCTGCCGATGTCGCTGTAGGGATTGGCGCCCTGATATGGCGGCCGGGCGTCGGGCGACGCGGGCCGGTCGCGGGCGGTAAAGGGGACGGCGGTGTAGGACTCGATGGCGTGGGTAAAGACGTCGAACCCGGTCGCCGCGACGATGCCGGAGGGCAGGCTATGGGTGGTGGTCGGATCGACCACCGCCATGGTCGGCTTGAGCCACTTCGACGAGATGCCGGTCTTCACGTTGCGCTCCACGAAGTCGAAGATGGTGACCCCGGTGGTTTCGCTGCCGGTCCCGGACGTGGTCGGACAGGCGATGTGGGGCTTGACCGGACCGGGGACGGGTTTGGCGCGGCCGATGGGCGCGTTGACGTAGGCGAGCAGGTCGTCGGGATAGGTGGAGAACAGGTTGGCGGCCTTCGCGGTATCCATCACCGAGCCGCCCCCAAGTGAAATGAAGCCATCGAAGTCGCCGTCGCGGGCAAAATCGGCGGCCTGGCGGAACGACGCGTCGGTGGGCTCCACGTGGGTGTCGTCGTAGACGACGGCATCGAGACCGGCTCCGCTGAGCGACTCGAGAGCGAGCCGCGCCGGTTCGGTGGCGAGCACGTTCGCGTCGACGAAAAACGCCACCCGCTTCATGCCGAGCAGCGCGGCGTCCTGTCCGAGTTCACGCAGGCATCCGGGTCCGAACTTGATGGCGGAAGCCGAAACGGTGAACGTGGTCTCGCCGGTCCCGGTTTCGGCGTAGTATGTCTGTTTTTCCATCTTTATCTCCTTTACTCAAAGCCATTTTGACTCGCCGCCGTCTCTCTTTCCGCCACCGCTCCCCGTTCGATGACGAACAGGTGATCGAGCAGATCCACCGAGAGCGTGTAATCGGATTCCGAAAGGAACACCGACAAACCCTCCGCCTTCAGGTTGGATATCACCTCCACCAACCGTTGCGACAAGGCCGGCGCCACGCCCTCGAACGGTTCGTCGAGCAAAAGCAGGTTGGTCCCGCACATCAGGGCGCGGGCGAGCGCCGCGAGCTTCTGCTGTCCGCCACTGAGTTGCAATGCCTTGCGCCCGGAAAGGTTGGCCAGTTCCGGCATCAGCTCGTAGATCCATGCGAGCCGCGCGTCGGCGTCAGCCTTTCCCGTGGCCCAGACCGGCAGCAGAATGTTGTCCTCGACGGTGAATTCCGGAACGAGTCTCCGGTCTTCCGGCATATAGCCGATACCGAAACGGACCCTCTTGTGCGCCGCCATGGCTCCCATGTTCTGGCCATCGAACACGATTCGGCCGCTTCGGATCGACGCCAGCCCCATGATGCTCCGCATCAGCGTGGTCTTGCCCGCGCCGTTGCGGCCGATCAGACCGGCCGTCCGGCCCGGCGGCACCCGGAGAGAAACGCCATGCAGGACGGTTGTCCGGGCGATCGCGACCGTCAGATCCTGAATCTCCAGCATCACTGGGTCCCCCGGCGGTGAAGCTCCGATCCGACAACATACCGGCGCACATCGGCATCGGCGAGCACGGTCTCCGGCGCGCCGTCGGCGATGATGCGGCCGTCATAGAAAGCGGCGATGCGGTCCGCGTACCGCTCCACGATCTCCATGTCGTGCTCGATGAACAGAATGGTCGCGCCGAGCGCCTTGAGCGCCGCCATGAGGGTGTCCATGATCGCGAACTTCTCGTCGACGCTGATGCCGCTCGTCGGCTCGTCCAACAGGATCAGCCGGAAGTCGCCGGCTGTCGCCAGCGCGATATCCAGGAGTTTGCGGATCCCTTGGGGCAGTGTCCCCGCCATCTGGTCGCGATAGTCGCCGATGCCGTAGCGATCGAGAACGTCACTTGCGGCGCTGACATTCCGGCTGGCGCGGATGCCGTGACGCGCCGACAGACCGCCGCTACGGGTGATGCTGAGGGCCACGAGAACGTTTTCCAGCACGGTCAATCCCTGGAACAGTTGCGGGATCTGGAACGACCGGCGAATACCGATTCTGGCGATCTCCCTAGGTTTGCGGCCGGTGATGTCGTCTCCCTCATAGATGATGCGGCCGCCGTCCGGCTTCAGGTAGCCGGTGACCAGATTGACAAACGACGTCTTGCCGGCGCCGTTTGCGCCGATAATGCCGACGACCTCGCTCTCGTCGACGGCGATGTTGATGGCGCTGGCGGCGACGACCGCGCCGAAGGCCTTGTCCACATCCACGGTCTGCAAAATGGGCGGCATGTCAGTCCCGCCGACGCCGGATGGTCACCAGCGACCACAGCCCGCCCGGAAGGAACAGGATGATGGCCAGCATGGCGCCGCCAAGGATCATCTGCCAGGTGTTGGGCGAGAACTCGACGGCATAGATGCGCACCAGTTCGAGAACAAACGAGCCGATCAAGGGCGCGGCCACATTGCCCGTGCCACTGAGCAGGGCAACGAACACGAACTGTCCGGACGTGGTCCAGTAGGCCATGTCGGGGTCCACGTGGCCAATGGACAACGCCGCCAGAGCGCCGCCGACGCCGGAGACCGCGGCAGCGATGGCGTAGGTGCGGAAGGCGACGCGCTGGGCCGAGGCGCCCAGGTACTCGACCCTCAACTCGTTTTCGCGAAGCGCCTCGGCCATATAGCCCAGCGGCGAGGACAGATACCAGTGCAAGATCCCGGCCACGGCCACCGTGACAACGCAGGTCAGCGCGTAAGTGGCGAAACGAAGAGCGTCGCCGTCGGGGGCGAAGCCGAAAAAGGTTGTTCTCGGAAGGTTAAATCCGTCGGTGCTGCCGAGCGCCTCCGCTTTCACCAGCACGCCGTAGAGAATCATCGAGAACGCCAGGCTCAGCATGGCGAAAAAGATCTCGCGGTAACGGGACATCAGCAAGCCGAGGACACAGGCGACGCCCACCGAAACGGCCGCGCCGAGCGCGAGGAACGCGAACGCGTCGCTCACGCCCAGGAAGTGGCCGGTCATGCCTGCCGCGTAGCCGCCGAGGCAGAAATACAGGCCCTGGCCGAAGGAAACGAGGCCGGCGCGCATCTGCACCATGACGCCGAGAGCCGCCAGGCCGGCGGCAAGCGACACCTGGAGAAAGAACCGGAGCCAATCGGGCATGAGACCGCCGGCAATCAGCAAGATCGGCACCGCCAGCGCCAGGCCGAGCAACGTCCGGTTCCGGAAGATACTCATATCTTTCGAACCTCGGGGCGGGCAAACAGGCCGTGGGGACGGACCGCCAGCACCAACGACATCACCCCGTAAATGACGAACAGCTCGCCCTCGGGGAACAGGTGGACGGCGGCGGCGCGCGCGAAGCCCACCATCAGCGCGCCGATCATCGCCCCGCCGATGCTGCCGAGACCGCCGATCACCACGACGGCGAACGCCAGCACGATCACTTCGACACCCATGCCCGGCACCACCGAGATCTTGGGCGCCGTGAAGGCGCCGCCGAGGGCGCCGAGCACGGCGCCGGCGACGAAGGTCGCGGTGAACACGGCGGTGACGTTGATACCGAACGCGGCGCTCATCTCGCGGTCATGGATGACGGCGATCAGCAGCTTGCCGATCCGCGTTCTGTTCAGCACCCACCATATCGCGGCGCCGACCACGACGGCGAGCCCGATCAGGAGGAAGTCATAGATGGCATACGGCAGCCCCATGACGTCGACCGTGCCCAACAGACCGTACGGCTGAAAGGCGAAATAGGGGTTCACGCCCCACACCAGCTTGATCACGTCTTCGAGGATGAGAAAAATGGCGTAGGTGACGAGGACCATGAGCACCTCGTCGCGGCCGTACATCCATCGCAGGATACCGCGTTCGATCAGCAACCCGAAACCGGCGCCGACGACGATGGCCGCGACCAGCAGCACGGCATAGCTGGCGAACGGTGGATAGCCGCCGGCGAAATACGCCCCGACGGCGGAAGCGCCCGCATAGGCCCCGAGCGCGTACAGGCTGCCGTGGGCGATGTTGAGAATGCGCATGACGCCGTAAATCAGCGTCAACCCCGTAGCGATCATGAACAGCCACGAGGAATAGACCAGTCCGTCCAGAACAATTGCAACGGTGACCAGCATCGAAGACGCCCTCGGCGTGTGATTGGAGAAGCGGCCGGCCGGCGGAAACCCTCCGCCGCCCGCCCTTCCCTACGGAAGCTTAATCACACTGAGCGCCCTTGAAGCCCGACTGAATCCAGTCGAGGCTTTTTACTCCGTCCGGCGGGTTGACACACTCGGCCTTGTAGCGTTTGACATCGATGAGCGTGGCTTTTCCCGCCTCTTTGTCGAACTTGAATACGCCGTAGGCGGTCTCCTGGATCGCCTGGTGGCCGTCGGCAATGGTCATTTTGACCGTGCCGCTGGGCGACTCCCACTCCAGATTTTCGAACGCCTTGATGACGTCTTCCTGGGATGGCGCGGCGCCGCCGGCGGCGGCCTTGTCATAGGCCGTTTTGACGCCGAGGATGGCGAGCGCCATCTTGTAGGAGGGATAGGTGGGCCAGGTGCCGTAGCGGTCGAAGTATTGCTGGCGGAACCAATCGTTCAGCGCGTTGTCCGGCGCCAGGTCGCCATGCGGCCCGCGGCCGCCGATAATGGTGCCGTCGGGCATCTGCGCGCCCAGCCGATGCATCGCCGACTCGCCGGCGGTCAACACCACCTGGGTCTTGTCGAACAGCCCGCGGGCGCCCCCCTGCAGCACGAGCGCTTCCATGTCCCCGCCCCAGAAGCTGGAATGGACCGCGTCCGGTTGGCCGGTCAGCAGCGCCGAGATTTCCGAACCGTATTGGCCGGCGAAGATCTTCGGAAATTGCTCGTCCTTGATCTCGACGCCCGGCTCCAGCGCCTTCATGGAGGCGGCGAAATCCCGCCATGAGTCCTGTCCCCAAGCGTAGTTCTGGTTGATGCCGGAGATGCTTTTGGTGTCGGGCTTGATCGCGAGCAGGTAGCGGGCCGCGGCCACATTGTCCATGGTCGCGTGCGCCCCGGTGCGGAATAGATAGTGGGGCTCGGTGACGACCTCTTCGAACACCTGAGGGGTTCCGCAATCGAAGAACACGGTGAGCTTCCTGATCTCCTCGGCAACGGGCGCGATCGCCTTGCAGTTGCCGCTGGAGATGTAGCCGATGACCAGGTCGACCTCGTCCTTCTCCACCAATTTGCGGTAATCGGCGACCGATTGCTTGCTGTTCTCGTCGACGAACACCGCCTCGACGGTCCTGCCGGCGATCCCGGTGCTGTCGTAGGGCGCCGGGACCGAGCCCGCGTTGATCGCTTCGACGGTCAATTCCGCCGCGTTGCGGGCCGGTACGCCGAACGGTCCGGCGGCCGCGCCCGACAGGAACATCACGAAGCCGATCTTCAGCGGCTTCGACTCCTGCGCCTGGACCGGTCCGGTCGCGAGGATACAGACCGCCAAAGCGGCCAGAGCGATCCACCTTGCGAACCGGCAAAACCAAGCGGATCTCGAGAGTAGAGTGTTCATGGTTGCTTCCTCCTTCCCTGCCGCGCCGCCCGCGAAGGACACGGTCCTTCAATCGGGTTTCGCTTGTTCCGTCGCCAGCTCGCTATTGCCGGGCGGCCCGATCCGTTTCGGATCCGTTATTATGAGAGACTATCGCATAACCGCCGGGTGATCGAGCAAGATCGACACCCGCCCCGTATGATCGACCTTTCGAATGGCGAGCCGCCGAAACGCGCGAGGCATTGCGACGCGGTTTCGGCGGCCCGTTCCTCCGCTTATTGGGCGTCGAAGACCCAGACGCCGGCGTTGCCGAAGCCGACGATGTCGTCGTGGTTGCTGCCCATCACATCGGCGAGGAAGCGCGGGTGCATGTCCACGCGCCAGCCCCCGGCGTTATAGCCGAAGTTGCCGATAACCATCTGCGGTCCCTGGAAGGTTCCGTCGCCATTGTTGCGCGAGACCCAAACGCCCGCGTTGCCGAAGCCGACGATGTCCGCGGCGCCGTTCCCCGTCAGATTGCCAAGCAATCGCGGGTGCCTGTCCACGCGCCAGCCTCCGGCGTCATAGCCGAAGTTGTTGACGACCAGCTGCGGCCCCTGGAAGGTGCCGTCGCCGTTGTTGAGCGACACCCAAACGCCCGCGTTGCCGAAACCGACGATGTCAGCGCGGCCGTCCCCGGTGATATCGACCACGAAGCGCGGGTGCCTGTCCACCCGCCAGCCCCCGGCGTCGTAGCCGAAGGTGCCGACCACCAGCTGCGGCGCCTGGAAGGTGCCGTCGCCGTTGTTGCGCGACACCCACACCCCGGCGTTACCGAAGCCGACGATGTCCGCTCGGCCATCGCCGGTGACGTCGGCGAGGAACCGCGGGTGCCTGTCCACCCGCCAGCCCCCGGCGTCGTAGCCGAAGGTGCCGACCACCAATTGCGGCGCCTGGAAGGTGCCGTCGCCGTTGTTGCGCGACACCCACACCCCGGCGTTACCGAAGCCGACGATGTCCGCCCGGCCATCGCCGGTGACGTCGGCGAGGAACCGCGGGTGCCTGTCCACGCGCCAGCCCCCGGCGTCGTAGCCGAAGGTGCCGACGACCAATTGCGGTCCCTGGAAGGTGCCGTCGCCGTTGTTGCGCGAGACCCAAACTCCGGCGTTGCCGAAACCGACGATGTCCGCTCGGCCGTCGCCGGTGACGTCGGCGAGGAAACGCGGGTGCCTGTCCACCCGCCAGCCCCCGGCGTCGTAGCCGAAGGTGCCGACGACCAATTGCGGTCCCTGGAAGGTGCCGTCGCCGTTGTTGCGCGAGACCCAAACTCCGGCGTTGCCGAAACCGACGATGTCGGCGCGGCCATTCCCCGTCAGATCGGCGAGGAAACGCGGGTGCCTGTCCACGCGCCAACCCCCGGCGTTGTATCCGAAATTGCCGACGACCAGCCGTGGGTGGCGCGCCTGGCGCACGGCCTCGAGCGCGTTGACCCGGCCGAAGCCGTAGTCGTCGTTGTGCCCGTTGGCGTCGTACGTCACTCCCCCGATCTTGTCGGCTGACCGGCGCATGACCTCGCGCAACTGATCACGCGTGAGATTGAGATTGACCGAAAGCGCGAGGGCCGCGCAGCCGGCGGCACAGGGCGCCGCGAAGCTCGTGCCGGTGCTCGTGCCGTAAGTGTCTCCCGACCGGGTGCTGTACACATCCACGCCGGGAGCTATCAATTCGACGCTGGAGCCCCGCGCCGCGTTGTCTTCTCGGTCGTTGCGATTGGAGCGCACCACGGCGATGACATCGGGATGGGAGACGACTTCGTCCAGGGTCACATCGACGTTGGCGCCGTTGCTCGCGGCCCAGAAGATCGCGAGGCCCCGGCCGCTTCGGCCATTGGCCGCCACCTCTTCGATGGCCAGATCGAGCGTCGTGGTCAGGTCCCAATCGGCGCCGTTGGGGCCAAGGCTGCTGACCAGGATATCGGCGCCATCGCCGGGACTCGAACCGGGAACCTCGGTTTGCGGATTTCCGGCATAGGCGACGGCGCGGGCCAGGGTCGTCTGCGTCCCCACCTGATCGCCGAGAGCCGCGATCAGCATCAACTCCGATTGCGGCGCCGCGCCGCAACCGCCATGGCCGTTGTTCTGGCGGGCGCCCACCATGCCGGCGCAGAAGGTGCCGTGGTTGTTGTCCGGCATGCCGGCCGTGCCCTGTACGAACCCGCCCGCGGCCGTGTAAAAACCGCTCATCGCGGATACGCCGGGGGCGAGGTCTTCATGATCCGCGTCAAAGCCATTGTCGATGACCGCGACCCGGACCCCGGCCCCGCGCGTAACGTCCCAAGCGGCTTCGGCGTGAACGTCCGCCCCGGCGGTGCCGCCGCTCTGTCCGGTGTTGCGCCACTGCCATTGGTTCATGTAATCGGGATCCGTCGGCGAGAACCGTTGCGGGATGTGCTCGGTGAGCGAGGGCTCGGCAAAGGTGAACCGCGGATCATCGTGCAATTCCACCGATGCTTGCAGAGCGTCTTCCCGGCCGTTCGCGTCCACTTCATAAAGATTGGGCGCGAAGGCCAGCTTCATCCGCACGTGGAGGTCTTTTTCGGAGAGGATGGTCTTGCATTCGTGCTCCGAAAGCTCCGGCTTCAGTTGGACGTTTAGCCGATTGGTGGCAATGGCCACGGACCCGTCGCTCCGGCGCAATACCTTGCCGACCGCCTCGGCGCCGGGCACGGCCTCGCTGGCGGTCAAGCTTCGCATCAGGGTTTCGGATGGCCGCACAAACCGCCAATTGGCGTTCTCGAATGCGGTCAACGCGTCGTCGGGCGTGTCCGCGCCGACGGTCGAGCGAACGGCGTCCATGGCGGATGCGCCCAAATCCGCCTCGGCGGCGGCCGATACCCCACGCTCGTCAACGCTGAGATGGACCGCCCGAACGTCGGGAAGTTCCTCGACGGCGATTTTCTGGTCCCGCTTGTAATAATAACGCTCCATAACAAACCTCCATTAGCCTGCTTCGTGATCAATCTCGAACTTACGGCCGCAATCGATTCTCCCCTTCCATCGCACACGGCTTCCCGCACCCCTTTGTTTTTCCCCATGGAACCGGTTAGCGTTGGCAACGTATGGACCCGGCGGGCGCGCCCGTCTGTGAACCGGTTCACAGATAATGCGAATTGATTGCAATACCGCCGCCCCGGCGTACATAGTACGGGCGGTCACGGTGTCGGGGAGGCTGACATGCGCATCGGGTATCGGGCTTTGGTCGGTGGCGTGCTTTTGGGCGTGGCGCTGCCCGCAATCGCCCCAACCGTGGATGCTGTCGCTCAGACCCCCGAACGTTGCGCCGGGCTTCGCGGGGTGACGCTGGACGCGGCTTATGTCACGTCCGCCGATGCCGTCGAGGCGGCGGACGGCATGCTGGTCTACTGCCGGGTGCGCGCCACCGCGCTTCCCGCCATTTCCATCGAGGTCCGCCTCCCCCTCGGGCACTGGAACGGAAAATACTACCAAACCGGATGCGGCGGCTTTTGCGGCGTCCTCGGCCGCTCGGACAATGAGAAGGGCTTCATCAACGCCATGGGACCCGGTCTGAAAAAAGGGTACGCGACCGCCACCTCCGACAGCGGCCATCACGGCATGAGCGTTGTGGACGCCACCTGGGCCGATCACAACCCGCCCGCCGAACGCGATTGGGGATGGCGGTCCATCGGGGAGACCCATCGGGTCGCCCAAGCCATGATCAAGGCGTTTTACGGAGCAACTTCGGGGCAGAGCTATTTTCAGGGCTGCTCCACCGGCGGGCGCATGGCCAATATGGCGGCGCTGAAATACCCGAAGCTGTTCAACGGCATTATCTCGGGCGCGCCGGCACTGGACTACACGGGCCTCGTGGCGCTCGAAATGGCGTGGATCGTCCAGGCCAATACGGACAAGGAGGGAAACACGATCCTCAACCCCGGCAAGGAGGCATTGATGGGTGGCGAAGTGATGCGCCAGTGCGACGCCGTGGACGGCAAGGCGGACGGCCTGATCGACGATCCCCGGAACTGCTCCGTCGATCTATCCACGCTTCGGTGCATGGATGACGCCACCCGGGACGATTGCCTGAGCGCCGCGGAACTAACCGTGATCGCCAAGTGGCGGCAAGGTCCGCGCAACGCGGCCGGCGACCAGCTCTATCCGGGTGGAATTCCGGAGGGGTCGGAACCGTTCTGGTGGCTGTGGCTGACGGGCAAGCCCGAGGGCGGCGGCGGGCTCGTCCCGCTGTTTGCGAAGAATTTCGGCGCGTATATGGCGTTCGCCGACGATCCCGGCGCGTCCTATTCGCCGCTGGACTTCGACTTCGAGACGGATCCCGCGCGGCTGTCGGTGATGGCGGACGTCTACAATTCCGACGGGACCGATCTGAGCGCCTTTCGCGACGCCGGCGGCAAGATGATCGTCTGGCACGGATGGGCCGACGCCATCGTGACACCCTACAAGACCGTAGACTGGTACGAACGGCTCTCGGCCGATATGGGCGGCGCGGACGCGGTGGGCACATTCGCCCGGTTGTTCATGGTCCCCGGGATGGACCATTGCGGGCTTCTGCCGGGACCGGGTGGCGTCGACCAATGGAGCATCGATCCGTTGGGCGCCCTGGAAACCTGGGTGGAAAACGGACCGGCCCCCGAAACCATCATGAAATAGACCGGCGCGGTAGCCGCAGCGGGAAACCCTATTGTAAGCCATTTATTAATGTGGGACTCGTTAGACTACATCCCATTGAACATTGGTTGGAGAGCTTGGATGTTACGCGTGCTCACAATGATTTTTGCCGTCATGTTCGTGGTCGCATGTACGGCAAAGGTGAAGGCTCCCGAAGCCGAGGTGAAAGTGCCCGGAGTCAAGGTGGAAGTGGGAGATAGCGACAGCAATGGAAAGTTTTGCCCTCCGGGTCAGGCAAAAAAAGGGCGCTGTTAAAAGCCGAGAACTTTCCGCTATTTAAAAAGGGGATGTCCGAACGAGCGTGCGTTCACAGTCACCCATCCGCACCGGAACCGATAGCCGCTCGTCGTTTTACGCGTCAAGGCCTCGGCGCGCCAATCACCACATTCCCATAACAACCCGCTGCCCCCAAAAAAACTGGGGCAGCGGCAATCTCTTCGGACTGTAACCATTTGACGCTAGGCGAACAAGATATCCTCAGCGCTAATATCGTCGACACCTTCCACGACGATGGCGGCATCGGCAATCAGATCGTTCGCGTCCGGGGTCGCGCCGTCGAGAAAGACAATGATGGAATTGCCGCCATCTTGCAAAATGGCGACATCATCCGCGTCCATATCGAGCAACTTGATGCGGTCCCCTTCGCCGCGATTGAAGTCACGGATGATGTCCACTCCGTCTCCGGATTCATAGATGAATTGGTCGCGACCGCCGCCGCCCGTCAGGTCGTCACCGAGCTCGTAAACAATCGTCGCCAACCCGCCAACTTCGACGGTGGCTCCGAAGGTCCCGGAATCCTCACCGCCCACGAGATTGTCCTTGCCTTCTCCGCCGTCGAGGGTATCGTTCCCGCTACCTCCATCCAGCTCGTCTTTGCCTAACTCGCCGAACAGCTGGTCGTCGCCCGCGCCGGCTTCCAAATAGTCCTTGCCGCCGCCGCCCAAGAGACTGTCGTTGCCCTCGCCGCCGAAAAGCGCGTCCTTGCCACGGTCGCCGAACAGCTGGTCGTCGCCGGCCCCGGCGTCCAGGTAGTCCTTGCCGTTGCCGCCCGAGAGACTGTCATTGCCCTCGCCGCCGAAAAGCTCGTCCTTGCCATTGCCCCCCCAAAGGGAGTCGTCGCCAGCGTCGCCGAAGAGTTCGTCCTTGCCGTTTTCCCCGTAAACCTCGTCGTTTCCGCCGCTCCCTTCAACGAAGTCCTTGCCGTTGCCGCCCCAAATGAAATCGTCGGCCTCGCTTCCAGTTACCTGATCGTTTCCGTTGCCGACAAACACGGTGACCCCCTCCGTCGGGAGCGGCGCAAGATAGCCCGACAAGTCAACGGTGTCGCTCTTTCGGCTGCCAATCAGCTCGCCATCGCCAACATCATTCTCGTCGAACTCAAAAGACTTCACGTGTTTTGCCCAGGTAAGTTTCGTGCTTGTCTTTTTCGGCATACAAACCTCTCTCGTTTTATAGTCCCCCGTATTTCAATGTGATCGCCACCATAGCCCAAAGTCAAATGTGCTGATGTGATGGCTGTCATACGGACGTTCGGAATGGTTTATTCAACGATTTCTGGAAGCCCGCCGCAAAACGGGAAGGCCGGGAACGATTGCGCTCCCGGCCTGTTTTGCTTTAGTGGATCAACCTTAGACAAGGGGATCGTCGAAATAGAGCCCCAATTCGACGAAACCGGTGTCGGTGCCACCCACGCCGTCGGACACGGTATATTCAAAACCCAAGGGTTCTTCATAATCGGGATCGCTGTAAGACAGCGTCCGGCCATCCGCTTCCAAAAACACGTAAACTTCATTGCCGATGTACACCTCCCCGCCCGGGGCCACCTCCATGCCATTTATGGCGGTAACGGATAACGCGTTATTGGTGTTGTCCACGTCGGTGTCGTTGGCGATCACGTCCAGGCTGCCGATGAGGCCGGCTTCCTCGGTCTGTATCAACCGCATTTGATCATCCATCGCCACCGGATCGTCGTTGACCGGCTGGATGTCCAGGGTCACGGTCGCGGTGTTCGTTCCGCCCTTGTCTTCCGCCACCTCGTAGGTGAAGCTGTCGGTGCCGAAGAAATCGGCGTCCGGGACGTAGGTGAATGTGCCGTCCGGATTGAGTTCGAGGGTTCCGTTGGCGGGGCCTTGCACCGCCGAGGGCATGACGATCAAGGGATCACCGTCGTCATCCACGTCGGCGCCATTGCCGTTGTCGGCCAAAACATTGCCGGAAACCATATTGTCCTCGTCAGCGACGAAACTGTCTTCGTGGGCATCAGGCTCGGTGTTTGGGACGATCTCGGACGCTGTTCCCACCAGTTTCAACAACTCCTCGCGGCCCTCCTCTCCGCCCGGGCCAACGCTGGTGATGCGGACGCCGAACGTCTGACCGGCGATCATGTCGAGTGTCAGCGCTTCCGTGTCGTGAGACAGCATGAAGGTGGTCGTCTGGATATCGTCGCCACTCATGCCTTGGGTGCCGATCTCTATACCCACGTCGAACGAACCGCGGCCGCCACCGTTCATGTTGGCGCCGTTTCCGAGATCCGAGACCGCGTTGGCATCGAACGCCCCGTCGGTGACATGCTCGCCGTCCACCGAAAGGCCGTCGATTAGGTCATCATCGGCAAGATCGAAAAACAACCCACGCAGATCGCCCGTATTCTCGCCGTCG
Source organism: uncultured Alphaproteobacteria bacterium (assembly GCA_963771545.1). Lineage (GTDB taxonomy): Bacteria > Pseudomonadota > Alphaproteobacteria > Rhodospirillales > Defluviicoccaceae > CAKZLS01. Next base: position 1,713,684 of record CAVYTX010000002.1, read on the forward strand.
GGATCCAAGACCACCGTGAACTCGAGCGAGCCGTCCGCCATTTCCTTGACCACGATTGTCGGCTTAGGATCGCCGCCGATCTCGAACACCAGGCTGTCGCCGTCCTTTATCGGCGCGCCATCAAGGTCATCGGCGGCGTCGGCCGGAGCGTCCCCGGCGCCGCCGACCGGGAATTGTTGATCGTCAAAATTTTTGTCGCCGTGTTTGGAGCTTTGTTGACCAAAGGGTTCAACGTCGCCGAACGGTGCGTTCGAGGTGCTGTCGTGCTTAAGCTTTGTCGGCTTCGGCATGTTTGCCTCCGGATCCAGGAAATGTCAGGTTGAGAAATCGCGAAATCCTCCCAGTCCACACCGAGCACCATTCTCATCAATTCAAATGAATGCTTTAACGCAATTCTGTTTAAATAATTGACGATGCCATTTGTGATCATTTCTATAGCAAGCGCAATAATATAAAGTCAAAACATCTATTTGCGATCATTTACAATAAAATTTAAATAACTATATTTTGCCGAACGTGGCAGTGGACGTAGCATGGAAACAGCGTATGCCGACGTCGGTGGGTTGGCCCAGCCAATTGCAATTGACAATCATTCTCACTTCTGGCATGTATTGGCGGCATAGGAGGACATAATGTACGTCTGCATGTGCAATGGGTATCGCGACGCCGATCTGCGCGAAGTGGCGCGGACGGGGATTTCGTCCGCGGAGGAAGCTTACGCCGCCTTGGGACGTGAACCCAATTGCGGGAACTGCCTGGATTGCGCGCAGTGGATCATCGATCAGGTCCACATGGAACTCACCGCCCCGACGCCATCCTAGGGACCATGGGCCGCCGATCAAAGAGGAACGTGACGACCGGGTTTTCGCCCGAGAGGCTGGACTTTCAGTCGCCGCCGTCGAACATCTGCGATTGGACGTAGTTTTCCAGTCCGACCTTGTCGATCAGATCCAAATTCGTCTCGAGCCAATCGATATGCTCTTCCTCGGATTCAAGGATTGAACCGAACAGCATCCGGCTGACATAGTCGTCGGCCTCTTCACAGTCCGCGATCGCCGCGCGCAGATCGGGCATCGCCTTCTCTTCCTGTTTCTTGTCGCATTTCAGGATCTCATGGACGTTTTCGCCGATCATGAGGCCATGCAGGGACTGAAGGTTCGGCAGGCCCTCCAGAAACAGGATTCGCTGGACGAGCTGATCGGCGTGCTTCATCTCGTCGATGGAATCTTCGTATTCGCGGGCCGCCAGGCGGTGGAGGGCCCAGTCCTTGAGCATTCGGGAATGGAGGAAATACTGGTTGATCGCAGTCAATTCGTTTTTGAGCACCGCGTTGAGATGGACGATGACCTTGTCGTGACCCTTCATGCTGACCCTCTCCTGATACGGCTACCGCAATTTATTCGCGGTCTCATTAGCATGCCGAGCCACCCCGTCAAAGCCCGCATCAATTATGAACGCTCCATTCGATCGAAAAGGGTCTTGCCTATCCGCAGAGCCTGAAACCATCCAGGAGATACTGCATGGCCGGCGTCTGGTAGAGGGTGAAGGCAAGCAGCGCCACGGTGGCCAAGACCATCAGCAGCAACCCGCCCCGGCCGTATGCCATTTCATGCCGTCGCCTTTCTCAACCGTTCGCCCACCGGCGTCTCCTTGATGGGCCAGTGAGCGCGGTGGCGACCACGCTGAGCCCGATGGCGATCGCCCACGCGCCATCATAGGATCCCGTGCGGTCATAGAGCCAGCCGCCGAGCCAGCCGCCGGCGAAGGATCCCAACTGGTGCGCGAAGAACACGATGCCGCCCAGCATGGACATATGGCGCACCCCCCACACCGACGCCACCGTTCCGTTGGTCAGCGGAACGGTGGATAGCCAGAACAACCCCATGGCGATCCCGAAGGCATAGGCCGAGACGGCGGTGACCGGAAGCAGGACAAAGGCCGCGATGGCGATGGCCGGCCGACGTAAATCCACGACAGCAGCATGGTCTTGCGCCGTCGGCCGCCCCACAGGCCCGCGTAATACGTTCCGGCGATATTCACCAGGCCGATGAGGGCGAGCACGGTCGTCGCGACCGAAACATCGATCCCCTCGTCGGCGAGAAACGCCGGCAGGTGGATGGCGATGAACACCACCTGGAAACCGCAGACGAAAAACCCCAGCGACAGCAGCCAGAAATCGCGGGTCGCGAAGGCTTCGCCGAGGGCGGCGAGCGCGCCCTGCGGGGCAACGCCGGGGTGCTCGGTCCGCGGCGGCTCCTTCATGCCGTAGGCCAGCGGGAACATGAGCAACGCCAGGGCCGAAAACGCCATCAGCGCGCCCGGCCAGCTCAGCCAGCCGATGAACCCGAGGCTCAGCGGAAGCATCACGAACTGGCCGAACGAGCCCACCGCCATGGTGATGCCCATGGCCAGCGATCGTTGCTCCGGCGGCACCAGCCGGCTGACCGTGCCGAAAACGACGGGAAAGGTGGTCCCGGACAACCCAAGACCGATCAGAACGCCGGCGCCGAGAATGAAGGTGCCCTCGCCCGACACGCTGGACATGATCCAAAGCCCGGCGGCGTAAAGGATCGCGCCGAGCGAGACGATCCGTAGCGCCCCATACCGGTCCGACAGCATGCCCGCGAACGGCTGGCTCGCGCCCCAGATCAGGTTCTGAAGCGCGATGGCGAACGCGAAGGTTTCGCGCCCCCATCCCTGATCGATGGTCACCGGCTGGAGAAAAAGCCCGAACGTGTGCCGGATCCGAGCGAAAACAGAAGAATACGGAACCGCAGATCAAGGCGATCAGGGCGCTTCCCCATTTCGTCGCCGCGCCGTTTCCCGATACCATCACGCCGTCTCCCGTATATTACCGCCGCGCCCGATGGCTAAGCCAGGTTCCGATCGTTCAACTTGGCCAAGATATTAACAGAGCAGAGTGTCCGTACGCTCGCCCAGAATGTGTCGCATGGTGTCCTTTGCGCCTCGCTCCAGAGCGGCCGCGCTTTCGCTAGCGCCGCCTCGCCCTCCGGCGTGACAACGACGACGCGGGCGCGCTCGTCCTTGGCGCCCTCGAACCGGATAAAATTCTGCCGTTCCAGCACCCTGAGGTTGCGCCCGAGCGTGCTGCGGTCCAATCCGACGATGCGCGAGAGTTCGCTGATATTGGGGCGGCCCGCCTCGGCGGCTCTTTTCAGCAGCCGGTACATGGTCACCTTCAGCCCCGACGAACTCAAGGCCTGGTCATAAAACGCGCTGGTAGCGTGCGCCGCCTGGCGCAGCGACATGCCAGTGCAAACCGTGTGTTCCATAACAGCGGGTATGTACCCGTTGTCATTTTCCCGGCCGAGGGCAAAAATGTGTATTTTTTGTGTAGTTTTCGGGCCGTCTTGTGTACCGCCGTTACGCAACCGTGGCACTTAAGCCGTTGATTAAAAACAAAACCCGTCGATGCCGAATTAAAAGGTACAGAGAAGTACATTAAAAAGTACACATTTTTACGCGCAAAGTCTTTGATTTTCCTAGAACGGCCCTTTCGAGCATGTATACAAAAGTAAACACGAATTCGGTATATCCCATTGAAATATATGAAATTTCCGTCAAGACAAAAGTACACATTTTTAGGCTCTGTCCGGGAAGTCAGGGCTGATTTTCAAAGCTTGGTTTCCCGGACGGACTTTCATTCCGGACCGGAATCCGGACGCACGTCTCCTCTCGCTCCGAGAGAGAACAAACGATGAACATAAGGCCCGGCGGGTGGCGAGTTAAGGACTTCGTTCCTCGCCTTTTCCGATCAACTGATGGTCAACCTTTTGATCTGTTCAGCCTTGAAGGTTCGGCTAAGTGCGGAAGGCCGCCGGAGTCTAATTTCGTCCCGAATGCGAAATGCTAGCCACGACCGGACTACTCGCCGTGCCTTGGTCCGATGACTCGGTAGACCTCGACCGGCGCTCCGAGTCCCTTTGAACCCTATCTCGCCGTGGGCGACCGCCTCGAAATCGTCCTTGATGGCAGCGTAGGCGCGTGGGCTGAGGAGAATTTCGCCGTCGGCCGCGTGATCGCAAAGCCTGGCCGCGAGGTTCACTGCCTTCCCATTGGCGGTGTAGTCGTAACGACCTTCCGATTGGACGACGCCGATCGTTGCGTAGCCAAGAGAGATACCCACGCCAAACCCCAGCCGATGACCGATCCGCTTCCACGCCCGGGAGAGGTGGGCCATGCGCTCGCACATTGCCAACGCCATGCGCAAGGCGTCGCCCGCCGGATCGTCGCAACGCAATGGGTCGTTGAAGATCGCCATGATACCATCTCCCGTGTGACGATCGACGCCAGCGCCGTACCGGCGGATCAGCTTGCCCATTCCTCGTGAGAGTTCTGCAGCACCTCGATCGTCTCTTCGGGCTCAGCGGTCTTGCATAAAGGTAATTCCGTGGATGTCGCCGAATAACACGGCGATGAACGCACGCTGCTGGCAGGCGTACTCTGATCGCCCAATGAGACTACGGCATCGGCCACCAGTGGCGGAAGGAACCGCCGGAGCCGGCCCATGCGCTCAATTTCGGCGACTTGTTCAGACACGCGTTGCTCAAGTCGGTGGTTCAGTCGTCGGAGTTCGCTCGATTGAAGTCTCAGCTGATCTGCTTGTTGCCGGACCAAGGCATAGGATTTCCTCTAGCGCGTCGGTGCGCTCGCGCAGTTCGTTGAGCAATTGCGTGTTCTCGATCGCGATGACTGCTTGCGCTGCGAAGGTGCGCAAAAGCGAGACCTGTTCCTTCGACAGCGGGCCGGACGCGACTTTCACGACGCTGAGCGCCCCGATTGCCCTCTTCCCCCGCATTAACGGCATCATTGTGACGGCGCGGTAGCCAATTGCGAGAAAGTTCCGCGCTCTGCGCTCACCGATCTGGTGCCTTGATCACATCCGGAATGTCGACGATCCGTGCATCGAGGATGGCAACGCCGTGCATATATTCTCGCGTCAGCGGAAACGGAAATCGCTGCTTCCATGCTTCCGCTCGCCGCGGATCCGACTCGGCCACCGCGACCGCCCGCACCATCTTTTCATCCGGCAACGCAACGCTGATCGCGGCGTCGGGAAAAACCGCGATCCGCTCCGCACGATGGCGTCGAACACCGGCTGCGTACTAGTAGGCGAGCTGCTAATGACTTGGAGAATTCGGCCATCGCCGCCTCGCGGTCGAGCGCTTCCGCAAGGTTCTTTTTCACTCTTTGAGTTGCCGCACGTGATCGGCGGGCGACCCGTCTTTCGCCTGTGCGGAGCCCTCTCGGCGGCGCTGAGTCATGCTTGTCCTCATTCGCTCTCCCTCGTCGCCACGAATGGCTTCAAGGGTATCTTTGCGGATTTGTGAGCGCTTGTGCGCGGACCTGACGATCTCCGTCATCTCGATGTCCCATTTTAGGCATTGGCGCGTGCCGGGGAAAGGAGGACATCGGATCGGATCAGAGTCCGCACTGGGTCGACAGCGCTGGTTAATGCCACGATGGAGGTGGGTCGGCTGCCAAGGGTCAAGGTGACGCCATGCGGCCCTGTCTTGCACGCGAACTGTTGGCCAAACTGGGAAGGAAAAGGGGACGCAACCGTTTCTAGAATAGTATCAACCGATTTGATGCCTTTGATTCCGGTATGAAAAGGGCCCCAAACGGGAATTGTCGTAATGGAGATTACCACGTCTACGTTGATTTCGTGCCACTGTGGTTGTCCGCCGAACCAGAATCTTTGCGGTCTTGCCATGTGGAAACAAGAAAGGCCGCCATGGTCCCGGCCAGGTTGACGGCCAGCTCGGCATGGCGCGGTTTTGGCCTGACAGGGCGGCGGCCCTGCCCGTGGGCGTCGCCGATCCTGTTCCGAACAGCCCCTAGGCTGTTTACGATGGACTGGCAATTGCCAAGGATGGTCTTAAACACCTCTTCAGAGTGCTGGCCCGGCGACAGATTCAACTCCTCAGCGCATAACTTCCAAAGCTTGGGGAGATCAGCTTTGTGATCGTACGAGGTGCCGGTATCGTCCAGGACGTGCTTGCATACAGTCTCAAGCAGAGTACGTGCGGCTGTGATGGCTCCTTCCGGATCGTTTACGCGCCGATCAAGAGCCTTCTGCCAGACGGCATGAACATTGCTGGGATCGAAGCGTGTCAAAGTATCCGAAATGGATGCATCGGACGGGGTGAGCGCCTTTAGTTCGAGGTAATCGAAAAGGGCCGTAAAGCTCTCCCGGATGAACCCACGCCGCTCAGCATATGTGGCGAACTTCGCCTTGATGAATGGCCAAAAGGAGTTTAGGTCGCGATGGCGCTTCACATAGTCCGGCAGCTTGTTCTTGATATCTGCAAGTCGCAACAATTCCAGGCGAGTATCTGAGTAATCAAAGCCTTCAGGACATGGGTCCCCAGTAGCTGTGGATATAAGGGCTAATTGGAGTAGGTTCACTTTGTCCAAAAGCGTAAGGTCATGGGGGTCATCTTCAAAGCCGGTAAGGCTCATGCTCGCCTCATCACATTTCACCCTGCCACTTTCAAGATTGTGAGAATTGCTGTCAACGCAGTTGCGGCTGTAGCAACAATCGAAACCACTAGAGAGATGATCGTCAGCCGGAAGCGCTTTGTATCACGGTCTAGATCCTTCCTATAATCGCCTTGCGTTCGCCACGGATCATCACCTGATGGCATGGGAACGAGATGAACTCGTAAGCAATTTTCATCATCGATAGCGGCGCTTATTGACTTTTGCTTGTCGCCAGTCAAATGCCGAACCTCCTATGAGGGAAAGGGGACGCAACCCTTTTCCCCAATCCTCAATTGTAAGAATCAAACCAGAGGCAGGTGCCAACGTTATGGCCAGCCTACAAATTACGGACATAGGAGAACACTGTGGCGCGGAATGCCCGGTGTGTCCTACATTTTCACGCCCCGGTGCAGCTGCAACCTGAATCCATCACCAATCGTACTACAATACTAGAGTTGACCCCATGCCCTGGGGGACATTTTTGAAGTCCGGGTTGGGTCAACCTCTGCCTATTTCGACGCCTCTTGGCAACGGCAGCTTCGGGGCCGGTAGCTGACCAAGCCGTCCGCGAATTCGTCAGCGCGGTAGGCGGATTGGCGTCAACGTAATCCGCCGCATACAGTCAAAAGTGTCAGAATCACTTCATCGATCAACTCGCGCTCCGGTAGCGCTCAGAGCGGCGGTCACCGCCCCTCGATTACGGCGCGCCTCGCAAAGGTGAAAGGACGCGGCCGTCCTCGCCAACACTTAAGCCAGCGTGGCGAAAATCGACGGATGAACGAGTCCGCGCATCCGCCGTCGGGATCCGGGAAGAACATCCAAGATTGACCGGCTTGGCGATAAATATCATCGAATTCGATCTAAACGCACCGGTGGAACTTGACGGCGGTCAATTCGTTATCATAATGAATACGAACCGAATTGTGCAACGAGCGGGAGCGAGAGGCCTCGACTCCAGCGGCATCCGGCACCCGCTCACGAACGAGAGGGATCGTGAGGAAATGCTGCTGGCACGCTTTCTTCAACGGTTCATCCGTGTCGGCGAATTGACGGTGATCGACGCGGACGGACGCGCGCACCGCTTCGGCGGGGGCACACCGGCCATAACCATACGCCTGCATGATCGGCGCCTGCACCGGAGCCTGTTTTTTCAACCAGGCCTGGTGGCCGGCGAGGCGTATACGGACGGCACGCTGACGGTCGAGAACGCTTCGCTGTACGACTTCCTCGACCTGATCGGACGCAATTACGAAATCGCCGACCCGAGCAGTCTGGACGGTCCCATCCAGCCGCTCAGGCGCCTTTTCCACCGATTCACCCAGTTCAACTCTCCCGAGAGCGCTCGCAAGAACGTGGCGCATCATTACGATATCAATCTGGAACTCTACGATTTGTTCCTGGATACGGACCGCCAGTACTCGTGCGCGTACTTCCTCAACGACACGGGCGATTTGGAGACGGCGCAACGGCAAAAGCGCAGGCACATCGCGGCGAAGCTGCTCCTGGAACCCGGCATGCGGGTCCTCGACATCGGTTGCGGCTGGGGCGGTCTCGACCTGTATCTGGCCGAGCGGTTCGACGCAAACGTGGTCGGCATCACCTTGTCCAAGGAACAGTTGAAGGTGGCGCGAGACAGGGCCGGGTCGTCCGTCTCCGGCGATCGAACACGCTTTGCGCTTCGTGACTACCGTGAAGTGGAAGGCACGTTCGATCGCATCGTATCCGTGGGAATGTTCGAGCACGTCGGCGTCAATCAATATGATGCGTACTTTCGGACCGTCCGCGATCGGCTGACCGATGACGGCGTGGCGCTGCTGCATACGATCGGTCATACGGACCCGCCCAAGCCGCCCATTCCGTGGATCCGCAAGTACATATTCCCCGGCGGTTACGCCCCGGCCCTTTCCGAGATCATACCGGCGATCGAACGCTCGGGCCTGATCGTGACCGATGTCGAGGTGCTACGCCTGCACTACGCCGAGACGCTCCGCCATTGGCGCAAGCGTTTCATGGCCAACCGGGATCGCGCGAAGGCGGCCTACGATGAGCGTTTTTGCCGGATGTGGGAATTCTATCTGGCGAGCTGCGAGATGGCGTTCCGCTACATGAAGCTCTGCGTGTTTCAGATCCAAATGGCGAAACGGCAGGCGTCGGTGCCGCTGACGCGAGACTATATCGCCGAGGCCGAGCGGGCGTTGGCGGCGGAGGAGCAACCAAGGCGCGTCGTCAACGCCTCCAAACGTCGCGCGAGCAAAGTGGCCTGATCCACCGGTCGCCAGCCGTTAAAGCCAAACTCAAAACAGCGAGAAGCCGTACCACCAGGGCACGAACAGCGTGAACGCCAGCCACAGCACTAGGATCAGGGGGATGCCGGCGCGGGCGAAGTCCACGAAGCGGTAATGGCCGGGGCCAAGCACCAAAAGGTTGGTCTGGTATCCGAGAGGCGAGGCGAAGGAACAGTTGGCCGCGAACACCACGGCCACGGCGAAGGCGTGCGGCGGCACGCCCATCTCGCGGGCAATATCGATGGCGATGGGCGTAAACAGCACGGCCGCGGTCTTGGTGCTGATCACGTTCGACAGGCCGGCCACCACCAGGAAAAACAGCGACAGCACCACGGCCGGTCCCGATCCCTCGAGCGCGTTGACCAATCCCGCGGCGACAAACCGGGCGCCGCCGGTTTCCTGCATCGCCACCCCGAGAGCCAACGCCGCGCCGATGGTGGTCACGATCCTGGGATCGACGGCGCGGGCCGCCTGGGCGACATTGAGGACCCCCAGACCCACCATCGCGACGGCCCCGCACATGGTGGTGACGACAAGGGGAACCAGCCCGATCGCCGACAGGCCGATCGCCACGATGAAAATCAGGAGGGCGGCGCGGCCATGGGCCAGCGCCGGCAATTCCTCCGCCGACCACTCCATCAGCACCACATCACGATTGGCCTTCAACGCGTTGACTTCGGAAGCATTCCCCTGAACCAACAAGACGTCGCCGGCCTCCAGGCGAATCTCCGTCATCCGCGATCGAATCATCCGCGCGCGGCGCTGGATCCCGAGCACGACGCACTGGGTAAGGTGATGAAATCCCACCTGCCTGAGAGTCTGGCCCTCCAGGCGCGATGCCGGCACCACCATCACCTCGGCCACGACCTGAGACCCGGCGTTCCAGGCAGGAGCTTCTTCTTCGGCGGCGACGGCGGCGACGGCGGCGGCGGCGGCTGCGGCGGCGGCGGCGGCGGTGGCCTTGGCCCTGGCCTTGGCCTTGCCTTCATTCTTTTTTTCGCGGATCCGCATCGGCAGATCGGGAGAAAGCAGGCCGGCCTTCCGGACCAGCGTCTCGGTCAAGGCCTTCCGCGTGGCGGCAACCACGAGAACGTCGCCGGGACGCGCCTCGAACCCCTCGAACGGGGGCAAGATCGCCTCTTCTCTCCGCTGGACCATGCGGACGGTCATGTCGGGAAGACTCGAGAACAAGCCGCCCGGCGCGCCACGACCAACCAGCGGCGAGTCCTGGGCGACGGTGAACTGAGCGATGAACTGCTTGCCGCCGCCGGAAAACAGAGTGTCGGCGAGGCTTTCGCGCCGTGGCAACAGCAGGGGCGCGATCACCAGAACATATAAAAACCCGGCTAACGCGATAACCAGGCCGGGTACGGAAAACTCGAAGAATGAAAATGGCGTCACCCTGAGCTCGATCATGGCGCTGTTCACAAGCAGGTTGGTGCTGGACCCCACCAGCGTCGTCATGCCGCCAAGGACCGCGGCATAGCTTAGCGGGATCATCAGCTTGCTCGAGGCCCCTTGAAAGCGGATGGCCAGCGCCTGCATGATCGGGATGAAGATCACCACCACGGGGATGTTGTTGAGAAACGCGCTAACCGCGCCCGCCGCCATCAGCGCCAACCCCACCGACTGCCATTTCCGTCCGCCGCCCAGTTTCAGCACCCACCGCGCGCCCATGTCGAGAACACCGGCCCTCACCATCCCCTGGCCCATCACCAGCAGAGCCAAAACGGTCGCGAGCGCCGGATTGGCGAAGCCCTGGATCAAGCGCGCCGGCGTCAGTTGGTTTTCTCCCCACTCATCGATAAGCGGAAAGACCTGAAAAATAACCAGCAGCGCGCACACGATGCCCACGGAAACCACCTCCATGGGAACGCGCTCCATGGCATACATGACCAGTGCGCCCAGGATCAGGGCGAAAATCGCCCACATCTGCACACTCTGTCCGAGGATCTCCATGGGCTCAGTCCTGTCCTTCGGCGCGCGCCGATCCGTATTCGGCGACGCTCGACGCAGCAAGCGCGCGTTCTCCACGGCGCGTCCGGTAACGAAATGTAATACCAACGATCATGGTGTTCGCCGTTAGTGCGTTTATCGCCGGGGTTCGGCCGCCTGATCGGGCTTGGGCTTGGGCTCGGGCGCCGACGACGCCGCCTTCAGGCGCTCGTAGTCATCGGTCGTGGCCGCCAGCTTGTCACTGAGAATCCGCATGACAGTCAGGGCCGCGCCCGGATTTTCCGTGACCACCCGCAAAAACACGTCGCCGTCGATCTTGAGGACCTGGAGCGGGCCGGCCGCCCGGATGGTCGCCGATCGCGGAGAGTTGCGGAATAGGGCCATCTCGCCCACCAGCCCATGTTTGCCCAGCTTGGCCACCTTGATTTCATGCTCCCCCCGTCCGGTAGAAATATCCGCTTCGCCCTCGTCGATCAGATAGACGCTGTCGGCGGGGTCTCCCTCGTGAAACAAAACCTCGCCCTCCTCCAACGTCAGATAGGTGCTGGAAAAGGCGAGTAGCTTGAGCTTGGCCGGATCAAAACCGGCAAACAAGGGAATGCCACGCAAGACTTTCACCGTTTCGGCGTATTGCACGTTTCCCTCCCTCTCAAAAACCTTTTTATTCTATTCGCCCGCCGCCGCTTCCGCCGTTGCTTCGGCCTTTGCTTCGGGGGGACGATCGCCATTCAGGATATCCTCGACCATTCCCTGGTCGACAACCCTGCCGCCTTCCATCGCGATCACTCGATCGAAGTGCCGCGCATCCTCTAGATGGTTGACCACCCAAACCAAACACATCCCGCCGGACTCGTTCAGCAAACGCTCCATAATGGCCGCCTGGCTCTTTTGATCAAGGTTTGCGGTCGCCTGATCAAGAATGAGGAGATCCGGCCTTTTTAGCAAGCCGCGAGCGATTCCCAACCTCTGGCGCTGAGCGGCCGGCAAGCGGCCGCCGCCGATACCCACCTGATATCCCAGCCCGATTTCGACGATTCTCCGACGGAGCTCCAAGGAATCCACGACCTCCGCGATGAGCGCGCCGACCTGCCTCTGGCTCTGTTGGCGGCCGTATATCAGTTTCCCGAACAGAATGTTATCCTGCACCGATGCCGCCGGATTGTAGGAGTTCCGCTCGAAAAACGCGACCGAGGACCGAAGCTTGTCGGGAAGCCCCTCGGCGAACGCCCGTCGCGCCCTTAGCAAGGATTCCTCGATACTTCCGTCGAGAAGACCGAGACGATGGCGTTCCGGGATCAACTTGAACGGAAGCGACATGAGCAGCGTTCGGTCGGCGGGATCGAGATCGTCCAGGTTTTCGGGATCGATCTGGCGCACCAGCGCCTGATAGTCCGGCAGCGCTTCTGCGCCTATAAAACTGAAGCGTTCGAAAAACTCGTGGCCCGGAGCCAGATCCTGGAACAGTTCCACCATGATGTTGGCCACCTTCAGTCCGGTGGTGAGAAATGTCTCGGTCAACCCCACTTGCTCCAACACCGACAGCATGTACGGGTTTTCGCCGATGTGCTCCAGATCGAACACCGGGCCGATCGGCGTGCCGAACAGAAGATTCTCCGCCACCGTCATATTGCGGTTGTAGGTGTCGCGATCGAACAACTCCACCAGCCCGGCGAACTCGCTGTCCACCAGCCGGCTTCGCAGCATTTCCCGGGCCTTGAGAAGTTCTCCGGCCAGGTTCGGATTGGCTTTCGTATCGATAGTACCCTGCAGGCCGAAGGCATAGATATCGCCATCGAGCCCCACGTCTTTCAAGATTTCAACGGCCCGTTCCGTCAATTCCTCCCTATTGCCGACACCCGCCTCTTCGTAGTCGATCCAGTCGGCGTCCAAGTCGCTCTCGGTATTTCCGGATCCGAGCGCCTCTTCCACGTATGTCCTGCGCACCTCCTCCGCCTCGCCTTCATAGGGGCACGGATCCAAGGGTCGATGCATAAGAGGATAGAACATGTTGTCGCCAACGCTCCCGCTGAACAGCATCACGTTCTGCGACACATACGAAATCCTGCGCCCGGTGACCGCCTCCGGAAGGCCCGCGAGATTGGCGTCGCCGATCCTGATGCCGCCCGCGCTTGGGATGAGGAGACGCGCCAAAAGCTTGGCGAGCGAATCCGCCCCCGAACCGCTGCCGCCGGCGATGGCTACCCTGTCGCCCATGTCGAAGTGAAAGTTGGCCCCGTCCACCGCCCTGACGCCGGTCTCGTCCTGCAGGGTCAGATTGGTGGCGATGACGGCGCCCGACAGCCGCGGAATGTCCCCCTCCGGCGTCTGGAGGAGGTCTTCGTTCAGCATCCCGGTCAGCTCGAATTGTTCCAAAAGCTGATCGTACTTGATGCGGCTGTCCTCTTTCATCTGATACCAATTCAGCAACTCCTTCCATGGCGCCGACAGGTCCTTGTAAGCGGCCAAAATGGCCACCAAGGCGCCAAATGTCAGGTCCCCCTTGATCACCAGGTACCCGCCAATGGAATAGAAGAAAAACGGCGTCAGCTGGCCGATCACGTTGTTGAGAAACTTGATGAAGAACTTCTTGTGGTAGATCTTGTAACGAATGCCCTGGATGACGCCCGCTTGCTGGGCGAATGCCGCGCGTTCGCGCTCCGAAGTGTCGTGAGCGTGCATCTCTTCGATGCCGGACACGGTCTCGCTGATCCGTTCCGACAGCTTGCGCACCGCCCGCACCCGTTGCTTGGCCAGCTGGTTGACCTGTCTCTGAAGCTTGGGAATGAGGTACATCTGCAATGGATAGAGCGCGATGGCGGCCAGCCCCAGGACCCAGTCCTGGACGAACATGAAGGCGAGAATGGTCAACAACGTGCCGCCTTCGAAAGCGGGCACCGCCACGGCATCGCCGATAAAGCCGCCCAACGGTTCCACTTCCCCGGTGATCATGGAGATCAGCTCGCCCTGGGACGTTTTCCGGAAATGGGGCACGGGAAATCGCAGAAGGTGCTCAAACAGGATATAGCGCAGCCGCCTGAGCATGCGCTCGGCCAAGTGCCCCTTGTACACATTCATGTAATACCTAAGGCCGAACCGAATCCCCACCAGCACCAGGAACGCGGCGCACAGAACCGTCAGATAATTGATCTGCTCGAATTCCCATTTCCAGATGGTTTTTGGGAAGTTCTCGGAACCGATGGCGTCGTTGATGATGAGCTTCGGCAGCTCGAGCGAATAGTACAGGAACGGAAACGAGACGACGGTCAGCACCAGCAAGAAGATCTGCTGGCGCAAGCTGTAGCGGAAAATGAACTTGAAAAAGGTCGGTTCCATTCGCTGACCTTATGGACTGTCCGCGGGGGTCGTCCGTCTCAAAACAAGACCTCAGATTTGAGCACAACCGCTTTCAATGCAACCTCGATCGCTCGGACTGGAACGCCTTCGTTAGAAATGCATATGAGCTACTCACCGTAACTAATTGCAATTAAATATATTTAATTCGATCAGTCCGCGATGACTTGGATAAAATTGCAGGCCAAGGGATGGTCGGTGACATCCAGCCACAGCCCTTCACCGTCCGCGCCAGGCCGGAACCCGAGGCTTTGAAGGGTTTGCCGGGCCGGCGTATTTCGCGCCGTTGGATGAAAGTTTACCCAGAGCCGGCGCGTCTTCTGGCCGTCCGCGCCGTTCGCGTCTTGGGTCACATGGTCGAAGAAGGCCTGTTCGATGAACTTCCCTTGGACCCGGCAGGACAGCATGAACTCCTCCACCCGGATCTCCGCGCCGCCGCGGCGAACGAGCGCGAGACCGACGGTCCCGTAAGACCCATACCGGTCCGCGCAGCGCAGCACATAGGCTTCGAGACTTTCGTCCGCCAGGCGTCTCCGCAGCGCGTCCCGGGTGTACCGGGTGCCGGAGAAGTTGAGCTGATTGGTTCTCTGGGCCAGCTCGGCCACCCGCTCGAAATTGTCCGGTTCGAACCGTTTCACCTCGATCTCGATCCCGGAGTCCGCCAGAAAGCCGAGGTAGTCGTTTTCGTATTCTTGCCGGTCCCGCTCCCGGACGATGGCGTCGCGATAGAAGGACCGCCGCCGTCCGGCCTCGGCGCTGCCGCCACCCCGGAAACGTGGATCGTCGAGCAGCCGGCCCAGGTCTCCGGTCCCGTCGATACAGGTCACTTGGGGCAGTTTGTGGGCCACCTCGTCGCGCTCGAACCGGTTGTCGTCGACGAACGCAAACGTATCGAGCCCGATGTTCAAGGCGGCCGCGATCCGTTCCACGTTCGCGCTCTTCGGATCCCAATTGATTTGCGGATGCAGGAAATACTCGGCAAGACCCAATTCCACCAACTTCGCCATGGCCGGGTCCGCGTCGTTCTTGCTGGCGATGCTCAACAGAATGCCGCGACGGTCCAGGGCCTCGATCAGCCGCGCGACTTCGTCGCGCGTGGCCACCTCTTCATCCTCCAGCAGCACCCCGTCCCACACCGTATTGTCCAAGTCGAACACCACGCATTTTATATTTTTCTCAATTGGTTGCCGTGTTTTTTTATCGCGATAGGTGACGAAATCGAGGGTCAGAAACACCAGCGTTGATTGAGTTTCACCTTCCGGCACGACGGTCATCTTGAATGGCAGGCCGGTCTCGATGATCGGCAGAAACAAGGACCACTCGAATTCGTGCCGGCTATATCCACTCCGCAGGGGCACGGCGGCGGTAAACGGCGGCGGCACCGTGGTCGGGTCCCGGGCTTGATCAAACAAG
This sequence comes from uncultured Alphaproteobacteria bacterium, assembly GCA_963771545.1. Lineage (GTDB taxonomy): Bacteria > Pseudomonadota > Alphaproteobacteria > Rhodospirillales > Defluviicoccaceae > CAKZLS01. Next base: position 1,729,193 of record CAVYTX010000002.1, read on the forward strand.
TCCTCGCCGATCCGCATTTGAAGTTGCACCGTCACCGGGTTCGGCGACGGATTGTACACCTCCACAAGAAAAGCGTCCGGCCGACGACGGGTTTTGTCCCGCCGATGCAGGCGGCGGAAACGGTTGTCCAGATCGGGCGCCACCGTTTTCCACCGCGGATTGCCGGTTATGTTGAATAGGAGCCCGCCCCAGGCGTTCGCCGCCCTCAGTCCCAGTCCCATCAGCCGCTCTTTCCAGAGCAGTGTTAATACCGGCTCCATGCGGGTGTTGCCATTAGCCTTGAGCCGGCCCCAGGTCTTGAACGTCACCTCGGCGCCGGCTCCCCTGAGGGATGGAAAAGTGGTGTTCCGATAGATGCCGTAGGCGAATCGCCGGCAGCGGCCGTCCGGGCGCGGTTCGTACAAATCGCAGGTGACGTAGCACTCGGGCGCCGCGCATTCGATGCAATGCTCGCTCCAGAACAGCATCGACATCTCCGCCACGTCGGCGCGCGGCACGCAGGCGAACCCCTCGGTCCCCGGCGTCAGCCGCTGCCGGTGCGCTCTCCTGTCGTATTTGTCGAACTCGAACATGCCTTGATCCCGACTTCGCCCTCGGGCTTGAACTCAATTGTCCGTGATTGTTGATCGCCCGGCGGAAAGGCGCAATCCCCGAGGTCCCAGGACACCGCAACCGGCCATGGCAACCGCGCGCATGGAACGCGAAAATCGCTAACAGAGGAGATTTTTGGACCAAGATCTTGGCCAAATTTCGTTTGCAAGAACTGGGAAGCTCCAGCGGCATGACCCCACCCCAAGTTCAACTATTCAGAGCGTGCGAGAAACGCCATGCACAAACCGCCCCTATATGGGTAGTATCCTGTAATGAGCTAATTTGATTGACTTTTACGGAATTATAAGCAACGATTTTGCGCTGTCCCGGTTACAGTCGGGGCGCGTCCGCGGGACACATGGTTGGGCATCGAGACTCATGCCGGCCGCGTCTTCGGGGGAGGAAATTTTTCATGAATAGATATGTGTTGACCGGCCTCGCCGCCGCGGCGCTTGCCGGTTCGGTCGCGACGCCCAATCGGGCGACGGCCATGCCCGTCGGCCTGGAATTGGCGTTGTTGGTAGACTCGTCCGGCAGCATTAGCCCAAGCGATTACACGCTTCAGATGGAGGGATACGCGTCGGCGTTCGAGAATGCGGGCGTGCGGAACGCCATCAACAGCAATCCGACTGGTTCGATCGCCGTGCAGATGATTCAGTGGTCGGGAACCGCTCAACAATCCGAAGTCATTGGCTGGACCCAGGTATCGCCCGCAACGTCCGACGCCTTCGCCGACACCATCCGGGGGATTGCGCGGGAATTTCGCTGCAGCACGGCGCCGCAGGCAGCGATGAATTTTGCGTCCACGGCGTTGACCAACGCCTTCGATGCGCCCCGGCAGATTATGGACGTTTCCGGTGACGGCATCGGCGAGCGGAACACGATTGGACGGGACGCCGCCCTGGCCGCGGGGTACGACACCATCAACGGCCTCGTGATTTCCCCCCAATCCACGGTGTTGGAATATTACGAGACCTACGTGCAGGGCGGCGTCAACCCATTCGTGGACGTGGTTAGCTCCTTCGAAGAGTTTGACCAAGCCATCCTGGACAAACTGCAGCAAGAGATCGTGATACCCGTTCCCGGCGCGGTGTGGATGTTCGGCACCGCTCTGCTGGCCTTGTTTGGTGTGAAGCATCGAGAGATCTTCACCAGAGCGTGAGGGTCTTCCAACCCTTCTGAAGTTCCCCTAAGAGGCCCCATTCGGGGCCTTTTTCTTGTTTCGTTACAATGAGTCACGGGTTTAAAAGCACACCAATGCAATGGGAATCCAATTGCCTGAAGAGGCGCTTTAGGTTAGTGCTGCGCCAGTGCGCCACAAAGGGGAAGCCATGGGCCGCGATCGAGGACACCGACGGCTGTTGATCTACAGCCACGATTTGTTCGGCCTCGGCCACTTGCGCCGCTGCCGGACCATCGCCCACGCGCTCGTCGACCACCGGTCCGATCTGTCGGTGCTGATCCTTTCGGGCTCGCCGATCATCGGCAACTACAGCTTCCGCAGCCGGGTGGATTTTGTCCGCATCCCGGGCGTCATCAAGCTCAGGCGGGGAGACTACACGCCGCTGAGCTTGGAGATCGGCCTCGACGAAACCTTGGCGCTCCGGGCCTCCATCATTCGTCATACCGCCGAGGTCTTCGACCCCGACATCTTCCTGGTGGACAAGGAGCCGCTGGGGCTGCGCGGCGAGGTCAAGGACACGCTGAGCATGCTCAAGGCGCGGGGAACGCCGCTGGTGCTCGGTCTGCGCGACGTGATGGACGAGCCCCAGCACCTGGCCGACGAATGGGAGCGCAAGCACGCGGTGCCGGCGCTGAACGAGCTTTACGACCATCTCTGGGTGTACGGCCTGCCGCGGATCTGCAATCCCGTGGAAGGCATACCGCTGCCCAAAACGACCCTGGAAAAGATCCGCTACACGGGCTACCTGCGCCGCAATGTCTCGCCCATGGGCCCCCTTCCGGGCTCGCCGGAACCCAGCGGAAATGAACCCTATCTGCTGGTTACCACCGGCGGCGGCGGCGACGGCGCGGCGCTCATCGACTGGGTGCTCAGGGCCTACGAGCACGACCCCGCCATCCCCCACCGTTCGCTGCTGGTGCTGGGGCCGTTCATGCGCTCCACCCTGCAGGGCGAGTTCATGGAGCGTGTCGCCCGCCTCGACCGGGTGGAGGCCATCACCTTCGACGCCAATATCGAAAAACTGATGGTGGACGCGGCCGGCATCGTCGCCATGGGCGGATACAACACGTTCTGCGAGATCCTCTCGTTCGACAAGCCGAGCCTGATGGTTCCCAGGACCACGCCCAGGCTGGAGCAGTACATCCGGGCCCACCGGGCGCAGCAGTTGGGATTGGCGCGCATGCTGCTGGCCAACGGCGGCCGCGGTCCCAAGCGCATGGCCGCCGCCCTTCATGAACTTCCGGCCCAGCCGAAACCTTCGGAGATCCGCATTCCCGGGCTGCTGGACGGGCTGTCCGCGATTTCGGGAATGGTGGACCAGTGGCTGAGCCCCGCGGGCACGCATCTGTCGTTGGTCAAGCAAAGCTTCTGAGGTGGACCTGGCTTTGGGCGCGGGCGTCGTTTTTGTCCTTAAGGGCTATCCGCGGCTGTCGGAAACCTTTATCGCCCAGGAGATCCTGAGCCTCGAACGCCGAGGGCTCCCCATCCGGCTGGTCTCGCTCCGCCATCCCACCGACCCGGCCGTCCACCCCGTTCATCGCGAGATCCGCGCGCCGGTCGCCTACCTTCCCGAGTATCTGTACCGGGAACCCATGCGCGTGCTTCGCGGCTGGCGCGCCGCCCGCCGCCGCCCCGGTTACGCCCGGGCGCGCGCCGCGTGGCTTCGCGATCTCGCGCGCGACCGCACCGCCAACCGCGTCCGCCGCTTCGGTCAAGCGTTGGTGCTGGCGCACGAACTGCCGGGCGACGTCCGCTGGCTTCATGCCCACTTCCTGCATACCCCGGCGTCGGTGGCCCGCTACGCCGCCATGATCGTGGATCTGCCCTGGAGCATATCGGCGCACGCCAAGGACATCTGGACCACGCCCGAGTGGGAAAAGCGCGAAAAACTCGCGGCCTGCCGATGGCTGGTCACTTGCACCCGGACCAACGCCGAGCATCTCGCCAACCTGGCGCCGGTCCCGGATCGCGTCGAGCTGATCTACCATGGACTCGATCTGGACCGCTTTCCTCCTCCCCCCACCGATCGACACGCACGAGACGGCAGCGACGGGGAGAATCCGGTGATCCTGCTGTCGGTGGGCCGGACGGTGGCGAAAAAGGGCTACGGCATTCTGCTGGACGCGCTCGGGCGGTTGCCCGCCGGTCTGCATTGGCGTTTGGTGCACATTGGCGGCGGACCGCTGCGATCGAAGCTCGAAGGGCAGGCCCGGCGCGACGGCCTCGCCGGCCGGATAACGTGGATGGGCGCGTTGCCCCAGGACGCGGTGCTGGCGCACTACCGGTCCGCGGATGTGTTCGTGCTCGCGTCCCGCGTCGCCGCCGACGGCGATCGCGACGGATTGCCCAACGTTCTGATGGAGGCGCAAAGCCAAGGCCTCGCTTGCGTCTCGACCCGAATTTCGGCGATTCCGGAGTTGATCGTGGATGAAGAGACCGGCGTTCTTGTTCCGCCGGACGATCCGCAAGTGCTGGCCGAGGCGCTGCGGCGGCTGATAGTCTCGCCCGAGCTTCGAACTCGTCTCGGCCGGGCCGGTGAGAAGCGGGTCCGCTCGGCGTTCTCCCTCGACCATTTGATCGACCGCCTGGCCGCCAAATTCGGCATCGGCGGCGACAGCGGCGGCGAGCACGTCCGCGCATGCGCATCGTCTTCTACGCACCCATGAAGCCGGCCGGCCATCCGTGGCCGTCGGGCGACCGGCTGATGGCGCGGCTGCTGGCGTCGGCCCTCGAGCTGACCGGACATTCGGTCGAACACGCAAGCCGGTTCCGCAGCTACGACGGCGGCGGCGACCCGTCGCGACAGCGGCGCATCGCATCCATCGGCGAGCGCATGGCCGCGCGGCTGCTGCGCCGCTACCGGGGCCGGCCCCTCGACAAGCGCCCACAGCTTTGGTTCACCTATCACCTGTACCACAAAGCCCCGGACTGGCTGGGTCCCCGCATTAGCCATGAACTCGGAATTCCCTACGTCATCGCGGAGGCCTCCCACGCGCCCAAGCAGCGTTTCGGCGAATGGGCCGAGGGTTACGAAGCCGCCGCATCGGCGATCGGCGCCGCCGATCTGGTGGTCGGGCTCAATCGCGCCGACGACGAATGCATTCTGCCGCTGCTTTCCGATCAAGAGCGCCTCGTCCCCCTCAAACCTTTTATCCATGTCAAACCATACGCCGCCGCCGCCGCAGCGCGGCAGCGGCATCGGGATGCGCTGGTCCGCGCTCATAGTCTTGCCCCCGAAACGCCGCTGCTGGTGGTGGCGGCGATGATGCGGCCGGGCGACAAGGTGGCGTCGTACCGCCTTCTCGGCGACGCCCTGGCGCGCCTGACATCCCGGCCTTGGCGGCTCATGGTCGCCGGAGACGGACCGGCGCGGCCGCGCGTGGAGGCCGCGTTGGCGCCGCTCGGCGGCCGCGTATCGTGGCTCGGAGAACTAACCGCCGGGGCTCTCGCCGAGCTCTATGCCGCGTGCGACCTCTGCGTCTGGCCGGCCATCGGCGAAGCGTGGGGGATGGTCTTTCTGGAAGCGCAGGCGGCGGGTTTGCCGGTGGTGGCCGGACGTGCCGGCGGGGTCGCCGATGTGATCGCCGACGGCGAGACCGGATGTCTGGTGGCGACCGGCGACCCGCGTGCGTTCGCCGACGCGGTCGCTGGGTTGCTGGATCGCCGCGCGACCCGTATAGCGTTCGCGGCGCGCGCGCGGGATCGCATGGCGCGTGATCATGACATCGGCACGGCCGCCGCCGTTCTCGGAGAAGCCCTGGAACGGCTGGCGACACCCCACGGAGCGAAGCGATGAGTCAACGCGTCCTGTTTTACGTTCAGCATTTATTGGGCGTCGGCCATCTCAAGCGGGCATCCTTGATCGCCCGGGCGATGGCCGATTCCGGGCTCGACGTGACGGTGTTGCTGGGCGGCCCGGAGATCAAGGGCGTCAGCTTCGAGGGGTGCGCCCGAGTTTTCTTGCCGTCCGCCCGCTCCGCCGACGAAACTTTCACGACATTGTTGGACCAACACGGCAATCCGATCGGCGATGAATGGCGGGAGAACCGGGTTTCGCGACTGCTGTCCGCATTCGCGGCCATCGCGCCCGATGTCGTACTGGTGGAACAATTTCCGTTTGGCCGCCGTCAGTTCCGCTTCGAGCTCATGCCGTTGCTCGCGGCCGCGCGCACCGCGACCCGGTCCCCGCGAATTGTCTCGTCGGTGCGCGACGTTCTGGTGCGCAAGGCCGATCCCAAACGCAACCAAGAAATGGTGGCCGTGGCGAAAACCTGGTTCGATGAGGTGTTGGTCCACGGCGACCGCCGGGTGCTGCCGCTGGAAGCGTCGCTTCCGGAAGCCTCCGCGCTCGGCGACACCCTCGTCTACACCGGCTACGTCGTGGACTCCTCCAACGCGGGCGAGTTGGCCAGGAACCGGGTGTCGGGGCGCGACGAAGTGGTGGTTTCGGTCGGCGGCGGCGCCGTCGGCGAGCCCCTGCTGCGGGTGGCCATCGCCGCGCGCCCGCTTAGCCCTCTGAGCCAAAGCGTCTGGCGGTTGATCTGCGGTCCCAATTTGGCGGATTCCGTATTGGAAGAGCTTTCCTGGAACGCCCCACCCGGCATCGTGGTGGAGCGGTGGCGGTCGGACTTCCCGATTCTGCTTCGAAACTGCGTCCTTTCCATTTCGCAGGGCGGGTACAACACGATCATGGACATTCTTCAAGCGAAGGCGCGCGCGGTGATCGTTCCCTTCGCCGCGGGCGCGGAGACGGAACAGGAGTTCCGCGCCCGCGCGCTGGAGCGGCACGGCCTTCTCAGCGTGGTCGATCCAAAATTGCTGTCCCCCGATGGTCTCGCGACCGCCATCGACAACGCCTTGGAAATCGATCCGCCGGCCGCGAACATCGATTTTTCCGGGGCCGCGAAGACGGCGGAGATCATCGGAGCGCTTTGCACGACCACCGAAACTTGAGAGACTGCACATATGGCCGATTGGAACGATCTCGCACACGAACTCGACGCCTGGCGCGAAAACGGACGGTGCGCGACATTCTGGTGGCGGGATGACGACGCCACCGGCGTCACGCCGGAGCTGGAGCGGTTGCTCGCCATCAGCGACCAAACCCGCGCGCCGGTGAGCCTAGCCGTGATTCCGAGGGACGCCAATGGCGCGCTGCGCGACCGGTTGACCCGGCACCCGCTCGCGACGGTTCTTCAGCATGGGTGGAGCCACGAAAACCACGCGCCCGCGGAAGACCGCAAGGAGGAATTCGGCCCGCACCGGCCCGAGGACGTGATGATCGAAGAGCTGTCCGAGGGCTGGAGACGCCTCGCGTCCTTCGAACGCGCCCGGCCGGTGCTGGTGGCGCCCTGGAACCGCATGGACCCGAATTTGGTGCCGGCGCTGCCGAAAGCCGGTCTAAAGGCGATCTCGACGCTGGGGCCCCGGGAATCGGCCGAAGCGGCGCCCGGAGTGCGTCGAACCAACGTCCATGTGGATATCGTCGACTGGGGGGGAACCCGGGGCTTCGTCGGCGAGCACGTGGCGTTGGACCAGGTCGTCGGCCATCTCGCGGATCGACGCCAGGGCCGGGTGGACGGCGACGAGCCCACCGGCCTGATGACCCATCACCTGTTCCACGACGAGGGATGCTGGTGGTTCGTGGACGAGATCATCCGCCGCACCCGCGCGCACCCCGCCGCCCGATGGCTCGACGCGGAGCAGGCATTCTGGCCATGAGCGTCCACTCCTACCCGCCCGCCGCCGCCCTCGCCGACTTCGCCCGCGCCGGCGCCGGGCTGTTCCTCGCCGCCGTCCCGTTGGTGGTGACGGACACGATCCCCGTCGTGACCGCGGTACTGGCGGTCCTTGTTTTCGTATTCGCCGTTTACGCGCTGCGCGCGGCAAGCCGGCAGTTCACCCGGGTGGAGATCGACGAAGACGGCGTCCGCGCGCGCGGCCCGACGACCCATACCGTCCCGTGGCGGACTCTCAGGCGCGTCAAGCTCTCGTACTACTCCACCCGCCGCGATCGCACGGGCGGGTGGTTGCAATTGACCATCGCCGGCGACGCGGAAACCCTGACGGTCGATTCCCGCATCGCGGGTTTCGAGAGTCTCGCGGAACGCGCGGTCATCGCCGCGCGAAAGAAAGGCCTCAAACTTGACCCCACGACCCTGTACAACTTCCATTCTCTCGGACTTCCGACGAACGAGGTTGAAGGGATGGAAGCGGTGGAGGACCGGCGGTGAGCGACCTGCTCCAAGTGCGGGATCTCCGCGTGGAATTCAATACCCAGGCAGGCATCGTAAAGGCGGTGGATGGCGTCTCGTTCCGCTTGCGTCCCGGCTCGTCGGTGGCGCTGGTGGGCGAGTCCGGCTCGGGAAAGTCGGTGACCGCCCAGGCGATCATGGGGCTGCTGCCGCGCACCGCGCGCATCACCAGCGGCGAAATCCTGCTGGCGGATTCGGAGACCCCCAGCCAAACCCAAGATCTCGCGACGATCGATCCCGACAGCCGAACGTTCCGGGCGGTGCGCGGCAATCGCATCTCGATGATTTTTCAGGAACCCATGACATCGCTTTCGCCGCTGCATACCGTCGGAGATCAGGTCAGCGAGGCCCTGTTTCTCCACCGCGCCATCAGCGCCAAGGAAGGGTACGAGTTGACCGTCGACATGCTGCGGCTGGTGGGGTTCCCCAATCCGGCGCGCGCTTACCAAACCTACCCATTCGAGTTGTCGGGCGGACTGCGCCAGCGGGCGATGATCGCCATGGCGCTGGTTTGCCGTCCGGCGCTGCTGATCGCCGACGAGCCGAGCACGGCTCTCGACGTCACCATCCAAGCGCAGATCCTCAAGCTGGTCCAGGACCTGCAGGCCGAATTGGGCATGGCGCTGCTGCTCATCACCCACGACCTCGGCGTCGTCGCCAATGTGGCGGAAGAGGTGGTCGTCATGCATCGCGGCGAGGTGATGGAAAGCGGCATGTTGCGCGACCTGTTCGGCGATCCCCGGCACCCCTACCTTCGCGCTCTGCTGCGCGCGGTTCCTCATTTCGACATGAAACCCGGCGAGCGATTGATACCGGTCCGCGAAATCGAACACCAGACGGGTCACCTCCTGACCCCGAGGAAGGAAGGCGTGGCGCCGCCGTCGGAGGCGGAAATGCCGTTGCTGGAGGTTCGCAACCTCAATAAGAGCTTCACCACGCGCCAACGTTCCGGGTTCTTTCGCACTTCGAACGCGGAAGCCGTCAAGGCCGTGGACGACGTGAACTTCCGGGTCGAACGGGGCAGCTGTCTCGGATTGGTGGGCGAAAGCGGGTGCGGAAAGACGACGGTCAGCAAGATGATCATGCGCGCCGTGGAGGCCGATTCCGGCCATGTCTTTTACAACGACAACGGCCGCCGGGTCGATCTGCTCAGCCTCGACAACCGCGAACTGGTCCGGTTTCGCCGCCGAATCCAGTACGTTTTTCAGGACCCGTTCAGCTCGTTGAACCCGCGGATGACCGTGTTCGATATCCTCAGCGAACCGTTGGTCATTCACGGGGTGGGCGATGCCGGCTATCGCCGCGAGATGGTCGTCGAATTATTGCACCTGGTGGGGTTGGATCCGCGCCACCTCAACCGTTATCCACACAGCTTTTCGGGCGGCCAACGCCAGCGGGTGGGCATCGCCCGGTCGTTGGCGCTCAGACCCGAACTTCTCATCTGCGACGAGCCGGTTTCCGCCCTCGACGTCTCGGTGCAGGCGCAAATCCTTAATTTGTTGAAGGATTTGCAGTCGGAATTGGGGCTGACCTACCTGTTCATATCCCATAATCTGGCGGTTATCGATTATATGGCCGATCGCATCGCGGTGATGTGCGCCGGCCAACTGGTGGAAGAGGCCCCGCGGGAAATGCTGTTCAAGAACCCGGTCCATCCGTACACCAACGCCCTGCTCGCGGCGGTGCCTTACCCCGATCCCGACCGCCGGCTCGATTTCGCCGCCTTGATGGATGGACGCGCGTCGATACCCGGCGCTTGGCCGCCACCGTTCAATTCGGATGGCGCCGGGCCGCCGCCATTGTACGATCTTGGCGGTGGGCATTTCGTGCGGGCCCATTCGGTGCCGTCGGTAAACGGGGAGATCGTTTGATGATACGCCTTATGCTCGCCATGGCCTGCGCGATGATCGTCGCCATCCCGCCGTTGCCGGCCTCGGCCTACACGCAGGCGCCGATCCTGGCCGAAAAAGTCGCCGCCGGCGCTCTGCCGCCCGTGGACCACCGTTTGCCGGAAACGCCACGGCAGATGAAGTTTGACCGGCCGGAACAGGAGGTTGGCCAATACGGCGGGACCCTGAAGATGCTCATGGGGCGGCCGAACGATACGCGGATGATGGTCGTGTATGGCTACACCCGCCTGGTCGGATACGACACGGAGTGGAACCTGGTTCCGGATGTCCTGGAAAGCGTCGACGTGGAGGACGGCCGTGTTTTCACGCTTCATCTTCGCAAGGGCCACAAATGGTCGGACGGCCACCCGTTCACGTCGGAGGATTTTCGCTATTTCTGGGAAGACGTCCAAAACAACGAGGAGTTGTCGCAAGGATTTCCGCGGTATCTTAAGGTCGACGGAAAGCCGCCTGTTTTTGAAGTCATCGACGAAACCACCGTCCGCTACACCTGGGAGAAACCCAATCCATTCTTTCTGCCCACGCTGGCCGGAGCGCGGCCGGAATACATCTTCACGCCGGCGCACTATATGAAGCAGTTTCATGCAAGCCACACCGACACCGAAACACTCAAGTCCCGGATCGAGGCGGAAGGTCAACGGGACTGGATCTCGCTGCATTTCCGGTTGGGCCACCAGTATGACAACGACAATCCGGACCTGCCGACGTTGCAGCCTTGGGTGTTGGTCACCGAACCGCCCTCGACTCGCTTCGTGTTCAACCGCAACCCGTATTTCCACCGCGTGGACCCGAAAGGCCAGCAGCTCCCATACCTCGAACTCGGTGGCGTTCTCCATCGTCAACACCAAGCTGATCCCGGCGAAGGCGGCCTCCGGCGAAACCGATCTACAGGCCCGCAACCTCAGCTTCGAGAACTATACCGTGCTCAAGCAAGGAGCGGAGCGGAATAACTACCAGGTTTATTTGTGGCGCTCGGGACGGGGATCGCAGCTTGCCCTGCTTCCCAACCAGAATGCCCTGGATCCGGAGTGGCGCAAGCTCATCCGCGACACAAACTTCCGCCGCGCCTTGTCGCTGGCCATGAATCGCGATGAAATCAATCAAGTGATCTACTACGGTCTGGCCAGTCCCGGCAACGATACCATCCTGCCGGAAAGCCCTCTTTTCAAACCCGAATACGCCGAACTTTGGGCGGAGTACGATGTCGACCGGGCCAACAAACTGCTTGACGGACTCGGGCTGACGGAGCGAACGGGCGACGGCATCCGGTTGCTCCCCGACGGCCGTCCCATGGATCTCATCGTCGAAACCGCGGGCGAAGATCCGACGCAAGTGGACATTTTGCAGCTCATTGCCGACCAGTGGAGAAAGATCGGCATCCGGATGCATATCAAACCGGAACAGCGCGAAGTTCTGCGCAATCGCGTCTTTGTCGGCTCCACGGCGATGTCGGTCTGGACGGGCCTGGAAAACGGCCTGCCCAGCGCGGACACCTCTCCGCAGGAACTGGCGCCGACCATCCAGCACCAGCTCTATTGGCCGAAGTGGGGTCAATCCCATGAAACCGGGGGCCTTGCCGGGGAAACGCCGGACACGGAAGCGGTCAAGGAACTGGCGCGGTTGAATGACGCCTGGGAACAGGCGACCGATACCGAAGCCAGAGCGGTGATCTGGGGCAAGATGCTCCAGATCCGGGCCGACGAAGTGTTCACCATCGGCACCGTGCGCGGCGTCCCCCAGCCCGTGGTGGTCGCCAACAGCCTGCACAACGTTCCGAAGGAGGGGATCTATAACTGGGAGCCCGGAGCCTATTTCGGCGTTTACAACCCGGATACGTTCTGGTTCGACGAGAGCCACTGATACGCTTGAAAACCGACCGAATGATCGACGCTGCCCGATGCTGACCTATTTGAGCCGACGACTGCTGACGATGATCCTGACGCTGCTCGCGGTTAGCGCACTGGTGTTCATCATCATTCAGCTGCCGCCCGGCGATTACCTGTCCAGTTTTATCGCCGAACTGCAAAGCCAGGGCGAGCTGGTCCCGCAGGAGAAAATCGATTTTCTGCGTCACCGTTACGGTCTGGATCGTTCCATGGTGGAACAGTATTTCCTGTGGCTGTCCGGGCTGATCCAGGGCGATCTCGGCTACTCGTTCGAATATAACATGCCGGTGAGCGCCGTCGTCGGGGACCGGCTGTTCCTGACCCTGGTGCTGAATTTCACCACCATCGTTTTCATCTATGTCGTTTCCTTTCCCATCGGCGTTTATTCTGCGACCCACCAATACAGTTGGGGCGATCACGGGTTGACCTTCCTCGGCCTGCTTGGGCTGGCCACGCCCAACTTCCTTCTGGCGCTGATCTTGATGTATCTGGCCAACGTGGTCTTCGGCACATCGATCGGCACGCTGATGGACGATCAGTACGTCAACGCGCCGTGGTCGTTCGGCAAGGCCATGTCCGTGCTCGAGCATCTTTGGATACCGGTGGTCGTGATCGGCACCTCCGGCACGGCCGGCATGATCCGGCGGCTGCGCGCCAATCTTCTCGATGAATTGCAGAAGCAGTACGTGATCACCGGGCGGGCAAAAGGCCTGCCGCCGCGCCGGCTTCTGTGGAAATACCCGCTCAGAATGGCGCTCAACCCGTTCATCGCCGACATCGGCAATCTGCTCCCGCAAGTGGTTTCGGGCTCGGTCATCGTTTCGGCGGTCATGTCGTTGCAGACGACGGGCCCCATGCTGCTGCGGTCCCTTCAGAGCCAGGATATGTACCTCGCCGGGTCGTTCCTCATGTTCCTGGCGGTGCTCACGGTCGTGGGCATGTTTCTCTCGGACATTCTGCTGGCCATGCTGGATCCGCGGATCCGGTTGCATGGATCGGCCATGCAATGAGCGATCGGCTTCCCCACTTCGTCTCCACCGCCCCCTTCGATACGTCGGAAGCGGAAAAACTGACGCCGGAACAAGAGCGGTATTATCTCGCGTCTCAGTGGATGATGATGTGGTGGCGGTTCAAGCGTCACAAGATCGCGGTGGTGGCGGGAGTCATTCTGCTGGCGTCGTATATGTCCATTATCATCACGGAGTTCTTGGCGCCTTACGCCCTTGATACGCGGCACAACAAGTTTATCTTCGCTCCGCCGCAGATGGTTCGCCTGTTCCACGAGGGGGAGTTCGTGGGCCCGTTCGTGTACGGCGTGCGCTTCCAGCTCAATATGGAGACCTTGCAGCGTGAATACGTGACCGATCGATCGGACGTCCAGCGCCTCCGGTTTTTCTGCCTCGGCGATCCATACAAGTTCTGGGGACAGATCCCCGGCCGCCTCCATCTCGTCTGTCCGGCGGAGGGCGGCACTTTGTTTCTGCTCGGCACCGATCGGCTGGGCCGCGACATGGCGTCGCGCCTGCTCTACGGCGGGCGCATATCGCTCACCGTGGGTCTTGTGGGAATTACCATCAGTTTCGTGCTCGGCATTACCATCGGCGGCATCGCCGGCTACTTTGGCGGCTGGGTGGACAACATCATCCAGCGGCTCATCGAAATCCTACGCTCGCTGCCCGAGTTGCCGTTGTGGATGGCGCTCTCGGCGGCGCTGCCGGTGACCTGGAGCCCGATCCTGGTCTACCTTGGCATTACCGTCATCCTCGGACTTCTCGACTGGCCAGGCCTGGCACGCGCCGTCCGATCGAAACTGCTGTCGCTGCGAGAAGAAGATTTCTGCGCCGCGGCGCGGCTGATGGGCGCCCGCCCCCGGCGCATTATCGGCCGGCACCTACTGCCCAATTTCATGAGCCATCTCATTGCGTCGGCGACGTTGTCCATCCCGTCGATGATCCTGGGCGAGACGGCGCTCAGCTTCCTCGGCCTCGGGCTCAGACCGCCGATCACGAGCTGGGGCGTGTTGCTGATCGAGGCCCAGAACATCGAGGCGGTGGCGCTTTATCCTTGGCTTCTGATGCCCATGCTTCCGGTGGTGGTCACGGTGTTGGCGTTCAATTTCCTGGGTGACGGCATGCGTGACGCCGCCGACCCCTACGAGTAAGGATCATGAACAAACCGGCGCATCAACGAGAATTGCTTCGCTATGTTGGAGATCTTTCGCACAAGGACGCCCGGCTGCTCGCCGGACTCGTCCGGGAAGCGAGCCGTCCGGCTGCTCGCCGGACTCGTCCGGGAAGCGAGCCGTGTCCTTGAATACGGCGTGGGCGCCTCCACCCAGATTTTCGCCCAGGCCGCCGCCCCGGGCGTGGAGATCCACAGCCTGGACACCGAGGACTACTGGATCCTCCATCGCACCCGCGTGCTTCTCGACGAGTTGGCGCCGGGCCATGGCGTGCGCCTGCGCCGCTTCGAACGGTTTACGGAGCTGGACGATCTTGTCGACGGCTCGTTCGACCTTATCTTTGACGATGGTCACGAGGACATGCGACTGGAGTTTGGACTGGCGTCATGGCGGTGGTTGAGAATGGGCGGCAGGTTTGTCCTTCACGATACGCGCCGCCGCGGCGACGTCGGCAACGTTCTCTTTCTCGCGGCGCGGTTTTTCCGCGAGATCGAGCGGATCGATCTTAATCCGGCGGGAAGCAACCTGAGTATCCTCCACAAATGCGCGCCCAAACCCTACGTCGACTGGAACAAACGGGAAGACCGCGCGGGATGGCAAATCGGTGACGAGGATCTCGACGCGACGGTAAGGCGCCTTCGAGAAGGCAGGTAAACAGGCATGACTCAGATCAAGCAGTTGTCGATACGGACGTTTCGCGGGGCGTTGGCCGTCGCCGCTACCGTGATGATTTCCCTCACCGTGCCGACGTCTCTTGGCGCGGCCGAAATCCTGAGCGTCGAAGAAGAAGCGTTGCAGCCGGATCAACATTTCGGCATCGATCGTCCGGGCCGCCTCGCCAAAGAGGATGCAACGGTCATCTATGACACCATTGCGGGTCATATGGCGGAAAGGTACGCCATATCGGAAGAACCGGTTGCATCCAAATACCAAGGTTGGCGGCGCTATAACGTCGCGCCCTACCTGTCGGCGACCCACGGCAACCGGTACGTCAACAACTACGCCAATCCCATCGCCGCAAAGGCCGGCTACGGCGAGAGGGTTCCGGGGATCGAAATGCCGCCCGGCGCCGTGCTGGCCAAGGACAGCTTCACCTTCACCGACGACCGCGCGTTGTTCGGCGGCGCCCTGTTCGTCATGGAGAAGCTGGCCAAGGGAAAGAGCCCGGCAACCGCCGACTGGCGGTATCTGATGATTCTACCCGACGGCAGCGTGTTCGCCGATAGCGCTGGAGACCTCCCCATAACGGCCGGCTTCTGCCATACCTGCCATGAGCAGGTCAAGGAGTTCGATCACCTGTTCTACGTCCCCGAGGAGTACCGGCGGCCCGAAACGGGCCAATAGGAGATCACGCCTTCTCGAGCCAAAGGCTTGAATCCAGGCCGTCCGGGACCCACCCAAGGCGTGGCATGACTCCCTTGGAAACGACATCGGCCATGCGGGTGCCGACATATCGGCTCGACCACAGGACCCGCCATCCGCCTCCTTGCAGCAACGCGGCGACGCCCAACTGCTCATTGTAACCACGCCACGCCCACGCCGCCGGATAGCCGTCTGGCAGAAAGACGTCGTGAATGTGCACCCGAACGCGCCTGGGCATTGACGGCAACACGCGGTTGAACAGGAAATCCACGTCGGTTCCGGGCATCAGAATATGGCTGGAGTCGATACTGAGGATGTCGCCTCCGGCGAGCGCCGAGAGTGGTTCCGGGCCCGCGTTCTGAACCGTCCGTCCAATCACGTCCACCCCCAGCCCGCCTATGTCGGCGCGTGGCGCCGGATCGATGGTGGTGATCGATGTGGATAGATCGCCGTCGGTCACGGCCCGGGCGTAGAACCGGGTGGAGTGCCCCGATCCGACCTCCACCAATCGGGCGGGCGGCGCTCGGCGCACGATGACATAGGCGGCGGCGGCATCGAGCGAGGGGAACCATTGCTGGTTCCAGCGTGGAGCCGGGGGCGGCTCGTTGCCGATGGCCTCGAGGGACGACGACAACGCCTCGATGTCGGCGATGAAGTCCAGAAAGGCCGGCTCCCGCGCCTTGAACACGGCTTCCACGGCCGCGTAGGCCGTGCGGCTGACATGCCCGGAGATCGCGCCGGCATAGCGATAGGGAATGAAGAACCCGCGCGGCTTCAAACCCAAAACCGTCGGCAGTCCCAGCCGCAGACGCCTGCGGCCGCCGCGCGAGAACAAGCCGGCCCAAGTCGGCGGCCGGCTCATGGGCGGTCGGTTCCGCTAGTGATACGGCCGACGCGGCGGCGATGGGTGGCGATGGTCACCGGCGTCCGCGACTTCGCCACATCGCGAATGAAGTTGGACCGGGCCACGTGATAGCTGGGATCGAATCCGTAGAAGTTCATGCGCATGCGCTCCAGTTCTTCCGCCCTGTAGGCCGCGAGCGGTTTCTCGGCCTCGTCGGCGGCGCGCCGGCGCGCTTTGTCATTGAGCAGTTGAGGCAGCGCCGGATCGCCGGCCAAGGCCTGGGCCCGCTCCAGAACTTGGTCCCGGAATTCCGCCGCCGTGCCGCCGAGGCTCTCGTCGATCAACCCCAAGCGCCCGGCCTCGGCGACGCCCATGGGCAGGCGCGCCTGGGTCACGGCCTCTGCGTTCCCGGCGCCGGCGCGGCGCGGCAGCAAATAGGTCCAGTATTCCGATCCATACAGATTGCCCATGCCCTTGTAATGCGGATTGAGAACGATCCCGCTCCGCGCCACCACCTGGTCGGCCGCCAGCGCCATGAACACCCCGCCGGCGCCGGCGTTGCCCTGCATGGCGGCGATGGTGAGGTGGCCGGCGGTGGCGATTACGTCATGGACCAAGTCGTCGATGGCGTTGATGGTGCGCCACGATTCGTCGGCCGGACTGTCGGCCGCCTCAATGACGCCGAGATGCATGCCGTTGGCCCAGAAATCCTGTCCGCCGAACAGCACGATCACGCGGGTGGGGCGCCGGCGGGCGTCCGCGTACGCCGCGCGCAGCCGTTCGCACTGCCGCGTGCTCATGGCGCCGTTGTAGAACGGAAAGTGCAGCATCCCCGCCTCGCCCCGCTCCTCGTACCAGATGTCGCGCCACGTGATCCCACCGTGGATGGGCAGGTCGGGCACACCCTCCAGACGGTCGCCGAGCACCCCGGCCGCCGGCAGCTTGAAGGTCGACCGGGCATCGTCGCGCAATCGCGCATGGCCGATCCAGATGGCGCCATCGACGGTGGCCACGCACACCGCGCCTTCCCGCCGTCCGATCACCCGGCCCGCATCGCCTGTGACCCGGTCGTCGGCATGGGCGTCGTAGAGCCACACCGGCCGGTCGAGGAGAACGTCGCGCACCCCCGGCCGGCCGTCGCCCGAGTTGATCTTGCCCAGCACGGCGGCGGTGGTGTCGGCGGCCCAGTCGATGGCGCGGTCGGCCTGCTTCATGGCCGGCCGCATACGTCCGAGCGTTTCGTGCTGTCGATCGCCCAATGGCTCCGGCCGGAATGTTCCATCGGAAATGCGCTGGACGATGGTCAGCACCGCCTTCTCGGCTGCTTCCGACACTTCGTTGCGATAGAGGCTGCTCTTGGACGCGTCGCGCATGGGAAAGGTCAGCGACTCGCAAACATCGCCGGCGTCCATCTCGGCATCGGCTCGCAGGACGGTAACCCCCCACTCCCGTTCGCCCTCCAGGATCGCCCAGTCGAGGGCCGAGGGGCCACGGTCGCCCCTGATGCCCGGATGCACCACCAGGCAAATCACGCTTCGCCAGACACTTTCCGGGATCCCGCGCTTCAGAAACGGCGCGACCACAAGGTCGGGATGGAACATCGCCACGGCTTCCTCGGTGACGGCATCGTTGATGTCGAACTCGACGGAAACTTCGTGACCGTGCTCGCGCAGCGCCACGAACAGGCGCTGCGCCAGACTGTTGAAGGCATGGGTCAGAAGCAGGATTCGCATGTGTCAACGCTCACGGGCGCGGTCCGGCGTTCATGGGCAGGCCGCGATCCTTCCACGCCGACATGTGACCGTCGAGGTAGACCACCCGGTTGTACCCCTTGGTCCACAGCGCGAACTTCGCGACGCCGGCGCGCGGACCATGGGCGCAATACACCACCACCGGATCATGCTTGGCGGCCCCGATTTCGTCCTCGCGCGACCATAGGTTGTAGAACGGAATGTGAATAGCGCCGGGCACATGGCCGCTCTCGTATTCGCCACGTGTTCGAACGTCGACGATGGGGGGCGCGGTCCCGCCTTCGATCGACGCCATCAACCGGTCCTGAGATGTCCGCACTGGCTCCTCTCCGGCGCACCCCATCAGAAACAAAACCATGGCGGCGACGGCCGGCGGTCGCCTCCACGGCAATGTCGCCGACCGCCTCGCCGATATCAGTGCGTGATCCTGGGTTCCAGCGCCTTGGCCTGCTCCACCCATTTCTCGACCTGCTTGGCGCTCGCCACCCGGCGGATGAGCTTCTTCTTTTCGTTGATCTCCGCCATTTTCGCCGCCAGGTTATCGGCTTTCCGCGTTTTCAGTTCCTTAATCGTATCGACGCCGGCGGCCTCCAGCAGCTCGGCGTTTTCGCCGGCGACGCCCGAGATGCGCATCAGGTCAGCCATGTTGGCCCACTTCAGCAATAATTTAGCGGTGATGCCGGTCTTGTCGGAGACGGCCGCGCGGCCCTTGGCGCTCCCGCACTGGTCGAGGAGATGGTCGGACGTCTCGATTCCAACGGCCGCCAGCTTCCTGGCATAGGCCGGACCGATGCCCTCGATCTCCACGGTCTTGTACCCATTGGTCGAAGTGGCGGCCTTGGCAGGCGCTTTTGCAGTCGGCGCGGCCGGTATTGATACCGGTTTGGACGCGGGCGTTGCCTTCGCCGGCATCTTGACCGCGGGCGCGGCGGATGCTGGCGCCGGCTTTGGCGCGGGATTGGACGTCGGCGCGGACGCCGTCCTGGCGCTCGGCGCGGCGGGCTTTGGCGCCGGCTTGCTCGCTGGCGCCGACGCCGGCTTGCCCGGGGCCGTTGCGGCGGGCTTTGGCGCCGGCTTGGACGCGGGCTCGGGGGCCGGCCTGGCCGGGGGCGTCGGGGCGAGGTTCGGTATCGGCTTGGAGACCGGCTCGGGCGCCGGCTTGGCCGGGGCCGCCGTGGCGGGCTTTGGCGCTGGCTTCTGGGCTTCCGGCTTTGGCGGCGCGGGCTTTTTGGCATCCGGCTTTGACTCGGCGGACGGCTTGATCTTCGCGGCCGCCGCCTCAAAGGCCGCGCGCACCTCCCGCTCCGCGGCATGCCAATACTCGGTCGCCATTCCGTGCTGGCGGCCCGCCAATTCCCACATCAGATAGGCGACCTCGCGAATACGATCCTGCATGTCGTGCATCATCTTTTTAATGTCTTGGCTCATGAGTTCCTTCCCATTCTTCATTTCGTTTCATTTACGAATACTAAAAAAAGCGCGGCCGCCATCCGAGTGTTTCCCAATGGTTGATCGAACCGGCGCTCCCAATTCACGTCTGCAATCCGGGTTATATCCGAGATGATCCTAAAAAGTGAAGTATTGTCGGCGACCGTGTCAAAGTATTTGCAAGCGCGCCGAAGGACATGACGCTACAGCCAAGGAATCACGATCGCCAGCCACAACAGCGCGATCCCCGTCGCGGCCATAAGCTCCGGCCATTTCTCTCCAAGAAAATCCCGCATACACCTCTCCCCGGGCCGAGCGCAGTGCTCGAGTCTCAACAATGGTAACTCGCTAATTTGGTTCAGCCCCGAATGGGTACTATGACTCGTTCGTGACGGAAGCGCTAGAAAAAGAACCCCCTTAGACTTCTTTGGGTGAATCGAACCTATCACCGGTCAAGGCGGCGATGACATCGTGGCGGTCAATCACCGAGCAGTATTCGCCATCGAGATTAGCCAGGGAAAGCGCATGGACTTCTTCGGCGGATCGGAGCACGCCCCGGTAGTCCATCTTTGGAAAGGTGAAGCAGCAATCCTCCAACAAAAATGTCTCGAACCCGAGGTTCCCGGCCATGCGCACCGTGGTTTCGACCGAATTGTTGGTGATCACGCCCATGACGCAGAGCTGCCGGATCCCGCGCGACCGCAAGGTCGGCTCTAGGTCGGTGCCGATGAAGGCGCTGTTGGTGTTTTTGGCAATCACCGGCTCGCCGGCCTCGGGCCGTACCTCCTCCTTGAAAGCATGACCCGGCTGGCCCGGCCGGTACGCGGATGTGGCGGCGCGGCTGTCGTGTCGCACATGGAAGACCGGCAGCCCGGCGTCCCGCCATGCCGCCAGCACCGACGCCATGGCGCGCTCGGCGTCGGGATTGTTCCTCGGACCCAGAGCCGCCCAGTAGGGCGCGTCGATGGCTTTCTGAGCGTCGATGACAACGAGCGCGCAGGCGTCCGGTTGCAGCTTCAACATGGCCGCAAGTCTATACATGACCACCCCTGGCTTGAATTGAAAACTGCTCTGCGGCACAGTCGCGAGAGGATTTCAAACGGAAGGAGGCCGCAGGGCACGAAATTCACCTGCACGGCGCGATGACCGGAAAAGGATCAACAAATACCATCGGGAGGATCAAATGACATTCCATGATCTCACGATTCGCGACGTCAGGGCGCGGGCGGTCAATGCGCCGCTGGCGAGGCCACTGCGGACGGCGGCCGGGGACATTCCCAGTGCGCCTCTGGTTCTGCTCGACGTCACGACCGACGAGGGCGCGACGGGCCGGTTTTACCTGTTCGGGTATACGCGGGGCACCCTGGCAAAACCGTCGCGCCGGTGGAGCGGATGCGCGATTCCGAACGCGCGTTCCGGCTGCTCGGCCGCCAAGGACTGCTCGGCATGGTGCTTTCCGGTCTCGACATGGCGCTGTGGGATGCGTTGGGCCGAGCGTACGGCGTTTCGGTCGCGCGCCTGCTGGGCGGCGAGGAACGGCCCATTCCCGCCTATGACAGTTACGGGGCCGTCGACCCGAAGGTCGACCGCGCCGCGATCGAGACCACGCTGCGTCAAGGGTTCAAGGCCATTAAGATCAAGGTCGGCGGCGGGGACGCGCAAACCGACGTGGATCCGGTGGCCGGCGTGCGCGAGATTATCGGAGAGACCGTCCGGCTGATGGTGGATTACAACCCGACGCTGACCGTGCCCGAGGCGGTGCGGCGGATCGAGCGGCTCGCCGAGTTCAATCTCGAGTGGGTGGAGGAACCCGTGCCGGCCGAGGATCTGACCTGTCACGCCGAGGTGCGCGCCGCCGGCGCAATCCCCATCCAGACCGGCGAGAACTGGTGGCTCCCCCACGACATGGCCCGGGCGATCGCCGCCAGCGCCTGCGATTTCGCCATGCCGGATTTGATGAAGATCGGCGGCGTGACCGGATGGCTGCGGGCCATGGGGCAGGCCGAAGCCGCGTCCCTGCCCGTTTCCAGCCATATCTTTGTCGAGGCCAGAGCCCATGTCCTCGCGGTCGCGCCCACCAGCCACTGGCTGGAGTATTTGGACATCGCCGGCGCCGTGATGGAGGACCCGCCGGACGTCGTGGACGGGATGCTGACGCCCCGCGGGCCGGGTCTCGGCATGACGTGGAACGAGGACACCGTCGCCCGGTACGCGATCTGATCGCGACTTGTCTCCGGACTACACGGCATCAGCGATCCCTGTTAAGCTTGAAAATCGTCGTATAGGAGGTGCCTTTGTTCAAGGCCCAATCGGCGGAAATTGCTGGGATTGCGGGGATTGCGATGAAACCGGACCAGTGCTTTATCGTCATGCCGTTCGGCGTCAAGCCGTTCCCCGATGGATCGGGACGCTCGTTCGACTTCGACAAGGTGTACCGGGTGGTGATCCAGCGGGCCGTGCGCGAGGCCGGCATGACGCCGATCCGCGCGGACGAGCACATCGGCTCGGCGCTGATCCACACCGACATGTTCCGCGACTTGCGCGACCGCGCCGTCGTCCTCGCCGATTTGTCACTCGACAATCCCAACGTCTTCTATGAACTCGGCATCCGCCACGTCATGAGCTCGAGCGGCACGGTGCTGATGTGCCGCAAGGGATCCACGCTGCCGTTCGACGTCAAATTGTCGCGAACCATCTTCTACGATTTCGACGGGATGAGCCTCGATTGGGAGGAGGTGGAACGGGTGCTCGAACCCCTTAAGCTCGCGTTGGAGGAAGCGCGCAAGGGACTTCCCGACAGCCCGGTGCACGCGCTGCTGCCCAACTCGGTGCTGAGGACAACGGACGACTCCGCGCACACAACAATCCATTACGTTCAGAACGAGTCGAGCGCCATTGGCGCGCCGCTCGCCGAGTATCAGCGGCTGGTGGCCGACTTTTGGGACACGCGCGGCCAGGCCGCAGCCGATTTGTTCGGCGAACATTGCGACAGCGTTTTCGGGTCCCGCGCGCTGGCCTACCTTTGTTTGAAAAGCGATCCCTTGCCGGAAACCGCCGTCCGCCTGGCCGACCACCTCAATGACTGCGAACAGTATCAACTCGCGAACGAGCTGTATGCGCCGCCATATGAAGCCGGAAAGCTGCCTCTGAGCAGTCTGCTGGCATACGCATCGTCCTATTCCGAGGCCACCCCGGATCTCAAGGGGGCGGACCACGCCATCAAGATGGTCGAGGACGCCATGGCGAGGGTCGAGAAGCGGGAACCGCGAACGCCAGGCCAAACGCCCCCCACGGCGGATTACGCCGAGTGTCACCGGCGGCTGGCCGGCTTGCGCCAGTGGCGATGGGAGCTCAGTCGCGAGGCTCCCGATCTCGAGCGCGCCATCGCGTCCTCGGCGGACGCCATCCGCTTCAACGACGATGCCCGGATGCAAGGCGAACTGAAGCATCCGGGATTCCTCGCCCAATCCCGCCTCAAAAACATGGTTCTACTGCGCATTCGCGACCACAGCCTCGAACGCCCAGACGTGGAAGGCAATCGCGACGCCATTCTCGCCATGCATCCCCAGCCTGGGGACCACCCCAAGGGACTGTCCTACCTCGGCTGGTTCCAGGCGATCACGCTCGCGGACATGGGCGCGGCCGAAAAGTCCAACACCAAGGCGCTGGAGACCTTCGGCACCGACATGACGCTCAAAACGGACCCGGAATACTGGGAAATCGGCCGCCGGCAGTATGTTCAGCTACGCCGTTTTCTCGAGTTTTACGCACCTTACTTACGCAACCCCTCGCTCGTCGGACGGATTTCACAGGTCTTGCAGGCCGGAGACAAGGATCGCTGACGCCGGCGGGGCGGGAGACCGTCAATACCGGGCTCATCTCGGAGGATCGGATCATGCTGCTCGAAGGAAGCTGTCATTGCGGAGCGGTGACGTTCGCCGTGGAATCGGACCATCCCTACCCTTACAATCTTTGCTACTGCTCCATATGCCGCAAGGTGGCCGGCGGCGGGGGGTACGCCATCAACCTGGGCGGACGGGCGGCGTCGCTGCGACTCGAAGGCAACAAGCACGTCCGCGTCTATCGCGTCCGGCTGGCCCCAGCCGACGGCGGCGAGCTCAGTCCCCTGGAACGGCATTTCTGCAAGCGCTGCGGCAGTATGTTATGGGCCTGGGACCCGCGCTGGCCCGACCTGATCCATCCTTTTGCGTCCGCCATCGACACCCAACTCCCGGTTCCGCCGGAGCGCACGCATTTGATGCTGGGCTCCAAGGCGTCGTGGGTGGTTCCGGATGTCGGCCCCGGCGACAAGACCTTCGAACAATACCCCGACGAGTCCATCGCCCAGTGGCACGAACGCCTGAATCTGATCACATAGACCCGTGATACTCCCCCAACCCTATCCCGGGAGAGTCGGGCCGCGCCACCCCCAAAAGAACGGCGCCGCCCGACCCGTTCCTCCCGGCGAGCCGGGTGTCAGACCGGGTTACTGGCGTTCCCCGCCGACCCGCCGCATGGAGAAGGAACGATTGATTATCCCTACCTTCGCAATGCCTATCTACCCAAAGAACGAAGCGCGGCGACATTGCGTATTATGGCCAAGAGCCGCTCGCTAACCGAGACGGTTCGATCCGCGGCGGGCCAGTGTTTGCGAGGGGGCTTCTCCGAACATGTCCCGGTATTGACGGGAGAAACGGCCGAGGTTGAAGAACCCGCACTCGGCGGCGATCCGCGTGACCGTCGTTCCGGGCGCGGCCCGGCGCAGCATCACTTGAGAGGCTTCGAGCCTTCGACGAAGGACCGGCCGCATTGGCGTGCACCCGCGCAGGCGGCGAAACGCCGCCTGCGCCGAACGGATACCGACACCCGAAACCTGGGCAAGGTCCGCGATTCCGATGGGGTCGGCGTAATGGGCATCGATCCACTCCTCGATCCGCCGGACGCGTCGCTCGCTCAGGTCGTCGGCATACCATTCATCCCAATGGATCTCCGTCGAGGTCCCCGAATTGCGAATTGTCGACAACCAGCTGTGGGAACGGGTCCACTCTCTCAAGGGCAGGTATTCATCGCGCCAGGGGAACAAGCGTCAGACCCGCAAACGGCTGCTGAGCGGCCTGATGAAATGCGGTCTTTGTCAAGGCGGAATGACGATCATGCGGCGCGATCGCTACTACTGCTCGGCCCGGCACGAGAGGGGAACCTGCGACAACAGCACCGGAATCGACGTCCAGGAACTCGAAGACCGCGTTCTCGGCGGCCTTAAGGATCTGATGATCGGCAACGAGGGCATGCTCGCGGCGTTCGTCAAGGAGTTCAATGCCGAGCTGCGGCGCCTGAGAATGGAACGTCACGGGTGCGAGCGCGGCCTCCACCAGGAGCTCAAGCGGATGGAGCGCGGGATCAGGCGCTGTGTCGACTTCATCGCCCATGGATCCGGCAACCCGGCCTCCGTCAGCGCGGAGCTGTCAGCGTTGGAGCACCGAAAGGCGGAACTCCTCGCCGCGCTCCGCACAAGCGAGACCGGCGGCGTGGTCGAATGGCCATGTGTGCATACTGATGCTCCCTCAAGCGCCGCGCGAAAAATCGGGTTGAGGTCTGAAAACAACATCTTGCTTTTCTGATAGGTTTTTTTAAGCGGTGAAAATTGGCAAAAAAACAGTGCGGGTTTTTTTATTTTACTTTCGAAACTTTTCGCCTTACCATTTTGTAAGTAGGTAATTTCTCTTTTTTTTCAGTAAGATGGAGGAAGGTCGCGTCCTTTGCACACGCCCGCGGCACCGGGATGTGATGGGCGAGATCATGGCGGTATAAGCAGGCACCGAAACACCCATGACCTTTGCCGCCGGGCCGCCCAGAAAAACGCGATTCCTCAAGCTCGGAGGGGGTGATGAACGAGCGGGTTGCGGTTGCCGGAATCGGCGAGTTGCTTTGGGATGTGTTTTCAGACCACAAGCGTCTCGGTGGCGCCCCCGCCAATTTTGCGTACCATTGCCGCCAGCTCGGCGCGAAGGCCTATCCGGTGAGCTGCGTGGGAAAAGACCCGCTGGGACGAGCCATTCTCGACGAACTGCGGAGCATGGACGCGGACGCCAGCCATGTGCTGGAGAGCGACACGTTCCCCACCGGAACGGTGCAGGTCACCCTGAACGACAAGGGCAAGCCGTCCTATCAAATCTTTGAAAATGTGGCGTGGGACCATATTCCGTTCACCAGCGAGTTGAAAGCGCTGGCGGAGACGCTGGATGCCGTTTGTTTCGGATCGCTTTCGCAGCGCTCGCCGGTTTCGCGCGAAACGATCCACTCGTTCTTGCGTCACATGCCGGAGAAGGCGCTGAAGATTTTCGACGTGAATCTGCGGCAGTCGTATTTTTCCAAGGAGCAAGTCGAAGACTCGCTGGGGCTCGCCTCGGCCTTGAAGCTCAGCGACGAGGAACTTCCAGTGCTGGCCGGTTACTTCGACCTGCCGGGCGACGTCATGGCTCAGCTTAACGGCTTGCGTGAACGGTTTGACCTGGAACTGGTGGCCTACACGCGCGGTCCGGACGGCAGCGTTCTTCTTCGGGGCGACGAGGTCGATGACGCCCCTGGACTGACGGGACTCGCGGTGGAACTCGGTGGGCGCCGGGGATTCGTTCACGGCATCGCTCTGCATGGGCATCCTGAAGGGCTGGCCGCTAAACAAGGTGAACGTGTTCGCCAACCAGGTGGCCACGTTTGTCTGTTCGCGGAAGGGGGCTACCCCGACCTTGCCCCAACGCTTGGTAGAATTTTAGGAAATTAGGAAAGGGGCCCACTCTTGAGTTTAAGAAAGGGATGGCAATGAAAAGAGTACGGAAGACCGCGTTGGCAATTGCGATAGCGTTCGTGGCGTCGAACGTCTCGTTCGGCGCTGGGGCCGAAACCACGGTCACCATCGCCACCGTGAACAACGGCGACATGATCCGGATGCAGGAATTGTCGAAGGTGTTCGAGAAAAACAATCCCGACATCAAGCTCGACTGGCTCGTGCTGGAAGAGAACGTGCTCCGCCAGCGCGTCACCACCGACATCGCGACCAAGGGCGGGCAGTTCGACGTCCTGACAATCGGTACCTACGAAGCCCCCATCTGGGCCGAGCGCGGATGGTTGGTGCCTCTCGACAATTTGCCGGAGGATTACGACGTCGATGATATCCTGCCGCCGATCCGCGAGGCCCTGTCATTCAACGGCACGTTGTACGGCGCGCCATTCTACGGCGAGTCTTCGTTTACCATGTACCGCACCGATCTCTTCGAGGAAGCCGGGATCGAGATGCCCGAAAAGCCCTCGTGGGATTTCATCAAGGAGGCTGCCCGTAAGCTGGCCGACAAGAGCAACGAGGTCTATGGCATTTGCCTGCGCGGCAAGCCGGGCTGGGGGGAGAACATGGCGTTCCTGACCGCCATGGCCAACTCCTACGGTGCTCGCTGGTTCGATATGGACTGGAAACCCCAGTTCGATAGCGAAGCTTGGAAGGCGACGCTCACCGACTACGTCGAACTGATGAGAGACGTCGGCCCGCCGGACGCGGCGGCCAATGGCTACAATGAAAACCTTGCCCTGTTCCAGTCAGGCAAGTGCGCCATATGGATTGACGCGACCGCCGCCGGGCAGTTCGTGATCGATGCGAATCCGACGTGGCCGACACTGTCGGCTTCGCGCTGGCACCGGACAAGGGGCTGGGCAAAAGCGCGAACTGGCTCTGGGCCTGGGCGCTGGCGAATCCCGGCGGGTTCCGAACACAAGGATGCGGCGAAGAGGTTTATCGCCTGGGCCACCTCGAAGGACTACCTGGAACTGGTCGCCTCGAAGGAAGGCTGGTCGGACGTACCGCCGGGCACCCGCACGTCGCTCTACGAGAACCAAGCCTATCTCGACGCGGCGCCCTTCGCGAAGATCACACTCGAATCGATCCAGGCAGCCGATCCGGACCATCCGACCGTCGAGGACGTGCCCTACACCGGAATTCAGTACGTCGTGATCCCGGAGTTCCAGAGCATCGGCACGGCGGTCGGTCAGCGGTTCGCGGACGCGCTGGCCGGAGAGATCCCCATTGATGAGGCGCTGGACAACGCCCAGTGGGTGACCGGAAAGGTCATAGAGCGCGCCCGCTTCCTCCAATAGGAGCGGGTCGAACAACACCAATTTGGGAGGGAAACATGGCCGACACAGCCGTCGATCAACGACAGTCCATTGCGGATATGGACGACGAACTACTGCCTGTGCCGCGACACAGACTGCATGGACCCGGTCACTTCCTCGGCCTCTATGGTGCCGAACACGTTGCTGCGACCGAATTCGTCATTGGCGCCGCATTCGTGGCCATGGGCGCCACGATCCACGACATCCTGATCGGGCTCCTTATCGGCAATACGCTTGCCGTGCTGAGCTTCTGGCTCATCACCGCGCCGATCGCGGTCAAGACGCGGCTCAGTCTCTACACCTATCTCGATCAAAACATGGGCGAGCTGGTCCCGCGGCTCTACAACGGTGCGAACGTGCTGATCTTCGTGGCCATCTCGGCCGCCATGATCACCGTGTCGGCAACAGCGGTTCGGGCGCTCTTTGATATTCCTCCCCAGATCTATCCGTATCCCACCAGCGTCTAGTTTGTACTCATTGCCGCCTCGGCAAGCGTGATCGCTGTGCTCGTGGCCTACTACGGTTTCAATGTGGTGGCCGAGTTTGCCACTATTTGCACACCCTGGCTGATGGTGATGTTCACGGCCGGTGGCATGGTGCTTATACCTTCGTTGAACGAAACGCTGACCGGTTACACGACGCTTTCGAGTTTCTCGGATTTCGTGAATTTGGCGGGAACGACCGTGTTTACCGGCATCAATGCTGAAGGGGAACCCGGGATCGGATTGTGGGAAGTGATCGGCTTCGCCTGGGCCGCGAACACCTTCGCGCATTTTGGCCTCGTCGACATGGCGCTCCTGCGCTACGCGAAGAAATCGATCTACGGCCTTTGCACCGCAACCGGCATGATGTTCGGCCACTACATTGCCTGGATTTCCGCGGCTCTCATGGGAGCGGCGACGGCCTATATCATGAAATCGAGTGTCGCTGTTGTTGAACCCGGGGATGTAGCCTACTACGCGCTTGGCGCCACCGGTTTTGTGATTGTAATCATCGCGGGATGGACAACGGCCAACCCCAACCTCTATCGCGCCGGTCTTGCAGCCCAGGCAGTAATGCCCACCATCTCACGCCAACGGGTAACGCTTATGGTCGGCGTCGTGGTTGTGATCGCAAGCTGTTTCCCGTTCATCTACCGCAGCATCCTGCCAATTCTTGCCTATGCGGGACTTGTTCTTGTACCCCTCGGCGGCATTGTATTCGCCGAACAGCACATCTTTCCCCGGCTTGGCTACAAGAGCAATTGGCACCGCCTCAAGGGCGTCAAGGACAACGTGCCGGCGCTGATCACCTGGGGAATATGCCTCGTGTTCGGCTTTGGGTTAAACTTCCTCAACATCATCCCGTTCGTGTACCTGTTCCTGCCGACATGGGTCGTCTCGATCGTTGCCTATATCATCCTCGCGAAGAAATATGGCGCCGATCGCAGTTATCCCGAGGCCGAGAAGCGGGAGCAGGAGTTCCAAAAACAGGTCGAAGCGTACCATGCCGAACTGGCGGCGAAGGAACAACACGAGCACGTCCGCGGCACGACCGTATTGATCAAGATCATCCGGGCGATCTGGATCGTGATTGGTCTGATCGTGCCGGCCGTGCTCGCTTGGCGTGTCCTGTTCAACAGCCCCAATCTTTACGACTACTACGTGAACCGTGAGTTGTTCTACGACGTCACGATCTGGTGCACGGTCATCTACTTCGTGCTTGCGTGGTGGGATTTGCAGCTCTCCAAAAGGATGCAAAGCTCCGGACGGTCATCCGTTGCCGAGGTGCCCGCGGAGTAACGGTGTCTGGCGTCAGCGATCATGGAATGTGCGCACCATAATCGCTGACGGGTAGGTTCCGGATTTATAAGCCTCACAAGGATTTCATTATGACAGAATCCATTCAACTGAAGCAGGAAAACCTCCACCGCCTCGCCGGCGAAATCGTTCGTCCATCCTATGACCGGAGCAAGGTCAAGGCCGGCATCGTCCATATCGGCGTCGGCGGATTTCACCGGTCACACGAAGCGTATTACACCAATGCGCTGATGGACGAAGCCGATGCGTCCGCTTGGGGCATCTGCGGCGTGGGCCTGCGCGAGGCCGACCGCAAAATCGGGGATATCCTGAAAGCGCAGGACTATCTCTACACGTTGATCGTGAAGCATCCCCAAGGAAAGGTCGAAACCCGCGTCATCGGCTCGATCATCGATTTCATGCTGAGCTGCGACGATCCCGGCGCCGTCATCGACAGGATGGCCAGCGCGGACACCAAGATCGTCTCGTTGACCATCACCGAGGGGGGCTACAATTTCAACTCCGCCACCGGCGAGTTCGAGTTCGGCACTCCCGATGTGCGGCACGATCTGGAAAACCCCACCAGCCCGAAGACGGTATTCGGCTATCTGACCGCCGCGCTCAAGAAACGCCGCGCCCAGGGGCTTTCGGCCTTTACTATTCAGTCGTGCGACAACATCCAGCACAATGGCGACCTGACGCGCAAGATGGTGCTGGCATTCGCGGACAGGCAGGATGCCGAGTTCGCGCGGTGGATCGAGAGCGACGTGTGTTTCCCGAATGCCATGGTGGACCGGATCACACCCGTGACGACGCCGGAAGATATCGCGTACCTCGATACCGAAATGGGATTGAAGGACGAATGGCCGGTCACCTGCGAACCGTTCACCCAATGGGTCATCGAGGACAGTTTTTCGAATGGCAGGCCCGCGTGGGAAAAGGCCGGGGCGCAGTTTGTCGCAGATGTCACGCCTTACGAGAAGATGAAGCTGCGGTTGCTCAACGCCGGGCATTCCGTCCTCGGGCTGCTGGGTTCGATCCATGGACACAAAACCATCGACGGCTGCGTGGCCGATCCGCTTTTCGCAACCTATCTGCGCCGGTTCATGGATGAGGAGGCCACGCCGGTGCTCGACCCAGTGGAAGGAATCGATCTGGACGCTTACAAGGACAACCTGAGCGAGCGGTTCGGAAACCCGAACATCAAGGACAGCCTGGCGCGGATCTGCCTGGAAAGCTCCGCCAAGCTGCCGGTATTCCTGGTCCCGACGATCACCGAAAACCTGGAGCGCGGCGGCAGCATCAAATACGCCACCCTGGTCATCGCCGCATGGTGTTTCTATAGCGACAAGGGCGTCGACCGGCACGGCGCGCGTCTCGATATCGTGGACGCCATGAAGGACGAGTTGCACCAAGCCGCGAAAGCGACCCCGGATGACGCGCTGTCATTTCTCAAACTCGAGCCCATCTTCGGCGATCTCATCGGCAACGAAACATTCACGGCGGTGTATTCGGAAATGATCGAAGCCCTCTATGAAAACCCCGACATCTCGGCGAGGATGAAAAAGCTGCTGTAAGCAGCGAAGGGAGGCCGTCCACACATGAACCCGTTGGTCTTGGGACAGTAATTTACTGCAGGCAGGGAATAAGCATTCCGCAGCGGGATGAACAATTAAGAAACCATTGAAAAAGCAAAGGATAAACAGATGAAAAAGTTCGCTAATAAAACAGCGTATGCCACCGGCGGTGCAGCTGGTATTGGAAAAGTCGTCTCACTTGGTTTAGCCAAAGAAGGCATGGATGTCGCTATTGTTGATGTCGATTTAGAAGGCGCCCGGAAAGTCTCAAAAGAAATCGAAGAGATGGGACGCCGCTCTCTGGCGATTCAGTGCGATGTGACCAGCGAAGAGGGTGTTCAGAAAATGGTGGACACCATCGTTAGAAGCCGTCTTGAAACTCAATTTTTGGCTGGATGGCCGGGTTCAGATGTGATTCCAAACGGTTGTCAAAGCCAGTTTGGAGGGGCACATGTGGACACCGACCACCCGGCGGCAGCATAGCCGCGATCATCTGCGTTATGGAAGCGATCTGAGCGATGCGGAGTGGGAGATCATCGCGCCGTTCATGCCGCCGCCGGCGCGGACCGGCCGGCCCCGCGAATGGCCGATGCGCGAGATCATGAACGCCATCTTCTACGTCCTGCGGGCCGGCTGCGCCTGGCGCATGCTGCCCAAGGACTTCCCGCCGATGACGACGGTCTACGGTTGGTTCCTGCGCTTCCGCCGCGAGGGCCTGTTCGAGACCATCAACCACCATCTCGTCGCGCTCGACCGCGAGCGGGTCGGGCGGGAGGCCAGTCCGTCGGCGGCGGTGATCGACAGCCAGAGCGTCAAGACCGTCGAAGCCGGCGGCCCCAGGGGCTACGACGGGGCCAAGAAGATCAAGGGCCGCAAGCGCCACGCCATGGTCGATACCGATGGGCGGGCGCTGGTGATTCAAGCCCACCCGGCCGACATTCAGGATCGCGACGGCGCGATCCCGCTGCTCAAGGCGTCGCGGCGATCGTTCCCTTTCGTCGAGCTCGCCTTCGCCGACAGCGCCTATGGCGCCCAGCGGGTCAAGGACGCCACCTGCATCGCCATCGAGGTGGTCAAGAAGATCGCTGACCAGGTCGGCTTCCAGGTCCTGCCAAGGCGATGGGTGGTCGAGCGCTTCTTCGCCTGGATCAACCGTAACCGAAGGCTCGCCAAAGACTTCGAAGCCACCATCGCCTCCGCCCAAACCTTCCTCTACGCCGCTTCCGTCATGATGCTCACCCGACGCTTGGCACGCTCAACATGAGTTTCGAGTTCGAACTCTTAGCGAATGGGGAAAGATCGATATTGCCTTTAATAACGCCGGTATTGCCGACAATACCGCGGCGGCGGACATGGAGTATGCCGCATGGCGGCGGCTGATGGATATCAACCTCAACGGTGTTTTTCTTTGCTGCCGCGCCGCAGGGCGCCAAATGATCGCACAGAAATCCGGTGTGATCATCAATACGGCATCCATGTCCGGCTCCGTTGTCAACGTGCCCCAGCCCCAGTGTTCCTACAACACTTCAAAGGCGGCGGTCATCATGCTGACCAAATCACTCGCCGTAGAGTGGGCATCTCACAATGTGCGGGTCAACAGCCTGAGTCCCGGATATATATCGGCACCGAGATGACGGTAGCCGCTCCTGAAGGATGCAAAAGCGTGTGGACGGCCATGACCCCGCAGCGGGGCGCATGGGAACTCCCGAAGAATTGGTGGGGGCAGTCCTCTATTTGGCGGATGACTCCTCCTCGTTCACCACGGGCATGGACCTGATGGTTGATGGTGGATATTCCTGCGTATAGGCGCCGAATACAGCAGTCCCATAGTGGAACTACTGTGAATACTTGAATGCAGTCAAAGGAGATTCGGATGAGAAATATTGGCATTTATTACGCGTACTGGACCCAGGAGTGGGACGTAGATTTTCTTCCCTATATTAAAAAAGTGAAGAATCTGGGTTTTGACCAACTTGAAATCAATGGGGCACCATCGCTGTGATGAGTTCAGACGAACGCGCCGCGCTTCGTGAGGAGGCTCAGCGCGAGGGAATTGTCCTTAGTTACGGCATCGGCCTGCCCCCGGAGAACAATGTTTCTTCACTCGATGAGAATATCCGCAAAACGGGCGTCAACTTCATGAAAGAGATGATTAAAGGAGTTGCCGATATGGGCGGAGGAGGCATTGGAGGAACGGTGCACAGCTTCTGGCCCGCCAACGATCTGGAGAGCATCGAACAGAAGAAACTGATTCGGAATCAGAGCCTTAAAAGCATGCGGGAAAAGATCCCTATGGCAGAGGATCTGGGTGTAATTTTATCTGTCGAGGTCATTAACCGTTTTGAGCAGTACATGCTCAACACTTCCGCGGAAGCAGTAGAGTTCGAACTCGAAACTCATGTTGAGCGTGCCAAGCGTCGGGTGAGCATCATGACGGAAGCGGCGTAGAGGAAGGTTTGGGCGGAGGCGATGGTGGCTTCGAAGTCTTTGGCGAGCCTTCGGTTACGGTTGATCCAGGCGAAGAAGCGCTCGACCACCCATCGCCTTGGCAGGACCTGGAAGCCGACCTGGTCAGCGATCTTCTTGACCACCTCGATGGCGATGCAGGTGGCGTCCTTGACCCGCTGGGCGCCATAGGCGCTGTCGGCGAAGGCGAGTTCGACGAAGGGGAACGATCGCCGCGACGCCTTGAGCAGCGGGATCGCGCCGTCGCGATCCTGAATGTCGGCCGGGTGGGCTTGAATCACCAGCGCCCGCCCATCGGTATCGACCATGGCGTGGCGCTTGCGGCCCTTGATCTTCTTGGCCCCGTCGTAGCCCCTGGGGCCGCCGGCTTCGACGGTCTTGACGCTCTGGCTGTCGATCACCGCCGCCGACGGACTGGCCTCCCGCCCGACCCGCTCGCGGTCGAGCGCGACGAGATGGTGGTTGATGGTCTCGAACAGGCCCTCGCGGCGGAAGCGCAGGAACCAACCGTAGACCGTCGTCATCGGCGGGAAGTCCTTGGGCAGCATGCGCCAGGCGCAGCCGGCCCGCAGGACGTAGAAGATGGCGTTCATGATCTCGCGCATCGGCCATTCGCGGGGCCGGCCGGTCCGCGCCGGCGGCGGCATGAACGGCGCGATGATCTCCCACTCCGCATCGCTCAGATCGCTTCCATAACGCAGATGATCGCGGCTATGTTGCCGCCGGGTGGTCGGTGTCCACATGTGCCCCTCCAAACTAGCTTTGACAACCGTTTGGAATCACATCTGAACCCGCCAATCCAGCCAAAAATTGAGTTTCAAGACGGCTTCTTAGCCGGCGTCTACGTAAATAACCTCTCCGGTGATCGCTCCCGTGTAGTTGCTGGCCAGCAGCAGCGCCGAGCGGCCGATCTCGCAAGCGTCCACGACGCGCTGGAGAGGGGCCTTACGAACGAACTCATTCAACAACTCGTCGAAGTGTTCGATGCCCGATGCCGCCCGGGTCTTCACCGCACCCGCAGAGATTGCGTTCACCCGGATCGCCTTGCTGCCCAGTTCGTGCGCCAGATACCGCACAGAGGACTCCAGCGCCGCCTTCACCGGGCCCATGACATTGTAGTGGTCGACTACCTTCTCGGCTCCGAGGTAGCTGAGCGTCATGAGGCTGCCGCCCTTATCCATGAGCGGCTCGGCAAGCTTTGCCATGGCGATGAAGGAATGGCATGAGATGAGCATGGACTCGGCGAACCCGTCCGCCGAGCAGTCGGTGAGCCGGCCGTGCAAGTCCTCCTTGCGCGCCCAAGCGACGGCGTGAAACAGGAAGTCAAGCCGACCCCATTTCTCTTGAATGGTCTTGAAGATCGCCTCGACGTTTCCCGGCTGCGTCACGTCGCAGGGATGGAATATTGGAGCTTCCAGCTGTCGCGCCAGCGGCTCGACAAACGGCTTCGCCTTGTCGTTCAGGTAGGTGATCGCGAGATCGGCACCGGCGTTGCGAAAGTGTTGCGCCGCCGACCAGGCGAGACTGTGCTCGATGGCGATGCCGATGACCAAACCCTTTCGGCTCTTAAGATCGATCGTCTCCATTGGGAAATTGTCTCCTGTCGAAGGCTACGGTGTGGTCGGGCAGCACGCGGCCTCGGGCTGCGGCGCGCAATGAAAGGTAGAACTCAGTCTCCGCGAGGCTCGCCTCCAGCTCGTCATAGGTCCCGCGGCGGAACATGAGAACCGCCAAGGCGAGACCCGCCAGTCTCGCTGGAGCAGGATCGGCGCGCGAGCTCAGGATCACGGGCGCCGCGAGGCCGGCAACGATGCCGGCCGCGGTCGCTCCGGCCAGATATTCCAGGTTCTTCGCCAGGATATTGCCGGACACCAGATCCGGAACGAGCAAGATGTCGGCATTGCCGGCGACTTCCGATTTGATCCCTTTTTCGCGGGCGGCCGCGGCGGAGATGGCGTTGTCGAACGCCAGCGGACCGTCGACAATGGCGCCGGAAATCTGTCCGCGCTGCGCCATCAGCGAGAGGCAGGCCGCGTCAAGCGTGGAGGCAATGGCGGGGTTGACGGTCTCAACCGCCGATAGCGCCGCCACCTTTGGTCGCTCGACGCCGAGGATGCGCGCTACCTCGACCGCATTCTGGACGATCTGCGCCTTGGCGTTCAGGTCCGGCGCTATGTTGATCGCAGCGTCGGTGATGTACAGCAGCTTCGGATAAGCGGGAATGTCGGTCACGAACACGTGGCTAACTCGCCGCCCAGCCACCCGCAATCCGCGGTCGTCGTGAAGGAGCGCGTGCATGAGGGTGTCCGTGTGCACCTGACCTTTCATGATCGCGTCGGCTGCCCGTTGCCGCACCAATTCGACCGCCTTCCCCGCAGCGGCGGCATTGCTTTCGACGGCGATCAGACACGCATCATCCATGGACCAGTCCAACTCGTTGGCGAGCCGCTTGATCGATGCCGGGTCCCCGATCAGAAGGGGATCGACAGAGTCCCAGCAACTCTGCTTCCCGCAGGGTCTCCAGGACGCTGCGTTGTCCCGCGTTGACCACTGCCACGCGGATAGGCCCCAACCCCTTGGCGGCGCCGAACAGGTCCTGCAGGCTGCGGAATCCTTCATTCATTGCACCGGTCCACATGTCTTGCGACTGTTACAGCCATTGTCTCTAGGATGGCAGTCGATCATGCATTCCTCCTCGGTGAGGGGGGGCGTGCAGGCCGTCCCGCCAATAGAGATCCCGAAATAGTCGGCCGTACCCTTCACGCCGGGCGGTTCCTTGATCGCCTGCATCGAGGCTTTCGCAGCTTCTTGCGCATGGCGCGTTGCATTTTTGGTGACAGCCATTGTTGCTCCGTCAAAAAATTTATTCGTTTTCGCGCGGGCGCTTGGACGACTTCAGACCCCTGTTCCATGTATAAGACGGCAAGCGGGCGGTTTTATTACAGTAGAATGGCGCAAGCTTAAGCCGGACGTGCGCCGGATCCGGGAACGTCACATTCGCAGTTCCGAAACCCGTGCTCCGGACACGTCGAGCACATTCCGAGCAATGACTGCTTGAGGGCCTGCCGTGCGCGATGCCCGCGCACCGCCAGATTGTTCAGCGTGAGGCTGAGTTGATCCGCAACGGTGCGTCGGTCATGCCCCAAGAGATCGATACGGTTAAGAAGCTCTCTGTAACCATGCTGCAATTTGGCCATGGCTTGATGCAAACAGTGACAAACCTCGCCTAAGGATTGGCCAAGGAATGAGCCGTTGCTGCCGCTGGCATGGATTTCCTGGAACCAGGCAAAGTCCGCCTCGTGCGTTTTACGGACCTCTTCGGCGCGCAGGAAGTCGATCAGGGTCGAGTGAAGTACTCGGTAGAGCCAAGGAATGACTTTCGTTTTGGCTTGCAAATTTGGAGCGTTTTTCTTGGCCCGAAGATAGAATTCCTGAAGCAAGTCTTCCGCGCGGTCCCTGCTTCCGACACGCCGGATCAGCCAGTGCAAGAAAACCTGCCGGTTATCGATAAGAACCTCATGGACGAAATCGCCGGTTTGTTCCACATGTCCGGTCCTTATGTATGTCTCGTTTCGAATATCCATGTCATTCGCGCTCATGTCGGTTGTTTGCTTCCGTTCAGACGCGTCTTGTCGCGAAAAAGTTGTAGAGAGGCGCGAACACCAGGGCGATGTACCAGCCGTATGCGAACGTCTCGACCAGCCCCAATAGAAAGCTCTGCCACGTCAACCAGGCGAAGCCGGGAAGAAGCTTCAACCACATCTCGTACATTGCCCACTGAGGAAACAGGAGATCGAAGCCCACGCAAAAAACGTAGGTCACGGACAGGAAAAGGCCGAGGCTCATGCCAAGCGCGAACACCGGAATGCGCCGGTTGGGAACCAACGGCAAGGGAGTCCCCGAGAGCGTTCTTGGGATTGCCACGTCGCTCGGGTCAGGCATTGCCGCGGCCTTCCTCCCGGTGATGCTCGAGGCTGGGTACGGCGGGATCGGCATGACCGTTGCCCTTTCCTCCTAGATACGTCTCGGGAGCCACCTCGAACACGTCCCGGCATTCGCGAGAGCAGAAATAGTAGACCCAGCCATTATGAACGCTGGACCTGGCGTGTTCGGTATGAACTTCCTTGCCGCAGACGGGATCGATGTCCTTTTCGGGAGCGGTCCAGGTCAGCTCCTCGGTCTTCGCTGCCGGCTTTTCCACATGATCAGAGTGGTCGTGTCCGCTTTTCTTTCCGTGGCCATGACCGAATATGTGCGCGCCACATCCGAAGCGCATCATCAGAAAAAACAACCCGCCCCAAAGAAGCAGCGGCAGTACCCCTTCCATCTGGATCTCCTATTGGCCTGAGGCGGTATGCGGTTCGGCGCGGTCTGTGTCGGCCGACATTGGCTCGGCCGCGAGGGGCGCATTCTTGAAAGAGGTTGAGCGAATGTGCTTGCCGAGCGGCTTGTCCCAGATCTCGATATGAGCCAGGGCCCAGCTGGAAAGGAGATCGAACATCTTGGAGGTGTCGTATCGGCCGCACTCAAGGGTGCGCTGCAGCCGCAACAGTTCGTCCAGAAAAACCCTGTGTTCGCTCTTGTGTTCGTCAAGGTCGGGATAGCCGGCGTCGGCCATGAGAGCTTCTTCCCGAAGGAAGTTTCTTGTCAGATAGACAATGGTATCCTCGATCTTGTGGCACATCCTCGATCGCATTTCGCAAGGATAGTCCGAGGCGAAAAGCTCGTTGAGCACGAAGAAAAGGCTCTGATTGTGGGTATCGATCTGCTGCACCTTCGTCTCAAGATCGTCTGACCAAATGAGTTTGGACATGTGCTTCTCCTGTATTGATGCTTGGTTTCCCGACCCTCGCGGCCGGCGCGGCTCGTTCTCCGTAATCTCTTCGCAAATCACGGATGAGCAAGCCGAGGACGACGACAATGACGGCGAGGAAAAGGGCGGACAGGATGCCGTGAAAGCCGAAAAGCCAGTGCCAAGAGCTTTCGCTCCATTCCATCATTTCGTGATGTAACGAGCCCTCATCCCACATCTGTTTATCCTTCCCTTCCTCCAAGCCCGCGGGCGTCGTTGCGCCGGCGGGCCATGTTCTCTTTCTATGTCTTGGACGGAGCGCCTCCGCCGGTATCGCTCTCGCAGGGCGCCATCATTCCTTGTCCGCCCATCATTCTGGTTGTCCCCATGGATCGACCCATGAGCTCACCATGCAAGACAAGCGTGCGCGCGGCGCGCTTTTGATCGTCCGTAAGAACGTCGAGCAACGCGCTGTGCGCGGCTTGCACATCTTCAAGGGCTTGGCGCTGCGACTTGTGAATGCCGTCCATCAGAACGCGCACGTCCTGCGCGCTCGTGTTCGGATCGTGCACCTTGTCCATGGCGTCATGCATGGAGCGCATCGCTTCGGCATTATCCTGGAGCGCGCCGATATAGGCCTGCCAGGCCGGCTGCTGATCCTCGGTAATCGCCAGCCTATCCTTGATGCTGTTGGCCAAAGCCGAGTCGACTCCATGAGGTCCGATCATGCTCAGACCATGATCCATCATCCCGTGAGTCATGCCCTGGGACTGAACAACTCCCTTGGACAACTGTTTTCCCGCATCCGCATCGCCGTGGTGGGCGGGGTCGGCGAAACTGGGCGAGCCTGTCAGGGCGAAAGTGGCGGCCACAGCTGCCGCGGCGGTGCTCATAAGTATCGGTTTCAAAATCGAAAGCTCCTTTTCCGTATCGATTGCTTGAACCGCATTTAAGAGCATCGGTGTTGCTCAAGTTTGTCCGGCATCCCCACTCTTGTTGACAAAGTTTGCCGAGCGCCCCCGCCGACAAATCGTGTGACAATTTTTCATTTGGTCCCGCGCCAATGGCTGTGGAGCAACCAGAGGTCCAAAGGGTCGCATGACAGCGGGCGAAAGCGTCGGGAACCGTTTCGCGCGCATGGGCGTTCTGTTCTCGAGCCTGCTCTGTCTGACGGAGGACCGACGTGAAAATTTTTCTGGGGTTCATGCTTGGGATCGTGGCGGTGATTCTCGCTGGATCGCCTTCATCTATTCGTGGATTTACAATGTCGCGGCCACGGCGCCCCACAACCCGGCCATCCGCTGGGCGCTACACACGACGATGCACAATTCGGTTACGGCGCGCGCCGAAGACATCACGGCTCCGCAGCGCTTCGACGAGGATCAGGTCCGCAAAGGGCTCGAGCACTTCGGCGAGACCTGCGTGGAGTGCCACGGCGCACCCGGGGTCAAGCCGTCAGAAGTGGGCCGGGGCCTGCGGCCCGAGCCGCCCGACTTGGCGGAGGCGGTCAAAGAGTGGGCCCCGCCGCAGCTTTTCTGGATCGTCAAGAACGGCGTCAAGATGACTGGGATGCCCGCCTTCGGCCCCACCCATACGGACGAGGATCTGTGGGCTGTCGTCGCTTTTCTGGGTCGCCTGCCGGACATGTCCCCGGAGGACTACCGGGCCATGGCGCCGGGCGCGCCCAAGGCCGCGGCAGAAGAACAACAGTGACGCCGAAGGTCGCCACTGCCTCGCACGCCGTCAACCGGACCCTGCTCGGGCGTCTGGGAGTCTGGATACCGGCAAACTTTGTTACAAATCGCCAACGGGTTGACAAACTTTGGAAACAGCCGCCGCCTATAACCGCGGTCGGCATCGTGGAGTGTGTTCCGCGACTTGGTGGGACAAGTCGACGTGGCCGAGTAGGCGGGGCCACTGCGGGCGGCCTGAAACGGCCCCACATGAGGGAGAGAGAAACGTGATCACGAGACGACGCCTTCTCAAAACCGTGCCTTCCGCGGCCGCGCTCGCGGCGCTTCAGCCTTGGCTTCCGGCTTGGGCGCGCAACATCACGGGAACGCGCGCGCCCGGCGACCCGCGCACCGGCGCCCACGAATTCGACCTGACCATCGCCGAAAAGCCGATCGCCATCGACGGCCGGCAGGGCTTGGCGATGACGCTGAACGGCGGGATTCCCGGACCGATCATGCGCTTCAAGGAGGGCGAAACCGTCACCATCCGGGTGCACAACAGGCTTCCGGAGGCCACGTCCATCCACTGGCACGGCATTCTTCTGCCGTTCCGGATGGACGGCGTGCCGGGGGTTACCTTTCCCGGCATCGAGGCGGGCGCGACCTTCACCTACCGCTATCCCGTCAAGCAGAGCGGCACCTACTGGTACCACAGCCATACGAAGCTTCAGGAGCAACTCGGCCACTATGGGCCGTTGATCATCGATCCGGCCGAACCCGAGCCGTTCGCCTATGACCGCGAGCACGTTGTGGTTCTAGCGGACTGGACCTTCGACGATCCTTACCGGCTGTTCGCCAAGCTCAAGAAAATGGGCGACTCCCTGAATTATCAGAAGCGCACCGTGGGAGACTTCTTCGACGACGTCGAGGCGGCCCGGCTGGGCGCGATACTCAAGGACCGCCTGGCCTGGGGCAAGATGCGCATGGATCCTACCGACATCGCCGACATCACCGGCCACAATTACACCTACCTGATGAACGGTCAGGGACCCCGGACCCACTGGACCGGTCTGTTCAAACCCGGAGAGCGGGTGCGGCTGCGCTTCATCAACGCCTCGACGATGAGCTATTTCAACGTCCGCATTCCAGGTCTTCCCATGACCGTGGTGCAAGCCGACGGCCAGAACGTCGAGCCGGTCGACGTCGACGAGTTTCAGATCGCCGTCGCCGAAACCTACGACGTCATTGTCTCTCCCCGAGACCGGGTTGCATACACGATCATGGCGGAATTGCTCGATCGCAGCGGCTACGCCCGCGGCACGCTGGCGACGCAAAAGGGCCTGGTCGGTCCGGTTCCGCCGCTGCGCGAGCGGCCCCTGCGGACCATGGTCGACATGGGGATGAAAATGGAGGACATGGATATGTCCAAGAGCAAGGGCATGGATATGTCCAAGAACAAAGGAATGGGCTCGCATGCCGGCCATATGGGAATGGACCAAAGCCACGGCGGCCAGACGGGTGGCGGGAAGGTGGGCAGCATGATGGAGAAGGCCGGGCCGATCGTCGCCCGCCATGGCTCCGACGGCCACGGCCTGGGCAACATCACGGTGGCGACCTTCGAGCGCGACCGTCTCGGCGAGCCCGGAACAGGCCTGGAGGACGTCGGCCACCGCGTGCTTGTCTACACCGATCTCAAGTCGGTCACGCCCTACAACCAAAGCCCTCCCCAGCGGGAAATCGAACTCCACCTCACCGGCAACATGGACCGTTACATGTGGTCGTTCGACGGCAAGAAGTTCTCCGAGGTCAAGGGGCCGATCCCGTTCAGTTTGGGCGAACGCCTGCGGCTGATCTTGGTCAACGACACCATGATGGAGCATCCGATCCATCTGCACGGCATGTTCATGGAACTTGAGAACGGACACGGCGCCCATATTCCGCGCAAGCACACCGTCAACGTGAAACCGGGCGAGCGCCTGTCGGTGCTGATCAACGCCGACGCGCCGGGCCGGTGGGCGTTCCACTGCCACCTTCTTTATCACATGGAGATGGGAATGTTCCGGGTCGTCGAGGTGACGCCCTACGAGGGAGATCCGTCATGACCGGCGGCGCGCGATTTCTCCCGGTCCTCATGGGCCTGCTGGTGGCCGGCGGCGCAGCCGCCGAGGAAACCCAGCCCGACGGCGCGCCGGCGGATTGGCCGGAACCGGTCATGGACTCGCAGACCTTCTATTTCTTCAAGACCGACCGCCTGGAATATCAGACCAACGAGGGCGACGGCCTTTTGGTGTGGGACGCCGAGGGTTGGGTCGGCGGTGATTACAACAAGCTCTGGATCAAGTCCGAAGGCGAATATTTGTTCGAGCGGGAACGGGTCGAGGAGGCCGAACTGCAGGCGCTCTACAGCCGCGCCATCGCGCCGTTCTTCGATGTGCAGGCCGGGGTGCGCCATGACTTCAAACCCGATCCCTCGCGCACGTTTGGCGTCCTCGGCGTTCAGGGCCTCGCGCCCTATTGGTTCGAAATCGACGCGGCCGGGTTCGTCAGCGACGAAGGCGACGTGTCCGCGCGCCTGGAAGCGGAGTATGAATTTCTGTTCACCCAGAAGCTCATTCTCCAGCCGCGCACGGAGTTGAACTTCGCCGTTCAGGACGTCAAGAAGCTCGGCGTCGGTTCCGGTTTGAGCACCGCCGAACTGGGGCTGCGGCTGCGCTATGAGATCGTGCGGGAGTTCGCGCCTTATATCGGCGTCTCGTGGACGCGGCTTGTGGGAAAAACCGAGGACTTTGCCCGCGACGAGGGAGAGAACGTCAGCAGCGTCTCGTTCGTCGCCGGCGTCCGGCTGTGGTTTTAGGGAGCGGAGGGCGCGTCAGTTTTGGAGCCCGCCCAGCTTCAAGACAATCGGAGAGATGTCGCTCGCCGTGCCCGAGGCCCCGGCCGGGCGATGCCGTGTCCTGTGGCCTCAACACAAGGATGAGAAGAACATGAACCTTCGACAGACAATCATGGCGAGCGCCGTTGCAATCGCGCTCGCACCCGCGGCCCTCGCACAACCCGCGCCGGCGCAACAGCCAAGCGACCCGTTTGAACAGATGCAGCGGATGATGGATGAGGCCCAACGAACGACCGATCCCGCGGAACGTCGCAAGCTGATGCAAGAACACATGAACAAGATGCATGAGCAGATGCAATCCATGGGCGGCATGATGGGCGGCGGCCAAGGCGGCATGATGGGCGGCGGCCAAGGCGGCATGATGGGCGGCGGCCAAGGCGGCATGATGGGCGGCGGCCAAGGCGGCATGATGGGCGGCGGCCAAGGCGGCATGATGGGCGGCGGCCAAGGCGGCATGATGGATAGTATGCAAGGTCAAATGCAGCAAATGCATGAGCGCATGGACATGATGCAACAAATGATGGAGCAGATGATGGGCCAGCAGGAGATGATGATGGACATGGAGGACGGCAAGGCCGGCAAACAATAGATGCCGTGTCCCGGCATGTCGCACCCGTCGATGGGGAACGGCGCTCAACATCAACGAGGGGAACGAGCCATGAAACATCGTCCGCTGACCACGCGCCAAATCGACGTCACGGACGCGCGTAGTACGACTACTGAAGCCCCACGAAAGAAGAGCGCCACGGTTTTGGGGGCGATACTCGTGGGCGCGGTTTCAATGGCGGCCATTCCCTCGCTCGCCCGGGCCCAACCAGCGGACGATAACTACGGCGCCCATATGATGTGGGACGGCGGGTGGCCCGGAATGATCATCGGATCGCTGATAATGATCCTTTTCTTCGCCGCGATCGTCGCCGTGGCCGTTCTTGTTGTTCGCTGGCTCGGCGGCGCGGGACACCGTTCGTCACCAGCCGCCACCTCCGATAAGACGCCTCTCGATATTCTCAAGGAGCGCTTCGCGCGCGGCGAGATCGACAAGGCGGAGTATGAAGAACGCCGCCGGTTGATCGAGAGCTGAGGCGGCGGAGTGGAAACCAGGATTGCGCCCCGGTCGGCGGAAGAACCGTCGAGAGGGCGGTCAAGAAAGTGGCGCACGCTCGCAAAGCTCCTGGCTGCGTTCGCGATCGTGTTCATGCTGCTGGGAACACTTTGGCTTCAATCCGAAACGGAGGTCTTGGCGACCGTTCTCGACGGCGCGACCCTTCGCGACGAGATCCTCCGTCTCGGGCCGTGGGGACCAGTTGCCATCGTCGGCCTGATGACGCTCGCCGTCGTCGCAAGCCCGATACCCAGCGCGCCCATCGCGCTGACCGCCGGCGTGGCCTATGGCCACACCTGGGGAACGATCTATGTTCTCATCGGCGCGGAAATGGGAGCGCTCATCGCATTCGGGATCGCTCGTTTTCTCGGATACGAGGCGATACAGCGATGGTTCGGTGATCGACTGGCGTTCCGGCATCCGCGCTCTCAGCACGCCCTCATGGGCATTGTCTTCGTATCGCGGCTCATGCCCTTCCTGTCCTTCGATCTCATCAGTTATGCGGCGGGTGTCACGCCACTCAAGCTTTGGCGTTTCGCGATCGCGACGCTGGCGGGCATTGTTCCGGCCAGCTTTCTCTTGGCGCATTTCGGTGAAGAATTGGCCTCGGCCGACGCGACGAAGTTGGCCGCCATCATTCTTGGCTTGGGAGCCATTTCGATTATTCCCATCGCGGTGAAGGTCCTTCGTTCGAAAAAATCTCACCCCGCGACGGACGGCGGGCCCGCTAGAGATAGGAAAAACCCACGACCAAAATCGCCATTGCAAAACGGACCAC
Source organism: uncultured Alphaproteobacteria bacterium (assembly GCA_963771545.1). Lineage (GTDB taxonomy): Bacteria > Pseudomonadota > Alphaproteobacteria > Rhodospirillales > Defluviicoccaceae > CAKZLS01. Next base: position 1,773,803 of record CAVYTX010000002.1, read on the forward strand.
CTCGCCACAATCCGCGGGCGCCAAAGGCGGCGCGTCGATGAAGGACGACTACAAGGCCAACAGTGTTACCCTGCTCGGCGCCGTTTCGATGGGAACCGGCGTGATGATCGGCGCCGGCATATTCGCACTGACCGGTCAGGTCGCCGAACTCGCCGGCGCCCTCTTTCCCCTCGCTTTCCTTGCCGCCGCGATCGTGACGGGGTTCAGCGCCTATTCATACATCAAGATGTCGAACGCCTATCCCTCGGCCGGCGGCATCGCAATGTTCCTGCAGAAAGCATACGGGCCCAGCGTGATGACGGGGGCGTGTGCGCTGCTGATGGCCGCCTCCATGGTTATTAGCGAAAGCCTGGTGGCCCGCACCTTCGGAACCTATGCGCTACAGGTGTTCGACACTGAGTACACCCGCCTGCTTGTTCCCGCACTCGGGGTCGGGCTGATCTTCTGCGCTTTTCTCGTCAACATTTCTGGCAACCGGCTGGTCGGCGCTTTTTCGTTCGCGATGGCCCTCGCCAAGATCGGCGGAATTGTTGTCTTCGCCTTGGCCACTTTATGGGCCGCCGGCATAAGTTTCGAACCGGCGAGCGGCGATGGCATTGAGACGTCGCCCGAGGGCTTTCTGGCCGGGGTCGCTCTCGCGATTCTCGCCTACAAGGGTTTCACGACAATTACCAATAGTGGTTCGGAACTTGTCGACCCGCATCGGAATGTCGGTCGCGCCATCATCTTCTCGATCGCGATTTGTGTCGTGATTTACGTGCTGGTTGCATTTGCGGTCGGCTCCAGTCTAACGCTTTCTGAAATTATCGGCGCCAAGGACTTTTCTCTCGCCGAGGCCGCGCGGCCCGCGCTCGGTGACTATGGCCTCTGGTTTACCGTGGCGATGGCCATTGTCGCCACCGCTTCCGGCTTGATCGCCAGCGTTTTCGCCGTTTCCCGCATGCTCGCCATGCTGACCGACATGGAGTTGATCCCGCATCGGCATTTCGGTATGCCTGGCCGGATTCAAAAGCACACGCTCGTTTACACGGTCGTCATCGCCTCCCTCTTGACGATCTTCTTCGATCTCAGCCGCATCGCTTCGCTCGGCGTGATCTTCTATCTCATCATGGATATTGCCGTTCACTGGGGCGTGTTCCGCCATCTGCGGCGAGACGTGAAGGCCAGCGCCGTCCTCCTTCTGAGCGCGATCGCCCTCGACACCGTCATGCTGAGCGCATTCATGGTCATGAAGGCGTTATCCGACCCCTTGATCATCGTAGTTTCGATCATCGGGATCGCACTGATATTCGGTTTTGAAGCGTTGTTTCTCCGACCGCGCCGTGAGACCACGGAGGGGCCGCACAGGCGGCATTCATAGGTTCGAAATTCAGCTGTCGATGATGTCGTCATCGACAATCGTAACTGGAAGGTGAATATGCAGGATGCCACGATCTGCAGATTTACGGCGAGGCGGCGAGAACGTCGCTCGGATTTTTCTGGAAAGCCGGCTGGGCATTCGTGCTCGGATACTTCGTGAGTGGCATGATTCAGGCTTTCGTACCGAAGGACAAGCTGACCCGGCACATGGGCGCCGCCGACCTCCACAGCATTTCCCTCGCGACGGTATTCGGCTCGGCGTCGTCGTCGTGCTCGTTCGCGGCGCTGGCGGCGGCGCGCTCCCTTATCCTCAAGGGGGCTCATTTCTTGGCCGCCGTGGCGTTCATGTTCGCCTCGACCAACCTGGTCATCGAGCTCGGTATCCTGATTTTGATTTTTCTCGGTTGGCAATTTCTCGCCGCCGAGGTTGTCGGCGGGCTGGTTCTGATCGCCATCAGCAGCCTGTTGATCCGGGCGACCTATCCCGAGGCGTGGCTTAAAGAAGCGCGGGAGAAAGTGTCGGAGGACACCGGCGAAGAGGAACAGGATTTCGACTGGCGGGAGCGGATTCGCACCCGCATGGGTTGGCACCTGGTCGGCAACAAATTCGTCATGGACTGGCGCATGGTGTGGAAGGAAATCCTGATCGGGTTCACCATTGCCGGCTTCGTCGCCGTGCTGGTGCCGGAGGCGTGGTGGGCCCGGATCTTTCTCGTGGACATGGCCTCGGAGCTACCGGCGTGGCTGGTCGCCCTGGAGAACGCGGCGCTCGCGCCATTCGTGGCCGCCGCGACCTTCATCGGCTCCATGGGCAACATCCCTCTGGCGACCGTGCTGAACGCCAACGGCGTGCTGTTCGCGGGGGTCATGGGGTTTATTTACTCGGACCTCATGGTGCCGCCCCTGGTGGCCGTCAACGCCAAGTACTACGGCTGGCGGGTGGCGCTCTACATCGCCGGCGTCATGTACGTCAGCATCGTCGCCACCGCGCTAATCCTGAGCGGCCTTTTCGCGCTTCTCGGTATCGTTCCCGAGAGCGGCAAGGCGGTCACCGAGGTCGTCCAGTTCAAAATCGACTATACATTCTGGTTGAACATGCTGTTCGTCGGCGTCACCGGCTGGCTTATCTATCTCTGGCGCCAGCATGTTAAGGAACACGGCGCGATGGCGCACGACATGGAAGGCGACGGCCACATCAAGACGATCGCGGCCTATGTGGCGATGGCCATCATGGCCGGCGGACTTCTGTCATGGGTGCTCGCTGGAACTGCGACGTAGGGGGTCGCCTGCGATCGCCGGGGCTGTGTTCACGGCGTCAGCAACAGAACGCCACGCCCGTCAGGATAAGAATTCGGAGAGCGGCGCGTTAATTTGTGCCAAACCTTGTCAACCGGCTACATTGACAAGGCTTGTGACATTTTTCTTCCGCCAGCCGTGTCTACCTTTCATATACTTTGCACCATGAAGGACATTCCGCACATTCTCGTGGTCGACGATCATCGGGAGATCCGTGATCTCGTGGCCAAGTTCATGGGAGAGCATGGCTTCCGGGTCAGCACCGCCCAGGACGGTAGGGCCATGCGCAAGGTGCTGGACAGCAGTCAGGTCGATTTGATCGTTCTGGACCTGATGCTGCCGGGTGAGGATGGTCTAACTATTTGCCGGGAATTGCGTGGAAAATCGAACATTCCGGTGGTCATGCTGACGGCGATGGGCGAGGAAACCGATCGTATCGTTGGCTTGGAGATGGGCGCCGACGACTACCTGCCCAAGCCGTTCAGTCCGAGAGAACTCCTTGCGCGCGTACGAGCCGTATTGCGGCGCGCTCAAAGTTTTCCCGAGCGCGGCGCTCCACCCGAGGAACCCGTCGTGATGTTCGAAAGCTGGAAATTCAACATTGCGCGAAGGGAACTCGAGGACGCCGATGGAACCGTGATCTCGTTAAGCACGGGCGAGTTCAATCTCCTGCACGTCTTCGCCCAGCATCCGGGGAGGGTGCTTAATCGCGATCAACTCATCGATCTGACCCAGGGTCGCGAGGCGACACCCTTTGATCGAAGCATCGATACGTTGGTGAGCCGTTTGCGTAAGAAGATCGAAGAGGACCCGAAGAACCCGACGATCATCAAAACGGTGTGGGGCGGCGGGTATGTGTTTACGCCCGCCGTTGAGTCCGCATGAGACGCCTGCTACCGCGGAGTCTCGCAGGACAAACGATCCTGGTCTTGCTGGTGGGGCTTACCGTTTCGCATTTGTTGAGCATGGCGATCTACTTCTCGGATCGCGCCGAGATGCTGGTGCTTGCGAGCGACCAACAGATGGCGCTCCGTATCGCGGAGATCACCCGACTTTTGCAGGAGACTCCGCCGGATTTGCGCGGGCGCTTCGTCCATGCCGCCAACAGCCCGTCGCTCCATGTGACCCTGGCCCCGGAGAGTCTGCTGGCGCAACCGACCGATGACGACTGGCGATCGGCAGTGCTGGAGAGATATCTGGCGCGTTTGATTCCAGCCGATTCCTCGCATGTCGTCGTTCAGTGGCTGGAGGTGCCTGACGCCCGCCATCATCTCGACGCTTCATCGCCGATGTCTTGGGTGCGGGCTCACGTGGCGCAAATAATGACTGGCGCGCCGCTCGAGCACGCGGTCAAAGCGTCGGTTCGCCTTCACGACGGGCAATGGGTAAACTTTGCGACTACCTTCCCGAAGTCCGAACATTTCTGGTCCAACCAAGCGGTTCTCTCGACGGCTCTGATGACGATCGCCGTTGCTCTGTTGTCGCTGTGGGTCGTGCGGCGTATGACCCGGCCCCTTCGCGCCTTCGCCAGCGCTTCCGAGCGATTGGGACGCGACGTCAATGTGCCGCCCGTTGAAGAGGCCGGACCACTGGAGGTTCGCCAAGCCATTCGCGCGTTCAACAAGATGCAAGAACGGTTGCGCCGCCTCATCGAGAATCGAACGCGAATGCTGGCGGCGATCTCCCACGACCTCAGGACACCAATAACACTCCTGCGTCTGCGCGCCGAATACATCGAGCCCGAGGAGGAAAAACGGAAAACGCTGGCCACTCTGGCCGAGATGGAGAGTATGATCGCGTCCACCATGGCTTTCGCGCAAGACGACGCGGAGCAAGAGGAGCCCCGCATCGTTGACCTGCCGTCGCTGGTGGCGAGCATTTGCGACAATATGACGGACGCCGGTCATCAGGTGGAATTCGAGGAAACCCCGCCACTGAAATACTCCTGTCGTCCGTTCGCGCTCAGGCGGGCCCTCACGAACCTTATCGAAAACGCCATCAAGTATGGTGGCCATGCCAAAGTGAAGGTCTCCTCGTGTCAGGGTGTCGTAAAGATCGTGGTCGATGACAACGGCCCCGGTATTCCAGATGGTGAACTGGACGAGGTCTTCGCGCCTTTCTATCGCCTGGAACGCTCGCGGAGCCGTGAAACCGGCGGCGTGGGCCTGGGGCTGAGCATAGCCCGAACCATCGCCCACGCGCACGGCGGCGAGATCATCTTGTCGAACCGGATTGGGGGCGGGTTGCGAGCGACAATCCAACTGCCGCTATAACGGTCCCTCTGCTCTCACTATGCGTGACAAACTTTGTCACAAAAAAGCCTGAGGTTGACAAACTTCAGAGAAATGTTTCTTCTACTATTTTCATCAAATGTTTCGACTACCATAAGTAACCATTACGTTTCGGCGGGGAGATTCCGGGGTTGAAGAAGGGGCCAGTACAGTAACAAAGAGCCCGAAGAAACCAACCACTTCTGAAAGGAGGCATTTTAGTGTTCCTCACGTACTCCCCAGTCAATGCTCTCACAACCTTCTCTAAATTCGCAGAGATCCTGCCATTACGCCCAGAGTTACCGCAACCGACGGCCCACAGCGTTTGAGCCGCGAGCGACGCCGTACGCTTGCGGTTCATCAGCTCAACTCTCTTTCATCACGTCAAACCTGACCCGTCCTTCCCTTGCGCCCTGAGTCGGGCAAGAAATCCGAGCGGTTCACTCACGCACCCATGGGTGCGCACGAAATCACATGAGAGGTCGAGAGGCCATGCGGATCACGATTTGAGCGGTCATCCTGTCGGGAATTTTGGCGCCGTTTGGGATTGAAGCCGCTGAGCCGCTTTCGCTTTCGGAGGCGGTAAGCCTCATCAACAAGCAGGATCCTTCATTGGAGCGCTTCGAAGCGCAGGCCGAGGCACTTGAAAACGCGGCCGTATCGGATGGTCAGCTCCCCGACCCGAGAATCAGGGTCGGCGTGGTCAACCTGCCTACGGACACTTTCAAGTTCAGTCAGGAACCGATGACGCAAGCCGTCGTCGGCATAAGCCAATCATTTCCCCCTTTTGGAACTTTGTCGTTGAAGACCGCAAGGACGAGGCATTTGGCCGACAAACAACGAGCTTTGCGATCCGCGGAAACCCTTGACGCCGTGTTGGCCGTGCGTCTCGATTGGTTGGAAGCGTATTACTGGTCACGTGCGATCGAGATTCTCCAGGAAAGCAAAGCCGCGCTTCGAAACGTCATTGCCTCCACGGCGTCGAGGTTCGCGACGGGCATCGAGAGAAGCGAAGATCTGGTGCGAACCGAGCTTGAACTGAGCCTTGTTGAAGATCGAGAGCTGGAAGCCAGGCGCAAACTTGAAGATGCGCAATCGAACTTGGTCCGTTGGCTGGCCGCCGATGGACGGCGACCAATAGACGACGCGTTCCCGGATCTGCCGCCGCCAGGTGATCTCGATAGTCTGCGCGCCGGACTGAGCCGGCATCCATGGATCACGGAACTCGATTCGGAAACCGCCGCGAAACGAAGAAGCGTGGAAATCGCCGAGCACCGCTATTTCCCCGACTTTTCCCTCGATGCTCAGTATGGCTACCGAAACCGAGATATGGCGGGACGCAGTCTGCCGGATTTCGCGTCGTTCATGGTCAACGTGTCTGTCCCGATATTCATATGGAATCGGCAAGACAAGGAAGTGGCGCGCTCTCGCTTGGAAGTAAAGAGCGCGGAGTTCGCGCGCGCTGAACGGCTTATCGAGATCGACAAAATGCTCGAGGTGGCCTGGTCGAACTGGCGCGGGTTCGGTGATCGACTTGAGCTCTATGAAAAGGTGCTGCGGGGTCAAGCCGGGGAGAACGTCGATGCTTCGCTGGTCGGCTATCAATCGGACGTGACGAACTTTTCGACACTCATGCGCGCCCAGCTTACGGAAATTGATACGCGGCTCAGGGGAATGCGCGTTCGTGTCGATCGGGAAAAGGCGCAAGCACAGCTTCTCTATTAAAGGCAGATGCGGAATGAACGTGAAAACATTGGTCATTGCGGTTGTGGCGCTGGCAGTTGGCGCTGTGGCAGGCAACTTCCTGTCATTGCCAACTGTCGAGACAAATGCCGCGATGACCGCCGGAGACACGGAGCCCGGAAAGAAAGTCCTGTATTGGGTGGCGCCAATGGATCCGAACTACCGGCGCGATGGCCCCGGAAAGTCGCCCATGGGCATGGACCTTATCCCCGTATACGAAGGTGAAGACACTGGTAGTGGCAATGACGACGTTGCCATCCGTATCGGTCCGAACATCGTCAACAACCTCGGCGTTCGAACGGCTTCGGTCGAGCGAAGCGATTTCTCACCTCATATTTCCACGGTCGGATATATTGAGTTTAACGAGGACAGTGTCTCTCACGTTCATCTCCGCACGGACGGCTGGATCGAGGGGCTCAAGGTCAGATCGATAGGCGAACGCGTCAAAAAGGGCGACCTCCTTTTCGAGCTGTATTCGCCGACGATCGTGAATGCTCAAGCGGAACTGCTCCAAGCGCTGAACAGCGGACGCACTTCCTTGGTCAATGCGGCCGAGGCGCGCTTGCGCGCGCTCGGCGTCGACGACCATCAGATCAAGGGTCTCGGGAGATCAGGCAAAACCCATCGCACCGTTCCGATTTACGCGCCACAAGACGGAGTCGTCTACCAACTCAATGTCGGGGACGGCATGTACGCGCAGCCGAGCAAGACCATCCTCTCGCTGGCGGACCTGTCATCGGTTTGGGTGTTGGCGGATGTTTTCGAGAGCGACTCGCACGCGATCGAGCCGGGATTGCCCGCCAGTATGACGCTCGCGTATCTGCCAGGCGAAAGATGGGACGGCAAGATCGAGTATGTCTATCCGACCGTTGACCCGAAAACCCGCACATTGAAGGTGCGGCTGCGTTTCGACAATCCGGGCGAGCGCCTCAAGCCAAACATGTACGCCGATGTCACGATGCATGGCCGGCCGAGCACGGACGTCCTCAGCGTGCCGCGGGCAGCTCTTATCCGGACCGGTCAGTCCGAACGGGTTATCGTTGAAGCGGATAAAGGTGTGTTTCGGCCGGTGCTTGTCAAAGCGGGGATCGAGTCAGGAGACAGGGTGGCCATTCTCGAAGGGCTCTCGGGGGGAGAACGTGTCGTCGTGTCGGGTCAATTCCTCATCGACAGCGAGAGCAGCCTGAGCGGAGCGCTTGCCCGCCTCGAGGCTGGCGAGCCAGGTGATCAAGCGCCAAATGCGGATATCCGTGGCAAGGGTGTCGTCAACGCCGTGATGCCCGGTGAGAGAAAGCTCAACGTCACGCACGATCCCATCCTGGAACTGGGATGGCCGCGAATGACCATGGACTTCGCGGTGGCCCCCGCCGTGGATCTTGCCGGCGTCAGTGGAGCACAGCATGTGCAATTCGCATTGGAAAAAGATGAGGCCGGCATGTGGCGGATTGCTTCCATCGAATCCAACGGCCTGAGCCCTTCCGCAAAAGGGACCGTGAACGCCGTCGATGCGGAGGCCCATCAAGTGAATATCTCGCACGATCCGATACCCGCGATCGGCTGGCCGAAGATGACGATGGATTTCAAGGTTGCTCCTTCTGTCGACCTGTCGGTTGTTTCAAAAGGGAAAACCTATCGGTTCGAACTCAACAAAAACGAAGCCAACAGGTGGATCATTACGAGGCTCGAGGATGACGTGACCCATGGGGGCGGGTCATGATCGAAAAGGTCATCCATTGGTCCGTCCGGAACCGATTTCTGGTGATTGTCTTCACGCTCCTGATCCTCGGCGGGGGCCTCTATGCCCTCAAGAACACGCCGCTGGACGCGATCCCGGACCTTTCCGACGTCCAAGCGATTATCAAGACAAGCTATCCCGGGCAGGCTCCGCAAGTGGTCGAGGACCAAATCACTTATCCGTTGACGACAGCCATGCTGGCCGTGCCGGGCGCGGTCACGGTGCGAGGATATTCGTTTTTCGGCAATTCCTACGTGTATGTTATTTTCGAAGACGGGACAGACCTCTATTGGGCCCGATCCCGGGTCCTTGAGTATCTAAGTCAAGTTACGGATCAGCTTCCACCCGGTGCCAAGCCGGCGCTCGGCCCCGACGCCACGGGCGTGGGTTGGATCTACCAGTATGCGCTCGTCGACCGCACGGGTGGACGCGATCTGGCCGGCCTTCGCAGCATTCAGGACTGGTTTCTGAAGTTCGAGCTGCAAACGGTTCCGGGCGTATCCGAGGTCGCCACCATCGGCGGGATGGTGAAGCAGTACCAGGTCGTGGTCGATCCCAACCGCCTGCGCGCGTACGACCTCCCGTTGTCAAAGGTGAGGGAAGCCATTCAGCGGGGCAATCAGGAAGTCGGAGGCTCGGTGCTCGAGCTAGCCGAGGCGGAGTATATGGTCCGCGCCAGCGGCTATATCAAAAGCGAAGAGGACCTGCGCGCCATTCCGGTTGGGATCACTTCATCGGGAACCCCGATCCTTCTCGAAGACATTGCCGAGATCAGGATCGGTCCGCAACTGCGCCGGGGCATAGGCGAGTTGAACGGAGAAGGAGAAGCCGTCGGCGGCGTGGTCATCATGCGGTGGGGCGAAAACGCGCTCGCCACCATCGAAGCGGTCAAATCGAAACTCGCAACCCTTCAGGCCGGCTTGCCCGACGGTGTCGAGATCGTCGAGACTTACGACCGATCCGGCCTCATACTGCGGGCCGTTGACACCCTTAAAGAGAAGCTTATCGAAGAATTTGCCGTTGTCGCTTTGGTCTGCGCGGCGTTCCTGTTTCACCTGCGCTCTTCCTTGGTCATCGTCCTGACGATTCCGGTGGGCATTCTGATCGCGTTCATCGTGATGAACACCCGGGGCATCAATACCAACATCATGTCGCTTGGTGGCATCGCCATCGCGATTGGCGCGATGGTCGACGGCGCCATCGTCATGATCGAGAATTTCCACAAGCATGCGGAGCGTCAAGAAGTGACGCCGGAAAACCATTGGCGCATTGTCGCCGAGTCGGCTTCCGAGGTTGGTCCGGCGCTGTTCTTTTCCCTCGTCATCATCACGCTGAGTTTTCTGCCGGTTTTCGCCCTGGAGGCTCAGGAAGGGCGCCTCTTCAAGCCCCTGGCCTATACCAAGACATACGCCATGGCGGCGGCGTCCATTCTCGCGGTGACCCTCACGCCCGTTGTCATGGGCTATCTGATTCGCGGCCGTATCCTTCCCGAACAACGCAACCCGCTCAATCGCCTGCTCGTTGCCGCCTACAAACCGTTTATCACCGTGATCCTTCGGGCTCCCGTCCTGATGCTGTTTGTCGCGGTCGTGGCGGGGGCGAGCATGATTTACCCACTCACCCGCCTCGGCTCCGAATTTATGCCGGAATTGGACGAAGGCGATCTGCTCTATATGCCGAGCGCCTATCCCGCGGTCTCGATCGGCAAAATGCAGCAAGTCCTGCAGCAGACGAACAAGTTGATCGCCACCATTCCCGAGGTCGAAACCGTCTACGGAAAGGCCGGCCGGGCCGACACCGCGACCGACCCGGCGCCGCTGACCATGGTTGAAACAACTATCAGGTTGAAGCCCAAAAGCGAATGGCGGGAGGGCATGACCATGGATCGGCTTAGGCAGGAACTCGATGCTCTCGTCCAGGTTCCGAGCCTGACCAACGTATGGATCATGCCGATCAAGAACCGGATCGACATGTTGGCGACAGGCATCAAAACGCCGGTCGGGATCAAGGTGGCCGGGCCCGACCTTAATACGATTGCCAACATCGGAGCCCGGATTGAGGAGGCTCTCAAACCCGTCGACGGGACGTTGTCGGTCTATGCCGAGCGCGTCACCGGGGGCCGCTTTATCGACGTCGATATCAACCGGATTTCTTCCGCGCGATACGGCATGAATGTGACCGACGTTCAAGACATCGTCCGCACGGCGATCGGAGGGATGACGGTTACGACAAGTGTCGAGGGGCTGGAACGTTATCCCGTCAACGTGCGATACCCGCAATCGTTCCGCGATTCACTCGAACGGCTTAAACGGCTTCCAGTCGTTACACCCAGCGGCGCCCACGTTCCCCTCGGCAAGCTTGCCGCGATTTCGATCAGCGATGGTCCCGGGATGATCCGGAGCGAGAACGCGCGATTGAATGGCTGGATCTACGTCGATATCGCCGGCCGGGACCTGGGGTCCTATGTCGCCGAAGCGCAAAAAGTTGTCGGGGAGCGCGTGGATCTGCCGCCGGGCTATTCAATAGGCTGGTCGGGACAATTCGAGTTTATGGAGCGCGCGAAGGAACGCCTCCAACTTGTGGTCCCAGTGACGCTCGCGATCATCGTTGTCCTCCTGTACCTGCATTTCCGCAATTTCATCTCCGTGGGCATCATCCTCGGGACGCTCCCATTCGCGCTGATCGGGGGCGTCTGGCTCCTGTACTGGCTCGACTTCCACATGTCCGTGGCGGTAGGCGTCGGCTTCATCGCGCTTGCTGGCGTCGCCGTCGAGATTGGCGTGCTCATGCTCGCCTATCTTGAGCAGGCACTGAGCCGTCATCGTGAGGCCGCTGACCGAGAAGGTCGCCTTCTCACAATCGACGATCTCAGAGAGGCCGTCGTCGAGGGGGCGCTCCTCCGTGTTCGTCCCATCGTCATGACCGTTGCTGTCGTGATCGTCGGCCTGTTGCCGATCATGATGGGACAAGGGACCGGTTCAGAGGTGATGAGCCGCATAGCGGCTCCGATGGTTGGTGGAATGAGCAGTGCTCTTGTCTTGACTCTGCTCGTCATTCCCGCGGCGTTTCTGATCTGGAAGCGCACTGCCTTGCGATCGGAGAGAAAGGCAGCCGCCAAGAATTCGCCTGCCACGATCCCAGCGGAATAATCCGCCTTTTGGAGTGAAAGGAAAACGCAATGCTAAAGAATGCATCGACCGCAATTTTCGCCGCTGTCCTTCTGGGAGTAACGCCCGCGCTTGCTACCGATACGAGCGCTTCCGCTCCTGCCAGGTCCACCACAACGATGGGTGATCGCGTACTGGCTCAAGCCCAGCATTCGGGCAGCGGGCATGGGTCCATGAGTGGAGTGAGCTCGGGTATGTCGCACGAAAAGATGATGGAAAAATCAGCGGACGGAAACACGGCGTCGGTTCATGTGGTGGCCCATGGCACTGTCAACTCCGTGAATGAGAGCGATAGAACCGTGAACCTCTCGCACGAGCCCATCTCGGCGTTGGGTTGGCCATCCATGACCATGGACATGAAGGTCGCGGATGGCGTGGATCTGTCAAAGGTTCCGGTCGGTAAACCGATTGATTTCACGATGAGCCGCGGCGCCGACGGCATTTATCTGGTGGACACCATTACCGCTCAATGACCTTTGTTGATCGCGCGCAGAGAGTCTTCAGAAGTGATCTCGTTCCGGCGAACAAGCTTTGTCACAAAAAGGGGATTGATGGACAAACTTCAGCAAAATATTTTTGGTTGTATATACGCGAAAATACGCAACCGTAATTGGGGCCAAAACTAAGGCCTTCACTGCAACCACGGGAGGGGCCAGCGCACGTCTATTCGGCAGGCGCTAGCGTCTGAACAGTTCGAAATCGTTCTGTACCGGACGCTCCGAAATTGACTGGAACCCGTTTTAACAACCCGTGGAGCTAGTTCTTGTTTCCTTTCGACATTCTTCATGTTCTCGCAAATGACGTTGTGGCCCGTTTCATCGGCGAAACACATTGGTGGCTCCGTTTCGTCGTACACATGGTTGTCATGTATGGCCCCGCTGCCTTGCTGTTCCTGTTCCTCATCCGGGTGTCTTATACCAGATCCCGTTGAGTGAGACTCATATAGGGTCTTGCCCGGCTTGGGGTGGATGTGATTCACCATGGCGAGTGAAAGGAGGCTCGCCATGTCAGCAGCGATCCAGCTTCGGGATGATTTTGACGCAAAGACGCTTCGTGAATTGGCCAAGGGTTCGCGTGACCCTGATCAACTGCGTCGCCTCTTGGCCATGGCGGAGGTCTATGACGAGGGTTCACGGAGTGATGCGGCCAAGATGGCCGGCGTTGGCCTGCAGACGCTTCGCGATTGGGTGCTTCGCTTCAACGGGCGCGGCCCGGAGGGTCTGATCGACCCGAAGCCCGCAGGCAAGACGCCCAGATTGAACGACGCCCACCGCCAGGCGCTGGTTGGGATGATCGAGAGCGGTCCGATCCCAGCACTCCATAGCGTTGTCCGCTGGCGCTTGGTGGACTTGGCGCAGTGGATCTGGGATGAGTTCCGCATCCGGGTCTCGATCCAGACCTTGAGCCGCGAACTGCGCGCGCTCGGCTACCGCAAGCTCTCGGCCCGTCCGCGCCACTACGCCCAGGACCCCGATGCCATGGCAGCTTTTAAAAAAATTTCCCTGCCAAGCTGGCGGAAATCGCAGCCCAAGAGGCGGACGGCAAGGATATAGAGCTGTGGTTTCAGGATGAGGACCGCATCGGGCAGCGCCCGAAGGGGACGCGCAGCGTCAAAAACAAGATCACCCGCAGATGGGCCAAGCGCGGCTCCCGGCCAGCCGCGCCGCGCGATCAGCGCACCTGCTCGGCCTACATCTTCGGTGCGATTTGTCCCAAAGAGGCAAAAGGCGCGGCCCTGGTGCTGCCGCGCTGCAATACCGCGGCGATGAGCCTCCACTTGGCGGAGGTCTCCAAGGCCGTCAAACCGGGCGCCCATGGCGTCGTCGTCCTCGATCAAGCCGGCTGGCATGGCTCCAAGGATTTGGAGATCCCTGAAAACATAACCCTCCTGCCTTTGCCGCCACGATCGCCCGAGCTGAATCCGGTCGAGAACATCTGGCAGTTCATTCGCGACAACTGGCTGTCAGACAGGATCTTCACGTCCCACGAGGACATCATCGACCACTGCTGCTACGCCTGGAACAAGCTCGTTGACCAGCCTTGGAAGATCATCTCCATCGGAATGCGTCAATGGGCCTATGGGTGATGGTCAATGGGAATTAGTATAAAATATAGCAAAGCCCGCCTCTATTGGTTAACTTATTGGGTTGGGATATTTGCGCGGGGGCGAAGCTGGGGATACGAGCCGGCTTTGCCATTGCGCGATAGGACGAGCCCCCATAAGGGAGGCGGGGCTCGAGGGGAGGCCGGTTGCAAACATTGGAACTGGAAGCGCTGGAAACAAGCGCGCGTCGGGCAAGCGTCCTATTGAAGGCCATGGGCAACCCTCACCGGCTGATGATACTCTGTCAGTTGGCGAAGGAAGAGAGGTGCGTGCGCGAGCTCGAGGAGGTCGTGGGACTGAGCCAATCGGCGCTATCCCAGCATCTCGGCCGGCTTCGCCGCGAGAACCTGGTCAAGACCCGCCGCGACGGTCAGACCATCTATTACTCGCTATCCGGCCACGAAGCCGCCACCATCATCCAGACCCTGTGCGCGCTCTACTGCGCCGGCGCGGAGGCGGAAGCCGCCGGCTAGCATGTGTCGGCTCGTATAAGTGGTCTGGGAGGAGGACCGATGCTGTTCCGCCAATTGTTCGACCCCGTCTCAAGCACCTATACCTACCTGCTCGCCGGCGACACCGGCGGCGAGGCGCTGCTCATCGATCCGGTCGTCGACCGGGTGGACCGTTACCTCCAGCTTCTCGACGAACTGGGCCTCAGGCTGGTCAAGGCCGTCGACACCCACGTCCACGCCGACCACATCACCGCCCTCGGCCTACTTCGCGACCGCACCCGCTGCATCACCGTCATGGGCCGCCGCAGCCAGGTGGACGTGGTGTCCATGCGGGTGGACGAGGGCGACCATGTGGAAATCGACGGCGTCGCGCTCTCGGTGCTGTATACGCCGGGACACACCGACAACTCCTACAGCTTCGTCATGACCGACCGGGTGTTTACCGGCGACACCCTGTTGATCCGCGGCACCGGACGCACCGATTTTCAGAACGGCGACGCCCGCGCCGCGTACCACTCGCTGTTCGGCAAACTGCTCGCGCTTCCCGACGCCACCCTCGTCTATCCGGCTCACGACTACAACGGCAACACGGTCAGCACCATCGGCGAGGAACGCGCCCACAATCCGCGCCTGCGGGTCTCCTCGGCCGAGGAGTACGCGGTCCTGATGGACCATCTCCACCTGCCCGATCCGAAGATGATGGACGTGGCGGTGCCCGCGAACCTTGCCATCGGCCTGCGTCAGGGCGCGCCCGGCACGGCCGGATTTTCGCTCGACGCCGGCGCCGCGATCGCGCTTCTCGGCACCCCGGGGATCGTGTTCGTGGACCTCCGGGAGACCGAAGAGCGGCACCGCGACGGCGCCATTCCATCGGCCATTCACCTTCCCTATCCGCGGCTCGCCGAGGCGCTGAAGCCCGGCAGTCCGTTCCGGGCGCTGGCATCGGGCGCCGCCGACGAATTGATTTTCTACTGCGCATTCGGTGAACGCTCGGCGCTCGCCTTGCAGGCCGCGCGGGAGGTCGGCATCGAACACGCCCGCCACATCGCCGGCGGCCTGGAAGCCTGGCTCAAGGCCGGCGGTCCCCGCCAGCCGCTGCCGAACTGAGTAATTTCAACGGTCGTTGATAATGATCCCCTAACACTCGGCGGCGACGCTGTGGAACAGAGCGGCGCCGTCGGCGCGCCGCCGCCTCACCACCAGCCCCTCGTCCATGAGCGCATGCAGATGCGCCAGGGATTCGCCGATGGCGAAGAATAATTGGTGGCTGTCGAGCTCGCGATGAAACAGCGCGTTCAGAACCTCGACGCCGGTCCGCGGCTCGGTACAAGCCTCGAGAGTATCGGCCAGACGGCCATTGTGATGGTGCGCCAGTTGGTCGAGCCGGCGGTGAAGACCGACAAACGGCCGGTCGTGGCTGGGCAGCACCAGCGTGTCCGACGGAAGCGCTTGGAATCGCGGCAGGCTGCCCAGATACAGCTTCAACGGATTGGCCTCGGGTTCCTGCGGCCAGACGCTGATGTTGGGGCTGATCCGCGGCAACACCTGGTCGCCGGAGATGAGCACACCCAACGTCTCGCAGTAGAGGCACGCGTGCTCCGGCGAGTGTCCGGCGCCGACGATGACCCGCCACGAGCGGCCGTTCACGTCGATCTCGTCGCCGTCGCGAATGCGGCGGATGGCGGCCGGCACGGGGGTGACTTGGCTCTTGTAAGCCTGGGCGCGCTCATTCACCAGCCGCAGCATGCTGTCGTCGAAGCCGGCGGTCCGGTAGAAGCGATGGAACGACTCGCGCGCGTGTTCGCCACCGTCGAGGCTGAGCATGCGGCCGAACGCCCATTCGCCGAGCGGCGTCCACAGCTCCACGCCGCACCGCCGGACCAGCCAGCCGGCGAGGCCCAAATGGTCGGGATGGAAGTGGGTCACGACGATCCGCTTGACCGGACGATCCGCGCACCGCGTGGCGAAGATCCGCTCCCAGGCCTGTTTGACCTCGTCGCGGCGGATGCCGGTGTCGACGATGGTCCAATCGTCTCCGTCCTCCAGCAGCCACAGGTTGATGTGATTGAGCTTGAACGGCAGCGGCATGCGCAGCCAATGCACCCCCGGCGCAAACTCGCGCACTTCCCCCGGGTCGGGCCACCCCTCCACCACGTATCGCACATTGTCCATGGCCTCTCCCCCGTCGCTTCCTCCGTCGCCCTTCACCGAGCTTTCCGCGACAACCTGGACACGAACGGTTTCTGCGGTCAAGTTTTGTTCCAACGATCACCGTCATTGGCTGTTGGTCCTATTAATGCGCATCGGCATCGACCTCGGAGGCACCAAGATCGAGGGTATCGTCCTTGACAGCGGCGGCCGCGAACGCGCGCGTCTGCGCGTGCCCACCCCCGCCGGCGATTACCAGGCAACCGTCAACGCCATTGCCGGGCTTGTCGGCGAACTGGAACGGCGGATTTCATGCACGACCAGCGTCGGCGTCGGCATTCCCGGAACGGTGTCGCCGGCAAGCGGCGTCATCAAGAACGCCAACAGCACCTGGATCATCGGCCGCCCGCTGGACCGCGACCTTCGGGCGGCGCTCGGCCGGTCCGTGCGCATCGCCAACGACGCCAATTGTTTCGCGGTCTCGGAGGCGATGGACGGCGCGGCCGCTGGCGCCCGCGTGGTGTTCGGCGTGATCCTGGGCACCGGGGTCGGCGGCGGCATCGTCGTGGATGGCCGGCTCCTGACCGGGACCAACGCCATCGCCGGGGAGTGGGGCCACAACCCGCTGCCCTGGATGGCGGATACCGAACGTCTCGGGCGCCCCTGCTATTGCGGCAAGCCCGGATGCATCGAAACCTTCCTGTCCGGTCCTGGGTTCGCCCGAGACTACCAGGGCGCCACCGGCCACGCGCTCAACGCCGCCGATATTGCCGCCGCCGCCGCACGCGGCGATCCGGTGGCCGTCGCCGCCCTGGACCGTTACGAGGACCGGCTGGCCCGGGCCCTGGCCTCCGTCGTCAACGTCCTCGATCCGGACGTCATCGTCTTGGGAGGTGGCATGTCCAACATCGCGCGGCTCTACGACTCGGTGCCGCGCCGTTGGCAACACTGGGTGTTTTCCGATCGCGCGGACACCCGGCTGGCGCGAAACGCCCATGGCGACTCCAGCGGCGTGCGCGGAGCCGCCTGGCTATGGCCACCCGGAGAGGGCGGGTAATACCAATGCGGTCCGATTCAGCAGTCGGGTTTCGGAAGAACCTCGAGGTCCTTCAGCCGCAGCACCAATGAAAAGTTCTCGAAGTGCTGGGTGATCTCGTCGGCGACGCCATCCTCGCGGTAGCGGGCGCCGAGTTCGAATTCCGGCAGCGAATCCTCGCCGCGATACGGAAAAAACGCCATCTGCACCCACCACGCCGGACTCGACGGCAGTCCGGCCGCCTTGGCCAAGGCCTCGGCGTCCGCGGCCGGCAAGGCGGACATGACCGCGCTGACGCTGTAGGGGTTGTCGAGACTGGATCCATCGAACACGACCTCGTTGAGGATGTGGTCGCCCGCTTGCCCGGTGGCGATGAGTTTCACCATGTGCTCGGTGGGAAACATGGCGCCTTTCGGCAGGTCCACCACCTCGTCGGCGGGCAAGGAAAAGCGCGCCGATCCCCCACCGCCGGCGCGCTCGAGACTGGCCTCGCCCCTCAGTTTCTCGATCACGCTTCCGTCCTGTTCGTAGCGGGCGTTGAACCGGAAGCTCAATCCATCCGCCGCCTCCCAGCTCACGAAGGTCCACACGGTTTCGGAATCGATGCCACGCTCATAGCGCAGCCGCAAATACGTGCGGTTCTCAACCGTCCAACCGTCGCATCCCTCGGCGAACCGGTACAGCATCATGCCGTCGGCGGCGACCACGTCCGAGCCCCCGGTCGCGTCGCCCAGCGACATTCGATAGATCGCCCGGTGAGACAGCAACTCGGCGGCCTCCAGCCTGGCCGGCGCCGCCGCCAGACAAAGGACCAACACAAACCAAAATCGCCGCATCATCGCCACCCCGCCATGGATTCACCCCCTCGTGTTCGCGGTCGTACCGCCTGTCCGCGAACTTATACCAATGCTCATTGTTAGTAACCATCGTGGTCGTGGTTCGCGCATTTCGGGGTATCGGGATCGCCAACCGACACGGCAAGAACCTCCCACCCGGCACGTTTTTCCCGTTAAAGCGGGGTTCGAGCGTGCATGGCGACAGGCTGCGGGCCGGCACCCGCCCCATGAATACGTCCAACTTGTGACACACAGCGAGCAGATCCGCGCGCCCTGACGAACGCTCGGAACGCGAATCGCGTGCTGGCATGGTGGTTGCATTCGAATGATCGAAGTGTTGTCTGTCGCGATCTTGAGGGGGTTACCAAGTGAATTACGGCCCAGTGAACCACGGCGTGCCTGAATGCCCAAACAACGGTCATGAGTTAATCGAACACCAGGAATTGGTCGCAAGCGTCACAACGCTGTTGAACGGCGTTCAACCATCGTCGCCGCCGAACACCGGCGCCACGCCGGATCGCGATGACGCGGTGGAACGCGCGTTGAACGCCACGATCGGCGCCGAGCAATGCATCGCCCGGCTTCAGCAGCGGATCAGCCAGCTCGAGAAACTGGTCGTGACCGATGAACTGACGGGTTTGCTCAACCGCCGCGGGTTCGAGGCCGAGCTGCGGCGGGCGCTCGCGTTGGCGCGCCGGCATAGCGAGCCGGGACTGCTGGTTTACGTCGATCTCGACGGTTTCAAGATGATCAACGACACCTATGGTCACGCCGCCGGCGACGAAGTGCTGAAACACGTCGGCCGACTATTGGCGACCAATGTGCGCTCCACCGATTTCGTCGGCCGTCTCGGGGGCGACGAGTTCGCGGTTTTGCTGCCGCGCACGTCGCCCGAGAATGGGATGAGGCGCGTACAGACGCTCAGCCGCATGTTGAACCCGGGAATGATTTTCTGGAACGGTAGCACCCTAGGCGTGGCCGCCAGCTTCGGCATTGAAGCTTACGATGGAGATGCCGGAGGAGGCGCCGAAGCGGTGCTCTCGCGCGCCGACAGCTCCATGTATGCCCAAAAGCACCTCCGCACCGCCGCGCACTCCGACGTCATGGTGTCGTAATCCAATGAACTTGAACCTCGCATCCGCGTTCAGGAGATCCGCCTTCGGAAAGGGCCGGCCTGTCCCGCCGGTATTTCCGCATGTGGAGAGCCACCCCGTCCGTCCGGCGCGATCATCCACGATCGCCCCGGCCGAAGACGCCGCGCACCACTTTATTTGGCGGAACGACGTTCGCAACCTCACGCCCCGGCAAATGTCGGCGCTTTGCGGAGAGCTGTTTCTGGCAACCGGCCGCGCGACTACATCCAGCGATGGGCCGAGCGCCTCGATTTCGAGCGAAGATACAATGCAAAGGATCCCGGCTTAATCGACCGCACGCGGAACATTCTATCGGTCTTGCGTCAATTGGACGCCGTGCGCAACCGCCTCGCCCGACCGCTAACCTAAAGTCCTATCGCGCCTTTTTTCGTTTGATCGCCCGCGCGGTCACAGTCGGCGGTGAAACGCTACCAATTCGCAAATACGCTTTGCAGCCCATCCAGAATCAGTGTATGCGGACCCTGACCTGCAAAAAGTGGGGGGGAAAAGAATGGACGGCGGCACCGACTTGAACCTGGCGACTGCGAGCGAAGCCAAGCATCACCAGATTCCCGAATACTTAGTACAAACATACACTTGGGCGTACCTCACGCCGGCCAGCCTGGTCGTGTTCGACAATCCCTTTGTCACTTCCGGCATTCTCTGGGGCAACATGCTTCGGCTGGTGCGCACCGCCTGTGACGAATTCGAACCTGGCCAGAGGATCATGCAGGCCGCCAACGCCTACGGAAATTTGTCCGTCGAACTTGCTCGGACCGTGGGGCCCGATGGCCGGCTCGACGTCATCGACGTGGCGCCGTTGCAGGTCGAGCATTGCCGCAAAAAGCTGGCCGACTTCCCCCAGGCGCGCGTTCGGCTGGCCGACGCGGCGGCGCCGGGCGGCGGCGTCTACGACGGAGTTTGCTGCTTCTTCCTGCTTCACGAAATACCGGACGATTACAAGCTCGCGGTGGTGGACGCCTTGCTCGCAAGCGTGCCGCCGGGCGGAAAGGTGGTGTTCGTCGACTATCACAAAGCGGTTCGCGGCCATCCGCTCCGGCCCGTCATGCATTTGGTATTCCGGTGGCTGGAGCCATTTGCGCCCAGCTTGGTGGATTGCGAAATCGCCGATCTCGCCAGCGACCGCGACTCGTTCACGTGGCGGAAGGAAACCTTTTTCGGCGACCTGTACCAGAAAGTGGTGGCGGAGCGCCGAACGGACAGGATGGCGATGCGCGAGGGCGCCGAGTAGGATACGTTCGCTAAAAGGAGCAAGGGTCGGCGGGTCTAGCCGGTTTCAAGATCCCGGGGCCGGACAAAGGCATCCAACCGCGCTGTTTCGGGCGCGAGCCGCTCCCACTCATCGACATCGGCGGCCATGACCGCGAGGGCGCCTGTCGGAAACTTATCCGCCATCCGTCTTTCTCGCTCGCCGCTGGGAGCCGCCAGCATCAGCGCCAGCCGCTCCATCCCCGGATTGTGTCCGATGACCATGACCGACGACAGGCTGTCGCTCAGTCCGCGGAGCCGCTTCATCAAGTCAGGAGCCTCCGCCAAATAGATCACTTTTTCAAAACGGGTGGGGATCGCCGCACCCATCGACTTTTGCACGCGTTCCAAGGTCTCCCGTGTCCGCCGGGACGGCGAGCAGAGTATTTGGTCCGGCTCGATCTTATGGGTCGCGAGGTATTGCCCCATCAGCTTGGCGGCCTGGCGGCCACGTTTGTTGAGCGGGCGATCGAAGTCGTCGAGCGCCTCGTCCTTCCAGCTCGATTTGGCGTGGCGCAGCAGATAGATCGTTTTCACGGAATTTTACCAATGGCCGGGGAATTCGTGGTGCCGCTACTTCGGCGCGCGCCGGGCGAAGGCCCGAGGTTTCACCTTGCGGAGCCGTTTGGATTTTTCGGCCCGTTGTTCGGCGGCGGCGACCATCAGATCCTGGCAGGCGCGGCCGCGGTTGCCGCGCGGAGGCCGGCGTTGAACGTAAGTGCCATCGGACTGCATTTCCCAAGCGCTGCGGGAGTCGTTTATCTGCGCGTCGAGAATTGCGGCCAGTTCCGCCCTCAAGGCCGGTTCTTCGACCGGAGCGACGGTTTCGACCCGGCTTTCCAGGTTACGGGTCATCAGATCGGCGGAGCCGACAAAAAATTCCTCATCGCCGCCGTTGCGGAAACAGTAGATCCGGGCGTGCTCCAAGAACCGGCCCACGATGCTGATCACGCTGATATTTTCCGAAAGCCCGGATATGCCGGGACGCAGACGGCAGGTATCGCGAACGATCAATTCGACACCGACCCCCGCCCGCGACGCCCGGTACAGAGCCTCGACGATGTCGGGATCCTCCAAGGCGTTGGTTTTAAAACGGATCAACCCGGGCGCGTTTGCCTGGCGAAGGGCGATCTCCCGGTCGATCTTGGCGAGCAGCGCCTTTTTCATGGTGTTGGGCGCCGCCAGGATCTTCCGGTAGTTCCGGGCCGGCCGGCATCCGGTGGTCAGGTAATTGAACAACTCGCCGACATCGAGCCCGATCTCCGGATCCGAGGTCAACAGTCCGAGATCGGCATACAGACGCGCCGTACCGGCATGATAGTTGCCGGTTCCGATATGAACATAGCGGCGCAAGCCGTTGTAGTCCCGGCGTACCACCAGAATGAGTTTGGCGTGGGTCTTCAAGCCGAGCACCCCATAGGTGACGTGGATGCCCGCCTCCTCCAGCCGCGAGGCCCACTGGATGTTGGCGGCCTCGTCGAACCGCGCCTTCAGTTCCACGACCACGGCGACCTGTTTGCCGTTTCGCGCGGCATCGATCAGGTGATCGATAATGTTGGTATCCGCCGACGTGCGATAGAGCGTCATCTTGATGGCGTAGACTTTCGGATCCTCCGCCGCCTCGCGGACCAATCGCACCACCGAGGTCACGAACGACTTATACGGATGATGAAGCAGGATCGGGCCGCTTTCGCGAATGACATGGAAAATATTACGGCGGTCCTGGAGCTTGGTGTTGGTGATCGGCTGATGGCTGGGATCGTGCAGATCCGGAATGTCCAACTGCGCGATCTCCATCAGATCCCGCTTGCCGATCATCGCCTCCGCTTCATAAACATCGTGTCCGGCGTCCAGACCCAATTCCGCGGCCAGCATGCCCCGGTGATGGGGGGCGATATCCTTCTCGGTTTGGAGACGCACGATGGGCGCGAACTTGCGCTCCTGCAACTCGGCCTCGATCATCGCCAGTAGATCGTCCGCCTGCTCTTCGTCGCGTTCCGTATTGGCGTTGCGGGTCACCCTGAACAGCTCCGAGGATTCGATCCGCATGCCCGGGAACAAATCCTCGAGACAATGGGCCATGACATCCTCGAGCATGACGAAATGGGTGGACTGACCGACACGCAGGAACCGCGGCACGCCCGCGCCCACGGGCACCTTCACGCGCGCCATGGTGAGTTCGGGCTCCTCCGGGTAGCGGAGAGTAACCAGAAGGTTGAGCGAAAGATTGGATATGAAGGGAAATGGATGCGCCGGATCCATTGCCAGCGGCGTAACCAACGGAAAGATGTTTTCGTGGTAGTACGCGCGCACCGCGTTCTGCTCTTCCCGGGTCAACCTGGCGAACGAACGAATCCGTATATCGTGACGGCGAAGATCGGCGAGGAGTTCCAAATACACCTCCCGTTTCTGCACCTGAAAATTCCGGATCACCGCCTGGCATTCCGCCAACTGCTGGCTCGGCGTCCGGCCGTCTACGGTCAACTTGTGAACGCCGGCGCCAATCTGCTGCTTGAGCCCGCCGATCCGCTTCATGAAGAATTCGTCCGTATTGGACGACGCAATGGCGAGAAATTTGACCCGTTCGAGAAGAGGCGTGCGCCGGTCGCGCGCCTCGTTGAGGACACGGGAGTTGAATTGGAACCAAGTGAGTTCCCGATTGAGATAGAGTTCTGGCGCATGGAGGTCATACTCCGCACCCGGACCGACATGGACCGGTGGACCGGGCGGGCCGAGCCTGGAAGATGTCGTCACTCCCGGATCCAGCGCCTCCTGCGCATGGGTTGGTACGGGAGTGGATGCCGCGCAGGGAGAGGGTTTCACGCCGCCTTCACGCTCCCGCCCGGCCAAAACCTTCGGATTCTCCGCAATCACGGGGTTGGCTTCCATCTCGCCCGCCTCGGGCGAAGTGACTTGGTCGGTTTGATCCGTCATCCCGTCCTCTTGAGGTTCTTCTTTCGAGCGCCCTTGCCGGCGGCCTTCTCGTGGCGGGCTATGCCCGCGCTCAGGCTGTCGCACACGGTGGCGATGACCTTAATTCGGGCATAACGCTTGTCGTTGCCCTCCACCAATGTCCAAGGCGCTTGCGAGGTGCTCGTCCGCTCAACCATGTCATTGACGGCGATCTCGTAATCGTCCCAGTGTTCGCGATTGCGCCAGTCTTCGTCCGTCAATTTCCAACGCTTATAGATCACACCCTCGCGGGCCTTGAACCTAGCCAACTGCTCGTCCTTGGTGATGTGGACCCAGAACTTGCAAAGCACAATGCCGTGGCTGACCAACTGGTCCTCGAAATCGTCGATCTCGGTGTAGGCCCGTTTCCACTCGGCCTCGCTGGCAAAGCCCTCGACCCGTTCGACGAGCACACGTCCATACCAACTTCGGTCGAACACGGTGAGGCGCCCCGCCCGCGACAGATGCCGCCAGAACCGCCACAGGTAATGCTGCGCGCCTTCCTCGTCGGTGGGCGCCGCGATTGGAATAACCTGGTAATCCCGGGCATCCAGCGCCGCGGTAACCCTCCGAATGGCGCCGCCCTTGCCGGCGGCGTCCCACCCCTCGAAGACGAGCACGGTGGAGACCCCAAGTTCCTTGGCCTTTCGTTGCGCCTGATTGAGATTGCCTTGATACTTCTCAAGTTCCTTCCGATAGTCCTCCTTGTCCTGCATCAAGGACATATTGAGACTGTTCAGAATGGTCACTCGGGACATCGGGACCACGACGCCGTCCGCGGCCTTCCCCTCGCCTTTGGGCGCGGCTCTCTCGGATAACAGGGAGCCTGAACCCGCCACAGATTGATTCTTCAGCTCCTTTGCGAGCTTTTCACTGAGTGTCGTCTTCGTCAGATGTTTGCGGATGCTATCGAGGATGGTGGAGGCCACGGTTAGGCTTCGGTAACGCTTGTCCACGCCTTCGACGATCTGCCACGGAGAATCACCGGTGCTGGTCCGCATGATGGTCCGCTCGGCCGCGGCCACGAACTTGTCGTACATATGCCAGTGATTCCAGTCGACCGTCGTCACGCGCCAACGGGTCAGCGGGTCTTTTTCGAGGGCGCGCAGCCGCTGCTTTTGCTGTTTCTTGCCCAGGTGCATCCAGAATTTGAGGATCAGGGCGCCGTCGTCCGCCAGCTCCTTTTCGAAAGCGATGACCCGATCCAGGGCTTCGTCGAGTTCGGCCTCGGTGGTCTTTTCATAGACCCGGTCGAGCATCGGCCGCGAGTACCAGCAACTCAGGAAGATCCCCACCCGCCCCCGTGGCGGCAGATCCCTCCAATAGCGCCAGTACTCCGGCCGTTCCTTCATCTCGTCGGACGGTTGACCATAGGCGCGGGTCGAAAGCCAGCGCGGATCCATCCACTCGTTGAGCAGATTAACGGTTTCGCTCTTGCCGGCGCCATCGACCCCGCCGAAGACGATAATCACCGGAAACGGGGCGTCTCGCAGCTGCTGCTGCACCTCCAGCAACTCGGCCCGCAACACGGGCACCGCCTCGTGGAAATCCTCCTTCGGAATGCTGCGACCGAGTTCGGCTGTTCTGAACATTTTTGCCTGCAACCTCCCCTGCTTCCTATGTTAAACCACCCGACGGTCAAAGTCTTTTTTTGCGTTTTGTGGTCTAAGTACCGCCACTTCGTTGTGACTGAACGCGACCGACACAGTGATATCACTTTCCAGGCGCCATTGACACCATGGGGGCGGTCCTTTCGCGCTCGCGTGTCTCGGCCAAAACACGAAAATCACCGGGAAGCCATTCCATGCCAAGCACAGTGACGATCGAAGACGACGCCAGTGAGTCGCCGTCCGAACCGCGGCCGGTGTCCGCGAAGGGCCGGGTCGGCGTTATCGACATCGGCTCCAACACCGTTCGTCTGGTCGTATACGAGACCCCCACGCGTCTGCCGATTCCGATCTTCAACGAAAAGTCCTTGTGCGCGCTCGCCGCCGGCATGTCCAAGACCGGAAAACTGAGCCCCGAAGGCGTCTCGGAGGCGCTGCGCAGCCTCGCCCGGTTCGTCAAGCTGGCCGAGGCCATGGGCGTCGAACGGCTCGAGGCGCTGGGCACGTCGGCCGTGCGCGACGCCAGCGACGGTCAGGCGTTCCTGGGGCGCGTCGAGCAGACCTGCGGCCTTCACGTCCATGTTCTCAGCGGCGCCGAGGAAGCGCGGCTGGCGGCGGTGGGTTTGCTCAACGGCACGCCCCACGCCGACGGCGTGCTCGGCGATCTGGGCGGCGGCAGTCTCGATCTCGTCGGCCTGGACGACGGCTCACCGGCCACCTTCGCGACCTTGCCCCTCGGCCATATTCGCCTGGGCGAGGTCTCGGGCGGCGATCGCAAGAAAGCGCGGGAAATCCTCAAACGGCAACTGGCGGACATCCCATGGCTTGCCGGCATGAACGGCCGGTCGCTCTACGCCATCGGCGGTTCGTGGCGGGCCCTGGCGCGTATTTTTCTCGACCAGATGCAGCGCCCGCTGCACGTGATCGATAATTTCTCCATCGGGTTCTTCGATGCCCTGCGGCTCGCCAATCTCGTCGCCGGGCTGAGTCAGCGGACGCTGGACCAATTTCCGGATATCAATCGCCGCCGGGCGGAATCACTGCCGTTCGCCGCCGCCGCCATGGCCGTCCTGCTGGAAACCGCGCAGCCGCGCGAGGTGGTCTTTTCCGCCTTCGGCGGGCGTGAAGGCCAGATGCTCGAATTGCTGCCGCCGGAACTCCGCCATCAGGATCCGCTGATCAGTGCGTGCGAGAGCCAGGCCGAGCGGACCGGCCGTTTCGCCATGCACGGCCAGGAAATCCTCGACTGGATGACGCCGCTGTTTCCCGGCGAAACCGGCCAGCAGAAACGCTTGCGTCACGCCACCTGCCTGATCAACGACATCGGATGGAGCGAGCACCCGGACTACCGGGCGATCCACTCCTACAATCGCGTGCTGCGCCTCCCCTACGCCGGGCTCACCCACCCCGACCGGGCCGAAATGGCGCTCGCCGTGCTGGTTCGATACAGCGGCGATCCGGAATCGCGAATGGTGAACGCCTATCGCAATCTGCTGGACGATCAACGGTTCGCCCGCGCGCAAATCATCGGCATGGCTCTGCGACTCGCGCAGACCCTCTCGGGCGGCGCTCCCGGCCTGTTGCCCCAGACCCAACTCAGGGTCCAAGATCAACGGCTGGAGTTGGAGCTTCTGAGCGGCAGCGACATCTATCTCAACGAAGCGGTGGAACGCCGCTTCAAGCGCCTGGCGCAAAAAATGGACCTGAAGCCGGAAATCGTGGATTTGTCGTGAAGTTAGAGAACGGGCTCAATCCGCATCCGCGTCCGCGCGATCGACGAGAACCACTTTCCGGCCGCTGATCGCCAGCGACAGCTCGCCGTTGCGGAGCCGAAGCGCGTCCTCGCCGAAGACCTGGCGGCGCCAGCCGTGCAGCGCCCGCACGTCCGCCTTTTCGCCGTCGGCGGCGATGAGGTCCACGTCCGCCGATGACGCCACCAGCTTTTGCGCCACGTCCCCCTGGTCGCACTTCATTTTGAGTAGGACCTTGAGCAGATCGGCGACCGGCCCGACGCCGCGCGGCACGTCGCGCTTGGCGTCCGCCTCGGGGCACTCGCTCTCCGGAACAGCCAGGCCTCGGGCGACGGCCTGAAGGATCTGACCGCCGGCGGATCCCTCGGCCAAATTCCGCCCCAAGCCCCGGGTCCGCGCCAGATCCCCGGGTGTCGACGGGGTGTGATGGGCGATTTCGATCAGCGCCTCGTCGCGAAGAATGCGGTTGCGGGGGACGTCGCGCGCCCGGGCCTCGCGCTCCCGCCAAGCGGTGACCTCGCGTAGAACCGCGAGAAACCGGCCATTGCCGTTGCGGCTCTTGATCCGCCGAAAGATCTCCATGGGGTCCGGCTCGTAGGTCGCGGGATCGCACAGTGTCGCCATTTCCTCTGCCAGCCACTCGCTCCGGCCCGACGCGTCGACCTGATTCTTGAGTTTGGCGTAAACTTGGCGCAGGTGGGTCACGTCGCTGAGCGCATAGTCGATTTGCCGCGGGCTCAGGGGACGCAGCGTCCAGTCCGTGAATCGCGATCCCTTATCGAGGCGGGCGCGGGTCACACGGGCGACGAGCGTTTCATAGCCCACCTGGTCGCCGAAGCCGCAAACCATCGCCGCCACCTGGGTATCGAAAACGGGAACCGGCAGGTGGCCCGTGAGATAATGAAAGATCTCCAGATCCTGGCGGGCGGCGTGGAAAACCTTGACGGTTTCCGGGGCATCCAGGAGATCGAACAGCGGCCGCAGATCCATGCCGTTGGCGAGGGGATCGATGGCGGCCGCTTCGTCGACGCCGGCCACTTGCACCAGGCACAACTTCGGCCAAAAGGTGCGCTCGCGCATGAACTCGGTATCGACGGTGATGAACTCGGCGCCGGCGAGGCGCCCGCAAAACGCTTCGAGATCTTCGGTGGTGGTAATCAAGGTCATGGCGGACGCTATACAGGCAAACCGTCCGGCGACAAAGACCGAAGGGAAGCAATCGACCTAGCCAAGCCGCAAAACCTTGGCCAAGTCCGTGAGATCGCCGATAGTGTCGGTGCCTTCGGGAAACGGGCTTTCAAAGCTCGCGTGCGTGCGACCGACGAAGCGGATGCCGTTCGCGGTGGCGGCGCGGTAGTCGGCCAGGCCGTCGCCGATCATGACCGTGTCGGCGGCGGGCCATCCCCGCTCCGTCAGGATCCGGGACAGAACTTCCGGTTTGTCGGGCGGCGAGCCATGAACGGCGGCGAAAAACCGATCCAGCCCGCGACGGCGCACGATGCGCTTCAGTTCGGCGTCCGGGGTAGCCGAGACCACGAAGCATGGAATCCTGTCCGCGAACGCCTCCAGGAAATCCCGGGCGCCCGGAACCCCGTCGCACGCAACCACCAGATTCTCCACCATCCCGCCGAACCGGTCGCTGAGCGCTTGCACCTCGGCGTCGGTCGGATCCTGTCCGAGGAAATGTTTGTGGCAGTATCGAAACCGAAACAGTCTGGGCACGCCGGTCTCATGGACGTAATGCTCGATCGCCCGTTTCTCGACGGATGGGCCGAAAGGCGCGTAAATCTGGCGAAACGCCTCGACTTTGACTTCGAGGGACTCGACGATCACGCCATCGAAATCGAAGAAGATCGCCCGGCAGTCCCGCATCGCCGTTCTCCCTGGTAGGCAATCGCTGGCCCGTAACGGAAACGGCCAGATTCACACTCATAGCGGCCCGCCACATCGCGCGCAAAGCGTTGTTCGGCGGACCGCGAACTGGCGGGTTGACAAACGCCCGGCTTCGGTGTGCTGTGGCGCGCTTTTAGCGCGTGCCGTTCATCGAATATTCACCGGCAGCGGTTGCAATAGCGGAACGCGCCTCCACGACCCGCAAGCGGCCCCCGCCCCCTTACCGTTCATGGTCGGGGCCCCTGCATTTTGATTCCGATCGACGGAGCGGACGACCATGCATCCCTTTCGCACCCACACGTGTAACGATCTACGCCTCGAACACGAGGGGCAACGGGTCCGGCTGTCGGGCTGGGTCCACCGCAAGCGCGACCACGGCAATTTGCTGTTCATCGATCTCCGCGACCATTACGGCATCAGTCAATGCGTCATCGAGGTGGACAGCCCGCTGTTCGAGGGCGCGACCAGCGCGCGTCCGGAAAGCGTGGTCACCATCACCGGCAGGGTCGTTCCGCGCTCGGCGGAAACCATCAACCCCAACCTTCCCACCGGCGAGGTCGAGGTGGTCATCGAGGAATTCCACGTGGAGTCGCCGGCCGACGTGCTGCCCATGCAGGTGGCCGGCGACGGCGAATACGGCGAGGAGACGCGGCTGCGCTATCGCTTTCTCGATCTCCGGCGCGAACGCCTGCACAAGAATATCCAACTGCGCAGCGCCGTCATCTCGTCGATCCGCAGGCGCATGACCAATTCCGGGTTTCTGGAATTCCAAACTCCCATCCTCACCGCCAGCTCGCCCGAGGGCGCGCGTGACTATCTGGTGCCAAGCCGTCATCATCCGGGCCAGTTCTACGCGCTGCCGCAAGCGCCGCAGCAGTTCAAGCAGCTTCTCATGGCGTCCGGGTTCGATAACTATTTCCAAATCGCGCCATGCTTCCGCGACGAGGACGCGCGCGCCGACCGGTCGCCCGGCGAATTCTACCAGCTCGACTTCGAAATGGCCTTCGCCACCCAGGACGACGTCTTCGCCGCCATCGAACCGGTGCTGCACGGCGTGTTCGAGGAGTTCAGCGCCGGCCGCGCGGTCACCGAAGCGCCGTTTCCGCGCATTCCCTACGACGAGGCCATGCTGAAGTACGGCAGCGACAAGCCGGATCTGCGCAATCCCATCGTCATCACCGACGTCACCGAGGCGTTCCGCGACTCGGGCTTCGGGCTGTTCGCCCGCAATGTCGAGAAAGGCTCGGTCGTCCGGGCCATCCCCGCCCCCGGCGCCGCCGGCCGCCCGCGCAGCTTCTTCGACAAGCTCAACGACTGGGCGCGCGCCGATGGCGCCGGCGGGCTCGGCTATGTCATTCTCGCCGGCGGCGACGCCAAGGGGCCCATCGGCAAGAACCTGGAAGCGGACCGCATCGAGGCCATCCGCGCGGCCACCGGCGCCGGCGACGGCGACGCCGTGTTCTTCGTCTGCCTCAAAAAGAAGGACGCCGAGCGGTTCGCCGGGTTCGCCCGCGAGCGCGTCTGCGAAGAGTTGGACCTGCGCGAGCAGGGTGTGTTCAGGTTCCTGTGGATCGTCGATTACCCCGCCTACGAACTGAACGAGGATACCGGCCGCATCGAGTTCAGCCACAATCCGTTCTCCATGCCCCAGGGCGGCCTCGAGGCGCTGGAGACCATGAACCCGCTGACCATCAAGGCCTACCAGTACGACATCGTCTGCAACGGCGTGGAGCTGTCCAGCGGCGCCATCCGCAACCATCGCCCGGACATCATGATCAAGGCCTTCGCCATCGCCGGCTACGCCGAGGACGAGGTGAAGGAGCGGTTCGGCGGCCTGTTCCATGCCTTCCAGTTCGGCGCTCCGCCGCACGGCGGCTGCGCGCCGGGCATCGACCGGATTGTGATGATGCTGGCCGACGAGCCCAACATCCGCGAGGTCATCGCCTTCCCCATGAACCAGCAAGCCCAGGATCTGCTCATGGGCGCGCCGGCGGAAGTGGAGCCCGAGCGCCTCAAGGAACTGCACCTTCGTCTCGATCTCCCAAAACCGAAAAAGGTCGTCGCCAAGGACAGCGCCGCCTGATCTAACGTAATACCCCCGAAGCACGAAGGTCGCAGGAAGCCCGCTCCAGCACCTGCGCGGATACAAAGCGGTATGACAGCTCAATCCTACACAGTCATTGACGTGCGGCCGGAATGGGTGGTTGAGACCGAGCATCTCGGAAGCAAGCAAAAGTTCTGGTACAGACGAAGCGATGGAGAGCCGGAATGGCTTTTCAAATACCCTCAAGCGAACACTGGGCAGCATTGAGCCGAGAAAATTGCCGAGGAAATCGCTGACCTATTGAATATCTCCCATGGGCGAGTCGAGTTGGCCACGTTCGAAGGTGAGCGAGGTTCGGCGACCGAGAGCTTCGTGCGAAATGGGGCCGAACTGGTCCATGGCAACCAGATCCTTGCGGGCAAGGTGCTCGGCTACCATCCTGAAGGGGCGTTCCGAAACTCCGATCACACACTTACAAACATCTGGCAGGCGATCGACAGCGTGTTTGCGACCCAGGAGGACACCGAGAAGGCGAAGCTACAGTTTGCCGAATACCTGGTCCTCGACGCGCTGATCGGCAATACGGATAAGCATCACGAAAACTGGGGTGTCCTGCGCGAGCGGACCGATGACGGATGGCGGGACACTCTTGCTCCGTCGTTCGATCACGCATCCTCTCTTGGCCGGGAACTCCTTGACGTTGGCCCGAAAAAAAGCCGCCAACGGCTTCTCGACGAACAGCGAGTCGGCGCCTACGCCGAAGGCGGTCACGGCGGTATTTTCTGGTCGGAGCGCGACAAAAAGGCGCCAAGCCCGCTGGAATTGGTGCGACTGGCCTGCGCCCGCGAACCGGCCCCCTTCCAAAGAGCCTTGCATTCAATGAATGTTCTTGATACGTTTCTGATAGGCGCCGTCGTGGATCGCGTCCCCGAAAATTGGATGAGCAGCCTCGCCCGCAAATTTTCGCTGGCGCTCATGTATTATAGTGCGGATGAACTGCGAAAGCTGATCCGATGACCGAACAAACCTTGTTCATAGCCTGGCAGGACCAGGGTACCAGCCGTAGCTGGTTTCCAATCGGCAGGCTGGACGCCGATCCGAAGCACCCTCGTTATCGCTTCCGCTATGTTCGTGGCGCGAGGAATGCCGAGCAGGAAGCGGGGTTTCCCCCGCTGGAGGACTTTCCCTCATTCGAGGACGATTACCGGGCCGGGGAGCTTTTTCCGCTGTTCAAGAACAGGGTCATGTCGCGCGGCCGTCCGGATTTCATCGATCACCTGCGGCAATTGAATCTGGGGGAAACTGCCGACCCGATTGAAATCCTGTCGGTCGGCGGCGGCACGCGTGCTACTGACTCGTTCGAGGTTTTTCCGAAGCTTGAACGCCAACCGGACGGGTCATTTTTGTGTCGGTTTTTCCTTCACGGCTGGCGATATCTCAGCGACACAAGCCAGAAACGGATGATGGGGCTGACGCCGGATGAACCATTGCATTTGGCGCTGGAATTAACGAACCCAGTCGGCCCGTTGGCCGTGCAACTGCAGACTTCCGACTATGTCATGATCGGCTGGGCACCGCGTTATCTGGTCCCAGATCTGGCCCGGACCATCGCGGAAACCCGAGGCGCCTATTCGGCGCATGTGGTGCAGCTAAATCCTGCGCCGGCGCCCTCCAAGCAACGCTTGCTGGTCGAGTTGCGCGGTCCCTGGCCTAGCCACGAGCCCATGATGAAAGGGGAGTTCGAGCCGCTGGTTGCGTGAGCGGACGCAGAACGGCAACCACTGTCTCGTGCAACACGGGCGTCGACATCGAATGTCAGCGGTTGTCTCGGCGGCGATCGGCGCGCAGGTATTGGAGCGTCGAGGCACCCTCGAGCCTGCCGATCAATTGACGCACTTCGGCAAGCCGCTGGGATGCCGCGATACGGTCCAGTCCAACGGCCGCGGCCAACGCGCGCCGCGCCTCCTCCTCGGTGGAAACCCCCGAAGCCGCGGAGCGCCGACGCAACGCTTCGATCACGGCGTCGTCAAGATTGCGGATGACTATCCGGCCCATGGAACGCAGATTATATCGATATCGAATTGATTGCGACCTTCATAACGCGGCCGTAATTGACGTTCGAGTGACATCATTCGCCCCCCTCGTCATTGCGAGGCGCGGAGCAACGAAGCAATCCAGAACCGCGCATGATTGAAGCGCCGTTTCTGGATCGCCGCGCTCCGCTCGCGAAGACGGCGTTGCGGGCGAATGCGCGAAGGCGGCGCGACGCGGTTCGGCACAAACATCGTAGCGCGACGGCATGTGCCGTTCGCGTCAGAAAGGACCATGATAGAAAAGTAGGCGTAAGAGGTTTTCTATCATGCGCATCACGTCAAAGGGTCAGGTGACGAATCCGGCGAAGATCCGCGAACAGGCGGGATTTTTGCCGCACACCGAGGTCGAGTTCCATTACGACGGGACTTCGGTGCGGATCGTCCGGTCGGAAGACGCCGGCGACCGGGGACGCGGCTCCCGGCTGCTCGGCCACTTGCGCGGGAGCGCCACGGTGCGGCTGTCCACCGACGAGATCATGGCGTTGACACGAGGATCACGGCCGTTTCGGTTCGAGGGCGGGTAAGCAGGAGGTACGAGAGCATGACACGAGCGCTTCGGTTGTTGATGTTTGCCCTCGCGGTTAGCGGTGTTGTGGGCGGGGGAACCGCTTGGGCGGACTCGCCTTCCTTAAAGCCCTTTTTCGGAACCTATGTGGGCGCCTCGCTGATGCCCAGCGTGGAGATGCTGCCTCGCGACCTCAGGGTGTCCATAGCACCGGCGAAGGCCGACGGCTTTGTCATCGAATGGCAAACGACCCTTTTCAAGTTCGGAGAGTCGCAACGCCGCAAGTCCCAGCGGCTGGAGTTTCGTCCCACCAAGAGCGATCCGTCCCTGTACCAGGCGGTGCCGCCGGACGGGACCGCCGGGATGGAGCTGTCGGAAAACGGCGAGCCGTTCGCTTGGGCCTATGTCCAGGGCAAGGTGATGAGCATCCATACCCTGACCATCATCGAGAACGGCGGCTACGTTTTACAGAGCTACGAGCGGACGTTGACCCGCGGCGGCATGAAACTGTCCTTCGTGAGGGTCCGCAACGGCACCGTTGATCAACGGCTCTCCGGCGAACTCGAACGCATCGACGGCTGAATCAAACGGAGCGGCTGTTGCCGCGCTCGCGGACGCTTCGGATCGGGTCTTCCCTTCTAAAACGCCGATATCAAGTCCCCCCGCCTTTATCTTAGCGTCTATGAGGACGCTACCCTTTTCCGTCCCGGACAACGCGGCATACTACAATGCTAGACGCGACCCCTTACCCCCCGAAATCTCCTGCTGGCTTGATATTCACGTCATCGTCAAAGCAACCGAGGAAAACGCGGCAGTTCCCCTTTCAGCAGACCACCTCGAGGCTCTGGCAGCAGCCGTTTTCGACCGATACGCAAACCTGGATGTCCTCGCGGCAGATTTGCAGAAGCAACTGCGCCATCGCGTGGCTTTCGCAGGCAATCTCGTGCTCCTCGCAGATGTCGGTCCTCAGGCGGCATGATCGCAGGCAGCCAGCGTCGTCGAAGCGCACGGCCACAATGCGGCCGCAGATCTGTCCCTGACCAGGTTTTCGACCGCCGCCGGGGCGTTTCGGAGAACAGTCGCCCGGCCCGGCGCCTGGTCCGGGCCCGTCGCTGGGCGAGGGGACCCCCTCGGGCGAAGGGGTGATGTCGGCGGGGTCGAAGCCGAAGCCGCACCAGCGGTCGTCGAGCAGCCCGAGCCAGCGGTCGAACACCGGGCGCCAGCGATCCTGCCCCGACATGCCCTCGCGGATGTGGCGCAGCACCGAGATATTGCGCTTGAGATCGGGCAGGATGGCGCCGGTATCCCGCACGGTGATGTCGAAGCTCGTGGCTCCCTTAATGCGACGTCCGCGCCCCTCGATCTGCTTGAATGTCACCCGGTAGGTCGCTCCCACGGGACTGCCGGGAGGCACGAGGACCGAGAACAGCGTGGGGATCGCCGCCGCCCTTTCGGTGGGGCGCGGTCCCTCGCGCGAGGAGGGCACCGGCAGCGTCGAGATGTCGGCCACCCGGAATCGCACCGTGTGGTCGTCGACGACATCGAGACCGCCGGAAAAGCCCTGGGCGTTCCAGAACTCCACGAGACCGCGCGCCGCCACCGTGGGCATGTAGAGAAAGGCGAGGCTGTCACGCGGCAGGCGGCCCCAGTCCACGAGAAGTAGGTCGTATAGTGCATCGTAAGAGCCTGCCAGCGGCGCGAGGGCACCGATCGGCAGCGATATGGCAGAGGGCTTGAGGGCCAGTGTCGCGCTGGCCATATGGGTCGAGATCGCGCCGGGGTTGTCGGCATCGTCGAACAGGATGTTGCGCTGCGCGAGATTGTCGGTCTGATGTGGCGAGGCGCCGTTGAGGATCGGATCGAAGGGCGCGTGGATCTCGGCCACCAGGCAGTTGTGTGTTCCACGCATGAGGTCCTGAAGCGCCTTGTCGGCACCGGGGAAGGGGCCGTCCGACGTCGGTTTCTCGACAAAATGCGGGGTAATCTGATTGTTGTCGAGCCAGGCGCCGACATAAGAGGTGGCCTCGACCGCGCCCTGTCCAACGAGGCTGACCGTGTTCGGGGGATCCACCTGCTGGGTCATGTTGGGGTTCCGGTCGGAGGCGAAACAGGGGATCGTGGTGATCTCGCCGTTCATCAGCCCCAGAAGCGGGGCGGCATTGGCGCCGTTGCCAGACCTGCGGTAGTTCTCGGAGGTGTTGTATTCCAGACCAGTCCAGCCGGTCGTCCAGAGGCGGAAGAACACCTTGATGTCCACCTCGGGAAGGTCCGCGGGCGCCAGATAGCGCACCCGCGCAACCGCGAAATTGTAGACTGGGTTGCCGTCGTTGTCATTCAGCGACAGCCATAGGTGGTTCGAGGACTGGCTGGTCGGCAAGGCGTCGAAGGGGTGGTTGTCGTCGCCGGCCGCGGCGTTGTAGGCCGTTAGAACCGAGCGGATGTAGTCGACCGGCCCGTCGTCACCCAGTGTGATGTTCGCAGTTGGAGACCTGCCGGGGTTGGTTGCGAAGACCCTCAGGTCGACACTCAGATGCGGCGGGTTGCCGTCGTACATGTAGGGGTTCGGGTTCCGGCTGAGCATCAGCTGCGCGGTGTCGGTGAAAGGCCCCATCTCGGCACGGATGGTGACGAAGGCGAAATCCTCGCCATCGGGGATAAGGTCGAAGATGTCCTCGTCCTCTACCACGATCTCGAAGGTCCGCACGATGGTTTGCGCGGTGTCGAGCGCGTCGGCCGCGACGGAATAGTCGTCGGTGCCGCGTAGGTGTTGCAGCCGGAGCCCCTCCAGCACCGCGCCGCCGGGCGCGAGGACCGACACCACGGGCGCGTCGACCTCGGTGGGGGTGAACCCCTCGAAGGCCAGCATAAGCGCATCCTCGAAGACCGCGCCCGCGCCGCCAAGCGCCTCGACCTCATGGACCGAGATGGTCGAGCGCTGCGACCACCAGGTCATGCGGACATTGGCCAGCCGGACGAAACGCGCCTGCGTGCAGGGCCGGCCGTCATCGTCGATAATCCAGAGCATGTAGACTCCGGGTGGGGCGACCTTGCCGTCTGGCGGCGCGATGATCTGCACCCGGTCGCCGAGGCTCTGGAACGCCACGGCGACATAGCGCTGGTCGAAGTTGAAGGCATGGGTCACCGACCCGCAGCGCATGAAGGCGACCCGCGCGATGCGCTCGGCGTCGGGCGAGGTGACCTCGAAGGTCATCCCGTAGCCCACCACATCCGGAGCGTCGTCGTTCAGTTGCGGCCGGTTTGCCCCGTAGACCGGATCGAAGATATCGATGCCATGCTCGAAGACCACGGGGTCGTCATCCGTCGATCCGGCCACCCAGACCCGCCCGTCGGGCAGAAGCATCGCCACCGAATGGTAGCCGCGCATCGTCGGCGCATCCTCGCCCGCCTCGATCCAGGGGGTCGTCTCGGGTGCCGAAAAATCGCCGTTCTGCCAGTCGATACCGGGGCGGTAGTACATCGGCCGATTGACGGCGGTGAAATCATCGCCCGAGCCGCGGACGCCGCCGGTCAGCAGCACGTCGCCGGTGGGCAAAAGCGTTGCGCATGCGTGGTTGCGCCGCCCGCCGCCCGGACCGCTACGCGCCGGGCTGACCTCCTCCCACGCCGGCGCGTCGTCTACCGTGATCACATAATCCCTTTCACCGTTGCAGGTGAGGATCCGCGGCGTGTAGGCGGGCCGCAGGAGCGGCAGCAGCACCGAGGTCTCGGAACTGCCTTGGGGGGAATATCCTTCGCCCGGCGTTGCGGTGTCGGGGCCGACCCAGACGCCAGAATAGGGGTCGTATTGCCGCTTCGCCGCCTCCGCCCCGAAAAGCCCCGCGGTCACCGAGAACAGCCGTCCCGAGGGGAGAAGGTGGAAGCGCGGATAGGAATCGCTAACGACGGTCTGCGGCGCGGTCGCCTCGTCGTCGAAACGCTGCCATTTGGTGGCGCCGGCGGCATAAAGCTCGGGCGTGTTGTTGTTGTGGCGGTAGGTCCAGGCATCCTGCGGTGTCGGCGGGGTTCCGGGAAAGCCGGCGGTCGGCGGATAGACCTCGCGCACGTCGGGATGGCCGCCGGTCGTCCAGATCCGGCCGTCGGCGAGCGTCACCACGACCGGATACCACCGCCCGCCGGACTCCTCGTGCTCGCTGGGTGCGAGGCTCAGTTGCGGCGCTTCGGTCCAGATCCCACGCCTCGGGTGGTAGATCCAGCAGATGCGCTCGCCGCCGCCCTGCATGCCGCCACCATGGGCGAAATGCTCCAGTGGCGCCTGGTTGATGACGGCAGTGTGGTAGTTCGGCCCCTCGGCCCGGCGCTGGCCGCCGACCGAGATCAGCCGCCCGTCGGCCAGAAAGGCGTGCCCTCCGCAGAAGGCGTTGCCCTGGGGCACCGTGCCCTCCAGAAAGCTGACCTGGTTGGTGGCGAGATCGAAGATACCGCAGGGCGTGGAGGAGATATTCGTGCCCCAGCCCGGGCCGCCGTAGAACAGGATCTCGCCGCCGCCGTCGCCGGGCAGCAGCGCCGCGTGAATCGCGACGATATGTAGGTGATCGTTGGATTGCGTCTCGGGTCGCCGGGTCGATGCATTGAGAGAAGTCCAAGCCATAAATCCCGCTCCCCCAAATATGGGACCTAAAGTGGGAATAGATCGAATCTCTTACTGCGCAGCCACGATACCATGTTTTTAGTCCGGCCGCACGAGTTATGTCCAGAATGCTCTGCAAATTACTTTGGCCATGTTGCCGAGTTCTCTCGTGCAAATGACGGGGTCAGACTCGGTCAAAACACGGGGTCAGACTCGGTTGATAGTGCGTTCTGTGGCGGATTCAGGTTGGAAGTGCACCATGTGTGGCGTGCATGAAGACCATGTGTGGCGTCTGGTACACGAGGCACTTTCTGGGCCGATGATTGAGCAAACCGGTCGCGGTTTCAAGGTCTTCATCCGAGATGGATCTGAAGTTGGTTCCTTTTGGGAAGTACTGTCGGAGAAGCCCATTGGTGCTTTCGCTGGTCCCACGTTGCCAGGCGGCGTAGGGGTCGGCGCCGTCTCGCGGGAGCGCTCCCGCGTGATCGATCGGGTCGGCGGCCAATCAGGTCTGGTGGCTTGCTCGCCAGCCCCTTGCGGGCTGGCCGTCCCGGACACGGGCCCTTCAGGCGAAGCAGCGCTCCGTGATCAATCAATTCTGAACCCTTCGTTCTCGCGCTGTTCGGGAACCGTTTTTTGTTTGCCCATGTGCTCATGGCGGGGCGATTGCCCTATATGGTAAGCTGATGTGCGCCTTGACGCGTTGGAGAGAACGGGATGAGCAAACACTTTCGGGTCGGAGATCGCGTAACCTGGAATTCCGAGGCCGGGCATGTCAGCGGCAGGATTATCAAGATTCATACCCGGGACGTGGATTACAAAGGGCACCCCCATCACGCCAGTCAAGACGAGCCGCAATATGAAATCAAAAGCGACAAGGCGAATCATATCGCCATGCACAAGGGATCGGCTTTGAAGACGTTGGGAACGTGAACCCTTATAGCTTCAAGGATTGAATTGCGTTCCTAAGCTCCCCCACCAGTTGCTCTTCGAACCAGGGGTTCTTGACAAGCCATGGCTGGTTGCGCGGGGAGGGATGCGCCAGCGGGAGATACCCCAGCGGCAAATACTCCCGCCACGCCCTGACGGTATCGCCCAACGTCGTCTTGCGGCGATTACCCAGATGGTAAGCCTGCGCATACCGGCCGATCAGCAAGGTAAGGGCGACGTTGGGCAAATGGGCGTTCAACTGTTCGTGCCATCGCCGCGCGCATTCCGGACGTGGCGGGTGATCGCCGGACGCGGCTTTGCCCGGATAGCAAAAGCCCATCGGGACAATGGCGACCTTGCGCGGGTCGTAGAATTGGGCCGGTGCCAGACCAAGCCAATTGCGCAGCCGGTCGCCGGACGGATCGTTCCACGGGATGCCGGTTTCGTGCACCTTCCGACCGGGCGCCTGGCCAATAATGCATAGCCGGGCCGATCCATGCGCCTGCAAGACCGGGCGGGGTCCGCATGGCAATGTGTCGGCACAATGCGCGCACGCCCGAATATCCTCAAGGAGTTGCGGTAATGTTTTTTGCATTTTTTCTCACAGAGTCGACCGGGATGATCTTCTATCGTAGTGGCCTTGCCGCCGGAATGGTGGGGCCGCGCCCGGCGTTCAGCTCGCCGCTCAGAACGTGCCGGGGTAGGCGCCGCCGTCGATGAGGATGTTCTGGCCGGTGATGTAGCCGGCCTGGGCGCTGGCCAGATAGGCGCACATCTGGCCGAATTCTTCGGGGGTGCCGAAGCGGCCGGCCGGGTTGGCCGCCATGCGCTCGCGCCGGACTTCGGCGGCATCACGCCCCTGCGCCTTGGCCGCCGCCTGGATGGTGGCGGCTAGGCGGTCGGTCTCGAAGGGCCCCGGAAGCAGGTTGTTGATGGTGACGTTGTCGCGGACGGTCTTGCGCGCCACCCCGGCGACGAAGCCCGTCAGGCCGGCGCGCGCGCCGTTTGAAAGCCCGAGAATGTCGATGGGCGCCTTGACGGCGCTCGACGTGATGTTGACGATCCGGCCGAACCGGCGTTCGATCATGCCATCCACCACCGCCTTAATCAGAAATATGGCGCTAAGCATGTTGGCGTCGAGGGCGGTGATCCACTCGTCCCGGCCCCAGTCGCGGAAGTCGCCGGGCGGCGGGCCGCCGGCGTTGTTGACCAGGATATCCGGGTCGGGGCAGGCCGCGAGAGCCGCCGCGCGCCCGTCGCCGGTGACGATATCGGCGGTCACCGGCGTCACCCGGGCGCCGGTCTCTTGGCCGATCTCCCGGGCGGCGTCTTCCAGCGGTCCCGGAGTGCGGGCGACAATGGTCACGTCGACGCCCTCGCGGGCAAGCGCCAGCGCACATCCCCGGCCCAGTCCCTTGCTGGCGGCGCACACCAGGGCCTTGCGGCCGGCAATGCCCAAATCCATCAAACGTCTCCCTCTGTTCTCGCTGCGTCCCAATCTTGGAGAATCCGGCTCACCAGGGACACGGAAATGTTCCGCCGGGTCCGAAGCGCCTTCTCGTCAACCCGGCCCACCAGATCCCGGGCTGCGGCAAAGGATCGCTCCATGCGCGTCAGCAAGAAGGTGAGAACGTCCTCGTTCACTCGCAACTGGCGATCCGAGAACAATTTCACCAAGACGGCTTTCATCAGTGCGTCGTCGGGTTCGGCGATGGGGACGGCCGCCGCCGCGTTGAGCCGCGACCGCAGGTCGGGGAGGCGCACCGCCCACCGCGAAGGCGGAAGGCGGCTGGTGATCAGCATGTGACGGCCGGTCTCCTTGACGGTGTTGTAGAGGTGGAGCAACGGCTGCTCGTGGCCCGCGGCGGCCACCTGTTCCGCGTCATCCACAACGCAGGCCGGAACGCCCTCCATCAGGTCGTGAGGGGGGCGCGCGATCAGGTCCTCGGCGGTGACCAAACGGCCCCCGGTCCGCGCCAGAAACACGTGCGCGAGATGGGTCTTGCCGCAACCCGCGGGCCCATGGATCGTCAGCGCCGGCGCGGGCCAATCCGGCCAACGGTCGATCCACAGCACGGCGGTTCGATTGCCTTCGGCCACGTAGAAGTCGTCGCCCGTCAGCGAGGGGCGGTGGTCGAAGCGAAGCAGAAGCTGACGATCCCCGTTCACGCCGCTCCGCCACTCCGGTAAAGCGGGCTCTTCCGGTAGCGCTCGATCGCGAAGCGAACCACCACGCCGATCGCCGCGGCCGCCGGCACCGCGAGCAATATGCCGGTGAACCCGAACAGCACGCCGCCCGCCATCAGGGCGAACAGCACCCAGACCGGATGCAGCCCAATGCGTTCGCCGACCAGCTTGGGGGTCAGCACATACCCCTCGAGCACCTGCCCGAGCGCGAACACTCCCGCCACCAGCGCGATGGGCAGCCAATCGGAAAATTGCGCCAGCGCCAAGCCCAGCCCGGTGACGAGCCCGACGGCGGTGCCGAAATAGGGAATGAAGGAGATCAACCCCGCGCCCATTCCCACCAGCAGGCCGAAGTCGAGCCCCACCGCCGTCAAACCGACCGCGTAAATCGTGCCCAGTATCAGGCAGACCAGGGCCTGGCCCCGCAGAAACCCGGACAACCGATTATCGATCTCGCGCACCTGTTCGCGAATGGTATCGGCGGCGCCCCGAGGTAGAAGATCGTTGAGGTGGGCGACGATCCGATCCCAATCGCGCAACAGATAGAACGCCACCACCGGCATGATCACCGCCAGCGACAGCACCTGCAGCAGGACCGCGCCGCCGCCGACCATGCCTTTCAGAACCGTGCCGACCCATCCGGCGATGTCGCCGGCGAAATTGCCGCCGAATTCCTGCAGTTGTTCAAGCTGACTCTCGGTGAGGTTGGCGCGCACCTGGGCGATCAACGGTTCGGCGAAATCGCGAAGCCTGTCGAGATAGCCCGGCAGCCGGCCGACCAGGTCGGTGACCTGCGCGCTGAGCACGGGCGCCAGGATCACTATGACCGCCGCCAGCACCGCCAGAAACGCGCCGACGATCAATGCCGCGGCGAGCCCCCTCGGACATTTTCTCGCCTCCAGCCGGTCGGCCAGCGGATCGAGAAGATATCCCACCACCAGACCGGCCACGAACGGAAACAGGGCGTTGCGCAGCAGATACACGAGCAGTCCGCCGCCGAGAACGACAACGCCCCAGAGGATCATACGCCGTTCGCCGCTCACTGTTCCACCCCCACCGTGACCGCCGTCATGGACTTTGAACGGCGCCGGTGGACGGCAAGCGCAAAATCCATTTCTCTTGTTCGCCCGCGCCGGCCTCGGTGCCTCCGACACTCCCGGCACCGCCGTAACCGCCACCGTAACCGCCAGCGCCAGTGCCAACGCCAACCCCAACGTCCTGGCGCGACAACATGAGATCGGCCTGTTTAAGGGCCAGGGCGAGCTGATCGGGCGTGCCCATGTGGAAGAGGTTCAGCCGCGCGTGATCCCGGGAAAGGACTACCAGCTCGGTATGCTGCACTATGGGCACATTCTTGAGACGCTGCTCGACCGTCAGCCACTCGCTCAAACTGGTGATCGGCAGGGTCACGGCCGTCACCGACCGCCCGGTAACGCGAA
This sequence comes from uncultured Alphaproteobacteria bacterium, assembly GCA_963771545.1. Classification (GTDB taxonomy): domain Bacteria; phylum Pseudomonadota; class Alphaproteobacteria; order Rhodospirillales; family Defluviicoccaceae; genus CAKZLS01. The sequence goes on from CAVYTX010000002.1 coordinate 1,816,340, forward strand.
CGAGGTTCTGTCCCTTCCAGACTTGGTCCATTTCCAGGGCCGTGGCGTCCGCCGCGCGCGCGAGAAGTTCATCGACACCCTCGCCCTCGCGGCCGGTGAACGTTTCGACCGAATTGTGTTCCGGTCCGCCCGGACCATATTGGACGAGCGTGACCTTGACCTTGGGCGACCCCGCGCCGGCGTCGTCACGAGTTGCACGGGCCACCAATGCCGTGTAGGCGCCGTAGCGGCGCGCGATCGTCGAGAGGCTCGACTGGTTGCCTTGCAGAGCCTGCTCTGCATCGATAGCGCCGGTGTCGGACGGGTCCCCCGTCGGCACGATCAGCGGAACCAATCCTTTCGGTCCCGACCGCGCGGCCCACGCGTCGCGCCATGGATTGGGATCGTCCCACAGCACCGGTGCTCCGGCGGCCGCGGCGTCCTCGTAAACGGGGATGACGACGACCGGCTTGGACCGGGTCATGGCAAACGGCGTGTCGCGGTCGGCCAGAAGGCGCCGCACCGGTTCCTCCTTGAAGGTGTAGTTGAGGGTGGCGATATATCGGACCGCGGAACTCTTTTCCGACGCCACCTCGAAATCCTGTATGTAAGGAGCGATTTCCGCGTTCGTGAGCTTCGGCAAGGATCCCCAGTCGGCGCGGGAGGTCAGACGTTCCAGTTGCAGTTGAAAGGCCTTCTGCTCGCCCTCCGCCAGGGCCTTGTCCCGGGCTTCGGCCGCCGTCTCCGCGGTCACGTCGACCTTGACGTCGCGCACCACGAACGTGTCCGTCGCGGAGGCCTGGGTGACAAGACCGGCCACCAGAAACAGGAACAGGCTCGCCCTGGATGCGATGCGCCAAATTGCGCGCGGCCAGCAACAATGGATCATTGAATACCTTCCCGGATTAAGTATGCTCGTGCCATCGACCGCGCCAATTTAGCACGTCGCGTGGGGGGAGGAAGAGATAAGCGGGCTCAGCTACAAACAAGCGGGCGTCGATATCGACGCCGGCGCGGCTCTTGTCGAGGCGATCAAGCCGCTGGCGGGATCGACCGACCGTAAGGGCGTGGCCTCCGGCCTTGGCGGTTTCGGGGCCCTGTTCGACCTGCGCGCGGCCGGATACGCGGACCCGATCCTGGTCGCCGCCACGGATGGCGTGGGCACCAAGCTGAAGATCGCCATCGCCTGCGGCCTGCACGGCACCGTCGGCATCGATCTGGTCGCCATGTGCGTGAACGATCTGGTGGTTCAAGGCGCCGAGCCCCTGTTTTTTCTCGATTACTACGCCACCGGCGTCTTGGATGTGGAGACCGGCCGGGATATCGTCGCGGGGATCGCCGAGGGCTGCCGTCAGGCCGGCTGCGCGCTGATCGGCGGCGAAACGGCGGAATTGCCCGGCTTGTATGCCAAGGGCGACTACGATCTGGCCGGTTTCGCCGTGGGCGCGGCGGAGCGCGGGCATATCCTCGGCGGCGAAGACGCGGCCGAAGGCGATGTCGTTCTCGGCCTGGCGTCCAGCGGTCTGCATTCCAACGGCTATTCATTGGTTCGCAAGGTCGTGGAGGACCTGGGTCTGAATTACGAGGACCCGGCGCCCTTCGAACCCGGCGGCGCCCTTGGCCCGCTGCTGCTGGCCCCGACCCGTATCTACGTGAAGGGCTGCCTTTCCGTCATCCGCGCCGGCGGCGTCCGGGCGCTCGCGCATGTGACCGGCGGGGGTTTGATCGAAAACATTCCCCGCGTCTTGCCGCACAACCTGGCCGCCGAGATCGATGTGACCTCATGGGAACTGCCGAGGATCTTCCGCTGGTTGGCCGAGGCCGGGGGTATCGAAGCGGGGGAACTGGCGCGAACCTTCAACTGCGGGATCGGCATGGCGGTGGTGACCGCGCCCGACCGGGCGGCGGACCTGGATGCGGACCTTCGCGATGCGGGCGAGACCGTCATCGCCATGGGGCGGCTCATTCGCCGGTCCGAAGGCGGACCCCAGGTGATGCTCAAGGGAGTCGAGAAGTCTTGGCCAAGCTGAAAGTCGGAGTCTTGATTTCCGGTCGCGGCAGCAATCTCCAGGCGTTGATCGACGCCTGCGCCGCAGACTCTTTTCCCGCGGAAATCGCGCTGGTAATCTCGAACGTGGCCGATGCCGCCGGGCTCAAGCGGACCGAGGATAAGGGCGTCGCCACGACGGTCATCGACCACAAGGCCTATGACGACCGCGAGTCCTTCGATGACGCCATGCACGAAGCCCTGGTCGCCGCGGGTGTCCAATTGGTCTGCCTTGCCGGCTTCATGCGGCTGTTGAGCGACGGCTTCGTGAGCCGCTGGCGCGATCGGCTGATCAACATTCACCCGTCGCTCCTGCCAGCGTTTCGCGGATTGAACGTTCATGACCGGGTGCTGGAGTACGGCGCGCGATTTTCGGGCTGCACAGTGCATTTCGTCCGCGCGGCCATGGACGACGGGCCGATCATCGCCCAGGCCGTGGTCCCGGTTCTGCAGAACGACGACGCCGAAAGCCTCGCCGCCCGCATCTTGAGCCATGAGCACAGGATCTACCCGATGGTCGTCGGCATGATCGCGCAATCGCGGGTCCGCGTGACCGACGACAAGGTGACCATCTCCGGCGCGCGCGCGCCCATGGGCGCAATGATAAATCCGGCCCCTGAATGAGGCCGGCCGTAAAACGATCAACCCGGCCTCTGAATGAGGCCGGGCCATAAGTCGCCTTGGCTTTTTATTAGACCTCGGACAACACTTCTAGCGGCGCGTTCGGGCGGAAAAGCGTGAATGCGAACGGATCTCCGGGTCAGCCGACGATCTCGATGCCGGAGAAAAAGAACGCGACTTCGATCGCCGCGTTTTCCGGGGAATCGGATCCGTGGACCGAGTTCGCTTGAACGTCCACGCCGTGCGCCTTGCGGATCGTTCCCTCCTCGGCCTGGGTCGGATTGGTGGCGCCCATGATTTCACGGTTGCGGGTGACGGCGTTCTCGCCTTCCAGAACCTGAACGACAACGGGCCCCGAGACCATGTACTCGCAAAGTTCGCCGTAAAAGGGGCGCTCCTTGTGCACTTCGTAAAATTTCTGCGCTTGGTCCATGGTGAGATGAATGCGCTTCTGGGCGACAATTCTCAGGCCGCCCTCTTCGAAGAAGGCGTTGATCCTGCCGGTGATGTTGCGTTCCGTGGCGTCCGGCTTGATGATGGACAGGGTTCGTTCAACGGCCATGGCCGAGTCCCTCCGTTCGTTATTTTGCGTTAACAGACAAGAGCGTGACGTATGTGAGAGGTGCGAATGCCCATGCGTCGAATTCGCGCCCCGGCATTGCGTTTTCCCCTGAAAAAACCAACAAAGTGCGCGCCTTATAGACCGCGCGTCCGCCTCTGACAAGGGACTGTTCGCCGTGCCAACGTTTCGAACGCGGATCAAAAATACGGAGGCAAAAACGGAGGCAAAAACGGAGGCAAAAACGGAGGCAAAAACGGAGGCAAAAACGGAGGCAAAAACGGAGGCAAAAACGGAGGCAAAAACGGAGGCAAAAACGGAGGCAAAAAGGGGCCGGCAAAGCCGGCCCTAGTTGGTGCTCTTGAGGGAAGGGAGAACTCCGGATGAAAAGCTCATCCACGAACGACTATGCTAGAAACGCGTGTTCAGGAATGTGATGAGGATCACAGTTGTATAACTTTTTTGAATTTTGCTTTTTCGCGGGCATTCCTCCAATGAGAAAGTCGTTTAAATTGTTGGTCTTATGGCACCACCGCGGTTTTCGGTTGCGGCGCTATTCCGCTGAAAAAAAATGAAATCAGACCCCGCCTCTCCCATTTCCTCCCCCATCATGGACGCGGCCGGTGTCGTCCATCGCCCCGCTTCGGCGGGATTTCGCATCGTTTCGCTCGTTCCCAGCATTACCGAATTGCTGTTCGATCTGGGGCTGGCAGAAGCGGTGGTGGGACGAACGGCGTTCTGTGTCCACCCGTGGAACCGGGTGAAAACCGTAAAAAGCGTCGGCGGCACAAAACAGGTCAACTTCGACAAGCTCAAACGGTTGTCTCCCACCCATGTCATCGTCAATGTGGACGAAACTCCGCGCGAGCTGGCCGAGGACATGGCGCGACTGGGCTATGAGGTCGTGGTTACCCATCCGATCGACGTTCGGGACAACCTCGGTCTTTACCGCCTGATTGGGCGGCTGTTCGCCCGGGAGACGCACGCCGAAGCGCTATGCGCCCGGTTCGAGACCGCTTACGAAAATTTGACGACGAACGCGCGAAGGCTGGCCGAGCGCCGGGTTCTTTACCTGATCTGGAAGGATCCATGGATGACGGTGTCCCGCGACACCTACATCTCGCGCATGCTGGCCCTGGCAAGATGGCAATCGACCGATGTGCCTGGGAACGCGCGCTATCCGACGCTAGAGTTGACAAACGACCTGCTTTCCACGGTCGATTTGGTGTTGTTCAGCTCCGAGCCCTTTCCGTTCAAGGATCATCATCTCGAAGCCTTCCGCGCCGGCTTCCCGGCTCACGCCGCCAAGGCCACGATGATCGACGCGGAGATGGTTTCGTGGTACGGAAGCCGCGCCGTCAGCGGCCTCGCCTATCTCGGCGAGTTCGCCCGCTCCCGCGTCTGAAATGCCGGTTTCTCCGAGAAGGCATCGGATTTACCGGTCTAGCAGTCTGTCGGATTTGGGTATTTTGGTTTGCGGACGAATGCATCGGACTCGGCGCTATGCGGTCTTGAGGTTGAACAGGCGCTTGCAGTTGTAAGCGAGGGTGACGAGCAGCCATTCGGCTTTGACGTTTTCGATGCCCCTTAAGAAGAATTGCCTAAATCCGAGGACGTTTTTGATGATGCCGAAGACCGGCTCGACGGTGTGTTTTCGCCGCTTGTATTTGGCTTTGGCGTCCTCGGTGGCCATTTTCTGCTTCATCGCCTGGCGCCATTCGGCTTTTGGCTCGGGCGGCGGCGTGGCGTCCGGTTTGGGCGGACGGAAGTCGTAAACGCGGTGTTGGTCGGCGCCGGAGACGGCGACGAGCACCTCAATGCCGCGCGCCTCAAGGGCGCCGACCGCCTCGCCACTCGCGAAACCGGCGTCGCCGAGGATCGTCGCCGGTGGGCCGAGCGTCTCGCACAGGGTGTTGATCGTCTGTTCGAACGTCGGGGCGTCGCTCGGGGTTTGCGCGACGTTGGCGGTCAGAACCAATTGCGAGCCGTCGGCATCGACCACGGCTTGGGCGTTATAGGATTGGCGGTATTCATGGCGTTTGGACTTGCGCATCAACGTGCTGTCCGGGTCGGTCAGATTGGTTTGCGCCTCCGGCGGCGGCGTGTCGTCGGGCGGTTTCGGGCCGCGTCCACGGCGGTTGCGCGCTTCGTGGGCGCGTTGCTTCGCTTCGAAGGCAGGCCGCTCTGCCTCCGCTCGAGCCTTCGCTTCGGCCTCCAGGCGGGCGCACGCCGCATCCAGTTTGCTCCGAAGCGCTTGGCGTCGGGCGAGACCATCGGGCAGCGCCTGGGGATCGGCGGTTTCTTCGCGGTCCGCCGCTTCGGCCCGCGCCATCATCGCGGCGATGTCCGCGTCCAGTTGCGCGCGCAACGCCTTCGCCCGATCATAGCGCACCGACTTGATCTTCGACGCGTTGGCGTCGATCTTGGTGCCGTCGATGCTGACCATGCCGACCGACAGCAGCTTCAATTCCTGGGCCATCGACAGGACATCCGCAAACGCCGCCGCAAACGCCACCGCGTTTTCCCGCCGGAAGGCGGCGATCGTGTCGTGATCGGGATGGGTGTCGGCGGCGATGAAGCGCACCGCAACATCGCGGTGGGTGGCGCGCTCGATCCGCCGCGACGAGAATATCCCGTTGGCGTAACAGTAGATCAACAGCGCCAGCATCATACGCGGGTGATACTGCGCCTTGCCCGCGCCGCGCCAATTGACCTTGAACGCCCGGATATCAATGCGCTCAACGGCTTCGATGATGAAATGCGAAAGGTCGTCGTCCGGTATCCAATCGCAAAGATCGGGCGGCATCAGAAAACCTTGCGTGCGGTCATAGGAGATGAAATTGGCCATGACCGTATTATATCCGGATGGGACTAAATCCGACAGACTGCTAGGACCGATTAGTACCGACTGTCACGGTTCCGTGCCCCATGTGATTGCTTTTCCCGTGTCCTCGGCAGGAGGCGGTGCGCCGGCGATGCCGAAGCATCGTCAAGCGCCGTCGACGCCCCGAGGACGCGGGAAAAGCAACCCTCCGGGCGGTCTTCCGAGGCCCCCGGCGGCGTTGCGGGCCGCATGTGATAGCCGGCGCGCCCCGCGCCTGGATGGACGACCTCGGAAGACCGTCACATGGGGTACGGAACCGTGATAGTCGGTACCAGGCTGCTATCCGGCTTTTCTGCAATGCTCTTTTGCGATATCGTTACTCTGAAACAACCAAAATTCTAAGGGGGAAGCATCATGAAAGTTTCGAAGTTCATGCATTTGCATGGAATGATCGTCCTAACGGTTCGGCCGGAGAACACGCTTGTCGAAACCGCCCGCACGCTGTCCCAACCGGTCGGCGGCCGCAAACTCTCCCTCGCCGTTGTTTGCGATGAGACGGACAAGGTGGTGGGCGTCGTATCCCTGGGCGACATTAACTACACGTTGGCCGAGTACGGCGAGAAGGCGGCGTCCATGCTCACGAGCGACGTCATGAGCATCGATATCATCGCCTGCGGGTTCGATGACGATCTCGAGGACGTTCTCCAGACCATGGCAAGGCGGGGCATCCGGCATATGCCGGTGGTCGAGAACGGAAAGCTCGCCGGTTTGCTCGCGCGCCGCGACGCGCTGGAATTCCTCTATCGACAGGCGTCGCTGGACGTGGAGAGCCTCTCGGACTGGCTGTTCGTGTCCGAGGCGCGCTATTAGGTTGCACGCTTATTGATTGGACGCGTTGAAAACCTCCGAGCGACCGGCGCCGGACATTTTCAAGGGCCTATTGAAGCAGCCGGACGACGGCCTCCGCGGGCAGAATCGAGCTTTCCCACTGGGTCGCCTCGGCGCCCCAGACGACGGCGGTTTCCAGCGCCTCGGTCATGGTCTTGCCCATGACCAGCGCGTGCACCAAACCGGCGGCGAACGTGTCTCCCGCGCCGGTGGTGTCCACCGGTTTGACTTGCGGGGCCGGCACCTTGAGCGTCTGGTCCTGGCCGTAAGCGACGACGCCCTTGGCGCCGTGCGTCACCAGCACCCACTGCAGCAGGTCGCCGGCGACGCGGCGGCCCACCTCGAGGGGCTCCGCAAGCACGTCGGCCCCAACGTCCGAAGCCGAGGCCACCAGAATGTGGGCGGGGCGCACGCCTTCCGGAAGGCACGGCGGCAAATGAGCAATGATAAGCGACGACGCGGCTTTCTCGCGAAGCAGCGGCGCCAGATCCATCCGCCGGCTGCGGACGTACACGCAGTCCGCGCCCAACCTCAGCAGCCGCGACGGCGGCTCGTCTTGATGCGTGCGGGTGACATTGATGACAGTGCGTTCGCCATCGCCGTCCACCAGAATGATCGACCGCGTCGACGGCTGGTCGATCCGCGCCACCTGCGACATGTCGACGCCGGTGGCGTCCAATTCCGCGATCAATTCCTCGCCGAGGTCGTCGAGACCGATGGAGCCCACCACCACCACGTCATGCCCCGCGTGCGCCAAGGGCACGGCCGTGCAGGCCGCCCCTCCACCGAGGCGCGGACCGTGCCATGCGCCCTGCAGGTGGGTTCCCTCGCGGAACTCCTCATGGAGGCGCACCACATCGTCCCTGGCGACGGAACCGATAACAACAATTCGCGCCATGGGCGCTTCTCCCCCTTTCGTCGGCTGACCAGAACCTACATTGTGCGGACGCGAAAACCAAGCAGATCGGAGCAAGGGATTGCCGACCAAGCGGTGCGCAGGGGCCAGAAACGGGTTCGCCTTTCCATCCCGATCCCGCCCGTTGGTGTGAGTCGTGTTGCGCGTTCCCAGCGGTGACGCGGTCCGGCTGGCATTCTTTTTCGCCGCCTTCTTCGCCGTCGTCGGCATCCAGTTGCCGTTCTGGCCGGTGTGGCTCGCCGCCAACGGTCTGGGTCCCACTGAGATCGGCCTGCTCATGGCGCTGAGCATCGCGGTCAAGGTGGTCGCCAACCCGCTGGCCGCCCACTTGGCGGACCGGCGCGGAGAACGGCGCCGGCCGATGGTCGTGCTGGCGGTGGCCGCGTTGGCGTCCTTCGCGCTGTTCGGATGGGTCGAGGGATTCTGGCCCATCCTCCTGGTCAGCGTGATTTTCTTCTCGGTCTGGCCGTCGATCATGCCGCTGGGCGAAAGCCTGACCATGATCACCGTGCATCGGCAAGGCCTCGATTACGGACGCATTCGGCTTTGGGGATCGCTCAGCTTCATCGCGCTGGCGGTGATGGCGGGCCGCGTCCTGGTCGACCAGCCGCGGGCGATCATCTACTGGATGGTGCTCGCCGCAGTGGCCGCCGCCGTCGTCGCGTGCGCGCTGGTGCCCGATGCCCGCCCCGAAAAAACCGCGTCGACCCGGGCCCCCCTTCTCCTGATCCTGCAAAACCGGCGGTTCGTCCTGTTCCTGCTCGCCGCCGCCTTGATCCAGGGAAGTCACGCGGTGTACTACGCCTTCGGCACGCTCCATTGGCAGGCGGCGGGATATTCCGATGACCTCATCGGCGCCCTGTGGGCCCTCGGCGTCATCGCCGAAATCGTTTTGTTCGCCTTTGGAAACCATGTCGTGCGCCGTCTCGGGCCCGAGCGTCTCCTCGTTCTCGGCGGCGTGGCCGCCGCGATCCGCTGGGCGATCACCGGCGCCACCGACGCCCTGCCCGTCCTCGTTTGCGTTCAGGCGCTCCACGCCTTCACCTTTGGCGCTAGCCATCTGGGCGCCATCCATTTCGTGGCCCAAACCGTTGCGCCGTCCATGTCGGCGACGGCGCAGAGCCTGTATTCGGCGGCGGTCATGGGGCTGGGCCTCGGCCTCATGCTGCTGATCTCGGGGGAACTGTACGGCCGGTTCGGCGGCGGCGCCTATCAGGCCATGGCCGCAGCCGGCCTGCTGGGAGCGCTGCTGGCCTTGGCGTTAAGGCCAACGGTCACTAAAAGAGACTCATTGTGATCGTGACAAAAACAAATCCCGCAAAAAACAAAACCATCTCATGGCCCGAGCTGGCGGCATATTTCGGGGCGATCCTTGCCATTGTTCTTTTCGCTTCGATGAATGTCTTCGTCCCTTTGACGGGCGACACCGCTCTGTTCTTGGTCGGCGCTGAAGCCATGCACCAGGGAGCCACCCTGTACGTCGATTTTTGGGACAACAAACAGCCAGGTATTTTTGCGTTTTATTACTTGGCGGGGGTGGTATTCGGGTTTTCACAGGAGGGCGTGCGGGCTTTTGAGATTTTATGGTGGCTCGCATTCTCCATAATTTCGTTCATGACCTTGCGCCGATATTTCAATCATAAATGGTTGTCGGCGGCCGTTCCGGTTGTTTTTCTTAGTGTGTATTATGCTCACTTGACACCCTGGATTGCCGCGCAGCTCGAGGTTCTTGTCGGTTTTCCGATTTTTGTTTCGGTCCTGTTGCTTGCGCGACCCTATCGGAGCGGCGGCGGCGCGGTCCGGGGATTCGCCTTCGCGGGCGTGTTCGCGGGGATCTCGGTTGCGTTCAAATTGGCGTTGGCTCCGATGTTCGTCGTGTTCGTATTGATCGCCACCGTCGAGCACGCGAGGCATACGCGCTCCGGGGAAACGTACCAATTCGTCATCGGACTGTGGCTCGGGTTCGCGCTCGGGGTTGTCCTGGTGCTCGCGGCGATCTGTTTGGCGTTTTTAGGGGCGGGAGCCCTCGATCAATTGATCTGGACAACGTTCGTCTACCCGCCGAGAGCGCTGGCCGCGTCCGAGGGAGCGCCGCTTGGCCGCCTTGCCGGCTCGCTGAGCTGGTACGCGGCGGTGTTCGCGCCTTGGATTCCCTTCGTGGCGTTGGCGGCTCGAAAAAGCTCCCGGACCGACACGACGGCGTTGAACCGGTTGATGTGGGCTTGGCTGATCGCCGGCATGGCGGTGATCCTGGTTCAGCGATTCTCGTGGTGGACCTACCACACGCCACTGTTATTCGTGCCCACGGCGGTTCTTGCCGTTCTCGGCATCGACGGAATTCTGATCTGGCTGCGCGAGCGCGCGAACGCGGGGCCTCGGCCGCGGACCTTCGCGAGCATCCTGCTCTTCCTGCCGGCGCTTGCCGCGACGGCGGTCCCGATGCGGGAAAAAGCCGAATGGCTGCTCGACGCTCACCGGAATCCCGATACTGGTCCCGCCGGCTTTCGAAGTCATTACGAAGAGTACCAGCAAGCCGTCTACAAAGCCCGCGTGGTGAACGAGGACGATGCGCTGCCCGGGAAAATCTACGTTTTCGGCAGCCCGCTGATCTACGTTTTGTCCAACAGGCAGCAGGCCCTGCCCACCAGCGGCTGGGCTTGGGGGATTTACCTGCCGGAACAATGGCGAACCCTTCCGGACGATTTGATCCGTTATCGTCCCGTCTATATCTATGTCAGCTCAAGGGATCGATGGTTCATCGACAAACACAATCCCGAAGTCTGGCCGGTTCTTGATAAATATTATTCACTGGTCGAGGAGTTGGAAGAGGGCGACTGGTACCGATTGGTCGCGCCCCATGTGGTTCCCCTCATGCCAACGGTCGTTGGTTCAGTGTGAGACGATCCGCAAGTTCGCGTTGGCCTTGATGAATTCGAACACCTTTGCCGCGATAATTTCGTGTCCGAATGCGTTCGGGTGTCCGTCGCCGTCGGGGAAATAGGGTTGCCGCTCCGCCGCGCGCAGGTCCGGGACCGGGTCGATGAAATCGATTCCGCGCTCTTGCAGGTAGACTTTGATCTCGCCGCGAATCCGGTCTTCATGCCCGACCAGATCCGCCAACGACTTGTGCTCATCGGGGTCCTCGACCCGTGGCCAGAAAACGTACTCTTTCGTGGGCAGAAACAAGACGACGAATTGCGCGCCCGCTTCCGTGACCCGGCGATGCATCCGACCGATCATCCGCTTCGAAATTTCGATGCCGGTCCGGATGCGGGGATCGGCGTCGTCCAAGGTTCGAAGCCGGTAAGGCGACGTAAATATTGTTTTCCACGCGGGGCCATCGTAAGCGGATACATATGGCAATTGCCAATCGGAGAGCTCCTCCCGCGCTCGATCGAAATCACGAGCCAGGAGGGCATTGGTGTCCTCGAAATACGATCCGACCTGCTTTTTTGTCCTTCGCGCCAGACCGTACAGCCTGCTGTGGCATGACAGCCATTCGCCGGCGGTCCTCAGGGCGTTCGACCTTTCGGAATCCTTGGAAGGTGTCTGGGACGGCGTTGGCTTTTCGGCTTCGTGGCCGCTTCGGAACAGGAAACCGATCTCGTCGCCGAGAGTTTGCCGTTTCTCCAATTCGGAAATTTGCCGCAACATATCCGCGTCCGCGTAGTCCGAAATCAAGCCGTTTCTTTTGGCGAATTCAAAATCGTCATAAAAATCATTGCCGAGGTAGAGCCCGAAAATCACAAGCTTCGGTTCAAGCGCGATGGCCGTGGATAGATTTTCCGCATTGTGCGCCGGGCCATAGCCTCCTAATCCCATATTGTAAACGTCCTCGCCCAACAGGACGGATAGTCTGCTTGGCCACGGTTCGTCCGTCTTGACGCTTGATCCATACGTATGGGAATCGCCCAAGGCGACGATGGCGGCGCTCGTTAAAGCGCTGGGATTGCGAAACCCTCGGGCATCATGATCCCGCCACTCCGGATTTCCTCTCATTCCCAGCCGATCGTCGTCGACAACGGGAGAAACCGACTTGTCGTCATGCCCGCACGGCGGTCTCGTGACGCGATCGATATCGGCGAAGAAACCGCTCGCGGCGTGCAGGGCCAGCTCGACAAACAACAACGAGACGACGAACAGCCCGAGGTTCGCAAGCACGTTGGATATTCGGCGCTTGGCCTTCATCTATGCACGACCGGGACCACTAGGCTTTCTGTTCCCAGCCGCCGCGCTCGATCTGCTGCCAGTAGGTAACGGCGTGGCCCTCCTCCTTGCGCGCTTTCCAGCGTTCGCGGGCGGCCGCCAGCGCGTCTACGTCGTTGCCGTCGAACAGGTCGAAGCAGCGCTCGAAGCCGGTGGTGTTTTCGGAATCCATGCCGTCGGTCAAGAACAGGAACGTCGCGCCGTTGGGGTTTTCGTCATGATGCGACAACCAGACGGGCTGGCGGTCCGCCTCCCCATCCTTGGCGGTGCCGTGGGGCAGCCACGAATCCGGGTGATAGGTCCACAGCACCATGGCCAGCGCCTCCACCCGGTCCTTGGATCCGGCCAGCACGACGGCCCGCTTGCCGGTCGCCAGGGTCTTTTCCAGGAGACGCGGCAGGACCTGTTCCAACGGCGACCGCTGCAGGTGATAGAACGCGATGTCGGTCACCGGAGCCGTCCCGCCGTCCGGCGCGCCTATTTCTCTTCGTAGTGGTCGGCCACCAGACGGTCGAGCAGGCGCACGCCGAACCCGGTTCCGCCCTTGGGCGTGACCGCCCTGTCGGTCTTCGACCAGGCGACGCCGGCGATGTCGAGGTGCGCCCACGGGGTGTCGTTTACGAACCGTTTAAGGAACTGGGCGGCGGTGATGCTGCCGGCGCCGCGATTGCCCACGTTCTTCATGTCGGCGATGTCGGATTTGATTTTCTTGTCGTACTCCTCGCCGAGCGGCATCCGCCACAGCGGCTCGTTCACCGCCTCGCCGGCCGCGCGGAGGCGGTCGGCCAGCTCCTCGTCGTTGGAGAACAGCCCTGCTTTCTCCTCGCCCAAGGCGATGACAATAGCCCCGGTGAGCGTCGCCAGATCGATCATGAACCGGGGCTTGAACCGATCCTTGGTGTACCAGAGCGCGTCCGCCAGCACCAACCGGCCTTCGGCGTCGGTGTTGATCACCTCGATGGTTTGCCCCGACATGGAGGTGACCACGTCGCCCGGACGCTGCGCCGTGCCCGACGGCATGTTCTCCACCAGTCCGATCACGCCGACGGCGTTGACCTTGGCCTTGCGCCCGGCGAGCGCCATCATCAAGCCGATCACCACCGCGGATCCGCCCATGTCCCACTTCATGTCTTCCATGCCGGCCGCCGGCTTGATGGAGATACCTCCGCTGTCGAAGGTCACGCCCTTGCCGAGGAAGGCGATGGGCGCGGCGCCGTGGTCGTCGCCCTTCCTGGCTTTCTTGTCTTTCTTGTCTTTCTTACCCTCGGCTTCCGGTTTCGCGGCGCCATTCCATTGCATGACCACGAGCTGCGATTCGCGAGCGCTTCCCTGGCCCACGCCCAGCAGCGCGTTCATCCCGAGCTTTTTCATCTGCGTCTCGCCCAGCACCTCCACCTTGACGCCAAGCTTCGCGAGTTTTTTCGCCTCGGCGGCCAGCAATTCCGGATAAATCACATTGGCGGGCTCGGACACCAGGTCGCGGGTCAACGACACGGCATCGGCTAACGTCACGTGGGTGGCGAACAGCTTCCGCGCCTCACCGGCGCCTTCGCACAGCACCGCCAAGGATCGCAGCCCGGGCTTGTCCTCCTCCTTCTCCTTGGTCCGATACTTGTCGAAGCGATACGAGCGAAGCCGGGCGCCGAACGCCAGTTCCGCCGCCATTTCGGCGGCAGACATGGAGCAGCCTTCCAGCGCATCCACCGCCACCGCCGCGCTCTTGCCCCCTTGCGTTCCGAGGGCGGCATACATCCGGCCCCCCAATGCCTGCGCCCGTAGCGGGCTCATATCGCCGGCCTTCCCCATCCCCACCAGCAGCACATGGTCGAGTTTGAGGTCGGCCGGCGCCACGATCGCTAGGTTCTGATCCTTTTTGCCCTTGAAGCGGCTGGCCGCCATCGCCCGGGTGATCCCGCCCTCCATCCGCTCGTCCAGCCGCGAAGCCGACGGCGTCAGCACGCGGTCTTCCAGGATGCCGACCACCACAATGCCCTTGTCGGGCAGGGGCGGGGCGGAGAAGCTGATCTTCATGGAGGGTCCTTTCGTTGGGGCGGAGACCGCCGATCGTTACGGATTTACTTATGTAACTTCGTTACCGCCAATTGAAAGGGTTTGTTGCGAGTAGCGCCATTCAAGCCGCCGGCTGTTGGGACGCCAGGCGCACTGGCCGGCGCTTGCGGCCCCAGTCGCCGGGCGGGCCCTCGAACACGCCGGCGCAGGGGACGCCGCAATGGGTGCAACGGCCGTCGCCGGTGAGCCGCCAGTGGTTCAACTCGTACCAGTCGCGGCCGATCACCCGCCGTCCGCAACCGTGGCAGGTGGTGGAGTCGCCCTCGGGATCGTGGACGTTGCCGGTATAGGCGTAACGGACGCCGTTCTTGATGGCGATTTCGCGCGCCCGGGTGAGCGTCGCCGGTGGCGTCGGGGGCGTGTCCATCATCTTCCAGTCGGGATGAAACGCCGAGAAATGCAGGGGCACGTCGGGTCCGAGCTTTTCCACCACCCACCCGGTCATGGCCTCCAACTCGGAATCGGAGTCGTTTTCGCCGGGGATCAGCAACGTGGTGATCTCGAACCAAACGGCGGTTTCGTGCTTGAGGTACACGAGCGTATCCAAGACCGGTTGCAGATGGGCGCTGCACAAGCGCTGGTAGAACTCCTCGGTGAAGCACTTCAGATCGACGTTGGCGGCGTCCATGTGGCGGAAGAACTCCACCCTGGGTTCGTCGCAGATGTAACCGGCGGTCACCGCCACCGTCTTGAGCCCGCGCGCGTGGCAGGCCTGGGCCACGTCGACGGCGTATTCGAGAAAGATCACCGGATCGTTGTAGGTGAACGCGACGCTGCGGCAACCGGTTTTGGCGGCGGCATCGGCGATCATCTCGGGCGTCGCCCGGTCGCTCAGCGTGTCCACCTCGCGGGACTTGCTGATGTCGTAGTTCTGACAGAACTTGCAGGTCAGATTGCAGCCGGCGGTGCCGAACGACAGGATGGGGGTGCCCGGCAGGAAGTGATTGAGCGGCTTCTTTTCGATGGGATCGATGCAGAACCCGCTGGATCGCCCGTAGGTGGTGAGCACGACCGCGTCGCCCTGGCGGGCGCGGACGAAGCACAGTCCCCTTTGATCCTCTCGGAGTTTGCAGTAACGCGGGCAGACATCGCATTGTACCCGCCCGTCGTCCAATACATGCCAGTAACGTCCCGGAACCACGCCTTCGAACGTCTTTTCAATGTGTTGCTTGGTCATGACCAAACTCCTTCGCCGT
The DNA here is from genome assembly GCA_963771545.1 of uncultured Alphaproteobacteria bacterium. Taxonomy (GTDB): domain Bacteria; phylum Pseudomonadota; class Alphaproteobacteria; order Rhodospirillales; family Defluviicoccaceae; genus CAKZLS01. Next base: position 1,831,646 of record CAVYTX010000002.1, read on the forward strand.
CGGCCGGCGCCGACGCGCGCGATACGCCCGGCGCGGCCCGTTCGTCATGGGTCCGTCCATGGAATTCAGGCTGGCCGCGCACCCTCGATTCACGCTAACATTATATAGTAAAGGAGCCCCGATGATGACGCATATCAGGCATGCAGCCGTCGCGGGGGCGTTTTATCCCGGCACCCCTCGCGACCTCGACACCATGGTGCGGCGTTTGCTCGACGACGCCCAGACGAACGCTCCGGGAGGCCCGGTTCCCCCCCGAGGTCCGATCCCTAAGGCGATCATCGCGCCGCACGCCGGCTACGTCTACTCGGGCGCGATCGCGGCGACGGCCTATGCGCGGCTGAAACCGGCCGCCGACATGGTCCGCAGGGTGGTGCTGTTGGGGCCGTGCCATCGCGTGGCGGTGAACGGCCTCGCGGTAAGCAGCGCCGATGCGTTCGCGACCCCGCTTGGCGCGGTCCCGCTGGACAAGGAGGCCATCGAGTCCATTCTGTCCCTGCCCCAGGTTTCGGTGTTTGACGCCACCCACATGGACGAACACAGCCTCGAGGTCCACCTGCCGTTCCTCCAGGAGATCTTCGATGACTTTTCGCTGGTTCCCCTGGTCGTGGGTCGGGCCAGCGGCGACGAGGTGGCCGATGTTCTGGAGCGCCTGTGGGGCGGGCCCGAGACGCTGATCGTCATCAGCTCGGATCTCAGTCATTACCTCGACTACGACAGCGCCCGCCGCATCGACGCCGCCACGTGCGCGGCCATCGAAACCTTGGACCCCTCGGCCATCGGCCACGAACAGGCGTGCGGCCGCGTCCCGGTCGCCGGACTGTTGACGCTGGCGCGCCGGCGCGGCCTCGATGTCACGACGCTCGACCTCCGGAACTCGGGCGATACCGCCGGCGACCGCCGGCGCGTGGTGGGCTACGGCGCCTGGATGTTCACCGAAAGCACGGACGCCGATCGCTGGCACGGTATCGAAACAGCCATTGAATTGGACGGCCTCGCGGTGCGAACGCGGGCGCTGTTGGACACGCATGGGGACACCCTGCTGCGCGTGGCGGCGGCCTCCATCATCCATGGCCTCGACTTCGAACGTCCGCTGGGTGTCAACATGGCCGACTACCCGGAAGCGCTCCGCGCCGAGGGCGCGACGTTCGTGACCCTCAAGCGCGACAGTCGCCTGCGTGGCTGCATCGGTTCACCGAGCGCCTATCGACCGCTGATTGCCGATGTGGCGGAGAACGCATTTTCCGCCGCCTTCAACGACAACCGCTTTCCGAAATTGAAGCGCGACGAGCTGGCGGGGCTGAGCGTGTCCCTCTCGGTTCTGAGCCCACCGTCGCCCCTGATCTTCGCCAATGAAGCCGATTTGCTCGCTCAACTGCGGCCGGAGATCGATGGCCTGATGATCCAGGGCGGTGAACGGCGCGCCCTGTTCCTGCCGCAGGTGTGGGAGTCGTTACCAGAGCCGAGGCAATTCCTGAATCAGTTGAAAACCAAGGCGGGTTTGGACGCCGACTACTGGAACGACGATTTCAAGGCCTGGCGGTTTGCCGCCGAGTCGGTATCCTCGGAGAAACTGGACGATCCGCCGCCGCTTTGGAAAGAGACCTGATGGGAAAATTCGGATTAAGCCAGCCGGTTCCCCGGACGGAGGATCCGCGGCTGCTCACCGGCAAGGGGCGCTTCGCCGGAGACGTCTCGCTGCCGGGCCAGGTCCATGCGCTGTTCCTGCGATCGCCCCATGCCCATGCCGAAATCGCCGGCATGGATACCGCCGCCGCCGCCAAGGCGCCCGGCGTTCTCGCGGTTTACACGGGCGCGGACGTGGCCGCCGCCGGCCTCGGCGATCTTCCGTGCGCCATTCCCGTCAAACATCGCGATGGCTCGAACGCATCGCGTCCCGGGCGGCCGCTGCTGGCCCGGGACCGGGTGCGGTTCGTCGGCGACACCGTCGCCATGGCCGTCGCCGACACCGTCGAGCAGGTGAAAGACGCCCTTGAGTTGATCGCCGTGGATTACCGGCCGCTGCCGGCGGTGGCGGTCATCGAAGACGCCCTCGCGGACGAGGCGCCAACCCTTTGGGACGGCGCGCCCGGCAATATTGCGTTCTTCTGGCAACGGGGCGATGAGGCCGCGGTGCGGGAGGCGTTCGACAACGCCGCTCATGTCACCCGGATCGAACTGGTCAATAACCGGCTCGTGCCATGCGCCATGGAACCTCGCGCGGTGGTGGGCGACTACCACCCGGCCTCCGGCCGCTACACCCTCTACACGTCCTGCCAGGGCGCCCACGACACCCGGGCGACTCTTTCCAAATATACGCTCAAGGTCGCGGAGGAGGCGGTTCACGTCATTGTCGGCGACGTGGGCGGGGCGTTCGGGTCCAAGGCGTTTCACTACGCCGAGGAAACGCTGGCGTTGTGGGCGGCCAAGCAATTGGGGGGGCCGATCAAGTGGACGGGGGATCGCGCCGAGGCCTTCACCTGCGACACCCACGGCCGCGACCAGCGCAATTCGGTCGAGGCGGCGCTCGACGCCGACGGACGGGTTCTCGCGCTCCGCGTCCACACGTTCGCCAACATGGGGGCCTATCTCAATTTCTTCGGGCCGGCCATTCCGTCGCAAATGACCGGATGCATGCTTTCCGGCACGTACGCCATTCCCGCCATCCACGCCGTTTGCGAGGGTGTCTACACCAACACCGTGCCGGTGGACGCCTATCGCGGCGCCGGACGGCCGGAAGCCACCTACCTGATCGAACGCTTGATGGACGCGGCGGCCCGCGATCTCGGCCTCGAACCGGACGAGATCCGCCGCCGGAATTTCATCCGGCCGGACCGGATGCCCCATACCACCGCGTCGGGGCCCACCTATGACTGCGGCGATTTCGCCCGCAACATGGACGACGCCATGACCGCCGCCGGCTGGGCCGGCTTCGAGGCGCGCCGCGCGGAGGCGGCCGAGCGGGGCCGGCTGCGCGGCATCGGCATGTCCACTTATGTGGAAATCTGCGGCTTCCAGGAGGAAGAAGCGACCGTCCATTTTCTCGAGGATGGAACCCTGGAGATCCTCATCGGCACCCAATCCAGCGGTCAGGGCCACGCAACGGCCTACGCCCAGATCGCCGCCGAGGGCTTGGGCATCCCGATTGAACAGATCAGGGTGGTGCAGGGCGACACCGACCGCATCCCCTTCGGCAAGGGAACCGGCGGCTCGCGGTCGATGCCGGTGGGCGGCCCCGCTTTGCAAAACGCCGTCGACGCCCTGATAGAGCATGGCACGGTGTTCGCCAGCCATCTTCTGCAGGCGCGCCGGCGGGACATCCGCTTCGCCGACGGTCATTTCATCGTTGTGGACTCCAGCCGCAGCATCGAAATCACCCAACTGGCGCACGCCGCCCGGCATATGGAAAACCTGCCGCCGGGAGAGATGCTGCCGGAACTGAGGGCGGTGGGGCGCTACGGCTCCAAGGCTTCCACCTTTCCCAACGGCTGTCACATCTGCGAACTCGAGGTCGATCCGGAAACCGGCGCGGTGGAGCTTGCCGCCTACCACGTGGTCGACGATTTCGGAACCATCGTCAATCCGATGCTGCTGACCGGCCAAGTCCGTGGCGGCGTCGTCCAGGGGATCGGCCAGGCGTTGATGGAAGAAACGGTGTACGACCGCGACAGCGGGCAGCTTCTGTCGGGCTCCTTCCTCGATTACGCGGTGCCGCACGCCCTTCATATCCCGCCCATCGAGGTCGCCTTCAATTGCATTCCCTGCACCACCAATCCCCTTGGCATCAAGGGCGCGGGCGAGGCCGGAACCATCGCCGCCTGCCCCGCCGTGATCAACGCCGTCATCGGCGCCTTGTCGCCGCTGGGAATTCGGCATATTGACATGCCGGCCACCCCGGAGAAACTCTGGCGCGCCATCCAGGCCGCCCAACAATCCCCGATCCAGGAGCCAGCCCCTTGACCCTGACCATCGATTCCGCCCTTGTCGAACGGGTGCGCCACATTGCGCTGCGCGCCGGCGAAGCCATCATCGAGGTCTACAACACCGACTTCGAGGTCGAACGCAAGGACGACGCCTCGCCGGTGACCGAAGCCGATCAGCGCGCCGAAACGCTGATCGTCGACGCCATTCGCCGCGAGATCACCGACGCCTATCCCATCGTCGCCGAGGAGGCGGTGGCGGCCGGCGATGTCCCCGTCGTCGGCGACGGGCCCTTCTGGCTGGTGGATCCGCTCGACGGCACCAAGCAGTTCGTCAGCCGCAAGGGCGAATTCACGGTCAACATTGCGCTCATCGAAAACCGCCGGCCGCAATTAGGCGTGGTCCATGCCCCGGCGCTCGGCTCCACCTACTGGGGGAGCGCCAACGGCGCCTTCGCCACCGCCGACGGCGGCGCGCCGCGACCCATATCCTGCCGGGCGATGCCGGAGAAGGGTCTCGTCGCGGTCGCCAGCCGCTCTCACCGCACCCCCGAAACCGATGAATTTCTCGGGCAATACGACGTCGGCGACGTGATCTCGTCGGGCAGTTCCATCAAGTTCTGCCTGGTGGCTTCGGGGCGCGCCGATCTTTATCCGCGCATGGGCCGGACCATGGAGTGGGACACCGCCGCGGGGCACGCCGTGGTCCGGTTTGCCGGCGGCTCGGTGACCGAAGTGGACGGCAGTGAGTTTCTGTACGCCAAGCCGGGTTTCGAAAATCCCCATTTCGTCGTCTGGGGCGCGCCAGAAGCGGCGTGACCGACCCAACACCCGTCCGCCCCGCCACCCGCGAGGCCATTGCCGAAGCGGCCCGGCTGCTGCGCGAGGGCCGGGTCGTGGCTTTTCCCACCGAGACCGTGTACGGACTGGGCGCCGACGCCACTGACGATCGCGCCGTGGCGGCCGTGTTCGCGGCCAAGAACCGGCCCCGGTTCAATCCGTTGATCGTGCATGTGAGCGGCGTCGAGGCGGCCGAGGCGATCGCCGTCTTCAATGAACGGGCGGCCGCGCTCGCGCGCGCGTTCTGGCCGGGCCCGCTCACCCTTGTGCTTCCCCGGCGTTCGGGTTCGGGGCTGTCGCTGCTGGTTAGCGCCGGGCTCGACAGCATCGCGGTTCGGGCGCCCGATCATTCGGTGGCCCGGGCGCTGCTCGATGCCGCCGGCCGGCCGGTGGCGGCTCCCAGCGCCAATGCGTCGGGCCGGGTCAGTCCGACGACGGCGGCCCACGTGGCCGAGTCCCTCGGCGGCCGCGTCGCGATGATCCTCGATGGCGGCCCCTGCCGAGTGGGTCTGGAATCCACCGTCGTCGACCTCACCGGCGACACACCTGCTCTGCTTCGGCCGGGCGGACTGCCGGCCGAGGCCATCGAAGCCATCATCGGGCCGCTGGCCCAACCGGGAGCCGGACCGGCCCGGTCCCCGGGGATGCAGAGCCGCCACTACGCTCCCCGCCTTCCTCTTCGGCTGAATGTCGTGGCGCCGTGGCCGGGCCAAGCCCTGCTGGGCTTTGGGCCCGCCGCCGCGCAAGCGCCATTGAACCTCAGCGCGTCCGGAAATCTGGAGGAAGCGGCGGCCAACCTGTTCGCCATGCTGAGGGAGCTTGACAAGGGCGGCAGCGCCGGCCTTGCCGTGTCCCCCATCCCGGAGACGGGGCTCGGCCGGGCCATCAACGACCGCCTGCGGCGGGCGGCGGCCCGTCCCGAGCCCGGAACCGAGAAAAATGAAAACCGCGGACCGGCGGCGGCATGCGCGCTGCCGGACATCGACAACGGCGAACCGGCCTAGCGGTTCGGGTCCCGCGAACATTGCGGGCGCGCGGCCCACGCCTTAAGTAACATTCATAATGGCTATTGCTGAACCCAAACCCGTGACCCCGTCCGACGGCGTTCTCGGCGCGATCCGCGATGTCGTCGGCCCCAAGGGGTGGATCGACGATCCGGCCGGGCTGGAGCCCTACCTCGTCGAGGAGCGCGGCCTGTTCCATGGCGACTGCGCGGCCGTGGCGCGGCCCTCCACCGCCGCGGAATTGGCCGACGTGGTCCGACTCTGCGCCGACGCCGGCGTCGCCATCGTGCCGCAAGGCGGCAATACCGGTTTGGTGGGCGGCGGCGTGCCGGATGGCGGGATCGTGCTGTCGACGGCGCGCATGAACCGTATCCGCGCCATCGATCCGGTCAACCGCACCATCACCGTCGAAGCCGGCGTGATTCTCGCCGACCTCCAGACGGCGGCGGCCGAGGCCGGCGCCCTGTTCCCGCTCAGCCTGGGCGCCGAGGGAAGCTGCCGGATCGGCGGCAATCTGGCGACCAACGCCGGCGGAGTGACCGTCGTTCGCTACGGCAATGCCCGCGACATGGTTCTGGGGCTGGAAGTGGTCCTGCCCGACGGACGGATCTGGGACGGGCTGAGAGAATTGCGCAAGGACAACACGGGATACGACCTCAAGCAGCTGTTCCTGGGCTCCGAGGGCACGCTCGGGATCATCACCGCAGCCGTTCTCAAGCTCTATCCTCAGCCGCGCGCGGCTGAGACGGCGCTCGCCGCCGTTCCCAGCGTGCGGGCGGCGGTCGACCTGTTCAAGCGAACCTGCGACTTCGCCGGCGATTCCCTCACCGCGTTCGAATTCATGGCGCGGATCGGCATCGACTTCGTCGTCAAGCACATTCCGGACATCGTCGATCCCTTCACCGAGAGCTATCCGCACTATGCCCTGATCAAGCTGACCAGCGCCCGGACCAACGCCGCCCTCAGGGACACGCTGGAAGCCATCCTTGCCGACGCATTCGACGACGGCCTGGTGCGGGACGCGGTCATCGCCGCCAGCGAAGCCCAGAGCGAGGCGCTATGGCGCATCCGCGAGTCCATTCCCGAAGGTCAGAAGCCCGAGGGCGGAAGCATCAAGAACGACGTCTCGGTGCCGCTGTCGCGGGTGACCGAGTTCATCGAACGCGCGACCGAAGCGGTGGAACAGGCCATGCCGGGCATCCGGGTGGTGCCGTTCGGTCATCTCGGCGACGGCAACATCCACTTCAACCTGAGCCAGCCGGTGGGCGCGGACACACAGGCATTCCTCGCGGAATGGGACCGGTTCGACCGCATCGTCGCCGACATCGCCACCGGTCTCGGCGGCAGCTTCAGCGCCGAGCACGGGATCGGCCGGCTGAAGCGGGTGGACATGACGCGCTATAAATCCGACGTGGAAATGGACCTCATGCGCGCCCTCAAGCGCGCCCTCGACCCCAACAACATCATGAACCCGGGCAAGGTCGTTTCCTGCGAGTAGATACCTCTCTCGCGGGAGGTTCATGTCGCCGGTATCATGAAGATCTTCATATCTCATTGACAATACGTACGGTGTAGACGTACAGCTGGCGCATGCAGATTTGCAGTATCCGTCATAGGGGACTGAAAGGTCTTGTTGAAAATGACACCGACCGGGAACTCCGGCACGATCAGGCAAACAGAATTCGCAAGGTGCTGGCCGCGCCGATTAGCGCCGTGGATATGGACGGCGTTAAAGGCCCACCAGGATGGCGCGTGCACCAACTTACCGGCAACCGGGCCGGAACATGGAGCATAGCGGTTTCAGGCAACTGGCGGATGACGTTCACCGTGAAAAACGGCGAAGTCTGCGACTTGGATTTGGAGGACTATCACTGATGAGCGACAAGCCCGTTAAGATCGGCATGAGGCCTCCGCACCCGGGCGACTTCATCCGCACCGAAATCTTGGACGAACTGAACTTATCGGTTACCCGCGCGGCCGAAATTCTTGGCGTCCGCCGCGCAACCCTGTCCGATCTGGTCAACGAGAAAGCGGCTCTGTCGCCGGAAATGGCGCTCAGGATCGAGATGGCTTTCGGTGTGTCCATGGATACGCTGCTCCGCATGCAGACTTGGCATGACAGTCACGCCATCCGCCAGCGCGAGGGCGAGATCAAGGTTAAACGCTACGAACCGGCATGACCACAATCAGACCGAAAGACATGGGCAATTTGCGGTTCTCGAATCACGCCTAAGCGTATCAAGCCGCGCGCGCGGCGTCCGATTGCGTCGCCATCGCGGGATTTTCCAAACCCGGTTCCACCGGCGCCGGAGCGGTCGCCGGCGCCGCCACGGGATCGGTGCGCCGCCCGCGTTCGATGGCCAGCATCAGCGCCGCCGCCAGAAACGGCACGCTTTGCACGGCAAGGGTCGCGGCGAAAATCGAGATTTCGGTCACCTGCTTAACGTTGATCAACACCAGCACCAGCGCCGAGAACGCGAGCAGAACACCGAGCCCCGCCTCCCACGCCACCGGGTTCTTGGCCCGCTTCTTGGCGTTGCCGCCCTTGTCGGTGCGCTTGAACGGGAGGGTATCGGTGACCAGTCCGGCCAGGACGGCCCGCGCGACGGTGAGCTGCAGGCTCATCGCGGACAGCGCGGCGCCCGGCACGCAATGGAACGGAATGTCCACCCGTTTGGCGTAGAGAACCGCGCAATGAATGAGGGCGATCACGAACGCGGCGATGATGGGGATGGTCAGCGGCAAGGGCGGTATCACAACTCCGACGAACACGATGACCGGAACCCAGAGCAAATTGAGAATGGCCGCGCCGGTTCCGAGCGCATCGGCCAGCCAATACATCCACCCCACGAGGAAGTGGCGTTTCTGAGCGCCGTTCAGGGTCTTTGATCCGGGCAGCATGTGAGCCCAGTGCTTGCGGATGATCTGCATGGCGCCGTAGGCCCACCGGAAGCGCTGTGTCTTGAAGGCCTCGAAGGTATCGGGAAGCAGGCCGCGGCCGTACCGGGTATTGGTGTAATGGGCCAGATAACCCGCCTCCAGAAGGCGCAGGCCGAGCTCCGTGTCCTCGACGATCGTCTCGGTTCCCCAGCCGCCGACCTCGGCCAGCGCGGATCGGCGGACCATGCACATGGTCCCGTGCTGAATAATGGCGTTGTCTTCGTTCCGCTGGACCATTCCGACGTCGAAGAAACCGGCGTACTCGCTGTTCATCACCGTCTTGAACAGCGACTCGGGTCCGTCGCGGTGATCCTGCGGCGCTTGAACGAGGGCGACCCGTGGATCCTCGAACAGCGCGGCCAGGTCGCTCAGCCAGTTCGGCGACACCACGTAGTCGGCGTCGATCACGGCAATAATTTCCGCATCGTCGGCGGTGCGCTCCAGCGCGGCGTTGAGCGCACCGGCCTTGAACCCCTTCACCACGATATCGAGGAATTTGAAGCGGGCCCCGAGCCACCGGCAGTGCGCCGCCACCGGCGCCGAATACTCCGGCTCCGGCGTGTTGTTGACGATCACGATCGCTTCGAAGTTCGGATACTCGAGCGCGGCGATGCTGTTCAGCGTCTCAATCAACATCTCCGGCGGCTCGCGGTACGCCGGGATATGGATGGAAATTTTCGGTGTCCCCCGGGTCAATCGGCTCGCGCCCGAGACGTTGATCAGACGCTTCGGCCGGCGACCGAGCATTACCACGAAGATTTCATGAAGCTTGGTGAGGGAAATCAGTGTCAGCGGAACAATCAGCACGAAACCGACCGTCCACATGACGGCGATGCCCGGATTGAGATAATTCTCGAACGGATAGGCGGCCGCGAAGACCACCGCGGCGGCCACGCCATTGGCCGCGATTGCGTAGGCCAGCGCATGGGCGGCGGTCGCGCGCCTGCGCACAAGTCCGAGCGCGGTGAGCGCCGCTCCGATGATTAACGCCAACGAGGCCTTCCAGACCGTGCCTGTCTGCTCGACGGCGCCGGTGAGCGCGAACTTGGCGCGCCCGGCGTTGTCGAAGAGTCCCCAGTACGCTCCGACACTTCCTTCATTGGTCTTCCAAGGCTGATCGAATGCCTCGATGATGTTGTAATCGAAACCATTCCTGCCAGCCTCGGCGATAAAGCCGCGGATGATGCTCGCCTGCGTCAACTGCCCCGGCTTGGCATCCCGATCGTTGTAGCCTTGGCTTGGCCAGCCGAATTCGGAAATGACAATCTTCTTGCCGGGGTAAGCGGCGCGTAACTCCTGAAGCCGCTCAAGCGTGTAAGGTATCGCTTGGTCGGCTCCAACGCCTGCCCAGTACGGCAGAATATGAACGGAGATGTAGTCGACGGCGCTCACCAGCTCGGGGTGCCGCAGCCACATGTCCCAAATTTCGCTTGTGGAGACCGGCACATGGACCTGTCTCTTGACCTCACGGATCAGCGCGATGAGTTCATCGACGGTGCGCTCCCCGCGAAGCAATACTTCGTTTCCGACGAGCACGGACCGGACGTTGCGGTTCGCTCGGGTAAGCTCGACCACCGTATCCATCTCTAACTCGTCGCGGCTTTCGGTATCGCCGATCCAGGCGCCCAGCACCACATCGAGGCCGAGGTCCCCCGCGATTGCCGGGACCCGATCCTGTCCCGCGGCGACGGAATACACGCGCACTCCGTTCGCGACCTCGGCCACCCGCTCCAGATCGCTCCTGATCTGATCGGCCGGTATCAAGTCGATGTCCTTCGGATTCACGCGGGTGTGGAACGGGCTGTACGAGACGTACTGGAGCCGCTCCGTCACATCCGTTGGCGTAACGGTGTCATGCGAAAAATGCCACATCGCGCCATGAATGGCCGCCGCCGCCACAACCGCCCCGAGAAGCCGCTTCATCGTTCGCCCCTATGAAATAACCACATTGTTGACGCAATCGGCACATCAAACGTACCAGATAGCCTTTTCTCAAGTCCCGCCCGACCCGTCTTCCCGAGCGTTTTCCCGACCGTTTTCCCGACCGTTTTCCAAGGGCATTTCATTGCCCAAGAAGTCTGATAAACGCCGGCCCGCGATGGGGTCGGCCCAACAGCGATCGATGCGAGACGCCATTTCCTCGCCCTGAGGCTGCCCGGCGACGACGCAGCCAAAGGCTTCGGCCAGGTGCTCCATCGAGCATCCAAAGCGATCGTAAAACGGGTTGAAATCCTTGGCCGTCATGGCGTCGTCCCTGGACAGAAGGCTCACGATCCGCTGTCCCAGCCAACGGCATTGCTCACTCCGGGTCGCGTCCTCCGCTCCCGCCGGCCTGGGACGCGGTGACCTCAACGACCCTGGGTCCGCGGCAGCCTTCGGTTCCGTGGAGTCCACCCCGGACACTTTGCGCGCGTCCGGCATGGCGACATCCGACGCAATCGCGTCATTGGCGATGAGAGCACTAAAGATCATCCCTCCCATCAAGCTCCAACCACGGAACCTCATCACCTTCCCTCTGCCGCCCTGGATCGCGCGCAATCGCGTTCCTCCCAGACCCTAAACCCGACAAGACTACTTTTGTTCCCCAACGGGCCGCACTAAGTGGGAACTTTATGGCAGCACAATGGCGATGATTTCGTCGCCGCAACAATCTAAGCCATTTTCTCGTCACTCCATCCCCACTGAGTGTCCATATAATTGATTTTTTCGTAAAAGTACAACCTATTACAGAATCCTGGTTATTGAACCAGATGTTGCTTGGAACGACGGAGGCAGTTAATGCAGGCATCATGGAGCGCAAAAACCCGTCTCAATGGTCGGGCTCGAAGAAAAAAGGCGGCAAAAGCCGCCCCTCGCCGCGTCGCAACTGTGACCTAGCCGCTATGTTCCGATAACGCCGCCGCCTTTTTTGACAATCACCTGCACCGACGGCCGTGGGGGAACGCCCTCCTGGAAATCCGGCCAGCGGGTGGAGGGGTTGCCGAACGTGGAGCCCTTGGTATCGGCAGGATGCTGCACGGCGACGAACAACGCGGTATCGTCGGTATTGAACTCCGGCCCGCACAGCTCAGCGCCCAGAGGGGTGCGATAGAAATGTCGGGTCAGCGCCCGCGCCGGTCCCCGGGTTTCCGCGGCCCATAGGCCGTCCGCGAAGCCGGCCTGCCAGGCACCGTCGGTGGCGATCCAGATGCGGCCCGCCGTGTCGAACGCCATGTTGTCCGGCGCCGACAACCAGCCGTTTTCCGTCACGCCGGGATGGTAGCGCGCGCCGTCCTCGGGACTGGCCGGGTCGCCGCACAGAATGAAAATATCCCAAGCGAACTCGGTGGCCGCGTGATCTCGGTCAGGGCCTCCGCCTTCCGGCGGAATCATCTCGATCACATGCCCATGCGGGTTCGGTCCACGCGGATTGGCGGCGTCGACCCGGTCGGTCTTGCGTTGGGCGTTGTTGGTCAGGTTCATGTACACGATACCGCTGACCGGGTTCGGCTCCACATCCTCGGGGCGGTCCATGGGCGTGGCGCCGAGCAGGTCGGCGGCGCGGCGGGTTTCGATCAGCACGTCGGCCTGGCCGGCGAAACCGTTTTCCTCGGTCAGCGGGCCGGCGCCATGAACCAAAGGGAGCCAGGCGAGCGTTCCGTCTTCGTGGAACTTGCCGACGTAAAGGGTTCCGTCATCGAGGAGATCGCGATTGGCGGCCCTATCGTCCGGATCGAATTGACCGCTGGTGACGAATTTGTAGACGTAGTCGAACCGCTGATCATCGCCGCTGTAGACCACCACCCGGCCGTCCGTGTTGGCCACGGCCGTGGCGCCCTCGTGCTTGAATCGTCCGAGCGACGTGCGCTTCACCGGCATCGATGCCGGGTCGTAGGGGTCGAATTCCACGATCCAACCGAACTTGTTGGGTTCGTTGGGATCCTTCTCCACGTCGAACCGGTCGTGGTGGCGTGACCACGCATAGTGGCTCTTGGCTTTGAGGCCGTAGCGCCTGTAGTTCCGGGCTTCCGGGGTCCTTTCCGGGTCGCCGCTGAAATAGCCGTGGAAGTTCTCCTCGGCGAACAGGATGGTTCCCCACGGCGTTTTGCCGCCGGCGCAATTGTTCAGGGTCCCGATCACCCTGGCGCCGGTGGGGTCCGACTTGGTCTTCAGCCGATCATGTCCGGCCGCGGGTCCCGAAATCCGGCACTTCGTGTCGAGGGCGCTGATCCGGCGGGCATAGGCGCTGGTACCGACCGCGGACCAGCTATTGGTCGAGTTGTCGCGGATGACTTCGATCACGCCGTGGCCATGAGCGGCCATCTCCACGTCCACCTGCTCCCTGGTGAGTGTGTCCAGTTCTCCCTTGGCGACGGCGGGAAACATCAGGTGATGGCGGGTATACTCGAAATTGACGCAGAGGAGGCCGTGATCGGCGGTCTTCGAACCCGCCGGCAACGGCATGAAGCCGATGAAATCGTTGTTGTAGCCCCATTGGCCACGTTGGGTCCCGGCCGTCTGGCCGGCGGGATCGAAGGGCGGCGCGCCCGCCACCACCGGATCGCCCCAGCGGATCAGCGTCTGGACCTCGTAGCCGTCGGCGACCGCGTGGGTCTCGGTCATGCCATGCGGCAATTCGGGGAACGTTAAACCCGATGCGCCCTCGGCTTGGGCCGGGCGGCTCGCGAACGAAAATCCCGCGGCGCCGCCGATCGCGGACACGGCAGCAATCGCCGAGAGTCCCTTGAGCGCCTGCCGCCTGCCGTACCGGGCGACGATCACGTCGCCGATGGTTGCCTCGCGCGAGATATTACACGGATGATCGTCGTCATCATCGCGCCACAAATCGTGCTCGGTAAAGTACTGCTTGCGAGTTCATGCAAAAAACCTCGTCAACGTGGCTGAGGACGGTCGCGCCGGAAGGTCGCGAACATTGAACCAATAGCAAAAGCATTCGTGGCGAACCTTATATGACATACATATAGCGTCTCGGTTTCACCTTGATTCGGCGTGTGCCCGCCGGTCCGCGTGGAACGCCGGGGCCAAGTTGACGTTTACGTAAACGTTGATTACGTTGGCGGCCGCCCAATGCCGGAGAGGAGAACCAGCCCCGATGACCTACACCGCCCCCCTGGCCGATATGCGCTTTGTGATGCACGAATTGGCCGATTTCAATGCCGTTCAATCGTTGCCGGGGTATGAGGAGGTGGCGCCGGATATCGTGGACGCGATCCTCGACGAAGCCGGAAAGTTCGGATCGGAGGTGCTCGCGCCCATCAACGCCACCGGCGATCGCCAGGGTTGCGCCTTCGAGAACGGTGTCGTCCGCACCGCCGAAGGCTTCCGCGACGCCTATGCCCAGTTCGTGGAAAACGGCTGGCACACCCTGCAATTCGAGCCGGAACACGGGGGGCAGGGACTGCCGCTCCTGGTTTCCATGGCGGTGTCGGAAATCTGGACCGCCGCCAACATGGCGTTCGCGCTGTGCCCCATGTTGACCCAGGCGGGCGCCGAATTGCTGACCGCTCACGGCACCGGCGAAATGAAATCCACATACTTGCCAAAACTGGTCTCGGGCGAATGGGCCGGCACCATGAATCTGACCGAGCCGCAGGCCGGATCGGACCTGGCGCGCATCCGCACCCGGGCGGCGCCCGAGGGCGATCATTACCGCGTCTCGGGCCAGAAGGTCTTCATTACCTACGGCGAACACGATCTCGCCGAGAACATCATCCATATGGTGCTGGCGCGCACGCCCGACGCACCGGCGGGCGTCAAGGGCATCTCGCTGTTCATGGTGCCGAAGTTTCTCGTCAATGACGACGGCGGCCTGGGAGCGCGCAACGATGCCCGCTGCGTTTCCATCGAACACAAGCTCGGCATCAACGGCAGCCCCACGGCGGTGTTGTCGTTCGGCGACGACGGCGGCGCCCTCGGCTATCTGGTGGGCGAGAAAAACCGCGGGCTGGATCTGATGTTCCTGATGATGAACAACGCGCGTCTGGCGGTGGGACTGGAGGGCGTGGGCATCGCCGAGCGCGCCTATCAACAGGCCCGGGATTACGCCGTCGAACGGGTTCAGGGCCGGATGCTCGGCTCGGACGATCCGTCGCCGGTGACCATCGTTCATCACCCCGAGGTCCAGCGCATGCTGCTGTCCATGAAGTGTCAGACGGAAGCGGCCCGGGCGCTCGCCTACTTCGTCGGCGCCAACCTCGACCTCGGCAAACGCCATCCCGACCCCGAGGCGGCCGCCCGCCACAAGGCGCTGGTGGATCTTCTGACGCCGGTCGTGAAGGCCTGGTCCACCGATATCGGCATCGACGTCGCCAACACCGGAATCCAGGTTCACGGCGGCATGGGCTACATCGAGGAGAGTGGCGCGCCGCAGCACCTGCGCGACGCCCGGATCGCGGCGATCTACGAGGGAACCAACGGGATCCAGGCCATCGATCTGGTGGGACGCAAGGTCGCCCGCGATAACGGCGCGACGATTACGGCGTTCATCTCCACGATTCGGCGGTTCGACGCCGAACTGGCCACCATCGCCGGCGAGGACGTGGCCGCGATCCGCGCTCAACTGCGCCGCGCCGTTCAGGATTTGGCGGAAGCCACCTACTGGCTGCTGAAGTCCTATCCGGAAGATCCGCGCCGCGTGACGGCGGGAGCGGCCCATTATCTTCGGTTGGTGGGAATCGTCGCCGGCGGCTGGCTGATGGCGAAAGCGGCGGCCGTCGCCGAACGGCGATTGGCCGCGGGCGACGGCGCGCCTGCGTTTCTCCGCGCGAAGCTCGTATCCGCCCGCTTCTTTTCGGACACCTTCATGACCCAGAGCGGGGCCTTGAGGGAGATGTTCGTCAAGGGTTGGGCGGCGCTTCACGCGGTCGATCCGGAGCACACGTTCTAGCACGGCAAACCGTCGCCGTATCGCAACGGTCATTGATAGTGACTTGTCGTGATCGTTGGTATTACAAGCAATTATCGGCGAACATCGGAAGCCGGTGCCCAAGGGGAAGTCCCAACGGGGGAGGTCCAAGCGGGGGAGCTCCGGGCGGGCCGGACAAACAAGACAAACAACAAGAGCTTCGGGATCAAATCACACCATGCGCCGGAGCGCGGTCGGCGAAATTCTACAGGGGACGGCGGGATTGTTGAGGATCGCGATCGAGCTTGCCGGCGTAGTGCTCGCCCCCCGACCCTCACGTTTGTTTGTCTGGGCGGTCTTGGTGCTGATCGCCCTCTGTGATCTCCAAGTGGCCCCCGCGAGAGCCGAATCGCCCGCGAGAGCCGAATCGCCCGCGAGAGCCGAATCGCCCGCGAGAGTCGAATCGGACGAACCGCCGATTCTATTTTCCGCCGACCAAATGACACACGACAGCGAACTCGGCATAACGACGGCAACCGGCAACGTGGAAATAATTCGCGGAGACCGGACCCTGCTGGCCGACACCGTCACCTACAACGAGCCTCGCGATTTTGTGACGGCGTCCGGAAATATTGCGTTGGTGGAGCCGTCGGGCGAGGTTCTTTTCGCCGATTACATGGAACTCACCGGCGATTTGAAGACCGGCGCGATCGAGAATTTCAGGGCGATCCTGTCCGACGGCGCCCGCATCGCCGCCGCCAGCGGCCGGCGCACCGACGGTAACCGCACCGTGATGAACAAGGGCGTCTATTCGCCCTGCTATCTTTGCCCCGAGGACCCGGAAAGCCCGCCAATCTGGCAGATCAAGGCGGTCAGGGTCATTCACGATCAGACCGACCAGACCGTCGAGTTCAATCACGCCTGGTTGGAGCTGGCCGGGGTTCCCATCCTCTACACGCCGTATCTATCGCAACCGGACCCCACCGTGAAACGCAAGACGGGCTTTCTTCCGCCCGAATTCGGAGCGTCCTCGGACTTGGGGTTCGTCTTTCAAGCCCCGTACTTTTGGGCGATCGGCCCTCATAGCGACTTGACCCTCGCCCCGGCCTTGATGACCAACGAAGGTCCCTTGCTGGACGGCGAGTACCGCCACCGGCTGACCCATGGAAATCTTCTGTTCCAGGGCAGCATCACCTACGATGCGGCCCAGAGGACGCGCGGTCATGTGTTCAGCGACTTCCTATACGACATCGACGACACCTGGCGCGGAGGTTTCGATGTCAACCGCGCCTCCGACCGCACCTACTTGCGAAAATACGGCTACAACGACGACCGCACCCTGACGTCGCGGATTTTCGGCGAGGGATTCCGCGGGCGCAACTATCTGGTCGCCGAGGGGTACGCCTTCGACGTCATGGATGCGGATGTCAACCAAGACACCGTGCCCGTCGTCGTGCCCTTGGTGGGTTACAATTTTGTCGGCCAACCCGACGATGTGGGGGGCCGCCTCTCGATGGACATGAACCTCGCCGTCCTCACCCGCGAAGAGGGAAACGATACCCAGCGACTATCCAGCCGTCTCGGGTGGGAGGTTCCCTTCATGGGCCCCATTGGCGATCTGTACACCTTTTCGGCCGCGCTATGGGCGGACGGCTATAATGTTCATGACCTGGAACTATCGGACGACGACGACGACAAATTCACCGGGGTCGCGGGCCGCATGTTTCCCCAGGGGCGGCTGCAATGGCGGCTGCCCCTGATTCGGCCCGGTGAAACCGTCACCCAGGTGGTCGAGCCGGTTGTCGAGTTCATTGCCGCGCCCGACTGGGGCAATCCGGACAAGATCCCCAATGAAGACAGCCAGGCATTCAACTTCGACGAGAGCAACGTTTTCGGCTTCAGACGATTTCCGGGCCTCGATCGGGTCGACCAGGGGACACGCGTTAACTATGGGCTGAACTGGAGACTGTTGGGCGACCGCGACCAGACCGCGAACTTCTTCGT
Organism: uncultured Alphaproteobacteria bacterium; assembly: GCA_963771545.1. Taxonomy (GTDB): domain Bacteria; phylum Pseudomonadota; class Alphaproteobacteria; order Rhodospirillales; family Defluviicoccaceae; genus CAKZLS01. The sequence goes on from CAVYTX010000002.1 coordinate 1,849,195, forward strand.
GGGCCAAGTCTATCAGTTCGAGCAGGACAAGGACATCTTCCCCAATGGCTCGGGTCTGTCGGACAATCTCTCGGACCTCGTCGGCGCGATCGAGATCTCGCCCCGGGAATACATCAACCTCTCGTATCGAATGCGCCTCAACAAGGACAATTTCGCGCCACGGCGCAATGAGCTCAGATGGCGGCTCGGCGTCGATGCTCTGAACGTGTCAGGCAATTACGTTTTTTTCAAGCAAGAAGGCTTTGAAGACGTCGGCAAGCGCGAGGAAATCAACACCACGCTCACCGCCCAATTGGGCCGATACTGGCGCTCGCGCGTTTTCGGTAAACGCGACCTCAGAACCGGGATCAACCGGATCTTGGGACTCGGCTTGATCTATGAGGACGAGTGCCTCGAATTCGGCGTCGAATTTTCCCATCGGGATTTCAACGACAAGGACATCGAAGAGTCGAACGCCGTTTTTTTCAGGGTCGCCTTCAAGACGCTCGGAAAGTTCGCAACGGGCTTCAAACAGCAAGCCGGAAGTTTCGGCGGGTGATTTGCGTCTTTACGTTTACACCAACGGTCACTGATAATGACGCATTGGTCTTGTATTGGAACACTGTCTCGAAAGTACGATGAAAAAGATTCTGGCGGCAATTGTGTTGATCGTGGCGACGGCGTTGGTGATTCCGTGGACCGGCGACCGCGTGTTTGCCCAGGGGGGATTGCGAATCGCCGCGATCGTCAACGACGATGTCATTTCGGTCCACGACCTTGAGAACCGGTTGGCGCTGACGATGGTCACGTCCAACCTGGAAGACCGCCCCGAGGTTCGACAGCGGGTGGCGCCGCAGATTCTGCGCTCCCTGATCGACGACCGCCTGAAGGTGCAAGAGGCGAAAAGGCTTAACATTGTCGTCACCAAGAATGAGCTCGATTCCGCCCTCGGCCAGATTGCCCAGCAGGTCAAAATGTCCCCAAGCGACATGTCCAAGTTTCTGGCCAGCAGGGGTGTGAACATGGCGACGCTGATCGACCAGGTCGAAGCCGAAATCGCTTGGCTGAAGACGGTCAACCGCCTGGAGGGCAACCGCATCCAAATCGGCGAGGACGAAATCGACGCGGAAATGGCCCGCATTCGCCAGAACGCCGGTCAGCCGGAATACCGCGCGGCCGAAATTTTCCTCCCCATCGACAACCCGAAGGACGAGGAGCAGGTCAAACAGCTCGCCGAGCGGCTGCTGGGTCAGCTCGCGGAGGGCGCCAGCTATCCATCGCTGGCACGAAACTTTTCGCAGGCCGCCTCGGCGGCGACCGGCGGAGATCTCGGCTGGGTCCGGCGCGGCCTGCTGGTCAGCCAATTGGACGCGGTTCTGCCCGAGTTGGAGCCCGGACAGGTCTCGCCGCCCATTCGCACGCCGGTGGGCTACTACCTGCTCCTGATGATCGACAAACGCGCATCCGAGGGATTGGAGGGAAAGGTGACGGTCACCCTTTCCAAGCTGTCGTTGCCGCTGTCGGTCAACCCGTCATCGCAGGAGGTCGCCGAGCGCCTGCAAACGGCGAGGACAGCGAGCCAAGGCGCCAAGACGTGCGCGGAATTGGAGACCGCGGGCCGGCAGGCGGGGGGAGATCGCTCCGGCGGCATGGGCGAAATGGAGATCACCCAGTTGCCGAGCGAGCTTCGCCAGCTGGTTCGCCCCTTGAAGGCGGGAGAGATGACCCGGCCGTTGCGCACGGATGAAGGCGTCGTCGTCGTGATGGTGTGCGAGCGGACGGAAGAAGGAAACATCACCGAGCAACGCGCGCTCGTGGAGAACAGGCTGCGCGAACAAAGCCTCACCGCCGCGTCGCAGCGCCACCTCAGGGATCTGCGCAGATCGGCTCTCATCGACATCAGGATATGACGGGAGAGGGCAAGCCGCTCGTTCTCACCATGGGCGAGCCCGCCGGCATCGGCGGCGAAATCACCCTCAAGGCCTGGCTCCGACGTTCGCGCGGGACGTGTCCGTTCGTCGTCATCGATGACGCGGACCGTCTGCGGCAACTGGCGGCGGATCTGGGCCTGCCCGTGCCCGTCCACGCGATCGACGCCGTCGAGCAAACATCCAAGATCTTTGCCGAAGCGCTGCCGGTGCTCCACCGGCCCCTCCCCGCGCCGGTTTCCCCCGGCCGTCTCGACCCGGCCAACGCACCGGCGGTCATCGCCGCGATCGAGACGGCGGTAGAGTTGGCGACGGACGGAACCGCTTCCGCGGTCGTCACCAATCCCATCCACAAGAAGGCGCTGTACGACGTCGGATTCCCATTCCCGGGGCATACGGAGTTTCTCGCCGCGCTTTCGGGAAACGCGACGCCGGTCATGATGCTCGCGGGTCCGACGCTGCGCGTCGCGCCGGTCACCATTCACGTGAGCCTCCGGACCGCGATCGCGACCTTGACCTCCGCGCTGATCGTCCGGACGGCGGCGATCACGCATGAGTCGCTCCGGCGGGACTTCGGAATCGATCGTCCCAGGCTGGCCGTCGCCGGTCTCAACCCGCACGCGGGCGAGGACGGCGAACTCGGCTCCGAGGAGTCCGAACTGATCGCCCCGGCGATCGTCGCGCTGCGCGCGCAAGGCATCGACGCATTCGGTCCGCTTCCTCCCGATACCCTGTTCAGTCCGCTGAGCCGGCCGACCTTCGACGCCGCCATCTGCATGTATCACGATCAGGCGCTGATCCCGCTGAAGGCCCTGGATTTCGACAGCGGGGTCAACGTGACCCTCGGCTTGCCGTTCGTCCGGACATCGCCCGATCACGGCACGGCCCTGGACATCGCCGGCGCCGGTCGAGCCAGCGAAAGCAGCCTGATCGCGGCCCTCGAGTTGGCCGCCGCGATGGCCGCGCGCCGGGGCGGGACGGGGCGCGGGTGACGGCGCATTCCGCATTGCCGCCGCTGCGCGACGTCATTGCCCGCCATGGCCTCGATACGCGACGTTCGCTGGGCCAGCATTTCCTGCTCGATCTCAACCTGACCGACCGCATCGCCCGGATCGCCGGCGATTTGACGGGCGTGTCGGTGATCGAGATCGGCCCCGGCCCCGGCGGACTGACCCGGAGCCTGCTCGAGGCCGGCGCCCCGCTGGTGGTGGCGGTGGAAAAGGACCGGCGCTGCGTCGCCGCCATCGGTGAACTGGCGGCCGCATATCCGGGGCGGCTCCGGATCGTCGAGGCGGACGCCCTGGAAGTGGACGCGCGCACGCTGGCGCCGGCGCCGAGGAAAATCGTCGCCAACCTGCCGTTCAACATCGGCACGCCCCTGCTGCTCCGGTGGCTTCGCGACGCCACGGATTTCGCCCAGTTGACCCTGATGTTCCAGAAGGAGGTGGCCGACCGGCTGGCCGCCCCGCCGGGAACGTCCGCGTATGGCCGGCTGTCGGTCATGGCGCAATGGCTCTGCGAGGTCCGGCGCGATTTCAACGTGGACGCCCGGGCCTTCGTTCCGCCGCCGCGGGTGGCATCGACCGTGGTGACCCTGGTCCCGCGGCCACGGCCGCTCGCGCCCGCCGAGCGACCCCTACTGGAAGCCGTCACCGCCGCGGCGTTCGGTCAGCGCCGCAAGATGCTGAGGCGAAGCCTAAAACCATTGGGCATCGATCCGGTAACCCTCGGCATCGATCCGACACTTCGCGCCGAGGACCTGTCGGTGGAGGACTTCTGCGGCCTGGCGCGCCTTCTGGCCGAGCATCGAAAGCGGCCCCCGCATTGACGAGTGAACCCGCATTGACATTGCGACGTTTGCGAAAAAGGTCGCCATATCTGCTCCTCGTAATCGCCGCATTGTGCTGGGCCGGCAATTTCGTGCTTGGCCGGGCCATTCATAGCGACATTCCGCCCATCACCCTGACCTTCTGGCGATGGACCATCGCCGGCGTCGCGCTGCTGCCGTTCGCCGCCCCCTCGCTTTGGGCGCATCGGCGCATCCTGCTCCGGCATTGGAAACTCATGGTCCTGTTGGCCGCCACGGGCGTGGGACTGTTCCACATCTCGGTCTACATGGCGCTGCAAACCACCACCGCGACCAACGCGGCGCTGGTGTTCGCCACCGTGCCGGTGCTCATCCCCGTCATGTCGCTCGCGCTCTACCGCGAGCCGGTCACCGGCCGTCAGATCCTGGGAACCGCCCTATCGCTCTTGGGGGTGACGATCGTCATCGCGCGCGGCGATCCCGCGATCCTCGCGAACTTCGCCCTGACCCGGGGGGATTTATGGATCCTAGTGGCCGTGCTCACATGGTCTCTATACTCGGTGTTGCTCCGCAACGTCCCCCGCGGCCTGCCCACGCTGGCCATCCTCATGGCCATCACCGGCATCGGCCTGGTCTTTCTCGCGCCTCTGTACGTTTGGGAATTCACCACCATCGGCGGGTTCGAGGTGACCGTCGCCAACGTCCTTAGCATCGGTTACGTGGCGCTGTTCGCGTCGGTGCTGGCCTATGTCTGCTGGAACCGGGCGGTCGGCGAGGTCGGCGCCAACAGGGCCGGACTGTTTTCCCACCTGATGCCGGTATTCTCCACGCTACTGGCCATCGTGTTCCTCGACGAAACTCTGCGGCCCTTTCACATCGCCGGCATCATCGCCATCGCGTTCGGCCTGTACCTGACGACGACGGCACGTCGGCCGTCTCGATGAAGCGCCCGTGTTCAACCAGCCCGTTTCAGCCCCGGCTGATGGCGCCGACGAAATCGTGCAACCCGGTCTGGCGGTCGCGCCGCAGGCGTTCCGCGGCCAGGATCGACTGCACCGCGGCGACGGACTCGTCCACATCGCGGTTGACGATGACGTAATCGTACTCCGCCCAATGGCTCATCTCGCCGGCGGCCTTGGCCATGCGACGGCGGACCACGTCGTCGGTGTCCTGGGCGCGGGTGTGCAGCCGCCGCTCCAGTTCCTCTTGGGACGGCGGAAGAATGAAGATGCTGACCAGATCGGCGCGGGCGTTTTGCTTGAGCTGTTGGGTCCCTTGCCAATCCACGTCGAACAGCACGTCGCGCCCATCGGTGAGAGCCGCTTCCACCGGCCCGCGCGGCGTGCCGTAACGATTGTCGAACACCGTCGCGTGCTCCAGAAACTGGCGGTCCGCCACCATGTGCTCGAAGGTCGGCAGCGCTAGAAAGACGTAATCCTTGCCATCCTCCTCGCCCGGGCGCGGCGGCCGGGTGGTGGCGGAAACGGACATGGTCAGGGCCTCGTCACGCTCCAGGATGGCTCGTGCGATGGTGGACTTCCCCGCCCCCGACGGCGACGACAGGACCAGCATCAAGCCTCGGCGCTTGATTTCAGGCGGTGGAGCCGGTGTTGGAGTTGGCGGCTGCTTACTCAATGTTCTGAACCTGTTCGCGCAGTTGGTCGATGGTCGCCTTGAGGTCGATGCCCACCCGGGTCAGCTCCACGTCCGGCGATTTCGCGCAGAGCGTGTTGGCCTCGCGATTGAACTCCTGGCAGAGAAACTCCAGCTTGCGGCCCACCGGCCCCTGCCCGGTAAGCAGGACCGTCGCGGCGTCGCGATGGGCCTTGAGCCGGTCCACCTCCTCGCGGGTATCGGCCTTGGCGGCCAGCATCGCCACCTCTTGGGCGAGCCGGTCTTCCGGCAAGGCGGGGGTGGTTTCCAGCAACACCGCCACCTGCTCGCGGAGGCGATCCCTGATGGCCTCGGGCTGAACCGCGGCCAGCCGCTCCGCCTCCCCGCAGAGCGCCCCGATGCGCTCGATATGACCATGGAGCACGGCGGCCATGCGGGCGCCCTCTTCGTGCCTCATGGCGACGAGCGAGTCCAGCGTCCGGTCCAGCCCGTCGAGCAGGGCCGTGTCGAGGGCGGCGCGCTCTTCCTCCGTCGGCTGCTGGTCGATGATCTCGATCATGCCCCGCAACCCGAGCAGACCCTCGGCGCTGGTGGGGCGGAAATCCGGCAGCCGCCGCTGAATTTCGGGAAGCATGGCGATGATGCGATCCAGCGCGTCGGTATTCACCTCGATGTCGGCCTGCTGGACGGAGCGGGTGACCGTCAGGGTCATCCAGATACTGCCGCGTTTGAGTTTGCGGGTGGCCCGCTCCCGGGCCTTGAGCTCCAGCGCCTCGAACCCGGCCGGCAAGCGGCAACGGGCGTCCAACCCCTTGCCGTTCACGCTTCGCACCTCCCACGCCCAGGCGCAGTCGTTGGCCTGGCCCACCGATCGCGCGAAACCCGTCATCGAAGAAATCGCCACCGGACCTCCCTTTCGGTCGACCCCGCGACCGCTCAAAGAGGCCCTTATAAGCCGCGCGCCATCGGCCAACAAGGGCGGGCCGCCAGGAAACAAACGCCGCATCAGTCATTGCGGAATGGCCGCGAAAAGCGCAGTATTCCCCATCAGGGGTGTTCAGATGCCTACGATTACCTCATATGCAGGCACCATGCCGCGGACGAGGGAGAGAAATGGGGGTGAATCGCTTGCGTGATCAGGCGGATGTCCTGTGCAATCTGGAGCCGACGCTCCAGTTGATGGACGACGCCGTGATGGTGACCGAACCGAATCTGGCTCCTCCCGGTCCGCGGATCGTGTTCGTCAACGGCGCCTTTACCGCCATGACCGGCTACGGCGCGGACGAGGTCTTGGGAAAGACCCCGCGCATCCTCCATGGCGCCAACACGGATCGCGACCTGTTCGCCCGCATCCTCGACGATTTGAAAAGGCGCCGGAAGTTCGTTGGAGAAGGCGTCTTTTACCGGAGGGACGGTTCGGAGTTCGTTCTGGAATGGCAGATCATGCCGCTGCTGGACGCGGGCGGGCGGCCCCGGTTCTGGCTGTGCGTTCAGAGGGACGCGAGCCGGTGGCGAAACGCGGAGCGGAGTCGAATACGACGCCGAACAGATGTACCGCCACCTGGTGGAGAACCAGCCGGACCTGATCTGCCGCTTTCTCCCCGACACCACATTGACGTTCGTCAACGCCGCCTATGCGCGCTTCTTCGAGAGCCAACCGGAGGATTTGATCGGCAAGCGGTTCGTGGACTTTCTGTCGGACGGGGATCGAGTCCAGGCGCTGCGGCACCTCGCTTCCGCCACGCCCGAAAAACCCGCGATCCTTTACGAGCACAAGACCCTGGCCCCCGATGGCGGCGCGCACTGGCACCTGTGGAACGACCTGGCGATGTTCGATCGGAATGGCGAGGTCCTGTATTTCCAGTCGGTGGGCGCCGACATCACCGAACGCAAAAAGGCTGAGGACGCGCTGCGCGCCAGCGAGGCGCGGATTCGCACGATCACCGACGGGATTCCGTCTCAAATCGCTTACGTCGACCGCGATCAACAATTCCGCTTCAGCAACAAGGCCTATGAACACTGGTATGGAATGCCGAAGCAAGAGTGCTACGGCAAGCACGTCGCCGAGGTGGTGGGGGCCGAGAACTACGAACGGCTCAAGCCCCATATCGAGCGGGCCCTCCAGGGCGAACAGGTCAATTTCGAGCACGTCAGCACCTTTGGCGGCCACGACCGTCTCGCCGATGTCACCTACATTCCCGACTTCGATGACAATGGCGAGGTCAGGGGATTCCATGGACTTGTCAACGACCTCACCGAACGCAACCAAACCGAGGAAGCGCTTCGCGAGAGCGAGGAACGAGTCCGCACCATCACCGACGCGCTTCCCTCGCGCATCTCCTACGTGGACGCGGATTACCGCTACCGGTTCAACAACAAGGCCTACGAAACCTGCTTCGGGGTGAAAAGAGAGGACATTTACGGCAAGCACATGAAAGAAATCCTTGGCGAAAAAGATTTTGAACGGGTCAAGGACAACACCGAGAAAGCCCTGCGGGGCGAATCCATGCGCTACGAATTCGTGAACAACTATGGAGAAACGCAAAAGATAGAAGAGGTGACCTATATCCCCGACCTCGACGCCGGCGGTCATACCAAGGGCATCTATGTCCTCATCACCGATGTGACCGACCGCAAGCGCGTGGAGGACGAAATCCGCGCCGCCAAGGAGTTTCTCGACAACGTTCTCGACGCCATCGACGACCCGGTGTTCGTCAAGGACGAGGATCACCGCTGGGTGGTGCTGAACGAAAAGGCATGCGCGCTGCTGGGCGGCCCGAGGCAGGAGCTCATCGGCAAGAGCGATTTCGAGTACTTCACCGAAGATCAAGCCAGTTTCCACTGGGACATGGACGACGAAGTCCTCAACTCCCATGAGACATTGGAATACAGGGAAAAAATAAGCATCGATGGCCAGCTCCGAACGTTTCTAACCAAAAAGAGGCGCTTCGTCGATTCGTCCACGGGCCGCTGCCACATCGCCGGCATGCACCGCGACATCACCGAGCTTGCCCAGATCCAAGACGCGCTGTTCAAGGAAAAGGAGCGCGCCGAGGTGACGCTGCACTCCATCACCGACGCGGTCGTCACCACCGACGCCGGCGGGCGGATCGAATACATGAACCCAATGGCCGAAGCCCTGAGCGGATGGAGCATACAAGACGCCAGGGGAAAGCCGCTCTCCACCGTCTGCCGGCTCATCGACGAGCAGACCCGCCAACCGGCGCCGGACCTTGTCGGCGAATGCCTGACGAAGGGCGCGACCGTCGGCGCCGCCGACCGCTCCATCGTGATCGGCCGCGCGGGCCGCGAATTCGCCGTGGAGGCGTCGGCCGCGCCCATCCGCTCGCGCTGCGGCGACGTGCCCGGGGCGGTCCTGGTCTTCCACGATGTCACCGATACCCGGCGCATGGCCAAACAGCTGGCCCACGACGCCGCCCACGATCCGCTGACCCTGCTGGTCAACCGCCGGGAATTCGAACGGCGCCTGGAACGCGAGCTCAACAGCGCCAAACAGTATGGCTCGCGCCACGCGCTCTGCTACATCGACTTGGATCAGTTCAAGATCGTCAACGATACCGCCGGTCACGCCGCCGGCGACGAGCTGTTGAAACAGGTGCGGGAGCTGCTGGCCGGCAAGTTCCGCGAGCGCGACACCCTGGCCCGGCTCGGCGGCGACGAATTTGCGCTGCTGCTCGACAACTGCGCCCTGGAGGAAGCCCTCAGGATCAGCGAGATCATCGTCGCGACGTTCCGGGAGTACCGGTTCGTGTGGCAGGGCCGGACATTTCAGGTGGGCGCCAGTATCGGTCTGGTGCCGGTCACGGCCGAGGCCGAAAGCACGGCTCAGCTCCTCGCCCGGGCCGACGTAGCCTGCTACACCGCCAAGGACCTGGGGCGCGGCCGGGTTCATGTCTATCAGGGCGAGGGCGGCGCGCCGTCGCCGCGTCACAGCGAAATCCACCTGGCCGTCAACCTTCGCGACGCGCTGGAGCAGGAGCGCTTCTGCCTGCATTACCAGCCGATCGTCCCCCTGTCCGGGCACTGCCCCCTGGTTCGCTACGAGGTTCTTCTCCGGATGGTCGATACCGACGGCACGCTGCTCGCGCCGCGCACGTTCATACCGGCGGCCGAGCGCTTCGGGCTGATGCCGGCCGTCGACCGGTGGGTCATCCGAACCGCGTTCCGCCGGTATGGCGGCCAGTTCGGCCACGTCCCCGGCGCCGAGATCGCCATCAATCTGTCCGGCGCCTCGCTCGGCGACGACTCGCTGCTCGCCTACGTCCGCGAGCAGTTCGAGGTGTTCTCCGTGCCGCCGGCCAGCGTGTGCTTCGAGATCACCGAGACGGCGGCCATCCAGAACCTCGGCCACGCCGTCGCGTTCATCAACGCCGTCAAGCAAGCCGGCAGCCGCCTGGCGCTCGACGATTTCGGCAGCGGCCTGTCGTCGTTCCACTACCTCAAGACCCTGCCGGCGGATTACCTCAAGATCGACGGCAGCTTCGTCCACGACATGCTCGAAAACCCGGTGGACCACGCCATGGTGGAAGCCATCAACGAAGTGGGCCACATCATGGGCATCAAGACCATCGCCGAATACGTCCACACCCGGGCGATCGTGGACCGCCTCACCGTCATCGGGGTGGATTGCGCCCAGGGGTTCGCCATCGGCGAGCCCGTGCCGTTGAATCAGCGCCTTCCCTGCGAAAACATCTTGCACAAAACGAGGTTCAATCCGAACTGATAAGACCGGATCCATGCACCGCCGCGCCCATGGGACAAACGGCTCCGCGCAACCGGAGGGGATGCATTCATCATGCCCGCGACCACCGACAAACAACGCCATTCCGGATGCTGCCGCAACCCGCTGCACTGCTTCCTGCCCCCCGACATCCTCGACCATATGGCGGAATCGGACGATCCCGACGTCCGGCGCGCGGCCGTGGACGCCATCGGCCAATCGGCGGCGTTCCGGGCGGTCCGCGATACGCTCGCCACCATGCCGATCATGGCCGCCATTCCTTCGCCCGACGCCACCCGCCACCGGCTTATCTACGACATGAAGGAATCCAGCAACCGGTTCCGGCTTCCGGGCGATCTGGTCCGCACGGAGGACGACGGCCCGGTGGACGACGAGGCCGTCAACGAGGCCTACGACTACGCCGGCGCCACCTACGATTTCTACAAGGAGGTTTTCGACCGCAACTCCCTCGACGGTCAAGGCATGGCGCTGATTTCCACCGTGCACTACGGCCGCCGCTTCAACAACGCCTTCTGGAACGGCGAGCAGATGACCTATGGCGACGGCGACGGCACGATCTTCGTCCGCTTCACCAAGTCCCTCGACGTGGCCGGGCACGAAATGAGCCACGGCATCGTCCAGCACACCGCCAATCTCATCTACGAGAACGAGCCCGGCGCGCTGAACGAGCACTTCGCCGACGTGTTCGGCATCCTTGTCGAGCAATGGCGCATGAAGCAGACGGTCGCGGACTCCGAGTGGTTCATCGGGGGCGAGATCATGGCCCCCGAATTAGGCGTGAAGGGTCTGCGCACGTTCACCGCCGGAAAGGCGTTCGAGAACAATCCCGTTCTCGGCTCCGACCGCCAGCCCAAGCACATGGACGGCAAGTACACCGGCGCCGACGACCACGGCGGCGTCCACCTCAACTCGGGCATCCCCAATCACGCCTTCTATCTGGTGGCCACCGGGCTCGGCGGCAATGCGTGGGAAACAGCCGGCGACATCTGGTACCACACCCTGCTCATGCTCAACCGGTTCAGCGCGTTCCAGGAAGCCGCCGAGGTCACCCATGACGTGGCCGGCCGCCGTCACGGCGCGGAGGTCGCCCAGGTGGTCAAATCCGCGTGGGAGCAAGTGGGGATCAAGGTATAGGAGAGCATACGGCCAAGGCCGGAACGGCGCCGCCGGCTTTGGCGTTTTGCGCGGCCCTGTTGGTTATGGTGGCGTGTGGAGGAGAGGCCGAGGCCATGAAGATCACGTTCAAACAGTCGGGAGGCTTCGCGGCGGCGCTCCCGGGCAAAAGCTGCGTTCTCGACACCGCCGCCCTCGCCGGCGGCGACGCCAAGCGTCTGCAGTCGCTGGTGGAGGCGAGCGGCCTGCCGGAGATGGAGAGCGCCGACTGGAAGTTCGAAACCGGCGCCGACCTCCAGACCTACGAAATCACCATCCAGTCCGACGCGGGTCTCAAGCAGTTCTCGTTCGACGACATGAGCGTGCCGAAGGACGCCCATCCGCTGCTGGAGTTCCTGCGGGGGAAGTGCGAGTGAATGGGGCCCGAAGCCTTCCTTGGGTCAGCCCGTTCTGTTTGCCTTCATCAAGTGGCATGCAAACTCTTAGCCTGGCGTTGAACGCCAGAGACTAAGCAAAAATCGCGGAGTTTGAGAGGCCAAAGAGATCCCCCCTCCGGCGCGAACCGAAGGGGGTTACCCTTCTGAAGGGGAAAACCCCTCTTACCGTGGTTCCCCTACAGATTTCCCTGATAGAACTGATTGCAAATCTAGACGAATTAGTCAACCATGCATTTGTGTGACAGGTTGTTGTTTTCTTTGGGGGGACACCCGAAAATGACAAGTATTCGTGACTATCCAATCGACGAGGATTTGCGTCTTGGGTTGGACGTCGGAATAGCCTCATGCGGAAGCGCGCTCCTTCGCATTCGGGAGAACGCTCCAATCATTTTCATGGGCAGCCGATGCTTTGAAATTCCCGAGATTGCGAAAACCCGCAAACTGAAGAACGCTGAACGCCGAGAAAAGCGAAGCGCCCGCCGCACCATTCGACGGCGCAGGCAGCGTCTGCAGAAGATTCGGGCTCTCCTTAATAAAGCCGGTTTTCTATCAAGCCTCGACCCGGACGATTTGCACGCAAATGGGAATGCGAGCCCTAACCCGTGGATCGCTCGCGCGGAAGGATTGAACCGCCGCTTGACCGAAGAGGAGTTCTCGGCGGCGCTGATCCACATCGCCAAACACCGGGGCTTTAAGTCCAGCCGGAAATCGGACGTGGGCAACAACGCGCCCGACGACAATAAGAAGATGCTGTCGGCCATTGCTGGAATGAAGGAACGCGTCGCTCAGTACCGGACCGTGGGAGAAATGCTCTGCTTGGATGAACGCTTTCGCGACCGCAAGCGAAACAGGACGGGAGACTATAGCCACACGGTACCGCGCGATCTCCTAGTCGACGAGGTGTGGCAGCTTTTCAAAGCGCAGCAACGCTACGGCGAGAGCAGAGCCACCCCCGAACTCGCGTCAGAATTTGGAGAAATCGCTTTCAGCCAAGGAAAGCTGCAGGACAGCGAACACATGGTGGGAGTGTGTCCCTTCGAGAAACACGAAAAGCGAAGTTCGAAACATGCCTATTCCTTCGAATTGTTCCGTTATCTGAGCCGTCTCAACACCCTGACCCTGCGAAAGGCTGATGGCTCGAGCCGCAGACTGACCCGCGAAGAACTGTCGTTGGCGGCGCGCGATTTCGGAGCGCAACAAAAGATCACGTTTAAGACGTTGCGCGCCAAGCTTGGCATTTCAGCCGACGTCCCGTTTGAAGGGTTAAAGGACGAGAAGGAACAGAAGGATGTTTGCGCGTCGGCGGGGAGCGCCCTGGGCACAGCGACATTGAGAGAGGTGTTGGGTCCCACCGGGTGGAACGCATTGGTCGGCACACCCGAGATCTTGGACCGTATCGCTTTTGTCATCACCTTTCGCGACGACTTCGAACGCCTTGAAGCAGGACTTCGCCGAAATCGAACTGGAGCCTCCAATCCTCAGTGTGTTGATGGACGGCGTCCGCGCGGGAAAATTCGGCCGCTTTCGCGGAGCGGGCCACATATCTGCCGAGGCCGCCAGAATGATCGTCCCTCATCTCCTGTTGGGAAACGTCTACTCCGCCGCGTGCGCGCTTGCCGGATACGACCACGCGGCCGCGCGGAAGATCGACATCGAAGACATCCGCAACCCCGTTGTCGTGCGGTCTCTCCGTCAGGCCCTGAAACAGGTCGACTGTCTGATCCGAGAAATGGGCGTACGGCCCGGACGCGTCCATATCGAACTGGCTCGCGAGGTGGGCAAATCCGCCGAGGAACGATCGGCGCTTAAAGACGGCATTGATCGGCGCACGAAGGAAAAAGAAAAAGCAAAAGAGGATCTGCTCGAACTGCTCCGTCTCTCTGACTGCACCGACGAAGATCTCTTGCGGTATGAGCTTTGGAAGGAACAGAACGGGCGCTGCATATACACTGACGAACTCATAGACCCACACGATATCCTAGCTTCGAGCAACTCCGTTCAAGTGGACCACATCCTTCCGCGCAGTCGAAGTCACGACAATTCCTATTTCAACAAAATTCTATGCCTAACCTCACCGAATCAAGGAAAAAAGGGACTTCACACCTTACGAATGGAAAGAGAATGATCCCGATTGGTGGCGCGCGTTTGAAGCGCGCGTGGAAAGCCTCCGCGTCAAGGGATTCAAAAAGCGCAACCTGTTGATACGAACCTTTAAAGATCGGGAAGAGAAGTTTGTCGCTCGAAATCTCAACGATACGAAATATGCCAGTCGCGCACTCTCCACCGCTTTGGCCGAATATTACAATGACGTGCCGGATTCGAGTCGCCGGATTTTTGCCCGCCCCGGCAGCTTGACCGGCATGCTCCGCAAGAGTTGGGGGTTCAAAAAAGACAGGTCGGATGACCGGCATCACGCTCTTGATGCTCTGATCGTCGCCTCTGTAGACGAGGGCTTGCTCAACCGCATGACCCGCCTGTATCAGAAGCTCGAATCGGAAGGACGCGGTCGCGAGACACCCTCCATACCTCCACCATGGGCGGAATTCCGTTCGGACGCGTTACACGCCTTCGAGAACGTGGCGGTTTCTCGGTCGGAAAACAGGCGGGCTCGCGGAAAGGCCCACGATGACACAATCCGGCAGGTTCGCGAAGAGGATGGGCAAAGGATCGTCTACGAGCGCAAGCCGGTCGAAAAAATGACTAAGAAAGACCTTAACAACGTCAAGGACGCCGAACAGAACGCTCCGTTAGTCAAAATCGTTCAGGACTGGCTTGACGCAGGAAAACCGAAAAGCAATCCGCCCCGCTTTCCTAACGGAGATATCATCAGAAAGGTGCGTTTGAGACAGGGCGTTAAAGCGGGATTTGACCTTAGTGGAGGTCATGTCGACAACGGAGACATGGTCCGTTCGGATGTTTTTTCGAAAGACGGAAAATTCTTCGTTATTCCGATTTATCGCCATCAGGTCGCCGACAAGAAAGGATACCCAAATCCGCCCAATCGGGCCATCGTGGCTTATAAGGATGAAGCAGATTGGACACCGGTTAACGACTTTTTCACTTTCAAATTCAGCCTGTACCCGGACAGCTATCTTGAAGCCGTAAAAAGAGATGGGGAGATTGTCGAGGGCTATTATCGAGGCGTGGATCGAAGCACGGGTGCTATCACGCTTTCTCCACACAACAGACGTGAACAGTTAGTTCGAGGTTTAGGCACGAAAACGCTGGTCAGTTTTCGGAAGTTTGAAATCGATCGACTGGGGCGAAAACACGAAATCCCGCGGGAGACGCGGACATGGCATGGCGCGGTCTGCACATAAGCCGGCCGGCGAAGTTGCGCCTAAAAAATCGCCGGCTAGAAATTGATCAGGAAAGCGGCGTTCTCCAATTCGCCTTGGAGGACGTGGCCTGGGTGATCTTGGACACACCTCAGGTCACCGCCAGTGCCGCCGTCCTTGCGGCATGCATGGAAGAAAATGTCCCGCTGATCATTTCCGACGCCCGTCATACCCCTTGCGGCGTCCTGATGCCCTTCCATCAGCACTACCGGCAGGCCGAAATCGGACATGTGCAGGTCGCCATCGGCGCGCCGCTTCGAAAACGCCTTTGGCAGCTAATTGTGCGCCAGAAACTGGTCAACCAGGCAGGCAACCTGGAGCGGGGTCAGATAGACGGCCATACCGTTTTGAAGGAGATGACGCGACATGTTCAGACCGGTGATCCGGGTAACGTTGAGGCGCGAGGAGCGCGCTACTATTGGCCCCGCCTATTTCTCGATTTTGTCCGCCAGGACGAAACGGATCGGCGAAACGCACTGCTAAACTATGGGTACGCTGTATTGCGGGCCGCAATCGCGCGGTCGTGCGTGGCGGCGGGGCTGATCCCCGCGTTCGGCTTGCACCACCAGAGCGTCCAGAATGCATTCAACCTCGCGGACGACCTCCTCGAACCTGATCGCCCTCTCACCGACTGGAAAGCATTCGAGCTATCCAGACTGAGCGAGGGGGACAAATCGGAGCCGATCAGTCTCGAGGATCGTCAGGCCATGGTGACGGTCTTGTCGGAAACCGTAGTGATCGCCGGTGAACAGATGCCGGTTCTCGCCGCGATCGACCGAACGGTCGCCTCACTGATCCGCGCTTTTTGCAGTGGCAGCGCCAAGCCGCTTCAACTGCCCAATACGTGGTGACGGCGGATGCGGGAAGAGGAGGTGAGGTTCATGTGGTTGTTCGTCTTCTTCGATCTCCCCGTCGGAACAAAGAAAGACCGACGGGAGGCGGGGAAATTCAGGAAATTTCTTCAGAACGACGGATATGACATGATGCAGTTGTCGGTTTATACTCGCGTCTGCAGAGGGCAGGATGCCGCCGACAAGCACCTGGGGCGACTTCAGAAGAATCTTCCCCCGAAAGGCAGCGTCCGGGCGCTTCCGGTGACCCAGCGGCAGTATGCCCGCATGAAACTTCTCGTCGGGACTCGAAAGAAGAATGAAGAATTGGCCAAGGAACAACTGGTTCTGTTGTAGAGAATACTATTTTTCTCCAAACAAATCAATACCTTGGCCGACTCCTATCCTACATCAGGGAAATCTGTAGGGAAACCACGGCATCGTGCCGAGCTCATCGACCTGCAATGCAGTCATCCTACATCAGGGAAATCTGTAGGGAAACCACGGCCCTCGTCTATCGCCGGGCGTCACGACGCGTGATCCTACATCAGGGAAATCTGTAGGGAAACCACGGCTGGTCCGGCTGATGATCTCGTCTGAATCCTACATCAGGGAAATCTGTAGGGAAACCACGGCGTGCTACGCGGACTGCGACATCCTACATCAGGGAAATCTGTAGGGAAACCACGGCCGCATTGGGCTGTGCAGAGGCCAGGACATCCTACATCAGGGAAATCTGTAGGGAAACCACGGCGTCATACTGGACGAGCGCGAGCGCTGACTGATCCTACATCAGGGAAATCTGTAGGGAAACCACGGCCGGCTTCGTCATGGCCGAATGCGGAGCGATCCTACATCAGGGAAATCTGTAGGGAAACCACGGCTACCGCTACGCATCCTGCCTCGCGACGGATCCTACATCAGGGAAATCTGTAGGGAAACCACGGCTGTCATGCACGGGGATGGACAGCGCGGGCGTTAATCCTACATCAGGGAAATCTGTAGGGAAACCACGGCTAGACGCAGACTGAGCGGCGGTCGACAGCATCCTACATCAAGGAAATCTGTAGGGAAACCACGGCGTAGATCAGCTTAACGGCGTCGGATACCATAGATCCTACATCAGGGAAATCTGTAGGGAAACCACGGCACAGAGACCAGTAGCAGCTACATTTCATCCTACATCAGGGAAATCTGTAGGGAAACCACGGCACTGATACGACACCGAAGATACCGAGGTATCCTACATCAGGGAAATCTGTAGGGAAACCACGGCGCCTAGCAGGCTTCCCGTTGCGGACACGCTATCCTACATCAGGGAAATCTGTAGGGAAACCACGGCGCCATGAAGCCTGCATTACGAGCAATATCCTACATCAGGGAAATCTGTAGGGAAACCACGGCATCTTCGACATGAAGGCGTCGAACTGCATCCTACATCAGGGAAATCTGTAGGGAAACCACGGCGCCTAGCGTTCCCGCTTGTCGGTGCGGGACAATCCTACATCAGGGAAATCTGTAGGGAAACCACGGCGCGCATTGGCCAAGCCTGCTAACAGCAATATCCTACATCAGGGAAATCTGTAGGGAAACCACGGCAATCTTGACAATGAAGGCGTCGAACTTGCATCCTACATCAGGGAAATCTGTAGGGAAACCACGGCCGTCTTCGCATCATCGTGTTGATCAAAATCCTACATCAGGGAAATCTGTAGGGAAACCACGGCCAGCCAAGGCAGTGTACCTGCAGTGGCGACGGGGGGGGGGTCAAGCGCTTCCATTGAAATCCACATCGAAATCGGATACAATTCCTAAAATCCTGGTTCACCATCCCCCATCCGGCCGAATTCTCTAACTGGAACGACAGGTCCATTATGACGACAAATGACGACATCGAAAGCGGAACGATCCGGGGCGATAACGGCGCATTTCGTTTGTTTTCAACGACTTACACCGTTACGGAGAAAGAATAAGCACTCGTGAATATACGTTTGGTTTCAATGTGTTCCAGAGAAAAATGACGACAAATGATGACAAATGACGACATTTTGAGCTGTTTTATTTCGGGCCAATGAAATCAACGGCTTAGCATGTCAATAACAAATCGTTATGAAAAATATTGCTTGGCTGCGATTGCGGAAGACGTAACGTATTGAAATTACACGGTAACGAAAACTGCTTTGTGCTAGGCAAAATCGTCTTGCCCGGGATTTTGCCCAATGTCAAGTCGTCAACTGTCGTCTTTTTCGCGAAAAATGTCGTCATTTTCGGGGTTTTTTTGACGACACGCGTCGTCATCGCCAATTCGCCGGCGGCGGCCGGGTTTGGTCCTGGCCCCATGGTTCCGTAGCTCCGGTACCCTCCGCCTAGCTCGCCCTCGCCACCGCATGGCGCTTTGGCTTGGCAAAATTAATGCATACGTCATAGTATGCATTAATTATTTGTTGCCGCCCGGGGGCCGGCCCCGGGGAGCCCGGGAGAACAGGAGGGTAACGTGGCGCCGACATCGGAACTTCGCGTCGCCGTGGTGCCCGGCGACGGTATCGGCCTGGAAATCATGAACGCCTGTCTGGCCATCCTCGACGCGCTCGAGCGGCGGGTCGGCGGCTACAAGCTGACCTATCGTCACTACCGGATGGGCGCCGCGTTGTTCGCCGACATGGGCGTCGACATGACCGACGAGGACTTGGCGGCGCTGGGGCGGGACGACGCCATCCTGCTCGGCGCCATCGGCGATCCCGCCATCCGCCACGCCGACGGCACCGAGATCTCGCCGCATCTCAGGATCCGCGCCCGGTTTAAGCTGTGCGCCGGGTTGCGGCCGGCCAAGGCCTACCCCAACGCGCCGCGCCGCCTCCGCGACGAACGCGCGTCCGAGATCGACCTGGTGGTGGTGCGGGAGTCCACCGAGGGCCTGTTCCATACCGCCCAGACCGGCACGGTCGTCGACGATCGCGAGGCCACCGAGATCATGAAGATCACCCGGCCGGTGTGCGAGCAGCTGTTCGACGAAGCCTTCGCGCTGGCCCGGCGGCGCAAGTCCCGCGGCGGCAAGGGCCTGGTCACCTGCGTCGACAAGGCCAACGTGTTCAAGGCCATGGCGTTTTTCCGCAAGATCTTCGACGAGCGGGCCGCGCTCCATCCGGATATCGCGGTGGGATACAACTACGTGGACGCCCAGGCCCTCGATCTGATCCGCCGGCCGTGGGACTTCGACGTGCTGGTCATGGAGAACATGTTCGGCGACATCCTCTCCGACCTCGCCGCCGCGCTGGTAGGCGGCATGGGCATGGCGCCGTGCGCCGAGATCGGCCGCGACCACGCCATGTTCCAGCCCGCCCACGGCAGCGCCCCGGACATCGCCGGCCAGGACAAGGCTAACCCCGCGGCGATGATCCTGTCGGCGGCGATGATGCTGGAATGGCTGGGCGAGCGACACGGTGTCGACGCCCTGAAGACCGCCGCCCGCGTGCTCGACGCCGCGGTATTCGAGGGGTTCGCGTCGGGCCGCGTCAACCCCATGGAATTCGGCGGACCGCACGGCGCCAAGGCGGTCACGCGGTCGATCATCGACATCATCAAACAGACCCCCGAGCTTCGTACCGGTTGACGGGAGAGAGTGGACATGGCCGTGCTGTTGGGCTGCATCGCCGACGACTTCACCGGCGGCACGGACCTGGCCGCCGTGCTCGCCCGCGGCGGCATGCGGACGGTCCAGGTGATCGGCGTTCCCAAGGACGCGGCGTCCCTGCCCGACGCCGACGCCGTGGTGGTGGCGCTGAAATCCCGCACCAGCCCGAAGATGGAGGCCCTCACCCAGTCCATGAACAGCGCCAACGCGCTGCTCGGCGCCGGCGCCCGGCAACTGTTCTTCAAGTACTGCTCCACGTTCAATTCCACCGACGCCGGCAACATCGGCCCCGTCACCGAGGCCCTGCTTCTCCGCATGGGCAACGCCTTCACCATCGCGTGTCCCGCCTTTCCCGCGAACGGCCGCACCGTCTATCAAGGCCACCTGTTCGTGGGCGACCGGCCGCTGGCGGAAAGCCCGCTCAAGGATCATCCGCTGACGCCGATGCGGGATTCCAACCTGGTCCGGGTGCTGCAACGCCAGACCCGTCTGCCCATCGGGCTGATCCCCTACGCCGACGTCGACCCGGGGCCGGACGCCATTGCCGCCGCCTTCGACGCGGCGCGGGCGGCGGGCACGCGGATCGCCATCGTCGACGCCCTCAACGAACGGCATCTCCGCGACATCGGCGCGGCCACCAGCCACCTGCCGCTGATCACCGGCGGCTCCGGGGTGGCCCTGGGCCTGCCCGACAATTTCCGCCGCCAGGGACTTCTGACCACGGCCGATCCGGTCGGTGACTTCGCCGCGCCCGAGGGACGCGCCGCCATCCTCGCCGGCAGTTGCTCCGCCGCCACCCGCGCCCAGATCGCCGCCGCCACCGCCGCCGGGGTGCCGGGCCTGGAGGTGGATCCGCTGGCCCTCGCGTCGGGGTCGCTGACCGCCGGCCATATCGTCGAGTGGGCGCGGAGCCGGGACACGGCCGGCCCGGTTCTGATCTATTCCAGCGCCGTCCCCGATGCCGTCGAGCGGGTGCAAGCCGAACTGGGCCGCGACGCCGCCGGAACCCTGGTGGAACGGACGCTGGCCGACGTTGCCACGCACCTGGTCGCGGGAGGTGTCACCCGGTTGATCGTCGCCGGCGGCGAGACGTCGGGCGCGGTGGTCGGCGCGCTCGGTATCCGCGCGCTGGCAATCGGCCCGGAGATCGACCCGGGCGTCCCCTGGACCCGCGCCCTCGGCGCCCCGCCGCTGGCCCTGGCCCTTAAGTCCGGCAACTTCGGCGCGCCCGATTTCTTCCTGAAAGCCTGGGAGCTGTTGCCATGAACCCCGAAACAAAAATCCGCGACACTATCTGTTCCCTGGCCAAATCCCTGTTCGACCGCGGCCTGACCTTCGGCAGCACCGGCAACATCAGTGTGCGGCTCGACGGCGGCGGCTGGCTGATGACCCCCACCAACGCATCCATGGGGAACCTCGACCCGGCCCGGCTGTCGCGCCTCGACGACACCGGCGATCACGTCGCCGGCGACCCGCCCACCAAGGAGTCGTTTCTCCATGTCACCATGTACCGGCAACGCCCGGACGCCCGCGCCGTCGTCCACCTGCATTCCACCCATTCGGTGGCCGTCAGCGCGCTCGCCGAGGTCGATCCCGAGGACGTGCTGCCGCCGATCACCGCCTATTACATCATGCGGGTCGGCCGGCTGCCGCTGGTCCCCTACTTCCCCCCCGGCGACAAAGCGCTCGCCGGCGCCGTCGGCCAGCTCGCGGGAAAGCACCACGCCGTCCTGCTCGCCAACCACGGCCCCCTGGTCGCCGGAACCAGCCTGGAGAACGCCGTCTACGCCACCGAGGAACTGGAGGAAACGGCCAGGCTCTATCTCATGCTCCGCGGCACGGCGCCGCGGCTGTTGACCCCCGAGCAGGTCGCCGAGCTCCGCCACCGGTTCGGCGGCTGAAAGCCCGTAGAGGACGCCCTACATGTACGTCGTCACCGTGACCTTCGAAATCTACCCCGCCCATGTGACCGCCTTTCGCGAGGCCGTCCTCACCCAGGCCCGCAACTCACTGGACAGCGAGGAGGCGTGCCGGCGCTTCGATGTCTGCTTCGACCCCACGCGCCCCGACCGCGTCTTCCTCTACGAGCTCTACGACACCGCCAGCGCCTTCCAGGCCCACATGAAAAGCCATCACTTCACGTCGTTCAACGCCACCGTAACCCCCTGGGTCCGCCACAAACAGGCGGATACCTGGGAGCTGACCGGCCCCGCGTAAGGAAGAGGTCCGAGGGGGTTTCCCCCTCACCCCCCATACCAACCTTCGTTGATAGTGACCCATTGTGATCGCGTTTCCCGTTTCCTCGGCGGGGCTTTGGGGGACCGTGGCCCCCGACGCGCCGCGCCCGGCCTTTGAGCGCCGGAAAATATATACCATTTGTTGACTTTGTCGGCCGTTTTGTCTACCTCCGTTTCGCTTCCGTGGCGCTTAAGTCGTTGAGTCCAAACGAAACTTATTCGGCCCGAATGTGAAAGGTCACGCTACACGACAGTCTAGCTGAGAGGCCGAGAGTGTGCTGTTCTGGACAATTCTGTCTTGCGAACGGAGCCGTTCATGAACCGAAATCGCGCCATCTTGATCTCGGCAAGTCGCGTGTGGAAACGTTGGCGTTGCTGATTTTGGGTATGGTCAACGGCCGCACGGTCAATCTGAGTCACATTGCCAGCCAGCTTTCCGGGACCGCTTCGATCCCATCGGCGTATCGCCGCCTGCAGCGATTTTTCCAGTATGTGCGCCTCGACGGGAACTGGTCGGCGCCGCTCATTGTCAAGTGGCTGGGGATCAAGCCGCCTTGGGTCCTGTGCCTGGATCGGACCAACTGGAAGATCGGCCGCCGTGACGTCAACATCCTGACGCTGGCGATCACCACGCGGCGGGTGCGCATCCCGCTGATGTGGACGCTGCTGCCCAGCGGCGGATGCAGCACCCAGGATGACCGCATCGACTTGATGCGTCGCTACCTCGCCATCTTCGATCCCGCCTCGATCTCCTGGCTCCTCGCCGACCGCGAGTTCATCGGCGTCAGGTGGATGGAATTCCTGTTGAAAAACAAAATCATCTTCGCCATCCGGCTGAAGGAGGACACCGTCATCTATCTCGAGGACGGTCACACCTATCAATTCAAAAGCCTCTTGCGCACGCGCCGGAAAGCCAAGCAGATCCTGGCGCGGCCGGGACGTCTCGCCGCCATGACCGACTGCCCGGGACTGCCTCTCACCTTCGCGGCCAAGCGCCTCGCCGACGATGAGTTCCTGATCGTCGCCACCAACGGACCCACCGACAAGGCCCTCCACATCTACAGGAAACGGTGGCAGATCGAATGCTTGTTTGGCGACAGCAAAACCCGTGGTCTCAACATGGAAGACACACGCATCACCGACCCGGCCAAACTCAACACCCTACTCATCATCATCTCTCTCGCCATGGCCTGGGCTCACATTACCGCCGCCGCCGCTCAGGCCGGCGCCGCCATCAAAAAACGCGCCCACGGATACCGCTACAAATCCTGGTTTCGCCTCGGCTTCGACCTCCTACGAAACTGGATCCTCCACCAACCCGACAAAGCCGCACATACCTGGACACGAACTTGGCCAAAGCGACGCCTCAATCCAAAAACCAGCAGAGTCGTGTAGTGTGCCCTTACCGGGACAATCGCGGCGACCCAAATCTCGGAACATGGCACTGGGATCTTTTCGCGCCCCGTCGATAGTCGCATCGGAGACGGTCTTCGTCCCGTTCTGCCGGTATCCGGGCCGAAATCGTTGACCCTGTCAGCGCTGGCGGAGCAAAAGGAACTGGGTTCGAACCTTCTCTGTTTTTCTCATTTATTTTCAATGGCTTGAATGACGCCATCCGCGAAAACACTCATCCGTCATCATTAACCCCAACAACGGCTCGGCGTCTTCAACCGAGTTAGGAATGGTTTGCAATCAGGAATCAAGCGGGAGCAACTGGCGAGAAAGCCGACCTTCGCACACTCGCTTCCGGTGCTGAGGGTATTGCGGCCGTGGCCTGCCCTGGGTCGGTAGGGGAAAGTGTAGCCAGGAGCCAACGTCTCGGCATAGTGGCAAGTCACGTACGGCCACGCCAAGCCGACCAACGGCGAGCGCGGGACTTACTGCCCTCACGCCCTGTCTATTGTCCGTCAGCCGCCGAGCAGCTTCTGTAGGTTATCGAAGCCCGCTTGGTAAATTCCTTGGATGGTCGCGATCGCATCGCCCTCGGACGCCCCCGACGGCTCAAAGTTGCTTGACCACTCGACTTTGGCGCCGCCCTCCTCGTCCCGGACCGTGATTGTCGCCCTATAATTGGCGACAGGAAGAGGTCCTGAGTTAATTTCGTAGGAGTAAGTGCGCGCCCCATCGTCATGGTGATCGAGCGTCTCGACTATCTCGCCTCCGCCAACAAGGTGTAACCTTCGGACCTCGCCGCCGCCTTCCACCTCGCTCTTCTCAATCGCCGGGTGCCAATCGGCAAGCGCGTTCCAGCCGCCGACCAGCTTCCACACTTGGTCCGCTGGTGCGTAGAGTTTAGTCGACATCGATACATCTGCCATGACGTTGCCTCCAGAGAAAGTCTGAATGGGATGGCTGCCCGTTCTCCGAACCGGCATCACTCTCGCTTCGCGCAACGGCGCGTTTGACTTATGCATCCCCCACGGTTGGGCATCCCTAATGGCATGCAGCGGCATCCCTAGGCCTTTGGGCTTTAACCGCGACCGTATCATCAACGAATAATTATCTTATCACATTCAGGCACCTACAAACAACTTGGCGGCCGAGGGGCTGGTCGCTTGGCCAAACCTCCGTCAACTCATCAGGCGATAGTCCAGGTCAGGTCAGGGTAATCATTGAAGGTTCTCGTCACCCTGAAAAGTGGTCCGCATCTGGGGGTATTGCCGCTGTTGCCGGCTCAGGGCCGGCAGGGGAAGGTGTAGCCATAAGCGGCCCAAGTGTTTTCTAGACTGGGCGAGAGTTGAGTGGTTCTAATCGCAGGGTTCATACCAAGTGGAGGGATTCCTAAAATGGGTGCCGAGAGTTCTGATAAGCGCTCTGATGCTGAAGTAATTGCATCGATTAAAAGCCACATCGAAAAGATAGAGGGTTACCGAGTCCAGCAATTCCCGCCTGTTGAAATGAAACCAGGGGCAAAACTTCTTAGGTTAGTTGCACTTTGGAAAAGCGGCTTGGCGTTCAGGTTAGTCGATATTGCCGAAGCCTCTTTAGCATTTTTTTCAAGCGGTCGAATTGTTCCTGGCTGCATCTTGGCGCGCTCGGCCGCAGAAACGATTGCCGGCGTGAATATGCTTAGCAGACGAATTTTGGAGATCAAAAAATCTGAACAGTTCGAGGAATTGTTTGAATTTCTCATGCAGCTCGCTTTTGGCAGCCGAGACCAATCATCGAATTACAAAGCCTTAAACGTGCTGACGATGCTGAACCACCTCGACAAGAAGTTCGGGATTGTCATGAGTCAATATGATCACCTGAGCGAATATACACACCCCAACCTCAAGGGCGGTCTCATGGCTTATTCGAAAATCGGTGGCGAATCGTTGAGTGCAGAGCTTGGTATCAATCCTGGTGCCCTCCCAGTCGTCCCTTTCGGAATGGGTCAGCTTGAGTTGATTCTCATGATTGGAAACGATGTCTACGAAGCCCTCGAGAAAGCCTCAAACAGGGTATCCACTTCGCTCTCGTAATGACAATATGTGGGGATGGCCGAGCAAGCAGCCCATCCCGTTGGCGGCATCGACTATCCACGCACGCTTCAGCAATTCGATGAGTGGTTTTCTTCCGAGACCGCCTGTGCGGATTATCTTCGGCGTGTTCGTTGGCCGGAAGGTTTCCGCTGTCCGGCCTGCGGGGCGACGGTGGCATGGACGACGGCCCGGGGCCAGCTTCGATGCGGTGGATGCGATCGCCAAACATCGCCGACGGCGGGGACGGTTTTCGAGGGAACGCGGAAGCCGTTGCGGCTCTGGTTCCAGGCGATGTGGTACGTGACGAATCAGAAGCATGGGGTCAGTGCCCTGGGGGTGCAGAGGATCCTTGGCCTTGGCAGCTACCAGACGGCTTGGGCGTGGCTTCATAAGCTTCGCCGCGCCATGGTTCGCCCGGGCAGAGACCTTCTGGAGGGCGATGTTGAGGTTGACGAAACCTACGTTGGCGGCCATGAGACTGGCGTTATCGGTCGCAAAACAAAGAAAAAATCGATTGTCGCGATGGCCGCTGAAATCCGCGGGCGGGGCACCGGTCGTATCCGCATGGCGTGTGTCCGAGACGTATCTGCCGAGAGCCTCGTTCCGTTCGTCCAAACGTCCGTATGCCCAGGTGCGACGGTTCGAACCGACGGCTGGCGAGCCTACAACGGTCTCACGGACGTCGGCTTCGAACACCTGCCGAAGAACATTTCCGCCAGCGGCGACCCAGCCCATATCGTCATGCCTCGTGTTCACCGCGTTGCCGCTCTCTTCGATCGGTGGTGGCTGGGAATTCACCATGGGGCCATCCGTTCCTCCCAGCTCGACTACTACCTCGACGAATTTACATTCCGTTTCAACCGTCGCCGATCGAAAGCTCGCGGCCTCTTGTTCTACCGTCTTCTCCAGCAAGCCGCGCAACTGCAACCCGTGCCATACAAGACGCTCGTGGGCGGAAAGCTCAACGGTCACACCCAAATCTAGACCTTACGAGAGCGAAGTGGATACCCTATAGCCTCAAAAGACTTTGAGGAAATTGTTTGGCGATTGGCGCCAGAAGTCTGAGGTGGTCCCACTTTGTTGGACAGCTTGGCGGCGAAGTTAAGGTGTATTCCGGTTTGTGATCATGCCGCCAAAAATCTGTTTATCACATCCTGGTGCTGCTGTTGAGCCTGTGGGGATGTGGGTAAGCCGTCAGGCTTATCCATCGTATCCACGGGCCGCCCGGCCCGGTAGGCCTCCGCTGGGGTTTGGCCGTCAAGCGCCGAATGGGGCCGCTCGGTATTGTAGAAGTCGATCCATTCGCCGATGACCCGTTCGGCCTTGAAGCCGTCGGTCAGTTCGTGCAGGTAGACGGCCTCGTACTTGAGCGACCGCCAGAGGCGCTCGATGAAGATGTTGTCCATGCACCGGCCCCGCCCATCCATGGAGATCGTGATGCCCGCGTTCTTGAGCGTCGCGGTGAAGTCGAGGCTGGTGAATTGGCTGCCCTGATCCGTATTGAAGATCTCCGGCCGGCCGGATCGGGCCAGTGCCTGCCGCAAGGCCTCCACACAGAACCCGGCATCCATGGTGTTCGACAGCCGCCAAGCCAGAACGTGGCGCGTCGCCCAGTCCATGATCGCGACCAGATACAGGAAGCCGCGCTGGACGGGGATATATGTGATATCGGCGCACCAGACCTGATTGGCTCGGTCGATGGCCAGCCCGTTGAGCAGATAAGGATAAATCCGGTGCGCCGGATGCGGCACGCTGGTTCTCGGCGCCTGGTAGATGGCCTCCAAGCCCATCAACCGCATCAAACGGCGCACCCGGTGGCGGCCGACGCCGACGCCTTCGCGTCGTAACTGGCGCGCCATCTGACGGGAGCCGTAGAATGGATACTTGAGAAACAGCTCGTCGATCCGACGCATCAGCGCCAGGTTCTCCGAGTTCTCGCCCCCATTGGCGCCATGACGGGGCGCGTAATAGAACGACGACCGGCTGATCGACAGCAATCGGCATCGACGGCTCAAGCTCAAATCGAGATGGTCGCGCGCGATCATCGCCTTGCGCTCCTCCCGGCTCATCGCTTGACCCCTCTGGCCAAAAAATCCCGTTCCACCGTCAACTCGCCGATCTTGGCGTGAAGGTCGCGGACCTCGGCGTCATGGTCGCGGCCAGCCCGGGCGGCGCCGTTCGAAAACACCGCCCCCAGTCCGTCCATCGCCTGGCGCTTCCACGTGCTCACTTGGTTCGGATGCACCTTGTGCTTGGACGCAATCTCCTGGATCGTCTTGTCGCCCCGTAGCGCTTCCAGCGCCACCTTCGCCTTGAAATCTGCCGTAAACCGGCGGCGTGTCGTCATCTTCGTATTCCTCCGTCAATCGGTGGAATACACCTTAACAAACTGTCCGATTTCCTGGGACCACCTCAGTCTACCTTGATTAATTCGCTTCTAGGAACTTGGAAGCGTAAACGAGGTCCAGGTCGATCACATTCTCATTTCGGCAGTGGGTCAAAAGTGACGGTCGGGGCAGCTCGGCGGTTCCGTCTGCAGCTGAGGGTATTGCTGCCGTGCCTTACCCCAGGCCGACAGGGGGAGATTTAGCCAGGACCAGCCAAGGGCATTAGCTAAAGCCGCATAGTAAGGCTGTAGCAACGTTTGCAGACCGCACCAGTATCCGTATATGCTGAACACTCTGCAGCGCACCACGGCCACCTGTACCATGAAGGGCGATCCCAAAAAATCAGTTGATGAAGGTAAGTATGTGGAGCCTCGACGCCCTAATGCTACCCAATCGCCCGACGCTCAAACCACTTCGTCCGCCCGTAAGCACCAATATCGTGAATATCTGTTGCCAGGTTTTCTATCAGGCGTGGTCGCGATCCTTACGCTTTTGGTCGGGTATCTCCTAAATGGACAATACGAGGCTCGTCACCTCATGGAGAAAAGTATATCCGAAAGAGTCACTCGCGAGCTTTCTTCAATACAAGCGAAAATTGCGGAAATTGAATTATCAACCAAATTATTGCAAAAGGAGATGGAATTAAAGCGTGATGAAATTGCAACAGCAGAACTTATCGCCAATTTAATCACAAAAATTGCTCCTACAGCCAAAGTGGAGTGTGAAGGCGAGTGGAAAATTGAATCACAAAAAAAAGAACAAAATGAATATTTAATAAATTGTGATGCTACTAATAATGGATCATATCCATTTTTTGTTGATGTTCGGTTTGATGACGATACAGACACATCTTCATTTGATATTGAAAGCTATTTGGTTCCATCGGGGCGGGTGGAGCCTAATCAAAAAATTTCGGGCGGCAACAAGTTGATATTTGATAAAAAATCTGTAATGGAATTTGGTGGATACCGCCGAATAGCATTAGAATTTGAAATGAAGACAATTGACGAAATAATTGGCGCTATTATAAAGCCCGTTGAAAATGCGCAAGAACAGCAAATGATAAAAGATAGAGGAACGATAGTCTCAAGATATGCTTTCGATTTATATTTTAATTGAATAATTTTTTTTCATCCCTCCCCCAAAGCCATGTAGATCGTCCGCGCACGTCGGCTCCGGGTCACGTCCGGCCTAACGGCGGTCGGACCAGACGAGTCAGCTATCTGGGGTCTTGCCGAAGCAAATAGGTTGATAGCTGACCTCGCGGATCAATCGTCGGCTATACCCCAAAACTCCCCGTGCGCGGCCACTGGCCGGCAGGCCCGGGTCTAGCCGAGGCTGTTGAAAACTATTCTGAGGGTTCATCGGCGCAAGAATGATTTGCCGGCATGGCTATCGCCCCAATAATGATTCCGCTCAGGACGATCATTGAATCGAAGGGGTCAGAGTCAACTGATAGCCGAAACGGCGGCGGATTCAGGTTCCAAATGCACCACTTGGTGAAAACGTAGGACACGACGCGATAGACCATGACGAAGAACGACGGGGTCAGAATCGATTGATTGCGAGTTGTGTGGTAGGCTTCCGACGTGCGGGTACTGCACGGAGGGTGCTGCATGGCGCGCCTGTCCCGATATGATTTGCCCGGTTATTCGCAGCACGTGATCCAGCGCGGCAACAACCGCCAGGCGATTTTCGCCGACGGCGAGGACCAGGCGTGTTTCCTCGAACTCCCGCGGGGCGGCGCCGGCAAGTGCGATTGCGACATCCATGCGCGCCATCAATCGAACCTGACCCCGTTGATCTGCGTGGGCAACCGACAAGTCCAGTCCGTCCGGAATATATCGGCGCGGATGGACCCGCCGGAATGGCGGGGCTTCATGCCGATCTTATCGGCTCTTTCGTTCATCGCTCGTAAGTCCTGACATTGATCTGACCGGCGCGGCCTGCTGGCCGGGGCCGCACGGAGATTTCAACATCCTGATCGAGAGCCGTCAGAAACTCCATGAGCCGTTCCACGGAGAACGTCCCGGATCGACCATTCATCAGGGCTGACACGTGCGGCTGCTTAATGCCGAGCGCCTTACCGGCCTGCGTCTGGTTCAAACCGCTGGCCTTGATCAGCTTATAAATTTGCAGGGTCAAATGGGCCTTTAGCAATTCCTTTTCAGGATTCGGGAAGCCCAGGTCAGCAAAGACGTTGCCGCTGCTCTCTTCATATTTTCTATTTGCCTTGTCTGTCATGGTTAATTCTGCCTTTCCTTGTGTATTGTCTCGGCCTCCTTCAAGCGTTTTTTGATGAGGTCGATTTCCTTTTGCGGTGTCGCCCTGCCCTTCTTGGCTTTCTTCTGGAAGGCATGAAGCACATACAGGACCCCGGAAAACCGGACCGTGTACACCACTCTGTAGGTGTCGGTGGCGTAATCGGTGACAACTTCCAGCACCGAACGGCCACCAAAGCCTTTCAGCGGCTTCACCGACGGATAGGTTACCCCGCACTGAGCCGCGTAAAGGGCCTGCCCGATATCCCTCTGGACGGCCTTTGGAAAGGTTTTAAGGTCTTTCCGTGCTGATCCGACCCATGCAACTGTTTTCGCTTCATCAGTCATTATACGAATATTCTTATCCTTGTATAGCGGTCAAGCAATAAATAGGGAGCGACGGGGTCGAGCGACGGGGTCCCGAGCGAAGTAATCGAAGGGGTCATAATCGACGGGGTCAGAGTCAGTTGATATCCGAAATGGCTGTCCGCGATGATTCGATATCGATCATCAAAAATGCAGCGTAGCCAAAATGCGATCATGCAAAACTCGCATGATTTCGATGCCGTAGGCTGTCTCACGGTAATAAACCACATGACGGATAACCGGATATTTGCGGTATCCGACGCGGATATTCTTGCAAATCGTCCCGGCCTTCGGGCTTTCGGCCAGAAACTGAAAGTCGGCGGCCAAATCGTCAATATAACGGTCGGCCTGCTGTGCGCCCCATTGGGTCATTGAATGCAGCCAAACGGCCACCATATCCTCCCTCGCTTTTGCGCGAGCCTGTACTCAGCGTGATTTGGCGGCATGTTTCGCAGCCATTTCTCGCTTGAACTGGCTGCCGTCAAACGGTCGTGGTTCTCCGCTTTCCTCTGCCTCGATCAACGCGGCGCGGATCGCTTCAATATCGGCTTGACTGGCTTGGTCGCGGCGTATCAGGTCGCGGATATATTCGCTATCATTGGTAAACGCGCCCGCCGCGATCTGCGCCTTTATCCAGGTATCCTGCTGGTCGGTTACGGTGATGGTTTTTCGCTTGGTGCTCATCAAACGGACTCCAAGGGCGCTTACGAAAAAAAACATACTATTGGTGCAGAATAGCACATTTTCTATTGCGCCCAAGGTCCCTTGTTTGATTAACTGTCGTTTGCTTTTCTTCCTCATTCCCGAGCGTAACGCGCCGCACGCGGCTGCTGGCGGCCGTCCGCCAGGAAATCGTCGCTGAAGCCCCGCGCCTGGGCGGCGCGCAGTTGACGCCAGTGGCCGCTTACGTCCTCTTGGGAGATGCGTGGCGTGTTCGGATCATCGGCCTCGCCGCATGGCCTGCTCGACCTCGAACCGGAACCAGGCGTCGTGCTCCCGCGCCTAGTGCCAGCACGGGCGCTGGGGGTCAGGGCTAGCATCGCAGCATTCGCCCCCACCCTCACCCCGACCAGTCTTCGCCCCGCAAGCCTGCCCCGCGGTGGAATTCGATCGTGTTGTTGGTGACGAGCGTCACGTGGCGGGTGTAACGATGTCGGCGATGGGTGCGGGCGACACCGCGAAGGGGTGCTGAAACGGGTTGCCGTGGATCAGAATAATCGCCGCCGACGGCGCCGCCGCGGTGGCGAACAGAAGGACGGCCAGAAACTGGGCACGCGGCAGTTCCACGTGGACCATGGCGATGGAGATCAGGGTCAGAAAGCCGAGGAAGGCCATCCCCAGCCATTTCAGCGGATTGACATGGGTCTGGCTCAACGCGATCCGCACCTCGCGGGTGCCGCGGACGTCGATGGCCTGCTGCAGCATCTGCCGGGCGACGCCGGGGTCAGCCGCCCCGGTCACGTCGCCGGCGGAGACCAGGCCGATCAGGGCGTCCAGTTGGCGGGAAACCGCCTCGCTGCACTCGCGGCGCGCCAGGCGCGGCCATTCGGCGGTGACGATCAGCCGCGCGTAACCGTTGACCGCCTCGGTGACATTCGACCGGGCTGGCTCGGGCAGGACCTGGGCCAGGTCGACGATGTTGCGCAGGCTGCCCGCTTCGCCATAGACGGTGTCGAGGGCGCGATCACGGGCGTCCCAGGTGTCGTTGGCGAGAAACGCCAGGTTCAGCGCAAAGATGACGTTGATCACGGTGAGGAAATTCTGGGCGATCCCATGGTACGTCTTGATGAACGCCGAATAGCGCGAGCGCTGCGCCAGCCATAGGACGGCGAAAGCCGCGCCGTAGGTGCCGAGCAGTACGACGGCGGCCAGGTAATATTGGTCGTGGGCCCCGAGATTGAACGACATGAGTGAACGTCTTCGCAGCGGTTCTTTATTCCGGTTTCATACGCGGGAACGCGTTTCGGATGAAGCTCGTTCGCCGGCGCGACACTCGGCCGGCCGTTTGCGGCTCCTCGACGCCGTTTATGATCGCGTTCTGGTTTGCGATCAAGGAGGGGTTGCCGCGAGTCTCCGGAGCGGGCCGGATGCACACCTTGGAGCCAGATCCAGACTTGCAGGAAGCAAGAAATCGCCCTTTCAACAATCCAGACCTGAAAACCGGCGGCTAGATGCACTCAGCAAGCAGACGTTTGGCGGCCTCCAGGGTCATTTCCAGCGGGTTGCGGAAGCTGTCGGGTTTTCGATGGCCATGGCCGCCAGGTCGTCGATAGCGTCGGTGGCTACGCCGAGGTCGCGGAGCATGTCGGGGATTCCGACCTCGGCCCGGAGCGCGCAAACGAAGTCTTCTCGTTGCCGCAATTAAATCGCGCTGCGGCGCTCATGCGTGCGAGCACGGCAAGCGTGGCTACAGAAGACCGAGCATGCGGAAACTTGTGTGACTGCTCTTGGTGACGATCACGTGGTCATGCAGGACCATGTCAACGCTCTCCAGGGCGTTCTTGATCGTTTTGGTCATCTCGATGTCCCCCTGAGAGGGCTTTTGCCGATTACTCGGATGATTGTGAACGATAAGAACGGCGCTCGCGTCGAGGATCAAGGCGCGCTTGACGATCTCGCGCGGATAGACCGGCGTATGATCGATGGTTCCCTCGCTTTGCATCTCATCGGCAAGCAAGACGTTGCTTCGGTCGAGAAAAAGGGCCCTGAATTGCTCCACCGTTTTGTGCGCCATCGTCGCCCTGAGATACACAATCAACTTGTCCCAATTGGTGATCACCGGTTTTTCGACGATCTCCTGCCGGGCCAGGTGCCCCGCGACGCCACGGACGGCTTGAAAGGCATTGAAGATGTCGCGATCGATGGGTCCCAGATCGGCGAGCTGATGGAGTTCGGCGTTGAACACCCCCGCGAGAGTCTGAAACCGGTCAAGCAGCTTTTCCGCCAGGCTATTGCAATCCTTGATGCGCCCCGTTGTGTACAGGACCATTTCGACAAAGTCGCCGTCCGGCATCGTCTGGCCACGGGCCGCGAGCGACAGGAACTGATACCAGAGATCATTGCGCCGGGTTCGCCGCTCCCCCAGCGTGAAGGGAAATCGTCCGGCGGGGTTTCCCGCCGTGATCCCAAATGCCATTTGACTGGCATCCGACATACCCTGCAGTTCGCGGCGTGTGGCGGGACAAGGCCCGACCGCGCGCTTGAACGCCTCGCCGGCAATGCGAACCGGAGCGCCTCGGGTTGCCCCGTCTTGCGCCGCGTTCGGCAAGCGGTACTCGAGGACGCCATGGTCCGGCGAAGAAAGCGGCTGGACATCGTCCTCGGGAATATTCGGCGCTTTACGTTTCTCCATGAAAGGTTGTTCTCCATTTTCGCGAAACATGCAACCAATGGAGGAGCTATTTTCGAACACGCAAGCCCCCACTTGCTCAGTCCCAAGTCACTTAACTCATACGGGTACCATTAGATCAAGGCTTATTTTCAACACATTTAGCGATACCGGGTCTCCGGTCCCGGACCTTCCGCTTGGAATTCGATCTCGGCGACCCCATCAAAATGTCCAACGAACTTGAAGGGCAAGAACGTTCGCGTCCATTTCCGCGTCGCCGGAAAAACTTCCCACAAACGGGCTCTGTTGGTCGCTCGCCGAAAGATCGATCGATCCGCCCTTGGAAAAGACGTGCATATAGCTGAAGTCGATCATGAGGTTGGGAAACGGAGTGTAATTCGCGCCAAACGAAAGCAAGTAACGATCACCGGTTGGAATCCGCGGTGTGCGCGTTTTATTGGGGATCGGGCTCTGATCGAACGCCGCGCCACCGCGCAGTGTCCACGTCGCGTCCGGCCGTCAAGTGGCGCCGGCCGCAAAAAACCACGTATCTCCCCAGTCGTGATCGGTGGTGTTGGTCGGTTGCGCCGGATTGTCGAATTTGAGCGTCAGATCCTTGAATCGGCTCCAGCGCGTGAACTGGCCTTCCCCCATCAATGCCCATTCATCCGTAAATTCGTGGTAGAGGCCAAACGAGGCCGTCTCGGGTGTCGTGACATCGGCGGTGACGTTGCCGTTTTGGAAAAGTCCCCGATTGCGCAGCGCCGCGCCGACGCCCGCGCTATCCAGTCTGAAACGGGAATCGCCGCGCAGCGTATGATGGATCGCCGATCGGTAGGCCGTCCCAACGCGGCTGCCGGTCCAGGGCTCGTAGAGGATGCCGAGACTATATCCGTAGGCAATGTCATCGCCGCTGACCCTGGCGCGGCCGTCTTGCCGCGTCGGAACCGAGCCCGGAATGCCGGATGCCCGTCCGATCGAGCCGAAGTCGATGGCGTTGGTCAACCGGGCCTCGATACGCTGCACGTTAAGGCCGCCCGCCACCGAAACTCCATCCAAGACTTCCCACGCCACGGTTGGATTGACTCTTAACGTGCTGATTTTCGAATGCTGAGCGTAGTAGCGGCCAACCCAATCGTCTTCATACTCCGTTTCAAGCCCGAACGGGACGTTGACGCCCAAACCGAGTTTGACATTCTGCTCCAGTCCGAAAGCCCGCCGCAGATCCAGGGGCCCGTAGAGCACAGGCACGAATACGTTCTCGCCGGCGTTGCTTCCACCCGCGTTGCCGCCAATCGGTGTTCCTAGCCCGGAGGTTCCTTTCGCGTCGCGTATCTTCAAGTTTGGCAAGATCGCGCTGCCGCCGAGCATGATTTGACTTCCTTCCTGCCGGGCGAGGGCGGCGGGATTGAAGAACATGTAGCTGAGATCCTCGGCGCCGGCGGTCGCTCCGGCAAACGCGTTGCCGAGAGCGGTGGCGCGTTGCTCCCGTAAAGCGAAGCCCGACGCGTGCGCGGGGCCGCTCCATCCAATGGACAGCAGCGTGAGACCGGCCACGAGAGACGCCGTCCCCAGCGACCGTCTCGCGCGATCCGCGCGGGGACCATGGGCCCCTGTTTCGAGTAGGACGGTATTCCGCGAAGTGCCCGTGCTTGAGCTCATTCTGTCTTCTGCACCTTTCCGAGCGACACCTTGCCGTTGCTCGCCATGACCACAAAGAATAACCCGTTTGGGGTAGGTTAACGTTTTCACCGCTTGCGGGGCAAGGGGTCATTTATCCAGCGGCCGAAGCGCCAGAAAAAATTCAGGCGTGATGGTGGATCGCATGCGATCCGCTTGCTCAATCGTCGAGGGTTGACATATTCCTATAATAGGATTATTAACCCTTTTTTATTTTCTGGAGGCCAAATAGTGTGTTGGAGCGGAGAAGCATCGGCAACCGTGGCAGTGATCGGTCTTGGTTCAACAGCCTATGCGGCCTATCGGGGAGAGCCGACCCCTCTCTGGGTGGCGCTGGGTTACTTCTCTTTGATGGAGGTCCTACAGGCTTTCACGTATATGGTAATCGGTGACTGTAGTAGCCCCGCCAACCAAATAGCGACGTTACTGGGTTATATACATATCGCTTTTCAGCCTCTTTTTGGAAATGCGCTTTTCATGCATTTTATACCAGCCGAAGTGAGGCGGAGAATTCAGGGTCCCGTTTATTTTCTTTGTTCCGCTTCCGCGGTCTTCATGCTCATTCAAATGTATCCATTTCATTGGGCGGAAACGTGCACGATCGGTAAGATACTGTGCTCCCAGATGTTATGTTCGGTGCCCGGTCAATGGCACATCGCGTGGGACATACCGTATAACGCAATCGGCGAAATTAACTATAATATACCTATACTAAAATCTGGATTTTTTTCATACACGTTAACGATGTTCGTTTTGCCGATACTGTATGGATCATGGCGCATGACCCTGTACCATATTCTACTTGGGCCGGTGCCGGCTCGTTTACTGACGGATAACTTGAATGAGTTTGCCGCCGTCTGGTGCCTGGTATCGATTGGCTTTCTGCTCATCGTCGTCAAAACGCCCGTTCGCGGAATTCTTTACGTTAATGCATGGCCACTCTGGCCCCGACGCATTCACCGTCGGATAGAGCAAACCGATCTTCCTTGATGGGCGTAATACCAACGGTCGTTGATTATGACCGTTGGTATAGCCGTTGATAATGACCGTGGGTATGATTGGGCAGTGCCATCATCGGCGCTCGGATAAGCATTTACCGGTTCCGGGGGCAGGACAAGCTTTGTAGCATTCATGCCCGAGCATCGTAGCGGTCAGATGCACTCTTTGAGCAGCGCTTTGGCCGCCTCTAGCGTCAGGTCCACGGGGTTGCCGGAAGCTGTCGGGTCCTCGATAGCCATCGCGGCCAGGTCGTCGATGCGGTCGGTGGCGACGCCGAGGTCGCGGAGCTTGTCGGGGATGCCGACTTCGGCGCGCAGCGCCAACACGAAATCCAGGAATCCGTCGAAGCCGCCGGGGATGCCGAGATAGGCGGCGAGCGCGGCGATGCGGGGTTCGATGGCGGGGCGGTTGAAGCGGAGCACCGCCGGCATCACCAACGCGTTGGTGGTGCCGTGGTGGGTGTCGTAGAGAGCGCCCACCGGATGGGACAGCGCATGGATGGCGCCCAGGCCCTTCTGGAACGCCACCGCGCCCATGGCGGCGGCGCTCATCATGTGCGCCCGCGCTTCGATATCGGTACCGTCCCGGCAAACCCGGGGCAGGTTCTCCTTCACCAGCCGCATGCCCTCCAGCGCGATGCCGGCGGACATGGGATGATAGAAGGTCGAACAGTAGGCCTCTAGACAATGGGCTAAGGCATCCATGCCGGTGCCGGCGGTGATCTTGGGGGGCATGCCCACCGTCATCTCGGGATCGCAAATCACCGCGGTGGGCAGGATCCGGGGGTGAAAGATGACCTTTTTCACGTGGGTCGCCGAATTGGTGACGACGCCGGCCCTTCCCACCTCGGAGCCGGTTCCGGCGGTGGTCGGCACCGCCACGATGGGGGCAATGCCGTCGGCGTCCGCCCGGGTCCACCAGCCGCCGACGTCCTCGAAATCCCAGACCGGGCGATTCTGGCCCGCCATGAAGGCGATTAGCTTGCCCAGGTCCAGGGCCGAACCGCCGCCGAACGCGACGACGCCGTCATGGCCGCCGGCGCGGAAGACGTCGATCCCGGCCGCCAGGTTCCGGTCGTCCGGATTGGACTTGACGTCCGAGAACATCGCCCGGCCGAGTCCAGCCGAGTCCAGCCGCTCCAGGGCCGTTTGCGTGATCGGCGCATCCGCGAGACCCGCGTCGGTCACCAGCAGCGGCCGGCGAATGACCGCCGCGCCGCAGGCATCGGGCAACTCGGCGATGCGCCCCGCGCCGAAACGGATGGCGGTGGGGTAACTCCAGTTCGCGGTTAGAGACATCGACTAAAGCGCCTTTTTCAGATGATAGGACTTGGGCCGGGTCAGGGTCAGGTAGCCGAGCTGTGACAGGGCCGCCCCACGGCCGGTGTCCTTGCAGCCGGTCCAGCACAGGCCGGGATCCAGATAGTCGGCGCGGTTCATGAATACCGTGCCGGTTTGGATGCGCGCGCCCAGTTGGGCCGCCCGCCCGGCGTCGCGGGTCCAGAGCGACGCGGTCAGGCCGTACGCGCTGTCGTTCATCAACGCCAGCGCCTCGTCGTCGTCCGCCACCTTCATGATGCCGACGATGGGGCCGAAGTTTTCGTCGCGCATCAAACGCATCTCGTGGGTCACGCCGGTCAGGATTTGCGGCGCCAGATAGCACTCGCCGTCGTCGGCCGGAAAGCGCGCCGGGTCGATCAGGGCGGTCGCGCCGGCGGTGATGGCCTCGGCGGTCTGTGCGCGCACCTCGTCGGCGAACCGGCGGCTGGCCATGGGGCCAAGTGTCGTCTTCTGGTCTAGCGGGTTGCCGAGCACATGGCCGGACACCAGCGCCACCGATTGTTCGACGAAATCGTCGTACAGCGGGGCCGCTACATAGATCCGCTCGATGCCGCAGCAGCACTGGCCGCTGTTGAACATCGCCCCGTCCGTGAGCGTCGCCACCGCCGCGTCGAGATCGGCGTCGTCCATGACGTAACCCGGATCCTTGCCGCCCAGCTCCAGCCCGAGGCCGGTGAAGGTTCCGGCCGCCGCCCGCTCGATCGTCCGCCCGCCCGCGACCGAACCGGTGAAGTTGACGAAATCGAAGGAGCCGGTGGCGATGAGATCCTCGGTGGTCCGATGGTCGAGGAACAGGTTGATGAACACGTCGTCGGGCACCCCAGCGTCGACCAAGGCGCGGACCATGCGCTCGCCCGCCAACAGGGTCTGGGTGGCGTGCTTGATGACCACGGCGTTGCCGGCGATCAGCGCCGGCGCCACGGTGTTGATGGCCGTGAGATACGGATAGTTCCACGGCGCGATGACGAACACCACGCCCAACGGCTCTCTAACGATCCGGCGTTCGAAGCGCTCGCCGTCCTCGACCACCAGCGGCGCGAGCGCGGTTTCCGCGATGTCGGCCATGTACGTTGCCCGCTCGCGAACGCCACCGTACTCGCCGCTGTAGCGGATCGGACGGCCCATCATCCAGGCCAGTTCGGGCACCACCTCGCCGGTCATCTCGCCCAGCCGGGCGACGCCGGCGCGCACCAATGCTATCCGCTCGGCCAGGGGGCGCGCGGCCCAGCCGGTCTGGGCGCGCCGGGCGGCCGCGACCGCTTCAGCGGCTTGCGAGGCGCTCGCGATGGGGCGCTCGGCGTAGGTCGAGCCATCGATGGGGGAGACGCAGCGGAGCGTTTTCGGGCCGGCCATGGCCGTCACGCCCTCTCGAAGCCGCGCGCGAGGTCCCAGTCGGTGACGCGGCGGTCGTATTCACGCTGCTCCCACCGGGCCGCGTGGACGTAGTGGTCGACGACATCGTCGCCGAACGCGGCGCGCAGCATCGCCGAGCCGTCCAGCGCGGCGGTGGCGTCTCGCAGCGTCGAGGGGATCTTCGGGATGTCGGCTCCGCCATAGGCATCGCCCACGAAAGGCGGCTCCAGGGTGCGCTCGTTTTCGATCCCGTCCAGACCGGCGGCGATCAATCCGGCCATGGCGAGGTACGGGTTCAGATCGGCGCCGCCGATACGGCATTCGATGCGTACGGCCTTGGCGCCGGCGGCGCAAATACGGTACCCGGCGGTGCGGTTATCCAGGGACCAGACGGCCTTGGTCGGCGCGAACAAACCCTCCGTGAATCGCTTGTATGAATTGATGTAGGGGGCAAGGAACAAGGTGATGGCGCTGGAATGGTGCAAGAGTCCGGCGAGGTAATGGCGCATGGTTGCCGACAT
Organism: uncultured Alphaproteobacteria bacterium; assembly: GCA_963771545.1. Taxonomy (GTDB): domain Bacteria; phylum Pseudomonadota; class Alphaproteobacteria; order Rhodospirillales; family Defluviicoccaceae; genus CAKZLS01. The sequence goes on from CAVYTX010000002.1 coordinate 1,888,570, forward strand.
GCCGTGTTCGGCCGCGGGGTCATGAAACAGCGGATGGCCATCGGGGCCGGCGAGCGACTGGTGGATATGGCAGGAGCTGCCCGCGGCCTTGTCGCTCCATTTCGCCATGAAGCTGATGGCGCGCCCTTTCGACCAGGCGATTTCCTTGCAGCCGTTCTTGATGATCACGTGCCGGTCGGCCATGGTCAGGGCGTCGGTGTAGCGGACGTTAATTTCCTCCTGGCCGGCGTCGGCCTCGCCCTTGGAACTTTCCACCGGGATGCCGGCGCCCTGCAGGCCGGTGCGGATGGCGCGCATCACGTCTTCCTCCTTGGTGGTCTGGAAGATGTGATAGTCCTCGTTGTAGCCGCTGATCGGCGTGAGCCCGCCGTAGCGTTTGGCCTGGGCTTCCCCGTAGGTCTCCCGGAACAGGAAAAACTCCAGTTCCGTGGCCATCATCGCCCGTGTCCGCTTGGCCTCCAGCCGCGCGATCTGCTTTTTCAGGACCGCGCGGGGCGAATGCGGGACCTCCTCGCGGGTATGGTGATCGAGGACGTCGCAGATCACCAGCGCCGTTCCCGCCAGCCATGGGATGCGGCGCAGCGTCGCGAGGTCGGGCTTCATGACGTAGTCGCCGTAGCCCGCGGCCCAGCTCGTCGCCTTATAGCCCTCGACCGTGTTCATCTCCATGTCGGTGGCGAGCAGGTAGTTACAGCCGTGCGTTTCCTCCCAGGCGCTCTCGACGAAGTTCTCCGCCTGAAAGCGCTTGCCCATCAGGCGGCTCTGCATGTCCACCTGGACCACCAGAACGGTGTCGATGTCGCCGTCGGTAACGGCGGGTTTCAGTTCTTCGAACGTCAGTTTTCCAGCCATGGAGTCCGTTGTTCCGGTATCAAGCGGTGGGGAGAAAGCCGCGCCGGACGCGCCGCCCCCGGCGCGGCCCGTGGCTCAGGAGCAGCGGTACGGCGGGCCCGCCTTTCTCATGAGCGCGTTGTATTGGCGGAGGATGGCGACCACCTTGGCGTTTCGCGGGCTCTGGGCGGCGATCTCGTCCCAGAACTCGACGGCGGCGTCTTCCACCTGCTTCCATTCCTCGTCCGGGATCGTGGTGAGCTTCAGTTTTTTGCCGTTGACGCGGAGATTCGCCTCGCCGCCCCAATACCAGTACTGCCGGTAATAGTGCGAGCTGTCCATGCTGAGCCGGAACAGCGTCTTGAGGTGCTCGGGCAGCGCATTCCATTTTTCGGTGTTGGCGAAGTAAGAACCGCACCAGGCGCCGGAAATATTGTTGGTCAGGAAGTAGTTGGTCACGTCGGCCCAACCGACCGTGTAGTCCTCGGTGATGCCCGACCAGGCGATGCCGTCCAGTTCGCCGGTCTGAACGGCGACCTCGATGTCTTCCCACGGCAGCGTCACCGGCACCACGCCGAAGCGTTGGAGGAACTTGCCCGCGGTCGGGAAGGTGAACACGCGCTTGCCCTTGAGGTCCTCGAGACTGTTGATGGGCTCGACGGTGTTGAAGTGGCAGGGATCCCAGGCGCCGGCGCTCAGCCAGGTGACGTTCTCCACCTCGCCGTAGGCCTCTTCCCAGATCTCCTTCAGGCCGTACTGGTTGAACAGCACCGGTACATCGAGCGAAAAGCGGGTCGCGAACGGGAAGTAGCCGCCGAACACGGAAATATCCACCGGCGCCGCGATCGAGTCGTCATCGCTCTGGACCGCGTCGATGGTGCCCCGCTGCATGGCGCGGAACAGCTCGCCCGTGGGCACCAGCTGATCGGCGAAGTACAGCTCGATCTCCATCTCGCCGTTCGCCGCCTTGTTGAAGGCGTCGATGGACGGCTTGATGACGTGCTCGGCGAGCGCCGGGCCGGCGTAGGTCTGCACCCGCCACTTGATGGTCTGCTTCGACTGGGCGTGGACGTAGGGCGCGCCGATGGTGGCGGCGCCGGCGGCGGCCACGGATGCCGCGGCCGTTTTCTTGAGGAAATCACGCCTGTTTGTCATGTCGCTTCACTCCCTTTTCTCATTGCGGTGTTGTCATTCGCAACCCGGCGTTAGCGGTTATAAAGCGTTTCCGGCAGCCACATGGCGATCTGCGGAAACGCGGTGACGAGAGCCAGTCCCACTATCATGACCAGGACAAACGGGATTATCGACCGATAAATGTCGGTGAGGGTGATTTCCGGCGGCGCCATGGCGCGCATCAGGAAAAGATTGTAGCCGAACGGCGGCGTCATGTAGGCGATCTGGCAGGTAATGGTATAGAGCACGCCGTACCAGATCAGGTCGAAGCCGAGACTGCCCACCAGCGGCACGTACAGCGGCGCGACGATCACCAGCATCGCGGTGTCGTCCAGGAACATCCCCATCAGGAGGTAGGATATCTGCATCATGATGAGGATTTCCCACGGGCCCAGACCGAGCTGATCGACGAAAAAGCCCTCGATGGCGCGGACCGCGCCGAGACCGTCGAAGACGGCGCCGAAACAGAGCGCCGCCATGATGATCCACATGAACATGCAACTGATGGCGAGCGTCTTGCGGCTCACGATCTCCATCAACCGCCATGTCAGACGACGCCGGACCAGCGCGGCGATGGTCGCGGCCGTGGCCCCCACCGCCGAGCTTTCCACCAGGCTGGTCACGCCCATCAGGAACAGCCCGGTCATGGAGAAGAAGATGACCAGGGGCAGGATGCCGGCCCGCAGCAACCGGAACTTCTCGCTCCAACCGACGTTCCGTTCCTCCGGCGCCAATACCGGTCCCAGATGCGGCTGAAGCCTGCAGCGGACGACGATGTACAGAACAAAAAGCGCCGCCATCATCAGGCCCGGAAACACGCCGGCCAGCCACAGTTGCCCCACCGGCTGGCGCGCGATCATTCCGTAGAGCACCAGCACGACGCTGGGCGGAACCAGGATGCCGAGCGAACTGCCGGCCTGGATGACCCCGGTTACCATGATCTTGTCGTATCCCCGCCGCAGCAGCTCCGGCATGGCGATACTCGCTCCGATGGCCATGCCGGCGACGCTCAGTCCATTCATCGCCGAAATGACGACCATCAGGCCGATGGTCCCGATGGCGAGGCCGCCCCGGAGCGGCCCCATCCAGACATGGAACATCTTATACAGGTCGTCGGCGATCCCGGTCTCCGACAGCACGTAGCCCATGTAAATGAACAACGGCAGCGTCAGCAGCGGATACCACTTCATCAGCTTGATGGCGGCGCTGAACGGCACTTCCGACCCGCCGTCTCCCCACAGCAGCATGGCGGACGCCGCCGCGACGAACCCGATGGCCCCGAAGATGCGCTGTCCGGTCAGCAGCATGACCATCATCGACAGGAACATGGTCAGGGCGATGAGTTCGTAGCTCATTCGGACGTCCACTCGTCCCGATGCGAGCCGCCGATGGGCCGCCCCACCGCCCATGCCAGATCCCTGAAGAACACGGCCACCGCCTGCAGCAGCATCAGGAAAATGCCGACGCACATGACGATCTTGATGGGCGCCATCCGCGGCGCCCACGCCGAGTAGCTTTCTTCGCCGTATTGCAGCGCGTAATCGGTACTGGAGATGCCGCCATACAGAAGCAGCACCAGGTAGAAAATGAGAAACAAAATGGTGAACACATCGACAACGGCGCGCGTCCTCGGCGACCACCGGCCGTACAGCAGATCCATGCGAACATGGGAATCCAGTTGCATGGAATAGCCGCCGCCGAGCAGGTAGTAGGCGACCATGATGAACTGGGCCATCTCCAGCGTCCACAACGACGGAAGGAAGAATGCTTTGGTGATGGAGGAATAGAGGAGGATGCCGATCATCACGAAGACCAGAAGCATCGCCAACCGGCCGATCACCCGATTGAGGGAATCCACGAAGCGAACGTAGTTTACGATGATTGACGGCATGATAATCGTCAATTTTCCAAGCCGGTTGTGACGAGGCCGCCCGACGTGCTCGCGCGCGCCAGCGCCTTGACGGCGCATCGCGACAACCGCGCCGCCATGGCCCGCTGGGCGTGGGGGGACGCGATCAGGTCGTTCCGAATCTCGAACATCGCGTTTAACAGCCCGCGCGGGACGGCGTGCGCGGCCAGTGTGTGGGTGACGCCGTCCCACGGCCCGTAGGGCTCGTTCCGCCGGACCGCCAGGGCGGTGTCGCCAACCAAGGCCGCGAGCAAGGCGTCGGCGAACCGGGTGTCCACGTCATGGAGAACGCCGAGTTCCACGTCCCGTCTCAGCCCCGCGTAGACCGGCGTGAAGGAATGAATGGTCAGCAGCACGGCCCGGCGCGGCCGCTTGGCCCGTGTCTCGAGACACGCGGCCACGGCGTCGCGAAAGGGCGCGTAGTAGGTCTCGACCCGGTCTCGGCGCTCGTGCTCGCCGAGACCGGCGTTGCCGGGGATGTCGACGGCCTCGCTCCTGAGCGGGATGGCGTCCGGGGCGTCCGGCGGTCGATTGCAGTCGTAAACGAGGCGGGAAACGCGCGACGCCACCAGCGGCGCGTCCAGCAACCGGGCCATCGCCCGGGCCACCCGCAGCGCACCGGGATCCCAGGCGATATGGGTGTCGAGAACGTCGCCGGTAAGACCCAGGTTGTTCAGAGAGGTCGGAATGGTGTTGGAGGCATGTTCGCATACAAGCACGAAATCGCCGCGGCCCGAGGGATTGATCAGCTGCACGACTCCGCGGGTCGCCAAACCGTTTATGGACGTGCGCGCGGTCGTCCCCAAGATGCACTTTCCTCCCACCGATTGGCGCGGATGTTAGATCATTAACGGGTCGCCGGACAAGGCGCTCCCGACGCCTAACGCGCGGTTCGGTCCCTTTGCACGAAAATGCTGATTAGGCCCAGGGCGCCGGACACTACCATCAACAGAAGGGAAACCGCGTTGAGCACGGGGGTGGAGCCCTCGCGGAGGCGGTCGTACATGGTGATGGTGAGCGGCGCGTCCGAGCCGACGAGCATCAGCGTCGTGTTGAAGTTTTCGAACGACATCAGGAACGCGACGATGCCGGCGCCCACCAGGGCCGGTTTGAGATAGGGGATGGTGACGGTCCGGATCGCGGTCATCCGGGTCGCGCCCAGATTGGCCGCCGCCTCCTCGAGGGAAACGTCGAACTTGCGCAAGCGGGCCGAGATCACCAGCGTCGTGATAGTGTTCAGAAACGCGAACTGGCCCAGCACCACCAATAGCAATCCGGGCCGCAAGGCGTCGATCTCGATCCCGGTCACCGCGTCGACGGCGTTGATGATGGTGTTGGAAAATACCAGGATCGAAATGCCGAGAATGACGCCGGGGATCACCAGCGGCGCCAGCATCAGCACATACAGCAGATCCCGGAACGGAAAGGCCTCGCGCTCGAACAGGAAGGCGTTGCACGTTCCCGCGCCGACGGAGAGGACGGAAACCCAGACCGCGACGAAGGCGGAGACGCCGATGCTTCGAAGCAAGGCGCCATCATGAAACAGCCCGAGCCGGGGCTCCCGATCGTTGATAAACCAGTCCAGCGTGAAGCCGTTCCACGGCAGCGACGGAAACAGCGAGTCGTTGAAGGCGAAGGCGGCAACCACCACCAGCGGCACTACGAGGTAAAGGAAGAACAGGGCCACGTAAGCACCGTAAGCGACGCGGAATGTTTTGGGTTGCGGGATCGACGGGATCATCGGTCAACGCACCGCGGCCGACAGGGTCTGGCCGGACAGCCGAAGGCCGATCCACACGATCGCCGACGACAGCGCCAGCAGCAGGAACCCGAACGCCGAGCCGAGCTCCCAGTTGAAGCGGGTGATGAACTGAGTGTAGATCTGGTCGGTGAACCACAGACTCTCCTTGCCGCCCAGCAGCTTCGGCGTCAGGTAGTTGCCGAGCGTCAGCATGAACACAACGATGCAGCCCGACGCGATCCCCGGCATCGCGTGGGGAATGACGATCTCGCGCATTACGGTGAAGCTGTTGCCGCCGAGGTCGTAGCCGGCCTCGACAAGGGAGTCGTCGAGACTGTCCAGCGTCGTGACCAGCGGGACCACCATGAACAGCATGGACGTATACACCAGACCGACCATGATCGCGGCGTCGTTGTACAGTAGCTCGACCCGCGCGTCGGTCAGCCCGGCCCAAAGCAACAGACCGCTGACGATGCCCGTTTCGCGGAGCAGGATCATCCACCCGAAGGTCCGCACCAGCTCGCTGACCCAGAACGGCGTGAGGCAGAGCAGGAACAGGAAGGTTTTCATCCGCCCGCGCACCATCTTGGCGATGTAGTAGGAGACCGGGAAGGCGATGAGCAGCGTCAAAACCGTCGCCATCACCGACAAGACGGCGGTGCGCGCGAAGGTGTTCCAGTACAACGGCTCGGTGAAGAACTCCACATAGTTGGCGAGGCTGGTTTCGTATTCCCGGGGCGCGACGCGGACGCGCAACGAAATCATCAGCATGTCCACGTGCGGCAGGATCACCAGCAGCGCCAGCCACAGCGCGATCGGCGCAAACAGGAGGATGAGGCCGAGGCGGACCTGGGGCCGCGCGGTCATGGCGTCACCGTGCCGGACACCTTGGTGGAGGCGGGGAAACACTTGGCCTGCCGCGCGTCCCAGCCGAGGTGGACGTCCTGCCCCCGTGCGAGACCCATCATCCTGATCGCTTCCGGCAGCGCCGCCATAATGTCTTGGCCGGTTTCGGGATGGCGCACCATCACCCGGCTGTTGGCGCCGTCGAACAGGACGCTCTCCACCCGGCCGCGCAGCCGGTTTTCACAGGCATCCGCGCCGTCGTCGCGTTGGCCGAAGTCGATGGCTTCCGGGCGCACGAAAATCTCCACCGGATCGCCCTTGGAGAGGGGACCGTCACCGGCCGCCCTGGCCACCATGGTCAGACCGTCGTTGGTGATCACTCTGACCTCGGCGCCGTCGATGGCCTCGACGCGGCCGCGCCAGCGGTTGCTGTCGCCGACGAAACCGGCGACGAACGCCGTGCGCGGCTCAAAATAGAGTTCCTGGGGCGTGCCCACCTGGACGAAGCGGCCGTGGTTCATCACCGCCACCCGGTCGGACATCACCAGCGCCTCCGACTGATCGTGGGTGATATACGCGAAGGTGGTGCCCACCTGGCTCTGCAGTTCCTTGAGTTCCACCTTCAGGCGTTCGCGGAGTTTGAGATCGAGGGCGCCCAGCGGTTCGTCCAGCAGCAGAAGCGCGGGCTCCAGCACCAGGCACCGGGCGATGGCGATGCGCTGCTTTTGGCCGCCGGACAGCTGATCGATGCGCATGGCGCCCAGGTCCGGCAAACCGACCCGCCCGAGCACCGCCTTGACCTTGCGCGCGATCTCGGCCCGGGGCATTCCCCGGCGCTTCAGACCGTAAGCGATGTTCTGCTCCACGGTCATCATCGGGAACAGGGCCAGGTGCTGGAACACCATGTTGACCGGACGGCGATTGGGCGGCATCGGCACGATGGACCGCCCCTTGATCTGGATGTCGCCTTGGTCGGGCCGCTGGAAGCCCGCGATCATTCTGAGCAGCGTGGTCTTGCCGCAGCCGGAGGGGCCGAGGATCGAAAAAAACGAGCGCTCGGCGATGGTGAACGACACGTCATCCACCGCCGTGAAATCGCGGAAGCGCTTGACCAGATGGACGCACTCGAGATCCACGTCCATCGCTGGCGGCTTGACCGGCATGTGGTCCCGCTCCCCGGTGTTGTCCCCTCCGTCCGGGCTACGTTAGTTGGTTTTCGCGGCCTGAATTCGATCCAGCGTTTTCCCTTCCATCACCTCGAGCCCAGGGGGCACCGGCGGATACCATTTGATGTTGTCGATGGCCGCGTCGTCGAAGCTTTCCGCGAACTGCTTGCGCAGCGTCGGCTCGACAAACGCCTCGCTGCCCTTGGACGCCGTGAAGTTGCCCGCCGCCGCCGTGACCATCGCGGCGACCTCCGGACGCATCACGAAGTTGATCCACTTGTAGGCAGCCTCCTCGTTCTCGGTCTTGCGGGGCAGCGTGAACGTGTCGATCCAGCCGAGAGCGCCGGACGTGGGCGCGATGAAAACGATGTCCGGGTTCTCGGCGTTCAGCTTCCAGCCGCCCGCGTCCCAGGCCATCGCCGCCACGGCCTCGCCGGAACGCAAGAGCGCGATCAGGGCGTCTCCCCCGCTCCAGTACGCCTTGACGTTCTTCTTGCAGGCGACCAATTCCGCCTCGACCTTGTCCAGAATGGCCTGATACGCCTTGGTGTCGGTGTAGGCCGCGAACGGATCCATACCCATGGAAAACGCGAAACCGATGAGCGTCGGCCGCTTGAGCCGATAGGAGACCTTGTCCTCGAGTCCCGGACCGCAAAGATCAATATAGTCGGCGATGCCGCTGGCCAGCTTGGTGTTGACGATCAGGCCGCTGGTTCCCCATACGTGCGGCACCGAGTACACGTTGCCGTCGATGGACGTGTTGGTCTTTGTCGCCTCCAGCATGGCCGGAATGATCTGGGCCGCGTCGACCTTAGACAGATCCATCGGCTTGTAGATGTCATGGTCGGCCTGGGCGCTGACCACGCGATCCTGGCTCGGCTGGGCGAGGTCGAAGCCCGATCCTCCGGTGGCCCGCAGTTTCGAGATCATGTCCTCGTTGTTGGATTTGGTCACCTCGACGTCGATGCCGGTCTCGGCCTTGAACATCTCGATCACGTTGTCGGGCGCGTAACCGCCCCAGGTCAGCAATCGCAGCGTCTCCGCCCGGGCCGCGCCCATTCCGGCCACCATGACCGCAACGGCCAGCAGGGCGGCCAAGCCGCCGTTTGTTCCCCTTCGCACCATATCCTCCTTCGCGCCCCATACCGGCGCTTGTCTGATTTCATACGACCGGCATTCTGACATGCCGTCACGCCCGCCGCGAGTGTTGTTATGCCAAATGTCCCTCCGCCCTCGTCGCCGATGATGACGAAACACCCTTACACCGACACATCCCTCGTGTAGGATAAAGCGTTATGTTCCGGAAGATGGGCACATACGCCGCGATTCTGACCTTCGTGGTTCTGATGACGAACCCGGGGGCGATGCTCGCGCGCGCGGCCGGCGCCGCTGGAACCGGCGGGTCCATCGCCGGTCAGCTTCTGGTGGCGACCCCGCGGATGACCGATCCCCGTTTCTCCGAGACGGTGATCTACATGATCGACCACAACGCCACGGGCGCCATGGGCGTCGTGATCAACCGCGGCCTGGGCGAGGGTCAACTCAAGGCATTGCTGGAGGCTTTCGGCGTGGAGACGGAGAAGGCGTCCGGAACCGTACGCCTCCAGTATGGCGGGCCGGTCGAGACCGGCCGCGGTTTTGTTCTCCACTCCACGGATTACAGCGGTCCCAGCACCAAGGTGGTGAACGGCCAGATCGCGATCTCCACCGGCCTCGATGTCCTCAAGGCCGTCGGCGCGGGGGAAGGTCCTCGCGAGGCCCGGTTTATCCTCGGTTATGCCGGCTGGGGTCCCGGGCAGTTGGAGAGCGAGATGGCGCGGAACGATTGGTTGACGGCGCCCGCCGACTCTTCGCTGATCTTTAGCGACGACTTAGACGCGGTATGGGAGGAAGCGCTGGCGAGCTCCGGCCTCTCGCTGTAGAATCGCGCCGAAACGCGTCAGGCCTGCTTGGCGTCGATGACACCCCGGCGGATTTCGCGGGTCCGCGTGAACAACTCCTGAAGCTTATCTCCCTCGCCCCAGCGGATGGCGCGCTGCAGCGCCGTCAGGTCTTCGTTGAACCGCCCGAGCATCTCCAGCACCGAGTCGCGATTGCTGAGAAACACGTCCCGCCACATCACCGGATCCGACGCGGCGATGCGGGTGAAATCGCGGAACCCGCCGGCGGAGTACTTGACCACCTCCATCATCAGATGTTCGGAAAGATCGGTGGCCGTGCCGACGATGGTATAGGCGATCAGGTGAGGCAGGTGCGAGGTCATGGCAAGCACGCTGTCGTGATGCTGGGCGCTCATGATCTCGACCTTCATTCCGGCCGCCTTCCACAGCGCCACAATGGTGTCCACGGCGGCCCGGTCCGCGCCGGGCGGCGGCGTCAGAATGCAGAAGCGGTCTTGAAACAGTTCCGGAAAGCCCGCCTCGGGGCCGGAATGTTCGGTTCCGGCGACCGGATGGGCGGGCACCAGATGGCATCCCTCGGGCATGTGCGGACCCACGTCGTTGATCACGCACTGCTTCACCGAGCCCACGTCGCTGACGATGCAGCCCGGCTTGAGCCCCGGCGCCATCGCCTCGGCGATCCGGCCGTAGGCGCCCAGCGGCGTGCACAGCACCACCAGATCGGCGCCGTCCACCGCCTGACGGGGATCGGTGGTGGTGCTGTCGGCGATGCCCAACGCCACCGCCTTGTCGAGGGTCGCGTGGGTCTTGGCGCACACGGCGATGTGCCCGGCGAGGCTATCGCGGCGCATCACGCGCGCCAGCGACGACCCGATCAGGCCAATGCCGATCAACGCCACGCGGTCGAAGGTTACGGTCTTGTCTGTTTGGTTCATTGTCCCCTCAGTCCACGAAATCGGCGAGCGCCGCCAGCGCCGCGCGCATTTCGTCCTCGCGGCCGATGGTGATCCGAAGCGAGTCCGGCAGTCCGTAAGCGCCCATGCGCCGCGCGATGATGCCTCGCGACCTCAACGACGCGTCGGCGGCCTCGGCATCGCGACCGGCCTTCAGCGGAAAGCGCACCAGCACGAAGTTGCACACGCTCTCCGGCACGTTCAGCCCCAGCGCCCGAACCTCGGCGGAAAACCAGTCGCGCCACTGAATGGTATGGGCCCGCACACGCTCCGTGAACTCCGGGTCGCCGAGCGCCGCGACACCGGCGGCCTGAGCGGGACTGGTCACGTTGAACGGATTGCGCACCCGGTTCAGAACATCGGCGATGGCCGGCGGGCAATAGGCCCATCCCAGCCGCGCGCCGCCGAGCCCGAAAATCTTCGAGAACGTGCGGGTCATCACGACGTGGTCGCCGGCCTCCACCAGCCGTTCGCCGGGAGAGTAATCCGGATGGTCCATGTACTCCGCGTAAGCCGCGTCGATGACCAGCAGCACGTCCCGAGGAAGACCGGCCCGCAGGCGCGTCAGTTTCCCCTCGGACAGGTACGTGCCCGTGGGGTTGTTGGGATTGGCGATAAACACGATCCGGGTCCGGGGCGTGACCGCCGCCAGCAATGCGTCCACATCGGCGGTCAGATTGCTTTCCTGCGCGGTGACCGGGGTGGCGCCCGCCGTCCTCGCCGCGATGGGATACATCAAAAACCCATGTTCGGTGTACAGCACCTCGTCGCCGGCCCCGGCATAGGCGCGGCACAGCATGCCGATCAACTCGTCCGAGCCGGCGCCGCACACAATCCGCGCGGGATCCAGTCCGAAGCGCTCGCCGATGGCGTCGCGCAGCGCGTGGCAGCCCCCGTCGGGATAGCGGAAAACGCCGCCCGCCGCTTCCCGCAGCGCGGCAAGGGCGCGGGGACTGGGACCCAGCGCGCCCTCGTTGGAAGCCAGCTTGATGATCCGCTGGATGCCGGCAATCGCCGACTCTCCGCCCACGTAGGGGGAGATGTCCATGATTCCGGGCCGCGGGGAAATCATGCTCATGCCTATGCCGCGCTCGTCGTTTCGGAGCGGGCCGCCGGCGGACCCAACTCCGCCGCGGTGAGCGGCGTGGCGTATCCACCCAGGAGCACAAGGCGCTTGAGGGGCGTGCCGAGAATTTCTTGGAATTTGGCGAGCCGCGCATCCTCGAGAGTGAGAAATCCGTCGACCTCCGCCAGGTACAGCCATGCCCGCGGCCCCTGCTCCTCGCGCCACAACGCCGAAAACGTCGGCGGCAAACCAACGGAGGTCAGCGCCGTGGCCACCTGACCGAGGCCGAGGCGCTTCTCGGAATCAATGGCCAGGAACGAGCGGTCCCGTCCGGTCGGCTTGACCGTGACCGGGCAAATGACCAGACCCTCCAACTCTCCGCCCAGCCCGTTTCCGGGCCCGGCGAACGGCAGCCGCGCGATGACCTTCGGCGCTTCCGGATTACTGCTGACCAGAAGGCGCCACCATGGATCCGCGTCGTCCTGATGGGGCAACGGCAGCACGCCGACGATCGCCTGTTGGCGGTTCACCGCTTCGATCACCGAGCGCACGGACCCATGCCGCGTCATCTTCGTGAACGTGCCGTACTGATCGCGGGCCAGGTCCCAATAGCCGCTTTCGTCCGGGGGCATATAGACGGCGGCGGAAAATGGACCTTCGAACGACAAGGTGGCGATGATGAGTTGGCGCCAGATCGCGCTGAGCTCGCGTTTGGGGAACGGCCCTCGGTGACGTGCGATGAGCCGGTAGAGAATATCGGCCTCGCGCGACGGCTGGATCTTGACCCGCCAGTCGTGCTTGATACGTCGCACCTGCTCCACGAGCTCGGTTCGGCGTATGATGAGGTCCTGGAGGGTGTCGTCGATCTCGTCGATCTCGCGACGCACCGCGTCCAGTGATGTCTCGGCAGTCATACTCGGTTCCGGAAACGCCATCATGAATATCGGAAGAAAACAGCCGCTCGGGCGAGCTATTGATAAAGCGAGCCATGCGCGAAAGCAAAGAAAACATTGACAGCCGCGAGCCGCATTCATAGCTATGGTCGCTCAATAAACGCAGCCTAAGCGGGCGAAATCTTGAATGATCATACCCAGAAAATTCACCACCGAAAACGCGGAGGAAGAGTTCGTGCTTCCCGGCCATCGGGTGTATCTGGGCCTTGACCGTCCGCTGCAGCTGGATTGCGGCGCGGAGCTGCGCAATTTCCCGGTCGCGTATCAGTCCTATGGCGAGCTGAATGCCGACAAGTCCAACACGATACTGGTTTGCCACGCCCTGACCGGCGACCAATTCCTGGCCGAATCCCATCCCGTCACCGATAAGGAAGGCTGGTGGGATTTGATGGTGGGCCCCGGCAAGCCGTTGGACTCCAACCGTTACTTCATTCTGTGCGTCAACGTGCTCGGCGGATGCATGGGCAGCGCCGGACCGAGCGAGATCAACCCCGAGACGGGGGAGCGCTGGGGCCTGGAATTTCCGGTCATCACGATCGCCGACATGGTCCGCGCCCAGGCGATGCTGCTCGACCATCTCGGCATCGGCAAGCTGTTCGCGGCGATCGGCGGATCCATGGGCGGCATGCAGGTTCTGGAGTGGGCGGCTCTTTATCCCGAGCGCGTGTTCGCCGCCATTCCCATTGCCGGGGCCGCCCAGCACAGCGCCCAGAATATCGCCTTCCACGAAGTCGGCCGCCAGGCGATCATGGCCGACCCCGACTGGTGCGGCGGCGAATATTGGCGGTACGGCAAGAACCCTCATCGCGGCCTGGCGGTGGCGCGGATGGCGGCGCACATCACCTACCTGTCGGAAGCGAAGCTGCATGAGAAGTTCGGACGCCGGCTCCAGGACCGCGAGGCGGTCACCTACGGCTTCGACGCCGACTTCCAGATCGAAAGCTATCTTCGCCACCAGGGCATCAGTTTCGTCGAGCGCTTCGACGCCAACTCCTATCTGCATATCACCCGGGCCATGGATTATTTCGACATGGCCGCGCGGTACGGCGGCGCTCTCGCCAACGCGTTCCGCGACACGCCGGTCCGCTTCTGCGTCATATCGTTCACCAGCGACTGGCTGTATCCGACGGCCGAAAGCCGGCGCATCGTTCACGCGCTGAACGCGGTGGCGGCCAATGTCAGCTTCGCGGAAATCGTATCCGACGCCGGCCATGACGCTTTCTTGTTGGACGAGCCGGAATTCTACCGCGTGCTGGCGGGCTTCCTCGGCGGAGCGGCCTATCGCCACGGCCTTCGCGAAATATCCGGTAAATGATAACGAGGAACGACAAATCCATCCGCGTCGACCTTCAGCTCATCGCCGACATGATCGAGCCGGGCTCGCGGGTCCTTGACGTGGGATGCGCCGATGGCGCCCTGCTCGACTATTTGGTGAATTTCAAGAGCGTGGACGGCCGTGGCATCGAACTGAGCAGCGACGGGGTCAACGCGTGCGTCAGCGCCGGTCTGCCGGTCATTCAAGGCGACGCGAATACCGATCTGTTCGACTATCCCGACCATGCCTTCGATTACGTGGTGCTGAGTCAAACCCTGCAAGCCATGGACGCGCCCAAGGTCATGTTGCGGCAGCTCGTGCGCATCGGCCGCCACGCGATCGTCTCGCTGCCCAATTTCGCCCACTGGCGCCACCGCTGGTCGATCTTGTTACTCGGCAGAATGCCGGTCAGCGACAACCTTCCCTATCAATGGTACGAGACTCCGAACATCCATTTGTGCTCGATCCGCGATTTTGTTATTCTGTGTAGCGACCTGGCGGTCCGCATCGAACGCAGCGTTTCGCTCGACCGCGACAGCCGCCCGCTGAAATTCGGGCAACACCTGGCCCTCGCCAACCTGTTCGGGGATCAGGCGGTTTTCCTGCTCAGCGCCTAGAGGGTCGCCGGGATTCTCCCGCGATGAATTCGCTATGCTTGTTTTGCCTCCGGCGCCGCTGCCGCGACCTCGCCGCTTTCGATCAACTTCCGGACGAACTGGATGTGAAGCCGGAGGGCGAATAGCTGGTCGGCGTAGCTGAGCGGCACCTTGAGTTTGCCGACCTCGCTCTGCAATACATCGAGCGCCGCCATGGAGCGCGCGCGTTCGGTCCCGGACGGGGCGGCGCGCGCGTCGGATTCGATGTGGCGAACATTGTCATACCATTTGTAGATCCGGCGGCGGACCCGCCACTGATAGAGCGGCGGCCCGAATTTGAAGAACGGCAGCAACAAGGTCACCAGGGGAATGACGAGCACGATCCCCCGCTGCACGAGATTGGCGGCCCAGAACGGCAGGTAGCGGTCGAGGAAGCTGGGACCTTTCTCATAATACCGCCGGGCTTCGTCGCTCAGTGGAAAGTCGGTGAGCCGCGGGGAGGGGAACTCGCCCGGCGCCGAAAACAGGCCGCCGGGATCGTGAATTCTTCGCGCCGCCCGCAACAACAGCGACTGAATCGCCGGATGCAGATCGTCCCGGGCCACCAGGCTGGCCGTGGTCGCCAGCATGGTAACCGTCTCGGGCGGAATGTTGTTCTTGAGATCGACGATGCCTTCCGGCAGCGTGACCACCGACAGAAACTTGTACAGACGGGCATAGGTCTCGGCGCGAGGGAATGGTCGCAGTTCGATACCGGGCGCGGCCATGAGCGCGCGTATGGTCATCGATTCTCCCCCCGATACGTAGACGACACCATCCACATCGCCGTGCATCAGCGCCGCCGCCGCTTCCTCGCCTCCAATAAAAACGCGTTCGACAGCGTCTTCGTCCATCCCCATGGACGTCAGAATATCGTTGGCGAGGACGCTGCTGCCGCTGCCCTCCGCGCCAATGGCGAGGCGGTACCCCTCGAGATCCCCAGGGTTCGGCGGCCGGCGGTCTATCCGGCCAAGGACCCAGAGCGCCTCGGGGTAGAGGCTGCCAAGGGAAACCAAGTCCGGAGCGTCCACCTGGCCGCCAATTCCGCCTTGCATGAAGGCGACGTCCACGCCGTCGGCGACGGTGGTCAGCAAGACCAGATTGGCCATGGATCCGGTGGTTTCGACCAGTTCCACCTCAATCCCGTCCGCCGCCAGCGCCTGGCGGTACTTCTCGCCCATGGCCGCGTAGACGCCGCCCGGCGATCCGGTCGCCATGCGGATGCTCGATGGCGGCGCGGGCTTGACGAAATGGGCGGCGACGGCAAAACCCGCGATGACCAGCAAGGCGAACGGTCCGTATACCTTGATCGCATCCCACACGGATCTATACCTCCCTGTTTGGAAAAGGAAATTTCATCGACCGCCGAACGACGGTTGCCGGGTTAGTCCCCTTCCTCCACCCGGGTCCACGATTCATCCGGATCGAACGAGTCGATCTCCGAGGCCAGCTTTCCCGTGTCCTCTCCGAGGTCATTCTCGAAGACATCGCCGTGTTGGTTGACCATAAACGTCATGATGCCGGTGGAACCGTAATCCGCTGGGTACGCCACCAAGCCAAATCCGGCCACCATGTGGCCGTTGATGATGTAATCGTACGCGCCGCCGGGCGCATTCGGACCCTGACGGGTGAGAATCTTGTAGTAGTAGCCGTTAAACGGGTCGGCGCGCCCCTCGATCTCGTCGTAGCGATATCCCTGGGCCGACGCGCGCGCGAGGCCGGGTCCCAACGCGCTCAAATCCTCGCCAGCCTCGACCGGAAAATAGAGGCCGTTCCGCTGCCCTTCGTCGCTGACGATCTTGGTGGCGTACTCCAGCACGCCATCACCGTTTCGATCCTCGCTCTCATAGAGGCGCTGGGCGTCCCGGTAGGCTCGCGCGCCCTCTATGACTTTCAGCTCGTTGGCTCCGATGCGCCGGATCAGGATTTCCTCGCGGCCGTCCTCGGTATCGAAGAACCAGCGATCGCCCGCCTTCGCCAGGGCGATGGGAAACGGCCACTGAGATTTCCCGATATACAGGGTCGCCCGTCCATCTTCCTGTTCCACAATTCGGCTCATCTCTTTCGCGCTGTCCATGAATGACTTCCACCGCCGCCGATCGACCCCCTTGACGCCGGTGAACAGAATGTCCTCGCTGCCGGGTCCGAAGATCTCGACCATCCTCGCGGGATCCTTGTTGCCGAGCGCGTTCATCAGCGCGTTGACCGCCTCCTGCGGCGTTGCGAAAGTGTCCTGACCCTCCGCTTGCGCATGCGCGGGACGATGCCCCGCCAAGCCGGCGACGAGCAGGCCCATCATCATGATCAACGCGACGTTCCGACGAACCGCCTTCACTTTGTCTACCGAGACCAACCGCACGGCCGAGCCCTCCTTCGCAAGGACCCCGCTTCGGGTCCACATTGAACCGTCGTTAAAACAAAGAACCCAGAGCTTGAAAACCAGGATGGACCGTGCTTTTGAGGCCTCATTGTCGTCCCCTGTCCTTCTGGCCTCTCCCGCGTTGCCTCGCATTCGCACTCTTGTTTCCGCGCTTTTGGGCGGCTTTCGCCGACTTGCCATTGTGGCTACCGCTGAACGCTGTCTTGTTTTTATGAGGTTTGGAAGCCCTTGATGCTTTTGAGCCTTTCGACGCGTGAGAGGCTTGCTTGACGGAACTGGCCTTCCCGGTCCCGCCCTTGGACTTCCGCACGCTGGCCGCGCCGCGCTGGCGATCTTTCTTGACCTTGGGGGCCGACTTCTTGCCCTCGAACGCGCCGTCCTTGTTTTTGTTCACACTCGGCTTGGCGGCGGTCTTGCCGCCCGTTGTCGCGGCGCCGCGTTTGACGCTGTCGCGGTCATGACCGCGCGCGGCCAGTTTTTTCTCCACGCGGGAGACATCCTTGGTTTGGCGATCGCCGCGCGGCTGTCTAGCGGGGACCTTCCCGTCCAAATTCGCCTTTTTTCGTTCGACGCGTTTCCTGGCGTCCGCCTTCTGCTGCTTGTTCGGCTTCCACGCCCCGCCCTCCACATTGACGCTTCTGTCGATGTTGACATCGCCGACATTGACATTGCGCCCGCCGCCCCCGCGGTAGACTTCGTGATCGTCCCAATCGAAATGATCGTCCCAATCGTCGTCGTCGTCGTCGAACAGTTCACTGACGAGGATGCCGGCGCCAAAGGATAGCGCGCCCGTCGCCAGCATGGCGCCGGTGCTAAACCCCGAATCACCGACGACGGTGGTGGGCGGGTAAACTTCCGATGCGGCGGGATACGCCGCCGGCACGGCGCCCGGCGCAAAAGCCGAAGCCGGCTCATAGACCGCCCGAGGATCGTACTGCGGTACATTGATGACCTCCGGCTCGGCCGGCTCGATGGATATGGCGTCGTTCTCGACCGTCACCTGCTGCTGGTCGGTCGTCTGTAGACTGCCCGCCGCCTGCGCCTGCGCCCGCATGACTTGAATCGCGTCGAGAACATCGTCCGACTGGGCGACGAACGCATCGCCCAGCGATTCGGTCCATTCCAGATCGTCGCTCATTGTTTTGAGAACGCTCGGAAACGCGGTCAGCGTCTTGACGCTGGGATCCCAATCCTCGTCTTCCAGCGCGGCGGCGCGTTCGTCTCCGTCGAGTTTTTCGTTGTCCTTCGTCCAACGGGCGGCGCGCACCACGTCGACGGGCTCGGTGGACGCGATCAGGATTTGCGCCAGCAACGGATCGGGGTAAAGCGCAATGCGGGCGACGAGATCCTCGAGTTCCTCATCCGAGAATGCGTCGTCCGCCTCATCGGTGTCACCGGTATCTTCGGTCTCGTTTTCGGCCGCTGCCTCGTCCTCCCCGGCTGCCTCTTCATTGCCGGCCCCGGTGGCAGGCTCCTCCGCCGTCTCCTTCGCGGCGTCGGCCTCGGCCGACGATGGGGCGGTTGGGCCGATCATCCAGCAAATGGCGAGAATGACGGCAAACGCCCATCGATGGCTCCATGTTACGCTCACGGCTTTTCTCCCTACCTCACCGAACAGCCAAACCCTCATTGACATCGATCCACGGAATTCCTTTTTGATATCTGTTGCTCTGGAGACCCGCCGCGCGCATTTAAAACCCTCCGCCGGTGCGAAACCCGCCGCCGCCCGAACCCCCTCGCGGCATGCGCGGCATGCGCCCGCCTCCGCCACCGAGCCTCCCCGGGAACCGCGGCATGGGGAAGCCGCCGCCTCCGAAGCCGCCCGGTTGCCGAGGCATGCGCCGCCGGCCCATCTGATCCCTCAGCACGTCTCCCGACAGCGCGCCGCCCAGCACCTGCGTCAGCATCATGGTCAGCATTCCCACGTCGCGGAAATCCCACGCATCGTTGCCGCCCCCTTGTTGGCGATGGTCGCGGCGAACCCGCTCGAGCTCGGCCATCCGCTTGCGCTGCTCCGCTTGCTGCGCCTTCTGCTCCGCCACGGCGGCCTTGACCGCTTCGATCTCCTTCTCGATGTCCTCGATCCGTTCGACCACCGTGTCGTCTTCCGGAAGAGGCGTGCGCATCGCCTGCTGCCGCAGCTTACGCAGGTCTTCGCGCTTCAACGCCGCCACAATCACGTCGAGAGCCTCGGTCGTCGACTTGTCCGCTCCGCTGTTCAGTTTCGCCCTCTGTTCAAGAATTGCGGCGCGCTTGCCCTCAAGCGCCTCGATCTGGCTGTCGAGGGCGTCGAACCCCGCCCGCGCCTCGGAAAGACGTTCGCGGCGCTCCGAGGGCTCGGCCGACTGAACGGCCGCCTGCTCCATTTCGCCCAGTTGCTTGGCTTCTTCATCGGCCCGGGCGCGCTGGTCATTCGCGTGCGCCTTCAGCCTCTTGGGAATCTGGGTCAGCATGGCGCAGTTGGCCCGGGCCTTGTCGAACTCGATCAAGCTCGCGACCCAGCCGTCAAGGAAACGGGCGATGAATCCCGCTTTATACTTGGATGTCCCAAAATCACGACGCCACAGATACATGAACAAGGGATCGTCCAGATACGGTTTGCCCTTCTCATTCCGGTCCTGCTCCGCGAACTGCGCCTTCTGCTCGGCGTGATGGGCGACCTTCTCGGCTTCGTCCGCTTTTGTACGCCGGGCCTTGTACGCTTCGGATTCCGCCAGTGCGTTCAAGGCGGCGTTTTCGGCGGTTTCCAGCGCTTCCGTCTTTTCCTCCACGTCCTTGACGAGAGCCGCGCGCTCCCGAGCCAGCCGCGCCAGTTCCGGTTCCATCTCGGCGAGCTTGGCGTCGGTGGCCTTGACCGAGTCCGATCGTTGATCGAGCAGAACCCGCGCCTGCTTCTCCGCCGCCGACAGTTCATCGATGACACTGCCACCCGCGAGATCGCCGAGCCGCAATCGCGCGAGAGACAGATAGGCCGCCGCTTCCTCTTCCCGCAGCTTCACGTATCTCTCGGTGAGCGCGGCGATCTCCCCGTCGATCGCGCCTGCGTCCTGGAGGGCTTGCCCGTAAACCGCGTCGATCGACCCCGCTACCTGCCTCTCGCTCAGCATTGTGTTTTCACCATTCCAGTATCGCGCCTCCCTGGACCGGGATCGTGTATTCCGGCTGGAGGTAACCGCGGCGCTTCACCCCCACGCGATTGTTTTGGATGATCCCGTCGTCCTGCTTGTCGGCCCGCACCCGCGCGAACTCGGATTCGCTCACCCGCACTCCCCAAACGTCGACCAGGCCGGTCTTGCCCTGCTCCTCGCTGGTGACCCGGACCTTGACCGGGCGCCCGCTGGCGTCGATGGCCTCGACGATCAAATAGTAATTGCGGGCGTTGGGATTGGCGTCGGGGATGCGGAAGACGCCGCTCTGCTCCCCGGGCCGGGAGACGATCCGGATGACGTACTCCTGCTCCAGGCCCTGGCGAAGCGACTGGAGTTGGGCGGCCTTGCCGTTGGCCGCGTCGAGATCGCCGGCCTTGGCGGCCGCGAGCCCCTCGGCGACCAACCGTTCGGCCGCCTCGACCGCCCGGTCCTCCTGGGAGACGGCCTTGATGCGATCCAATTCGGCGGCGAACTCACGGGGCAAGCCGACCGTCAACGCCTCGGTCTGCTCCGCCATCCGGCGTTCCGCCGGCCGCTTCACGCCGAAGTAATAGCCACCGCCGGCCACGGCGAGCACGACCAGGCCGATGGCCAAAAACATGCCCCAACGTTTCCGCCGGATCCAGATCATCGCGAGCCAGCGCGAGGCCCCGATGTCCGGCGGATCGTACACGAAGCGCTCGTCCTCGAGCGCCGCCACGCCCTCGTCCAGGATCCGGTCCGACACCTCCAAACCCTGAGACGCATAGATCTGCCGCAGCCGCTCCTTGAGTTGCCGCGCCCGTTCATCCGACGACAGCTCCCGCTCCACCAGTTTATCGGCGTGGCGAAGGGTGTCGACCACGTCCATCGCCATCATCACGTCGTCCAGCGGCGCGGCCTTGCCGGCCGCCGGCGCGGGCGCCGATGCGGCCGCCTTCTCAGCCATCGATCAGGGCATTCCCTTGCCGGGCGAGGCGCGCGATCCTCTGCTTGCCCTGCTCCACCGCGTCGCGGATTTCCTCGGCGTTCTTGGTGCTTTGCTGACGCATCTCGTCGATGATCTCGACCGAACGTTCCTGATAGTTGACGACCGAGTCCACCAGCTTGCGCACCGCATCGGCGCGGATGGTCGGACCGTAACCGGCCTTGAGGGCTTCCTCCTGGACCTTGCCGCCGATTTCGGACAGCGTTTCCAGGCTCTGGCTGACGCCCTCCTTCATCCGGTTCAGGGTCTGGGTGCTCTCGTGCAGACCGTGCATTCCGGTGAAGGACGCGGTCAAGGCGGTGAGAACGGACTCGTTGGTGGAGAAAAAGCTGACCGACTGCTGGTACACGCGCTCCTTGGCGTTGGTCGTCTGCATCAGACGCGCCATGATCACTTCGGAGGTGTTGTACCCCACGGTCAGGTTGTCGCTCAGATCCTTGGCGATCTGGTAGCGCTTTTCCTCGTCCTGTAATTCCCGCACGCGCTCGTCGCGTGCCATTTCCAGCCTTGCCCGCTCGGCGGGTTCGGCCGCCGCCGCGGCTTCAATGGCCTTCGACGCTTCGTCCACGCGCTGCTTGGCGGCGTCGAGTTTGCCCTCGGCCGTCTTGAGCACCTCCAGCGCCAGCACCTCCGATTCCTTCAGGGCGCCGCGGAAATCCCGGTAGGATTCGAGAATGAGATGCTCGCGGTCGATCTGATCCTTGGTGTCCTTGGAGACGTCGAGATAGGTCTCCTTGATCTTGTCGAAGCGGGCGGCGATGTCGCCGCGGGTCACCTTCTGCCAGACGTTGGAAAGACGCTCCCAGGTGTCGATCTTGCCGTCGCCCATTTGGTCGACCATGCCGCGCGCGTCGTCGCGGATGGAGTTGAAGGACTCCGCGATATCGTCATAGCGCTCGCCGATGGTCATGGCGCCGATCTGCTCGCGAACCACCTCGTTGAAGAACGACATCTGATCGAGGGTGCGCGCGATCACCACCACCTTGTTCTCGTCCAGCCCGGTAATCTTGTCGAGGAGAGCCGTCATCGGCGCCTCCCCGTGCTTTTCGGGGACCAGGCCGAGGTCCCTCAGACCGCCCAGCGCCTTGTCCAGATACTGCATGGGATTGGAAACAACGGACGTATTCGTCATTGATTGAGCCTCCCGCCTCTTGATGTCCCACCTTTCTTGATGTCCCACCTTCACGTTTAATCGTTTCGATGCCAGCATACCATAGTTCAGGAAACCAGCTTCTCCCGTCCGCGTTCAACGGGTTTTATCGATCGGATTCGAGCTGATCGCGAGCAACGCCGAGAAGCCTCGCCATCTCCGCGCGAAGCTCGGCTTCGCTCGTCGCGACGTTGCTTTTGCGGAAATCCCCCATCACCTTCCGAATGACATCTTCGTCGCCCGGTTCTTCAAAATCGGACATGACGACCTCCTTGGCGTAGGCCTGGACGGCATCGCCGGTGAAACTCAGCTTTTCCGCCGCCCAATGGCCCAGCAACCGATTCCGGCGGGCCATGACCTTGAACTCGAGCTCGCCGTCGCGAACGTGCTTTTCCTCATGATGCTTGCCTGATTTTCCGGTCTTTTTCATGCTCGATTGTTTCCTTGCGTTATTGGATTCGAAATCATCCGTACAGACTCATTGTTACGGCCCTTCGAGGTTTCCGGCAAGGACCGTGCCTCCCCGTGACGCGGGGATGTCGGCGATCAATGGATTTGCGGCCTCGATTACATGGCGAACTGGGCGCGCGGGGGCTCCGCGTCCTTGAGGTCATACGTAACCCGGCACTGCACGATCCGGTCGGTATTGATGCCCTTCTCGTCGACGAAATAGCCCCGAACGGCGTTGGTGCGCTCGATCGCCAGTTCCACCAGGGCCTTGGCCTGGGTCGAGGATAGGGTTTTCGGCGCCACCGGCTTGGGCGCGGCGGCGGGCGGTTGCGCCGGCCGCCCAGCGGCCGCGACGCCCGCTTTCGCGGTCCGGGGAGGCGCGCCCGACGCCGGCGCGCCGCCGCCGCCGAACAACGCCGCGTAATCCTCCACGGTCGCTCGTCCGCACACGCCGAGCTTGAGCGTCGATTTCTTCTCCAGCATCGTCACGTACTTGTCGGCGACCTGCTTACCCGGTTCGTCCATCACCGCGGCGCCGGGGGCGAAGCTCACGGATTGGAACTTGAAACCGTCGGCGCCCTGGAACGAGTCGCTTCCGAAGATGGACCCGAGAAATCCGCTGACCGCTTTCCTGATGACGGAGCTGTAATCCACTTCCGGCTTGTCGAGGGTGCCGGAAACCGGGAGATCGAGGTCGATGCGCCCATTGTCGTCCTTCATGATCCCGACGGCGAATTGAAGCGGAACACCAATCTGTTTCTCGAGTTTTTCGCCGTCCGCCGCCGTCACGGGGTTCAAGAACAGATTGTCGACGATGACGCCCACTTGTCCCTTGAGGGCGTTGCCGTTGGCCGCCGCGTTCACATTGGCGCTCAACTCGCCGCCGTCCAAATGCCAGCCGACGGCATCGGAGACATAGGACGAATAGGCCGGCAAAGGCAGAGCGTTCAGGTTGACTTTCAGATTGAAATCCGGCGTGGGTTTGAGCGGCGTCGCCCATCCCGTCACGGCCAGCTTGGAAGACTCGTTGATGGTCGCGTCGACGTCGAGATCCGTTCGCGTGGCCGGATCGCCGGTGTCGATATTCTTGATTTCCACGTCATCCAAGCCGACGACCACGATGACCGGCGGATCGACCGACGTGTCCGTGAACTTGACGACCAATTCCGCACCCACGGCCAACCGGCCAAGCCGCACGGTCGGCGCCGCGCCGCCCCCGGAGGCCGCGTCCTGGGGCGCGCCCTCTTTTTCACCTCCGCCGCCAAACGCCTTGAGCGCGGTGTCCACGATGTCGGCGTCAAGGCCTCCGACGGCAATCTCGTCCATGGCCACCGCCAGATCCTGATCGGTCCGCACACCGGTCACGTCGACGGACGCGACGTTGACGGTGCTCACCGAGTCGCCGGCCTTGAGATCGGCGCCGATGTCCCGCGTTTTGACATCCAAGTCGACGGCCCACCGCGGCGCCTCGCCCGCGACCGAGGCCGTAACCTCTTTCAGCGCCACTTCCAACGCTGCAAGACCGACGCCGATTTCCGGGCGCCCGTCCGCCGACGGCATGACGGTATTGAGCCCCGCGAGGCTGGTGGTTCCCGCAAGGTTGACGGACGTCGCGGCGCCGGATACCTGGGCGTTCAGGGTCGGCAACGACGTCCGCACCCGGTCGGCCGAAACCGTCATGGTCCCGCCGGGTTGGGGTACGCTCGCCGCCAAGCCGGAAATCTCCGAACCGAGGGCGCCATTCACCTTGATGTCGCTTCCGGCCATGTTGGTATTGAAGCCTTGCAGGTCGACACGCACGGTCTCGACACTCACATCGGTGCCCGGCTGCCCTTCCGCGCCCGGAACGGCCAACTTCACGCTCGCCATATTGGCGGAACCCGAGGTTTGCACCGAAACGGTCTCACCCGCCATTTCGGCGACAAGCGTCGACAGCGCGACCGAAATCTTGCCCACCGATCCAGGCGTCGCTCCCCGCAACTGGGTCGACACCGCCTCGACCCTGGGATTCGCGCTCACCCGCATGGGACCGTTGGGACCCTGATTGACGGTGAGTTCCGCCACGTCGATGGACACGGTCTGGACGTTCGCCTGCGTATCCGGGCCCGATTTGGCCCCAACCTGCTCCAAAGCAACCTTGATCACGCTCGATAAATCGATCTCGCCTTCGGCGGTTTGATCGAAGGCAAGCTTTTCGATCCCGATCGAGGCGGCGGCCAGACTGATGGCCGTCTCCGGGTTCGGCCTGGCCTCCAGCCCCTCGACACGGGATTGGTGCGGAGCCCCGGCGTGGATGCTCTTGTCGGGATTCAGCACAAGAAAGAAATTGTCGGAGTGTGTTTTGACGGATTCCAGTCGAACCGACTGTCCCTTGTTCGATTCCGCCTGAAGCGCGTTTACCGCGCTCGTGAACTCGCCGGCCACCTCGATCAGTCCGTCCGGCGAGTAGAACTCCGCGCTGCGAACAACCAGATCCGCGCTGTCCAACTGCAAGGAAACCCCGTCGGCCATGACGAGATGAAGGTCCTTGATGGTCGTGCTCTGGTCTCCATTCATTTCGATGCGGCCGTCGCGGAAAACAAAGCCGGAGAAACTGAGTTTCGACGTCGCGACGCCGTCGCGGCGCGTGAACATGTCCTTGTCGAACAGCAGCGCGAGCCGCCCATAATCCATGGCCCTCGCGATCTGGACATCCTTGATGCCCGCCTCGAACTGGAACTTGATGTCTTCGGCGAACGGACGCGCCGTCGCGTCAAAATACAATTGCGCGCCTCCCAGTGACCCGAGGAGACTGACAACGCCGGGTTCGTCCGGGGCCCAGGTATGAAACAGGGTCACGAGCAGGTGCTCGATATCGATCTCGAGTTCATCGCCCTCGACGAAGTTTTTCAGAATCAGCTTGCTATTCCGGAACTCGAACTTGTCGATGCCCGCGCCCCAGCCGGATTTCTCCTCCGTTTCGACCTTTTTTTCGGCCTCTTTCCCGGTTTCCTCCTCGGCGGTCATGAACTGCTGCAGCGATATGCCGTTGATGAAAATGCCCTCGGCCCTTTTCTCGACGATCAGATCGACTTCTTCGATCAAAAACGTTTCAATCAGCGCGCGCTTCTTAAACAGGGTGGCCAGGCTCAGCCGCGCGCCCACGTTGCCGATCTGGCCGCGGTCTGCCCCTTCGGACCAGAACTGCACCGGCCCCATCATGACCTCGCCGCGCCAGAGGTTCACATACAGGGTTTCCGAGCCGGTGGTTTGAATGCCCAGCTTAGCCAACTCCGTTTCCATGACGTGCCGGGCCGCGTACTTGGGCGCCACGGACAGCACCACGGCCAATACCGCGACGAACGCGACGACGCCGAAAATCGTCCAGCGCAGCCAGTGTCGCTTTTTCTTGGGCATTTCCTCCGCGGTTGGCGATGGCCTCGCGTCGTTGACCTCGTCCGACCCCGTATTCATCATCACCCCTTCCGAGCACTTTGTTTCTTGGCGCCAACTCTCCCACACCAGCGGATAAATCGCGCACACACTATATGCGCAAGTAGGTTTGGTTCGGCCCACCGAAAGTCAAAGCAAATTTCGCACCCGAAACATCCGCCGTTCTAAATCAGCGCGCGCTTTTTCGCCCGCGTCATCGGATCCCTTGACGGCGAGGCCGTGGTGACTCACCGTTGAAGGGACGAATTATACTAACGGTCGTTGTGAATTTGAGGTCAAACCGGATGTCGACTCACGCAAAGCTGGCGAGCGACTTCTTCCACTCGGCGTTCGAGAAGCTTTCAAACGCCGAGAAACGCGTCATCAACGACATCCTCGAACGCCGCCGCACCAGCCGCGACGTCATGCGCGATCACGAGGAAACGCTCACCTTCGGCCAACGCGTCGCCGATCGGGTTGCGTCGTTCGGCGGTTCGTGGACGTTCATCCTGATGTTCGTGGGAATTCTGGTGATATGGGTCGTTCTCAATTCGTTCGTGCTGCTTAGGATCGAAGATCAGGCCTTCGATCCGTATCCCTACATCCTTCTCAACTTGTTCCTCTCCATGCTGGCCGCGTTTCAGGCGCCGGTCATCATGATGTCGCAAAACCGCCAGGCGGCGCGTGACCGGGCCGATCAGGCTCATGACTACGAGGTCAACCTGAAAACCGAGATGGAACTGATGCAGCTTCACGACAAGGTCGACGTGTTCATGCGCGACCAACTCGTCACCATGCTGGACCGGCAGCAGCGCCAGATCGAGCTCATGGAGAAGGTTCTGGATCGCGTTTCCGGCGCGTCTCCACCCGTCGACCCGGGGAACCCTTAAGGCGGCCCCGCGCCGCCCATCAGCCGCTGGATCTCGGCGAATGGGATGGCGTCGGCCGCGAAGGTGAATGTCCCCGTCTCCCGGACCTCGCGCGCGGCTCTGAGGAACGCGCCGAGGGCCGCCCGCGACAACGACGAGCCGAGGCTTACCCGCTTTACCCCCGCATCGGCGAGTTCATCCATCGAAAAGGCCGCGCCCGCCAAACCCATCACCACGTTCACCGGACGGCCGACCGCCGCGCAGACGTGACGGATCGAAACAAGGTCGGCGAGGCCCGGAGCGAAGAGCACGTCGGCGCCCGCCGTCTCGAAGGCCCTCAGCCTCGCGATGGTATCGTGCAAGTCCGGACGATCGTGAAGAAAGTTCTCGGCCCGCGCGGTGAGCACGAACGGCCTGCCAACGGTCCGGGCCGCCTCGACGGCGGCGGCCACCCGCTCCACGGCGTGGGCAAAGTCGTAAATGGGCCGGGACGGCTTTCCCGTCGCGTCCTCTATGGAACATCCGGCAAGCCCGGCGTCCGCCGCCATGCGGACCGTCTCGGCCACCGTAGCGGGATCGTCCCCGAAACCATTTTCCAGATCCGCGCTAACGGGAAGGGGAACCAACTCGACCAGGGTTCGCGCATGGGCGAGTGCCTCTTCGCGGGTGACCGCGCCCTCGGCATCCGGTTTTCCGAGCGAGAAGGCCAGGCCGGCGCTGGTGGTGGCCAGCGCCTCGAAGCCAAGGCCATGAAGGATGCGGGCCGTTCCCACGTCCCATGGGTTGGGAATAACGAAAGCGCCGGGGCGCTCGTGGAGCGCCGCGAAGCGCGCCGCCACCGCGTGTCGGGTCGCGTGGTCCATTCCGTTTGCTCCCTGCGTACGCGGTTATTTCGACCGGACGAGTTTGACCCGCTGCATTCCATCGGCGTCATCGAGAATCAGATACGGACCTTGCAGCCGATAGGACGTCACGGCGGCGAGCGCGCCAAGGAATTCCTGCTCCGGGTCCATGACCTCGGGAAAACACATTTTCCTGGCGGCGGCAAAGGGCGGAAAGGTCATGCCGTTGCCATCGATGATGGCCGTTCCGTTAAACCGGTTGCATCCGCCGGATCCCGATACCGTTCCATCGGGCTCGAAGCTGATGGTCAAAGGCGCCTTGCCCGTGACACCCTGCCCGCCGATCTCTTCCGCCACCCACGTTCCTCCAAACAAACCGGGTTCGGCGCTCACGGACGCGGCGCTCCACAAAAGAAAGATCATCAGCGCGGCCAGAAGACGTGACGTGGCTCCCGCGCGGTGTATCGTTATCCCCGCCATCGTAACTCCCTCATCGATTAGAACAAGCCGGAGACAAACCCCGCGGCCGCGCCCGATGCCGCGCCGATGGCCGCGCCTCGTCCCACGTCGCCGGTGAACAGCCCCGCGGTGGCGCCCCCGGCGGCGCCGATGGCGGCCCCCCGGCCAACATTGCTCGAACACCCCGAGAGGATCACGCCGATGCACAGAACCAGCGCCGGGACCAGGACCTTTGAACTCATGGCAAAATAACTCACGATGTTTACTCCTCTTCACCCGGAACGGCGGCTATCTGGGACACGGCCAGCGGGACGCGGCGGCCCGCAACAATCCATCGATCGGGCTGCCGCTCATTTTTTCGGGATTTCCTTGAGCCCAGTCGACAAACGCCACGCGCACCGCTTCGCGGTCGATTTGGTTGTCCGGACAGACGACGCTCTTGGCCTTGCCGGCCTTGACGACCTCGTAATAGAACAGCCCCGCGCCAAAAATGAACCCATAACACGCCTGGCGCGCCTCGGCGAACAGGTCGCTTGTTTCGGGAGCCGAGCACACCCGATAGAGGCTTTCGGTCGATAGAATCTTGAAGTCACTCGGTTCAATGGCGCCGGCGCCGCTCCCGCCGATCAAGGTCGCGAGAGCAACTCCTGCGGCCAGAAGTGTTCGTTTCATCGTTTTCCTCCGCGTCGCCGCACGATCCCAAGCCATAACTTTTGGATTTTATTGCGTCAACGGTTCGGCGCTCTTCATGATGGATATTTGACGCGTCCGATCCAAATACAAGGTGGTTTATACCGATGCTCGCGAGTCCTCTACCGGGTGGCGATGGGGGCGTAGGCCTTGTTGTTGGCCTCGGAGTAGACCACCTGACCGCCGTATATCTGCTTGGTTGCCTCGACCATGGCGACGCCCGCGAACCCGGTGAACCACCGCTGGCCGACCTTTTCCCACGCGGCCGCCGACGATAGGACCATGCGCGAATGGAACGGCGGAACGTAGAGAGCGGTCGTGGTCCGGTACGGCGCGAACATGGTTTCACGCAGACCGCGGGACAATTGTCCCGGCGAGTAGGGGCGGCCGTGGCCGAAGGGGGTGCGTTCGAATCGCGACCAGACCCCGCGGCGGTTCGACGTCACCACCAGCACCCGGCCGCCGTCGGCGAGCACCCGCCAAACCTCGCGCAACATCGGCCGCGTCTGCTCGGTGCTCTCGAGGGCGTGCACCATGAGAATCCGATCGATGCACCGATCGGGAAACGGCAGGGATGTCTCGTCGGCGAGGGCGGTCAGACCGCCGCCGGCGCGGGGCCAATGCACCACGCCCTGTCCGGCCGGCATCACCGCGATCACCCGTTGCGCCTCCGAGCGGAACACGCCGAGAAACGGGGTCGCGTAGCCGAGCCCGAGTAAGTTCAAGCCACGCGCGTCCGGCCATAGCTCGCGGATGCGGCGGCCGATCATCCGCCGCGCCACCCGCCCCAGAGCGGAATCGTAGAAATCCCTCAGATCGATGGCGTCGGTCCACATGGCGACGAAGTCTAGCGTAATCGTCCATTGCAGTGGTAGTGTTGCGATCCGAATGTTTGCCCTGGTTCTTTCGACATCGTGACCGCCATGTCCTCGCTTCAAATCCATCAGATCCCAGTTCTCTCGGACAACTACGTTTATCTGATCCGCGATCCGCAAACCGAAGCGACCGCCGCGGTCGATCCGGCCGTCGCTCGCCCCGTCCTCAAGACGCTGGATCGCCTGGGCTGGAAGCTGACCCATATTTTTAGCACCCATCACCATTCCGATCACGTGGGGGGCAATCTGGAACTGAAACGGGCCACCGGCTGCACGGTCGTCGGCAACCGCGCCGACGCCAACCGCATTCCCGGACTGGATGTCGGTGTCGCGGAGTGCGACGAGGTGGCCCTGGGCGAGCAAAAGGCCCGGGTGTTCGAGGTCTACGGCCACACCGTCGGTCATATCGCCTATTGGTTCGAGGAGTCCTCGGCGCTGTTTTGCGGCGACACTCTGTTCGCGCTCGGCTGCGGCCGCCTGTTCGAGGGCACGGCCGCGCAGATGTGGTCGAGCTTGCGCAAGCTGCGGGATCTGCCCGATGACACCCGCGTCTACTGCGCCCACGAGTACACCCAGGCCAACGCGGCGTTCGCGTTGAGTATCGATCCCGACAACAGCGCCCTGCGGCAGCGCGCCGAGGAAGTCCGGTTGCGGCGCGCCGACGACAAACCGACGGTGCCTTCCACCCTGGCCGAGGAGCGGGCGACCAATCCGTTCCTGCGCGCCGACAGCGCGGACCTCAAACGCGCCGCGCGCCTGCCCGGCGCCGACGCGGTCGCGGTGTTTGCCGAAATCCGCAGGCGAAAGGATGTGTTTTGATGAGCGCCATGAAACTTCGCTACTCGCCGACCTCGCCCTACGTCCGGAAAGTCAGCGTGGTCGCCTTGGAAACCGGATTGGACAAACGGATCGAACGCATCCCCACCAACGTCTGGGCCCCGTCCACCGATATCGCCACGGACAATCCGCTGGGAAAGGTGCCGGCGCTGATGACCGAGGGCGGCGAAACGCTGTTCGATTCGCCGGTGATCTGCGAGTACCTGGACAGCCTTCACGACGGCCTGAAACTGTTTCCGCCGCCGGGGGGCGCGCGGTGGACGGCGCTCCGGCGTCAAGCGCTGGGGGACGGAATCCTCGACGCCGGCGTGTTGCGGCGGCTGGAGGCGGGGCGCCTCGAAAACGAACGGTCGTCCTCGTGGATCGCCCGGCAGACCGCCGCCGTCCGGCGCGGCCTCGACGCGCTGGAGGACGAGGCCGAGTCTCTCGGCGGCCCCATCACCATCGGACACATCGCGATCGGCTGCGCCCTCGGATGGCTGGAACTCCGCTTCCCGGATGAGGACTGGCGGGAAAACCGCCCATCCCTCGCGCGATGGTACGAAACATTCGCCCGGCGGCCGTCGATGCGGGAGACGGTTCCCCGCGAACCGGCCTAAAGCAACGCCACTTATTTTATGGCGTAATCATCCTTGTCGGCGCGGCCGTAATGGTCGTCATAGCGGACGATATCGTCCTCGCCGAGATAGGCGCCCGATTGGACCTCGATCATCCGGAGCGGGATCTTCCCGGGGTTCTCCAGGGAATGGCGGGTGTTGTGAGGAATGTACGTGGATTGATCCTCGGTGATGTGGAACGTTTCGTTGCCGCGCGTGACCTTGGCGGTGCCGGATACCACGACCCAGTGCTCGGCGCGATGGTGGTGCATCTGATAGCTGAGCCGGTGGCCGGGGTGAACGACGATTTCCTTGACCTGAAACCGATCGCCCGCGTTGATCGACTTGTACCATCCCCATGGCCGGCAGACGCGGGTATGAACGTAGGGTTCGCTGCGGTCCGCCCGTTCCACCTGTTCGACGATGTCCTTGACGTCCTGGGCGTGGTCCTTGGAAACGACCAGCAAGGCGTCGTCGGTTCCGACGACGATCAGGTTCTCGACGCCGACCGCCGCCACCAGTTTGCCCTCGCCCCGAACATAGCAATTGCGGGCATTCTTGGTGAAGACATCGCCATGGATCACGTTGTTGTCGTCATCGTGCTCGCTGATGTCCCAGAGCGCTGACCAAGAGCCCACGTCGTTCCACCCGATGTCCGCCGGAACGATGGCGCCCTTGCCGGTCTGCTCCATGATCGCGTAGTCGATGGAAATGGCTTCGAGTTTCGCGAATGCGTCGCGGTCGAGACGCAGAAAGTCCAGATCCTCCGTGGCGCGTTTCACCGCCAGGCCACAAAGATCGACCATTCCGGGCTTGAGCCGCGCCGCTTCCTCCAAAAACGGCCCCACGGGCAGAACGAACATCCCGCTGTTCCACGTGTACTCGCCGCTGGTCACGTATCCTTCCGCCGTTTTCAGGTCCGGCTTCTCGACAAACCGCTCGATATGATAGCAGCCCTCGATCCCTTGATACGGCCTGCCGCGATGGATGTATCCATAACCGGTTTCGGGCCCGGTCGGCGGAATGCCGAAGGTCACCAGGGCGCCGTCGCGGGACGCGCCGGCCGCGGTCGCGATCGCGGCATGGAAGCCGTCGAGATCGCGGATCACATGATCGGAAGGAAGCACCAGCATGATCGCGTTGGCGTCCCGTGCGGCCAGAAGCAACGCCGCGACGATCACCGCCGGCGCCGTATTCCGGCCCGCGGGCTCGAGAACAATGGCCTCGGGGACCGTGTCGAGCTCGCGCATCTGCTCGGCGATCATAAACCGGTGGTCTTCGTTGCAGATAATCAGCGGCGCGGCGAAAGTCGGTCCCGTCACCCGCATGACGGTTTCCTGAAGCATGCTTTTCTCGGAAACCAGCGGAAGCAGCTGCTTCGGCCACAACGCCCTCGACATCGGCCATAGGCGTTTGCCAACCCCACCGGAGAGAATTACGGGGTAAACAGGTGCATCCATCGGACATTCCCTATACCAACGGTCGTTGATATTAGTGAGAGGTCAGCGCGAACTTCTTCGAAACATAGTCGGCGAGGAGCGCCACGCTCTCTTCAACCGAATGCTTGGCCGTGTCCAAATGCAGCTCGGGCGACGCCGGTGGCTCATAGGGCGCGGAGACACCAGTGAAATCCGCGATTTCGCCCCGGCGCGCCTTGGCATAGAGGCCTTTCGGGTCGCGCGCCTCGCAGGTGCCGAGATCGGCGTCCACATGGATCTCATGGAATATGTCCGTGGCGAGCGCGCGGACCCGGTCGCGATCGGCGCGATAGGGGGAAATAAACGCCGTCAGCACCAGCACTCCGGCGCGCGCGAACAGGGCGGCCGCCTGGCCAACGCGGCGAATGTTCTCGACGCGATCCTCGGGCGAGAACCCCAGATCCGCGCACAATCCGTGCCGGATGTTGTCGCCGTCCAGAACATAAACCTGATAGCCGAGACGGAAGAGATACTGCTCCAAGGAAAACGCCAGCGTCGACTTGCCCGAGCCCGAGAGCCCCGTCATCCACAAAATGCCGCCGGTGTGCCCGTTGGCCTTCCAGCGCTCTTGGTCCGGCACCCGGTGCTCGACCCGGGTGATGTTGCTGGATTTGATGATCTGACCCGGGCGCTGATCGGCATAGTCGTCCATGTTGATCAAGCCGCCGCCGACGATTTCGAAATCCTCGATCAGCACGAAACGGCCGGTGACCATGTTGACGTCGAACGGATCCAGCGGCATCAAACCGCGCGTGCGCAACACCACTTCGCCAACCGCGTTCCGCTCGACCTGGGTGCCCTTGGCGGTGCCGAGGTCGCTGACGTCGATCACGCGCTCGATCTTCTCCACCTCGACCATGTATTCGGCGGTGCACAGCTTCATCTTGTAGCGGTTGCCCCGAACGAGAGGTTTGCGTCCAAGCCAGAATACGCGCCCCCGAAAGACGTTGGAGAGCATGGGCGCATTGGTGACCATGCTCGCCATCTCGCCGCGTTCGATAAACAATTGTTCGTCCAGGGTGACCCCGACCGACTGGCCCGCGCGCACGGCGACGATGGGGTTCTTCATGTTCCAGGCTTCGATCGTCAACACCCGGGCCGTCTTGTTGGAGGGTGAGAACAGCAGCGTGTCTCCGACGTTGAGATGACCGCTTTCGATGCGGCCGGCCAGAATTCGGCGCTTGTCGAACTTGTAGACGTCTTGAATGGGAAATCTCAGCGGAAGCTGCTCGGATGTGACCGGCGGCTGAAGCGTATCCAGCGACTCGGCGAGAGTCGGGCCTTCATACCAAGGCATGCGGCGCGACAGGCTGACGATACCGTCGCCGTCTCGCGAGGAAACGGGAACAATCAAGGTATGCTGCAGATCGATCCCAAGGTCGGCGAGGTAGTCCTTGACGTCGTCGGCGACCGCCATGAACCGGGCCTCGGAGAATTCCACCAGATCCATCTTGTTGACCGCGACGACCACCTGTTGAATGCCCAATAGGTGCAACAGATAGGCGTGCCGGCGGGTTTGCTCCTGGATGCCGTCCATGCCGTCGACCACGAGCACCGCGGCATCGGCCTGGGCGGCGCCGGTCACCATGTTCTTGATGAATTCGCGATGCCCCGGAGCATCGATCAGCACGTAGTCTCGGAGCTTGGTCTTGAAGTGAATCTGCGAGACGTCGATGGTGATGCCCTGGTCGCGCTCCGCCTTGAGGGCATCCATCAAGAACGCCCATTCGAACGGCATTCCGCGGCGTTCGCACATGGCCTGAATGGCCTCGGCCTTGCCGTCTGGAAGCGAGCCGGTGTCATGGAACAAGCGGCCGATCAGCGTCGATTTGCCATGATCGACATGGCCGACAATCACGATTTTCAGCGGCGGGGTGCTGTGAACGGCGGGATCAAACACGGTGCGCATCCTACATGTAGCCGTCGGCGCGCAAGCGCTCGAAGGCATCCTCCGAACTCGTGGTCCATGGCCCGGCCGGACCGCTCGGCAATCTTGGTTTCCTGGAGTTCCTCGATGATCTCGTCGAGGGTGCTGGCCTCGCTGTCGACCGGGAAGGTGATGTCCCGGTCGCCCAGCGAACGGTATCGTTTGCCATTCTTCGCGAAATACAGGTCGACGATCGGGATCCCCTCGCGCTGAATGTATCGCCAGATATCGATCTCGGTCCAATGCAAGATGGGATGGACCCTGATATGCGTGCCCGGCGCGAAGTCGGTTTTGAACTGGTCCCAGAACTCCGGCGGTTGGTCGCGAAAGTCCCACTTGTTCTGCTCGCCGCGGGGGCTGAACACGCGCTCCTTGGCCCGGGTCCCTTCCTCGTCGCGGCGAATACCGGCGATCAGGCCGGAAAACCTTTCCTTTTCCAGCATCTTGTTGAGACCGGCCGTTTTCCGCGCCGCCGAGCGCGCCGCCGGAGGCAGGGTCGGATCCATCTCCTCCACCGGCGGACATGTGCCGGATCTGAGATCCAGTTTCCATTCCTTCACGTATCGATCCCGGAACTCGTACATCTCCGGGAATTTCTTCTCGGTGTCGATGTGAACCAGCGGGATCGGCACGTGACCGTAGAAGGCCTTCCGCGCCATCCACAGCATGGCGTTGGAATCCTTGCCGAGCGACCAGAGCATGGCCAGATTGTCGATCTTGTTGAAAGCTTCGCGCAGAATATAAATCGTCCTGCTTTCAAGGACGTCTAAATGCTCCATCGGAAATCCGGATGTCTAAAAGTTGCTGTGCATCGGCTTGAAGATCGCCTTCGAGCGGCACCCCATTAACAAAATTTCCATGCCCCTGTCTACATGCCGCAACGCAACATGCGAGAGATCGCGACCATAAGCGAACCCCTACCCACCGATGGTAGGTAGGGTGTCGAATGTTTTGCCGCTCGAACCGCGGCGGAGGCCAAAACTAGATGACCGGATGGGATAGATCCGGATTCTGCACCGGCGGCTTCTGCGAGTAATCGTAAAAGCCCCTTTTCGTCTTGCGCCCGAGATAGCCGAGCTGGACGAGGCGCGTGAGCGTATGCGGCGGGGCGTGATGCTCGCTTCGAACATCGATGAAAATGTTGGACGACATCGCTTCGACCACGTCGAGACCGATGTAGTCGGCAAGCTCGAACGGACCCATGGGAAGGCCGGCGCCCAACTTCATGGCTTTGTCGATGCTCTCGATGTTGCCCGTACCGCGCTCCAGCATGCGGATGGCGTTCAGCATGTACGGCGTCAACAGGCGGTTGACGATGAACCCGGTGGTGTCTTGGACGCGCACGGGATCCTTGCCGATCTCGTTGCAGAACGTGTCGAGCAACTCGATCGTGTCGTCGGAAGTTTCGAATGCGTGGATGATCTCGACCAGCTTCATTATCGGCGCCGGGTTGAAGAAGTGCAGACCGGCGACCCGCCGACGATGCTTGCAAACGGCCATCATCGCCGTTACCGACAGGGTCGAGGTATTGCTGGTCAGGAGTGCTTGTTCACCGCAGATCCCCTCGAGGCGTTGGAACAGGGCCTTTTTGGGCCCGATCTCCTCGACGATCAACTCGATGACAAGTTCGCAATCGGCGACCGCCGCTTCATCGGTCGAGAAGGTCACGCGGCCCACAATGGCGTCCTTCTCCGCGGCGTCCAATTTTCCGCGTTCGACCAGACGGCCGAAGCTGTTGATCAGGCTGGACTGGGCCTTTTCGGTGCTTCCCGGCGTCGCCTTGACGGCAACCACGTCGCGGCCGGCCTGGGCGCAGACTTGAGCGATGCCAAGCCCCATGGTTCCGGTGCCAATGATGCCAACTGTCTTGATCTGCATGCTTATTCCCCCACCCAAGGGCATCCTCCGCAGAGTGACGCGAAGCATGGGCTTGCGACCCGCGTGACGCCCGGTGTTGTTATCGGACGGTTTCCATAGTTCGAATTTCGCTTCGGTTTTAGCCGCTTTCGCCCGCGAGATAAAGGGTCTTCTCGCATCTGCAAAAAAACGGGCCGCCAGATGGCGGCCCGTTTCTTCGGAAATCGTCGGTCGGAGGCGGGCGGTTAGTCGCGCTCGACACACATGGCGATGCCCATGCCGCCGCCGACGCAAGCCGTCGCCAAGCCCTTCTTGCCGCCGCGCTTGATCATCTCATGGAGCAAGGTGACGATGATCCGGCAGCCGGAAGCGCCGATGGGGTGGCCCAGCGCGATGGCGCCGCCATTGACGTTCACCTTGGACATATCCCAGCCCATTTCCCGGTTTACCGCGATCGCCTGGGCGGCGAACGCCTCGTTGGCCTCGATCAGGTCGAGATCGTCGATGGTCCAGCCGGCTTTCTTCAAAGCCTTGCGGCTGGCGGGGATCGGGCCGGTGCCCATGATCGCCGGATCGACGCCTGCGGTCGCCCACGAGACGATGCGGCCGAGCGGCTCGATACCGCGCTTGGCGGCATTCTCCGCAGACATCAGGACCACGGCGGCGGCGCCGTCGTTGATACCCGATGCGTTGCCGGCGGTCACAGTGCCTTCCTTGTCGAAGGCCGGACGCAGCTTGCCGACGGACTCCATGGTGGTGCCGTGGGTCGGGTGTTCGTCGGTGTCCACGACGATGTCGCCCTTGCGGCCCTTGATGGTCACGGCAATGATTTCGTCGTTGAACCGGCCGGATTTCTGAGCCGCCTCGGCCTTGTTTTGCGAGGCAACGGCGAGCTTATCCTGGTCCTCGCGCGTGATCTGCCACTTCTTGGCGACGTTTTCGGCGGTATTGCCCATGTGATAGCGGCCGAAGGGATCGATCAAGCCGTCGCGAAGCATGCTGTCCTCGAACTTGACCGGTCCCATCCTTGTGCCGCCGCGCATGTTGGCGACGTGCGGCGCCCAGCTCATGCTCTCCATGCCGCCGGCGACCACCACCTCGGTGTCGCCCACCTTGATGGAATTGAACCCCTCGCCGATGGCCCGCATGCCGGAAGCGCACAGCTGATTGATGGCATACGCGGTGCTGTCATGGGAGATACCCGCGTTGATGCAAACCTGCCGGGCGGGTCCGGCGCCGGTGTTGCCGCTGAGCACGAGGCCCATGATCACTTCCTCCACCTCGGCGACGTCCGTTTTGGCGCGCTTCAATGCTTCCTTGACGGCGGTCACACCGAGTTCGGTGGGAGGCACGCTTGAGAGCTTTCCGTTGAACGTTCCGACGGGGGTCCGTGCCCCTCCCGCGATGACAATGTCGGTCATTTTTGTCTCCTCTTTCCTGACCCGGGATTGCGATGCCGGGCTTTTTGTGGTGCGTTGGTGGTTGGACGATGACATGCCTCGACAGCGCAAACCCTCGAGCCACGCATCTTTAATTCATCAATTCAGTTCGTACTCTAAGTCGTTCCGGCCCATATACGCATTGTAACGATCCGAGTTCTCTCTTGCTCAAGGCAAGCTCACGTGAATTTCAGCCGAGGCCCTGCCGCGTTCGATCCGTGGATGATCGTCTTCTCACCGAAACGCGCGGTTCGCGATACTCAAGATCGAGCGTCTTCGCCATTGTGCGGCGCACACCATACACACATCGCAACGTCAATTCCAGGCTCGATCGCCGATGACACGCAGGCTTGGCTCTGATATCTTTTTTTCTGAGTTTCGGCTTCGCATGCTGGCGAAACGACGGAAAGGCGCGACATGAACCACGAAACCGTTTCCGCATTGGAAGAATCTCTTCAGGATGAATACAAGTCGCGCGCCACGTATCACGCGGTGATCGCGGCCTTCGGCCCCATCCGACCGTTCATAAACATCGTCCAATCGGAAGACCGCCACGTGGCCGCGTTGCTGTCGCTGTTCGACAAATATGGACTCAAGGCGCCGGACGACAAATGGCGGGGCGACGTCGAGCCGCCACCCACGGTGGCCGCCGCGTACGAGGACGGCATGCGTGCGGAAATCGAGAATGGCGACGTGTATGAATGTCTGCTCGCGGCCGTGGATGAACCGGACGTGCGCGCGGTTTTGCTGAGGTTGCAGTCCGCAACGCGGACTCGCCGTCTGCCCGCTTTTCGGCGCTGCTCGGGGCGAGGACAGGGCATGGACATGCGTGGTCCGGCCGGGCGCCTCCGCAAGGGATACGGTCCCGGATTCAGGAGTCCGCGTTAGTCCGGACGGAGGGCCGCCGCTCGCGCCGCGACGGCCCTGGCGTCAAGTTCGTGTTAGACTTCGCGGGTCCAAAGAGAGCACATGGACGGTCCGCCGCCCACGCACAGCGAGGCGCCCCCGACCGTTCCGCCGGAGCGCTCCAGTTCATAGTACAGACTGACGATGATACGGAGTCCGGTGCAGCCGACGGGATGACCCAACGCGATTCCCGAGCCGTTGTGGTTGACCTTGTCCAGGTCAAGCGTGATATCGAAGTCCTCCTTCAGCATCCGGCCGACACCGAGCCATTGAGCGGCAAAGGCTTCGTTGATCTCCCAGTAGTCAACGTCTCCGAATTCCATGCCTGCCTGTTTCAAGCACTTGGGAATGGCCACGGCCGGTCCGAGCCCCATCACCACTGGATCCACGCCCTCGTGACAGACGTTGATGAGCTTCATCAACGGCTTGATCTTCATTTCCCGCGCTTTGTCCGCGGACATGATGACGGCCGCGGCCGCGCCGTCGTTGATGCCGGATGCATTGGCGGCAGTCACCACGCCGTCCTTTTTGAACGCCGGGCGCAAAGCGCTCATGGACTCCACGCTGGCTTCGCGGATTAAGTGCTCGTCGGTATCGAAGACAAAATTCTTGCCCCTCTTTTTCGGCAATTCGACAGGGACCACTTCACGCTCGAATCGGCCGCCATCGATTGCCTCGCGCGCCCGGGTATGGCTCATGAGCGCCAGTTCGTCGCACTCCTCGCGGGTGATACCGTACCTCTCGGCCACATTCTCGGCCGTGAGGCCCATATGACCGGGCACGAGTTCGTCGATCAAGCCATCGTGCAGCATATGATCCTCGATGGCGCCGGGCCCCATCCGGTAGCCCATCCGCGCATTGGGAATCAGGTAGGGCGCGTTGGTCATGCTCTCGACACCGACCACCAGGGCGATATCGGTCTTGCCCAGCATGATGTTGTGGGCGGCGATTTCCAGGGCCCGCATTCCGGAAGCGCAGTTCTGGTTGACGGAAACCGCGTTGCTCCGGTGCGGAAGCCCCAACCTCATGCCCACTTGACGCGCGGGCAAAGATCCTTGCATGGCGGTATAGAGTTCGCCCATGGTGATTTCATCAATGCTGTCGGCCGGCACGCCCGATCTGTCTATGGCCGCCTTGCCCGCTGTCAGCGCTAGATCCCGCGCCTGAACGTCCTTGATACTTCCCATGAACTTTCCGATGGCCGTGCGCGCCGCACTCACCATCACCACATCTTGAAGCTCCATAATTCTCCTCCCTCTGGCACCTGTGCCACCTGTGGGACCACCTCGCCGAATCTTGTAAGCTTTGATTGATCCGCATGAGCGAAGCGGCCTTGCCAGGGCGAGGCCTATAAACAAGGGGACACGGAGTCAAGGAGACTTTCGCTTAGCACGGCGTTCCCAACTTTCTGTTGAAAACCGCCTTCTCGCAGCCAACCCCCGGGGCGAAATCGACATTTTCCAGACCAAATTTCGCGCGTGCGGTGTTTTCGGACGCGATTGTCGTCTTGTTTGCGCTTGCGATTGGGCGTACATTGCGATGCAGCATTTCCATCCATGCGCGCTAAGGCTGGGCGCTTTACCCGGTCGCGAACACGAGCGGTTCAGGATGAATGAAAAATCTCAGGCGGCCTCGACGGCGGATGCCGAACAGCCGCCCATCACGATCAAGAAGTACGCCAACCGGCGTCTCTACAATACGGCGACCAGTTGTTACGTCACCCTCGACTACTTGGCCCAGTTGGTCAAGGCGGGGGCCGAGTTCGCCGTTTACGACGCCAAGACGGGCGAAGACATCACCCGTTCGGTGCTGACTCACATCATTGTGGAGGAAGAGGCCAAGGGGCACAGCATGCTGCCGGTGAGCTTTCTACGCCACCTGATCAGCTTTTATGGCGACAGCCTTCAAGTGTTGGTGCCGACATACCTTGAACAAAGCATGCATTCGTTCGCCCGCAACCAGGAACAGATGCGCGATTACCTGCATGGAACATTCGACGGCTTGATGCCGTTCGGCCAATTCGAGGACATGAGCAAGCAGCAAATGGTCATATTCGAAAAAGCCATGAAAATGTTCACCCCTTTCTACAGCGAAGAGCAGGACTCCCAGAAGGCCGAAAACGGCGGCAAAACTCCCCAGGCCCGCGGCAACCAGATCCAGGAACTGCGCTCGCAACTCAACGAGATGCAAAAGCAACTCAACGCACTGACCAAGGGCCACGGCGAGACGTAGCGCTCCGGATCAATGGCGTCTAGGCGGCGCCCTCCGGAGTTCCCCGATCAGGCGCATGGCGCGGCACGGGTTCAATTGGAAGCCTAAACAACAAGCGTATTTTGTATTTTCTATCTAACGCTGTGGTTTTCCGCGGTCCGGTGCTATGGTAAAATTACTTTACGAGGCGTGGCGTCAAAAAAACGTGTTAAAAGTTTCCATGGGGCGGCCGTTCTGGGTTAGAAGAATAAAAAAATAGTCCATACCCCATATGTCGGACTTGGAACGCGCTCGCCGAACGAGTAAAGAGCGGACGGTTTATCGCCGGTGTTGGCGTGAGGGATGTCGAACTAGGGGGCATGGAGTCATCATTAAGTGTCAGGGAGAACAGAAGTCATGGTGCCCTTAGACAGCACAGCCCCGGCAACGAGCCGCGGCACGGAAGTCGATCAATTCGTTGGCAACCGCATCCGCGAACGCCGCGTTATGCTCGGACTGAGCCAGCAGCAAATGGCCCAGATGATCGGGGTCACGTACCAGCAAGCCCACAAATACGAGCGTGGCATCAATCGCATTTCGGCCGGGCGTCTTTTCGAGATCGCCCAAGTGTTGCGTGTTCCCGTCGGTCACTTTTTCGACGGATTGGACGGAAACAAGAGCGACGACGACCTCAGCGTGCGGCAACGCATGTGCCTGGAGCTCGCTCGTAATTTTACGCAGATCCCCAACGACCGCCATCGCGAGGCCCTGAGCCAAATGGCGCGGGCGCTATCTATCAAGTAGCGATCGGCCACGGGCACGGAGAAATGGACAAACCACGCGCTTAGCGTGTTTTGTCCGGATCCTGTCGGGACAGGCGGGATTCGAGACGAGCCACCGCCCATTTCGCGGCATCGCGGACCAAGGGCGAGCGATCTTTCCTGTGCTCGCGGGCCAGCGAAGCGAGTGTTGCACGCGACCCGTTGCCAATCGCAATCATGACGTTTCGCACGAACCGGTCACGGCCGGTCCGCTTGACCGGCGTGCCGGCGGTCAGTTCGCCGAAGGCCTCCGCGTCAAGACCCGCCAGCTTTTGCAGGGGCACCCCGCCGATATCCGCGCGCGCCGACAATTCCGCGTGCGGCGTCGGCTGCGCATACTTGTTCCAGGGGCAGACCGCCAGGCAATCGTCGCAACCGTAGATCCTATTGCCCATGGCGGATCTCAGATCCTCGTCGACGGCGCCCTTGTGCTCGATGGTGAGATACGAGATGCACCGCCGGGGATCGATCCGGTAGGGCGCCGGCAGGGCGCCGGTGGGACAGGCCCGGAGGCAGCGGTCGCAGGTTCCGCAATGATCCGTCTCCGGCGCGTCCGCCGGCAATTCCAGGGTGGTGAACACTTCGCCGAGGAACAGCCACGATCCGAAGCGGCGCGACACCAGATTGGTGTGCTTGCCGGTCCAGCCGAGGCCGGCGCGCATGGCGATCGGCTTCTCCATCACCGGAGCCGTGTCCACGAACACCTTGACGTCGCAGTCGAACGTGCAGGTCATCCAGCGCCCGAGCGCCTTCAGGCGTTTCTTGATCACTTTGTGGTAGTCCCGCCCCTGGGCATAGACGCTGATCACACCCTGTTCCGCGTTCTGGAGCGGCGCCATGGGATCCTGTGCGGGACCATAGTTAAAGCCAACGGCGATAACGGTTCGAGCTTCCGGCCACAGCGTCCGGGGGTCGGCCCGGCGGTCGG
The DNA here is from genome assembly GCA_963771545.1 of uncultured Alphaproteobacteria bacterium. Lineage (GTDB taxonomy): Bacteria > Pseudomonadota > Alphaproteobacteria > Rhodospirillales > Defluviicoccaceae > CAKZLS01. The sequence goes on from CAVYTX010000002.1 coordinate 1,931,280, forward strand.
CGTTGGCCTCCATCCAGGACATATCGCCGTGGCGGCCGTCCGCCAGATAGGCGGCAAGATTACGGGAGTCCTCGATGTTCGCGTCGGCCGAAGCGAACCCGACCGCGTCGAAGCCCAGTTCATGGGCTTTCGCGCGGATGGTCTCCTTGATATGCTCAGTGCCGCTCAGTGCCGCTCACCCCCGGCCCCGATACGGCGGAACGCCCTGCTCCGGAACCCAGAGGCCCAAGGGCGGTTCGCCGCTCTGGTAGAACACGTCGATGGGAATGCCACCGCGCGGATACCAGTAGCCGCCGATGCGAAGCCATTGCGGTTTGGCGGCCTGCTGCACCTTCTCAGCGATGGCCATCGTGCACTCTTCGTGAAAGCCGCCGTGATTGCGGAACGAGGCCAGGTAGACCTTCAGCGACTTGCTTTCGATCAGGCGCGCGCCCGGCGCGTAGTCGAGAACGATGTGGGCGAAATCCGGCTGGCCGGTCACCGGACACAGCGCCGTGAACTCGGGACAAGTGAAGCGGACCAGATAGCGCGAGGGCGCGCGCGGGTTCGCCACCGTCTCCAACACCGCCTCGTCGGGGGAGGCCGGGATCACTCCCCGTCCGCCCAGTTGCGTCAGTTCCTCGTATTCGTTTTCGGCCATGGACCGGTTCTCGTCTCTCCATCCAGGCGACCGGCGATCAAACCGGATCGATGTCGCCTCTCGCCTGTTCGTCCGCGAATTCGGCGGCGAACGCCCGGAACCGGCCGGCGCCGATGGCGTCGCGCATCCGCCGCATCAGATCCTGATAGTAGTGCACATTATGCCAAGTGAGGAGCATGGCGCCGAGAATTTCCCCCGACCGGACCAGATGATTGAGATACGCGCGGCTGAAATCGCGACTGGCGGGGCAGTCGAGCGACCCGTCCAGGGGGCGCGGGTCGTCGGTGTGGCGGGCGTTGCGGATGTTCACCGGACCGTAGCGGGTGAACGCCTGGCCGGTGCGCCCCGAGCGGGTGGGCAAGACGCAGTCGAACATGTCGATGCCGAGCGCCACCGCGCCCACCAGGTCGCCGGGCTTGCCGACGCCCATGAGGTAGCGCGGCCGGTCGTCCGGAAGACGCGGCGCCGTCGCCTCAAGCAGTTCGAACATGGTGGCCTGCCCCTCGCCCACGGCCAGGCCGCCCACCGCGTAACCGTCGAAGCCGATATCCAGCAGCGCGTCGACCAACTCCACCCGCAAATCCTTATACACGCTCCCCTGGACGATGCCGAAAAGGCCATGACCGTCGCGCGCGTCGAACGCCGCCTTGGAGCGCTTGGCCCAACGCATGGAGAGCCGCATGGACTCGGCGGCGGCGGGGCGCTCCACCGGAAAGGGCGTGCATTCGTCAAAGGCCATGGCGATGTCCGCGCCCAGCATCCGCTGGATTTCCACCGACCGCTCGGGCGTCAGCGTATGGGCGGCGCCGTCCACATGGGAGCGGAACCGGACTCCGTCCTCGGTGACCTTGCGGAGTTTGGACAGCGACATCACTTGAAACCCGCCGGAATCGGTCAGGATCGGTCCCGCCCAGTTCATGAACCTGTGCAGCCCGCCCAGCCGCTCCACCCGCTCGGGCCCGGGCCGCAGCATCAGATGATAGGTGTTGCCCAGCACGATCCGGGCGCCGGTGGAGGCGATCATCTCCGGCGTCATCGCCTTCACCGTCGCCGCCGTTCCCACCGGCATGAAAGCCGGCGTTTCCACGACGCCGTGGGCCGTCTCCAACCGGCCCAAACGGGCATCGCCGTCGGAGGCGAGCCGTTGGAACCCCAGACCGGTCACGATCCCCGGTCCCGGTGAAGCAGGCAGCAATCTCCGTAGGAGTAGAACCGATATCCGTTCTCGATGGCGTGCCGGTAAGCGCGCTTCATCCGCTGGGTGCCGGCGAACGCGCAGACCAACATGAACAGCGTCGACCGCGGGAGGTGGAAGTTGGTGAGCAGCAGATCGGTAATCTTGAAGCCATAGCCCGGCGTGATGAAGATATCGGTCTCTCCGGCGAACGGCGCGAGGACGCCATCCTCCCCGGCCGCCGTCTCCAATAGCCGCAGCGACGTGGTACCCACCGCCACCACCCGGCCGCCGGCGGCGCGCGCCCGGTTCACCTCCAACGCCGCCGCCTCGCCGATAGTCCCCCACTCCGCGTGCATGACGTGATCCTCCACCCGCTCGGTCTTGACCGGCAGGAACGTCCCCGCCCCCACGTGCAGCGTCACGATTACCCGCCGCACACCTTGCGCATCCAACGCCGCCAGCAGCGCCTCGGTGAAATGCAGCCCCGCCGTCGGCGCGGCGACGGCGCCGGGATTGGCCGCGAACACGGTCTGGTAGTCGTCGCGGTCGCGGGCGTCGGCAAGGCCGTGGCGCTTGATGTAAGGCGGCAGCGGCATGGCGCCGTGGGCCTCCAGCGCCGCCATCAGCGCCGGCCCCTCGCGATCGAAAGCGAGTGTAATTTCGCCGTTCTCGCCCTTGGCTTCCACCTCGGCCCACAGCCCCGCGGCGAAGTCGACGCGCTGACCCGCCTTGAGCCTTTTGCCGGGCCTGGCGAACGCGCGCCAGCGGCCCGGCGCCACCTGCTTGTGCAAGGTCGCCTCGATGCGCGCCGCGCCGCGCCGTCCTTCCAGGCGGGCGGGGATCACCCGGGTGTCGTTGAACACCATGACGTCGCCCGGGCGCAGCAGTCCGGGAAGATCCCGCGCCGTTCGATCCGCCGGATCCTCGCCCACCGCCAACAGGCGCGCGGCATCGCGCGGCGTCACCGGCCGATGGGCGATGGCGCGGGCGGGAAGATGGAAGTCGAACTCGTCGACTCTCATGGAGAACCGTTGCCGTGAAAACATCATTGACGGGCGGACGCCGGCGTGGAGTCCGCACCAACCGGGGTTGGTACACGAACGCGCCGCTTGACGCCACCCCGGACCAGCGCCCAAAATTTCGGAGCGTGCTATCATATATAACTATTATCCGAGTTTGATCTTCTCGTATGTTCTGGGGGAGAAACGCCATGCATGTCACTCTGGTTCACGTCCGGGTCAAGCCCGACCGGGTCGACGACTTCATCGCCGCCAGCAAGGCCAACCACGAGGGTTCCATCGCCGAGCCCGGCAACCGCCGCTTCGACATTCTCCAAGACCGGTCCGATCCGACCGAGTTCATCCTCTACGAAGCGTACGTAAGCGCCGACGACGCGGCCGCGCACAAGCAAACGGCCCATTACCTGACCTGGCGCGAAACGGTGGAACAGATGATGGCCGAACCGCGCCAGGGCGTCCCCTACACCGGCCTCTTTCCGAAGGCCTGAGCCGTGACTCCTTTACAGCCGTTTACCATCGCCCGCCTGCCGCGCATCGTCTTCGGCGCCGGCGCCGTTGACACCGTCGCCGGCGAAGCCCGCGCCTTCGGCCGCCGGGCGCTGATCGTCACCGGCGCGCGCTCGTTCCGCGCCTCGCCCCACTGGCAGATGCTGCTGGACGGGCTCGCCGAGCGCAATGTGGCCTGGTACGACATCAACGTGGAGGGCGAGCCTTCGCCCGACGCCGTCGACCGGGCCGTGGCCGAGTTCAGCGAGAGCGATGTCGACGTGGTGATTGCGGCCGGCGGCGGCAGCGCGTTGGACGCCGGCAAGGCCATTGCCGGCCTGCTGCCGCACGGCCGTTCGGTGATGGAGCACCTGGAGGGCGTCGGGCCGGAACGCCCCTACGAGGGACCGGCGGTACCGCTGATCGCCGTGCCCACCACCGCGGGTACCGGCAGCGAGGCCACCAAGAACGCGGTGCTGAGCCGGCGGGGCCCGGACGGCTTCAAGAAGTCGTTCCGCGACGACGCCTTGGTGGCGCAAGTGGCCGTCGTCGACCCCGAACTGCTGGCCACCTGCCCGCCCGAGGTGATGGCCGCCAACGGCATGGACGCGTTCACCCAGCTCATGGAGTCCTATGTTTCGATCCGCGCCAACCCCATGACCGACGCCCTCGCCTGGTCGGGGATGGAGGCCTTCCGCGACGGCTTCTTCGCCAGTTGGGAGGGCGGCGCCGGCGCCGACGCCAAGGCCGGACGCTCGCGCATGGCCTATGCGTCGCTACTCTCGGGGACCTGTCTGGCTCAGACCGGCCTGGGCTCGGTGCATGGCTTGGCCTCGCCGCTCGGCGCCTATTTCCCGATCCCCCACGGGCTCTGTTGCGGCACGCTGGTGGCTGAGGCCACCGACGTCAACATCGGGGCGCTCCGGGAGCGCGAACCGGACAGCCCGGCGCTGAACAAGTACGCGCGGGTGGGCCAGCTGCTCGCGCAAACGAATGTCCATGACCGGAATCAAGGCCTGGCGGCGCTGGTGGAGACCCTCAGGGCCTGGACCGAGCGCTTGTCGCTGGGGCGGCTCGGCGACTACGGCATGCAAGCCGAGGATACGGCGCGGGTGGTGGCGGGATGCCGCGGCGGCAGCATGAAGACCAACGCCATCGTGCTCACCGACGCGGAAGTGGAAACAATCGTCGCCCGGCGACTGTAGGAATTGGAATGGACGGAGTTATTTGCGGACGGACTTGACGAGGACCACGACCAGCCAGACCGGCACCACCAGCATCGCGCCGAGCAGAATGTATTCGAACGTCCCGGAAAATAAAGACGCCGCTGCCTCGAAGGCGCCACGAAGGGTTCCTCCCATGCGCGCCAGGATGCTCGCGGGCGTGATGCCGAGAGCGGACAGCACGAAGCCGACCACCAGCGAAGCGATCAGAAGTTTGAGGATGGTTCCCGCAACGCCGCGGGGCATGGAATCCGGTCCGGATCAGCCGCGCCAGGTACGGACATCGCCGGTGTCAAGGTGGACGAACCGGCGGTAGTAGCCGACGCCGCCCCGTTCCAACTTGCGCGCGGTCTTGGCGAGCGTGCTCGGCGCGACGCCCGCCAGTTTCACGTCCACCGCTTGGCCTCGCATGTGGAAGCTGTTCTTGGCGACGCCGCGGCTGACGCGCCGCAAACGGGCATTGCTGGCGGGAGTGCGGTAACCCGAAAACACCTCGAAATGGCTATTGGGGCTGAGCCGCATCTTGATGTCGTAAAGCTGATCGAGCAGGCTGGGATCGATGAGTTTGACTTTATTCGTTCGGTGATCGCGCATCAGGCGGCTGATTTTCTTCAGGCCCGCGGGGACGTAACGGCCGTCGGCCCAATAGACGACGGTCAGGGTTTCCTGGTTATGCATGCTACGGAAGGACAACACCTTTTTTTTAGGAACCTTGACGGTCCGGGCCGATGCCGGCAGAGGAGACAATCCGAATAAGGCGGCGGCCGCGAGGCCTAATCCAAGAAGCCGGCGGCGCGTTACGGCGAAGCTGAATTCCGTTTTCGGCACGTCTGGTGTTTCCCCTGCCAGTTGGTCTATCGCGGATCTCGACTTTTAGAGCCCCGAGTGGCTTATTGCATTTCCTTCGCGGCTATCGTCAAGAGCTAATAGTGCACCGCGTTATCTTACTATTTCGTATACTCGACGCGTACACCCCGTTGGGCGTTCCTAGGCTCCTAGAATGCACTTTGCATTGGAAAATGTGACGAAACCATGGCGCGGTGCGAAAAAAAGCCATAACCGCGGAAAGATTCAACCTATCGTTCCGGTTGCGCAATAACGGTAATCGCCATGGTATATGCCGGCGGCGCGATTATGACGCCGGTGCTGCCCAGGGACGGCGAATCGATTTTGGTTTGGCGAACCCATTAGCGACCGTTACAATCCCCAAAAGTTCGCGCATGATGATCGATGTCCCTCTACCTTTCCCACGACGGCTCCATTAACGCGGACTGGGTGGCGCGCTACGCCGTCTGTCTCGCCCGGCACCGGCCGGATCGCCGGCTGCATGTCGTTCATGTGAAAACCGGGGAAATTCCCGATGATCTGCTTGATCGCAAACTGAAGGGGCTCGAACAGGACGCCCGCGCGGCTGGCGTAACGGTCGACGTCGAAACCGTTCCCGTCCGCGGAACCGTTGTCGCCACGCTGGCGGCCACGATCCCGGAGGCATCCGACGTGTTCGTGATGTGCGGCACGCGGGTGCGGGGCGGTCGGAACGGCTACCTGTCGGGGACGGTGGCCGAGAAGCTGCTCGCCCGCCGCGCCACCAACGTCATGGCCATACGGGTGGTGCAGCCGGGTCTCCTCGGCGTCGCCCACTCCCTCCTGCTCGCGGTTGTCGACGCTCGCCCGCCGTTCCGTTCGGCGCTGCCGTTCCTCGATCTCATGATCCCCGAGGTCAAACACGTGCACATTCTCAACGCCCGCAAACTGGGACGCGCGAGCTATCGGCATCTGACGCCGCGGCGTTTGTCGAAATTGCGCGCCGAGGGTCTTGTTCAGGCGCGGGACGTGGAACAGGCGGTGAAGGAGAGGACTGGCCTGACCGAAGCCATGATCAATTCCAGCGTCCGCTTGACCGACGACTGGGTCATGGAAACCCTCATCCTTGCCAGCCGCCACAAGTCGCAGTTGATCTGTCTGCAGGTCCCGCCGCGCTCATTCAAGGACGCGTTGCCGTTGGCCAATCCCATCGAGCGGATGCTGCGCGACGCGCCCTGCGACGTTGCCCTGTTGAGCAAGGCGGGAGGGACCAACTGACCGTGACGCGCCAAATCCAAAACCTCGCTGCCGACGAGGTGTTTCGCCACCTGCAGTCGCGGCCCGAGGGCCTGGACGCCCAGGAGGTGGAGGAACGCCGCCGCGAGGTGGGTCCCAACACCTTGCACGTGGAGCGCAAGCTGTGGTGGCTGGGCAGCCTCGGCCGCCAGTTTACCAACTTCTTCACCATTCTGCTGTTCATTTCGTCGGCCATCTGCTTCGTCGCCGACCATCTCCAGCCCGGCGAGAACATGGATGTTCTTGGCTGGGCGCTGCTCGGCGTCGCCGTTCTCAACGCGCTGTTCAGCTTCGTCCAGGAATTCCGCGCCGAACGCGCCATGGAGGCGCTGCGCAAATTCCTGCCGCAAAAGGTCATGGCGCGCCGGTCGGGAGACGAAACCGAGATCCAGGCCGACGAACTGGTGCCAGGCGACGTGCTGGTCGTCCGCGAGGGCGACAGAATTCCGGCGGACGCCCGGCTGGTGGAGGTCAACGACCTTTTGGTCAACAACGCCCCTCTGACCGGCGAGTCGAGAGCAGTGGCTCTCACGACCGAGCCGCAAACGGCGCGCATTACCGACAGCGCCAACCTGGTGTTCGCCGGCTGCTCGGTGTTGCGCGGATCGGGGCTGGCGGTGGTGTTTGCCACCGGTCTGCGCACCGAGTTCGGCAAGATCGCCACGCTGTCCCACGAGGTCCGCCGGTCGCGCTCGCCGCTCGAAAAGGAAACCGCCCACATGGTGCGGGTGTTGACCATCATCGCGGTGGCCATGGGGCTCGGCTTTTTCGCCTACGGGGTGTTCACCGGGCGGTCGTTGTGGGTGAACCTGGTGTTCATGATGGGGATCATCGTCGCCAACGTGCCCGAGGGGCTATTGCCCACTTTCACCCTGTCGCTTGCGGTGGGCAGCCTGCGCATGGCGCGCCGCAACGTGCTGGTCAAGGGTCTGAACGCGGTGGAAGCGCTGGGCGCGGTGCACGTAATCTGCACCGACAAGACCGGCACGCTCACGCTCAACCGCCTGGCGGTCTCCCGCGTCGCCGGCGCAACCGAGGACACGGATCTGGCGGACAACGCCCGCGTCCGCTGTCTGGAGCTGGCGTTGATGGCGTCCGAGGTGCGCGCGAACGCCGACGGCTTCGCGGGAGATCCCCTCGACGTGGCGGTCGCCGAGTCCTTCGCCGAGACCGGCGGTTTGGTCAAGGACGTTCTCTCGTCCCAAATCCGGGCGTTCGCCTTCGACACCGAGGCGCGGCGCGCCGGCGGCATCGCCGAATACGATGATCGATTGGTGTTCGCGGTCAAGGGAGCGTGGGAAGCGCTGAAACCGCTGGTCACGCGCATCGAGCGGGGCAGCGACAAGGAAGCCGTGGCCGCGAGCGAAAAGGACCTGGAACAGGCCGGCCGGGTGGTCCACCGGCTGGCGTCCGATGGTTACCGGGTCATCGCCATCGCCCATCGCGCGCTCGACGCGCCGCCGCCCGGGGACGCCGGCCGGGAGAGCCTTGAGACCGGCCTGGTGCTCGCCGGCTTTCTGGGTCTCGAGGATCCGATCCGCCCCGAGGTGCCCGAGGCGGTGGCACGCTGCCGCTCCGCCGGCATCCGGGTGATGATGATCACCGGCGATCATCCCGACACCGCGCTCGCCGTCGCCCGCCGCACGGGCATCGTCGACGGCGGGGAGTCCCAGGAGGACTCCGCGAACGGCCTCTGCGTCACTGGCGACGAGCTCGCCGACATGCGCGAACGCGACCTAGTGGAGCGGCTGCGCGCCGGCGCGCGGGTGTTCGCCCGCACCACGCCCGAGCAGAAAATGAAGATCGTCGCCGCGCTGCACGAGATGGACCTGGTGGTGGCGGTCACCGGCGACGGGGTCAACGACGCGCCGGCGCTCAAGGCGGCCGATGTCGGGATCGCCATGGGCGAGAGCGGAACAGACGTGGCCCGGGAGGCCGCCCAAGTCATTCTGCTGGACGACAATTTCGCGTCCATCGTCTCCGGCGTCGAGCAGGGCCGGACCATCTTCGCCAACATCCGCAAGTTCACCAACTACGTGCTGGTCAGCAACGGCCCGGAAATCATCCCCTATCTGCTCTACATCCTGTTCCCGGTGCCCTTGGCGCTGACGGTGATCCAGATCCTGTCCATCGACCTCGGCACCGACATCGTGCCGTCCATGGCGCTCGGCCAGGAACCGCCCGAACCCGACGCCATGAACCAGCCGCCGCGGGACCGCGAACAGGGGTTGCTGACGCTGCCGCTGATGGCGCACAGCTATCTGTTTCTCGGCCTGATCGAGGCGGCGTTCTCGCTGACGCTGTTCTTCTGGGTGCTCACCCAGGGCGGCTGGCAGTGGGGCCAGGATCTCGCCGCGACGGACCCGCTGTATCGCTCGGCGACCGGGATCACGCTCGCCTCCATCGTGCTGATGCAGATCGGCAACCTGTTCGGCCGGCGCTCGCGGTACGGCCTCGGCATCGACCGCGCCGCGTTCACCAACCCGCTGCTCGTCGCCGGCGTCGTCTTTCAGATGGCGTTCTCGTGGGCGATCCTGTATTTCCCGCCGGTCAACACGGTGCTCGGGACCGGGCCGGTCGCCTGGGAGATCTACGCCATCGCCTGGCTCGGCGTGCCGCTGATCTTCATTCTCGACTACCTGCGCAAACGCATCGCCGTACGCCGGATTCCACCCGTGCGATCTACAGTTAGTCATGCGCGGTAACGCGGTATCCGAGGCGATGAGCGGGGCGCGGGCGATCATCCCGCTTGCGGTCGGTGTCGCGGTCTATGGGCTCGCGTTCGGACTCCTGGCCTCGCGGGCCGGTTTTACCTGGTCGCAAACCGGGATGATGAGCGCGCTCGTTTTCGCCGGCTCGTCGCAAATCGTGGCCGTCGAGCGCCTCGCGGCGGGGGCCGGCGTCGCGGCGGCCTTTGTCGCCGGCGTGGTGATCAACCTGCGGCTGCTGCTGATCACCGCGTCCGTGCGCGACCTGTTCGCCGGGCGTCCCCTTTGGCAGCGGATGCTTGGCGCGCACCTTTCGTCGGACGAGAACTGGGCTCTAACCCTAGCAAGACGCTCTCAAGGGCAAAAAGCGGGTTACTGGTTCCTGACCGGCGCGGGCGCGTTGCTGCTGGTGACCTGGGTGTCCTCCGGCGTCCTCGGCGTCGTCTTCGCCTCACACATTCCCGATCCGGAAACCTACGCGATCGATTTCGCCTTCACGGCGGCGTTCATCGCCATATCCCGCTCCCTGTGGCGCGGCCGCCCGGATGCGGCGCCGTGGGCGGCGGCGATCGGGGTCGTCATCGTCACGACGCGGTTCGATGCGGTCGACGCTTCATGGGCAATTGTCCTGGGCGGGCTCGCCGGCGCCGTGGTCGCCGGACTATGGGGCAATGACTGATCCGCTTCTGATCACGGGACTGCTCGCCGCGGCGACGTTTTCCATTCGGTATCTCGGTGTGGCGCTTGGGCGGCACTTGCCGGAAAGCGGGCCTTGGACGCGAGCGCTCAACGCGCTGCCTGGATGTCTGATCGTGTCGCTGGTGGCGGTGATGTTGGCGGGCGGCGGCCCCAACGAGTGGATCGGCGCGGCCGTGGCGCTCGGTGTCGCCGTCGCGACCCGAAGCCTGCCGCTCACGATGATCGTCGCCATCGCCGTTGTGTGGGCGCTCCGATCCATGCCATAGCCGGAACGAAAAGCGCGCTTACGCGTTGATCCCTATCACCAACCTCGGGCATATGACGACACCATGAGCGATCATTCACCAGCCAAGAACGCTTCATCCGGATTCCGCCGGCTGTTCAGAATACTGGGGCGTCCCGTCAGGCGGACCAGCCGGCAGGGCCGGTACGTGATCCAAACCTACCGGGGTTACGGCCACCGCGATCGCGTTCTGCTCATGGGACGGGTTCTCCGGCAACCGGCGATCGGCTCGAGGGAACTGAAGGGAGGTGTTTTCAGCGACGTGCTGGACATCGCCAGCCGGTTCGTCCGCCATGGAATCGGCAATGCGGCCGTCAAGGCCCGCGCCGGCGGCGAGCAACACCGCGTCGAGACGGACCGCGAGGGCTATTTCACCGTCTCCATGCGCGTGCCGGACGGCGACGGCTGGCGGGGCCTATGGCGTCCGGTCGATCTCGAACTGCTGGAGCCGGAATCGAGCGGCGTTCACGCCGAGGCGCCCGTGTACTTCCCGCCCCGGACGTGCCGGTTCGTGGTGATCAGCGATATCGACGACACGGTGATGTACACGGGCGTCGCCAACAAGCTGAAGATGCTGTGGCGGCTGTTCGCCACCGACGCGGACAGCCGGCTGGCGTTCCCGGGGGTCGGCGCCTTCTACCGGTCGCTGCACGAAGGAGTCTCGGGGTCTGAATTCAATCCGATGCTCTACGTCTCGCGAGGCCCGTGGGGCATCTACGAAGTGCTCGAGGAATTCTTCAATCTTCACGAAATCCCAGTCGGTCCGGTCCTTTTTCTCAGGGAATGGGGCGTGACCTTGCAGCATCCCCTGCCCAAGCAGTCAAAGGGTCACAAGCACGCGCTGATCGAGGATATGCTCGCGATCTACGACGATCTTCCGTTCATTCTCATCGGCGACAGCGGTCAACGCGATCCGGAGATTTACGCTGAAGTGGTGCGGGAGCACCGGTCGCGGGTCCTTGCCGTCTATATCCGCAACGTCAGCCGCGATCCGGACAGAGCGCGCGCGATCGAGACCCTGGCCGAGCAAATCGCCGAGGCCGGCAGCAGCCTGGTGCTGGCCGCCGACAGCCACGCCATGGCCCTCCATGCCGCCGAGCACGGCTTCATCTCGCCGGATGCCCCGCAAGCGGTGCGCGAGGAGCAGGTGCAAGCCGGAGAAGTCCCGCATGCGCGGCGTCCCCGCGAGGTTGGCGGCGAAACCCCCTCCGCCACCCGCGAGGCGGTGAAAAAAGGCCGTCTGAAAGAAGCGTTAGACGACACGCCCGATCAGGAGCCTCCCAAGAGCATCGTCGTCGAATAAGAAAACATCACCGAAGTCGGTTATTTCTTGCCGTCTTTGTCGAATTTGCGCTCCACCGCGCCGCCGATCAGCGACTCGCAGTCGATGTTTTCCTGATCTCCCATCTCGAAGAACGGCAGCGGATCGACCCCGCCGATCGCCACCGATGGATCGGCGAACGACCCATACGCACGCACCGGCGCGGCAATGTCGATCAGACTGAAATCCTTGGCGCGCGCCTCGATCTGCACCTCGAAGGTTTCCTTGCCGAGGTCCACGAAGCCCTTGCCGACGAGAAGCGAATCGGTGGTGTCGAGGACGGCTCTCGCGACGTTCACCTTGCCCTCGTTCACGTCGAGGTCGACGCGCCCGCACCGAATGCCGACGCGGGCATCGTCGCCGACCACAAGCACCAACGCCTCCGCGACATCGAGTCCGATGGCTTCCACGATCAGGCCGCTGATGGAGCCCTCGCGCATGGCGATCGCGCCTTCCCCTCGCGCGGCGCCCATCATCTCGGCCACGGTCTTGCCGGCGCCGAGCACATAGGCGTGACCCGAGAATAGTCCGCCCGTTTCCTGGACGAACGGGGTGCCCTCGAAGAACGGTTTCAAATCCAGATCCTGGAAAGTCAAATCGGCATCGGCGGAAGGCACGACCTCGCGTCCGTTGAGCGCGGCCTCGCCGGACACCTTGCCGCCGGCGACCTCCAGGCTGAGCGGCCGGACCAGCGCCCGGCCGTCGTTCAACCGCACGCGGAAATTGAGGCGCTCCACCGGCAGATTGGGCGCGTTCACCTCTTCGCCCTTGAATTGCACATCCATGTTCATCGCCTTCAGCCGGTCGGCGGCGATGGGTTGATCGGGAAACGTCCCGCTTTGCTGTTCCGCCTTCGGTTGTTCGCCGGGTTCCGCGCCGACGAGGCCGGCGAGGTCCGCGAAGTCGAGCTTCCTCGACACCAGGTCCGCTTTCAGGAACGGCGGCTTTTGCCCGCCGTCCAGCGACAGCGACCCCGCCAGATCGCTGCCGCCGACGGTACCCTTGAAATTCTCGAACTTCCATCGATCGCCGTCCTTGCCGAGCGCGCCCTCGAGTCTGTAGGGCGGTGTACCGGGAAGCGGGATCCGGAAAATCGGAAACACGTCGCCGAACGTCGGCCCCTCGACAATGAGGCCGATATTCACTCCGGCGAGCTGGACCGGGTCCGTCATCGTTCCGTCGGCGCGAATTCGGGTTTTGCCGAACCTCAGGTCGAGGTCGATCGGATAGGGCTTTTCCGTTTCGCGCAGAAGCAGGAACGAGCCGCCCTTGAAAACCAGCTTCAAGGGACGCTCCTCAAGCGACCCTTCAAGGCTAAGCTCGACGGTATCATCGCCGGACGCATCGGCCTTGCCGGTGGCGATGGTTCCGTCGAGGTCGACCTTCCGCTCGGCGTCGCGGTAGCCGAGACGGCCGTCCTCGATGATAAATCGGCCAATCTCGGGAAACTCGGCCCGCTCGTCGGGCTTGGCGGCCTCGCCGGCAGCCTCGGCGGCCGCGCTGAAGTCCCAATTGACCCGGCCCTCGGCGTCCTTCTCGAGCACGATCTTGGGCTGGCGCAGCACGATTTCGGGAATTTCCGTCCGCCCGGTGAGCAACGGCCAGATCTTGATGGCGACCCGGCCCTCGCCGAAACTCATCAGCGCGTCGGCCTTGCCCCAATCGGTGTTGGCCACGCTCAAATCCGTCACGTGAACCGTTGTCGTCGACCCGGGATGAATGTCGAGTTTGCCGATCCGCACTTCGCGCCCGAGGGCGGCGCTGGCGATCTGTCCGGCCCGCCCTTCCCAGTCGACGACCAGCACGGCGACGACCGCCGCCGCGACCAGCACACCGAGTATTCCCAGGGTCCAATATAAAAATCGACGCATGGCGGCACCCGCTCGAGACTGCTGGAGGAAATAACGAGATCCACCCGCAACAACACGGGGCCGGGCGCTTTGGTTCCACCGATGAAGCGGTCCGAGCGCGCGGAACAAATGAATCCGGCCGGTGTTACCAGTCCGTGTTTAACGTGGAGGCATGGAATGGTTTCGCAAGCGCAAGCCGAGGCGACCGGAAGGCGGGCTGTGGAGGAGGCGAAGGGCTCGGGCAAATACAAGGCTCTTGCTCGGCTCGGTTATGCGTCGAGGGGCGTCGTTTATCTGATCGTCGGTTCGTTCGCCGTGCTGGCGGCATTCGGCGGCGGCCGGACAACCGACACCAAGGGCGCGCTCGAATCGCTGATGAGCGGCCCCTTGGGCGTCGCCTTGCTCGCTTTGGTCGCGCTCGGGCTGTTGGCGTTCGCGGCCTGGCGAGCGGTCCAGGGGATCGCCGATGCCGACGGCCACGGCCAAGACGGCAAGGCACTTGTGATCCGAGGCGGTCTCCTGGTCAGCGCGGTCACCCATCTGTTGCTGGCCATCTTCGCGGTGAGTTTGATTTTCGGCGGAGGGGGCGGTTCCGGCGGCGACAGCGGAACCCAGAGTTGGATCGCCACGTTGATGGAACAGCCCTTCGGCCAGTGGCTCGTCGGCGTCGTCGGCGCCGCCGTGGTGGGAGCCGGCATCGCGCAAATCATCAAGGGGTGGACCGCCAAATTCGATAAGCGCTTCAAACCCGGCTACGACAAGCTCGGATGGGTTCGTCCGCTCTGCCGCTTCGGCCTGATCGCCAGGGGCCTGGTTTTCATGATCATTGGAAGCTTTATCGGGATCGCCGCCTGGAAGTACGACCCCGAGCAAGCACGCGGCCTCTCCGGGGCCCTGCAGGCCCTCCAGGAGCAGCCCTTCGGGCAGGTGCTTCTAGGGATCGTCGCCCTCGGCCTGGTCGCCTTTGGTCTCTACTGTTGGGTCGAAGCCGTATACCGGCGAATTGGCGTCGCCGAAACCGCGAACACCTAAATTCATTGCGCGTCGCTATCGCGCCGTCATTCCGGCATCGACGATGCGGTCCTCGTTACGAAAACGGCAATCCGATCGTGGGCACATGCGGCAACTCGGACCGACGGGAGCCGCCGCCTGGGTTGACGAGAGATCCAACCCGTCGGCGTAGACCGTCCGGCCGGCGTGCCGCACGTCGCAAACCAGCATGACGGACTGCAGGAAAGGGGCCTCGTGAAACGAGGCGGGCCGCTTCGTCGCCGCCCGGGCGATCATCAGATAGCGCGCTCCGTTCGGGAACTCGGCCAATTGGCAAGTCGTCCGGCTCGGCGTGTGATCGGAATTGAAGATCGCCCACAACGGACAGGCAGGCCCGCCACGCAGCAACGGCAGGCCCGGCAGCGGGAAGCGCTTGGTAATGAACCCGGCCGGGTCCGAGCGATAGAACGCGAACGGCACGCCCGGCAGATCCGGATTCCGCAACGTGATCAGCCGGTGGCAGATCTGCTCGTGGCTCGCATCGTAGCGCTGGCGCAGGATCTCGATATCATGGCGGCACTCCGCGACCGACCGCAGAAACTCTTCATAGGGAAAGACCAGGACGCTCGCGACATACGAGGAGAGCGCGTACCGGGCCCGGGCCCGGGCCGTGTCACTGGTGAGAAGCGGGTCTTCCAGCTGCGTCTCGATCGCGGCGGCGGCTTCGAGGCGGGCGATCCCGCGAGCGAGCTGAAAGCGCCGGGTCGATCTCGGGGCATTCGCCAGAAAAGTCACCTGCTTCGCATCGGCATCGAACCGCGTCAAGTTTCGAAAGCCGCCCGCCTTGGCGCCATCCGGATTTACGCGCGTGACGGTCGTTGCGTGCCGGGAGCGCAAATACTCCGTGAGCGAGACCTCATCGGTTCCACCATATCGCGCCACGTCTTGGTGTATGTCATGGCCGGCCCGTTCCAGCGCCGGGAACCAGGCATTGTGCTGCAGCATGAAATCGTCGACCTCGTCGGCGGGGGTCGCGGCCTGAAACACATTGCCGGACTGGTCGAAGAGGCCCGCGAGCAACGGCGTGGTCTCCGACAGCCGGTGGCTTTCCATGGAGATGATGTCGTGGAAGCGCCGGCGCTGCGACATCGTCCAGCTCGGGCGCGTCGTCGAGTATTTCCAGCGACGAGCGGATGGCCGTCACGTGGCTCAGCATTTGATGGATGGCGTTGCCCAAAACCGGATCCTGGTTCAGCCGGTCCGAGAGCGCGTTGGCGATCGCCGTCTGATCGCGCCACGCGCGGTACAGGGTCAGCAGCGCGCGGGTCCAGTCGGGGTGACGCCCGACCAGGTCGGGCGCGAGATCGGGCGACAGATCGATGTGGCGAAGCAGCGGTTCGAGCGCGACCTCTCTGAGATCTCCGATCATGCGACGCTCCGCGCGGCCGGTCAGCGCGTCCGCCTCGACGTCGAGCAGCGCCGCGATCCTTCGCAGAAGAGCCCCGCCGATGTGCCGTTTGTTGGCCTCGATCAGGTTGAGATAAGACGGCGAAATTTCCAGGCGCTTGGCGAGCTCCGCTTGGGTCAGACCGAGCGCCTTGCGCTTCGCGCGGATCCGAAATCCCACCGGCGCCCGATCCCCAACCGCTGCTCGATCCATACGCCGCTCCCGTCAGCCGGCGCGCATTCGCGCCCGCGAGTCAAAAATTGACACACCCGGGCATATTTTTCAACAGTTATTTACAAAAAAATAGTTTTATATCAGCTAGTTATTGCAATAGTTACAAGCGTGCTTTAGGATAGCCCTTGATTGAATGTCCCCGACTCGAAGTCGAATTGACCAACCAACAGAACAAACCCGTGGGAGGCACCAAATGTCCGCTTTGCTCAAGAACAAAACTTTACTGATCTTGCCCGTCGCTTTCGCGATCCTGATCGCGATCGGCATTCTGACAAGCTAAGGGGTTTCAATGCGCGAAGCCCGCGGCCGGCGGTAACGTTTCGAAACCGCCAGCCGCTTACAGCGGCCGCGCCATTGCGGCCGCGTCGCGGGTCCACCGCCGCCATTTCCGCCGGATGAGCCGTGGGCCGTCGTAGGCCGTGGCCTGGAAGGAGCGAAGCGCATTCCAGGTTTGTAAGGTCCAGTTCCACCCCACCATCCGCAACCGATCCCCGAGATCCCCAACCGCGCCCCACCTTTCGGCATCGATTCCCGCATTCCACTCCGCCCCATAGGGGTGGTATTTCAATTACTGTTGCGATTTCGGCGCTGCCCGGCAGGCGGAGCCGGAGCACCGCGACGACCACACGCGCGCCTTCGACGCGAGCCACGGCACGCGGGCCGGCATCATCCATTCCATCGCCGCCACACCCTTCGGCCCCGGTTCGGCGTGGCTCAGTTCCGGGACAAATCGGCGATCTTTCCGTCGACTTCGCGCAGACAATTCTCGAAATAGGCCCGGTGCTGCTCTTGACCGTCCTGCATGTAGAATTCGAAAGCAGCGTTCAGTGCGCTTCGAGCCTCTTGAAGAGTCCGTTCGTTTCGCTCCCGTTCGCCGAGCGTCAAAAGCGCGTTGCCCAGGTTGTTCTGGGTCATCGCCCACTGCTGCGGCAGCTGGTCGCGGGTTCTGACCTCAAGGGCGTTGCGGTAGGCCGTCACCGCCTCGGCCAGCAGAGCCCGACCCTTTTCGCCCCCGGTGCGGATGCCCTGGTCCTGAAGCGCGGCGCCTAGGTTGTTCTGGGTCCCCGTCCAGTCCTGCGGCAGCTGGTCGCGCGTGTAGACCTGAAGGGCCTTGCGGTAGGCCGTCACCGCCTCGGCCAGCAGAGCTCGCCCCTGTTCGCCCCCGGTGCGGATGCCCTGCTCCTGAAGCGCGGTGCCCAGGTTGTTCTGGGTCATCGCCCAGTCCTGCGGCAGCTGGTCGCGGGTTCTGACCTCAAGGGCGTTGCGGTAGGCCGTCACCGCATCGGCCAGCAGAGCCCGACCCTCTTCGTCCCCGGTGCGCGTGCCCTGGATGCTAAGCGCATTGCCCAGGTTGTTCTGGGTCATCGCCCACTGCTGCGGCAGCTGGTCGCGGGTGTAGACCTCAAGGGCGTTGCGGTAGGCCGTCACCGCCTCTGCCAGCAGAGCCCGCCCCTCTTCGCCCCCGGTGCGCGTGCCCTGGTTTCTAACCGCGTTGCCTAGGTTGTTCTGGGTCGCCGCCCAATGCTGCGGCAGCTGATCGCGGGTTCGGACCTCAAGGGCGTTGCGGTAGGCCGTCACCGCCTCGGCCAGCAGACCTCGCCCCTCTTCGCCCCCGGTGCGCGTGCCCTGGTTGCTAAGCGCACTGCCCAGGTTGTTCTGGGTCATCGCCCAATCCTGCGGCAGCTGGTCGCGGGTGTAGACCTCAAGGGCCTTGCGGTAGGCCGTCACCGCCTCTGCCAGCAGAGCCCGACCCTCTTCGCCCTCGGTGCGGATGCCCTGCTCCTGAAGCGCGGCGCCCAGGTTGTTCTGGGTCCCCGCCCAGTCCTGCGGCAGCTGGTCGCGGGTTCGGACCTCAAGGGCGTTGCGGTAGGCCGTCACCGCCTCGGCCAGCAGACCCCGCCCCTCCTCGCCCCCGGTGCGCGTGCCCTGCTCCTGAAGCGCATTGCCCAGGTTGTTCTGGGTCATCGCCCACTGCTGCGGCAGCTGGTCGCGGGTGTAGACCTCAAGGGCGTTGCGGTAGGCCGTCACCGCCTCGGCCAGCAGACCCCGCCCCTCTTCGCCCTCGGTGCGGATGCCCTCATTGCTAAGCGCGGTGCCCAGGTTGTTCTGGGTCATCGCCCAATGCTGCGGCAGTTGGTCGCGGGTGTAGACCTCAAGGATGTTGCGGTAGGCCGTCACCGCCTCGGCCAGCAGACCCCGACCCTCCTCGCCCCCGGTGCGCGTGCCCTGCTCCTGAAGCGCATTGCCCAGGTTGTTCTGGGTCATCGCCCACTGCTGCGGCAGCTGGTCGCGGGTGTAGACCTCGAGGGCGTTGCGGTAGGCCGTCACCGCCTCGGCCAGCAGAGACCGACCCTCTTCGCCCCCGGTGCGCGTGCCCTTGCTACTAAGCGCGGTGCCCAGGTTGTTCTGGGTCGCCGCCCAATGCTGCGGCAGCTGGTCGCGGGGAACAGACCTCAGAGCTGATCGAAGACTCTCGATCGCCTTGCTGAGCGCCCTCTCATCCACAAACTGGGTGCCCTGATCGGTCCAGGCATTGCTGCCATGAAGCAAGTACGTCCACCGCTTCTCCGCATCGTCGGCAGGCAACAGAGATTCTGCCTCCGCGAACAACCGCGCGGCTAGCTCATAATTCAAGCGCGCTCGCTCCACCCACGCCTGCTCAGCAACGAGAGCCGCTTCTTCGCGCTGTTGTTTAGCCAGTAAACCCGAAAGAATCTGCCGCTTGTTGCGAACGACCTCGCGGGCGCTATTTAGCTTGGCTCGCGCGGTATCGTGATCGGCTGCTTGCAACGCCTCTGCTGCTTCCTCGCGGAGGGCTTGGACCTCTGGATCATCTACACGGAGGCGTCGAACTTCCTCGTTTAGCCGAACGTGTTCCTCGGCAATTTGTGCGAACCGGTCGGCCAATTGCGTCTCTTCAACCGGCTTCTCGCCGAGGATTTCAAAGAAGCGGGCAATGGCTTCGACCCGAAACCGGCTAGACGCTGGAACGAGGGCATTGAGGCGGCCGGTCAGTTGCGCACGGTCGCCGGCTTCCGGTGAGGCGGCGAGGCGAACGAGTTCCACAACCTGTTCCGGGCGCATGCCGCAAATAACCGTCACCGTACTGTCGGTAACGTCACCCGCCGCCGCCACGGCGCAATCCCGAGCGTCAATTCGGTCTCCGACAAGTTGCCCAAGGCCCAATCGAGGGAAGGCGGCGCAACCAAGCGCAATGAGGATGTAAGCAATACCGACCAGGGGCCGTTGAGTAATCATGGCTTGCCGCTTTTGCGTTCTTCATCGATGGTAATGGTGCTGTTTTTTACATCGCCGCCAACGGCGACACCGTGTGTCGCGACGATACGGTCGCCGAACAGGCCCGCCGCCAGCAAAACAGCGCCAACGACAACCGTTATCAGAACGATGAGTTGGCCGCCGGAAACACCATGGCTCTTTTGGATGCGGACATCACGGCCACCGACAACTCCACCGCTCTCGGGGCGAAGCCTCGGCTTCGAGGGGCCACCGGAGCGTCCCTCATCCTTGGCTCGGAAAAACTTGACGACAGTCCAGATACCCCCGGCGATGGCAACCAACCCGCTTCCAAGCCACGTCAAGATCGTGCGGTTCGCCGGGTCGCTCAACAACTCCCACAAATCGGTCATGATGAAGTCCTCCCCCGGAACCCGTATCATATCTCCAACACCGACGCCGCGAAATCGTTCATTGAAGTCTATAGGTCGGAATTGCCGGAGGCGTTTTCCGACGGATGCGGTCGCGGCCCCACTAAGCATGCGGCGGGTTACGCCCAGGCCAACCCGCCGCATGCACTACGGTTCCTGACCCTCCTCGGCCAGACCGAACAGGTGGACGGCGCCTATTTCCTGGCGGAGTGCGAAGCCGGAAAGAGCGCACGCCGTCATTGCGAGGGACTCGCTACGAAGCAACTCCGTAACGCTCGATGGATAGACCGGCGGTCCTGCTTTGCTTCCGCGTCGCCGTGGCTGCGGTCCAGAGTACGAGTGCGGCGGCGGGAGACAGCCGGTGGCCTTGACAATTTCGGACGCGAAGTCGGATAACATCCTAAATATTCCGGTTCCAGAACCCGTGAGCGGCCGGTGAGGGCGCGGCTCCGCCTCGTGCAATATGACGACAAATGACGACATCGAAAGCGGAACGATCCGGCGTCAAAACGACGTGTTTTGTTTGTTATCAAGGACTTGCGTCGTTACGGAACGAGAATAAGCACTTTTGAATGTACGATTGATTTCAATGAGTTCCGAATTTTTTGACGACAAATGATGACAAATGACGACATTTTGGCCTGTTTTATTTCGGCCCAATGAAATCAAGGACTTAGCCAATGTCAAGTCGTCAACTGTCGTCTTTTTCGCGAAAAATGTCGTCATTTTCGGGCGGTTTTTTGACGACACGTGTCGTCATGGCCGGTTTTGCGCGATGGACGCGATTAGGGGTCGGGAGTGAACGGCAGTTCGGCCGCGAGCTGGTATTCGCGGCGGTCGAGGAAGGCCATGGCGGTGTCGAAAACGCCGCCGTCGCGCCGGAACGGCTTGGCCAGCGCCAGCACGATGGCGATGTGGCCGGTGTCGGGGATCTCCACGTATTCGGCCTCGCCGCCGGCGGCCTCGATCGCTGTCGGCGAGCGCCCGCGAGTTGGCTGGATAGACGGTGCCGTCGTCGCCGCCGTGGAGCAGCAGCATGGGCGGCGCGGAGCCGTCGGCGAAGTTGATGGGGCGCAGATCCTCGGGCTCCGGATGGCCGGCGAAAATGGCCCGGACGCTGTCGTATTCGAGCGGGTTGAAGGCATAGGGGCCGGAGATGCCCACCATGCCGCGGACGGTCCCGCGCGGCAGCCCCTGGGCCGCGAGATAGCGCGGATCGAGGCTCAGTAGCGCGGTGATGTAGGCGCCGGCCGAATGACCCATGAGATAGATGCGCCCTGGGTCGCCGCCATACCCGGCGATGTGGTCGCGGACCCAGCGCAGCGCGCCGGCGCCATCGGCCACGAACGCCGGGAACGTGGCTTCGGGATAGACGCGGTAGTCCGGCACCACCGCCACGTAACCGCGCTCGGTGAGCGCCTCGGCCACGAATTCGTACTGCCAGCGGCTCCCGTACTTCCAGCTTCCGCCATAGAAGAACACCACCACCGGCGCCGGCCCGGCGGCGTCCACGGGGGTGTAGACGTCGAGGGCCTGGCGCTCGTCCGGGCCGTAGGCGATTTCCCGGTGGGCGGCGTACCCGTCGCCCGGGACCACCGCGTTGAGCGCTCTCAGCGGCGAACAGGCGGACAGCCACAGCGCGAGGCCGGCCAGGGCAGCGATGGCGAAGCCGCGCCGCATGATCAGGATGAGGCCGCCGGTTCGGAGGCCGGGACGTCTTCGGTGGAGCACGCGACCCCGGTGCCGCCCAGTCCGCAGTATCCGCCCGGGTTCTTGGCCAGGTACTGCTGGTGATAGTCCTCGGCATAGTAGAACTCGGGCGCGTCGGCGATCTCGGTGGTGATCCCGCCCCGCCCGGCCTGGCTCAGGGCGCGCTGAAAAGCCGCCCGCGAGGCTTCGGCCTGGACCCGCTGCTCCGGCCCGTGAACATAGATGGCGGAGCGGTATTGGGTTCCAACGTCGTTGCCCTGGCGCATCCCCTGGGTGGGGTCGTGGCCTTCCCAGAACATCTTCAGGAGGGTCGCGTAACTGGTGACCCCGGGATCGAACACCACGCGCACCACCTCGGCGTGACCGGTCAGGCCCGAGCACGTCTCTTCGTAGGTGGGATTGGGCGTATGGCCGCCGGCGTAGCCGACCATGGTGGTGAACACCCCGGGGGCCCGCCAGAACTTGCGCTCGGCGCCCCAGAAGCATCCCATGGCGAAATCCGCCGTTTCCAGGCCGTCCGGGAACGGCGGCCGCAGCGGGTTGCCGTTGACGTGGTGGACATTGGATACGGTTAGCGGGGTTGAACGCCCCGGCAGCGCCTCACCGGGAGCCGGAACGGTGACTTTGTGTTTGGACGTGAACCACATGGTTTCTGATCCTTCGTTCTCGGAACTGATACGTGCGTGCAACAAATATGGATCAGGATCAAGGACGGTTAAAGCGGTGGCGCCGCCGCCCCTTCATAACGCTTTCGTGATGGGAGTTTGCGCCGCTTGGCCCTTGTGCTAAGCAGGAGGGGAGGATTTGCCCACCCCTCCGGCAAAGGGAGTGCCCGAATGTACGAACTGGTGGAAGAGGGCGACAGCATCGTCGTCACGTTCAAGGCCATCGGCATGCTGCGCGACAACGACTACGATTCGCTGTCGGAAGCGTTCGACGGCATCATGGCCAAGCACGCTTACGTCCGGGTGCTGGTGGATTGGGAAAAGCTGGAGGGCTGGGACGAGGGCGCCAAAACCTCCAGCGCTTGGTTCGGCCGGTCCCACCACGATCGCATCCAGCGCATGGCCATCGTCGCCGGCGACAAATGGATGGACGAGTGTTCAAGGATCGAGGACAACGTGGCGCCCACCGAGGTCCGTGTGTTCGCGCTGGCGCAGCGGGACGCCGCCATGGCGTGGCTCAAGAAAGACTGATGATCGAGACGATGTGACCGCGCTTAACGGACCGTGAAAACGGTCACCGGCTCGGCCTTGCCGCGGACGGTCACCATCCCGATGCCCTCGAACGGAAAATCTCCCGCCAGCTCGGCGGTTCGCTGATGCACCAAGATCCGGGTGCCATACTGCTTGTTCATCTGCTCCAAACGCGAGGCCAGGTTGACGGTGTCGCCGTAGACCGTGAAGGTGAGCCGGTCGCTGGCGCCGACGCTTCCCGCCACCACCTCTCCGGTGGCGAGACCAATGCGGCAGATTAGCGCGTGGCCGGCGAACGGCCGGGCCCCCACCGCTTTCTGGATCTCCAGGGCCGAGCGCACCGCCTCGGCCGCGTGATCCGGATCGGGAACCGGGACGTTGAACATGGCGATCAGGCCGTCGCCCTGGAACTGGGCGATGACGCCGCCATGGTCCTCGAGGATCCGGGCCAGAACGGTGAAGTA
The DNA here is from genome assembly GCA_963771545.1 of uncultured Alphaproteobacteria bacterium. Classification (GTDB taxonomy): domain Bacteria; phylum Pseudomonadota; class Alphaproteobacteria; order Rhodospirillales; family Defluviicoccaceae; genus CAKZLS01. The sequence goes on from CAVYTX010000002.1 coordinate 1,954,492, forward strand.
GTCATTGAGCATGTCCACCATTTCCTCCGGCGTGATGGACTCCGAAATCGTGGTGAACCCGGCGATATCGGTGAACATGATCGTGGCTTCGGCGGAAATCGGCTCGATCGCGCCCCGGTCCTTGATCAGGTTCTTCGCCACATCCTCCGGCACATACTTGCCGAGCAGCCCACGCACCAGGTTGCGTTCCTTCAATCCCTCGACCATGGCATTGAATGACAGCGACGCGTCGGTGATCTCGCGAAAAGCCGTTCGCGGGAGCGGTTCGAAGCGATCCAGATCGCCGCCCTTGATGGTCTCCGCGGCGTCGGACAGGCGAACGATGGGATGACCGATGGCCCGCCCCACCAGCAAGGCGGCGATGACGGAAAGCACGATAATGGCGGTCCCGGCGTAGAGAACTCTCCTCAGCCGCGTGATCTGCACGGTTTCCCCGATCACATCCCTGTCGAAATAGATGCCGAGAATCAGCGGCTTGTCGGCGTAGCGGCTCAGTTCCCGATACAAGAAGACGTACGGATGATCGTCCACCGTAATGGTGCCCCCCTGGATCCCGGTATCGGGGTGAATGAACTCCAGCGGCGTCCGGTCGGGAGCCCATATTTTCGAGAGAATGCCATCCTCGAACGCCGCCAGGGCCGGCAGCGGTTCCGCGCCGGAGTACATTTTGCGAGGGTCGGTCATCGCCGGATGGGCCAGGACCCAGGTCCGGTCGTACAGGACGAACTGAACCCAGTCGTCGGCGGCGTTCTCGGTGGAGAGCGCGCGGGAGAGATCGGCGACGCTCACGCCTTGAATCAACACGCCGAGAAAGCGTCCATTCCTGAACAGAGGGGTGCGCAGGTTGATGATGGTTTCGCGCAGGTCGTCGACCCAGACGGGCGCCCCCCATGATGGGCCTCGCCAATCCTGAATGCCGCCGATCCAATGCTTGAATTCCTCGTCGGACGAACGGTCCGCGAGCACGGCCCGCTCGACGCCCCTCCTGTACAGGCGCTCCCGGTCATCGGGCGTGAATAGAGCCAGTCCGGTCAGGTCGGGTGTGGCCGCCAGCGCGCCGCGAATGAACATGTCGAGCCGGTCCAGGTCGCTGAAATCGACAAGGCCCGAGGCGAGCCCGTCGGCGATCCACATGGCCTGATCGACGACCGGATCCAGTTCCCGCTCGAACACGTGGACCGTCGAATTCAGGATGGTCTTCGCCGAATCGCTCATCAGCTCGACGGTCGTTTCCCGGGTGCCCCGGTATCCGAGCCAAAGCGCCACCGCCACCGCCAGCAGCATCAGGCCCCCCAAACCGAGCACCATCGCCGTGCGCAGCGGGATCTGCACGCCCCTGCGATGTCCGTTTATGGCCGTCACGTGCGAAATCGCAGCATCGCATAGTCCTCGCGGCGCAAATCCTCGAGCAGGGTTCGGATGTCCGTATCGTTCTTGCCGACGCCCTGCAGCACCGCCTTGCCCAACTGCAAGCTTCCTTCCGCCGCTTCCGGGACGGCGTGACTGACGCCTTGCGCCAGCATGGCGTCGCGGACCGTCAGGTTGCGCACCCGGGCATAAACCGGGATGCCGGGATAGAAATTGCGCACCGTGCTGACCAGCCGCTCGGCTTGGTGCATGTCGTACAGCGTCACCACCAGGGCCACCGCGTCGCCAACGCCCGCGGAATCGATCACATGCGGATCGGTCATGTTGCCGAAGCGGACATTGTGTCCTTCGCGCTTACCCAAAAACACCCGGTGCGGATCGGTGTCGAAGGCGACGAATGGAATCCCGCTGTTCTCGAGCATCAAACAGACGACCCGTCCGCCCCGACCATACCCCGCCACCACCACGTGCCGTTCGAGCTGCACGCGTTCGTGTTCGGCCGCCGCCGCGGGGCCGGGCGCACCGCCCACCCGAACCGCGAGCAGGTCGCCTAGTTTGGTCATGAGCGGTGTCAGGATCATGGTGACGGTGATCAATGACAACGCAATGGCGAACATTTCCGGAGTCAGCAATCCGGCGGCATGGGCGGCGCCGAACAGAACGAAGCCGAATTCTCCGCACTGCGAGAGAATAAAGGCGGTTCGCACGGCCGCGCCACGGCCGAGCCCGAAGATCAGGCCCACCGCAAGCAGGGTGAGCACCTTCAAGATCAGCAGGGCGACAACCGACTTTGCCAATTCCGCCCAGTTGTTGAGCAACAGGCCCAGATTGATGGACATCCCGACCGAGATGAAGAACAAGGCGAGCATCAAGCCCTTGAACGGTTCCACGGACGCCTCGATCTGGTGGCGATAGTCGGACGCCGACAGCATCATCCCCACCAAGAACGCGCCCAGCGCCATGGAGACGCCCACCAGCTCCATGACGTAAGCCGCGCCGAGAGCGGCCAACATGGTGACGATCCCGAAGGCTTCCATGTTGCGGCTTTGCGCCGCCTTGGCGAGAACCCAGGGGATGACGTATCGACCCACCAAAAGCACGCCGGCGATCAGGCCAACGACCGCGAGGGCCTCCAGCCACAACGGCTGCTCGTCCGTCATGACCGGCGCGTCCGCCAGCACCGGAACCATGGCGAGCAGCGGCACGATGGCGATATCCTGCATCAACAAAACCGCGAACGCGGCCTTGCCGTGCTTGGTGGCCATCTCGCCCCGTTCTCCCAGCATTTGCAGCACGAACGCGGTGGACGACAACGCAAATCCGAGGCCGAGGATGATCGCCGCTTTCATTTGGAAACCGTTGAGCATGACATATGCGGCGATCAACGCGCCGGTCAGCACCACCTGCGCCGAACCCATGCCGAACACGGCGCGACGCATGTCCCAGAGCTTCTTGGGTTGCATCTCCAGGCCGATAATGAACAGCAGCAGCACCACCCCGAGTTCGGTAAAGTGGCGAAGCTGATCCACCTGCGTGGTAATGGCGAACCCCGACGGACCGGCGATAACCCCCGCGGCCAGGAAGCCCAAAACCGAGCCGAGACCGAGCCGTTTGAACAGAAAAACGAAGACCGCCGCGGCGCTGAGCAAGAACACGGCGGCCAGGAGAAACGCGTCCAAATGCATCGGCGGCGCCCCTTCGCGAGGGCTGGGGGTGGACTCAATACCCCTTTATCGACCGGAAGGGCCGGGCGTTCAAGCCGGGGACGGTGAAACCCGCATATCCCCACAGGGGCGACACCGGCAACGGTCTTTTCGACGGGGCGAGATTTGCAATGTCGCATTCCTGCAATTGTTTTCGTACTATCATTGTGCATTGCAAAAAACTCGACGGATACAGGAACCGCGCGCCATGACCGAAATGTTGGAAAACAAGACATTCGACGAAATCCAGGTGGGCAACTCGGCGAGCGTGTCGGTAGCGCTCAGGAAGGACGATATCGAGACCTGGGCCGCTGTTACCGCCAACCCCAACATCAAGACCGTGAAGAAGGCGGCGCCCTGTGAAGGCGATTTTCTGGAGGCGAGTGGTGTCGGCATGTGGGGAGCATCCCTGTTTGCGACCATTGTCGGCACGAAATTGCCGGGAATGGGATCGATGGTCCGCGCCGCCAAGATTGAGTTCCTCAAGCCCCTTCCGATTGGTCAGCGGGTCACGGCAACCGTCACGGTCAAGGAAAAGCGTCCGGAAACCGGCACGATTGTCGTCGATTGCCGGTGCGCCGACGGAAACGGCGATGACCTCATCGTCGCCTGCGCCGAGGTCGTTGCGCCGACCGAAAAGATCAGCCAGCCGATCGTTGATTTTCCGAAGGTGCAGCTCCGGCGCGAGGACCGCTATCTCCACCTCATCGAGGCATGCGAGGGATTAGAGCCGGTCGCCACCGCCGTCGTTCATCCGTGCAGCGACGACGCGCTCGTTGGCGCGATTCAGGCGGCCGAGCGCGGCCTGATCGAGCCGATCCTGGTGGGACCGGAGCGGAAAATCCGCGCCATCGCGGAACAGGAACGGCTCGACATTTCTCGGTACCGGTTGATTTCCACCGAGCACAGTCATCACGCGGCCGAGCAAGCCGTGGCCCTGGTGCGGGCCGGCGAAGCCCAGGCGTTGATGAAAGGCAGCCTTCACACCGACGAGCTGCTCCATGCGGTGATGAGCAAGGAAAAGGGGCTTCGAACCGAGCGGCACATCAGCCACTGTTTCCTCTTGTCGGTTCCTACCTACGCGCGGCCCATCATCGTCACCGATGCCGCCATCAGTATTTTTCCCGATCTGGCGGCCAAGGCCGATATCTGCCGCAACGCGATCGATCTCGCGCACGCCATGGGTCTGGAAGTACCGAAAGTGGCGATTTTGTCGGCGGTGGAGACGGTGACGCCCCGCATCCCTTCGACGCTCGACGCCGCGGCGCTATGCAAGATGGCCGAGCGGGGTCAGATAACGGGCGGTCTTGTCGACGGACCGCTGGCCTTCGACAACGCCATCGACCTGGAAGCCGCCGAAACCAAGGGAATTGTGTCCCCCGTGGCGGGGATGGCCGACATTCTCGTGGTTCCCGATTTGGAGGCCGGCAATATGCTGGCCAAGCAGTTGACCTTCATGGCCGACGCCGAAGCCGCCGGTGTCGTCCTCGGCGCCCGCGTTCCCATTGTCCTGACCAGCCGCGCCGATAGCGCGCGCACGCGCCTGGCGTCGTGCGCCGTGACCGTGCTCCTCGTCGAGCACCGGCGTAAAGCCGTATTGGCCGCGGTCGCGGCGGAATAGCCGCCGTGCGGACCGCGATTCTGGTCATCAATGCCGGGTCTTCCAGCATCAAATTCGCCGGCTTCGCGGAGTCCGAAACCGGTGAACCCGATTTGTGGGGCAAGGGACAGATCGAAGGCATCGGCACCGCTCCCTACTTCTCCGTAAAAGATGACGGCGGCGAACTCATTGGCGAACACCGTTGGCCAAAGGGAGCGTCCGTGGGACACGCCGAAAGCCTTCACCACCTCATCGCGTGGATCGAGGAAAACGCCACAGGCGTCAGGGTGGCCGCCGCGGGGCACCGGGTAGTGCACGGCGGCTTGCGTTTCTCGGAACCCACCCTTATCGACGCCGGCGTGATGACGGAACTGGAAAAGCTGGCGCCGTTGGCGCCCTTGCATCAACCCAACAACCTCGCCGCCATCCGCGCGCTCGCGGAGGCCCACCCCGAGCTTCCCCAGGTCGCCTCTTTCGACACCGCCTTCCATCGAACCCAGCCGCCGGTGGCGCAGATGTTCGCGCTGCCGCGCACCCTGACCGACACGGGCGTGCGCCGGTATGGCTTCCATGGCCTCTCCTATGAGTACATCGCCCGCAAGCTGCCGGAGTACGCGCCCGGGGCGGCGCGGGCGGTGGTCGCCCATCTGGGCAGCGGCGCCAGCATGTGCGCCATCCGGGACGGCCACAGCATCGAGAGCACCATGGGGTTCACGGCGGTGGATGGCCTGCCCATGGGGACCCGGACCGGCGCCCTCGATCCGGGGGTCGTGCTGTACTGCCTTCAGAGCCTCGGCATGGGCGCCGGCGCCATCGAGAACCTGCTCTACAAGGAGTCCGGTCTGCTCGGGGTTTCGGGCATCAGCAACGACATGCGGGATCTGCTCGCCAGCGACGATCCCCGGGCGGCGGAAGCCATCGAGTTGTTCGTCTATCACATCGCCAAACACCTCGGCGCGTTGACCGCTACCCTCGAAGGGATCGACGCGTTGGTGTTCACCGCCGGCATCGGCGAACACGCGCCGGAAATCCGAGAACAGGTCTGCCGCCGGGCGGCCTGGCTCGGCATCGAGTTCGATTCCGAAGCGAACCGTTGGGGCGGCCCCCGCATCAGCACCGAAAACAGCCCCGTCGGCGCCTGGGTGATCCCCACCGACGAAGAGCGGATGATCGCCATCCACACGCTGCGGGTTTTGACGGAAAGGAAGGGAACCAATGACTGAGACGACCATCAACACCAAATTGCTCGATTATCTGAAATCGCGGCGCGAACAAGGGCTGCCGCTATTGGCGGGCAAAAAGGGGATTGTTCTCGGCGTCGCCAACGACCAGTCCATCGCCTGGGGATGCGCCCAAGCGTTCCGGGGGATCGGCGCCGATTTGTGCATGACCTATCTGAATGAGAAATCGAAGAAGTTCACCCAGCCGCTGGCGGAGGCTCTCGATATACCGCCGGCGCTCTACCTGCCCTGCGACGTCCGCGAAGAGGGGCAGTTGGACGCGGTGTTCGAAGCCATCGGCAAGCAGTGGGGGCGGCTCGACTTTGCGTTGCACTCCATCGCCTTCGCGCCTCGGGAAGATCTGCATGGCCGGGTGACCGACTGCTCCCGAGAGGGGTTCATGATGGCCATGGACGTCTCGTGCCATTCCTTCATTCGCATGGCCAGGCTGGCCGAACCCCTCATGAAGGACGGCGGCGCGCTGTTCACCATGAGCTACTTCGGGGCGGAAAAGGTCGTCGAGAATTACAACGTCATGGGCCCCGTCAAGGCGGCGCTCGAAGCGACGGCGCGTTACCTCACGGCCGAGCTGGGGCCGAAAGGCATCCGGGTGAATCCGATCTCGCCGGGGCCCATCAAGACCCGGGCGGCGTCGGGCATCGGGCGTTTCGACGAATTGATGGAAAAGGCGGCCGAACGCGCGCCGTCCCGCGCCCTGGTCACCATCGAGGACGTCGGCGTGGCCACCGCGTTCCTGGCCACCGACTTCGCCAAGCTGATCACCGGCGATACCATGTACGTGGACGGCGGCTACCACGTGATCGGGTAGCCTGATACAAGTTGTCCCAGGTTTGGGGAACGGACCACTCGACCAAGATTGGAGCATGTCGATGAAAAGCATCTTGATGGCGACCGATCTCTCCGCCCGCTCCGACCGAGCGCTGGAGCGCGCGGCCATCCTTGCTCGCGACCGCGGCAGCGATCTGACCATCGTCCATGTGGTCGACGAAGACTTGCCGCCATCACTCGCCTATGCGCAACAAAGAGCGGCGAAGGAGGCTATTCAAGAGCATGTCGACACGCTCACGGAAGGCAACCAACCGAGCATCTCGATCGAAGTTGTTTTAGGGAGGCACTATGTCGGTATTCTCGAAATGTCGGAGAAAGTCGACGCTGAACTCATTGTCCTTGGCTTACATCGCAAGGATGTGTTCAAGGATATGTTCCGTGGCAGCACGGCGGAGCGCGTCATTCGCGCCGGCAACATTCCTGTCGTTCTGGTGAAAGATCGCGTAAGCGGCCCCTATCAGCGGATCATAGTGGGCGCCGACTTTTCAGTCTACTCACGGCGCGCGATTGAATTTGCGGTCAATTTCGCACCGAGTGGCGAGTTTCATGTCGTTCATGCCTATGACGTGCCGTTCAAAGGATTCCTCTATGGCGATGACGCGCGAACGGCGGTCAGAAAACAGCATGAGGAACAATTTCAAAAAATGGTCGAGGAGGAAATGGCAACTTTCCTCTTTCCCTTCGAAGCGAAACCATTCAAGCTCGAGCGTATCATGCAACAAGGTACGGTTCGCGGTGTCATCGATCGTCATGTAAATCGGCTAAAACCCGATCTGCTTGTTATCGGCACCCACGGCCGGACCGGTGTTGCTCATGCCTTGCTTGGAAGCGTCGCGCACGACATGCTGAGAAATCCACCTTGCGATATTTTGGCGGTCAAGGCGTGGTAATGTAGCCGGTCGGCCTCGGTATGGCACGATTCGGTATGGCACGAATTGCGGCAGTGCCGAGCGGTTTACCGGCAAATCTAACCCATCGTTACCTTGGTGTTTGGGGGAGCGCTAAATTTGATAAAACGGCTTATCGTAGACGTTTCGGGAATGACGGTCCTACCAGCGAAGATCGAGTTTGCGGTCGATTTAGCCCGGCGGCATGGCGCTGAAATGAGCCTCCTCTCGGTCGTGGACGTGGATCGCCTCTCCTTGATCGGTCCCGTGCCGATGGGGGCCGGCAGCTACGCTCACGATTTGCGCAAGGCGCGCATCGAACAAAGCCACAAGCTGGACGAAAGCGCCATCGCGAAACTCGAAGCGGCGTGCGCGGCGGCGAACGTCCCGGTGCGGGTGATCCGGCAAGAGGGCCATCCCTTGGACGTCTTGGCCGCGGCGTGGCGCTACCACGATCTCTTTGTGATCGGTGCGCGAGGATGGTTCGACGACGACGTCGTCGCCCAGCCGCATGAGACCTTGCTGGAGCTGGTTGCACGGGGCGTGCGCCCGATGTGCGCCGTGACCGAGAACTCGCGGCCTATCCGCACGGCGCTCATCGCGTACAACGGGTCGCCCGGTTCCGCCAATACGATGAAGCGGTTTATACAAATGTCGTTGTGGCCGGAGGTGCGTGTGCACATTGTCTGCGTCGGCAAGCCGAAAAGCAACGAGACACCCCAAACTGTTCTCGACCAAGCGGCGGAATATTGCCGCCAGCACGGCTACGATCCCGTTGGTGCGCATATCCAGGGCGACGCCCGGAGCGCGCTACTCGCCCACGCGGCGGCGATCGACGCCGATATGATCGTACTCGGCAGCAGCTACTTCAAGGTGCTTTGGAACCAGCGCTTCGGTAAGAACGCGCTTGGGGTGATCAAACGCTCTAAAATTCCGCTTTTCCTCTCCCACTGAACGGTCGGGGTGGTTCATACCAACGGTCATTATTAACGACCGTTGGTATTAGAGCGGCTGGAAGTACTGCTGGTCGAGCGTGTCGAACATGATGACGAATTGGCAGCCGAGGGCCACCGTGTCGCATTGACGATGGGGAGCCTGTTCGGCGGCGCTCACCAACTGCCAACGATGAACGTCATACCAGGTTGTCTGGATGGGACCCTCGCCGGCCACGTCGATAGCCGGTTGACATCCTACCTTCCACGGACTGCATCCCGGCTGTCTCTCCGCGCTGAACTCATGATACGCCAGCTCGCACGCCGACAGGGCGAACACGGCGGCAATCAAGGCTAGCAACGGCAACAACGCCGCGAACCCGCGTTTGGTGGAAGGGATCATGGTCAAGGCTCCGCAAAATTCAGACCGGTCGGACGTTACACGCATTAACCGATGGATAAAAACATTATACCACCGGCGCTCAGAGTTTTTCGTCCACTGTTTCCGTCGCGGCGCCCTCTTCCACCGGCGTTGGCGCGGTTTGCGGTACGGGCGCGGTCCGCACTACCGGTTTGGTCACGGTCCCGAAACTGATTACCACAAATCCCGCCACCGCGGAGAGAACCGAGCCGGTAATCACGCCAAGACGGACCGGCGCGTAGAAGTCGGAGTGCTCCCACGCCAAGCCGCCGATGAACAAGCTCATGGTGAAACCGATGCCGCACAACATCGACAAGCCATAGAGCTGGATCCAGTTGGTCCCCTCCGGCATGCGTGCGATCCCCCATCGGATCATCAGGTACAGCGTGCCGAAAATTCCGATCTGCTTGCCGAAAAACAGGCCGGCGGAAACACCCAGCTTCACCGGCTCCACGAAATTGTAAAGACCGATGTCGGCGAACGTGACCCCGGCGTTGGCGAACGCAAAGATCGGCAGAACCCCGAACGCGACCCAGCGATGAAGGCCATGTTCCAGGTGCCGGAGCGGAGAATGGCCGTCGGCGTCCGTGGCCCTGAGCGGAATGGTCAAGGCGATGGCGACTCCGGCGAGCGTCGCATGGACACCGGATTTGAGCACACAGATCCAGATGATCGCTCCAACCACGATATAAGGCGAAATCTTGGTGACGTTCATCAGATTCATAACCACCAGAATCGCGAGTCCCGCCAACGCCAGATACAACGAAATCAGCGACAAGTCGGCGGTATAAAACAGCGCGATCACGACGATGGCGCCAAGGTCGTCGAAGACGGCGATCGCCGTGAGGAGAATCTTGAGCGACAGCGGCACCTTTTTTCCGATCAGCGCCATGACCCCCAGGGCGAAGGCGATGTCGGTGGCCGCCGGGATCGCCCAACCCTTGAGATTTTCCGGTTGCCCGAAGTTGATGAGGACGTAAATCAAGGCGGGGACGGCCATTCCGCCCACCGCCGCCACCGCCGGCAACGCCGCTTGCGAGATCGTCGAGAGCTCGCCCTCCAGTAGTTCGCGTTTGATTTCCAGGCCCACCAGGAAAAAGAAGATCGCCATCAGGCCATCGTTGATCCATAACAACAGCGGCTTGTCGATATCCAGGGGACCGACGCGGATCTGGAGGGGCAGGGTCAGAAAACCGTCGTAGATGCCGGCGAACTGGGAATTCGACACCACCACCGCGAGGGCGGCGGCAACCACCAGCACGATACCGCCGGCGGCCTCCATCTTGAAGAAATCGCGGATCGCGTTCAGCGGCATGACGTTTTCCCAATCTTCCTGTTCCGGGCGCAAACCATACAGGGCAAAGCCAATCGGGTTAAGTCAAGACTTGACGAGCGGGACGAGAGACCCTGCCATTCGGGGACCGAACATCTAGCGATAGGCGCCGAACGCGTCGCCGATGCTCTGGCGGTCCCGGGTCGCGCGGAGCATCAAACTCAACAATATCCGCGCCTTGAGACCGGAAAGATAGCCAGCGGGGATCAGGCCGCGCTCGATCAGGTCCATTTCGCCGCCCGGATAGCCGTAGGTTTCGGTGAAGACCGGCCCGGTCATCACCCGCGAGGCAAGGACCACAGGCAAGCGGGCGGCGAGGTCGCCGAGGACGGAAGCGGCGTCGGCATGCACGTGCCCCGCCCCCATCCCTTCGACGACGGCCCCGGCAAAACCCATATCGGCGAGCGCGCCAAAGAGACGCGTATCGCTGCCCATGACGGCCTTGACGAGCGCCACGGGCTCCGGCGGGCCGCCGCCGGAATCGAGGCAGGAATTGCGCGCGACGCGGACGTAGAAGCGTGGCCGCGCCTCGATCACCGTCCCCAACCGGCCGGCAAGGGGCGAGAGGAAGGCCGACGGCACGGCGGTGTGCGATTTCTGGACGAAGCGGGCGGCGTGGATGTCGTAGTTCAGGACGACGAGCGTGCCGAGGCCCCGCGCCTCGGGCGACGCGGCGACGCGGGCGGCGGCCAGAAGGTTGGCCGGACCATCGGCGCCGGGCGCATCGGCGCCGCGCATGGCGCCCGTGACCACCACGGGCCGGTCCCCGGCCACCAGCAGATCGAGAATAAAAGCGGATTCCTCGATCGTGTCGGTGCCCTGGATGACGACCGCCCCGTCGACGCCACCGGCGAATGCGCTTTCGATCCGTTTTGCCACCTCGATCAGATTGGAGACGGTCAACGACGGGCTCGCCACGCGCAACGGCGATTCCACCTCGATCTCGGCGACGTCGGCCAGCGCCGGAACCGAGGCGACGAGCTCGGCGGCGCCCAGCTTGGGCGCGATGCCGCCCCCCGCAGTCGGCACCATCGTGATCGTGCCGCCGAGCGAGAGAACGAGGAGGCGCGGCTTCATTCCGCGAACCCTTTCTCCTCCAGCTCTCGCGCCACCCGCTTTTCCTCCTCGGGCGAGGGAAGCGGCGGGTTGGCCGGCATCTCGCCGGGCCGGTAGTTCGGCAACCGGCCGGCCGGGATGATCGTCAGCGCGGCGAGACCGGCCATGATCAAGAGGCCGATTTTGAGCGCCCCGAGGCGCGCCTCGGTGTTGATACGCACCGCTTCCTCGACCTGCCCTGGCGTCGCCGTGGTTCGCTCCATGATCACCAGCAACTGTTCGTTGCTGACGAAATTGATTCTGTCCAGATCGAGTTGGGCCTGGATCTCGGTCGGAAATTCTGGATTTTCGGCGAGGTGGCGCATGACGACCGTGCTCAGGAGCCCGACCATCAAGGCGCCGGCCACGGCCGTGCCGACCGCGGCGGCCAGGTTCTGCGTGGTGCCACGCAGGGAGCCGACGTCGCTCGCCAATTCCTTGGGCGCCGCCGTGACCAGGACGTTGAAGACGAGCGTCACGAGCGCGCCCTGGCCGAGGCCGAAGACGAACAGACCCATGAGCACGGGCAATTCCGTCCAGTCGTTGCGGACGACGAAGGCGAGCCAAAGCAGGGCCACGGTGCAAACGCAGAACCCGATCCGCCCGATCTGCCGCGGTGTCAATATTTTGTAAAGCCGAACGACGAGAATGGCGGTGAAGAACACGGTCAGGTTGAACGGCATCATGGCTATTGCGGTCGCCAGCGGCGTACGGCCCTGCACAATCTGGATGTAGAGCGGCACCGAGAAGTTGAGCGCCGCCTCGAGAGCCACAACCGCGAACATGGTATAGACCGCGGCCCGCTCGGACGACGACATAACGACCCGAAGATCGAGCAGCGGTGTCTTGCCGGCGGCCGCCACCCTGCGGCACCAAGCGATCAGGCACTGCAGAAGGATAATACCGACAACAATCATCACCGGCGCCGGCGACAGGCCGAGAAGATCGAACGGCGCGCCGGGCCCCGCGACCCCTAGGCCCCAGCGGTTGAGATTGTTGAAGCCGAAGCTGATCAGAATGATGGCGGCCGCGGCGAGGACGACGCCGAGGGCGTCAATCTGCACTTCGGGCCGCCTTTTGTCCGCCTTCAACTTAAAGCTCAAAAGGAAAACGATGCCGGCGACCACGATCAGGATAGCGAATACGGGGCGCCAGCCGGTGAAGGTGCCGAGCACGCCGCCGATCAGGAAAGCCGCGGCGCTGGCGCCGGCGCGCGCCGAGCCCAAGGCGCCGACGGCGGTGGCCTGCTGGGTTCCGCGGTAGTGATTGGCGATCAGCGCCACGAGCGCCGGCACGATCACCGCCGCCGCCATCCCGCAAAGGCCCTGCGCCGTCAGCATCAAGGTCGCGTTCGGGCTAAAGGTCATCAGCGTCTGGGCGACGGCGTAGATCGCGACCACGATGCGAAACATCGTCGTCGCGCCGAAGCGTTGGGTGAGCTTCGCGCCGAGCATCACGAGGCCGGCGACGGAAAGGGAGTACATCACGATCCCGGTCGCGACCGTGGTCGGCGGCACCCCGAAGCTCTCCACCATCCCGCTCATCGAAACCGGGAGCGCCGCCACATTGAACGACATGATCACCTGGCCCAGCGCGATGGCGATCATCGGGGTCCAGGATTCTTTGACTTCCGCGCCGGTGCCCGGCGCCGCGGCGCTCGCTGTTGTCATGATTTTCACTCTGTCCTAATGCGATCGTTTTGTTGGCCGGTTGCTGGCGCTCGATCTCGAAGCGCGCCGCCGATGGGGCCGCCTGTCCGCTCAGGTTTCCGGTCTCGATGCGAATAAGTTGAGACCGAGGCGCTCGGAGAGATACTTGGTGACGCGCTGGCCCTTGACACTGTTGCCGGCGGCGTCGAGCGGCGGCGCGAAGGTGCCAAGGCCGCCCTTGCCGGGTGAAATGGTGACAATGCCGCCGCTCACGCCGCTCTTGCCGGGTAGACCGATCTCGTAGAGCCAGTCGCCCGATCGCTCGTAGAGCCCGGCGGTCGCGAGGATGGCGAGGACGCGCTTGCAATTCAAGGGATCGATAACGCGCTGCCCGGTGACCGGGTTCACTCCGCCGTCGGCGAGCGTGGCCGCCATCACCGCGAGGTCCTTGGACGAGACCCGAAGCGAGCATTGCTTGGTGTAGACGTCGGTCGCCGCCAGTGCGTCGAAATACATGCGGCCGTAGCCCTCGAGCAGCTTGGCGATGCCGCGGTTGCGCAGATTGGTCGCCGCTTCGGATTCATAGACTTCCGTATCCAGCTCGAGAGTCCGGCCGGCGAACCGCGACAATCCCTCCTGAATAAAACGCCATTTCTCGTCGGCGGTGTCGCCGGGCGCCAGACTGGTCGTCGCGATGGCCCCGGCGTTGACCATCGGGTTCATCGTCCGGTCGGTATTGAGTTCCACCGCCATCACCGAGTTGAATGGCAGTCCCGTGGCATTCACGCCAATTTTCTCGCGCGCCGGCTCGGCGCCGATGGCCTGACAGATCAGGGCGAAGACGAATGGCTTCGATATGCTTTGGATCGAAAACTCGTGCTCGGCGTCACCGATCTCATGCACGGCGCCGTTGACGCCGACGACGCAAACACCGAAGAGATCGCGGGACACCCGGCCGAGCGCCGGTATGTAGTCGGCGACGACACCCTCGTCGAGCGCGCGGTAACGTTCATAGGCCTCGCGCACGGACTCGGCGACCACTTCCGCTGATGGCAAATGGCCCGTGGATACCGACTCGGTCGAGGTGATTTCGTCGACGTCACTCAGCGTGAACATTTCGTACCCTCCCAGACATCGACACAGAGCCAGCCTTTTTTTATTGCCGAACACATACGACCAGACCCGTCATATCGTCAAGCCAGGGCACATTAACCCGCGACAGTTGCACGAAGCGGCCTGCGCGGCGCCATGTCACTTGGCGGTGGCGCCGGAGCCCGCCGCTTGGCTGTTGGCGGCGTCTATCCATGCCAGCGCTCGCGCTTCCATGAAACTATAAAAGGGGTTGTGTCTCAACCGCAGGAGCCAATCGCCGCTCACCTTGAGCAGCCCCCGTTCGCCCTGCAGGGGCATCTGTCCGAGAAAGAGCACGTCCTCGTTTTCCGGCGGACGCCGGCCGTAAAGGGGATCGTCGGGCGGGACAGGCAAGGCCACGTGCGACAAGGAGACCACGTCCACCGGCCATGACAGGTCCAGGGGCTCGGCCGGCGCGGCCTCCGGCGAGAACGGCGGTTTACGGAATGCCTGGACCTTGGTGGTCTTCGGGGTCTCGTTGGTGACCAGGGTGACGGCGAACGGCAGGGTGTCGTCGGCCATCAGCCGGGCGGTCACGGGGCCCGGGTCGGAAATCAGCAATATCGATTTCACCGCGAACCGATTGATGTCGAACAGCACGAGTTCGTGGCGATCGGGCGGCAGTTGCCGCAGCAACCGGTCCACAATGGCGCCGGTCGACACGGTGGAATCGACGGTCGACTGGAAAACCAGGGTGGGAGGAAAATCCGCGTTCGCGCCCGACCGGGCCCGGGATCCGACGCGGCTGGCGACGGATCGGGTCAGCCGGTGAACCACGTCACCGGCATTGGTGGCGAACGAGTTGTACTTGTAGGGATCGAATTCGGGCAAAATCTGGGCCCAGGCAAGTCTTTCCAGACCCGGGACAAGGGCCAGCCGGTTTTTCCACTTCGCCAGCGCCACCGCCGGATGGATGCCCATCGCCGGAGAGATCAGCACCAGGCTGGCCGGCGCCGGCGAGGCCTTTCCTTCCAGCGCGTCGAGCGCGTAGCCCACGGCCAGCGGTCCCCCGGTGGAATATCCGACCATATGGACCGGTTTGTCCCCAACCTTGGACGCGAGATGCCTCATGCCCAGCTCGACCGCGGCGGTCAAGTCCTCCAGGCTGATACGCTTGAGTCCCGATGGCGCCGTGCCGTGGCCGGGCAGACGCAATCCGACCACCCAGTAATTTTGCCGGTGGAGGGCTTCGCCCAGGACCCGCAGACTGTAGGGTGAATCCGACATGCCGTGCAGAAGCAGCACGCCGCCCACGGGCGTGTCGGAGGACAACTCGAAACTGCGGTTCCAGTTCGGGTCGCGGTGTTGCGGATCGGCGGCGCTGCCGGCGCTGTAGCGTTCGAGCTCATGCGCGGGTCCGGTTCCGACGTGTCCGTAGACCTTCTCTTCCAGTTCGGCGAACAGCCTGTCCTCGAGATGGCGATAGTCATCGAGCGTTCGGATGTCGCCGGCCTTCTCCGCGCTAAACTCCTGCGTCAGTTCTTCGGTGTGCCAAGGTTCCAAGGCTGGGCCGCCACACGCCTGGAGGAGAACCAAGATCGCGATCGCCAAGACGGCCGCCGCGCTCCGTGTGCGAACCAAGGACACGCGGGTGATGGTGGCGAGGTCGCTCATGAGTTCGTCCTACCGGCCACGGGTGAGGATCACGTATTCCCGGCCATCGGGCGTCCGCACCCGGTACTCCGGCCGGCTGCGCGGCGTGACCCTGTTGACAAGCCGCAAATACAGATCGTCGAAGAACTCCGGAGTCTCGAGGCTGAAATTGTGGAAGTTCCGAGTCCGATTGATGGGCGTAACGTCCACCAAGGTGGTGCGTTCGTCCCCGGGCTCTATCCAGTCCCACACGCCGGCGGCCTCTTCCAATTGGTCCGGATTGCGGATGTCCAGCGTGCTCTCGCCCCGCCGGCGGGCGCGATTGACGAGCCTGCTCATCAGCAAGGCCCGGTCGTTGGAGGAAACATAAACCGTGAGGTTCCGGACCAACGCATTGATTTCTCGCTTGAACCGCTCGTCGAACTCCGCGCTGCCCACGTCCGGAGCCGTCAATACCACGTCCTCGATCACGGTTTCCGCATCGGCCAAGCTCGAGTCTCCGTAGAGCAGGCTGAAGGCGCTGGCGACCACCTCGGCGCCCATGCTGTTGGCCACCAGCCATAGCCTCTCGGGCCGGACCTGTTCGACGATCAACCGGAGAGTAGCGGCGAGGTCGGCTCCGGAGTCGCGGGCGACCCGCTGCGCGCGCTGGTACCCTCTCAACGTGCTTCCCTGATCGCCCGGCCAGTCGAACAGCAACAGCGGAGCATCGATGTCCAGGACATGCCCCAGGAAAGCCGTTTTGCGCAAGGCCGAAATGAACGCTTCGCGAAATCCGTGCACGACCACGAGGAGCGACCGATGGGGCGAGTCTTGAACGAGTTCCTCGCAATTGCTCGACAAAAGCGGCCTCGTCCAGACCTCTGACCTGTTTGAGCTGGATTTCCTCGTTGAGAAACCAATCGCTCGGATTGATCAGCATCCCGACGCCCAACGAGGGCTCGATTTTCGTATCGAAGAAACCGAACTTGACGGTCTCGGCGCGCTCACTGCCAAAGCGCTCCTTCACGGGCTCGCCATTCCCCTCGGCATGGCGATTGGTGACGTAGAAAAAACGGTAGATTCCCGGCTCGCCCACTTGCGCCACGGTCATGCGCCGGAGCGACAGAACCTCGGCGCGCCGTATGACCGCGTCGGGACCCACGTACATAAATTGGTAAAACCACCAGCCGAGCCCGAGAGCAACCACCAAAACCAGGGACAGACCGATCCATATTCGCCGTTTGAAGCGTGTCATTGCTTTTGGTTCACGGCGCGAACGCTTCAAAGTCGTCGTCATAGGCCGTGATCTCGGCATCTTCCGCCGAGGGCCGGGTCACCCGGAAAAGCAGCCAAAGAGTGAACGTGAGCAAGATCAACTCGGCGGCGAGAATGACGAGGAGCACGGTCATGCTAAGCGCATCGAGGGCGGACAATGTCGTCGCGGGGTCTCCGCCGAGCGGCGAGGTAATGGCGACTCCGGTCTGCGGCGTGGCCAGGAGGACGATGAGCATCCGCCATACCGCGTTCATCATCAACAGCATGGAAAACACGATACCCAGACAACTTGCCCACAGACCGATCCAGAGGGTGCGCGTCACGGAGGCCCGGGACGGACACAGCTCGGGGTCCGCGATCCGCTTGGCCAAGCGCGTATACCGATAAAACCACAGGGTGGTGAAGAGCATCACCAGCAACCCGCCGTAGGACATGTAGTTGCCGAGCTCAATTCCCCGGCGTTGAGCGGAACTCGGGACCGCTGAAGAACAGGACATAGATCAGCAACGCGACCGGAATCACAACCATCGCAAGCTGCATCCAAAAACCGATCCAGCCCAGAACCGCGAACTGTTTCGCAAGGCGTCCGGGTTTGGAGGGCCGCCACTGTGCTTCTAGGGTGTTCGACATGTTCTTCGGGCCCCGGGAATGTTGCGGAAAAAAATGTGAGCGGCCGTGATTGTGTCCCGGTTGACGCCTTGTGACAAGCCTCCGCGGGTGTTCTCAATGTCCGGTCCCGCGCTCAGAACCTGCCCAGAAACAACGGGACCAGAAACCTGTTGAAGATGTCGCCGGACAGCATCGCCACAAGCGGCACGATGATGAGCGCGATGTGCAAACGGCTGGTCCGCTCGGTCATGGCCTTGATGTTCGCCATCGCGGTCGAGGTGGATCCGAGCGTGAAACCGATAAAACCCGAGCACATGACCGCGGCGTCGTGATCCCTCCCCATGATCCGGAAAATGACAAGCACCGTCACCGCCACCGTGGCCACGACCTGCGCCAGGATGATCGTCAGAAGCTGGGCCGGCAGATCGGCGATGACCCATAGCTGCGCGCCAATGAGCGACAGGCCGAACAGCGTACCCAGCGAAAACTCCGAAATCAAAGCCATCGCCGACGTGTTGCTGGGCCAGCCGATCTTGGGAAACAGGGTTGGAATGACGCTGGTAAGGACAATGGCGACCGCGAAACAAACAACCGGCAACGGCACCCGATACCCGGCGTCGCCGATGAACTGGTTCAGCGCCAGCCCGACGATGATGCAGATGTTTATGACGAGGATCGATTGCAGGAACACGATGGTGTCGACCGTGCCGCGGGCGCCCTCGCCGCCCAGTTCCGTTTCCCGCGCGCCGGCCGCGTCGAGCCGAAGCCCGTGTCTTTGGATCAGATACCGGGCGGTGGGCCCGCCGGCAAGACTGCCGAGGATCAACCCGAACGCCACGCTGGCGATGCCGATTTCCTTGGCATTGGCGATCCCGAATTCCTCCACGAAAGTGGGCGCCAGGGCGATCACCGTATCGGTGCCGCCGATCAAGGCAATGGTGCCGGCGAGCAAAGCCTTGGGTCCGGCATAACCGAACGCGCCCGCCGTCGTAAGGGTGATGATGTCCTGCACGATAATGTAGGCAACGGACGCGACCAGAAGCGTGACGAGCGCGCGACGCGCGGCCAGCAAATGACGCAGCGATGTGTTGATGCCGATCGCGGTGAAAAAGTAGACGACCAGGTATTGCCGCGCCGCCAGGTCGAAATGCACTTCGATCCGAAAAACGAAATAGATCGCCGCCAGTATGATTGAGATCAGCAGTCCGCCACTCACCGATTCCGAAATATTGAGGTGGCGCAGCGCGCCAAACCTCCGGTTCAGGGCCTTGCCGGCAAACAGAACGATGATCGCGATCGTAAACGCGACAAACGGCTGAATCCGAACGATGTTGCCGTCGATTTCCACTTCGTCCCCCCGCGCGGGCGCCGGCCATCGGCCGCGAACGGCCGTCGCTTTCCGTCCCTAAAACGAACCGAACACGCTTGCCGCGAGGATAATGGCCACCAGCGAGATCATCGGCACGACAATCGCCACCATGAAAACGTCGAGATAGGCGTCGCGATGACCGATCCCACAGACGGTGAGCAGTGTGATGACGGCGCCGTTATGGGGCAGGGCGTCGAGCGCTCCGGAGGCGACCGCCGTCACCCGGTGCATGGCGTCGAGCGAGACGCCGGTGACGCCCGCAAGGTCCACGAAGGTCGGGCCGAGAGCGTCGAGCGCGATGCTCATGCCGCCGGAGGCCGAGCCGGTCATGGCGGAGAGCGCCGCCACGGACGCGGCGACGGACACCAGCGGGTTACCCCCGCCGATGGAGAGGACCGCCTCGCTGATCAGGTCGAACACCGGCAGGGCGGCGATGACGGCGCCAAACCCCACCAGGCTGGCGGTATTGAAAATCGGCAACACCGATGCGTCGGCGCCCTTGTCGAAGCTCGATCGCACGTCCGTCAAGCGCCCCCAATTACAGACGATCAGCAACAGGATCGCCAGAAACAGCGCCGCGATGACGGCCCAGACCCCGCGCACGCTTTCGATGGTGGTCGCGCCGAACCGGGGCTCCGCCAAGAACGAGGTGTCCATGAGCGGCACGATAAATTCTACAAAGGCGAAGTTCGCGACGATGACGACAATGACCGGCAACAGCGCAAGCACAAATGGCGGCGGATCCTCGTCCCCGGTCGATTCGTCCGCCAACTCGGCGATATCGAAGCCGCTAACCAGCGCATGCTCGCGCATAACGACGTCTTGCGCGGGAAGACTGTCCGCATGATCGCCGTAACCCTCGCTGGCCGTCCGCGCGCTAGATGCGCGGCGGTTCAACCACGCGATGCCCAGGAGAAACATGATTATGGCGGCAACGATCCCGAGGCCCGGTGCCGCGAACGCGGTGGTGCCGAAGAACGGCATCGGGATGGCGTTCTGGATCGCCGGAGAGCCCGGCAGGGCGGACATGGTGAACGTGAAGGCGCCCAACGCCAAGGTCCCCGGAATGAGGCGCTTGGGAATATCGGCGGAGCGGAAAAGAGCGGCGGCAACGGGGAAAATCGCGAAGGCGACGACAAACGCCGAAACGCCGCCATAGGTCAGCACGCCGCAACAGAGTACCACCGAAATGATCGAGCGTTGGGGACCCAGCCACGCGCTCACCGACCGCGCGATGGACTTGGCGGAGCCGCTGTCGTCCATCAGCTTGCCGAAGACGGCTCCCAGCAGAAACAAGGGGAAAAAGGCGACGATGAAATCGCCCGTATTGGTCATGAAGATCTGCGTGTAGGCGGCGAGAATCGGCAGGCCCCCGGTCAGCAAGACCGCCAGCATTGCCATGCCCGGGGCCAGCAGGATCAGCGAGATCCCGCGAAACGCGAGGTACATAAGCAGCCCGAGGGCTACCAGGATAAAGACGACATCGATCATTGCTTGAGTTTTCTCGGGGCGCCCTCGGGCAGATGCGCGGGTTTAAGGCTCTCGGAGAGAACGAAGCCGGGCTCCCACGTGGTGCGGACGCCCAGATCGTCGAAATGCTGTTCGAGCCATCGGTCCGCGCTCCGCCAGCCGGAGTCGTGAACTTTCTGGAGAAAGGCCCATTCTGCGTTGAGCTTGCTGGAGACGCTGAGCTTGCGCATTTCGTCTTCGGCTTCGATGCGGTGCAGCCGCGCATCGCGAAACCGTTCGCGTTCCAGGCCTTCATGGTCAATGATCTCGGCTAGGAAATAGAGCGCGCGCAGCTCCTTGACGAGGCTGGCGTTGAAGGTGATTTCGTTGAGCCGGTTCTCGATCTCGTAGGCGGTTTTGGGAATGTCGGTTCTCGTGAACGGATTGATCTGGAGGATCACGAGATCCCTGACATCGGTCTCGTCGATCAGCGGGAAAAGCGGCGGATTGCCCATGTAACCGCCGTCCCAATAGGCCTCGCCATCGATTCCGACGGCCTTGAACAGGAACGGCAAGCACGCCGAAGCCATAACGGTGTCGACGGTCATCTCCGGCTGGCGGAATACCTTGCCAAGGCCCGTCCGAACGTTGGTGGCGGACAGGAAGAGCTTCGGCGCTTCAGGGCGATTGACGATGGCGAAATCAAAGAAGTCGGCGACGATGTCGCGCAGCGGGTTAATGTCGAATGGATTGAGCTGGTACGGGGAAAACATGCGCTGCAGGTGTTGCGTCATGATGAAACCGGGGGAGAGGTCGAGGCTCCAGCGTCCCATCAGGATGTCGAAAAAGGTGCGTTGGATCGGACTGAACCGGGCGGCGGCGCTGACCTTGGACCAGAAGTCACGCAGCACCCTCTGGGCCTCCCTGCGGCCGCCGGATGCGAGCCCTTGGACCAACGCGGTGGCGTTCATGGCGCCGGCGCTGGTCCCGCTCACGCCGGCGATATCGATCCGCTCATCGTCCAGCAGGCGGTCGAGCACGCCCCACGTAAAGGCGCCGTGCGACCCCCCGCCCTGAAGCGCGATGTCGATCGTCTTGGTCTTGCTTGCAGTCATGCTTCCGCCGCGAACGATCGCGCTCGCGCCCCTAAGATGTTGATGGTTTTCGCGCAGGTCGCGTTATGGGTTATAAGAAGGTCACTTTGCCGGTGTCGACATCGTACATGGCCCCGGCAATTGCGATGTCGCCCTTGTCGGCCATGTCCCGAAGAATGCTACTGCGCTGCCGGATTCTGTCAATGGTCAGCGCCACGTTCTTGTCGGCCACGGCCTGCACGAATGCATCATTCGCGGATGTGCGGTCCGACTCGAAACCCGATACGGCGGCCACCGCCGGCTTGATGTTCGCCAGGGTTTGGGTGAGGTTGCCGAGCACGACATCGTCACACGCGCCCTTGATGGCGCCGCATTCTGAATGACCGACGACGAGAATGAGCTTGGCGCCGGCGGCCGCGCACGCGAATTCCAGGCTGCCCAGCATATCGTCATTGACGAAATTTCCAGCGATTCGAACACTGAAAACATCACCGATGCCTTGGTCGAAGGTTGTCTGGGCGGATTCCCGGGAATCGATGCAACCGACGATGGCCGCGAACGGGAACTGACCGGGACCCGTCGCCTTGACCTGTTGCATCAGGTCGCGTTTCAGCATCTTCCCTTGGACGAACCGCGCGTTGCCATCCTTGAGCATCTGCAAGGCTTTCCCGGGCGTCATCGCCGCCTGGGTCTCCTTGGTCTGGGTCACGGCCTCATGCTCGGCCGCTTGCGCCGGCCCGGCGGAGAGCGCAAGACCTGATAGCCCGCCCGTAGCGACCAGCGCGCTTCCGGCGTTCCTCAAAAAACGTCTGCGATCGTTATCGATAGTGTTCATGGATCTCGCCTCCCCGGCATCGATTAGATGTCTCACCAAGTCGCGATTGACGGCAATGACCGCCGTCTCGCGCCCCTTTTAACGTTCCCCGGTAGTTTCACTCTCCGCGGAGAAATCACCTCTACTCCCGTTCTTCGCCCGGTGTCCACACATCCTCTCCGGCCACCGGCATCGCCAAAACGCGCATGGCGCGACGCGCGGCGGGGAGCGCCGCGGCATCGCGAGTCCTATGCCGGGCGGCGCGGCACGACAAGCTTGCCGACGAAGATCTGCACGGGATCACCGTTCTGATTGAGCGTGGTCGTGCGCACCTTGATCAGGCCCTGGTCGGGCCGCGACTTGGATGCGCGCACGTCCAGGATCTCGCTTTCGACGCGGAGTTCGTCTCCGGGCCGCACGGGTCGGGGCCAGCTGAATTCGTCGAAACCCGCCCCGACGAGACCGCCGGCGGGCTTGAGCTCGCCGTCGACCATAAGGCGCATGGTTATCGCGGCCGTATGCCAGCCACTCGCTGCCAGACCGCCGAACACGGTGTCGCGCGCCGCCGCCTCGTCGAGATGGAAGGCCTGCGGATCGAATTCCGCGGCGAAGCTCTTGATCCGCTCAGCCTCGACCCGGAGCCCCCCGGAACCGAACTTCTGTCCCGGCGCGAAGTCCTCCAAATAGCGCTCGCCCATGTTCCGCTCTCCTCCGACATCGATTGGATGCCTCGCCATATCGTAATTGACGGCAGCATTCGTCGTCTCGCGCTTGCTCGGGGTTCGCGCCGGTTTCACGCCTCTCCGCGAGACGATCGTTCCGGCCCGGAATTTGTTGCGCCCCCCGCCGTTGCAAAGCTGCGCGTATATTGACATCCCAAAATATCTGGCTCATGTCTCTGCGTTCGACCTAATTTTTGCAATATGGCGATGGAGGACAACACCCTTCAAGCGATCAACGCGGGCATGGATCGATCCGCGAACGCATTGAACACTCTCGCCCGGGATACCCACGCCGTGATGACCGGTCTCTGGCCAAAACTGGCGAGCGCGCAGTAACCGTACGACATCTTGCGCCGTCACGGCGTTTGCCTCGGGTTGGCAGCAATCCGGTAGTCAAGTATCGCGACAATCACCGCGCCATCGCGGCCCCAAGGGCCGCGATGGCCAAGTGAGCGCGCCTAGGAACCGATAACTCAGGAGAATATAAGATGAGCGATCTAGTTTGTTTGGCTTTCAAGGATTTGCACACGGCCGATCACTTCCTGAACGACCTCAGGAATTTGGAAAAGGAACATGTTCTCGAGCTCGAGGACGCCTGTATCGTGGTCCGCGACGCCGACGGCAAAATCCACCTCAAGCAAAGCGTTAATCTCGTGGCGATCGGCGCCACCCGCGGCGCCTCGTTCGGCATGCTGATGGGGACCCTCATCGGCCTTTTGTTCATGAACCCGTTGGCCGGCCTGCTGGCGGGCGGACTGTTCGGCGCGGGCTCCGGCGCCTTGCAGGGGAAGCTCGCAGACTATGGGATCGACGACGATTTCATCAAGTCTCTCGGGAACACCATCGAACCCAACACTTCGGCCCTTTTTCTGCTCGTCCGCAAGGCCGTGGAGGGCAAGGTGACGCCGCGGCTGAAGCATTACGACGCAACGGTGCTCAAGACCTCTCTCACCGACGAGCAGGAACAAAAGTTGAAAGCCGCGCTCTCGGAAGCCGCTTAGTCCGCGAGGCCGGATAGAATCCGATCAACGACTTGCCGCGCCCTTCGCGACATTATCGTCATTACCCAAAGTTAGAGGAGCCGGCGGCGTGACGCCCGATATGGCTTACGTGTTCGGCGTGCTCGCCGCCGCGGTCGCGATGTTCGCGAGCGGCAAGGTCCGTCTCGACGTCGTCGCGCTCCTCGTGGTGTTCGCCCTGGTGCTGGGCGATGTGGTGACCGTCGGCGAGGGGCTGGCGGGGTTCAGCGATCCGGTCATCCTCATGATCGCCGGGCTGTTTGTCGTGGGCGAAGCCCTGGTGACCACCGGGATCGCGCTCGCCATCGGCGAATGGCTGATGCGGGTCGGCGGCGCCAGCGAGAGCCGGATGCTGATCTTGCTCATGGTCGTGGTGGCCTGCGTCGGCGCGTTCATGAGTTCGACCGAAATCGTCGCGCTGTTCTTGCCGATCGTGCTCGGAATATCGGCCAAGACCGGTTTCGCCAAAACGCGCCTGTTGATGCCGCTCTCGTTCGCCGCGCTGATCAGCGGCATGATGACCTTGATCGCGACGACGCCCAACCTGGTCGTCAACGCGGAACTCAGCTATCAAAACCTGGAGCCGTTTGGCTTCTTCGAGTTCACCCCAATTGGCGTGACGGTGCTTCTCGTCGGCACGGCCTATATGCTTCTCGGCGGTCGCCGGCTGCTGTCGGCCGGTCATCCCGAAGATAGACGGGGAGAGACGGGACCGACCATAGACGAGTTGATCGAGCGCTACGGATTGACCGGCCAATTCCGCCGTCTCAAGGTCCCGGCCGACTCGCCGTTGGTCGGTCAGACCCTCGGCGCGGCGAAGCTCCGCACGCTCTTCGGCGTCGCGGCGGTCGGCATCGAACGCCGCGAGGGCCGCCATTTGTCGATCGCGCCCGCTGTTCCACACAGCGAATTTCGGGCCGGCGATGTGTTGTATATCACCGGGCAGGAACAACCCGTGAAACACTTCGTCGACACCCAGAGTCTCCAGCATCTGGCGATCGAGACGGCTCCCCGCACCGACATTCAAAGGGAGATGGGCCTGGCGGAGGTGATGATTTCACCGGACTCGAAACTGATAAATAAAAACCTCCGGGACGCGGCGTTCCGCTCCCGCCATCACGTGAGCGTCCTGGCCATCCGGCGAGGTGGCGTGGCCATCGTCGCGAACCTGGCGAGCGAACGGTTGAGGTTCGGTGACACGCTGCTTGTCAGTTGCGGTTGGAAGGACATTCGGCTCCTGACGGCCGACAAGAAAAATCTGATTGTCCTCAACTTGCCCAAGGAGCTCGCCGATTTCGCTCCGGCCCGCGGTCAGGCGCCATGGGCGCTCGGAATTCTTGTCGCCATGATCGCGGCCATGACCTTCGGGCTTGTCCCCAACGCCATCGCCGTCCTCGTTGCCGCCCTCGCCATGGTCGCGACCCGCTGCCTGTCCATGGACACCGCCTACAAGGTGATCAATTGGCCAAGCCTGGTGCTCGTCGCCGGCATGCTGCCGATGGCGGCGGCGTTGCAAAATACCGGCGCCACCAAGCTTATCGTCGATGGGCTGGTCGGTAACTTCGGCGATCTCGGACCGAGCGCCATGATGGCGGGGTTGTTCGTCCTGACCGCCGTCCTCGGGCTGTTCATT
This sequence comes from uncultured Alphaproteobacteria bacterium, assembly GCA_963771545.1. Taxonomy (GTDB): domain Bacteria; phylum Pseudomonadota; class Alphaproteobacteria; order Rhodospirillales; family Defluviicoccaceae; genus CAKZLS01. The sequence continues at coordinate 1,980,239 of CAVYTX010000002.1, forward strand.
TCGAACACCGCCACCGCCGTGCTGCTTGCGCCGATCGCCATCCGCGTCGCCACCGACATGGGGGTTTCCCCCTATCCGTTCGCCATGACCATCGCCGTGGCGGCGTCCGCCGCCTTCATGACTCCGGTCTCATCGCCGGTGAACACGCTGGTGGTGGCCCCCGGCGGCTACACCTTCGCGGACTTCGCCAGGGTCGGGGTTCCCATGACGATACTGGTGATGATCGTCGCCATTTTCCTGATCCCGGTGCTGTTTCCGTTCTAATGGCCCGGATCCGGCACTGTTTCGGGGCTCGAGGACTTGACGCGGTAGAAGATGGCGTACAGCACCGGAATCAGCACTAGGGTCAGAACCGCGCCGATGGCGAGGCCGCCCATGATGGTCACCGCCAGCGACCTGAAAAACACGTCGGTCAGCAGCGGCGCCACGCCGAGCACGGTGGTGGCGGCGGTCAGCAGCACCGGCCGCGTCCGCGAGATGGCGGAATCCACGATCGCCTGGTACGGTGATTTTCCTTTCGCCAGCTCCAGGCTGATTTCATCGAACAGCACGATGGCGTTCTTGATCATCATTCCCGACAGGCTCATGGCGCCGAGCAGGGCGACGAACCCGAAGGGCGCCTGTGTCACAAGCAACGCGGGCGCGATGCCGATGAACACGAACGGGATGGTCAGAATAATGATCAACGGCGGACGGAACGCGTTGAACAGGGCGATCAGAATGAACAGAATGACCGCCGCCGCCGGCACGATGCCGGGAACCAGACTGGCCTGAGCGGCCTTGGAATCGGCGTATTCGCCGTCCCACAACAACTCGTAGCCGATCGGCAGTTCGATCGCCTCGAACCGGTCACGCACCGATCCCATGAAGTCCGCCAGGGTCACGCCCCTGAAGGGCTCCGCCTCGACGGTCAGCGTCCGGCGCTGTTGATAGCGGGCGATGATCGGATTTTCCCACTTGATGTTGACGCCGCTGGTCACCTGCGAGAGCGGCACCGTCGTCGAGGAGCCGGACGGCTGGATCTGGATGGTGTCGAGGGCGGCGAAATTGGCGCGCTGGTCCTCGACGTGGCGCAGCTTGATGGGAAGCAGGGTGTTTCCTTCCCGGTAGAGACCGATGGCGCGGCCGTCGAAGGCGCGCTTCGTTGCATCCGCCAGATCTCCCCGCGATACGCCCGCCCAGCGGGCGCGCTCGTCGTTGAAGTCGGGCGCCAGCTTGCGCACCCGCTCGCGCCAGTCCAACCGCGCCTCCGCCACCGACGGATGATCCTCGAGAATCTTCAGACCTTCGTTTCCGAGGGCGCGCAGCACGTCCGGATCGGCGTCCGCCGGCCCCATGATCCGCGCCTGGAAGGACCACGGATTGCTTGGGCCCAGCGCATAGAGGCGAACGCGGACCAAAGCCTGTTCGGCATTGTCGCCGAGCCACGTCTTCGTCTCGTCGGCGACGGCGGGAACGACGTCGCCGGAGGTCGTGTTAACGATGATGTTTGCAAAGGACTGGAATGGGGATTCGGAATCGACCGGTAGGTAGAAGCGCGGCGGACCGCTGCCAATGAAGGTGCTGACGCTGACCACCCTCGGATCTTCAAGAAGCCGTTCCTCGATCGCTCGGGTGTCGGCGGCCACTTGCTGGATGCGGGTGCCCTCCGGCGCCCAATAGTCCATCAAGAACTGGGCGCGATCGGCGTCGGGGAAAAACTGGCGCGGAACCGCCTGGAACGCGCCGAACGCCAAGAACAGGAGCGCGACCAAGCCGACGACGAAAACAAAGCGGAAGCGGATCGCCTTGACCAGAATTCTCCGCAAGGCTCCGTAGAAACCCGTTTCTCGGGCCGCCTGTCCCTCTTCGACTTTCTTCGGATCGGGAATCATGTACATCAGTTGCAGCGGCGTCATCGTCAGCGAGATCACCCAGCTGAGCAGCAGCGAAACGCCGACCACGGTGAACAGGGCCTGGCAATACTCGCCGGCGCTCTCCTCCGAGACGAAGATGGGGAAGAAGGCGAGCACCCCGATGATCGTCGCCCCGAGGAGAGGCCAAGCCGGGACATCGGCCGACTCGATCGCCGCCTGTCTCCGCTCCATGCCTTGCTGAAGCCGGACCAGAAAGTTGTCGGCGACGACGATGGCGTTGTCGATCATCATGCCGAGCGCGATGACCAGCGCGCCAAGCGACATCCGGTGCAGATCCTCGCCCATGATGCCCATGACAATGAAGGTGGCGAGCAGCGTCAGCAGCAGCGCGCTGCCGATGACCACGCCGACGCGCCAACCGACCGGCAACAGCAGGACGACGAGCACGATGACGACGGCCAATGCGAGACTGATCATGAACTCGCTGATGGAATCGACGACCAGATCCGACTGCCAGGCGATCTTGTGAAGCTGCACCCCGAGCGGCAACTGGGCCTCCAGTTGCGCCAGCCGGGTGTCGATGTTCCGGCCGGTCCTCACCACGTTTCCGCCGGCCTCGTTGGCGATGGCGATGCCGACGGCGGGCGCGCTGAAAAACTGGCCGTCGGCGGTGCGCTCGCTGAAGCGCATCAGCCTGAGGGGGGGCGCCGCGTAGCCGAGGGTCACCTTGCCGAGATCGCCGATGGTGATCAGCTCGGTCGTCCGCGAAGGGGTGCCCGAGGGCGCCACCACCGTCCGCGATCCCGACGGCGTGGCGGCGGCGACCGGCTGATTGCGGAAGTCGGTGAGCACCAGCCGCTCGATGTCCTCGGGCGAGGTGAAGCTACCCGTGGGGGCGACACGAAAACGCTGGTCCTGGGCGTCGACGCCGCCGGCGTCGACCACCATGTTCTGTTGGCGGAGTGTCGCTTCGATGGTCTGCGCGGTCAGACCGAGTTGCGCGAGCCGCTGCTCGGAAACATCCACGTAGACCACGCGTTGCTGCGCGCCCCAGAGTTCCACCCGCGAGACTCCGTCGACGACGCCGAGCTGGGTCCGCAGTCCTTCGGCGAAGTTCTCCAGCTCCGCGTAGCTGTAGCCGTCGCCGGTGATGGCCATCAGAAACCCGTAGACGAAACCGAAGTCGTCGCCGATGTTGGGAGACCCGGCCCCGGGCGGCAGGCGTGGCAGGGCGTCGTTGATCTTCCGGCGCAGTTCGTCCCACACCTGCGGCAGCTCGTCGGCCCAATATTGCGGCTGAATGTCGACCCGGATCAGCGAGGATCCGGGTCGGGAGAGGGAATAGAGTTCTTGGACCTGCGACATCTCCTGCAGCGCGGTCTCCAGGACATCGGTGACCTCCTTCTCCACCTCTTCGGCGCTGGCGCCCGGGTAGGGGGTGACGATGACCGCCGTCTTCACCGAGAAGTCCGGATCCTCCAGCCAGCCCAACTGGAAGAAACTGAAAACGCCGCCGACGACGATCAGCGCCGCGAGAAAAATCGTGACCGCTGTGTTGCCGATGGCGATCCGGGCGAGGCTCATGACCGGCGATCCCTCTCGCGCTCCAGATCGGGGAGACGCACCTTTTGGCCCTCGCGCAGGACATGCACGGCGGAGGTCGCGATCCAATCGCCGGGCCCGACGCCCCGAACCCGCATGCCGAGCGGGCTCGGCGCCACCACCTCCACCTCGCGTTTCGACGCGGTCATCGTCGCCTCGTCGATCACCCAGACCAGCGACCGTTCGCCATCGTCGGAAAAGATCGCGTTCAATGGCAGATCGAAGCCGCCGGCGGGGGCGTCCTCGGGCGGCACCACCCGGCCGGTCGCCCGCCCCGCCATGCCGGGCAGGATTTCCACGTCCTCCGGCTGGTCCATGACCAGGGTGATAGGAAAGGTTCGGGTCGTCGCCGACGCCTCCCGGCCGATCTCGGCGATGGCCGCGGGGATTGGCCGGCCCGGGAACGCATCGAAGGTCACCTGGATATCCTGGACGTAGGGCGCGGAGGAGATCAGATTCTCCGGCACGTTGACGACGCACTCGATACTGGAAATGTCGAGGACGCGCATCACCGGCTGCCGGGCTTGGACGTTTTGAAAGTTCTCGACGAAGGTCGCGGCGACGACGCCGTCGAACGGGGCGCGCAACTGGGTGTCTTCCACCGCCTTGGCGCGGATGTCCACCTCCGCCAGGGCTTCGTCGAGGTCCGCCTGGGCATTGGTCAGATCCTGCCGGGCGACGGCGCCCGCTTGCGCCGCCTTCGCCACCCGATCGCGCATCGCTTGCGCCCGCGTCACCCGCGCCTCGGCCTGCATCAACGCGTTCTGGAAATCGCTCGGATCGAGCCGGGCGAGCAGGTCGCCCGCCCGCACCTCCGAGCCGACGCGAGCGGGCCGTTCGATGAGCCGGCCCGGCACCTCGAACGCGGCATTGATTTCACCCGCCGCCTCGGCGCGGCACGGAAACGCGCGGTCCCGCAGGGCACCCGCGTCGACAACGCGCATGGCCCGGATCGGCCGCACGACCTCTTGTGGCTCTGGCGGCTCTTCGCAAGCGCCCGCCACCAGGCAGGCCGCGACAACAACAAGCACAGATCTACGTACAACAATCCTTGTCAACGATGGACCCTCCGTCCTGCTTCACGGTGACTGCGTTGCTGAACCCGCCGAAGTCGGCACACGTTTTCATGCCTACGCCCAAGCCGCGGATCCGCAAAACCTTTTTTATGGAATTACTCACTTGGCTGGTCGTGGAAAGCCCGGATCCTCGTTTACCAGGCGCCCGGCAATACCGCGCCAACCGTTCTCCACGATCGTCGAGCGTCTGGATGATCAGTTGCGGGACATGCCGCGCAAGCGCGACGACCGCTTGAACGTTGTTCTGTCAAGAAAATGACGCTGGACGTAAAAGGTGTTGTAGACCGAGGACTGGATATATTGAAAGCTGGGGGAAACGTAAGACGATGATCAGGCACGCCGGCGTCGGCCAGCCAATCAGCGTGTCAATGCCCCTTTTCTAATCCATGATTCTGAATCATTTATTGCGAACACAGCGGACTGTGATGATAATGGTCATATTCTGTCGCGCGGGCATTAGGGTGGAATAGCTAATATGCGTGCTGTCGGGTTGAGGCTAACGGTTGGCGCCGCGGCGCTGATTGTGGGACTGCCTTTTGTCTTGACCGCACAGGTGGCGCAGGCGCAGGCGCAGACTGGGGGGCAAGCCTCGGCAAAGACCCTCGAACAGGATCTGGAGGCGCAACTCGCCCGGAACGAAGCCCTTCGCGAGCATATCGCCAAGCTCGAGGCGGCCGTGGAAAAGGGCGTGTGCGACAACCCGGAAGCGGCGGCGTTGCTTCAAAAGGGGCCCGATTTGAAGGCTCCGCCCCCGCAATAACCGATCCTGAGCGAAAAACCCGGGTTACTGCAGCGCCAGATCGACCTCCCTCTCAAGCGCCTCTTTTTGTCCTTTTAGCTTCTGGAGTTGCTTGTCCTTCTCCGCCTGCGGGGAAAATGTATCCTCTTTCAAAAGTTTGTTTTTCGCTTCCAGGTCGGCGATCTTTCGTTCCAGGTCTTTGTTGGCCTTCTTTGACCGGGACAGCTTTGACTTCATCGCATCGAGGTCGCTCTGCAGGGCGGCATACTTTCTCTCGGCCGCCTCCCGCTGCCGGCGCACGGAACCCTGATCGCTCTTCGCCTTGGCGTAGTCATCCTGGATCGCCTTCTGGCGGGCCTGTTCCTCGGTCAGCGTCACTTGTTTTTCCTCTTGGCGCTGTTCGTATCTACCGGTGCAGGCGATGCCCCGGATAAAGCCCCCTTGCGACGGGTCGCACTCCGCCGTCGTGCAGGCCGATACGAATACCGCCAGAAACGGCCCAACGGCCCACGTCCTCGCATATGTCATCGTCTTCATACCGTGATCCCCCTCCATTCCTCATCCGACCCGTGACACTGTCCGCCGCTGGACGAGCGTGTCCAGTTCAAATTCCAGGGACGAAATCTGCTTCTCCAGCTTCTGCATCTCCTGGTCGATTTCAGCCGCCTTCTGTGGATCGCCCTGTTTGCGTGCCTCCTTCGCCACCTCCTTCCACTCGTTCTGGCGGAGCTTGACATTGGCCAGCGTCGACTCCAGATAGTGCTGGTTGTCGTCCACGTTCGCCATCTCCGCGCGCGCCATTTCCATGGACATCTTCCCGGAAGCGAGGTCGCGATCGATTAGGTCGATCTTCGCCTTGTCCTTTTCGATCACTTGGCGCGCTGAAACAACCAGCCCGGCTACCCGCTCATTGTCGACGCGGACATCGGTAATCATGGCGTCCAGTTGTTGCTCCGTGCCGGCGTGTCCCTCCTGGAGATTGGCGATGTACCATCCGGCTCCGCAGCCAATCGCCGCGCCGGCGCCCGCTCCGATGGCCGTGGACGTCAAACTCTTGCCCGCAAGAAACCCCGCCAAGGCACCGGCGCCCATGCCCACGGCGCAGCCTTCCAGAACGGTCTCATTGTAAACACTTGCCTGTTGCCGCAGGCGCTGTTCCTCGGGCGTAAACGGGCGACCGGACGTATGCTGTGTTTGCGCGCAACCCGACACCAATAAAGCCAAACACACCGCCGCCGCCAGCCCTGTCGAGAGGTATCCAATTCGTTGCTCAACCATGTATTCGACCCCCGTTCCCAATCACGTCCGCTATTGTAACGATTTGCAGTCCTCAAGCCAACCGGACCGGGTAATCCGCGAGGTTTTGAGGTAGGTGACAAGGTGGTTGTGATGTTGGTTGGCGAATGGGGTCACCTCCTCGATGCCCTTTTGCTTGAGCTCGGTGTTCAAGACATCAAGCTGGGACGACAGCAAGACGTCGCCGTACAGATCCGATGAATTGAGGACGGTTTCCGCGTAGTATTGTTGTATCTCTCCCAAAATACCCTGCTCCACCGATAATTTTTCCTTGTATTGTTTCACGCGACTGTCTTCTTCACCAAAGTTTCCGATCCGCTCTTTGATCAGCTCCTCCAGCCCCGCCACCGCCCTCCCATCGTCGGCGAGTTTCCGGCACAGAAAGGCACCCAGGCGCAGAGACGCCTTGGCCGCGAGCTTGCGCTGATCGTCCCGCTCCAGGTTGCTGGCTCGCAGGTTCGCCTGAATGGCCGTGAGGGTTTTTTGCACGGACTCCAGGCGTTTTTTCATATTCGGGTCGGGGGCGGCATCGCGGATAACGCCAATTTCCTTGACCGGATCGTCGAACGGTTTGTCGTCCAGAACCGGAGCGGCCGCCTTCGTTGGAGGCGCGGCCTCTCCCAGTTCGCTCCACGCGTCCTTGATTTCCCCTAGCCGCTCGCGCGACGAAATCACCGGCCCGACGATCGCGATGCGAAACCCGGTGGTGTCCCTCCGTCTCGGCGCTGCACCCTTGTAATACGGCACCTCCTGCCGGTAGGCGGTGCGGATCTGTGGTTCGGGCGTAAACACGTTGCCGCCGCGAACGACGTACCCACCGGCCTGACCGTGCAGCCGGTTCAATCTGTTGAGCCGGAAGGGATCCAGAACCATCTCGTCGACGTTGCCCAGCATGTCGTGAAGGCCGAGCGGATTGGGCTTCAATAGTCCGATGAACTGGACCTTGCCGTTCGCGGACTCCGTACCGGCGAACCATACGTACCGGACCGTGCCTTCGGGCATGGGGAACACCCGTTCCTGGAAATCCGGAGGCGACACCTTCATGCCTCCGCGCGCGGCGAACTCCCACTCTACTTCGGTTGGAAGACGGGCGAAGCCCATCTCGCCGCCGTCGCTCGGCATCTGTTTCGCGGCATTCTTGCGGAGCCAACGGCTGTACCGGTCCGCGAAGCTTACTGCGTCGAACCAGCCGATGTTCGCTTGTGGAAAGCGCTTTTCCAGGGAGGGCTGGGGACACGGATCGCCGAGCAACTCGTACTGGAGTTGGTTGATCTCGTATTTTCCCAGCAGATAGTAACGTTCCTTGTTGTCCGTTCCGGCGTCGAAACTGCCGGCAATATAGGCTTCGTGGGCGTTCTCGGCGTAGCCGTATTCATCGTCGACGTTGCCGACCTTGATGGGTTTGTCGTTGAGTGGTCCCTCGTCCGGAATGAGGACCTTGCGAAAGGCCATCTCGCCGCCGCACGGCATCGGCAGGATCACATCGTCGGCCAGGGAGCTCGGGTTGAAATACTCCGCCGCCCATTCGGCCGCGCCGCCGTCGCGCGGGGCGAAAGCCTGGATGAAAATCAACAGGCAAACCAAAATTCTAAAGTTCGCGCAAACTTTCGGCGGGATCGATCTTGACAGCACGGTAGCCTCCCACGGCCGATGCCCCCAGGGCAAACAGGATTGTCAAAATTCCGGCGACGATACCGTCGCCCACGAACAGCCGGCAAACAAACTCGTCCCGACCCAGGTTCTCGGCCAAAACCGTATTGAAGATGGACGAGACGACAACATACAGCAGCACCGATAGCACAAAGCCTCCAAGCGCAACGATCAGCGCTTGCGATGCCGGAAACGCGATGATGGGCCCCGTCCGCAGCCCCACCAGGCGAAGCATCGCCAATTCGCGGCGCTTCCGGTCGACGTTGGCCCACAGGCTTGCGGCCAAGGACAACAGAAAGCCGGTAATTCCCACACTGGCGATAACGTAAAAGATAAAATTAAGGACACGTTCGATCGCTTTAACAATCTCGATGTCCTTGGCATTGGTGACGACGTCGAAACCGTCTTCGCGCAGGACAGCGGCGAGGCCCGCGACGTCATCGAGGGAGCGGGCGTACAGCCGCACGCCGGCGTAGTTCCTTGGACCGTTCGGGACGGAGTTGCCATCGCCGACATCCAGTTCCGGAACCCGAAAGCCGTCCCGGTAGTTTTCGGTCGCCACGAGCAGGTCGAGCGAGAGGAACGCGGCGTCCCCGGAAAACGAGGCTTCGGGGAGGATACCCACGACCCGAAGCGGCAGGACCGCGAATTGCGCCTTCTCGTCGTATCGCCGCCGAACGACGCCTTCCACGTCCCCTCCCGCCGAAACGCCGAGCTTCGTCGCCGCCGTATGGGTCAGCACGGTTTCGCGCAACCCCGACGGCACCGGCATTCCGGGCGGCGGCACCGGATCTCCGGCCGCGGTCGGGATCATGTCCGCCTGCGGCACCGAGCGGCCGTCCGCCGCGACAAGGTCGATGGTGGCGGCCAGGGTCCGCGTTCGGGGAATGAGAAATCCCACGTCGGACCGGGCGCTAAGTTGGTCGATCCACGCGGGTTCAAGGCGGCTGTTGCCCTTGATGGTTACCTGGAGATTGTTCGGATCGGCCTTCAGCCGCTCCGTCATCGTCGTCACAATTCCGGACTTCAGGCCGAACAACACCAGCAGCGGCGTCAGCACCGCCGCCAGCGCCAGCACCAGGCAAAGGGACACCTGCCACTCGTGCGCGAAGTCCCGCCAGGCGAGGATGGCCGTACGGCTCCACTGCCGGCCAACGCCGGGCTGCGGTCCGGCGGCGGGTAAATCAGCACTCGAATCGCGTCGCACCACCCTGTTCCCTAGCGAGAGGAACCGCTTTCACCTGCCGCAATCCCATGGTCCGCACAAGTTCCCAGTCGTGAGTGACAATGATCGCGGTGATCTTCAGTTCGGCGATCAACTCCAGCATCAGCTCCGTGACCTCCACCGCGTGGGTGGGATCGAGAGCCGCCGTGGGTTCGTCGGCGAGCAGAAGGATCGGCCGATGGGCGAGCGCCCGGGCGATGGCCACTCGCTGGCGCTCGCCGATGGACAGCGCCCGGGGCTTCTTGGCGAGCAGATGAGAAATGCGAAGCCGGTGGACGAGCTGATCCACCAGGTCGTCGCCTTTCATTCCCAGCAACTCGCGGGACAGATAAATGTTCTCGCGCGCCGGAAGGAACGGCAGCAAACCGCCCGTTTGCAGGACATACCCGATGATCGAGGCCCGCACGGCGGCCAACGCGTTGCCGCGATTGCTCCGCCACAGGGCGGCGACGTCGATCATCTCTCCCCGCCGCCCCCGCAGAACGTAGCTCTCGGCGCGGTCCGGCCTCAAGATCAGGCCCAGGAGGTCCAGCATCGTGCTCTTGCCCGAGCCGCTGGGACCGGTGAGAGCCAGACATTCGCCCTGGCGGACCACGAATGACGGGATTTCTATGGTGAAGTTGTCGGGACCGTCTCCCCGCCGGCGTTCGATGCCATGCAGATCAAGCGCCACCGGAGCTTCGTTCATGGCAACGCCTTGATGGGAACGGGATAGACGCTTTCACCCGCGTCTCCGCCCTCGCTCAACGCGATCCACAGGTCCGTATCGTCATGATAGATCTGGTACAGCCTCAGTTTGCGGCGGAGATTGTCGAGAAAATCCTCCTGCTCGGACGTGCTCCACTGTTCCCACCGGTCGGAAGTCAGGATCATGACGTCGCTCTTGTAAGGAAGGCCGTCGAGAAACTCGTCGAGCAACCCTAATTCGCCGAGCTTGGTGGCGTCCGGGTCGTTCAACTGGTTGGGATCCCGGGCGAGATGGGCGGCGGACGACCGCAGCAGATCGAAAAAGTCGGCGGTTCCCACCTCGTCCTGCGCTTTTTCGCCGGCGTCGAGGATCGCCTTCACCACGTCGCGCAGATTGCTCAGTTCGTTCTTGGTCACCAGCACGCGCACTTCGGTCGTCGCCAGGTCCGGGTTGGCGAAATCGCGGTCGGCGAGCCAGGCCTTGAACAGCTTCGGGGCCTCCGTTCCCTGCACGCGCCCGAGATAGGCGAGCGCCATGGCATGGCCCAGCAGACGGGCGTCGGCCTGCGCCTGTTCGACGAGGTTCTTCGGTTTCTTCTCGTCCGGCTTTTCGCTTGCGGCCTCGTCGGGCTTGGCGGTGCGCGCGCTGCCCGGCGCCATGTCTCCCATCGAAGCGGCCGTCACCTGCTCGACAATGGCGGCCGACAGTCCATCGACGATGCGGCCGAATTCATCGACCGAGCCCGCGTCCACCGGATAGTAAAGGGACCGCCGGGCAATCGCGTTGTTCGTCAGGGTCCGGTACTGTTGTTCCGCGCTCGCATGGTTTCGCTTGCCCTCGGGAGTCTTGAGGTGAAGGGTGTAAACGGCCAGCCCCAGCCGTTCCGCCTCGATCTGCACCTGCTCGGCGCCAAGCTTTGTCCCGGACAATTCGTCACTCCCCTTGAGGGCGCCCGCGTCGGTTATGAGTACGACGTACCGTCCACCGAACTCGCTCCACTTGATGCCTTGAATCGCGCTCATCAGACCGGAATAGGCATCCTCGTCGAACCGCGCGCTCGACACCGTTGCCGGACTGAGATCCGCGACCTTGTTGAGAAAGTCCTTCCCATCCTTGACCTCGGTCGGATCCGCATACACCTTCGAGACGTATTCGAGCCCCGGCGAAGCCTCCACGTTGGATCGGTAGGCGATCAATCCGAACTTCACCTGATCGAGCAGGCCCGCCTTTTCCACCTTGCCGTAGATACGCCGAACGGCCTCGCGCGTCCGATCGATGTACGGCCCCATGGAAATGGTCGAATCGATCACGAAGACCACCGCCGCGGTGAATGTCCGCAAGACGGCGGCGTTTTCGGGCTTCTCGGGCTTCTCGGTCCCGCCTCCGGCCGCGGGATTGCTTTCCTCCCCATCCGCGGTGACCGACGCGACCTCCAGAACGCGGACGTAGCCTTGATTGGTGACCACCTCCTCGGCCTCGAGGATGGGCAAAAGATAGAACTTCTTGTGGATGTCGATGTACTCTTTGGGCTCGATCGAGAGCACACGCGGATCGCCCTTGCCCGTCTCGACGGCTTCACGGATCGGAGCCACCGCCACAGCCGGACTCTCGGCCCGGACGATGTTGAGCACGTCCTCGCGATTTTCGAACATCAAGGTGCGGTCGCGATTGGCCGGATTCGTAAACGCCAAGGTCATCTGCTGCTTCCAGGGCAGTGTTGCGTCGGCGGCCATCCACCCGTCGGTCTTGCCATGGCTATCGGCGCCGACCAGAAGCCACTCGTTGCCGTCCAGATCCTTTCGTTCGTAAACATAGAAACGCGACAGCGCCGGTTGCGGCGTTCCCTTGGCATCGCCCGCGCCCGCCATCAGTTCCGCGCCGGGCCGTGTCAGCACCCGCTGAAAGATCGTCTGCTTGTCCGGCATGAGCAGCGGTTTGGCGTCCTGGCTTCGCGCGTGGTTTCCAGTGACGGCGACGAAGAAGGTCGCCAGGACAAAGCTGAACAGTAGACACTTCGGAAGTCGGATCACATGCTTGCTCCCCGCGTTATTGAGCCTTGGCCTCGCATTCCTTCAACAGGGATTGAACGTCTTCTCCACCACCCTGTTCCGACGCGGCGCGGAGAAAGTTCAGACCGCGCTTCTGCTCGAAGGAGCTTGGCGCGTGTCGACAGAGCACCCGGCCGGCACCGATTTGTCCCTGAACGTTGCCCTGTCTCGCGGCCTCTTCGTACCAGTAGGCCGCCGTTTCCCAGTCGGCCTTTTCCTCCGGGCTGGTCTCGGCCGACCACGTGTCCGGATCATACATCTCCGCCACGCGCAGGTTGGCGGGCACCGCGCCGAGTTTCGCGGCCTGCTGGTACAGTTGCCGCGCCAACTCGAGATCCTTGGCCTCCAGGGCGGTAGTCGCGGCGCCGTAGCAGGGGTCGACGTCGAGCCCCTTGCAACTCTTGGGCGCTTCCGGCTTCGGCGGTGGTGTGACTTTGGCTGATTCCGCGCCACAAGTATCCGGACCGAACCCCGGGACCAGGCACGTGAACCAAGCGGCGCTTCCGCCGCCGACGAGCAGGAGGATCGCGGCTGCCGCAACGATCAGCGGCATCGAACTCTTCTTGGGCGGTTGAGACTCCCCAACGGGCTTGGATGCGGGTGGCGCCGGTTCCGGGGCGGGCGGAGGCGCGGGCGCCGGTTCCGGCTCCGCCGGCGGCGGCGGGGGTGGTGGCGGTGGTGACGGCGCGGCTTCCATGGCGGCGGAGGACCCGAGCAGCGGGCGGCTGATCTTCAGTGTCCCCGCCTGCTTGCCGGCGCCGGTCGCCAGGGTGACGCGAAAGGCCACATTGGGCGGCAGTCCGACCACGGGGTCGACGATGGTGGGGCCGAGACGGATGACGCTGACACCGCCACGATCCTCCACCTCGCTCAGGGAATGCCACACTTCCGTTCCTTGCCAGGTTCCATCACGGCCGAGGAATGGCTCGTTTCCCTGATTGCGCATCAACGAGAAATCAATGGGTTCCGTGGTGGGTTCGAGTCCCGTTACCTTCAGCAAGCCATGGCCCGGCCCCCGGTCCGTGTCGCTCGCGAGTTCGCATTTGATGGCCAAGCCCGGTCTCCCTTACGTTCAGGTTGTCGCCGACAATGCCTCGCCCTCGCGGATCTGGCCGAGAATTTCGCCGAGACGCTGGTTTTGCTCCGGCGTGATCTCCCGTCCCGCGCTGTGTCCGGCATTTCCCACCGCCAGCTTCTTGAATGCCTCCAGCCAGTCGACGATGAAATAACCCGAATACTGGACCTCCTGTGGCGGCAGACTGGGCAGAGTGGCTCGTGGAATCGGCAACGCGGGTTCGAAGAGCTTGCGGTCGTCGACCAGCGACGGCGGACGCTCCTCGAGCGGGATGTCGGAGTAGCCAAGGTAGTCGACGAAATCGCTGATCACATTCCTGGCGAGCAGCACCTGCTGGTCGACGATGCCGATCCGGGTCGTCGATCGCTTTTCCTCCAAGGGTCTCAGCGCATTGATCAGGCGCTGCTCAAGCTTGTGCCGGTCGGAAGCGGTGATGAGTTCGTCGGTCAATGCCTGCAGAACGTCGCCCGGAACGTCCAGAAATCGAAGCAGATCCGGACTGTCCGGAATTTCCCGAAGCCGCCGGATCCAATCGCTGATCACGGCCTTCGCAAACATCCCGGCACGGCCCGTGTTGGCCGCCGGCTTTTCACCTTCGCCTGTGTCCTTCTTGCCAGGCAGCGAGATCAAGCTGCGCCGCGTCGGGCGCGCCTCGGTTTGTTTGTCGCCGCCATTGCCGGCGCCATTCTCCGTTCCGGAGTCCGCCCGCAAATAGAGGCGCCGCAACTGCTCGGATGGCGGCTGCAGTCCATGGAGCAATTCTCCGAAGCCGTCCGGACGCTCCTCGATCGTCCCCGCCACCCGTTCGGCGATTTCCTGCTTTTTGCTCACTTCGCCCGCGCCTTCGGCCTGGAAGTATGGCGCGAGCCGATGATCGGCGATTTCCTCGGTGATCCGGCTCACCTGCTCGTCGATCCGGTCCAGCTTCGCCGCCAGCACGGCCACCTGCTGCAGATAGGATGCAAGCCGCGTCATGCCTCCGTCATTGACGCTGAGAACGGCGTCCCAGGCCTCCTCCGGATTCCGGACATGTTTCGCGACCGACTCGTTTTCCGAGAAAACGGTCCGCTGCTTGAGCAGCCTCGCTTTCTCTTCCTCATTGAGGAAATCCAGTTCCTGTCCCTTATCGTCGGTCTTGAACGCGCTGCGGAGCATGCCCGGCTTGCGCACGAGAAACACGTTGTTGAACGGTTCGCCGCCCGACCAGTCGTTCAGCCATTCGCCTTGCGAGAACCGCTCAAGCAGCGTGATATGGATCATGTTGCTCCATTCTTGCTGTTGCTGGGTAACGGTCTGCCCCGGCTTTTCGTCGAGACGGCGGTCCATCTGCGTCACCACCCAGATCAGGCCGGGTTTGCGGGCGGCTCGCGTGTCGGGTCCTTCTCCCTGCGTGCTGTGAACCCAGCTCGAGAGCGCCGGCGCCAGCGTCGTGACCTCGATCTGCGAGTCGCAGCGGGTACACATCATCAGGACGTTCATTTCCTGGTCGTCGGTGTAGCGCTCGAACAGATAGGCCACCTTGCCGCGGAGCAGGAGCTGGGCGACGGGGTCGGCTTCGTCGCTTTTCACCTGGTTCCGGACCTCGTCGATGCTCGCCACGTCGAGCCGGCCGCGATACCCCGGGAAATCAAGGAGATCAACGTTCTCGAGCAATGCTTCCATGGGCTCGTCGGCCAGGACGAACTTCATTTCGGCGGTGAGCGCCGCGAGAACGGAGCGGGAAACGCCGGTCTCCGGGAGAACGTCGTCGTCCGTGACCGGAAGCACGTTGAGCGGCGCGTCGGTATCCTTGCCCAGTTTGTCCAGAACGTCGACGTTCAGGATACTCTCCGGCCGCCATTCGAAGCCGCCCCCGGCTTCCACGACGAGGGCTTCCAGGGACACGTATACGGTCCGCGCGTTAGAGAGCGCCTGCAGGGCATCGCGCAAATCGAGATAAACCTTCGTCAGGTCCTCGATCTCGCCCCAGAGGATCGAGAGCAGCTTGCCGCGCTGGGCCGGCAACAGGCGCGGCGCCAGATCGATCGCCGCCGGCCAATAATCGGCCCTCAAGGGCGCCATGGATTTTTCGAACCGCCGCTCGAAATAATCGAGCAGGTCCACCATGTCGTCCTCGGTAATGCCGCCCGTCGGATTGGGCTGGCGCTGTTTCTCTAGCGCGGCGAGGTGCTGGCGGATATGAATGGCGTCGGTGTTGAACGTCACCCGCTCGCGGTTGAAGTCGTTAAAGAAGCTGTTGCCGAAAATCTTGACGACATCGGCCTCCGAAAACAGCGTCAACTCCAGGGGATAGCCGGTCGGTGTCTCGCTTTTCTTCCGGGTGAACCGGGTCACCAGCCCGGTCGCCTCCTTGCCGCCGCCGGGCGGATTGATGTGGCCGATAAAATTGAGACGGTGGCCATCGAGAAGGGTTTCAAGTTGGCCGCACTTGGCGCGCGCGAGGGTCGAGATCAGATACGACTTCCCGGCCTGGGACATGCCGAAGACGCCCACCGAAAGCGGCCGCTTCGCCGCCGAACCGAGACGCCGGCACAGGTTGCGGGTCCGGCGCATCCTCTCGATCAGACTGTCGGCCTCGCGATCGAGCCGCTGCGAATTGCCGCGGACGTCGCGGGTCCACTCGACGGCCTCGCCGGCGCCGGCAAAGATCGATTGACAGCGCGCGCTAAGAAATTCCGGTGTCTTGCTCACGGCAAACTCCGCTTCATCGGATAATGCTGCCCGTATCCAGCCAGTAGCTGTTCTCGCCGATGCCCACGGTCGCGAGGGTACTGAGCTTGAGAGTGAGGTCGCGGGGGCTGAGCGACACGCCTTGATCGGACGTCACGCTTGCGATCTCAAAGCGCTCCGCCCGTCTGCGGCGATCCTTCTTGAGCCGGACCTGCAGCACCACGGGCTCTCCGCGATCCGCGCGCGCCAGCATCTCCTTTGCCCTGTCGCGCAGGTCGAGGACGTACAGCGGACTGGCCGCCCATCGCGCGCTGTCGAGTTGCCGGAAGCCGAGAATCATCCGTGAGCGGACTTCGAACGGCGTATCGGGGAGTTCATACTCCTCGTTGTCCAGATCGACGTCGCGAAAGTACACGTCCGCATCGCCAATACTCATATTTTGATCCATCAGGCCGATGTGACGCACCGTTGAGTAGGCCTTGAACGCGTTCGCGAGAAAATTGAAGTTGGGAATGCGCCGCTCGCCGCCGACCTTGCAGATCATCGCGCCGACGGCCGCCGTGGTCTTCGGATCGTCGACCCGGCCGTCCCGGTGGAAGGGGTACCAGTTCCCCGTGCGGTAGCCGTTGAGCGGAACGATGCGATCGGGAGGCAGCGGCAGAAGCGTCCGGAACAGCGACTGGATTCCGGGCAAACGCGACGGCCGGCCGCTGAGCAACAGGACATCGCAGTTGTAGAGATAGACGATCTCACAGAGCGACTGGATGGTCTTGCTGATCTCGAACTGATCTTCCAGGAAGCCGCGGTGCAGGCGGTTGAGATCCTTGGGCACCGGAACGCTCATCAGGTCGAAATCGCCGTCCTCGAGACGGACTTCCCTGCGCACGCCCGTGGCGAAGTAGCTCAGAACCTGATCGGAGGGAGGGTCGCGCCCCTCGAGCATTTCGCTGATCCGAAGCGTTTCCACTTCGGCGCCGGCCACGGGATGGTAGGTTTCGTAGTCCTTGAGGATCTTCAGACCCAATGGATACAGGACCTGCAGGGCGAGCTGCTGGCGCAGCGCGCTTTCCTGCACGGGAACGGGTTCCGAGCCGATCAGCTTGGACAGCAACGGCGCCGGATCGCGCATTCCCCGATCCTGAAGGGCTCGCTCGATGGCGGGGACCACGGTCTTCTGGATCACTTCGAGAAGAATATCGTCTCCCGCGACCTTGAAACCGTCCCGAAACCGCTGCTCCGGCAGGATGTAGACGTTGGCTCCCTGTCCCGTATCCAGCCGGTAGTCGGTGACCACGAGATCGGTGGTGCCGCCGCCGATGTCGATGGACGCGACGGTGACCGCTTGCCCGGCCGAGGCATGATCCTTTCGCCGCATCACCCGGAAGAACTCTTCCGGACGCCCCGCGAAATGCTCGTGGGTTTCGCTGAACAGGTATACCGCCTGGGCGCAGGTGGCCTCGTCCCACTGGGTATGGACGCCCGGGAACTTGGGCCAAGCGGAGGCCCGGCCATCGTTGTCCATGGGGTCGTCCTCGGGATGCCAGTTCAGCGCCTTCCAAACCAGGGCCATCGCCTGATCCATGCGCTCGGCAAAGATGTCGCGCTCCGGTTTGGGCATGGACGGCGGAACCGTCAGGATGACGGAACGGAGGTGTCGCGGTTTCTCCGGATCGCCCTGCTTGAGGCGCTGCGCCGGACTGTTGATCTGCACCAGCGCCTGAACCAGGACTTCCGCCAACATGAACGTCATCAGCGAACTGCGCGAATAGTGCGGCATGAAGACAGGCATGCGGTCTTCGTCGGACAGGGTGTACAACGCTTCGCCAGTTTCATTGATCAGGTTGCCGAAGGGCGCCCCCGTGGCGTGCGGCTCGATCTCGGAACTGCTGAACGCCGTATTGAAGCGCCAACCCGGCTCGTAGCGTTCCTCGTCCCAGAGGTAGCGTTTGGGGCTCGAGAGGCCGGTCGAACCCTCGGTTCCGCGGCGGTGGTTGGCGAGGCGCGCGGCTTCCGGACCAACGCGGGCGATGGTCGGCCAGACGAACGCATCGTTGCGTCCGCTCTTACAGGCCAGATGCTCCTTGCCGAGAATGGCCTGCGCGAACTCGACGCGGCTTTCGAAGGGCTCCGTATACAGCCAGTGTGGCTCCGAAAGATCGCGAAGGGCCAATTCGTAACGGTTCTTCAGGCCGTGCTCCTGTTTGGGATGGTCTTCGATCAGGATCCCACAGGTGCGCGAGTTGCCCACGTCCAGCACCATGTCCACCGGTATGGGCGTGTGAATGTCGTCTACCTGATTGCTTCGCACGCGAACTTCCGGAATGGTCGTCTTCTCGCCGATGATCGCCAGGAGATTGAGGTAGTGGGCGTGATGGCTGTGGCTTCGCATCTCGAGGTCAATGTCTTCCGCGGGCAACCCAAGCCGGTTAACCGCCTGATCCCGGAACACCTCCTCCAACCACTCGCCGATCCACGGTACTTCCGAAAACCACCCCATTTCATGGGCGCGGAAGGCGAGAAGAAACGAGGCGCCGCTCTGGACGTCGGCGCGTGTCGGCGCGAGGTACGCCGTGTCCTCAGCGCTTTCGAACACGTTGGTATCGAAGGCGAGTGTCAATCGGTGGGTATGGCCGTGCAGGTCCTCTCCCGGAGCCAGCCTGACCACCCGAAGCCGCGCCCATGTGGTGGGGCCCTCCGCGAACCGCCGCGGCGGTCCCGAACGCAGCATGGGAGCGGGAAGCCAGCAACCCTCCAGGAGCTTGAACAACTCCTCCACCGGAACACTGTGCTTTGGCTTTACCGAAACCGTGGGAGCGCCCGGATGAACATACTTGTCGCCACGCTCGTCGTACTCCAGCCGCGCCAGCGACCTCCCGCTCGATTGCTCGACGAATTCGCCGGCGGGTTCCTTGCGCAGATCCAGCGTCAGCCCGAAGTCCATGAACTGAACGCCGCTCCGCATGATCAGTGTCGCTTGTTCCGAAAAGGCGACCAGTTCTCCCAGCATGTCCTATATACCCCTTCGCGAACGGTCGGCCGGTTCCCGCCTATTTGACAATCTGTACGCCATAGGACGAGCCATCCGCGTTGATGCCCTTGCAGTTCGCGCGCCCGCCGACCCCCACCGAACACTCCACATTGGATTGCTTAATCACCCTGCCGTCCGGACAGACGAAATCCGCCGCGCCCTCGACAACCAGCTTCCCGCCCTTCATGGCCGAACGAACGGGAGCCTTGCATTCCTGTTGCGACGCGCCGTGGCGAAGGGTGGCGGTTCCCTGACCGTCCTTGAAATCATACTCGAGCTGGATCGGTTGGCCCGTCTCGCTGTCCTGCAAACCCGTTTTCGACTTCCACTGACCGTCGAGAAACTTGGTTGACCCATCTTGAAACGCCCCGGACGGGATCTGCAAGGGTACGGCCGGTAGCGTTGATGTCGAGGGGGGAGTCTGAACTCCCTCCGGTGGGGTTGGCGGCACCGGCGTCTGCGGGACCTGATCCTGGCGGGGAGGAGAGACAGCTTCCTCGGTGGCGGGCGTCGTGGCGTCCTCCGGGGTGGGCGGAACCACGTCCGCGGGCGCGGGCGGCGTGACCTCCTCGGCCGGCAATTCTTCTGTAGGCAATCCTTCGGCGGACGTTTCGCCATCCGGGACTTCCGGCGGTACCGTGCCCTCGCCGACCGTGCCGGGCTCGGCCGGAACCGCGGCATCCTCGCCAACCACCGACCCATCGCCCCTGACAACGGCGCTCGAACCGTCGACAACTCGGCCGGGAACGGTTTCGATGGTCCTGTTCACATCCTCGGGTTCGACCGGCTTCACGCCCGGTTCGCGCTCATCCACACCCGCCGCAGGGATCTCGAGGGCCGGGATCCCCATCCAGCTCGCGAACGGAACATCGATCCCGCACGATCGCAGACCGAACAGCAGGAGCGCCAGCAACAATAGGAGGAGTGGGATCAGAAGCAGCCACCACCACCAGGGACGACCCCGCCGTTCCTCCTGTTTCACCACAACCGGCGCCGGTGACGCCACTGTTGGCTGTTCGGCCGCCCCTACCGCGGCCTCCGCCGCCGGGACGGCCGACACGACAGTCAGGCCGCCGATGATGTCCTGTCCTGACGGCGCATTCCGTTCGGTGAAGCCCCAAAACGTAATAACCGGCTTTCCGTTCACCAAGTATATGTGATCGTCGCTGGGTACATTGGTGACCTGCGCCAACAGCTTGCCGAAAACCTGCCGCTCGCCGTCCTCCTCCCGCTGGAGTTCCTGGCTTTTTCCGGCCAACCGTTGCCGCGCTTCCAGCAACGCCGCCTTGGCCTCCATTTGCTCTTCCGGAGTGGCCGCCGACCAGGGAACGATATCGCCCGCGACGGGCGCGTACCAATCTATGGAATCGCCTGTTTCATTCTGCTTGGGAATCGCGAACAGGTCGGCGACGTCCTGACCCAGCCGACGGCGCATGGCCGCGCGGAGTTGGCTGGCGGCCCTGTACACCGGATTGCCGACGGCGCCCAAGGCATGAAAGTCCTTAAGGCTGCCGGATCTCAACAAAACGCTGCTCATCGAACGTCCCCGTGTCCGTCCCAGGCAGGCCCGCCTTATTCGGCTTTATTTGCAGTGGGCCGGTTTCTGAGCCTCCGCTGTGGCCTGTTTAATCGTCAATTCGAAGGCCAGGCCGGATTTAGGAGTTAATATCTTACCACCCGTGAGTTGAGCAAGACAGTTTGCATATCCGTCGCCAACGATATCGACAACATTAATAGTCACTTTCGGTTTTCTGGCTTTCAACGCGCGGGCGACGGCGCAGGGATCCCGACGACAACTGTCCTCGCCGTCCGATACGACGACAATCACCGCCGGCGCGCCAACCCCGTCGACCATTTGGCCGGCTTGCTCAACGCCATCGGCCAACGGGGTTCCATTCCTGGGCTGCAGGCTGTTGATGCGCTGGTACAGTTGGCCGCGTCGTGATCCCGGATAGAAGCCCTGATTGCTGGCTCGCGGACAGTTCTCGAGAACGACGAGTCCCACATCCACGTCGCTCGGCAGTCCCTTCACGACCTTCGTCGACGCCTCCTGGGCCGCCTCGAGTTCGTGTCGGTCCCTGATTTTGCGGCATTCCGCCTCCTCCGGGAATGCGAAACAGCCCGCGCAGGATCTGCTCCATCATCTGTTGCGCCATCTGCTGCGCCGCCCGACGGTCCGACGACGCCGGCGCGCGCATACTTCCCGAGGAATCAAGAACGAGGGCCACGTCGGGCGCGTCTTCGGGCGCCCGCTCCCCGGGGCACGGCTGAAGTCCCGCTTTTTCCTTCGCGGGCGGCTTGGTTGCGGAGGGAGGCTCGGCTTTCGCGGGGGAAACGGTCTCGGCCTTGCGCCGGCACTTCGCGAGTTCCTTGGCGATCCTGTCGGCGAGGGCGGCGGCCTCCGCGTCCAGCGCCGCGCCGTCGGCCCGCGCGGCGCGCAGCTTTTCGCGCAGGGGACAAAGTGTGAGTTCCTGAATGACGAGGGCGTTCAGTGCCTCGATCCGCCCGCGCAACTCGGTCTCTTCGGCGGCGGCGGCCGCCAATCGATCGTTGAGCCGGCACTTTTCGAGTTCCTTGGCAATCTCCGCTTCCAGGGCCCCGATCCGCTCCCGAAGTGCTCGTTCATCCGCCTCGGCGGTGGCGATCAGCGCCTTGTAGTCGATCCATGGCGGCCACCGGAAATCCACGGAATACCACCAGGCGGCGAACGCTAGCAGACCGAGGGTCAAAATCAGCGCCAGCAACCAAAGCCATCGGGGAAGGCGCCGGCCTCCGGTCGTTTCCCCCGCTCCCTGTGGCGGTTCGCCGGGCGGCCCATCACCTCCAACCGCGGCCGCGCCCGCGGCCGCGACGGCGGTCAGCACGGACGGGCCGGACGGCGCCGTCCCGAACACGGACCTGTAGCCCCAGAAGGTAATGACCGGCTGATCTCCGACCACGTAGACGGTGTCGTCGCCGGGATACGAGAGAGCCTGACGCAGGGACTCTGCCAGCCCGCCAGCGCCTGGATCTACGTGCGGAAGCCTCTCGGCGAAACCCTGCATGGCGTTGAGACGGTCTTGCAGTAGCGCCCGAGCGATCGCCTGATCGGCTTCCGGCAAAGCCATCAGTTTTCGCGGTTGCCCGGTAAGATCCGAGTACCACTCCACATACCGGCCATCCGCCGTCGGCGACGGCGCCGCCAGCAGCGACGCGTTCACGGCCGGAAGATGCCGGCGGATAACGGTCTGAAGCCTTTGATGCAGATCGGCTGTCGGAGCGCCTAACCCCGAGAGCGCCACGTACCCCGACGGATCGACACGCGCGACGCGCAGACGGCTAGCCATGCCACCTCTCGATCAAGCCACCCCCCTCATTCGGCAAGCCTAACGACTTACGTTTCAATAAGCTAATGGCTTTTTCCGCGCGGCGGAAGCCGTTCCCCAGGGCATTTGCCGGCGCGGAACCGCACCCCCTACTTGTCCCTGACAAGCTCCGAGCCGAAGGACTCGTTGCCATTGTTGGCACAGCAGACCATCGACTCCTGCGGAGTCAGGGAACACGTCATTCTCAGCGCAACGTACGATTCTCTATTCCCGCAACGGCTTTCCGAAACGCGGATCACGAAATCGGCATTTCTCAAGGTCGATCGCAACCGGCCCGGACAGGTCCGTTTCGCCGCGCCGGAGCCAACGAGGTATGTCGATTGTCCCGCGCCGCGCCGCATATCCAGCACGATCTCGACACCTTCCTTGGTCAATACCGACCAGTGGGGCGTGATGGATTTCCACCGGCCGTCCAGCAACGCCAGGTCGCCCTGATCCCGCACCTGTTGGGGCAGCGGCGGCAATGCCTCGCACCAGCACTTGTTGCGGAGTTCGGCCAGTTTTCTCGTCCCGTCCAGAACGCGATTTCGCAAGGCCTCTTCCTCCGCTCGCGCCTGGTCCAGCACGGCGCGCAGGGAGCACCGTCTGAGGTCTTCGGCGACGCGGGCCTCCAGCGCCTTTACGTGGTCGCGAAGCCGACATTCCTCGAGCTTTTCGCCAATCGCTGCTTCTAGGGCCGCGAGACGATCCGTATGTGCCCGTTCGTCCTCCTCGGCGGCGGCGATCAGGGACTTGTAGTCGATCCACGGCGGCCACCGGAAATCCACGGAATACCACCACGCCACGACCGCCAGCAGACCCAGCGGCAGGAGCAACCCGAACGGCCAAAGCCACCGGGGAAAGCGATGTTTAGCGGTCGTCGCTACAACCGACGGAATCGTGGCGCTGACATCTTCCACCGGGGTCAACACCGAAGGACCAGACGGCGCGGTTCCCGATGCCGACTGGTGGCCCCAAAAGGTAATGACCGGCTGATCTCCGACCACATAGACGGTATCGTCGCCGGGATACGAGAGAGCCCATCGCAAAGATTCCGCCAAATCACTGGCGCCTGGATCCAGGCCCGGAAGCCTCTCCGCGAGCCCCTGCAGCGCGTTGAGGCGATCTTTCAGCACCGCCCGCGCACTCGCCTGCTCCGCTTCGGGCAGCGTCGTCAGTTTGCGCGGCTGGCCTGAAAGATCCGAATACCACTCCACGTAGCGGCCATCCGCCATCGGCGACGGCGCCGCCAGCAGTGACGCGTTCACCGTCGGAAGGTGGCGCCGAATAACGGCCTGAAGACGGTGATGCAAATCCGCCGTCGGCCCGCCTTCCCCTGAAAGCGCCGCATACCCCGACGGATCAGCGCGCGCAATGCGCAGTCGGCTAGCCATGCCACCCCTTGATCAAGCCAACCCTCATATTCGGCAACAAGCCTAGCGACTTTTACTCCGATAGCCTAACGGCTTTTACCGCGCGGCGGGAGCCGATGGCTTGGCATTTTGTTCGGCGCCGCAAAACCGCAAACCCCCACTTGTCCCTGACCAACTCCGAGCCAGCGTTTACACTTTTTGCGCGAAATACTCAGGAGTACGAAAAAGATGCGACACCCCGCTGGTGTCATCCATGCGCCACGCCAAACGCGCTTCCAACGCACCGCCGAGAAGGAGGGTGACGATCGTCAGATCGGTGAGCAACAACCCGGACGAGGGCGCCTTCAGTTCCCCACTAAATGGCCCCTTGAAGCTCGCGTCTCCGACAACCCGCGCATAACCCGCCAGAAAGATGGGCCGCAGGCTGATGTATGGACCGGCCGGTATCGTTACGCCAAGGGCCGAGTTGGTGTCGTAGTCGGCGTCGGCCTTTGTTGGCTGTCCGGATACGAGATCAAACTTCAATTTGTTGTCGGCATGGCCGTAACCGGGGGTCAATAGCAACTCAAGCCATTTCAGATCAAAGGGGCCGCAAACGGCTAATCCAGATCAAAGAGGCTAGTGGTCCGGATCTGACATATGGTACCCATACGACGACCTTCCGAGACCACTTGGTTAGGCGCGTGGCGCGGCGTGATGCTGTCGCATCACAAGCGCCGCGCAACGACGCCAGGGAGCTCGGAAAGCCGCCCTTTGGGTCGCGTTTCCCACTCCCTCGGGGCGTCCGACGCGCTTGACGATGGATCCCCATCGCCGGCGCGCGACCTCCTGCCGAGGAGGTGGGAAACGCGATCGTATGGGTGCCATATGTCAGACCCGAACCACTAGAATGAGTTGATCGCACATCCTGTCCCGTGTGGAGCGGTTTGCCAACGGTCATGGAAAGGACCGTGTGTACAAATTGCACCGAGATTGCGTGCCGCCTCAGGCGAGATGCACCCGTTCCAGGGCGCTTCGCGCGACGTTGCCCTTCTTGTCCTCGGCCTCGACATAGTACCGCACGTCGCCGGCGCCCACGGGTAGCTGCGCGGTGCAGTAGTTGGCGGTGATCGTCGCGCCGGTTTGGGTCGGATAGGGGCCGTGGTCGTTCATCTTGAGGGTGGCCTCGCCCTTGGCCGTGCGCAGCACCAAACTCACCCGCTTGAGCCCGGAGATGTCGTGGACAAAGGTGTGGACTGCCCCCTCGCGCGGCGCGTCCTCCAGGCACCCCTGACCCCACTTCTTGCCGCCCGGGTTCTCGGGCGTCACCCACGGCGCGAAGATGGTGGGGCCGGTCTTGTCCTTTCCGCCCGCGACCACGCCATCGACCTCCGGTTTCAGCCACCGGTAGCCGAGATTGGCGGCGTTGGTCACCTGCTCGTCCCACACGTGCTGGCCGGTCCAATACCAGTAGCAACTGGTTTCGGCGGTGAGCATCAGCCGCGTCGCCTCGGGCAATTGCGCATGCTTGGATCCCGCGTCCTCCAGCGCGTGCACCACGTTCTGGAACGCGGTCAGCACGGCCCACGAGTGCAGGTCCGGCGAGTACGGCTCGTTGTAGCGGCTGAACCACTTCATGAACTGGGGATCGCCGTTGTCGGCGCCACTCCACGAGCCCGGTTCGATGTGGACCGCCCGTTTGGGGTCCGGCGGGAACTGTTGCAGGTAGTCGTGGACGGTGATCAGCTCGAAGCGCCGGTCCTGCTGGAGCCACCGCACCAGGCCGGCGGTGTTGTGGTGGAAATAGCTGTCGGCGCCGCCGCCGTGGTTGTCGCCGTCGGAATGCAGCAGGAAGAACGGCGGATGCCTGGGATCGAAGCCGCCGGTGGCGACGATCCGGTCATACACCTGGCCGAGCACGCTCGGATACTGCAGGGCGCCGAAGCCGCCCCGGGCGTCCTCGTTGCCGATGTAGCGTTCCGCCGGCACGGCGACGATCTTGTAACTCTTGCCGTCCGGATCCACGTACTCCACGTATTCGGGGCGCAGCAGGCTCGGCGAGATCTGAGAGCCCGCCCAGATGTTCTGGAGTTGCAGCCAGTCGTTCACCGGCGGATTGACCTGCTCGGCGGGGTTGGGCGGCAGCATCCCCTCCTGGATGCCGGCGTAGGGATAGTCCTTGCAGGCGCGGAAGCGGTGGATGGAGTCGTAGATCACCGCCGACACCCCGGCCTCCAGCAGCGCCGGGATCATCCGCACGTGAAACGCCGTTTCCGGCGGGAACAGCACGGTGGACGCCTCGGTTCCGAAGACGTGGCGGATGACGTCGCGATGCCACTCGATTTGCTTGACGATGTTGCGGGCCGGGATCAACGCCATCAGCGGATGGAAAAACCCGAACGCGGTGAAGTCGACGCGCGGATTGCCGAGGATGGTCTTGTCCCGGGCGGCGGCGCGCAGCGGTTCGTTCCAGCCGTCGAACCGCCCGCCGCACAGGCCGTCGCGCGCGCAGCGGTCGAGTTGTTCGATCAGCGAACCGCTCCAGCTGGTGGAGAGACCGGCGTGCGGCAGTCCGCCCGCGCCGTACTGGCGCGCCGCCGCCGGGATGAAATCGGTGTAGTTGCCACCGCGCGAGCCGAAGATCTGGTCCTTCTCGCCGTCCCAGTAATTGCGGTCGGTGGTGTTGTAATAGGGCTGGTGCATGTGCTTGTGGATGCCAAAGTACAGCTTCGCCTGGCCGGCCTCGGCGCCCTTGACGCGTGCCGGCGCCGGACGCGCCTTGGCCGTCAGTTTCAGGGGGCGGAACTCCTTGATCCAGTCGCCGCCGCCCGCCTGGGTGATGTCGGCCTTGCGGCATCCCTCCGCCTGCACGGTCACCTCGCCCGCGCCGATCAGGCCGGCCGGCACGGTGGCTTCGTAACCGACCTCGCCGTCCGCGACAAATGTTTGGCGGATGGCGTCGCCCTTGATCAGCTCCTGCCCACCGTGGGCATGGAGGATGACCTGCGCGAACGGGATCTCGCCGTCGGCGCCGATGGTTACCTTGAATTGCGGATTCCGGCCGTTGGCGCCGCAGACAAGGCCCTTGGGCACGTCGATGTGTAGAAACCTGGAAAATACCGCCATCACCGCCTCTCAATGGTCCCCGACCCACTCGCATGTCGCTTATCGTCAAACAAGGGATGCGCGTCAAGGCCCCGGAAGATGGCCCGCGAGCGGGTTAGCCGGTCAGCATTCGGCCGATGCGATCGAGGGTTTCGATGCCCTGGACGTCGCACTCCAGAAGCGGCAGCTCGATGCGCCGGAGGGACGCGAAGGTTTCGTCGATCTCGCTGCGATACCGCGCCTCCTGCTCTCTGCGCTTGTACCAGGCTTGCCTGAAGGCGGTGGCGGAAAGGGGCGCCGACCCGCGCGTCACCGGCATCAAGGAAACGGAAGACGGCGGACAACTCATCCGCGTCGCCGCCGGCGACGCCTGGCGCGGGGAATGCGCGACAACGCCGGATTGGACGGCCACGGGCGTGACGGACGTGGACGGCATGGACGTCTGGCCCGGCGAAGGCTGGGCGCTGTTCTGGCCCAAGGGCTCGCGCATCGGAACCGCGCGCTTGCGGGAGCCCCCTTACGATCCCTGCTCGCTATACCGATGGGTCGCAACGCGAAGCGGCGATCTCGCCGGCTGGGTTCAACTGACCCTGTGTTGGTAAGGGCGGGGCGATGCTGGTTGCGATCGCTTCCGAACGCCGGTGCTGGTAGTGTGGCGGCGGCATCGACGAAGCCGAGCCAAAGATTTGGAACCCGACGATGTGGAGAAAAGCGATGCGCGGAATTTTGATCTTGGCGTCGGTGTTGATTGTTCTGACATCCCGTCACGCCCTTGCCGACGTGGAAGCGGCCATTAAGGCCTTCCACGCCGAAGATTATGTCGCGGCCCTCCCGGAGTTGGAGGCCGGCGCCAATGCGGGCGACCCGAAAGCCCAATACTGGCTCGGGCATATGTACGCGGAAGGAATTCGGCGTCAAGAAAGACGGCGCGACGGCGGCCAAGTGGCTGTCGAAGGCAGCGGACCAGGGCCTGGTCGACGCCGAGCGAGATCTCGGCGTGATGTACCTTCAAGGCGATGGTGTCCTTCAGGATTACGCCAAGGCCCACGCTTGGTTGGAAAAAGCCGCCTATGACAACGACGCCGTCGCCCAGCGCGAATTGGGCGCGCTCTACGCCGAAGGCCAGGCCGTCGAACAGGATAAGCTCTGGGCTTATGTCTGGTTCGACTACGCCGCCAAGAACGGGGACCAAGAGGCGACGGATCGCCGAGCGGATCTGGAGAAAACCATGAGCGCCGACGAGTTATCGCAAGCCCAGGAACTGGCAGAGTCCATCAAGGGAGAAGTCTTCGGTCAGAGTTAAGTCGCTACTTGCGGGCGAAGGTCACGGTGGTTCCGGGCATGCCTGGTCACGGTCGAAGGAGAGGGTTCCGATCCGCGCGTCATCTGCATTCATAGAAATGGAAGACGGCGAGCGGCGCATTCGCGTCACCGCCGGAGACCATGGGCGCGGAGAATGCGCCACGACACCGAACGAGACGGTCAAGGGCGTGACCGAGGTCAATAGCATGGACGTGTGACCCAGCGGGGCGCTGGCGGTGTTCTTCCCCAAGGGCTCGCGCCTCGGAACCGCGCGCTTGTTGGACCCGCCCCATGACCCGTGCTCGCTTTGCTGGTGGGTGACGACCCGCAGAGGCGATCTCGCTCGCTGGGTTAAACTGACTCTGTGCCAAAGATGATGGAAATCTTTGGCAACCTAGCGCAAGCAAGCACACAACAATAACTTTATTGGTGATTTACATCACATAAAATTCTACAATAGTGTTGTTTGCTTGCTTGAACCGACCTGAAAAGAAAGGGATCCAAGACCGACATTCAACAATCGGAGCCGGGGGGCAAATCATGGCAACATATATCGCGGGATATCATCCGACTTCACCAGTCAAGCCAAGTGGATCGCTAACAATTGACGCTCTCCTCGGGACGGCAAAGTGGGACGATCCCTACAGCGCGCAGGAGCACGTATCCTACAGCTTTCCATCATCGCCGGATCCAGCGTTGTGGACCGGTTACCAAAATCAAGCAGATTACATTGATGGTTTTCGAGCCCTAAATAACAGTGAGCAAAACGCCTTCACGGACGCCTTCAAGGCCTGGGAAAACGTCGCAAATATAAAATTCACCAAAATCGATGACGTTTCTCCCTTAAAGATCGGCGCTATCAGGATCGCGTACACGGATCTAGGACGTGTCGCGGACAGTTTCGGGAATAGGGCAGGCTGCTGGAGCGACCGAGCCCCTGCATTTTCCCGCTCAAAAAACGGATGGAGATATTTTTCTGAATTCGGCCATCAAAATGCTGTTTGCAGTACCGCTGGAAGGACCTCTCACTCAAGAGCAGTATCAGGAGAGGTTTTTCACGGCGAAAGGCGGCGAAGGATACAAGGCGATCTTGCATGAGATAGGGCACGCCATCGGACTCATGCATCCCCATCAGGGAATAAGGCTTCCAGACCATCTCGACGATGTTCAGTACACGGTCATGTCGTACAATCATGACTCAGTGGATGACATCGGTATTTTTCCGACCACTCCAATGCCCCTCGATATCCTCGCAATTCAGCACATTTATGGTCCTAACACGGAGTGGGAGAATGGAAACACATCGTATACGTTCAAGAATGAGGATCCGGAATTCAAGACGATTTGGGATGCCGGCGGCGACACGGACGTCTTCATTGCCTCCAATCAGCACGTCGCCGTAACCATCGATCTTCAACCAGGACACTTCAGTTCCATCGGAATAACTTCGTTCGGCGAACCCGCGACGGAAAACATCGCCATCGCTTACCTCACGTGGATCGAATACGCGGTCGGCAGCCCCTACAATGACACGATTCTCGGCAACAGCCTCGACAACGATCTTCGGGGCGACGACGGCGACGACACGATTCATGGAGGAAGCGGCAGCGATACGCTGTGGGGCCGCGAGGGCGATGACGTCCTGTACGCCTCGGGCGATGCCGTGAGCTGGCTGGATCAGATGTTTCTGGGTGGTTTCGATTTCATTTACAAGGACTATCTCTTTGGCGGAACGGGAGAAGACAGACTGCATGGCTGGAAGGGCAACGACATTCTCGATGGCGGAGAACATAACGACACGGTGTGGGGTCACTCCGGCAACGACAGCATGTACGGCGGCGGGGGGAGCGACAGCCTTTGGGGCGAGGCCGGAGACGACTACCTTTCGGGCGGATACGGCCGTGACAATCTGTTCGGCGGAAGCGGAAGAGACACGTTGTTTGGAGGACGCGAGAAAGACACATTGACTGGAGGCGACGACGCGGACACGTTCCGGTTTGCCAAGGGCGATTCCAGCTTCGGCCTAACCAATGCCGATGTCATCACTGATTTCCGGCCCAACTTGGGTGACAAGATCGACTTGAGTCCCACCGACGTATCGCGCTTCGCGGGTCAAAGCGAATGGCCCGCGCCGGGTGAGGTCACTTACTGGTGGACCGACGGTAACACGGTGGTGAGCCTCAATGATGGCGGACAGATCGAAGACATCGTGATTTCCGGTTGGGAACTGACAATGGTTGAGAGCGATTTCTTGCTTTGACGGGATGTCGCGGTATGCGCGGGGCAACCCGGGAAACGTCAATTTCCTCGGGAAAACTTCGTTGTAAGGCCTCGGCTGACGGATCATGGCCTACTTGCTGGCGAAGGTCACGGTGGTTCCGGTCTCGCCGGCGAGCAGGCGCTTGAGGTGAAAGGTGGCGAGCGGGTCGTCGCCGCGGGCGCCGACGAAGGTGGCGAAGCCTTGCACCGCGCCGGCGTCCTTGGTCTCCAGCTTCTCGAAGGCCTCCAGATAAGCGGTCATCGCGTCCGAGCCGCCGCTTTCCGCGTTTAGCGGTTCGAACGCCTTGATGCCCTGTTCCTTGCCCTTCAGAATCAAGGTTCCCACCGGCCGGCCGACGAATTCGGGAATCCGCGCGACGGTATCGGCGCTGACGCAGATCCGCGTGCCCAGATGTTTGTTGACGCTCTCCAGCCGCGACGCCGTGTTCACCGCGTCGCCATGGGCGGTGTAGTGAAAATAGCCTTCTCCGCCGAAATTGCCGACGATCGCCGATCCGGTATGCACGCCGATGCGGGTGCGGCCGACGGGGGGCCCGTCCTTGGCCTTACGGGCCGAGAATTCCCGGGAGAAGGCGTCGATGGCGAGCGCGCACGCGACCGCCCGGGCCGCGTGATCCGGTTGCTCCAGCGGCGCGCCGAACATGGCGTGGACGGCGTCGCCCACCACCGTGTCGATGGTTCCGCCATGCTCGAATATGATCCGGGTGACCTCGCCCAGATACTCGTTCATCACCGCCACCACGGCGGTAGGGTCGAGGCTTTCCAGAAGCGAGGTGAAGTCGGCCAGATCGGTCGCGAGAAACGTCATCTCGCGCCGCTCCCCGCCCAACTCGATGGTCCCACCGTCGTCCGCCAAGTGATTGACCAGGTTGGGCGAGAAATAGCGCGCCAGATTGGCCTGCGCCCGCTCGGCCGTGGCCCGCGCCCGGTAGACCTCGCGCAAAGCGGTCAGGTCCGCGAGGGTCTTGTTGATGGTTGCCTCCAGATCGTCGAAATCGATGGGCTTGGTGACGAAGTCGAAGGCGCCCCGGTTCATGGCCGTCCGGATGTTCTGCATATCGCCATAGGCCGACACGATCACCGCCCGGAGCAGGTGGGACAGGCTCTGGAGCTGGTTGAGCAGGGTGAGGCCGTCCATGCGCGGCATGTTGATGTCCGACAGCACCATATCGATGTCGGGTTCGGCGCGGAGCACATCGAGCGCCTCCTGACCGTCGTGGGCGAACCGGAAAGAAAGCTCGCCGTTGCGGATGCGGCGGCGGAATTTCTGAGTGACCAGCATCTCCAAATCGGGTTCGTCGTCGACAACGAGAATTTTGGCGGCCATCACATCATATCCCGTCCCCGGCCGCGTACGTTCCCAGCTTCTCTTTGAGCCCCCGGAAATCCACGGGCTTGGTGACAAAATCACTGGCGCCCGCTTCTTTCGCCCGGCGCCGGTTATCCTCGTCTCCATACGCGGTGATCATGATCACCTCGAGGCCGGGCCAGCGGGTCTTGACCTCAGCCAGCAATTCGAGGCCGGTCATTCCCGGCATGTTGATGTCGGAGAGCAGAACCAGGGGAGAGAGCAAGCCATCGCCGGCAAGCACCTCCAAGGCCTCGCCGCCCGAAGTTGCGAACCGGATGTCGTAATCCCCCCGGCGCAGTTCTTTCCGGAACTTCTGCCGGAACAGCTCGATGGCGTCCGGCTCGTCATCGACGAGAAGCAGGTTCATCGTCATGGAGCGACCTCCGGCTCTGTTTCACGTGTTCCGCCGTCGGCCTCGCACGGCAGCGAAACGATGAACTCGGTATATTCGCCGTCCCGCGTATCCACGTCAAACGCGCCGTTATGTTGGTGGACGATAATGTCATAGCTGAGCGAGAGGCCGAGACCCGTCCCCTCGCCGGTGGGCTTGGTGGTGAAGAACGGTGTAAAAATCTTGTCGACCACGTCCTTCGGTATGCCGGCGCCGTTGTCGCGCACCCGGATCTCCACGGCATGGTCGTGTCGACGGGTGCTCGCCCTCAGGGTCGGTTGGTAGCCCGCCTCGTCCTTCTCGCGCTTGCGCTTCTGGGTCGCGTAGAAGCCGTTGGCGAAAAGGTTGAGCAACACACGGCTCAGATCCTGCGGGATGACTTCGAGACTGCCGGCGGTTTTGTCGAAATCGCGTTCGAGAGTGACGTTGAAGTTCTGATCCTGGGCGCGGGCGCCATGATAGGCGAGGTTGAGGCTTTCTTCGACCAGGGCGTTGATATCGGCCTCCCGCCGCTCGCCGGGACCTTGCCGGGAATGGGACAACATGCTCTTGACGATGGAGTTGGCGCGGGCGCCGTGCTGGCCAATCCTCTCGAGGTTCGCGGTAAGCGTGGCGATGAGGTCGTCGATCTCGTCGCGCCCGCCCGGGTCCCGGTCGGAGAGCGCGTTATCCAGCAATCCTTTCAGTTCCCGCAGAAGCTCGGCCGAGAGGCCGGCGAAGTTGTTGATGAAGTTGAGCGGGTTCTTGATCTCGTGGGCGATACCGGCGACGAGCTGACCCAACAGCGCCAGCTTCTCGGACTGGACCAGACTATTCTGAGTGCGCTTCAACTCGGCGAGCGTCCGTTCGGCGTGATCCTTAGCCTGGCGGATCGCCTGCTCGGCGCGCTTGAGCTCGGTGATGTCGAAATAGGTCAGCATGCGTCCGCCGTCGGGCAGGCTCTTGCACTGATACTGAAAAACCCTGCCGTCGGCGATATGGAATTCCACCGGCGCGATATCCCCGTTGCGGATCGCCTCGATGCGGGCATCGGCGTAGTCCTCGAACTCGTCGTCGGGAACCTTATAGAGGCCGCGCTGGCGGACGTTCTCAATCAGCTCGCGCATGGTCCCCTTGCGCGCCAGCCAGTCCTTCTGGAAATCCCACATTTCGCCGAAGGCGCGGTTGAAAAGCCGGGGCCGAAGATCGTGGCCCAGGAACAAAATGCCGTAGTCGATGGCATCCATCACCGCGTTGAACTCGTTGAGCACCGCGTCCTTGTCCCGAACGACCCTGGCCAACTCCTCCTCGTGGCGCTTCAGGTCGGTGACATCGGTGTACACGGCGACGCTGCCGCCGTCGCGGGTCCTGGTTTCGTTGATCTGGATCCACCGGCCGTCGGCTTGGCGCTGCAGGATCGGCCCACTCGGATTGCGATGGCGATCGAGCCGTTCGTGAACCCACTCCTCGGGCCGCTCTCCTACACCGTCAACGACACCGCGGTCCGCCACCGTCCCGACGATCCGCTCGAAGGCGACGCCAGGCTCGAAGATGTCGGCAAGGCCGGGATAGTGCTGTTTGTAACGCTCATTGCATAGCACCAACCGATCGTCGGCATCGAACACGGCGAACCCCTCCGAAATCGATGCGATGGCCAACGCCAGTGGGTCCTCGCGTCCACTCGCGGCGATCTCCAAGTTGGCGTCTTTCTTGTTCATGATGCCGCAACCCTTCAAACAACCGCAACAGCCTCTTCCACCCTGACCTTCAGGGCGCCCTTCCTGCCAAGCCGTCATTTCGCCGGTTCCACCCATTGCTCGGCGGGGGTCGGTTCGCCCGCCCGGCGCGGAAGCGAAATGATGAATTCCGTATAGTCGCCCTCGCGGGTGTCCACGTCAAACGTTCCGCCGTGCTGGTGGGCGATGATGTCGTAGCTGAGCGAGAGACCCAGCCCGGTCCCCTCGCCGGTCGGCTTGGTGGTGAAGAACGGCGTAAAGATCTTGTCCACCAGATCCGCCGGCATGCCTGTTCCGTTGTCGCGAACGCGGATCTCGACGGCATCGTCCCGACCGCGCGTGGATACCTTCAAGGTGGGTACATAGGCCGGATCCTCGCTCTCGGTTCTGCGCTTTTGAATGGCGTGGAAGCCGTTGGAGAACATATTCAAGAACACCCGGCTTAGGTCCTGCGGGATGACCTCGATGACACCCGCGTTTTCGTCATAGCCCCTCTCCAGGGCGATGTTGAAGTCCTGGTCCTTCGCCCGGGCGCCGTGATAGGCGAGATTGAGGCTCTCCTCCACGAGGGTGTTGATCGCCGCGGGACGCCGTTCGCCCGGTCCCTCGCGCGAGTGCGACAGCATGCTCTTGACGATGCTGTCGGCCCGAGCGCCGTGTTCGCCGATCTTTTTCAGGTTCCCGGTGAGCGTCGCGAACAGTTCCTCCACGTCTTCCCGCGCCTTCTCGCCGAGTTTCGGCAAAACCTCTTCCAGAATTTCGTTCAGTTCGTCCAGCAACTCCACCGAAAGCTCCGAGAAATTATTGACGAAATTGAGCGGGTTCTTGATTTCGTGTGCGATACCCGCGACCAATTGTCCGAGCAGCGCGAGCTTCTCGGCCTGCACGAGATTGGTTTGGGCCTGGGTCAGATCCTGGAGCGCCCGTTCGGCCTTGTCCTTGGCGTGACGCAGTTGCTGTTCGTGCTCCTTCAAATCGGTGACGTCGGTGTAGACCGCGACCGTGCCGCCGTCGGGGGTCTTGCGTTCGGTGACGCGGATCCAGCGGTTGTCGCTGTGGTGATGGGTGTGCGAGCCGGAAGGAACGCGATGCAGTTCATGGCGGCGCGCCAGCCATCGCTCGCGCGAGGCCTCGCCCAGATCGTGCAGCCCCACGTCGAGCGCGAATTCGACAATCTGTTCGAACGAAACACCGGGCCGCAGGCGGTCGCTCAATTCGGCGTACAACTCGCGGAACTTGCTGTTGCACAGGACCAGCCGGTCGTCGCTATCCCAAAGAACGAATCCGTCGGTAATGGTTTCGACCGCCGTCTCGATGGTTCGCCGCTGCGCATCGCGTTCGGCGCTCAAGCGGTCGCGTTCGATCAGACTGTCGCGAAACAGCGCGAGCGTGCGCGACATCGCGCCGATCTCGTCGGTCCCCGGCGGTGGAAGGTCCACCCGCAAGTTGCCCGCGGTAATCCCGTTCATAGCGGCGACCAGGCGTCCCAGCGGCAACGATATGGAGCGCAAGAGAAACGCCGTCAACGCGAAGCCGGCGACCACGGCCACGACAACCACGCCGAGCGCCAGGTGCAGGGTTTCCTCGGTGCGGTTTACGGCGGCGTCGCTGACCTTCCGTGACCGCTCGCGCAGTTCGGTGACCAGCGCCGCCAGTTTTTCGTCGGCGTCCCGGATATGCGTTCTCGCGGGAGCCATCAAGGAGTTCCCCAAGACACGACGATCCTGGCTGTAGGCCTCTACGGCCACCATGGATTGCTTCATCACCCGGTCCGCGTCGGCGCGGATGGCCGCCGCCGCCTCTGGGTCCACCCGGCCAAGCAGGTCGAGTTGGCCGTTCAGTCTCTCTCGCGCCGCCGCCGCGCGGTCTTCGGAATTCATCAGCAGGCTCACCGCGAGATCGGCGAGCCAATATTTCATTTCCCCGAATTCCTTGCCGGCTCGATAGGTGGTCTCGAGCACCTTGACGAACTCGGTCTGCGCGGCCACGGTCTCCGTGTTGCGCACAAGCGCCCGAGTCAGAAAAAAGCTGGTTCCGAGAAAGACCGCCAAGCCCATGCAAGCGAGGATGATCAGCCGGGACCGAATGGAAAACCGTGTCATGGGAACACCAATTGCGTGCCAGTGCCGCGGACGTACAAAGCGAAATCAAGCGGGCTCGGCAAGAGGCCCCCGCCTCAGCGAAAGAGTGTGATGCTGATGGCGGCCCCGAGTTCCCCCTCCGCGCCCCCCTCTTTCGGGTAACCGGTGACGTCGAGTTCGCCCTTCGGCTGTCCGTGGCACGTCAAGCAGGACGCCTGATAGTACTCCGGCACCAGAAACCGGAAAGCCTCGCGGCCGTCGACCGTCACCGAAGCCACGTAGGGCTCGCCCGCCGGCCAGTCGGCGGAAAGCAGCTTGGTTTCCATGATCTCCGCTTCCCAAGCGTCCGGTCGCGCCTTGCGGTTTCGCACCAGGTTCCTGGGCGCTGTCACCTTCATGGTCGCCTCGCCCTCCATGAGCGCGTCGAAACGCTCGTCGACGAGCCGGGCGAACACCGCCGGGATAAACCCCTTGAACCCCACGCCCGGCATATTGATGGTGGACTGATGCTCGTCCGTCACCTGAACGATCGCTTTTCCGAGAGCCGAAACGGCGCGTCCATATAGGCTGGAAGGATCGACGGTCGAAAGATCCTCGCCGGTGGTCTTGCGATAGCGCTCCCGCGCCTCGGCCAGCACCACCTCGCCGGTCAGTCCCTTGTCGGCGACCGCCGGGTCGTTGATGAGGTCCTGGTTGGCCGAAACCACGCCGCGCGCCGATCGCAGCAGTTCGGCGAGACCCACCGCGATGTCCTTGTCCGAGCGTTCGGCGCTCACTGCCGCCCCGGCGCCAAAAAGCCAGAGCGTAAGAACGGCTACGGTCAAGTGCCTCCAATGCTTTCTCGGCATGCGCTGTCTCTCCACGATGGGCATCACCGGAGCTTGCAAATGGGGAGCGGTGGCGCGTTTGTCATCGGCACGGGACACACGGCCGCCAAATAATCCCCAATTTGGCCGCGTCGCCTCAGCGGCCCGGATCATCTAATATCGGTACTCCCATTTCAAGCCGACGGATCCCGACGTATCCCCGGTACCCTGGCTGACCGAACTCTCGGCGGCGATGTTGTCGAAGATTTCGACCTCGACCCGATACACGGTGCTGCCTGGTTCGGTTCCCTGTACCGTCTCCACGTAGATGTTGTCGCCGATATGTTTGCCGGCCCGCAATGCCGCCCCCGTCCCGTCCTCGCCGGTGCTTTCCACCGATAGAACATCGATTCCCAGCGTGTTTTGGACTTTCGACAACGCCGTTTCGGCAAAGCCGCCACCACCGCTGGCTAAGCTCTGGACGGCGATCGCAAGCTGCGCCGCCTCCAACGCGGAAAGCTGAGAAGCGTTTTTTCCGAACAGTACACGGGGCAGAATTTCTTCTTGCGGCAAGGGTGGGGATGAACTCAGGGCAAGTTTGGGGTCGGACGCTTTGCCGCTTATGCTGATCGTCGCCGTAAAATCGTCCGCCGTGTATTCGGCGACAATATCGATTCTCGGTTCGATTTCTTGCCCGCCGTCCAGGATAACCGCGCCCTTTGTCAGTTTGAATCGCTTGCCCGCGAAGGTGAACTGGCCACGGATGACCGATAGCGAGCCCTCGATGCGCGGGCTGCCGGTGGTTCCGGTGATGTGGAACGATCCGCCCCACTCCGACTCCAATCCCCGTCCTTGCACATACACCTCCTTTGGCAGATCCACCGTGATATCGAGGTCGATTTGCGAAGGTTCCGCCGGTTTCGAAGCCTCCTCGTCCGACCGCGATTGGCCGGGCGCATTCACTTCGGTCACGCCCAACGTGACGACCGACGGCGGCAATTGGTTGACGAGACGGATATCGACACGGTCGGTCGTAATTTTCCCCTCGAGACGGCCCTGGGCCGGCGTGCCGCGGAAGGCCACGGAGCCGGAGGCCGCGGCGGTCACGTCGTCGCGCCGCACCAAGGTGGCCCGATCGAGCCGCACCGTCGCGTCGATGAGTTTGCCGGCCAAATCGCTTACGTTTGCCGACCCCTCGCCGGAGATCCGGCCCGCGCCCCCGTCGGTTCCCGAAAGAGTAACTTTAACGACCTGACCCGAGTCGACGGTGGCCCGCAGATCCAGATTTTCGATGAGCGTCCCGGCGACGAAGTGCTCGTAGGTTCCGTTGTCGATGACAACCTCGCCGGACGGCCGGGGTTGCGCAACGGTTCCGGTCACATCGAAAGCGATCCGTCCCTGCCCGGCAAGCCGCTGATCGGACAGCGGCAGAATCTCCCACAGCGGTTCCAACTGCCCCTCCCACCGGGCCGTTGCCGCGATGGGCGCGCGTTGGTCCACATAGGGCTGAAACGACCGGGCATTGACCACGAGGGGACCGCGAGCCGTCACCACCAGATCCTGACTGCCGATTCCCTTTAACCGCCCATTGAGATCGACCCGGCCGCCGCGCCATACGGCGTTTATGTCCAAGTCGACGGGCGGGACCTGGCTCCCATCCCCCATGCCGTGGGTCACACCGCGACCCCGTATGCTCACCTTGCCTCCCAGTCCCTTTCCCTCGGCGCGCACGTCCGCGTCGACGCCGAGCGTGCCCCCCAGGGGAAGCGATGGGTCGAACTGGCCGACGAGATCGAGCGGCAAACCCGCGATCCGCACGGTCGCCGCCGTCCGCGCGCCGCCAAGACGGCCATTGGCGGCGATAGTGCCTTTGCCGATACCGAAGTTGAACCCATCGATGGCGATCAGTCCGTCGGAGGCATACGTGATTGTAGCGGGACGGGCGAGCTTCAGGGGATACGATCCCAGGACGCCGTCCCATTGCCTGAGGGTCACCGTGTGCGCGCCGCCTTTCATGGCATGGCGGCCGGCGAGCGTCATGCGAATAGCGGGATCGCCCGCGCCTTCCATCCGGGCCTGGAAACCGGCGTCGGCGAGCGAGCCGTCCACCTTGGCCGTCACGGTTTTCGCCATGAACGCGGCGGAACCGACATCCTGGCCTTCGAGCCTTATGTCTCCTCGCGGCGTGCCCAGCAGATCGGTCAACGCGGCCTTCAACGACAGCCGCTCGGCCTGGAAGGCGGTGTCTCCGTCCTTGGCAATGGCGAGCGAGGACGCCGAGAGATCGATGTCGGCGGCCTGCTTCCCAGCCCGCTCGGCGAGGCGAACGTCGAGCTCCGATCGGCCCGCGACACGAACGCCGGCGATGTCCCGTCCTTCGCCGGCCTCCTCGAAGTTCGCCCGCAGGCGACCGACGATGACGCCGCCATCCAACGGCGCCCGCACATCGCCGGCAAGCCGCACCCCCAAGATCTCGCCGGCGAGATCGCGCAGATCGACGCTTTTGAATTCCGCGAGCGTAAAATCGGTACGCAGGTTGACGGGGCCCTGGCCGGTCCGAGCATCGAGGGAAAGCCGGCCGGACGGACTTTGCATCAGATCCTTGGCGTCGATTTTCAGATCGGCGCGCGGAATAGCCACCTCGCCGACCGCGCCTTTGTCCAAGGCGGCGGAGAGCGTTCCCGTGGCGTCTTCGACACTGCCCTCGGCGTGGGCTGTCATCGAGAGCGCGCCCGACAGAGGGATACCGGCAAGGCGGGAAAACGCCGACAGGTCGCTTGCTTGCAATTTTGCGTCCGCTTGAATGGTATCCCCGATCCGTCCCTCGGCATGAAGCTCCAGCAGCGCGCCGGCCTCTACATCGGCCTCGAAGCGAACCTTGTCCGCTCCGTCGAGCGAATAGGAGCCGCTCAACCGCAATCCCTCCGCCAACAGTTCGTCCGTTTCCGGATGACCGGTCGCTGCGCGCGGGATCTCGCCCCGCACCGAGCCCGCAAGGTTCAGCGTCTCCAAATTGCCCGCTGTATCAGCGGTGAAATTCCCATCGCCGGATAACGGAAGGCCGAGCGCCTCACCGAGCACCGAAAGATCCGCGATCTTAAGATCGAGCGCGGCCGCGAGCTGCTGCGTCGTGGCGTTGAACTCGCCGTGACCGGTAAGTTGCGTCGGACCACTGCCGACTTCGAGGCGTTCGATACGCACGGCCGAAGCCGTTTGATCGTAGGCGCCGGAAACAGCCACCCTCACCTTGTCTCCCGTCAGAGCGGTGGCGGCGGGCACGCCGGTTTTGAGCCCGTCACCGTCGATTTGCGCGTCGATGCCCCAAGGACTCTCGGAAAGGCGCGCCTGGGCGGAAACGTTCAATGACTCCAGGCTCGCCTGGGAAGGAACGGCCACATCTTGAACCTTGGCCGTGAGATCCACGGTGGGCGCCGTCACCGCGCCGGAGACCTTAACCTCGGTGGCGACGCTACCCATGCGCGCGGGAGACAACAAAGCCGCGAGGTTATCCCCGTTGGGCACGGAGACGCTGACGGTTGCGTCGAGGTTGTTTTTGGCGAGATCCACGCGCCCCGACCCGGACGCCGACATGGACTCGGTGTCCACGGTCAGTCGATTCACGGTCACCCGGTCCAGATCCGGCAGATTGGCGGATAGCGAAAAGGTGACGCCGCCGGCGACGAGGGGCCTAAGCGGCGGATCGAGCAGCGCCTCCACGTCCGCGCGGCCGTCCAGCGCAATCGCGGTGGTCTGGCCGCGGTCGATGCCGAGGCGGGCGGTCACCACCGCCAACTCCTCGGCCCGGGCGTCGAGGGTCGCCCGCCACCGATCGAGCGGCCCTTCGCCCTTTATCGTGACGGCCACCGGCGGGTACGGGGTCAGACCCAGGACGCGCGCCATCAACCCGCCTTTTGGCTCGTTGGCCTCGAAGTCGACGGCGAGCGATTGCGCCACGGAATCCAAATCGGCGACGAGGGTAACCAGTCCTTCGGCATCGGTTCGCTCGATCCGCAGGTCGGTTCGGATGGCGGCACCCTCCTTGGCGGCCACCTGCCCAGAGAGATCGAGCACCATTGCCTCCCCGACGATCGCTTCGGCGAGGGCGATGTCGCGGATGCTGATCCGGTCGACCCGGACGCCGATCGGCAATGATGGGATTTCGACAGAGTTCGAGCGAGTAAGGTTCCACGGGTTCGGCTGGCTCGGATCCCGGCGGCAAGCGCTCCAGGTGAATTCCGGAGACATCGACGTTCGTCAAATGCGCGGTGCTTGATAACAGGGCGAGCGGCCGCCAGTCGATAACGGCGCGGTCCAGGGTCAGCCAAGGTCCCTGATCGTCACTCACCTCCACCGAGGCAACGGAAATGCGCGCCGGCAATCCTGGGCCAATGCTTCCCACGGAAACCTGCATGCCCGGACTGCTTAACGCAGCGTTCACGGTGTTGGCGAGTGTCTCCCGCCCGGCTTCTGTCTGGAGGAACAGATACCCACCGATGGCGATCGCGGCGAACACGGCCACGAAACCGGCAAGTCCCCACAGGATCCAGCGTCTCATGTCAAAACGCCTGCCCTATGCTGAAGTAGAGCTGGAACGGATCGTCGACGCCGCTTCGAGGGTTGAGAGGAACGCCCACGTCGAACCGGATCGGTCCGATGGCGGTGTAATAGCGAAACCCCAACCCCGCCGCCCACTGCAACGTGCCGGAGAAATCCGGAAGCTCCGAATCATAGGCGTTACCGGCCGCGACAAACGGCACGACGCCAAAATCCCCGTAGACCCGGGCGCGCAGTTCCCCGCTGAACTCGATCTTGGAGCGGCCGCCAACGGGATCCTTGTCATCGTTGAGGGGACCGACCAACTGATAGGCGTAGCCGCGGATGGAATCGCCGCCCCCGGCGTAGATGCGTTTGTTGGCGGGAACGTCGTTCCTGCGCTCGCCGACGATCGACCCCACCCGGGTTCTTCCGGCGAGCACGTACCGTTGTTCCTCGTCGAGAGGGTAGTAACCCGAAACGCCGACCTCGGCGAAGTTGAAGAGCAACGGCTTGTCCGAGGTCCCCGCGTAGGGCACGAGGGTCAGGTTCAGACGCACGCCTTTCTTCGGATCGAGCTTGTTATTGGTTCCGTCATACGCGAGCGTGCCCGGAATTCCCCACAATAGAGTCTCGGTGTAGTCCTCGCTGTCATTGTCCTTGAGGTTGCTGTATTCCACCAGCCCGCCCACCGACGCGGTCCAGCGTTTCGAGACCGGCCACTTGATGCCGCCCGAGAGGCTGCTATCGAACCCTTCGTAAGCGTCGGTATCGCTCAAGCCGGCCTTGGCGCCGGCATACACCGATCGACCCGGCATCCCGAAGTTGGGACGCTCGAAATTGATCGCACCCCCCTGTTCCAGGAAATCGGCTTGCGCGGATAATTCAAGACTTTCGTTGTTGCCGAATAGGTTGATGTGCCGCCAAAACACCCTGCCGCCAACGCCGCGATCCGTGGATACACTGACGCCGGCGCCGACCGCGCGCGGTTTGTCCTCCTCGACGGCGATGGTGATCGGAATCTGACCTCGCTCGTCCACCTCGTCGGCGTGCTGCACGATAACGGAGGAGAACAAACCGGTATCGACCAGATCGGATTGCAGCGTGTCCATCTGTTTCTGGTTGTAGGGGTCGCCCTCCTTCCAACGAACCCACTGGCGAATGTAATCGTCATTAGTTCGTGCTGGGCCGGTGACGGTGACCGGCCCATAGGTGGCCTTGGGTCCCGGATCGACCGACACTTCGACGGAGAGCGTGTGCTCGCGGAAATCGGCGACGGCGCGCCGATCGGTTCGTTCGGCGAGCGGCCGCGCCTCGTTGCGAAGCAAACTCAATAGCTTGGAACCGGCGGCCACGACCTTGGCCGCTTCCGCCCTCGCCCCCAGTTCCAGGCCCAATTCCTCCGGCGAGGGTTTGGATGGCGGAGGATCGTCGGCGAACTTCCCGACATAAGTGATGTCATAGGCGGCGAGCAGGAACGGCGGGCCAAGATCCACGGAAAACGTCACCCGGACGGGATCGGCGTCCGTGTCGATCCGATGGCTGACGGTTCCCGCGTAATATCCCTCCGAACGAAGCACCTTGCCAAAGCGATCCTCGTCCTCCTCGATCCGCCGCGACAGACCCGACATCGTTGTCGGCGGCCGCTCGTCGAGCGCGATCAACTGAGAGCTGTCTTCCATGAGGCCCTTGATCTTTTCGTCGTCGACGCCGGTGATTTCAACCTCATAAGAGATACCGCTCGGTTCATCCTTGGTCTCGCCGGAGGTGGGCGCGGGCTTGGCGGGAGGGGGCTGCGGGGTATCCGGGTAAAAGGGTGGTTCATCCGACTCGGCGCGCGCGGGCATCGATCCCACCGTGGCCAGCAAGAGAACGACGACCGCCGTGCGAAGCGCATGCGCGAGTGGTCTGAGCTTGGTCGTCGTGCGCGTTTCGGTCATGATGCGTAATGATTATACGAGCGCACGGTTCAAGCATAGAGATAGTGCGGAGACAAACGACGTAAACGCTCCCCCTCTTTCGAACACGCCACCCTCTTCTGATACAGGGGCGACGGCAGGAGTTCTCCGTAGTAGAACGCCGCGGTGAGTTAAAAGTTCCTCATAAAGGCCCGAAGGTTATGGCGTGGACGTATCTGCTTGTTGGTTCGATTCTGGAGATCGGTTGGGCGGTGGGGCTCAAGTACACCAACGGCTTTACGGTCTTGTTGCCATCGGTTCTCGTCGCTGCTGGTTTCGGCGTTTCTTTTGTGCTGCTCGCGCGGGCGATTCGCGGAATTCCGGTGGGAACCGCCTATGCGGTGTTCACCGGCATCGGCGCAGGCGGCACGGGGTTGATGGGCATCGTGCTGTTCGACGAGCCGGCGACGGTCATGCGGCTGGTCAGTCTCGGCGTTATCGTCGCGGGCGTGATTGGCCTCAAGGTCTTCGCGGAAGATCCGGTTCCGGCGGCGGAATCGGCGGAACGATGACGACCGTCATTGCGTGCGACACCGTGCTGGGACGGGAGGATGGATCATGGCGTGGGTGATATTGGGCGTGGCCGGGCTGTTCGAAATCGCCGGGGCGGTCAGCCTGAAATTCAGCGACGGCCTAACCCGGCCTTGGCCATCCGTCGCTCTGTTCGCGAGTTTCGCCCTCAGTTTCTTTCTTCTGTCCACGGCCGCGCAAGAAATCCATATCGGGACAGCGTATGCGGTGTGGACCGGCATCGGCGCCGCCGGAACGGCGATAATCGGAATGATCCGATTCGGGGAATCGAGACGGTTCATGCGCATCGCTTGCCTCGGCCTCATCATCGCCGGAAGCATCGGGATGAGGCAGTTTTCCTAGCAATCCGTCATGCCACCGCCGTCACCCGCTCGCGATTTATGGTCACATTGAGCTCCGAGCCGCTCTTGATGTGAAGGTCGCGTTGCGGGAACGGAATGCTGATGCCGTTGTCGTGGAACTTGTCCCACATGCCGAGCAGGATCTCGCTGCGGACGTTGACCACGCCGTTCGCCGGATCGTTGATCCATAGGCGCAATTCCAAATCCACCGAGCTGTCGCCGAAACCCATCAATCGACAGACGGCGGCGGGATTGTTCAGCACCCGGGGCACTTCGTTCGCCGCCTCGACGGCCAGCGCCATCGCCGTTCGAACATCGGAGTCGTAAGAGATTCCGAATGGCA
The DNA here is from genome assembly GCA_963771545.1 of uncultured Alphaproteobacteria bacterium. Taxonomy (GTDB): domain Bacteria; phylum Pseudomonadota; class Alphaproteobacteria; order Rhodospirillales; family Defluviicoccaceae; genus CAKZLS01. Next base: position 2,024,625 of record CAVYTX010000002.1, read on the forward strand.
GCTGAAGCCGGATCTGTTTGCTGCTAAACGACAGATTGGTCACCCGCTGGGTGATCAGGTCCTCGTTGGGAATCAGCCACTCCTTGCCGTCCCGCGTGGTCACGGAAGCGTAACGCGCATTCAACGCCGATACCCAACCGTAGGTTTCTCCCACCTCGATGACGTCGCCCGGTTTGATCGATCGATCAAGCAGCAGAATGACGCCGCTGATCAGGTTCGACACCAGCTTCTGCAACCCGAAGCCGACGCCGACACCGACCGCGCCGGTGAATACGGCAAAGGCCGTAAGGTCGATGCCGACGCTGCTCAGCGCGATCAGAAAAGCCACGGTGATGAGCGAAATCCGAATGAGCTTGCCGGTGAGCACCTGAAAGGACGGGGTCAGGCCGCGAATGGTCTGCATGCGGTGCTCGAGGATCCGAGATCCCGCGAGCGCGGCCCAAAGCAGAACGACCAGCTGAAGACCCGCCTTCAACACTTCGAAAACCGACAGGTGCACGCCGCCGACTCGCATTCCCACGCTGTCCAGGAACAAAATCGTCGGTTGCACCAGATCAAGAATGTTGAGCGTGGCAATAGAAAATGCGGCGATGGCGATCAAACGCGCCAGCGTTTCATTGTGAATGAAGCCGGAGGTCATCCGGATGATGATCCAGACGGCAAGCAGATTGACCCAAGTGCTCAGGAGCAGATAGGGCCAGTCCAGCGCCATGCACACCAGGATCGCCAATCCCAGAAGGACAAGCGCGATCCCCGGATAGGTAATGGAGCGAACAACGCCGATCAACCGCGCAATCGTCCGCCGACTTGCCCCAAAGCCCGAAATCCACTCCTGTAACTGGTTCTGCGCCGGTCGCGCCAGATAGAACGCCATTCCCATCCCAACGGCGATCACCGCCAGTTGGATCAGCGTTGACCAGACGAGCAGTTCGGTGAGCAACCAGTATTCGCTCTGCATTTGCAAATTGCGAAGCGCGATCCAATCGAAAAGTCTCTCGTATCCGTACATGACATGAAGCTCCTGCTTGCGGGTTCTCTAGTGTCCCTTAAGATCCTTGCGGGTCCCGTAGTGTCCCATAACATAAAGGACAGGGGAAATACCGGCGGACGTTGGCCGCCGGGGGGCTATGCCGGAGCCAGGCAACGCTGTATCCTGGCGGGAGTTGTGCCGTTCTATCGTACCGAGAAGGTCGCGCTCGTATTGAACCTGTTTTTCCCACGTCTGCTTGGCGGCGGTTGGCGGTCAAGCGTTGTTGCGTGCGCGATCCTGATTGTCGTGGTCGCGTTTGGAGGCTTGGCGAACGCGGCCCCGGAGCTGCGCTTGATTTCGATCGGAACAGGGGGAAAGAACGGCGTTTACTACCCGGTGGGCGGGATCATCTGTGAACTCCTCAATAGACACCGCATGGACCATTGGATTCGCTGCGTCGCGAAGAGCACCGATGGTTCGGCCGCCAATCTCAGGGATCTTCGGGCTGGCAGGCTCACTCTCGCGCTCGCTCAGTCGGATCTGCATTATCACGCCTACAACGGCACCGGTCCGTTCGAGGATGTCGGCGCCAATCGCAATTTGCGTTCGGTGTTTTCTCTCCATCCCGAACCGTTCACGGTCGTCGCCCGCCGCGATTCGAATATCAGCCACGTCAACGACCTGAAGGGAAAGCGGGTGAATATCGGCAATCCCGGATCGGGCCAGCGCGCGACCATGGAAGCGGTGATGGAGTCGCTCGGATGGAGCCTGGACGATTTCAATATCGCCTCCGAGCTGCCTTCCGGCGAGCAAGCTCAGGCGCTCTGCGAAGACAGGGTCGACGCCATCGTTTTCACGGTCGGTCATCCGAACCAGTCCATTTCGGACGCCGTCAGCGACTGCGACGCCGTTCTGGTGCCGGTCACGGGCGACGCGATCGACCGTCTGGTCGCGGCCCAACCATATTACCGGACAGCCGTCATTCCGGGCGACATGTACCCCGGCAATTCGTATGACGCGAAAACCTTTGGCGTGGGCGCGACCTTGGTCGCCACCGTCGGCACCGACTCCACGGTGGTCTATCAGCTTGTGAAATCCGTGTTCGAGAACTTCGACGAATTCAAGACGCTTCATCCCGCGTTGGCCATGCTTGAAAAGAATCAGATGGCGACGGACGGCCTGTCCGCTCCGCTTCACTACGGCGCCATCCGCTACTTCGAGGAAGCCGGCATCGAATGGCGGCGGAAACGGGACGCCTCGCCGGAATAGCCGACGGCGGTGTTCGTAGAAACTGATCTGCCGCTCCGTTGAGCCGCGCGGCGTGTTCCCGCGCTCCATGCGAAATTTCAATAAAAATTGAATACAATTTTCAAATAGTTGGAATTATATTTCAATGAATGAATTTGTATTTTGATTATACTATAAACATTTGCAGAAATACCAATAATCTCCATAATACCCACAAAATATTATTGGGAGATCGTATCGGCACGGGGCGATTGATGAGACCGCGAGTCGCCCTAGGGTCAACCCGTTTGGGAGCTGAATGATGAGTGGGTATAGCGAGTTGATGAAATCCTCCGGCGGGGGTGAGTCGGGCAAGGCCGCTGCGGTGGCCGGAGCGGTCGGCGTCACCGGCAATCGGTACATCGACGCCCTGACCTGGGGCACCAAATGGGATAACAGCGTCTCCATCACCTACACGTTCGCCGACGACCAGAGGCCATGGACCGGTTACGAACGCCAAGCCTTCTACAAGGCGCTGGACTTTATGAATTGGTGATCGACGTCAATTTCGCGTTTGTCAACGACGCGGAGGACGCCAACCTGGTGTTTCACTCCGTCGGCGACGGCTCGCTTCGCGGCGCGCTCGGCATGCAAGCCGGGCCCGACGGCGGAGCGCGTGGCGGCCAGGGCTACTACAATTGGCAGGGCGAAGGCTGGAACCCCGGCGGCTTGGAGAAGGGAGGCTTCGGCTACAACACCATCGTCCATGAACTGGGTCACGCGATCGGGCTCGCCCACCCCCATGACGAGGGCGGCGGCTCACCGGTGTATCCGGCGGTCAAGCACGCGTTCAGCAAGGGCAAGTTCGGCTTGAACCAGGGTCTCTACACGGTGATGTCCTACAACGACCTCAAAATGAAATGGTCGCCGGACCATCCGGAAGCGGGCTACGGCTTCATTGCCGCGCCGATGGCGTTCGACATCGCCGCCCTTCAGAATATTTACGGCGCCAACAACGACTTCAACACGGGCGACGATGTCTATCAGCTTCCGGACTTCAACCATGGCGGGATCTTCTACGCCGCGATCTGGGACACCAGCGGAACCGACATCCTCAATTTCGACGGCTCGCGGCCGTGCACGATCGATTTGCGGCCGGCTCCGTTGGCGGGACGCCATGCCGGCGGCTATCTGTCCTCGGCTCAGAAGGTTTACGGCGGATTCACCATTGCGAACGGGGTGACGATCGAGAACGCCAGCGGCGGTTCGTCCCGCGACCGGATTTTTGGCAACGACGTTGACAACAATCTCGACGGCAACGAGGGCGCCGACCGGCTTTACGGCTATTTCGGGAACGACACCCTCGATGGCGGCGCCGGGCGAGACACCATGGCCGGCGGCCCCGGCGACGATGTCTACCATGTCGATCACCCCAGGGACAAAGCGATCGAAGGCAAAAACGCCGGGCTCGACACGGTCTACAGCTCGAGCAACTTCGCCCTCGGCGCGCACGTGGAAAACTTGATCCTTACCGGGACCGACGACGTGAATGGCGTCGGCAATACCCACGGCAACATCCTCAATGGCAACGACGGCGCCAACTTCTTGAACGGAAAAAGAGGGATCGACACGATGACCGGCGGCGCCGGGGACGATACCTATGTGATTAACCATCAGAACGATGTGATCGTCGAGGCGCCCGGCGAGGGGATCGATAGCGTGTGGGCGGCGTTCGATTACGTCCTATCGCCCGATCTCGAAAATCTCAGGCTCCTGAGCGGCTCCGCCCGCAATGCGACCGGCAACGACGCCGACAATGTTCTCATCGGCAACGGTCACGGCAATCAGTTCACCGGCGGGCCCGGCGACGACACCATCAATGGCGCCAAGGGCTTCGACACCGCCTTCTACACCGGTGACTACGCCGATTTTTCCGTCGTCATTGTCGACGGCGTCATCAGTGTCACCGACTTGAACGCCGGTGACGGCGACGAAGGCACCGACGAACTGACCGCCGTGGAGGTGCTGTTTTTCGGCGACGGCGTTTATGAGGGCTTCAGCGGCGCGTTCATCGCCGATGGCACCGAGGCCAACGACTCCATCGTCGGCAGTTACTTCCATAACAGTCTTATCGGACTGGCGGGCGACGACACCCTGTCGGGCGGCGCCGGAAACGACACCCTCGATGGCGGCGATGGCAACGATTCGCTGGTCGGCGGCGCCGGAAAAGACGTAATGACCGGCGGCGCCGGCGATGACGTTTACGAGATCGACAATGGCTACGACCGGATATACGAGGAAGCGGGCGGAGGAACCGATACGGTCTTCGCCGAACGAGCGATCAAGCTCGCGCCCAACGTCGAAAACGCCACCCTTACCGGGTCCGGAAAAGGCGTCATCGTCGGAAATGCCGAGGACAATGTGCTCGCCGGCGGATCCGGCCCCAACAAGCTCCTTGGCGCCGACGGCGCCGACACCATTTCCGGCGGCGTCGATCAAGACACCATTTCTGGCGGCGGCGGGAACGATACGATCACCGGCGACGACGGCAACGACATCATTTCCGGCGGCGACGGAGACGATACGATCTGCGGCGGCGCCGGCCGCGATATCTTGAACGGCGGGAGCGGCGACGATCTGTTCGTGTACACCGACGTCGCCGACAGCGGCGTAATCAATGCGGATCGCGATATCATCAAGGCTTTCGACAGGTACGGCGACGATACGATCGATCTGGCCCTGATCGACGCCGACGTGAATACGATTGGCGATCAGGCGTTTACCCTGATCGGCGACGCCGCGTTCAACGGCACGGCCGGCGAGCTCCGCTATGGCGCGAACCTTCTGCAAGCCGACGTGGACGGCGACGGCCTCGCCGACTTCGAGATCGCCCTCAATACCAACGCCTTGGCGGCCGGCGACTTCGTTCTGTAGCCGATCAGGTCGTCAGGCCTCGGCTTTGTCCGCATCGAGGTAAATCTCGCCGCCGCCGGCGCGGAAGGTTTCCGACATCTCGGCCATGCCTTTCTGGGCGTACTCCCGCACTTCCTGCGTGATCTTCATGGAGCAGAACTTCGGGCCGCACATGGAGCAGAAATGGGCGGCCTTGTGCGCCTCCTTGGGCAGGGTCTGGTCGTGGAACGACCGCGCCGTCTCCGGGTCCAGGGACAGGTTGAATTGATCCTGCCAGCGGAACTCGAACCGCGCGCGGCTGACCGCGTCGTCGCGGGCCTGAGCCGCCGGATGCCCCTTGGCCAGGTCCGCCGCGTGGGCGGCGATCTTGTAGGTCACCACGCCAACCTTGACGTCGTCGCGGTTGGGCAGGCCGAGATGCTCCTTCGGCGTCACGTAGCACAGCATGGCGGTTCCGAACCATCCGATCATCGCCGCGCCGATGGCGCTGGTGATGTGATCGTAGCCGGGCGCGATATCGGTGGTGAGCGGTCCCAGTGTGTAGAACGGCGCCTCGCCGCAGATGGCCAATTGCTTGTCCATGTTGACCTTGATCTTGTGCATGGGCACATGGCCCGGCCCTTCGATCATCACCTGCACGTCGTGTTTCCAGGCGACCTGGGTCAGCTCGCCCAATGTCTCCAGCTCGGCGAACTGGGCAGCGTCGTTGGCGTCGGCGATGGATCCGGGGCGCAATCCGTCGCCGAGTGAGAAGCTGACGTCATAGGCGCGCATGATTTCGCAGATCTCGGCGAAGTGGGTGTAGAGGAAGTTCTCCCGGTGATGGGCGAGGCACCACTTGGCCAGAATGGATCCGCCGCGGCTGACGATGCCGGTGACCCGGTTGGCGGTCAGCGGGATATAGGCCAGCCGCACCCCGGCATGGATGGTGAAATAATCGACGCCCTGCTCGCACTGCTCCAGCAGCGTGTCGCGGAAGATCTCCCACGTCAGGTCCTCGGCGACGCCGTCCACCTTCTCCAGGGCCTGATAAATGGGCACGGTGCCGATGGGCACCGGCGAATTGCGGATGATCCATTCGCGGATGTTGTGGATGTTGCGGCCGGTGGACAGGTCCATGACCGTGTCAGAGCCCCAACGGATGGCCCACACCATCTTGTCCACCTCGTCGGCCACCGACGAAGTGACGGCCGAGTTGCCGATGTTGGCGTTGATCTTAACCAGGAAGTTCCGGCCGATGATCATCGGCTCGGCCTCGGGGTGGTTGATGTTGGCGGGAATGATGGCGCGCCCGCGGGCCACTTCGTCGCGCACGAACTCGGGGGTAGTTTCGGCCGGAATCTCGGAATCAGACGTTGCCGCGTCCCGGAGCTTGGCGCGCCCCAGGTTCTCGCGGATGGCGATGTATTCCATCTCCGGCGTGACGATGCCGGCCCGGGCGTACGCCAGCTGCGTGACCGCCCGGCCTTCCCTGGCCCGCAGGGGCCGGTGTTTCGAGGGAAATTCGGGAACCAGGCGATCGCCGTCCGCGAAGCCGTTGTCGGCCGGCGTCACCGTGCGGCCGTCATAGGCCTCCACGTCGCCGCGCCCCTCGATCCAGGGTGTGCGGAGGCGCTCGAGACCGCGATCGATGTCGATGTCGACGGCGGGATCGGTGTAGGGGCCGGACGTGTCGTAGACCCGGAAGGGCGGCTCGTTCGCGGTTTCGTGAAGGGCGATCTCGCGAAACGGCACGCGGACGCTCCCGCCGGCATCCTCCACATACACCTTCGCCGAATCCGGCAGCGGGCCGGTGGTGACGTTGATCATCGATCGATGCGTTGAACCGTCCACGACGGGCCTCCCTTCTCCAGCAATGGTTTCATCCGATGGGTGGCGGGAGCGGACAATGGCGATGCGAACATGGGCCCTGGTTCCTCTCCCTCCGCCGGCATAACCCGGATCAGGTTCATAAGGGTCGCCATGGCGCGGCTCGCGGCCGCCGATGGACTCTCAGCCCCCTCTCGGGGCGCCCCTCGGAACGCTGGCAGAATGAGCCGCCGCCGCCGCCCAAGTCAAGCAGTATCCGACATGCGGGGTCGAGAATTGCCGCCCCGGGGCCGGATCGTGTTTGGCCGGTTGATACGGACACATAAAAAGGGGATATAGGGAGGCGCAACCGGGGAGTGGCGGCCATGGAAAAACAGGCATCCGAGAGCACCCTGCCGGCATGGCACGCGCTTCATCTCGATGACGTGTTCAAGCGGGTGGAGGGGCGGCTGGAGGGATTGACCGCCGCCGAGGCCGAGGAGCGGTTGAACCGCTTCGGCCCCAACCTCTTGAAACCGCCGAAACGGCGCGGACCCGTCGAACGGTTTCTTTTGCAGTTTCACAATGTGCTGATCTACGTGCTGCTGGGCGCCGCCGTCACCACCGCCTTTCTCCAGCACTGGATCGATACCGGGGTCATCCTCGGCGTTGTCGTCATCAATGCCATCATCGGTTTCATCCAGGAGGGAAAGGCGGAAAAGGCCTTGGCCGCCATCCGCAATATGCTCTCGCTCCAGGCCACGGTGCTGCGGGATGGGCATAGAGGAGTCGTTCCTGCGGAAAACCTGGTTCCGGGAGATATCGTCCACCTGCAATCCGGCGACAAGGTTCCGGCCGATCTTCGCCTGGTCCACGTGAAGAGCCTGCAAATTCAGGAAGCGGCCTTGACCGGCGAGTCCGTGCCGGTGGAGAAATCCTCTCCGCGTGTGGACGAAACCACGACCATTGCCGACCGGCACTGCATGGCCTATTCGGGAACCCTGGTGTCCTACGGTCAGGGCGCCGGAATGGTCGTCGAGACCGGCGACAGCACCGAAATCGGGCGCATCGGCGCCATGCTGGCCGAGGTCCAGACTCTCACGACGCCGCTGCTTCTTCAGCTTGCCCGGTTCGCCCGCTGGCTGACCCTCGCGATCCTGGTGATCGCCGCGCTGACCATGGCGTTCGGCGTCATCGTGCGCCATTACTCCGCGACCGAGATGTTCCTGGCCGCCGTCGGCCTCGCCGTCGCCGCCATCCCCGAGGGCCTGCCGGCGATCATGACCATTGCTTTGGCCATCGGCGTGCAGCGCATGGCCCGGCGCAACGCCATTATCCGGCGGTTGCCGGCGGTGGAGACGCTCGGCTCCGTGACCGTCATCTGTTCGGACAAGACCGGCACGCTGACGCGCAATGAAATGACCGTGCAAAGCGTGGCGACGGCCCGCCATATGTTCGACGTCACCGGCGTGGGGTACGAGCCCGTGGGCCTGTTCCTGCGCGACGGCGCGGAAGTTCACCCCGAAGATCACCCGGTCCTCTCGGCGATCACGCGGGCCGCGCTGCTGTGCAACGAGGCGGAACTGCGCCAGAACGTCGACCAGTGGAGCATGGAGGGCGATCCCACGGAAGGGGCGTTGCTCACCATGGCGGTCAAGGGAGGACTGGATCTCGATTTCGAGCGCAAGTCGTCGCCGCGAACGGACATTATCCCGTTCGAATCCGAGCATCGGTTCATGGCGACGCTCCATCACGATCACGAGGGTCACGGCTTCGTTTACGTCAAGGGCGCGCCGGAACGGGTGTTGGAAATGTGCGGCGGCCAGCGCGGCCACGACGGCGACGAGCCGCTCGACCCCGGCTATTGGCGCGCCACGGCCGAGCAGATCGCGTCCCGCGGTCAACGCGTGCTCGCTATCGCCTATCGAAACGCGGACGAGGAGCACCGGGAGTTGCGGTATGCGGACGTGGAGAGCGGCCTGAGCCTTCTCGGGCTGGTGGGATTGATCGATCCGCCGCGCCCGGAGGCCATTGACGCCATCAAGCGCTGCCAGGCCGCCGGCATCCGCGTCAAGATGATCACCGGCGACCACGCGGTCACGGCGCAAGCGATCGCGGGCCAATTGGGTCTCGCCAATCCGGACCATGTGGTGACGGGACGCGACCTCGATAGTTTCGACGAGGATTATCTGAAAGGCACCGTTGGCGACATCGACGTCTTCGCCCGGGCCAGCCCGGAAAACAAGCTGCGGCTGGTGGAGGCGCTTCAGGCCGACGGGCAGGTGGTCGCGATGACCGGCGACGGGGTCAATGACGCGCCAGCGCTCAAGCGCGCAAATGTGGGCGTCGCCATGGGCGTCAAGGGAACCGAAGCGGCGAAAGAGGCCGCCGAAATGGTGTTGTTCGACGACAATTTCGCCTCCATCGCCCATGCCGTCGAGGAAGGTCGCACCGTTTACGAAAACCTCAAGAAGGCCATCGTTTTCATTTTGCCGACCAACGGCGGCGAGGCGTTTACCCTGATCACCGCCATCCTCATCGGAACCGCGCTGCCCATCACCGCGGTCCAGATCCTCTGGGTCAACATGATCACGGCCGTGACCCTGGCGCTGGCCCTGGCCTTCGAGCCGACGGAACATGATATGATGAAGCGGCCGCCACGGCCGGCGGACGAGCCGTTGCTGACCGGCTATATGATCTGGCGGATCGCGTTTGTTACGGCGATTCTGGTGACCGGAACCTTTGGACTGTTTTTTTGGGAACGCGCTCACGGCGCCGACGAGGCGCTGGCCCGAACCGTCGCCGTCAACACGCTCGTCATGTTCGAGGTGTTCTACCTGTTCAATTCCCGCCACCTGCTGGCGCCGGTGCTCAATCGCGAAGGTCTGTTCGGCAGCCGTTCCATCCTGATCTCGGTCGTGGCGGTGATCGCCTTTCAACTTCTGTTCACCTACACGCCGCCCTTCCAGCATCTGTTCGCGACGCGGGCGATCGGGCTCGACGCATGGGGCCGGATCCTTGGCGTGACCGTCTGGGTTCTCATCCTGATCGAACTGGAAAAATGGGCCGTGCGGACCTACAGGGGCCGCGGGAGGGGGGAGGGTAGATCTAATTTTTTCGAAAACAACCCCGTGCAAAGTAGATTTGCCCTACTTCGGCGCTGGCGAATCGGCACAAACCATTGGGCATGAGCGCGCGGCTCGTGCTTGAATGACGGCGTGGATGTCCAACGACAAAAGCAAATCTGATCAGGAGAGAATTGGGATGTCAGACGACGGAATAATGAACCTCAAGACGAACCTCTCGCTGGCCTCGGCGTCGGTCATTGTCGACGCGGCGCTGGCGGCCGGGCGGGAAGCCAGGATGTTCCCGCTCGCGGTCTGCGTGTTCGATGCCGGCGGCCATCTGATCGCCCTCAAGCGCGAGGACGGCGCCGGAATCCAGCGCGTGGAGATCGCGACGGGCAAGGCCTGCTCGGCGCTCGGCATGGGCATGTCGAGCCGTACGCTGCGCAATCGCCTCAAGGGCCGGGAGGCGTTTCAGAGCACCGCGGCGGCCGCCACCGGCGGACGGTTCATTCCGGTTCCGGGCGGCGTCCTGATTCTGGACTCGGATGGCGAGATCATCGGCGCCGTCGGCATCAGCGGCGACGCGTCGGACAAGGACGAGTACTGCGCCATCGCCGGCATCAAGGCGGCGGGGCTCACTCCCTCCCCGTCCGAGCCCGATATCAATTGGTCGACCGCGATTCCTTAGCCGCTTGGTCGGGAACTGGTTTTGGAAGGATCGCCGCGCGGTATATCCTGCCACAGGCTCAACCAGTACCGCGAGACGATCAGCGGCGCCGACATCGAAAGGTGCGCCAGATCCGCGTTCGACAAATGCGTCGTAAACGCCCGCGACAGTGGCCGGGCGACCATGCGGCCCGGCATTTCCATCCCCAGCCGCGACACCAGCGACGCCGCCAGGACCGCGTCCGCGCGGCTCTCCTCCGAGACGTCGGCGACCACCCCGTTCAATGTCTGCAGAACCTTGCGGAAGATCACCAAGTCCGGTCCGAAGCGCCCTCGCGCCTTGGTCGCGGCGTCGTCCATGAGGTCCGTCAGCCAGGCGACGCCCGGCAGGTGTCCGTCGCGTATGAGCGCCAGTTTGTTCTCGACCACGCGCCGCAAGGCATCGGCGTCGATGCCGCCCTCGGCCAGCCCCTCGATCGCGCCGGATATCCGTCCCGTATCCAGGGTCGCCGCGCCGATCAGGATCTGAGATAGCCTGATCTGGTCGGATTTGCTGAGATACCCCATCAGGCTCCAGTCGAGGATCGCCAGACGGCGATCGTCCGTCACCATCAGGTTTCCGGCGTGGGGATCGGCATGGAACAGGGTCCGCGGACCCGGCGACCAGATGGGACGGGCGATCAACGCTCCGGTGATCAGGTCGGCCAGCCGCCGGCGATCCCCGGCCGCCATGGTCTCCACATCCGTGACCTTGCGGCCGTCGATCCGTTCCATGGCGGTCACGCGGGGCGTACAAAACGGATAGACCTCGGGCACGATCACCGACCGGAATCCCGCGTAGGCGGCGCGGGCCAATCTCAGATGGTCCTGCTCCTTGTCGAGGTGGACCTCGAAATACAGCAAATCGCGGACCTGGGCGAACGTCCCCTCATAATCGATCTCGGGTATGCCGTAACGGTGGCAGCGATCGTCGAGCAGGGCGCCGATGTTCCGCAGAACCTCCAGTTCCTCGTGAAGTTTCTGCTCGATCCCCGGTTTTAGCAGCTTGAAGACCCCGCGCTTTAGTCCGCCTGCTCCATCCCGCCAGAGAAACGGCACCACGACGGCGACGCTGGCCTCGGCGAGCGGCTGCTCGTCGATGCTCACGTTAAGGCGCGACAACGGCCCCAGTTCCCGATCCAGTTCGCCGGGAATCCATTCCAGGTCATGGGCGGGTTTCATCGTCTCCAACTGCTGCAGCAACCGGCGAAAGCGGACCGGCAATCGGCGGTCCCGCGCCATCACCTGGCCCAGCTTGTGAAGCGCCGGACAGTGATGGGCCATGGCCACCAGACGTTCGTCGACGCCCGCGTCCTCGGGCATGGATGCCTGCTCGAAGAGGATGCCGGCGGCGCGCTCGGCGGGCAGGCCTTGCAGAAAATGGATCAGACCATCGGCGACGGCGGGACGGTAGCGCTCGAACTCAACCGGAACCAGCGCGCCGAAATCGAGGGCGCCGCAGAATTCCATCCAGTCCGGCGGATCTTCAATCTTCATGCTGTCCATTTACCGCGATCTCCTGTCAAACGCGACCATTCATAATTTCACCCGTCAATCCAGTCCAAATCCGCGATTAACGGGAGATGATCCGAGGCGCCGCCGGCGCCGCGCAGGACATGGCTTCGCGCGACACGAAGCGGCGACCGGCACCAGATGCGATCCAACGCAAAAAAGGGCCGCCGGGATGGAAACGTGGCGAATATCGGACATGCGTGAAATGTTGGGATCAGGGCGCGATGGGTCGCGCTGCGGCGCCTGAATTCATTAAAATCGCCGAGGACAATCGCGGCGCCATCGCGCGCTCGATCGACAACGGCGCGGAGCGCCGCGGTCTGCATGCGTCTCTCGCTTCGCTTGAGGCCGAAGTGCGCGCCGAACACCCGGATCGGACCGAACGGCGAGAGCGCGTCGACGTCGATAACGGCGCGAGGCTCGCGGCCGGCAATGGAGATGTCGTGGATCCGCCGGCGCCCGAGCGGCCAGCGGCTCATCACCATGTGCCCGTAATCTCCTTCCGTCGTCGTGACCATCCTCGCCTCGGCCGCGTGACCCCCGAAATGTTCTCGGAAGAACACGAACACGTCCAAACCGTGGGCCTTGCGCCGTCTTGAATCCACCTCCTGCAGCGCGACGATATCGGGCGACAGCCCGCGCAGGATGGCGGCTACACGGAGCGGATCGAACTTGCCGTCGCGCCCTATACAGGCATGTACGTTCCAGGTTACGACGCGCAAGGATTTCCGCCTCGGATCAGCCACCACGCCGCTTTCGACGGCGCGACAGCAGCACCTGCAGGCCGACGGAGAGAGCGATCCAAACGGCGACGACCAAAACCAGAAGCCCGATGTTGGCAACGCTCGGATTGTGCAGGATATGTCTCAACCGGTCGCCCAGCGCCGTCATGACCGCGATCCCCGGCGCCATACCCACGAGCGTGCCAAGAATGTAATCGCGGAATCGGATGTGGGAAGCTCCGGAAATGAGATTAACGATGGTGAACGGGGCGATGGGAACCAAGCGCAAGGCGACCACCGACAAAATCCCCCTTTTTCTCAAAGCCCGGCTGACCTTGTTGAGCCGTTTCCCCATCAACTGGCGCAGTCCCCTCCGCCCGGCAATGGCGCCGATCTGGTAGGTTAGCGCGGCGCTCAAGGCCGAGCCGGCGGCGGCGTAGAGAAAACCCGTTCCCGGACCAAAGGTCATGGCGGTCAGCGCGATCAACACCGTCACCGGAAACATCACAAGGCCACCCGCGACATACGCCGCTACGGCGATCAGCGGGGCCCATGCGCGGTCGGCGAACGCCTCCACCAGCGGTTCGAGCCGCGTCGGGTCGACCCATTCGGAGAGCGGCGAAAACTGCCATGCTAGCGCTAGACCGACCAGAACCACCGCGGCAAGTCCGTACTTGACGATTGATTTGCGCCGCCCGCCATTGGCGCCGAGGTCCGGTGCAAACATATCGCCCACGAGGTCCTCATGGTCGATCGGACGCTCGGAATCGGCAAGATCTCTCAATGTATGCGCCAGGTCGTCATCCCACGGGGCATGATCCTGGATGACCGCCAAGCGCCCGCCGCTTTCCATCAATTGATCGAACGCACGGAGCGGCGAGTCGTGCTCGGCGAAACTTGCCTTTACGGCTTCCGGCGCGACTTTCAGGTGTTCGGCAAGCAGCCGGTCCCGCAACGCCGCGATCGCGTGTTCCTCCGCCGCCGTGGCCGCCTCGATGGCAAGATTGCACTCGCTGTCCATCCCCATGGACCGGTTGTTGAGATTGGCCGAGCCGATCTGCAAAAAGGCATCGTCAACGGTCATCATTTTGGCGTGCACCAGCACGGGCGTCTCCTCGCCGCCGTCACCAACGACCGGGTACACCAGCCGAAAGCGGTCAATCACGCCCGCCTTTTTGAGACGGCTCGCGAACAGCGCCCGGCCGGCGCCCATGGTGCGGGCTTCGAGCCAACCGGCCGGTTGCCTGGGTCCGATGACGATTACCTCGAGGCTGGGGTTCTCGACCATCCTGCGGGTCAGCGCCTCGGCGAAGCTGTCGGCGGTCAGGTACTGGTTTTCGATATAGATGAATCGTTCCGCCGACGCGACCGCGCGGCCGTAGAGAGCCTTGATCTCGCATATCTCCGGCCGCCCCGACATCGCCGGCATGGTCCGGGCGACGCCGATTTCCACATCGGTGAAATCCGGTCGCACGGTATCGGGCCACGGATCTCCCGCCGCCTCGATGGATAGTGCCGGCCGGCAGCGCGCCTCGAGCCATCTTTCGCGGACCAGCTCGGCCAAGGCACGCGCGGCCGCTCCGTCGACCACCATTTGCATGTCGTGAAAAGGAGGGAGGGGCTCACCGTCGGGGTCGACCCGATGGGGATGACGCGACGGATGCCGCGACGTATCCCAGCGTCCGACGCCGAGATCCAGGCCACCACAAAACGCCACCGCGTCATCAACGACAACGATCTTCTGATGGTGGCAGGAGCCGAGCGGCAGCACGTCGTCGAGACAGACGTCGATCTGCGCCGGCGTCGACCAACCGAGATTGAGGGTGGGCAGGGGCTCCCGGTCGAGCGCGTAGAGCATGGAGTAATCCCAGAGCAGAACGCGTACCGACAGGTCGGGCCGGCGCGATGCGATATGTGCGAGCAACGCTTTCAGCCGTTCGGGGGCGCCATCGTCGCTTGCACCGGACTCACCGACCAGTCGCACTCGGCTATCGATGTCCCAGCCGACGATAAAAATCGATCTCTTCGCCTTAAGGAAAGACGACCGCAGCGCCGCGAAATAGGCGGCCCCATCCACGAGGACGGCCGCCCTGTGCGCTGTTTCAATGCGCCAGCACGTTTCACCGGGACGCAGTATCTCCAGCCGCCGCAGTCCGGTCATGATCCCCGTCGAACGAATGATTGGTGAACGAGTTCGTACCCAGGAAGGCGCACCCGTCGTTGCGAGAGGAGAACCAAAACGATCAGCGCTCCGCCCTCCGGCCAGCCAGAAAAGCGCGAACCGCCTGTTCGGAGGCACGATTCAGATACGCGGCCGCATGGGTCATCGCCGCATCGAGGGTGACCGGACCGGGACAGAGGCTGAACACCGCGTCGATGCCGACCGTATGGAGATCGCCCAGCCCCTCGCCCACGCCGCCGGCGATGGCGATACAGGGAATACCCCGGGCGTTGGCGGCGGCGCCGACGCCGGCCGGCGCCTTGCCGTACGCGGTCTGGAAATCGATCTGGCCTTCCCCGGTAAGCACCAGGTCCGCTCCGTCCAAATTGCCGTCGAGGTCCACCAGGTCCAGCACCAGGTCGACCCCGCGGCGCAATTCGGCGCCCACGAACGCCCGCAGGCCCGCGCCCAGCCCGCCGGCCGCGCCGGAACCGGGGAGATCGCGAACATCGAGCCCGAGATCTCGCTCGATCACATCGGCGAGGTTGGCGAGACCGGCGTCGAGCGCCTTGACCTGTTCCGTGGTGGCGCCCTTCTGCGGTCCATAGACATAGGCGGCGCCGGTCGGGCCACAGAGCGGATTGTCCACGTCGCAAACCGCCTCGAACCGAACGGTCTTCACGCGCGGATCGAGAGCCGAGAGGTCGATGCGCCGAATACGGCCGAGTTCGCCGCCCACCGGCTCCACCGGTGTTTCCCGGTGATCGAGAAAGCGCGCACCCAGGGCAGTCGCCATGCCGATGCCGCCGTCGTTGGTGGCGCTGCCGCCGATCCCCACCCCGATCCGCGACACACCGAGATCGAGCGCCGCCCGGATCAGCTCCCCGGTTCCCCGGGTCGTGGTTCGGGTCGGATCGCGGCGATCCTCGGGCAGTAACGCGAGGCCGCTCGCCAGCGCCATCTCGACGGCGGCGAAGTTCATGGCGGCAACGTAACAGAAGGTGGCCTCGAGGGGGTCGTTTCGTGGACCGCTTACCGGGACGACCCGGGGTTCGCCGTTGAGGCCCTCGATCGCCACATCCACCAGCCCGTCGCCGCCATCGGCCACCGGCACGCACACCACGTCGGCGCCGGCAACCGCGCGCAACGCTCCGGCGGCCATGGCGCCGGCCGCCTCGCCGGCGGTGAGGCATCCCTTGAAAGCATTGGGAGCGGCGACGATTTTCATGGGTCAGGCTCCGTTACGACGGTTAGATGTTTGTCTTGTCCTTCGCCTGGATCTTGGTCCACCTGTCGCGCAAACCGATGGTGCGGTTGAAAACCAATCGATCCGGTGTCGAGTCGGGATCGGAGCAAAAATACCCCTGGCGCTCGAACTGCACCGTTTCGCCCTCCGCCGCGTCCGCCAGCGCGGGCTCCAGCCGGCAATCGTCCAGCACCTCCAGCGAATGCGGGTTGATGTCGTGGAGAAAATCACCGTCGGCGCCGGGATCGGGCCGCGAGAACAGGTGGTCGTAAATGCGCACCTCCGCGGGGATTGCATGGCGCGCCGAAACCCAATGCAGCGTCCCCTTCACCTTGCGCCCATCGGGCGCGTCGCCGCCACGGGTGGCCGGGTCGTAAGTGCAGCTCAGTTCCACCACGTCGCCGGCGTCGTTTTTGATCACCTCCGTGCAAGTGACGAAATACGCATAACGCAGCCGAACCTCGCGGCCGGGAGCCAGACGGAAGAACTTCTTCGGCGGATCCTCCATGAAATCCTCGCGCTCGATATAGAGTTCCCGCGAGAACGGCACCGGCCGGGTTCCGGCGGCCGGGTCCTCCGGATTGTTGACCGCATGCAGATCCTCGCTCTCGCCTTCCGGGTAATTTTCGATCACCACTTTCAGCGGCCGAAGCACCGCCATCCGGCGCGGAGCGGTCCGGTTCAATACCTCGCGAACGCAATGATCGAGGAGCGACACCTCGTGGACGCTGTAGCTCTTGGCGACGCCGATGCGTTGGGCGAACGCGCGAATAGCGGCGGCGGGAATGCCGCGGCGGCGCAGCCCCGCGAGCGTCGGCATGCGCGGATCGTCCCACCCGCTCACGTGATCGTCGCGAACCAGCTGGGTGAGCCGGCGCTTCGACAGCACCGTGTGGGTGAGTTCCAAGCGGGCGAACTCGTACTGCCGGGGTCTCGACGGCACCGGCAGATTTTCGATGAACCAGTCGTACAGGGGCCGGTGGTCCTCGAATTCCAACGTGCAGATGGAATGGGTGATGTGCTCGATGGCGTCCGACTGGCCATGGGCGAAGTCATAGGTGGGATAGATGCACCAGGCGCCGCCGGTGCGCGGGTGGGAGGCGTGTAGAATGCGGTACATGGCTGGATCGCGCATGTTCATGTTGCCGGACGCCATGTCGATCTTGGCGCGCAGCACCCGCGCGCCGTCCGGAAACTCACCGGCCCGCATGCGGCGGAACAGATCCAGGTTCTCCTCCATCGGCCGATCGCGATGAGGGCTATTCCTGCCGGGTTCGGTCAGGGTGCCGCGGTAGGCGCGCATCTCCTCGGCGGAAAGATCGTCCACATAGGCCTTGCCCGCGCGGATCAGGTCCTCGGCCCAGCCATAAAGCCGCTCGAAGTAATCCGAGGCGAAATAGAGGTGTTCACCCCAGTCGAACCCCAGCCAACGGACGTCGCGCTTGATGGACTCGATGAACTCCATTTCTTCCTTGACGGGGTTGGTATCGTCGAAGCGCAGGTGGCAGCGGCCACCGAATTCCCGGGCGATACCGAAGTTGAGACAGATGGATTTGGCGTGACCGATGTGGAGATAGCCGTTGGGCTCGGGCGGAAAGCGCGTGACCACGCTTCGATGACGGCCCGCGCTCAGGTCCGCGCTAACGATGTCGCGGATGAAATCCCGCCGGCCTTCCTCGGTCGCGGCCTCTGCTTCGTTCATTCTGTCCAGCTCCGAAATGTGTGCTCCACGGCGTCGGTCGAGGCGTCGGGAAATCCCGGCGTCTCGGCGCCCCTGTCTGCCAGAAAAGGCGCGACTCGCCAAGCCCTAGCCATGTGCCGCCTCTTTCCGCCGGTTCAAAAGGCTGAATTGGCTATTGCGTCGTTCCGGTTCTCTGTGTACCCAACGGGTGGGGGCGAAACGATCCGTCGGCGTATCGCCGCCCTTGCCGTTGAACATGGGTTGCCGTCTCCCAATATTTAATTGTCACCCTTTGATAGCCACGGAGCGCACCTTGGATCGCCAGTTTGCTGAATGGGACCTTTTCCCTGTCGCGGTCGTCTTGGGGGTCGTCATGCTGTTAATCCTGACCCTTGGCGGCGGCGAGGATGGCGTCGAGCCCGCAAACCAAAATCCGGTGACCGCGCCAGCCGGAAAAACGGAGGGCGGATGAACCATCGCAATAGGATCGTTTCGATCATGGCCACGGCGTCCATGGCGGGATTGTTGGCCGCGTGCGGCACCAGGGAACCGCCGCCCGATTTCAACGCGCCGCCGACCGGGCGCGAGATGGCGCTCCTCGGCGTGGACGCCACGGACAGCTACTTCCTGACCCGCTTTCGCAAGTGTGTTCAATGGAAGTCCGAACAGACGTGCCGCAAGGAGCCATACGGCGACGACGAGGGTAGCTTTCACTGAGGTCCAACGCGGAACCGCCCGCAACGGGTAATTGAGCGGATCATGGGCAGCTTTCGCGTCGACAAGGTGTTCTGGACGGACCCGTACCTGACAGAACTCGAGACCAGCGTCACCGGCGTCGATGGCGACGACGTCACCGTGGAGCGCACGATTTTCTTCGCGTTTTCAAGCGGCCAGGAGAGCGATTCCGGAACCATCGGCGGCGCCCGCGTCCTGAGTGCGCGAAAGGACAACCAACAAATCGTCTATACCCTGGAGCCCGGTCACGACCTCCGCCCCGGCGCTCCGGTGACCATGGCCATCGACTGGGCGCGGCGCCACCGGCTGATGCGCCTTCACTTGGCCGCCGAACTGGTTCTCGAGTTGGTTTACCAAGCGCTCGGCCCCATCGAGAAAGTCGGCGCCCATATCGCCGAGGACAAGGCCCGCATCGATTTTGCCTGGGCCGGCACGCTGTCCGAGATGCTCCCGGACATCCAAGTTAAGTCCGCCGCGATCATCGCGGCCGATCATCCCGTCATCACGGCGTTCAGCGACGCGACCGCCGAGCGGCGTTATTGGGAGATCGCCGGCTTTGCCCGGGTCCCCTGCGGCGGAACGCATTTGAGAACAACCGGCGAGATCGGAGAGATCCGGCTAAAGCGCCGCAACCCCGGCAAGGACAAGGAACGGATCGAAATTATCTTAAAATAGTCGGGCGGCCAAGACGGTGCAGGGAGTTTCGGTCAGCCGCCAGGGCGGCGCGGGTGTGAACTTTTCGACGAGGAAATCGACGAACGCCCGCACCTTGGGCGACAGATGCCGGCGGTGGGGATAGACCACGTGAATGGGCAGGCGCACGAACCGGTGGCAATGGGCCAGCACCGGCACCAGCCGGCCCTTGCGAATATCGGGGGCGACACGAAACTCGGCCATATGGGCAAGACCGAGCCCCGCGAGCGCCATCTCGTGCAGGGCCTCGCCGTTGTTGACCTCGGCATTGCCGGTCACGCGGACGGTATAAGGCCCCTGTGGTCCCTCGAACGGCCAGTCATTCAAGCCGCCGGGATTGCCGGTCCAGGTGATGCAGTTATGCCGGGCGAGATCGGCGGGCGTGCGCGGCGCGCCATGGCGATCGAGGTAGCCGGGCGTGGCGCAAATGCTGCGGTGATCCTCCGCGAGCAGTCGGGAAATGAGCGACGAGTTCCCCAGCGCGCCGGTCCGCACGCCCACGTCGAACCCCTCCTCCACCAGATCGACGACGCGGTCCGTGACGCTGAGCTCGAGGTGGACTTCCGGAAACCGGTCGAGGAATTCGGGCAGCAACGGCGCGATCTGATTGGTCGCGAAGGCGGTGGCGGCGGTGACACGCAACCGGCCGCGCGGCGCCGCGTGCAATCGGCTCACGGCCCGCTCGGCCTCGTCGATTTCGGCGAGGATGTGGGTGCTCCGCTGATAGTAGGCTTGGCCCTCGTCGGTCAGGCTGAGGCGGCGGGTGGTGCGGTTCAACAGGCGCGCGTTCAGCCGATCCTCCAGCCGCGAGACGAGCTTGCTGACGGCCGACGGAGTCAGACCGAGCGCACGCGCGGCTGCCGAAAATCCGCCTTCGTCAACCACACGGACGAACACCGCCATCTCGCCCGGCGCATCCATCACAATTCGCCCATCACTTATGATTTTGGTTCACAGATCCTGTGACACTTTCGCGGATTATCCTCTGCGGCGCAATCGATTACATTCATTGTGCACCGCAAGATGAATTGGAAGTCGTTATGGCAAACAAACTCGAAGAAGAAATGGAATTGGCACTGTCAAGCAAGCATGACTATCTGTCCCCGGCGGAAATGGAACTTTGCATGCGCCGTGCACGGCACGCCCGCAGCGAGGCGTTTGCCGAGACTGGCCGCTGGCTGATCACCAAGATCCGCGCCGCCTTCGGCGCCATCGCGCGTTCGCACCCGTCCACGCCGCACGGTCCCGCGGCGGCGTAACGGAGCGCGGGCGCCGGCAAACTCAGCGTTCAGCCAAGAAGTGCTGAACGCATTCCAGGAATTTGTCCAGTTGATCGGCGTGGACGCGGTGGCCGGCTTTGGGAATAACGGTGAACTCGGCGGCCGGAAACAAGGAGCGGATTTTGGCATGATATCCCGCGCGGATGTAATCCGAGCCGTCGCCGCTGATGAACAGCGACGGGCCGTCGTATTCGAGGCCGGTCACGTCGGGAAAGCCGGTGAGTTGTTCCATGGCGTTGGCGATGGCCTCGAGGTTGATGCGCCAGGCATAGCCGCCGTCCTTGCTTACCAAATTCTGCAATAAAAACGTCCTGAGCGTCGGATCGAAAATGGCCCGGCCCAACCGGTCGTCCGCGTCGGCGCGGTTGGTCACGGCGCCGAGATCCACGCCCTGCATGGCCCTGACCTCGGGCAGGTAGGTGTGGGCGTAGGAGAACGGGGCAATGTCGACAACGATCACCCGGTCGAGGTGCTGGCCATAAAGTAGCGCGAACAGCATGGCCACCTTGCCGCCGACGCTGTGACCGAGGATCGCCGGCCGGTCCAGTCCCTGGGCGTCGAGGAATACCCGGAGGTCGTCGATCATTTCCGAAAACGACATGGTGTCCGCATGGGCCGATTCACCGTGGTTGCGGAGGTCGACGGCATAGACGTGATAGCGATCGGCGAGGCGCTCGGCCATGGTTCGCCAATTGCGGGCCGAACCGAACAGTCCGTGCATGATCACCAGCGGCGGACCGTCGCCATGCTCGCTGAATGCCAGCGGAACGCTCATCTAACGCACTCTAATTCAGCTACTTTTTCTTCGGCATGTAGAGGTCGGTGATGGTGCCCTCGAAGGCCTCGGCCGCGAACCCGATCGTCTCCGACAACGTCGGATGCGGATGGATGGTGAGGCCGATGTCGGAGGCGTCGCAACCCATCTCGATGGCGAGCGTCGCCTCGGCGATGAGATCGCCGGCGTTGGGCCCGACGATGCCGGCGCCGATCAGCCGGTCGGTATCCTCGTCGAACAGCAGCTTGGTCATGCCCTCGTCGCGTCCGAGGCTGAGGCTGCGGCCGCTGGCCGCCCACGGAAACCCGCCCTTGCCGTACTTGATCTTTTTCTCCTTGGCTTCGGTCTCGGTCACGCCCACCCAGGCCACTTCGGGATCGGTGTAGGCCACCGACGGAATGACCCTGGCGTCGAAGACGCTGTTGAGACCGGCCGCCACCTCCGCCGCCACCTTGCCCTCGTGCGTCGATTTGTGGGCCAGCATGGGCTGGCCGACGATATCGCCGATGGCGAAGATATGCGGCACGTTGGTGCGTTGTTGCTTGTCGACGGCGATAAATCCGCGCTCGTCGACGGTGATCCCGGCGTTTTCCGCGCCGATCTTCTTGCCATTGGGGCTGCGCCCGACCGCCACCAGAACCTTGTCGAACATGTCTTCGGCCGGGGCGTCCTTGCCCTCGAAGGCGACGCGGATTCCCTCTTTCTCGGCGGTCATCTTGGTGACCTTGGTGCTGACGAAGATCTTATCGAACTTCTTCTCGGCGAACTTCTGATAGGGTCGGACGAGGTCCCGGTCGGTGCCGGGCATCAGTCCATCCAGGAGCTCCACGACGGTGATCTTGGATCCCAGCGCGGCATACACGTCGGCCATCTCGAGGCCGATGATGCCGCCGCCCACCACCAGAAGCCGCTTCGGTATGCCGTCCAGCTCCAAGGCGCCGGTGGAGTCGATGACACGCGGATCGTCGTAGGGAAAGCCGGGGATTTTCGCGGCCTGAGAGCCGGCGGCGATGATGGCCTGATCGAACGACACCACCTTGCGGCCGGCGCCCGTTTCGACCGCGAGCTGGTTCGGCGAAATAAACGCGCCGACGCCGGTCACCACTTCCACCTTGCGCTGTTTGGCGAGGCCGGTGAGACCCTTGGTCAGCTTACCCACCACCGTGCTTTTCCAGGCGGCCAGCTTGGACGCGTCGATGGAGGGTTCGCCGAAGACGATGCCGTTTTCCGCCATCTCCTTGGCCTCGCCGATCACCTTGGCGGCGTGCAGCAGGGCCTTCGACGGAATGCAACCGACGTTCAAGCAGACGCCGCCCAGGGTTTCGTAGCGCTCCACCAGCACCGTCTTCTTGCCCAGATCGGCGGCCCGGAAGGCGGCTGAGTATCCGCCGGGACCGGAGCCCAGCACCAGCACCTCGGCGTGCAAGTCGCCCTCGGCGGTAGATTTAGCCGCCGGTTGGGGCGCGGTTGGCGGAGCCTTCTTTTCCTCTTTCGGGGCCTTCTTTTCCTCTTTTTTCGACGGTTCGGGAACGGGCGTATCCCCGGCCCCTTCGCCGGCGACGTCCATGGTCAGGATCAGGTCGCCCTCGGACACCTTGTCGCCCACCTTGACTTTCACCTCGGCGACCGTGCCCGACGCCGGCGACGGCACCTCCATGGTGGCCTTGTCGCTTTCCAGCGCGATCAGCGGTTCCTCGGCGCTCACCGAGTTGCCGGCCGAGACCAGAACTTCGATGATCTCCACGCCCTTGAAGTCGCCGATGTCGGGGACTTTGATCTCCTGAATGGTGCTCATTGCGATCTCCCCCGATTACAGGACAAGGCGGCGAACGTCGCCGAGTATGAACGCGAGATAGGCGGCGAAACGGGCCGCCAGCGCGCCGTCGATCACCCGGTGGTCATAGGACAGCGACAACGGCAGAATCAGCCGCGGCACGAACGCGCCATCCTGATAGACCGGTTGCATCTTGGAACGGCTGACGCCGAGGATGGACACCTCCGGCGCGTTGACGATGGGCGTGAAGCCGGTGCCGCCAATGCCGCCGAGGCTGGAGATGGTGAAACAGCCGCCGGCCATGTCGTTGGGACCAAGCTTGCGGGCGCGGGCCTTCTCGCTGATCTCGCCCATTTCGCGGGCCAGATCGAAGATGCCCTTGCGATCCACGTCGCGAATGACGGGCACCACGAGGCCCTCGGGCGTATCCACCGCCACGCCGATGTGGAAGTATTTCTTAAGAATCAGGTTCTCGCGGGTCTCGTCCAGCGAGGCGTTGAACACCGGGAACTCGCGGAGCGCCGCCACCGAAGCCTTCAACAGAAAGGCCACCATGGTTAGGCGGAAGCCCTGTTTCTTGGCTTCTTCGTTCATCTCCTTGCGGAACGCTTCCAGGTCGGTGATGTCGGCGTCTTCGTGATTGGTGACATGGGGGATAACAACCCAGTTGCGATGCAGCCCGGCGCCGGACAGCTTTTTAATCTTACTGAGCGGCTTGATCTCGGTCTCGCCGAACGCAGAGAAGTCCAGCTTGGGCCAATCGGCCACCGCGAGCCCGCCCGCGGGAGCGCCCGCCGCCACCGCGGCCTGGGGCGGACTTGCCAGAACGCCCTTGATGAACGCCTGGACGTCATCCTTGAGAATCCGCCCCTTGGGCCCGGTTCCCTGGATCCGGCCGAGGTCGGCTCCGAGTTCGCGGGCGAACCGGCGTACCGAAGGGCTGGCGTGAGCCTTGGAGAACGCCGCTTCGTCCACCGGACCGCCCGCCACCGGCGCCGCCGGCGCGGCGGGAGGCGGAGAGGCCGGCGCGGTGGTGACCGGCGCGGGGGCCTTGTCCTCGGCGGGCGGCTTCTCCTCGGCGGCAGCGTCCTTATCGGCCGGCGCCTTCTCCTCGGCGGTAGCCACTTTTTCGGCCGGCTCGGCGGCCAATTCCCCATCGGCCGATTCCCCATCGGCCAATTCCATCGTACAGACAAGCGATCCTTCCGAAACCTTGTCGCCGACCGAAACCTTGACCTCCTTGACCGTGCCGGAGCGCGGCGACGGCACCTCCATGGAGGCCTTGTCGCTTTCGAGCGTGATCAGCGGGTCGTTTTCCCCGACTTCATCGCCGGCGGAGACATTGACCTCGATGATTTCCACATCCTTGAAATCACCGATGTCGGGCACCAAAACGTCGTGAACGGCTCCCATCGTGCTCGCCCCTTTTCATTTCCCGTCATTTTCCCGCCGACGGCGGTTTCAGCTTTGTTTAGACCGTCACCGGGTTCGGTTTCTCCGGATCGATATCGTACTTCTTGATGGCCTCGGCGACCTTGGAGGCCGGGACCGTCCCCTCGTCGGCGAGCGCCTTGAGGGCGGCGACCGCCACGTAATAGCGGTTCACCTCGAAGAACTTGCGGAGTTTGGCGCGGGTGTCGCTGCGCCCGTACCCATCGGTGCCGAGGGTCACGTAATGGGCGGGAACGAACGGCCGGATCTGCTCCGGAAACGCGCGCATGTAGTCCGTCGCCGCGATCACCGGCCCGGTGCGGCCGGCGAGGCACTGGGTCACATAGCTCGTCCTTGGATCATCCGTGGGATGGAACATGTTCCAGCGGTTAACGTCGATACCTTCGCGGCTCAGTTCGTTGAAGCTGGGACAACTCCAGACATCGGCGGAGACCCCGAAGTCCTTCTCCAGAAGCTCCGCCCCGGCAATGACCTCGCGGAGGATGGTGCCGCTGCCGAGCAACTGAACGCGCTGCTTTTTCTTTTTGCCGCCGCCACCCTCTTGAAACAGATACATGCCCTTGAGGATACCCTCCTCGGCGCCCTTCGGCATATCGGGGTGACTGTAGTTCTCGTTCATGACGGTGATGTAGTAGTAGACGTTTTCCTGATCCACATACATGCGCTTGAGCCCGTCGTGCAGAATCACCGCCACCTCGTAGCTGAAGGTCGGGTCGTAGGCGACGCAGTTGGGAATGGTCGCGGCCAACAGGTGGCTGTGACCGTCCTGGTGCTGCAGTCCCTCGCCGGCCAAGGTCGTGCGGCCCGCGGTGCCGCCCAACAAGAACCCCCGAACCTGAATGTCGCCCGCCGCCCACGCCAGGTCGCCGACCCGCTGGAAACCGAACATGGAGTAATAGATGTAGAAGGGGATCATGCTGATCCCGTGATTGCTGTAGGACGTTCCGGCGGCCATCCATGACGCGAAGGCTCCGGCCTCGGTGATGCCTTCCTGGAGGACCTGGCCCTTGCGGTCCTCGCGGTAGTACAAGAGCTGACCGGCGTCCTCCGGACGGTAAAGCTGCCCCTCCACCGAATAGATGCCGATCTGGCGGAACAGCCCTTCCATGCCAAAGGTGCGGGCCTCGTCGGCGACGATGGGAACCACGTGCTTGCCCACCTTCTTGTCTCTCGTCAGCGCCGTCAGCATGCGAACGAACGCCATCGTCGTGGAGATCTCACGATCGCCGGTGCTCTTCATCTGCGCATCGAAGATACTAATATCGGGGATCTCGAGGGGATCGGCGTTTCTCCGGCGACTCGGCAGGTAGCCGCCGAGGGCCTTCCGACGTTCGCGGATGTACTTGATCTCATGGCTGTCATCGGGCGGGCGGTAATAGGGCGCCTCGCCGACCTTGTCGTCGGAAATCGGTATCTTGAACCGGTCGCGGAAGGCCCGAAGCGCGTCCTCGTCCATCTTTTTCTGCTGGTGGGTGATGTTCTGGCCCTCGCCGGCCTCCCCCATGCCATAGCCCTTGACCGTCTTGGCGAGGATCAGGGTCGGCGCTCCGGTATGCTGGCTCGCGGCGGCATAGGCGGCGTATACCTTTTGGGCGTCGTGACCACCGCGGTGGAGCCTCCAGATGTCGTAGTCGCTCATATCGGCGACCATCTCCTTCAGCTCGGGGTACTTTCCGAAGAAGTGCTCGCGCGTGTAGGCTCCGCCATTGCGTTTGAACGCTTGGTATTCGCCGTCGACGCACTCCTCCATGCGTCTGCGCATGAGCCCCTGGGTGTCGCGCATGAACAGCGGATCCCAATTCGACCCCCACAGCACCTTGATGACATTCCAGCCGGTGCCGCGGAAATTGCGCTCCAATTCCTGAATGACGCTGCTGTTGCCTCGGACGGGCCCGTCCAGCCGCTGCAGGTTGCAATTGATGACGAAGACCAGGTTGTCGAGTTTCTCGCGCGTCGCCAGCGAAATGGCGCCCTGCGATTCCGGCTCGTCCATCTCTCCGTCGCCCATGAACGCCCAAACCTTGCGGCCGGTGGCGTCGATAATGCCGCGGTCGTGCAGGTAGTTCATGAACCGCGCTTGATAGATGGCCTGAATGGGACCGAGTCCCATGGAGACGGTAGGGAATTGCCAGAAGTCGGGCATCAGCCAGGGGTGCGGATAGGACGACAGGCCGCCGCCGTCCACCTCCTGACGGAAACTCTCCAGGTCGGCCTCGGTCAGCCGTCCTTCCATGAAAGCGCGAGCGTAGATGCCCGGCGCCGAGTGTCCCTGAAGGAATAGCATGTCGCCGCCATGATTTTCGCTGGGCGCGTGCCAGAAATGATTGAAGCCCACCTCGTAGAGCGTCAGGCTGGAGGCGAAACTGGCGATGTGACCACCCAGTTCCGTGGTCTTGCGGTTGGCGCGCACCACCATCGCCATGGCGTTCCAGCGGGTGATCGTGCGAATGCGCCACTCCAACTCGTCCTCGCCCGGGCTCTGCTTCTCCTCGGACGGCAAAATGGTGTTGACGTAAGGGGTGTTGGCGTTGAACGGAAGACCGACGCCGGTTTCCCGCGCCTTCTGGGCCAGCCGCTCGATGAGGTACTGAACCCGCTCCGGTCCCTCGTAATTCAAAACGGACTGAAGCGCCTCCATCCATTCCTGGGTTTCGCCCGGATCAATGTCGCCTTCTCGTGGAAAATCTAACATCGTGCTCTCTCCTCGCTGACCCTGTGGACACGCGATTCCCGTTGTCAAAAGCGACAGAAGAGCAAAACCGGGGTGCGGCGGCATGTCCGCGCCGCGGTTTCACGGGATCGACACCGCACAGGCCTGGACCGATATGTCCAATGTGGGGCGGCACTCGATGTCGTCAAAGCGCAATATTGCCGGTTCGATCGATTTTGCGACCGTGCGGTCCGCGGCTTCGTCTCCCTGTCGTTCGGCGCCGGGCGATCTTTTCGCGCCCGGTTCATTCGCGGCAAGTTAACAATCGGTTGCAAGCGAAGCAAACACAACGTTGACCCTCGGCCGCTTTTCGTTCCCGCCGGGCGGAATTCAAAAAAACCCCCGCGCAATGCGCGGGGCGTTCCGATCCGAAAGCGGCGGGGTCGGGTGCGCGACCCCGCCACCGAACCATTCAGCAGAACCTCAATACTGGTTTTGCTGTTTTAGTTGTTGGTTCTGGGCCTCAAGTTGCCGGCTTCTGGCTTCCGCCGCTTGGCGTTTGTCTCTCTGATCGACAATGTAGCCAGTGCCGGCGCCCAACGCCGTACCGGCCGCGGCGCCAATCGCGGCGCCTGTCCCCGGAACGCCGGCAAAAGCGCCGACGATAGCGCCCAGCGCCGCGCCGCCCGCCGCGCCAATTCCGGCGCCGCTCACGGTCCGCTGCTCCGTCTCGTTCATGGTGCAGCCAACAAGAATCACGACAATCGCGATCAGCATGGGGAAGATCAGGCGAAGATTTCCCAGCGTCCTCGGCTCGACGGATTTGATCAAATCAGTGTTGTTCATCTTACGCAGTCCTTCCGCCCTCTATCCGACCTACGTGCCACAGGGCCATTTGTTCACAACCGCCCTGAACACCGTCTCCATGGGACGTTCCGAGAGATACTGGGGATTGGCCTTGGCGTACGCAACGAAGACATTCACCAAATCTTCAAGCTTGGTCCCTTGGGGCGCGCAGGCAATCCGCGGAAACTCCGGTGTTCCCGCCACGGCGTCATGGAATTGCGCGCCGCCCTGAAAATATCCGGCGCAATACGCCATCGACACGGCGTAATGCTCGTGACCCGGCGAAAGCGTGCAGACATCGAGCAAATCCCCGGACGTCGCGAGCTGGTAGTCGTCGAATGCGAACGAGTTGGGACTGGCTGCCTGCGCAACGGTCGCCGCCCATCCCAACATGGCGACCGCTATCCCGAACGCTGCGTTTCTCATGGAATGTCCCTCTAAAAAAATTCTGGCTGGCAGGCCCCGGACCTGTCCTCTCTCCATCCCTAACGTTTCTCTATAAAGCGAGGAAGGCTTGTGGACAAGCCCCGCCGTTTGAGTCGGATTTGTGCGAATCGCCTACTCCGCCGCCGATGGAACGGGCTCTTCGGATGCCGGCGCGGGATCGGCGCGATCGGACGGCCAATCGTCCTCCGGCATGGCGAGATCGAGGGGCGTTCCGGTGGCGTGGGCATAGAGAACGAGATCGTTCAGAAGCTCCGCCTCCTTGTCCGCGTGGCGCTTGTTGCGGCGAATCGATACCAGCTTGGTGAGTGCCTGGACGTTGAAACCGTCGTGCTTGGCCTCGGCCTTAACTTCCTTCAGATCGGCCCGGAGCGCGTCGATCTCGTCGAGCAAATGCTCGATTCGTTGGGCGTAAGCCGTCAGCTTGCCGGCGGCGGTGGTGTTGCGGCCTATCATTTTTGGTTGTTCCTCGCGATACGGTCTCGGGCGGCGGCGTGGTCGATATCCGTCTGCCCGATGGGTTGGCCTCATGCTGTGCCAGAAAAACGGCGCCGCGCCAACAATTGAAACCTGGGAGTCCCGGGGATAGAGGTTTATGTCGGCCAATCGAGTTCATCTCGCTTCGCGGTCTCGCCCAACGGGAGTCGATACATGGCGCAAGAAAAAATCCGGTTTGCCCCCGGCACTCTGTCGCGGACCGTGAAGAAAAGGACGGAGCACGCCATTAGCCGTGGCGCACTGCATTCCATCCGGACGGACCAGCGGTTCATCGAACAGGGCGGCGTGCGGTTTGTCGTTCGTTCGGTTTCCAATCTCGCGCGAAGGGACCGGGACCGGGTCTCGGAAGCAGCGACGGCCGCAACAGGCGGAGCGCGCGGCAACCCGTTCTTGCCCTACGATCCGGACCTTTTCATGACCGACATTTCCGCGACGCATCTGTGTCTGTTGAACAAGTTCAATGTCATGGACCATCACCTGCTAATCGTCACCCGCGTTTTCGAGCATCAGGACACGCTCCTGACGTTGAATGATTTCGAGGCTCTGTGGGCGTGCCTGACCGAGATCGACGGCCTCGGCTTTTACAACAGCGGCGCAGTCGCGGGGGCAAGCCAGCCCCACAAACATCTCCAAATCGTGCCCGTCCCCATCGCAAGCGAAGGGCCGGCCATTCCCATGGAACCGCTTATGAAAACGATTGGAGCCGAGGGCGCGATCGAAGACATCCCGGGCCTTCCCTTCGTACACGCGTTTAGCCGTCACGAGCCCGCGGCAGGATCGGAGAACCTGCACCGGCGCTATCTTGGCATGCTGGATCTTCTCGGCCTGGCCATGGTCGCCCCGGGCGGACGGCCGCGCGCGCCGAAGCCTTACAACCTGCTTGTGACCCGTGCATGGATGTTGCTGGTGCCCAGGTCCCGGGAACATTTTGACTCGATTTCGGTCAATGCGCTGGGTTTCGCCGGTTCCCTGTTCGTCCGCGACGGAGAGCAGATGGAGAAAATCGGACGGCACGGCCCGATGACCGTTCTTCGCTCCGTTGCTTTGGTCCACGATTGACGGCTCGTAGTCGGCAACGGCCCCGGCCTATTGCACCGCATTTTTACATACAGAGAGTTGCGCGAGGGAACGACGCGCTTAGATTTAGACGTATCGAACACTACTTAATCGTTGATTTGAAAAGGGGAGTAGAGAGATGGGAATTTTCGATTTTGTGAAGGCCGCGGGCAGAGCACTGGGGATCGGCGGTGACGAGCCGCCGAAATCCGAGGATCTGGCCAGCGAGTTGAGCGGCCTCGGCCTTGGCGCCAAAGACATGCAGATCGAGGTGGACGGAGACACCGTCAAGGTGAAGGGTAAAGCCGCGAGCCAGGAGGAGAAGGAAAAGATCGTGCTCGCGCTCGGCAACGTGGAAGGCGTGGCCAAGGTCGAAGAGGACATCAGCGCCGGCGACGGCGGCGGCGAAGCGACCTTCTATACGGTCAAGAGCGGCGACACGCTGTCGGCGATCTCAAAGGCGCACTATGGCGACGCGAACAAGTACATGGCGATCTTCGAGGCCAACAAACCCATGCTGTCCAGCCCGGACAAAATCTATCCCGGACAGGTGTTGCGGATTCCGGCTGAAGGTTAGAGCTGAAGATTAGAGCTGAAGGTTAGAAGAGTAACCGGGAAGCCAACAAAAGGAGCATACGAGCGTGTCGACATCCTTGATGAAAACCTTGGGGGTGCTTGTCCTCGTCGGCACGCTCGGTGTCGCCAGCTGTCAGGCGTACTTGGCCGATCCCGGCGAGGTCGGCGGCCGCCTGCCGGCGCCGACCGAGCAGCGGTCCTGATTTATGACGGACGCCAGCGGTTCTCCCAGCGGTTCTCGGAGACAAAAAATATACGCGGGCGTGAAGGGCATTCTTCTGTTCGTGCTGCCGCTTCCGCTCCTGTTCAAAGCCATTGGCGGCCTGTGGGGCGGCGATTTGGAGTCGGTGGTGGTGACCGGCGGCGCCTATGCGCTGTGCCTTGCCGGCGCGTTGCTCACGCGCAAGGGGCTGCTCAACGAAATCCAGCATGACCAAAGACCGTTTTCACGGTCCGCCCCTCCGCCGCTGAAGACCATCGGGGCCAGCCTGCTTGGCATCGGAACGTTGGTGGCCGCCCATCTAGCGGCTGGGCACAGCCTGGCCATCTCCATATTATTCGGCATCGGCGCCATCGCCGGCGCCTTCATGGCCTACGGGTTCGACCCAAAGAAAAAAGCCATGGCGGCCGGCAACCATGGCGTGGGCCGGGATCAATTCACGCGGACCGTGTCGGAAGCCTACGCGAAGATCGATCGCATCAATGAAACGCGCCTCCGGATCCGCTCGCGCGAGTTTCAGGAACGACTCGGCGGCATCGTCGAGGGATCTCAACGGATCCTGCGGGCCATCGAGGACGATCCGCGCGACCTCCGGCGCGCCCGCAAGTTCCTGAATGTCTATCTCGACGGCATCGGGAAGGTCAGCGAGCGATACGCGCTCACGCACGCGAAATCTCAGACACCGGCGCTGGAAGAAAACTATCGAAATCTCCTGGTCGACATGGAAAACGTGTGTAATGAGCAGTATGAAAGGCTCATGCAGAACGACGTCTTCGATTTGGACGTGCAGATCGAGGTGCTTTCGACCCGGCTGAAGCGCGAAGGCGTGATTTAGGAGATTCCGATCCATGGCGACAAAGCAGGACCCGACCGTCACCACCTTGGAGGACGCGACCGCCGCGGTCCAGGCGACCATCAAGGGCGACCTGCTTCCCTACGAGGACGCCGGCGCGGACCGGCGCGCGCGAATCGAAAAGCTGATGGACGAAATCGACGTCAAGGACAGCAACTCCATCATCTTCTTCGGCAGCAAGGCTCAGGAACAGCTGACCCTGATTTCCGATCAGATGCTGGAGGGCGTTCGTAACAAGGACGTGGGGCCCGCCGGCGGCGCGCTCAACGAAATGGTCGTGACCCTTCGCGGATTCGACGTGGACGATCTCAAAGAGCGGGGATTCTTCGCCAAGATGTTCGGCGGGGGCGCCAAACCCATGGTCAAGTTTCTGCAACGGTTCGAGGAAGTCCGGGACCAGATCGATTCCATCAGCAACAAACTGGATAACCACAAGACCGAGCTGCTGACCGACATCGCGTCGCTCGACCGGCTTTACGCAGCCAATCTGAAGTACTTCCATACGCTCGCCGACTACATCGCCGCGGGCGAGGAAAAACTCCGCGAGATCGACGAAACGGTGGTCCCGGCGCTCCAGAAAAAAGCCGACGAGAGCAAGGACGTGCTCAAGGCCCAGGCGCTGCGCGATCTGCGGTCCATGCGCGACGACCTGGAGCGGCGCAATCACGACCTCAAGCTGACCAGGCAGGTGACCATGCAGAGCCTGCCGAGCATCCGCCTGGTGCAGGAAAACGACAAGAGCCTGGTCAACAAGATCAACTCGACCATGGTCAACACCATCCCGCTTTGGCGCACCCAACTGGCCCAGGGGATTACCATCCACCGCTCCCGCGAGGCCGGACAGACCTTGAAGGACGCCACCGACCTGACCAACGAGCTGCTCACCGCCAACGCCGAAAACCTGAAGACCGCCAACGCGGAGGTGCGCAAGCAAATCGAACGCGGCGTGTTCGACATCGAGACCGTCAAGCAGGCCAACCAAATGCTGATCGACACCATCGAGGAAAGCCTGCAGATCGCGGACGAAGGCAAACGCCAGCGGCGTCTGGCCGAAGCCGAGTTGGTGACCTGCGAGGCGGAACTGCGCAAAACCCTCGCCGCCGCCCAGGCAACGGCCCGGGGCAAATCAAGACCCGCGCGCTGAGCACAGCCAATTGTGCCTTTCGTCCGATGTAAATCTGTGCAAATCCGACTCATCCGCTATACTTAAGGGAAACGGCGCTCATAAGGGTCGCTGGAAACAAGACCCGGGACGGGAGGTTCCGCGAAGGACTGCCTTCGCCGGAAAGAAAGGATATGGACGGAAGCGGCTCGGAGACCACGGCAAAACGAACAGAACCGGGATCCGGCACCCGGCTGACCGATCCGTTTGGACGCCCCATTACCTACGTCCGGGTGTCGGTCACCGATCGATGCGATTTTCGCTGTGTCTACTGCATGGCGGAAAACATGACGTTTCTTCCGAAATCGGATTTGCTGACGCTCGAGGAACTGGATCGCGTGTGCTCCGCTTTCGTGCGTCACGGCACGCGCAAGCTGCGCATTACCGGCGGCGAGCCGCTGGTGCGCCGGAATATCATGACGTTGTTCCGGGCCCTTTCGCGGCACCTCCACTCGGGGGCGCTGGACGAACTGACGCTCACCACCAATGGCAGTCAACTCGTCCATTTCGCCGACGCGCTGTACGATTGCGGGGTGCGGCGGGTCAACGTCTCCGTCGACACCCTCGACCCCGCCAAGTTCCGGACCATCACCCGCATCGGCGATTTCGACAAGGTCATGGCCGGGTTGGCGGCCGCCAACCGCGCCGGCCTCCGGGTCAAAATCAACACCGTGGCGCTCAAGGACATAAACGAGACCGAACTTTCGGACATCCTGTCGTGGTGCGGGGACCAGGGCTTCGACATGACCATCATCGAGGTCATGCCCATGGGCGACATCGGCGGCGAGAACCGCCTCGATCAGTACGTGCCGCTGACCACGGTCCGCGGCCGCCTGGCCGAGCATTGGACGTTGACCGACATCGATTATCAGAGCGGCGGTCCCGCCCGCTATGTTCGCGTCGAGGAAACCGGCTGCAAGTTGGGCTTCATTACGCCCCTGACGCACAATTTCTGCGAAAGCTGTAATCGTGTGCGGCTGACCTGCACGGGCACCCTGTTCATGTGCCTGGGCCAAGACGACGCGGCGGAACTTCGAGCCCCCGTGCGGGCGAGCGCCGACGACGCGCTGCTCGATGCGTCGATCCGCGACGCCATCGCGCGCAAACCGAGGGGGCACGACTTCGTCATCGAACGCGGCCGCCATCAACCCGCGGTCAACCGCCACATGAGCGTCACCGGAGGCTAATACCAACGGTCACTAATAATGACTCATTGTGATCGTGTTTCCCGCATCCTCGGCAGGAGGGGCCGCGCCGGCGATGCGGGCGCATCGTCAAGCGGTCCGGACGCCCCGAGGATGCGGGAAACACGACCCTGCGGGCGGCCTATCGAGGTTTCCGGGCAGCGTCGCGCGGCGCTTGTGATGCTCCCGCATCACGGCGCACCACGCTCCTTGCCGGAAACCTCGATAGGCCGTCACAATGGGTCATTATTAGCGACCGCTGGTATAATACCACCCGGCAGAGGTAGAGGATAAATATGCGGACCTTAGGTGTCGCCGCGCGTTTGCTCTCGGCGATAGCGCTTTGGATTTTCGCGGCAGGGCCTGGTGGGGCGGTCGAACTGCCTGGCGGGACCGTCGATGGGCTTGTCCTGACAACGCCCGAAAACACCGTCGATACCGTCGTCGGCGAGGTGATCGTGCGGGAGGCTTACCGGCGCCTCGGCATCGACGTGGTCATCAAAAAATACCCGGCGGAACGGGCGATCAGGCTCGCCGACCAGGGCGACGTGGATGGCGACGTTCAGCGCATCGGCGGCCTTTCGCAGAAGTATCCGAACCTGATCGAGGTCCGGCCCGCGATTAATTTCGTCGAAGCGACGGTCTTCACCAAGGCGACGAAATTCCCCGTCCAGGGATGGGAAAGCCTTCGCCCCTACCGCATCGGACTGATTCGGGGAATCAAGTTCGCCGAACGGAATACCGAGGGCATGAGCGTGGCGCTGGCCGGGAGTTACGAGGTTCTGTTCCGCCTGCTCGACAGGGGGCGCGTGGATATTGCGCTGTCGCCTCGCATTAACGGCTTGCACTACATCAAACGAACGGGCTTGAAGGGCGTTCAGCCGCTCGAACCAAGCGTCGGCGTGATCGATCTCTATCATTACCTGAACCGGAAACACGCCGATCTGGTTCCCTATATCAGCGCGATGGTCAGCCGCATGCGGGCATCGGGCGAGCTTCCCCGGATCCGCGCCCGCGTGGTTTCCGTCATGATGGAACGGGCCGAGCGGAACCTCGGCCCCTGCGACGATGACTACGCCTGCTTCGACTTCCCTCGCAGCGGAATGTAATCGGTCAGAGGCTTGTTGAATGCGGACGATAAGAGCAAAATTGCTGGCCATCTATATTCCGCTGGTCGGGCTCAGCGTTCTGGCCGCGTTCATCGTCCTTGCCGCGCTGTACTACCTCGGCGCACGGGAGGACCTGGTCCAGCGCCTCGACCGGTTCATGGATCTTCAAAGCTCGGCGATCGCCGAGGCGCTGTGGCAGTACGACACCGGGAAGATCGACGCCCTGCTCGAAGAACTGAGCAAAAGCCCTGACGTGGTGGGCGTCGTCGTCTACGACCCGCGCGCAGAGGTCATCGGCAGCGCGGGCCGGATCGACGCCGAACCGGAACGCCCGGAGTTCCGCGCCGAACGTCCCCTCGTATATAAAAGCGGCAAGATCGAAGACCCCGTCGGCTCGTGGGTCGCGACCGTGCATGCCCGCCATATCCGCGAGGAAATCCTACAAGGCTTCAAAACCGACGCGGTCGTCGTTCTAGTTCTGATCGCCGCGCTGATCGGCGTCACCATGCTGGCGACCCGCCTGGTCATCGGCCGTCCGCTCGCGCTTCTTCATGTCTCGATCGAGCGCATGCAACAGGGCCAGCCTTGGACACCCGTCGCATGGAAAAGCGCCGACGAGCTGGGCCGGGTCGTCGAAGCGTACAACGATATGCAGGCCCGGCGGGTCGAGGCCGAACGGCAATTGCGCGAGGCCCGCGATCAATTGGAGGCGCGGGTCAAGGAACGCACCGCCGAGTTGGCGGAGAAGCAGGCTCAGTTGCGAACCGCCATGGACAGCATGCGCGGCGGCATTTTCATGGTCGACAAGGACCTGAACATGCGGGTGTTCAACGACCGCCTGCGGGAATACTACCACCTCCCCGACGACGTCATCGGCGTCGGCCTGCCGATCCGGAACCTCTTGCGCGTCCGGGCAGAACGCGGCGACTACGGGCCGGGCGACCCCATGCGGCTCGTGGAAGAGCGCCTCAAGATGTATCGCGACTCCAGCATCGAGCGCTACGAGGACAAGGCGCCGGACGGCAAGGTGATCGAGGTGTTCCGCGCGCCGACCGGCGACGGTGGCGTGGTCGCGGTCTTTAACGACGTCACCGATCGCAAGCGGATGGAGTCCGAACTGGTCGTCGCCAAGGAAACGGCGGAAGCCGCGACCCAGGCCAAATCCTCGTTCCTCGCCGCCATGAGCCATGAAATCCGCACCCCCATGAACGCGGTCATCGGCATGTCCCACCTGGCGCTCAAGACGGACCTTTCGCCGCGTCAGCGGGATTACCTGATCAAGATTCAGTCGTCGGCCAACGCTCTGCTCGGCATCATCAACGACATTCTCGACTTCTCCAAGATCGAGGCCGGAAAGCTGACCATGGAAACGGCCGATTTCTTGCTCGACGACGTGCTCGCGAGTGTCTCGACGGTGGTCGGCCAAAAGGCCGAGGAAAAAGATTTGGAGTTTCTTTTTTCGGTGGGTCCCGGCGTTCCGCAGAATTTGCGCGGCGACTCGCTGCGCCTGGGACAGGTGCTGATCAATCTCGCCGGCAACGCGGTCAAGTTCACGCAAGAGGGCGAGATCGTCATCGACGCGCAAACCGTCGAGGAGACCGGCGGCCGGGTCAAGCTGCGGTTCAGCATTCGCGACACCGGTATCGGTATGAGTCCCGAGCAGCTGGAACGCCTGTTCGAAGCCTTCACTCAGGCCGATGGATCCACCACCCGGAAGTACGGCGGCACCGGACTGGGTCTGACCATCAGCAAGCGGCTCGTCGAACTCATGGGCGGCGAAATCATTGCCGAAAGCGAACCCGGAAAAGGCAGCACCTTCACCTTTACCGTTTGGCTAGAGCGCGCCAGGGAGCGTCAAAAGCCACGGTTGAGCGTCAGCCCCGACCTGCGTGGTATGCGGGTTCTGGTGGTCGACGACAACGAAACGGCCCGGGAGATCCTCCATGACGCCCTGCGCAACATGTCGTTTCGTGTCACCACGACGGACACCGCGGAAGCCGCCCTGGAACAGCTTGGCGAGGCCGATCGCCGCGATCCCTACAAACTGGTCCTCATGGACTGGCGTCTTCCGGGAGGCATGGACGGCATCGAAGCCTGCCGAACCATCAAACGCACGGCGAGGCTAACGAACGTCCCGTACACGGTGATGATCACCGCCTTTGGACGGGAGGAAGTCCGGAGCCGCGCCGAGCAATCGGGGATCGATGCTTTCCTGATCAAGCCGGTCAGTCCGTCGGTCCTTTTCGATACGGTAATGGGATTGTTCGCGGATGACGAGTGGACCGCCGTACACGCCACGGCCTCGCAGGCGGATGCATCCGTCTCGGAAAGCGCAATTCGCGGCGCCACGGTGTTGTTGGTGGAGGACAATGCGATCAATCAGCAAGTGGCCGCCGAACTGCTGGTCAGCGCCGGCGTACGGGTGGACGTGGCCAACAACGGCGTCGAGGCGGTGGCGAGACTCGACGGCGCGGCCGGCAAGGCGAAATACGACGCGGTGCTCATGGACCTGCAGATGCCGGAAATGGACGGTTTCGAGGCGACACGGCGAATTCGCGCCAATGCCGGGACACGGGATTTGCCGATCATCGCCATGACCGCCCATGCGCTGGAAGAAGAGCGCGAGCGCTGCCTCGCGGCGGGTATGAACGACCATGTGTCCAAGCCCATCGATCCCGAGATCTTGTTCAAGACGCTCGGCAAGTACGTCGCGCCCCATGCCGCGCCCCCGGCGGTTTCGAAAGAGCCGGCGGCGGAACAATCGCCGGCGCCCGAACCCGTTACCGGAGAGACCTTTCTCCCCGACCTGCCGGGGTTCGATGTTGAAAACGGCCTGCGCCGCGTCGCCGGCAACAAGCACC
Organism: uncultured Alphaproteobacteria bacterium; assembly: GCA_963771545.1. GTDB lineage: Bacteria > Pseudomonadota > Alphaproteobacteria > Rhodospirillales > Defluviicoccaceae > CAKZLS01. The sequence goes on from CAVYTX010000002.1 coordinate 2,062,786, forward strand.
TGTATCTGAGCCTGTTGCGGCAGTTCGTGGACGGACAAACCGACGCCGCGGACGCGATCGCCAAGGCCTTGGCGGCGGGCAAGACAGAGGCGGCGGAACGCCGCGCCCATACGGTCAAGGGCGTAGCCGGAAACATTGGCGCCACGGACGCTAGCGCCGCGGCGGCCGAGGTCGAGCGACGGATCAAGGGGCATGGAACCGAAGGGCTTGAACCGGCGCTGCAAACACTGGCGATTGAGCTCGAACGCGTTTCGTCGGCCTTGGCCCCCGTCCTGCGCGCCGAGGCCGAGGCCAAGGAGGGCGTCACGCCGGAACCCGCGAGAGCGGTGGATGGCGGGAAACTCCGCGCGGATCTCGATCGGCTTCGCCGATTGCTCGAGGATAACGACAGCGAGGCGGTGGACTACCTGGAACGGATCCGGGGCGTCGTCGCGGCCGCCTGCGGCGCGGACCAAATCGCCCCGCTGGAAAAGAAAGTCAACGGTTTCGACTTCGATGGCGCCCTTGCGGTCCTAAATGATATGGACCAGGCTAGCGATGGGGGCGAGAACTCGATGATGGATGCGACGGGCAAAAAGACGGTTCTGGTGGTGGACGATACGCCGGACAACATCGCCCTCGTCAGCGCGCTTCTCAAGGACATCTACAAAACCAAAATCGCCACCAGCGGGGCAAAGGCGCTGGCCATCGCCGACGGCGACACGCCGCCCGACCTTATTCTCCTCGATATCATGATGCCGGAAATGGACGGCTACGAAGTGTGCGAACGTCTCAAGGCCGATCAGAAAACACGCGAAATCCCAGTGATTTTTCTGACCGCGAAGGCGCAGGAGGAGGATGAAGAGCGCGGTCTCGAACTGGGAGCCGTCGACTACATCACCAAACCCATCAGCCCTCCCATACTCTTGGCGCGCGTCAAAACCCATTTGGCCCTGAAGGACGCCCAGAATTTTCTGAAAAACCAGAACGCGATCCTGGAGAAAATGGTGGCCGAGAGGACACGGCAACTGAGCGCGGTCCAGGACGTCACCATCCTCGCCATGGCATCATTGGCGGAAACGCGCGACAATGAGACCGGCAACCACATCCGCCGAACCCAGAGTTACGTCCGGGTCCTGGCCGTCAAGCTCAAGGACCACCCGCGCTTTTCCGATTTCTTGACGGACGAGAACATCGAACTTCTGTACAAATCCGCGCCGCTGCACGACATCGGCAAGGTCGGCATCCCCGACCGCGTCCTGTTGAAGGGCGGCGCGCTGACCGACGAGGAGTTCGAGATCATGAAGACCCATACCACCATGGGCCGCGACGCCATCGCCGCCGCCGAGGATAAGCTCGATGTCTCTCATTCGTTCCTGCGGTTCGCCCGCGAGATCGCGTACTCCCATCAGGAAAAATGGGACGGCACGGGCTATCCGGAAGGCCTCTCCGGCGACGACATCCCGCTGCCCGCACGTTTGATGGCGGTAGCCGATGTTTACGACGCCCTGATCAGTCGCCGCGTTTACAAGCGGGCGTATTCCCACGAGGAGGCCCGCGAGATGATCGAGAAGGGCCGGGGAACGCATTTCGACCCCGATGTGGTGGATGCGTTCCTCGCCATTTCCGAACAGTGCCGCGACATCGCCCGGCGGTTCGTCGACGCCGAATAACGGCTCCGCCATTTCGCCGAACGCAAAGGTCGCGCGACCGGAGATCGCGCGACCTAAGCGGGGCAAAGCCGGGAAACGATGGTCAGCCTTGAGTGTTAGGCGACCTGCCGTCTCCGCCGGGCGAAGCCCACGAGAGCCATCAGGCCCGTGCCGAACAGCCACACCGCGCCGGGAAGCGGCACCGGCTGGACCGACTCGACCATCACGACAAAGTCTTCGAAGTCTCCATCCGCGATGGCGCCGTCCAAGTCTTCCCACGCCAGAATGTACTCGGAAGGACTCCACACGCCTGGAGCCACATCGGGCAGATTCACGAGATCGCCGGCGCCCTGGTAAGCCGCCATGTGATCGTAACCGTCCGAGTTCAAGCTGGTGTCGCTGAACCAGACCCCGGTGTTGGCCTCGCCGCTCGGCGTCGAATTCAAGGAAGAAGCCGAACATGTTCCCGGCAAAATCCACGCCCGTGTCGACAAAATTCACGAACACGGATCCATCGTCCTTGATGGACAGCAGTCCTTGTGCGCCCGCCGAAGCTAAACCGTTGAAAATCGTCACCTGTTTCGTCGGATCCGCCGCGTCATAGACACCGAAGACATTCGTGTTGGCCAGGCCGGCGAGTTCGACGATCAGCGTGCTGACCGCTCCGCCCGTTGCCGTGATCGACCACGCCGAGTCGCCGGCATCCGCGATTTCATCGGTTGAGACGTCAACGCTGCTTGGCGGCGGGACGGTGATCCCGTCGAGCACGGCTTGAAGCGCGGCGCCTCCGTCACCGAAGCTGACGGCCTCCGCCGGCCCCGCCCCTTGAAGGAGAAACGGCAACCCAGCCGCGGCCCCCAATATCAAACTTCTGAATTTCATAACCAAACACTCCCATAGGTAGCAACCCCGATAGGACGCACAATACATGCGTTTATCAAAACTTTCATCAAAAAAACTGAAAAATTTTAATTTTTCTAGATATGAATACTCATTTGTGTAAGTATTGGCCCAAATAGGTGTAAATTAACGACTATGGGTTAAACGTGTTTATCCATTTTTGTTTTATCTATTCTTAGATCCCAATCGGAAATGGATCCGGTGGCCAATTTGCTTGATTTCTAAATAACCCTGCACCGGCGAACGGACCGCGCTATACTCTCCGTAACGACCCGCCGCGCGGCAAGTGTTGGGCGCAAATTGCAGGGAGAAGACACGTGACCAAGGTTTACATGCTGAACAGGCTCGGCGTGTCCGCCGACGCGGTATGGCGGGTCATCGGCGGCTTCAACGCGCTGCCGGACTGGCATCCAGCCATCGAGAAGAGCGAGCTGGACGAGGGTGGCCGGATCCGCACCCTCGGCCTGGCGGGCGGCGGCGTCATCACCGAGCGGCTGGACGAACACGACGACGCCGAGCGCGCCTACACCTACTCCATCACCCAGAGCCCGCTGCCGGTGGCCAACTACACCGCCACCATCAAGGTCACGGAAGAGGGCGACGGCTGCAAGGTGGAGTGGTCGAGCTTGTTCGACCCCCACGGCGCGTCCGAGGGCGAGGCCTCCCAGGTGATCGAGGGAATCTACAAGGCCGGGTTCGACAACCTCAGAAAGCTGCTCGGCGTTCCGACCACCTGACGTATCGCCGCACTCAGCCTCTCGGACGCAATGTCGGAAAGGCGATGACGTCGCGGATGCTGGGCGAGTCGGTGAGAATCATGGCGAGCCGGTCGATGCCGATGCCCAATCCGCCGGTGGGCGGCATGCCGAACTCCAGCACGCGGACGAATTCGGCGTCCAGCATCTGCGCCTCCTCGTCGCCCCGGGCGCGGGCCTCGGCCTGGCCCTTGAACCTCGCGAGCTGGTCCTGGGCGTCGTTCAGCTCGGTGAAGGCATTGGCGATCTCCCATCCGTTGACGTAGGTCTCAAACCGCTCGACCAGCAACGGCTGCTCGCGGTGCCTCTTGGCCAGCGGCGAGATGTCCAGCGGGAAATCGGTCACGTGGATCGGCTGGATAAGCCCCTCCTCCACCCGCTCGCCGAACACCGTCTCCACCACCTGGCCCCAGTTGGCCTTGGGATCGGTCTCCACACCTACCCCCTTTGCCGCGTCCCGCGCCGCCGCCGGGTCGGTGACGGCCAGAAAGTCCACGCCGGTGGCCTCCTTGACCAGATCCACCATGGACTTGCGCGGCCACGGCGGCGTCAGGTCGATCTCGGTCCCGCCGAACCGGACGTTCAGCGCGCCGTCGTTGCTGGCCCTGGCCGCCGCCGCCACCAGCGCCTCCACCAGCTCCATCATGTCGAAATAGTCGGCGTAGGCCAGATAGGCCTCGGCCATGGTAAACTCCGGATTGTGCCGGGTCGAGATGCCCTCGTTGCGGAAGCAGCGCCCGATCTCGAACACGCCGTCCGCCAATCCTCCGGCGACGAGTCGTTTCAGGTACAGCTCCGGCGCGATGCGCAGGTAAAGGTCGATCCCCAACGCGTTGTGATGGGTGACGAACGGCTTGGCGGTGGCGCCGCCGGCGATGGCCTGCAGCATTGGCGTCTCCACCTCCAGAAACCCGCGTTCGACAAACGTGGTCCGCAGCGCCGAGACGATGGCGCTGCGTTTGACGAAGGCGTCGCGGCTCTCGCGGTTGACGGTGAGGTCCACGTGGCGGTGGCGGTAGCGCGCCTCCACGTCGGTGAGCCCGTGGTACTTCTCCGGCAGCGGCTCCAGGGTCTTGGCGAGCATGGTCAGGCGCTTGGCGTCCACCGTCAGCTCGCCCCGCTTGGTCCGCCGTACCGTCCCCTCCACCCCGACGATGTCGCCGAGATCGATGAGCTTGAGCAGCGCCAGGTTGGCCTCGTCCAAGTGGTCCTTGTGAGAGAACACCTGGATCTTTCCCGACGGATCGTGGAGGTCCATGAACATGCCGCTGTTGCGATACGCCATGATCCGTCCGGCCACCGATACCCTTCCGTCGGCCCGCTGCTCCGCCGCCAGATCGGCATGCCGATCCTGCAACTCCCCCGCGCCATGGCTGCGATGGAAGGCATGCGGATAGGGTTCGACGCCCAGCGCCCGCAAGCTCTCCAGATTGCGCGCCTTGGCCTCCCGCGCATCCTTGGGCGAGGATTGGTTGGAAGCGGCGGGCGTGTCTTTGCTCTTGCGGTCGGCCATGATAAGGGTCGGGTCCCTGAGGTGCTGGAAAAACGATTGCGAGCCCGTTCTCATACACAGTTCCCCGGCCGTCTCCAACCCCCACCCCCGCCGAGCCCGGTCGTTCAAGAGCGTCGGACTCCTTTTGCCTTTAGCGCCGCGAGTTGGTTAACATGGCCGCCGTTCGATGTGCGGTTCGAGCATTGTATCCTAAAGAATTCCATGGCCATCATCGGAGTGCGGATGGTTTCCGGAGCAGTCCAAGCGCTCAAGGGCATGCGCCGTGCGCAATATTTTGAAATATTCAATAATCGTCGTTCTCGTCATGCTCGGTTTGACGGCGGCGGGGCGGGCGCAAGAGGAGCTTACGCCTTGGACCACGACGCTCTCGGACACCGAGATTGACCGGCGCATCGATTATCTCGAAGAACTGCTCGATGCCAGCAAACTCCACGGTCAGATCTGGCAGTGGGGCTGGCTAACGATCGACGGCGTGGCCACGGTCGGCCTGGGCGTCGCGGCGGGCTTGACCGATGAGCACGACGATCGGGTGGATTATTCCGTCAATGCGGCAAACGCCGCCCTGGGGGTCATCGCGACACAGTACATCGAACCGGTCGAGGCGCGGTTCGGCGCCGATCGGATTCGGGGCCTTCCGGATACGACCCGTCAGGACAAACTCGCCAAGCTGCGCGCGGCCGAGGATCAGCTTCGCCGCAACGCGAAGCGCGCGGATTTGCGCTGGTCGTGGGAACAACACCTCGGCAACGCCGGCCTCGCCTTGATCTCGGGAACGATCGTTGGTTTGTGGGGCGAAACGGGCGCGGGCATTACGACCGGGGTCACGAACCTGATCGGTGGCATCGCCTACTTGCTGACTCCGCCGGCGCGCCCGGCCGACGATTGGGCGAAGTACAAATCCTTCACGAGGGGAGGCGGGCACGCGGACCTTACCCGGCTCAGCGTCCAAGCGGGCGCCCTTCGCGATGGAGCCAGGGTCGGTGTTCGCTATGAATGGTAAGCACCGCCTGCTGCCGGTCGCGGATGCCGGCCGTGTCAACCCGCCGAAACAGGTAGCTGCTTCGCGGGACCGCACACTCTAGAGTCGGTGATCCAAATCGATGAGAAAGGCGGAAAGGCCATGAACGCCAAGGGCGCTGAGTTCAACACCGAGCACAACCTGCGGACGTCCGTGACGATCATCCGGGCCGCATCCGAAATCCTGTCCGATCACCCGGACATGCCGCCCGGCGAACGGCGACGGTTTCAGGATGCGCTTGTCACGGAAAGCGCCCGATTGAGCCACATGATCAACCAAATCACGGTTCAACGCTCCCTCGAGGAAAGCGAGCCGGGTCAAGCAACGTACCGTCCCCGGGCTTCCGTGCCGCCCGTAGGATGCGGCCAGCCGCGATGAACAGCTCCCGGTTTGGCTCGAGGTCGGATAACGGAGTCCAGCATGACCGCATCGAGCCCGATCATCAGGGCGCCCAATTCACACTCCATTCTCGTATGGTCATCGAAATGTAACGGCGGCCGTGCATGATGTTCACCCGCCATTCACACAATTTTTAGGTTGCGGGCGTACGTTCCTGACGCCAATGGAGGCACCGGCGAGGTGTCGAAAGGAGCGGCTCCGTTCATCCGTCTAGGAACAAAGGAAAGTCATCATGCTCAGTTTGATTGATCTTATCGATTTCGCCGAAATCAGCCGCGCGCTCGACGAGCACGCCGCGTCCGGTGGGCGCGTTGATGGTCCGGCGGGACCGCATCGCCGAACGGGCAGTGGCCTCGGGGACATCAAGAACCAACGGTTGCCGACAGCGGCACGCGTTCGCGCCGTTTCTACAGAAAGTCTAGCGGGCTGGAGCAGGTCGACCAGTTGAACGCGGCCGGCGTGCAACAAAACCGTTAGTCTCAGAAACGCCGGCGCCCGGAAACGCCGGCACCAAAGCCGTCCGATCTCCATGCCGTCGCAAAAGAAGCCGAGCTGAAGGCGGCCCGCGACGGCCGCGGGCCTCGCGACCCGCCCTGTTTCCATCCCCGTCGATGATCCGGCGGTGGTTCCTTATCGTTCAACACAGCACACACCCCATAATACTAACGGTCGTTAATAATGATCGTTGGTATCGGACAAGCGCCTTGGGAACGCCGTCAGCGGCGCGCGAACCCGCGACCGGAGCGCAAGATCCGCGGCAGAACTCTCGAGGGGGCGGCGAGGTCACTCCCCGAGAAGCACGATTACGCTCAAGCTGCGTGGGTGCGTTTCTTGTTGGTCACTAAACCGGAAAAACGATACGGCATATTAAAAATCGTAATCGTACGCATATGATATACTGAAAACACTTTCAAGTTGCTTTTAACCCAATCATATCACCCATTTCAGATACATGAAGGTGTTTTATCTCGCAAACCATGTGAACAACAACAAACAGATAGCAGTTCGCGAAGACATAGTAATTTGAAGAGAAAAAGATTGCCATGATTTAAATTGAACTTAGAAATTTGCCGATATATGGACGTTTTTGCAGAATTAATCTTAAAATTATAGAGATATACTCAATTGGGGCATGATTGACTAAGGTAACTGTGACAGTGTTAGGACAACGAAACGAAAAGTTTTGTGTGTCGCTCGTTAACAATTGGGTTCGAGGTGCCGTTTTTCGTGAGGTTTGGCCTTGGTTCATAAGGCCTAGAATTCGTTTCTTGGCGATCGATGTCGAAGCAAGGACGCCGCGCGTTAGGCGTGCATCGCAACCGGCACCGTTCTCCATGGCGGGGCGGCGCCCTCGGAACTAGAAACCAGAAAATGGGGAACTAATAATGACAGATTTGCGAAACATCGAGGCGCGCGAGCCCGATGGAACCGGAAACAACCCGCTCGACGACGACTTGGGGTCCTCGAATGAAACCTTTAAACGCATAACATTAAACAGCTACGCGGACGGTTTCGGCGAAATGCTGGATGTCCCGCCGCCACCCGGACCTCCAGCTCCCGTTAACACGGCCGCCAATCCCGACTGGATCGATCCGGCGGCAATCACCGACGCGGTCATGGCGCAGCCCAAGGACGGCAACGGCAACGACATCAGCATCCCGAATTCGTTCGACTTCAACGAGTATGGCCAGTTCTTCGGTCAGTTTTTGACTCACGACGTCGCCGAAGCGGAAATCGGCGCTCCCGGTGCGGAGCAGGCATTCATTCTTCCCGACCTTCCGTTCCCGTTCGGACGGACGCCCGGCGACGTGGACGGGGATGGCGTCAAGCAGCAACACAACCACGAGACCAGCTACCTGGATATGAGCAACGTCTACGGCAGATCGGAGGAAATGCTCGACCTGCTGCGCGCGGACCATCCCGGCGGTGGGCAATCGGCGTATCTTTTGATGGGCGACGACAACTTGCTGGCTACCTACCAAGACGTCGCCGACGACTCGGGCGTGGACATTAATACTGTCTTAGCGACGTTGGTGCCCGATGCGGCAGTCCCCAACTCCCCCGACCAGTTTGCCACCGGCGACGATCGCGGCAACCAGCAGCCGGCGTTGAACAGCCATCAAACGGTGTGGGCGCGGAACCACAACTGGCACGTGGACCAGTTGAAGGCGAATTACGCGGGCTGGACCGAACAGGAGTATTTCAACGCGGCGCGCGCCCTGAACGAAGCCGAGTGGCAGAACGTCGTCTACAACGAGTATCTGACAAAGCTCACCGGCCAGGATATCCTTGGCGGCTATACCGGTTACAACTCCTCGGTCGACCCCTCGGTGATCAACGAGTGGACAACCGTTGCCTTCCGCTTCGGCCACGACCAGTCGAGCAACCTGTTGACGCTGGTCGGCGAAGACGGAACGTTGGTGGGGACGGAGACCCTCGCCTCGGCCTTCAACCTCGGCAACATCGCCCAGGCCTACAGCACCGGCAGCATCGATGACTGGTTGCGCGGACAGCTCGAGTTGCACACCCAGGAGATCGACGGATACGTGGTCGAAGGCAACCGCCAGCTGCTGTTCGGGCTCGGGGGGACTGTCAACCTCGAAGTGTTTGACATCGCCCGCGGCCGCGACCATGGCGTCGGCGACTACAACGAACTGCGCCAGGAGCTTGGCCTCGACACCTATTCGGACTTCGACGACTTTGCCGCGGCCAACAATCTCGCCGCGGACAGGCTGGCCGCGCTCAAGGCCATCTACAACGACGACATCGGTCTTCTCGACTCGATCGTCGGCGTGCTGCTGGAGAAGCCGGCGGGGGCCGCCATGCTGGGCGAGACCGGCACGTTGCTGAACGTCCTGCAATTCACGGCGATGAGCGAGGGTGACCGGTTCTTCTACTTGAACCGGTTTGACGACGACCTAATCGCGCAAATCGACAAAACCTCGATGGCCGACATCCTGTTGCGCACCACCGACATCGACTACGTCTATCACGATGCCTTCCTGGCCCACAATCGGATCGGCGGCGACGATGGGAACTATGGGAACAACACCCTGTACGGAACCGATGACGAAGACCTGGTGCTGGGCTTCGACGGCCGCGACAATCTCAAGGGCCGCGATGGCAATGACGATCTCTACGGCGGCACCGGCGACGATACCGCCAATGGCGGCAATGACGACGACCGTGTCTACGGTGAAGACGGCAACGACGATCTCTACGGCGCCAGCGGCGACGACATTGTCGAAGGCGGCAGCGGCTACGATCGAGTCAATGGCGGCGGCGGCGATGACGTTGTCAAGGGCGGCAAGGGCAACGACCTTCTCATTGGCGGCAAGGGCGACGACTGGTTGGCCGGTGGCGAGGGCAGCGACCACATGACCGGCAACGGCGGGAAAGATCGGTTCTTGTTCAAGCAGGGCGATACCGGAACGGGTCCCGACAAGGACTACATCACGGATTTCAACGTCAAGCAGGACTGGATCGTTCTCAAGTTCGACGCTGAATTCAACTACATCGGCTTCGGCCATGGGTTTAGCGGCGGCGGCGGCGCGGAGCTTCGCCTCAACGGCAATACCCTGCAGGGCGATGCGGACGGCGACGGCTACACGGACCTGGAGATCATGCTGCAAGGGTTGAAGCTGAGTGATGTCCCCAAGGTCGAGGACAGGATCGTCCAGGGCGACGCTATCATGCAGGGCGACCTCGATGCTCTTCAGGATAGCGGGGATGGCGCCTACTACGATCTGTAGGCCGGTCCGGTCCCTCCGTGAGCGATCTCGCCGGGGACAAGCCGACCGGGCGTTCTCACCTTCGTTGGACACGGCGAAGGCCGCCAAGCGGATGTCGGCCCCGGCGGGATCGCAGGAGGGATCGTCGGAGGATCATCAATCGAAGCGGCACGCGTAAGTCGCAAGGGCGCTGTCACCCCGCCGATTGGGGTTGCGGCGCCCGCCGCGTTAAGGGGTCGCCCGTTCAAAGCAAACGACATTGATACGGACCCGCCGGTCGCGGGTCCGTATTGTTCTGCGAAGGAGGCGTCCATGTCTTATCAAAGCAGTCGCGATCACGCCTCTTTCCAGCCCGTATCGGGATGCTGGGCTTATACCCACGGTCGTTGGTATCAGAGCCTTCCGATTTCCACGTCCGCGCATGAGTAGCCGAGTTGAGAGAGACCCTCTTCCAGATAATCGGCGAGGAGCGGCTCGTTCATCAGCGCGTCGGGCCGGCGTTCGTCCGGCGCGTCCAGGGCATCGGCGAGGGCGCGACGCCATTCGCCGCGGTCGTAGTCGCCGCGGCCCAGCCAAAGCAGAGCGAGAACCTCGCACGCTTCGTCCACGTTGAGGTCCTCAAGACAGCTCCGGACTTCCTCGGCGGTGGGATCGTCGGGATAGTCGAACAGCACCACCCGCTCCGCGTCGTCGCCCGGGTTGTCGCCGGGGTCGGGCACCTCCGGCTCCATCTTGACGTCGAACTCGCGCGCCTTGATGATGAGATAACAAATCTTCTCGTGGTCGATCGTCAGCATGGAAATCACCAAATCGTTACCGGCAGAGTATAGCCGCGTCCGCGCCCCGCGCCAAACACGGTGATCGTCGCCGAGCCCTTGGATTAATCGTGTGCGAAGCAACGACCCGGCCGCGATGACCTTCGGCCTCACGCGCGCGACGTGCTGATGGCATGAGTGGTGCGGACATCGGCCGACGCGTCTCCGCTTTCGGGGCGGATGTGAACGGATAGGGCGGTGGGTTCCACGTCGCCGAAGGCGGTTGCGAAGGACACTTCGGCGGCGTCCCGTCCCACGCCGATGCGCACCAAGCCGTCGAGCGCCGCCTGGCGGGTGGGATCGAAGAGATACCAGCGGCCGCCGAGATAGGCTTCGAACACCGCGTGGAAGTCCGGCGGCTCCAGGCCCCAGGCATAGGCGCTGACGAACCGCGCCGGGATGTTGAGGGCGCGGCAAAACGCGATGCCGAGATGGGCGAAGTCGCGGCACACTCCGGCGCGCTCCACCAGCGTATCGCGCGCCGTGGTCAGGGTGTCGCTGCTGCCGACCATGTACTCCACGTGCTCGTAGATCCAGTTGCAGATGGCGGTGACACGCGCGTGGCCGGTCTCGAAGTGGGCGAACTCCCGCGCCGGCCAGCGCTGGAGCAGGTCGGACGGACAATAGCGGCTGGGATAGAGGTGCGCCATGAGTTCGAACGGCAAGTCGGCGAGGCCGATCTCGCGCACGCCGGACGGATCCTCGGCATGGACGTCGAGCTCCACTTCGGCGGCATAGCGGATGGCGATGTCGCCCGGGCCGGCTTGAAGCCTCACGTAGCGGTTAGCGCTGTCCGGCATGACATGGGACTGCATCGCAACATCGGGCGTGACGTCCAGCGTCTCGCTCAGGATGCGCTGCTGGGGGAGCCGCGCGGCCTGCACGTTGAGAATGATGGTACCCGGACCGGCCAACCGGTAGCCGAGCTCGCATCCGACGGTGAATTTCATTGAATTGGAGTCCTTTTGCGGTCGCGGTCGCGAGTGCCGCCTTGGAACGACCGGGGATCGTCGGGGCGGCGTGGAAGCGAGATACGATCCGGATGGGTCGCGGACTCCCTTTTGACACACTTCCGTTCCGGATCCGAGACAAATTTCGCGCCCCGTAATCTTGGGGGTCGAGGAGCAGAGGGGCCCTGGGTATAAAGTTCTGGTGATTTGATCCGGCCTATACCAACTGACGTAGAGCGACGATGAAAGGAGACCGCCATGTCCACATTGCTGACCAACATTGCCCGCTCGCTGCGCAACCTTCCCGATGTGTTCCGCGATAAGCCCCGGCTCGTCGGCTACGACGATTTGTTCAAGGACCCTAAGGATGGCTGCGCCCGCTATGACGACGTCTGGGGCGGTTAAATTACCGTAATTCGACACGCCTTTCCGGACGCGTCACGACCCGTGAACGTTGCGCTTTGTGAGACGTCCCATTCGCGCAATCGATTCCGTTAGCGGAGGACACCGCCATGAGCTGGCAGCCGTGCATCGAACCGGATTGTCTCCAACGGCCAGGAGAAATCGAAATCCTGATCCGGCCCCACGAGAAGGACCTTGGCGGATTTTCGGTGCGGAGGTCGCTGCCTTCGCAAAGCCGCCGCATGGTGGGACCTTATGTGTTTTTCGATCACATGGGGCCGGCGCGGTTCGCCGTTGGCGAAGGGATCGACGTGCGCCCGCATCCGCACATCGGGATTTCCACGGTCACCTGGCTGTTCGACGGCGAGATCATCCACCGCGATAGCCTCGGCCACGAGCAGCCCATCCGGCCGGGCGCGGTGAACCTGATGACGGCGGGCCGCGGCATCGTCCATTCCGAGCGCACGCCGCCGGAGGAGCGGGCGCGCGGCGCCGCGCTGCATGGGATTCAACTCTGGCTCGCCCTGCCGGCCGAACTGCAGGAGATGGAACCCGCGTTCACGCACTATCCGGCGGAAGCCATTCCCATGGTCAAGACCCCGGGCGCTCGGGTCAGCGTCATCATCGGCGAGGCCCACGGCGTCCGCTCTCCGGTAGAGGTCCCGTCGCCGACGCTCTACGCCGAGGCCCTGTTCTCCGGGCCCGCGGACGTGCCGCTTCCCGATCGCTACCAGGAGCGGGCCGTGTACATGGTGGAGGGCGAGGTCAAGATCGGCGACAGAGCGCTCGGCGCCGGCGACATGGCCGTCATCCGCTCCGGGTCGGGCGTTTCCATCCGGGCCGGCGGGCCCGCCCGGGCCATGCTCATCGGCGGCAACGCCCCGACGGGAAAACGGACCGTGTGGTGGAATTTCGTCTCCACGTCCAAGGCGCGCATCGAGCAAGCGAAACGGGACTGGACCGAGGGCCGCTTCGCCAAGGTTCCGGGCGAAACCGAATTCATCCCCCTTCCGAAGTAACACCAACAGTTATCGTGTATCGTGTTTGGCACCGGTCTTGACCAGCGTCAATGACCCCGCGCCCGGCTGGGTTGATAGTCGTGGTGTGCCGGGTTAGACACAAACACGGTCGGGAGCGGCGGAGCGGCGATGTCTGAAACCAGCGAGGTGGGGCAACTTCTCCACGAGGAGCATTTCCGCTTTCTCGTCTCCATCTGCGGTTTGCAGAACCGCGTCGGCGAAGGGTTTGCCCACCGCCCGCTCGATCCCAGGAACCCCGAGGACCGCGGGCAGCTCGACGAACTGATCGCCGGACTCGACGACATCATCGATCATCACCGGTTCGAGGAAGCTAATCTGTTTCCGCTATTCCGCGAACGGGGCAACGGCGACCTGGTGACCGCGCTGTTGCGCGAGCACGTCACCATCGAACCAAAGGCAAGCCGGCTTCGCTCCCTAGCGTCGGCGCTTCGTCGCAACGGTGCCACACCCGCGCGGTGGGCGCGGTTCCGCCAGGCCTCCCAGGCGTTGATTGCCGACATGATGCGGCACCTGGAAACCGAAGAGGCGCGGGTTGTCCAACAGCTGCCCAGCCTTCTCGATGCGCGCACCGATCACGCGCTCGCGCGCGGCCGCATCGCCCGGCGTGAACGGCCCGGGTGAATTCCCGCCATTGGCACTCAATTGTGAATTCATTGAATTAAACGTTAAATCCGTCGGCCCCAGCGTTATATCGTAAATGCAAATCATTCGCGGTCACTAACGAAATTCGGGGAGGCTCGACCATGAAATCGCGTAAATTCAGGCTGTTATCCACCACGGTTACCCCGCTTGCCGCCGCAGCGGCGTTGGCCGTCGGCATGACGGCGTCGGCCGCGCCCGCCGGAGCGGATTGCGGATACGGTCACAAATCCGCCGCGCTGCCCGAGGCGCAAGCCCGCAACGGCGAAGTCATCCTCGCCATGAGCCATGAGAAGAAAGCGCCGTCCGCGCCGAACCCTTGCGCCGCCAAGGACGAGGCCATGGACAAGGCCAAGGATACGACCAACCCCTGCGCCGCCAAGGCCAAGGCCGGGGAAATGGCCAATCCGTGCGCGGCCAAGGCGCCCGCCAATCCGTGCGCGCCGAAAAAGTAGGAAGAGCGCTTTAAAACGGGCAGGGCGGGCCGACGGGGATTCACCCGCCCCATGCCCCCTGTTTCCCACGTCGTTTCCGACCGGGACTGGCCTTCGGCCACGGCTGTCTATCGCGGCGGCACCATGGACACCCATGGGTTCATCCATTGCTCCACCGCCGATCAACTAATCCCCGTCGCCAACCGGTTCTTTCGCGGACGGCGCGAGGTGCGCGCCCTCGACATTGACGAGAACTCGTGTCCGCTCGGAAATCATCCATGAAAATCTGGAGGGCGGGACGGAATCCTTCCCCCACATCTACGGCCCCCTTCACACCGAAGCCGTGACCGGCACCTTTATGCTCAAACCGACCCCCGACGGCACCTTCACGGCGCCCGCCGAACTAAGGGCGTATCGCGGTGAATTCACCGCGCGGCCATAGACAAGCGGAAACGTCCGTCCGGGTTCCGGGCGGATTGCCATTCGATTACACGGTCTTCATCGTCGTGTTCACGGCGGTGGAACTTGTGGCGCGGCCAAGCCATCTCCAACGATGAGAGCCAAAGCTACCACCAACGCAAACAAGCCAACCAGTGTGTAGCGGCTAAGCAAGACCTTAGTGTAACGGTTAAACATGACGACCCCCAAAACTTACCCAACTCGATAGCTTAAACCTCTCAACGCCAAATTCAAGTCAATTTTGGCTACCCTCTGTTCAAGCAACCGCCCTCGACGCTTTTCAGCCACTCCATGTAAGGCACCAAACGCCGCAGCATGCTGGAGGTCCCTCGCATCTGTTTTTCGACGGTCTCCTTCCAGTCGGGATCCTCCATTAAGACTTTGCCTATGTTGTAAGCGCGGCGCAACCCTGTGTAGCCTTTGCAGACGTCATCCTGAACTTCATTCATATCCACCAGAATGACATGACCTTCGGTCAGCCCTGATCTGGCCAGTTCAGCTTTTTGCGAAAGCCATGACGCCTTCTGCGCATTCAACAAGCCATATGTGTAAACCATTTGGAACGTGAGAAACCGGTAGAGCCCTGAAGAGGCAAATGACATTCGCGAAAAACAGTCCTTAATCAGGTTCGGCTTTTTAGTGGCAATGTTCCACCATTCTTCGGCACTCGCCAAGTGCCGGTCTTCAATTTGGCCCTCGGTTTGGTTTTGTTGTGTTCCCACCCGCGACTGAAGCCGGTTGAAGTCCGCATTGACAAAGTAAAAAAGAAAATTGCTAACGTAGTCGTCCCAGGCGCCTTTTACAGTTGACGGCGTTTCTTTCTTCCATTTCTCTGTCTCCAATTTCACGTCTTCAAAACTTTTTGTATCTTTTAAAATACCCTTCACATTCTTTTGAAGAATATCATCATCATTCAAAATATTCTTAAAATTATCTGATAACTCAATCTCGCTCTTGCTCATTTCATATCCGATCCCCGTAATACCTTTGACACATTTTTCAAGTAATTCTTCGCGATTTCGACCGTCTACGTTCATATTTTTTTCGAGAAATGCAATAGCAAGACTTTGCTCTTTCTCCTGATATTCAAGTGTTATTTGCTGTTTTTTGGCTTGATCGCTCACCTGTTGCAATTCGTTGAGGAGGCGCAGCCGAAGGACCGTCTCCACAAAATCCAGGGATCCCGACTCGCCTCCCTCCTCCGTTCTGCCGAACTCACGACGGAGCTTCTTGTATTCCCGCTCCATGTGACCGACTGCCTCTTCCGGATACCCCGATGCCGTTAGCAACGATGCAGAAATCATGGGTCGATATGGGAGCATATGTCCGGCAACACCGGGTTTACCGGCGGCAAGGACAGCGTCGCGATGATGAATAACGTCATTGGCTTTCGGCAAATTATTTTCGCTCTCCTTAAGACATTCTTCAAGAGGTGGGCAACTGAGTTTCTCGTTTTCGGTCAATGTTTTATTCTTGAATTGATACTTAAATGATGTCAGATGGCCGAGAATGCTGCCCAAAGGTTCACAAATCGGATCTTCATTTTTTCCGCCCGTACAATCCGAAAATTTCGCGAGTTCCGACGGGGGGATAGCATAGCTTGCCGCGATTTCCGAGAGGTCGTCTTGGATCGGAACGCCGTTCTCGTAAAAGCACGCATAGGCCCTCAGGCATGTCGCGATAGGTTTGATTGCGCGCGCATAACCGTAAGTAACGGCCATGGCGGTCACGAGCCCTTCTTGGCTTTCTTCGACTTCTTTCGCATCCGCGTCGCCAGCAAACGGCGCACAGTAGGGGCCGGCCATGAGATCCTTTCTGCAAAACCGGATAATTTTTTTGAAGTCGGATTCTACAGAATCAAGAGCCTCTTCTAATCTTTTGGCTCCTGCTTGAAAGTTTGTATCGGTCTTCGTTGTCGTCTGCGCGTCATAGGAGATAGAAATCTCTAAATCGTCGCCGGCTTCGGCATTGGCGAACTCGATGGCGCCAGCCGGAGTCTCCAATCGTTTGATGCTCGCCATGATCATCTTAGTCTCGGCTTTGAACAGGCCAGCCACGGTTAACACCACTATGAGCGTCACCCACACCGCGACCATCAGTTTCGGCAGGGGTCCCCGAGCGTCATCATGCTTCAGGACGAACCGGTAAAAGCCATACAGGACCACGCCATAAATCAACCCCGAGCCCATGTACTCAAGGGTGCTCCTGTGTTTCAAAAGAAACGCCGATTTAAAATCTGGAAAGGGTTCCTTAAAGTATTGGTTGATATATGTTTCTACTTCTGATAAGAAAATTATGGTAATAATAATGGCAATAAAGAATATTGCGATGGCTAATGCGACGTAAAGACTATTTTTCCATTTATGTTTATTATCTATCGCGTGTTTCGTATGTTTCTTGTTCTGGGGTGCGCCTTCTATACCCTCTTCCTTATGGTCCGCCATGCCAAGGTTAAGGCGTGAGGCGGTTTTATCCTGTTCCGTGGCAGGATTTCTTCTTTTTTGATCTAGAAGGTAGCAGAGTATGATCGCGGCCAGGGCCAACAGTACGAATGGAATGCGCAGGAGATCTTCCATGTACCCTCCCCCATATTCTGGATCTCGGGATCGACTAACCCTGTTCCCGAAAGAGATTCTTGCAAATCTCGCCTCTAGAATACGCGCGTTACACTTTTAGAACGGAACCGAACACTTATAAAATAACACAATTGGGTCAAAATTATCAATGAAAACCATCAATTTTTCATTTTGAGATGCTGAAACGTCCCAATAGACGTATTGTGAAGCTCGGTCGTTGTTTGGCAGGAGCGTTCGCCTGTGCGAACCGAGGCGAGCAGTCGGGAAACGCCGCGTCTGTTTGCTCAGTGATCGGGCTCCGCAACCCGCGGGGGGGGCGGCGGCGGCAGTGGCGCCCGCGAAGCGCATTGGGAAAAACGAATCCGCCGCCGCAGGGACTGGGGAGTGCGGATTCTGTTTCAGAAGCTAGCCGGCCTTGCGGTTGGCGCCGTTCACGTCGACTTTTCGGCCGGCTCTCGCCGTCCGAACAGAGGCATGGCACCATGGATGGACTCATATCGCTGGCTGTTCACGGCGCAGGTCTCATGCCAGATGCCGATATCGCCGCCGATCCCGATCGTCTCAGGAACGCGCGCCACACCGGCGCTTGTTCCAGCGACAAGTCGTTGGCGTAACACTCCAGGTACTGGAAGGATCGCCGCTACCGCACCCGCATGAAACTGGAAAAACCGAAGAAGCTCTTATCGGTTGGATTTTCGCTGTTGCCGGCCGTTGAGGAGGTCGTGGCGCTGGCGGATCTCCAGGGGCCAGGTGCTCTTGATGTAGGACAGCACCGCGACGATCTCGTCGTCGCTCAAGGACTGTTGATAGCCGGGCATGTCGCTCTCGTAGCCGCCGCCGACCAGGGCCGCGGGGCCGAACTTGGTGAGTTCGAAGAGTTGCTTGTCGGGATGGTGCCAGGTGTGGCCGCCGGCGTCGTGGGGCGGCGCCGGCAGGCGGCCGTTGTCGAGCCGCCGCCGCCAGTCGGCCTGGCCCTCCAGGGTTTCGCCGTGGCAGGACGCGCATTCGGCCTCGTAGATCGCCTGTCCCCGCGACACGATCTCCGCGTCGTTCGGCTTCAGCGCAATGTCTTTCTCAGGCCCCTCGTATCCCAACCACAACCAGCCGGCGATGGCCAACAACACCAGGCCGCCGCCGATGGTCGCCACGGTGTACAGGTTCGACCGCGTGGTCATCGCATGAATTCCGATGGATGCCCCGCGAGGTCCTCGAGGATGGGACAGTGGGGCCGGTGGTCGCCGTGACAGGCGTTGACGAGATCGAACAGCGTGGCGTGCAGCGACTCCAGTTCGTCGATCTTGCGGCGGATGTCGGCGAGGCGGGCCTGGGCGATGGCCTTGACATCGGCGCTGGCCCGCGAGGTGTCCTCGTAGAGCGACAGCAAGGACCGGCAGTCGTCGATCGAGAACCCGAGGCTCCGCGCGCGCTGGAGGAACCGGAGCTTGTGGACGTCGGCCTCGTCATAGGCGCGGTAGCCGTTATCCTGCCGTCCCGGAACCACGAGGCGGATCTCCTCGTAATACCGGATGGTTTTCACCGGCAGGCCGCACCGCTTGGCGGCTTCACCCACGTTCATCATTTATACCAACCCTCGTCCGTTTCGGCTTCCACGATCTCAGCATCAGCGAGCTGGTTACGACGCTGACCGAGCTCATGGCCATGGCGGCGCCGGCGATGGCCGGGCTCAATAGTCCGCTGGCCGCCAGCGGAATGCCGATGACGTTGTAGATGAACGCCCAGAACAGGTTCTGCCAGATTTTCCGCCAGGTGGCGCGCGACACGTCCAGGGCCGCGGCCACCAGCCGGGGGTCGGAACGCATGAGGGTCACACCCGCCGTCTCCATGGCCACGTCGGTGCCGGTGCCCATGGCGATGCCGATATCGGCGGCGGCCAGCGCCGGCGCGTCGTTGACGCCGTCGCCGACCATGGCGACCACCTTGCCCTGGCTCCGCAGCTCTTCGGCCACGGCCACCTTGGTCTCGGGGCGGACGGAGCCCTGGAACCGGTCGATCCCAAGATCCCGGGCTATGGCGGCGGCGACCCGTTGGGCGTCCCCCGACAGCATCAGCGTCTCGATGCCGCGGTCCTTAAGTTCGGCGACGGCCTCGCGCGCTTCCGGCCGCGGTCGGTCGGCGATGCCCATGACGCCGGCGATCCGTCCGTCGATGGCGACGACGATGGCGGTCTTGCCGTCCGCCTCCAGCGCGTCCACCGATTCCCGGGCCTGGGCGGCGTCGATGTCCTGGGCGCGCATCAGGGCGGTGTTGCCGATGACCACCCGGCGTTCGCCCACCGAGGCGGTCACGCCGAGACCGGTGTGCGATTTCAGGCCCCGAGTAGCTTCGGGCGTTACGCCGCTCCCGCGCGCCTTCTCCACCACCGCGCGGGCCAGCGGATGCTCGCTTCCCGCCTGGACGCCGGCGGCCACGGCCAGAAGCTCGCGTTCGTCGAGGCCAAGCGCGACCACGTCGGTCACCACCGGGCGGCCTTCGGTCAGGGTCCCGGTTTTGTCGAAAATCACCGCGTTCACGCGATGGGCGCGCTCCAGCGCCTCCACGTCCTTGATGAGGATGCCGGCCTTGGCCGCCGAGCCCGTCCCGGCGACGATGGCGGTGGGGGTGGCAAGGCCGAGCGCGCAGGGGCACGCGATCACCAGGACCGACACCGCCGCCAGCAGCGCGGCCTCGAAGGTCCCGCCGGCGAGCAGCCAGCCGGCCAGCGTGACCGAGGCGATGGCGATGACGGTGGGGACGAAAATGGCGCTGATCCGGTCCACCAGCCTTTGCACCGGCGCCTTGCCCGCCTGGGCGTTCTCCACCAGGCGGATGATGCGGGCGAGCGTGCTGTCCTCGCCCACCGCCGTGGCGGCAACGCGTATCAATCCGGTACCGTTGATGGCGCCGCCGGTCACCGTGTCCCCCGCCGCGCGCGGCACCGGCAGGCTTTCGCCGGTGATCAGCGATTCGTCCAACTCGGTTTCGCCCTCGACGATCTCGCCGTCCACGGGGATCCGCTCGCCGGGACGGACAATCACGATATCGCCCCGGACCACCTCGGAGATGGCGATCTCGGCCACCTCGGCGCCGCGCTCCACCCGCGCGGTTTCGGGTCTCAGCGCCATGAGCTCGTGAATGGCGGCGGTGGTGCCCCGTTTCGCCCGCGACTCCAGCCACTTGCCGGCCAGCACCAGGGTGATGATCACGGCGGCGGCCTCGAAATAGAGATGCCCCTCCGCCGCCTCTCCCAGGTTCACCAGCATGGCGAGGCTGAACAGATAGGCGGCGCTGGTCCCCATGACCACCAGCAGATCCATGTTGCCCGAGCGCGCCTTGAGGGCGCCCCACGCGCCGCGATAGAACCGCGCCCCGGCCCAGAACTGGATCGGGGTGGCCAGCGCCACTTCGGCGTAGGGCGAAAGCACCATCGGCAAGCCGGCCGCCATCGCCACCATCTGCGCCACCAGCGGCACGGTCAGCGCCGCCGATACGCACAAGACCATCAGATCGCGGCGCTGAGCCTTTCGCTGTTCTTCGTCGCGCGCCCGGTCCTGGGCGCGGCGGGCTTCGGCGTCGCCGGTTCTCAGCGTGGCCTTGTAGCCCGCTTTTTCCACCGCGCCGACGAGACGAGCGGTATCCAAACGCGAGTCGGAGAGATCCACGTCGGCCCGCTCCATGGCGAGGTTCACCTCGGCCGCCGCGACACCGGGCACGCCCCGCAGCGCCGCCTCCACCCGGCCCGCGCAGTTGGCGCAGGTCATGCCGCCGATATCGAGGCTGACCCGCGTGGTTTCCACGCCATAGCCGGCGGCCCGTACCGCATTGGCCATGGCGTCGGTGGTGACGCGATGGGGATCGAAGGCGACGTCAGCGCGGGCCAGGGCGAAATTGACGGTCGCCGATGCGACGCCGGGAACGGCGTTCAGCGCCCGCTCCACCCGCGACGCGCAGGCGGCGCAACTCATGCCGTCCACGGCGAGCGTCGTCGCGGCTTGGTTTTCAAGCGCGGATCGGGTTGCTTCAGTGACGTCGGTAGCGGTCGCCGCCGATGGCGCGTCCATGTCTCGTCTCCTGCCTATCACCTAATATATGAACCTTCCAGTCACTGGAAGGTCAAGGGGCATGAGGTGATACTCGCGGAATTCGAGCCGACGAGCCGCGCGCCGCTAGGTAGTGCGACCATAGCATCCGGGCGGCGACTGAACGCCAAGGCGCCCATTCGAGGGCCAGGGCGCGCTGTTCGTCCCTTGTCGGAAGCCGTTCCAGGCCCCTGACCTCGCGCAGCGCCGCCGCCAGCGCCAGGTCGCCCTGGGGCCAGACGTCGGGACGCCGCAGCGCCATGAGGTAATAGATATCGATGCTCCACGGACCCAGCCCGGGGACCGCCAGCAGGGCCTCGCGGCCCGCCGCGTCCGGAGCCTGGGCCACCCAGGCGAGGTCGAGGGTTCCATCGAGAATACGCGCGGCGAGGCCGAAGCAATAGGCGGCCTTCTGCCGGGTCAGGCCGAAGTCCCTCAGCCCCGCTACGTCCATGGCCTGGATCTTTTCAGGCGTGACGCCGCCAAGGTGGAGATCGAGGCGGCTATACGCCGCGCGCGCCGACGCCAATGACACCTGTTGTTCGAGGATGATGTGGACGAGGGTCGGGAACCCAGGCTGGCGTCCCCACAGGGGCGGCTCGCCCAACCGTTCGAGAATGCGGGCGAGATCGGGATCCAGATCCGCCAACCGCCGAGCCCCCTCGCGGAGAGAAGCCTGGGTCAGCATTCGGGGCGTCTTGCTTGCGGATGTCATTGCCACCGCCCACTTGGAGACTGAAGCACAACGCGCGTATCTCGCGCTATTTACGTTAGACGTTTTCAATGGGAGGGCGGAATGAAAATCCTTGTGGCGGGCGCGTCGGGCACGATCGGGCGGGCGGTGGCGGCGGAACTGGCGCCGCGCCATGACATCATTGCCGTCGGGCGCGCGTCCGGCGACGTGACCATGGATATCACCGACGAAGCGTCATCCGCGCGGCTTTCGAGACCATCGGGCCGGTGGACGCGGTGGTGTCGGCCGCCGGTCATGTGAAGTTCGCGCCGTTCGCGGACATGCACGCCGCCGACTACGACATCGGCCTCAAGGACAAGCTGATGGGGCAGGTCAATCTGGTCCTCATCGGGCGCGACTTCATCGCCGACGGCGGCTCCTTCACCCTCACCACCGGCGTGCTCGACAGCGATCCCATCCGCATGGGCTCGTCGGCGTCCATGGTCAACGGCGCCGTCAACGCCTTCGTCGTGGCGGCGGCCATCGAAATGCCGCGCGCCACGCGGATCAACGCGGTCAGTCCCGGCGTCATCACGGAAGCCATGGAAGACTATGCGCCATTCTTCCGAGGCTTCGAGCCGGTGCCGGCGGCCCGCGCCGCCCTGGCCTACGCCAAAAGCGTGGAGGGCGCCCAGACCGGACAAGTTTACCGGGTCGTCTGACCTCAAATGCCCTCCGCTCTCCGGACGCACCCCGCAATCTAACGCTGTTTGCGAAATTCATGGCGGTGTGAACCACTTCACAGAACTCTTCACTCCAAAGCGGCTACGATTGCTGTGTCCATATCGAGGGGCCGTGCGCATCCAGGATTGGCCGGTCCTGGGAGGAATGTCGCTAAGCGACGCGTTTCGACACAAGGGGGGAAGTCATGACCACGGTAGAGGCCCTCGAGGGTTTGATGCTCGTGAGTTTTTCCGTGAGCTGGTACTGGTCCATCGCCAAGATGTTCAAGACCAAGGTGGCCGCGGGCAAGAGCCTCAATTTCGTCGTGATGATCTGCTTCGGCTATGTCTTGGGCATCAGCTCGAAACTGGTCGCGTGGCGGGAGATGGGCGAGCTCAGCCCGCTTATCTGGGTTTATTCGTGGAACCTGCTGGTGACAACGTTCGACGCCATGCTGGTGGTTCGCTACTCGCGGACCCCGGCTCCGCCGGCTCGGCTTCCTTCGCCCGCGCCGATGGCCTCGACGCTGTGTTCGCCACCGGCGGAACCCATCGAACCCGTCTCCGAGCAGCGGCGGCCGGCGGTGGCGCCGGCAACGACGGTGCCGGTAATGTAATCACCGCAAGGCTTCCCTGAAATGAAGCAAAGAGTTTTGAACCGGCGCAGCGTAACGAGGGAAAAAGGTCATGTGCGTTCCGCACCGCCGACCACTTACGCATCCAACACAACTAACGGAGGATGTTGAGTCATGGTAGCCACCGGAAGCAACTACATCAACTTCGTTTCCGAACTGATCTATGGCGACTTGGGTGTGGGTGAATTGGGCACCCCAGCGCCTGCGGGAGCGACGAACCACATCCATTGGACCCGGGACAACATTCCGAACTCGGTGTCGACGACGGTTACCGGCAACGCGTTCCTTGCCCATCACCTCGACTACATGTTGAGCCGGTACGAGGCGTGGCGCAGCAAGTACTTCTTGACGCCGGTGCGGCCGTGGGACGGTCAGAGCGCGATGGACAACGAGCAATCGGCAACGGTACCGGGAGCCGGTCCGCTACCCGCCACCACGGAGGCGTTGGGTACCAGCGTTCGACAGTATTACAACTCGACGTACCGAATCAGCGCCACGGACGAATTGGAGGATGAGGTCAAGGCTCCGTATAGCTATCGGTACTGGGCATTCGTGAAATGGGCCAGCGATTTGCGTAAGCGGGTGCTCGGGCAGCCGGTCATACACGTGCACAAGGTCTTTGACCGCGACGGGACGGTGCTCTCGGAAAAGGATTTCACTGACATCTTCCACCAAGTGCATCACGTTTGGCATCCCAACGGCCCCGTCGGCTCAGGCTGGACGACAGCAACGCCGTTCTTCAAAACAAGTGTTGGCCAGCACATCGGCAAGAAGGAGATCAGCCGGACCCAGGTCGGGGCCGAGTTCTTCACTTTCCACCGCGACCACATCGGACTATTCGACCGCTGGCTCGTCAGGACGGGGCAGGAGATCATCCCGTCCATCAATACCTGCGCCCACGATACCGACCCGAACGATCCGCCGCCCGCCGGGGTGGATTCTGATTTTTCCGGTTATCCGCACATCGAGGACTGGTCGACAAACCCGCCGACCGTGATCTTCAATGATGTCCATACGACCTACTGGGAAAGCGACCTGAGCGAGCTCGCCAATCTCGGTGAGTTGGGACAACTCTTCGCAATGGACTTCAATCAATTCCCGATCATCCCCGTTGCCGGTGTCTCGGATACCGGATACCACGGCACCGGTCACGTCCTCAACGCTGACCTGTTTCCACCGGTCGACAACAACCATTCCCCCCGCTTCTTTGCTTGGCACGGTTTCAATGACGACGTGTGGGTCAAACGGGAACCCAGGTTCGAAACGTTTCAACTCGTGCAGTCCGACAACTCGGACTTCCCCGAGCCCGGAACGCTGACCGTTCTACGAGACCTGATCGCCAGCACCAACTCGGTCGAACCGTCACTGGGAGTCTCCGGCATCGACCTGTCCACCGGCCAGGGCGCCTTGCGGGTCAAGCTCAACGTACGCCCGGACCCCTTCGGCCGAACACTGGACCTCATGCTCACCTGCGAAGTGCTGCGAGAATCCAGCGGAACGTCGCCTGTGATTTCGGCCACGAGGACTCTGTCGCTGATCCCGAGCGGCTCGCCCACGGGAACTGAACGCTTGCAAGCCACCGATTTCTTTGAGGATTTCGTTTTCGACGGCTCCGCCGGCGCTGTCGACGGCGACATCGATGGCCCGTTCCAAGCCGACAATGCGCTGTTCTCACCCACGCCCGTCGGATTCAAGAACAGCTGCATTCGTATTACTGGCTATTTGACCTGCCGAGCCTTGCCCGACGGCACGATCCCCACGGTGTCTGGAACCGTTTCAAGTGCCGGCCTCACGGTAACCGGCGCGGGCACGAGCTTCACCGGCCAACTTCGGCAAGGCGACCTCATCCGTGCCAATGGGCAAGTCCGCATGATTACCGGCATCGGCAGCAACACCTCGCTTACCCTGCTCGAAGCCTTCAGCCCCGACCTGCCGGCCGGCACGGCTTACGAACGCTTGGACGGGTTCGATCACGAGTCGGTCTCCGAGATCGCAATGATCCAGGAAAAAGACCCACCCGACATCACGACATACCTCGACCGCAGCACCTTCAGCATCGAGCAGGTAGCCGCGGCCGGCACGACGGTCTTCGATTCGTTTTACATCGTCTTGCAGGACCGAACCTCTCGGCCGTTCACGATCGTGTGGCCCGCGGACGTCGAGCCCGCCCTCTACGGACTGATCGCGCCACCGGTGTACGCGGCGGGTCTGTACACCGACCTAGCCCACGCCCCGACCGTCGAACTGCGGGATGCCGCGACCGATGCGCTCATTCCGGACGTGACGGTGGAGGCGACTTCCGTTCAGCCGGAAGACCCCAGCCTGCATCCCGCTGTTTCGCAGCGCGTCACCTTTCCGTGCCGAGTCACTTTCTCCGGTCAGGGAGCCTTTGCCGGGCTGGTCAATCCCGGCGATGCCAAGGACGTAAAGGTGGTGGTCACCGCCACCGACCGCTCGGGCAACCGCGTCACCGATGACAGCCTGCGGGTACGCTTGCAGTTCAACCCCAACCCCTACATGCTCGACGGCCCCACTCACTGGCTCAGCCTCGACACCAGGGTCTTTCAGATCCAGGAGGGACAGGCCCGCTTCGGTGTAGCCGCCGGCTGGACTGACCCCAACACGTTCATCCAGCAGGTGATCGCCAATTTCCGTTCAGGCGGGGGTACCGCCGGCGGAGAAACCTTCGATAGCTTGCCCACAGACCAGGGCGCCGCCAAGCTCGAATATTCCACCTCGGTCGGTGGTAGCAACATCCACAACTTCGCCCTGGCACAAGTGCGCCTGCAAAGCGCGTCCGGACTCTCCGATCTGCGGGTCACCTTCCGTATGTTCCGCTGGGGCACGGCCAGTGTGGAGTTCAACGACACGCTCGCCTATCGCTCCGCTACTTCCGGTATCGGCTTATTGGGCCGCACGAGTTCGGATGAGCTGGCCTCAATTCCTTTTTTCGCCGAGCCGCGGGTGGCGACGTCGGCCGACATGGACACCCAGTTGGACCCCTCTAACCTGTTCAGCTTCGGCGCGACAGGAGGTTCGGAAGCGCGAAGTTTCTTCGGTGCCTATGTGGACATCAATCAGCCCACGCCGCGTTTTCCGCCAACCTTCACAGGCGACGGTCCATTCGGGGCCGGCTTGCAGACAATTCGTGACCTGTTGGAGGACCATCACCAGTGCATGGTCGTAGAGTTGCTCCACGCCGGCGACCCGACCGTGTCCGGTTCTACACCGGGAAACTCGGACAACCTGTCGCAACGCAACCTGCTCATCGTTCAGACCGCCAACCCGGGCTCGGAAATCACCCGTACGGTCCAACATGCCTTCAACATCGATTTGACCCGGAGCCTGAAACGGCCGAGGGTAGACCCCGTACCCATCGTCGACCCGATTCACTTGCATCATTCTCACCCCTCTCACGCGCGCCCAATCGATACGGGCGAAAACCACTCGGGCGAAAACCACTCAGAGGGGCTGTCCCTGCTCCAGAACTGCTGCGAGGAAATCGAAGTTCTCCCCGCGCGTCCCGCTCGGAGCCGGAGCACACACGGAGACTTGCACGCGGAAATGGCCCACTTGGACGAGAGCTGGTTGGCTCAATCCCCCGGAGTGTTAAAAAGGGCAAAGGTGCGGCTCAAAGACAAGATCGAGACCCAACGGCGGTGGACCTTCGACCTTGAGCGCTGGAAGTCCACGACCGGGTTGGACGAGTTGGTGTTCTTCTGGAACGACCTGCCGAGAGACGCGGAGGTCGAGCTCTTTCTGCCGGGAGCCAACGTGGAGGAAATCTTCAACTTCCGAAGCCTCCGGCATGCGCCGCGCACGGCGAAGATCGTGGATTCGCAAACGCTTCGGCTCTTCCCCACCGGAACCACTTTCCTACCGATCGCCCACTCGTGGGGTGACAACCTTTCCGGGCTGCTGAAAGTCAAACTGCCCGCCGGTATCAAGAAAGGCCAACGGTTCAAGGTCGACGTCGTACAGATGCGCGCCGACGAGGCCCGCACCCTTGGTGGCTTCCAGCTCAACATCCAGGTCGAGAAGGCCGTCGAGATCTGGGAGGCTGAACGCCGCACCCTCGAGTTGTTTCATAAACGCCTCAGCATCAAACCCACTACCGACCGCTGGTGGCCGATCACGGCGCGTCAGGTCGAATTTCTTCGCGCACGCGGCAAGGGTCTGGTCGACTTGGCCAATTCGGAAAATCCCGGGGCGGAACCCATCGTCTGGACAGATCCCACCCATGTTCAAAACGGCAAAAAAACACGCGTCGTTTTGGAGAAAATCCAGATCACCGATGACCGAGAGCCCTTCTTCAAAGGCAAAGGCGAGTTCCGCTTTTTCGCAAAGGCCTGGACGCCGGACAACGGTGGGATTCTGAGCAAGCGGGTCTTTCCCGAACGCGGTTGTTTCAAACTGAGCGACTTGCCCGGCACCAACGAAGTCGTGCTGGACACGGTGCTATTCGAGGACTGGGCCGAAGGAGAATTGGCCATCCAAGTGGGTGGATTCGAGTTGGACACCTTCGACCCCGACGATCGCCTCAATGAGTTCAAACGGGTATTCAACGGCGACCCCGCTGGTTGGACCGGGAGCTACGCCCCGACGGGCGGAGTCGTGGACCCACAGGACATGGATGGCTGGAAGATCTGGTTTAGGATCGAGCCCGCTGGATAGGTGAATTCACCAGCTCCGGCGGACGAAGGATAGGAGCACGCACTCGAGGATTATCGGGCCGCCGGGCGCTTGACCGGCGGCCCCGCCAAACAATTCCGGGCGCCGACCCGACCGAATCCACAACGTGTCCCGGAAATGAACGGCCATTCCGCGCGATCCTTGGGGGACTAGGTCATGAGCACCATTGAAATTCTCCAGACGCTGATGTTCTTCGTCTTTTCAACCAGTTGGTATTGGTCCATCGCGAAGCTGCTCCGGACAAAGTCGGCGGCGGGCAAGAGCCTGAACTTTTCGTTGATGGTTTGCATCGGCTATGGCCTGGGCATCGCCTCGCTTGTCGTCGCCTGGAAGGAGGGCGGCGAACTGAACCCGCTGATATGGGTCTTTGCCTGGAACCTGCTGGTCACGATCTTCGACGCCGCGCTCGTAGTCCTCTATACGCGCTCCCTTCCGGCGCCCATGCCCCGGTCAACCGATGACGGGATCGAATCGTCGCGCATCTGGAGAACCCCACCTTCGCCCATGCCACCCGGATTGACGGCGCGCCGGCACGATCGCTGAGGCGTGACGCTCAATTCTTCGCATCGCCAATGGTAGTGTGAGCGTAATGCTCTCTGCGGCGATGACGCCGAGGGTGCGGTAATTCCTTGCGATGCCCATTGCAAGGCCAACGTTGACGCTGAGCTTATCCCACCGATGACGGCGAGGTGACCATATTTCCGACTTCTCCACGGAGTATGGAGCCCCGTGAACCAAGGGCTATGATAGCGGCATGAAGCCGGCGCCAGAAAAGCCGTCCGATGCAATCTCACCCGCTCCTGGGGCGTTTATGGATCGGACTTCGGACCGTCTTCGCCACCTGGCCTACGGCGGCGCTCAGGACCGTGTAAGCTTGGGCTTTATCGTCACCGAACTTCGAAACCGCGCGCTGGGACTGCTGCTTCTGATTTTCGCGCTTCCGTGTTGCGTTCCGATGCCGCCGGGGATACCGGCGGCCTGTGGCATCGCGATCCTATTCGTCGGCATCCAGATGCTTTTCGGTCGGCAGAGTCCTTGGCTTCCAAGAGCTTTGGCCCATCGTGACATGGCGCGCGCCGATCTTCAGCGGCTTGTTGATCGTACCGCCGGGGCGGTGGAACGGCTGGAGCGCCTGTGCCGGCCCCGCTTGGCGCCCCTAACCGGTGGCGTTGGCAAAATTTTCATCGGTCTCGTCGTCTCGGTCCTGGCTGTGATTTTGATCTTGCCCATTCCGTTCGTGGGCAACATTCCACCCGGAATTGCAACGGCCGTCATCGGGCTCGGGCTTGCCGAACGCGATGGCCTGATGGTGTCGTTGGGCTTTGTCGCCGCCGCCATTGCCGTGGCGATCACGTCGACGGTCGCGTGGGGCGCGCTGCTGGGGCTTTTCTCGCTCGTCTAACAGTCTAGAACACACCTCACTTAAGCGAGCGACAACCTGTGAATTCGGTCCGCCGCCCCCATGACGGCACCATGCCAGACGCCTCGGCCTCGGGGCTACGACAAGCCGAAAAACGCCCGGCCGCTTGGCCAGAATAAGATGCCAACATACGCCGCGTAGCCGCAAAGCAGCACCAGACCTTCCCATCGGGAAATCCGCCATCCGCTAATGGAGAACAGGACGGCGATCCCGGTCGCCGCGAGCATTACCCAGATGTCGAATTGGATGATCTGCGACGGCACCGCCAACGGACGGACCACGGACGTAACGCCGAGGATTCCGAGGATATTGAAGATATTGCTCCCGATCACGTTACCGAACGCGACGTCGGATTGACCGCGCAGGCCCGCGACCACGGACGTCGCAAGCTCGGGGAGCGAGGTGCCGACGGCAACGATCGTCAACCCGATCACCGTCTCGGAAATCCCCATGGTGCGCGCGATGGTAATGGCGCCATTCACCAATAACGAGGCCCCTACGATCAATGCGACGAGGCCTCCCAGGGTCCATAGAATCGACGTCCACAGTTTGGTTGGCTGAAACGAGATCGCTTCTGCCTGTTCCCGGTGCACCACCGAGGCCGCATCGGCCTTGGCTCGGTCAAGCCTGAAGGAAAGATACACATAGCCCGCCAACAGAACCAGCAACGCCAAGCCGACACCTCTGTTGAGCGAGCCGATCGCGCACACCACCGCCAGGATGAGGCTGGCGATGATCAGCGCCGTTCCGTCGCGAAGGAAGGCACTCTTCGTGGTCGCGATAGGAGCGATCAATGCCGACACGCCGAGGATCAGGAGGATATTGGCGATGTTGCTGCCGACCACGTTGCCGACCGCGATTCCGGGAGATTCCTTGAGCGCGGCGCTGACACTGGCGGTCAGCTCGGGAGTGGACGTGCCAAATCCGACGACCGTCAGGCCGATGAGCAGGGGCGATATCCCGAGCCGCCGCGCGATGGCGACGGAACCGCGAACGAGGCCCTCGGCGCCACCAACCAGGGCAATCAGCCCCAGAACGAGCAAGAGCCACGATAGGGTTGCGTCCGCGATCGAGTTCATCATGCACCCTTGTCGTCGTTTCTCCCGCCCCGTCAAGAGGCGCGATGGCCACAGTATATGCGCCAACCCCCTCAAACGCGAGGCGTTGAACGCGACCCGCGTTAGGTGTTTGCTCCGGGTAACCAACCAAAGACATGCCCGCGCCCAAGCGCGCCCAAGTAAGCGGGAACGTCGAAGCGAGAGGGGCAGGCGGCAGGCTCGGAAAGCGACGTCAATGAACGCGTTCCTCTACGACCATCCCATGACGGTAAAATTGCTCGATTTAACTCACCGCGCAAGAACCGCGTACTCAGGCCGTCAATCCTCTCCCCGTCTTAAGAGGCGCAAGTCTCAGGCTTTTTTAAGCGCGTCGCGAATTTCGGTGAGCAGCTTCACTTCCGCCGAGGGTTCCGGCGTCGTCGGCTTTTTCGGTTCGTCCTCGGCCAGCTTCTTCAGCCTGTTGACGTTCTTGATGATGATGAACAGAACAAACGCGACGATCAGAAAAGAAATGACGGCGTTGATGAACAGCCCGTAATTGATGGTGGGCGCGCCCGCCGCCTGCGCCGCCGATAGGCTGGCATAATCGCCCTCGCCCAGGTTGATGAACAGGTTGGAGAAGTCGATTCCCCCGGTGATGACCCCGATGATCGGGTTGATGATATCGGCCACCAATGAATTGACGATGGAGGTAAACGCGGCGCCGATGACGATCCCGACGCCCATGTCGACGACGTTGCCCTTGACCGCGAAGTCCTTGAATTCCTGCAATATGCTCATGAGTTTATCCCCTTGCCCATGCGTCGCCGGCATCCCCCATGCCGTTGAACCGCAGACCGCGAATTTGAACGCGGTTATTGTTACCCCGACCTGCAATCTTTCCCATAGGTTTTTCTGCCTCTTCGACGTGGCAAGTGGAATTCAAGAGGTTGCGTAGGTCGTGAACGGCTATCCTCCGTCGGCAAGGACGGCGACGGAGGGATGGGCGATGGATGCGAAGGATGTATTGGCGCTTAGCCTTGGGGTGACGCCACCGTGGCGCCTGGCGGATCAATGCTTGGACACGAGCAAACGCCCGCACGTCCTGGAGATCGTGCTGGAGACGGAACGTGGGGCGGAGTTCGCCTGTCCGGAGTGCGCCACGTCCCGCAAGGCGCGTGACTTCAAGGATTTCACTTGGCGGCACCTGAACTTCTTCCAGCACCACTGCCTGATCAGCGCTCGGGTGCCGCGGACGGACTGCCCCGAACATGGGGTGAAGCGGGCAAACGTTCCGTGGGCGCGCGACGGGAGCGGCTTCACGTTGCTGTTCGAGCAGGCGGCGATGACCCTGGTGCGCGAGACGCCGGTGCTGGCCGTGGCCCGGTTCATCGGCGTCACCGACAAGCGGCTGTGGCGGATCGTCGAGCACTACGTCGCCAAGGCGCCGCGGGGTCTCGACCTTTCCCGCCTCGGCGCCTTCGCGTTCGACGAGACGGCCTCCAAGAGAGGCCGCACCGACTTCACCGTGTTCATCGACGCGGACCGCAAGAGCGAGCCGGTGATCTTCACCACGCCGGGCAAGGGCAAGGCGACGGTCGAGGCATTCAAGGCCTTCCTGAAGACGCACGGGGGTGAGCCGAGCCGCGTCACCGAGGTGGTCCGCGAAACATGTCGCCCGCCTTCCTCGCCGCCGTCGGCAAGGCATTTCCGGACGCCACCGTGACCGTCGACTGGTTCCATGTGGTGCAGCTGTTCACCAAGGCGGTGGACGACGTGCGCAAGACGGAACGCAAACAGGTACCGATGCCCGCCGCCACCCGCTGGGCGGTGCTGAAAGCGCACGACGGCGGTCGGCTGACCGACAAACAAGCCACCGCCTTGGCCGAACTGGAAGCCGGTGACTTCCTCACCGCCAAAGCTTGGCGGATCAAGGAGAAGCTCCGCTGGGTGCGGCGGACGGAAACTCCGTTTGCCGCCCGCTGGCGTCTCTCCCACTTCCTCCGCCACGCCCATGAGCAAATCGGCCACGGCCCCCTGTTCGAGGCCGTGGCCAGCACCCTGGAGACCGTCGAGAAACACCGTGAACGCATCCTGGAGCGATGGACATCAACCCACGGCAATGCCCGCATCGAAGCCATGAACGGCCTGTTCCAGGCGGCCCGGGCGCGGGCCAGGGGCTACCGTAACACCGCCACCTTCATCACCATGATCTACCTGATCGCCGCCCCACTCGGAAACCTGTTCAATTCCATTTGAAACGTCGAAGAGCCTTTTTGTTGGTCTCCGAGGTACCCGTGTGCCGCCTTTCGTGGCAATAGTCGACGAATCACGGCTACACCGCTCTATGAAATCGTCCTGTTATAAAATAACATCTGACGCTTTTTATGTATAGCTTGGCCTGGTGACGGCGTTTTGGCGACGGACGATCCCGGATCTTTCTCTGGTCACATAGTGCGACTCCTGATCGATCCTGATTTCAGGCAACATATGACACCGCAGGCGCGGGGAGCGAAAGCCGACAATCAGAGATTAATCATCTACGATCGGGCAAGGTAGCAAAAGGGTTTCGGACTATGCGGATATGGATTTCTGGTGCCGGTGGAATGATGGGCTCGCACCTCGCTGAGATGGCAGTAAACTCTGGTCATGATGTTATTGCCACCTATTACAAACCGACG
The DNA here is from genome assembly GCA_963771545.1 of uncultured Alphaproteobacteria bacterium. GTDB lineage: Bacteria > Pseudomonadota > Alphaproteobacteria > Rhodospirillales > Defluviicoccaceae > CAKZLS01. The sequence goes on from CAVYTX010000002.1 coordinate 2,095,984, forward strand.
ATCGATCTCATCGACGTGCAGGCATTGCCTTTGCAAGAGGTTGATGTGCGCGACTGGTGTTCAGTGTACGATTCGCTGGAACAATTTCGGCCCGATGCCGTCTTTCACTTGGCGGCTCAGAGCTATCCGACAGTGTCCTGGCAGCGACCAACCGAGACGTTGGAGACAAACGTTGTTGGAACGGCCAACATCTTCGAAGCACTTCGCCGACTAGGATCGAGAGCTCGGGTTATAGTAGCCGGGTCGTCGGCGGAATATGGCGCAGTAGACGCCGACCGAGTGCCCATCACCGAGGATGCCCCTTTGCTACCACTTCATCCCTACGGTGTTTCAAAGGTCGCGGCGGATCTGCTTGCCTTTCAATACCATGCCAGCTTTGGCGCTGATTCGGTGCGGGTCAGAATTTTTAATTGCACTGGACCCCGCAAAGTCGGAGATGCGTTATCCGATTTCGTCCGGCGAGCGGTGTGGCTTGAGCGCCATCCAGAGGAATGCCACATCCGTGTGGGCAATCTCGCAACCAGGCGGACGATCGTCGACGTGCAAGACCTGAACCGCGGTCTCCTGTTGCTCTTGGACAAGGGCGATAGCGGAGATGTTTATAATCTCGGTGGCTCGACGGCCTATCTCATGGAGGATCTGCTAGCATGCGTGATCAGGAGATCAGTCCGCAATGACATCATTCCGCATGTCGATCCAGCATTGTTGCGACCCACCGACGAGCCGATCATTTGGGGTGACAGCACCAAGTTGGCCGCGGTCACGGGCTGGCACCAAACAATTCCTTTGGACAAGACCGTTCAGAAGATGTTGGACTACTGGCGCCAGAAGCCAGAGGCGGCTCTTCTCGTGTGAACGGGCGAGAATCGAATCGTTTGGTGGCCCCCTCCGATACGAACATTGGAACGACGTTTTCGCTCCAATGCGGGGTGGTATATGTGCTCGTAGGGAGCTAAACAGACATTCGAGGTTCGCGAAGTTTCGACGAAGCGCCGACCGGCATCTTGAAAAAGGGGCCAGCGGTCGCGGTACGCCAAGGTGCGTATACCAACGGCGAGAATTATTGACCTGAATGCGCCCGAACGCTTATCCCGCTGTTTCCGGCGAGATCAACCTTTTGTAGGTGAGTGACGACGTGGGCGGCCATGGCGCCGACGACATGGGGGTCGTGTCCTCGGAAGTGCCGGGATAGGAGGCCCACTCGTCGGTCTTGAGGGTCGCGCCGCAAGCGATGTTGGCGGCGACGAAGGCGCGGATCCTTTCGGCGGAATAGGCGGCGATGGGGGCGAGGCGAAGGCGGCCCGGGCCGTCGCCGACGATTTCGACCGCGCCGATCACCGCCATCTTGCCCCGTGGGCTGCGTCCTCCTCCGCCGGCAACGGGGTCTTCCTTAGTCCTGACTTTGCGCGCGCGAGTTTCATAGTCCGAGCACTCGTTTATGTTTATGCATAATAATTCCAATATACTTATTATAAATATCTCGATTGACTGATAAAACTATCTCGATAAATCGCCAGACGGAATGAATTTTTTCCATGTGATCACAATCTTTGACGAGATGATATTTTGTGGAACTAGTAATCGTGAGTGGGACACCATGAGGATTATGCGGACGAAGCTATGAAACCCGCAGGCGCCGCACCCGGCATTTACCTCATCTTGGACACACTCTAGCTGTAATTTAGCCTCATTCACCTTTTACTACCGCCTCCAGTGAGCAACCGACAAGCGTGGGCGAGCGGGCCACTCGATCATGGGTCTTTGCGAAATGGCCATACTCATTTCGCACATGTTCGGTGGTGGGCCTGGCGGCCCGCCCGGGCGATCAAATGGATGCAGGAGAAACCATGCCAACAACACCACTTCCGGAAGGTCAGAACGGCATCGCCGCAGCGTATCTGGACGACGCCAACATCGGCGCAGATCCAGACGTGCTTTTTGCCGATGACTTCGAGTCGTACTCTTCGAAGAGCGAACTATGGTCGAATTGGTCGAATTTCTTTCAACAGCACCTTACCCGCATCGCGACGGAAGCGGACAACGTCTTTAGCGGAGACCAGTCCCTCGAGTTCAAGCTGCCGCAAACAAGCTCCGAAGTGGCGAACGCGGTGGTGAAGGACCTCGGTTCAACCGAGGATCAACTGTTCGTCCGCGTCTACACCAAGTTCGACTCCGGGTATGACACGGGGGATGGTCACAACGGCATTGAGATTTCTTCGAACTATCCGGGGCCCGGTAATGTGCCCGACGGTAGCGACTTCTTCATGTTCATGTTAGAGAACAGCCAGTATTATAACGAAGGTGACCTCGGCTACACGCACGTCTACGCCTATCATCCCGAGCAACGCGGGCAGTGGGGTGATCACTGGTACCCCGATGGACGCGTCCTTCCGTATGATTCGACGCCCGGCGACTTCGGTCCCGACTTTGTCGCTCGACCCAACTTCATCCCGGAAACGGACAAGTGGTACAGCTACGAGTTCATGGTGCAAGCCAACACGCCGGGTGCGGACGACGGACGTGTCGCCGCGTGGATCGACGGCGATCTTGTCGCGGATTTCCAGAACCTTCGAATGCGTGACATAAGCAGCCTAAAGATCGATCGGATCGCACTCGGACTTCACTCCAAAGGTTCACCGCAAGAGAACACAAAGTGGTATGACGATGTCGTGGTCGCACGGTCGTATATCGGACCGATGTCCACATCTTCCTCGCCTCCCACCGACACCACCGGCGACCACGACGTCATCATCGGTGATGCGAATGGCAACAATCTTGCTGGCGGCGATGGCGACGACACGTTGGGCGGGGATCTGGGCGAGGACACCTTCGACGGCGGTGGGGGCTCGGACACCGTCGACTACAGCTATTCCTCGTCCGACCGGTTGCGGGTGGATCTGTCGGAAGGGTTTGCCTGGTTCGTCGACGATCCAAACAGCCCCGTTGGTACGGGCAATGAAGCCAGCACCACCGAAGTTTTGATGTCTATCGAGAATGTCATCGGCAGCCGAGGCGACAACGTCATTATCGGTGACGCCAACGACAATGTTCTCACGGGCCATTTCGGTCAGGACACCTTCGACGGCGGTGGAGGCTCGGACACTGTCGACTACAGCTATAGTTTTCAGGATCGGTTGCGGGTGGATCTGTCGGAAGACCGGGCCTGGTTTGTCGACGATCCCACCAGTCCCGCTGGTCCGGGCAATGAGCCCAGCACCACCGAAGTGTTGACGTCCGTTGAGAACGTGGTCGGCAGCCGAGGCGACAATGTCCTCATCGGCGATGCCGACGAGAATAGGCTCGATGGGGGCCAGGGCGATGACACTCTGACCGGTGGAGGCGATAACGATGTGTTCGTGTTCGGCAACAAATATGACCGCGACACAGTGACTGACTTCGATGACGGCCCCGGTTCGGATGTGATTGATGCTCGGGAAACAGGCCTTAACACGGTGGCGGAGTTCAACGAACTGGCCGAGTCGGGCGGAGATGAAGACCTGGTTGACTCCGGCGACAACGCGCTGGGGATCGAGGTGAGCGTGGTCAGCGGAGACTTGGTCATGGATTTCGGTGGTGGCGACGTCCTGACCGTTCTCAACGAAACGTATCTCCTTGAGAACGAGTTTATTCTCGTTTGAGTGGCAAGGTAACGCCACTCTTCGACAGGGCCAAAGCCCCGCGTTCTTTTATCGAGGCTCATGGAAGGAAAAAGTGACGCAATCTGGAGTGAACCCCGAGAATGAGACAGCTTGAAAAATGACAGTTCTGATCGGAGGCACTGGATCTTATGAGAAGATCGCTGGTATTCAGCCGGGATTTCAACCTTGCGGCGTTATCTCGGGTGGAGAGTAGAGAGTGGAGAGTGGATCTCGGTTCTTTCGCGAGAGTTGAAAGTTTGCAAGCGCCCGGTGGCGACCCTGGCGCTTACTTTTCTGTCTGCACGCCAGTACCGCCGGCACATCGAAAAGCCGTTGGTGAAGGTGACGCTCTCCCATTCTCCATTGAGAGCAAGCTTAATGGTTTCGATGAGAGCCGCGTCCACTTCTAGCCCACCAAGCGTGTGCTGGCCGGCCTCGGCAAGCATGTAGAGGATATCCTCTGCGGTGTGCTTTCCATCGAGACAGCCCTTTTCATGGTAGTGCAGGTCCAACCGATCGGCGCCAATCGACCGCAGGCGGACGACGCCCGGGTCCGTGACCAGCGAGGACACCGGCTTCGTAACCAACACCGGGTTGGCGTACGCCATGGCAAGCGGCAGCGTCTTCCACGAATCGGCTGCCCCACGAACGAGGCCCCATTACATGGAAGCATCCTCGCCGGGCGGCAGTCGCCTTGGCGCAGTCGTATCGCCTCCGTTGTTGCTGACCTGCTGGGCGAACAGCCTTTGGCCGATGGCGAGCACATGCAGGGTCTCGTCGGTGTGCTTGACTTCGTTGCCCTTGGACTGCTCCTCCTCGACTTTGAGCCACTGGTTCAGGACCGGTGTCCACTGCTCGTCGGCGCTCACGCTCTGCAACATGTAGGAGACTTGATCACCTTCGATGTCGATCGCGCCGCCCCCGTCATAGCTTTCGATGGCGAGGTAACCGACGGTCTCCACTCCATGGCCGTTCATCAGCGCCTCCTCCTCGAACAGCGCCGCCTGGAAGCCCGCCGCGCCGACGGACCGCGCCCTCACCGTCACCGCCTCCGGGTCGTTGGCGGTCTGCACAGTCAGGAACAGATAGGGGGCATTGTCGAAGGGCTCGGTAAAGCCAACCGATCTCCAGGACTTGGTGCCGCCCAGCGAAAAGGTGCCCACTTCCCAGATCGAGCCGTCGCTCATCACGTGACGTCCGGGCTCGAGCACCAGATAGGGAATGCTCTCCAGGGCATGGAACATATCGCCGAGACGTTGACGATAGTCCCATTCCTGAAAGCGCAGCTCGAAGCCGCGGTCATCCACGTTGTTGAGTCGCACGACACCGGGATCGGCATCGTTGAAACTCGGAGGGCCGGCAAGGACCACAGGCTCCGCAAAGCCGCTGGGGGCGTCGACAGGGGTCCAGTCGCCGTCCGCCCGGGCTGCTGCTTCCAAAGGATAATAGACGTTATCGTCGGTCGCTTCCCTTGGGGGTTCGGCTGGTGTCGTTGCACTCGCGACGTCTGAGTAAGACGACAAGTTGCCCGCCGCATCGGTCGCGCGGATGCGATACCGATAGGTTGTGTTCGCGGCAAGGCGCGTGTCGGAGTAAGACGTGCCGCCTGGCGTCGCGATCTGCACGAAGTCGGTGCAACTTGCACCGGCGCAGCGCTCTACTTGGTAGCCTGAGACCCCCACGTCATCCGTTGAAACCGTCCACGTCAGGTCGATTTGGCTTGTCGAGACCGCCGTCGCTTGCGGGTTGACGGGAACGGACGGTGCGGCGGTGTCCGCCGTCGCGCTCTCCGCGACGAAGATGACGTCACGAAGGTAGTTGCTCTGCTGCCAACTCTGGGTGGGACGCTCGCCGATGGTCTCGGAGTAAACGGCGGCATTCGGCGGATAGGCGATGTGCAGGCCGTTGTCGCCGCCCGTGCCCATGTCGGGATCCTGCGCCTCCACAGTGTACCAGCCGGCGGCATCTTCACCCGTCGAGACCGTCACGGTGTAGGTTTGATTTGCGCTCAGAGAGACTGGGGTTGGAAGGGAGAAGTCGTGCCAACCGATGCCGGAGTAGGTGAACGTATGCGGCCCGGAAAGCAGCGCACCGTCGCTGTTCCGCCACAGGCGTGCAGTGTGGGCGCCGGTCTCCTCCGGTGCGCCATAGACGCGGACACCCGTCACCTGGCCGTCAGTGGTCGGCGTGAAGATCAAACCCAAATCCCAAGCTTGGTCATCGCCAGCGAACTTCGTCGTGCTGCGGGAGCCCCAAATGGTCTCTTCACCCCCAGTTGTTTGGGGCTGCGTTGTCGCACTCGCCACACTCGAATATGATGAGAGGTTCCCCGCCGCATCGATCGCCCGCACGCGGTAGCGGTAGGTGGTCCCGGCGGAGAGGCCGGTGTTGGAATAGGACGTGCTGTTCGGCGTGGCGATCTGCGAGAAACTGGTGCAGTCCGAGCCGCTGCATCGCTCCAGCCGGTAGCCCGTCACTCCGACGTTGTCAGTGGACGCCGACCACGACACGTTGATCTGGGTCGCCGAGGCCGAAGATACAGTAAGATTCGTCGGCGTAGCAGGTGCGGTCGTGTCGGACGGGGATGAGTTCGAGACGGTAACCGTCCGCGGTGCACTGGTGGTGACGTTCCCCGCCGCGTCGCGTGCCACCGCGGTGAGGGTATAAGTTCCGTTGGCAACACCGGTGGTGTTCCACACGGCCGAGTATGCGTTCGTGGTGTCCTCGGCTCCAAGATTGGCGCCATCGAGTTTGAACTGGACACCGACCACGCCGACGTTGTCGGACGCGTTTGCGCTCACCGTGATGGTGCCGGAGACCGTGGTCCCGGAGGTTGGCGCCGTCAGCGACACCGTGGCCGGAGTGCTGTCGGTGGGCGGCGGGGTGGCACTTGCGGCCCGTAACGGGTGCGGATAGGTGTAAGGAGTATAGTGCCCGTCCGACCATGTGTTGGTCGCACTGCAGACATCCAACGTTCCGTCGTTTGATGTGCCATTCGTTTTATGCCAGTTGCCGCCTTGATCGGTTGACCACCAAGCCACACCGGTTGTGCAATTGGCGGGGCGTTGAGCCCGTGTCCCGACACCGACACCAGCCGAGCATGTTCCGGCACCTGGATCGCAGGATGTGTTGCCGTGGTGTAGGTAGAAATCGCGGTTCTGCGCGATGATACTGGAGGAAGCCCGATTGCTGAACCAAGATCCACCCCAACCCGATACTGGGTTGCCTGTATTCAGCCACTCGTAGACAGGTTCAAGCGCCTGTCGAGGCCATGCAATTGTGCCGGTGCGGGTATTTATTTTATTCGGGAACGTCCCGGACAAGGTGTCGCCGGCACCGCGTCCGGGCTGATCTATGCACTCTCCGATTTGCGGGCCGTCCCACGCGCTGCCGCCGCCAGAATTACAATAACCCCACCCGTTAGGAGGTGACGATTGAGAATATCCACAATTAGCAGCGTCATTCGAGCGGCAGTTGTTGAAATACATAATGTTTTTGTAAGTGTTGTCGACGGAATTTCCCCACGTCATCCCTGGTCCGCTATTGTAGTAGTCGAAGGCGAAGTTCGGTTCTCCTCCAGATGCTCCAGACGGATGAGTAGTGTTGCCGTATATCTCATGGGCACGGCAACCACGGTCGTCCCAAGCGTGCCCTGTCGGATGCGTTTGCCCGACAGCCATCTTTGTGAAATCACTGTGCCTGACGACAAATTTACCCCCGGAATGGCAATCCAACAGCGCACCTTCATTGCTATTGCCGACGCCCACAATATCTTCAAAGAAGAAAAAGTCGTCGGTGCCGAACGCTGTGGCCTCTGCCCATTCCGTGTTGCCGCTGTTCCTTCCGTTGACGGTGTGCGCCCAATTGATGCTGGAGGTTTCGATCAGCGCGTTATCCATAACTCCCCTAACACCCCCTCCAATATAAAGAAACTTGCCGCGATGAGTGCTCCCCGTATCGAAATCAAAGTGCACGTGATCTATCCGGACATACGACTTACTAGCGGAACCGAGAAATCTGAATCGGAGCGTTGTTCTTCAGGCCACCACTCCCGTTGCGGAAAGTAATGCCAGCCATTCTAAACACACCCGTAGATGGTGCGTTTATCTGCAGGATAGAGCCATTGGTGTTTCTGTAATCATCGACAATAACCGTTAAGTCGTCGCCACCTACGGTACCAAGATCACCGGCCCCGAGCAGCGTGACATTGGCAGGAGGACTCAACGATAGGCTTGAGGTCCACGAGCATGTTCCTGCCGGGATGGCAACGGTATCTCCAGCACCCGCTTGGCTCATCGCGGCGTTCACATCACCTTGCGAACAACTCGTCGCGGTGATGGTGCGTGCCAACGCCTGTGCTGGCAGCCCAATACCGACTGCAAACGTCGCGACAACAGCGAATGCCATCAGCGCCGCGGTGAGGTAGCCCCTCGGAACTCGACCAAATAACCGTCTCCGCTTCTGATACGGTGAAGCGTGCGCGCAGTTCACGGGGTGGAACTTGGCCATGGCAAAGTCCTCCTGGAGGTCGTCCGTCAGATCCTGGATGTTCGGCAGCAGTGTTTGGGGTCGTAGAATGGACGGTTTGCCGTTCAAATCAGTGAATGTGAAAGTCGCCTCGGTATCGTCCAGATACTTAAGAGTATCAATATTTGCGCGCGTTTCGCCATTGATAGTTAAACTGACATTGTCCATATGTTTTAGCTCGCAATTTGTCCAAGTGGTTTCCAGATACCCGGGCGTACTGTCGTCGGTGCACACCTGTCCGCGAACGCATTTGGGTGCCGGCGCGCCGAAGGCATCTGCAATTTGTGATATATAGGTTTATAATCTTATTTTGGCCCAAACGCAAGGACTATTTGCTGGCGCAGGCGCCGAAAAAAGTTCCCTCCATGTTGACAAGGTCTTGACTCTGTGGGCTTGTGGGGAAAACCTGGGAACGAGAACATATCGGGGGAGAGAACAGGTCGAGGCATGGGCGTCGATGGGGGAATCGTTGATGACCAGCAAACACGGCAAGACAAAACGGTTTGGGTCGCGTCGTCAGTTCCTTAAGTGGGCAGCGGCCCTCACTATCTTCGCAGATACGTGTTACCCGTCCCGTTTGGCGAATGCCTTCCAGCCCGCTAAGGCGCGACTGCCTCGACCGCCTTCAGCGCAGGGCTGTTCAGTTCTCCTTACGCCAGCGGGTATGACAGGGCATTGTCCGGGTTGAGGGCGTTGATGTAGAGCTCCCGGGCGACGTTGGTGGTGCCGTTGGCGCGGAGGATATTGAGGCATCGGGCGAAGTGGCCCGGTCTGGTTCGAATGCGGCTGAGGTCCTCGAAGAAGGAGACGTCGCGGACGTGGTGGCTGCGGTTTCGATGCCCCAGTGCTGGCGGATCGCAGTGCCGGCGGCGGTCGCGGTAAGTCCGCTCTGGCAGGCGTAGAGGGATGTCTCGTTGGTTTGATGCCAGAGACCGGTTTTGGTGTTCTTGTGCCAGGTGAGGCGGGTAACGCGGGCGGCGGTCATGATGAGGCCGTCCCAGTCGGGTCCGAGGCGGCCGGCGACATCGAAGGTCTCGACCAAACGATGCTCCTGGCGGCCATGGCAGTTGCGCTCGACGGTCTAGCCTGGATATCTCACCGTAGGGGTCATGAGGTAGGTATTTTCGGGTAATTTGTGGTTGTTGATGGTTGGTTTGCGCCGTTGAAATTGGGTGGCGCGGTCTTTGTCGGCGGCGGGCCGGGCGTTTTCGTGCGTCAGTTGTGCGCTTCTGTTTGGTGCGCCGATGACGAGTCTATGAGGGCGCAGCTTGGGTGTCGGCTGTTGACGGTCGACGGGATGGGCTTTGCGGCTATCCGGGAGAGGCACGCAGCCTGGCGTGGGCGAGGGCGAATTCGGCTTGGTATGGACACGCCGACGCCATAGCGATCTTGCTCCGGCGCACCGAGACGGTGACGCGGGCGCCGATCTTGAGGAGCTTGAGCCGGATGGTGCCGGCGGTGGCGGTGGCGAACTCGGTGTGGCCGAGACCGATCCGCTGCAGCGCTTCGATCAGGACATAGGCGAACGACGAGAACCAGAGGCGGAGCTGATTGGCGCGCAGGGTTGCCGTCGAGGTTCGGTCGGCAAAGAGATCGAGTTGTTGCTCCTTGATGCGGTTCTCCATGTCGCCCCGGGCGCAGTAGAGGCGCTCGTACAGGGTCTTGGCGTCGATGGCCTTGCGTTTGAGCGAGGTGACGATGAACCGGGGATTGGCGCCCTTGGCCAGGTGCTCGGCCTTGCCGATCACCCGGCGCCGACGGCTCCAGCTGTCGCGGGTGGCGTAGAAGAAATCCTTAAACCGGCGGGCCGGTTTCCCCGTGGCTTCGTATTCGCTTTCGGCCCACGCGAGATCGATGGCGAGTTCGTCGACGAGGCGGCTGTTGCGGGCGAGGCCGAAGACATAGTCCACGCGGTTCGCCTCGCACCACGCCATCAACGCCTCGCGGGCGAAGCCGCTGTCGGCCCGGAGCACGATCTTGACCCGCGGCCAGCGGCGGCGGATGTGGGCGACGATGCGGGCCACTTCCTCCTTGGCGCCGGCCGAGGCGTCGATGTTGGAGCGGCGCAGCTTCGCCGCCAACAGATGCGGGCCACAGAAGATGTACAGCGGCAGATAGCAGTAGCAATCGTAATAGCCGTGGAAGAACCGGCCCTCTTGATGTCCATGCAAAGGGTCGTCGGTGGCGTCGAGGTCGATGACGATCTCCCTCGGCGTTTTGTCCTGGCTGTCGAGAAACACGTCAACCGGGACCGCCTCCAAAGCCTCCGGGTCGTGGCCGATCTTGTGGTAGCGATCGCCATCGCCACGGGGCGCATGTTCCAAGCGATTGATCGTGCTCTTGCCCGCCAATGGCGCGCAGTCCTCGCGCTTGATGCTTCGCATCCCTTGCGGGCATGCGTCCAGCCGCTCCGAAAACAACGCCAGAACCGGATCGAATCGCAAGGTGTCATGATCGTTGACGTCCTCGTAGCCGAGCGCGATGCCAATGATCCGCTGGCCGACCAGCGTGCGCACCGTATGCACGACGTCCGCTTGCCGGCGCCCGTCCGTGAAGCACGCCGCCACCCGATCGATCAAGGCGATCGCCCGATCGGTCTCGCGCAGCAGCACCGCTCCCGCATCCGACGTCACCAAACCGCCGTCAAACCCCGCCACCACACGACGGCCATCAAACGCTTCGAAATCGAGTTGATCGGAGATACACTGTGTTTGCATCGGACCCCGTCCTGGAATCTGGTAAAGCATTTTGCCAAAACGACTTTCTCAAATTCTTGGGGCCGATGCACCCCCTGCGGTGAGATATCCGGGCTAGACGCTATCGATGGGCGGCTCGACATCGCAGATCGCTTCCAGGGTCTGGTGCAGGATCGGTTGGTTGGCTTTGACTCATAAGTTTTTTCAGTGCATGGCATCGGCGGTGAACACGACGCCGGTCAGTCCCAGCTCGCGGATCATCTGCTGTGCGGCGGGGATCTCGTTCGACTTGTCGTCGATTTCGGTGTGCGCCAGGACGATCGCCGAAGCCGAGGCGAACGCCGTCAACGTCTGCGCCGCCTTGCGGTCGCTGATGTGGTCGAAGCTGCCGCGCAGCGTCTTGCCGTCGAGGGCGATCACCGGCTTTTCGCCCGCCGCGCCCGCCGGCAGCAAGGCCTTGGCATGGCGGCGAAACGCCCGTTCGAGGTCCTCGGTGTCCACGGACTGGAGCACCGTCCGCAACGTGTTCACCGCCGGAGCCCGTTTCAGATTCACCCGGAAGTGATGATTGAGGAGCACCCGGCGCTGGTCCAGGAAGGTGATGATGCCGCGGTAGGATTTGGCCCCGCTCAGCAACGCCAGCACCGTGAACAACAACAGAGGCGCCAGCGGATAGCGCTGGCCTTGCGCCCGCCGCGGGTCCGCAACGTCCTGCAAAGCCGCCAGAAGATTGGAAAACGGAACCATCGCACCCTCCCATCAAAGTCAAGGTGCCCGTCATAGATTCACACTTTTCCCGGCCAGGGTAGACTCGTTTTCAGACCAGAAATCGCCGCTCAGACTCGTATTGCGATAGCGCTCCCCTCATGCCCGCAGAACTGAACAGCCCTGAGGGGAAACTGTACCCTGCCGCGCCCACAGATGCCGCGGATTCCAAACGCCGAACCCACCGCATATCACGCCTGATCGCCAAGCTCCGCGGCCATGGCCTCATCACCAAGGTCAAGAACAGCCGCCTCTACCGCCTCACCGCCCGCGGCCTCAAGGCCATGTGGCCCGCAATCCGCTTCCGCAGAAGCGATTTTCCTGGCTTGTTCCGCGAGGTTCAAGCCGCTCTCGCCGCCTGAAACTTCCGCAGGCATGTCAATTCCTGGGGAGGAATTGCATATAAACTCCCGCCCCTTACAGCGCGGCCGGCAAGAAAGCGGTGGCATCGCTGGGTTCCTGGCTGATGCTGTAACCGTATTTCGCCAGGTAACAGACCAGGTCCTTGTATCTCTCCCAACTCATGGTTCCAGTCGACAGACCATGTTCGAAGTGAGTATAGGCAGGACGGTATTTTTCGAAATCAATATTTCGCAATATTTCAAAGTCGTATCCCTCCGTGTCTGTAATTAGAAGCTCGATATTTTCGATTTCGTGGGTGGTTAGCAGCTCCTCAAAAGTCTTACAGGGGACCGTCTCCGTCGTCATGTAGGAAGTGTCCAATTTGGAGAGCTTATAATGTTCGGGGTCGAAGGACCCGATGCCTCTAGCCCATGGCGGCAGGCTTCTCTCAAGATCTTGTCGCACGCGGTGGATCAACATCTCTTTTTCAGAGTTGTGTATGGCCATGTTCACTGGAACGATGGATTGCGCCAATTTGCACGAAAACAACTTCGTGGGAACTCTTCATTCGGTCGATAAGCAATTGCGACAAGAACGATTGGTACGATTCATCCTTCTTCTCAAGCTTATAGCCGAACTTGTCCAAGAGCGGATCTAGAAGCCATTTAACTCTGCGCAGGGCTTGCCAAGCACTATTCGGAACTTTTGACATAGAAAATTACCGATGCTAGGAACTATGTTACACAGTCAAGAAGTAATGGGACTTGGGCGTTCTGGCGGTTTCAGGTCCGGTTTAGGGCCGCGTCCAGTCGTCCAATATAGGACTTTTGATACGGCACGCGCCTTGCCATCCCATGTGAGGTTATTGCGAGCATAGGCCATGCCATTCTGCCTTAAGGTCTCAAGGTGACTGCGGTCGCGAGCGAGATGTTTCAGGAGCTCTGCGAGCTTCAGGATTAGATCGTCCTCGTTTGTCAGGGCGATCTTGTACCCGACCTGCGGGGTGACGATATCGCCTGGCCCGCCGAAATCCGCCACGACCGGTACCGCGCCCAGCGCGAGTGCCTCAAACACCACGGCTCCGCCGAATTCCCGAAGAGACGGATACACGAACACGTCTGCCTGCCGAAACTGCGCCATGGCATCGGAAGTCGCGAGCCACCCAGTGAAAGTGACCGCGTTGTCAATTCCGAGCGATTTCGTGAGGCGCTGAAGACCCTCTCGTTCCGGTCCGTCACCGACCACCGTGAAGTGGGCGGCACCGGTTCGCAGAACTGCAGATGCCGCCCGCAAGGCGATATCGCAAGCCTTAAATGGAACGAGGCGGCCGACAAATATCAATCGGAGCTTCTGCTCACGCGAGGCAGGACGTCGGACTGGTCCGTTGAAGAGCGCGGGATCGATACCGTTCTCCCCTGAAACGAAGAACAGCTTGTCTCGATAAGCAGCGAACTCCGCGCACGTATGTGATGAACCAGCGATTATCGCGGCCGCTCTCCTGTATGTCGATCGAGCGAACGGTAGGTATCGGTACAACCCCCTTAAATTGGAGACCCAGTATCCGGCCTCCCGTCGTTGTTTATCCAGCTGCGGGAAACCCTCTGGCCAAGGCAGCCCCCCGTTGAGAGGCCCAATCACGAACGGGATCGGCCCGTTGCGGAGAAAGAAAGCGAAGGGACTCGGAAGCACTGAGACGATTGGCAGGATTCGCAGCACGACGTCGAAATCGCTCAATAGAATGCGGCGCTTAAGCTGTCGCCACGCGCACCACTCAAAGGCAATTTGAAGAGGGTAGCTGGCGGCAGTAAGGCTTTGCCGCCCATAATCGTACTTGAAGATATGTCGTAAAGCCCAGCCGTAAAGTCGATCGAGTCCCGGCACATGAATCGCTTCTATCGCATGAAAGCCCCCTCCCGCTCGACGAATTGGCTGTTCATTTGCGGCGCGAGCTACCAAGGTAACCGAGTGGAGACGCGAAAGTGCTTCGGCATGCGCATATGCGATCTGCGGGGTCGTAACAGATTCGGGATTACAGTCCGGAGCGAGCACTAAAATCCGTAGAGGGCTCATCTATAACTCCCTGTTCTTTTGCTTAATGTCGTTCGCGCTGTTCGTTGCATATTGCAGCACTAGACTACCTCGGGCAGCATTAGCTGGTTGGCGTGTGTGCCGATACTCGAAAGATAGAATAATGAAATACAGGAATAGGGGATTCAGTCCCTGAAATGTGGCCTCGGTGACGTTGTAAAAGAGGTAAGCAACACCATAGGCTATGCCAAAAATGCCAAGTATCCTCTCATTCTGCATGTCTGACATGGAAGCAGAAAAAGAAGCGGTAACCCGCCTCCGCATCCTCCTCAAACCCGCCCACAATACACCACCGATCAAGCATACGCCGATCAATCCCAGATTGAGATAGACCTCCAGATACCCATTGTGTGCTTGAATGATCGGCGTGGGATAAAATATCGCCCAAAGTCTTGTCAGGCGCTCACCAAGCCAAAAGCTTCCGTAACCAACTCCGAGCATCGGATTTATTGGCTCCTGGAGCAGCGTTTCCCAGATCCCAGTTCTACCTGTGAAGCTTGCATCACGCCCTGAGGCTTCAAAGATGGCGCCCTTCACAGAGAAGAGGGCGTCGTAAACCAAAGCAAGAAGCACAGCAGACAGCGCGTAAAACCAGAAATGCCTTCGAACGGTGGAAAATCTCAAGGAAAAAATGACAGCGGTTCCAATAATCAGCGCCACCAATGCCGTCTTGCTGTCCGTAATTGAGTGGAGCCACCCGATCATTGCCACGAACATGATATTAATGATTTGATCAGAGCGTACGCGGTTGTGCCCATCACGAGACGGATCAACTCTGCTTATTAACGCGGCAACAAAGAAGAGTCCGTATGTAAACAACAGATATCCCAACATGTTCTTGTCCAACGTCACGCCGGTATTGAAAGCATTGCCCCAGACATCGAAGGATCGTCCCAAGTTTGGGTAATATTTACAGAAGAGAACCGATAACGGCACAAGTATATAAGCGCATCGCTTGATCGTAGCCGTTATGGCGCGCGCCGGAAATGGCTCGCTCCATAACACGAGTACCATCACGGGATCGCCAATGCTCTTAATCCATCGCTTGAGAGAGACGAGCGGAAAATCTGACCAAACGACACTAAAACCTGCGTAGAGAAAAAACAGGATAATAAAAAGGTTGTTCCTCACAATCTCGCCAACTCGCACGCGTCGACGCGCGAGCACCCAAATGCCGGCGAGGATCAGGGCGCTGTAAGCCACTTGGTCAATGGGATTACCTTCAGCGAGCCTCTGTGCCGAAACACCAGACCCACTTTCGAACCATTGCGAGACTTGACGTGAGCCATTGATCATCAACCAGGTGATCGGAATCCAGACAGCTAACGATACGCGTGGTTGTTCCCTGGCGTCGCGTCGTAGAAGGTAACCAATGAGTAGCAGTGTCAGCACTAAAGCAATCTGACGTGGCATTTAAGTCGCTTCCGACTATCTGGTGCGGGTTCCTGGAATTGCGTGTGTGGCAGGCATGGTAGTCAGCTAGCAGGTGAAAATCCAGCCGTGGCCCTCAAGATAACGAAACATGTAGGCGAAGGCATGGGTGTCCGAAGGGGAGGCTAATACCGGCTCTCAATGATGTTGACTCACGTAGGGGATTGAACGAACCCGCTGACGCGGGATTGGTGTGATGGTGTAGGCGGGAATGGCCTCCTGATGGAAGGGTTTTGAGTGTCGAAGCTCAACCCTTGATCAGGAGGCCCTCCAATGACCGATACGGATCGACAACCGAGCCCGCTGCGTCGTCGTGTGATCGACGACACGACGGTTCGCAATCTGTCGCCGGCGACGCAACGATCCTACGTTCATGCGGTTGCCAAGTTCAGCCGTTATTTTGGGCGCTCGCCGGATCGGCTGGATATCGAGGATGTGCGGGTCTATCAGGTCTATCTTGTCTCGCAGGGAATTTCCTGGCCGGCGCTCAATCAGACGGTCTGCGCCCTGCGGTTCTTTTATGGGATCACGCTGCACCGGCCCGAGATCCCGGAGCGGATCGCCTATGCGCGCGAGCCTCGGAAGCTTCCGGTGATCCTCGGGGCGGACGAGGTGGTGCGTTTTCTCGAGGCGGTTCCGTCCCTAAAGACGCGCACCGCGTTGACGGCGGCCTATGCAGCGGGCCTGCGCGCCTCGGAGGCGGTTGGCCTCAAGGTGGCCGATATCGACAGCAGCCGCATGCTGATCCAGGTGCGTCACGGCAAGGGGTCGAAGGATTGCACCGTGATGCTGTCGCCGCAGTTGCTGGCGATCCTGCGCACCTACTGGCGGCTGGCGCGGCCCAAGGAGTGGCTGTTTCCCGGGCGTGACGAGGGCAAGCCGATTGATGTGCAGGTGCTCCACGCGGCCTGCCGTTCGGCGGCGAAGGCGGCGGGTCTGGCCAAGCGCGTCACCGTGCATACGCTCAGGCACAGCTTCGCCACCCAACTACTGGAGAGCGGTGTGGACATCCGCATTATCCAGGTGCTCTTGGGCCACAACAGCCTGTCGACGACGGCGCGCTACACGCAGGTGGCGACGACCACCATTGCCAAGACCCAGAGCCCGCTCGACTGCCTGGCCCTGGAGGTGGTGCCGCCCGCCTGAGGGCGCGGCCATGCGTCCGGCCTTGGAGGTGGCGGACATTTTCCGCCGCCATGGCGCTGCCTACCGGGCTGCTCATGGCGCCCCTATGGGACGCGTTGAACGCCGCATCATGGGGGCGATCGAAGCCTGTCGCACCGCGGCGCTCGGTGGACATGTCGAAGTTTGCGAGGACTGCCCGCACAGCCGCATCGCCTACAACTCCTGCCGCAACCGGCATTGCCCGAAGTGCCAGGGCTGGCGCGGGCCGATCCGGATGAGCCATCTTGGCGGCGATGGCGTAAGGCACGCCGCTGCCCATCGTCGCGAGCTTGCCGGACAAGGATCCCATCATGCCCCGGCGAATTTTGATGTCGCGCGCGTACCAGTTGGTATGCGAGCCGCAATCGCCACAAAGGATAACGTTATCCGGAAGCAGAGGCGATAGCTCCCAAAAGATCCGCTGGGGATTGATCGGGTTCGCCTCCTCCATCGCCTTGGCTTCGAGTTCCCGCCACCAGGAAGCCACGTTGTCCTCGATGGTCTTTTGCCATTCGCCATCTTTCTTCGGCCTTAACTGGGACGCGAGACGTTTCAGGACTTCGACGCTGTCCCCGACCAGATTGACCTCCGTCGGGTAACGGAGATTGAAGTTGCGCGGCTGGATGTCGATCTGCACGGCCCGCGCCTGGCCGTCCTTGGGCAAAAACTCGGCGTAAGGAAACGTGGTACCGACCATCAAGAGCGTGTCGCAGTCCTGCATCATCTCATAGCTCGGCCGGGTGCCCAGCAGACCGATGGACCCGGTAACGAATGGCAGATTGTCCGGCACCGCGGCCTTTCCGAGCAAGGCCTTGGCGACGCCCGCGCCGAGGAGATTGGCCACTTCGACCACTTCGGCGCCGGCGTGCAAGGCGCCGGCTCCGACCAGTATGGCGACCTTCTCGCCTTCATTGAGGACCGCCGCGGCGCGCGCGATCTCATCGTCGGTCGGCGTGGGTCGAGGAAGCGCGTGTCCAATTCCGGAATAGACATTGCCGTGGCTCCTGGGCGGAGACGCGACGGCGTCCATTTCCTGAACATCGTTGGGCACGATGATACAAGTGACGGTCCGTTCCGCCGCGGCGATGCGAATGGCGCGATCGACCACGTGGCGCACCTGAGCGGGATTGACGATAGTCTCCACGAATGCACCGGCGACGTCCTCTCGGGGCTGCGCCGGGCGCGTTAGCCGCCCGAATACGCGAGCGTCGACAAGAGCGCCAACTCGCTTTGCCGCGAGTCCAGGCGGGTGTGCTGGACCACGATCGACACGTCGGATTCGATGACGGCCGCGTAGTCCGTGTCCCGCGGAATGGGCTCCGGGTCCTCCAAATCGTTGAAGCGCACGTGCGCGGTGCGGCGGGGCTCCACGGACAGCCGATAGGGACCGGCCGGCTTTCTGTCGGAAAAGAAAATCGTGATCGTCACATGGGCTTCCGCGTCGTTCGCGTTGAGAATGCATGCCGTCTCATGGCTGGTCATCGGACCCTCCGGACCGTGGCTGGTCGAGGGGATGTAGCCCTCGGCAATGGCCCACAGCCCGCGACCGATCGCTTGTGTCATTGCGATGTTCCTTGTTGTCTCGCCATATTCAGCACTTCGGCAAGGTGAAGAGGCTTGCGGTCCGTGAGTTGAGAGATCTGCTCACGGCAGCTATAACCGTTCGCGACAATCAGCGTTTCCGCGTCCGACTTCCGGATTGCCGGGAGCAGTTGATGCTCGGCGATCTTCACCGATAGGTCATACTTCTTCGCGTCGAACCCGAAGCTTCCCGCCATGCCGCAACAGCCGGCGTCGAGAAAGTCGAAGTCCAGCCCGAGGCGCGACAGAATTTCCTTCTCGGCGGCGACGCCCATGATCGCATGATGGTTGCAGTGCGCATGAACGACCGCTTTTGCTTTCAGCGGAGGCGGACGGTAGTCCCGTTCGACGAGATACTCGCTCAGCATCGTCGCGCGACGGCTGAGCGACCGCGCCCGCGGATCGTCGGGGAAGAGCCCGATCAGTTCGTCCCGAAAGGCGGCGACGCAGGCCGGCTCCACGCCGATGATCGGCAGGATGCCGTCGCCCAACTCCTCCATGATCGCCACAAGCAGTTTCTTGGCGCGATCGAGCATTCCCTCGGCGTAAAGAGCCCGGCCGCAACAGAGCGTTGCTTCCGGGACGATGACCGTGCACCCAGCCGCCTCGAGAACTTCGACGGTCGCCTTGAGCACCTCCGGATGGAGGTAGTTATTAAAGGTATCCGGCCA
This sequence comes from uncultured Alphaproteobacteria bacterium, assembly GCA_963771545.1. GTDB lineage: Bacteria > Pseudomonadota > Alphaproteobacteria > Rhodospirillales > Defluviicoccaceae > CAKZLS01. The sequence continues at coordinate 2,114,887 of CAVYTX010000002.1, forward strand.
CAGAATGACCTGATCGCCGCCATTGCCGCGACTTCCGCGTTTGGCATACCAATGCTTGAAGGTCTCGTTGGCGAACTTCGGCGCCCGCCTTTGCTGGGCGATACCGCCGATGGCCTTGGCGAGGCGGCTCACGCCCGGGGCTTCGAAAACGAAATTAGCCAGCCATGGCGCTCGTGAGGCAAAGCGGGCCCACAGATCGATCAATCCCATGGAATAGGCGGCCCGCGGGCGCAATTTTCCCTGGTAATGATGATAATTGAATTCGGCCTTGTAGGTAGCCATGTCGACGTCCACGGGGCAATCGCTCTTGCACCCCTTGCACGCGAGACAGAGGTCGAGAGCATCGAGGATGTCCTTGTTCCGCCATCCGTCCGTTAGGGGACCCCCCGCCAGCATCTCGAACAGCAAGCGCGCCCGACCCCGCGTGGAGTATTTCTCCTCCAGGGTGCCGCGGTAGCTGGGACACATGACTTTCCCGATCCGATTGCGGCAATTGCCGACGCCGACACACCGTTTGGCGGCGCCCACAAATCCGCCCTCGACGAGAAAGGCGAACTGGGTATCGGGATTCTCGGGATGGAAGCCGGGTCCGGACCGCAGATTGGCGTCCATCGGCAGGGCGTCGATCACCTTGCCCGGGTTCATTTTCCAATCGGGATCCCAGATCGTCTTGAACGCGCGAAACGCTTCGATCAGTTCCGGGCCGTACATCTTCGGCAGCAACTCGGCGCGCACTTGTCCGTCACCGTGCTCGCCGGACAACGAGCCGCCATAGGAGAGCACCAGATCGGCGGCGTCGTTCATGAAACGGCGCCAGCGCCGAACGCCCTCCTCGCTGCCGAGATCGAAATCGATCCGCACATGGATGCACCCGTCGCCGAAATGGCCATAGAGAGCACAGGCATAATCGTATCTGTGCAGAAGCTCGCGGAAATCGCGCAGATACGCGCCGACCCTTTCGGGTGGAATGGCGGCATCCTCCCAACCGGGATGGGATTCACGCATGCCGGGCACATGGGCCGTGGCGCCGAGGCCGGATTCGCGGATCTCCCAGACTTGCTTGCGGTCTTCGTCATCATCGAACAGCTTCATGGATGGCGCATCGGAGCCTTCGCCGAGCTTCGCCATCAACTCCCGCGCCTTGCCGTCGGCCTCGTCGAGCGTTTCGCCGCCGAATTCCACCAGCAGCCAGCCCTTTCCTTCGGGGAGCAGTTCCCGGTCCTCGGGGTGCATGCGCTTCTTTTTCATGAAATCGATCAGATCGCAGTCGACTCCCTCCAGACCAATGGGCCCATAAGACAAAATCTCCGGCACGTGGTCGCCGGCCTGGTACACGTCCGGATAACCCAAGACGAGCAGGTTGCGCGCGGGCGGGCTGCGCACGAGGTCGAGTTCCGCCTCCAATACGGTAACGCACGTGCCCTCCGACCCGACCAGGGCCCGGGCGACGTTGAAGCCTTTCTCCGGAAGCAGTTCGTCCAGATTGAAGCCGGAAACACGCCTGGGAATCTGGGGGTAGCGGGCGCGGATCAGGTCTTGATAGGTATCGCGAATTTTTTTAAGGCCACCATAGATTTCGCCGCGGCGCCCGCCTTCGCGGATGATGGCGTCGAGCTCTTCGTCGGACGTCGGCCCCACCCACATGCGATGGCCATCGTAGGTGAGGATTTCCAGCCTCCGCACGTTGTCCGTCGTGCGTCCCGCCATGACCGAATGAACACCGCAGGAATTATTGCCGATCATGCCACCCAGCGTATTGTGGGCATGGGTGGCGGGATCGGGGCCGAAGGTGAGGTGATGGGGCTCGGCGGAGTCGCGCAGATAATCCAGCACGCATCCCGGCTGCATCCGCGCCGTTTTATTCTCCCGATCGATCTCGACGATCTCGTTGAGATATTTGGACATATCCATGACGACCGCGGTGTTGCAGCATTGTCCGGCGAGGCTGGTGCCGCCGCCCCTGGGAAGCAGCGGCGCGCCATGCGCGCGGCACGCCGCGACGGTCTTGATCACGTCATCCTTGGTCTTGGGCAAGACCACCCCGATCGGCACTTGGCGATAGATCGAACCGTCGGTGGCATAAAGCGCCCGGCTGCCGGCGTCGAACCGCACTTCGCCGTCCAGGGAATCCGTCAATTCCTTCGCCAGGGCGGCCGACCGATCGGCGGTGAAGTCACCGGCGTCCGCCGCTCGGTTCCCGGCCTTTCGCGGGCTGTCGTTGTCAAACATGGTATTTCTCCGCATCGGCGCGCCGCAGGGTCAGTCCCAGGCCGGGACGGGTTGGATCCGGTCGCAGGGTTCCTTGCTCGGGTTTTAGGAAGCCGTCGAACAGCATGTCCTCGATGCGGGCGTGATCGTGGAAATATTCGATATGCCAGACGTTGTTCAAAGCCGCGCAAACATGCGCATGCAGTGTCGGCGCGGTGTGGGCGGAGACCGGTATCCCATACGCCCGGCAGAGCGCGCTTGCCTGCATGAAGCCGGTGAAACCGCCGCAGCGCGTGGTGTCGACCTGCAGGACGTCGACAGCGCCGGCCTCCAGCATGCGCCGGAAGTACCAGACGTCCCAACCGTATTCGCCGGCCGTAATGGCCATTCCCGGCGGCGCGCGGTCGCGGAGCAACCGCAACCCTTCGAGATCGTCCGACGAGACCGGCTCTTCGAACCAGCTCACATCGTCCTCGGCGAACCGCTCGGCCAAGGCCAGCGCCTGTTTCCGCCGGTAGGCCCCGTTACCGTCGACCATCAGGACCGCGCCCGCGCCAATGGCCTTTCGAGCCGCCCGCACCCGGCTGGGATCCTGCTCAGGATCGCTGCCGACCTTCATTTTCACCCGCGCGATGCCTTGCTCGACCCAACCGGATAGTTGCGCCCGCAAACGCTCCAGCGGATACGACGTGAAACCGCCGCTCCCATAAATGGGTATCGCGTCCCGGGCCCGCCCCCATAGGTCGGTCAGCGAGAGGTCGAGAAGGCGGGCCTTGAGGTCCCAAAGCGCGTGGTCGACCGCCGCGATCGCCATCAGCGCTTCGCCGGGACGGCCAAGGTTGCGAACCGCGCCGACCATAGCCTGCCATGCCGCCGGCACGTCCAGGACATCCCGGCCGACAATGACCTCGGCGAGCTCGTCGCGGATAAGAACGGCGGCGGCCTTGTGCGCGTAAGTATAGCCGAGCCCCACCCGGCCGCCCGCGTGGACCGTGGCTAGAACGAGCGTGGTCGATGTCCAGGCGATGGTCCCGTCGGCCTCGGGATAGTCGGTCGGCACCGTATAGGCGTCGACCTCGACCCGCTCCACGCGAGGACGATCCCCCATCACGATGACCCGGGTTCGCGCTCGCGATGCGGCAATATTCTCTGCATCATCTGTTTGGCGCTTTGCCGGATGATGCCGGATTCGTCTGGGTCTCCCTTGACCAGTGCCGTCAAGTACGCCTTGGCCTGGCTCCAGGTGATGTGGGGCGGCAGCGGAGGAACGTCCGGATCGGCGAGAAATTCGATCACGCACGGCCGGTCGGCGGCCAGCGCCTGTTTCCAGCCGTCGACGATGTCTTCCGGCCTTTCGACCCGAATCCCCTTGAACCCGAGCAGGTCGCCGTATTCGGCGTAGGGAAAATCGACGACGTCTTGCGCCGCCTCGAATTTAGGATCGCCCGCGAGGGCGCGCTGCTCCCAGGTCACCTGATTGAGGTCGTGGTTGACCAGCACCATGACGATGAAGCGCGGGTCAGACCATCGCTCCCAGTACTGGTTCACCGTGACGAGCTCGGCGTTCCCGTTCATTTGCATCGCGCCGTCGCCGACCATAGCCAGGACCGGGCGGTCCGGATGAGCCATCTTGGCGGCGATGGCGTAAGGCACGCCGCTGCCCATCGTCGCGAGCTTGCCGGACAAGGATCCCATCATGCCCCGGCGGATTTTGATGTCGCGCGCGTACCAGTTGGTATGCGAGCCGCAATCGCCACAAAGGATAACGTTATCCGGAAGCAGAGGCGATAGCTCCCAAAAGATCCGCTGGGGATTGATCGGGTTCGCCTCCTCCATCGCCTTGGCTTCGAGTTCCCGCCACCAGGAAGCCACGTTGTCCTCGATGGTCTTTTGCCATTCGCCATCTTTCTTCGGCCTTAACTGGGACGCGAGACGTTTCAGGACTTCGACGCTGTCCCCGACCAGATTGACCTCCGTCGGGTAACGGAGATTGAAGTTGCGCGGCTGGATGTCGATCTGCACGGCCCGCGCCTGGCCGTCCTTGGGCAAAAACTCGGCGTAAGGAAACGTGGTACCGACCATCAAGAGCGTGTCGCAGTCCTGCATCATCTCATAGCTCGGCCGGGTGCCCAGCAGACCGATGGACCCGGTAACGAATGGCAGATTGTCCGGCACCGCGGCCTTTCCGAGCAAGGCCTTGGCGACGCCCGCGCCGAGGAGATTGGCCACTTCGACCACTTCGGCGCCGGCGTGCAAGGCGCCGGCTCCGACCAGTATGGCGACCTTCTCGCCTTCATTGAGGACCGCCGCGGCGCGCGCGATCTCATCGTCGGTCGGCGTGGGTCGAGGAAGCGCGTGTCCAATTCCGGAATAGACATTGCCGTGGCTCCTGGGCGGAGACGCGACGGCGTCCATTTCCTGAACATCGTTGGGCACGATGATACAAGTGACGGTCCGTTCCGCCGCGGCGATGCGAATGGCGCGATCGACCACGTGGCGCACCTGAGCGGGATTGACGATAGTCTCCACGAATGCACCGGCGACGTCCTTGAACAGGTTCTGCAGATCGACCTCTTGCTGATAGTCGCTGCCGAGCGAGGACGAGGCCTGCTGACCGACGATGGCGACGACGGGCATATGATCCATCTTGGCGTCGTAGAGGCCGTTGAGGAGGTGAATGGCGCCCGGACCCGACGTCGCGAGGCACACTCCGACCTCGCCGGTGAACTTGGCGTGACCACCCGCCATGAAGGCGGACATTTCTTCGTGCCGCACGCGAATGTAGTCGAACCGGTCCTCGATCCGGCCCATGGCCCCCATCAGGCCATTGATCCCGTCGCCCGGAAAGCCATAAATGCGCCGGATGCCCCATTCCGATACGCGGTTCAAAAGGAAGTCCCCGACAGTCTGGCCCATTGCTAATGGCTCCTTTTCTTGCTCGTCGGTGTCCGTTGATGTCTGGTGAGGCTTCACGCCATATTAACTTTAGCTCGGATTTATCGGCGATGCTTTAGGGTCTGTTGACGATTAACGCATGGCGATGACGGTGGCGACCATGTCGGGTTTGCGCCGTGGCTTGTGTCGGTTTTGTCGTAGCGTGTCGCGATGCCGCGAAATTCCTTGATCTTGGCGAAGTAGTTTTCGACCAAATGGCGCCATCGGTACATGTCCTTGTCATAGGCGATCCGCTGTTTTCGGTTGGCTATCGGTGGGCTAACGGCGATAGCGCCGCGTTGGTTCCAGCAGGGCATCGAAGCGAAGGTCTCGGATCAAGGGAGCGACGCCCGCCATGTCATGGCGCTGACCGGGAAGCAGCACGAACCGAACCACGCCTCCCAAGGCGTCCACCAAGGCGACGATCTTGGTGGTCAGGCCTCCTCTCGATCGCCCGATAGCCTGATTTTGAGTCCCCCTTTTGCGCCGCTCGCCTTCTGGTGAACGCTGACGATGGTGCCGTCGATGAGCGCATACTCGAAGTCCGGCTCTTCCGATAGGACCTCGAACAGCCGTTCGAAGACACCCTTTATCGCCCACCGGCGAAAGCGCTGAAAAACACTGTTCCATTTGCCCAGAACCACCGGCAGGTCGCGCCACGGCGAACCCGTGCGAACCCGCCATAAAACGGCTTCCAAAAACAAGCGATTGTTCGCCGCCGTAACCCCGCAATCCGTGACCTTGCCCGGAAGATGGGCGCAGCTTGGCGAGATCGACCAGTTGGGCGAAGACGATGTCCTCGGGCAGCGTGGCCAGCCAATACTTGCAGAGCCCAAGGGCGGTGATCTCGGTGCGCAGCTTGGTATCGACGCCGGCGGCCGTCTCTCCTGCCGGAGACACGAACACAAGGCTTTGACAACACACGGTAAATCATGAGCCGGACTCTTAGGACCGGCGTCTCCGCGCGGGAGCCCGGTCGCCGCCGTCGGGCGGGAGGGCCGCCGCGCACAGCCCCTCTTCCGTAAATCCGAAGAACCGCCAGGTGGCCCGCATGTGCTCGGTCAAGGGCGCCTCCGCGGTGATCACGCCGCCGCCGGGCCGGGGTATCCACAGGGCGCGGGCATGAAGATGCAGCTTCCGGCTCAGTTCGGTTCCCTCGAGGAACGCGCCGGCCCCGCCGTATTTGCCGTCGCCCAGAATGGGCGTGCCCAACGCCACGCAATGGGCCCGCAGCTGATGGGTGCGTCCGGTCCGCGGCTCCAGCGCCAGCCAGGCCGCCCGGCGGCCGGCGCGCTCGAGAACCCGGAAGTCGGTGATCGCCCTGAGCCCATCCTCCCGATCGGGAGCCATGCGCTCGCCGCCCCGTCCCGGCCGCTTAGCCAGCGCCAGATCGATGCGCCCCTCCGGCGGCTTCGGCGCCCCCACCACCGCCGCCCAGTACAGCTTGCGAACCTCCTTGGAGCGAAACGCCCGGGCCAACGCCGCCGCCGACGCGGCCGTCCGGGCCAACGCCATCGCGCCCGAAGTGTCCTTGTCGAGGCGGTGCACCAACCGCGGCCGCTCGCCGCCGAACCGCAGTGCATCCAGCAGTCCGTCCAGGTGCCGGCGGACGCCTGTGCCCCCCTGCACGGCCATGCCGGCCGGTTTGTCGATAATGATGACCTGATCGTCCTTGTAAAGAACCCGCGCCAGCAGCGCGTCGGTCTCGGCCGCGCTGGGCGGCGCTTCATGGCGCGCCGACGCCGGCGCCGGCGATGGGATGCCGCCCAGCGGCGGAATCCGGATGGATTGATCCGCTTCCAGGCGAAGACCCGCCTTGACGCGCCGGCCGTCCACCCGAACGGATCCTTGGCGCAGCCACTTCTCGAGCCGGCCGTGGGTCACCTGGGGAAAGCGCCGCTTGAACCAGCGGTCGAGCCTGAGCCCATCCTCGTCCGCCGCCACCCGGACCGTTTCGACGCCGCTCATCGAGGACGATCGGGGGTGTCCGAATTCCGGGCCGCCGGCCGCACGCCTTGGGCCTCGTGACTAGGCGCCGGAGCGTTCCGCCAATCCAGATAGAGCTCGCTCAGATCGGTAACCACCACATCGGCGCCATACCAGATGAACGCCGAGGCGTCCGCCGCCCGGTCGATCCCGACGATGAAGCCGGCCCCGGCGGCCTTGCCCGCCTGAATCCCGGTGACGCTATCCTCGAACACCACGCACCTGTCCATCTCCGTATGGAGAAGCTCGGCCGCCTTCAGATAGGTGTCGGGCGCGGGTTTGCCGGCCAGGCTCATGGCCGCCGCCTCGCGGCCGCTGACCATGACGTCGAACGCATCGAGGAGGCCGGTCATGCGGAGAACGGTTTCACAATTCTTGCTGGCCGAAACAACCGCCACCCTCTTGCCGCCGGCGCGGAACCGGTGAATAAGATCGACCGTGCTGTCGAACAGCTCGACGCCGTGCGTTTCCAGGTGATCCTTGAAGCGGCGGTTCTTGCGGTTGCCGAGTCCGCAACAGGTATCGGTATGCTCATCGTCCGACGGCTCGCCGAACGGCAGCGCAATTCCCCGGGAGACGAGGAAGTTGCAGACCCCATCGTAGCGGGGCTTGCCGTCCATGAAGTTGTGATAGTCGAGGTCGGTATCGAAGGGGCGGAACGGAATGTTGTTACGCGCCGAGAACCGCTCGAGGAACTCGTCCAGCACATCCTTCCACAAGCTGCCGTGGCTCACCGCCGAACGGGTGATCACGCCATCCATGTCGAACAGCATGGCATCGTACCGGTTCGCGTCGAGGACCTTGACCGCGCTCTTGTCCCCGGCGGACGATGCGTCGTTCCGGTCGTTCCCGCTGGCTTTGCCGTCCAAACCACGGCTCATGTCGTCACCCTTGTCCTGGCCGGCGTTCGGCTGCAAACCAAATCACCTTTGGCACGCTTTTCACCCTCCGTCAACGTACCCCATCGCCCGTTAACGAAGGGTTCCGCGGGTTGACGGTTGCGCGCCACGGATTCTCTCAGTGATCGTCTTCGAGATCCTGCCGGGCCGGAACGAGAACCGCCGCCCCGGTGAGTTCCCCCTCTCGCAGACGGCGCAGGGCTTCGTTGGCCTGCTCCAGGGAGAATGTCTTGATCTCCGTCTTCACCGGGACCTTGGGCGCCAGTTCCAAGAACTCCACGCCGTCGCGGCGCGTCAGGTTGGCGACCGAGACGATCTTCTTCTCGCGCCACAGGATGTCGTAGGGAAAGGCCGGGATGTCGCTCATGTGGATGCCGCCGCAGACCACGGTGCCGCCAGGGCGGATCGCGCGGAGCGCCGCCGGCACCAGCGGGCCCACGGGCGCGAAGATGATGGCGGCGTCCAGTTGTTCGGGCGGCATCTCGTCCGAGCCGCCCACCCACTCCGCGCCGAGCCGTTGGGCGAAAGCCCGGGCCATGGCGTCGCCCTCGCGGGTGAAGGCGAACAGGCGGCGTCCCTGAAACCGCGCCACCTGGGCGACGATATGGGCGGCGGCGCCGAAGCCGTAAACCCCCAGCCGCTCGGCGTCGCCGGCCATGGCGAGCGAGCGATAGCCGATCAGGCCGGCGCACAACAGCGGCGCCGCCTCGGCGTCGGTGTAGCCGCCATGGATGGGAAAGCAGTAACGCGCGTCCGCCACCGTGTAGTCGGCGTATCCGCCATCGATCTGATAGCCGGTGAAGCGGGCTTCGGGGCACAGGTTCTCCCGCCCCGAGCGGCAATACGCGCAGCGCCCGCACGTCCAGCCGAGCCAGGGGATGCCCACGCGGTCGCCCGAGGCGAAGCTCTCCGTCCCCACCCCGGTTTCCACCACATGCCCGACGATCTCATGACCCGGGATGATGGGCAGCTTGGGCTCCGTCAGGTCGCCGTCCACCACGTGCAGATCGGTGCGGCACACCGCACACGCCGACACCTTGACCAGCACCTGCCCCGGCCCGGGGTCCGGACGGGCGACGGTCCGATGATGCAGGGCCTGGTGGGGTGCGTCTAGAACCATGGCGTGCATGTGACGATGATCGGTCATGGCCGCGCTCTCCCGCTGATCCGCGAGAGCCTTGTTCGGGTGCTTATGATCTCCGGATCGTACCGGAGCTCGATCAGCGCCGCCTTGCCCGCCACCAAGCTTCGGTCCAGGGCCGGCGCGAATTCATCGGTCCGCGCCACCGTTTCGCCATGCGCTCCATAGGCGCGGGCAAGGGCGGCGAAGTCCGGATTGGTCAGATCGGTGCCGACTACCCGGCCGGGATACGCGCGCTCCTGGTGCATGCGGATGGTGCCATACATGGCGTTGTTGAACACCAATATAATGGGCGCGACGCCGTGGTGCACGGCGGTGGCCAGCTCCTGGCCGGTCATGCCGAACCCGCCGTCGCCCACGCAGGCCACGACGGTTCGTTCCGGATTGAGCGCCTTGGCCGCCACCGCCGCCGGCACGCCGTATCCCATGGCACCGTTGGTGGCGCCCAGCAGCCGCCGTCCGGCCCCGAACCGCAAAAACCGCTGCGCCCAGCCGCTGAAGTTTCCGGCGTCGACGGTCACGACCGCGTCGGCCGGCAGACGGTTCCGCAGGTCCGCCAACACCCGCCCTAGATCCAGATCGCCTTCCACGCTCGGGATGGCGGTGTCGTGCTCGTAGCTCTTCCGCAGGCCCGACGCCCATTCGGACCAGTGGCTTCCGTCCACTGGCGTCAAAGCCAGCCCTGCAGCAGCGAATTCCGGCATGCCCGAATGGATGGCAAGATCGGGTTCGAATACCCGTCCCAGCTCGGCCGCGTCCGCATGCACATGAACCAGGGCCCGATATGGATTGCCACGATCGATCAGCGTGTAGCCCTGGGTGACGATCTCGCCCAAACGCGTGCCGACGGCCAGCAGCAGGTCGGCCTCCTTGACGCGGGCCACCAATTCGGGGTTGGGCGCGATGCCCAGCTCGCCCACGAAGCCGGGATGATGGTTGTCGAGGATATCGTGGCGGCGAAAAGCGCAGCACGCGGGGAGGGTGTTGGTCGAGGCGAAGGCGGCCAAGTCTGCTCTCGCTTGGTCCGTCCAACCGCCGCCGCCCACCACCATCAACGGCCGCCGGGCATCGTGAAGCACGCGATGCAATCGCTCCATGGATCCCGGATCCGGCTTCGCGCGGTCCGGCTCCGCGAATTCGGCGGTCGCGGCCTCGGTGGTGTCCGACAGCACGTCCTCGGGCATCGCCACGACCACCGGCCCCGGGCGGCCGCCGAGCGCCATCCGGTACGCGGCCGCCATCGCCTCCCCCAGCGCGTCGACGGTCTCCACTTGGACCACGTCCTTGGCCACCGGTCCGAACATGCGGACGAAATCCACCTCCTGAAACGCTTCCCGGCCGAGAAACCGCGTTCCCACCTGTCCAACCAGAAGGATCATCGGCGTCGAGTCCTGAAAGGCGGTGTGGACGCCGATACTGGCGTTGCAGGCGCCAGGACCGCGGGTCACCATGCACACGCCCGGCCGGCCGGTGAGCTTTCCATACGCTTCCGCCATCACCGCCGCGCCGTGCTCGTGGCGGCAGGTAATAACGCGGATCTCGCCCGGGACGTCGTACAAGGCGTCGAGGATCGGCAGATAGCTCTCGCCGGGCACGCAAAACGCCGACTCGATCCCGTACGCGCTGAGCGCGTCGACGACCACCTGTCCGCCCGTTCGCTTTTCCATTCGCCCTTCGCTCTTTCCGTTCCGTCCAATCCAGGGACTTTACGCCAAGATAGGGAGCACGCGGCAGAGCGCGAGTTAAAAAATTGGCCGACTATTATCCGTTCGGCGGGTGCGCTAGTCTTTTATCGTTTGGGCACCGTTGGAGGGAAACAATGTGGACGTGGACCCTCAACTGGAATGAAATCCGACATGATCTGGTCATCGGCGCGTGCCCGATGACCACCGGGGATATCGACACAATTCACCACGAAACCGGGGCAACCGCGCTGCTGTCCGTGCAATCCGACGCGTGCAGGAGTGCGCTCGATATCGATTACGAGGAGCACCGGAGTCATGGACGGCGCACGGGCGTGGTCCTGGTCAATTCGCCCATGCGCGACTTCGATCCCGCCGACCAGCGCCGGTGTCTAGCCCAGGCCTTGGCGAGCCTTCACAATCTGCTCCGCGAACGACACAAGGTCTATGTCCACTGCACGGCGGGCATCAACCGGTCGCCGCTCACCGTTCTCGCCTATCTGTCCTTTGTCGAGGCGATGCCCAAGGAGGCCGCGCACGAACTGATCCTCCGCGGCCGCCCGCGGGCCGAACCCTACTGGGAGGCCTACGACGGCTGCCACGAGGACTTGGTGGCAACGTACCGGGCCGACATCGAGCACCGCGCTTTCGAAATCTCCGAGCGCCATCCCGAGAACACGCCGGAGCGGAACTGGCGTCAGGCCGAAAGGCAGGTCTTCCGCGCCGCCTTCGTCGGTTCCCTGGCGTCGCCGCTCCGACAATTGCACCCGCACCGGCCATGACCGTTTTCGCGCGAGACGCCACCTGCCTGTGGTTTCCACCGGACGCGGGCGCGCCGGCCCCGCGGGACGGAGTTCCGTCCATCCTGTTCCTGCACGGCATCGGCGAGCGGGGATATGGGCACCGCGAGCTTGCAAGGGTTCGGGCTTGGGGCCTTCCCAAGTTCCGCGCCGAGGGCCGGCGGCTGTGGGAGGAGCCATTTCCATTCGAGGTAATCGCGCCCCAATGTCCGCCGGATCGAACGTGGTGCGACGAAGACATTCTGGAGGCCCTGGACAGGCTGATCGCGGAGATCGCCGCCACCGCCGGACTGGACAACCGCCGGCTTCATCTCAGCGGCTTCAGCATGGGCGGGATCGGCGCGTTCTGCGTGGCGCTCCGTCACCCCACGCGGTTTGCTTCCCTTTCTTCGGTGTGCGGACGATGTTTGACCCCGGAGGCGCTTCCCGCCCTCGCCCAACTGCCGGCGTGGATCGCCTATGCCGAGGACGACGAAATCGCGGAGCTCGCGCAAGGGTCGAGGGATACCGCGCAACAACTTGCGAAATATGGATATTTAGAACACCGGCCATACCGGCTTGGGCGCCAAGGCGACCTCGGTCCGCATGTCCGCACCTGCGACGCCGCCTACGCCGAACCGGGGCTCTATCGGTGGATGTTAATCGCCCGGACGCTTGACGCTTGACGTTGCCTGACTCAAGATCCCGGTACAGTCCGCGGAACCCATGGAAATTCAAGATGCCGACCTTACCTCACAGCGGCGATCAAAACCACGAGCCGCCATCCGCGCCGAAGAAATCCAAGGTTCGCATCGGTTCCTCCCCCACATTCATCGCCGCCTGCGTCGTTTTTGTCATCATCCTTTTCATCGTCTACTATGCGTTGCTCGATCGCTATACGCCGATGACTGGCGAGGGGTTCGTTCAGGCGAATGTGATCCAGGTCGCTCCCCAAGTCGATGGCATCGTGACCGGCGTTCATGTGAGGGACAATGAACAAGTCAAGACGGGCCGCCTTCTCTTCGAGCTCGAACTCGCGCCCCTATGCCTATGCCGCCGATCAACTTGAGGCCGAGCTGGTTCTTGCGCGGAAGGAAGTAACCCTGCTCGAGAGGGATCTCGACCTCGCCAACGATGCCATCAAACAGGCGCAAGCGGACCTGACGTTCGCTCAAACGGAATTCAACAAATTCGCGAGAGCGGCATCCAAGGGCGCCACGCCGATGATCCAGGTGGATCAGGCGAAGGATCGGCTGAGCGTGGGCCGAGCCGTGTTGCAGCGATCGCTGGCGAATCAAGCCAAGGCCGAGGAAAGCCTGGCCGCCAAGATCGGCGACGTCAACGCGCTCATCGCGAAAGCGGAAGCGGCGCTGAAAACGGCCAAGTACGACTTGGAACAAACGAAGGTTTTCGCGCCCTCCGACGGCATCGTGACCAACCTTCAATTGACGGCTGGTACCTATATCAAGGCGGGAACGGCGGTGATGACCTTCGTCGATACCCAAGACTGGTGGATCGTCGCCAATTTTCGCGAAAACAGCCTTGCGCTGATGAAACCGGGCATGCCCGCCGAGGTGACCATGGGCATGTATCCGGGACACATGTTCGACGCCGTGGTCGAGAGCGTGGGCTGGGGCGTCGGCGAGGGCCAAGGCATTCCGTCCGGCGTTTTGCCGGACATCCAAGGCCCCACGGACTGGGTCAAGGTATCGCAGCGCTTTCCGGTCCGGCTTCGACTGCGGGAGCACGATCTGGACGTCGACATGCGGGTCGGCGGGTCCATGACCGCCGTTGTTTATCCCACCGAGAACGTGGCGCTGAATGGTCTGGCCCGGCTGTGGCTGAACATCGCGAGTGTCCTCAACTTTGTTTATTAGGCCGCGGGGGAAGCCACTTGAACGGGAGTGGGTGCGCGGCCGCGTCGGCGTCGATGGAACGGAGACAGTTCAACGGTGGCATCCACGGCCGAGGCCAGCGATGCGGTCAGATCGGCGATCGTGTGGACCAGGACGGAAGCTGTCCGCTGATCTTCGACGGACGCGCCGAAAGACGAGCCGTCGAGGTCGAAACGGCGGGATGAAATGTCCTGAAGACGCGCCAACCGCGTTTGCAAGTCTCTGAGTTCATCGACGGTGCGCGGGTCGCGGTAACAGGCCGCAAGCGCTTCGAACGCCTCCGCGATGGTAACGACCATGTCACTCAAGTGATCGTTCACGCGCTCCCTCAAGGTGTCGTCCTTGCTTGACCGCAGCAACCGATCGAGCAAGTTGATCTCCGCCAACATCTCTTCCAGATATCCAAGGATCCGCGCGTAGCGGCTTGCGGCTACATGGCCTGATCCGACCAGATACCGGCTGTCTTTCAGCCATGCCGCCGGCTCACAGAACGACTGGATAAGGGCTTCCGGAAATTCCGGCGCGGAGGCCCGTGCGTCGCCCGCGCCGCTTCCCCCGGTTTCCCACAGGTGCCGCCATGAAACCGCGATTTCCTCTAGGGCTCGCGCGGTGGCTTTCCTGAACATGATTAAGGGATCGACGGGCCAGATCAATCTTTGGACCAGAACCGACACCACCGCCGCGACGACCAGCGCGGCGGTCCTAGTGATCGCGTTGGAGAGGGTCCACTCCGGTCCCTCGAAAATCACGAATACATAGGGAACCAGCAGCGCCGCCTGCAACCCCATGAACATCATCGTTTCCCGGCCCGATGCAACATAGACCGAAACGAACATGCCGAGCGCGAAAAGCCCGAGCAGTATCGGGAGATGGGGGCTCTGCATGACGACAAGCACACCGGCCAAACCGTACGCCAAGCTGACCACGACCCCGAGCAAGCCCGTCCCGCCCTTCAAGTACAGTTGTCCGAGGTTGACGGTCAGGCCGAACAGAATGGCGTAGAAAGCGACAAGCGTGCTGCCAGGAAAATCCAGGTATAGAACTCCCACGAGCAGGATGAGAATGATCAGGGTGATTTTGGCGCTGGTCTTGTAATCGTCCACGGAGGGCCAGACGAAAAGATCCGCCAGCGAAAAGTCGGCGCCGTCCGGCCAGGTCTTATCGGTGAAGCCGCTCTCCAGGACCGCGTTATAAGCGTCCGCGAGCCGGACGTGGTCGGTTAGAGCATGGCTCATGAATTTGATCAGGGTCGTCGCCAGGAGCGACGCTTCGGTCTTTTCCGATTCTCGGAACCGAACGTCCCGAAGCGAATTGACGAGGCTCTCGACCTTGCGCCGGGAGTCGTCACCGATCTTCCTTGCCGGCCGGCGGTGAAGAGCGGCATCCGCCAGTTCACGAGAGTGGCGCGCGAAGTCCTCGATGATATCCGCGAAATCCGCAACGAATTGATCCGGAAGCGCGGCGAACGCTTCCATGCGCATCTGCCGCTTCAGAAACTGGGTGCGATCCCACATCAGCCATAACCGGAATTTCAACTGAAACTCGGCCTCCGATTTGCCTCTCACCATGTGTCTGAGCAGACCCGACACGTTGGCGATGTCCGACAGATCCACGGTCAGTGCGCGCGGGTCCTTGGATTGTGCCCGTAGTCGCTCAGCGAGCGCCTGCGCGACACCGGCAAAGTCGCCGAAAACGGCCGCGAGCGTCTCGCAGACGGCATTGGCCGGACTCGTGCGCCTCGTCAGGCGATCGAAGGCGATGGCGACCACGGTGGCGATGAATACCTGGGTCCAGAACGCCGTTACCAAGTCTTCGGGCCGGCCCGAACCGGTGGCGACCGTCAGCAGCGTCATCGCGCTGACGATGCCGCCGAGCACCTGGCCGAACGGAATATGTCTCAAAAACGCTATCCACAGAAACAGCCAGCCCAGCATGCACAGCACCAAGGCGATGGGTGCCTCGATGAGAACCCCGCAGAGCAGGAGCGAGACGCCCCCGGCGACTAGGACGGCGAAAAACGCGGGAATTCCGGCCTTGACGACCTGATCGCGGAAAGCCACGAAGATCATGACAACAAGGACGGGCGAAAGATAGCCATAGGAAAGATGAAAGAAGAAACCGATCAAGGCGCAGACGATCGACGCCAGCGTCACCTTGATGGCGAACCGAACCCGGAAGCGCCGGAAGTGATCGTCGAGCGTCAGCACAGGTATTGTTCCCGCTTCCGCGCTTATCTGTCCGCTCCATACGTGTCGCGCATTTCGCGCTTGAGGGTCTTGCCGGCGACGTTGCGGGGAAACTCGTCGTAGAACGCCACGCCTTGGATGCGCTGGAACTTGGCGCCCACCCGCTCATTGGTCCACGCGATCAGGTCCTTGGCCGCCACCGATTGGCCGGGGTTGAGGGCCACGGCGGCAATGGGCACCTCGCCCCACCGCTCGTCCGGCGCGCCGAACACCGCCACCTCGCGCACCGCCGGATGCTGGATGACCACCTCCTCGATGTCCTTGGGATACACGTTGACGCCGCCGGAAATGATCATGTCCTTGAGCCGGTCCACCAGGAACAGATATCCGTCCTCGTCGAGATAGCCGGCGTCGCCGGTGTGCAGCCAGCCGTCGACGATGGCCTCGGCCGTCAGGTCCGGGCGCTTGTAGTAGCCGGGCATCTGGATCGGCCCGCGGCCGACGATCTCGCCCACCTCGCCGGCCGAGCACTCCCGGCCTTGGTCGTCGAGGATCCTGATCTCGAAGAACGGCGAGCAGCCGCCCACCGAGCCTTCCTTGCGCTTGGCGTCGTGCTTGTCGAGGATGGTGACGAACCCTTCGGTCAGTCCGTAGAGCTCGTAGAACCGGCCCGGCAGCACTTCGTTGAGCCTCTGCTTGTGCCGGCGCATCAGCGGCGCGCCGATGTTCTGCAGCATCTCCAGCGACGCCAGCTTCGCGGGGTCGAACGACGGGCTGTCGAGAACGGCGATGATCTGGGCCGGGACCATGATGATATGGGTGACGCCCTCCTTTTCGATGTCCGCGATCACCCGCTCGGCGTCGAACGCCTGGTGCAGGACGTAGGTGCCGCCCACGAACATCCACGGCATCAGGTCCACCATGGCGCCGTTGAAGACGATGGAGCCCGCGTGCAGCACCACGCTTTCCGGCGTCATCCGCCACGCCTGGGCGAACAGCATGCAGTACATGGCGCGGACGTAGTGGTTGTGGACGATGCCCTTGGGCAGCCCGGTGGTGCCGCTGGAATACATGATGTTGTAGATGTCGTCGTCGCCAAGGCCGGCATCGGGCGGCTCGTCCTCGGACGCGCCGGCGACAAAATCGCCGTAGCCGCGATATCCCGGTTTCGCCGCCCCCTCGCCCACCAGCACGTAGCGGTCGCCGGCGATGGCCGTGAGGCCGCCGCGGATGCGCTCGAACGTATCGGCGAACGACGCGTCGCCGATAACCAGCGCGGTGTCGGAGTCCGTGAGCAGCGTGGCCAGGCCGGCGTCCTGGAGCAACGGGCTCAGCGGCACGATGACGATGCCGGTCTTGGCCGCCGCCCAGTACGCCACCATCAGCTCCAGACAGTTGGGCAGCACCGTCGCCAACTTGTCGCCCTTGCCGAGGCCGGCCGCCAGCATGGCGTTGGCCATCGCGTTCACCCGCGCGTTGAGCTGCCTGTACGTGAGGCGCCGCTCGCCCACCACCAGCGCGGTGTGATCCCCCCGGTAGCGCGCATGCCGAGTTACAAGCGAACCGATGTTCATGGCCGTGTCCCCTGCTTTTTTGTTTGGGGTATAAAATACACCTAGACACGTGCCCATCGCCAGCCCTGGAAATCGGTGCTATCGAGTGATAGGTGTCGGAGCGTCGTCAGTGGAAGCAAGAGGCCGGACCATGAACACCGTGATCGCCAAGTTTTTCGTCGGTCAGATGGTGCATCACAAGCTGTTCGACTACCGGGGCGTGATCCTCGACGTCGATGCGGCCTTCAGCGGTAGCGAAACCTGGTACGAAAACGTGGCGCTGAGCCGTCCTCCGAAGGACAAACCCTGGTACCACGTGCTTCAGGACGGCGGCGGCGGCGGCCGCACCTACGTGGCGGAACGCAACCTCGAACCCGATCCGTCGAGCGAGCCCATCCGCCATCCCGATGTCGACGATCACTTCATCGGCATGTCCGACGGAGCCTATATCCCCCGCCGCGCGGGCAATTAGCCTTCGCGGACACCGGGGGGCGCCCGCCCGACGCTCCTTTTTACCTGCTCTTATTGGGCGCGACGACTCCCGGCGCCACCGCAACCAAATTTAAAGAAAATCGGTGCAAAGATGGCACAGCCACACTTTCAGCGTGGCCCTGTCCAGTCCCCTATCTTCTACTATAAAATCGAGACAAGAGCCCACGTTACCCCTAAAATCTCCCAAAGGTCTCTTAACTATCTACATTTCATGATCCAGTAATTTGGAGAGAATAGTTAAATGATCAGACACATTTCCAACACTCTGTTTTTCTCTTTTGCACTTACAACTATAATATGCAGGAATTCATTGGCTGATGAAATACTACTCGGCAAAAATGGTGGAGTGTTTGAATTACCTGTTAACATTAACGATAAAATTACATTAAATTTTATTCTGGACACAGGAGCATCCGAGGTTCATATTCCGGCTGACGTTTTTCTTACTCTTGCTCGAACCAACACCATTGGACATTCCCACTTTTTAAAATCGGCGCGATATCAAATTGCTGACGGCTCCATTGTAGAAAGCAAGAGGGTGCGCCTTCAGAGTTTGAAAATCGGCGACCACTATTTAACCGATGTTACCGCCTCCATTGGGCAGGTCGATGGGCCTCTCCTCTTGGGACAAAACGCTCTAAGCCAGCTTGAGCCCTGGTACATCGATTCAAATAAAATGCTGTTTGTCATGGAGCGTGGAGAGCAGATGAAAACCTGGGCGAATGGTGATAGAGGCGACACCATGGACAACTCCGAACAACGGACCGCGATCTCCGCCCTTCGCTCAGAGACAATGGCGATGAACGAGTTTGTGCAGGATTATTTAGAAGTTTCCGCCAATTGCGATATGTCAGAAATCCTGAACACATACGCGGAACAGGTAAATTACTACGGAGTTGGCGTTGTAGATAAAACCTTTATTCGGAAAGATAAAAATTATTTTTGTAAACGCTGGCCAATTATACAATATAACCTTGCCGGAGAGGTCAACATTATTAACCACCATGAAGCTTCAAGTGCGATTGAATTTCTCATTAATTTCACTGTAAAGAATCCACCCCGTGCTAAAAGCATTTCTGGTATGGCAAAGCATTCTTTGACTCTTAAGACAATAAATGGGGAATTAAAAATATTTAACGAAAAACAAGAAGTAATAAATAGAATAATTCGATACATTTTATAATGTTTATAGATACTTACATTACACTTTTTGTGATAATATGTTTAATTTTTGCTTCTCAGCCAGCAAATTCATCGGTTAACTGTGAAAAGAAAAACTTCATAATTGGAATTGATGCGGGCCACAGCAAACAGAAACCTGGAGCTACTAGTTCAATAGGTCTGGGAGAATATTATTATAATATTCAAGTTGCAAAGGTGTTGCATGAAACGCTGAAAAATGGTGGTTTTATAAATTCGTTTATCATAAATAAAAACGGTCATGACATTGAATTAAAATACAGATCAAAACTTGCTAACGAACAAAATGCAGACGTTCTCATATCCATCCATCATGACTCGGTACAAAAAATTTACCTGAAAACATGGTATCCTAATGGAAACAAAAGATTATTTTCTAATCGGTTTCGGGGTTTCTCGATATTTGTTTCAAATAAAAATATATTTGTTGATGATAGTACAAAATTGGCAAACTTAATTGGAGCGGAGTTGGTAGAAAATTCTTTGCAACCATCACTTCATCATGCAGAGAATATCAAGGGGGAAAAACGCGAATTGCTCAGTCAAGAAAATGGCGTTTATCGATTTGATGATTTGGTGATCCTTAAAAATGCGACAATGCCTGCAGTGCTGCTTGAATGTGGCATTATCGTAAACAGAAACGAGGAAATTCAGCTCAGGGATCCAAGTTATAGAAAGAAAATTACTGATTCTGTGGCAAAAGCGATTGAAAAATTTTGTTCTGAGCACAATTGAGGGAGCAATGGGGAGGTATATGTAGCAAATGCATCAGCAGCGACTTTCGTCTTTAAACCTGCGCTTATCCACATCTCCGTAAACGGTGCCGTTTTCCGACCGACGGTAGCTTGCGGGGCGAAATATCAAAAGCCCCTGATATCGGCCGTTCCATCAGCGGACACCGTTCCGCACGCACTTCCATGAGGGGGGCCGGCCGGGGCGGCGAGCCGGCGCCGCGCCGCGGCATCCGGATGTGCAAATCGGCAAAAACCTTAAAGAAACGCTCCCGTATTCTTGCCGCGGGTGCTAAAAAGGATGGCGAAAACAATCCGCGCCGAGAACGCCAGGAAGGGGGATCTGATATGCAGCTTAAAGTTTTGGCCATCGTGCTCGCCGGCGGCGAAGGCACGCGTCTGTACCCGCTGACCAAGGAGCGCGCCAAGCCGGCGGTGCCTTTCGGCGGCAAGTACCGAATCGTCGATTTCGTGCTGAGCAATCTGGTCAATTCGGGAATTTACTCCATCTACGTGGTGATCCAGTTCCGCAGCCAATCCCTCCTCCAGCACCTCAGCGACGGCTGGAATTTCAACGGTATTCTGAAGAACGAATTCGTCGTCCCGGTGCCGGCGCAAATGCGCTCCTCGGGCAAGAACTGGTATCGGGGTACCGCCGACGCCATCCATCAGAACATCAACCTGATCGAACAATCCCGCCCCGATGTCGTGGCGGTGTTCGGCGCCGATCACATCTACCGCCAAAACATCCGCGAGATGATCGAGTTCCACGAGCAGAAGCGCGCCCACGTGACAGTGGCGGCCATTCCGGTGGACAGGAAGTTCGCCAAGGACTTCGGCGTCCTCGAAACCCAGCGCGGCGGCCGCATCTCCGCCTTTATCGAGAAGGATCCCGACGCGCCGTCCATGCCGGACGATCCCGACCGGGTCTATGCCTCCATGGGAAACTACATTTTCTCCACCGACATGCTGCTCAAGATGGTCGAGGAAGATCAGCTCGACGAAAACAGCTCCCACGACTTTGGCCGCGATATCCTCCCCAAGGCCATCGGCAAAGCCGAAATCTTCGCGTATGATTTCACGACCAATAACATTCCCGGCGAACCCGTTGGCAAGCTTCCCTACTGGCGGGACGTGGGCACTCTCGACGCCTATTACGAAGCCAACATGGACATCCGCGCCATCGATCCCGCGCTCAATCTTTACAACTCGGCTTGGCCGCTGCGCACGTCCAGCTTTTCGAGCCCGCCGACGAAGTTCGCGTTCGACGAGGACGACCGGCGGGGCGAAGCCATCAATTCCGTGGTGTCGGGCGCTTGCATCATTTCCGGTGGGCGGATCCGCAATTCCGTGATCGGACGCGATGTCCGCGTTCATTCCGGGGCCCTGATCGAAGACAGTATCATCTTCGACCACTGCGACATCGGCCGCCGCGCCAAGCTCCGGCGCTGCATTCTGGAGAAGAACGTGCGGGTCCCCGAGGACACCGTGATCGGCTACGACCTGCAGGAAGACAGCAAACGGTATACGGTGACGGAGAGCGGCATCGTCGTCGTCGAAGGCACGCGCACGCCGTTGCCGTTGTCAACAATTTCGGTTTAGCGGCTCTTAGGGGCCAAGTGGAGATCCGCCTCCATCCGGCAGCAGCGCGCGGATTTTGACCGCCGGGTCGTTAAACCCCGCGCTAATTCTTTTTCTTTTTGTTTTTGTCTTCGTCGGAGCGCACGAGGGCATACCCGGGTGGGCAAGAGGCTTCGCCGTTCTGTTGCCACTGAATGGGAACGGTGTCGGCGGCTTGCCAAAACAAAGCCGACGCGTCCGCGCAGACGCATTGGGTCATCTGGCAAGCCCCGGCCAGATTGGGTTTGGATTGGCTGTCCGCCGAACAGGCGGCGACAAGCGTTAAGGTCGTCAAACCTATCGTCTTGACTGTCGCGAGCGTTCTCCGGGTCATTAGCGTTGGCGATGGCATCAGCAGTGCGGCGCCCCTTTCGTTACTTCCTCGTCATATATGTTATAGCCTATACCAACGATCACTCGGATTCACAAAGTTAACCGGCCCGCCGGCGCGTCGCGCGGCCTGGGAGGTTTGAAGCATGTCTTTCATCGTCAAAATGCTGCCGGGAGTTATTGGGGCCCTGTTTGCCTATATTTCTCTCAAGGCGCTCCTGTTCCTCGGATCTGGATCCATCGAAGTGGAAATCATGGTGTTCTTCCTGGTTTACATCTCCGCCACCGCGCTCGCGGACAAGGCCATGGCCCGGTACGGAGCACCGGCCAATTGAATACCCGATCGTCCGCCCGAAGAGGAAAGACCATGCGCGCGCTGATTTCTATGCTGATACTCGTTACCGCCACGGCGGCGGTCGCCGTACCGGCGGCGCGGTCGGACGACGCGCCAATTCAGGCCTTCTATGGCAAATACGAAGGCCGAACGATGTTCCCCATGGGCGAACCGCGCAATCGCCAGTTGGTCGTCCGCATTCGACCGGAGGGACGGTTTGGCTTCGCCGTCGAATGGAACACCACCATTCACAAAGCCAAAGCCGAACTGGTCGAGAAGGAGCAGGTTCTGGTGTTCGAACCGACCGCCCGGTCGAACGTCTATGTGGCGGTCGCCGCGCCAAGCGCCGATCCGCCGTCTTCCGAGACCCAGGGGGTGCGGGTTCCCGGCCCGGTGGATGGCGCGCCCTACGCATGGGCGCGCGTAGCCGGATCCACCTTGACCGTCAACGTTTTCACCATCGAGGACAATGGCGACTACGTTGTCCAAACCTACGATCGGACGTTGACCGGCAACGGCATGACGCTGGTGTTCATGCGCGTCCGCAACGGCCAGATCGAACAGCGGATCAAGGGCAATCTCGATCGGGTTCAGGGATGATGGCCGGTGCGCGGGCATTGGCGGGCGCGCTGCCGATGATCGTCGTGATGATCCGTGGCATCGCGTCCGGCTGGTTTCCCGTCATCCTGACGGATGCCAGCGCCGCCGAGCCGACAAGCGAGATTGTTGGCGAGGCTCACGCCACCAGTGGCGATTCCCTCGAAATTTCGGGCCGGCGCATCCGCCTTCAAGGCATCGATGCTCCCGAACTCGACCAGGAGTGCCGCTTAAGCAAAGGAAGCCCCTATCCTTGCGGCAGGGTAGCGATGCAGCGTTTGTCCTGGCTCGTGGGCGGACAAAAGGTGCGGTGCAAGGGCGGCGCGCGCGACGGCCACGATCGGCTCATTGCCCTTTGCACCGTGGGGCCGCTCAGCCTCAACGAGTTGGTGGTCGCCAGTGGTTGGGCGCTGGCGGATCCCGAAACCGGCGCGGATTTCACGCGCGCCGAAGGCGCCGCCAAGGCAAGACGCGAAGGCCTGTGGCGCGGTCAATTCGAGGAACCATGGGAGTGGCGAAAGAGGATCGAATAGATCGCGACGGTCCTATACTATGACGTCGGCAGTCGCTCGACCAACGCGCCGATACTGTGGAATCGGACGCTTCTGCCTTCAAATCGGGCTAGTCCTTGCCGCTGCATCTTCGCGATGGTCCGAGACATGCTTTCCGGAGAGGTTCCGATCATCGCGGCGAGATCCTGACGCGCCAGCGGAAGTTCCAATACCGGTTCACCCCGCTCGTTCAAGTGTCCAAATCGTTCGTAAAGCACCATCAACAAATTCAGCAATCGCATGTCCACCGTGAAATTGACGCTTTCGAAAGCGGTCCTCGAACTCGTCGGCGTCCCTGACCGTGTGGTCGAGAAAACGGAGACCCAGATTCGGGTTTTGTTCCAGAAGTCCGCGAACGGTCGCGCGCTCGATGAAACAGACCACACCGGGCATCATGACTTCCGCGGTCGTCCGATGCTCGGATTTTCGCAAAAAGGCTCTAAAACCAATGGTCTCTCCGGGGCAGCACAGTTTGACCAGAGCAGAATTTCCGAACGCATCCAGCTTTCTTATGCCGATCAGGCCCGACTTCACGCAAAAGATGCCTTCACAGTCCTCGCCTTGCTGAAAAAGTGTGTCGCCTGCCTCGTATTCGTGGGGAAGCTTGACGGTGTCGAGCCGCGCCAATTCCGCGTCGTTGAGCGCACACCACTCGGTGGTGTGACGAGCCTGGCAGCCAAAGCAAGAAATTCGCGCCTTCCCGACCATCAATGACTCCCCGACCATCGAATAGGACCCTTTGTCAACCATACGCTACTCCAAAACGGCGCTGTAACCCCAGGCAAAAGCGGCATGATTCGCGCGGGTAAAACTCGACGTCCCATGCACTTGACGGTTATCAAGGTGACGACGGGACATGAGCGACATTCTTGCATGAAGCTTATGGGTATGGTCTATCCGCATGGTCGAGAAATCGCAGATAGAGGCGGCGGCCCGCAATCTTACAAGGCGCTTCGGCGAGAATGCGCCAAATGAAGCGGATCTCCGGGTTAAGGAAATGAAACGAACTCGGACAGTCGGAAGCCGTCGGGTTTTGGCGGCGGGTTCGCGAAACCGTCCGCGTGGTCGTCGATATGAAGGCCCCTCCGATCCATTAGACCCGCAACTGGCCGGACGCGCACTTTTTGGCGAAAGCCGAGAAAGCCGATCGAAGGGGGCGACGCCCCGCGAGCCGCGCGACATCTTACGGACCGTCGCCGCCCCATTCCCGGTTGGGTTCGCGCGGGCCGTGAATGGCCGTCGGAACATCGGCGCGCCCGGCGTGGCAAGCCGGTGCGTATTCGTCTTGCCGAAATGGGCAGGCCATCGCCCGAACTCCGCCTTCGAAGCGGAACCAGCCGGGCGCTCCCTTGACGGCGCAGAGCCGGCACTTGCCATCGGAACGCCGGGGCGGCCGAATCTCGGCCGCGAATTTCTGTGGCGCGGTCATTTCTTCTCCTCGCGCGTATCGACAATCCAGAATCCCCCCGAAACCTTACATTTTGATTAAATTGGCGGATTGCGGCAGTGGCAGCCGTCACTTTTGGGTCGAAGGCCCGATGTGTTGACCCCAAACGGCCATTCCGTTTACCTCTTCGTCATGATCGACACGGATTTACGCCCGCGACAAACCGCGGGGCAACCATCTCCGGCGGTTGGCGGCGGGCGCTATGTCACCATCGGGGCTGGAAGCGGCCGTCATGGGGTTTCCGGCGCCGGATGCCGCGCGTGAAAAAACCGCTCTCCGTGCGCGCTCTGATCATCCCCGCGGTGTCGGCGATGGCGGCCGTCGCGCTCATCGTGCTTGCCCTGATGCCGCGACCGGACGCGCCCGAGTTGCCGGCCGGCCCGGCGGCCGCCGATGCCAAGGGTGGCAACCCGCCGCCGCTGCGCGAGGCCACGCCGGTTCCGGCGCCACGGCATTGAAGAACGGGAAGCGGCTCAGCGCCTGGGCAGACCCCGGCAGGCGAATCTCTCGATGGAATAGCCAAATCGCTCCAGCCGCCGCAAGGCCGCGACCACTTCGCCCTCATGGAAATGCTGCGGATTTCGCAGAACCACGGCCTCCACCGTAAGGTCCAGACGGCCCAACTCGAAAAATTTAGTCAGGTCGCGCTCGGAAAAGTTCGGCGACGCCATCAGGCGTCTCGCGGCGCCGATGGCCCCTTGCCGGTTGAGCATATGGACGACTTTCGCCGGGTGGAACCCCAACCGGGTCGCTTCCACGCAAACGCGGCGCATGTCCCGCTCGATGTTCACGGCGTTCTCTCCCGCCGGACCCGGACTCCGCGCCCGCGAACCGAACCGGAATAGAACAAGGCCGCGCGGGCGGCCTGAAGGGTGGTGGAGGCACAAACACGGAGGAGGTTCGCGGCAAGTTGGGGATGCTCCTCTTCGGGGGGCTCCGGAGAACTGTGCCTCCACAACCGATACCTAGCAGTTCATGGGAGCATTGTCGTTGACATCTCCCGCCAAAGTCTTGACACTTTCCGCCAAGTGGGTTGCTTTTCCGGCGCGGTTGCGTCAGCTTGAGTCACTACAACCGTTTGAGCCGCCACAACAACCGGAGACAGGCTTCATGTCCGCGTCCTTGTCCGTCGATGCTCGCTGGGCCTGCCTCACGTTCCAGCACATGAGAGACCGGGGCGTCCGCGCCGACACCGCGATCAAGGAGGCCGGCCTGGTTCGCTCGCAATTGCGCGATCCCGACAAACGCATTCCCTTCCGCAAGCACGTCCGGTTCCTGGAGATCGCCGCGGACCGTCTCGACGATCCGTTCTGGGGTCTGCACCTGGGCGAGTCCATTCACCCCAAGCAGGTGGGACTGCTGGGATACGTGGTCTTGAGTTCCGAAACTCTCGGCGGGGCTCTCAGGAACTTGACCCGCTACCTCAGCGTCTTGAGCGAAGGCGCGGAAGCGGAACTGGTCATTCAAGGCAATCGGGTGTCATTGATTTCCCGCATCGTCGATCCCGAAGTCCTCGATTGCCGGCAGATCGACGACTTCGGCATGAGCGTGCTGTTGACCGCCTGCCGGGCCATGACGGGCAGGAAACTGAGCCCGGACCGGGTGGACTTCCGCACTCCGAAACCCGGCGACCTCGCCGAGCACAACCGGATTTTCGGCGCGCCGGTGCGCTTCGATCAACCCAGAACGGGATTGGTGTTCAGCCGCAAAGCCATGGACCTGCCCATCCGAACCGCCGACAGTGGATTGCTCAAGGTTCTGGAGCGTTACTGCCGCGAGATCCTGGGCCGCCGCCCGGCGGTTCAAAGCCTGACCTATCAAGTCCGCGAGCTGATCGCCACCCTGCTCACCACCGGAGAGCCCAACATCGACACCGTGGCGCGGGAACTCAACATGAGCAGCCGCACCCTGGAACGGCGGCTGAGCGCCGAGGGCCTATCCTATCGGCGAGTCCTCGACGACCTTCGCCAGCAGTTGGCGGAGCGCTATCTCAGCGACGATCGGCTGGGCCTGTCGCAGATCACCTATCTGCTCGGGTACTCCGAACCCACCGCCTTCAACCGTGCCTTCCGCCGCTGGACCGGCTCCACGCCCACCCAATACCGCAAGGCGGCGGCATAGCCGCCGCCGTCACGACTTGCTGGTGGGCCGGTTAAGCTCATATTCGAGGTTGTGCTGACCGATGAACACGTTGACCTGATCCTGGAGCTCATTGGCCATATCGACCGGATCAACGCCGTCCTTGGCGCCTTTTTCGATCAAGGCGTGAAGGTCCTTCGCAAAATCCTCGCGCGTCGGTATGTCTCATTCTCCCTCTTCCTCGGCCCACGGCGAAAGCGATCTTTCCCCGGGCCGGAAAATCGCATATCTTATATACCTGTATAAACAAAGTGTATATCATTGGCCTGTATTTGGCAAGGCCACTGATTTGCGGGAAAGGAGTTTGATTTGCGGGTAAGGAGTTCGCGTTCGTGCGCATGACGCAGTTTTCGAACTTCGCGGTCCGCGTGCTGATGTACGCGGCGCTGAACGGCGACACGCCGAGTTCGGTTCCGGAGATCGCCCGCGCCTATGGCGTGTCCTACAACCACCTGAAAAAGGCGGCGGCGGAATTGCGGCGCCTCGGCTATCTGGAAGGCGTTCGAGGCCGGGTCGGCGGGGTCCGGCTTGCGAAACCCCCGGAAGAGATCAATATCGGCGCGGTGATCCGCGCCACCGAGGGCGACGTCACGCTTGTGGAATGCTTCGACGCCATTGAGAACGGCTGCCCGCTGACACCGGCCTGCGAACTCCGCCGCGCCTTGCACGAGGCCCTGGCGGCCTTCTTTGGTGTTCTGGATAGCTACACGCTCGCCGATCTGTTGCGGCCGGGCCAGCGTCTCTCGTCGCTTCTCGGGATGGAAGAGCCCAGCGGAATATCAGCCGCAGCGTCCTGACGGCCGGCACGGTCTTCGCGGTTGCCGGCGGCCCGTATTCACTGGCATGGCAAATTCTTTCTCCCTATAATCGCGATGGTTAAATTCCGGGCCATGCTCATCACAGGAAGGATCGGCGAACGATGACGGTTTATAAGGCGCCCGCCTGGAGTGACGCCACCGACGGGACTTTCTATCCGCCGGATAGCGCCGACGCCGTCGCCCAGGACGGCAAGACGCTGGACGAGGTCCGCCGCTCGCTCGCCGCCCACGGCATGACCATGGTGGGCACCTGCGCCCGCCAGCACGGCGGCGAGGCGGAGCTCTGGGGCGACCAATGGCCCCGCTACGACGGCAACGGCAAGATCTTCGCCATCTGGGAAGAACAGGACGCCGCGTCCCAAGCCTGAATCCCCGCGCGGCCTCCTTCTTTGTCAATGCGACCCCGAGCGCCAGCACGGGGGAGCGATCCGGTCCTTGCGACGGCGGAGTGCGTCATCGACGATTCTGGATTGCCGCGCCGCTCCGCGTCTCGCAATGACATCGAGCCCCCTCGCCGCCGTCAAGAACGCCCTCGCCGTCTTCGCGAGGAGCGCAGCGACGCGGCGATCCAGAAATCCCGGCCTGCCGCCGCAAGCACTGCCGGTCGGCGCGGGAATTCCGTGGCTCGGCTTCGTCGTCTTTCCCACCCACCGGCTGGTTAAGGCGCGCAAGGTGCGCCACGCCCATCGGCGGCTGCGCGCGCGATTGGCTGCTTATCACGCGGGCGAGATCAGCTTTGCCGAACTCGACGCGAGCGTCCAGGGCTGGATCAACCATGTCAGGCACGCCGATAGCTGGGGTCTCCGCCGCCATATCCTCGAAATGTTGCCGATCCGCCCGGCCGAACACCGCCGGGCGAGGGCGTTAGCAGGAGACTGAGTCAAAAAAATGCGACGCGGCGCTAACGCGCCGCGTTCAGTGATCAGTGTCCAAGGATGGGGACGAACACACCACGCGGAAACCGATGTTGTTGTGCCGGATGTCCGGGTAGTACCTGAAGCGGATGGCTGAGCGCGCGAGGTCCAGATTGAGGTCCCAGGACCCGCCGCGCAGCACGCGAAAATCGAAATCGTTGCTGTTAGACACGGTCACCTGGGGCGTCTCAAACTTGTTCAGGCACCATTCCCAGACAGTGCCCGCCATGTCGAGAATGTCCGTCGGGGAGGCGCCGGCGGGGTACATGCCGACCGCCGTCGCCTGGCCCAACCGGCTCTCGAACGTATTGGCCCGCCAAGGTTCCCGTTTGGCGTCCCAATCGGCGCCCCACGGAAAGATGCTCCCCCTGTCGCCGCCGGTGGCCGCGTGTTGCCACTCCCACTCGTCCGGCAGGCGGACTTCGGTATCCAGGCACCGGCTGAGCCAGCGGCAGAAGGCCACCGCATCGAACCAACTCACATACACCGCCGCATGGTTGCCGAAGCGCCCGAATTCGTAAGTGTTTCCGTCCGCATCGCGATACAGATCGCCACCCCACCAAACCGAATCGCGCCACCCGTCCTTGGCCTCGATAAACGCGCGGTATTGGGCGACGGTGATAGGGTAGCGGGCGATTTTGAAGGGATTCACGATGCGCGGAAGCGTTTCCTTTGGCTCCGATCGCGGATCATTCGGTTCGGACAAGATCGAAATCGTCGCTTCGCCGCCGGATACAGCCCGCCAGTCAATTTGCGGCATGCCGTTGTCGACGCCGACGCCCCAGCGGGACGGGGGCTCGCCCAAGATGTCGAGCCGTTCGCCGATCAGGAGGCGCTGTTTGTGTGTCGTTTCCGGCTTTTCCAACTCCGCCAGCATGTTATCGGGATCGATCGGCCCGACGAACTCCTGTTGGTTCGGGTTCAACTCGAACCTCGGACCGGGTTCTTGCATGACCGAGTACAACTCCCGCACCCTTTCGTGCGACCACAGGAACCCGGGCGCCTTCCCTTTCTCCAACCATGTCCGCATATCCGCCCGGAGCCGGTCGCGCCATGCCGCCCGCTCTTTGTGCTGTTCGATGTAGTCCCACAGGGTGGGCCAATAGGGTTGCGGCTTGCCCTCGGCGTCCAGCCCCTTGCTGCGAATGAGCGTCTCGTGGATCAGGTTCACCCATCGGCCTTCGTCGGTGATCGTGATCAGTCGCACCGGGCCCGAAGTGACGCCCTTAACTTGCTGGCCGGCGAGGCGGTTAAGCAGGTCGCGGCCGCGCTCGCGGTCGCCAGCGCCAGCAACGCTCTCGGCCTCGGCCATCGGCAGCCGCTGGCGGGCATGCCGAACTCCCTCGGGGTCGACCCTGACCAGTTGGAATAGCAATTCCAAGGCGTTCGCGCGCCCTTCGTTATCCAACGCCTCGAGTAACGCGTCGGCCCGGTGGCTGAGGATACCGGCGAGACCACCCGCCTCATCGAACCGCCGCTCGCTCAGGCGGTTGTTCGATTTGTCATTCCATAGCCACTCCAGGGCATTCTCCACCAAGGGCAGGGCGCCGGGATCGTTTTCGGCCTGCTCCAGGATCACGCCCTTGACCTCGCTGATATCGAGGCCGGTGAGCCGGGCCGGGCCCTCGATGACCTCGCGCAGGCCGTCGGGCCCAATCGGCGCCAGCGTCCACGGCTTGCCGCGGTGGTTGCGGACGTCGTTCAGCCGCGGGACATCGTCGAAGCGGTGGAGAAAATCGGCCCGCACGGTGGAGATGACGAACAAAGGGCAGGCGTCATCGGCAAGCGCGCTGGCGAGCAGTCGATCGAAGCGGCCGCGTTCCTGCTCATTGGCGAACGTGAACAGCTCCTCGAACTGATCGACGGCGAGCAAGAAGGCCGTGTCTGTAGCCTTGCGTTCGCGCAACCAGTAGCGCAAGGCATCGTCGCCGCTTTTAAGCTCCTTGACGAGCTCGCCCATCTTCACGGTTTCACCCAACGCCTTCTTGGCGGTCTCTATCAGGGACTCGGCCAGCATTTCCACCGGGTCCTTTCCCGGAACCATCGGGCCGATGCACGTCCAGCGCTCGCAACCGGTGCGGCGCCATAGCCAGCCTTTCTCCACCAGCGGCAACAGGCCGGCGTTCATCAGCGACGACTTGCCGCAACCCGAGTTTCCGTTGATCTCCAGCCAGCGCACGACCGGTTCGTTGTGCGTATTGAAAAAGGTAAGGGCGTCCAGGGTCTCCTTCTGACGCCCGAAGAACAGTTGGGCCTGTTTCGTCTTGTAGGCGTCGAGCCCGACGAACGGGCAACTCTTCGAACCGGGTCTTCGTGTCGGCCACGACGGTGCGCTCGGCAATCCGTTGAAGGAACCCCTTGTCAAGGGAGTCGGCGCCGTTCCAAGGCTCCGCCTGGAACAGCCGCAGGAACGGTGGAAGTGTATCCGGCTCGGTCTCGCCAATAAGGATCGGAAAGATCGGCAAGCGTTCGGAGTCGTTGTTGGGACCGAAATAGCGGTTGAGCGCGACCTGGGTCTCGGCGCCGATCCATCGCGCCACCCCGTCGCGTCCAACCAGCACGACAAACGCCTCGCAGCCGTCCACCGCGTCCTGCAGCGTGTTGGGCCAGAGATCGCCCGTGCGGATGCCTTTCTCGTCCCAGAATACGTTAAGCCCAAGCTTTTCGAGTTGACCGTGGAGGTTCGCGGCCGCGTCCCGGTCGTTGTGGCTGTAGCTCAGGAAAACATCGTAGCTGTCCGTCATCAGGTCTGGCTCCCCCCACGATGCCGGTTGCTCTGTCGGCAAATTATAGATGGCAACCGCCAAAGAGGCTAACTCAACCTGCAAACCGCCCTCTCCGGATCCCGCTGGCCGCGGCACACCCGACCCGCCCCGTCCTACCCGTCCTAGCGAGGAGCGGAGCGACGCGGCGATCCAGAGAAGTGCATGCGGCAATGGGCAAAACTGGACCGCTTCGCTCCGCTCGCAGTGACGGTCTTGCATTTAATGCATTCGGCGGGTTACGCGGACGCTAACACGCCCTACAATGGGTCGAACATCGCTTGCCGATCCACCCGGGAGCGCTCACCGTCCCATGACCGGACTTGAACACGCCTTCGCATGGATCGAACCGTATCTGCGTGAGTACGGCGCCGCCGCCGTTTTCATTGTGGTATTCTTCGAATCCTTCGGGGCGCCCCTGCCCGGCGAGTCGCTGGTGATCACGAGCGCACTGTTGGCGGCGAAAGGCGACATGCCCATCGGGCCGCTCCTGGGCGCGGTGTGGCTGGCGGCCGTGCTGGGCGACAACGTGGGTTACGCCATCGGGCTGTTCGGCGGGCGGCGACTGGTGCTCCGCTACGGCGCGCGGGTGGGGATCACCGAGCCGCGCCTCGCCAAGGTGGAGGCGTTCTTTCGCCGCTTCGGCGGCGAAATCGTGCTGGTGGCGCGGTTTTTCGTGATCTTGCGTCAGCTCAACGGCATCACCGCCGGCACCGTCGCCATGCCGTGGCCGAAGTTCCTGCTCTACAACGCCCTCGGCGCGGCGCTGTGGACGGCGGTCTGGGGTTACGGCGCGTACGTTGCCGGGCACCACATGGCGGCCATCCTCCCCTGGGTCCACCGCTTCGGCTACGCGGCGGTGGCGGCCGTGGCGTTCGCCGTGCTCGCGGTGGTGGTCGTCCGATATTTGAAGCCACGCTCGCGGCGGTAGCAGCGGATTGAAACCCTGACCAATATCGGATATCATTCCTATGTTTTTCCTTTGCGGCCGTCGTTTGGGCGGAAATCGTTCATTGGAACGAACAGTCCAGTATGACGACAAATGACGACATCGAAGGCGGAACGATCCGGGATCGAAACGGCGTGTTTCGTTTGATATCAACGACTTGCATCGTTACGGAGCGAGAATGAATACTCTTGAATGTACTAATGATTTCAATTGGTTCAAGGCAAAATACGACAAATGACGACAAATGACGACAAATGACGACAAATGACGACATTTTGGGCCCTTTTTTTTCGGCCAAATGAAATCAACGACTTAGCAAATGTCAAGTCGTCAACTGTCATCATTTTCGCGAAAAATGTCGTCATTTTCGGCCTTTTTTTGACGACACGTGTCGTCAAGACCGGTGGCGGCGTTTCCTCCGGCGGGAACCGGATCGGCAAGCCATTGAGTCAACCCGGCGTTGCCTCTAAAACAAACCGTCGTCCCTTGGAATACTCCCGGCCAGCGAGAACAAACATGCCCCCACCCACCGGCCCCCACCTAACGGAAACCGCCAAACCGATCCTCGGCGCCGATCCGGAAACGGCGCGGATCCTGTTGCGCATCGGCGCCGTGGGGGTCCGACCGGGCGAGCCCTACCGGTTCACCTCGGGTTGGGCCAGCCCCGTCTATATCGACTGCCGGCGGCTGATCTCGTTTACGCCCGAGCGCCGCCACGTGATCGCCAAGGCGCTGGACGTTCTCTACGACGCCGCCGGTTTCGACGCCATCGACGCGGTGGCCGGCGGCGAGACGGCCGGCATCCCCTATGCCGCGTGGCTCGCCGAGGCCATGTCCAAGCCCATGCTGTACGTGCGCAAGAAACCCAAGGGGTTCGGCCGCGACGCCCAGATCGAGGGCACTTTCGCGGACGGTGACCGAGTGCTGCTGGTGGAGGACCTGGCCAGCGACGGCGCCAGCAAGATCGCCTTCGTGGACGCGCTGCGGGCGGCCGGCGCGTCGGTGTCGGACGCCTTCGTGGTGTTCTACTACGGGATCTTCCCGGGCGCGCTGGACACCCTCGCCGACGCCGGCATCCGCCTGCACTATCTGGCCACCTGGTGGGACATCCTGCGCGAGGCCGAGGCCGGCGAACACTTTCCGTCCGCGGACCTCGCCGAGGCGCGGGCGTTTCTCGGCGATCCGGTGGGCTGGTCGGCGGCCCACGGCGGACGGGACACGCTGTAGCGCCCTTCGAAAGATCCGCGAACAACCCTTCCGA
This sequence comes from uncultured Alphaproteobacteria bacterium, assembly GCA_963771545.1. Lineage (GTDB taxonomy): Bacteria > Pseudomonadota > Alphaproteobacteria > Rhodospirillales > Defluviicoccaceae > CAKZLS01. The sequence goes on from CAVYTX010000002.1 coordinate 2,148,295, forward strand.
GTGACTACTCGCAAAAAGTGTTGACTTTGGTCGATCATGCTCGTATTAAGTGCAGCATCGGACGGAAATGTCCGCTTACGTCATTCCTAGGAAAGGAACCCGTTATGACCAGTAACCTCGCTCTCTCCGGAGCCATGCGCTCCAACCTTCTCTCCCTCGTCAACACCCAGCGCGACATCGACACCGTCCAGGGACGGCTGGCCACCGGCCGCAAGGTCAACAGCGCTCTCGACGATCCGCGCAACTTCTTCGCCGCCCAGGCGCTCAACAACCGGGCCGGCGATTTGAACCGTCTGCTGGACTCCATGGGCCAGAGCATCTCCACCATCAAGGAAGCGGACAACGCCGTTTCGTCGCTGTCCAAGTTGCTCGAGCAGGCCGAACTCCCTGGCCATCCAGGCCAAGGAAGAACTGACCAGCGCCCAGGGTCAGGCGGTCGTCAACGGCGACGAAAACATCGCCGGCGAGACCAACCTGGTGGACTTGGCCGGTATCGACGCCAACGACACCTTTACGCTCACCATCGAAGGCACCTCTTCGGGTAACATCGTGATCGAGGATGGCGATTCGGCCGAGATGCTGGTGGCCAAAATCAACAACAGCGGCCTTGAAGGCAAGGTCGAGGCGTCCCTCAACAAGTCCGGCCAGTTGGAGATCAAGTCCCTGGTGGACGACGCCGCCATCCGCATCGTCGCCGGGGCGGGCGCGGACGCCGATACGTTCTCGGCTCTCGGGCTGAGTGCCGTGATGACCACGGAAGATGACGGCGCCGGCGGCACCCGCGTGGCGGGCAGCATTGTCTCTGGCAATACCCTGACCTCGAAAGCGTCCACTACGACCGGCGTCAGCGCCAGCACCACCCTTCAGGCCGCCGGGTTCGTGGACATCGATACGGGCGAAGCGGCGACGGCTCAGTTGACCGTGGACGGCACCGACAGTGCCCTCATCGCCATCGACGAGACCACGACGATCCAGGGTTTGGTGGACAGCATCAACAACGACGTCAATCTGGATGGCAGCATCACCGCGTCGTTCAACACCGACACCAAGAAGATCGAACTGACCGCCAACGGAACCGTCTCCTCGCTGGAGTTGAGCTTCAACGCCACCACGTGGGGCGACGGCGTCGATATCGACTTTGACTTCGGCACGGGCGCCGCGGACGCGTCCTTCACGGGGAACAACGAGCCCAGCAGCGAAATCATCGCCTTTGGCGGCGGTTCCGGCGACGTGGCCCGCCTGGAAGCCGACTTCAACGAAATCCGCAACCAGATCGACGCGCTCGTGGCCGACGCCAGCTATCGCGGCGTCAACCTGCTCGAGAACGACAATCTGGAAACGGTTTTCAACGAGAACCGCAGCAACAAGCTGACCACCGAGGGCGTCAACTTCACGTCCACCGGCTTGGGCCTATCGGAAGCCAATTTCTCAAACGAAACGGCCGTCCAGGTGTCCCTCGACCAGCTTCTCTCGGCCACCAACGCGGTGCGGGACTTCGGCAGCTCCATCGCCAATGACCTGTCGATCATCCAGACCCGCCAGGACTTCACCGAGAAGACCATCGAAACCCTGGAAGAGGGCAGCGACAAGCTGACCCTGGCGGATCCCAACGAGGAAGGCGCGAAGTTGCTGTCCCTGCAGACCAGGCAGCAGCTGTCCATCACTTCCTTGGCTCTCGCCTCTCAGTCTGCGTCCGCCGTGCTGTCCCTGTTCTAGGGTCATCCACGCGATAAAAGAGACCGGCCGGTGGCGCCTTTCGCGCCGCCGGCCATTTTTTTGCGCCATTTTTCCGCGTGTACGTCCCGGTCTTCTGCTACCCTGACGCCCCGTCCCATTCCGTAAACATCGAGCGAGCGCGATCATGGCCCTGGTTCTGGATCTCAAGCCCGGCGAGCGGGTGATCATCGGCGAAACCCTCATCACCAACGACCGGCAGCGGGCGCGGCTGCACATCGAGGGCAGCGCGCCCATCCTTCGCGAGAAGGATATCATCCGCCCGGAAGAAGCCGACACGCCGTGCAAGAACCTCTACCTCACGCTGCAGCTCATGTACATGGACCGCGATCCCACCCGGTTCCACGACGCCTATTTCGAGCTGGTGCGGAAAATCCAGGACGCGGCGCCCAGCACCGCGTCCCTGCTGCTCGACATTAACCAAAACATAATCGGAGGCTCGTACTATAAGGCGCTCAAGGAGGCCAAGCGCCTCATCAAATATGAAGCGGAGTTGATAGCCAATGCTTAACGCCTACAATCGCGCAGCCAACGCCTATGGGAAGGGCGCGACCCACGCCGTCGATCAACGCGAGCAGGAAGCCAACGCGCTCCTCAAGGCCGCGCGCCAGCTCGAGGATGTCCGGAGGGATTGGGCGCCGGCCCTGCAGCCCCGGCTCGACGAGGCGCTGCTCTACAATCGCAAGCTCTGGACCATATTCGCCGCCGAGGCCGCCAACGACGATCACGGCCTGCCCCTCGACATCAAGAACAATATCGGCAGCATTTCCATCTTCGTGTTCAAGAGATCGATGGAACTTCATGCTTCGGCGACCGCGGAAAAGATCGACGCCCTGATCGAGATCAACAAGAACATCGCCGCCGGCCTCATGACCCGGCCGGAAGCCCTGGCCGTGCCCACCGGTGGAGCGGGATTCACGGCGCAGCGCTCCCAGGAAGCGTAAACGCTCGCCCGGGCGCATCCCGCGCGGGAGGGGGCGTCTCTGTCTCGCTAGGAGCGCTTGCTAAGCAATGTGAAGAACCCGCGGCGCCGGGATCGCGGCGTCCTTCTGGTCCGACCGCGCGGTGATCTGCTCCAGGTACTTCGCCGTGCTCTCGGACGGGATGCGCATCAGGATCTCGTCGTCTTTTTCGTTGACGATGTCCAGATAAACCCGGTTCACATCGGCCTCGTAGCTCAACTTGCGATCATAACTGCTTGCGGCGACCTCGGGTTGGGCCTCAACTTCGCCATTGGGCGAAAGCCGCTCGCGGTCCCGGTCATGCCGCCCCTCGCGGAAACGGCCGTCTTCGGTTGCCCGGCCTTTCTCGGCCTTTTCAACCGGCTCCACTCTGCGCGCGCCGTCCAGCGGCTGCCCGTGCGCCGGTCGCTCCCCCTCGCCGCCCAAGGAGGCGGAATAAGGAGCGACCTGACGATGGATCACGGCCGGGCTGGCGGGATCGATGGGGACACTCATGGCCATAACTCTGCCAAAGTTTAATACACGTTATGATCATAGTAACATACATGAATGCATATTTGAAGTTGTATTTGCCGTCCATTCTTTCCGCGACGGTCCAGTCGCGACATTGGCGACGGGCACAAACGACCGGCACGGTGGGGCAATTCTTGCCGGGCCGGCATACCCTGCCTTGGCATTGCGCGGTTCACTCCGTTTTTTTTATTGTTTTCCAATGCATTGAAGATGGCCCCCAACTTGGCCCGGTGTTTGCTTTCAAGGGTTCGGCCCCAGTTTTGGAGACTTTATGGTGACGAACAACATTGCATATGCCGCGACCGCTTCCATTCGCGACGCCGCCACCGCGGTTCCCCACGGCGCCGGCGAGGGGCGTCCTTCCGCGACCCGCTTGGCCGATCTCGCCACTTCGTTCCAGAACATTCTGCACCAGAGCGTTCGCCTCGACGCAAAGGAAATGAAAGCGTCTATGAGCTTGGCCCATTCAGCGGCACGGGACCGGGTTTTACCGCCTGCGAGCGAACGGGATGACGCTCCTGCTTCCGATGCCGATCCCGCCGACGATGACGATGACTGGGAGGCGGCCGATCGGACCCGGGACTCGCAAAGGAAAGATCCCAACGAAACGCACTCGGACGTGAACCGTCCGTCCGCCGATGAGGATCCGTATATCCATCATGCCGAAGACCTGTCGGGCGTGGACGATACTGGGGTTTCGGATGTGTCTCTCGCGGACGCGGGCAGCGACCCGGCGAGCGCCGCTCCGGGGGCGAATTCCTTCGCCCGCACCGCCGGCGTCAGCGACGATGCGGTGGATCCGATCGGAGTCAACGCCCGGGGCCGGGAGACCAACCAGTCACAGCCAAACCCGAACCAACGCGGCGAGGCCAATCCCGCTCCGGCCACCGCGCATGATGGCGTTGATCTCTCCGTGAAAACGGGCGCGGCGGCGCGCCAGGCCAATGAATTGGCCAAGTCCCTGCCCGCCGGCGAAGACCTGAAGATCAACGTCGCGGTCGCTAAACCGGGTGACTCCCTATTCTCGCAGCCGGCCTCGAGCCTCGCGGCTACTTCGTTGGGCGCCGGCCAGAACAACGGTTCCCGGCCGGGTCAGGTCCCCGTGGGCGCGAGCGCCAAGGCGGGTTTCATCGGCGGCCTCAACCCGGCCCAGGGATCCGCGACCGTTCAACCGAACATCCAGGTCAACGGACAATCCGGCGCGGGTGACCTCCAGCTTCAAACCGGAACGCAAGGAAACCAGGCTAATATGGTCGCCGCCCCATCCGGAAGCGCCAAGAGCGCCGCTCCCACCTCGGCGAGTTCCTTCGCGGATGTCGCCGGAATCGGAACGTCGGGCACGCCGCAAGCCGGGCAGCGCGCGGGATCGGGTCAGCCGCCGACGGCGGACAAGCCGCACTCGCCGCAACCGCCCGTCACCGAACAGATCTCCGTTCAGATCTCCAAGGCCGTCAAGGCGGGCATCGATCGGATCGATATTCACCTCCGGCCCAAGTCGCTCGGACGGGTCGAGGTCCGGCTCGAACTTGCCGGGGACGGACGGGTCAACGCCACCGTTACCGTCGACAGCCGGGAGACGCTGGATCTGCTCAAAACCGACGCGCGCGGGCTCGAAAAAGCCCTCGACGACGCCGGCCTCAAGGCCGACTCCAACAGCTTGAGTTTCAATCTTCGCGGCCAGGACGGCCGCCCCTCTGGGAACCCGCTTTCGCGCACCAATCACCCGGACGGATCCCACGGTGGCAATCAAGCCGAACTCGACGACGATGGCCCGGCTCGCACCCTGGGAGACTATTCACGCGGCGGTCTCACCGCGGATGGACGGCTCGACATTGAAATCTAATCGGTACCAACGGGAAAGGCAGACATCATGCTTCAAGGAATAACCGGATCACCGCCCGCTGGCTCCACCAGCCAGGCCGAGAGCGATGGCGCGCAGCTGGAAAACGATCTCGACCGCTTTCTCACGCTGTTGGTGACCCAGCTCCAGCATCAGGACCCTCTGGATCCGCTGGACGCCAACGAGTTCACCAACCAGTTGGTGCAGTTCGCGAACGTCGAACAGCAGATCTACCAAAACGCCAATCTGGAAGAAATCGTGAAGCTTCAGCGCGACAACCAGGTGGCCGGGATGGTGAGCTATATCGGCTCGACCATCGAAACATCCGGCAATGCCCTGCCGCTGGAGAACGGCGAGACAACCGCGTCGTACACGCTGGGCGAAGCGGCCGATGCCGCCGTGATCGCCATCATCGACGAACTCGGCGACGTGATTCTCATGACCGGAGCCAATACCGCTCCAGGCCGTCATCTTTTCGAGTGGGACGGGTTGGACAACCAAGGCAATGCGGTCCCCGATGGAACTTACCGCATCCAGGTCAACGCCAAGCGCTCGGACGGTTCTGCCATCGACGTGGCGACGACCACCTTCGGAAGGGTAACGGGCGCGAGCGCCGACGGTGACGAGAGGTCCCTTTACATGGGAGAGATCAGCGTGCCGATGGAGAATGTCTTGTCGGTGAAGGAAACGCGAAATCAGACGATTTGACGGTGGGGTTCCTCGCTGACGACGACGTCCCCACCAAACGAAACATCTCGTGTCGAGGGTTTCGGCGATCACAATGACTGTGCTCCCCAGTGGAGCCATGACTAAGGAGACTGAGTATGAGTTTGTTCGGTGCATTGACTTCCGGCGTTTCCGGGCTCACCGCGCAGAGCAGCGCGATGGGCGCCATCGCCGACAACATCACCAACGTCAACACCGTCGGTTACAAGAAAACCAACGTGGATTTTCAGACCCTGGTGACCCAGCAGACGTCGCCGTCGGCTTACTCTCCGGGCGGCGTGCAGTCGCGGCCCAGGGCGACGACCGACGTACAGGGTCTGTTGCAGGGCACCACGTCGCAAACGGATATCGCCATCTCCGGCGACGGATTCTTCGTCGTCAACGGAGCGCGCGAGCCCGAGGCGGGCGACGGATATATGTTTACGCGCGCTGGATCATTCTTCGCCGATGAACAAGGGTTCCTGCGGAACACGGCGGGATTTTACCTCCAGGGGTGGCCCACCGACCCTCAGGGAAATGTCGTTCTTCCGGACGGCAGCACCGCCGGCATCACCAACTCCCGGACCATTTCGTCCCTTTTCATGGAGACCGTGAATCTGAGCGACATCCGCGGAACGCCAATCGCCACGTCGCAAATCGAGATCGGAGCCAACCTTCCCGCCAACACCGCCCTCGGCGACGCATACGGCATGGATATCCAATTTTTCGATACTCTCGGCAACGCCAATGACACCAGCCTTGTCATGACCAAATCCAGCGCCAACGAATGGGACGTCGGCGTGGAACCGCCGGCCGGTTCAGCGGTGGTTAATCTTTACGACGACGCGGGAGATGTTTACCAGAGTGTTGGCCAATTGGAGTTCAGCGGCATCCCGGACGCCGGTCAAACCCTCTCCGTGGACGTGGGCGGAACCCCCTATACTTATACCTTCGTCACCGGTTCCACGGCCGCGGGAGATGACCAGATACAGATCGATGGAAACCGAACCCTGGCCCAAATCGTTTCCGAACTGCGAGATGAGATCAACGCCGACGTCGCGACCGGGCCGGCATCGACGAAGCTCGGAAAGGGAGCGGTTCTGCTGATCGAGGGGGACTCCACGAACCCCGTCATTACGCTGGATCCCAGCGGCCTGACGGCCGGGGGTGTCCCGGTGACGTCACAGACCAACCCATTTTCCGTGCAACCCCGGACCGCCACCGGACCCGCCCTGACGTTCGGCGGCGACGGCAAACCAACCATCGTGGGCGTGCATAAGATGTCGGTTCATGGGTTTTCCAACGGCGCCTCCGATCTGGACGACGCGGACCTTAACGGCGACTCCATTCTGGACGTCGAGCAGGTCACCTTGGACTTTGGCACGCTCGGACAAGACGACGGCGTAACCCAGTTCGGCGCCGAATTCGCGCCGAATTTTGCGCGACAGAACGGCGCCACGTACGGCACATTCACCGGCGTCAGCATATCGCCCGGCGGCGAGATGGTGGCCCAGTTCGACAACGGCGCACAGCGCACCATCTATAAACTCCCCGTTGCCACTTTCGTCAGTCCCAACGGCCTCGGGGGAGAGACCGGCAACGTCTGGAATGCGACACAGGCATCCGGTGATCCGACACTTCGGGCCGCCGGCAGTGGTCCGGCCGGGCAAATCGCTCAATTTTCACTTGAGGCGTCAACAGCGGACATCGGCGAGGAATTCACCGACATGATCGTCGTCCAGAGAGCGTATTCGGCGGCGACCCGGGTCATCAGCACGGCCGATGAAATGCTCGAGGAACTGGTGCGAATTAAACGATAACTATGAAATAGCGTCCCCATAGGCCGGCCGGCTTGAAGGCGTGAAATCATTCGCGCCCGAAAGCCGGCCAAACCGCGATGGGCTTCCTCCCTACCCTCGCTTCGGACGTCACGAGCACGGGTAGGCAAAAACTGCCCACTCTTTAACCGGTTGTTCATTCAGCATCTTTACGCTGTCTCTTCGTAATCGAAGACCCGTCGACGCCACCTCAAGTCCCGGCACGAAGAGACACCCATGCCATCCATTGTCCAGGTTCTGCGAAATCTCGGCCCGAAGCGCCTCGCCATCATCGGTGGGGTGATGGTTTGTGTCATCGGGTTCTTCGTCTGGGTTTTCGCCGAAGTGGCGAAACCCAATTACGCGCTCCTCTTTGGCGACTTGGATCCAGGCGACTCGGCGCGCGTGATCTCGCACTTGGAGAGCGCCGGAATCCCCCATGAACTCCGCCACGACGGCGGGTTCATTTATGTTCCCAGCGATCAGGTGTTGCGGACGCGCATGGCGTTGGCCGAACAAGGCCTGCCTTCCGGCGGTTCCATCGGGTACGAGATCTTCGACAACAGCGATGCCCTCGGGACCACCAACTTCACCCAGAATGTCAATCTGGTCCGGGCGTTGGAGGGTGAGCTGGCGCGCACCATCCGCTCCATTGAGTCGGTCAAGAGCGCGCGCGTCCACCTGGTGTTGCCAAAACGGGAACTGTTCGCCCGCGACCGCCAGGAACCGAGCGCCTCGGTGCTTCTTCAGCTCAGAGGGGCGAACAGCCCGTCACGGGGGCAGGTCGCCGCCATTCAGCGTCTCGTCGCCTCGGCCATTCCCGATCTCAACCCCCGCCGCGTCTCCATCATCGACGACACGGGAACGCTGCTGACCGCGGACTCGGAAAACGACGACGCCACCGCCTTGGCGAGCAGTCAGGCCGATGAGCGCCGGCGCCGGTTCGAGACCAACCTGGCGCGCACCGTCGAACAGCTTCTCGCCAAGACCGTTGGCTTGGGCAAGGTCAGAACCGAAGTGTTCGCGGACATGGATTTCGATCGGATCAATACCAGCGAAGAGGTGTTCGATCCGGACAGTCAAGTGGTGCGATCCACACAGGCCGTCGAGCAGTCCGGCAGCAACCAGGAAGGCACCGGCGGCCTGCCCGTCAGCGTCGGCACCAACCTTCCGGATTCGGACCTTGGATTGTCCGAGTCGGGCGGCAGCTCGGCTTCGGAAAACCGCACCGAGGAAACCGTCAACTACGAAATTTCCAAAAAGGTGATCAACCACGTCCGCGAAACCGGCGAGGTCAAGCGGCTGTCCGTCGCCGTTCTCGTGGACGGCACGTACATCCTCGCCGAAGACGGGTCGAAAACCTATCAGCCCAGGGCCCAGCAAGAGCTCGATCTGTTGGCCACCCTGGTTCGCGGCGCCATCGGCTTCGACGCGGAGCGCGGCAACTCCGTCGAAGTCATCAATATGCGCTTTGCCGACATGAACTCGCCGGCGGCGGAAGAAACCGGGTTGTTCCTGGGCCTGGAAAAGGAAGACCTGTTCCGGATTGGCCAGTACCTGGTGTTGGTCGTCCTCGGCGTGCTGGTCCTTTTCCTGGTGGTTAGGCCGCTGGTCAAAAACGCCGCGGAGGCGATCCCGGTCGCGGCCGCCAACATCAACAACAACCGGTTGACGGGCGGTTCCGCCCGTGCCGCCCTTCCGCCACCGGACTCGACCGACGCCGACGGACAAGCCAAGTACCTTCCGGCGAGCGCCGGATCACAGGAGGGCAAAATCGACGTGAACCAAGTCGATGGCCGCGTGAACAGCTCGGCGGTGAAGAGGGTCGGCGAAATCGTCGAAAAGCATCCGGACGAAGCGCTCACCATCGTCCGCGGATGGCTTCACGCAGAGCAATGAGACGAGCGGATCCATGCCTCCAATGAAAAACAGCTACGACACTCTCAGCGGCCCCGAGAAGGCAGCGGTTTTCCTGTTCGCTCTTGGTGAGGATCAGGCGGGCAAGATTTTCAAATTGATGGACGACGACGAGATCCGCGTTCTGTCCCAGAAAATGGCCCACCTCGGATCGGTCGGCTCCGAGGTGATCGAGCACCTTTTCGTAGAGTTTTCCGAGCAGGTCTCCAGCGCCGGATCGCTGGTGGGAACGGTCGACAGCACGGAACGGCTCCTCGCCAAGATGCTGGACAAGAATCGTGTCCAGGAGATCATGGACGAAATCCGGGGGCCCTCCGGTCGCACCATTTGGGAGAAGCTGAGCAATGTCAACGAGGCGGTCCTCGCCAACTTCCTCAAGAACGAATATCCGCAGACCGTCGCCGTCGTCCTGTCGCGAATTAAAACGGCGCACGCCGCCAAGGTGCTCGCCCAATTGCCGGAAAGCTTCGCCCTGGAGGTGGTCACGCGCATGTTGCGAATGGAGGGTGTGCAGCAGGATGTCCTTAAACACGTGGAGCGGACATTGCGGTCCGAATTCATGAGCAACCTAGCGCGGACCACCCGCCGGGACACCCACGAAATCATGGCCGATATCTTCAACAGCCTCGATCGCAAGACCGAGAGCCAGTTCATGGCCGCGCTCGAGGAGAGAAATCAGGAATCCGCCGAGCGGATCCGCCAGCTCATGTTCACCTTCGACGACCTGCTGCGCATCAACTCGACGGGAATTCAATCGATTCTGCGCCTGGTGCCGAAGGAGAAACTGGCCCTCGGTCTCAAGGGCGCCTCGCAAGAGGTCAAGACATTGTTCTTCGGCAATATGTCCGAGCGGGCCGGCAAGATGATGCGCGAGGACATGGAGGCCATGGGGCCCGTAAGGCTGCGCGACGTCGACGAAGCGCAGGCCGCCATTGTCGCCGCCGCCAGGACATTGGCCGATGCGGGCGAGCTCGTGATCGCCGGAAACGACGGCGACGCTCCAGAAGAAATGGTCGAGTAGGAGCGGAGGACGGATCATGATCGCCGCGCAAAGATTCCTCTTCAACCGTAACTTCGATCCGGATCTCCTGGACGCCGGTCGAAACCGCTCGAGCGAAAAAGCGGGCGGCGGTAAACCGCCATCGATCTTCACCGAGGACGATTTGGCCCGCGTGCTCGCCGAGGGAGTCGCCGAAGGACGGGAGCACGCATCCCGGGAAGCCGCCCAGTCCATGGAATCGCGCCTGACCGAAGCCTTCGAAACCATCGGCGCGCGCCTCGAAGAGGCAATCTCCGGCAAGGACGCGGCCAACGCCGCGATCGCGCGCGACGCCAACGCCATCGCGGTCGCCATTGCCCGCAGAATGGTTCCCGAGCTGTACCGGCGAAACGCCGTAGCCGAGATCGAACACGCGGCGGCGACCGTTCTATCGCGGGTCTTGGAAACGGCGGAATTGACCGTGCGCACGGCGGAGGCCCTCGCCGATCCCGTGCGCGAACGCATCGAAACGCTGGCCGAGACCCGGGGTATCGGCGACCGGGTCAGGATTTCGGCCGATCCCTCTCTAATGGAGGGCGATTGCCGGATCGAATGGCTGGGCGGCGGGGCCGAACGGAACGCCGCGGCGATGTGGAACGACATCGAAGCGATCATCGAAAAAAATCTTGGCTTCATATCCGCCGAACTTAACCAGGAAAACACCATTCCCATGCTGGAATGCTCGGCAAGCGCCCCCTTCGAGGGGAAAGAGGTTGGAGAAAATCATGGCTGAAGACAAAAATCTGGAATTGCCGCAGTTGGACGAGACGGCCGGACCCCGCCCGGCACCGGAACCCGAGCAGGAGTCCGGCGCGCCTGGCAAGGGGAGCCGCAAGCCGCAGGATCTGGAAGCTGTCTATGACATTCCGGTGCAAGTGTCGGCGGTGCTCGGCAAGGCCACCATGGAAGTGAACCAGCTTCTGAAGCTGGGCCGGGGCGCCGTGGTCGAACTCGATCGCAAGGTGGGAGAGGCCATCGACGTGTACGTCAACAATCGTCTCGTGGCCCGTGGCGAAGTTGTGGTCGTCGAAGACCGCCTGGGCGTCACAATGACCGAAATCATCAAAAGCGACCGGATATAGGGCCGAACGACAGTGAACACGCGAACCCTCGCGGCCGACGTCAAAGCGCGCATGGCTCCATCGAACCTGACGGTGGACGCGGCCTCGGTCATCGGGCTGGCGTGCGGTTTCGGGTTGCTGATCGCGGCGATCGTGCTGGGCGGTTCACCGGGATCGTTTTTCAATTTTCCTTCGGTCCTGATCGTGCTGGGCGGCACGTTTTCCGTGGTCACCATTTGCTTCTCGATTTCCGAGGTCGTCAACACCTTCAGGGTGGTGGTCACGGCGGTGCTGCCCAGTGTTCGCGCGCCCGAGGACGCCGCCGCGCAGGCGCTCGGGATCGCCGAACTGGCAAGACGGAACGGGGTGCTCGCGCTGCAGAACATCCAGCGGGATCTGGCCGCCGAGCCCTTCCTGCACAAATGCGTGTCCATGGTGATCGACGGCGCCCCCGCCGAGGAAGTGGAAGCCGTCATGCGCCGGGACCTGCAGGCGACGACCCTGCGCCACGGGCGCAGCGCCGATGTCCTTCGCAAGGCCGCCGAATTCGCGCCGGCCATGGGCCTCATCGGCACCCTGGTGGGTTTGGTGCAGATGCTGGGCAATTTGGCCGACCCGGCCGCCATCGGCCCGAGCATGGCCGTCGCGTTGCTGACGACGTTTTACGGCGCGGTTCTCGCCAACATGGTGTTCTCGCCGCTGGCGGCGAAACTCGAGCGAAACTCGGCGGACGAGAGATTGGTCAACCTGGTCTACGTGATGGGCGCCGTCTCCATCACCCGCCAGGAAAATCCGCGCCGATTGGAAATGCTGATTAACAGTGTCCTGCCGCCCTCGAGGCGGGTGCGATACTTCGATTGATGATGCCGTCCCGGAGGTAAAGACTATGCGTTTGCTCATCACAGGCACCCTCGCCGGTCAGGTCGGCGCCGCCAGCCGAATCGCGGTGGAGCGCGGGGCTCAGGTTGTCCAAGCGGACGACATCGCCACCGCCCTCAGGATCCTGCGCTCCGGAAAGGGCGCGGACCTGGTGCTGGCGGATGTCAAACTGGACGTCGCCAGCCTGATCCAACACCTTGAATTGGAACGGATCGCGGTCCCGGTCATCGCCTGCGGGGTCGGCAACGATACCCGCGCGGCGGTCGCCGCCATCAAGGCTGGAGCCAAGGAATACTTGCCGCTGCCGCCCAACGCCGAGTTGATGGCCGCGGTGCTGGCCGCCATCACCGAGCAAAACCACGCGATCATCCATTCCGACCCCCGCATGGCCCAGGTTCTGGCGCTCGCCGACAAGGTGGCGTGCAGCGACGCCAGCGCCCTGGTGGTCGGTCCCTCCGGCACCGGCAAGGAGTTGATGGCGCGCTATCTCCACGCCAAGAGCCGGCGCTCCGAAGCGCGTTTCGTCGCCGTCAACTGCGCGGCCATCCCCGAGGCCCTTCTGGAATCGGAGCTGTTCGGTCACGAGAAGGGCGCGTTCACCGGGGCGGTGGCGCGCCGGATCGGCCGGTTCGAGGAAGCCAACGGCGGGACCCTGCTGCTCGACGAAATCAGTGAAATGGACCCCCGCCTCCAAGCCAAGCTGCTGCGCGCTCTCCAGGAACGCGAGATCGATCGCGTCGGCGGCGCCAAACCGGTCAAGGTGGACGTCCGCATCATCGCCACGTCGAACCGCGACATGGAACAGGCGGTGGCGTCCGGTCAATTCCGCGAGGACCTGTACTTCCGGCTGAACGTCGTGACCCTGAAGGTCCCGTCGCTCAGAGAACGTCCCAAGGACATCGAGGTTCTAGCGGAACACTTCATCCAGCACTACGCCCGCGCCAATGGCGTCGACGCGCTGCCGCTGTCCGCTGAGGCCAGCCGGATGCTCGAGAGCCATCCATGGCCAGGCAATGTCCGTGAGCTGGAAAACACCATGCACCGCGCCGTCCTGCTGGCCACCGGCGGCCAGATCGGCCCCGACGCGATTCTCCTCAATGGCGCCAGCCTCGTCCCGCGCGGCGCGGGCGCCGGATCGACCGGATCGGCTGGCGTCGACCCGGCGCTGGTCGGACGCACCGTGGCCGACGTGGAGAGGCAGTTGATCATCGACACCCTATCCCATTGCATCGGCAATCGTACCCACGCGGCGAACGTGCTCGGCATTTCCATCCGCACGCTCCGCAACAAGCTCAAGCAGTACTCCGGCGAAGGGTTTTCCGTGCCCATGCCGGGCGACGGCGAGCGCTCGGTGGCCTAGGGACAAGAGACCCTGATTAGGATCACGCAACGTGGCTGACAACGGATCCGCGGCTCCAGCACTGCCGGCGGCGAACGGCGATATCCGCCGGTTCATCGCCAACGTCCTCAAGCGCGGCGACATCGGGCTCGCGCTGGCGGTGGTGGCGACGCTAGTGGTGCTGATCCTGCCGATGCCGAGCTGGCTGCTGGACGTCTGCCTGGCGTTTTCGGTGACCTTCTCGGTGCTGATCCTGATGACCGCGCTGTTCGTGGACCGGCCCCTCGATTTCAACGCGTTTCCCACCGTGTTGCTGCTCGCGACCATGGTGCGGCTGGCGCTCAATCTGGCGTCCACGCGGCTGATTCTGAGCAACGGGCACGAAGGCCCTGGCGCCGCCGGCCGGGTGATCGAGGCGTTCGGCGGCTTCGTGATGGGTGACAACTTCGTCATCGGCATCATCGTTTTCGCCATCCTGATCATCGTCAATTTCGTGGTGATCACCAAGGGCTCCGGCCGCATCGCCGAGGTGGCCGCGCGGTTTACGCTCGACGCCATGCCCGGCAAGCAGATGGCCATCGACGCCGACCTTTCGGCCGGGTTGATCGACGAAGACGAAGCCCGAACCCGCCGCAAGGATCTGGAAGAGGAAAGCAGCTTCTACGGAGCCATGGACGGCGCTTCCAAGTTCGTGCGCGGCGATGCCGTCGCCGGCCTTCTGATCACCTTTATCAACATTCTGGGCGGCATGGTGATTGGCGTCGCCCAGATGGATCTGTCGTTCGGCGAGGCGGCCAACGCATACACCCGGCTCACCGTCGGCGACGGCCTGGTTTCCCAGGTGCCGGCGCTGATCGTCTCCACCGCGGCCGGCATGCTGGTCACCAAGGGGGGTGTCGGCGGCGCCACCGAAAAGGCTTTGTTCCGCCAGTTGGGCGGCCAACCGAGGGTTCTGGGCATGAGCGCGGTGGTGTTGGCCGCCCTCGCCGCCTTGCCCGGCGTCCCGTTGCTGCCGTTTCTGACGCTCGCGGCCATTACCGGCGGCCTCGCCTGGCGGGTCAACGAAGGCCAGAAGCGCCAGCAGACCGAAGCGGAAACCACCGCCCGGGCCGCCGAGACGGCGCCACCGCCCGAGGAACCGCTGTCGTCGGTCCTCCGCCTCGACGATATCCGGGTGGAACTCGGCTACGGCCTATTGCCGCTGATCAACGGCAGCGCCGAAGGTCACCGGCTGACCGACCAGGTCAAGGCCTTGCGGCGTCAGTTGGCGGCGGAATTCGGCTTCGTCATGCCGAGCGTCCGCATTCAGGACAATATGCAGCTCGCCGCCACGACCTACGTGATCCGGGTCAAGGAAATCCAAGCCGGCGAGGGAGAGCTGCGGCCCGACATGCTGCTGGTCATGGATCCCCGGGGCGAAGCCATCAACCTGCCGGGCGAAGCGACCCGCGAGCCGACCTTCGGCCTGCCGGCCATGTGGGTCGAGGCGCGGAACCGCGAAGAGGCCCTGTTCCGCGGCTACACCGTGGTCGATCCGGCGACCGTGGTGACCACGCATCTGACCGAGCTGGTCAAGGACAACATGGCGGAAATGCTGTCGTACGCGGAAACCCGCAAGCTGCTCGAAGAGATGGACAAGGATCAGCAAAAGCTGATCGCCGATCTCATCCCCAACCAGATTTCCTTCGGCGGCGCGCAGCGCGTGCTGCAGAACCTGCTCGCGGAGCGCATTTCCATCCGCGATCTGGCGACCATCCTCGAAGGCATGTCGGAAGCCTGCGGGTACACCCGCAACGTCACCATGATCACCGAACACGTGCGCGCCCGATTGGCCCGCCAGATCAGCGACATGAACACCAATGCCCAGGGTTTCATTCCCCTGGTCACGCTCAGCCCCGAATGGGAGCAGACCTTCGCGGAGTCGCTCGTCGGCAATGGCGATGACCGGCAGCTCACCCTGCCGCCAAGCAAGCTTCAGGAATTCATCAACGCCGTCCGCACAACGCTGGAACGGCACGCCATGGCCGGCGAGTCCCCGGTGTTGCTGACGAGCCCGGCGATCCGTCCGTATGTGCGCTCCATCATCGAGCGTTTCCGCCCGATGTCGTCCGTGATGTCGCAGAACGAGGTCTTCTCGAAGGCCCGTATCCGCACCATCGGCCAGGTTTAGCGGAGTAAAGACGGCGCCATGCGACTGAAAACATTCTCGGCGCCGACCATGGCCACGGCCATGGATCTGGTCAGAAAAGAGATGGGAGACGACGCCATCATCGTCTCCACTCAGCCGGGCATGGACGGCCGGGGCGCCCGCGTGACCGCAGCGCTCGAAGAGCCCCATTTCGATGAACCGGCCGTCCGCGAGTGGCCCGGCGACGGGCTAACGGCCGAAAGCGTCGGCGACGAGATCCAGCATGCCTTGGCCTATCATGGCGTTCCGGTGTCGCTGGCCGATCGGCTGTCGCGAACCGCGCGGGCGTTCGAGGCGGATGGCTCGGTCATGGCCTTGGCCGGCGCCCTCGACGCCATGTTCAGCTTCGCGCCTCTCGCGAGGAAGGCCGCGGCCCGGCCGCTCATGCTGGTGGGCCCCCCCGGTGTCGGCAAGACCATCGCCATCGCCAAGCTCGCCACCAACGCCCGGCGCACCGCCCGCCCGGTGGCGGTAATCACGACGGATACGCGGCGCGCCGGCGGCGTCGAGCAGCTTCAAGCCTTCACCCGGATTCTCGGGATCGAACTGATCACCGCCGACTCGGCGGCCGCCCTCGTCGATGCCGTGGCCGCCGCGCGCGGCGCCCCGGTCCTCATCGACACGGCCGGAACCAACCCGTTCAGCGACGTGGAAATGGAAAGCCTGAACGAACTCGTTCAAGCGGTCCAGGCCGAGCCGGTGGTGGTGCTGCCGGCCGGGATGGATCCCATGGAAGCCGCCGAAACCGCATGCCGTTTCAACATTCTGGGACCACACCGCCTGTTGGCGACGCGGCTCGATCTTTCCAGGCGACTGGGCGGCGTGCTGGCCGCCGCGGAGGTTTCCGCGCTGGCGTTCTCGGAAGTCAGCATCAGTCCCCACGTCGCCGACGGACTGACCCCCATCAACCCCGTGTCGCTGGCGCGTCTCCTGCTCCCCCACGGCGCCATTGTACCAACTCCCCGCATGACAGAGGCAGCTCTATGACGACCGCCCTTTCCCTCGCGTCCCCTCCGGTCCCCATGGCCAAGGGACACAACATGATCGCCATCGCCTCGGGCAAGGGTGGCGTCGGCAAAACCTGGTTCGCGATCACCCTTGCCCACGCGCTGGCGGCGGCCGATCGGCGCATCCTCCTATTCGACGGCGATCTCGGCCTCGCCAACGTGGACATCCAGTTGGGGCTGATGCCCAGCCGGGATCTGGCCACGGTTCTGGCCGGCCGCCTGACGTTGCAACAGGCCGCCATGCGGTTCGAGGAGGGCGGCTTCGACATCATCGCCGGCCGGTCCGGTTCCGGCAGGCTCACCAACGTGCCTCCCGGCCGTCTGCAGGTCGTGGCCGACGATCTGACCCAGATCGCCCACGCGTACGATCAAGTTTTTCTCGATCTCGGAGCTGGCGTCGATCGAACCGTCCGTCAACTCACGCGCAGCGTCGCCACCTGCCTGGTGGTCACCACCGACGAGCCCACGGCCCTGACCGACGCCTATGCCTTCATCAAACTTGCCCACATGGAGCGCCTGGTGGACGACATCCGGATCGTCATCAACATGGCCAACACGACGCGCGAGGGCGAGCGCACCTACAATACGCTGCTCAAGGCCTGCGAGGGCTTTCTGAAGATATCGCCGCCGCTGCTGGGCGTCATCCGGCGCGACGCCAAGGTCCGTGAAGCGATACGCAATCAGACCTCCATCGTGACACGCTACCCCAACGCCGATGCGACCACGGACGTGGAAAGCATCGCCGCCAAATTGATGGCCCCGGAACCATGTCCATAAAAGGTTCGACCCGGCAATGACCGTCGTCCTACCGCCTCCACCGCCGCCGCCGTCCGCGGCTCCGGCGGCCTCCTTCCCACGGGTCCAGATGGCCGCCGAACCGCATTCGGAGGCCGCGCGCCTGCCGGTCGGCTCGAGTCTAAAGGGCCAGATCCTTCCTGGCGCTCTCAAGGGTCTCGTGCACATCCAAACCGATGCCGGCATGCTGGCGGGAAAAAGCACGCTGCCCCTGCCCGAGGGGGCGGACGTGACGCTTCTCCTGCAGGCCCGGACACCGCGGCTACAATTCCAGATTATCACTATGAACGGTCAACCGGCGCAGGCGCCACCAATGCCATCCTCCAGGGTGCGCGCCGCGCCAAACGAGGATGTGACCATCAGCCCGCGCGCGCCGGCTCAATCGACCGCCACTCGAACGCCGCCGCCGCTTGCGCGCGGAGCATCCACCACCGCCACCCTTTTACAACCGGCCCAATGGGCGCCGGCCGAGACGGGCCCCTCGACCGCCCTGCCCCCCGGATCCCAGTTGGCGGTCCGCGTGACCGCCGTCCATTCGCCGGCGGCGGGTTCCAGTGGCGTCGTCTTGCCGCCTTCCGGATCCCCGGCCGGATCGCCGGCCTTGACCGCCGGACAGATCCTGAGCGGCGCCGTGAT
Source organism: uncultured Alphaproteobacteria bacterium (assembly GCA_963771545.1). GTDB lineage: Bacteria > Pseudomonadota > Alphaproteobacteria > Rhodospirillales > Defluviicoccaceae > CAKZLS01. The sequence goes on from CAVYTX010000002.1 coordinate 2,166,727, forward strand.
GACCGCGACGCCGGGGGCTCCGCCGCTTCTTGGCACGCCTCTCGGCGCTCTCGGTCTGGACGCGATTTCGGCCTTACCGCGCGGAAGCATCGTGACCCTGGAGATGATCGAACCCCTCGCGCTTCCTCCACCCGCATCCGGCACCGCCGGAACGCCGGCACTTCCGCATCCGAACGCGGCCTTCGCCGAATGGCCGGCGCTCGAAGCGGCCCTCGATGCCCTCCAGGGGCTCAATCCCGCGGCTGCCCGGCATGTCACCGACACCGTCCTGCCCCGCCTCGACGCCGGGCTGACGGCCCAGACACTGTTTTTCCTTCGCGCGCTCGGGCGCGGAAACGTGGACGAGTGGCTCGGAGGGGTTTCGGCGCGAGCGCTAAAGATCGCCAATCCGGCGCTCCATTCCCAGTTGCGCGATGAATTCCGTCAAATGGGTCGAACGTCCGGCGAGGCGGAGTCCAACGACTGGCGGACCCTTCACCTTCCGCTTGCGCTCGGATCGCAGATCGAACCGGTTCGGCTGCTGATGCGCCGGAACGGAGGCGGACGCAACGGCGGCGCGAAAGCCGACCCAAGCACCCGGTTCGTCGTCGAGGTGACCCTCAGCCGGCTGGGCCGGATCCAGTTCGACGGCCTGGTGCGCGAGGACGGAAAGCGGCTGGACCTGATCGTCCGCAGCGATCCCCCCTTGCCGCGGACCGTGCACGGGAACATTCGCGCGCTGTTCTCACACTCCAACGAAATCGCGGGCCTGAAGGGAGACGTGGGATTCCAAGCGTCCCCCCCGGAGTTCGTAGACATCACGGCCGAACATTCGGCCATTCCCCACACCGGTATGATTGTCTGAAACGTTCATGAATACCTTGATTAAGGCACCCACGAACCTCCTGGCCGAGCCGCTCGCGGGCGCCGTGCCCCTGACAATCACGGAACCCGTGACTACAACGTACACGCCATCTCAGGTTCGGCGTGTTCTTCTGCGCACCGTGTCCAATCCGGACCCCGGAACCGATTACGTCGTCCGTTTCGAAATGGAGACGACCCCGTCCTTCGCCCTCGGTCCGCTTAAATTCGTCACGCGATATGTACCCGACAAATTGCTTCTCAAGCCCTCGTGCCTGGGCGATTATCTTCAAGCGTTGACGCAACCGGAATGGCCAACCCTGGAATCCGCGGCGCTGGCCATGCGCGACGATTTCGGCAACGAAGTGGTCCCCCGCTGGATCGCGATCGTGGTGTCTCCATCGAAATCCGACCTCGAAGTCGCGCGTCACAGCGTTCTGGTAGAGGACCGGCAGCCGCAATGGGACAATCCGAACCTGCTCGCCCGTCTGCAAGATTGCCAATAGGCCCCGGAGTCAGGCGCGGGGCGACCTTTTGAACGGAAGTTTGATCGAGTTTATTGATCTACGCGGCGCTGGCGAAAGCCCTGATGGGCGATTTCGTCGAGGGCGATGGTCTGGCGGCGTTCGGCCTCGGCCGCCTCGCGGCGCGCGCGGTTTTCCTGGACGCGTTCCACCGTTTTGAGGTCCCGGTAGGCTCGGGCCAGATCGTCCTTGGCGGTGGAAACGGCGGCCTCGGCAATGGCGATGGCCCTGTCGAGCGCCGCGCGGCGATCGAGAACCCTTCGAGCATAACCGGCATACGCTAATCCGGCCTCCGCGGGCGCGGATCTCGCGATTTCCTGCTCGGCCGTCACCTCTTGCTCGAACCCGCGCGCCTGGGCCTTGAGATCGTCGAGATCGCGGAGCAAACGTCCGACGACTCGCCTTTTCTCGTCCACCTGCCAGTCGCGTACCCGGATGAGAGTTTTGAGGTCGCGCGTCATCACGGCGTCGCCGGTTCCGGCGCGCTTTCTTTGACCTCGGCGGTCATGCCGAGGATTTCGGCAAGCCGTTCATAGGTGTCGGTGAGGTTCGTTCTGTCGTCCCGAGTTTGGCTTAGATACTCTTCCAAGGCCGGGTAATAGTGAATGGCTTCGTCGACCGCCGGATCGGCGCCGCGCTGATAGGCGCCGAGACGGATCAGTTCGGCCATGTCCTCATAGGTGGACAACAGCCTGCGGGCTCGGCCGACGATGTCGTTTTCCCGATCGGTGTTGCATGCGGGCATGGTGCGCGAGACGCTGCGCAGAATGTTGATGGACGGGAAGCGCCCGCGTTCCGCGATGGCCCGGTCGAGCACCACGTGCCCGTCAAGAATTCCGCGAACGGCATCCGAGATCGGTTCGTTGTGATCGTCGCCTTCCACCAGCACGGTGAACAGCCCGGTGATGCTCCCCGGCCCGTCGGCGCCGGGCCCCGCTCGCTCCAACAGCCGGGGGAGCTCCGCGAACACCGACGGCGTGTACCCCTTGGTCGCCGGCGGTTCGCCCACCGCCAGGCTGATCTCCCGCTGGGCCATGGCAAACCGGGTGATGCTATCCATCATGCACAGGACATGCCCCCCGCCATCGCGGAAATACTCGGCCACCGCCATCATCGTGTAGGCGGCCTGTCGGCGCACCGGCGGCGGCTCATCGGAGGTGGCGACGATCACCACGCTGCGGCTCATGCCGTCCTCGCCGAGGCTGTCCTCGATGAACTCGCGCGCCTCGCGGCCGCGCTCGCCGATCAGCCCGATGACGTTGATCTCGGCATCGGTGTGCCGCGCCATCATGGACAGCAGCGTTGATTTGCCGACGCCGGAGCCCGCGAAAATGCCCATGCGCTGGCCCTTGCAACACGTCAGAAAGCCATTCATGGCGCGAACGCCGAGGTCGATCTTGCCGCCAACCCGGCCGCGCCGATGGGCCGGCGGCGCCGACCTCTGCAATCGATACGCATCGGGTCCCGCGATCAACGAGCCCTTGCCGTCGATGGGTTCGCCAAACGCGTTGACGACGCGGCCCAGCCAATCACCGTGGGGATGGATTTCCCCCGCGCCTTGGGTCGCTTCGGCGCGGCACCCGACGCCGATGCCCTCCAACGGCCCGAACGGCATAAGCAGCGCCTTGTCCGACCGGAAACCGACCACCTCGCCCGCTAGGTGATGGCCGCCGCGGCCGCGAAGCCGGCAATGATCGCCGATGGACAGGCACCCTTGCAAACCTTCCACCTCCACAAGCAGGCCGACGATCCCACCGACCCGGCCAAAAAACCGGTAATCGGGAAGGCGATCCAGTTCATGGACTATGTTTCGGGCAATGTTCCGGGCGTCTTCGATCACGAATTTCTCCCGAGCGTCAAGAGATTAACCTATGAACGCCAATACCTTAGCCCGCATGCGCTTAAGGTTCGGTAAAGCGGCCGCAAAGTCGTGCAATTGCGCGCAATTTTCTTTCCGCGAGCGCCCCATTTGGCCCGAAATAACCCGTTATGATTGTATTTAAATTAGGGTACAACTTTTCGCTTGCATTGTAGCCCCCATCTGTACTATTTAAACGGTTATTAAGTTTTGTTAAACAATCTTACCGTGTTTGGGGGTAACAGATGCGCGTACTCTTAGTAGAAGACGATCCTTCGATGGCAAAGAGCATCGAGATGGTGCTGAAATCAGAGGGCATGGTGGTGGACGCCACCGATCTGGGCGAAGACGGTCTCGAAATCGGCAAACTCTACGATTACGACATCATTGTTCTTGATCTGATGCTGCCGGACATGGACGGCATGGAAGTGCTCCGCCGCCTCCGCCAGGCCCGCGTCAAAACGCCGGTGATCATTCTGTCGGGCAACAACGAGCCGGAAGACAAGGTCAAGGGTCTCGGCAACGGCGCCGACGACTATCTGACCAAGCCGTTCAACAAGCACGAATTCGTTGCCCGCATTCACGCCATCGTGCGGCGCTCGAAGGGACATTCGGAGTCCATCATTCGAACCGGCCGGCTGGCCGTGAACCTGTGCGCCCGAACGGCGGAAGTGGATGGGCAGCCGCTGCACCTGACCGGCAAGGAATACGGAATTCTGGAGCTTCTCAGTCTCCGCAAGGGCACGACGCTGACCAAGGAAATGTTCCTGAACCACCTTTACGGCGGCATGGACGAGCCCGAGCTCAAGATCATCGACGTGTTCATCTGCAAGCTTCGCAAGAAGCTCGCCACCGCGACGGATGGCGACAATTACATCGAGACCGTCTGGGGCCGGGGCTATGTGCTTCGCGATCCGGTGAGCACCGAAACCCTTCAACCGGCGGCCGTGGCGGCTTAGCCCCATCCGAGCGGGTCCCCCGGACCCGAGGCACACGTTGAACCGGCGGCCGTCCCCGATGGCCGCCGGGTTCGGCCGTTTAGATCATCCAGAAACCGCAAACGTCTCTCGGCCCGCGCTTTCGAGCCCGGGGAAAAGTCAACCCATCCGCCCCGTTTCCACGGGCACGGCCCCGCCCGCCGCAAACAACGCTTTCTTGGATATAGGGTATCCACTTCGCTCTCGTAAGGTCTAGATTTGGGTGTGACCGTTGAGCTTTCCGCCCACGAGCGTCTTGTATGGCACGGGTTGCAGTTGCGCGGCTTGCTGGAGAAGACGGTAGAACAAGAGGCCGCGAGCTTTCGATCGGCGACGGTTGAAACGGAATGTAAATTCGTCGAGGTAGTAGTCGAGCTGGGAGGAACGGATGGCCCCATGGTGAATTCCCAGCCACCACCGATCGAAGAGAGCGGCAACGCGGTGAACACGAGGCATGACGATATGGGCTGGGTCGCCGCTGGCGGAAATGTTCTTCGGCAGGTGTTCGAAGCCGACGTCCGTGAGACCGTTGTAGGCTCGCCAGCCGTCGGTTCGAACCGTCGCACCTGGGCATACGGACGTTTGGACGAACGGAACGAGGCTCTCGGCAGATACGTCTCGGACACACGCCATGCGGATACGACCGGTGCCCCGCCCGCGGATTTCAGCGGCCATCGCGACAATCGATTTTTTCTTTGTTTTGCGACCGATAACGCCAGTCTCATGGCCGCCAACGTAGGTTTCGTCAACCTCAACATCGCCCTCCAGAAGGTCTCTGCCCGGGCGAACCATGGCGCGGCGAAGCTTATGAAGCCACGCCCAAGCCGTCTGGTAGCTGCCAAGGCCAAGGATCCTCTGCACCCCCAGGGCACTGACCCCATGCTTCTAATTCGTCACGTACCACATCGCCTGGAACCAGAGCCGCAACGGCTTCCGCGTTCCCTCGAAAACCGTCCCCGCCGTCGGCGATGTTTGGCGATCGCATCCACCGCATCGAAGCTGGCCCCGGGCCGTCGTCCATGCCACCGTCGCCCCGCAGGCCGGACAGCGGAAACCTTCCGGCCAACGAACACGCCGAAGATAATCCGCACAGGCGGTCTCGGAAGAAAACCACTCATCGAATTGCTGAAGCGTGCGTGGATAGTCGATGCCGCCAACGGGATGGGCTGCTTGCTCGGCCATCCCCACATATTGTCATTACGAGAGCGAGTGGATACCCTGTTCTTGGATTTAGATAGACGTACCGTCTGTCGGAAACGGGATGGTAACGGCTTGCCATGAGCGTGGCAGCAACACCATTAGCGTCACCTCGTCCGCGTTCGCGCCATCGATGTCCACGATCGTCCCCAGCCGTCGCGCCAGGGCCGCCGTAAAGTATGCATGCACCGTGCGCGATGTCAGTGCCACGGCGGAAACATCCGGGTTCATCGCGGCGACCAGCGTCTCGGGGAGATCCGCGCTGGTGCCTTGGGCAACGACCGTCATCTCGGTTCCGGCGGTGGTGGCAACCCATCGAACACGCAGAGTACCGCCCTTGGGCAGGGCATCGGCGCCGATCAGGACGAGGCCCAGGCCCAAACGGATTTCGTCCACCGGAAAGGACAATCCCTCGCCGTTTCCGTGGAGTGCGTCCGTCCGCCAATCCAATTCCAGGCGCGTGCTCGGGATCACGCCAGTCGCCAGGTCTCGCGCCTCGGCCACGGACATCATCCGGTTGGCGCCGCCGCTCAGCCCGAACGCCACCCGGTAGAAGGCCAAGCGATTGTTCAGATGCGCCGAACTGGTTGCGATCAGGGAAAGCGCCGCTGCATCCGCGCCGCCTTCCTCGCTCATCAGTTCGATCCCGTTGTGAATGGCGCCGGACGCTCCCGCCAGGTCGTGGCACAACCGGGAGGACAACAGTTGCGCGACCCGCAGGTCGACAAAGCCGCCATTCCGATCATGACGATGCGCGGCCGGCCGCAGAGCACCGCCGCCCGCCGGTCCCGGCTCGGTGTTCAATGGACTCCGGCTCGCCGAACCGGCGAGCGGTCCCTGTTGCTTTCCTCTTAACCGTATTGCCGGGGAATGGACCATTTCCAGCGTGCCTTACATGCCCTTCGCGGTCACGACCCGTGCAGTACGGGAACCACAAAACTACCCAAGCGGGTTGATTTATGGTTAGCACAGCCTATGCTTTTGTTCTACTATTTTTTGCAATTATCTATAAACATACTCTTTTAGGTTGTAGGCTCGACCTTCGTATCGGGCCAAACGCCGGAACCCACCGGCGATGCGCAAAAAGACGGCGGGCCGGCGAACCGGTCCGCCACGAAATTCCGCCCTTCCAAAACCTTAGGCGGCCTTATGCTCTATCTCCGTCTTCTTTTCCTCCGCCTGGCCGTGGATCGGAATGCGCTTGAAGTGTTTCCGAGCCTCCGGGCTCTTCGGCAAAGTCACCGTCAGCACACCGTTCATGAAGGTGGCTTCGAGCTTGTCGCTCACGACTTCGCTGTCGATGGGGATACGCCGCTCGAACGAACCATAGGAACGCTCGGTATAGGTATACCCCTCTTCCTTATTCTCGTGCTCCGCCTTCTTTTCGCCCTTGATGGTCAGGACATTGTCGCTCCACAGCAACTCGACGTCCTTTTCGTCCATTCCGGGCAGCTCGGCGGTCACCGAGATCTTCTCGTCCGTTTCGTTGACGTCAACCCGCGGCGACAGCAATTCACCGCGCTCCATCCGTCCGAACGCCGGTACACCGAAGCCACGCCACGCATCGTCGAACATCCGCTCCATTTCTCTCTGAAACATGCTCATCGGATGCTCCCAACCTTGACGGCTCGAGGCAACCTCTCGGCCCCGGTTCCATGGAATCAGATCACGCATGCCAAACATTTTCTCCTCCTTTTCGAAGCAAGAACACCGTCTGTTCGCCCACGCTCGCGCTGTTGCGGACAGACATTCGATGTTGGCCCCATCCGTGGCCACCAACGCGGTTATACTAGCACGATATGTACAACATTTCAAGATTCAGCCGTCTCATTGCCCACCCCGATCACAGGTCCTTTACGGATCGAGAGACCCAAGACAACCACGATGTTGCTATTTTGTCCGCGCGTTTGTAACGTCTGTTCATCGGCGTTCGCGCCTGCGATACAAAGTGTTATGCATTGTGTGCATACGGGATATGCGAAAAATCGTTAGCAGACGGTTCCTGGGGTCCGTCGACGGCCATGAACGGTTCAGTGTCGGGCGAAAACTCCACCCGGGCCGGTTGGTAAGCCGCCGCCCACTGTTCCACGCCGAGCCCTGGATCCTTGGCAAGCGCCCGTCCGAGAGCGCGGCGCAGCCGCACCGGCCACAGCCCGAAGACGGGTATGGACGGCTCCCCCAACGCGGCCCATGCCATGTCCGCCCCGCGCGCGCCGACGGCATGACCCAGCCGTTCTACCAGATTGCCCGGGAAGACCGGCACATTGGCGGCGAACGTTGCGACCCATGCAGTTTCCCTGGAATGGGCCGCGGTCCAGTCAAGTCCGGCCCGAACGGCCGCGAGCAACCCCGGAGACTCCGGCGTTACCACCGGAAGGCCGGGGCGCGCAAAGTGCGACGGATCGCCGGTCGTGCAGAGGACCAGCGTTGAAACCTGGGGCCGCGACCGTTCGATGACGTGCTCCACAACCGGCCGGCCGTCCAACGGCAACAGACATCGTTCGTCCGCGGCCAGGATCACCCCGACCCAGAGCTTAGGCGTCGCCGACGGTTCGCCGCGGAGAATACAGACCATTAGTAATCCCATTTCCAGATGACGCCGAGCTTGCTTCGCTCGAGGTTGTCGTCTTCCTCGTCCAACTCTTCGGCCACGCTAATGTTCGGCGTGATTTCGATCTCCCTGGTCCTGGTGCCCAGCTGTTCCTGATCCCAGCGGTCTTGCCCGCGGCGCGCACGGACGTCGCCGGCCAGCCGTCTCAGCCTTTCCATCGCCAACACATCCACGCCGAGCATCCGGTCGGTAAAGGCGGCGATGCCCAGCGTCGGACTCTCGCCCCGCGCCAGCCTCTTCAGCCCTTCAGCCAGTCGCAGGGCTTCGCCGGACGTGAGCCGCGAGACATTTTTCTCAAACATGATCCGCGATAGGATCTCGTCGGGCGGCAACTCGGGCTCCGACGTCAGCGTAACGGTCGGCCCCGACGACCACCCCGCCACGTGCAGGATCGCGATTAGATCCGGCATCTCGGATCGCGCCGTCCACGCCACGAGCGGATTGACGCCCTCGATGCCGGTGAATTCCATTGTGCCCTCGCCGATCGTGAACTCGCGCTCCGCGAAAAGGAACGTCCCGGCGATCACCTGCAACTGTCCGAGCAACCTCGGCGACGCCGTGGTTCCCGTGACTTGCACCAGTCCCCACCATTCCGAGTCGAGCCCCCGGCCGCGAATGAATACGCTTCTGGGCATCTTGACGATGAGATCGAGTTTACCCAACCACGGGGTCCCCGCGGGCCGGCCGCCGCCGCCATCGTCCACGGCGCCCATTCCATCAATGACGCGCGGCCCCTGTTCCACCACATCGAGCGCGGCGACGGTCGACGGCAGGGGATCGGGCAGCCGGATATCAACGAGGGATGCCTCCAAACGGCCCGACATCACCCCCGTCTTCAATGTCCCGGCATAAGTCACCAAGCCATTGGCCGTGACGGCGATGTCATCGCGGCGCACAATCATCGTCTTGCTCAAGTCGAGCGTTCCCTTGATGCCGATTTCTCCGTCCCGCCGCAACGTCACGCGGCCTTGACCGTGGACCGCGCCCCTGGCCCCATCATTGCCGCGAAATCCGACCTTCACGGAGTCGAGCCCGTCGGCCGCGGCATCGACGATCAGATCCCGAAACAGAATTCCGGCCATGAGGTGTTCGTAGACGCCGCCGACGATCCGGGCCTGGCCGGCGATTCTCGGCTCCGCGGCCGTTCCGCCAACGACGAAGCGGATATCGGCGACGCCGCCGATCCGCGACTCTTCCAGCGCCATGGTGCTCGCCAGCGACGCCAGATCACCGCGCACGTTGAGGCTCCCTTTCACCGCACCCTTGGGGTCCACCTCCCAGACCAGCGAAAGCGCGCTGTCCTCGTCACCGCCGGCCTCCAGGGCAGGATCCGCCGCGCTCGCCGGCTGCCCGGCCGCTAGCAGCATAACCCCGCAAACCATAAACAAGGTCATTGCCATGGTCTTGAGAGGGGTCGGAGAATTCGCCGGGCCGCCCATATTAGAACGCCTGGCCGATACTGATGTAAAACTCAAAGGGATTGTCCACTTCATCACGCCTGTTGATCGGAAAGGCGAAGTCGAGCCGAACCGGACCGAACAACGTATGGTGCCTGAGGCCGATGCCGGCGGCCCAGCGCGGTTCGGCGGAGAAGTCCGGAATCTCGTCTTCGTAAACATTGCCGCCATCGAAGAACGGCACGATGCTGAGGCTTCGCCAGACGATGGCGCGAAGCTCCGCGCCCACCAGAAACAACGAGCGGCCGCCGATGGGATCGTTATCGTCGTCCAGCGGCCCCACTCTTTGGAACTGGTAACCGCGAATGGAGCCGTCGCCGCCAGCGTAAAACCGTTTGTTGGACGGGATGTCCTTGCGGGGCTCGCCGACGATCGAGCCGACGCTCGCCCGCCCCGCCAGCACGAACCGCTTATCCCGGTCGAGCGACACAAATGCGTTGCCATCGACCCGGTTGACGAGAAACGTGGTGATGGTGTCGAACTCACCGGCGTACGGCGTCATCGCCAGCTTGAGCCGCGTGCCCTCGGTGGGCCGCCACTGGCTGTCGGTTCCGTCATACCGCAAAGACAGGGGAATGCCGAACAGCTTGGAGGTCTGCGTACCATCGCTATCCTTCAGGCGCGCAATTCCCAGCGACCCGTCGGCGGCGGCGCGCCACGCTCCGCCGAGAGGCAAGCGGGCCCCCGCCACCGCTTCGGCGCCGAGTTCGTCGAAGGCATCGCTGTCCACCCGGATGAGTTTGCCGCTGGCGATCAAATCCAAACCCGGCTCTCGGTAATCCGGCACTCGAAACGCCGCCTTCGCTTGCTGGGTGATCCGGCCGGCTTCCAGATTGACCTTGAAATCCTCGTTGCGGCCCAAGACATTGCGGTGTTCCCAGGATATCTCGCCGGCGACACCATCGCCGGTCGAGTACTTGACCCCGGCGCCGATGGAGCGCGGCGGCCCCTCCACCACGGTTACCGTGAGCGGCAGTTCACCTTCGGCGTTCAGCGTTCCGGCATTCTCGGTGACCACCGCCGAGAACAGGTTTCCCCGCAACAGCCGGGTCTTGAACAGCTCGAGCTGGTTCCCATCGTACGGATCGCCTTGGACCCAAGGGATCAGCGACCGGACGTAATCTTCCTCCACGTCCACCAGGCCCTCGATGGTCACCGGTCCGAATTTCGCCGGCGGACCCGGCGCGACCGCCAGCCTCACGTTCACCGTCCGGGCCAGATGGTTCACCGTTACCCGCCGGTCCATCACTTGAGCTAGCGGCCGCCCTTGCCGTGCGTAGGATTTCAGCAAGCGCCGTTCGGCGGCGACAATCTCGGCCGCCTCGGTCCGTCTCCACATGTCGAGGCCGAGATCGGCGGGAGCCGGGGTCTCGGGCGGGCTGCCGGTCACCCTGCCCACCAGTTCCACGTCGAAAGCGGCCAACACATAGGTCGGACCGGGCGACACGTCGATGAACACCGTCACCTCACGACCGTCCCGCCGGATCCCATGGGTGAAGGTGGCGGCGCAATAGCCTTGCGAACGCAAGATCTCATTGAAGCGGTCAACATCACCGGCGATCCGCCGGTCGAAACCGGCGGCGGTTTCCGGGGCCTCGTTCCGAAGCTTGAACAGTTCCGAGCTGTCCTCCATCAGCCGCCGCAACGACCGGCCGACCCCGGAAATCTCCACGTCATAGGCCGGCGGAGGTTCGGGGCGGTCCTGCTCCTCCATCCAGGGGTCCCGGTCTTCATCGGCGCGGGCCGTAGAGGTAACCGCCGCCATCACGCCATACGAAACCAGCAGAACACATATCAACACCGCATAGCCGCGGAGGCGGAGCTTCGGATACCGGGACGGTTGTTCTGCGGATCCCTCCGAGGCGTCAGTCTGCTTCACGTTGGTTTCCACGCCTCGCGAAAACCCTCGCCACGATCCGATCGGCCGCGTCGAGCCGATGCTTGAGGAACCGGCGGGTCCGTTCCTGGCCATTGGTGTCGTCGCGCGTCCACACCGCCAGCGTCGCCAGAAATAGACCGCTCAGGCCCACCTCCTCCACCTGCCGGCGCGGCGACGGCGCGTCGAGAGCGGCCGCGTCGCGCAGCCACAAAATGGTTCGCGACAGATTGAAGATCATCGGCACCCAGTGGTGCGGGTGAAACGGCCACATCTTGGCGGCGAGCATTTGCGTCGTCACCTCCCGGTGCGGCGCCAGCGCATCGAACCACCGGAGGATCAGCGTCTCCAGCCGCTCGCGGGCCGGTCCCTGCGCGACTTCGCCGGGCAGCGGCGCGAGCATGGCTTCCCGCGCCCGAGCGAACCACGCGTTGGCCACGGCATCGAGATCGCGGTACTGTCCGGCTACCTCGGCAAGCGTGACGCCGAGGGTCTCCGCCACACCGCGAAGCCGCACGTTGTCCCAGCCGACCTCCTCGGCGCGACCAATCGCCGCGTCGACGATACGCGCGCGCAAACCGGGATTGGGTTTTCTTGCTTCTCGCAAACGTTCAGCCATGGCCCGTCCTCCCCGACTATCCGATCGCGCATCAGCATAGCACAGGAGCAACCGGACGCGAGGGTGCGCGAACGTTCATGGTTTTTCGTTCAATGAAATGGGCCTGAAAGCTGGCCAGCGGAAACGCCAAGCGGCGCTTTGGCCCGTTGGAAACGTGGCAAGGCGGACACAACCGATTCGCCGCCATTCCGAAAAAATGATCGGTCCTACCCCTGTTCGTCCTCCAGCGACAGCAACGAGGCGTTGCCGCCCGAGGCCGTGGTGTCGACGGACAGCGTCCGCTCGTGAGCGAAGCGGTGGAGGTAGCGGGGCCCGGAACTCAGCGGGTTGCCGAGACCGGCGCCCTGGTCCGGGGTCTCGGCGAAAAGGACCAGCGAGCGGATCGGCCCGTCGCCCGTGGCGAGCGTCCGGTTGATGGCGGCGGCCGTCGCTCGCGGTCCGGCGAAGGCGACGCCGGCCAGGCGCGGATCGCCGACCATCTCGGCCAGGCTCGTATCCTGTCCGGATGGCACGATCGTCAGCGCCCCCTCCGGCAGCCCCGCCTGTTTGAACACCTTGGCCGCGCGCGCCGCTAGATCGCCGTCCGGATGCCAGGCGACGACGGTGTTGCCGGCGGCCAGCGCCGCGCCGATCTGGGCGACAAAGGCGGCCCATCCCGGTCCCCCCTGGCAAAGGCAGGCGAACACGCCGCGCGAGTGCAGGCTGAGTTCGTTCTGCTCGCCGGTCGGACCCGGCAGCCGCTCCGGACCGGCGAATTCCGAGCGCACCTGCGCGGCGAAGAAATCCAGGTATTCGACGGCGCGCATCACTCCGTCCGCGCCCTCGGCATCGAGCGCCGAAAGTTCATCCGCCGCCGCCTCGCAGGCGTCGGCCGCGCGTTCCAGAACGGATGCGCGGAACTCGCCCCTCCGTCGCCGCCCAATCGGGCCCGGCGCCCGTGGCCGCCTTCAGCGCGCCCTCCAGGCCGCCGCAGTCAAGGCCGACCTCAGCGAGGTCCGCGGACCCCTCGGGCATAAGTCCACCGCCGGCGCCGGCGCCATTCGCCGGCACCTCGGCGGCGAAGCGATGCAGATAGTGCGGCCCCCCCGCCTTCGGCCCCGTTCCGGATAGCCCCTGGCCTCCGAACGGCTGGACGCCCACGATGGCGCCAATCTGGTTGCGGTTGACGTAAGTATTACCGACCTTCGTCCGGTGATAGATGAGGTCCGCGGTTTCATCGATCCGGCTGTGGATGCCGAGCGTCAGGCCATAGCCGGTGTCGTTGACCGCCTCGATCAATTTGTCCATCCGGTCGGCGCGGTAACGGATCACATGCAAAATCGGGCCGAAGACCTCCCGCTGCAGGCGCGAGATCCGGTCGATCTCGAAGGCGGCCGGGGCGACGAAGCTGCCCCGATCGGTGCCCGGGCCCAGATGCGCCCGCTTGATGAGCTTGGCCTCGCCCAGCATCCGTTTGACGTGGCCCTTCAACATCGCCTGGGCTTCCTCGTCGATCACCGGGCCGACGTCGGTGGAGAGCAGCGCCGGATCGCCGACCGAAAGCTCCTCCATGGCGCCGGCCAGCATCTTGAGCATTCCGTCGGCCACGTCCTCCTGCAAGCATAAGATGCGCAAGGCGGAGCAGCGCTGGCCCGCGCTTTGGAACGCGGAGGCCAGGACATCGCGCGTGACCTGTTCGGGCAGCGCCGTGGAATCGACGATCATCACATTCTGCCCGCCGGTCTCGGCGATCAGCGGAGCGATCGCACCGTCGCGCCGGGCCAGCGTGCGGTTAATGAGCTGGGCGACCTCGGTCGAGCCGGTGAAGACAACCCCGCTGACACGCGCATCGGCGACCAGCGCGCCGCCCACCTTGGCGCCGTCGCCGGGCAGCAGGTGCAGAACCTCGCCCGGGATGCCGGCGCGGTGCAAAAGACGCACGCCATAGGCGGCGACCAGTGGGGTCTGCTCGGCCGGCTTAGCGACCACCGCGTTGCCGGCCGCCAGCGCCGCGGCGACCTGTCCCATAAAGATGGCCAACGGAAAGTTCCACGGGCTGATGCAGCAAAAGACGCCGCCGCCCTGCAGCTTCGCCTGAGGCGCGGCGCCGGCCGGGACGTGCAGATGGAACGTCCTATCAAACTCGCCCCGCGCGCGCGCGGCATAGTAACGGCAAAAGTCCACCGCCTCGCGCACCTCCGCGATGGCGTCGTTCAAGGTCTTGCCCGCTTCACGCACGCACAGCGTCATGATCTCGGCGGTCTCCGCCTCCATCAGCTCGGCGGCGCGGTCCAGGCAGGCGGCGCGGTCCTCGACGGGCCGGCGGGCCCACTCGCCCGCCGCGCGCGCCGCCGTGGCGAGCGCGTCCTCCACGTCGTCCGCGGTCGCGTCGGCGATTTGGCCGACCACCCGTCCGTGATCGGCGGGCGAGACGGCGTCACGGAAGTCCGTCGCGCGCTCGTCCCCGGCAACGATCGGGCCCGCCGTCCAGGTGCGGGCGGCGGCGATCTCCATGGCTCGCGCCAAGGTCGACAGGCGCACCCGGTCGCTGAGATCAATACCTTTCGAGTTGCGTCGCTCCGCGCCGTAGAGGTCGACCGGACGCGGGATGCGCGGGTGCGGCACATAGGCCAGCCCGCGCACCGCCGTCACGGGATCGGCGATGATTTCCTCCACCGGCAGCTTTTCGTCCTGGATCCGGTTGACGAAGGAGGAGTTGGCGCCGTTTTCCAACAGCCGGCGGACCAGATAGGCGAGCAGCTCCTCGTGCTCGCCGACGGGTGCGTAGATCCGGCAGCCCACGCCGACTTTGTCCTTCTCGATCGCCTGCTCGTACAACTCCTCGCCCATGCCGTGCAGACGCTGAAATTCGAAGTCGCGGCTATCCCCGGCGAACTCCAGCACCGAAGCAATGCTGTGGGCGTTGTGGGTGGCGAACTGAGGATAGAAGGCTTCGCGGTTGCCGAACAATTGCCGCGCGCAGGCAAGGAAGGAGGCGTCGGTCGATACCTTGCGCGTGAACACCGGATAGCCGTCCAAGCCCAGCTCCTGGCTGCGCTTGATCTCCGCGTCCCAGTAGGCCCCCTTGACCAAGCGCACCATCAAGCGGCGGTTGTGCCGGCTCGCCATGTCCGCGAGCCAGTCGATCATGAACGGCGCGCGCTTCTGATACGCCTGGACAACGATGCCCAAACCGTCCCAACCGGCAAGTTCGGCATCGCTGGACACCGCATCGAGAACGTCCAGCGAGATGTCCAGCCGGTCGGCTTCCTCCATGTCGATGGTCATGCCGATATTGACGGCCGCCGAATCCCGGGCGAGCGCTTGCACCCTGGGCACCAACTCGTCCATCAGGCGCTGGGCCTTCGCCACTTCGAAGCGCGGGTGCAGGGCGGAGAGCTTCACGGAAATTCCGGGCCCTTTCTTGATGCCCCGGCCGGCGGCGGCCTTGCCGATGGCCGCGATCGCGCCTCGGTAGGTTTCGAAATAGCGGTCGGCGTCCGCCATGGTGCGGGCCGCTTCTCCCAGCATGTCGTACGAATAACAATATCCCCGGCTCTCGAGCGCCCGCGCCCGGTCGAGAGCATCGGCGATATTCCGGCCCATGACGAATTGCCGTCCCATGATGCGCATGGCCTGATTGACCGCTTCGCGCACCACCGGTTCGCCCAGGCGCGCAACCAGCCGCCGCACCGTGCCTCCGGTCGTCTGTCCGGCATAATCACGCATGCGCACGATGCGCCCGGTCAGCATCAGCGCCCAGGTCGAGGCGTTGACGAACAGGGATTCGCTCTTGCCCAGGTGCCGTTCCCAGTCGGCCGCCGAGATCTTGTCGCGGATCAGCCGTTCCTGCGTCTCGTCGTCGGGCACGCGCAGGAGCGCCTCGGCGATGCACATCAGAAGCACGCCTTCCTGGGTCGAGAGCCCGTACTGGTGGAGGAACGCATCGATCCCGCCCTTTCCGTGTTGCGAGGCGCGGACGGATTCGACCAGACGGCGGGCCGTCTTCTCGATCCGCGCCCGGCCGTCGTCGGAGAGTTGGATCTTTTGCATGAACATCCGCACGCAAGCGGTCTCGTCGGCGCGGTAGTGCGCGTCAACGGCCGTCCGCAGGGAATCGCGGTCGGGTAGTGGCTGGTCGAAGATCATGGCTCAAGTCCCTCTTGTCCCCCTATTCCGCGGGCTTGGGTAGGACGCCCGTTCTCTCCACCTCGAGCGTGCGGTCGAAATCCCCTGCGACGAGGCCGCCCGGCTCGGATCCCAGACGGCTGACCACGATCACGGTAAGGGCGCACAGGATAAAGCCCGGGACAATTTCGTAAAGATCGAAGATCCCGCCCTCGAGTTGCTTCCAGATCACCACGGTCACCGCGCCGACGATCAATCCCGCCGCCGCGCCATTGCGCGTCATCCTCCGCCAGAACAGCGACAATAGGATCACCGGCCCAAAGGCGGCCCCGAACCCGGCCCAGGCGTAGGCGACGAGGCCCAGTACCCCGCTCTCGGGATTGGTCGCCAGCAGCGTCGCGATAACCGCCATGCCGAGCACGCTCGCCCGGCCGACATTCACCAGTTCCGTTTGGCTCGCGTCCCGGCGCAGGAACGACCTGTACAAATCCTCGGTCAACGCGCTCGAGCACACCAGAAGCTGCGAGTCGATGGTGCTCATGACCGCCGCCAGGATCGCGGCCAACAGGAAACCGGAGACCCAAGGATTGAACAGAACATTGCAGAATTCGATGAACACGGTCTCGCTGTTTGCAAGCGGCGCGTCGGCGAAGTAGGCGACGCCCGAGTAGCCGACGAACACCGCGCCATACAGCGCGAACACCATCCACACCATGTTGATCAGCCGCGCTGTCGGCACGTCGTCCAGTTTCCGCACCGCCATGAAGCGGACCAGAATGTGCGGCTGTCCGAAATAGCCGAGCCCCCAGGCCATGAGCGAGATGATGCCCATCGTCGTCATGCCGGTGAAGACGTCGTTGAACGCCGGGTCGATCGCCCCCACCTTCGCCGTGGTCTCGCCCCAGCCGCCAATGGCGGCAATGGCGATCATTGGCACGATGATGAGGGCGAGAAACATCATCAGACCCTGAAAGAAATCGGTCCACGATACGGCGAGAAACCCGCCCAGAAAGGTGTAGGACACGATGACCGCGCTGCCCACCCACAGCGCGACCTGATAGTCGAGCCCGAAGGTTTTCTCGAACAGGACGCCGCCCGCGACGAGGCCCGCCGATACATAGAACGTGAAGAACAACAGGATGACGACCGCCGAGATCATCCGCAGAATCCGCGAGGAATCCTGAAAGCGGTTGTTCAGGTAGTCGGGGATCGTGATCGCGTCCTCGGCGACTTCCGTGTAGACCCGCAGGCGCTTGGCGACGAACTGCCAGTTGAGGTAGGCGCCGATCACCAGTCCGATCCCAATCCAGATCTGGTTCATCCCGGCCGCGTACACGGCGCCCGGCAGGCCGAGCAGCAGCCAACCGCTCATGTCAGAGGCCCCGGCCGAAAGCGCGGCCACCGCGGGAGGGAGATTTCTGCCCCCCAGCATGTAGTCCGAAAGGTCTTTGGTCATCTTGTAGCAGATCAAACCGATGACGAGCATTCCCACCAGATAGATGACAAATGCGCTGATTGATCCCGCGTCCATTACGTTTCCTCCCCGCCAGCGTTCACGCCGCGATATTGACGCCCTTGCGAGCGCTTTAAGTTTTCACAAAGGATCTATTTTTTGAGAACGTAAGTGATGATCGAAAGACCGACGCAACCCAGCATCGGAACAAGCAACCAAAACCATGTGGCAAACGTAAGCGAATCGATCATTCCCGCTTCTCCTCCCGGCGCCAGCCGGCGCCCCCGTCGAGATACCTCGGATGCCCCACAACGAAGGCACGAGTGTGTGACATTGTTATTCGTCCGGCGGGGTTCAAGTTTTTTGGACGTGTCTGGTTCGGCGCCTGGCGTAGCGAAAGTTCGCGACCGAAGTCCGGGTTAAAAGCGTTGCCGATCGGCGCATCGACAACCACGTGAGTCCCAATGGGAAACGCTGGCTCCGAAGCGCAAACCACCGAGCCGGCGCTCCTGGCAAGACCAAATCTGGAATGGTGACATGGCGCGCGCTCCCGATGCAAGCGACCGGCCAGGGCAAAGGCTGTTGCTTCTCCCCGCCATCGAGGCGGCGGCAAGGCGCCTCGAGGCCCTGCTTTTGGACGGCGAGGACGATCGCTCCGAATTGGCCGGCGTGGACGTCCGCGATGACGGCGATTGCTGCGGCGCCGACCCAATGTTCGATCTCGAAGCCCGGGAGTTCGGCTGCTCCATCGCCCTGTTCCGACCCTTTCACGAACCCTACGCCGAATACGCGCGAAATTGGATCATTCCATTGCTCGACGGATATGGGCGCGTGACCCACGTGACCGATAGCACCTTCGAAACCTCCGAATGTGATGGCCTCCTGGGAATGACTTACGGAGAATTCCCATTCGCGATGAGCGCCGTCATGACCGATCCCGGAGACGCCGAGCGGGAGGTCTTCAATCTCGCGGATCGTATCGCCGGTAGCGACATCATATCCCTATACGGCAAGCAAATGGACGCCTCGGAATGGAAACTAATGGTGGGCGATCTGTTCGACGCGCTCGACGTCGCCGTGGTCGACGCGTCCGACCTCACCGACACTGTCCTGTGGGAGATTGAAACTTGTTACCGCCGTCTTCCCCCGGAGCGCGTGGTTCTCATTGCCCATGCCAACAGCCCTGAAAGACTGGAGGCACACCGAAGGGCATTGTCCGAACGTCTGGCGGCGCGCGGCATTAATCGTGGCGCGGAACCGCTCCTGGCGTATGCCGAAGACGAAGGCCTGGGTCTCTTCGCCGTGGCGCTTCACGTAAAGATGAGAGATATCGTGATCGCATCCACGGACGCGTACGAAGCCGCTCTCGAGGCCGCCGAAAAGACGGAGGATCATCGGGCGATGATGGGAGCGTACTACGGTCTCGGAGAGTCCTCGTACAATCTGGGAAACCACCAGGCGGCCATGGACTGGTTCCATCTAGCGCTGGTCGTGGCGGGGATTCTCAAGGACCGTGCGGCGATGCAAAGCATGCACCTTCGCCTTCAGGCGGCCGCCGCCGCCGCGGGAGATGACGATAAGTGGCTCGAGTCCTTCGAGGCCCTGGGCGACCTCCATGGATGGAAGAAACCGGGGCCCTAGGAAATGTGGCCGGCAACGATCAATCGCCATCAGGCCACAATATATTCGCGATATGGTATTGTGGTTGAAATCGCCGTATCGCCACCCCACGGTAATGAATAGTCACCGAAAACAGGCGGCGGATTGAGGAGACGGTCATGAAAGGCAAGGAGCGCGGATTGTGCGAACTGTACGAGGAAGATCCGGAGGGAGCCGACTACCGTGTCTTCGGCCGGATTCCGGAGAATGATCGTCGCGGTTTCTTGAAGGGCGCCGGGCTCGCGGCGATGGGCGCCTCCATCGGCGCCAGCATCCCGTTTTCCCGCAACATGCCGGCGGGTCTGATCCCGGCGGCGTTCGCGGAGACCACGGAGCCGTTCGCCATCAAGGGCAAGGATGGCTTGGTGGTGCTCAACGACCGGCCGTTGAACGCCGAGACCCCGGCGTATTTGCTCGACGATCCGATCACCCCCAACAATCGTCATTTTATTCGCAACAACGGCCTTGTTCCCGAGAAGGCCGAGGCCATGGACGTGAGCGGCTGGTCGCTGACCGTGGACGGCGAGGTCAAAACGCCTCTCACCTTGACGCTCGACGACCTCCGCAATAAGTTCGAGGTGGTCAACATGGCGCTCCTGATCGAATGCGGCGGCAACGGGCGCGCCGGCTTCAACCCCCCGGCGAAGGGCAACCAATGGACGCTGGGCGCGGTCGGTTGCGCCGAGTGGACGGGGGTGCGGTATCGGGACGTCCTGGAGATGGCGGGCGTGAAACCGTCGGCGAAGTACACCGGTCATTTCGGCACGGATGTCCACCTTTCCGGGGATGCGGACAAGGTGGTCATCTCCCGCGGCTTTCCCATCGCCAAGGCGATGATGGACAATACCCTCGTCGCCTTCGAGATGAACGGCCAGCCGATCCCGTCGTGGAACGGCTTTCCGGTGCGCGTGGTCGCTCCGGGCTGGCCGGGATCGTGCTCGCAGAAGTGGCTGTCGCGGATTTGGGCTCGCGACGTGGTGCACGACGGCGCCAAGATGACCGGCTATTCCTATCGCGTGCCCGCCTACCGCGCCGCACCCGGCGAAAAAGTCGCCGAGGAAGACATGGTCATCATCGAACAGATGCCGGTCAAATCCCTGATCACGTTTCCCAAGTCGGGCAAGAGCCACGCCGTGGGCACGCCCCTCGACGTCCGAGGGCACGCATGGGTCGGCGATCGCATGATCAGCGACATGGATCTATCCATCGACTACGGGGCCACGTGGATGAAAGCCGAGCTCGATCCCCCCGTGGACATGGGCGCCTGGCAGAACTGGCGCACCAAGATCGAGTTCCCGACCCGGGGCTACTATGAGGTGTGGGCCCGCGCGACCGACGACGCGGGCGTGAGCCAGCCAATGGTCCCCCCGGGCTGGAACCCGCGCGGCTATCTCAATAACTCGGCCCATCGCATCGCCGTCAAGGTCGGGTGATGCGCTGGCGCCGTTTGGCGTTGTTCGCGGTTGCCGTCGTGGCGCTGGCCGGTTGGGGCTTCATCGCCCCCGCCGCGCCGGCCACTGAATCACCGGCTTCTGAATCGACGGCGTCCGCATCGACATCCCCCGAAGCAACCGTGGAGGACACGGACTTCGAGGGGTTGCCGGAGGGGCTGGGCCGCGAGGCCGTCTATTTCAACTGCACCGCCTGCCACTCCATCAGACAGGTCGACCAGCAGCGCATGTCGCGCGACGCGTGGGACCAGCTTCTGGACGTCATGGTCGAGAAAAACGGCATGCATCCGCTGCAGCCGTGGGCGCGCACCCGCGTGCTCAACTATCTCGCCACGCACTTCGCTCCCGGCGAGCAAGAGGACTGGGACGGTTTGCCCCCGGGAGAGGGCCGCGACGTGGTCTTTTATACTTGCCAGGCGTGCCATTCCCTGGCGATCGTCAAGCAACAGGGACTGAGCCGGGAGTGGTGGGATGATACGCTGACGTGGATGGTCGAGGAGCAGAACATGCCGGAGCTCGACGATCAGGACCGCGTCCTCGTCCTCGACTATTTGGCCACCCACTACGGGCCGGACTCGGCCGCGCGCTGATTCCGCGTTTTGGGCCGGCATACGGACACGTGCCTCGCGCGGATCCGTTACTGGATCATTTTTTTTCCCATCTTATATTGGAATCATGTCATGGGCCGAAGGGACCGAACGCATTTGTGAATCAGAGGACATCATGGCGGAACACCGTCCCATTTCCATTCACGCCATCGATCACGTAGTCGTCCGCGCCAATGCGCTGGAAACCATGGTCGCTTTCTATCGTGACGTGCTCGGCTGCCGGATCGAGAGACTTCGGGAAGAATTGGGGCTGGTTCAGCTGCGGGCCGGCGCCTCCCTGATCGACATTGTCGACGTCGCTGGCCCGGTCGGGCGGGAGGGTGGCCGGGCTCCGGATCCCGGCGCCCCAAACATGGATCATTTCTGCGTGCAGGTGGAGCCATGGAACCCCGACGCCATCAAGGCCCATCTTCAGACCCATGGCGTCGATGTTGGCGATGTGGTCACACGCTATGGCGCCCGTGGCGACGGTCCCTCCATCTACATCGACGATCCCGAGGGCAACACCGTCGAACTCAAGGGACCGCCACGGGGCTCGTGAGAGGAGGCCAAGGGCATGGGGGTCAATTCGTACGTTGGAATTGCCGGAGGCGTATTCCGACGGATGAATGCCGCCCAAACACATGCGGCGGATTACGCTAAAGCCAATCCTCCCTACGCGAGCTGGACGGTGCTCCGATATCTGCACGGTCCAGGAGCATCTCGGCCCTAGCGGCGCAGAGGCGACCACGATTTCTGCCCATGTCCTCGGAACGGCGGCCCGACTGGCGTAGATAGGCCGCTCGATGGGCCATGAGGATTTTCGCGGAGGTTCTTATGCGGGTCCGTATAAGATACTATGCTAGGAACCGCCATATGTGGTGAGCGTATGATTTTGAAATGATTATCGAAATCGCGCGCGCCGCTTCGACGCCAGCTTATCTGGGTGAAACCTGTTTTTTTGGCATCATATGCGGATCCATCTAATCATTGGTTAGGCTGCGGAGAGATGATCGCGATCTTCTTAGGTGCAGGGTTTTCCGCGCCTGCAAACGTACCGTTGGCGTCCCAGCTTTTCGATGCGAGACCTGACGTCGATAGAGTTACACGGCAGCGATTGGTCGACGGAGTTCAGCAGCGCTGGAATGACTGGAAGGACGCGACTGGCCGTTCTCCCGAAGAGTACCTTGCCCGATCTTCAGGAAAGTGCTGGAAGGGCTTGGCTAGCCTGGATATCTCACCGTAGGGGTCATGAGGTAGGTATTTTCGGGTAATTTGTGGTTGTTGATGGTTGGTTTGCGCCGTTGAAATTGGGTGGCGCGGTCTTTGTCGGCGGCGGGCCGGGCGTTTTCGTGCGTCAGTTGTGCGCTTCTGTTTGGTGCGCCGATGACGAGTTTATGAGAGCGCAGCTTGGGTGTCGGCTGTTGACGGTCGACGGGATGGGCTTTGCGGCTATCCGGGAGAGGCACGCAGCCTGGCGTGGGCGAGGGCGAATTCGGCTTGGTATGGACACGCCGACGCCATAGCGATCTTGCTCCGGCGCACCGAGACGGTGACGCGGGCGCCGATCTTGAGGAGCTTGAGCCGGATGGTGCCGGCGGTGGCGGTGGCGAACTCGGTGTGGCCGAGACCGATCCGCTGCAGCGCTTCGATCAGGACATAGGCGAACGACGAGAACCAGAGGCGGAGCTGATTGGCGCGCAGGGTTGCCGTCGAGGTTCGGTCGGCAAAGAGATCGAGTTGTTGCTCCTTGATGCGGTTCTCCATGTCGCCCCGGGCGCAGTAGAGGCGCTCGTACAGGGTCTTGGCGTCGATGGCCTTGCGTTTGAGCGAGGTGACGATGAACCGGGGATTGGCGCCCTTGGCCAGGTGCTCGGCCTTGCCGATCACCCGGCGCCGACGGCTCCAGCTGTCGCGGGTGGCGTAGAAGAAATCCTTAAACCGGCGGGCCGGTTTCCCCGTGGCTTCGTATTCGCTTTCGGCCCACGCGAGATCGATGGCGAGTTCGTCGACGAGGCGGCTGTTGCGGGCGAGGCCGAAGACATAGTCCACGCGGTTCGCCTCGCACCACGCCATCAACGCCTCGCGGGCGAAGCCGCTGTCGGCCCGGAGCACGATCTTGACCCGCGGCCAGCGGCGGCGGATGTGGGCGACGATGCGGGCCACTTCCTCCTTGGCGCCGGCCGAGGCGTCGATGTTGGAGCGGCGCAGCTTCGCCGCCAACAGATGCGGGCCACAGAAGATGTACAGCGGCAGATAGCAGTAGCAATCGTAATAGCCGTGGAAGAACCGGCCCTCTTGATGTCCATGCAAAGGGTCGTCGGTGGCGTCGAGGTCGATGACGATCTCCCTCGGCGTTTTGTCCTGGCTGTCGAGAAACACGTCAACCGGGACCGCCTCCAAAGCCTCCGGGTCGTGGCCGATCTTGTGGTAGCGATCGCCATCGCCACGGGGCGCATGTTCCAAGCGATTGATCGTGCTCTTGCCCGCCAATGGCGCGCAGTCTTCGCGCTTGATGCTTCGCATCCCTTGCGGGCATGCGTCCAGCCGCTCCGAAAACAACGCCAGAACCGGATCGAATCGCAAGGTGTCATGATCGTTGACGTCCTCGTAGCCGAGCGCGATGCCAATGATCCGCTGGCCGACCAGCGTGCGCACCGTATGCACGACGTCCGCTTGCCGGCGCCCGTCCGTGAAGCACGCCGCCACCCGATCGATCAAGGCGATCGCCCGATCGGTCTCGCGCAGCAGCACCGCTCCCGCATCCGACGTCACCAAACCGCCGTCAAACCCCGCCACCACACGACGGCCATCAAACGCTTCGAAATCGAGTTGATCGGAGATACACTGTGTTTGCATCGGACCCCGTCCTGGAATCTGGTAAAGCATTTTGCCAAAACGACTTTCTCAGATTCTTGGGGCCGATGCACCCCCTGCGGTGAGATATCCGGGCTAGATGCACAGTGGTATGTCGGTCTGGTGATTGCCCTGGCTATGGGCCGCGCCGAGCTAGTCGGTATGAAGCCAACGATCACGCGCCACAACCTCGACCGCACCACGGGTGTCCAAGCACACGAAGCCTTCTGGACCA
The DNA here is from genome assembly GCA_963771545.1 of uncultured Alphaproteobacteria bacterium. Lineage (GTDB taxonomy): Bacteria > Pseudomonadota > Alphaproteobacteria > Rhodospirillales > Defluviicoccaceae > CAKZLS01. The sequence continues at coordinate 2,191,034 of CAVYTX010000002.1, forward strand.
CGATCTTCCGGAAAACCGAGGACATCAGCGTGCTCACGACCAACTACGACATCCTGCCGGAGCGGGGCATCCGCCACCAACGTCGCCCCCGAGTGCCTCGCCCGGGCTTTCACTACGGTTGGGGGCCAGAGCCGCTCGCGGGGGGAGGATACCCTTCGTACTCGCACATTCAGAAGATATCAGCTGCGGGCAGTGTGCCGGTCCACAAGCTTCATGGGTCGATCTCCTGGTCTTATCGCAACGGTGAGCTCATCCGCTATCATGACTGCCGTCCAGCCATACGGGGCGATGCGGCTATCGTGGCGCCGGTGACCGCGAAGGCTCTGCCAACGTACCTCGGATCTGTGTGGACGAACGCGAGGCGTGCTCTTGGCTCGTCTCACACATGGCTCGTCGTCGGCTACAGCCTGCCAGAGTACGACGTACTCGTGCGAGGACTCTTGAGGGACTCCGCGCGCGATGACCTGGTGGTGCACGTGTTCGACCCGGATCCAGCCGCTGCACAGCGATTTCAATCATTGCTCGGAGGTCACACCGTCGTCCCGCAACGAGGACTGCCCGACGGAATTAGCGATCGTGAGGACATTCTGGGGGAACGATGCAGCACGCAACCTAACAGCAGGATGCAGTAGACGGTAGGGCGCGCAAGGATCACTATCTATGGAAAAACAAGAAGACACTCCGTAATCCTGCGGTTAGCAGGCCTTTCGGAAGACCTTGAAATTTGTGCATGAGAAGGATAAAGTTCCTAGACGCTTTCTTTTCGCGGATTGGTTCGGTCGTAATGCGTTAATTGGAACGAACGGTCCGATATGACGACAAATGACGACATCGAACGCGGAGCGATCCGGCGCCGAAAGATTGTGTTTCGTTTGATATCAAGGGTTTGCGTTGTTACGGTGCCAGAATAAGAAACCTTGAATGTTCGTGTTATATCAATAGGTTGCAGGAAAAAAAGACGACAAATGATGACAAATGACGACATTTTGCACACTACACGACTCTGCTGGTTTTTGGATTGAGGCGTCGCTTTGGCCAGGTTCGTGTCCATGTGTGTGCGGCTTTGTCGGGTCGGTGGAGGATCCAGTTTCGTAGGAGGTCGAAGCCGAGGCGAAACCAGGATTTGTAGCGGTATCCGTGTGTGCGTTTCTTGATGGCGGCGCCGGCCTGAGCGGTGGCGGCGGTAACGTGGGCCCAGGCCATGGCGAGAGAGATGATGATGAGGAGGGTGTTGAGTTTGGCCGGGTCGGTGATACGCGTGTCTTCCATGTTGAGACCACGGGTTTTGCTGTCGCCAAACAAGCATTCGATCTGCCACCGTTTCCTGTAGATGTGGAGAGCCTTGTCGGTGGGTCCGTTGGTGGCGACGATCAGGAACTCATCGTCGGCGAGGCGCTTGGCCGCGAACGTGAGAGGCAGTCCCGGGCAGTCGGTCATGGCGGCGAGACGTCCCGGCCGCGCCAGGATCTGCTTAGCTTTCCGGCGCGTGCGCAAGAGGCTTTTGAATTGATAGGTGTGACCGTCCTCGAGATAGATGACGGTGTCCTCCTTCAGCCGGATGGCGAAGATGATTTTGTTTTTCAACAGGAATTCCATCCACCTGACGCCGATGAACTCGCGGTCGGCGAGGAGCCAGGAGATCGAGGCGGGATCGAAGATGGCGAGGTAGCGACGCATCAAGTCGATGCGGTCATCCTGGGTGCTGCATCCGCCGCTGGGCAGCAGCGTCCACATCAGCGGGATGCGCACCCGCCGCGTGGTGATCGCCAGCGTCAGGATGTTGACGTCACGGCGGCCGATCTTCCAGTTGGTCCGATCCAGGCACAGGACCCAAGGCGGCTTGATCCCCAGCCACTTGACAATGAGCGGCGCCGACCAGTTCCCGTCGAGGCGCACATACTGGAAAAATCGCTGCAGGCGGCGATACGCCGATGGGATCGAAGCGGTCCCGGAAAGCTGGCTGGCAATGTGACTCAGATTGACCGTGCGGCCGTTGACCATACCCAAAATCAGCAACGCCAACGTTTCCACACGCGACTTGCCGAGATCAAGATGGCGCGATAGCGTACCCATGAGAGCGTCGAGAAGATGTCGGTTCATGAACGGCTCCGTTCGCAAGACAGAATTGTCCAGAACAGCACATTCTCGGCCTCTCAGCTAGACTGTCGTGTAGCGTGGACATTTTGACCTATTTTATTTCGGTCCAATGAAATCAAGAACTTAGAGAATGTCAAGTCGTCAAATGTCGTCTTTTTCGCGAAAAATGTCGTCATTTTGGGCGTTTTTTTGACGACCCCTTTCGTCAAGACGGCTCCAAGCCGGCGGCCATCGGTCTCGGCCCCGGCGTACAAACCCTCAATTTTTTTTACCCGCATGGGTTGAAAATGCCCCAGTTCGCCGGCCGAGATTGCCATTGTTTACGGCGCTTTAACGGTTGCGCCCGTATTTCAGGAGCCAGTCGCCCGATCGCCCGCTCGGGCGTCCCCGCAACCCAACAGCGCAAGGCAGGCCTGGCCCATGACCAATCATAATCTTATCCACCTGTTCCCGGAACTCGACTGCGCCTCCCGCCCCCCCCTTCACCCGACCGCCGCGCCCGGCAACGAGGCTAGGCCCTTTCCCGAGGGAGAGTCGCCAGATGACGGCATCGTCCGCGCCGGGCTTCTCTACATGGCCGGCGACCTCGGTGAACTGGCTAAGATCGCGTCACCGGACAGGGCTCGCGAACTGCGCGCCATGAGCCAATTGATGCGGGCGCTCGCCGCGTCCTGAACGTTATACCAACGGTCATTATCAACGACCGTTGGTATTATCTCGCTCTGTTCGGCCGATCCGGGCTTTCGGACCGGTCCGGGCGTTGGCTATACTCGCTCCCCAAGATCAACCCAAGATCAATAAAATGACCAGGGGGCGAGCGTCCGCGCCGCGACATCATGAAATTCCGAACCGTTGCCGTCGTCGCCGCCGATCATCGGGAGGCGCAATCCGCGCTTGAGACCCTTGCCGGCAAATACAAGACCGCCAAGCCGGAAGACGCCGACGTGATCGTCGCCCTCGGCGGCGACGGGTTCATGCTCAAGACGCTGCACCAGTACCTGACCCGCGAGATCCCCATTTTCGGCATGAACCTCGGATCGGTGGGCTTCCTGATGAACACCTACAACGACGACGACCTGATGCAACGCCTGGCCCGGGCCGAGCCCATCGCTTTGCATCCGCTGCGCATGACCGCCACCGACACGGCCGGTGTCGATCACGAAGCACTGGCCATCAACGAAGTGTCGCTGCTTCGCCAGACGCGGCTGGCGGCCAAACTGAAGATCCAGGTGGACGGCAAGGTGCGCATGCGCGAGATGATCTGCGACGGGGTGCTGGTCTGCACGCCCGCCGGCAGCACCGCCTACAACGTCTCGGCCAACGGACCGATCCTGCCGCTCGATGCGCACGTACTGGCGCTGACCCCCATCAGCGTGTTCCGCCCCCGCCAGTGGCGCGGCGCCATCCTGCCGCACACGGTGACGGTGGTGATGGAGGCGCTATTTCCGGGAATGCGGCCCGTCAGCGCCGTCGCCGACGATACCGAAATCCGCGACGTGGTCCGGGTGGAGGTTCACGAGGATCGCGACGTGGCCCTAACCTTGCTGTTCGATCCGGAACACAATCTCGAGGAACGGATCATCAAGGAGCAATTTCTGCTTTAGTCCTGGGCGTCACCCGGTCCCGCTGCCCACCGCCTCGCCGACGCTGGCAAAACCGTCGGCGCGGAGCAGGTCGGCCAGCTCCCGGTTGATCCGGCCCACCAGCCCGGGTCCGTGATACACGAGGCCGGTGTAAAGCTGCACCAGCGACGCGCCGGCGCGGATCTTGGCATAGGCATCGCGGCCACTGGCCACCCCGCCCACACCGATGATCGGCAACCATCCCCCGGTCAGCCTGTACATGTCCGCGAGCACCGCCGTCGATGGATCCATCAGCGGTCGGCCGCTGAGACCGCCGGTCTCGGCCTTGCGGGAGTCCGCGAGCGAGTCCGGACGAGCCACCGTGGTGTTGGTGGCGATCAACCCGTCGATATGGGTCTCGAGGGCCACCTCGGCGATGGCGCGGCGGTCGTCTTCGCTCAGGTCGGGAGCGATTTTCACCAGCAGCGGCGGTTTCGCCCCCGATTCCACCCGGGCCAGCATGGCGCGGCCGAGCAACGTCCGCAACGCCTTGCGTCCTTGCAAGTCGCGCAATCCGGGCGTGTTCGGCGACGACACGTTGATCACCAGGTAGTCCGCGAACGGCGCAAGGGCGCGAACGCCGGTGGCACAGTCGGCCGCCGGGTCGGCGCTGTCGCGGTTGGGTCCCACGTTGGCGCCGACGACGCCGGTTGGTCCGTTCGCGGTTCGCGACCGGCGCCGCGCGGCGAGGCGCCGGGCGACCACCTCCAGCCCCTGGTTGTTGAAGCCGAGGCGGTTGACCACCGCCCGGTCGGCCGGCAACCGAAACATGCGCGGCCGGGGATTGCCGGCCTGCGGCCGGGGCGTAACCGTCCCAACCTCAACCAGACCGAACCCTTGGGCGAGCAAGGCGTCGGCCACCTCGGCGTTCTTGTCGAACCCGGCCGCCAGCCCCAGCGGATTGGCGAACGGCAGCCCCCAGATTTCGGACCGGAGAACGGCGTCGTTCACCGCCGGCGCCCTTGGCGCCAGCCCGGTCTTCAAGGCCCGCACGGCAAGGCCATGAGCGGTTTCCGGTTCCATCAGCCGCAACAACGGCCATACCAGGGCATAGAAGTCTGCCACCAGGGTTCCATTCTCCGATTTGGAATTCGCGTCAACGGAATTGAGCGGCACTGTATACCAATGGTCACCGACCGTTGGTATAATGCATCTTTCCGGAACAAATCGCGTCGGCAATGATTCCAAGCGCGGCGTGGCTGCGCTACACTTCGCCCCAACGCGTGAGGTGGGGAAAACCGGGAGTTCAACCGTGTCCAACGATGCCGCCGTTCTGTTCGCCAACGACGCCTTTTACTTGGCCTTCGACAATCGCGACGTTCAAGCCATGGGAGACCTGTGGGCCCGGCGGGCGTCGGTCACCTGTATTCACCCCGGATGGCGGGCCCTGTCGGGACGCGACGACGTGATGGAGCGCTGGGAGTCCATCCTCAACAGCCCCCATGCGCCCAAGATCTCATGCCATTCGGCTTCGGCCCATGTGCATGGAGGCATGGCCTACGTCATCTGCTACGAGGACGTGGACAACACATTCCTGATCGCCACCAATGTCTTCGTGATGGAGGACGGATCGTGGAAAATGGTCCACCACCAAGCCGGCGCCTCTCCGGCGCCGCCGGCATCGGAGGAAACGCCCCATTATCTGGAACGGGTGCAGTGAGGCTCGCCCGGGTTGTCGATCAACCTCACCCGGGGTCGGCTGCCATTCGAGGTTGACGTTTGCGCGTCCGTTCTACCTCGTGTATAATGTGAAATTACGACGATGGGAAAGGAGGTGAATACCATGTTGGATCCGATGGTTTTTTCCCTAAAGGTGCAGCATGCCGCGACGATTGCCACGTTTTGCGCGGCGGGCGTGGTGTTGGCGAGTTGGATGCGGCTTTTGAGGGGCGAGCGGATGTTTATCGGAACGCCATTCCACCGGCGGTCCGACGAACTGCACACCCACACGGACTACGTCCCGACCGGCGTCACCTGGAACGACCACTACGGCAAGCGTAGCCACGACGTCGACGTCGAACACATGCGTTGATCGTGGCCGTACGAACGTTTCAAGAAGATCGAAGGGCTGGCCGGTGCCAGCCCTTTGCGCCAAATGTTCCAAACCCCGCCGATTGCCGCCCACATTCGGCCATATTTTTCGATTGGCGGCGAAGAATGGCGCGACAACAACGAAGCACCGTGTGTTAAACTAGGGGAGCGTGGGGCATCCCATACACCCTTTTGCGTGGCTATTAGTAGGCAATCACTGTGCGGCAAGCCTCATAAAACAGAACAACAAGCGGTCGGGTATCTCACTTGTTTTGTCCTGGAAATCCATAGGCTCAAGGGCCATTTTGCGGAATCTGGTCGCAATCGGTGAAACGACGACCGTTACGGTGCTTTGATGGAACGGCATAACAGGGATGACGAGTGATCCCCGAGTGGATCGGTGGCTCGCCGGCTTGGGGCTTGGGGAGTACGCAGCGGTCTTCGCGGAAAGTGATATCGATTGGGGCGTGCTGCCCGACCTGACCGAAAGGGATCTCGAGGCCCTGCGTGTCCGGATCGGACATCGCAAGAGACTGGTCCGGGCCATCGCCAGATTGCGAAAGCGCTCGGCCTCCCTCTCCCGTGTCCGCTCCCATACCGGTAGGGGGATGCGGGATGCCGCCAGTGTTCGGCTATTGACGCCGCAGATCGCCGTCGAGCGTGGGTCGCGTGGGTCGGGGACACCGCCGATCGATGCCGAGCGCCGTCAGCTTACGGTCATGTTTTGCGACATGGTGGGTTCCACCGCGCTCGCCGAAAAGCTGGACCCGGAGGAAATGCGCGACCTCCTGCGGTCGTTTCATGAATACTGCGCCGCCGCCATCGCCGAGTACGACGGAATGATCGCCCAGTATCTGGGGGATGGCAACCTGGCGTACTTCGGCTATCCCCAAGCCCACGAGGATGACGCCGAGCGCGCGGTGCGGGCCGGTATGGCCGTTGTCGCCGCCATGGACGACCTCAACCGGTCGCTGCGCGGCTCCAAGGACGTCCACATCGCCGTGCGCGTGGGTATCGCCACGGGCCGGGTGGTCGTGGGCAGCCTTATCGACGATGGTTCTCCTCGGGAACGCACCGCCGTCGGCGAAACACCGAACTTGGCCGCGCGCCTGCAAGGCCTTGCCGAGCCGAACACGATCGTCATCGCGGCGGCGACCCGGGGTCTCTTGGGGGAGCGGTTCGAATACGAAGATCTTGGCGCCCACGACCTGAAGGGCTTTGCAAAACCGGTTCAATCTTGGCGGGTCATCGACCGCCGGGAAGCGGAGCCGGACTTCGACATACCGCGCCTGGGCCAAATGACGCCCTTCGTCAATCGTGAAACGGAGGTGGCTCTGCTGCTCGACCGTTGGGGTTTGGCTCGGGATGGAGAGGGGCAACTGATCCTCGTCTCCGGAGAACCTGGAATCGGCAAATCACGCATCGCGCTCGCCCTGCAGGACCGCATTGCGGGCGAAGCGCATTCGGTGTTGCGCTATCATTGCTCGCCTTTCCACCGCAACAGCGCCCTCCATCCGGTGATCGAGCAGATCGCGCGGGCCGCCGGATTCGAGCGCCAGGACACGGATGCACGGAAGCTCGACAAGCTGGAACGGCTTCTCGAGGAAATCGGTATTGCGCGGGAGAAGTCCATGCCGCTTTTCGCCGCGCTGTTGTCCATCGCGACCGAGGGGCGGTATCCAGCCATGGATATGAGCCCGCAGAGGCAAAAAAAGTCCTTGTTCGCGGCCTTACTCGATGCGTTTGAGACGTACGCCAACCGCCACCCCCTATTGATCGTTTTTCAGGACGTGCATTGGATCGACCCGACGACGCGGGAGTTTCTCGACCTGCTCGTTGAGCGCGTGCCCCATCTACCCATCCTCATTCTCGTCAATTTTCGGCCGGAATTCGTACCGGCGTGGGCCGGCCTTCGGTGCGTCACCGTGCTTTCGCTCGGCCGCCTCAACACGAAAGCCTGCACGGAGCTTGTCCTCGGGATCACGCATGGCAAGGCACTGCCGGAAACGGTGATCGATCAGTTCGTCAGCAAGACCGACGGCGTCCCACTGTTCGTGGAGGAACTGACGAAGACCGTGCTGAACTCAGATTTGATGGAGGAACGAAGCGACAGCTACGTCATGCACGGTCCGCTGCCGTCACGGGCCATCCCCTCCACCATTCAGGACTCGCTGATGGCGCGTTTGGATCAGCTCGGCGCGCACAAGGAAGTAGCGCAGATCGGCAGCGTTATCGGGCGGCAGTTCTCCTATGAATTGATGGCCGCGATCACGTCTTTGGAGGAGACGATGCTGCGGGACGCACTGGACAATCTGGTGGATTCCGAGTTGGTGTTTTCGCGCGGCGCTCTCCCGGACACCGTTTACACCTTTAAGCACGCACTGGTCCGGGACGCCGCTTACGAGAGCCTTCTGCTCAAAAAACGCAAGGATCTCCATGGCCGGATCGCGACCACCATCGAAAGCCGTTTTCCGGAGACCGTTGAGGCCAATCCTCAAATCCTCGCGCTTCATTTCTGCGAGGCGGGCCAGATACCGACCGCGGTTCACTACTGGCTCAAGGCCGCCGAGAGCGCGAGCGCCGGCTCCGCCGACGTCGAGGCTTCCAACCATTTGCACGCCGGGCTGGACGCGATCCAAGGCCTTCCGGAAACACCCGATCGGAAGACCTTGGAGTTGCAACTCCGCATTCCCCTCGGCACGGCGCTGATCGCGATCAAGGGCGCGGGATCACCCGAAGTCGAGCAAAACTATGCCCGCGCACTGGAATTGTGCGAGGATCTCCCGGAATCGCCGCTTCATTTCGCCGCCCTATGGGGATGGTGGCGCATTTCCATGGATTTCCAGACCGGCCGCGAGAGGGCGGACAAGCTGCTGGAAATTGCGGAGAGCCTCGAGAATCCCGATCTGCGGCTGCAGGCGCATCATTGCTTGTGGGCGACGACCTTCAATCTGGGCGACCAAACCGCCACCAGCCGGCACATCGAAGAAGGCCTGAAACTCTACGACGAACTCCGGCATCGCTCCCACGCGACCATCTACGGCGGACATGACGCCCGCGTCTGCGCCCATGGAGAAGCGGCGCTGGCGCTGTGGCTGCTCGGCTACCCGGATCAGGCGCTGCTGAGCATCCGACAGGCCGAAGCATCGGCCGACGCCGTGTCCCACGCGGGAAGCCGCCTGCACGCCATGGATATCTCCGTCATGCTGCACCACTATCTCCGAGACATGGAGCACGTCCGCGAAAAGGCCGAGGCGATGATCGCGTTCAGTGAGGAAAAGGGGTTCCCGGACCATTTGGCCAAGGGCGACATTTTCAAGGGATGGGCCGACGTGTTGCTGGAAGGATCGGAGAGCGGTCTCGACGAACTGCGCAAGGGAATTACGGCCCAGCGGGCCATCGGCACCAAGGAGGATTTTCCGGTGTATTTCGACATGATGGCCGAGGCTTGCAAGGTTCTGAACCAGCCGGAGCGAGGCTTGTCGGAACTCGCGGACGGTTTTGCCCTGGCGGAAGCGAGCGGGATCCACTACTGGGACGCGGAACTCCATCGGCGCAAGGGAGAGCTCCTGCTCGCCATTTCCGCGGACAACGCGGCTGACGCCGAGGCCCGCTATCTGAAGGCGCTGGAGATTGCCCGGGAGCACGGCACGAAATCCTTGGAACTTCGCTCCGCGATCAGCCTCGGGCGCCTGTGGCGGAGCCAGGGTCGGACCGAAGAAGCGCGACAGCTTGTGTCCGATGTGTTCGATTGGTTCACCGAGGGCGCCGAAACTCCGGACCTGAAAGAGGCAGGGGACCTGCTGGAAAAGCTGAAAAAAACGGTTCCACCCCGCGGATAGACACCATGCTCGACCTGTTCGGGAGCAGCGACGCCATCAAGTCTTACCGGTTGGGCACCCACCGCGTTGTCGCGCCCTGCTCGACCCTCGCGCGGGTCCGTCCGCTGATGCCGGTCATGGGAATTACCCGCATCGCCAACGTCACCGGGCTCGACAGGATCGGCCTTCCGGTGGTCATGGTGTGCCGGCCCAACTCCCGCTCCATTACCGTGTCCCAAGGCAAGGGGCTGGATCTCGACGCGGCAAAGGTGTCGGGCGTGATGGAAGCCGTGGAAACCTATCACGGCGAAACCATACACCTGCCGCTTAAACTCGGCAGCTTCGAAGAGCTGCGATACAGCCATCCCATGATCGATGTATCGGGCCTCCCCTCGCCCGCCAGCGGCCGCTACCACGATCAGCGGCGGATCCTGTGGATCGAGGGGGTGGATCTCGTGACCGAGACCCCCTTGTGGCTTCCCCATGAGGCCGTCCATACCAACTACACCTTGCCGTTGCCGGCGGGAAGCGGCTGCTTCGTCGCCAACACCAACGGCCTCGCGTCCGGAAATCACCTGTTCGAGGCCATCAGTCACGGGATCTGCGAGGTCGTCGAGCGAGATGCCGTCACCTTGTGGAAGCTCGGGAGCGAGGAGGAGCGGCGCGGCACCGCGATCGATCTCGATACCGTCGACGACGAATCCTGCAACAGCCTGCTCCGCCGGCTCGAAGCCGCCGACATCGACGTCAAGGTTTGGGACACGACAAGCGATGTGAATGTCGCCTGTTTTCAATGTCTCATCGTGGGACGCAAGGATCGTTACGCCGATCCGGAATTCGGTTCGGGGTGCCATCCCGCGCGCGAGGTCGCCCTGCTCAGAGCGCTTACCGAAGCCGCGCAGGCTCGCACCACATACATCTCCGGGGCGCGCGACGATTTCCTCCCGCACCTGTACGAGCCCACGACGCGGGCCCGCCGGCTCCGGGATTGCCGCGCGCTTCTGGAGTCTCATCCGCCGGTCCGTGATTTCCACGACGTGCCGTCGTGGTACGCGGAGACGTTCGCCGAAGACGTGGCGGAAGAGGTAAATCGGCTTCGGGCGGCGGGAATCAACCAGGTGGCGGCCGTGAACCTGACGAAACCCGCGTTCCGTCTTCCGGTGGTCCGCGTGGTGATTCCGGGTCTCGAAGCGGCCCTGGAAGAAGACAAGGGAGATTACCTTCCGGGTGCGCGCGCCATGGCGGCGCTGCGGGACGCGGCGTGACCGCTTACGTATTCCTCGGACCGACGCTGCCGGTGGCCGCGGCGCGGTCGGTCCTCGGCGCGGTCTATCTGCCTCCCGTTCGGCATGGGGACGTTTGGCGGGTCGCCGCCTACTGCAACCCGTCGGCCATCGCCATCATCGATGGTTACTTCGAGCATGTTCCCTCTGTTTGGCACAAGGAGATCCTGTGGGCCCTCTCCCAGGGCATCCCGGTGTATGGCGCCTCCAGCATGGGGGCATTGCGCGCCGCCGAACTCGAGCAATTCGGGATGGTTGGCGTGGGGCGGATTTTTGCCGCGTATCGCGACGGCGTGTTGGCTCCATACACCGGCGAGCCATTCGAAGACGATGACGAAGTCGCGGTCGTCCATGGCCCCGCGGAGAGCGGGTATCCGTCGTCGGAAGCCATGGTGAATATCCGCTGTACACTCGCCAAGGCGGCCGACGAAGGGGTCATTAGCGGGCAAACGCGAGACCACCTGGCGCATATCGCCAAGGGGATGTTCTACAAGGAGCGGACCTACGCCAATCTGTTCAACCATGCCTCGGACATCGTGGGTTCGGCGGAGGACGTGGACGCGCTCCGCGCTTGGCTTCCGCAGGGAAAGGTCGATCAGAAACGGGAAGATGCCCTTGAAATTCTCCGGCATCTCCGCGAAACGCCGATCGATGCTCCTGACGCGCGGTTTCGTTTCGAGCCTACGACCATGTGGGAGCGCCTGTTGACCGCGGCAACCGACGATCCACTCGATACCATGGTATTGACCGAACTCCGCCTCGAGGGCCCCCCTTACCTGGAAGCACGTCAGCGAGCGTTGGATCTTCTTCTCGGCGCACCGGACGAAGGCGACGGATCAACAATCGAAACCGGCGAAAGCCCCGAAGTCACGGCCGGGAACATTCTAAAGCGCGCCCGTGATGCAACAAGGCGCGCCCGGACCGGGCTTCTAATCGAGCCATTGACCGACACGATCATCCTGCGACACCTCCGCGACACCGGTGACGACCAGCGTCTGGCGTCCCGCGCCCGGGCCAAGAAGGATCGCCTCGCTTCGCTGGATCTATTTCCACCCGAGATTGACGACGTCGATGCGACCCCTGAAGACCTGACGGCCTGGTTCGCCGCCCGTTTCCATCAAGACGCGGAGGCCGATACCACGGAATGGGCAAGCTGCTTGGACTTCGAAGACACGCTCACGTTCTTGCGTGCGCTTGCCGGCGAATATCTCTACATTGGAATGGAATGACGTTGGGGGGCCGCGGTTATGCCGCTGCTACGGGATAAAGAGCTTTGCACCAGGGGAACACGGTTCAAGGTTTTTCCTCAACCGCGCTTTCTCGCAGGCTTTGAGAAGCCGGAAGTCGTCTGGCTGTCGCCGCCCGCGGGCGCCATCGACCAGGGACCCTCCGACGATCGCATGTCCGTGATCGATGCCGTCGACAAGAAGCCATACGACAATTCAAGCTGGCCGCCCTACGCCGGAGTCACCCGGCCGGGCCCTGTTCCGGACGCCGACGGCCATTTCGACCATCTCGACGATCAAAGCCGCGAATTCGGCGCCGCCCACCTGTACGCCGTCATCCGGCGCGTGCTGGATATCTGGGAAGGGTATTTCGGCAGGCGCATCGAATGGTACTTTGGTGAAATTCAGGACCGCCTGGAACTCATACCTTACGTGGACTGGAACAATGCCCACGCGGGATACGGTTTTCTGGAAACGGGATATGGCAAGGCCAAGACCGGCAAGACGCATCCATACTGTTTGAACTTCGATGTCTTGGCCCATGAGGCCGGCCACATCATTGTTTTTTCAGAGGTTGGCATTCCCGACAACGACACGCTGACGGCGGAATACAAGGCGTACCACGAAAGCTCGAGCGACATAGTGGCGCTCATTTCCCTCCTCCATTTCGCGAGCTTCAGCGATCACCTGTTGGAGGAGTGCCGCGGGAACCTCTGCGCCGAGAACGAACTGAACCGGATCGCCGAACTGTCGCCCAGCGACGAGATCCGCAAGGCGTCCCACGGAAAGAGAATGCGCGACGTGGCCGACGTCTCGATACCCTGGAACCGGCTGAGCCAGAAGCAACTTCATGAAATAGGGGAGCCGATGACCGGGGCGATGTTCGATATCCTCGTCGAGATCTTCCAGGAAAAGCTTGTCGAAAGATCCGTGATCACGCGGAACTTGGCCAACATGGCCTTACGCGTTCCCGACGATCCCCATACCGCCACCACGGTCCAAGCCGGTTTCGACGCGGCCTACCGGGCCAAGGGGACGGAGTTCAAGGACGCTCTGATCGACGCCCGGGATTTCGTCGGCGCGCGCCTGGCGCGCACGTGGGAGGAAATCTCGCCCCACCGTCTCGTCTTCGCGAACGTTGCGGTCAAGTTTCTTTCGGCGGACCGCGCCCTGACCGGCGCTAAGTACCAAAAGATCGTCACAGATTGTTTCCTATGGCGAGAGATAGGATACGGGTTTCATTCGTAAAAACGATGACGTTTAGATGAGAAACCGGCGAAAAATTAGCGCTGGAGATCATTGCACATCTTTCAAAACGCGTCCAATGAGCGTAGACTCCCTGATGATCACTTTGCGCGGGGGGCGATATGGCCACGACATCATTACACGAGCCTTTTGACTTTACACTGTTCGGCAAGTCGATCGAAGGCTTCAGCATTGCGCAGGACTCGCTTGCTCCCAGCGTGAAGGAATGGATCGAGAAACCGACACTGGCCTATATCTTCGGATACGCCACCGAGGGCGTCCTGCAGCGGCTATCCCGGCCGGTTATCTTCGTGCTCAACGGCGACGGTGAAGATCCTCCGAAACGCTACGAAAAAACCTTCCCCGGTGACGAGTATCGGATGTGGAGAGGCCACCCGACCGACAAGTCGACCCGCTTCGACGTGCTGATCGGCCCGCTGAGCGATCTGCTGGATGCCGACGTGAGCGTTGGGGGAGACGCCGGCGGCCCGGAAGGCGCCACCGTCATTCGCGGCGCGGACGGCCGGGTGTATTGCATCCCGGCAAGCCTCGACTCGTTCGAGGTCCTGGAAGAGGACAACAAGTCGACGTTGGAAGTCTGCGCGGGAGCCGAATTGGGATCGCTCCGCGTCAAGACGCTTTCGCCGCGGGCGGCGCTGACGTCGCGGGCGGCGTTGACCACGCGCGCGGCCCTGACGGCGCGAGCCGCCATGGTCGGCCGGGCGGCGTTGACCTCGCGCGCGGCGCTGACGGGACGAGCCGCGCTCACATCGCGGGCCGCCCTGACATCGCGAGCCGCGTTGGCAAGGCGCGCGGCCTTGGTCGCTTCAATGCATGAAGACTGGGAAGAATAGAAAAACTGGGAAGAATAGAAATTACCAGAGCTCGGACGGATAGAACATGAAGGCCTCCCCCGTGGAGGCCTTTTTTTAGTCCAGGTGAGTTTGGGAGGCGCACTCGGCGCCTCCCAATCCTTCAGAATTCTTGCCCGGGTCAGAGCAAGGCGGCCAGAATGTCCGATTCGGTTGCCCCGTCGATCTCCGTCATCGCAACGTGCTGAAAATCATCGGCATTGCGTCCCGAGATCAGCGGATCGCTGAACGTTGCGATGCCGGCCTGGAACTCAAGGTTCGGCGCACCCGAGTCGAGCCATGGCGTTTCGGAGTCGAGGAGCGCGTCCACAAGATAGATCTTCTGGCCGTTGGCGAGCAGGATCCGCACGTCGTCCAGCATCGGACCCCCGAACATGGCGCCCCACTGGATCTTGACGGGCACGAACTCCGGACCGCCGACCAGTTCGATGACGTCCTCGTTGTCCCAGGATTGGATCACATCGACGGGGTTGCTGAAAGCGAAGAGGTCCACGTCCGCTTGATGGTAGACGAACGTATCGGCGCCGGCGCCGCCATCGAGAATATCCCCGCCCGGACCGCCCCAAATCAGGTCATCGCCCTCGCCGCCTTCGATGCTGTCATCGTCGGCGCCTCCGGAAAGCGCGTCGTCGCCAGCTTGGCCATATAGGGTGTCGTTACCCTCGCCGCCAAGAACGGTGTCGTCTCCACCGTTGCCCCAAAGGCAATCGCGACCGGCCTCCCCCTCGAGCTTGTCGCGGCCGGCGCCACCGTAGAACGCGTCGTTCCCGCCGCCGCCGATGAGCTGATCGTCTCCGCCCAGCCCGACCAGGACATCGTCTCCGCCGAAACCCAGCAACAAGTCACGCTGGGACGTTCCGGTGAGACCATCGTCGCCGTCCGTGCCGCCCTGGCGGTCATAGGCGAGAAGCGCGCTGTCCTGGATATGCTCCACGCCGGTCGTCCGCTCGATGACATCGGCCAAGCTCGTGGACTTTATGACCGCCAATTCCGAGTCGGTGAAACGTCCGTTTTCGTACCAAAAGGAGTCGCCATCCCGGATGCGCGTGAACTGGTCCGCCATGATGGCGTGGAACACAGGCCCCACGATGGCGCCGTCCACATGATCCTCGGCCAGCCCACCGACCCAGAGATCGACCTTGTCAACGGTCCCATACACGGCCTGGAGCTGGGCTTGCAACAGCGGATCGCTGGTGATGTCGGAGAAATCGTCGGCCGCTTCCCCGACCAGGGCGGCCCGGTATTCGTTGTAGGTGGCGAGACCGTGATCCCGGCCGCGCTGAATATTCAGGGCCGCCAGATCGAGGCCGCCGGCGCCGGGCGGACCGAACAGGAAGTTGCGCAGACCGTCGACGATCTGGGCGTCCAACTCCTCGGTAAGCATATCGGCGACGCCGCGCAGGATCGGATCGATACCGCCTTCGTCGGCGATCCGGTCGGGTGCGAAGAAGGCATCCGTGAGATCGAGATCGCCGACGGCAAGAGTCTCCCCGTCTTCCCCAAGCCGGGGCATGAGCGGCGCCACCATGCTGTGGCCGAAGCGGAAAGCCGCCGTGGAGAACTCGGAGGTAATGCCGGGATCAACGTCCGGATCATAGCCTTCGTACGACGGCACTGCCTCGGCTCCAAGCAGGAGAGGCAAGTATTCGGTATAGGTGATGTGCTGAATCTCCGCCTCGACGAACGCCTTGGCCTTCTGATAGAGCCACTCGTCGGATGCGTCCGGATTCTCGGCGGCGAGGCGATCGACCCAGAGATTGTGTTCACGGGCGAACACGGTGTGAAGGGTCGTGAGAGCCACGTTCTCGTTGGCCCGGACATCACCCGCGAGGAACGACGTCGAACCGTTGGGGCCGCCATTGGGAAGAGGATGGTCGGGATCATTGAAAGGCAGAAGATCCCCATCGCCCAGCCTGAGCTTGCCGCCCTCGCCGCGCAGAACAGCCGCCCGCGCGGCGTTGCTGCCGTAGACCATGGACGCATCCATGAACGACGTAATGACATTGGGATGCTCGCGCGGGTTCGCCGCGTCGGTGCCCGTTCCGTCGACATACCCCGACCTCTGGAACGACAACGAAACCGATCCGCTCGCCATCGGATCGAACCACTCGTCACCAATGGGAATGCCGACATCCGCCCGTTCGCCGGAGGAATCCGGCGTCAAGTCGATGTCGTGATCAACGAATTGTCCCCAAACCGTGAACAGCTCGCTGTACCCCTCGGCATTGGCGTTCGAACCTTGCTGAGCGGAGATCGCGTTGCTGATGTCACGGGGATTAGGACGATCGGCGCCCGCCAACGACGAGACGTCATCTTCATAGGCCGGATCCAGGATACGGCCGAGGGTTTGTCCCGCCGAACCCCAGCTTTCCTTGCCGTCCCCCCGGTTGTTGCCGGTACCGTCAATGGACCGGATCTCGAAATCTAGGTCGCTCATTGTATTGCTCTTTCTTTTCCAAGGCACTGACGGCCGCCCACACTCCTCCTGTTCCCCTCTCCGCCGGCATCGCGGCGGCAAGGGGGCTCGCTTCGCACCCGTCCCCGCGAACCGAGATCACTCCAAAGACGGACTCGGCCTAAGGGCTCTTGCGAGGATGTTTCGTAAGTAAGCGCCGCGGGTCCAAGACCATCGCCGGCATGGTCAAGGCCCTGCCCACGAAGTTGGAAGAACAACGGGGAAAACCGTGATCTCCCCGAATTCGTTCGATGGCTCCCGCCCCGCTCGACCGGCCAGGACCGAATCCTCCTCGGCCGGGCTAGCGGAGCCCGACAATCGCCCGCGACATCACTCAGTCCCAAACTCGGCACGCCGGAAGTCCCCAACCTCCTTCCGGCGACGCTATCGCAAAACGAGCACGTACTATAGTAGTACTACCATTAGTAATGCGCACTTTGCAATCTTTGAGATTATTTTTATTCGTTTTTTCTATTAATTTCGCTCGGACAATTCGACCGGCGGGAGCAAATTGGCAAAAAAAGGTTGAGGAAAGGGTCAAAAACTCTCATTAACGATCTGCTTGAGTTCCTCGTAGTTTAGAATGGTGATCGACCCTCGACTGACATCGATGATCCCCGCTCCCTCCCAAGAGCGGAGTTGCTTGTTGACCGCCTCGCGCGACGTGCCGATCATGCTGGCAAGGAGGTGCTGAGGCAGTCGGACGCCAATACGCGTCCCTCGCGTTGTCTCCTCGCCGTGGCGGGACGCCAAAAAAATCAACCTTTTCGCCAACCGCGCGCGCAGGTCGAGGAAGCTGAAATCCTCCAGTTGCTCGCTGGTCCACCGCATTCGAAGACACATCATCTCAAGCAGCTTCACGCAGACTTTCGGGTTGCGTTCCAGATACGGCAGAAAATCGCGGCGGCTGAGAATCAGCAGCTCGGCGGTCTCCATGGCGAAGGCATCGGCGGTGCGTTCGCCTCCGTCAATCAGCGCGATCTCTCCAAACACCTCGCCCGGAAGAATGACGTTGAGGACCACCTCCCGGCCATCGGTGGAATAAGTACAGATTTGCACCCGGCCGCTGAGCACCGCCATCATGGCGTTGCCCGGATCGCCTTTCATGAAAATGGGTTCACCCTTGCCGTAGGTGCGCCGAACGGCGAGATCGCCCAGGCGATCGAGATCGGTCGGCGGCAAAAACCTTAACAGGAAATTCTGCGCCAGAATCCTGCGGATTTCCGACCAGCCGCTAACTGCAGAAGCCACGGTTTCGTTATTTCCATCCCCCATAAAAGGAACCGTATCATAAACCGCGACCAATGCAATCGCGGCGAGACGAGACGTACGGTACCAATGCGTTGTCGTGACCGGAATCCGGTGATAGCGGCGATCCGGCAGTTTGCCCCTTGCGCAAGAGCAAAACTCCACTACAATAATATTATAAGTTGTATTCACCCGCCGGATGGAACATGCGCATTTTGACCGTTTTTGGAACACGACCTGAAGCCATCAAAATGGCGCCGGTGGTGAACGCTCTCGAAAGAACTCCCGGCGTTCAGTCGCGCGTGTGCGTGACCGCCCAGCACCGCGACATGCTGGATCAGGTCCTCGAACTGTTCGGCATCCGGCCCGACTACGACCTCAATGTAATGCAAAACAACCAGGGCCTGACTCACATCACGGCCGCGGTCCTTTCGGGAATGGAAGCGATCCTGGACGACTTCCAACCGGATCGTGTTCTGGTTCATGGCGATACCACCAGCACGTTCGCCGCTTCGCTTGCCGCGTTCTATCGCAAAGTCCCGGTCGGTCATGTGGAGGCGGGTTTGCGCACCGGCAACATCTATGCGCCGTGGCCGGAAGAGATGAACCGGAAGCTGGCGGACGCCATCGCGGATCTGTTTTTCGCCCCGACCGAAAGCTCGAAACAGAACCTGCGGCGGGAAGGCATCGACGCTGAGCGAATTGTGGTGACCGGCAATACCGTGATCGACGCGTTGTTTCACATAACGGGAATGATCCGCGAGGATAGCGCCCTTAGGCTGAAGCTTCACGCCCGCTTTCCGTTCCTGGACAGCGCCCCCCTCGACGGCGCCCAAGGCGCCAACGGACGCCGGATGATCCTGGTGACCGGCCACCGGCGCGAGAATTTCGGTCCCGGTTTCGAGCGCATCTGCGAGGCCTTGGCGAAGCTAAGCCAGCGCGACGATGTTCAAATCGTCTACCCGGTGCACTTGAACCCCAATGTTCGCGAGCCCGTCATGCGTATTCTCGGCAACAGACCCAACGTCCATTTGATCGAACCGGTTGATTATCTAGGGTTCGTATATCTTATGAGCCGATGCTATTTGATCATCACGGACTCGGGCGGAGTCCAGGAGGAAGCCCCCTCGCTTGGGAAGCCGGTACTGGTCATGCGGGAAGTCACCGAACGGCCCGAAGCGGTTGAGGCCGGGACGGTCATCCTAGTGGGGACCGACGGAAGCAGGATCTTGGCTCGAAGTCAGCGCTTGCTCGACGACGTGGCGGAATATGCAGTGATGAGCCGGGCGCACAACCCCTATGGAGACGGCCGGGCAAGCCAGCGGATCGTCGCCTCGGTAACCGGCGAAAACGACGTGGCGCCAGTCCTGATGATCGGTGCATAGTGCCCGGCGCCCGCGGCCTTGCGAAGGCCGTCACTGAGATTGGATATGCCCAGCTTCATGGTTCCGAAACCATTCGCGTCCTATCATACGCGGGCGGCGGTATGGCGTAGCCGACGCTCAATAAGTACGTGAAAAATCCGAGCATCAACATTGATTAGAACGACACGAGCACCCCATGTGAGCACCGCCGGAACGAGCGGACCGATCGCCGGCCCCCTTCTTTGGGGGGTTTCCGCGCTCGTCGTCTTGACCGGGCTTGGCCTTATCTTTCACAACGGCTTGAGCCACATGGTCGCGGCCTGGGGACGCGACGAATATAGTCACGGCTATCTTATTCCCATCATCTGCGCATTGCTCATATGGCAGAGGATTCCAGACCTTCGGGATATTGAACGGAAAGGCAACTGGATCGGGTTTGGGATCGTCGGTTTGGGCTTTATCGTCGCCCTCATGGGAGAGTGGGGCACGCTCTACACCATCGTCGAGTACGCGTTTCTCCTCACCATCTTCGGCATTGTGCTGGCATGCGTGGGCTTGCAAGGAATGCGGCGGTTATGGGCGCCGCTGATCTACCTCATCTTCATGGTGCCGCTGCCGACGTTCTTGTATCGCGGCCTTTCCAGCAATATGCAGCTCATTTCGTCGGAGTTCGGGGTCGCCGTTATTCGCCTATTGGGCATTCCCGTGTTCCTGCAAGGCAATGTCATCGACCTTGGCGTTTATCAGCTCCAAGTTGTCGAGGCCTGTAACGGCCTGCGGTATCTGTTCCCGCTGATGAGTTTCGGGTTTCTTTGCGCGTACCTTTACAAAGGTCCGTTGTGGCAGAAGGCGATCATTTTCCTGTCGGCGGCGCCGTGGACCATCTTCTTGAACAGCTTTCGGATCGGGGTGACGGGTGTCCTGGTAAACCATGGCGGGATCGCCATGGCGGAGGGGTTTCTCCACGACTTCGAGGGCTGGATTATTTTCATGGCGGGAGTCGCCCTTCTGTTCGGCGAGATTATTCTGTTGGCGCGGCTCACGGGCTTCAGAGGACCGCTGCGGGATTTACTCAATCTTGATTTCCCAGGGCTGGAAGCCGTGTCGACCGCGGTCAGGCAATGGGCGCCGCCGCGCGCTTATCTAACTTCGGTGGCGCTGATTCTGGTCACCGCGGCCGGAACCGTTCTCATACCGGAACGCATCGAGATCATCCCCGAACGCAAGAACCTCGCTCTATTCCCGATGGAAATGGGCGACTGGAGCGGACGGGAAGGTCACATAGAACAGAAATACCTGGATGTCCTTAAGCTCGACGAATACGTCATCGCCGATTATTGGAGATCACAAGACAACGCTCCCGTGAATTTCTATGTGGCTTTTTATGAATCACAGCGCAAAGGCGCGTCGGTGCACTCTCCTCGGTCCTGCATTCCCGGCGGCGGTTGGGAAATCACCGATCTTTCGGAGATTTCCATTAAGGGCACCGAGAAGAACGGTCGAAATCCCCATGTCAACCGTGTCGTCATCGCTAAAGGCCCCGTTAAGCAACTCGTCTATTATTGGTTTGACCAACGAGGCCGGCAAATGACCAACGAATATCAGGTAAAGTGGATGATTTTTTGGGACGCGCTGACGCGCAATCGGACGGATGGAGCGCTGGTGCGGGTCACGACAATGGTGCGTCCCAATGAAGATATCGCCAGCGCCGATCAACGCTTGGCTCGCTTCTTGGAGCAAGTCTTCCCCCAAATCTCTGAATTCGTGCCCAGCTGATCGAATCACCGGAGACCGGCACCCTCCGAGGACGCGTGAAACACGATCACAATGGGTCTCAATCAGCGAGCGTTGGTATAAGGTTCGGGAAAACAAGATCCTATGAGTTTCGCCGGCATTCAAAATTGCGATCGGTTCGACCATGACGGCCTTTTTTAGCTTCGTGGTCGCCCTGTTCGTAACGCTGGTCGCGATTCCCCCGCTGATGCGGTTTTCGCGCCGACTGCGCCTTATGGACGAGCCGGCGCCTCGCAAAATCCACGCCCAAGCCGTCCCGCGGTGTGGCGGAATCGCCATCGCCATCGGCACCATCTTGCCAATCTTGATGTGGGTCCCTCTCGACCGGACCATATCGAGCTATCTCGCCGGCGCCGCGATCATTCTCATCTTCGGAGTTTGGGACGACGTTAGTCCGCTTAACTACAAGTGGAAGTTCCTGGGGCAAGGCATTGCCGTCATCATCGTGATGCAGGGCGGCGCGCTTATCGAACATGTTCCCTTTTTTGGCTTCGACCCCGCGCCGGATTACATTACCTACCCGCTGACCCTTTTGTTCTTGCTGGGGATTACCAACGCGGTGAACCTGTTTGACGGCCTAGACGGTTTGGCGGGCGGCTGCGTTCTTCTCACGCTCAGCGTGATCGGTGTTTTGGCTTATGAAAGCGATGGGTTTCCGATCGTATTGATCGCGCTGGCCGCGATGGGCAGTGTTTTTGGGTTTTTGCGCTTCAATACCCACCCCGCCTCCGTTTTTATGGGGGACGCGGGCAGCCAATTCCTTGGCTTTACAACCGCGGTTCTATCGATACTTCTGCTCGAAGTGCATCATCGAGCCCTGAATGCCGGTCTACCCCTTCTTTTGCTCGGATTACCGATTCTCGACACCCTATCGGTCATGACCCAGCGGATTCTCGCGGGCCACTCACCCTTCGCGGCGGACCGCAATCATCTTCATCATAAAATTCTCGGCCTCGCTTTCACTCACTACGAAGCCGTATGCATTATTTATATCGTACAGGCACTTATGGTTTGTAGCGCGCTCGCATTCCGCTACGAATCGGATTTATTGGTCTTTTCCATTTTTGTTTTGATTTGCGCGTTTTTGACTATCTCGCTTTATATGGCCAAGGAGCTCGGGTGGCGTATGCGCCCCGATGTTCCGCAAGGCGAATTCGTTGAGAAACGAAACCTGTGGCTGAGACAGCAGACGTGGTTGCCGGCGTTCGCGGTCAAGTATGTCCGATACGCGGTCGCGACCTTTATGGTCGCGGGCGCCTTTGTGCCCGTTCGCATATCGACGGATCTGTCGGTATTGGCCCTGAGCGTCGCGGGTCTGTCTATTGCGGGGGCGGTGCTTGTAAGGTCCCGCTCCCTAATTTTACTGAGGCTTAGCGCCTATCTGGCGGCCGTGGTCGCCGCTTATCTGATTGCATCTTGGGACGTTGACAGCGTTGTGTCGTCGTGGATCCTTGGCACCTACTTGCTGGCATTGACAATGGCATTGATCTTGGCAATTCGCGTTACTCGCCGGGACCTCTTTCAAGTGACCCCCCAAGATCTATTGATCCTGTTTCTCGCTCTCGCGGTCCCTAACCTTTCGGGCAATACACTAGCCCAGTATCAGATTGGAGAGGTCGCGATAATGCTTATCGTCGTATTCTATGCGAGCGAGTTCATATTAACGCGCGATCAAAGTGGATACTCTATAATAAGGCTGGGTTCTCTGGTGAGTTTAGGCATCATCGGTGTCAGAGGCGCATTTTTCTGAAATGCTCGCCTCCTGGATCGCCCCGATCGGAAGGATCGGCGGACGCCAAGGAAACATAGCAGACAGTACCGGTTCGGCGCGACCGCGAACCGCTTCAATTCCGCAACCTAGGATGTTTAACGAATGGCACGACATTTAATCGCTAGCGTTGGTAGGGGTTTCAATCGCAGTCATGGAGCGGCTTCTCTGTTTGCGCCAAAACACCTGCGAATAGGCGCGATGTTACTTGCGTTCCTCATTCTCGTTACATGCGGCGGGGCAGAGGAGCGCGAGCAAAAATATCTTGAACGCGGAAAAACCTTTTACGAACACGGTGACTTTGTGAAGGCCAGTCTCGAATTCAAGAATGCGCTACAAATCAATCCAAAAGGAATCGATGCCCTGTTCTACTTGGGTCTCATCGATGAAAAGCAGGGCGAGTACCGACCTGCCTTCAGTAAATTCAATATGGTCGCGAACAGGAAGCCCGACCATATCGACGCCCATCTCAAGCTTGGAAACTACAATTTGCTCGCCGGAAAAATCGAGGACGCGGTCCAGCACGCCGAAACCGTCAAGAAACTTGACCCCGCCAATCCCAAACAGATGGCTTTGTTCGGAAAAATCTACTTTCGCCAGGGTGAGCTCGAGAAAGCAGAAGAGCAAGCCCGATTGGCTTTATCGACCGATCCGAAAAACATCGAAGCAGCATCTTTGCTGGCAGGCATATACGCCAAGAACGGCGATCCGGATAAAGCAATTCAGGAAATTAATCGCTCTCTATCTTTAAATGAAGATAACATCCCTCTTAGATTATTTAAGATTAAACTATTTATAGATCGAGGCGATTTTGATTCGGCGGCTAACACTTACAGAGAGGTATTTTCCATTGACCCTGAGAACTATGCACACCGCGTAGCCCTTGCCAAACTATACGTCGCAAGAAACCGGATTCCGGATGCCGAGCGGGTTCTGCGTGAAGCCGTGGAGAGCAACGTGGGCGGTGCTCAGGCAAAACTACTCTTGGCGGAACTCTTGGCTCGAAAACAAGGGTTCGAAGTCGCGGAAAAAGAACTCCGCGCGTTCATTAAAGATGAACCCGATCAGTATGCGTATTATTTCCAGTTAGCGGATCTATACGTGAAGCAAAACATGGTCGATCGCGCCGAGGAGGTTGTGCGCGAGGTTATCGGTCTCGACGGCGTCGGCCCCAATGGGCTCCGGGCGCGTGTCGCGCTCGCGAAACTTCGTATGGCCGCCAGCGATCAAGACTCGGCAAAAGCGCTGATTGACGAGGTCGTAACGGAAGATCCAGCGAATACCCAAGCCTTGCTCCTCAAGGCTGCCTTAGCGCTCGGGGCCGGCGACTATGATCAAGCGATCACTGATTTGCGCCGGCTGTTGAGAGAAACGCCGGAATTCAAGCCGGCATTGAAGATGCTCGCCCAGGCTCAGGTCCGCAACGGCGATGTCGACCTTGCCATGGATACCATGAAGACGATTGTCCGCCTAGATGCCCATGATGTTCAGACCCGGGAGCGCCTCGCCTTGCTGTCGGCGCAGCGGGGTCAACATGAAGAAGCTCTTCGATTGCTAGACGAATCACTGGAGATTCAGCCAGACTCGGCAACCGCTTTACAAGCAAAGGCTCGAATACTCATCGCCGACGACAAATCGAATGAGGCCGAAGACGTCATCGCGCGCATCCTCGCCTTGCCCGAGCAGCAAGCGACGGGCAATCGGCTCGAGGCGAAACTCTATCAATCTCAAGGTCAGCACGCGGAAGCCGTTACAGCCTTTAAGAAGGCATTGGAGCTTGAACCCGGGGCGCCGGACTTGCTTACCGGCATCATTCAATCCTATGCGGCCGAAGAACGTCTGGATGAGGGACTGCTGTTCCTTGAGACCTTTCTCTCGGACTCGCCGGACAACGCTTTCGCTCATAATCTGTTGGGCCAGCTGTACGCGCGTCAAGAGAACTTCGTCGCGGCCGACACGGCTTATAAACGAGCAATGGACCTTCGCAAGGCTTGGCCGGTACCTTATGCCAATTTAGGGCTCTCGCTGGTTAAACAGGGAAAAACCGACGAAGCGATCGAGGTCTATCGATCGGGTTTGGCTCTGCAATCGGATAATGTGGCGCTTCTGTTCCCTCTCGCTCTGAGCTATGAAAAAAAGGGAAGTTATGACGAAGCAATCCATACATATGAAACCATCCTCGAAAAGAACCCGGACCTGGACGCCGGGGCGAACAATCTTGCCGCGCTCCTATCGGATTATCGCTTTAGTGACCCCGCAATGCTGGATAGAGCGCTGAAGCTCACGGAACGCTTCCACAACTCGGACAATGGTTTCTACTTGGACACGCTCGGTTGGATTTATTATAGAATGGGAAATAACGATCAGGCGCTAAGCTTGATCGGCAAGGCGGCCGACCTTCAAAGCGGTATTCCTCAAATCCAATACCATTTAGGCATGGTTCTCAAAGCACGTGGCGAGCATGATCGCGCGCGCCAGGCTTTGCGGAAAGCCATTTCGCCAGGATCCGACTACCCTGGTATTGAGATAGCGCGCGCAACCCTTTTGGATCTGCCATAGCCAACAAAGGGGAGAATATCTCATCAATTCCCAATCAGTCCGAATGTCTTCCAGATTCCAGGCGACCCGGGCGAGGTGCAGATCCAACCTTCCACGCCACCGGCCGATGGCGCCGAGTTAATGACCCGATCACCAACCACATAGGCACCGGAGACGGGTGCGGCCGCGCCCAACTCCGTGGTAAGCCCGGTGCTGATGGTCTGCCCACCCTTGGTGCCGTTCCCGGTAATGGTAAAGGTGGACGACGTATCCCAACCGGCGTCGTATCTGATGGCTGGACGCATGTCCGACATGGCGAAGTTGAACCGCGTCGGCCCATCGATCCGCAGGCCCCAGCACCGCTTAACGTACAGCATGTGTTCGCTGTCGCCCGAGCCGTAATCGCTGAAGTTGCATCCGCTGAAGTTGCACCCGTAGGCTCTAATCGCCTCGATCACCCCTGTCGCGTTGTCGCCCCAGCCGTAGTCCGTCCCGTCCGAACTGTTGAAGTAAGCCCCCACAACAGCGAACCCCGCGCAGCGGTCCGATGAGCTGTCGTCGCTGCCAAGGCGGATGGGCACTTGCGTCTTTTCGAAATACAAACCGCTTGCGTTTACACTCCGGCACCGCTTGGCGTAGATGCCGATTTCCTGACGCTGCAATGTGGCGTTGTTGATGGTGATCGCCGTCGGGATCTCCGATCCACCGGAGTCCGTATTCGATAGAACAATTCCGTACCGGGTGGCGGCGGTCGTGCGGATCGTGTCGGCGAGAACGCCATTCATCGCCCCGTCCAACCAAATCACCGAACGCGCGGGCGTCGTGGCCGCCGTCTCCACATAGGCGGTTATGAACGACACACGAGATTCCCAACTGTTCCCCATGTAAAGGCAGTCATATGTAAGATCGCTGACCTCGGCGACCGCGCCAAAGTTGAACCGGATGTTCTCAATGCTGGCGTAGGTGCAATTGATGATGCGGATTCCGTAGTCGGCGGTGCCGGATATTTTCAGCCCCTTGATCTGAACCCGCGTTTTAACGGCGCCGGCGTATGAGAAATTGGGTTCGATAATCCCGCCGGTAACGGAACTGCCGACAATTTCCACGTTTTCCCATCCGTTCAATCCCTCCACGATCTGATACTCGGCGGGGACCAGCGAGGATGTCACCTTATACGTGCCGGGAGGGAAGACAACGCGACCGGCCCCGCTATCAAGCGCACCTTGAATCGCGGTGGTATCGTCCGTAATGCCATCCCCGGTGGCTCCGAAATAGGCCACGCTGCAAGCGCCGTCGCCCGTCAGCAACCGATGCCAGCGCATGGATCCGCCGGAATCGTGATTGAACACGAAGCCGTTATCCACCGTGTCGCCGCTGTTACTGGCCTCGAACCAGCCGCCGCCCGCGTCGTCCGCCTGGGCGTAATTGTCCACGAATATTTTAGACCCGGCCGGGAAAGACGCCCCCGTCAAGGCGGACATGGCAACCACCGTCGCCGCGCCGGGAATCCCCGCGCTTCCGGCGGATAGACCATCAAGGGTGGCCCCGTCCGCCGCGATATCGCGGCCATCGACCGTTCCACTGACAACGATATTTCCCGCCACCGTCAGCGCGCCCGTCGCGGCCGCCCCCGACGTAGCGAACGCCGCGGACGCGGCCGTCCAGTCGATATGTTCGTTGGCGACGAAATTCGTCAGCGCGTCGTGGTCAATTGCGGCCTCGTGCTGCGTTACACTCGACTGCGCGATCCTCGCGTTCGCGAGTGTTCCGCTCACGATGCCGGTCGCATCCCATGTCATCGCGTCGACGTAGGCTTTGACCGACTCCGACGTTGCAACGCTCGTGCCGGTCGCGGTCGCCATCGAGTCATCGTCGATCACGAACGACATGGCGGCGGTTGACGCGTCGGTGTTCATCACCGCGCCCGCCGCGTTGACATTCGCCGCATCGGTGACGTCCGCCCCGGGCTCGATGCCGTCGAGCTTTGCCCCGTCAACAGAAACATCGCGGCCGTCAACCGCGCCGCCTTTCACCAATACCCCTTCAACCGTGACACCGGCCGCGGTCGTCCTCGCATCGATCGTATTCGCCCTGACACCGCCGTCGACACTCAGCGTGTTCGTCGACTTGGCATAGGTCAGGCCAACGGCGCCGCCGAACTCGCCTCCGTCGTTGAACTGAATCTTCCCGTCCGAACCGCCCGGAACCGCCGCCCCGTCTTCGTTCCCTGGGGAGGCGACCACGGTCGTGTTTCCATCCGCGTCGAATCCGAGAAAACGATTTGCTCGGTCAGCCTTTCCCGGAAGCTCCAAATTGGCGTCACTGTCAACAGCCGAGAGCTTGACGCTGCGGCGAACATCTTCCGCCACGTCCTGCAGCCCGGCTGTAAGAAGATCCAGTTCGTCGTTGAGGACTTTCGCCCGGAACATCCCACTTTGTTGAAAATCGCTGGTGCGCTGAATTGGAGTGTTGCGAACGAGCGTGACAATGGCGCCGGCGCTGGGTGCTTCGCTTAGAACGACAGCTCCGCCGCTGGTATCGCCCTCGCCGGAAGCGGTATAGTTCGACGTCTGCTTTTGGTCATCGACATAAATGTCTAGATCAGTATTCTTCATAATTTGGAAGGTAAAAGGAAACTCAATTTGAAAACCATCCGCCACATACCGAACGCGCGGCTGAGAATCGGTAATTTTAATATGGCTATTATATTCGGACATATTTAGCTCTCTACTTGTATGTTCTTTCAAGTGAATTTAATAGGCAGATAGGCTGACAAAAAAATTTTGATTTTCCTGTTACATATACACGGATAACAGGGCCGGGCGTTTCATCTGGCTGGCCAAACATCTCAACCCGTTGGACGCCAACCATAGCCGAGATCTATAATAGGGAAATTTTCTTATGTCAAGGCTATTATACCTTTCACGTCTCTCATCATTCGCTAAAGACCCGAAGTGGAGCATTTCAGTGAGCGAATAATTTCTTTCAGTCACAACTAAATCTCACCTGACTACCCCAAATCGGGTATACTCGCGGGCGATGAAGGAAACGAACACGCGAGCCTGGTTTCGTTACGTCCTGGATCCGCTGAAACCAGCGTTTCGCGAAGTTGTCGTCATTGCCTTGTTCGTCAATGTCTTAGCGTTGGCGGTTCCGGTATTCGTTCTCCAGGTTTACGACCGGGTGGTGTTCCACGCCGGGTTAAGCACGCTACAGGGGCTGGTCCTGGGGATGGCCGTCGTGCTGGTTTTCGACTTCGTCCTTCGCCAGTCCCGGGCCCGGCTGTTACAGAAGGTGGCGCTTCAAGTCGACGTCGTTGTTGGCCGGAATCTCTTTGACAAGCTGATGCGGTTGCCGCTGCAAACTTTGGAAGGCCGACCTTCGGCCTATTGGCAAGCGCTCTTTCGCGACGTCGATGTGGTGCGCAACACGGTGTCGGGAGCATCCGCCCTGCTCGTCGCTGATCTTCCATTCGCGTTTCTATTTCTGGCATTGACGTTCGTTATCGCCACACCTGTAGCGTGGATCTTGCTCATCATCCTGCCGTTGTTTCTGGTGGTCGCCTGGAGATCGGGAAACATCATGGCGAGCGCGGGCAAGGAAGAGCGGGACAGCGCCCTCGCCCGCGATAGGCTGATTTCCGAGATCATTGCCGGCCGGGCCACCGTGAAAGCCTTGGCGTTGGATGGTGCCATGCGCCCCATGTGGGAAGAGCGGCACGCGGACAATATCGAGCGCGCCATCGCTCGCGGCGGAAAAGCCGATGGCTATACCAACCTCGGCGCCACCTTGGCCATGCTGACCACCGTCTCGCTGACCTCTCTCGGGGCGGTTGCCATCATCAATCAGGAACTCACTATCGGCGCCCTGATTGCCGCGAACATGCTGAGTGGCCGCCTGATCGGCCCCCTCAATCAGTTAGTGGGAAGCTGGCGCACATATTCGGCGTTCAGGCAAGCCATCACGCGTCTGGGTCAGGTCTTCAACATCCCCGGCGACCGAGAGTTCAGCGCCATCGAACTTAAGAAACCGCGAGGTCGGATTACCCTTGAGACGCTATCGTTTTCGTATCCAGACGCAACCAAGCCGGCAGTTGACGGAATCGATCTTTCGCTACCGGCCAGTGGTGTTCTCGCCCTAATTGGCCGCAATGGCAGCGGCAAGAGCACCTTGCTCAAACTGATTCTGGGCCTTTACCAGCCCGCGGCGGGTCGAGTTCTGTTGGACGGGGCCGATATCAACCAGTTTACGCGCGCTGAGCTCTCCGGTTGGATCGGTTATGCGCCGCAAGAGTGCGTGCTGTTTGCCGGTACGCTGCGCGAAAACATCTCCCACCGCAGACCCATGGCCACGGACGAAGAAATCACCGAGGCCGCCACGGCCGCCGGGGCTCATTCCTTCATCGTTGATCTACCCGACGGTTATGCGACGGACATCGGCGAGGCCGGCCACTGTCTATCGGCTGGCCAGCGTCAGCGCATCGCCATCGCCCGCGCCTGGATCGGCCGCCCCCCGCTACTGCTTCTTGATGAGCCTTCCAGCAATCTTGACCGCGATGCCGAGATTGAACTTGGCCATTCCCTCGCCGCGATTGGCCGGGAACGGACCGTGCTTGTCGTCACACATAGCCCGATCCTGCTTGCCATGTGCCACAAGATCCTTGCCCTGGATAGCGGTCGGATCGTGCTCTCCGGGCCCACGGTCGAGATCCTGCCGCAAATTCTAAACCGAGGCCACCGCCCTCAACCTCCCGTCGCGACAAACAGCAACCTCGGCGACACGAAAGGAACGACACCCGGCATGGCGCCCTCTCCTCTCGTACAAGAGAGGTTCGGATGACTCGGCTGGATGCGATGCTGTCCAGTGATCCGATTTCAAGCTGGCGTTCCGTGGCTTGGCCGGTGATGGCATTGCTCGGTGTAGCCTTGCTTTGGGCGAACTTTGCCCAATTGGACGAGGTGGCGGTCACTCCGGGCGAGGTGATTCCGCGGGGCAAGGTCAAAGTGATCCAGCACCTGGAAGGCGGCATTATCGAGCGGATCTACGTCACCGAAGGTGCCGCCGTTCACGCCGGCGACCCACTCGTGCTGTTGGACCTTGCGACCTCCGGCGTCAACCGCGATGAACTGCAGGCGCGGTTGGATGGAGAGCTTTTGCGCCGGGCGCGGCTCATCGCCGAACTGGAAGGCAGTGACATGGAGTTACCTTCCGGCGCCAGCAGTCGCCACCCCAAGCTGGCCGAGGCCGAACGAAAAGGGTTTCGCGCCCGCCGGCGCAGCCTGGAAACCACTTTGGGAGTCCTCGATGAGCAATTGCGGCAGCGGCAATTGGAAGTGGAGGAACTGGAAGCGCGCAAGCGGTCGGTCACCAGAAATTTGGCTCTCGCCCGCGAACGATTGAAAATGTCCCAATCCCTGTTGTCCGAAGGGCTGACGGCGAAAATGGAGCACCTCAAACTCAGGGCGGAGGTCGAAGAGCTTCAGGGTGAACGACAAAGCCTCGAGCCCGCGGTGCCGCGCGCCCGGGCCGCGGTCGCGGAAGCGGAGCAGCGCCTCGCCGAGGGAAGGAACGTGTTCCAGCAGGAAGCGCAGGAGCAGATGGGGCAAGCCGAACAAGCCATCGCTCAACTGGAAGAAATACTCGCGGAGGCGACGGAGCAAGGTCTGCGGGCCGAGATCAAGAGCCCGATCGATGGCGTGGTCAAAAAGCTGCGTTACTATACCATCGGAGGGGTCATTTCGCCCGGAGAGCCTATCATGGAAATCGTGCCCACCGGTGACAAACTGGTGGTCGAAGCCAAGCTCAACCCCACCGATCGCGGCTACGTCAGTGAGGGTCAAAGCGCGATGGTCAAGGTGACCACCTACGATTTCGTGCGCTATGGGGGACTCCAAGGCACGGTCACGCACGTGGCTCCCGATTCAAGCACCGACGAGAACCGCGCACCCTATTTTCGCGTAATCGTCACAACAGACAAGACCTACCTTGGTCAAGAAGAGGGGCAGCTCCCCATCACCCCCGGCATGCAAGCCACCGTCGACATTCACACGGGGCAGAGGTCCGTGCTCGAGTACCTGATCAAACCGGTGCTGAAGCTCCGCCACGAAGCTTTTCGCGAGAGATAGTGAAGCCGGGAATGTCGTGCTATCGTCGAGATCACAGTTCGGCCAGCGGTCAATCCAACCGGATTTCCATTCCCTCGCGGGCAACGACGGTGCCGCTCCAAGCCGCGGCGGCCTCGGCCTGGATCCCGTCCATGAATACGTCGTCGTGGTCCGGATCGTGATGGAAGATGACCAGCTTCTTGACCTCCGCCGCCCGACACAGGCGCATTCCCTCGTTCCACGTGGAGTGACCCCAGGAAATATGCTCCGGAAATTCCTGCTCCGTATACGTGCTGTCGTAAATGACGAGGTCGGCTCCCGCAATTAGACCAAGGACATTCTGGTCCGGGTGTCCCGGCACATGCTCGGTGTCGGTAACGTAGCATGCCGCCTTGCCGCCATATTCGATACGATACCCCGTCGCCCCACTGGGATGATTCAACGGGGCCGTAACGACTTTCACCTCCGGACACAACCGGAAGGAACCGCCCGCGTCAAAATCCTCGAATTCGACAATGGCTTTCATCGCTTCCAGCGGCACGGGAAAAAACGGATGAACCATCTGCGCCGACAGGACAGTCTGAATCCCCCCCTGCTCCTTGAGGTGGCCAGCCATGATGTGAACCCTTCGTTTCGGATCATAGGCCACCCGGAAAAACGGAAGGCCATTGATATGATCCCAGTGCGTGTGGGTGAGCAAGAGATAGGTCGTCCGCACATCCCGCTGAAGAAATTCCTTGCTGGCGCAACGAATACCCGTGCCGGCATCGAGGAGGAAACGACGGTCACCGACCCGTACTTCGATGCAGCTGGTATTCCCGCCGTATCTGATGTGGTCCGGCGACGATACCGCTATGCTACCCCTGACGCCCCAGAACTTGACGCTGAACATTTAGAATGCACGCTCCTTGGCAAAGAGTTGGATGCACGATTGACGTGTGCAGTCCGATATTGCCACATTATCGAGCGGCGCGGGATTGTGCCCGCGCCGCTCAGTTCCTAACAACAGAAATGGTGCTGCCAGGCCCAATTCCCAATGCCGTATCGGCTCTTTCCAAGTTCACGGCCAACTCCACGAGGCCGTTAGAATTCTCGTACCAGAAAGCCTGGCCGGGCGGCACGTCGGAGAATGTCTTGGCCCGCCGCACTCGTCCATTCGAAGCAACGATCTCCGCGCCGTCGGGTACCGTCGAGGCCCGGATGCCGGTGATGGCGTTTCCAAACACGTCGACATAAACGACTTCCGGAAGATCGTCCGGCCAATCGGGCCGAATGATTTCGCTCAGCGGGCATTCCTGTCCAAGGGGCATCTCTTCACGCGCGAGGCGAGCCGCGACCGGGGCAAACAAATCACGTCCGTGAAATGACGCCGACAATCGGTCGGGAGCCCAACTTATATGCCACCAGCGGGGCCGGGCACTTGCCCGGCGTATGACCAGTTCAAACAAACCGTTGTCCGGTCCCACGTACCAACGGTCGTCAGCCAACAGGATTCCGGCCCGCCGGTCGCCACCCACGCCTGGATCCACGACGGCAAGAAATATCGTTCCGCTCGGAAACTCGCGAACATAGGCCGCCAACAGATAAGCCGCCGCCTTGGGATTGTGGGTTGGCGCGTCGGCGAAGAGATCGATAACAGGAACATGAGGCGCCTCGCGGTGGAGCAAGGCCTTGACCTGACCAGTATACGGCCCGGTCAGGCCGAAATCCGTGAAAAGGACAATCATTTGCTACAAACCGGCTTCACTCGACCGTCTCGAGTGACATATGTCTCAGAAGAATGGCCTATTCTTGTGCGTTTTGTCTAGGCGGGTCCCTCAATGCCCAATATCTTGCTGTTAGGTATTCGAAAGGAGTTGAAGTTCCCGCGTAAATCTCTATAGTTGTATTTTTTCCGTTTCTTAAACTATAGGAGGTGCACCGGCCGATGAGCCCTCTAGAGAAGCAGTTACTGGGATACCGACTGACAACGGCGGAGATCACCTACCGGCTCCCGGACTTCCCCGGTGTCCTGCAAAATTTCGTGTGGCAAGATTTCGACATTCATCCTGATTTTCCGGTGCTCACGGGGTTCTTGAAGTTTTGGGAGCAAAACCTCGACGGGGCGCTTTACTCGGTCGTCGTAGCCTCCTCCGAGCTTATCAAGCCCGCGGAATTCAGGATCGCCGACAGTTTCCACACGCTGCAGTAAAAAAGGCCGGGAGAATTCCCGGCCGAGAAGTCGAGTTGGCTCACGCGATCCCCGCGGACGCCGCCCCCGCTGACATTTCCTGAATGGCCACGCGTATTTTATTGAAGGCGCGTTCTTCCAGTTGCCGGATACGTTCACGGCTTATGCCGTACACCCGCCCCAGTTCCTCCAATGTCATCGGATCGTCGCTGAGGCGCCGTTCGCTAATGATGTGCCTTTCGCGCTCGGTCAACTGCTCCATCGCTTTTTGCAGCAGTCCCATTCTATAGCCGCTTTCTTCCCTCTCGGCCGTCAGGGCCTCGGGGCTCGGCGAGTCGTCCATCAGGCTATCCTGGAACTCGGATCCCTCCCCATCTTCGTGGCTCCTCGGGGCATTCAACGAGAGGTCGCGGCTGGCAAGGCGCCGGTTCATCTCAATGACGTCTTGCACCGGCACATCGAGATTGTCCGCCACCAGGCACGCCTGATCGGGGCTCAACTCGCCGCCCTCAAGAATATTCAGCTTTCTCTTGATCCGTCCGAGCCCAAAAAACAGCTTCTTCTGCGCGGCCAGCGTCCCCGTTTTCACGAGAGACCAAGAACGGAGGATGTACTCGGTGATCGACGCCCGAATCCACCACATGGCATACGTGGAAAGTCTGAAACCCCGCTCCGGTTCAAACTTCTTGACAGCCTTCATCAACCCGATGTTGCCCTCGGAAATCAGGTCGGCGACCGGCAAGCCGTAGCCGCGATAACCCATGGCGATCTTCGCCACAAGACGTAAATGACTGGTCACCAGTTTGTGCGCGGCATCCACGTCTCCATGGTCGCGCCAACGCACCGCGAGCGTCTGCTCCTCATCCCCAGGCAAGATAGGGAACTTCCAAATTTCTTGGAAATATTGTGCCAAGCCTCCATCAGCGCGAACGGCAGGCATGTTAAATGTGGTCATTCCTTGAACCTCCCTTTTTGCCACCCGGTTCCTGCGTCATCGCACACTGAACTCCCTGGGCGCATCCACTCATCAGATAAAAAAGATCTGCGATCAACGCGGACCGCTGATTGGTTCGGCCTTGGAAGGGAGACAAATACCGATCACTCATTGGCGATATCCTTCGTGCGAAGCAATATTCGCTACCGAGCCACTACCAAAAGCCAGCTCCAGGCGACACGGCCCTCACAGGCACCGCGCCAACCCCTTTTTCACGACGAAATAATATTACTAAAAACCAACGAAAGTCAAGGGCTTTTACGCTCAGTTGCAGCCAATTGAACACCTGAATTGAGGACGGCTGGAGAACGCGCCCGCCGCCCGAACCGAGGGACCTGAACTGGGGCCGAGCGGATATCCTTGGATATTCGCGAGCCTGTTCTTGGACATCGTTGGATTTTTCTCACATAATGTCACATAATATCACATGCGATATTTGGTGAATTTGAGATGGACCAGCGAAATGAGCGATTGAGCAAAAGACTGACGTTCAGTCCGGAACGGACTGAAGAACTCCATGCCGTTCTATCCGAGATCGATGCGATCAAAAACACATTTCGGCTGACGGACAAGCTTCTGCCGCAAACCATCAACCGGCTTACCCATTCGGTCATCGTCACCTCGACCGGCGCCTCGAACCGTATCGAAGGCAACCGCCTCACCGACGATGAGGTGGACGGTCTTTGCCGGAACTTGCGCATTCGCAGGTTGAGCACCCGCGACGAACAGGAAGTGGCGGGATATTTGGAGATGCTGGAGCGCGTCCTTAAAATCAAGGGGCCGGCGTCATTTGTTTTTCAACGGAATCTGACCCCATTGCTTCACATGGGCGATTCCGGTTCGGGCTACCTCTGTTGTCGCTAATAGCCATTGGCGCATTTTGTCGATCGGGCAGGAACCAGTGTGCGCGTTTTCCGTGCGGTCACCTTTTGCTCGCCCTCGGCGTTCTTGTTCTGCTTTCCACCGATCCCGCGGTGGCCACGAGAATTCCGGGAATGGGGGACATTCCCAACGGCTTCTACTATATGACCGACATGGATCTGGTGAAGGTTGCATTGGTGCCCAATATTGGGACTAAGCCCAGGCCCGAGCCCTTGGTCGAGTTCGAGATCCCGAGGGCCTACATCTATCTCTCTAGTCACCATTCGGAAAAACGCTACCCGGAGCTTCCCTCGGAGATCGAGACAAGGGCTATCTACATCGCACTGACGTATCCGGACGGCTTGCCCTACAGCATTGCTATTGACCAACAGGGGAGAAAGGATTCTGCCGCGCGGCGGGCGGGACGTGCCGTTATGCAGACTACTGCCGACCAGCTTCGTCCTCTCCGCATGACCGCACAGATCGCCCTATCGGGGCCGAATGCCTACCAGTCGGCCATCTTTCGGCCGCGTGATTACGAAAAATACATTGGCGATTACGGGACGCTGAAACGCTACACCTTTACGGGCGTGACTGACATTTATTTCGCAACACCCGAAAACTTGATCCGAAAAATCAGGTGCCCTCGGCAGCCCGAAAATCCCAGTCCCCTGGTCTTTTGCGACTACCACACCGTTCTCTCTTCTCATGTGAGGGCGAAGGTCACGTTCGTCGATTTCCGAGAAAATGGTGGTCTTGCCTTCGCGGAAGAGCGTATCCGCGCCTTCAAAGCGGCCGTCTGTCAGTACGTGAATTGCGATTAAATCCTTAACCAACTTCGGGAGGCAGATTTATGTCCGGCGAACCTTAAATCAAGGGGTCAGAGTCATTTGTTTTTCAACGGAGTTCTGACTCCATTGCTTCCCCGCACTTTCCTCGTGACCCCATTGCTTCCCTCGCAAAACGCAGTGTGCGCCGCACAATAATTGCCGAGAAATGTAAATAGTCATCAAAATTCATTAAGTATTATTATCATTTATATTTGCAACCAACGTGGATATTCATTTCATTTTGCGTATTAATATTTTGTAAAAACAGTCGAATATTTCTTTACGTTTCGGAAAACCCTCAATACCATCGTTCCCCAAACAGGGTGGAATCCGATGACGGCACCAGATCCGCGGGACAACAATTCGGACAAGAGAAATCACGCCTGGGAAACGGTGTTTCAGAATTTTCGCGTGCGCGGCATGCGTCGAGGTCGAATCCATGGGCGATTCCGGTTCGGGCTACCTCTGTTGTCGCCAAAAGCCATTGGCGCATTTCGTCGATCGGGCAGGGACCAGTGTGCGCGTTTTCCGTGCGGTTACCTTTTGCTTACCCTCGCCATTCTTTTTCTGTTTCCAACCGATTTCGCGAAGGCAACCAGAATCCCGGGAATGGGGGACATTCCCAACGGCTTCTACTATACGACCGATATGGATCTGGTGAAGGTCGCATTGGTGCCCAATATTGGGACCAAACCGAAGCCCGAACCCCTGGCCGAGTTCGAGATCCCGAGAGCCTACATTTATCTCTCCAGTCACTATTCGGAAAAACACTACCCGGAGCTTCCCTCGGAGATCGAGACGAAGGCCATCTATATCGCACTTACTTATCCGGACGGCTTGCCCTACAGCATTGCTCTTGACCAGCAGGGAAGGAAGAAATCCGCCGCGCGACGGGAGGGACGTGCCGTTGCAAAAACTTCTGCAGAGCAGCTTCGCCGCCTTCTTATGACGGCAGAGATATCTGCTTCGGTGCCGAATGCCTACCAGTTGCCCACCTTTCGTCCGTACAAATACGAGAAATACATCGGCAACTACGGGACGCTAAAACGCTATAGCACACTCAGCTTCAGCGAAGTCTATTTTGGAAGGCCCGAAGACCTGATCCGACGAATCCGCTGCCCACGCGAGCCCGAAAATGCCAATCCAATGTTCTTTTGCGACTACTACATCGTTCTCTCTTCGCGCGTAGTCGCGAAAATTGCGTTCGTGGATTTCCGGGCCAATGGCGGCCTTTCCTTTGCGGAAGAGCGCATTCGCGCATTTAAGGCGGCCGTCTGTCATTACGTGAATTGCGATTGAATCCTTAACCAACTTCGGGAGGCAGATTTATGTCCGGCGAACCTTTGACACAAGATGACGTAGATCTGCTTACAGCCGATCTGGCGCGAGGAGACCGGGGTGGTTTTTATCTTCGCTATCACGAGATGATCAAGGGCATCGATTCGGAAGCTGCTGGTCAGGTAATGATCATCGCCCACATAGCCACATACTCAGGATTTTTGGGCGGGGCCACCATCGTTGGAAATGCAATCGCGAAATTTGCGAATCCGATCAAGGGGT
The DNA here is from genome assembly GCA_963771545.1 of uncultured Alphaproteobacteria bacterium. Classification (GTDB taxonomy): domain Bacteria; phylum Pseudomonadota; class Alphaproteobacteria; order Rhodospirillales; family Defluviicoccaceae; genus CAKZLS01. The sequence continues at coordinate 2,228,917 of CAVYTX010000002.1, forward strand.
CAAAGTCAATTGTTTTTCAACGGAATCTGACCCCATTGCTTCACCCCTCTCAAACCCTTGCGCGGCGCGCCCCGGGTCTCCCTGTACGTCGCCGCAGGGGGTGTTGATCCTTCCCGTTGAGGTTCGGGTTCGTCGGTAGGGCGCTCGCTCATCGCGTCGGGACCTCTTGATGCATCATGCGGTTGTCACGTCCGCGCCTCTCCGGCGCCATTCGTGCAATTTCTATCGTTCTGTTGAGACGAAGGCGCGGCGGCCGGGCCATGATCAAAGCCGAATGCGCGGCGAACTCGTTTGCCGATCTCCGTCGCAACGGCGTTCATGTCCCCCCGCGCCAGCAAGGCGCACCTTCCCTGTTTGCCCGCCGATCATGGCGGTCCGTGATTGCATCAATGGGTCTGTCTTGCCGGCCCGGTTCGACTGCCGGGTCCTTTTGGAATTGGGAGGCTTCGAGTTCCCTATTAAACTTACGGTATCTATTCCTGAGCGCCCTGTCCAGCAAATATTCTCCAAATGAGGTATGTATTTTATTGTGAATAAGAATGAGTTTCAGATCGTTAGAGCGGATCCGGAATAGACGGATTATCGTACCTTGGCGAGGTCTTCGCGGCCAGAAAGCTACTGTGCCTGGGGTTGTTCTTTAAAAAAAGCGACGGCTCCCCCCCTCCCCCACATTGCCATTCCAAAGCCCTGGCGGGTGGCGGTCGCTTCCGTCGAGGAACCGCGTTGTCATCGATCGCCGCGCCCTTTAAGGTCGCTTCAAGAATCTGAGATTGTTCATCAATAGTCCGCTCGCCGTCATGTCCGTCGCCTCAAGGTCCATTGCCTGCCTTCTCGCCATTTGGCTCGCGGTTCCCGCCGTCAGGGCCGAGAACCCAGGGCCGATCGACGTCATCAATTCCGTTCAGGAAGCCCTGCTCAACGTCATGAAGAACGCGGACGCCCTGGGCGTCGCCGGCCGTTACGAGACGTTGTCGCCCGTGTTGAGCGAAGCGTTCGACTTCGAGAAAATGATCCGCTTCGCCAGCGGTTCTTCGTGGAAAGGCGCGACCCCCGAACAGCGCGACGAGCTTGTCAACGCCTTCACGCGTTTGAGCGTAGGCAATTACGCCGCCCGAATTCAGCGGTTATTCGGGCGAGGGTTTCGAGACCCTCGGGCAACGGGAGGGACCGAGGGAAAGCGTGCTCGTGGACACGCGGATCGTCAGAAATCCCGAGCCCCCCGTCGCGATCACCTATGTGCTGACCGAGACCGGCGACCAATGGCGCATCGTCGATGTCCTGCTGGAGGGCAAGGTCAGCGAAATGGCGGTCCGCCGCTCAGAATACAATCCGATCCTCCGCGACGGCGGCCCGGACAAGCTGGCCGCCGCCTTGAACGCCCAAGCCGACGCCTTGTTGGCCGAATAGCCTCCCCTCCCCTTGGCGGGCGGCGCGCTCATCGTCCCGCGCCGGGTCCCGTGCGCCCGTAAACAGCCATGAGGGCCGGCGTCACCACCAGCGTGCAAAGGAGAGAAAGCGTGATCGCGATCGCCAAGAGCAATCCCATGTTGGCTATTCCCAGGTGACTGGACAGGGTCAGCGTTCCGAACGACCCGATCGTCGTCATGGCGCTGAACAGAACCGCTCTCGGCGTGCTGGAGTTCAAGGCGCCGGCCGATTCGCCAACGGTCCGTTCCCGCAATACCAACTGCAGGCTGCCGGCGACACCGAGACCGAAAAGCAAAGGCAGCGCGATGATATTGGCCAGGTTAAACGGCAGATCGATGACGACGGTTACGGCTACCGTCAACAGCGCGGCAAGTATTAGAGGGGCAAAAATCAGCGCCACGTCCCGCAAATTTCGAATCAGAACGCCGAGCAACACCGCGATCGCCACGACCGCGATACTCCCGGCTTCTACAAAAGCCCGAATGACCGTCCGTTTGGTCTCGACCAAGATCACCGGCTCCCCGATCGCTTCGGGCGCCACGGTCCGCACCTCGTACACGAACCGGTGGAGAGCATCGTCGTCCTGCTCGATACGATCTTTCGGATAGATCTCCACCCGCGCCACACCGCCATCCGTGATCCAGCGTGCTCTGACTTCAGCCGGCAGCCCCTCCAGGTCGAACGATGTGGCCCGCAAGGACTCCCTGAGAGCCGACATGCGGCCCGGAAAACCCGCCAACAACCTGAGCTGCAACTCATTGAGGGCCGCTTCATCGCGGCTTTCCTTCGGCCAACCTGAAAGCGTCGAAAGCAGCCTCTTTGCGGCCGCCGCGGTGGCCTCGTCCGTTACCATCGCCAAATCGCGCAACTTGCGCTCAAGTCCGTTGAGCGCATCGGCCATTTCCGCAACGGATGGCGGTGGCTTCGGGGCGCCGGTGAACGCCGGTTCGAGCACCAAAGCCAACGTTCCGATGATCTCGAACTTCTCGTCTTGACCGTCCGGCACAAAATCCACGAGCGTGCGGGTCCCGCCGACCGATCCCAGTTCGGACGCCCGCCGTGCCAATGCCTCGGCACTGGCCAGATCTTCCGATAAAACGTTCAAGGACGTCGTGACGCCGGTCTCGAATTGCCTCAGATCCTTGAGCGCCGAGACTGATTCGCTTTCGGGATCCTTGAGTTTGTCCGGATCGGCATCGAATCGAGCCCGAGGCAAGAGCAGCGCGGATACGATCGCCAGGACCAAGGCGCCCCAAACGATGGGCCGAGCATGGGAATGAATGGTTTGAGAAAAGCGGGCGGCCAATGTTCGGATGATACCGGGCGCCCGCGGCGGATGTGGAGGCAACAACGTAAGCAACGCGGGCAAAAGGGTGGCATTGGCGAAAAAAGCGATCAACATGCCTGTTCCCGAGATAACGCCCAGTTCAGCCAGACCCACATAATCCGTCGGAAGGAAGGAATAAAAGCTAATGGCGGCGGCAATGGCGCAAAGACTCAACGCCCCACCAACGTCCCTCGCCGTTTGTCTCAGCGCGCCGGCGTGCGCGGCGCCTTCACCCAACGCCTCCCGGTATCGAAGGGAATAGTGGATCCCGAAATCAATGCCGAGACCAATAAAGAGCACGGCGAATGCCACCGATATCAGATTGAGACTCCCGACTGCCGCCAAAGCAAACGCGAACGTCCATATCAGTCCGACAACGAGGGTGATTAGAGTGGCCAAAATCAGGCGCATGGATCCAAAACAGACCGCCAGCAACACCGAGACAAGGGTGAGCGACAGCGCTCCGGCGAGGCCCATTCCCGATTCGACGCTCGCAAGCTCCTCCGTCTCCAAAGCGGCCTCTCCCGTCATTCGCACCGTCACGCCATGGGCTCGATCCAGGTTAAGTTCATTGGCGAGCGCCCGGATGGCATCCATTGCCGCGGCGGCCGGCTGCATGGACGCGAAGTCGAGAACGGGCTGAACCACGATCAGCCGAACCACCTTTTCATCGGCCGGCTCCGCCTCTCCCGACATGATTTGTTGCCACGACAGTTGAGCGAAGCGTCCGGCCCGCTGCGCCTCCACCACGTCCGCGATGGCATTGAGGATGGGGGCTAGGTCAAATGTCGAAGCATCTGGAGCCTTCGCCACCTCATCGATCGCAAGGCCCAACATCCCCAAGAGGCCACGCAGGCTGGGATCGGACGAGAGCGCTCCGAGAAACGGTTGCGCGGCCGCCAGTTTGTCGCTGAGTTCGTAAAGCGCATCCACGTCCAAATAAAGAAGACCGTTACGGCGAAAAAATGCGTCTCCTTGAGGATAGAAAACGTCGCCGAATACCTCCGGCCTATCCCTCAGACGGGCGGCCAACGCCGTCGCCGCGTCATCGGCGAGATCAGCGGTTTGCCCCTCCGCCATCACCACGAGGGTATCATGAAATTGGGGAAAGGCTTCGTGTGCTTCTTGCCACCAGCGCCGCCAAGGCAGCTCGCTCGATAGCATGTCGAGGGTGTCGGTGTTTACCGAGAAATTTTTCGCGGCATACACCCCGGCTCCGACCGCGAGCGCGAGTGAGAGCAAGACAACGGCCAGCGCCCAGCGTCGCACGATTTCGGTCCACCGGATGAGGAATCGACGATAGGCGTATAGGAAACCGGAGGTCATGATGCGAACGTTCCCGCTCGGTCCCCGCCTTGGAGGCCGCAACAACGGTACCGCGCGCACCGGCATCCGAGCAGGCTGTTCCTCGCGTCACAAGCCCTTGGCTCTCGCGAGATCCACGCTCGCCCAACGAAACAGCCTGCCCGAGTCATATCATTCAGGCTCACCCGTTGTGTCACCCAAGAGTCAAAATCGCTTTGACATGATGGTAAACGGAGTTTTTAACCGTCGGACGGGAGCCGATTTCGGCCGAGCCCTCCGACCCGTAGGAGCGCCGCCTACTTGGGTTCGAGAACCTGCCGGCCACGGTACATGCCCGTGGCTAAATCAATGTGATGGGGGCGCTTGAGTTCGCCGGACGCCTTGTCTTCCGCATAGGCGGCGGACTTCAATCCCTGGTGGGAGCGCCGCATTCCGCGTTTTGATTTCGACGTCTTCTTTCTAGGTACCGCCATTTCGCTATCCTTTAAAACCGCCCGCGCCAAACCTCCCCCGCCTTTGCGCGGGATTGACGCGAGGGGGTTTTCTATCGTGTCATAACCCTGTCGCGCCACAAAAAAATCATCGCGCCGCCTTGCCCGTGTCCTGCCGGTATGACATATGACACGTGCCCTCCGGACCTAAAAAGGATTGTGATGCCCGTGAGTGAAAGCACTTCTTCCGAAAATATGGCTGGATTTTCGGCCCGCGTGAGTGTTGAACAAGTTGAGGAAGGCGCCGAACTCGCGCCGAAGTTTGACTCCAGCGGTCTTATCCCCGTGGTCACGACCGACGCGGCCTCCGGCGAAGTTCTCATGCACGCGTACATGAACGCCGAAGCGCTCTTGAAGACCATTGAACATGGCGAAGCGTTCTATTGGAGCCGCAGCCGCAAATGCCTGTGGCACAAGGGGGCGACCAGCGGATTCGTCCAGAAAATTGTCGAGATGCGTATCGACGACGATCAGGATGCCGTGTGGCTGAGGGTCAAGGTCGAGGGTGACGCCAGTTGCCATGTTGGTTACCGATCCTGCTTTTACCGTTCGATAGCGGTGGGCAGGGATGCGGCGGCAACCCGCGGCGCGCTGAAATTCGAAGAAAAAGCAAAAACCTTCGATCCCACCGACGTGTACGGCGACGCTCCCAATCCAACGCAACTTTAGCCGCTTCCGAGGATCTCTGCGTCGTTTAGGCGTCGAGGGATTGCTTTGCCCATGCCGCGGCGCCGGTCACGGTCGCGTTCCCCGCCAGTTGCGCGACTTCGGTCCTAAAGGAGTTCTCGTAGGACGGCATGACTCGAGCTCTCATCGCGGCATCGACTTCTCCGCGGAACAATTCCGGCATGTCTTCCACCAAGCCCCCGCCCAAGAGAACGATTTCAGGAGCCAGAAGATTGACAACTCCCGCCATTGCCCAGCCGATGGTGCGGGCGGCGTCTCGAACAATCTCCTCGATGATGGCATCCCCAGCCGCGATGGATTCGGTGAGCGCGCGGCTGCGGATATTCCTGAGGTCCGTACCCGTCATCGCCAGAAGATTGGGGGCTTCTCCCCGATACGCCGCCGCCGCCGCGGCCGACGAGATCGCGAGCCGCCCCGATACGGCTTCAAGGCATCCGCGCCGTCCGCATCCGCAATGTGGTCCATCGCGGATCACGGGCATATGCCCGATCTCCATGCAGGATCCGGTCGTGCCGCGCACAATTTCCCCTCTATAAACCGCGCCGCCGCCAATCCCCGTTCCGGGAAATACGCCGACAACGCAACGGGCGTCGCGAGCGGCGCCGAAGCGGTATTCGCCATAAATCCCGGCATCCACGTCGTTCAAAATAAAGGACGGACACCGAAACGCGCTTTCCAGTTCCTCCCGCACCTTCGTCTTTTTCCATCCGAGGTTGGGCATCTCCAGAACAATTCCCTTATCGAGATCGAGCGGCCCCGGACACCCCACGCCGATACCCGCCACATCACCGGCCGTCAGCCCGGCGTCCGCCAAAGCCAATTCGATCAGTTCGATCATCCGGCGAAGGCCGCCCTTCACACCTTCTTGTGCCTTGGTCTTACGGCGTTTGCGGGTCAGAAGGTTAAAATCGTCATCGAAGACCACCGCTAGCATTTTTGTCCCGCCAAGGTCGAATCCAACCCAGTGCCTCTTCGCCTTTTCGGACGGCATTCGATTTAACTCCCAACGCCTTGCGACACAACGGAAGGCTGCCGATGCATATTTGGCACACCTGGAACGAATAGTTAGCTACGCACATGGCCTGTATGTACGAGAGTTTTCATATTGAAAACAGGCTATTTATCGAACCGACATCTTAAAATCCGGATTCTTTTAAAGGTTTAATCCCCTCTTTTCGTACCGGTCAAAGCAATCTATGTTGTGTTCCATCGTTCTGAACCTGATGCTACTCTGGAGATCCGTGACGTGGCGGTAGAAAAGCGGGGGAGATCCATGCGTGTCCTTTTGGCGAAGCCGCGAGGTTTCTGCGCCGGCGTGGAGCGGGCAATCGAGATCGTGGAGCGGGCAATCGAGATCTACGGCCCGCCGGTCTACGTGCGTCACGAGATCGTCCACAATCGCCACGTCGTCGAGTCGCTGCGCGCCAAAGGCGCGGTATTCGTTGAAGAGCTTGAAGAGATCCCGGATGGCGCGGTTACGGTGTTTAGCGCCCATGGCGTTTCGGCGACCGTGGAGGACGATGCGCGGCGACGAAATCTTCCCGTGATCGACGCCACATGTCCACTAGTTTCCAAAGTTCATAAGGAAGGCCGCAATCACGCCCGCAAGGGCCGGGAAGTCATCCTCATAGGCCACGCGGGGCATCCGGAGGTGGAAGGGACGCAGGGACGGATCCCCGGCGGGGTTCACTTGGTCTCGGGCGTTGATCAAGTGGCTGGCGTTGAGGTTCGAGACCCTACTCAGGTCGCCTACGTCACCCAAACCACCCTGAGCGTTGACGATACGCGAGATGTTATCGAGGGTTTGAAGGAGCGTTTTCCAACGATCGTCGGCCCCGACGTTAAAGATATCTGTTACGCGACGCAAAATCGCCAACAGGCGGTCCGTGAACTAGCGGCGCAGGTTAATCTTCTGCTCGTGGTTGGCGCCCAAAACAGTTCGAACTCCAACCGTCTCCGCGAAATCGGGTCGGAAATCGGAATTCCGAGCTACTTGATCGATGACGCTTCCGCGCTTAATCCCGACTGGCTCGTTGACGTCGAGACGGTGGGTGTCACGGCCGGAGCATCGGCGCCCGAAGAGCTTGTGCAAGACCTGATCGCCCGCCTTGGCGAATTCGGTAACGTCACCGTTGAGGAGCTCAACGGTGTCGACGAACACATGCAGTTTAAATTACCGCGCGAATTGCTCCAGCCGACTGTCGCGGCTGAATAACACAACAGGTTATCAGACGTTATGAGTGTTCCGCTTATCCAACAGCTACGCGTGGGTTCCTACATCCTCGGCAAGAAATTGCGGGGAACTCAAAAGTACCCGCTTGTGCTCATGCTTGAACCGTTGTTCCGGTGCAACCTAGCTTGCCCGGGGTGCGGCAAAATCGATTATGAGGATTCGATCCTCAACAAGCGGCTGAGCGTCGAGGAGTGTCTCGCCGCGGTCGATGAGTGTGGCGCCCCCATCGTTTCAATTCCCGGCGGCGAACCGCTGCTCCACAAGGAAATCGACAAGATTGTTTCCGGCATTATCGCGCGCAAGAAATTCGTGTACCTGTGCACGAACGGACTGCTGCTCGAGAAGAAACTCAATCTTTTCAAGCCGAGTCAGTACCTGACATTCTCGGTCCACTTGGATGGCTTGGAGGAGCAGCACGACCACGCGGTCAATCAGCCGGGCACGTTCAAGCGGGCGGTGTCCGCGATCAAGAAGGCCCGCTCCCTGGGTTTCCGGGTTAACGTCAACTGTACGCTCTTCAATCACATGACGGCCGACGAAGTGGCGGCCTTCTTTACCTTCTGTAGCGAAGATCTGGACATCGAGGGCATTACCGTCTCGCCTGGATATGCCTATGAGCGCGCGCCCGACCAAGAGCATTTCCTCAATCGATCCCGAACAAAGCAGTTGTTCCGGGACATTTTCGAGCGCCGCGGCGACAGTAAATGGCGGTTCAGCCAATCTTCGCTCTTTTTGGATTTTCTTGCCGGCAATCAAGAGTACCGGTGCACGCCGTGGGGCAATCCAACCCGCAACGTATTTGGTTGGCAGCGTCCTTGTTACCTTCTCAACGAGGGCTACACGCGAACCTTTTGGGAACTTATGGAAGAAACGGCTTGGGACCGTTACGGTACCGGCAATTATGAGAAATGCGCGAATTGCATGGTCCATTGCGGATATGAGGCCACCGCCGTCAATGACACCGTTTCCAATCCGTGGAAGGCTCTAAAGGCGGCGTTGAGCGGCCCGCGCACGCGGATTCCCATGGCCCCCGAAATACCCCTGCAAGACCAGCGGCCAGCCGAGTTCATATACGAATCGCTCGTTAAGAATTTAGGCGCCGAATTGGAGAAACGGCCCGGCGGTGAGCGCGACGCGGCGTAGAGTCGCTAATGCCTTTTCGGAATCTCTTGCAAGGCTGATCAGCGCGGGAACATGTTGAGGATGCGCCGCTAGGCCCGTGATCACCGCCCATGCCCGGGGGCGGCCATCGGCGCCGACAAGACCGGTTACCCAGATGGGAATACTTCGATCGACCGGATCCGCGATCGCCCGCACGGCCAAAAAAGGAACACCAAGATCGGCGGCTGTTTGGGCAACGGCGTGGCTCTCCATATCCACGGCGGCTGCTCCCGTCCGCTCATGAAGTAGCCGCTTCTCCGCGGATAAAAGTACGGGCCGGTCGCGACCAACAACATCGGCTCCTTCGACCGCAAAGTCGGTGCCGAGAACGGCCATCAATCGGCGGCGCCACGCGGGATCGCAATGGAAGCGGGATCGATTCGGACCGATCACCGTCGTGGCGACCACGAGCGTCCCCGAGACCAAGGTTTGTAGCAATCCCCCGGCGATGCCGAAGCTCACCAGTCCGATGCATCCCTCCGACACAAGGCTCCGCGCCGCCTCCCCCGCTCCTTTCGAATCGCCGCCGACACAACGAACCAACGGCCTTTCTGGTTGGTGCGACAAGGCGTCGATACAGTCCGCCTCACGGGCAAGACCGGTAATGACGCCAAGACGGCCCACTCATATACCGTACATGGTGGTCTTGGCGTTGGACTGGCTCAGGTTCCGGTAACGGGCGAGAGCCCATAAAGGAAAATAAGCGCTGTAACCATGGTAGCTCAGGTAAAACACCTTCGGGAAGCCGACGGCGTTGTAGTAGTTCTCGTGCCACTTTCCGCCCTCGCGAGGCGCTTCCAACAAGTAGCCGATCCCTCGCCGTACGTGGTCGCTATCCACTTCGCCGGCCGCCATGAGCCCAAGTACCGCCCACGCCGTTTGAGACGGGGTACTGGCCTTGGTATCCTGCTTGCGGTCGGCCCAGTAGCTGGCGCAGTCCTCGCCCCATCCGCCGTCATCCCGTTGGCGTGACTTCAACCAATTGACCGCTTTGCGAATGTAGGGCGCGCCGGGGTCCTCGCCGATGGCGTTGAGCGCGCACAGAACCGACCAAGTCCCGTATACGTAATTGGTTCCCCACCGGCCGAACCAGGATCCGTCTGCTTCTTGCTGACGCTTAAGATATTCAAGCGATCGGGTCACGGTCGGATGAGCACGGTCATATCCGAGTTGCGCCAGCATACCGAGACAGCGCGCGGTCACATCGGCCGTTGGCGGATCGAGGAGCGCGCAGTGATCGGCAAACGGAATGTTATTCAGGGAATAGTGCACGTTGTCGGCATCGAAAGCGCCCCAACCACCGTTCTTGCTCTCCATGCCGAGGACCCATTCTGTGCCCCGAGCGATGGCTTCGCGGGATTTTTCATCGCCCGCGCGATCCAAGCTCATGACCACGGCGGCGGTATCGTCCACGTCGGGGTAATAATCGTTCCAGTACTGAAAGGCCCAGCCTCCGGGCCGAACATGGCCCCGATTGGCTTTCCAGTCCCCGTAAACGTTCAGGATCTGCCGATCGCGCAACCACTGATTCGCCTGCATTACAATCGGGTCGTCGGCGCTGAATCCGGTTTCCAGCATGCTATGAAGGGCAAGGGAGGTATCCCAAACCGGCGAGAGGCAGGGCTGACAATAGCCTTCGTCGTCGTGGATAACGACCATCTTGTCGATGGCCCGGCGCGCTGTCAGGAACTCCGGATCGTCGCGCGGGCAACCGAGGGCGTCCAGCGCCATCACCGCATTGGCCATGGCCGGAAAAATACCACCCAGCCCCTCTTCGCCATTGAACCGCTCTCTCACGAAATCCATCGCCTTGTCGATGGCTTTCTTTTCGAGAAACTCGGGAAACAGGGGATCGCACAAGCGTCCCACTTTATCCAAGACCAGCAAAAGGTCACCCAAGCGGCGGCCGGTCGGATTCTTGAGATACGCCTTTTGCTTCTCGGGAGGGACGGTGAACAGCTCCCTGATCGCGATACCCCTCGGATTGGCGGCCCGGGGCTTAACCGCCGCCAGCACGAAAAGCGGCACCATCACGGTTCGAGACCAGTATGACACCTTGTCGATGTGGAACGGCGCCCATTTCGGCAACAACATGGCTTCCGGCCGCATCCAGGGGACGGCTCGCCACGGGACTTGCTCGAACAGCGCCAAGGCGATGCGTGTGAACACGTTCGCTTCCGCCGCGCCGCCGTGGGCAAGAACGGCTTCTCTCGCGCGTTTCATGTGAGGCGCGTCCGGATCGTCTCCGATGCATTTGAGGGCGTAATAGGCCTTGACGGTGGCGCTCAGATCGAAATCGCCATCGTGGTATAGCGGCCACCCCCCATGGCGGCCCTGTCTCCGCCGCAAGTAATTGCCGATCTTGCCTTCGATCTCGTCGTTGATGTCGCCGAGATAATGATTCAACAGGATATATTCGGCCGGGATGGTGGCATCGGCCTCAAGCTCGAACACCCAATGGCCGTCATCGGCCTGACGGCTGGCGAGCCACGCCGCCGCCTCGTCGATAACCTCGTCGAGCGCACCCCTTATATGGACCGCCGCCGCCTGTACCGCATCCGCGGTTGCAGACAGGTTTCCCATGCCTCACCCCCTGAAGCGACCTCCCGGGCCGAAGTGTCCCGCGCGGAAGCGTCACCATGGTGTATCAATCCTGCCGTTTGGTGGGGGATAAAGCGGGCAATGTCAAGGAGTTGTTGCCGTTGCGAGCACGGTTTTCGCGGCTTTCGCGCCCGAACGGAGAGCGCCCTCGATGGTCGCGGGCAAACCCGTATCAATCCAGTCCCCCGCAAGAAACAGATTGGAAAATCCCGTTCGAACATGGGGACGCCGCGCAACCTCCCCGGGTGTCTGCGCGAATGTCGCCCTCTTCTCTTTCACAATTCGATACACGGGCAGTGGCGTGTCATCCAGTTCAAGCACCTGAACGATCTCTTCCCACATCCGCTTGGCAATATCCTCGGATGATTGCGTGGCCAAGGCGTCGGCGGCGCTGACCGTGACCGAAGCGACATCGTCGCGAACGAACAACCAGTGGCAGAGGCCTCCGACCATACCGATCATGCGGGGGCGCTCCACCGACCGGGTGAGTACGAAGTGACCGTTGACAATGGCGCGGCTGCGTCGCGGAGCCCGGATCGCGGGAAGCGCCTTGGCCGCCGCCAAGGGAGGAACTGCGAGGATGACGGTTTCATCGGCGTCCAGTTCGGCGCTGTCACTTCCGGAAAATCGCAGTGCCGTCACCCTGTCTTCGTGAACGTCGAAACATCGAAATCGACGCCGGAACTGAACCTCCGCCGCATGCTTCGCGAGCAGCCGGAGCGACGGGTCGACGAAGCAGTCACCGAGGCCGATACGCGCGATGCGAGGCCGGCAGGCCGCTTCACCCTGGCCGAAGGTCTCTCGAATCACCGGCCACAACAACCTGGCCGCCGCCTCATCGGCGCCGGTATTCAACGCCGCCACGGCCAGCGGTTGCCAGAATCTCTTGAACAGCACGCCCTGGCCGCCAAGGCATCCGGCCACGGTTTCGCCACCGCTTGCCCAGGCCAGACGGAGGGCTCGGGCATACTCCAGGGGCCGGCTCCCCGGGACACGGCGATCCTTGCGGAAAATCCACCACGGAATCCGGCCGGCGCCCGGCCGCACCGTCCAACGCTCAAGGCTTCGCAGATCGATGAAATCGAACTCCGCACGATCGGGCCCGCAAAGGCCATCGTCCGAACCAATGGCGTCCAGGAACTCATAAACGGCACGGTTGCCGCTGAGAACGAGGTGGTTACCATTGTCGATCATTCGCCCCAGGGTCTCATCGAAATAAGACCGGCACCTTCCGCCCGCCTGCCCCGCCGCCTCGTACACCGCCACCTCTCGTCCGGCCTTCACGAGCCAGACAGCCGCGGAGAGGCCGGCAAGACCGGCCCCGACGACGTGGACCTTGCCGTTCACTCAGATCACTCCATAGCGAAAGGCGACCCAAAGCTTTTCAATTGTGGGAACCGATACCGGCTCGGCCCACCTGCGCCATCCCCGCGACGTCAACTTCTTGAACGTTCGCCGGTAGACCTCCATCATAATCGTCGCCGGCCGTATTTGGCGCCGATCGCAGGCGGCAAGAACCGTTTCCGCCTCGCTGAAGCGCTCTCGCGCGGTCTTCGCTACGTGCGCGAACACTTCGGCCGAAGCGGGGTGCTTCAGCACCGCCAGCGCATCGCCCGTGGATTCAATGCCATGAGCGCGAAGCACATCCTCGGGGAGATACAGCCGGTCGCGACGGGCGTCCTCCTCAAGATCGCGGAGAATGTTCGTCAACTGCAAGGCCTGCCCCAGGGCCGTCGCCAAATGGCCGCCGATTGGCTCTTCAATGCCAAAAACCCGGTTGGAGAGCCGTCCGACCGCGCAAGCGACCCGGTCGCAATAAAGGGTGAGCTCCGCCGTGTCCGCCATCCTCACCCGGTCGCCCGCGTCCATTTCCATCCCGGCGACGATAGCCTCAAAATCGTCCTTCCGAAGGTTGAAGCGCTGTAACGGATGCACCAATGCTCGCGAAACCCGCCGGGTTGGGGCTCCGTCATAGAGTCTCTCGATTTCCTCGCGCCACTCCGCTAAGCGCTTCCGCTTTCCGGCCTCTTCACCGGGATCGTCGGCGATGTCGTCCACTTCCCGACAGAACGCATAGATCGCGAACATCGCCCGGCGCTTTTCAGGAGGAAGAAGCCTCATGGCCCAATAGAAGGATGTCCCGGATTGGCGCACCACCAACTCGACATAGTCAATGTCCTTGGTGGCCGCAGGACCACTCGATACAGCTGTCTGAGCGTTCATGGTTTCGGACTTAAGCCCCGCCATAGGAACGTCCCTTCCACAGGCCGCCCTTCCCTTGCCAGTGCGACCACGCGGAGTCCACCGTTATCAACGCAAATAGAAAAGCAGCCATCGGCAGCATAAGTCCCCGCCAAACCGGCAAACCGTAAAGCCGGAGGGTCGGCCAAAACATGACCGCCATGAGCGCCCACGCGCCACCGCCCAGACCAGCTATCCAAACCTCCCCTGCAGCGATTCCGTACACCGTCGCCAGAGGGGGTACGCAATAGACCACCGTCATGGCGACCACGGTGACGGCCAGCAACGCAATGGAATGTTTCAGCTGCGTAAAGGCCGTGCGTGTAACCATGTCCCAAATCTCGGAGAGTTTTTGATAGGCGCGCACGCTCCGGGTTCGCGTCGTCAAGCCCAGCCATACCTGGCCCTGTCGGCTGATTCGCGCGGCCAGCGCGCAATCGTCTATCAGGTGGTCGCGGATGGAGGCAATACCGCCAACCGCCGCCAACGCCGAGCGCCGAACCAGCATGCACCCGCCGGCGGCGGCGGCCTCCCGCCGTCTTGGATGGTTGACGAGCGGAAACGGATACAGCTTCTGAAAGAAAAACACGAACGCTGGGACGAGTAAGCGTTCCCAGAAACTGCCGCAGTAAAGCCTTACCATCAACGAAACTAAATCCAATTCGCCGGTCTCGGCCTTGGCGACCAAGCGTTTCAATTCGGAAGGATCGTGTTCGATATCGGCATCCGTCAGCAACCAATACTCCGTTCGCGGCCACTGTTCGGCGCCATGGCGCAAGCCCTGGTCCATTGCCCAAAGCTTGCCGGTCCAGCCCTTTGGCAACGGCTGTCCCTGAATCACGGTCAAGAAGTTTGGCTCCGCCGCGGCTTCTTTCGCCAACTCCGCCGTTTCGTCGACGCTTTCGTCATCAACAACGATGACATTGAGCGACCCTTCGTAGTCTTGACGGGCAAGCGACGCGATGGCGCACCGGATGGTCGCGGCTTCATTGCGCGCCGGAATCACCGCGGTCACCATTGGCCAGCGGTCGCGTTCCGCGGTTTGTTCCGGCAACCTTTGGTCGGCGCGCCAAAAACCACCCCGGAAAAAGCAGAGCCCCAGCAGCGAGACGAAAGAGATGACCGTTAGAACCATGAAAAAGTGTTCGACCATTGCTTATATCAGCGCCGAGACGGCTCCTCGAAGACAGCACCAAACATATTCCGGCTTGGTGAGCTGAACGCGTTTCGTCAGCGGATCCTCGCGGCGAAGCCGATCGACCAGCGACCAGGCGATATGGAGGATGGCCGCCGATTCCATCGCCAACCGGCGGCTCGCGAGCCCCTTGGGAAGCCGCGCCGCCTCATGAAGCAAAGTCTCGGTTTCGTCCAACGCGTGGTCAATAACGCGTCTGATTCCCTTGCTCGAAGCCGGCTTGTCCAGGTCCTCCACGCTGACGCCTTCATCGTCCATCCAGTTCATGGGTAGATAAACGCGGTCGAGCGCGCGATGGTCGTCCTGGCAATCCTGCAGATGATTGATGACTTGCAGGGCGTTGCAAAGGGCATCGGAAGGGCCGTAGCCGTCCGCCGATCCGCCATGCAAGTCGAGCAAGTAGCGCCCCACTGGTGACGCCGACAATAGGCAATACCCCATCAAATCGTTCCAATCCTCGTACCTCGATTTGACGGCGTCCTGCTTGAAGGCGGCGATGAGATCGGTGCAGTGGCGAGTGGTCGTGACCGTTTCCGCCAGGCTTCGGCGCATGGCATGGGCCTTGGAAAATGCCGGGTTGTCGGTCTCGTGTCCCTCAACGGCCCGTTCAAAGCCCTCGAGCCGCGCAATCTTCTCGTCCGGCGGCAAACTCGGACTGTCGGCGATATCGTCGATGGCGCGGGCGAAGGCGTAGAACGCGGCGATGTGAGGCCGCAAACGGGCCGGCAATAGCCACGAGCCCACCGGAAAGTTTTCGTAAGCCGCGTCTTTTCCGGACGGCATTTCGGCGCATGTGGTCCGCGCGGCGGTCATCTGGCGGTTATACCAACGGTCACTGATAATGACTCATTGTGACGGCCTATCGAGGTTTCCGGCAAGGAGCGTGGTGCGCCGTGATGCGGGAGCATCATAAGCGCCGCGCGACGCCGTCCGGAAACCTCGATAGGCCGCCCGTAAAGTCGTGTTCCTCGCATCCTCGGGGCGTCGGGACCGCTTGACGATGGGTCCCCATCGCCGGCGCGGCCCCTCCTGCCGAGGATGCGGGAAACACGATCACAATGAGTCATTATCAACGACCGTTGGTATTGCCCGTCGAGACACCGAAGACACACCTCCAGGCTCAGCCTTTGACCTTTTGGCGCATTTCGGCCAGCAATCCCTCTACTTGGCCGCCGTTTCTGCGAATGACGGAGGCATACTCCTTGCGCTGCGTCTGGCTCATGCTCACACCCTCGACCATAACGTCAACAATCTTGAAAGAATCGCCCTTGGGACGGACACGCCAAGCGATATCCAAGGGTTCGTTGCCCGCCGGTCGCTTGATCTGAGAAAACACCATTGCATCCCCACTCTGATCATCGACCAAAGCCCTGGTGACCGCAAGGGACTCACCGGAGTACCGCTTGAACCGGTTCAAGTAGGTGATGATGATCATATCTTCAAAAAGTTTCAGGTATTCCCTTCGCTCTTCAACCGTCGCCTTTGCCCAATAACGCCCCAGCACCCACTGACCAATCGTCGTAACCGCAAAGTTGTCGTTGAGGAGACTCTTGAAGCGTTGTTCGCGTTGTTCGGGCGAAACGTCTGGAGCGGTCAGCGCGCTAACCGCTTGGTCGGCGAGCCCCTCGATAAAGCGGCTCGCTTGATCGGCCTTTTCGTTCGATTGGGCGTGGTTCGGCCCCATCAAAACCGCCACCAGAAACACCAGGCAGCCGGACACAAACCGAGTTTTTCTTAACATCCATAAACCCACTTGCGTATCCCCTCTTCCCCGGGGTCGACCTCCGCGAGGAAAACCAAACTCCGCGTACAAATTTGCGAGTACAGTAACGAAATAAAGCAGAGAGTTACAGCCACATGCAACATCGAGAACCCACGCGCCCGTCACGGTAACCGGCCGCGCCGGCCAAAAAACCGGGACGTCAACGCCGATTCGGAAACCAAGCGCCTTTTTTTAGGTTTACGGCACTCTCAAAATTTCACGCTGAATTGGGTCCACGGGCAACGCATCCCGTTCGCCGATCGGTTCAATCTTCCAGGTTTTGCAATCTCCGGCGCGAACGCTTTTCATGCTCGGCTTCTTCTGAACTTTCGCGAAAGCTGGCGGCGACGAAGGCAAGATGAGTGTGAGCGGCCTCGCGCGCCGCCTCGGCGTCCCTTGCCATGACCGCATTGAACAACTCGCGATGCTGACCGGCGATGATCTCCTTGCCGCATGCTTCTTCGTAGATCCGTTCGAGATTGCCCAAAATGCTGACGCGGAGCAGATTGAACAGGCCCCGCATCACCAAAACAAGCGCCACGTTATGAGAGGCGTCGGCGATCGCCATGTGAAACTCCACATCCGCCTCGGCGTTCCCCTCGGTGTCCCGAGTTTCGTAAGTCGCCTCGAGGGCTTCGAACCGATGGGTCAAAATCTCCCGATCGGCATCGTTGGCGCGGAGCGCCGCGTGGTATGCGGCCACTTCCTCGAGTGAGAGCCGCAGCTCGACAATATCGTGGGTTGTGTCGGGACGCCTCTTCAGAAGATGGACCAGCGGATCGGTGATGGTATGGGCGACGATATCGCAAACGAAAGTCCCGCCACCGCGTCTGGCCTGCAGAAGCCCCTTGGATTCCATGACGACAATCGCCTCGCGAAGCGAGGGACGCGAAACATTGAGCTGAAGCGCGAGATCCCGTTCCGCGGGCAGCCGGTCACCCGGCTTCAAGACCCCGTCAAGGATCATTTCCTCGAGCTGATCCACTATTGAATCGGAAACCTTCGGAACCTTGACGCTTTCAAACTCCACGCGGGCCCGCCTCTGCTTCTGCTGTTGCTTCACCAAATCCCGCGTCCCTAATAGACCCTTGACAGGTCGTTTTTGAAATCCGTAAAGTGGTCAGACCAATTATATGGCCTTACCAATATTCCGGTCCATACTTTAGTGAATTGGTGACCGACAAACACACCGAAGAGTGTGATCAAGGGATGGAAAACCTCGTGTTACACACGAACGAATGCTCGTACATTATTCTAATTATTGATGGGCATTCGTTGAGATGACTGCTCCGTCGCTGGTGCCCCCCTACGACGAGGTTTATCGCCAACTGGTTTCGTTCATTCCCGAATCCCGATTGGTTAGCGACCCGCTGCGGACGTTGGCGTATGGAACCGACGCCAGCTTTTACCGGCTGATACCGAAGCTCGTCGTCGAGGTCGCCGACGAGAACGAGGTGGCGCGGACCCTGCGCGTGGCGGGCGAACGGAACACCCCGGTAACCTTCCGAGCCGCCGGCACCTCGCTCTCCGGTCAGGCCGTCACGGACTCCATCCTGATGAGGCTCGGAACCGGATGGCGCGGCAAAAGGGTCAGCGGCGATGCTTCGGAAATTACTCTCCAACCCGGAGTTATCGGCGGTCACGCCAACGCGAGCCTGGCTCCCCATGACCGGAAGATTGGCCCCGATCCCGCTTCGATCGACGCCGCCAAGATCGGTGGCATCGCCGCCAACAACGCCAGCGGCATGTGCTGCGGGACCGCCCAGAACAGTTACAAGACCTTGAAGAGCATGCGCGTGGTTCTCGCCGACGGCAGTGTCGTGAACACGGGCGATCCGGAGAGCCGAGACGCATTTCAACGCAGTCATGGGAAGCTCCTCGACGACCTCGCTTCGCTGGCCCGCGACGCCCGCGACAACACCGCCCTCGCGGACAGAATTCGGGAAAAATTTCGGATCAAGAACACGACCGGATACAGCCTCAACGCTCTCGTCGATTTCGAGGACCCGTTCGAGGTTCTTCAACACCTGATGATCGGATCCGAGGGAACCCTCGGCTTCATCTCCGAAATCACGCTTCACACGGTCGAGGAACACCGCCACAAGGCGAGCGCCCTCATCCTCTTTCCCGATATCCACACCGCTTGCCGCGCCGTCGCCGTGCTCAAGCAATCCCCCGTCGCGGCGGTCGAACTGATGGACCGAGCGGCCCTGCGCTCCGTCGAAACGAAGCCCGGCTTGCCGGATTTCCTGAGAGATCTTCCGGGATCCGCGACTGCCTTGCTCGTCGAAACCCGCGGCGGCGACGGTGAGCGCCTCGCCAAACAAATAGCCGCGATCGTCGCCGCCATCGCCGACATCGAGACGCTCTTTCCCGTCGCCTTCACCGGCGAGCCGGAGGAAAACGCGAAGCTCTGGAAGATCCGCAAGGGCCTGTTTCCGGCCGTCGGCGCCGTCCGCGAATCCGGAACGACCGTGGTCATCGAGGACGTAGCGTTCGATGTCTCGAAGCTCGCCGACGCCACCCTCGAGCTGCAGTCACTGCTCGCCAAGCACGGTTACCACGAGGCGATCATATTCGGCCATGCCCTCGAAGGAAATCTCCACTTCGTGTTTACGCAGGACTTCGGCCAAGCGGCGGAGGTGGAGCGCTACGGGCGATTTATGGACGACGTCTGCCACATGGTCGTCGACACGTACGACGGCTCGCTCAAGGCCGAGCACAGCACTGGGCGCAACATGGCGCCTTACGTGGAACTGGAGTGGGGGGCGGATGCCTATCGGCTGATGAAACGGATCAAGGAGATGTTCGATCCCCATAACATTCTCAATCCGGGGGTGATTCTCAGCGACGATCCGCAAGTCCACCTCAAGAACCTCAAGCCGCTGCCGGCGGTCGACCCGCTGGTGGACAAGTGCATCGAGTGCGGCTTCTGCGAGCCCTGGTGCCCCTCGCGAGCGCTGACTTTGACGCCGCGCCAACGCATTGTCGGTCTCCGCGAGT
The DNA here is from genome assembly GCA_963771545.1 of uncultured Alphaproteobacteria bacterium. Classification (GTDB taxonomy): domain Bacteria; phylum Pseudomonadota; class Alphaproteobacteria; order Rhodospirillales; family Defluviicoccaceae; genus CAKZLS01. Next base: position 2,248,351 of record CAVYTX010000002.1, read on the forward strand.
TGGCGCGCCTCGAGGCGGCTGGTGGCGACGACGCGGCCCGACGCTCGCTGCATGCTCTCTATCAATATCAGGCAATCGATACCTGCGCCGGCGATGGCTTGTGCTCGGTCGCCTGTCCGGTGGAGATCGATACCGGAAAGATGATGAAGGCATTGCGCGGTCGTGACATGGGATGGTTGGGGCGCAAGGTGGCGGACGCTGCCGCGGACCACTATTCTCTGGTTTCCTCTGGAATGCGCTTCGCTTTCGCGGTCGGCGCGGTCGCCGAAAAAGCCGTCGGCAAAGCGGCATTGGTGAAAATGACCGGCGGTTTGCGAAAGATATCTGGCGATCGCGTGCCCGCCTGGAATGCCTATATGCCGACCGCCGCCCGTCTTCCCAAGGCGCGTCCGAACGGCGCAAGCACGGGAATGCGGGTCGTCTACTTTCCGAGTTGCGCTAGCCAAACGATGGGCCCCGAAAGCGGCGATCCGGAGCGCGAACCGTTGTTTACGAAGACCGAAGCGCTGCTTCGCAAGGCCGGCTACGCAGTGGTCTATCCCGACACGTGCGGTTCGCTCTGCTGTGGAACGCCCTTCGAGAGCAAGGGCGCCGCGCCGCAAGCCGACGCCAAGCTTCACGAATTGGAAGCCGCGCTGATGAAAGCCAGCCGCAACGGCGAGGATCCGGTGGTCCTGGATACCAGCCTATGCGCGCATCGGCTTAAACGCGATCTCAAGGCGCCGCTCCGGGTGTTCGATGTCGTCGAGTTCATTCACGACGTGCTTCCAGAGCGTCTCCGATTCGCCAAGAGCCCAGAGACCGTGGCGATCCACGCCACCTGCAGCGTGATCAAGATGGGGCTCGCGGAGAAGCTCAAGACGATCGCCGAATGGTGCGCGGATACGGTGATCGTTCCCGACGCCATCACCTGCTGCGGATGGGCCGGCGACAAGGGCTTCACCGTGCCCGAACTCAACGCCAACGCCCTGAGGAACCTTGAGTCCGAGCTGCCGCCGGAGTGCATCGCCGGATACTCGACGAGCCGCACCTGCGAGATCGGTCTCTCGGTACACAGCGGGCGCCATTATCGCTCGATCGTTTACCTTGTCGATCGATGCACCGAACGAGCCGCGCCGGGCAACCGAGCCGGCCGAACTCATGAATGGAGGGACAATTGCTGAAGCACCCTCTCGACCTTAGAGATTTCGATGGCCCCAATGAAGGACCGCCGTCGATATGGAGCTTCCGCGAAGCGGAAGCAGGCCCTGCGCGATGCAGGGAAGCGGTATCGAAAAGGACAGTCCTCCCTGACCTAGCCGGTGATTTTGAAAAGAATCCTCGATGCTCGGTTCGGGCAAACCGCAATGACGCCCACCAATCGCGGTAGGAAAAGTTTGTGTTCTCTGATCGCTGCGATTTATGGTGTTAAAAAAATGGGATAGCCGCGCTTCGGTCACTTGACGCAAGGGTAAGGTATCATGAGGGAGACAACGTGCCGGGACTAAAACTCCTTTGGCTATCGGCTTGTGCGTGGAGGTTTGGACGGTCGCTTTCAGTTCCGACAGCGTTCGCGGCTGGCCACACTTCCGCCCTTCCCCATGGCAAATTCCAAGACGGTCCGAAGTCGGATAAAGTCCAGCGCGAAGTGTTAGGCCTCCTCTTCAACTCAACAAACGTAGGAGAACATCCAAGATGACGAGCAATAATCTAACCAGCCGGGTCATGACCGGTACCGTGTCGGCCTTGGTGGCCGGCGCATTCCTCTGGGGAACGACGGCCTCGCCCGCCGCCGCACAGGAAAAAGTTCGCTGGAAAGTTCCGATCGCGTTTCCGTCAAATCTTCCCGCGCTCGGCGATAACGCTCCTTGGGTCGCCGACCGCCTCAACGCCGCGAGCGGCGGCAATATCCAGCTGAAAATCGAAGAACCGGGGAAGATCGTCCCGCCGTTCCAGATCATGGAAGCCGTCAAAGATAACAAGGTCAAGGCCGGCTACACGTGGGTCGGATATGACCAGGGAAAGGTTCCCGCGGTTCCGTTGATCGCCGCGGTTCCGTTCGGCATGGAACCGTGGGAGTTCAATGCCTGGTGGTATTACGGGGGCGGCCAGCAGCTTGGCGAAGAGCTGTACGCGCCGCATAACATTCACCCGATCCTGTGCGGCATTATCGGCCCCGAAACGGCGGGCTGGTTCAAGAACGAGATCACATCCCTCGATGACGTCAAGGGCCTCAAGATCCGCTTCGCCGGCCTCGGTGGCAAGGTCTTGGAAAAGCTCGGCGCATCCGTGACCATGATCCCCGGCGGCGAAATATTTCAGGCGCTGGAAAAGGGAAACATCGACGCGAGCGAGTTTTCCCTGCCCGAAGTGGACGAGCGGCTAGGTTTCTATAAAGTCGTCAAAAACAACTACTTTCCGGGCTGGCACCAGACTTTTACGGCCGAGCACCTTCTCGTCAATCTGGATGAATGGAAAAGTCTCGATGACCAGTCCAGAGCATTGATTAATTTGGCCTGCCAAGCCGGCGTGACCGACAGCTTGGCGAAATCCGAACACAACCAGGGCCCGGTCATGGCCGGATTCCCTGAAAAAGGCGTGACGCCGCGCAAGCTCCCGGAGCCCATCCTTCGCGAACTTCTCAAGGTGACGAACGAAGTTCTCGCCGAGGAAGCGGCCAAGGACGAGATGTTCGCCAAGATCCTGCAGTCGCAGAAACAGTTCCGCGATCAGTACGAAGTTTGGAAGGAATACGGCTACTTGCCGCGTGACTTCTACGCGACTTCAAAGTGATCGCATAATGCTCATGGGTGTGGTGGGCGTCAGGAGAGAAGCGAAATGATCGATCAACGGGAGCCACGGGAAAGTGAACCCCATGTCGATCTGAAAGGCCTGGTCCACCACACCGAATTGCCGAACATCTGGATTTCGAAGTTCTTGGACACCTCCATAGGCTGGGCGGGATACACTGCGGTCGTTTTCCTCGGTGAATGCAGGAGAACTTCCAGGATGACAAGCCGCCGTCTCGCGGCCGGAACCGTGTTGACTTTGGCGACCGGCGCGTTCCTTTGGGGGACCGCGGTCTTGCCGGCGTCCGCCGCGGAGAAAATCCGCTGGAAGGTTCCGGTCGCCATCCCCTCGACCCTTCCCGCGCTTGGCGATACCGCTCCTTGGATCGCCGACCGCCTCGATGCCGCGAGCGGCGGCGACATCCAACTCAAGATCGAGGAACCGGGCAAGATCGTTCCGCCGTTTCAGATCATGGAAGCGGTCAAGGATAGCAAAGTAAAAGCCGGTTACACCTGGGTCGGCTACGATCAGGGCAAGATTCCCGCGGTCCCGCTGATCGCCGCGGTTCCGTTCGGCATGGAACCGTGGGAGTTCAATGCCTGGTGGTATTACGGAGACGGCCAGCAGCTCGGCGAAGAGCTTTATGCTCCCCACGGCATCCATCCGGTCCTATGCGGAATGGTCTCGCCGGAGACGGCCGGCTGGTTCAAAAGCGAGATCACGTCCCTCGATGACCTCAAGGGGCTCAAAATCCGCTTTGCCGGTCTCGGCGGCAAGGTGCTGGAAAAGCTCGGCGCCTCGGTGACCATGATCCCCGGCGGCGAAATCTTTCAGGCGCTGGAGAAGGGAAGCATCGACGCCAGCGAGTTCTCACTGCCCGAGGTGGACGAGCGGCTGGGTTTCTACAAGGTCGCGAAGAACAACTATTTCCCCGGTTGGCACCAAACCTTTACGACCATTTTCCTGCTCGTCAACAAGCAGGAATGGGATGGCCTTGAGGACCAGTCCAGAGCCATGATCAATTTGACTTGCCAAGCCGCCGTAACCATCAGCCTGTCAAAATCCGAACACAACCAGGGTCCGGTCATGGCTGGATTCCCGGAAAAAGGCGTGACTCCCCGCAAACTTCCGGAACCTATCCTTCGCGAACTTCAAAAGGTGACGGAGGAAGTTCTCGCCGAGGAGGCGGCCAACGACGAGATGTTCGCCAAGATCTGGGAGTTGCAAAAAGCGTTCCGCGATCAGTACGAAATTTGGAAGGAATACGGCTACCTGCCGCGTGACTTCTACGCGACTTCGAAGTGATCGCATAATGCTCATCGGTGTAGTGGAAATCAGGAGGGTTATAGGACATGACCGATCAACAGGAGCCACGGGGCGGTGATCCCCATGTCGGCTTGGAAGACCTGATCCACCACACCGAGCTGCCCCGTACCCGCATTTCAAACTTTCTGGATACCATCGTCCGCTGGAGTGGATACGGGGCGTCTTGGTTTTGCTGGTTTTTTCTGGTCGGAATTATTGTCGTCAATGTGATCATGAGGTACTTTTTCGGCGAAGGAAAAATATATTTCGAGGAAGCGCAGTCCTTTATTTACGCCCTGGGCTTCTTGATCGGTCTATCCTTTTGCGTGGAAAACGATAGCCACATCCGGATCGATATCTTTCATGACCGATTTAAGCCGCGCACCAAGGCATGGATCGATTTCATCGGAATTATATTTTTCCTGATCCCCTATGCGCTTGTCATATTGATCTACTCGGTGCCGCTGATCGAATACTCCATAGAGACGGGAGAACGATCGACCAGTCCCGGAGGCCTGCCGTATCCTCTGATTACCATCTGGAAGTCCTTCATGTTCATCGGCTACGCGCTGTTGATGATCGCGGCGGTTTCGAGGTTGATCCGAGCGAGCTCGCTGCTTTTCGGCCGTTCCGATTTGAACAGCGCCGCGCGCTAGGGAGATCGCACGATGGAAATCAATGAAATTCTCGCCATCCTGATGTTTGTCTCCTTTATCTTTCTCTTGTTCGCCGGTTTTCCGGTTGCCTGGATGCTGGGCGGCATCGCGATCATCTTCGCCGCGATCTCCATCGCGTGCGATACCTACCTCGATACTTTCATCGGTATCGATTGGGCTTATGTGTCGCTGGCCGTCGACGATCTTTGGAACACCATGCAGAACTGGGTGCTGGTGGCCCTGCCCATGTTCATATTCATGGGTTTGATGCTCGATCGTTCGGGCATCGCCGAACAAATGATGGCGAGTTTCACCCAGTTGTTCGGCCGTGTCAGGGGAGGCCTGGCGGTCACGGTCACGATCATCGGCATCTTGCTGGCCGCGTCCACCGGCATCATCGGTGCCTCCGTCGTTCTCCTGTCGCTTCTCGGCCTGCCGATCATGATGAGAAACGGCTACCAGAAAGAATTGGCGGTCGGAACCGTCTGCTCGGCGGGAACCTTAGGCATTCTCATTCCGCCAAGCATCATGCTGGTGATCATGGCCGACCGGCTGGCGCGATCGGTGGGCGATCTCTTCATGGGAGCGGTGTTCCCCGGACTTCTGCTCGGCGTACTTTATATTATTTACATTTTGATCGTCTCGGTGCTGCGGCCCCGATGGGCGCCCCTTCCGGCCGACGCACCGACGCTCTCCGCGCGTGTCGTGCTGGGCGTGCTGTGGTCCGCAGCCCCGCCGGCCTTGCTTATCCTTGGCGTTCTCGGAAGCATCTTCTTTGGCATCGCGACACCGACCGAGGCATCCGGTCTCGGCGCTTTCATCGCGTCCTTGCTGGCTTTAGCGAAGGGACGACTTAGTCTGCGAGTCATGCATGAAGTCGTCTGCCAAACGACGACAACGACGGCGTTCATCTTCGGTATTTTGGTGGGCGCCAGCGCCTTCGCCCTGGTGCTGCGCGGTCTTGGCGGCGACGAACTGATCGAATCCACCCTGCTCGGCCTCGATCTCGGCCCTCACGGCACCATGATATTTATCCTATTCATCGTATTCCTGCTGGGCTTCGTGCTCGACTGGATTCAGATTATCTTGATTATTCTGACCCTGGTGGCACCGGTCGTGACCTCGTTCGGCTTCGATCTCAACTGGTTCATGATCCTGTTCGCCGTCTGCCTGCAGACGTCGTTCCTGACGCCGCCGGTGGGATTTGCGCTGTTCTATCTCAAGGGGGTCGCGCCGCCCGAGATTACGGTGCGCCACATCTACCGGGGCGTTATTCCGTTTATCTGCATACAGCTCTTCGGCCTCGCGATCGTCTACATGTTCCCGGCTATCGTTACGTGGTTGCCAAAGCAAGCCTACAGCCAGTGAGAGTTCGAGGCGTTGGAGGCGTTCAGGCTTTATCGGCGGGAGGTAAGTCATGAAGATACGGACCGTTCTAACCCTTGCCGCATTCGCTCTCATGGGTGGAGTGTGGAGTCCGCGCGCGCCCGTTGCGGCCGAGGCCTACAACCTTGGCGTCGCCCTCGGCCTGACCGGCACGGGCGCCCCCTACTCCCGGGAGGCGGCGAACGCGATCCGGCTGGCCGTCGACGAAATCAACCGCGATGGCGGTTTCCTCGGCCGGCACCCGATCGAGCTGTTCATTGAAAATACCCGGACCGAGCCGTCCGTAGCGGAAATGGTCGTAACGCGGATGATCGAACGGGACAAAGTCCGGGCCATTATCGGCACCTATTCCAGCGCGACCGCCATCGCCATCAAACCCATATGCCGCGCCAATGGCGTTCTCCACATCGCCACCATCAGCAACTCGGAGGACATCACCCGACTGGATCCCAGTCCGTACACGTTTTCGGTCGTCCCCAACACCTACATGTTGTCGAAGACGACCGCGATCGGCGTCGCCAAGCTGGCCGCCGAAAACGGTTGGAAGAGGTATGCGACGATCGCCTCGGACTACGCCTGGGGTCGCTCCAGCCAAAGTGTTCAGGTGGCGATACTGAAGGAGTTGGCGCCCGGTCTGGAACTGATCAGCGAGCATTGGCCGCCGATCGGGCACGTTGGTTTTAATACGTTCGTCCTCGCCATCATGAACGAAAAGCCGGACTTCGTCCTCGCGTCCATCGCCGGCGCCGACAACGCGCGCTGGGACGCCGCGGCACGCGATTACCACCTCGCGGACACCGTCGCCATCCCCGGGGGCCTGATAAGCGTCACCGAACTGATAACCCAGGCGAGCTGGCTTCAGCGCGGGACCTATGGTCGAACCCGGGCTCCATTTTTCGCGCACATGGACATCCCGATGATGGCCGGTTTCGTCGAACGGTATCGTGCGGTGTATGGACGCTATCCGAGTGACTGGGCGGTAATGGGCTATGACGGCGTCCATGCGCTGAAACAAGGGATAGAGAAGGCCGGCAGCATCGACACGGAAAGGGTCAAGGACGCGATGAAGGGGATGACCGTCGAGACCACCCGCGGCAATCTTTTCTTCCGCGAAATCGACAATCAGTTGAGCGTTTCGGCCTATTGGGGACGGGTTGCCGACGATCCGGCCTACGATTTCCCGATCTATGCGGACCTGGTGGAGTTCAAGGGTCCGGACATCTGGCGACCGGAGGAGGAGATCCTCGATGCCCGGGCGGTCAGCACGGGGAAGTAAATGGACTGCTCTACGTCTGCTCTCCCGCCGCTCCGGCCGTTCCGCGGCGGCGCGTCGCCGTGCGCGGCTCTCCGACCGGCAGGGTTTCGTCGAGCCAATCGGCCATGGTCTTCGCAACCCTTTCCCAGCCGTGCTCCAGCATCATGGCATGCGCCATCCGGGGAAAAACCACGGGCCGGGTCCGGTACATCTTCGCCGTCGCTTCCAGCGCGCCGCGAAACACGAAGCTGTCGTTTTCCGCCCCCAACACCAGCACCGGGACGTCCAGGGTCGGCGCCGAGGGCGGCAAGTCCAATCCCAACAGATCGACGATGACCATGGTCGACTCGCCCTGCAGGCGATGAAGCATCTTGTCGATGGTTTCCTGGGACGTTTCATCCGAGAACAACGCCCGGCGCACGCTGTCGCCATCGGAGACCGCGGGTCCGAATATCTGCATCTTGGCCATGTCGACGAACAGGCCCGGATTGCCGAACGCCATTCCCAAAAGCGATCCGGCCAGACCATGGGGCGGGACCGACGCCATCAGCACGGCGGCGGGAGCCTCGTGGTCATGAATGTACTTCTGCACCACCATGCCGCCCATGGAGTGACCGATCACCACCGGCGGCCTATCGAGCGTGGCGGCCACCTGCTCGATATCGGCGACATATTGCCGGAGCCGCGCGACCCCCACCTGTTCCCAACCAGCGCTTTCACCGTGCCCGCGCAGGCTCAACGCATGGGACTCATACCCGTGCTCGGCGAAATACGGCAGGAAGTGCTGATCCCAGATCCATGCGCCGCCATAGGCGCCGTGAACGAACAGGAGCGGAGCGGCGCGGGTTTTTCCTTTGGGTTTTCGGCTGATGACTTCTAGATTCATCGGAGGTTCCAATGTTGCGGTGCAGCGGGAACCTAACGCATCGGGACGCGGAACCCAAGACTTGAAGACTGGCAAACCATGAAATCCGTCGCCGATCGCGCCGGCCGTATGGTGTGGGAGCCCGATCCCTGACTATAGTCGCGATCCTGCTTGGTTTACTTATGGCGTTTGCGGACTCCGCGTCCGCCAACCCGGAACCAAGGGAAGCCACGCAGGCGTGCGCGTTCGCTGACGTCGCCCGCTTGAAAACCGAGTTCCACTCGGCCGTCGAGCTGTACACCCGGTGCGTCGAGGCCGCTCCTCTGAGCCCATCGCAACGCGCGGCGGTGTTGACCAACCGGGGAACGGCGCACTACCGTCTCGGGGCTTACGACCAAGCCATTGCCGACTTCAACGCCGCCCTGGCCCTCCGGCCCGATTTGGCCGAGGCGTATTACAATCGTGGGCTGGTCGCTTTCGTGACCGAGCGATACGACGACGCCATCGCCGACTACTCGCACGCCATCGCCTTAAGGCCGGCGTATTTCCAGGCCTACTGCAACCGGGGTAGCGCCTATCTGGCCAAGGGCGACTTCGACCGCGCCATCGAAAACGCCGACCAGGCGATCCGCCTGCACGCGACGTTCGCCTGCCCCTACAACAACCGGGGCTATGCCCATTCGAAGAACGGCGACTACGCGCGCGCGATCGAAGACTACAGCCAAGCCATCCGCATCGACCCGACCCTGGCCTCGGCCCACCACAACCGCGGTGTCGCCCATGCCAACCAAGGCGACTATGAACAAGCCATCGCCGACATTTCCGAAGCCATACGCCTCCGCCCCGATTGGGCGCTGGCGTTCAAAACCCGTGGTGATGTGTATTCAAGGATCGGCGCCGCCGAAAACGCCGCCCGCGACCACGCCGAAGCGGCCCGCCTCGATTCGACAGGAGGCGGTGCAACCGGCGAATAAGAGTGGAGCTGTCAACCAAAAGTCAATGAACGTCTTTGATATCTGTCTGGCCGCGACTTGCGGAGATTGCGCCAAGCCACGCATTGAATGACTCTATTTCGCCGCGCTTTGACTGCGTGGGTGCGTTGCTCCACGAAGCAATATTTATGATGAGTAGGGGGTGCGCCGGCGGATTTCGCCACTGACGCCATATTGAGCACGGTGTCCCGCATCATCGCGACATCCACACTCCGACTGGAGACATCATTGACGCCACCCTGAATAACAGCGAAATCGATATCGTAATGAGAGATATGAAAGTTGAGTTGGGTCTCAAAAGTAACCCCCATTTGCACCTGCGTTTGGCCGCCCACAGCCGTCGAGTGCATCGATGCCGAGGTAATGAGAATGGGCCACTCATTTGAATCATTGGAGAATGAGTCACCGGCTACATGTCCGACCCTCGCCGCCTCGGCTGTCGCAATGACGGAAAAACCAATCAGCAACCCAATGCCGAAGATCAAACCTCTCTTCATCGTCTTCCCGAAAAGACGTCGGCCGCCCGCTTCTTTTGGCAAAACCGCGACCAATACACTCGGCCTCACGCGAACCTCGCACGCCATGGTACTTCCTCCCAGCGTCGCGGACGTAATGTCCACCTACATCCAATGGTAATTCTAGCAGCAATAGAAATACTCGTAAAGGTTGTATTTTCATGTTAATGCTATTTATGGATGATTTGGAATTGTGTCGGTGAACGCGTCCGACAATTTCTGCTCCGCTGGCCACAACCAACGCGTCGCTCAGGCCAGCCAGGGCAATCGAAAACAGGGCGTTACCGACCATCCCGAGGCCATCCGGCTCCGCCCCGATTGGGCGCTGGCGTTCAAAACCCGTGGCGATGTATATTCAAAGGTCGGCGACGCCGAAAACGCCGCCCGCGGCCGCGCCGAAGCGGCCCGCCTGGATCCGGGACTTGACGCGCGGCCAGCCCAATGACCACATTGAGCCGGACATCACGCCCAAAAAAAACCGGAAAGAGTCTATATCCGTGCGCCACAACGCCTTACAGACAACACCATAAGGTCTCGAACATGTTCGGAATTCGCAAAGACGATCCGCGTCCCGCCACCCGCCGTATGGGACGCGCGGGAATCGCCCGAGGTTTGGCTCAACGTTTGGCCCAAGATTTTGCATGGTCAGCCGCCCTCCTCGCACTCCTCGCGGCTTTATCGGTCCCTTCATTCGCCGCTCCCCAATCACCGGGCGAAGCATCCAACTCGCCGGCGCCCAACCTGGCGTCGCGGGCCTGCGCGATGGGTAACAGGGCCCACGCCAGCGGAGATTACCAACAAGCCGTCGCCAAGTTTACCCAGTGTATGGAGACCGCCAATCTCACGCCCGAACAACGCGCCCGGGTGCTGACCAACAGGGGCTATGCGTATTTCCGTCTGGGGGAGCAGGAAATGGCCTACGCCGACTTCGACAACGCCATCGAACTCCAGCCCAATCTGGCGGTGGCTTTTTACAATCGAGGGTTGGCCGCGTTCGTGGTCGGCCGATACGATGACGCCATCGCCAACTCCACGGAAGCCATCCGCATCGATCCGACCATGGCGGAGGCGTTCTATAACCGCGGCGCCGCCCATGCCAATCAGCGCGAGTTCGACAAGGCCATCGCCGACCTCACCGAAGCCATTCGCCTTCGCCCGAACTGGGCCCTCGCCTATCAGTCCCGCGGCGACGCGTACCTGAGGTCCGGCGACACCAAAAACGGCGCCCTGGATCACGCCGCCGCGAACCGGCTGAATGCGGCGACGGGCGCGCAACCCGCCAAGTAGGAAGCAACCCGGGAAGCCCGGGAAACATACGTGCGCGGTGGCGAAGCGAAGTCTCCGGCGAACCCGAGGCTACTTGAACAGCGACTTCAGTTTGTCGGTGGCCTCCCCGACCCCCTTCTCGATGGCCTTACCCGCGCCCTCGGCTTCTTTCCCGATCGCGCGGCCGGCCTCCTTGGCCCTCATCGGGCCGCCGCCGACGTTGTCGCCGATCACCTTCATGATGTCTTCGAGGTTCACGCCCTCGATGGCCACCCCCACCCATTTGAACAGCGTGGCGGCGATGATGGCGGCCACCTGTTCCTGGGACACGCCGCCCTCGCCCTTGCCGATGTTGCGCAAGTGGATGTTGTCGAGATTAGCGTTCATCGTCTTGCCCTCGAGGCCGGTGGCGCTGACGCTCACTACGCCCCCCTTGACGTAAAGGTCCTCGATGATCAACTTGCGTCCGGTATCCTCCTGCCCGCCCGTTCCGCCCTTGCCCTCGCCCGATCCGGTTTCGGCCTCGACGTTTCTGACGAGGGCGTCGATATTGTTGCCGTCGGCGCCGATCTCGTAGGTCACCCTCGGTTTGTCGATGACGATTTCCTTGATGACGATGGGATCGGCGGTGACGCTGCCGATGTCGACGGCCAGCGCGATGGTGCCCACGTCGATGGCTGTCGGTGTCTCGAACCCGGCCGGGTTGGCGACGCTGAAGCCGGTGATTTCCCCCTTTCCCGAGACCGGATCGAGATCGACGCCGCCAACGCGAACGGCGGTCCCGGTATATTGCGAGCCGTATTTCTCGATCCCCGCCGCGATGATCGAATCGAGCGACGAATACAGGATGTAGGCCACGGCGATTAAAATGGCGACGATGACTCCGCCGCCGATGAGCAGAACCCGTTTCATGGCCCGACGTCCTCGTCTCCCTTGATCCAGAGAAAGTTTAACACGGGACACCACCGCGCCGCATCGTATCGGTGAGAGCCTAATCTATCCGTTTCGGTTGGGATAGAAGCAAGTCGATGGTAAGGTTGTCGCTTGCGGTGTGTCACGAGGGGCATTTGTGGTCCGTATAGATGTGGAAATGCCGCTTGCTGAGATACTCGCGCAAACTCCGTTTCGTTGGTAGTTTGACTACCTTATCGATGCGACTACCTTTCCTAGGATAATAGTTACGGCCAAGCAGAATGCGGCAAAAGAACATCCACTAGTCCAATTGTATCCACACCGTGTTTTGGTGTACTTATCCTTCTGAGCGGATCCTTCGTTCTCTCGGTACTCCCACTCAAAGTACTTGGGAAGCTGGAAGCTGCCCCAGACGGCAAGACACAACCCTATGACCATTAGGGCGGCTGCGATTGCTAAAGCCATTCTAAGCTCGGGAACCGTTGGCCAAGTTTGTCCAAGGAAGGCCAGGAGCGCGACCGCCCCGCCACCATTGAGCACCTGGAGGTTGCAATTCGCCGCCATTCTTTGAGAACGGAGCATGTCTCGAAGAGCATTGGTAGCCTCGTTCTCGCGCCGAAATAGCTCTTTTTCAGTCTCCTCCTTGTCCAATGCAATCGATCTCCTAGCGCCACAAGAAGTTATAGCAAGCGTAAATTGGATTACACAAAACAATAATCCATGAACTTGAACTCAATACAACATTCCACCTTCATCAAAAAGTAAAGGCTATTGCTAATAGAAGTAAATAGCATACAAATTTTGCTAGCAGCTCCTAATCATATCGTTTTTTAAGTTCGTCTATAAGTAATTTCTGCATCAGTATCCCAATGATTAGACCCATATCATCATTTTTACCCATTTTTTCCGCTGTTTGTTTAGCCTCTACGAGGGCCTGATGTTCGCTTTCATTTCTCAAGTTCCCAAGTGAGTACCCTATAAACACTAGGCCATTGTCCGCTCCGCGATTAAATTCCTTGTCACCGCTATAAACGAGATCGATGTGGCGTTTTGCTATTGCTTCTCCGTTCATATTGGACAGAGCCGTAAATACTTGTACGAGAGCTAATCCTTTATCATAACTTGACAGATTGCCCCCTGAGGCCATTTGTAACAAAGTGGCAATTATAGACCCAATAAACCCAAGTATATATTCATCCGTCCAAAATCCTGCCGGCAGGCCATAGTTGTCTTGAACAGTTGCGACAATCGGGCGTATGTGGTCAATGGTTGCTTGAACAGCTTTTCGACGCTTTGATCCGAACATCTCCGTGGCCTTTATCTCTAAATCTGAAAAATGAGCGGCTAATGCGTTATTCTATAACGCGCACCTCGCGTAGAGCGCAATTACGCGTAACTCGCGTACGGCGCAATAGCGGAACGTATTGCGCCTCATGTATTTCAACGCCACGCATTCGGCGGGTTACGCATCCGCTAATCCGCCTACGTTTTTTTAATTTTCCCCTGCACCCCCGGGTTTAGGCGATCTTCGTCGCCTTCAGCGGCAGTTCAACCGTTTCCAAAGTCGTCAGGTCGAGATGGGTGGACGCTTGGTCGATGTCGAATCCCACCACTTCACCCTTGGCGTTGAGATCGACATTCAAGCCATTGGCGACTTCGCGGGCTTCCGTTCCCGGTTCGGCGCGAAGCTCGATGGTGAGGCTGTCGGTATCAGGGTAGTAGTGCAGTTTCATGACCGGTCCTCACGAAAATCTCGATCGAAGGAAGCGCTATAAATCGTCTCGCCTTTGTTCGGTTCTGGTGTCGACAAACGCATCAATGCGGTCAGACCGTTTGATCGCCCCTTGCACCTATCCGGACGCCCCGCCCGGCTGCGATGACGGATCGCCATAGTCCCGTTGCCAGTCGTCGGGATGGGCTTTGTACCACAGCGTGTCGGCGTCGATCTCTACGTCGTCGGGCCAACCGATAGCGTCGCCATCCTGAAGGACCCGAAGCTCTGACACGAAAATGTCCGGATTGGACCGCAGTGGCGCGGTAACCTCGCCGGTCGCAATGAACTCAGCCAGATCGACTTCGGATCGCTCGCCGCCCTCGAACTCCAACTCGACGGTGAAGTCCGCGCGCGCCTTGGCCTCAACTCACTTGATGGATCATCGCTCCTTCCTCACGAAAGCTCCTCAGATAGCAACGTGCAGATTGACGCTGGTGATGTCGGGGATGCGCTTCGAGGCGTCGAGGATCTCGATCCCTAGCAGATTGCCGGAATCGTCGTAGTCGAGGATGACGCCAGGCTTGTCCTCGTCGCTCTCCGCCACCTCTCCGGGGGCGAGGTCGATGCTCAGGGTGTCGGTTCTCGGGTCGTAGGTAACATTCATTTGGACCTCCGATACTTATTCAGACGGCTGGTGCGATAAACGGCAACCACTTCCGGCGGGATCCGATCCACATCAACGAACACGCGAATCAGATATTCGCGCGGGGGATCACACATGGCAAAGCATTTCTGCGCGACCTGCCGACCCGGGCGCACCGAGTTAACGGTCTCCGGAGAACCCAAGGTCTCGCGCACATCACCCCTCGGAAATACCGCGACGCGCCATGCGGACGCGAGCGTGCTCGGTTAGGATGGCCGCCATGAGACGTTTCATAGCGCCCAGTCCCTGACCCTCGTGGTGTCGTCACCGATCATGCTGATTTCATCATCGCGGGCCATTTTGCGAGCGTCTCTGGCTGCGCTGAAGTTCATTTCTCACGTTCCTCCGCCAGGGTACTCTTCTCGCTAAACGGGGACAACCGCCCCTCTTACCGCGCCACCAGGCCGTGTTCGGCGGCGTGGGTTTGGCAGATTTTTAGGATGGACTGGCCGTAGCGCTCCAGTTTGGCGGCGCCGATGCCGGGGACGTCGCTGAGACGCGCGAGGGTGCCGGGGCAGGCGCGGGCGAGTTCGAGCAAAGTGGCGTCGTGAAAGACCACGTAGGCCGGTACGCCATGGGCTTTCGCGGTTTCGCTGCGCCACTCCCGGAGCCGGTCCCACAGCACGCTCTCGACCGCGTCGAGGTCGGCGGCGGTGGCGCCAACCGCGGTGGAACGAGCCGCTTTCACTTTCGCGGCCCGGCCCTTGGCCGGCTTGCGCAGCGTCACCGTTCGTGTGCCCTTGAGCACGGCGCGGCTCGCGTCACCCAGGCGCAGCGCGCCGAAGGCGTCGTGATCCACGTCCAGCATGCCGAACGCGACGAGCTGGCGGAACACGGCGCGCCAATCCTTCTCGCTCAATTCCTGGCCGATGCCGTAGGTGCTGACCTTGTCGTGGCGCCATTGGCGAATGCGCTCGGTATCGCGGCCCGAGCAGCACGTGGCACAGGTGGGCGGCGCCGAAACGCTGCCCGGTGCGGTAGACGCAGGACAGCGCCTTTCGCGCGGCCTCGGTGCCGTCCCAGGTCTCGGGCGCATCGAGGCAAACATCGCAGTTGCCGCAGGGCTCGCTCTCCTCGCCGAAGTAGGCGAGCATGCGTTGCCGCCGGCAGGTGGCGCTTTCGCACAGCGCCAGCAGCGCGTCCAGCTTGGCATGCGCCAAGCGCCGGAAGGTCTCGTCGGCGCCGGACTCGTTGATCATGCGGCGGTGCTGCACGGCATCGTTGAGGCCGTAGGTCATCCAGGCATCGGCGGGCAGGCCGTCGCGGCCGGCGCGGCCGGTCTCCTGGTAGTAGCCCTCGACGCTTTTCGGCACGTCGAGGTGGGCGACGAAGCGCACGTCCGGCTTATCGATGCCCATGCCGAAGGCGATGGTCGCCACCACCACGACGCCGTCGTCGCGTAGAAACGCATCCTGGGCGCGGCGGCGCGCTTCGGCGTCCATCCCAGCGTGGTAGGGCAGCGCCCGGACGCCTTGGCCGGTCAGCCACTCGGCGGTTTCGTCCACCTTCCGGCGCGACAGGCAATAGACGATCCCCAATTCGCCGGTGTGCTCGGTGGTTATGAACTTCAGCAGCTGCGCCCGGGCGTTATTCTTCTCGACGATGCGGTAGCGGATGTTGGGCCGGTCGAAGCTGGAGACGAAGACGCGCGCGCCCTGCAATCGCAGGCGCTGGACGATCTCGCTCCGGGTCGTGGCGTCCGCCGTCGCGGTGAGGGCGATGCGCGGCACCTGCGGGAAGCGCTCGTGAAGCACGGAAAGCTGGATGTAGTCCGGCCGGAAGTCGTGTCCCCACTGCGAGACGCAATGGGCCTCGTCGATGGCGAATAGCGCCAGGCCGGGATCGGCGGCAACGCGCTCCAAGAGCCCCATGAACCGAGGCGTTAACAGACGTTCAGGAGCGACATACAACAGCTCGAACGCGCCCGCCGCGAAACCGCGCTCCACCGCGAGCGCTTCATCTAACGGCAGGGATGAATTGAGATACGCCGCCTCGATGCCCAGTTCCCGGAGCGCCGCCACTTGGTCGTGCATCAGGGCGATCAGCGGCGAGACGACGATACCGACACCGCCCCGCGCCAGAGCCGGAATTTGATAGCACAGCGATTTGCCGCTCGCCGTCGGCATCAGCACCAGCGCGTCGCCGCCCGCCGTCATATGATCGATGACCTCCCCCTGACCATCGCGAAAGGCGGGGTAGCCAAAGACCGTATTAAGAATGGAAAGGGTATCGGACATCGGCGGGAGTATAGCGATTGTGCGCGACCCGAACCATGGCTGACAACTCAGCTTCGTTCGATTGGCAAGCGTCAACAGATCCGGGGAAGCTGCTCGCCGGCGAGCCAGTCGATGATGCGATCGCCGCCGAAGGCCGTTTCCATCCGCACGAAATGATGATCGTCCTCGACCGCTTCGCCGATGATGGCGGCGTTCCGGCCCAACGGGTGGGCGCGCATGACCGACAGCAGCGTCTCGGCATCACTCGCGTCGCAGAACGCCAACAGCTTGCCCTCGTTGGCCACGTAGAGAGGGTCGAGACCCAGCAGCTCGCAGGCGCCGCGCACCGCCGTGGCGATGGGGATGGCCGCTTCCCGGATCTTCATGCCGACCCTGGATTCGCGGGCGATTTCGTTGAGCACGGTGGCCACGCCTCCGCGGGTCGGATCGCGCATCATGTGGATATCCGGGACGGCCCTGATCATGTCGGCGACGAGGGTGTGGAGCGCCGCCGAATCCGAGACGATCTCGGTCTCGAAGGACAGATTTTCCCGCTTGGACATGACGGCGACGCCGTGGTCGCCGAGAGTGCCGTTGACCAGGATCCTGTCGCCCGGAACCGCGCGATGGGGCGCCACCCGGACGCCGTCCGGCACCCTGCCGACGCCGGTGGTGGTGATGAAGATGCCGTCGCCCTTGCCGCGCTCGACGACCTTGGTATCGCCAGTCACCACGGGCACGCCGGCGTCCCGGGCGGCGGCGGCCATGGACTCGACGATCCTCTTGAGATCGGCCAGCGGAAACCCCTCCTCGATGATCATGCCCACCGAAAGGAACAGCGGCCACGCCCCGCCCATGGCCACGTCGTTGACGGTCCCATGTACCGCCAGCGAGCCGATGTCGCCGCCGGGAAAAAACAGCGGCGAGATGACGAAGCCGTCGGTGGTCATCACCATGCGTCCGGCGTCTACCTCGAAACAGGCGTGGTCGTTATGCTGGGCCAGATAGGCGTTGTCGAAGTGAGCCTCGAACAGCTCCTCGATCAGTTGGGCCATGACCCGCCCGCCGCCGCCGTGCGAGAGATCGATCCGGCCCTTCTTGATGTCGAGCGGCCGGCCGTAGGACCTTTTCACTGCATCCATGGAGCTATCTTATTGTTCGCGGAACCGGCCGAAGCTGTAATACGCCGCGCACGCGCCCTCGGAAGAGACCATGCACGAGCCGATGGGATTGTCGGGCGTGCACACGGTGCCGAAGATCTTGCAGTCCGTGGGCTTCTTGACGCCGCGCAGGACCGCGCCGCACTCGCACGCCTTGTTGTCCGGAACCCGGACCTCGGTCAGCGCGAACCGCTTCTCCGCGTCGAAGTCGGCGAACTCGTCCTTGATGCGGAGCGCGCTGTAGGGCACCTCGCCAAGACCGCGCCATTCGAAACTCTTACGCAACTCGAACACTTCGGCCACCAGGGCCTGGGCCTTGAGGTTGCCCTCGCGAGTGACCACCCTGTTGTATTCGTTTTCCACTTCGGCCCGGCCCTCGTTGAGCTGGCGGACCAGCATAAGGATGGCCTGCATCACGTCCAAGGGCTCGAAACCGGCGATGACCACCGGCCGCTGGTATTCCTCGGCGAAGAACTCGAACGGGCCGCTGCCGATGACGGCGCTGACGTGCGCCGGTCCGATGAACCCGTCCAGCGGCACCGTGCCGTACTTGCGCACCTCCGGGCTCTCCAGAATGCTGGTGATGGCCGCTGATGTCAGGACATGGTTGCAGTGGATGGTGAAGTTATCGAGCCGCCGGGCGGCGGCCTGCTTGAGAGCGACCGCCGTCGGCGGGGTCGTGGTCTCGAAGCCGATGGCGAAAAACACCACCTGCCGGTTCGGATTGCTCTCGGCGATCATGAACGCGTCGAGGGTCGAGTACACCATGCGCACGTCGCAGCCCTCGGCCTTGGCCGTGAGCAGGCTCATGCGCTGGACCCCCGGCACGCGCAGGACATCGCCATAAGTGCAGAGGATGACCCCATGGTCACGGGCAAGCTGCACGGCTTGATCGATCCGGCCGATGGGCAGAACGCAGACCGGACAGCCGGGGCCATGAATCATGTGCACGTTATCGGGCAGGAGGTCCCGGATCCCGTAGCGGAAAATGGCGTGGGTATGGCCGCCGCAGAATTCCATCAAATTGTAAGCGCGGTTCGCGCGCGCCTCGCCGGCGATGACCGACGCCAGATTGCGGGCGAGGTCGCGATCGCGGAATTCGTCGACGTAGCGCACCATCATCGCGGGACCTCCTCGGACAAATTCTCGGCCAAACCTTTCAGAACGCCCGCCTCGGCGAACAAGGCCAAGGTTTGCCTTGCTTCCTCCGGTTCCAGTTTGGAAAGTGCGAAACCCACATGGAGAATGACGTAGTCGCCGACGGCAACGCCGTCGACCAGGCAAAGACTCACGGTTTTGACGATCCCGCCGACCTCCACCTTGGCCATGTCCTGGTCAAGCGTTTCGATCACCCGCGCGGGTATGGCCAAACACATCCTCGATTATCCTCTTGCCAAGGCCGCGACCCAAGCCTGGCCCAAACTGATCGCGGGGTCGCCCGGGCTTAGCCGCGCCGGCGTCAACACGTCCAGTTTACGCCTGGTCAAGCCGTCCGCCAGTCCGGACATCAGCACCCTGTTGAAAAAGCATCCACCGCAAAAAGCCACATGGCGAACGCCGGCAACCTCCGCCGCCCATGCCACCCATTCGGTCATGGCCGCGATGAGGGTGCCGTGAAACAGGTCGGCCCCATCCGCTGGATCGAGATTCACGAGCCGTTCCAGCAGCGGGGTCATGTCGAGGACACCGCTCTCCAAGCGCCACCCCTCGGGATCGCTTACCGGACGTCCGACCATCCGTTCCAGCGCCATGGGCGCCTCGCCCTCGAAGTTCGCGACCGGTTTGACGCCGAGGAGCCCGCAGGCCGCGTCGAACAGACGTCCGCAGCTTGACGTGGGGGGACAGTTGACACCGCGATCCAGCATTTCGGCGATCACGCCGGAGCCTGCGATGGAATGGTAGCGTTCGCCGATCTCGCCCTTTCGCCCCATTGCGTGGAGAGCCGCCGCGCCCATTCGCCACGGTTCGCGCGCCGCCTTGTCTCCGCCCGGCTGAGCCAACTCTTTCAGATGGCCGAGCCTGCGGTAGCCAGCGGGGTCCACTAGCATCAACTCGCCACCCCAAGACCGGTTGTTCTCGCCCAGGCCGAAACCGTCCAGGGCCAGCCCGAGGATCGGCCCCCGGTGATCATGCTCGGCCATCACCGCCGCCACGTGCGCGTGGTGATGTTGCACCGGAAGCGCCTCGACGCCCATCCGGGCGGCCACCGCCTCGGCATACCGGGAGCTGTGGAAGTTGGGGTGCAGGTCGTGCGCGACGACGCTCGGCTTGTCGCCACTTCGGTGCAAAAGCGCCTCGACCGACCGCTCGAAACCGTGGACGGCTTCCACGGTTTCCAGATTGCCGTTGTCCCGCGAAACCAGAGCCTCGGTTCCCTGCATCAAGCAAACGGTGTTCTTGAGAAAGGCGCCAACCGCGAGCACCGTCGGCAAGGGCCGGGTAAACTCGATCACCGTGTCGACGATGTCTTCGGTCCGAGTGAGAACGGCGACGCCCATTGCTTATACACGCGCCTCGACCAGCGGTTCGCGGGACGCAACCGCCGATCCGCGCCGCCGATCGATCCACTCAAACCAAGCCTCCAGTCCCTCGCCGCTGGTGGCCGAGAGTATCATTACCTCGATCGCGGGATTGATGCGACGGGCGAACACCACGCATCGCTCCATGTCGAAGGGAACGTAGGGCAAGAGATCAAGCTTGGTGATCACCATCAGATCGGCCGCGTGGAACATGTCGGGATACTTGAGCGGCTTGTCTTCCCCTTCGGTGACCGACAGCATGACCACCCTGTGAGCCTCGCCGAGATCGAACGCCGCCGGACACACCAGATTCCCGACATTTTCGATGAACAGCACCGAGCCCTGTTGGGGATCGAGGCGACGAACGGCGTCCCCGACCATTCGCGCGTCCAAATGACATCCCTTGCCGGTGTTGATTTGCAGCGCCGGCACGCCCGTGGCGCGGATCCGGTCGGCATCGAAGCTGGTCTGCTGGTCGCCCTCGATCACCGTCATGGCAAACCGGTCGCGGAGACCCTCGATAGCGCGAACCAGGAGCGTGGTCTTTCCGGAACCCGGGCTGGAAACCAGGTTCAAGGCCAGGACGCCCCGCTTGGCGAAAAACGATCGATTGCGGCTCGCGAGCCGGTCGTTCTCGCCAAGAATATCTTGCTCCACCTGGACAATGCGCGCCTGGCTCGTGCCCGGCACATGCGCGCCGCCCGGCGCCGACCCGTAAGCCAAGACATCCGCATCGCGGCCACGATCATGATCATGATCGTGGTGGTGGTGGTGATGGTGATGATGATCGGCGTGGGGCGCTGGTTGTCGGGCCGTTTTTAATTCTTCCTGAGTCGCCTGGCCACATCCGCATACCGTGCACATTATTCCACCTCCAACTCGCTGACGCGCATTTCGTCGCCGCCGGTCACCTGCAGCTCGAACGTGCCGCATTGAGGACAGGGATCATAGCGCTCGCCGATGGTTATGGTTTCGCCGCATCTCATGCACCATGCCTGACCGGGCGTCCGAACGACTTCGAGCCGCGCGCCATCCGCGAGCGTCCCCCGGGTTACCGCCGAGAAACAGAACTCAAGCGCCTCCGGCGCGGCGCAGGACAGGGCGCCAACCTGCAGCCAAACGGTTTTCACGCGATCGAACCGATGGGTTTTCGCTTGCCCTTGAAGAATGCTGAGCACGCTCTCGCAGAGCGCCAACTCGTGCACGCCTTCCCTCCATGGCGACTTCGCCGTTTTTTTCTAGCCGATCTCTCGGCCGGACGATTAGGACGCAAGACGCCGCGAAGCGCACGTCCCGCCCGATCACAATCTACAAGGGAAGTGTAACGGATTTTCGCAAAACCGCTATTCACAATTTTCCGGCGGACGCCGCGCTCGGTCAATTGCCTTTGCGGCGAAGAACCACCGCCGCGAATGGAGGTACATTGATGCTTAGCGAATAAGGTCGCCCATGCATGGACATCTGATCCGCGGCGACGCCGCCCAAGCTGCCCACATTGCCGCCGCCATACTTCTCGGCGTCGCTGTTCAGCGCCTCTTGGTAGTACCCGTCCTTCGGGACCCCGATGCGGTACCCGTTGCGAACGACGGGCGTGAAGTTGCAGACCACGGCAACGAGGTCGTTGTCTTTGTTGCCGTGCCGGAGATAGGATATGATGCTTTGTTCGGTGTCGTTGGCATCGATCCACGAAAAACCACCTTCCTCGCAGTCTCGTTCGTAGAGCGCGGAGCTTGACCGATAGACCCGGTTGAGGTCGCGCACCAGGTGCTGGACGCCCCGATGCATGGGATCGTCGAGCAGATGCCAATCCAGGCTGATCTCCGAGTTCCATTCCCGCTCCTGAGCGATCTCGTCGCCCATGAAGAGAAGTTTCTTGCCCGGGGATGTGTACATCAGGGTGTAATAGAGACGGAGATTGGCGAAGCGCTGCCAACGGTCGCCGGGCATTTTTCGCAATAAGGAGCCTCGACCGTAACCGACCTCCTCGTGTGAAAGCGGCAGGATAAAGTTCTCGTGAAAGGCGGTTGCGGGCCGATGAGTCAATTCATCATGATAGTATTTTCGATGGACGGGATTCCTCGACATGTAGCGGAGGGTCTCGCGGATCCAGCCGTCATTCCATTTGAATCCGAAACCCAACCCCCCCAAAGCCGTGGCATAGGATACATTGGGCCAACCGGAGTCGTCCTCCGCGACCGTGAACGTGCCGGGATAGCTCTCGGACACCACCTCGTTCAATCGTCTCAGAAAATCGATCGCTTCGAGATTCTCATGGCTCCCTTCGCGGTTGGGAGTCCACTCGCCGCGAGCGCGACCGTAGTCGAGGTACAGCATTGACGCCAAGGCGCTCAGGCGCAATCCATCCAAATGATACCGGTCCAACCAGAATAGGGCATTGCTGAGCAGGTAGTTGGCCACCTCGCGACGACCATAGTCGTACGTGAGCGTGTTCCAGCCCGGATGGCGCCGTTGCCGCGGATCGGGATGCTCGTACAGCGGGGTTCCGTCGAAGGCGCTCAGCCCGTGCGGAGCATCGGAAAAATGAACCGGAACCCAGTCGGCGATGACCCCGATATCCGCTTGATGACAACGATCGACAAATCCCCGGAATTCGTCGGGCGTGCCCCAACGGCTGGTCGGAGCGTAGGGGGCAAGCGGCTGATACCCAAGCGAGCCGTCGAAATCGAACTCGCTGACCGGAAGAAGTTCAATGTGGGTGAAGCCCATGTCCCTGACATAATCGACAAGGACGTCGGTCAGTTCGCCGTAAGTCAGCCACCGATGGCCTTCCTCGGGGTTGCGCCGCCACGAGCCCAGGTGAACTTCGTAGATGGCAATGGGCGCCTCGCGCGTATTCTTCGAGGCTCGAACCTTCAACCACTTGCTGTCTTGCCATTTGTAGGAGTTCGGGTCGGATACGATCGAAGCCGATCCCGGCGACCGTTCCGACAGGAATGCAACGGGATCTCCCTTATCGGTCAGCTTCGCGCCCGTTCCGGATTTGATTTCGTACTTGTAGAGTTGACCCTCACGGACACCGGGGAGGAACAGTTCCCAAACTCCGCAGTCGTAGCGAAGTCTCATTCCATGCCGGCGGCCATCCCAATCATTGAATTCGCCAATGACGGAAACGCGACCCGCGTTTGGCGCCCATACGGCAAATGTCACGCCGTCCACGCCATCCAACGTCGTAACGTGTGCGCCAAGTTTCTCATAGCTCTTGAGATGATTTCCCTCGGCAAGAAGCCGCACGTCGTTGTCGTCGAGAATGGGCGGGAAGCGATAGGGATCCTCCATTTCGACTTCTCCGCTCTCCGTCTCGACAAGCAATCGATAGGCAAAACGCTGTTTGATGCCCTCGACAACGCCCGCGAACAACCCGTCCGGATGAATATTCGAGAGCGTCGCCACCACCTTTCCCGACCCGCGATCGAGGACCCGAACACCCTGCGCCCGAGGAACGAACGCGCGAACGACAAAGGGTCCGCCGGGCAGGAGTTCATGCATTCCGAGAAAGCCGAACGGATCGCGGTGGTCGGCGGTCACCACGGCGGCAACATCGCCTTCGCCGGCGAGCGGCGGGAGCGCTCGCCGCTCGGCTTCGGGTTTCGCCGCGACGGCCGCGGTTGTGGATTTCGCCGCCTCCGACTCGCTTCTTGTCGCGGCCTTCCGTTGAGTCGGTGCTCTAGTCGGGGCAGATTTGGTCGACGCGCGAGAATTTGGCCTAGGTTGTGGTCGCGACGTCTTTGGCGCATTGGACGACTTGGCTTCGGGATTTTGAGCAACAGGTTCGGTTGCTTTGGGGGGCGTCGCCTGGGGCTTGGCGGCGTCGGATTGTGGTAACGGAGCCGCGGAACGCTTGGTCACGGCGGAAGCGGTCTTGTCCGGTGGCTTGGGTTTCGCCACTTCATTCCGCTTCCGTTGATCCTCGGGTTGGGATTTCCCGCCGACCGATCCGGCACTGGGTTTGTTGGGATCGGACTTCCCTTTGGCGCTCATGTCCTTTTTTCCTTACTTGACTTGCCGCCGCGCAATTCGAAACGCCGGGAAATTCCCGACGCAACGGCCATTTATATTGCCGTTTAATGCCGTCTCGGTAGCGCGCCGCCATATCTGCGGTCAAATTTTCAGATCGTGCCCGGTAAAACACATCGACTCATCCACGGGACAGAACACCGCATGGGCGTTCGCCCCCACATACCGTGCCCCAAGCGGAGCCGCGGATTCTTGTAACCCTTAATCCGTTTCCTGTGAAGTCGGTCCCGCCTGATCGACGCCAACCATTGATCGTGAGAGTGCTGAAACAGCCGGGCAGGTCGCGGCGAACATGCCGAGCGTACGGCCGTCCCTCCATGAAAAGTTCTTGCTCGTTCGCATTCCCTCTTTAACCGGCGCACCTTTGCTCGTATCTAAGGCCGATTCGACAAAGAAAAATTTCGCTGTCAGCGATGGCAGGTTCGCCGGCTCGTTGTTTGGAAAGCGCGGACATAGGCTGAAATCGGCGATTACGACGGATTAGATCGGGGAGAGCAAAACAAATGGCGCGTCAGAAAACGTCGAACGCAATCGAAGAGACAGAACTGCATAGCATCGCCTTCCGCGCCGCGGAAGGCATGGATGTGGATAGCCTCATTCGAAGCTTCAACTTTCACTTGAAATTCACGCTGGCGAAAGACGAGTACTCGGCCACCGTCCAGGATCGCTACCAAGCGCTGGCGCTGGCTGTCCGCGACCGCCTCATCGGGCGCTGGATCGACACCCAGCAGGCTTACCACCACCAGAACGTCAAGCGCATCAATTACCTGTCGCTGGAGTTCCTGATCGGAAGGGCAATGGGCAATAACGTGATCAACCTCATGTTCGAGGACACGTGCCGCGAAGCCATGCAGAGGCTCGGCCTGGATTGGGATGTATTGCGCGATGTCGAAGAGGACGCCGCGCTGGGGAACGGCGGTCTCGGCCGCCTCGCGGCCTGCTTCCTGGACTCCATGGCGACCCTGAAGTTACCGGCGTTCGGCTATGGAATCCGGTACGACTACGGCGTCTTCAAGCAGCGCATCGAGAACGGCTGGCAGGTCGAGGAGCCCGACAACTGGCTCAGGTGGGGCAACCCTTGGGAAGTCGGCCACCCGGAAGTCTCGTACGCGGTCCAATTCGAGGGGCACGCCGAACCCAGACGCGCGAACGGCGCCACGCACTGGGATTGGGTCGACACTCGGCCGATCGTGGGCATGGCGTACGATACGCCGATCGTTGGTTACGGATCGTTCAACGTCAACACGCTGAGACTTTGGACGGCAAAAGCCACGCAGGATTTCGACTTCCAGGATTTCAGCCAAGGGTCATACGTGGAAGCGGTCGAAGATAAGGTGATGGCCGAGAACCTCACCAAGGTGCTCTATCCGAACGATAGTGTTTATGCGGGCCGCGAACTGAGGCTGCGCCAACAGTACTTTTTCGTTTCCTGCTCCATTCAGGATATCATCCGTCGATTCAAGTCGGACAACAGTGACTGGAACGCGTTTCCGGACAAGGTGTTCATCCAGATGAACGACACCCATCCGGCCCTCGTGGTGCCGGAGTTGATGCGGATTTTTCTCGATAAAGAGGATCTGGATTGGGACAAGGCCTGGGAACTGACGAACAACTCCACCGGCTATACCAATCATACCCTTCTTCCGGAGGCCCTTGAACGGTGGCCGGTCAGCATGTTCGAGCGACTGCTGCCTCGGCACCTGAATATCATCTATGACATCAACAGCCATTTCCTGCGCAGGGTAGCGACCCACTATCCCGGTGATTTTAACCGCTTAGAGCGCATGAGCATCGTGCAAGAGCAACCGGAAAAAGCCATCCGCATGGCGAACTTGTCGGTGGTCGGCAGTTCCTCGACGAATGGCGTCGCGGCCCTGCACACGCGGCTGCTCATGGATGGAATGATGAAGGATTTCGCGGACTTTTATCCCGAGCGATTCAACAACAAGACCAATGGCGTCACGCCTCGCCGATGGTTGTTGAAGGCCAATCCGAAACTCGCGGCGCTGATCACGGAAAAGATCGGAGATGGCTGGATCACCGATCTGGATCAGCTTAGGGGGCTGGAAAAATACGCGGGCGACCGGCAATTCCGCCATAAAGTGAGGGAAATCAAACGCTCCAACAAAGAAGCGCTCGCCGACTTCATAAAGCGCAAACTGAATGTCACCGTCTCTCCGGACTCGATGTTCGACGTGCAGGTCAAGCGCATTCATGAATACAAGCGGCAGCTCTTGCTCGCCCTCTATATCATTGTTGTGTTCAATCGGCTGAAAGCGAATCCCTCTCTCGATATCGTTCCCCGTACGTTCATCATTGGCGGCAAGGCCGCGCCCGCGTATCACATGGCCAAATTGATCATCAAGTTGATCAATCAAATCGGCAGCGTCGTCAACTTCGACCCGGATCTCCAGGACAAGATCAAGGTTATCTTCATCCCCGACTATCGGGTCTCGCTGGCCGAAAAGATCATGCCGGCGGCGGACCTTAGCGAACAAATCTCCACGGCCGGCATGGAGGCGTCGGGCACGGGCAACATGAAGTTCGCCATGAATGGCGCGTTAACCATCGGAACCCTGGATGGCGCCAACATCGAAATCAAAGAGGAAGTCGGCGACGAGAACATCTTTATTTTCGGTCTTACCGCCGCGCAGGTCGAATCGCTTCGCGGCAACTACAACCCCGGTGAAATCTATATGACCGACGAAGAAATTCGCCGCGCCGTCGATCTGATCCGGGATGACTTTTTCAGCCTCGACGAGCCGGGCGTCTTCCGTCCCATCGTCTCCAATCTTTTGGAGGGCGGCGACTATTACATGCTATTGGCCGACCTCCGAGGCTACCTCGATGCCCAATCGCGCGTCGACGCGACGTATCGTGATCAGGAGGTTTGGGCGGAAAAAGCTTTGATCAATATCGCGCGAACCGGCCGTTTCAGTTCCGACCGCACCATTGGGGAATACGCCCGCGATATCTGGGACGTAAAACCAATCGAAGTAACGCCTCAATAGCATAGTTCTCGTCAGGCCAGCCGCTTGCAATCTCGGGATGGTGAAGTTTTTGTTCACCATCCCGATACAGACTCCAGCGACAGCTTCGCTTTCCCTTCACGACCAGAGTATACCCCACCCGGACCGTGCGTGGCCCCACTATGCATAACGGCCCTCAACCTGGTCGCGCGTCGCTGGTTACCAAAGCCACCGAGGAGGACCAGGGAACGGATCGCCAGGCGGCGGATTTTCTACACCGTCGGAACAACGTCCTACGGCGCATGCCCCACACACTGCCCGGGGATGCCCGCCGTTCTCGAGACATCTATCAAGGATTGCATCACAGTTCCGGCAGGCCGGGATTGATGGAACGACCATACTGGCCGACGAGCTGCCGGAGTTGCCTACCATGCGATAGTGCGTATTGGTCCTGTATAGCGACGCTTTTGCGGTGAAGTTTGGCATATTCATCGGGTTTTCCTCCAACTAATCCTAAGTTTGACCCCAAGTTCCACGATCGAAGCAAGGTGACAGCTTGGTCACCAAGAAGGGAAACTCCTCGGTTACATCGACACATACGGAAAATTTCTCGGTAAAATCGGTCTTGCGATTCGTGTAACAGAAAATGACGTCTAGAAGCGTTCGCGTACCGGTCAACGGCGAGTGGCGCACGTCCACCCCCGTCAACGAAGAATCGCGCGCGAAGGCCTCGGCCGCCTGGGCGTAGATCGCCGGATATCGCATCGCCAGATAGTTCAGCGCCCGGTGCTCGTTCGTCGCGCCGGCATTGTCCGTGAGTTGCATGATTCTGCTGAACAGCTCTTCGGCGGCTGGGCCGAACTGCGCAGCGCTGGTCTTCTCCGGCTTGGGGATGGCCTTGATCAGCGAGTCGCGGTCGAACGAATAGATCTGGTCAAACAAGACAATGGGCACCATCAGTCCGTTGCACATTTCCGGAGGGGCGATGGGTCCGCGAAATCCGATGACCACATCGATGTCATAAGGGGACGGCGCCGAACGAATCGCTTCCACCAGCAAACTGATGTCCGCCGGATCTCGCGGCTGAAGCAGATAAGTTTCCAGTTCCTCGATGGTAAGCACCCAGCAGAGCTGGCGCACCAGGTAACGATTTTCGGGTTTCGAAAGAACGTCGTGGAAAGCTTGTCGATCGGTCCTCCCGGCGGTTTCCGCTCTTCCGGTGGCCTGGGCGAACTCCTTCTCGGCGGCGAGGTTAGGAAACCGCGTTTCGACCCGGCCAATCGCGTAGACGTAGGGAAGATGAGGGGGAAGTCCTTCTCCTCCGCAGGTTGGACACGGCGCCAGGGCGGTCGGCGGCGGTCCGACGGGACCCTCCTGAGAAGGGGTAATGGGATTAACATTGATATTGATATTGTGATCCGTCGCCGCCCGACCTCCGGTTCGTTCCCCTGTCTCTTCATGTTCCATGGTGGCCTCCCTGAAATTGGGTCCTTCGATATTGCCTACTTGCGTCCTCCGGTGAAGACAAACCGGCTGTTGAGGTCGGCGGCTCGGCGCTCGCAACCGCCACAGGGCTTGACGCCGACCACGTGCGTGACACGTTTGATGACGTCACCGAGGCCGATTTCCTCGTCGCTAACGAACCCGGGTAGGCGAACGTGAAAGGGCCGTCGCTCGCCCTTGCCGGCCTGTTTGCTTTCGGAATTCTTGTAACTCACGATTTCTTCCTCAG
This sequence comes from uncultured Alphaproteobacteria bacterium, assembly GCA_963771545.1. Taxonomy (GTDB): domain Bacteria; phylum Pseudomonadota; class Alphaproteobacteria; order Rhodospirillales; family Defluviicoccaceae; genus CAKZLS01. The sequence goes on from CAVYTX010000002.1 coordinate 2,277,320, forward strand.
CTCGCTAGACAATTGGCGTACTGCTGATCGCAGGCTACGGCACAGGAGCCCGAACATCGCTGCCAAACTGCCGCTTCGCAGGCTTGCGGATTTGACGCAAAAGCACACTCCACAAGACTGTTCGATAGACAACGGCTGGTACAATTAGAGATGAAAGTCCGACAGAGCCAATACTGGAAACGACATAACACCGACGGACTGATCCGAAGTGTTTCTTCTCGCCAGTTAACTGACTGCTGTGGGGTGACGACATTTTCACCGGTCACTGGAAACAGGGCGCGTCCCGCCGCATAGGTCACCATTGACCTGTAGATGGAGTCTTCCGCTGTAAATCCTGGCATGTTCATAACCGTTCTCCTCGATTAGAAATGCAGTTTCGCCATGGTTTGATGCGCCGCCCAGGCGTTCAATAGGGGTGGCACGATGGTTCTCCGCCGAGGTGCAGTGGCGTGCGTCACGGCGAATTTCATTGCCGCCGCCGTTGCGGCCGCAAACTCCGACCACAACAGCGCGATGGTGCCGGTCAGAAACGGCGCCGCCGCACTGGTCCCCCCCAAGGTAAGCGGTTCACCCTCGGCTCCGAGACTGGTGATCCGATCGCCAGGGGCGCCCAGTCCTCGCCGGCCGATGGAACCTCCGAGGTTCGACTGTGCCATGGGCCTCCCTCGAAGATCGTAGGCGACGACCGGTATGACCCAGGGATGGCGCGTGATAGCGGAACTCCCAACGGTCCCCCCATTCCCCGCGGCGGCGACCACGATGACGCCGCGCTTCGCAGCCTGGTCGAGCGACTGTTCCAGAACTCGCTCCCCTCTGCTTGAAGGGTGCGCAAGCGCGAGGCTAAGATTGATGACGCGGGCGCCGGCTTCGATGCATTCGATGATGGCGGTGGCAAGTTCATCGGGAGTGGCGCGGGGCATGCGTTCGCTTCCCAAGGTCGCCTCGGAAAAAATCGGGCGAACTATAAGGATGCAGCCAGGGCATATGGCCGGCGCGAACGCCCCCCGCCTGGCGGCCAGAATCCCGGCAACAAAGGTTCCGTGGAGGCAAGAGGCGCTGTCGGCTTGGGAGCAAGTGGCGCCATTGCTTCCGGGAATCTCGCGGACATGCTCACTGTCGAAATCGGGATGCTGGGCGGCGACAGGCCCATCGATCAGTCCGATTTTTATCCCGGGGCTTCCCTGTGCGCGTTCCACTAGCTTCGTGAGGTTCACAAGGTCCAAGGCGTCCATAAGGTTCTAGCCCCGCCGCGCTGTCCGATCGTATTCAGGTGTTCGGCATGCTTTTCGGAACGTCGTTTTTGGATCGCTCGTGAACGGCTGACGCTCGCTTAACTTCCCGCGCGTTAATACCGCTCATTGCCTCAGGTCACGAGAATATATTACCAAAATATTGTCTGTGCGTAAATACAAAACCCGACATGTCCGCTCGGTTTTGCAGCCGATGCACGCCGATGCCGTACGTGTCCTTGTCGCGGGAACCACATGGCCGTTGTCGGCACCTTGAAAAACTTAGGCGAAGCGGCACCAAGAACGCCTTACCTTGGGTCCGACCGCCGCGTAGTTCTAATCGCTTCCCGACGACTTCAACCCCCTTAGATTCACGAACGAAGTGCAACACCGGTATGTTCCGGAGTTGCGATGGGCAAGCATTATGGACAGCTCGATTTTGACGAGCGGATTGAGCTTTCCCGGCATCATGATGCCGGGAAAGCTTCGAGCGAGATTGCGAGGATCATGGGGCGTCATCCCTCGACGATCGGACGCGAACTCAGGCGCAACAGCCTTCCCAAGGGTGGCTACAGGCCGGCCTCGGCGGACCGGATCGCATTGTCGCGCTGCCGGCGATGCTCGCGGATCGAGCGCCTGAGCCCGCTGAAGGAGCATGTCGACGACCACCTTGCGATGGGCTGGCCGCCGGAACAGATCTCCGGCAGGCTCAGGCTGCGGGGATCCCGGCACACGGTGAGCCACGAGTCGATCTATCGCTATATCTACCGGCCCAAGGTTCGGTCCCAGAAGCTCCACCGCTATCTGGCGCGTGCCAAGGCAACCCGAGGACGGCGGTATTTCAAGCGCCGCCGCGATCCGATCCTGGGGCGCCGTTCCATCCATGAACGAGACCCAGCCATCGATAACCGGAGCGTTTTCGGCCACTGGGAAGGCGATCTCATGCAGTTCCGCACGCAAAAAGGCAATCTCTTGACCGCCGTCGAGCGCAAGACCGGCCTGACCCTGGCCGGCGGCTTGCCAAGCAAGACCGCGGAGGCCACCGCCGCCAAACTCACCGCTCTGTTCTCCGTCTTGCCCAAGGCCGCCAGGCGCTCCATCACATTCGACAATGGTTCGGAATTCGCCCAGCACCAGAAGCTGGAGGGCGGCCTTGGCCTCCTCACCTTCTTCTGTGACCCCTACTCGCCTTGGCAGCGCGGCTCCATCGAAAACGCAAACGGCATTCTCAGGCGCGATCTGCCACGCAACACCGAGTTCTCCGATTACACCGAGCAGGACATCCAAGACATCGTCTGGGCCAACAACACCACTCCCCGAAAACGTCTCGGCTATCTCACACCAGCCGAGGCATTCCTAATTCAACTCCGGTCTTGCACTTGAAATGTGAATCCAGCCCCGGGCCATTTCGGCGGATAAAGCGTTGGTCACTATCCCGCAAACCGGAAGTTTCAGCTCCGACCGCACCATTGGAGCCATCCGCTACCGGTGCCAGCCAACCTCTTTTTCGCCCGCAAGGCCCAGAAGCTTATCCCAACGGGCGAATCGGGCTTCGCGGGGAACGGCGCGCGAGCCATGGAAACAGCGCTCTTTCTTTCCGGCGCGGAAGGCTGTAAACCATCGGAAGCAGATTGCTGCGATGCACAAACATCGTCCGGCTTCCAGGGGACGGCGGGATGAATTTCCCAGCCGTCCGGGACGGAAGGTATGTATGGTGACAATTCCAATCAACTCGAGAGAAAGCCGGTGCTTCCTCCGAACGATTTCCGGAAGTTAAGGCAAGAGACGATTTAGCATGTACATAGTTATGGTCTCCGCGGAACTGGCTCCCGTGGCGAAGGTCGGGGGTTTGGGCGATGTCGTCTTTGGATTGAGTCGCGAACTGGAGGTTCGCGGTCACTCGGTCGAGATCATTCTCCCGAAATACGACTGCATGTGGTATGATGAGATTTGGGGCCTCCACAAGATATGGGAGGAACTGCGGGTTCCGTGGTACGGCGGATCGGTATCGTGTTCCGTGTGGTTCGGCTTCGTTCACGGCCGCAAGTGCTTTTTCATCGAGCCCCATTCACAGGATGGTTTTTTCGATCGTGGCTCCTTTTACGGTTTTCACGATGACCCCATGCGGTTCACCTTCTTTTCGAAGGCCGCGATGGAATTCCTGCTTCAGTCCAACAAGCGCCCGGACATTATCCATTGCCACGACTGGCAAACGGGCTTGGTTCCAGTTCTCCTGTTCGAAATTTACAATCGCATCGGCATGGAGAATCAGCGGGTTGTCTACACCATCCACAATTTCAAACATCAAGGAGTAACCGGCGAAGCCGTCCTGTGGGCCTCCGGCCTGTGCCGTCCGGAATACTACCTGCATCATGACCGGCTCCTCGACAATATCAGCCATGGCGCCGTCAATGCGATGAAAGGCGGCATCGTTTACGCCAATCACGTAACCACGGTCTCGCCACACCATGCCTGGGAAGCGCGCTATACGGATCAGAGTCACGGCCTAAGTCAAACGCTCGCCACCCACCACTACAAGTTCACGGGCGTGCTGAACGGCCTCGATTACGACGTTTGGAACCCGGAAATCGACCGGTTTATCCCAAAGCACTACACCGTTTGGCATCTGGACGACAAATACGAAAACAAGGAGGCGTTGCGGGACCGGTTTTGGATGCGCAAGGACTTCAAGCCGCTGATTGGATACGTGGGGCGTCTGGACGCGCAAAAAGGCGTCCATCTTATCCAGCACGCCCTCTTCTATTGCCTGGAACACGGCGCGCAATTCGTGCTGTTGGGATCCGGCGGCGAAAGCGGCGTCAACGATCACTTCTATCACCTCAAGCACTACTTGAACGACAACCAAGATTGTCATCTTGAGATCGGATTCAACGAGCAACTCGCCCACCAGATTTATGCCGGCTGCGATATGATGATCGTGCCGAGCCTGTTCGAGCCGTGCGGCCTGACTCAAATGATCGCCATGCGGTATGGAAGCGTTCCCGTGGTTCGGGCCGTCGGCGGGCTTGTGGATACCGTCTACGATCGCGACCACTCCGACAAACCGCCGGAGGAACGCAACGGTTACGTGTTCCACGACGCCGATTTTTCGGGTGTGGAATCCGCCTTGAGCCGGGCCATCGGGCTCTGGCAGGATTATCCGAAGGAATTCCGGAGGCTCATGACCAACGGCATGGCCAATGACCTCTCGTGGGCGCAATCCGGCGATCATTATATCGACATCTACGAAAACACCCGCCAAAAGTAGTAGCGTAGGGCCGAGGGTCGTCAACGCAGCCGTTCGTGCTTACTCGAGGCGATTTCTGGCTTCTTGCAGGTGGAATTGGACGGCGTCCAAGTCCTGGTGAGCCCGGTAGACCCACGCCTCTCCCCAATAGAAATTGCAACTGGTTTCCGCGCGAAGGAGACGCCACTGTGCTTGATCCAACTGGTCATGAAACACGGGATCCTGGGTTCCCCGCTCCCATGCCTTGTCCTGGACCTCGTGAAACGCCTTGCTGATTTCGTGGACGCGGCTCATGGCGTCCCGTTGCGACCGGGATCCCTGCCATTGATGGAAGTCCCATCCGTGGTGTTGGTCCGTCGCCCAGGCGCCGCGGCGAACGGTCACACGCCCATGGGCGCCGAAGCGATCCAAATACTCGGTAATGAACGTCGGGCGCATGGATGAGCGGCCCGCGCGAACTTCATCGAGCGCGGTCCGGTAGAAATAGGACCAGAAGTTGGCCCGGGGATTGACGTTGCGGAACCACCCGCCGTTGTCGCCATCGCTGACGGTCGTGACCAACGGCGGGAAATCACACCATTTCGTCCGCTCTTGGATTTCGTGATAGAACCAACTGTATTCCATGCCGGCGAGTTGCGCCGCGGAGAGATCTCGGTCCCGGACAACGACGATGATTTCCTTGCCTTCATATTCGGCGATGTGGGGACGATAACGAAGCTCCTGCCAGGACATATCGTCCACCGGATCGACGTACTCGCTGTCCACCAGGACATAGCGGTAGCCCGCCTTTTTCAGGTGAGGAATGAGCTTCATGTCGAAGCCCATTTCAGGCGGCCAGAAGCCGCCGAAATGCTCGCGCCAGAAGACGCTGCGTCCGATGGCGCGCCACCGGTTTATGTGTTCATCCCAGTCCGCTTCCGGGATGAGCGCCAGAACGGGATGGTAGTATCCGGTGCCGAGAATCTCGAATAGTTTTTCGTTCTGCAGGGCCCAGAGCAGCGTTCCGCAGTCGACCGAACCGTAAACCTTGCGCTGAAATTCCGGGTGCGACAGCGTTTCCAACAGCGTCCCCGAGAAGGTGAGGTTGACCCGCGCGAGACCTTCGTAAGGCCACAATGTTCGCGGCATTCGGTCATAAGCGAACAGGATCTCCTTCACTTCCCATTCGTTGGTCTCCAGCAGTTCATCGAGATTGCTCGGTGGCTGATGCATGTTAAGCACCAGCGCGTGAAAGATCTCCTTCATGGTCTTCTCGGTCCCAGTCCCGTTGCTTCGCGCGTGCAGCAAAATGCTACCTCCCGCGTCCCGCCCGAGCAACAAGGGAATCTCGTCAGAAGATCGTTTGTTGCAATGGCGGCAAGATCGAGCCAGTCTTCGTTGCTTTTGAAGTCAACAAGAGCTGCGTAACGACCGCCGTTTTCCAGCCCCGGCCCGGAGGGGGCATTTCGCGGACGCAACGAACGAAGGTTGCCGAAACGTTGCCAAAAGGTGTATTTCGTTATTCTCCGGTCGCCTGATGGGGAGAGGCATCCAATACGTGCCTCGCCGGCGCAAGGTGCGGGGTTTGGAAACGAGCTTAGGGACCAGGCGTTGTGGGTGAGAGACATAACAACAATGGATTGGGACCTTCGCCCGACGCTATCGCCAAAAACATGAGCCACGAACTCGCGCCGACGCTGTCTCCCCGGAGACTGCGGGAAGTCGCGGACGAAGTAAAAGACAGTTTCGTTCGACCGCTCGGAAAACCCGAATTGGTGTTGATCGAAATCGATCCCCATCGCCTGCACGCATTTTGGACCGTGAGCCGAGAGGCCTTGGAATTGGCCCGCCACCGATTGGGCGGCGTCGGCAATCCCGCGTCGATGATCCTGCGTGTCGTCGAGGCCGAATCAAACGATGCCGCGTTCGATGTGGACGTCGGTGGACTCCAGAGCCGGTCGTACGTGGATATATTCGGCGATACGCGCCGCTACCGGGCGGAACTCGGCCTGCGCGCCGCCGACAACCGGTTCGTGGCCTTGGCAACGTCAAACATGGTTGAACTGCCGCCCGTGTCGTCCGCCGCATCGAACGTGCTTCTTCGGATCAATATCGAGGCTCCCGAGGCCGGCACGTTCTCTCCACAACCGGCCAGCCCAAGCTCCGAGGCGTCGACGACCGGGTTCTTCCCTTCGGACGGCCCGCATGACAATGAAACCGTGTGGGCTGGTTTCCCGCTCCCGCCGGGAACGCCCGGAACGCCGCGCGGCCAAGAAACGGGAATAACGGCGGACCCGTCCTCAACCGAACCCGGCTCGGGCGCGGAAGGCCTGGGCTCCCGCCCTCCGCTGGTTCTGGAACAAGCGCTCACCTCATCCAGCTACGGCCTTGGGCGCGCCGGCGGCTTTGAGATCATCGCCGAACTCCATGTCCACGGGCACGCCGAACCGGAGCGGGAGCTCCGCCTGTTTGGCCAGAAAATCCCGCTGCGGCCGGATGGCAGCTTTTCCATCAGGCGGCTGCTGGCGAACGATCCCTCGCTCATCGAGGCGCTGCTGAACAGCGGCGGCACGTCGACCGACCGTGGTGATGGCTGATGGCCCAGGGCTACCTCGCGATCGTTTTGCATGCTCACCTTCCGTATGTCCGCCATCCGGAGTATGAGAGCTTTCTCGAGGAGACCTGGCTGTTCGAGGCGATCACCGAGGTCTACATTCCCTTGCTTCGCGTGTTCGAGGGCTTGCGCGACGACGGCGTGGACTTCCGGGTGACGCTGTCGCTCTCGCCGCCCCTATTGGCCATGTTGAACGACGATTTCCTGCAGCGGCGCTACGTCGCGCACCTCGAACACCTCACTCGCCTCGGTGATCAGGAGATCCTTCGAAATCATTCGGATAGCCGATTTCTCGAAGCCGCGCGGATGTATCATCGGCTTCTGCGGGAAACCCATGACGATTACGAAAACAAGTACCGGCGCGACCTGGTCGCGGCGTTCGGCCGTTTGCAAGACGATGGCTTCCTCGAGATCATAACGGCGGCGGCCACGCACGGGTATCTGCCGATTTTGCGAACCCAGCCGGCGGCCGTAAAAGCGCAACTCGAAGTCGGCGCCGATGCCTATCGCCGGGCCTATAATCGCCCCCTACCCGGTTTTTGGCTGCCGGAATGCGGCTATTTCCCGGGACTGGAGGAGTCCGTGCGGCAAGCCGGAGGCCGCTACTTCTTCGTGGAAACGCATGGCATCATGAACGCCACCGCCAAACCACAGTATGGGTATCTGGCGCCCCTGGCCTGTCCAAATGGCGTCGCCGCCTTTGGCCGCGACCCGGCGTCCGGCCGCCAGGTTTGGAGCGCCGACGAAGGATATCCGGGTGACCCCTGGTATCGGGATTTCTACAAGGACATCGGCTTCGAGTTGGAGTTCGACTACATCAAGCCGTATATTCTCGACGGCGAAACCCGGATATTCACGGGCTTCAAATACTACCGGGTCACGGGCAAGACCGATGAGAAAGAGCCTTATGAACCCGACCGGGCGCGGGAACGCGCGGCCGTCCACGCGGACGATTTTATCAAACGGCAGAAGGAGGCCGTGGAGCGATACGCCCCGTCGCTGGACAAACCGCCGCTGATCGTCGCCCTGTATGACGCGGAATTGTTCGGCCATTGGTGGTTCGAGGGTCCGCAATGGCTGGATTTCCTGATCCGTAAACTGGCGCGCGATCAAGACACCGTGGAGCTTGTCACTCCGAGTCAATACCTGGAACGCCACCCCATTCAGCAGTGCGCTCAACCTTCGGCTTCAAGCTGGGGCGACAAGGGCTATAGCGATTTCTGGCTCAACCCAGGAAACGACTGGATCTATCGCCATCTCCATGACGCGGCCGGACGGATGCAGGAGATGGCTCGCGACCACGCCGACGTTGCCCCCGGAACACCGGCATATCGGGCCCTGCAGCAGGCGGCGCGCTCTCTTCTCCTCGCGCAGGCCTCCGACTGGGCCTTTATCATGAAAAGCGGCACCGCCGTCGATTACGCTTATGGCCGGACCCGCGATCACCTCGCCCGCTTCCACTATCTGGCGGACGCGGTGACCTCCGGCACGATCGATGAGACGCGGCTTCAAGCGCTGGAAGCCATGGACGATATCTTTCCCGAGATCGACTATCGCGTCTTTGCCTGATCGCGTTACGGTGCGGGTCCGGGCCCCGCTCTATGGATCTCCGCAGGAAAACGAAAAGCTGGCCGTCGCGTAGTTTTGCGCCAAGTCGTGAAGCATGAGGGTGCATGTTTCGCCGTCCTGCTTGAATATCCGAACCGATCCCACGCTCATCGCGACCTTGCGCCCATCCCGCCTGACATAGATCGCATCCGGTCGTTCGGCGCCATAAGGCCCCACAACCGCCAGGGTATGCCCCCCTTTCGGAAGAAAGTAGGCCGTGCCCGGCCGCAGGGTGAACTCCCGGGTGGTCAACTGATACTTCGATATGGGCGCGTCCTCAATGATCGCCCCCAGCGATTTTCCGAGGCTTTGAATCTGACTTTCCCCCAGGTCCCCGGCCGCGAGAGCACCGACCAGTTCCCCGATGACCCCGAGCACCTTGTCTCTGAACTGCTTTTTGATCGTGGGGGCTTGGTCCGTCGCCCGCATGACCCCGAGTTTGAACTCGTTATTGAACAGAAAAACGTTGCGGGGCTCGGGACCGGCGGAATCGGCCGCGCCTTCTCCCGATGCCGCCTCCGATCCCGGGCCGTCCGATGATTGAATATTAATGGTGGTGTTGATTGCGCGGGAAATCTCACTCCCATCGAATGTGGCGGTGTTCTTGTTGACGATCAGGTAATAAGTGCCGGAGAGGCTGGCCGCGGCGCCGAGGATCAGGACGGCGATCTTGGACGCCAGTCGACGCTTGGGGTTGGATTCTCGCACGGTCAATGGGATCGGTTCCTGAATATAAGCGGGATACACCGATGGGGTCCGGCGTCCTGGCTTTCCTGCCAGTATAGGTTTTTTTACCTATTTGTCAAGACGGAGGAACTTCCCGAGACGGCATGTCCCGGCGCGCTTAACGGTTCTTCAACCCTGCTCGGAATACATTGATGCACCCCGGGTCGCCCAATCTCACACGAACGAGGCGCAATTTCTTCGGACAGGATGAGTTTGGTGCGTTTATGAACGACAACCCCTTGGACACGAAGACATCCGCCGACTCTCACCTGTTGCGGTATGGATCTCGCGCCCAAGAACTGAAAAAAGGCAACGTGTCCGACCCCTCCACGGATCCGGCAGACAACCTACGCCGATCCTATGCCTTGATGACCGCCGTCTTTGAAAGCAGCTTCGACGCGGTGATCGTGATAGCGGAAAACGGCCGGATCGAAGTGACCAACCATGCGGCGGCCGAGCTGTTTGGCCGCCAACCTGAGGCGTTGATCGATCGTCCGGCCAGCGAGCTGATTGCCGATATCGAATTCCGAATTCAGCAACAGGTCAAATCCCCCGGCGCTCTCGGCCGGCACAGCGAAACGCTCGCTCGCCGTTTCGACGATTCGGAATTCCCCGTCGAGCTTGCCCTGGGAACCATTCAACTGGGCGGCGAGCCGCTCCACGTGGCTATCGTTCGCGACATTACCGAGAGAAGACACCAACAGGATCAGCTCACACACCAAGCCCTTCACGATGCGCTGACCGGGTTGCCGAACCGTGTCCTGCTCAACGACCGGCTGGAGCAGGCTATCCAGGACGCCTGTCGCGGCGGAACCCCCCTGGCGGTTGCCTTGCTCGTTGTCGACCTTGATCGCTTCAAGGACGTGAACGACACGCTCGGGCACCATGTCGGCGATCAGCTTCTTACCGAACTGGGCAAGCGGCTCCTCCGCGTCACTCGCAAGACCGACACGATCGCTCGTCTCGGGGGTGATGAATTCGCCGTGGTTTTGCCCGCGATCAGCGATCTTCAACGCGCCCGGCGCGTCTCGTCGCGGATGCTTCGCGCGATCCGAGAGCCTTTCCAACTCAACGATCTGTCTATCGACGTCGGCGCGAGCATCGGCATTGCCTTGTTTCCCGATCACGCCGAGGAGAAAGAAGAGCTTTTACGATGTGCCGACGCGGCCATGTACGAGGCCAAGACCGGCCCCGCCTCCATTGCCTTGTATGACAGCGACGCCGACCACCACAGCATCCGTTATTTGACGTTGACGGGAGAATTGCGGCGCGCGATCGAGGGGAGAAACCTCTATCTTGAGTATCAACCCAAGCTTGATTTGAAGACGGGACACATCCGCGGCGCGGAGGCCCTCGCCCGCTGGGATCACCCGGCACTTGGCCCCATCCGGCCCAAGGAGTTCATAACGCAAGCCGAGCGAACCGGACTCATAGGTTCGTTAACCCAATTCACCCTGAGCACGGCGTTCGGGCAGCTCGCGGAATGGTGCGGGGATGGTTTGGGCATTCACATGGCCATCAACATCTCCGCCAGAAGCCTCCACGATGCGGCCTTGCCGGGAATGCTGGCGGATCTTCTCGCCAAATGGAAAGTCGACGCTCGTCTGATTTCCCTGGAGATCACCGAAAGCGCCATCATGATCAACCCCGAAAAGGCCTTGAAGGTGGTCGAGCGGATCGCCAAGATGGGCATTCGCCTTTCGATCGATGACTTCGGCACGGGATACTCTTCGCTCTCGTATCTGAGCCGTCTTCCCGTCCGCGAGCTGAAAATCGACAGGTCGTTTGTGTCCGAGCTCATCAATCGAAAAGAAGACGCGGCGATCGTCCAGTCGACCATAGACCTTGCTCACAACCTCGGGCTCAAGGTTGTGGCCGAGGGCGCGGAATGCGAACCGGTCCTCATGCGGCTGAGGGAATTGGGATGCGATCTTGCGCAGGGCTACTTCATCGGCCGGCCCATGCCGGGCGATGAGGTTTGCCGCCGAGTTAAGGAGGGTCGTGCGTCCCCCTGCCGGTTGGCGGCGCCAACCACTCGCGAACACGTGGATCAACCCATCAATTGAAGCCTGTTTTGTAAAGTAGAACAGCACCCGCGTTTATCGCCTTGCGCCCCGGCCCAATCGCTGTTTGAATTCGCCCGCCTCTGAAATGCGCGCCGGCGGCGCACTCTTTTCTTCGTAGGGCGAAACCGGTTCCTCCCTACTGCACACCCAAACCCCAACGGAACGAAAGCGTGATACCATGACCGCTCTACCCGAATACATCAACGGCACGCTCAATCTCGCCGGCTCCGAAAAACAAATCGACAAGGAGATCCGCGCCGCCGCCAAGAAACCGGTTTTCAAGCCGGACAGCATGATCGATTTCGGACACATCAAGGCGGCCTGCGCCATCGCGCTGCACATGCATCAGCCGCTGATTCCGGCGGGCGGGGGCGATCTGCGGACCGCCGAAATCATCTGTAACCTCAAGGACATGTGGGACAATCAGCACATCGGAGACAACTACAACGCTCCGGCGTTCGCGTGGTGCTACAAACGCATCGGTGAGTTCATTCCGCAGCTTGTCGGCGAGGGCAAGCAGCCGCGCGCGATGCTCGAGTACTCGGGCACGCTCCTTCACGGCATGCGGCAGATGGGCCTGAACGACGTCATCGATGCCCTGAAGACGATCACCTGCGACCCCAAGTATCGGCATGCCGTCGAATGGTTGGGGTGTCCCTGGGGGCACGCGGTCGCTCCGTCGACGCCGGTCCAGGACTTCCGTTTGCACGTCAGGGCTTGGCAGCATCACTTCGCGGCCCTGTTCGGGATGGAAGCCCTGGGCCGCGTGCGCGGGTTCTCGCCGTCGGAGATGGCGCTGCCCAACCATCCCGACGTCGCTTATGAGTTCGTCAAGACGCTCAAGGACTGCGGTTTCCAATGGGTTTTGGTCCAGGAGCACACGGTGGAGAACCCGGAGAACGGCGGCGGCGTGGAGAAAAAGCACCTGCCCCACCGGCTGGTGTGCACGAACTCCGACGGCAAGACCGCCGAGATCATCGCCATCATCAAGACCCAGGGCTCCGACACCAAATTGGTGGCCCAGATGCAACCCTATTACGAGGCCAAATCGCTCGACCGCTGGGAATTGGCCGGCAAGAGCGTTCCGCCCCTGGTCACCCAGATCGCCGACGGCGAGAACGGCGGTGTCATGATGAACGAGTTCCCGTCCAAGTATATGGAAGTTGTTCGCGAATCCTCGGGTTCGGACACGCCGATGATGAACGCCACCGAGTATCTCGAGCATCTGTTCGCGCTCGGCATCAAGGAAAAGGATTTGCCGGTTGTTCAGCCGCTGTTTCAGAAGGTGATCTGGGACCGGGTCAAGCCGGGCGCCGGGCCGAAAAAGCTGGCGAAAGCCATCGAGGACTGCAAGGGCGCCGATCACCGCTTCCATATGGACGGCGGCAGTTGGACCAATGATCTCTCGTGGGTCAAGGGGTACGACAACATCCTCGGCCCCATGGAGAAGCTCAGCTCCCGGTTCAACGAGCAGGTGCTGGCGAAGAATGCGCCCACCGACGAGGACCGGTTCCGCAACGCGCTATTCCACCTGCTCTCGGCGGAGACCAGTTGCTACCGCTACTGGGGCCAGGGCCTGTGGACGGACTACGGCAGAGAGATCATTCGCCGGGCCGACGAGATTATCGCCAACGACTACGCGTGAGTTCGGCGATAACCCGCTCGACGGTCTCGGGCACGGCGCCGGCGACCGGTGGGGATAACGGATCACCGAATCCGTAGGATTCGCCCTCGATCCCGAAGACGATGAGATTCGACGGCAGACGGCCCAGTGCGCGGGCCGTCTCCACCGCGTCCACGAGCCCCAACAAATGGCTGGAGACGCCGAACGCGCCCTTCGGCAAACGCTTGCGGCCCGCGTCGAATTGACGGATGGTCCCGGGTTGCGCGCCCGAGCGCATCGCGTCCATGAGGATAACCCGCTCGCGCCCCTCCCAGACGTCGAGCAGGGCCGCGCCGTCACCCGAGTGCTCGACGGCGGCGATTCCCCTTGCCGCCAATCGATCCACCATGACCGGGCCGACACCGTCATCGCCCCGGTCGCGGTTGCCGACCCCGATGATCAGCGCCGAGCGACTGCGGCCTTCACCCACGGTCGACCGTCAGGTTCAGAAAATGAGTGGAACACGAGATACACGGATCGTAGTTGCGGATGGTCTGTTCGCAGCGCCACTGCAGGTCGCCGTCCGACAGGTCGATGTTGGCCCGGACGACGCCGAGCAGGTCGTTCTCGATCTGCCGTTGGTTCTGCGACGTGGGCGGGACGATCGTCGCGTCCAGGATTTGACCTTCGTCGTCCAGCCGGTAGGCGTGGTAGCAGATCCCGCGCGGCGCCTCGGTGCACCCGTGGCCTTCGCCGGAACCGGCCACGACCTCGACACAGGATGCATCCGGCTCCTCGTACGCCTCGGCCAGTCGCAACGCCTCCTGGCAGGCATGGACCACCTCCACCATGCGCACGATAATGCTCTGGAACGGATTGGTGCAGAGCGGCCCCAGACCGGCGGCGCGGGCCGTTTCCTTCGCCAGATCCGAAAGCTGGTGGAAATTGTTGCTGTAGCGCGCAAGCGGCCCGACGAGATAGCGCTCACCGTCGGCCGTCATGCCGTGCAGCGCGGTGGAGTGTTTGACGTGCTCCTCGCGGAAGTGCGTCAGGAACGCGCTCGGCGGGATGTCCAGACCGCGGCTGGAAACGATCCGCCCTTCGTGGATCGCGTATTCGTCCGGGTGCCGCAGGGATACGAACCGGTAGTCGTGATTGTATTCCGGAAAATCGAACGCGGCAAAAGCGCGCGTCAAGTCGACGGCGGCGTCGACGGCCTCCTTCAGCGGTTCGACGAGGGCGCGGACCGCCGTCGTGGACGGCGCCCTGTAGAAGCCCCCCACCTTGAGATTGACGGGGTGGACGGCGCGGCCGCCGACGACCTCCAGGATCTCGTTGCCGAGCCGCTTCAACGCCAAGGCCTTGGTGACGATCTCGGGATGGTCGCGGGCGATCTCGAAGGCATCCTGCATGCCGAGAAAATCGGGAGCATGGAGCATCGCCGCGTGCAGAACGTGGCTCTCGATCCACTCGCCGCAATAAATCAGACGGCGCAGATCCCTGAGCGGACCGGTGACCCGAACGCCGAGCGCGTCCTCCATCGCCTGGCTGGCGCCTAGCATGTACGCGATCGGGCAAATGCCGCAGATGCGCGCGGTAATGTCGGGCGCGTCGGTAAACATGCGCCCCCGAAGCAGCGCTTCGAAAAAACGCGGCGGCTCATAGATCCGGAACTGGACATCCTTGACGTCGCGATCGCGGATGCGGACATACAGCGCGCCCTCCCCCTCCACCCGCGCCAGGGCGCCGACCTTGATGGTGCGTGATTTGGACTTAGTCATGCCGCTCGCTTTCCTTGTGGAACGCGGCGGCGGCGGCGTTGAAACTCCGGAACAGGTCCCGAATCTCCGGCCGCGTGGCCCCGGTCTTCCCCAGCCACCGGCTCAGGCTGGCGGTGTTCGGGGTTTCCATGGGACCGAAGCAGCCGTAGCAACCCCGCTCGCGCGGGGGACAAAGGTTGCCGCAGCCCGCCTGGGTCACCGGACCAAGGCAAGGCGTTCCCCGCGCCACCATGACGCAGACGGTGCCCCGCCGCTTGCACTCGAAGCATTCGCTGTGGGTTGGAATATTGGGGCGGCGACCGGTCAGAAACGCGCTCAGGACTTCCAGCAACTGCCGCCGGTCGATGGGGCATCCCCGAAGTTCGAAATCGACCTTGACGTGATCATGGATCGGCGTCGACCTGGCCAGGGTGTCGATGTAGGCGGGGTGGGCGTAGACGGTGGCGATGAAATCCTCCACCTTGGCGAAATTGCGCAATGCCTGAATCCCGCCGGCCGTCGCGCATGCCCCGATGGTCACCAGCCGTTTCGACTGGCGGCGGATCCTCTGGATGCGCTCCGCGTCGTCGGCGGTGGTGATCGATCCCTCCACCAGCGAAAGATCGTAGGGGCCTTTGACCGTTGCGCGGCTGGCCTCGAGAAAGTGGGCGATGTCGATATTGTCGATCAGTTCCAGAAGCTCGTTCTCGCAGTCCAGCAACGACAATTGGCAGCCGTCGCAGGACGCGAATTTCCAAACGGCCAGCTTGGCTTTTCGGGACTTCCGCATGCTCACAGCTCCCTGACCCGGAACAGATCCTCGATCCGGTCAAAACGGAAGACCGGACCGTCGCGGCACACGAAATGGCCGCCGAACTGACAGTGCCCGCAGAATCCCACTGCGCACTTCATATTGCGCTCCATGGACACATGGATCCGCTCGCTGCTCACGCCTTGATCGTTGAGCGCCTGTATGGTGAACCGCATCATGGTTTCGGGACCGCAAATCATGGCCGCCGTGTTGTCCGGATCGAAGCCCCCGTGATCGACGAGTTTGGTCACCACACCGACGTTGCCGTGCCAGTCCCCGGATGCCCGGTCAACGGTCACGTCGACATAGGTGTCGAGGCGGCCGCTCCATTTCTCCAGTTGGGTCCGGAACAGAATGTCCCTCGGCGTTCGAGCGCCATACAGAATGACAAACCGGCCGTAGCGCGCCCGGTTCGCCAGGATGTGGTAGATCGCCGGCCTCAGCGGCGCAAGACCGACCCCGCCGGCGACGATGACCACGTCGCTCCCCACTGTCTCCTCGACGGGCCACGCGCTGCCGAACGGGCCGCGAACCCCCATGACGGCGCCGCGTTTCATTGCCGCCATCGCCACCGTGACGGAACCGACGGCGCGAATGGTATGAACCAGCGTTTCCGGATCACCGGGATCGCCGCTGATGCTGATCGGAACCTCGCCGACGCCGAACCGGTACAGCATGTTGAATTGACCGGGAGCGAAGGGAAACGGATTTGGTCCCTCCTCCGGCCGCAGATCCACCGTGAACGTGTCGCTCAGATTTTTTACCGTCCGCTCGATCCGAAAAGGAACGGGAACCATCGGCCCGGTGACCGCTGGCGTGGCGGGCCCGTGTGTCATCCGTCGGGGTGACCGTATAGGTCGATCAGTTGGCGGCGCGCCGCCGCCAACCGGGCCGCGACGACCGGGGCAAAGCGCTTGTGAAGCTCATAGCCCAGAGCCGCGTCCTGTTCCATCTTGCCGCGCAGGCAGGCGGCGTCGAGACTGACGAGACGGGTCAATTCCTGGGCGCGCGCATCGAAGTTCGCCCGGTACGGCGGCACCAGCCAGGACCAGCCCATCAGATCGTCGCCCTTCAAGGTCTCCACGATGATGGGCGTCTTTCCCGGAACATGCACCTCCAGCGCCACCCGGCCATGGCGAATGAGATAGAATTTGTCGGCCGGGTCGCCCTCCCGATAGATGTACGCTCCCGCGTGGAACACCTCGTTGGCGGCGCAGCCGGCCACCAGTTCGCGGTACGCGTCGTCCATTCCCGCAAAAAAGAGGTGCTCGCGCAGAATCCGATCGAGCCCTTCGATTTGCACCATGTTCAGAGCTCCTTTTCGCCCGCGCGGAGGGTGCGGGCTTCCTCCGTGATATCGATCCCCACCGGGCACCAGGTAATGCATCGGCCGCAACCGACGCAGCCGGATGTCCCGAACTGCTCCCACCAAGAAGACAGTTTGTGGGTGATCCATTGGCGATAGCGCGAGGCCCCCTCGCGGCGGATGCTGCCGCCGTGAATATAGCTGAATTCCATGGAAAAGCACAAATCCCACTTACGCCACCGTTCGGCGACCTCTCCCGACAGGTCGGTGACGTCCTCGACCGTCGCGCAGAAACATGTGGGACAAACCATGGTGCAGTTGCCGCACGTCAAACACCGGTCCGCCACCGCGTCCCAGTGCGTGCTGTCCAAGTTGCGCTTCAGCACATCGGCGGCGTCCGCGATCATTTCCCGGCCCATGGCCGCCGCCGTTCGCGAGACGACCGCGTCCGCGGCGTTCAAATCGGCGTCGGTCGCCCGGCGCCGGTCAATCCGGGCCAACATCTCGGCGCCCTTCTCCGATCCCGCCTCGGCGAGAAAGTCGTGGCGGTTGTCGTCCACGAGTTCGGTTAGCGATATGTCGAAACCTGCGTCCGCCCGCGGACCACTCGCCATCGATACGCAAAAGCAGGTTCCGCCCGCCCGCGCGCAATTGACCGCGATCACGAAAGCACTTTCCCGCCTGGCGACGTAGCGGGGATCGCCCTGCGCGTCCCGGTCGAAGACCTTGTCCTGGATTTCCATGGCCCGCAGATCGCAGGCCCGGACTCCGAGAAAGGCGTACTTCGGCGTTTCCTCGGGTTGATCGTCGACAACGAAGCTCTGGCCTTGGCGCCGGGCACGCCACAGCCGTTCCTCTGGGGGATACAAATAGCGCTTCCATCCCTGGGGTCCGGGACCGTACTCGAACAGCGCCCGGCCCTCGCCGTGGACTAGACGATAGTATCCCCCATCCTGCTCATCGTGCAAACCGGCTGGCAGATCCTCGATATGCGATAAAAGTCCGAGCACAATGGCGCCGTCCGACACACGCGGACCGATGACGTCATAGCCATCATCGGAGAGCACACCGATCAGGCCTTGCAAACCATCGGTATCGATCACAAACCTTGAATCGGTGGTCGCCTGCCGCACAGTCAATGGCCGCTCCCGTTCTTTCGTTCCACGACGCGAATTGATATTGTGATCAACGCCTCGGTCGGCGTAAACGTAGTTTTTAAGAGATTTCGTTCGTTAAGGACACGTTCTTAGGGGCCGGAAGCGGGAGAAACGGCCGAGATGCTCGGTTGCGTTCGTGATCGGCGGTTCCGCCTCGGGGGAAACCAACAATGGCAAAAGAGACACGCAGCAAAACTGAAATCCGGGCACACGAGATCTGGGAACGGGAGGGTCGCCCATCCGGCAAGGCCATGGAGCACTGGCACCAGGCCGTCGCTGAAATTGCCCGCGAAGAGGATGAGGCCGCGGCCGCCAAACTGAATAAGGCCGTCCCTCGGAAAAAGGCCGAGAAAGCTAAGCCCGCCGCCGGCGCCAAGAAAACAGCAGACACATCGGCCGCCAAAAAGGAACCCAAGGGTCGGGGCAAAAAAGCACCCGCCACCGGGAAGACGGAAGTCTCCAAAAAGCCCAAAAAAAAGCCGAAATGAGGCTGGCCTCTGGCCTTCTTCGGCCATCTGAACCATTATGCCGGCAACTTCCGAGACAACCCGCCGCAATTCTGGCGGGACGGGAAGAAAAAAAATGATGCGATGAAGGGTTGGTCGATCTGGGCACTGGAAAATTTGGCTGAACCAAGAAAAAGCAACGCTCGACGGGATTTATTTAGATCATGACTAAGGACAAGCTCAAAACAGAGATCGTCACTAAGGACAAGCTCGAAACAGAGATCGACCGCATCATCCATGCCGATCACGGCGACCCCTTCTCGATCTTGGGTATGCACGCGGAGACCAAGGCCGGCGAGACACAGGTGACGGTGCGGACGTATCAACCCCAGGCTCGCTGCGTCGCTGTTGTCGACTACAAGACCGGCAAGACGGTGGCCGATCTAACGCGAATTCGCGATGAGGGGGTTTTTGCCGGTGTCATCGAAGGCCGCAAGCAGGCCTTTAAGTACCGGCTGCGGATCCAGCCCAACGAGGGCGAAGAATACGACCTTGAAGACCCTTACCGTTTCGGGCCGGTGCTCGGCGAACTGGACATCCATCTGCTTGTCGAGGGAAATCATCTTCGTGTCTTCGAGAAACTCGGCGCGCATACAACGACGATCGACGGTGTCGACGGAACGGCGTTTGCGGTCTGGGCGCCCAATGCGCGCAAGGTCAGCGTGGTCGGTGATTTCAACAACTGGGATGGGCGACGCCATCCCATGCGTGTGCGCCTCGAATGCGGGGTGTGGGAAATCTTCCTGCCGGGCGTTGGCCCCGGCGCCATTTACAAATACGAAGTCAAGGACCGTTTCGGAAACCTCATGGCCGAGAAGGCCGACCCCTTCGCCCTGCAATCCGAGGAACCGCCCAAGAGCGGGTCCATCGTCCCCGATCCGACACCGTACAAGTGGAACGACAAGGAGTGGCTGAGCCGGCGTGGTCATCTCCACGACCGCGACGCGCCGGTCTGCATATACGAGGTCCATCTGGGATCGTGGAAACGCAAACCGGAAGAAGTCGACCGTTACCTCACCTATCGGGAGCTTGCCGACGACCTGGTCCCCTACGTAAAGGATCTGGGTTTTACCCATGTCGAATTGATGCCGGTGCACGAGTATCCGTTTGACGGATCCTGGGGATATCAGCCCACGGCCCTGTTCGCGCCGACCAGCCGGCACGGCAGTCCGGCGGATTTCAAGTATTTCATCGAACGCTGCCACCAGGAAGGATTGGGGGTCTTGATCGACTGGGTCGCCGGCCACTTCCCCGGCGACGCCCACGGTTTGGCGTATTTCGACGGCACCCACCTTTACGAGCACTCGGACCCGCGAATGGGAAAGCACATGGATTGGGACACCCTGATCTACAATTACGGCCGGTCGGAGGTGCGGAACTTCCTTCTGTCGAACGCGCTTTACTGGATGGAGGAATTCCACGTCGACGGTCTCAGGGTCGATGCCGTGGCATCCATGCTTTACCTCGATTATAGCCGCGAGGAGGGACAATGGATTCCCAACATGTTCGGGGGACGCGAGAACCTGGAAGCCATCGATTTCCTCAAGCGCATGAACGAGCTCGTGTACGGCAACCACGAAGGGGTGATGACCGTCGCCGAGGAGTCGACCGCTTGGCCGATGGTTTCCCGGCCCACCTACCTGGGCGGACTGGGGTTCGGCTACAAATGGAACATGGGGTGGATGAACGACACCCTTCGTTACATGAGCAAGGAACCGGTACACCGCCGGTATCACCACGACCTTCTGACCTTCGGGTTGCTCTATTCCTTTACCGAGAACTTCATCCTGCCTCTCTCCCACGACGAAGTCGTTCACGGAAAGGGGTCGCTTCTGTCGAAGATGCCGGGCGACAGTTGGCAGCAGTTCGCCAATCTCCGCACCTACCTCACGTTCATGTACATGATGTCGGGCAAGAAGCTCCTGTTCATGGGCATTGAAATCGGCCAGGGCGACGAATGGGACCACAACCACAGTCTGGATTGGCATTTACTCGAGTACCCCCTGCAAAAGGGTATTCAAACGTTGGTCCGCGATCTCAACCGCCTGTATCGATCACAGCCCGCTCTCTATGAGCTCGACTGCCTGCCCGAAGGTTTCTCCTGGATCGATTGCCACGACTCCGACAACAGCGTCATCTCCTTTATCCGGCGGGGCAAGAACCCGGACGACTTCGTCGCCATCGTCTGCAACTTCACTCCCGTGGTTCGGGAGGCCTACAGGATCGGCGTTCCGAGAGGGGGCTCCTATGCGGAGATCCTGAATACCGATGCTTCGTGTTATGAAGGTAGTGGAGTTGGAAACGCGGGTCAGGTCGAAGTCCTTCGCTCAGGAAGCCTTCGGTTATCCGTTCTCGCTCGACGTGGCCTTGCCGCCGTTGGGAACCATCGTCCTGAAGCCCATGGAACCGCCCCGGCCAATGGTCGAGGAGGTGGTGGAAACGGTAGCGCCAGCGGTCCCGGAAACAGACACGGACACCAAAACCGCGGAGGCGGGCGCGGCTTACGATGTCAGTACGAAACAGGATTAAACCTGGCAGTCCCACACCCCTCGGAGCGACCTGGGACGGCCGGGGGGTGAATTTCGCGCTGTTTTCGGCGAACGCGGAGAGCGTGGAGCTGTGCCTGTTCGACGGCAACGGCCGCAAGGAACTGGAACGGATCACTCTGCCCGAATACACCAACGAGATCTGGCACGGTTACGTCGTTGGGATGGAACCGAACCAGCTCTATGGCTACCGTGTGTATGGCCCCTACGACCCGCGCAACGGCCACCGGTTCAATCCGAACAAACTTCTGATCGATCCTTACGCCAAGGCCGTTGAAGGCCGGCTGGAAATCTCCGACTCGCATTTCGGATATCGCCGCGGCAGTCCGCGCGGCGACTTGTCGTTCGACCGGCGCGACAGCGCCCGCGTTACACCCAAGTGCCGGGTGGTCGAACAGGCGTTCACCTGGGGTCCCGAACGGCTCCCCAATGTGTCGTGGTCGGAGACCGTCATTTACGAAATGCACGCCAAGGGCTTCACCAAGCTTCACCCCGAGGTCCCGGAAGCAAGCCGCGGAACATTCCCGGGGTTGACGTCGCCCGCGATCATCGATCATTTGACCGAACTCGGGGTCACCGCGGTCGAGCTTCTGCCCATCCATGCGTGCGCCAACGAACCGCACCTCGACGACAACGGCCTGCGGAATTACTGGGGATACAACTCCGTCAACTTCTTCTCGGCGGACCCGAAATTCTACAGCAAACAGCGGGTCCACGAATTCAAGACCATGGTGGCCCATCTTCACACCGCCGGCATCGAGGTGATCCTGGACGTGGTCTACAACCATTCCGGCGAAGGCGACGAGTTGGGTCCGACCGTGTCGTTTCGCGGCATCGATAACGCCTCGTACTACGCGTTGGCTTCGGACAAACGGAAATACGCCGACGTCACGGGCTGCGGCAACACCCTCAACCTCCCCCACCCTCGGGTGTTGCAAATGGTCATGGACTCGCTCCGTTTCTGGGTCGAGGAAATGCATGTGGACGGGTTCAGATTCGATCTGGCCACGGTGCTCGCCCGCGAGGCCCACGGGTACGACATCTATTCCGGTTTTCTCGACGCCGTTACCCAGGACCCCACCCTCGCCAAGGTCAAGCTGATCGCCGAGCCGTGGGACGTGGGTTGGGGCGGATACCAGCTCGGGAACTTTCCTCCGGGATGGACCGAATGGAACGACCGGTTCCGCGATGGCGTGCGGCGCTTCTGGCGCGGCGACGCTGGCATGATCGGCGAACTGGCCCGCCGGCTCACCGGGTCGGCCGATTTTTTCCAGCACAAGGGCCGGCGCCCGTGGTCGAGCGTCAACTTCATCACCGCGCATGACGGTTTTACGATGCACGATCTGGTCAGCTATAACCAAAAGCACAACGAGGCCAACAAGGAAGGCAACCGCGACGGCACCGCCAACAACAATAGCTGGAACTGTGGCGTGGAGGGGCCGTCTCAGGAGCCGGCCATTCGAGCCTTGCGGGAACGGCAGAAGCGCAATCTTCTGGCCACGCTCGTGTTGTCGCAGGGCACGCCCATGCTGACCGGCGGCGATGAATTCGGGCGGACCCAGAACGGCAACAACAACGCCTATTGCCAGGACAACGAGCTCGGCTGGGTTCATTGGGATGAACTCCTCTCCCGTCAACCAAGAGTTGGCCGCGTTTGTCCGGACTTTGCTGCGGATTCGCAAGGACCACCCGGTGTTTCGCCGAGCCAGGTACCTCGCCGGCAACGAGGTCGGAGAGACCGGCATCAAGGACGCGAACTGGTTTTCGCCCGAGGGCCGGGAAATGACCGTCGCCGACTGGGGCAAACCCGACGCCCGGTTCCTGGGATTTCAGTTGTTCGGCGACAAGCAGGGCGCCAACAGTGGCGGCTCCGATGAGGTGTTCTTGATGCTGCTCAACGCGCACGAACACACGATCTCTTTCCGGCTGCCGGACGCCAGGCTCGGCGGCGGGTGGAAACCGCGGGTCGACACGGCGCGGACCGGGGTCGGGAATACCGATGAAACACACGAGGGTGGGAGCACCTACGCTGTGCTCGCGCGCTCGTTCGTTCTTTTGATGAACTCATGACCGCGGACGCGGGGAGGCGGCGCCAATGACCGATTTGGGCAACCTGGAAACCCTTGCCGCGTTGGCGGGCATCGAACCGGATTATTGGGATATCTGGGGCAATCACCATGTGGTTTCGAGCGGCGCCAAACGCAGCATCCTCGGGGCGCTCGGCATTCCCGCCACCGACGACGCGGCCGTCGCGGCCGGCATTCGCGCGCTCGAGGAAGCGCCATGGCGCACATCCCTGCCGCCGGTGACGATTGTCCGCGAGGGCGAAAAGCCTCGCATCGCGATCACCATCGCCGCGGAGGCCGCGGACACGGACCTGACCTTCCAACTCATCGAGGAGGGCGGCGCCTATCACGCCTTCGTCATCGGGCCGCGTGACGTCCCGCTCGCCGAAACGCGGATTATCGACGGTCGGCAAATGGAGCGCCGGATCGTCGAGTTGCCCAGGACGTTTCCCATGGGCTATCACGCGGTCCGGGTGAAGGAACTCGGCGATCAAATCATCCAATTGATCGTTGCCCCGAAGACCTGTTACCTGCCGGAAGAGATCGCCGACGGCGGCAAGCGATGGGGCATCTCCACGCACCTGTATACCGTTCGCTCGAAGCGCAACTGGGGGATCGGCGACTTTTCCGATCTCTCCGACCTGGTCGACGTCGCCGCCAGGTTGGAAGCCGCGGTGATCGGCGTAAATCCCCTGCATGCCCTGTTTCCTCAGGAACCCGATCGCGCCAGCCCGTATTCGCCGAGCAGCCGCCTATTCCTCAATCCCGTCTATCTGGACGTGGAAGCCATCCCCGATTTCGCCGAATCCGCCGATGCCCAGTTGGCCGTGGAGGAAATGGCGCGGGACATCCAGGCGGCCCGCCGGCCGGCCTTTGTCGACTACCCGGCCATCGTGAAACTCAAACAGAACGTCCTGGAGATCCTGTTCGAGAGCTTCCATCGCAATCACGGAACCAAGGGCAAGGAAGACGACCGGAAACGGGATTTCATGCGGTTTCAGGAGCAAGGCGGAGAACCGCTGCATCGGTTTTCCATCTTCGAGGCCCTGTCGGAGCACTTCGACGGGAAGCCATGGCAGGACTGGCCGAAGAGTTACCGCGAGCCGGAGTCCAAGGCGGTCGCCAAGTTCGCCAACGAGAACAGGAAACGGCTGCTGTTCTTTCAATATGTCCAGTGGCAGGCGGACCGCCAGCTCGCCCGCGCCCAGGCGCGCGCGCGGGAAAGCGGTGTCTCCATCGGCCTGTACCGCGACCTCGCCATCGGCGCGGCGCCGGACGGCGCGGAAGCGTGGAGCGCTCAGGACGTGGTCGTGCAGGACGCCTCCGTGGGCGCGCCGCCCGATCCGTTCAACATGCTCGGTCAGGATTGGGGAACGCCGCCGCTGCACCCCCATCGCATGTACGAACAGGCCTTCGAGCCGTTTATCGCCATCGTTCAATCGAACATGCGTCACGCCGGCGCCCTTCGCATCGATCATGTGATGGGGCTGATGCACCTGTTCTGGATACCGGCGGGCGAGCTGCCGGCCGCCGGGGCGTACCTCAAATACCCGTTCGAGGAGATGCTCGCGATCGTCGCCCTGGAAAGCCGGCGCAACCGGTGTCTCGTCATCGGCGAGGACCTGGGGACCGTCCCGGAAGGGTTCCGCGAACGGATGGCCGCCGCCAATGTCCTTTCCTACAAGGTGCTGTATTTCGAAAAGGACGGTGACCGTTTCAAGACCCCGGCCGAGTATCCGGACCTCGCCCTCGCGTGCATCTCAACTCATGACCTGGCGACCCTTTCGGGGTTCTGGAGCGACGCCGACATCGAGCTCAAACACCGCCTCAAATTGTATCCGTCGCGAGACGCCGAACAGGGCGAGCGCCGCGGCCGGAACCACGACCGGTGGCTGTTGCTCAAAGCCCTCGCCGCCAAAGAACTTCTCCCCGACGGAGTAAGTCTCGACGAGCCCGACGCAACGCCCATGACGCCGCAGCTCGCGGCGGCCATTCACGGCTATGTGGCGAAGTCGTCCGCCTGTCTGCTGATGGTGCAGATCGACGATCTGATGGAGTCCATGGATCAGATCAACCTGCCCGGCACCGTCGACGAACGCCCCAACTGGCGCCGTCGGCTACCCTTGACCACCGACCGGCTTCCCAACACCCCGATGATGAAGGCGCTCAAGAAAACCTTGGCCGACCGGCGCGCCTCGGCGGTCAATTCGTCCTCGGCGGCCGAGTGAGGAATGTGCAAAGCATGACGACGGGTGTCGTCAAAAAAACGCCGAAAATGACGACATTTCGCACGAAAAAGACGACTTTTGACGACTTGACATTGGCTAAGCGGTTGATTTCATTGGCCCGAAACAAAAGGGCCCAGAATGTCGTCATTTGTCATCATTTGTCGTCATTTTTTTCTATAACCTCTTGATTTCACTCATACATTCAAGGACGCTTATTCTCGCTCCGTAACGACGCAACCTCTTGATATTAAACGAAACACGCCGTTCGGACCGCGGATCGTTCCGCTTTCGATGTCGTCATTTGTCGTCATACTGAACCGTTCGTTCCAGGTAACAAACCTCGATCAAATTGGCCATGGAACGGAAGGAATTAGGAATGATATCCGAAATGCGGGGCAATTTCAACGCCTTTGCAGGTCGGCTTACCGCCGGAGTTCAGACGCACTTACTGTCGCCTCCCATCTCGTCGATGCGAACCGATCCGCCGCCAACCTATTCAAGGCGGTACTCGATGGTGCGAACCTCGATGGCGCCAACCTCACCCACGCCCGTTTCCTGGAGTGCGTCCACCCCACCGCGTCGCGGAATTGGCAATCGGCTCTCCGCGACGAAGCGCTGGCGTGTGGCGCGCCGGTCCCCCTGCGCCGTGATCAATCGTGATCGGGCGGTCATTTTCGATTGCACACCGACAGCACGCGAGCCGTTCAATCGGCAAACGAAGTCATTTAGTTCGCGAATCCGGTCCTTTGCCCCCGAAAGGATCGAAACGCCGTCCCCGACGAGAAGGATGTCAAAATCGAGATCCTAGAG
The DNA here is from genome assembly GCA_963771545.1 of uncultured Alphaproteobacteria bacterium. Classification (GTDB taxonomy): domain Bacteria; phylum Pseudomonadota; class Alphaproteobacteria; order Rhodospirillales; family Defluviicoccaceae; genus CAKZLS01. Next base: position 2,303,582 of record CAVYTX010000002.1, read on the forward strand.
CCCTCCCACGCTGGCTCTGAGCCGCGGAGGGTCGACTCCATGACCGTCTGGGAAGACCGCATGCACCGGGTGGATTGCCGATCACCGCGTCGCCAACAATGAGAATGCGGCGTTCGCGCCACAACAGCGCGACTTCGCCGGGTGACTTGCCGGGAACGGCGATCACCTCGAGCGGGCCGTCCGTCCCGTGATCCCAGGGTCCTCGATCTCTCCCCTCTCCACGTGCATGAGCGGCATCTTCGGGATGGATCGCCGTCCGAGCGCCGAGCCGGCCGCGCAGGAGGTTGGCCGCGCGAGAATGATTGCGGTTGGTGATAAGGATCTCGCCGCACCGAAACGAGCGAGTTCATCGAGTATGGTGTCGTCAGGCGTTACTGGATCGATGCAGATATTTCCACCCCGCGTGGCGCGCCAGATGGCCATTGAAGTCGTAGCCGTGAGGTTCGGAGAACCAACTCCATGTGAAGACGTCGGGGACGATCTCAAGCATGTTAATTATCTCCCGCCAGTGACGATGCCCGATGAAGCTTCCCTGCGGCGGCGGCAAAGAAGCGGGCCGCCTCCGGCGTATCGCAAATCTGCCGACGCTGAATACGATCAAGGAGCTGGCTCTCTCGAAGATCGAGCAGTTGAGCCGACGCTCGGAGATCTGAAGACCGGAGAGAGTTGGCAGTTCTGTCACCATGGTCTCCACGAGATCGAGGGATTTAGAGGGTTGATTGGCTGCATCGTCGAAGTCGGCGAAATCCTTCTCGACTACCTCAAGGTCGCCCCAACGAGCTTCCAAATCACCGGATGCTGGGCTACCGTGAACGGCCCGGGCGCCGGCCATCGTGTCCATAGCCACCCGAACAATTACCTGAGCGGCGTCTATTACGTGCAGACGCAGGAAGGCGCCAACACCATCAATTTCCACGATCCTCGCCACCAGGTTGGTATCCTCTCTCCACCCGTCAGCGAACTGACCGCCGAGACGACCGATCAGGTTGGTCCGGGTAAAAGATGGAACGCTATTGATGTTTCCGGCCTGGCTGCAGCACTCGGTCGACCCCAACCTCAGCAATCGTGCTCGCGTCAGCATAAGCTTCAATATCATGTTCCCGGCCTACACCGAGACCATCAGCAAACCGATGTGGAAGGGGGGCTGGCGACGGCCTTCCATGTAAAGATCACGATGTCCGAGCCTTTGTCATCCAGACATCAGCATTGACGCCCATCAAGCATCAAAAAGCCTACCCCTACTGCTCCCGCCCGGCGCGGGCGAAGCTGCGGACGATGGGTTCGACCAGGTAGTCGAGCGCGGTGCGCTCGGTGGTGACCAGGAAGACCTCGGCCTGCATGCCGGGTTTCAGGCGTTTCAGGTCGAACGGCGAATCCTCCGCCTCCAGGATCACGCGGGCCGAAAAATACGGGTCGCCGGTCGCCGGATCGGTCATTCGGTCGGCGGATACCGACGAGAGCGTTCCCTCCAGGATGGGGGTGGTCCGGGCATTGAACGCGGTCAATCGGACCTGCGCCGGCATATCCGGGTACACCACATCGATATCCTTCGGATCCACGCGGACGTCGATGATGAGACGGTCCAGCTCGGGAACCAGGTCCAGCAGATCCTGGCCCGGCTGGACCACGCCGCCGAGGGTATGGACCTGAAGGTTCACCACGGTGCCGGTGAGCGGCGCCACCACTTCGGTGCGTTCGAGCACGTCCCCGGCCGCGCGCAGCTTGTCACGGAGATCGGCGATCTCGGCCTGCACCTTCTGAAGTTCCTCGGTGACTTGGTTGCGGTCGGTGGATTCGGGCAGCTTGAGCTGGAGCTGCACCTCGTTGATGCTTTTTTCGGCGCGGGCCACCTGCGCCTGGTAGTCGCCGATGTCGCCGCTGATCCCGGCCCGCTTGCGCTTCAAGTCCAAGAGGACGGCCTTGCTGACGATGCCGCGGGCGACCATGTCCTCGACGGGACTGATCTCTTCCTTGATCAGGCTCAACTGTTCCTGGGACGCCCTGATCTGGGCGCGCAGACCCTGAATCTCCTTGCGGTGTTTCTGGATGCGCTCCCTCAGCACCAACTCCTGGCCCGAAATCCGCGAGCGCCGCGCCTTCAGGACGTTGATCTCGCCGGTGACGATCTCGGCGATTTTCGGATCGCCGGCACGGCGCAGAAGCTCGTCGGGGAATTCGATTTCCTTGGTGTCGTCGCGCTCGGCGATCAGCCGCGCCCGCGCCGCCAGCGCCGCGAGCAGCCGGCCGTTCAACAGCCCCAGCGCCGCCTGCGGATGGGTGTGATTGAAACGGATCAGCGGCTGGCCGGCCTCCACCCGTTCGCCCTCGGTGACGAGAATTTCATCGATGATCCCGCCCTCGAGATGTTGGATGGTCTTGCGCTTGGACTCGACCACCACCACGCCGGCGCCGATGGCGGCGCCGTGGAGATTGGCGTTGCCGGCCCAAACGACCGACCCCCCGAGAAATACCGCGATCACGGCCCAGCCGAGCCGCCGCCACGGCGCCAGGACCCGGGCCAGTGACGGCCCCTCGGACAAAGCCGGTCTCGAGGGAACGGGCGCCGGAACCGCCACGGTCGTTTCCGGCCCGCGTGGCTCGGTTGCACCCGATTCCCGTCTGACCGCTTTTCGCCGCGTCGATGCGGTGACCCGGTCCAGGGAGCGCCGGAGCCTCGAGAGCGCGCTTTGCCCGACCTTGCGTTTGGCCGCTTGATCCGCCTCGGTTTCCAATGTGGCCGGTTTTTTGGTGATGTCCCCGACCCGGGACCTGAAGGTGTTATTCATGACTTGCCCTTCGCCACGCGTTTGGACGGTTGCCGCCGTGTTCGCGGCGCCGGCGCTGTCGCCGCCGGCGGTTGAGCCTCGATGGGCGGGGCTTCGGGTTCGGCGGGACCGCCGGCACTCGGCCGCACGACCTGAAGTCGCGCTTTCTCCCGTTCCCGGGCCGCCCGGTCGATCAAGCGGCAGCCGCTCGCATCGAGGACCACGATTTTGTCCGCGTGCGCCAGAATACTGGGCCGATGGGCCACGATGACGATCGTGGCGCCCTGCTCCTTGGCAAGCCGCAGCGCGGTCACGAGGGCTTCCGCCCCGGCCGCGTCGAGATTGGAATAGGGCTCGTCGAGGACCAGCAACCGGGGATCGCCGAATAGCGCCCGCGCCAGGCCCAACCGCTGACGCGCACCGGCCGACAGCCGGTCGTTGGGTCCGCCCACCGGAGTGTCGTAACCGGCGGGAAGGCGCATGATCATGTCGTGAACGCCGGCCTGTTTGGCGGCCTTGATGACCGCCTCCGGCGGCACATCGGTGAATCGGGCGATATTTTCGCGCACGGTTCCCGGCAGCAGCTCGACCACCTGCGGAACGTAACCGGTGTGCCGGCCCAGATCGTCCGACCCCCAGGCATGGACATCCATGCCGTCGAGGCGGATCCGTCCGCCGGTCGGCGTGATCAGCCCGACGAGCATCCGCGCCAGGGTCGTCTTTCCCGCGCCGGACGCGCCGGCGACGCCGAGGATCTCGCCGGGTGTGACGGCCACCGACAGATTCGCGAACAGCGGCGCGTTCGCGCCCGGAGGAACGTACGAACTATCCTCCACCGTCACCATGCCTTCGGGTCTCGGCAGCGGCATGCCCGCCTGCCCGCGTTCGGCGTTGACGATGGTGGTCCTGAGCCGCCGGAAGGCGGTTCGCGCGTTCACCAACTGACGCCACATGCCCACCGCCTGCTCCACCGGCGAGAGCGCCCGGGCCAGCATGATCGAGGCCGCGATCATCGCCCCCATGGTCAGTTGATCCTGGATCACCAGCATGGCGGCGAACCCGAGAATGGCGATCTGCAGGGCGAGACGAATGAAGCGGCTGGCGGCCATCAACAGGCCCGCGCGATCGCTGGCCAGGGTTTGGAACTCGACGGAGCGCCCGGCCCGGGACGTCCACCACCGCGACATGGTCGGGATCATCCCAAGCGCCTCGATGGCGTCGCGTTGACGGCAGAGCGATTCCGCCAGCGCCATGTCTCCGGCATGGGACGTGTTGGCGGCGGCCATGGGACCACGGGTCACGATCTCGTTGACGAAGGCCATGGCGAACAGCAGGACGGCCCCGACCAGGGCGATCATGCCCAGCAAGGGGTGCAGCAGAAAGACGATAGCCACGAACAGCGGCGCCCATGGCGCGTCCAGCAGCGGGAACACATTGGAGCCGGTGAGAAAGTTCCGCACGTGCGCCAGATCCCGAAGCGCTTGCGGCGAGCCGCCCTGGTCGGCCGCCGAAGCATCCAGTCCGGCGGTGAAGGCCACTGCTCCCAGACGGCCGTCCAGCCACACCCCGATGCGGACCAGAATGCGCGAGCGGATGAGATCGAGGACGGCCATGACCGCGAACGCCATCAGCGCCGCCGCCGTCAGCACCCACAGCGTATCCTCGCTGCGGCTGGTCATCACCCGGTTGAACACCTGCACCATGTAGACCGGCACCGTCAGCATCAACAGATTGATGAAGAAGCTGAAAGCGGCGACCGTTACGAGCGCGCGCCGGCACGCGCGCATCGCGTCCTCCAGGACGGTCGGGGCGCCCTTTCCCGGCGCGCGGGTGTTCGAAATGGGTTCCGGGGTCATCGGTCAACACTCTCCATCACGGCATGCCTGTGAAATCGCCTTGCGTCAGGACGTCGCCGCCCGCGCCGGTAATCCCCTGGACAACGAGGGTCTCGCCGCCGCTACCGCCGAAGGACTCAAGGTTAACGGTGGCGTCCGCGCCATCGTAGGAAATGCCGACTTGGAGGGACGCCCAGTCGGGAACGGCGAAATCCGCGACATCGATCTGGTCGGTTCCCTGTTCGAAATCGGTGATGGTGTCGGTGTCCATGTCCAGGGTCATTTTGAACACGTCGGCCAGCGCGCCCCCGGTCAGTTCGTCGTTGTCGGCGCCGCCCACCAGAATGTCGTTCCCGTCGCCGCCGAACAGGGTGTCGTACCCGTCGCCGCCCACCAGTTCGTCGTCGCCGTCGCCGCCATCGAGGCTGTCGCTGCCCGATCCGCCATCGAGGCTATCGTTGCCGGAGCCGCCGTCGAGGGTATCCTTGTGATTGCCGCCGCTGAGGGTGTCGGCGCCGGCCTGTCCGCTCAGAACGTCGTCGTAGTCGCCGCCGTCGAGAACGTCCGCGCCGTCGCCTCCATCCAGCGTGTCCACGCCGGCCCCGCCATGGAGCTCGTCATCGCCGCCTTCTCCGCGGAGATCGTCATTTCCCGATCCGCCATCGATCGAATCGTCGCCGTCGCCGCCATAGACGGTGTCATTGCCGTCACCCGCATCGAGTGTGTCGTTGCCAACGTCCCCCCACATCTCGTCGTTGCCGTAGCCACCGGTAAGGTCGTCCGAACCATCGCCGCCGACCACGGTGTCGTTGCCGCTGCCGCCGATGAGCGTGTCGTCCGCGGTGCCGCCCAGAAGCGTGTCGTCGCCCTTGCCGCCATCGAGCGACAGGGCTTCGGTCTTGACGCTGCCGTCCAGGCTGTCGGCATAGTTGCTGCCAATGACGATCTCGATGCTGGCGGCTGACAGATCGAGGCTGATCCCGGTTGATCCCGACGTCACTTCCACCGTATCGGTGCCTGCGCCGCCGTCGATGACGGCGTCATCGGGATCGATCTTGAAGTAGTCGTTGCCGTCGCCGCCATAAAGCTCATCGGCCCCGTATCCCCCCTCGATCGTGTCGTTGAAATCGCTGCCCGTCAGGGTGTCGGCGCCGTTGTTGCCTTGCAGGTCGACGGCCTGCAGCGCGGTGGAGGCGTCGAAGTTGTCCTGACCGGAGCCGCCGATCGCCACTTCCACCCGCGAGGCGCCAAGATTGAGATTCCGGATGCCGCCGTTGTAGGCGCCCCGCACTTCCACCGTATCGAAACCCAGGCCGCCCTCGACGTACACATCGTCTATGTCGATGATGATGTAGTCGTCACCCCATCCACCGTTCAGCGAGTCGGCCCCATCGCCGCCGTCGAGGGTGTCGGGGCCGCTGCCGCCGGTGATCGTGTCGTCGCCGCGGTTGCCCACGGCGTGCTCGATGCCGAAGTCGGACATGTCGAGATGGACACCGGGCGGGTTCACCAGCGAGCTCACGATTTCGGCCTTGTCGATGCCCGGGCCGCCGTTGACGAAGGTGCCGCCAAGGGCGAGGTCGTCGGCATCGATCTTCAGGAGGTCGTCGCCCGCGCCGCCGAGCAGGGTGTCGGCGCCATCGCCGCCCTCCAAGGTTTCGTTGGCGTCGCCACCGATCAAGGAGTCGTTGCCATCGTGCCCCCGGGCCCACTCGATGCTTCGGGCCGTCATGTCGATTACGACACCCGGCTGCCCCGCCTGTCCGCCGGAAACTTCCGCCTTGTCGATGCCGTCGCCGCCATTGACGAAGGCGTCGCCAAGGGTCAGATCGTCGGCGTCGATCCGGAGGGTATCATTCCCGGCGCCGCCGATGACGGTGTCGGCGCCGGCGCCGCCCTCGAGGGTATCGTTGCCGCTGCCGCCGGTGAGCGCGTCGTTTCCGTCCTCGCCTTTCAGTTCGATCCCGGTCGACATGGACGAGGCGTCGAAGGCGTCATCGCCGTCATTGCCGATCACTTTCTCCACGTTCAGCGCACCGACGTCCGCGATGCTGCCGCCCATCGTGTCGGTGATTTCCAGCGTGTCGGTGGAGGCGCCGCCGTCGACCAGACCGAAATCCAGATCCGCGTAATCGGCGGACAAAACGTCCCTGCCGTCGCCGCCGATGAGGGCATCGGCACCGGCGCCGCCATCCAAGGTGTCGTTGCTGGCGCCGCCGTCGAGGTAATCGGCCCCGGCGCCGCCGTACAGCCTGTCCATGCCCTCGCCGCCGAGGATGGTGTCATCGCCCTCGCCGCCATGCAGCGTATCCCGGCCATTGTATCCCTGGATGGAATCGTTTCCGCCGAGGCCGTCGATGGAGTCGTTGCCGTCGCCGCCGTCCAATGTGTCGGCGCCCTCCGTCGCGACAACCGGAGGAGTCAGAAAATCGTCCAAGGTGCCGGTTTGGCCGTCAGTCCAGGTCGTTCCCAACTCGTACGGGGTACCGTCGATCTCCACGGTTTCGATTTCATTGCCATTGAAGAAGTCCTCGACGGTCAGCGTCCTTCCGCCGGTCAATGAGAACGAGAGGTCGCCGCCCACCCGGGCAACCTGCTGTACTTCATTGAACGCGTCGAAGTCCTCGAACTGGATGGTGTCGGCTCCGCTTGCGTCGCTAATGACATCGTCGGAACCGGTGCCGTCGTAGAAATAGGCGTCGTCGCCCGCGCCGCCGTCGAGGCTGTTGTTACCCGCCCCGCCGACCAGCAGATCGTTTCCGTCGTCTCCGGATAGGGTGTCGTCGCCCGCGCCGCCTACTAGTGTATCCCCGCCCGAGCCGCCGGACAGGTCGTCGTTTCCGCCCAGTCCGCTCAGCGTGTCGCCGAAATCGGTACCCACGTGGGTGTCGTTCCCCACCGTTCCCGACCAGTTTTCGCCCACGCCCTGGTCGAGAAAATCGCTCAGTGTCGCCCAGGGACCGGCGGCCCCGACCGACGGCATCTCATAAGAGTTCGAGCCCCACTTCCAGGGTCCCGACGGAACTTCCGGCATAGAAATCCGTCACCGTCAACGACCCTCCGGCCGAGAAGTCGAAGACGAGATCGTCGCCGATCCTTTGGACCTGATCGACCGCGACGAACGGATCGACGCCCTCGAACCGGATGGTGTCGGTTCCGGCCATGTCGGTGATCACGTCGTCATCGGTGCCCGCCGCGTCGAAGACATAGACATCGTCTCCAGCGCCGCCGGCGAGTTGATCGTCCCCGGCGCCGCCGTCGAGGATGTCATTGCCGGCGCCGCCGTCCAGGGTATCGGCGCCAGCGCCGCCGCTCAGGGAATCGTTTCCGGCGCCGCCGGTCAGTTCATCGCCATCGGCGCCGCCATCGAGGGTGTCATGGCCGTCTCCGGCGTTCAGGGTATCGGCGCCGGCGCCACCGCTTAGGGAGTCGTCTCCGGCGCCGGCGGTCATTTCATCGTTGCCGGCGCCGCCATCGAGGGTGTCGTTGCCGTCGCCGGCGTTCAGCGTGTCGGCGCCGGCGTCCCCGATCAGCGAGTCGTTGCCCGCGCCGCCAACCAGGTCGTCGTCGCCGGTGCCGCCGTCGAGGGTGTCGTTGCCCTGCCCGCCGTCAAGGGTGTCATTGCCGCCCATGCCCTCATGGAGATCGGAGTTGCCGGTTCCCGTGCGGGTCTCGCTCGCGCCGGTTCCCTGCCACTGCTCTCCCACGCCCAGAAAGTCGTTCAGATTATCCCAGGGGCCGGACCCTGCCGGGTCCATCTGGTAGGAGAAGCTGTCCCCCTCCAAGGTTTCGATCGTGTTGGCGGTGGTGAAGAATTTGGTGATCCGCAGGGAACCGCCGTCCGCGAACTGGAAAACCAGGTCCTTGCCGGACTTCACGATCTGGCTGACCTCGTCGAACGGATCGAAGCCCTCGAACCGGATGGTGTCGGAACCGCCGGTATCGGTGATTATGTCGTGATCGGTGGTCGCGCCGCTGAACACATAAACGTCGTCACCGTCGCCGCCCGCCAAGGCGTCGTCGCCGGCGCCGCCATTCAAGGTGTCATTGCCGGCCTCGCCATCCAGCACATCGTCGCCGGCGCCGCCGACGAGGGAGTCGTTCCCGTCGCCGCCCGCCAGGACATCGTTCTCGGTTCCGCCGTCGAGGGTATCGTCGCCGCTCCCGCCATTGAGGACATCGGCGCCCTGATCGCCATTCAACACGTCGCCGCCGGAGCCGCCATCCAAGGTGTCGCCGCCGGACCCGCCCGCCAAGGAGTCGTCGCCGCTCCCGCCCATGAGGCGATCGTCGTCCGCTCCCGCCGACAGCGTATCGTCACCGGCATCGCCGAACAGCAGCTGTCGGCCGCCATCGGTGGTCATGGTGTTGTCGCCGGTGTCACCCATTTGAAGGGCGTCGCCATCGGACTCGAAGGTTTCGATGGCGCCGGCGCCGTAGTAGTCCTCGATGGTCAGCGAGCCGCCGTCGGCATAACCGAAGACCAGATCGCCGCCATCCTGTTCGATGGACGCGATATCGCCGACCGGATCCATGTTGGCGAACCGGACGGTATCGCCCGTTCCGCCGTCGTCCGCCACCGTATCGTGATCGTGCGTGCTGCCGTCCAACACATACACATCGTCGTCCGCGCCGCCTCGCAATTCGTCGTTCCCGGCGCCGCCGTCGAGCGTATCGGCGCCCGCGCCGCCGTTCAGCTGGTCGTTGCCGCCGTCGCCCGCGAGTTGGTCGTCGCCGGATCCCCCGTCCAGCGTATCGCGCCCGCCGCCGCCGCTGAGGGTATCTCCATCGTCGCCGCCCCTCAGATCGTCGTTTCCGGAGCCGCCGTCGATGCTGTCGCTGCCGGCGCCCCCGTCGATCTCGTCGCCGCCGCCGCCGCCGGACAAGGTGTCGTCTCCCGCCAGGCCCTGGAGGGTGTCCCTGCCGCCGCCGCCACTGAGCGTGTCGGCATTGTCGGTACCATCAACCAGATGTCCCGCAACCGTCTGTTCCATCATGACTTCTCGGGCGACGGGCGTGGCATCGGGCCGGTCATCGCCGACGGTGCTCCAGATGCTCGTGTTGTTCACGGTGGCATCGGGACCCCGTTCCGGCGCCGCACCAATGTCGCCGGACGTGCCGTCTCCGGACCGGCCTGTTCCAAAGTCCGCTCCGCCGCGCGCCCCGAATCGCGTTGCGCCCGTCCCATGCTCGGAAGTTTCATTCCGCTCGAACGTCTGGCGGAACGCATCTTCATCGGCGCCATGAAGCCGCGCGGTCGAGAGGACGCTTGCGCCTTGGGGGTCCGGAGACCGGGGAGCGGGTGGCTGAGGGACCGGTGACCGGGGTCCACCGGAAACCACGACCGTGGCGTCTTCGTCCGCGCCCGAAGCGTCATTGGCCTCAACGGAACCTTCCGGCCCGGCCGCGGGAGCGGCCTGGGCGGCGGCCTCCGCCCGTGCTTTTTCGATGTCGGCTGGGCCGGATTTTTCGCTCGGTTGCCCCTCGGGGGCAAGCTGGGCCGGCGCGTTTCCAGCGGTTTCGGGCGCGTCAGCGGTATTTCCGGCCGGCGCGCGAGTGCTCTGGTCGGAGTTCGGTTGAGTGTTGTCAGTCGCCATCGCAGCCCTCCTCCGCGTATTCGCGCGGGTGTGGTAATCACAATCGATTAAACAACAGAGTGGTTACGATAGTAATAAACTTGACGAACACACATTGCAAAACAGTTATTTTTAACCAAAATCGATACTAATACAGTATTTTTTATTTTAATTTATTGTTGCAGTTGTTTTTATTTTTTATAAAATTTAAACAAATATCGTCCTACACAGAGCGGCGGTTTGGTCCAGCGATGACGCGACTCCCCCCTTTGGGGGTGTTGCAAGACCTTAAACGGGGGTTGTATAACTCTCATGCTTTAACACCTGATTTTGGAATGCGGCGCGGCGATAGGCATGGACAACCGGGGGCAATTGAACGATGTTTGAGACGGCTCCCGCTTCCCTCTATCTCGATGTCCAAGCCGGAACGGTAAGGACGGAGTCCGGTCGGCGTTTCGATGTGACGCCGCACGAAATGATCCTGCTCTATTGGCTCGCACTGGGCGCGCCGGAAGAGCGCATCGGCCGCGCTCTCCAGCTCGATATCGCCAGCATCGGTCCATGCGCAAAGACGCTGCGCGAGCGGCTCGGTTTGGGCAACGCCGCTCCGGAACTTGCTTTAAGCAACGGCCGCCCGCCGTTCTCGGCATGGCCGTGGGCCCAACGAACCGCCAACACGATCATCCGCAAAGGGCTGGAACGGAGCCATCGGGACCCATTGGTCTATGTCGCGGACGAAGGCGCTCTCGCGGTTGGCGAGGTTTCGGATCTCGTTCGGCGCGTGGGCGCGAATTTGCGGGAAGAAGGCGTCACCAAGGGAAGTTGGGTCGCGGTGGATGCGACACAGCGCTTGGAATCCTTCCTGGTTTCGATTGCGACGCTCCTTCTGGGCGGGGTCGTCGTGCGTCTTGGCGACTTCGCGGGCCCGGCGACGCTTCGCAAAATGATCCGCCGAGCGCCCGCGGCGATGACGTTCTCGGCCCGTTTCGATCAGATCGGCCCGCTTCCCGAGACGGGCAAGAGAGTCAGTTTTTTGACGGGCGGGGGAGTCCCGGATTTTTCGGAGTGGACCCAGGCCGGTTCCGCATCTCCCAACGATTTTGGGCCCAGCGACACCGTGTCGCCGTCCGACCCGGCGTTTATCGGATTCACCAGCGGATCGACGGGCGAGCCGAAAGCGATCATCACGAGCCACGAGTCCGTCTTTCGGACGACCGAAATCGCCGCGAATTCGTTCGGGTTTCAACCGGACGATATTTTCTGCACGGCGATGGATTTCACGGCGCTTGGCGGATTCCGCAGTATGGTCACCTTGCCGCTTTGGTGTGGCGGCCGGGTGGTTCTGCCGACGGAATTGGCCCGCCGTCAGCCGCTGGCGCTTGCTTTGGTTTGTCAGACCTACGGGGTCACGCGGTTAACCGCGGTGCCGAATGTGCTGCGCGGTTTTGTCAAAGCCGGTGACCGTTTGAGAGAAAATGGCCTGCCCGATCTGCGGATGGTATTCAGTATCGCCGGTATTCTCGATCGGAGCACCGCCGAGGGGTTCCGAGACCGGTTCGGTGCGGCGATTGTCGACTATTATGGGGCAACCGAGATCGGCAACGCCGCTTTTACCGATCCCGACCGGCCTGGCGCCATGAGTTCCGGAGGCGGCTGGGCTTCCGAAGTCTTGATCCGCGTTCTCAATGAGGATGGCACACCCTGCGCGCCCGGTCAGGCGGGCGAGATTTGTGTCCATACCGGCAATTTGATGCTTGGCTATCTCGGGCCGGTCGATGACAGCGTTCCCGTGAGGGACGGGTGGTACTGGACGGGCGATCTTGGCCGGGTTCATGCAGACGGTCGAATTGAGGTCATCGGTAGACGGCGCGATATCGTGAAGACCCATGAAGGGGGACTCGTCAGCCCGGTGGAGATCGAGAATGTGCTTTACGCGTCCAACGTCGTTCGTGAAGCTTGCGTCTTCGGCTGGAATGACGGCGATGGGATAGAACGCCTCGGCGCCTCGGTGATTTTAACGGCAACCCAACGCGACGCCGATCAAAAGGCGGTCGAGATCCAACTGAAGACCCGAGTGCTCGAGGAATTGGGGCCGTATAAGGTGCCGGCACACGTCGTGTTTCGTGAAGATTTCCCTCGCGTTGCACGGGGCAAGCCAGACAAACGGAGATTGCGTCAGGAGTTCGAAGCCGAGACCACCTCGTGACCCGCTGCGTTTTGACGATCTCTTCATGTTAACGATGTAATACCAATGCTCAGTGATAGGGACTCATTGTGAGGTACCGGCATGGAATTCTCGGATATGTTCGATCGTGCCGCCACGCGCGCGGTTCCCTCCAAAGCCATCCTGGTGGTGGACGGCCGGGTAACGACGTACGGCGATCTGGTCGATCGGATCGCGCGGCTTTATGCCCTGTTCGAGGCCAAGGGGTTGAAACGCGGCGATCGGATCGGGATCGTGACCGAAAGCGTGCCGGACATGGCGGCGCTCCTGTTCGCCGGCTTGCGTTCCGGTCTCGCCGTGATCAATCTGAACACGGAGCTGAGCCCGGGAGAGCGGCGGCACGCGCTCGCGGCTTCGGGCGTATCCCATGTTTTCATCGACCGGACGACTCTCGATACGGCTCCTATCCCTTCGGGCATCGCGCACACCGTCATCGAACCTTCCGAACGCCAGTCCGCGGGCGGCCTTATCGGACGGCTGCTTGGGGGCAAGCAGGCGGACCGTCCGGCGACCGACGGTTTGAACGCCGAAATCGCCACGGTCCAGCCGGTCGAAGCGCCGGATCCCGTGGCGGCGGATGCGACCGGTCTCATGTTGTTCACCTCCGGCACCACGAACGTCCCCAAGGTTGTCCAACTCAGCCATCGGAACCTGGCGGCCCAGCTCGAGACCTTCCTGAAGGTTTATGACTACGATACGGACAGCAACATCCTGAATCCACTTCCGCTCCACTTTACCGACGGAATCTTGCACGGGCCGCTGATCACGTTTCTGACCGGCGCGACATTGTTCCGTCCACGGAAATTCATGGTTCAGGAACTCGAGACGCTTCTCCATGGCGTCTACCGCGATCGGATAACCCATTTCATCGTCGTGCCGGCGATCCTCTCCCTCATCGATCGCCTTCACACCGAATTCGACGAGGCGTTCCGGACACGCGACTTTCGCTATATCCGAAGCAGTGGCGACCGCCTGCCGGAGAGCCTCTGGCGCTCGATCCAATCCCGGTTCGGCGTCAAGGTGGTCAATACCTACGGCCTTTCGGAGACCGTGTGCGAGGCGCTGTATTGCGGTCCCGACGAGGATCGGTACCGGATCGGAACCATCGGCAAGCCCGTGGACTGCGAGATCCGCATCGTGGACGACGCCGGCGCGAACGTGCCCGAGGGCGAAACGGGCGAACTGTTGATCCGCGGCGACAACATCATGCAAGGATATTTTCGCCAGCCGGAGTTGACCGCCAGGGCGATTACCGGCGGATGGTTCTCGACCGGTGATTTCGCGGCAATGGACACCCACGGTTTTGTAACGATCATTGGCCGGAAGAAGGCGTTGATCATCTCCGGCGGCACCAACATTCACCCGCAGGACGTCACCGATGTGCTGCTCGAGCATCCGGCCGTCGCCGAAGCGATGACATTCGGCCTGCCCGATCCGGTCTGGGGCGAGATGGTCGCCAGCGCCGTCGTGCCGCGCGATGGCGGCGGCGAAATCCCGGTGCCGGTCCTTATCGACCATTGCCGGCGGCATCTGGCGCCGCACAAAGTGCCCCGGGTTCTAAAGATCATGGACGCCCTGCCGCGGAATCCCGCCGGCAAAATCCTGGTGGACGAACTCAAAGCCATGGTGGACGCGGACCATGCCGTGAACTTCGTGCGCGCCGATCTGGCGCTGGAGGAACAAATCCTGGAGGTCGCCGCAAGGGTTTTCGGTTGCGAGTCCAAGGATCTCAAACTCAGCTCCGAAGCGCGAACGACCTTTGGATGGGACAGCCTCGCCCACATGACCCTTGTGCTGGCGGCGGAGGAGGTCTTCGGCATTGAACTATCGCCCCGCGACATTCTGAGTGTCTCGCGCCTTGAACACTTGAAGGATCTCGTGGCGCGTCGCAGGGCCGTACCGGGCGGGGTGAATTCGTGAGGTCCAAGGAGAGCGTTTCCTACTTTAAAACGCATTACCGGCCGGCGCCCGTTTGGGTCTGGATTTTGACGGTCACCCTCGTCGGCGTTTTCGTTCTCGCGGCATCCGGGTTCGCCGTCGTGTCCGGCTTCACCGATTTCCTGTGAGCCGACGCATCGTACAATGCATTATCTCTCCGTTACTTGGCTGACCTGGATGTGGGCGACAGTCGCGCTTTACTGGCTCGCGCCGAAGGAGTGGCGGGGCGTTGTGCTCGTCGGCATTACGTTGATTTTTCTCACCGTATATTCGCCCATTTCCGCGGTTATTCTTCTTTCTTTCACCACCGTGACGTATTTCGCCACGTCTCGACGGACGGTTTCCACACCTGTCGGGGCGGTGGCGATCGCCTTTTACGTCGCGGTCCTGGTTTTTTTCAAGATCGGTCAGACCGTTGACGATACGCGGCTGCTCGACACCGTCGTCATCCCGCTCGGCCTGTCCTACTATACGTTCCGCTGCATCCACTTTGTCCTGGAACGCCTCAAGGGCCATGTGCCGCCGGTTCCGGCGCGCGAACTCGTTGGCTACCTCTTCTTTCTGCCGACGATCGTCGTGGGTCCGATCAACCGCATCGAAGACTATCGGCGGGATCTGGTCCGTCAGCGTTTCGACCCCGAGCTGCTTTCGGGGGGAGCGGAACGGATCGTCTATGGCTACGCCAAGATTGCGATCCTGAGCAACTTCCTCACCGAAGGACTGTTCGGCGACTATATCGCGGGTCTCCCCGATCAGAATGCCCCGCTCGCCCTTTATGCGTCGATCGTACAGACAGGGCTCAATCTTTATTTTCAGTTTTCGGGTTTTTCCGACATCGCCATCGGGTTCGCGCGTCTCCTTGGATTCCGGGTGATCGAGAATTTCAACTGGCCCTATCTGCAGTCGAATATCGCCGCGTTCTGGCGCTCCTGGCACATTTCTCTGTCGCAGTGGTGCCGGAATTACATCTATGGCGTCGTGGTGTCGGTGACCCGCAGCCCCGCGCTGGGCGCGCTGTCCACCATGGTGATTATTGGCCTCTGGCATGAGATTTCAGTGCGGTTTCTGATTTGGGGGGCCTATCACGGAATCGGAATCATTGTTTGGCAAAAGGCGGAGCGGTATGGCGCTCTCGTTGACAAAGCCATACCCACCGTCCTCGCCACGCCCTTCCACTGGATCAAGGTGTTGATGACGGTGCATTTCGTTTGGTTCAGCTTCGTCATCCTTACGGCCGAAACGCCCTTGGACGCCTTGACAACGTTTAGGTCGATGCTTTTTTTCTGGTTATGATTGGAGAAGCGCGATGTACGGTTATTTCCGTCTAATTTTGGGCCCCACCCCGGCTGGGGTTCTGTGTGCCCTCTGGTTTGCCGCCCTGATCGTCGGCGTCCTGCTTTGCAGCTTTGAGCCGCCGGCCGATTTTCGCTACGGGCGGTATTGAGTTTGCACGGGCCGGGGTCCGCTTGACGATGAGGCTTAGCGATCGCCGCAAGGAAGTCCTTTTCGCACTCACTTTGATCGTTGGCGTGCTGCTCGCGGCCGTGGCCGGCGAAATCCTGATGAGGACTTTGGAATGGCAGAAGGGCCTTGTAAAGGAGCGCTCCTTCGAGTGGGCCGGGCTGCGCGCCGCGGCCATTTTCCCCTCGAGCGACGGCGAGATGGAGCGTTTCATTCC
Source organism: uncultured Alphaproteobacteria bacterium (assembly GCA_963771545.1). Lineage (GTDB taxonomy): Bacteria > Pseudomonadota > Alphaproteobacteria > Rhodospirillales > Defluviicoccaceae > CAKZLS01. The sequence goes on from CAVYTX010000002.1 coordinate 2,319,598, forward strand.
CGGCGCCGAGTATCGTCATATCCATATCAATTCTCTCGGCTTCCGAGGGCCTGAAATCGAAGTTCCAAAACCGCCCGGCACGATCCGGATTGCGTTTCTCGGCGACTCGATGATGCTTGGCGCCGACGTGCCGGAGGAACAGACGATCTCCGGCGTGGCGGCGGCGGCGCTGCAGAGGTCGTATCCGTCATGCCGGTTCGACTACGTTAAGGTCGCGGGGCCTTTATACACGCTCCGCATGCTGAGCGATGTCCTCCCGGGTGAGGTGCGCCCGCTCGAACCCGACGTCTATGTTTTGCTCGCCGGCACGATTACGGACATTCTAAGGGAACACCAGGCGCGAAATCCCGATGCGCTGCAATTTGCCGTCAACTCGGAGCCGCATTTCATGACCCGGCATTCCCGCCTTTTGGTCCATGTGATTCCAGCCCTTCATCGCGAACGTGAAAGACGGCGCTCCGAACGAATTGACCTGCGCCAAGAACTTCCGGACCAGGAAGTGGCGGCGATCGTTAAGGATCAGGTTGAGGATCTGGCCAAGGAAATCGGGCAGGCGCCCGTTGTCGCCATCGCCTATCGCGGTATCCTTCGATCCGACCAGACGCCGCGGGAGCAGACAAAATTAACGCGAGGCTTACGCGATCGAACCCGGGGCCTCGGCCCCGCGGACATCCTCCACCTGAAAGAGTTGATCATCGACGAAATGGCGAAAGCTTCGAACGATTTGGGTTGGAGCTTCATCGATCCAATGGCGGACATTCCCGCCGACGGCGCGCACTTCCTCAACAACAATCATTTGACCTCGGTCGGCGCCGCCATGGCCGGCGCCGCCGTGGCCAACGCCATCGTTCCACTCATGATCGACCAAGGCCATGCCTGCATGGCCACTCGCTCGTCTAATACTAACGGTCACTAACAATGAATTCCTTGGTGGGCGCGGCAGGTCTCGAACCTGCGACCCTCTGATTAAAAGTCAGATGCTCTGCCAACTGAGCTACGCGCCCTATCGGAACTCAAGGAAAAAACGCGGGAAGACGCCAACATACAGACCCGCCGGAACCGCGGTCAATCCTCGCCGCTCGCCAAACTTCCGGTATCGCGAAGCTTTTTCACCGTCATCCGCTCGACCTCCTCCGGCACGAACGTGCGGATGTCGCCGCCGAGCATGGCCACCTCCTTTACGAACCGGGACGCGATAAACTGATGATTTTCCGAGGCCATGAGGAAAACCGTCTCGACCTGGTCATTCAGCCTGGCGTTCATGGCGGCCATCTGAAACTCGTACTCGAAGTCGGAAACCGCGCGCAGACCTCTGAGAATGACCTTCGCCCCAACCTCGGCAACGAAATGCATCAGAAGCTGGTTAAACGGAACGACCTCGATCATGGAGCCATCGCCGTTCGTCATCCTGGAGACTTGTTCCCGCAGCATCTCCACCCGCTCCGCCAAAGTAAACAACGGCTCCTTGCCGGCGTTGGCGGCGACTCCAACCACCAGGCGGTCCACCACGTGCGTCGCGCGGGAAATGATATCCATGTGTCCATTGGTGACGGGATCGAACGTCCCCGGGTAAACGCCGATACGGCAGTTGCGCATCCCTCTTTTCCTCTTCCCACCCCCTGCGTGAATGCCAGGTTTTTTTCTTTGTTTTTTGTTTTACTCGGGCGTCCCTGGTTCGCCGGTCTCGCTTGTCGTGCTTTCCGTGCTTTCCGACGGGCCTTCGCCGGGCTCCCCGTCCCCTTCCCCCGCATCGGGATCGGCGTCCGCGTCCTCCATATCGCGAATCCGCGTCACCGAAACCACGCTCTCGCCATCGCCGGTGGCGAACAGCTTCACCCCACGGGTCTTGCGGCTCATGGTGCTGATCTCGTTGACGCCGCAGCGGATCAACTGACCGCCATTGGTGATCATCACGATCTGGTCGCCATCCATCAGCGGAAACGCCGCGACCGTTGTGCTTGTTCCGTGCGCGCGATTGAGATCCATGGCCGCCACGCCCTGCCCGCCGCGTCCGCTGATGCGGTATTCGTAGGACGATGTGCGCTTGCCGAAGCCGTCTTCGGACACCGTGAGCAAAAACTCCTCGTTCGCGGCCATCTCCTGGTACAAGGGTTGGTCAAGGCGGGCGGCGAGGGATTCGTCCCGGTCCTTGTCCTCCAGCCGCTCGCTGTAGTCGCTGCCCGCCAGCCGCCGCTTGGCATTGACCGCCTGCTGGTATTCTTCCCTGCTCGGCGCATCCGCTTCAAAGTGCCGCAGCCCGCACATGTTGATGACTTCGTCGCTTTCGGCCAGCCGTATGCCGCGCACACCGGTCGAGGTCCGCCCGCTGAAAACCCGGACCTCCGCGACGGGAAAACGGATGCACTGGCCGCGCCGGGTGAACAGCAGAATGTCGTCGTCCTCCATGAACGTCCGCACCCGCACCAAGCGATCGCCCTCGTCCAGTTTCATGGCGATCTTTCCGCTGGCCATGACATTGGTGAAGTCGCTCAGCGCATTGCGGCGCACCTTCCCGGACGCCGTGGCGAACACCACGAAAGACGCTCCCCAGGTGTCCTCGTTCTCCGGAAGCGGCATGAGGGTGGTAATGGTCTCCCCGGGATCCAGCGGCAGAAGATTGATCATGGCCTTGCCGCGCGCCTGTGGCGTTCCCAACGGAAGTTTATAGACCTTCAGTTTGTAGACGATGCCCGTCGAGGAAAAGAACAGCACCGGGGTATGGGTATTCACGACGAACACCTGGCTCACGAAATCCTCGTCGCGGGTCGACATGCCCGACCGGCCCTTGCCGCCGCGGCGCTGCGCCCGGTAGGTGCTGAGCGGCACCCGCTTCATGTAGCCGGTGTTGGTGACCGTCACCACCATGTCTTCGCGTTGGATGAGATCCTCGATGTCGGTTTCGGCCTCGTGCTCCACCAGCGCGGTCCGCCGGGGTGTCGCAAAGGCTTCCTTGGCCTCGATCAGCTCGCCCCTGAGGACGTTGAGTAGCCGGTCGCGAGATCCCAGGATTTCGAGGTATTCCTTGATTTCTTCACCGAGGGCCTTGAGGTCGGCGCCGATTTTTTCCCGCTCGAGCCCGGTCAGCCGGTGAAGCCGCAGGTCCAGGATCGCCCGCGCCTGGATGTCGCTCAGTTGATATTTCCCATCCTTTACGCCTTGCCTCGGATCCTCGATCAGGGCGATGAGCGGTTCCACGTCCAGCGCCGGCCACGCGCGCTCCATCAAGGCGGCCCGCGCGGCCGCCGGATCCGGAGACCGGCGGATCAGCGCGACCACCTCGTCGATATTCGCCACCGCCACGGCGAGCCCCGCGAGCACATGCGCCCGGTCGCGGGCCTTTCCCAGCAAGAAGATCGTCCGGCGGCGTATGACGTCCTCGCGGAACGCCAGGAACGCGACGATGATGTCCTTCAGGTTCATCAATCGTGGCTGGCCACCATCGAGGGCGAGCATGTTGACGCCGAAGGTCGTTTGCAGCGGCGTGTACCGGTAAAGCTGATTGAGAACGATTTCCGCCTCGGCATCGCGCTTGATTTCCACGACCACGCGGACGCCATCGCGATCGGACTCGTCGCGCAGGTCGGAGATGCCCTCGATTCTCTTGTCGCGCACGGCGTCGGCGATGCTTTCGACCATACGCGCCTTGTTCACCTGATACGGGACCTCGTCGATGATGACGGCCATCCGGTCCTTGCGGATTTCCTCGATGCGCGCGCGGCCGCGCATGACCACCGATCCTCGGCCGGTATGAAAGGCGGACATGATTCCGTGGCGGCCGAGGATCAACGCGCCGGTGGGAAAATCCGGCCCCTGAACGTGGTTCTCGATCAGTTCGGCGATGGTAATGTCCGGGGCGTCGATCACGGCGCAGCAAGCGTCGATCATCTCGCCGAGGTTATGAGGCGGTATATTGGTCGCCATGCCCACGGCGATGCCGCCGGCGCCGTTGACCAGAAGGTTGGGGTAGCGGGCCGGCAAAACCGAAGGCTCTTGGACCGATTCGTCGTAATTCGGCCGGAAGTCGACGGTGTCCTTGTCGATGTCGTCGATCAGAGCGTGCGCGGCGCGGGCCATGCGCGCCTCGGTATAGCGCATCGCCGCCGCCCGGTCGCCGTCCATGGACCCGAAGTTGCCCTGCCCGTCGATGAGCGGCAGACGCATGGCGAAGGACTGGGCCATGCGTACCAGCGCGTCGTAAATCGCCTGATCGCCGTGGGGGTGATACTTACCCATGACGTCGCCGACGATGCGCGCGGATTTACGGTACGGCTTGTCGTGCGTATACCCGCTTTCGTCCATGGAATAGATGATCCGCCGCTGGACGGGTTTCAGACCGTCGCGGACGTCGGGCAGCGCCCGGCTGACGATCACGCTCATGGCGTAATCGAGGTACGAACGCCGCATCTCTTCTTCGATGGCGACGGGGGCGATATCGGGATTCAAGGGCGCGGAGGGAGGTATATCCAACGAGCTTTTCTCAGGACTGAATGGATGGCGCGTGAACGACGGCGGAACCTACCATGGTGTTGCACCGCACACAACAAACGCCGCAGGTGCCCAGCGTTCAGGTCAGGAATACTTAGCCTCGATCGTCAACGGGAATTCCCGGCTCCACGTTCAACCACCATACCCAGCCTTCCCGACCCTCGGACGAAACGCGGTAGTAGCCGAACACCGGCCTTTCTTCGAGCACCTGAACGTGCGTCCCCGGGCTCAACCTGGCGACAATGGCCGCGTTCACATCGGGATTTTCCCGCAAATTGCTGCTCCGGGTAATCAACCCGATTTCGAACCAGGCGAGTTGCCCATGGCGCGGCGCCGTCCGTGCCGGCGGGGAGGCTTCTTCCACCGACGGTTCAACGACACCGGAAGATCGATCGGGTCGTTCCTCTGGACTCGCATCCGCGCCTTGCGATGACGCGTCGAGGTTCTCAACATCGCCATCCGGAGCGCTCGACGCACGATCCGAAGGGACGGATTCGGCCGCGTCGATCTCCCCGGCGGCCATCGTCAGAGCGTCCAGTTCATCCGGGGGTCCGTCGCCGGAGTCATGGGGCGGCGCCGATGCGTGTTCCTGGGTCGGTTCCGGGGTCGGGTCCAAGGTCGGTTCCGGGGTGTCGCGGAGCGCTACCGCTTCCGTCGCGACATCGGGAAGCGCGACAACCACGGCCTCGGGGCCGTGGCCTCGATCCGCGAACCAGACAAAGAGAACCACAGCCGTCAACAAAACGGCCAAGGCCCCACCGATAGCTGGAACGGTCCTTGTTAACATCCCAATGCCCCGCCGGGACGGCTTTCGCGTGCCCCGAGGATGACCGGCGCCGATCTGAAACCGCCGCTAAAAGGGTATGTCGTCGTCGAGCTCCGGACCGGGAGCGGCGCCCGAAGACCGGCCGGATGATTCGCCGCCGCCATACGACGGCTCGCCGCCGTAGGACGGTTCGCGGCCCCCATACGATCCGCCTTCGCCTTTGGCGTCGAGCATGGTCAACTCGCCGCGGAACCGTTGCAGCACGACCTCCGTGGTATACTTCTCCACCCCGTCATTGCCGGTCCATTTGCGGGTCTGCAGGGCGCCCTCGAGGTATACCTTCGAACCCTTGCGCAGGAAACGTTCGGCCACGTCTGCAAGGCGCTCGTTGAAGATCACCACCCGGTGCCATTCGGTTTTTTCGCGCGGCTCGCCACTTTGACGATCTTTCCACCGCTCCGAAGTGGCCACGGACAAATGGACGACCTTGGTCCCGTCCTGGAGGTTTCGAATCTCGGGATCGCGCCCCAGGTTTCCAACAAGGATAACTTTATTGACAGATCCCGACATATCCCTCCTCGCCGCTGGTTATGATTTTGAGGCCGACCGTATCGATCGTCCCCGGACTCTACACGCAAATTCCGTGACGGCGCCACGCCTTTTCACGCGCCGGGTGGCCCAATCCAACGGGAAGACGGGGACGGCACCCGTCTCTGGGACTCTCTCCCAGACATTCGGGTACTTTACCGCCGTTGGCTTGCCTTGTATTCCGAACCTATATTCGAGGCTGTGATAGATCTCTTGCGGGATCGCATGCCGCTCCGGGAGAACCCATGGACAAAATCGCCATTCGTGGCGCGCGCGAGCACAATCTGCGCAATATCGACGTCGAGATTCCCCGGAACAGCCTGACGGTGATCACCGGCCTGTCGGGCTCGGGCAAATCGTCCCTCGCCTTCGACACTATTTACGCGGAAGGCCAGCGGCGGTATGTGGAATCGCTCTCCGCGTACGCGCGCCAGTTCCTGGAACTGATGCAGAAACCGGACGTGGACTCCATCGAGGGTCTGTCCCCGGCAATTTCCATCGAGCAGAAGACCACGTCGCGCAACCCGCGCTCCACCGTTGGCACGGTGACCGAGATCTACGATTACATGCGGCTCCTTTGGGCCCGCGCCGGCGTTCCGCACTCGCCCGCCACCGGCCTGCCCATCGAAAGCCAGACGGTGAGCCAGATGGTGGACCGCGTCATGGATATGGCGGAGGGAACGCGGCTGCTGGTGCTGGCGCCGATCGTCCGCGGCCGCAAGGGCGAATACCGCAAGGAACTTCTCGACCTGCGCAAGCGCGGCTTCCAGCGGGTCAAGATCGACGGCGCCATTTACGACATCGAGGAGGCGCCGGAGCTCAACAAGAAGCTCAAACACGACATCGAAGTGGTGGTCGACCGCGTCATCATTCGCGACGGTATCGCCGGCCGGCTCGCCGACAGCCTGGAGGCCTCGCTGGCTCTCGCCGACGGGCTGGCGTTCACCGAGGACGCGGACACCGGCGATCGAACGACGTTTTCCGCCAAATTCGCCTGCCCGGTTTCGGGATTCACCATCGATGAAATCGAACCTCGGCTGTTTTCGTTCAACAACCCGTTCGGGGCCTGCCCGTCGTGCGACGGGCTCGGCACGGAAATGTTCTTCGACCCCGAGCTGGTCATCCCCGACGACCGGCTGTCGCTGGCGGAGGGCGCGATCGCGCCGTGGGCCAACTCATCGTCGAAATACTACCGCCAGACCCTGGACAGCCTCGCCGCCCATTTCGGTTTCGACCTTGCGACCGCCTACGGCAAGCTGACGCCCGATGTGCGGCAGCTCATTCTCTTCGGATCGAACGGCGAGCCGCTGACCATGCGCTACAACGATGGCGTCCGGGCGTACGAGATCCGCAAACCGTTCGAAGGCGTGGTTCCCAACATGGAACGACGGTGGAAGGAGACGGACTCGGCGTGGGTTCGCGACGAGCTTTCCCGCTATCAGACCGTCACCCGATGCGACACATGCGGCGGCAAGCGCCTGAAACCCGAGGCCTTGGCGGTCAAGCTCGCGGGCTGTGACATCAGCGAAACGGCCGAAATGTCCATTGACGCCGCCGCCGACTGGTTCTCGGGCCTCGAGCAAACCCTCACACCGCAAAGGCGCGAGATCGCGCGGCGTATTCTGAGGGAAATCAACGAACGGTTGGGGTTTCTCAAGAATGTGGGTCTTGGCTATCTGACGCTGTCGCGCACGTCCGGCACCTTGTCGGGCGGCGAGAGCCAGCGAATCAGGCTGGCGTCGCAGATCGGCTCCGGCCTCACGGGCGTGCTTTACGTGCTCGACGAGCCTTCCATCGGCCTGCATCAGCGCGACAACGACCGCCTGCTCACCGCGCTCCGGCGTCTCCGGGACCTGGGAAACACCGTCATCGTCGTCGAGCACGACGAAGAAGCGATCCGCACCGCCGACTATTTGGTGGACATGGGACCCGGCGCCGGCGTCCACGGCGGCGCCGTCGTGGCGCGCGGGTTGCCCGAGGAGGTGATGGCCAACGCCGATAGCCTGACCGGCCAATACCTGACCGGCGCCCGGGAAGTCCCCACCCCCGCCCGCCGCCGGCCGGTGAAGAAAGGCCGTTATTTGAAGGTGGTGGGCGCCCGCGCTAACAACCTTCGGGACCTCACCGTGGAGTTCCCCCTCGGCACCTTCACGTGTGTCACGGGCGTGTCGGGCGGCGGCAAATCCACCCTGGTGGTGGACACGCTGTATCAAGCGCTCGCCCGCCGCCTGCACGGCGCCCGGCTTCACGCCGGGGCGCACGACCGTATCGAGGGCATCGAGCGCATCGACAAGGTGGTCGATATCGATCAGAGCCCCATCGGCCGGACGCCGCGTTCCAATCCCGCCACCTATACCGGCGCCTTTACTCCCATCCGCGACTGGTTCGCCAACCTGCCGGACGCGAAGACGCGGGGCTACAAGCCCGGGCGGTTCTCCTTCAACGTCAAGGGCGGACGATGCGAGGCCTGTCAGGGCGACGGCGTCATCAAGATCGAGATGCACTTTCTTCCCGACGTGTATGTGCAATGCGATGTTTGCCACGGCAAACGATACAATCGGGAAACTCTTGAAATTCATTTTCGGAACAAATCGATAGCCGACGTTCTTGATATGACAGTCGAGGAAGGAGCGCACTTCTTCAAGGCCGTCCCGGCGATCCGCGACAAACTGGCCACCCTGGAACGCGTGGGTCTTGGATATATCCATTTGGGCCAGCAGGCGACGACCCTTTCGGGCGGCGAAGCCCAGCGGGTCAAGCTCGCCAAGGAACTGTCGCGGCGCGCCACCGGCAAGACCTTCTACATCCTCGACGAGCCCACCACCGGTCTCCATTTCGACGATGTGCGCAAGCTGCTGGATGTGCTCCACGCCCTGGTGGAGCACGGCAACACCGTGGTGGTCATCGAACACAATCTCGAGGTAATCAAGACCGCCGACTGGATCATCGATCTGGGCCCCGAGGGCGGTTTCAAGGGGGGACGGATCGTGGCGTCGGGCACACCGGAAGACGTGGCCGCCACGCCCGAGAGCTTCACCGGCCAGTACCTGGCGCCCTACCTCGCCAAGGACCGCGAACGCAAGACGGCGTAGGATTCATTCCCGTTCCAGGGAGTAGCCGGGCCCGGCTTCGATGTTGCGGCTGGCTGCCCAAATGCCTAACTGTGGAATACCATGAACTTCCCCTCCCCCGCGCCCGTTCACGTGATCGGCGGCGGCCTCGCCGGCAGCGAGGCGGCTTGGCAGCTCGCGCGCGCCGGGATCCCGGTGATCCTGCACGAAATGCGTCCCGAAAGAAACACGGCCGTCCACAAAACGGCGGGGCTGGCCGAGCTGGTATGCTCCAACTCCTTCCGCTCCGACGACGCCGAAACCAGCGCCATCGGGCTGCTGCACGAGGAAATGCGCCGGAGCGATTCGCTGATTCTGCGCGCGGCCGACGCCAACCGGGTCCCGGCCGGGGGCGCGCTGGCGGTGGACCGGGATGGGTTCAGCGCGGCCGTCGAGCAAGCCCTCCTAAACGAACCGCGGGTTGACATCCGGCGCCAGGAAATCGCCGGATTGCCGCCGCCCGAATGGGACAGCGTCATCATCGCCACGGGCCCCCTCACATCCGCGGCGCTCGCCGAAAGCCTGCGCGGCGTGACGGGCGAGGACGCGTTGGCGTTTTTCGACGCCATCGCCCCCATCGTCTACCGCGACAGCATCGATTTTTCGAAAGCCTGGTTTCAATCGCGCTACGACAAGGGGAGCGGCCGCGACTACGTCAACTGCCCGCTGACCCGCGACGAGTACGACGGCTTTATCGACGGCCTGCTGGCCGGAGACAAGATCGCCTTCCGCGACTGGGAACGCGATACGCCCTATTTCGAGGGTTGTCTTCCCGTCGAGGTCATGGCGGAACGGGGCCGGCAAACCTTGGCGTTCGGTCCCATGAAGCCGGTGGGATTGACCAATCCCCGCCATCCGCTCCGCAAGCCGTTCGCCGTGGTTCAGTTGCGTCAGGATAATGCACTTGGATCGCTCTACAACATGGTCGGGTTTCAAACGAAGTTGACCCATGGCGAACAGGCGCGCCTGTTCCGCACCATACCCGGTTTGGAACAGGCCGAGTTCGCCCGTCTGGGCGGCCTCCACCGCAACACCTTCATCAACAGCCCGAAAATGCTGGATGCGACACTTCGTTTGAGGGCGAGACCCGGGCTGCGGCTGGCGGGGCAGATCACCGGGTGCGAAGGCTACGTGGAAAGCGCGGCGATCGGACTTTTGGCCGGACGATTCGCCGCGGCCGAGCGTTTCGGCGAATCACCGGTCGCCCCTCCGGCGACGACGGCCATGGGCGCCCTTCTGGGTCACATTACCGGCGGGGCGTCGGCGGACATATTCCAACCGATGAACGTCAACTTCGGGTTGTTTCCGCCCCTTGCGGAATCCGGCGTCAACGGCCCCCCTCGCCGAAAAGCGGCGAGAAAAGCGGCGCTGGCGTCTCGTGCCCTCACCGACCTCGAGGTTTGGAGTTCAAGTTAGCTGACCATCGAGCGGACATCTTCCTCTATCGGAAGATGTCCGGGCCCGCGGAAGTCAGTTGCAAGGCTGAAAACCATGTTTGGATCGGATCCACGGTTTATCGGTAAGCTCGATAATGCTTCTCCTCGGCATTGCCGCGGCTTCGTCGAACAACTGAGCGGCAAGGATACAGTAGCCTTGGCGCGCGGAATTGCTGCGCTGAGATGAGTCGTTCGCGAGCTTGGTGACGAACTTGTTGAGCTTGTTCTTGCCACCGCCGCCGTACGCGCGTTGAAACAATGCGCGAATCGTTTTTCCGTAGTTTACCAGATCGCCCTTATACGACGAGACAAACGCGTTGTAGCGCTCGTTTTGGCCGCAGGTCAGCGCCCCGACCATCAATTCGGTCTGCAGGACCCGCGCCTCGAGCGCGGCCAATTCCTGGGATTGTGCGCAAACACTGCCTCTGGCCAGGGCCATGCCCGGGGCCACCGTCGCGGCCATCACGAGAACCAAGCCAGCAATCACCATGCGCCGCCATGCTTCCTTTTGCCCCATATTCATGTGCTCCTTCGACTGTCGTTGCTGTTGCACTCATGCCATTTCGTCGCGAATGACGCAACCAAAGATCCTTCGCTCCGACGATCTTCGCCCGATCGGGCTTGCTTTTAGCCGGGCGCCGCCGCGACCCGCGGATTCCGTCCCGTGATCGGATAGCGGGGATCCGAATAGCCGGGCGTCGACGGATGACCCGCGGCAACCAAGCCATCGACCAGCGCCTCGTCCTCGGCCGAGAACCCATGATCGAGCGCGCTCACGTAGTCCAACCATTGCCCAAAAGTGCGCGGACCCGCAATGACCGCCGTCACAGTGGCATTGTTGAGCACCCAGTTCATGGCGAATTGGCCCGCGGACATCCCCCGCTTGAGCGCGTGCGCCTTGATCGTCTGAGCCATGACCAGGGATTCGCGCCGAAACTCGGTTTCCATCATCCGCGTGTCCCGGCGGCCGGCCCGCGTTCCCTCGATCGGCTCCTCGTCCAGCCCGTACTTTCCGGTCAGGACGCCCCGGGCCAGCGGACTGTATGGAACGACTCCCAACCCATAATATTCGCAAGCCGGGAGAATTTCAACCTCGGGAACCCGATTCATCGCGTTGTAATACGGTTGCACCACCACCGGCGGCGGCGCTCCCAACTTCCCGGCGACCCGAATCGCCTCGGCGATTCGCCATCCCCGGAAATTGCTCAGCCCCCAATGCCGCGCCTTGCCCGCGCGTATGAGGTCGTGCAGCGCGCCGATGGTTTCCTCCAGCGGCGTATCCGAATCGTCGCGGTGCAGGTAGTAGATGTCCACATAGTCGGCGCCCAGCCGCGACAGGCTGGATTCGAGCGCCCGAACGATCCACTTGCGGCCCAACCCACTCCTAATGGGATCGTCGCCGCGAATGTTCATGGAGTTTCCGACCTTGGTCGCGAGCACCCACCGATCGCGATCGGATCGAATCAACCCGCCGACGATCCGTTCCGAGAGACCCTTGGCGTAAACGTCCGCCGTATCGATGAAATTCACGCCGGCATCGCGCGCGGCGCCGACAATTCGCGCGGCCTCGCCGGCATACGTCCGATCGCCGAACATCATCGTGCCCAAACAAATGGGCGAGACGCTGAGCCCGCTTCGTCCCAATCTCCGATAGTCCATGGCGCGCCATCCACTTTCTCTGCTCGACGCCGGCGAATACCGACGATTGTTTATAACGGTCATTGGTGTACGTTCTCTAAATACCGTCCCCTCCACAATGCGGCTACGGCAAATTGCGCCCGAGGACAGGACGGCATTTCGGGGGGCGGAACACGGTGCGCCCGTCACAAACGTTGCTCCCGGCTCGGTTTCCGGGCATTATTGCGGCGCAACAACGATTGCGAAGAGTGGAATGGCAATGAGGCGGACACTCATGAGGATCGGGATTTTCGGGTTGTGGTGGCGCCGTCTGACGTTTTTGTGGTGTCTTGTCGCAGCCGGTTTTCTGCTGGGCGAACCGAGTGGCGCGCTGGCCCAGGCAAACGAACCAGGCAAGGCGACCGAGCAGCTTTTCGAAGCCGTGCACGCCAACGACTTCGCGGCGGTACAAGCCAGCGTCGCCGCGGGCGCCGATGTTGACGCCTCCGACCGTTGGGGCATGACGCCCATGGAGCTGGCGATCGACAAGGGGTATTTCGAGATCGGCCACTATCTCGTCGCGGTCCGCAATTTCAATCGCGCCAAATCCGAGCAAACTCCCACGCCGAAGGTGTCTCCGGGCTCTCCCTTCGACTCGGCCCCGTCCGGCGGCGTCGCTTCAAGGCCTCCGGGGCCGTCTTCGCCTCTTGGCCCCATGACCAAACCCGCCAACAATGGCGGCTCCGGCCCATCGGCTTCCCCCGGCGTCGATATGGAAACAAGCGCCGGCCCTTCCGGCGACCGGGAGCCGCCGGCGAACAAAGCCAATCCATTCGATCCGAACGCGCCGGCGTATGGATCCGGCGCATTCACCGCCGGTAAGAGCGGTGGCACGGCGGCCCAGTCATTGTCCGGCGGCGCGGCGAACGGCGGTTCGCCCGCGGGCGAGAGAGCACGCGGGACCGATCCGATGAGCGCTTCCACGGCCACCGGCCTCCCGGTGCAATCGCCGGAAACACCCGCGGAAGACCCGGCGGACGGCCTGGAGCCATCGGAGATCTCGAATCGTGTCATCGGCGTCGGCGGTGATAGTCAGTAGGATCGGCGGACGCGGTTGAACGCCACTCGGAACAAGCGAGACGGTCCAGCCGCCTGGATAGGGGCGTCAAAGGGATTGAAACCACTCCTGGACAGGCGGCGGAGGTAGGTCTCGGCCAGCGTCGCGGGGAGCAGCACCGGCAGGGCTCTGTTGGAGACCTCGGCGCGATAGCCGCGAGCCGACCGCAGGAATTCCCACGCTTTGCCGGAGATTGTCGCGACGACGCTCGGAAGGCCGGCGGTGGGTCCCTTCTCGAACATGTGCGCGACGTCCAGACCGGCCTCGCGGTTCAACTCGGCGGGCAGGTAAACCCGGCGGGCTTGGGCATGGAACGGCACGGCGCGCAGAATGCCGGTGAGCGCCCAAGCGATCCCCACATCGCGAGCGGCCTTCCTCGGCGCCTCTCCCGTCTCGCCCAGGATTTCCAACGACAACTCGGCCAGGGTCGCCGAGGTGGCGTCGGCGTAGTCGATCAGCGCGGCGAGGGTTTGCGGCGGCGCGTCGTCGAGATCGAGGGCGCGAGCGTTCAGGAGCCGGTCGAAATGTCGACGGCTGAGTCCATAGCGGCCGACGGCCTCCGCGACGGCCACGGCGACCTGATGCCGCGGCGGCCGGCCGGCGTAGATGGGCTCCATGGCGTCGCGCCACCATTGCAGGCGCATGTGCCCCAACAAAGGTTCCCGCACGATCTCCCTGATGCGCGCCACCTCCAGGTTGAAAACGTGGATCGCGGCCAGGGCCTCGCGTTCATCGGGCGGCGCGAACAGTGAGCAGATGAACCGGTCGTTGTCGAAACGCCGGACCTGCTCGGCGCAATAAGAAAGCCGCGCCATGAGGATTTCGTATACCCTGTCCGTAATGAGCCTTTAAGTTTCAGTGTGCAATATAGGAGCCCGTGCGTATATCGCTAAGCAAAGGACGCCCGCATCGTGATCGCCATCAGTTCGAGCCGGCTTGGCCGCGATGCCGATTTCTCGCTCATGCCGGAGCTTTTCCCCGCCGACATCCGCGCCCATGTGCAGAGCTTCGGCCGATTCGTGCGCCTGGCAGACGGCATCGCCGACGACGTCGCGCTTACCCAAGATCAGAAATTGGCGCGCGTCGACGCGCTTGAAACCATGCTCAAGGGCGGTTCCGACGCGCAATGGTCGGAGGAAGCGCGCGAGGTCTCGCGGAAAATGCGCAAAAGCCTCCGGGAGTCGAAATTGAAGGCCGAGCACGCCCTGCGCGTCATCCAGGCGTTCCGGCGCGACGTTTCCGGCGTCCGGATCCAGACCTGGGACGATCTCCTGGCGTACTGCAACCTCGCGGCCGCCCCCATCGGCCGCTCCATGCTGGATCTGATGGGCGAGGATCCCGCTGTCTGCGGACGTTCCAACGATGCGCTGTGCGCCGCCTTGCGTATTCTGAAACGTTTGCGCGACTGCAAGGATCCAAGCGTGCAGTACAAGAGGCTCTGTATCCCCGAGCAATTCATGTGGGACGCCTTCATCACCACGCTGCATCTTCAGGCGCCGTCGGCCAAGGGCCAGACCCGAGCGGTGATCGATCGGGTGCTCGATGGCGTCGATCGCTTGCTGGTGGAGGCGGCCCCGCTGCCCGGGCTCATCAAGTCCCGGGGTCTCGGCCTGCACACCGCCATCGTGCTGTGCCGGGCAAGAAAGCTGGCGGCGCACTTTCGCGCCCGAGACCCTCTCAACGAGCGCGTGGAGCTCAGCGCCTGGGAACGCCTCAAATGCAAATGGCTCTGCAAGCTTAAAGCTCTCCTGCATCGGCACTGAAATTCGCGGGATTCGCGTCCCGTTCCCCTTTCAATCGGCGCGGTGACGCCATACTTTCTAGGCATCTTTAATAAATCTAGATAGGGACGAGGGAAACATGGCATTCGAATTACCGCCGCTGCCATTCGCCAAGGACGGGCTACAGCCTCATATTTCAGCGAACACGCTCGACTTTCATCATGGCAAGCACCACAAAACCTATGTCGATAATCTCAACAACCTGACGAAGGACTCACCGCTCGCATCGAAGAGCCTCGAAGAGGTCATCGAGGCGGTTGCGGGCGACTCGGCGAAAACCGGCGTGTTCAACAACGCCGCGCAGGTTTGGAATCACACGTTCTACTGGAACTGCATGAAACCGGGTGGCGGCGGGAAGCCCTCGGGGGACGTCGCGTCCGCCATCAATTCGGCGTTTGGTTCCTTGGACAAGTTCAAGGAAGAGTTCAAGAACGCCTGCACCACCCAGTTCGGCAGCGGCTGGGGTTGGCTGGTCGCCGAGAACGGAACGATCAAAGTCGCCAAGACCGCAAACGCCGACACCCCTATGGTCCACGGCCAGACTGCGCTTTTGACCTGCGACGTCTGGGAGCACGCCTACTACCTGGACTACCAAAACCGCCGCCCCGATTACGTCGCGGCCTTCATGGACAACCTCATCAACTGGGACTTCGTGGCCAAGAATTTGGCCAAGGCGTAATTCTCTTCGGACATGTTCAAAGCCAAGAGGCCCGGAGCAGCCCGGGCCTTTTTTGGTTTGTCATGCCAACCGCCTCGAGACGCCTCGCGGACCCACGGAACGGCATATTTTTCGCTTTCCCTGTCCCGCTCGATCCCTGTACAACGCCGCCATGATGTCCCTGCTCACCGACCCGAACGCCTGGGCCAGTCTGCTGACGCTGACCGCGCTCGAGATCGTCCTCGGCGTCGACAACATTATCTTTTTGTCCATCGTCTCGGGCCGGCTGCCGCGCGACCAGCAGAAGCGCGCGCGCCGCGTGGGGCTCTTGCTGGCGGCGGCCATGCGGGTCGGCCTGCTGGTGGGGATTTCGTGGATCATCGGATTGACGGCGCCGCTGGTGACCATTGGCGACCATGTAGTCTCGTGGCGCGATCTGGTGCTCGGCGGCGGCGGGCTGTTTCTCCTGGTCAAGGGCACCATGGAAATCCACAATCAAGTGGAGGGCGATGAGGAGCACGCGGTGGCCGGCACCGCCACCTTCGCCTCGGTGATCGCCCAAATCGTCCTTCTGGATATCGTCTTTTCCCTGGACTCGGTGATTACCGCCGTCGGCATGGCCCAGCACCTGCCGATCATGATCGCGGCGGTGCTCATCGCCGTCGGGGTGATGATGGTGGCCGCCGAGCCCACGTCGGGCTTCGTCAGTCGGCATCCGACGGTCAAGATGCTCGCGCTTAGCTTCTTGCTACTCGTGGGCGTGGCCCTCATCGCCGACGGAATGCATTTCCACATTCCGCGCGGATACTTGTATTTCGCCATCGCCTTTTCCGCGGGCGTGGAAGTGCTCAACCGTATCGCCGCCAGCGCGCGCGCAAGAGCCCGCTCATCGAAATCCGGATAGGCCCAAACCGGTTTAATGCGCGAGCAGCACCGGCACCTGCGCATAGTCCAGAATGTGCTGGGTGGTGCCGCCGAACACCACTTGGCGCAGGCGGCTGCGCGTGAACGCCCCCTTGAGCACCAGGTCGGCGCCGATGTCGCCCGCCTCGTCGAGGATGACCTCGCCGGCGGGCCGTCCCTCGGGTTTAAGCGTCCGGCTGCGGACGGAGAGACCGTGATGGCTCAGGTGTTCAGCGAGCTCGGCGCCGCTCGGACCGAAAGACGCCTCTCCCTCCACGGTCAGAACCTCCACCCGGCTGGCGGCGAGCAGCAGCGGCATGGCCATGGCGATGGTCCTGGCCGACTCGGTGCTGCCGTTCCAGCCGATGACGATGGACGTGCCCACCGTGGCGGGCGCCACCGACGGCGCCAACAGCAGCGGACGGCCGCTTTCGAACAGCGCCGCCTCGCAGGTCTCGCGCCAGCGCGAAGTCGCGCTTCCCTTGGTCCGGCCCATCACGATCAGATCGAACAGGCGGCCGCGCGTGCCGACGATCTCGGCCTCGCTTCCCTCGGCTTCGCTCCATCCGACGCCGAGACCGCGATCGCCGGTATCGGGTTCGTGAAACGGCAAGCCGCTTCCGCTGGTGATTCTCAGGAAGTCGGCGCGCGCGTGATCGGCGAACCGGCGCCAATCCTCCACCGCCATGGTCAGGTAATCCGGCGGTATCGCCATCCCTGGGCCAAAGGCGGCAAGCGCCAGTCTGGGTTCACGGAAGGCCAGCAGACCCTCGATGTAACTGTCAAACCGCTTGGCGAGCAAGATCGCCGTATTCAGCGCGCCGCGCGCCGCAACCTCGTCATGATAGGGCAGGAGCATCGTTTTCATCGGACACCTCCAGCTATAATCGCGACTATGAAACGTACCGTTCAGCTTATACTAAAAGACCCTCAGTTCCCATCCTTCCACCGGTTACTCGCGTTGCCAATCCCTTCCGGTATCCGGACGGTTACCTCCGATCGGACATGGTCTCGGCGATGGTTAGAACTTGGTGCAACGGGCCGTCGGCGATGCCGATCTCGTCCAAGTGGCGGACAACGTTGCGAAGGTAGTCCAGCGACGTGCCCAGCATGCCCCGACCCTGGCAGACCAGCTCGGCCGCGAGTTCCGGGCTCTCCGCGCGCAGATACTGGCGATGCCCGGGCCGGGCGACGAAGGTGAGCGCCGTTACATGCTCCCCGGGCCCGAGCCAAACCCGCACCACCACGGGCCGGTAGGCGTCGGTGGACAACTCCCGTTCCCACAAGTAGGCGCGGGTTTCGTCTACATGCTCGGCGGCGACCCGGAACGCCAGACCATGGCAACTGCCGCCCCGATCGGCGGCGAGCACGAGACCCGGCCGGTTCTCGGTTCCACGATTGCGCACCGACAGCAGACACAGCCGCCGGTGCCAGCCGAACAGCCGCGCGCGCCGCACGTCGACGTGCGGAAACCCGGGCTCCCACATCAACGATCCGTAACCGAACACCCAAAGATCGTCCAAGTCGCCGCTCATTTTTTCAGCCCTTGGTCACCAGGGCGACACCCACCACCGCCGCCGCCATGCCGGCGATCGCCATCGGCCCGAGGGTTTCGCCAAACAACACGAACGCCATGACCGCCGTCACCGGCGGCACCAGATAGAACAGGCTCGCTACCTTGGCCGCCGCTCCGCGCCGGATCAACAGATACAGGAGCGAGATCGCGCCCAGCGACAGCACCACCACCAACCAGCCGAGGGCAAACACGAATTCTCCGCTCCACTCCACTTTCATGGTCTCGATGGTCGCCGCGGCGGCCAGCATGAAGATCCCGGCGGCGGCGAACTGCACGGCCGACCCGGTGAACAGATTCATGCCGCCGCCGTGCCGCTTTTGGTAGAGCGTGCCGATGGTGATGCCCAGCAGGGCGGCGACGGCGAACCCGACACCGGCGAGATCGCCGAGATTGAAGCTCACCTTTTCGCCGACCACCAGGGCCACGCCAACAAGGCCGATCAGCACGCCCAGCCACTGCCGGGCGGTGATCCGGTCACCGAGATACGGCCCTGAAGCGACGGCGGTCAGCAGCGGCTGAAGCCCGACGATCAACGCCGCGATGCCGGCCGGCACGCCCCGGTCGATGGCGGCGAAAACGCCACCGAGATAGATGCCGTGAATCAAAAGCCCGGCGATGGCGCCGTGCCGCACGTCGGTCCAGGTCCGCGGCCAGGGCGCGCGAACCACCACGGCCGCGAGGGTGAGCAGGGTGACCACAATCACGAAACGCAACAGCAGAAACGTGAACGGCTCGGCATAGGGCATTCCCAGCTTGGCGCCAATGAACCCGGTACTCCATAGTCCCACGAACAGCACCGGCGTCATCGCCACCCAGGGCGACGGTGCTTGCGGGGGGGGCCGTGAGGTCGCGGCGGTGGGCTCGGTCATAATTCGTGGTTCCGCTTGCGGGCGGGAAGCTCGAACCCACCGTTGTAAAGCACTATAAGCAAGATTGAACCCGCGAAAGACTCTCGGAAACAACCGTGCCCCCTTCAAGATCGACTCACTTTCGCCTGATCATTGTTTCGTTCGTCGTGGCCACCACCCTGATCGTCGGCTATGGCGCGTTCTGGTGGATCGCCGCCGAGCGTTTCCAGTCCTCCGCTCTTGCCTGGATCGAGGCCCGAAGAGCGGAGGGGTATGCCGTCGGCTACCGCGCCATGGAGAGGGAGGGCTTTCTCGGCAGGTTGCGGTTGACGTTCCATGACCCCTCGCTTGCGTCTCCGGCGGGGTATCCCCGCTGGTCGTGGTCGGGAGTCCGGGTGGCGGCGGAGTTTCGTCCCTGGGCACCGCTCAGCGTCGCCCTCCGCGCCGATGGCGCTCAGGTGTTCATGGTTCCGGGCCCGAGCGGGCCGCTGCTATACACGGGATCGGCCGGAAAGTTGGCCGCGTCGATGACCACGGACCGTTCGCTGCCGTTGCGCGAGATGATCGTCCGCGACCTGATTCTCACCGGCCAGGGAAACGACGACGTGGTGGCCGTCCCCCTTCTGGATTTGAGCCTGCGCCATAACGCCGACGACGCGGAGCCCGATACGGACGACGGATACGATCTTTCGGTGCGGGCATCGGATCTCCGGCTCCCGGCCAGAATGGGACTTCCGCTCGGCGAGCACGTTAATCGCCTCGAACTGGATGCTGATCTGATCGGCGACCTGCGTTCGCGCCCGTGGCCGGGGGCCCTTTTTCAATGGCGCGACGCGGGCGGCATCGTCGAGATTTCGGACCTCGTCGTTTACTATGGCCCGTTGCGGCTCACCCTCGCCGGGACGCTGGCCCTCGACGGCGACGGACAGCCCATGGGCGCTTTCAACGCCCGCGGCGAAGGCTTGGCGGAAACCCTCGACGCCCTCGACCAGCGCGGGTTTCTAGGTCCATCGGAGATCGCCGGCGCCAAGCTGGCCCTGCGGATCCTTGCGCGCCCTTCGGCAGTCGGAGAGCCGGGCCTGAACGTTCCCCTGACTCTCCAGGACCGGATTCTCTACGCGGCCTCGCTCCCACTCCTCAAGGTGCCGGCGATCATCTGGAAATGAGTCATATGTCGTCAAAGCCCTGGGTTTCGTGTCCTGGGCAGGAGTTCTGGCCACCGCCGCCGCTTGCCCGCGTCCCGGCGGCGCGCTATCAATGATACGCGCTGCGTCGCCGGATTAGCTCAGCTGGTAGAGCGGCTGATTTGTAATCAGTAGGTCGGCGGTTCGAATCCGTCATCCGGCACCAATTTTGTTAAAGTATTTCAAATTGTTTGATCCTCATAAGACGAAGCTGCTCTTACATCCCGAGGATCCGGCAACAATGGCGGGCGATTACGGCCTGCTCGTCGGTCGGCACGACCCAGGCTTGGGGCCCGTCCCCCTCCGTAAGCCGCGATTGACCCGCCGTGTTCGCTTGCTCGTTGAGCGCGAAACCGAGCCACCCCAGGCCCCGGATCACATCCGCCCGGACGGGCGTCGCGTTCTCACCGATGCCGCCGGTGAACACCAGGCCATCGAGTCCGCCTAGCGCGGCCGCCAATGAACCGACCTCGCGTCGGATCCGGTAGGTGTACTGCCGGACCGCTTCCAGGGCGCGCCGCTCCCCACTCGCCAGAAGAACCCGCATGTCGGCGCTGATCCCCGAGGCGCCCAGCAAGCCGCAGCGGTTGTAAAGCAGATCCTCGATCCCGTCGGTGTCCAATCCTTCCGTCCGCATCAAATGGATCAGAACACCCGGGTCCATTTTCCCGCAGCGGGTTCCCATCATCAGACCGTCGAGGGTCGAGAACCCCATGGTCGTCGCGATGCTCGTTCCGTCCTTCACGGCGCACAGGCTGGCGCCGTTGCCGAGATGGGCGACGATGGCGCGAGCGGGAAGCGCCGTGCCGGTCGCCTCCGGGAAGGCCGATGTCACGTATTCATAGGACAGTCCGTGAAATCCATACCGGCGCAGGCCGATATCCCAGTATTCGGCGGGCAGCGACAGGCGGACGGCTTCCACCGGCTGGGTCGCGTGGAACGCGGTATCGAAGCAGGCGACTTGCGGCAAGCCGGGGCGCTGGTCCATGAGCGCTCGGATCGCGGCTACGTTGTGCGGCTGGTGGTGCGGCGCCAGATGGCAAAAACTTTCGAGCGTCGTCAGGGTTTCCGGGGAAACCAATACGGGCTCGCGGAACCGTCCGCCGCCGTGAACCACCCGATGCCCGGCCGCGAGCAGGCCGCCTCCCCCATGCCGATCCATCCAGTCGAACAGGACGGAAAGCGCGCCGCGGTGATCGCCGATGGCCTTGACCTCGCGATCCTCGGGACCGGGCCGCGCGACGCCCGCGTGATCCTTGGCGCCGAATCGCGCGTCCTGGCCGATCCCGTCCACCTGCCCTTCGATCGCCAGGACCGGGACCGAGCCCGGGTCGCCGATACAAAACTGGGCGAACTTGATGCTCGACGAGCCGGCGTTGAGGACAAGGATATGGTCACGAGCCATGGGGACACCAGCCGAACGGCCCCACCGGAAAGAGCCCCGAAGGACGAAGATGTGTCCTTCGGGGCTTCTACGGCTCGGGTGCCGGGGGAACTAAACGTACGCCTTGTACTTTTTGAGGTGACGCACGGGCTTGCTCAAGGCATCGCGGCGGAAGGGGTCGCCCAACTCCCGGGTGACGATCATCTCCAGGATGGTGGTCTTACCCTCCTTCTGCGCCTCGCAGGCGGAGTGCAGGGCCGGGCCGACGTCGGAGAGTTGCTCGATCACCTGGCCCTCGGCGCCCATCGCCCGGGCGATGGCGGCGAAACTCGGGTTCTCCAGGTTCGAGCCGACGAAACGCCGGCTGTAGAAATCGACCTGGTTCTTTTTCTCCGCCCCCCACTGCCGGTTGTTGAATACCACCGCGGTGACCGGAACATTCTCGCGCACGCAGGTGAGGATTTCGCCGAAGCTCATGCCCCATGCGCCCTCGCCCGCGTAGGCGACCGCCGGCCGATCCGGGGCGGCCATCTTGGCGCCGATGATCGTCGGGAATGCATAGCCGCAGTTTCCGAAGCTCATGGCCGCGAACATGCTTCTCGGCCGCTCGAAGCGCAGGTAACTGTTGGCCACCGAACAGATATTGCCGATGTCGGTGGAGACCATGGCGTTGTCCGGCAGCGCTTTCTCCAACTCCCGCAGCATCTGACGCGGATGCATCAGACCCGGATCTTCCTTGATCATGTCCAGGCTGTACGGGTCCTGTTCGTGGTGCCACTCGTCCAGCTCGGCCTCCCATTCCGTCTTCTCGGCGCTGATCTTGGACAGACGGTCGTCGCGGTTGGCGCGGCAAGCCAGCTCCTTGTTCCGAAGACGATCGGTCAGCGCCTCGGCCGCCTCCTTGGCATCGCCGCACAGCCCCACCGAGATCTTCTTCACCAGGCCCAGCATCCTCGGATCCGCGTCCACCTGGATGATCTTCGCGTCCTTGGGCCAGTAGTCGAGACCGTGCTGGGGCAGCGTCCCGAACGGGCCCAACCGGGTGCCGAGCGCCAGCACGACGTCGGCCTGGCTGATCAGCTTCATGCCCGCCTTCGACCCCTGATAACCCAGAGGACCGCACCACAGAGGATGGCTCGCCGGGAACGAGTCGTTGTGGAGGTAGCTATTCACCACCGGAGCGCCGAGCAGGTCGGCCAACGCCATGCAGGCCTCGACGCCTCCCGAGGCGATCACGCCGCCGCCGGAAACGATGACGGGGAACTTCGCCGAGGCCAAAATCTCCGCCGCGTCGTTCAGCACCTGGGTGCCGCCCGGACCCCGCTCGATCCGGATCGGCTCGGGAATATCGAAATCGTACTCGCCATAAAAGTAATCCCGCGGAATGTTGAGCTGGGTGGGGCCCATCTCCAGCATCGCGCGATCGAAACACCGCGCGGTAATCTCGGCCATGCGCCGGGGGTTGTTCACGTGGCCCTGGAATTTCGTGATCTCCGAAAAGATCGGAAGCTGGTTGGTCTCCTGAAATCCACCCAGACCCGTGGTCGCGGTGCCGGACTCCGGCGCGATCATCACCACCGGGGTGTGCGCCCAATAGGCGGCGGCGATCGCGGTCACGAAATTGGTGACGCCCGGGCCGTTCTGGGCCATGCACACGCCATGGCGGCCGCTCACCCGCGAATAACCGTCGGCCATGTGGCCGGCGCCCTGTTCGTGCACGATCGGGACATAGCGGATACCCGCCGCCGGGAAGATGTCCAGCGCGTCCATGCACGCCGAGCCAACGATCCCGAACACATCGGTCACACCGTTGGCGACTAGTGTTTCCACAAACGCTTCACTGGGTGTCATGAGCGTCATTGTCCGCTTCTCCCTCCCACCTCGAAATGCCTGATTGAGCGATTTGTATGCAACCAGTAGTTTTGTTTTAGGCCATAGGGTTCAGTGAATGGCTAAGAATGGCTAAAAAGCGCGTCGCCATTTGATCGCATAAATGATGCTGTCACAGTTCACTATTGGATTCAATACTAAAATAAATCGTCTCACTTTTGCTTGCCGACAGACCGGCATCAATTGCGACCGCACAACCACCCCCCTCGGGCCGGCTTGCCAACCCGGAACTTTTGTCGATGATGGTGTTCGTCTGTCTCTCGTCCGGGGCGATGGCGACCGCTAGGCCACCTTGCTTGAGACACAGCCTAGACTGGGTGAAAGGCCGGCGGTAGCGCCAGTTGGCGGTATTCGCTTGTACCAGTTTCCGGATTGTGGCGGACCCGACTGGGTGCGGTCTACGCCACCGATTTCTCCGCCTCTCGGCAAATGAGATGCTCGATCTTGGCCGCCGCCCGGCGCAGCGCCGGCAGCCGGATCCTGGCATCCTCCAGGGACATCCGGCGGATCGGGCCATGAACCGTCAAGGCGGCGCAGAACTGGCCGCGTGAATTGCTGACCGGTACCGCGACGGCGACGAGTCCTTCCAAGAATTCTTCGCTGTCCCAGCTGAATCCAGCCGCCCGGATTCGCCCGAGTTCTCTCAAGAGATCATCCGGATCGGTAATCGTGGCCGGCGTTTGACGCTCCAAGTGCAATCGCGCAATGACGTGCCTCGCCTCTTCCTCCGGCAGACTGCTGAGGTAAAGCTTACCGCTGGCGGTGCAATAAAGCGGAACATGGGTGCCCGTCGGCAATTGCAGTTGAAGCGGCCAACTCGACTCGACCCGGTCCGCATAGATCATGCGATGGCCATCCGGAACGGCGAGATTGCATGTCTCTCCCACCGCCCGCACCAACGATTCCAGGATCGCCTTGCGCTCGAGATTTAAATGGGACGAGCCGATGATATCGTGGGCGAACTCGAACAAACGAGGCCCGGCCACGAGACGGCTTCCTTCCACCGTCTTCTCGAGCAATCGCTCATCCACCAGCATTTGGCACAGGCGATGAGCGGTGGGCCGAGGGAGGTCAAGTTCGTCGCCGAGCTCGGCGACATTTATCGGCGCACTCGAGGCCGCGATCTTTTCCAAGATCGCGAAGACCCGAAGGAATGATCTCCCTTTGTCGCGTTGCATCTGCTCTTCCTAAGTGCCGGGGCCTTTTGGCCCCAAATGGGGCAGTGCTTGCTACCACCTTTCGACGGCACGTTTCAATCGTTAGCCACGTCCCGCGCAATGTCCTGAGCGGCCGGCCACTTCATACGGGATCGCGGACGCAATGCTACTGCGCAATATTAGCGCCCTCATAGAAAAGGAGAATCGTCGACAACGAGGGTATCAGCGCGACCAAGACCCATACCACCAGCAAAGAGACCAGATAAGGCACCGCATAGCGCACGATTTTCAGGTAGGGAATGCCGGTGACGCCGCTGGCCACGTAAAGGTTGAGCCCGTACGGGGGCGTGATGAAGCCAATTGATGCCCCGACCAGGAAGATGACGGCGAAGTGGATGGGGTTCACGCCGATGGAGTCGGCGATCGGCGCGAGGATCGGCGCCAGAATGATGGTCACCGGAAGGCTTTCCAGAAACATGCCGACCACGAACACGATCAGCATGCAGGCGATCAGGATCGGATAGTAGCCCCCGAGCATGGTAATCAGCCCGGTGATGAATTCGTTGGCGCCAAGCAGAGAGAGAAGCTGCTGCATCACCACGGAAACCGCGATCAAGGGCGCCAGAAGGCCGGTGATCTGGCCGGAGCGGAAGATCACGTCCGGCAGCTTTTTGAGCTTCAGTTCCCTGGTGACCAACAGGCCGGACAGGAGGCAGAAGCCCACCGTCATGCCGGCGGCTTCGGTCGGCGAAAACACGCCGCCGTAAATGCCGTAAAGGACGATGAAAATCGCGAAAAATCCGAGATAGGCGCGGGCGCCGGTCTTCATGATCCGGGCCGGTTCGAACTGGATGAGGTGGCCCCACTGATTACGCTTTGCCAACAGGTAGCAGGTCACCTGCATCGCCAACACCATCAGGATTCCCGGCAGCAAACCGCTGACGAACAGATCGCTGATGGAGAGGTTCATCATGTATCCGTAAACGATGAAGATGACGCTTGGCGGGATGATAATCCCGACCGTCCCGCCGGCGGCCACCGTCGCGGCCGAGAACGAGGGTTCATAACCGCCCCCCTTCATTTCCGGGTGCATGAGCGAGCCAATAGTGGCGGTGGTGGCGGAGTTCGAACCCGAGATCGCCGCGAACAGCCCGCACGCCGCCAGCGCCGCCATGGCCAGGCCGCCCCGCATCCATCCCATCACGGAATAGGCGAAGTCGGTCAGGCGTTTGGCGATGCCCGCGGCGGCGATGAGGTCGCCGGTGAGAATGAATAGGGGGAGAGCCAGGAGCCCGAAAAAGTTCAGCCCCTCATAAAGTGTTACGCCAATGTTCGCCAGCGTGAAATCGATGACCACGCTGACCCCGACGACCCAGAAACCGATGACGAGAAAGATCGGGACACCGATCAGGAAAAGAACGACGACACCGAGAGAGATGGCGGCGATGAGAACTCCGTCCACGGTACTTCTCCTCTAGTCCGAAACGACGCTCATGGCTAAATCGAACGGTTCACCGGACCGGTAGGTCTTCCAGTCTTCCAGCAAGTTCTGAAAAGCGCGGAAGATCAAAAGCGTCCAGGCGACCGGCGTCGCTAGATAGAACCACCACTGCATGAAGTTCGTTGTTCCGGGAACGATGGCGAAATTCATGTATTGAAGGTTCACCTGCTCGGAAGTGAAGACGATGACGATGGCGCCAAACGCGGCCCAGAGCAGGAAATCCAGGCACAACGCCGCGAACTGCAGTTTGTACGGCAGCTTCTGGCGCAGTTCCGCGAAGCGGAGATGGGACCGGACGCGAACGTTGTACGCGGCGCCGAACCATGTCACCCAAAGAAATAGATAGACGGGAATGGTCGTGCTCCACGCCGCCTGCTCCTTGAAGACATACCTCCGGATCACCTCGACGAATATGATCCCCGCCATGCTCAGATATGAAATGAGGATGATGGTTTTTTCCAAATTTCGATCGATGAACTTGATCACAGGCACAGCTTCTCTCCCATCGCCGGCTCACGAACTTCGTTTGCCGCGTTCCGCCGCCGCTCGCTTTTACGCCGCTTGACGCTTGGCCCCTTGCTCAGCCGTCGCTCCGGCACGGTCGCTTGCTCTTTTCAACGCCCTAGCTTCTCCACCAACGGCGCGGCTCGACGTTCTCGGCGAGGGTGCCAACCGGGATCTCACGCGCGATCTTCGACATCTCCGTGTAGGTATCGACGCCGCCGGCCCAGTCGTTCAGGCGTTCGCGCCACTCTTCCCAGGGTTCCGGAACGTACTGCGGGGAGCACATCTTCTCGGCCTTCTCGAGTTCTTCCGTGCTCAGGAAGGCGGGCCGAACGTTGTTGTTGGCGAACACCGTATCGGGCATTTGCGGATCCGAAAACCCAACCGTATTGATGAGCGCGGCCTCGTTGGCGCCTTGGATGAGCGCCTGGGTCCAATAGGCCGACTCCAGCACGGCGTCCTGAAGCTCGGGACCGAGCTTGTCGAAGACCTTTGCGTTCATGCTGGCGTGCTCCGTGCCGCAGAAAAATCTGAGATCCACGCTTTGCGAGACGACCGGAGCCATATTCGCGTAGGCCACCGCGGCGCCCAGGTTTCCGCGCCGTCGAGCAGACCTTGCTTGAGGCCGTCGAGGGTTTCCTCCCAGGCAATGGGGACGGGATTGAGGTTCATCAGCTGCATGGCGATCCGCCCGAGCTGGGTCCCGGTGACCCGGTTCTTGGTTCCGGCCAGTTGCTCGACGCTGGTGACCAGCGGCTTATCTTTCCATCCGAGACCCATTTGGAGGCCGCGGAGCTCGCAATGGGTGAAGAGAAACTTGATGCCGTGTCTCTTTTCCAAGGGCTCGCGGAGCAGCTGCATGCTTTTCGGGTGGTAGAAGAAATGGTACTGCGACGCACGCGTGGGGAACATGTACGCATAGTCGAGCACGTTCAGATACGGCGCGGCGCCGGCTGAATTCTGCGTTGACGCGGCGAAAAGATCGACGATGCCTTGTTGAGCCTTACTGACGCAATTCAGCTGCCCGCAAATCTGGTTATTGCCGATGAACTCGATCCGGATCGCGCCATCGGTCCGTTCCTCGAGGTCGCGGGCGAACTCGATGAATCCGGCGCGCTCGATCAACAGGTTCTGTTCGTTGAAACCGGATGCCCCGAACTTCAGTTCAAACTTCGGTTCCTTGCCGAACCGCTTTTCATAGGTGGAGCTGGCGGCTTGGGCGAGCCGGGGAAGAGACACCGCGCCGGCGAGACCGCCGGCGGCAAGCAACGTCGAGCTGATCCCATAGGCCTTGGTGAGCCTCAGAAGATCGCGTCGCGAGATACCCGTGAGTTTTTCCTTGAGCATGAACACCCTCCCAAATCACGTGGTTTCGTGTAAAAACGAAATTTTATATATCATTATTGCATCAGCAATAGCATCGTGCAACACTCTTTTCCCGCAATATCGGGCGCGCATTTGCACGATCTTGATTCAACTAGATCGTGTATTTGCCGGCGGCGGGTACGGAAGGAACAGAGATGGGAACCAGTTCGGAACAGGAGTTCGACTACATTGTCGTTGGCGCCGGCTCGGCCGGGTGCGTGGTGGCGAGCCGTTTGTCCGAGAACCCACGGCATCGGGTTCTTCTAATCGAGGCCGGACCGAAGGATACCTATCCGTGGCTGCACATCCCCGTCGGTTATTTCAAGACCATCCACAATCCAAAAACCGATTGGTGCTACGAGATCGAACCCGATCCGGGTCTGAGCAATCGGCGGATGAAATGGCCGCGGGGCCGGGTCCTCGGCGGCTCGAGCGCCCTGAATGGCCTCCTGTACATTCGCGGGCAGAAAGAAGATTACGACGACTGGCGTCAACTCGGAAACGCCGGTTGGTCGTACGACGACGTCCTTCCCTACTTCAAGAAATCCGAGGACCAGGAACGCGGCGCCAATGACTATCACGGCGTCGGCGGGCCGCTGAAAGTTGCGAACATGAGGTTCAGCCGTCCGATCTGCGATTCCTTTGTCGACGCCTGCGCCGAACTCGGCATTCCCAAAAACGACGATTTCAATGGCGCCGATCAGGAAGGCGCCGGTTATTTTCAGCTGAATACCCATCGGGGCCTCAGGTGGAGCTCGGCGACGGCATTTCTAAAGCCGGTCAAGGATCGGGCAAATCTGACGGTCGTCACGAAAGCCTTGGTTCGTGGCATCCATTTCGAAGACCAAACGGCCGTCGCCGTCGAAACCGACGTGCAAGGCGCGAGGCAGGTGTTCACGGCCCGAAAAGAGATCGTGCTATCGGCCGGCGCCATCGGCTCGCCGCAAATTCTTCAGCTTTCCGGCATCGGGGGCGGCGAGCTGCTCCGGAAAATGGAGATCCCCGTCGTCAGCGACCTGCCGGGCGTCGGCGAAAATCTGCAGGATCACCTGCAGATTCGCTGCATCTATAAGACGATCGAACCGACCCTGAACGACGAGGTCAACAACCCCTTGCGGAAAATCCTCATCGGCCTTCAGTTCATTCTCAAGCGGACAGGGCCGATGACGATGGCCGCCAGTCAAGTGTGCGCGTTCACCAAATCCCGGTCCGAGCTGGACCGCCCCGATATTCAGTATCATGTCCAGCCGCTGAGCGCCGACAGTCCCGGCGAGGGACTTCACCGCTTCTCCGCATTCACCGCTTCGGTCTGTCAACTGCGGCCGGAAAGCAGGGGCCGCATTGTCATCAAGTCGCCCGACCCGCACGCGTATCCTCTAATCTACGCGAATTATCTGGACTCGCCGGTCGACCAGCGGGTGGCCGTCGATTCGCTGAAATTGACGCGGAGGCTTACGCAAACAAAAGCGCTCGCGAAGCACATAGCCGAAGATTTCCGTCCGGGACCTGGCGTTCAGACGGATGAGCAGTTCCTCGAGGCGGCGCGCGTCCTGGGAACAACCATCTATCACCCGACCAGCACGTGCAAGATGGGTTCCGATCCCATGGCGGTGGTCGACGACCGGCTACGGGTGCGCGGCGTCAAGGGGCTGCGCGTCGCGGATGCATCCATCATGCCGAAAATCGTCTCTGGCAATACTCACGCTCCCGCCGTGATGATCGGCGAAAAGGCCTCGGATATGATCCTTGAAGACGCACGTGCCGGCTAATCCTGTCCTCGGTCCGACATCGAGCTCGACACCAGGCGATTGGCAGGAAGGGTTATTGCCGTCCGATGGAACCGCCTGTGGAACTGTTCGATGTCTTGCCACTGATTATCGCGATATTCGCGCTCGGGGGAACCGTCCAGGGAACGCTGGGATTTGGATTGCCCCTAACCACGATGTCGTTGCTGTCGGCGTTTCTCGACGTCCCGACGGCTGTCGCGTTGAACACCCTTCCCATGTTGGCGGGCTTTTTGTTCCAGGCCACGCGCGGCGGGCGAATGCTGATTATCATGCGGCGATTCTGGCTGCTTCTCATCACCCTCGCCATTGGAACATGGCTCGGCGCCATGCTGATCTCGATTCTCGACCCGCGGTGGCTTCTCGGCATCCTGGGCGCGATCGTCATGGTGTTTTGTATGATCAACTATTTTCGGCCCGCGCTGAAGGTGCCCCATGGGGCGGAGAGAACGGTGGGAGCCGCCATCGGTTTTGCCGCCGGAGTCATCGGGGGCGTCTCGACCGCGGGCGGTCCGCCGTTGATCATGTACGCCATCGCCCTGGATCTGGACAAAGAGGAGTTTGTCGCGGTCCTGGGCACTTTCTTCCTGATGGGCGGCATCCTGGTCGCGATTGCCTACGTCGAGCAAGGCATCCTGAACGGCGAAACAGCGCCGTGGTCCCTCGTGTGCGTTGTCCCGGCCCTCGCCTGCATGTGGCTCGGGCAACGGCTAAGCCGTCATATCGACCGGGAGCGGTTTCGCAAGATCGTCATGTTCGCGCTCCTCGTCCTTGGACTGAATTTGCTGAGAAGAGCGATTTGGTGATCGTTGGTATGAATAGTCCGCGCCCAACAGGAGGTTCGCTATGAGCTACAAGGAACTGTTCGTGCATCTGGACAGCACGGGGCGAAGCGATGACCGCCGGGACATCGCCTTCGATCTCGCGCGCCGATTCAAGGCCAGCGTGAGTGGCCTGTATGGCGAGTGCGATCCCTTCCTCGCCAATCTTGCCTCTCACAACGTCCATGAGATGTTTGCCGATTCGGCCGCGCGAGCCGAGTCCCTATTCAAGAACAAAGCCGGCCAGCACGAGATCTCGGTTCAATGGGAGTCGATGATTTCGCGCAGGGACAGCGCCTTGACCAAGGCCGTCGCATTTGGGGCTCGCCATTGCGATCTTGCCATTCTGGGTCAGTACAACCCGAACGAAACGCATTCCGGCGTGCCGATGGATTTGGTCGAGCAGGTCGTCATCCACACCGGACGACCGGTGCTGGTCGTGCCTAACTCCGGGGAGGTGAAGGGTATCGGACGACGGATCATGATCGGCTGGAACGCGGGACGCGAAGCCGTGCGGGCAGTGCATGACGCGCT
The DNA here is from genome assembly GCA_963771545.1 of uncultured Alphaproteobacteria bacterium. Classification (GTDB taxonomy): domain Bacteria; phylum Pseudomonadota; class Alphaproteobacteria; order Rhodospirillales; family Defluviicoccaceae; genus CAKZLS01. The sequence goes on from CAVYTX010000002.1 coordinate 2,350,607, forward strand.
TCCGTTGTTGCGGTCGGCGGAGGCGGTCACATTGGTCGCCATCAACCCCTGGCTGGAAGAAAAGGGCCACGGCAGCGTCCCCGGCGCCGACATGGCCAGACACCTAAAGGCCCATGGCGTGAAAGCGGAGACGGAAACGCGGGCGATCGAGGGAATGAGCCCGATGGAGACGCTGCTTTCACACGGGGCGGACAGAGGCGCCGACCTTCTCGTCGTCGGCGCGCACGGGCACTACGGTTTCCCGGACTTCCTGCGCGGAAGCGGAACCAAGCTTCTGCTCAGACGCATGACGGTTCCCGTTTTGATGTCGCATTGACGAGAACAAGCACAACGGGTGCGCGCGGGCGGTTATAGAATTTCGTCGCGCAGGTAGTACCACTTGTACAGAAAGCGTTGACCGATCCGGCGGAACGGCGCGAACAGCTCCCCCGGCAATTCCGAATTGAAGATCGGCAGATCGAGCTTGACGCCCTTGCCGGCGATTTGCTCGGCCATGCGCCGCCCGGCCTGCGCCGAGTACATGAGGCCGTTGCCGCCGTAACCGAGGGCGTAGAACAAGGTCTGTTTCGGGTCCGGCTGGACGATGCGCGGCATCATGTCGTGGCTGACGTCGACCCAGCCCCACCATGAATAGTCGATGTCGATACCCGTCAGCGCCGGAAATTTGCGGTTCAGTCCGTCGATCAGCACCGTGAGATGACGGGGATTGGCGGCGTCGGCGCCGGTGATCCCGCTGCGGCTGCCGATATGCACCCGGTCGTCGGGCAGCAGCCGGTAATAGTGCCGCAGTGTGCGCGTGTCGGTGATCACGAGCGTACTGCGGAAGTTGCAAGCGTCCTTCTCCGCCGCGGTCAGCGGCCGCGTAACGATGGCTTTCGACAGTATCGGCATGATCCGGTTCTTCAGCAACGGATGCAGGCCTTGGCTGGTATAACCGCCGGTCGCGACCCCCACCGCGCGGGCGCGAACCGTCCCGCCGGGCGTCCGAAGATGGTGGACGCCGTCTCGCGTCTCCCAGCCCGTGACCGGACTGGACGGATGGACCTTGGCGCCGAGCGCGCGCGCTTTCTTCAAATAGCCGTATGCGAGCTTCAGCGGATGCACACCGATCCCCTCGGGCTCGAGCATCGCGCCCGCCGCCTCGGCCTCGTTGACGTAATCCCGCTGAAGTTCATCCTTTTCGAGGATCTTGGTTTTGTAGCCGAAGACCTCATTGTGGACCCTGACCTCGGTCCGGAGCTTTTCCAAAGCCTTCGGGCGATGCGCGTTGTAGAGATGACCGTCTCGCTGCGCCTCACAGTCGATGTCTTGCATCAGGTGCTTGAAGGTGTCGAAGCCCTCCTGGATCTCGGCGTGCAGCTTCAGGGCCGTTTCCTGGCCCCAGCGCTGGATCCACTGCGATCGCGTTAGCCGGCCCGAAGCATTCTGCGCCTGCCCGCCGTTGCGGCTGGTGCATCCCCAAACGATCTGATTGGCCTCGAGAACGTTTGCCTTGATGCCATGCTCTTGGGCGAGAAACAGGGCGCACGCGAGACCCGTGAAGCCGGATCCGATGATCGCAACGTCCACGTCGATGTCCCGATTGACCGGGCCATCGTCGTCGGGCGGGGCGCCGGCCGTGTCGATCCAATACGTCGGCGCATAGGTCTGGCCGTGACCGGAATCAGGTGAGACAAGCGGATCATAGACCGGATCATAGGGGTTCGACGGCATCAGGTTGACGCGTGAATTCCTTGCCATGGGTTCGCCTTCTTTTTTTAAAAAGCTTACGGTGCTTGTCAGCGCTGTTGCGGCGGCAGCAGCGGCCGATCCTTGCGGAAGGCGTTCTTGACCGCGATCTTGCCATCCCTGAAAGCGAAGATATCGCAGCCTTGCGCCTCAATGCGCGAGCCGTCCGCCTTCGTCCCGATGAACGTCCACTCGGAGACACCGTTGTCGACCGCGACAAAATGATGCCCGTCCGCCCATTGGGCGTCGGGGAATGTCGCCCACACTTGCTCGAACGCGGCGCCCACCGCTTCGTGGCCAACAAATCGGGCGCCATGGACGTCGGGTCCGCCGGCGGCATCGAACACGCAATCGTCGGTCATGAACGACAGAATGGACTTCACGTCATGGCGATTGAAGGCGTCGGAAAACGCCGCCAAATCATCCACTGTCACTTGCTTCGTCTCGCCCGGCATCGGCTTCGTCTTTCTTTAGTGATACGACAGCGCGGCCCTCAATCCGTTTCACGGGTCCGGAACGAATTCAGACGCGCCCTTCCTGAATTTTCACGCTAGTCTAGGCCGCGCGGCGGCGGTAGCGCCAGATGACGGCATTCGCTGGTGCCAGGCGTTTGGCGCCGGCGAAGGGCGAGCGGATTGGATTCTTGGACGATACAGCCCCAAACAATTTCTGAAATCGTCCCTTTTCCCGCTTCGGCCCACTTTTGTTCTTAAGTTCCCAAATTCGCGGCTCTTGTATTCAAGGGTGGTCGTTCCCCATCATAGTTTGTTACGGCCATGGCACGAAACAAGCGCTTCTGGCGTATCGACAATTGGACGCGGAACGGATGACCTCTGCCGAAACCGATACGATGAAAGTATTCAACAGGTCCTTCACTCAGCAGGAGGCGATTCCGGAGGCCGCGATAGAACGGGCGGTGGCGGTAATGCGATCCGGCCGTTTACACCGTTACAACGCCGAGCCCGGGGAGACGACGGAGACCGAACTTCTGGAGCAGGAGTTCGCGACCTACATGGGCATGCCCTATTGTCTCGCCTGCGCGTCGGGCGGGTATGCCCTGCACATCGCGCTCCGCGCCGCCGGTTTGAAGCCGGGCGACAAAGTGCTGTCCAACGCCTTCACGTTGGCGCCGGTTCCGGGCGCCATCCACAACGCCGGCGGCGTGCCCGTTCTCGTTGAGACGGGCGAGGACTACACGGTCGATTGCGGTCACCTTCGAGAGCTCGCCGCGCAATCCGGCGCCCGCTTCTTCATGCTCTCGCATATGCGCGGGCATATCGGCGATATGGATACCATCGTCGAGATCTGCGACGCCAACCATCTGGTGCTGATAGAAGACTGCGCCCATACCATGGGAGCTCGCTGGAGGGGACGGCCGAGCGGCGCCTTCGGAAAGGCAAGCTGTTTCAGCACACAGACCTACAAGCACATCAACTCCGGAGAGGGGGGGCTTCTCGTCACGGCCGACCCCGAGGTCGCCGCGCGCGCGGTGCTCTATTCCGGCTCGTATATGCTGTACGGGCGCCATATCGCGGCGCCGGCGGCGGAGGCGGTCGCGAACGTCCGCCTGTCCACGCCCAACTACAGTGGCCGGATGGACAACCTCCGCGCCGCGATTCTGCGCCCTCAGCTTCGCGCTCTGGACGACCAATGCGTACGCTGGAACCGTTTGTACGTGGCCGTCGAACGCCGGCTGAGGGAGGAAGTTGCGATTAGCGTCCCGATTCGACCGCCGCACGAGCACTTTGTCGGCAGTTCCATCCAGTTCTCCTTGCCTGGATTTTCGGGCGATGAAGTAAGGAGATTTGTCGACCTCTGTTCCCGGCGAGGCGTCCAAATCAAGTGGTTTGGAGACCCTGAACCGCGCGGCTACACGAGCCGCTTCGACAGCTGGCAATACCTGGAAGGGCGAGAGGATCTTCCAAGGACCCGGCACGTGCTCTCTGTCCTATGCGACCTGCGCCTGCCGCTGACGTTCGACGAGGCCGACTGTGACGCGATCGGCGAAATCATCACGGACTGTGCCGCGGAAGTTCGCTCCATCAAGGATCAGACAAAATGAGCGAGAAAACGGTTGGAGCGAGCGTTCATGTAAGCCATTCTGGTCCAAACAAAACCTTGCGTTTGGCACTACTGCCATACGAAGGAGGCGTGGTAACGATTCGTTCGCGCAATGAATACAAAAAAGGCAAAGAGCTTTCGGTGCGTCTGTCCCGGGAGCCAAGAAAACACGGGGCGCTCGTTCCGAGGCGATGGTTTGTCAATCAGCACAGTTCGGATCGAGCGCAGGAGGAGGAGAGCGTTGAGATGATCGTGATGGTTGGACCGTTTGATAAGACTGTCGCCATCAAACGCGCGCGATCATCGGCAAAATCAGCGAAACAAGTAAAGCAGTTCATGGCTGAAACCACCTTGGCGCGCGTGCGAATACGGCGGTTGCTCTTGACGTCAACAATTCATAAAGCGGAATGGAGGAAGCGATGATACCTGGATTATGCGCTCGGATATTCAACGTTGCGGCGGTCCTCGTCCTGTTTGCCGGCACCCAGGCGGAAGCCAAGACGTACAAGATCGCACTTGGCGACGCCGCCGGAAGCGCCCAGCACGCGCTTGGGCAAAAGTTTGTCGAAGAATTGGAGGCCAGAACGGGCGGCAAGGACACCGCGGAGCTGTTTGTCAATGGTCAGCTGGGCAGCGAACAGGACACGGTCAACGATGCCGCCATGGGAACCTTGGATTTCTCCATCGTCGCCATCAACAATATCACGCCGTTCTCCCCGACCGTCGGCATCTTCACGCTCCCGTATGTCATTCTCAGCCTCGACGAGGCGATCAAATTGACCCAGGGCGAGGTCGGCCAGGAGCTTACGGAAAACACCATCCGCGATGCCGGGGTCCGCATTCTCGGTTGGAGCTACACGGGGTTCCGCCGTCTGACCAACTCCAAGAGGCCGGTAAAGACTCTCGAGGATCTTCAGGGGCTGGTCATTCGCGTTCCCAAGAATGAAATCATGATCGACACCTACAATGCCTGGGGCATCAACCCCACGCCGATGGCCTGGTCCGAGACATTCACCGCGCTTCAGCAAGGCGTGGTCGATGGCCAAGACAACCCGTATCTCACCATCAGTGCGATGAAGTTCTACGAGGTGCAGAAATACATCACCAACATCCGCTACATTTTCTCCCTCGAACCCCTGATTATCAGCGAATCCCTGTTCGAGAGCCTCGATCCGAAATCGCAGGAGATCATGATCGAAGCCGGCAAGGCCGCGACCGAGTACAGCGCTCAGTTCCTGCGCGACCAGGAAGAGGCCATCAAACAGGACCTTGTGGCCAAGGGCATGGAAATCGTCGATCCGGCCAACGACGAGAAAGAGTGGATCGAAAAAGCCACTACGCAGGTATGGCCGAAGTTCTATGAGAGCATCGGCGGCAAGGAGAAGCTGGACAACGTGATGAAGATCGTCGGCCGCAACTAAGAACCATCGCAACAGGATCAACGAGGCCCACGATCTCTACAAGACCCGCCAGAGGGGCGCATTTTACGACGAGAAAACCTGTTCGTAACGTGCGTCCCTCTGGGTCGGGGAGGTGGTCGCGATGAAGATCATAATAAAATTTTTTGATAACATAGAAAGTTATATTTGCCGTTCGCTTCTGGCTTTCTTTGTCGTCTTGCTGTTCGCGCAAATCGTTTCTCGTAATATTTTCAGTTATTCCATTGCTTGGACCGAAGAACTGTCGACCTATCTCTTCGTTTGGTTCACGTTTTTCGGCGCGAGTTATGCCGCGAAGCTGGCCGCGCATAACCGGGTTACATTCCAGTTCAAGAAACTTCCAAGAAAAACTGTATATCTGATTGAAGCATTCGCCGACGTATTTTGGCTTATGTTTAATGCCTATTTTGTATATCTAAGTTACGACTTCGTATTCAATAAAATGAACCTGTTCTGGAAATCGCAAACTCTTGGCGTTCCCATGAAATATTTTTACATGGTTCTTCCGATCGCCTTCACGCTGATGTCGATTCGCATCATTCAGGTGAACTATAACCGGATCGTGAGGGGGATCGATATCCGCGACCCGGACGAGGTCGCGGTCGAAAAAGTAATCGATGACAGCGAGGCCGCACAGCAAAGTTAAAAAAAGAAACCGAGGCGAATCGCTCTGGTATAAAGGGAAGGCATTCGGTCGCCATGGAAACGACAATCGTCACGATCCTTTTTGGATTATTCATCGTTTTGCTCATTATCGGCGCGCCGATCACGGTCGCGCTTGGCGTTTCCGCCTTGATCTCGTTTCTATATCTTGGCGACAATCCGATTAAGTTCGTTCAGATCGCCTTCACGGCGGTGGGATCGTTTCCTTTGATGGCGTTGCCGGCGTTCATTCTGGCCGGCGCGCTGATGGAAGCCGCCGGGATATCGCAACGCCTCGTCGTCCTGGCCGAGAGTTTCGCCGGACCCTTCACCGGCGGGATGTCGGCGGCCGCGGTGTTCGCCTGCTTGTTCTTCGGCGCGATCTCCGGATCGGGCCCGGCGACAACGGCGGCGGTGGGCATGCTGATGATACCCGCGATGATCGACCGCGGTTACGACAAGGGATATGCGGCGTCGATCACCGCCTCTTCCGGCGGCCTTGGCGTCGTCATCCCTCCATCGATCCCGATGGTAATCTTCGGCATCGCCGCCCTCGGAATGCAGCCGCCACCCGAAGCGGTGGAGAAATTCGGCGTGTTCCAGTCCGTATCCATCCCCAAACTGTTCATCGCCGGCGTCTTTCCTGGGCTGGTGATCGCGGGAACGCTGCTGATCATGAATTACATCCTGTGCAAGAAAAAAGGCTACCGGGGCAGCGCGGAGGGGTGGTCGGTCAGGGTCATCGGTTGTGCCCTATACCGTGGTTTTTGGTCGATTCTGGCGCCGCTTGTCATTCTCGGCGGCATTTATACCGGCCTGTTCACCCCGACCGAGGCCGCCATTGTCGCGATCTTCTATACGCTGCTCGTGGGCTTTCTCATTCACAAGGAATTGAAGGTCGAGGCCATTTGGCGTTGCCTCGAGACCACGACCTGGATCACCGGCCGCGTATTGCTGATCCTGTTCACCGCGACCGTTTTCGGACGTCTTCTCGTCGAAAACCGGATCCCGGCGATTATCGCCGAAGCGATGCTGAGCGCCACCGAAAACATTTATATCATTTGGGCCATGATCATCTTTTTTCTGCTGTTCATCGGCATGTTCATGGAGACGCTGGCGGCCATTCTGATCCTGACGCCGGTGCTGCTGCCGATCGCCTACAGCATGGGCATCGATCCGGTGCATTTCGGCATCGTCGTGGTGTGCTGCTTGTCTATTGGTTTCCAAACGCCGCCGCTGGGCGAGAACCTGTTTATCGCATCCGGAATTTCGAACACGACGATCGAGGAGATCTCCCTCAAGGCGCTGCCATTCGCGGCGATCAATACAGCCGGGGTTTTCGTCATTGCCTTTTTTCCGGAAATTTCGCTTTGGCTTCCCCGGCTATTTGGCTACTGACCGGTAACGTATGTCGCGGGCAAACGAAATCGAGCCGGCCACGCTGAAACAGGAGAAATAACAACATGATATGGGGAATAGAACGCATTCTCTATGCAACCGATCTAGGCCACAATTCCGCTTACGTGTTTCGTTACGCCTCCTATCTGGCCAAGTTGACGGGCGCCGAGCTTCATTTGCTGCATGTCGTACCGGAGCTATCCGATGATTTGAGATTTACCCTGCAAGCCAATATCCTGGACCACGCCGCCCGTCATCGGATCTTGGAACAGCGGGCGGAGAACGCCCGGAAGCTTTTCATGGAACGCCAGGATCAGTACTGGGCGGAGCAGACGGCGGAAGACCGGAAGGTTCGCGAACAAATAAAATCCGTCACCGTTGTCGAGGCGTTTCCGCCCGAAAAAATCCTCAAGACCGCCAAGGAGCACAAGTGCGATCTCATCGTCATCGGCGCCCACGCCAGGGGGTTTACGCATACGTTTCTCGGAGGTGTCGCGGAAAAGGTCCTTCGCCGTTCGCGGATCGCCAGCTTGGTTGTTCCGTTGCCCGAGGAAGATTGAACGGCGTGAAGGGGTTTTTTCTTCGCGACAAATCCGCGAAGAGAGGAAAATGGAATGAAACGACTTTTCGCGGCGCTCCTCGTCGTCGCGGCGGCTGTGGCCTCGGCGCCCGGCATCGCCGCCGCCCAAAAACTCAACGAGAAACCCGAGGAGATCACCGTCGCCTACTTCCGGGAATGGCCGACGGCGAACCAGGTCGCTCAGGCCGAGCATTGGTACGACGAGGCGATGGGCGTCAAGATCGACTGGCGTGTCTTCGAAACCGGAACCGCGATGGCCGAGGCCATGGTGGCGGGCGAAGTGCAGATCGCCTATTCCATGGGTGTCGTCCCCTTCGCGATCGCCGTTTCTCGGGGCGCTCCCTTGAAAACCGTCGGCGTGGCCGTCTCCTACGCCGAGAACGACAACTGCGTCGTCTACAAGAAAGCCGCCATCGACAAGGCCAACGCGCACGAACTGGAGGGCAAGAAGGTCGCCGTGCCGATGGGGACGGTCACGCATTACAAGATGCTGCTCACCCTCGAGCATCTTGGCGTCGACGCAAGCAAAGTCGACCTGATCGACATGTCCTCGGCCGAGGCGGCCAAGGCTTTTATCCGCGGCGAACTCACGATGGCGTGCGGCTGGGGCGGCCCCTTGCGCCGGATGAAGGGGTACGGCTGGGAGCTGATGACCGCGAAGGAGCAGGAGGCGATCGGGATCCGCGTGTTCGATGTCATCGCCGTCACCAACGATTTCGCCGACACCTATCCGGACCTTGTGACCACGTTCCTGGAAGTCACGGACAAGGCCATCGCCTACCTAGAGGACAATCCGGACGAGGCCAAGCCGGCGATCGCCGAAGCCGCCGGAATGGACCTGAAGGAGTCGAATATCGTCCTGTCGTTGTTCCGGTTCCCGCGGCGCGACGCCCAGCTTTCCGAGCGCTGGCTGGATGGCGGCGTGCAGTCTTTCGTAAAGCAGATCGCGGACTTCTACGTCAAGCAGGGCCGGATACCGGCGACCCTCGACGATTACGGGTCGACCATCGACGCGAGCTTCTACGAAAAGGTTGAATGAGCGCACAAAGAGCGATTGGTGGACATACTTGATCTGCTGCCCCTGATCTTCCTGGCCTATGTGATCGGCGGAGCAGTCAAGGGGGCCTTGGGGTTCGGCATGCCGCTCACGGCCATGTCCTTGCTCTCGGCGTTCCTCGACGTGCCCACCGCGGCGGCGCTGAACGTCCTGCCGATGTTGTGCGCCAATATTTTCCAAGCCAACCGTGGCGGCCTGCTGGTGGCGACGCTGCGCCGTTTCTGGCCGCTTCTCATCGCGCTCGCCATCGGAACGTGGATAGGGGCGACGCTGATCGTATCTCTCGATCCCCGGTGGCTTCTCGGTGTCCTCAGCGCCATCGTGGTGCTGTTTTGCGCGATCAACCATTTCCACCCGCGGCCGCGGCTACCGGACCGACACGAACACGCCGTCGGTGTCGCGACAGGCTTCATCGCCGGGATTATCGGAGCCCTGACGACGGTCCACGGGCCGCCCGTGATCATGTACGCCGCGTCCTTGCGGCTGGCCAAGGAAGCGTTCGTCGCCGCGCTGGGCACCTTCTTCCTGATGGGGGGCATCTTCGTCCTCATCGCGTTCGTTGAGCGTGGCGTCCTGAATCGCGAGACGGCGCCGTGGTCCCTCGCCTGCGTCTTGCCGGTCCTCGCCGGCATGTGGCTCGGTCAGCGGTTCGCCCGCAGCATCGACCAGGAGCGGTTTCGCAAGGCGGTAATGATCGTCCTACTATTACTCGGCCTCAATTTGGTTCGGAGGGCGGTCTGGTGAAGCTATGCGCGCGAAGGTCTGCGCCTCAGAAATTGGGCGGCGTGCACGCGCTGACGATCTCGCACGGCTCCGACCCGACATTCCGGAACCGGTGCGGCACGCGGCTTTCGTAGGCGTAGCCATCGCCGGGGCCGAGGATTTGCCGCGAGTCCCCCACGGTGATTTCGATGTGTCCGCGCACGACAACTCCCGCCTCCTCGCCGTCGTGCCGCATCATCGTGCGCCCGGTGTCGGCGCCCGGCTGATAGGTCTCATGCAGCACCTGCAAGGCTTTTCCTCGCAAGTCATGACCAATTTGACGAAACGACAGCTTGCCGTCGTCGATTTGGGTCAACTCGTCGCGCGTAAAGAAAACTTTTTCCGCCTGTTCGTTGTCCGACCCGAAAAACTCGGCCAGCGGAACCGACATGCCGTCGAGGACCTTCTTGAGCGATGCGATGGAAGGACTGGTCTGGTTGCGCTCGATCATCGAGATTGTGGCGTTTGTCACGCCCGACCGGCGGGCGAGGTCTCGCTGGGAAAATCCCATCCTCTGTCGCAGGACGCGTAACCGGTCACCAACGTCCAGCATCCGTTAATTCCGTTTGCTATTCTGAACATTCACATCAAGACTATCCATATATCAATACGTTAAAGATAAAGCAAATACGGCTATTGTTCGGAATTTCGAAAAGATTGTAGAATTCGTGACCTCCCCCGCCCCTCGCATGGGCGGAGGGCGAGCGCGTGTGACCCAAAGGAGTTCAAAAGCATGGACAATAATTCAAACCTGTTGGCAAGACGGACACAAGCCGTGCCGCGTGGCGTCGCCAGCGCCTACCCCATTTTCGCGGATCGAGCCGAGAACGCGGAAATCTGGGACGTCGAAGGCAGGCGCTACATCGATTTCGCCGGCGGTATCGGGGTGCTCAACTCGGGTCACCGCCACCCGAAGGTCATGGCGGCGGCGCGGGCGCAGGCCGAGCGTTTCACCCACACCAGCTTCCAAGTCATTGCCTACGAGCCCTATATCGCTTTGGCGGAGAGACTCAACGCCCTAGCTCCCGGCGAGGAGCCCAAGAAGACCATCTTCCTGACAACCGGGGCCGAGGCCGTGGAAAACGCCGTGAAAGTCGCGCGCGTGGCAACTCGGCGCAGGGGCGTCATCGCTTTCACCGGTAGTTTTCATGGGCGAACGCTGCTGACCATGGGGTTGACCGGAAAGGTCGCGCCCTACAAGGCCGGGATGGGGCCGTTTCCGAGCGACATCTATCACGCGCCGTTTCCGATGTTGACTCATGGCGTTACTTCCGAGCAATCGCTTGCCGCGCTCAATGCGATCTTCAAGGGCGACATGGCGCCGGACGAAACCGCCGCGATCATTATCGAGCCGGTGACCGGGGAAGGCGGTTTTTATATCGCGCCATTCGAATTCCTGAGGGAGCTGCGGGCCATTTGCGACCGGCATGGCATCCTCCTGATCGCCGACGAGATTCAGTCGGGGTTCGGCCGCACCGGCAAAATGTTTGCTATTGAACATAGCGGAGTCGTTCCCGACATGATCACAACGGCCAAATCGCTGGCCGGCGGCTATCCGCTCTCCGGACTGATCGGGAAGGCTGACATTATGGACACGGTCCCTCCGGGTGGTCTTGGCGGTACATACGGCGGCAACCCCGTCGCCTGCGCGGCGGCGCTGGCCGTTTTGGATGTGATTCGAGACGAAGGCCTCTTGGACCGCAGCGCCGAGATCGGCAAGCGCTTGACGGGACGCTTGCAAGCGATCGCCGGCCGCAAGCCGGTGCGCTGTATCAGCGAGGTGCGCGGCCTTGGCGGCATGGTCGCCGTGGAGCTCGTTTCGGAAGTGGACGGCCGGACACCGGACGCGGATCTTGCCAAGTCCGTCACGACGAGATGCTTTGAAAAGGGGCTGATCGTGTTGTCCTGCGGTCTCTATGGCAACGTGATACGGATCCTGGTTCCGCTCACGGCCGCCGACCCGCTTGTTGATGAAGGAATGGACATCCTGGAACAGTCGATCGTCGCCACCGCACAAAGGAGCGCCGCTTAAGAATTGCATTCCTACAACATTTTCCCGACAATGATCGGAAGTATTCGGTGATCGAGACCGATGCCGAACAAGGATAACAAAGCAAGGGAAGGAGGCACGTCATGAGGATATTGAGGGTATTGGGTTGGGGGGCGGGGTTGGCGGTGTTGGTTGCCGTGTGGTTTGGCGGCGGTCCGGCGCGGGCGGCGGAGGAGAAGTTCGTGACCATCGGGACCGGCGGCCAGACCGGGGTTTACTATGTGGTCGGCCAGTCGGTCTGCAAGCTGGTGAACCGGGGATCCGGGGAGCACGGCCTCAAGTGCACGGCGCCGTCGACCGGCGGGTCGGTCGACAACATCAATTCGATCCGTTCCGGGGCGCGCAACATGGGCGTCGCCCAGTCGGACGTGCAGTACTACGCCCTCAAGGGCGAGGGCCCGTTCAAGGATCAGGGGCCCTATGAGGATCTCAGGGCGGTTTTTTCGGTGCATCCGGAACCCTTTACGGTGATCGCGCGCGCCGATTCCGGGATCAAGACGTTCGAGGATCTCAAGGGCAAGCGGGTCAACATCGGCAACCCCGGTTCGGGCCAGCGCGGCACCATGGAGGTGCTGATGGACAAGATGGGATGGACCCTGGGCGACTTCGCGCTGGCGTCGGAGCTCAAGGCCGCCGAGCAGTCGGCGGCGCTGTGCGACAACAAGGTGGACGCCATCATCTACGCCGTCGGCCACCCCAACGGCTCCATTCAGGAAGCGTCGACGTCGTGCGATTCGATCCTGATCCCGGTGACCGGACCGGTGATCGACGAGCTGGTGGCGGCCAATCCGTTCTACGCCAAGGCCGTCATTCCGGGCGGCATGTACAAGGGCACGGACGAGGACGTGGAGACCTTCGGCGTGCTGGCGACGTTCGTATCGTCGACGGCGACGGACTCCGACACCGTCTACGCGGTGGTGGCGGCGGTGTTCGACAACTTCGACCGGTTCAAGAACCTGCATCCGGCGTTCGCCAACCTCAAGCCGGAAACCATGGTCAAGGACGGCCTGTCGGCGCCGCTGCACGACGGCGCGGTCAAATACTTCAAGGAAAAGGGCATGATGTAATCGAGCGCGCGGGGTGGGCGGGGCCATGCCGCGCCCGCCCCCGCGCTTGCGCATCCGCTCCGGGTTCGGCGTCGGGGGCGATCGCTCGCTCCCCCCGGCGCGGGCGCGGCGCCGTCGCGGAAGGGGGCGTTGAACGCCCAAAAAAGCAGGGATCGATGTAACGCGTCGTCGGAAAAAACTGGGAAACGGAAGGGTGCGATGGGCAAGGACGAGGGAGCGGCGCCGGGAGACGCCGAGGGTGCATCCGGCAAGGACGCGCACGACCTGATCGCCGAGACCGACACCGGGGGACGCAATCCGTCGGGTCTCGCCAAGAGGATCTTTCTCGGCACGGCGCTGGCCTGGGCGCTGTTCCAGCTGTGGATCGCCTCGCCGCTGCCGTTCATGCTGGAGATCGGCGTGTTCAATTCCACCGAGGCGCGGTCGATCCATCTGGCGTTCGCCATTTTCCTCGCCTATCTCGGGTTTCCGGCGCTGAAGCGCTCGCCGCGCGCCACCATCCCCATCGTGGATTGGATCTTCGCCCTGGTCGGGGCGTTCTGCGCGGGTTACCTGTTTTTGTTCTACGGCGAGATTTCGCAGCGTCCGGGGCTGCCCAACACCATGGACGTGGTCGTCGCCTGCGTCGGCATGGTGCTGCTTTTGGAAGCGACGCGGCGGTCCCTGGGGCCGGCGCTGATGGTTCTGGCCATGATTTTTCTCGGCTACACCTTCGCCGGGCCGTACATGCCCGGGATGCTGGCTCACCAGGGCGTCAGTCTGGACGGGGTGGTCAATCACCAGTGGATCACCACCGAGGGCGTGTTCGGCGTGGCGCTGGGGGTATCCACCAGCTTCGTGTTTCTGTTCGTGCTGTTCGGGGCCTTGCTCGACAAGGGCGGCGCCGGCCACTACTTCATCCAGGTGGCGTTCTCGCTGCTCGGTCATCTCCGCGGCGGCCCGGCCAAGGCGGCGGTGGTGGCGTCGGCGATGACCGGTCTGATCTCGGGATCCTCCATCGCCAACGTGGTCACCACCGGCACCTTCACCATCCCGCTGATGCGCCGCGTCGGCTTCAGCCGCGAAAAAGCGGGAGCCGTCGAGGTCGCGTCCTCGGTGAACGGCCAGATCACGCCGCCGGTGATGGGGGCGGCGGCGTTCCTGATGGTGGAGTTCGTCGGCATTTCCTACACCGACGTGATCAAGCACGCCTTTCTGCCGGCGGTGATCTCCTACATCGCGCTGGTCTACATCGTGCATCTGGAGGCGATGAAGGCCGGCATGCAGGGCCTGCCCAAGCCCGGCGTGGCCAAGCCGTGGCTGATCCGGCTGATGAACATGCTGCTGGGCTTCATCATCATCACCGGCGTCGCCGCGGCGGTGTACTACGGGCTCGGCTGGATCAAGGGGGTGACCGGCGAGGGCGCCATTTACATTATCGTCGTCATGCTGTTCGCCGCCTATCTCGGGCTGCTTCGGTTCGGTTCGGGTTATCCCGAACTGAAGATGGAAGATCCCAACGCTCCCATCGTGTCGCTTCCGGAATCGGGTCCCACGGTGAGGGTCGGATTGCACTATCTCTTGCCCGTGGTGGTGCTGGTGTGGGCGCTCATGGTGGAACGGCTGTCGCCGGGACTGTCGGCGTTCTGGGCAACGGCGCTGATGATCTTCATTCTGCTCACCCAGCGTCCCATCATCGCTTATTTTCGCAAGCGGCCGCTGACCGGAAGTCTCAAGCAGGGTTGTGACGAATTGATCGACGGGCTGATCGAAGGCTCGCGCAACATGATCGGCATCGGCATCGCGACGGCCGCCGCCGGCATCATCGTCGGCAGCGTTACGCTCACCGGGATTGGCGCGGTGATGACCGACCTGGTGGAGGTCATCTCCGGCGGCAACATCATGCTGATGCTGATCTTCACCGCTCTGATCAGCCTGATCCTCGGCATGGGCCTGCCAACTACCGCCAATTACATCGTGGTGTCGGCGCTGATGGCGCCGGTGATCGTGGAACTGGGCGCGACTTCCGGCCTCCTCGTGCCGCTGATCGCGGTCCACATGTTCGTGTTCTACTTCGGGATCATGGCCGACGTGACGCCGCCGGTGGGCCTGGCATCTTTCGCCGCCGCCGCCGTATCGGGTGGCGATCCCATAAAAACCGGCGTTATTGCCTTCTACTACAGCTTGCGGACGGCGCTGCTGCCGTTCCTGTTCATCTTCAACACCGACCTTCTGCTCATCAACGTGGATGTCTTCCATGGCATTCTGATCTTCGTGGTGGCGACCATCGCCATGCTGCTGTTCGCCGCCGCCACCCAGAACTATTTTCTGGTGAAGAGCCGCCTTTATGAAAGTCTGCTGTTGCTGCTCATCGCGTTCACGCTGTTCCGGCCGGGGTTCTGGATGGACATGATCGCGCCGCCGTTCGAGGACCTGCCGCCGGCGGCGTTTTCCAAGGCGCTGGCGGCGGCGCCGGTGGGCAGCGAGCTTAGGCTGCGCATCCTCGGCGTCGACGAGATCGGCCAGCCCCGCGAGTTCGTCACCCCGCTGCCGGTACCGGAAGGCGCCACCGCCGACGAGCGGCTGACGAACGCGGGCATAGAGCTGCTCACCAAGGGCGACGAGGTCATCATCGACAACGTGACGTTCGGCAGCCCGGCGCAGGCCGCCAATCTGGAGTTCGACCAGAAGATCCTCAAGGTGCGCGCGCCCGCCGGTCAGCCTCCCAAGGAGCTGATGTTCATCCCGGCGTTCGTGCTGCTGGCCGGCGTCGTTTACCTCCAACGTCGGCGCCGCCCGCGCGGCGCGGCCGCGCAACCCGCTTGAGAGCGAGGAAACCATGTCCGAGAAAACCATGTACAAAGACATCCTGATCGCCGTCGACCTGGGACAAGAGGCCTCGTGGCGCAAGGCGCTGCCGTTCGCGGTGGAGCTGGCGCGGACCTATTCGGCCAATCTTCACGTGATCACCGTGGTCCCGGACAGCGGCTTTCACTACGTGGCGCAGTATTTTCCCGCCGGTTACGAAAAGGGGATGATCGAGGACGCCGACCAGGCCCTGCGCGCGTTCGCCGGCGCCCATGTGCCCGCCGGCATTCCGGTGCGGCACATCGTCGCCCACGGCAGCATCTACCGCGAGATCGCCGACGCGGTGGACCGCATCGGCGCCGACGCCGTGGTCATGGCCTCGCACACCCCGGGCCTCACCGACGTGCTCATCGGCCCCAACGCCGAACGCGTCCTCCACAACGTCAAGTGCTCCGTCTTCGTCATCCGGGAATAAACGGCACGGAGAACCAACCCTCGCAATGGTCCTAGTCCGCAACCACATGATACGAAGCCGCGCCACATTCCCCTTTTGGGCCCCACATAGACTGTAGAAAGCGAGACATGAATTCATTCGCCATTGCCGGTATCCAGACCCACATCGCGGCCACCCATGACAACATTGCCCACCTGCGGCATCGGCTCGATCTGTTGATGAACCTATTCCCATGGGTCCAGATGGTCGTTTTTAGCGAATTGGCTCCGTTCGGACCCGGCCACGAGCACGCGGAGGAGATGCCGGGTCCCACCGAACGGATCTTCCAGGAAATGGCCGCGAAGCATCAAGTATGGTTGTTGACGGGATCCATGTTCGAGCGCGCGCACGATAGGATTTACAATACCGCGTCGGTCATCGACCCGGCGGGCGCGGTCGTGGGTCGCTATCGCAAGATGTTCCCCTTTCGACCGTACGAGAACGATGTTTCCGCGGGTACGGAGTTCCTCGTGTTCGACGTGCCGGACGTTGGACGCTTCGGGGTGTCGATCTGTTACGATATGTGGTTTCCCGAGACGACCCGGACCCTGACGGCCATGGGCGCCGAGGTCATCCTGCACCCGTCCTTGACGGGGACCATTGACCGGGACGTGGAGTTGTCCATGGCCCGCTCCACCGCCGCGATGTTTCAGTGCTACGTATTCGACATCAACGGTCTGGGAGCCGGCGGTATCGGCCGATCCATCGTCGTCGATCCGAATGGAACCGTGCTTTTGCAGGCGGGAGATCATGAGCAGTTGATCCCGATGGAGATCGATTTGGATCTCGTCCGCCATCACCGGCGGGTCGGCATCCTCGGTCTTGGGCAACCGTTGAAGAGTTTCCGGGATCGCGAGGGGGATTTCCCCGTGTACGACCGATCAGCGTTCGACGACACCTACCTGCGTTCCCTTGGCCCTCTTGAAAAGCGCCGCCGCGCGGGTGACCCAGGAGCGCCGATCAGTACCATCGGACAGGCGCCGCGCCATGCCGAAACACCGGCGCGGCCAACCGGAACCGATGGCCGATTACGATCAACATGAGCCACGCGAAGAGCGCTTCGTCCGTGGCCCGAGGCGGACGACATGACACCTGACACGACGACGACGGCGGTGTTCCGTACCGCGACCCTGACCGATTTCTACAACGCCTCGCAACTGCGGGCCGACAGTTGGAACCGACTGAAAGGGTGCACCGTGCGCCTTGCCACGGGCCAAGCCGGCCGAAACGCCGCCAAACTCAGGCGGCAAGCGGACGAGATCCTGGCGCTTCTGGAACCGATCGAGTCGTACTGGGCGTTTCCCGGCCGCGCCGCCTTCCATCACCTTCGACGCTTGTTGGAGGCCGAGGATTACGAGACGTTGGAGCGCGGGGTCGGTCGCGTGGTCCGGGCGTTGATGAGCAACTCCTATCGTCGTCGTTCCGTTCCTCTCGGCATGCATGGCGAAGAGGAGAGAGAGGAAGAAGAGTTCGTCGAAAGCCTGGAGGAGCAGACTTACGCGCGGCCGTATTTCGAGGTGTTGATCGTCGACAGCATCACGCCGGCCCAGGAGCATGGCGTCAAGTCCGGTCTCCTGGACATGCGGCGGACCGAGGATCGCTTTATCTACGAACCGGTGATCGTTCCGAGCTTCGAGGACGCCCTGATCGCCGTTCTGTTTAACCACAACATCCAAGCCGTTGTCATTCGCTACGGTTTTCCGTTCGCATCGCGGAACAAGCTGGAGATCCTGCATCGCTATCTCGGCCGGGTCGGCGGTGAGGGTCTCGAGGATTTGGCGCCCGAGGACTACGGGACAACGCTCGCCCAGGTGATCGCCAAGATCCGCCCGGAGCTTGACGTGTATTTGGTCACCGACCAGGCGGTAGAGGACATCGCCGGCAAGGTTTGCGGCATCTGTCGACGGCTGTTTTACAATCAGGAAGACTATCTCGAGCTTCACCTGAATATCCTCCGCGGGGTCTTCGCCCGTTATGAGACCCCGTTCTTCACCGCTCTCAGGGAATATAGCAAACAGCCGACCGGCGTGTTCCATGCGTTGCCGATCAGTCGCGGCAAGTCGATCGCCAAGTCCAACTGGATCAAGGACATGGGCGAATTCTATGGAAGAAACATTTTTCTGGCCGAGACATCCGCCACGTCGGGAGGTCTCAACTCATTGCTCGAACCCAAAGGCCCGATCAAGAAAGCCCAGGAATTCGCGGGACGAGCCTTTGGCGCGCGCCACACGTTCTTTTCCACGAATGGCACGTCGACGTGCAACAAGATCGTCGTTCAGGCCGTCGTCAGACCGGGAGACATCGTTCTGGTGGACCGCGACTGCCACAAGTCCCACCACTACGGTATGGTGCTCACCGGCGCGCTGGTGGTCTATCTCGAATTCGTACCCGCTGTCGCAGTACTCCATGTACGGAGCCGTGCCTCTCCGCGAAATCAAGCGCCAGTTGCTCAAACTCCAGCGAGCGGGAAAGCTCGATCGCGTGAAGATGCTATTGCTCACCAACTGCACCTTCGACGGCGTCGTCTACAACGTCGAGCGGTTCATGGAAGAATGCCTCGCGATCAAGCCCGATCTCGTATTCTTGTGGGACGAGGCGTGGTTCGCTTTTGCCAGGTTCGACCCCACCTATCGACATCGTACGGCCATGCATGCCGCCGACGTGCTGCGCGATCGATATCGCGAACCGGCATACCGGGAACGCTACGCCGCCTACAAGGAGAAAATGGTCAAACGCGACGCCGACGACGAGTCGACGTGGCTGGACCACCGTCTTCTCCCCGATCCGGATCAAGTACGAATCCGGGTCTATGCGACCCAGTCGACCCACAAGACCCTGACCTCCCTGCGCCAGGGCTCGATGCTCCACATCCACGACCAGGACTATAACGCGAAGGTGGAGGAACCGTTCCACGAAGCCTTCATGACCCACACCTCCACTTCGCCGAACTATCAAATCCTTGCCTCGCTCGACGTCGGCCGCCGACAGGTCGAACTCGAGGGCTTCGAACTCGTGCAGAAACAGCTGGAGATGGCCATGGTGCTTCGCCAGCGTATTTCCACCCATCCGCTGCTCCAGAAATATTTCTCCATTCTTACCGTCGGCGACATGATCCCGAAGGAATTCCGTGGATCGGGCATCGAGTCCTATTACGATAGCGCGCGCGGCTGGAGCGATATCTGGGAAGCCTGGGCCAACGACGAGTTCGCTCTGGACGCCACTCGGGTGACTCTCATGGTGGGCAAGACCGGTGACGACGGCGATACGTTCAAGAACGATGTGCTCATGGACCGCTACGGCATTCAGATCAACAAGACCTCGCGCAACACCGTCCTGTTTATGACCAATATTGGGACGACGCGGAGCTCGGTCGCTTATCTCATCGAGATCCTGGTGCAGGTTGCCCAGGAACTGGACGAGCGTCTGGAGGACGCCAGCCCAATCGAACGGCGCGTTTACGAAAAGCGCGTACGCGCCCTCACCGAAGAGCTACCGCCGCTTCCGGATTTCAGCCGTTTTCACGACGTTTTTCGCCCGGATCCGGCAAGCGATACGCAGGAAGGCGACATTCGGCGCGCCTACTTCCTGGCGTACGACGACAAGGCTTGCGACTACCTGAGCCTCTCGGACGGATCGCTCGATCAGGCGCTCGCCGCTGGCCGCGAGGTCGTCTCCGCCGGGTTCATCATTCCGTATCCGCCCGGTTTCCCCATTCTGGTGCCGGGGCAGGTGGTGAGCCGCGAGATTCTCGATTTCATGCAGGCCCTGGATGTCAAGGAAATCCACGGGTATCGGCAGGAATTGGGCTTGCGGGTGTTTACCGAGGAAGTCCTCTCCGAGTTGAGCGCGGCGGCCCGCAGCGAGGCCGCGGAATAGACGTGGAAGCAACGGAACGCACACGAGGAAGGAGCGCCACAATGGCCGAGAACACGAAACCCAAGGCGAAGCGGCAGAAAAAGCTGAAGAACATATCGGAAGTCCGGCGCTTCTTTCATCGCAACGAGACACCGATCTATTTCATCAGCGCCACCAATTTCAACCTCCTCGGCATGGACGAGTGGTGCAAGAACTTCAAATTCATCAGCTACATCGATTGTTACGACGGACGTCATCCCAACGTGTTCGTGCCGAGCGAAATGCCGCACCGGGAGTTCGAATCGATCGAGGACATCAACAATTACCTGCTGCAGCACAAGGAGGTCATCGACTTCATCGACGCTCGCGGCGGTGAGCCCAAGGTCGTGTTCTTGATGTTCGACGAGGAAACCGAGGGCCTTGCGAAAGAGCTGGGGATGGAGGTGTGGTTTCCGCCGGCGGAAATGCGCAACCGGGTCGACAACAAGATCGAGACGGTCCGCATCGGCAACAAAGCCAAGGTGCCCAGTGTCCCGAACGTGCTCTCCGAGGTCACCAGTTGGAAGCAACTCAAGGACGTGTCGAAGAAAATCGGCGACGATCTGGTCTTGCAAAGCGCCTTCGGCGATTCCGGCCACACCACGTTCTTCATCCGCGGCGAGCTCGATTTCAAAAAGCACGAGAAGGAAATCATCGGGCAAGGCGAAATCAAGATCATGAAAAGGATCGACTGCCGCGGCTCGGCCATCGAAGCCTGCGTAACCAAGAAGGGAACCATTGTCGGTCCGCTGATGACCGAGCTGGTGGGGTTTAAGGAGTTGACGCCCTACCGAGGCGGCTGGTGCGGCAATGAGATCTTCGCCAACTCGTTCACCCGGAAGATCAGGCAACAGGCCCTCGACTACACGTTTGCGTTCGGCAATCAGTTGCGCAAGGAAGGGTATCGCGGTTATTTCGAGCTCGATTTTCTCATCGACCTCAAGAACAAGGAGCTTTATCTGGGAGAGTTGAACCCAAGGGTGACCGGCGCGAGTTCCATGACCAACCACGCGGCCTTCGCGCACGCCGACGCGCCGTTGTTCCTGTTCCACTTGCTGGAGTTTTCGGGCGTGCCGTTCGAGATCGACGTTGCCGACCTCAATGCCCGATGGGCGGACCCCGACAACATCGATACCTGGAGCCAGATGGTCATCAAGCACACCGAGGACAGCGTCGACATTCTCACCGAGGCTCCCGAAACCGGCATTTGGCGATTGCTGGAGGATGGCGGGGTCGAATACGATCGTTTCGACTATCACCGCCGCGCGGTCGAGAGCGAAAGCGAAGCGTTTTTCCTGCGCATCCTCAAGCCCGGCGACTACCGCTACGAGGGGGCCGACCTCGGGATTCTCATCACCCGCGGCCGCTCCATGGACAACCGGTTCCGCCTGAACGAGCGGGCGAGCGCGTGGATCGACGGAATCAAGGGATGCTTCAAGGCGAAACCGCTTTCGGCGACCGCCGCCGCGCCGGCGCTCACGGAGCCGGCGTTCAAGATCCTATGACCCGTCGGCGGCGATGGAGCTAACCTTCCGGGCTGTTTCCGAGTCCATTCCAGGCGAGAAGTGGCGGACACTGTTCGACGCCCATTGGCCGGGCTACCGAAGGTGGTTTCTGTCGGAGGGCGACGAGGCGCGGCCGACCTATCTCGCCAGCATTCGCGCCCTGCGCGAGCACATGCCCGAGATCGTGCCAACCTACGAGAAGCTGTGTGAGTTGGCGGGCGGGAGCGACCTGGCCGCGCGCTTCCTCAGCTTCTATTGCCCGCCCGCCTATCTGTCCGGCTGTTCGCAGGCGATCTGGCGGGGCGAAACGCCGTTGCTGGTGCGCAACTACGATTATAGCCCGCGTCTTTGCGACGGCGTGATTCTCCACACGCGCTGGACCGGCACCGACGTGGTCGCGCAAACCGACTGCCTGTGGGGCGTGCTCGACGGCATCAACGAGCACGGCCTCGCCGTATCGCTGACTTTCGGCGGCCGTCGCATTGTCGGCGTCGGCTTCGGCGTTCCCATCCTGCTGCGCTATGTGCTGGAAATCTGCACGACCGCGGCAGAGGCGGCGGACGTGCTGCGCCGGGTACCCACGCACATGGCCTACAACGTCACCGTGCTCGACGCCGCGGACGACTTTTTTACCGCCCATCTCGGTCCGGACAGGGAGCCGGTGATCGAGCGAACGGCCGTCGCCACCAACCATCAGAGCCGGGTCGAATGGAGCCAGCACGCCCGCGCCACCGCGACCGTGGAACGCGAGCGGTTTCTGCTTCAGCGCCTCACGCTTCGCAACGAAAGCAGCGACCGCTTCATCGGCGCGTTCATGAGGCCGCCGCTCTACTCGGTCGCGTATGATCGTGGCTTCGGCACGCTCTATACGGCCGTCTATGTTCCGCGAACCGGAATGGCCGAGTATCGCTGGCCCGGCGCCGTGTGGCGGCTCCCCATTGGCTCTTTTTCCGAGCGAAGCCTCGTGGTCCGATTCTCGGCCGAGAAACTGGATGTGGAAAGGCGCGCCGGCAATATCCCGCAATGAGGGTCGGCCAAAACATGGCTATTTGAGACCCGCCTCGCGATAGTACCTGAGAGCGCCGGCGTGCAGCGGGGCCGAGAGACCGTTTTCGACCATTTGCTTCTTGTCGAGGGAGGCGAAAGCCGGGTGCATCTTCTTGAAATCGTCGAAGTTTCCGAAAACGGCCTTGACCACCTCATAGACGATGGCGGCGTCGGTGCGCACGGACGTCACCACCGTGGCCCCCAGACCGAATGTTTCAACGATCTCGGGGTTTCCGGCATACAGGCCGCCCGGTATGGTGGTGTGCCAATAGTACGGGTTGGCGGCGATCAGCCCATCGATGGCCGGTCCCGACACCGGCACGAGGGCGACATCGCACGAATGGGCCATGTCCCGGATGGAGCGGTTGGGATGACCGACAACGGAGATGACCGCGTCGAGCTCGCCGCCGCACAGAGCGCGGACCTGCTCGCCGGTATCGAATTCGTTGACGAGGGTGAGGCCGCCGATCCTCAATCCCACGGCGTCCAACACGATTTCCGCGGTCGCGCGGTTGCCCGATCCAAGTCCGCCGACGTCGACCCGCTTTCCCTTGATATCGGCGACGCTCTTGATGCCCGCATCGGGTCGGGCGACGATGGTGAAGGGCTCCGCGTGCAGGGAGAACAGCGACCTGAGCTCGGAATCCGGACCCGTCGGCTCAAAGACGCTGGTTCCGTTGACAGCGTGATACTGCCAATCCGATTGAACCACGGCGAAATCGAGATCACCGGCGCGAAGGGCCTGCAGATTGGCGACCGACCCCTCCGTGGATACGGTGACGCAGCGTATCCCATGCCGCGAGCGGTTCTCGTTGACCAGCCGGCAGATGGCCCCGCCGGCCGGATAATAGACGCCGCTCTTGGCCGCGGTCCCGATGGTGATCAGGCGGCTTTCCGTCTCCGCCGCCGCCGTGCCGGCCGCGAGGAGGACGCCAGCCAGGATTGGCGCCAACCACGTTCTTGCCCACCGCCTCATCACGTCTCAGCGTCTCCCGAGCGACCGAAGCCTGTAAAAGGCTATCATGCCGGTGCGCGGGTAGGAAGGCGCGAGGTCGCGGAACCGGATCGCTTGAACTCGGAACCGGACCGTCGCGTCCGGTTGGGTGGCGCCGTCGCCCCGATAGTTTCGCCACGAAGATCGTTGTCAAGAAGGGAAGATCGAAGATGTACGGACTAGACCACCTTATCGATGTCATCGCGCTCGAAAGCCTGCAGATGCGGGTGGAGCATTGGTTCCTCACCCAGGTTCTGGTGTGGTCCACTCTGGTTCAAATCATCGCGGCGGCCACGGGTCTCACCGCGGCCTATATTCTGTCCAAACCGGTGAAGGCCTGGCTGCGGGATTTCGTCATCCACCGGCAAATGACCGAAAAGATTTTGAGAATGCTCGGCAATATCGCAATCGCGCTGGCCTTTCCGGTCATCGCGCTGGCTGTGCTATATGCCCTCAAGGTCGTTTCCACAGCGCAAGGCTGGCCGCATATCGTGCTCGCGACGGGGATCAATCTGCTCGCGGTCTGGATCGTGATCAGACTCACGTCGGTATTGATTCAGAATGAGGCCTGGGCCCGGGTCATCGCGTTCATCGCTTTCGCCGTCGCGACACTCGACGTCCTGGATCTGCTTCAACCGACCCTTCTAATTCTCGATGACATCGGAGTCCGTGTGGGAAACGTGCATATCTCGGTGCTGGAGGCTCTGAAGGGCGCGACCGAGCTCGCCGTTCTTCTCTGGCTCGCGTTCACCGCCTCGCGCCTCATCGAGCAGCGGATTCGCCGCGCGCAAACCCTAACGCCTTCGCTCCAGGTGCTGACCGGCAAGACGGTGAAGATCGGACTCATCACGGCGGCGTTCCTGATTACGCTCACCAGCGTCGGCATCGATCTCACCGCGTTCGCGCTGTTCACCGGCGCCGTCGGCATCGGCATCGGCTTCGGCCTGCAGAAACCGATCTCCAACTTGATCAGCGGCTTCATCCTCCTGCTCGACCGGTCGATCAAGCCCGGAGACGTCATCGAACTGGGAGATCCTTCCGGAGACGTCACTCAGCGGTTCGGGTGGGTGACGTCGCTCAACGCCCGCTACGTCTCGCTGACGACGCGGGACGGAACCGAATGGCTGGTCCCCAACGAGGATCTGATCACCCAGCGGGTGATCAACTGGACCTATCATCACGACCGCCTGCGATTGCTGACCCCGTTCGGCGTCTCGTTCGACTCCGACGTTCGCAAGGCCATGGAACTTGCGGTCGAGGCGGCCAAGGAGGTCCCCCGGGTTCTCCAGGACCCGCCCCCCGTATGCCGCCTCATGGGCTTCGGCGACAGTTCGGCCAACCTAGAACTGCGGATCTGGGTCGACGACCCGAAGAACGGCATCATCAACGTGCGCAGCGACGTCTTGCTCACCATGTGGGAAAAGTATCGCGCGCACGGCATCCGCACGCTTTTGGGACACCGCGACATCTTCATCAAAAGCGGCTCGGAAATCAGCGTCACCGGGTCCCGGAACCAGCAAGGAATGGGGCAAGACATGGCCGCTTGACGAGCAACGTATTCTACGGGCACGGCATGCGTCCGCCAAGGATCCACTGGAGCGCGCACCCGAGCGCAGCTGATTCGATTATACTGAACCGACCCGGCAAAGATGCTTTGCGCTTATGGTTAGAAGTGTGATGTAGTTCCGGCATCGGTATAAATTCGAGCGAGAAGGAGAAGCAGATGGCAACCAAGGACGCGGACACGGACGCCGCCGAGACGTTGCGCGAGGAAATCAATCAGTTGCGAGCCGACATGTCCGCGATCGCGGCGACGCTCAAGAACATGGGAGCCGAGGGTGGGAGCAAGGTGTACGAGCGCTTGCGCGAGTCCGCCGAACGGGCCAAGGGAGAAGCGGAGCACGCGGCCGCCTCCGTCAGCCACCGGATCGAGGAGAGACCGCTGATCGCGGTGGTCACCGCTTTCGTTCTCGGCGCCATCCTCGGCGCGCTCATGAGCCGTCGTTAGCATTTCGCCACGCCGCGCCCGATGAACCGGTTCGTTTTTCGACTGGAAGCGTTGCTCGCGTTCGGCGCGCCGGCGATGATTCTCGTTGTGGCGGGATTGGGCTTCATGG
This sequence comes from uncultured Alphaproteobacteria bacterium, assembly GCA_963771545.1. Lineage (GTDB taxonomy): Bacteria > Pseudomonadota > Alphaproteobacteria > Rhodospirillales > Defluviicoccaceae > CAKZLS01. The sequence goes on from CAVYTX010000002.1 coordinate 2,376,228, forward strand.
TCGCCGCGCTCTACATGGGTCTGGCGACAAACATGGAGCCCCCCGCGGCGGCATTGATGACGGGAGCGATCTGTATCGCCGGCGCGGGCCTCCTTTCGTTGATCGGATGGTTGGTGCTCCGGTCCATGGCGCCGCGGGAGACGCGCGAAGAACAAGCACCCGACGCCGTCAAAATGGCGATGGCGATCGGCGAAGCGCTGGGCGGCGACCTGCAGTCCTTGGCCAAGCGCCATCGCCACGGATTGATCGGCGCCGCCCTGGCGTCCGGTTTCGCTCTCGGCGTCAGCCCAAAGCTTCGGCGCTCGCTGTTAAATCTTCTCGATCGATGATAGCTGGCGTGACCATGATACCGGTGCGGATTGGCTAAGCGGCGGTCATGCGCAACAACTCAATCGGAACCGGGAGAGGTGCTCAATGGATAAGATTCGCAACGTCGCCGTGATTGTCGGCAGCCTCAGGAAGGAGTTGTTCAACCGAAAGGTGGCGAACGCGCTCGCCGAGCTCTCGCCCTCGACACTGAAACTCAACATCGTCGAGATCGGGCAATTGCCGATGTACAATCAGGATGGAGATGAGAATCCCCCGGCTGAATGGACGGCCTTTCGCGACCGGATTAGGGCGGCCCACGCTGTTCTCTTCGTGACGCCGGAGCACAACCGTTCGGTCCCGGCGGCGTTGAAGAACGCCCTGGACGTAGGCTCAAGGCCGTATGGCAAAAGCGCATGGAGCGGCAAGCCGGGCGCGGTTGTCAGTGCGTCGCCGGGCGCCATCGGCGGATTCGGAGCCAACCATCACCTGCGGCAATCGCTCGTGTTTCTGAACGTTCCGGCGATGGCGCAGCCGGAAGCCTATATCGGCGGCGCCGACAAGCTGTTTGACACAAGCGGTAAGCTTGTCAACGACGGGACACGCGAGTTTCTGCGGAGTTTTATACAGGCCTATGACGCGTGGATCGCCGCGAACACCAAACCGTAGTCTATAAGGGAGATAACCCTCCCGTCCTCGCCGGAGTCCAGCAGTGCGTTGACGAGCGTTTCCCGACTGACCGGCAGCTTTGGAGCGTGTCAACCATCTTGACCGGATAGCGGTTTGATCATCATGACCACGACCTTATTCCGTTGTCCGTTTATACAGCGTCGGTGAACGGCGATCATAACCGGGGAGAACCAGAATGAAATACACCCTTGACGGCGTGCGCATTGAAACCGAGGGTGAGGATTACTGGATCGCTCCGAGCGCGGTGGTGATCGGCAAGGTGAAACTCGAGAAGAACGCGAGCGTTTGGTGGAACGCCGTTCTGCGCGGCGATAACGAACTGATCGCCATCGGCGAGAACTCGAACGTACAAGATGGATGCGTCCTGCACACCGACCCCGGATTCCCGCTGACCATCGGCAAGAACGTCACCATCGGCCATCTGGTCATGCTGCACGGCTGCGCCATCGGCGAGGGAAGCCTGATCGGCATCGGCAGCGTCATCCTCAACGGCGCCAAGATCGGGCGCAACTGCTTGATCGGCGCCAAGACGCTGATCGGCGAAGGCAAGGACATCCCGGACAACTCGGTGGTGCTGGGCGCGCCCGGCAAGGTGGCGAAACAGGTGACGCCGGAACAGGCCGCGCGAACGGCGCAAGGCACGGTCAAGTACGTGGACAATTGGCGGCGCTACAAGGCCGGGCTTGCCGAAGACCGGTCATAACGACCACAATGGATGATTGTCTCGTCTTGGTTGCCCGACAGGAGAAAATCCCATGGCCTACGCCACCAACACCCTTGAAAACCACTGGATGCCATTTACCGCCAACCGGGATTTCAAGGCCGATCCGCGATTGGTGGTACGCGCCGAGGGGATGCACTACTGGACCCACACCAGCCGTCAGGTGCTCGATGGCGCGTCCGGGCTGTTCTGCTCGGCCGCCGGACACGGCCGCCGCGAGATCGCCGACGCGGTGGCGGCGCAACTGGGCGAGATGGACTACATCCCGCACTTTCAATTCGGCCATCCGTCGTCGTTCGAGCTGGCCAACCGGCTGGCCCGCATCACTCCCGAAGATCTCAACCACGTTTTCTTCGTCAACTCCGGCTCGGAATCCATCGATACGGCCCTCAAGATCGCCATGGCCTTTCACCGCGCCCGCGGCGAGGGCCAGCGGCTCCGGTTCGTCTCCCGCGACCGCGCCTATCATGGCGTCAATATGGGCGGAACGTCGCTCAGCGGGCTCATGCGCAACCGGGAAACCTTCGGCGCGGTCATGCCCTCCGTGGTTCACATGCGTCACACCCGGACGAGCGATCAGCGCTTCGTGCGGGGACAACCCGAAATGGGCGCGGAACTGGCCGACGATCTTCAGCGATTTGTCGATTTGTACGGCGGCTCCACCATCGCGGCGTGTTTCGTGGAGCCCATCGCCGGATCGACGGGCGTGTTGGTGCCGCCGAAAGGCTATTTGGAGCGCCTGCGCGAGATCTGCGACCGGAACGGCATTTTATTGGTGTTCGACGAGGTGATCTGCGGGTTCGGGCGGACCGGCAAGCCGTTTGGCGCCGACAGCTTCGGCGTCGTCCCCGATATGATGACCATGGCCAAGGCGATCACCAACGGCGCCCAGCCCATGGGCGCGGTCGCGGTGCGGGACGGCGTGTACGACACCATCGTCGAGCAGGCCGGCGAAACCGCCGTGGAGCTGTTCCATGGGTATACTTTTTCGGCCCATCCGGCGGCCTGCGCCGCCGCGCTGGCGACCCTGGATATCTACGAGGGCGAAAAGCTGTTCGATCGCGCCCGCGACATGTCCGATGCCTTCCTCGATGGGATGTTCTCGCTTGCGGATCTGCCGGCCATCGCCGATGTCCGGGGTTACGGAATGCTGGCGGCTTTCGATCTCGAAGCCGAAGGAGAGGCGGGCGCGCGCGGCCACCAATGCCTGAAGCGCCTGTACGATGCGGGGTTGCTGATCAAATGGACGGGCGACACCGGCATCGTGGCGCCACCGCTGATCGCCGAGCACGCCCATATCGAAACCATGGTCGGTATTCTAAAGGACGTAATCGGCGATCTCTGAAAGACCGGGTGCTGGAAGCATCAGTAACGCGAGGCGACCATCTCCCCGCGAGCGGGCTTGCGATAGTAAATATGACGGCCAATCGTGGCCACCAAGGACATGGCCTTCGACCACGACGGATTGACGTAGTCCGCGTGGTACCAAAGCGCGCCGCCGGTGGGATCCGGCGGATCGAAGAACAAGGTGGTATAGGCGATGGATTGCGCCGCCTGCCACGCCGCTTGGTTCGTCGGCTCGTCGCTCTTGCCGTCGCACCACCACGAGAATTGGCACCGGTTCTTGCGCTCGGCGCCGCCTTGGCGCACCACTTCGCAGATCGTATCGGGAAACCGCTGGTGTGCCACGCGATTGAGGGTAACGGCGGCCACCGCGAACTGTCCCAGAGAGGACTCGGAACGCGCCTCCCAGTAAACATTGAGAGCCAAGCACCGGAATTCTTGGTTTAAGTCCTGCCCGATCTCGCTCAGCCAAGGCGTTATCGGCGCCCGGGTCGGCACCGACACGGGCGTCGGTTGTTTCGATAAGGACGCATGAGGCGCCACCGGAGCGGCGGCGGCTTCCAGCGAATGAAATTGCCCATTCTCGGCGTCGATCACCAACCAGGAGACACTACCCATAGTGGCGTAGAGGAACAGAAAACCAACCCACCGCTTCATACCAACTCTCCAACAAAAAAGGGCCAACCGCGAGGCCCTTCCCCTTTTTCCTACCATATGTTGTTGCCATATGTTGTTGCTGTTGGCGTAGGATCACTCAATAAAAGAGATTAAAATTTACCATATTTGCATAAAAAGTCAATATATTTTTAGTACTTGTTAACATACTTTACGTTATACTTAAAAATCAGTTAATAACTTTGGTTTTAATCATCCATATAACTTGATTTCGCGTTTTTAGGGAATCCGGGTCATAATGTTGCGCTTCCGGCTCCTTGCGAACACCGGTCCGGGGTTGATTGATGCTTGATTGTGTCAGAATCGCAACAGAACCGGCGGTGAAACCGGATCGGCGCGCGGCTCGCCAAGTATCGCTTCGTCGAGCAGCCCGTGTAATACCAACGCTCACGGCAGTACTACTCACCTCCGGCCATGAGAATTCGGCGGGTTCGCCCCACTCCGCGCGCGCGGGCGGGCCGTCGGCTTATTCCAACGGTCGATGGTATTGGTGGATTGTCAGCTTCTCCGCAGGATCGTCACCCGCATGGGCTGCTCGAAGCTCCAGCCGTCATCGTCTTGCACGCCGAGACGCTCGAAGTTCCTGCGGAACTCTTCCTCCTGATCGCCGAACCGCTCGCGGGTGTGCGGATTAATCGATGTGATGCGGTCGTGGAACGACTGGAAGTCGGCGAACCCGACAGAGTCCACATGGGAGATTTGCTTTTCCACCAGGAGACCGAATTCGGGACCGCGCCTCAAAACCTCGTTGGCCCGGCGGCGAGCATCCGTTTCATCGTGGGCGGGCTTCATCAGATCGAAATAGGCACCCTCGGCCATCGGTTCGGAAATGTAGAGAATGCCGCCCAGTTTCAGCACGCGCGCCGCTTCCTTCAGCGCCCATGGAAGCCCCATCGCGTCCACATGGTGCAAGCTGTTGTAATAAATGACGATGTCCGCCGAGCGGCTTCGCACGGGCAGTTCTTCCGCCAGGCCTTGCATATAGTGCTCGTCGGCAACGGGCTCCATGGCCCTGGCGCGCGCCAAGTGCTTGGGGCTCACCTCGACACCGGTGACATGCGCCCCCTGGCCCGCCAAAAATCGAGACAGCCAGCCATCGCCGCACCCTACATCGATCACCGTGGCGTGCTCGAGTTGCAGGTTCTCTTCCATCAGTTTCGTGCCACTGATTTGTTCCATTGCCGATCCTCACGACTCCGCTGCGCGCCACTCGCGCCATTGGTCTACAAGCACGCCGTCATCTTGTTTACCGGAAATGATCCGTCACGGAAACATTTCAAGACATTCGCGAATTGGTTCGTGCCCCGCGCCAAGGTTCAGGGCGATTATTGACGGCGGCTGGACGCGGAACGGGCCTATCCCGAGGCGTCCAGTTTCCCATCGCGCGCGCCTATGCTTCATGCGGGGCTGCGTCATTGATGGTGGACAAGGCGGCGCGCCTGTTCGATTCCGGCGAGCCGTGCGGTCCCGAAGCCAACATGGCGAAGCTGCTGGCCGCCGACGCCTCGTGGCAAGCCGCCAATATGTGCCTGCAAACCCATGGGGGGTTTGGCTTCGCCCCCGAATACGATGTGGAGCGAAAATTTCGCGAAACCCGGCTTTACCAGGTGGCGCCCATCTCCACCAACCTCATCCCCGCCTATCTCGGCGAGCACGTTTTGGGCTGCCGAGGTCGTATTAGTGGTCTGGATCGGGGTTTGCTGGCGGTGCCGCAAGGCATTCGTGGACAAACCGCGTGATTCTGATTGAGACCCGATCCGCGAACTTCATCAGGGCCAGCGGCCAGGTGCCGCGTCAAAAGGCCAAACTCATGACCGCACCCGACCGAGGTGGCAATCAGGCCAATTTTTCCTTGCAATGCAGAAGCCGTCCACACATGACCCCTTTGACTTCGGATTTGTGGAGGCTGTATAGGCTTCGTTCGACGGTCTGAGGACGGCTATGAACTGGCGCGCGCTTGTTAGAATCGATTTGGCTGGGAAGCTCGGCGCATGGAAACGTCGCTACCAGAAAAATCGGTTTAGGTTCGATCACCAAAACATTAGTTGCAGTTTAACCGAATGGCGAGATGGCGCCTTTCAAGTTGCGGCTTCTGCTTACTGCAACGACCCATATGTGACGACTGATTTTCGGCCCACCGTTTTTTTCTATAGATCACGGACCTTTTTGTCACGTATCGAAGCAGAGGCTCATCTTGAGGCCGAAATTCGGCGGGCTACCCGCGTGTATCCATCTACCAAATTCTATCGCGAGCGTGAATATCTGGTCGTTGAGAACGGGCGAGTTCTGGAAATGCCACTCGTGGTAGAGGAGTATTGCCAGGGCGGTGAATGGCATGAAGTCAACAATGTAACATCAAGCCGACGTTGCCCGATATGTGGCAACGAAACCGAGGAAGTCGCCTGCCCAATATGTCAAGAATTTCTTCCTTGAGCGTTCAGGAAAGCGCCGCCGCGGTACGTCGAGAAACTAAATGATTTGTTCGCCCTCCGTGAAGTCACGGAGCCACGGTTCTTTATCAGACCGCAACTGAAGCTCGTAGCGTTTTCAACCTGATGTCAGTACTGGTAGCCGGGGACCGGTCTAGAAACGTGGCCCAACCTGCTAGATCACCTCGCGCGCCGTCTTCGCAAGCTGCCCCAGAGCGTTCGGGCTGCGCACAATCAATTTAGGGCACCAAGGGAACACGACCGGAGTCAGTTTCGACCAATACAACCAGGCGATCAGACGCCGGTCCAAATCCGGCAGCGTTACCTCCACCGTCACCTCCTCGCCGGGCTCCACCACGCAGTCCAGGATGGCTCCCCTCCGTTTCCCCGCAGTATGCTCCTTCCGCGAATTCCCCACGTCGTAGCGTGCCGTCCCGTCGACGTCGCGGATAGTCACGCCAACGTCCGTCCGCGGAGGCGACCAAAATACGAGCCTGCGCAGGTTGAGGGCGTGTCTCCCTGGATTGCGAACGCGCAGGCACAACTCGAGCATGTCTCGGTCGGGTGAGCTCTTCACATTCGGTATGTCAATCACCGGGTTCTCAGAGACAACAGTTCGGTACCAGAGTGCCCCCGAGATGATCATGGACAGCGTCGCGATACCGACGCTGACGGCCTCCCAGGTCACGGTGTTGCTCCTCAAACCACGCAACTCCAATTATAGGCCGATGCAAAATCATATACCCAAATGTTTCGCTCCTCCAATAACTTCCAGCCCCAAACCTGGGGGAATTTAGGGCGGATTCCAATGGCTCTGACCCCTTGATTCCTGACCCCTTGATCGCAACGGCATCGCCGGTGCGGCCCCTCCTGCCGAGGGGGCGCGAAAAACGATGACAATGAGCCCCTATCAGTGATCGTTGGTATTACGCGGCGTGCTTTCGGAAGATGTTGACGCGCATGGGCTGGTCGAACATCCAACCGTCTTCGGTCCGGCGGCCCAGGCGCTCGAAGGCGTCCCGCACCCGGTCGCCCAACGCGTCGAACCGCGCCCGGGTTTCGGGGTTCACCGAAATAATCCGATCCCGGAAGGCGTCGAAGCTCTTCATCGGCACCGGGTTCACGTGAAAAATCTCCGCCACGTCATCGAAGTGATTGCCGGTGGCCGTCCGAAGGGTTTCGTAGGCGCGCCGCCGGACCTCGGTTTCGTCATGAACCGGCCTGACGACGTCGAAGTACGAGCCCTCCGCCAACGGCTCTGAGACATACAAAACCCCGCCTGGCTTGAGCACGCGGGCCGCCTCCGCCAACGCGTTCGCCATTTGCTCCACGTCCACGTGGTGCAGGCTATTGAAGAAAACCACGATATCCGCCATTAGGGAATCGAGCGGAAGATCCTCGGCCTTGCCGTCGACGTAGCGCTCATCGGCGACGGCGTCGGCGCCGCGGGCCCGGTTCAGCAATCCGGCGCTGACATCAACTCCGGTGACATGCGCCCCCTTGCGGGCGAGCAACCGGGCCAGGGAGCCGTCGCCGCATCCCACGTCCACCACGACGGCGCCGGCCAGTCGAAGCGCGCCTTCGATCACTTCCTTGTTGGTTCGTTTCTGCATGGGTGTATTCACGAGAGCGCTGGCCGCGTCCGGTGCCTTTCGAATAAGATGAGCGATCCGATCACCAATACCCAATACGGCGGACCACGAAAAGTCCCGGTGGGAAAATCCATGACACGCAACCCCCCGCCGGGACCCCCGCCGGCGTCCCCTGCCAACGCGAGCCGGGCCGACGCCGTCGTCGTTCTGGGCGCCGCCGTCACCGAGGCCGGCGTCGCGGGCCCCGCCCTCCACCGCCGGCTGACTCATGGTGTCAGTGTGTGGAAACAACGGGACGCCGCATACCTTTTGGTTTCGGGCGGGGTCGGGCGGCCGCCGCCGGCCGAGGCCGAGGTAATGCGCGCGCTTGCCATTGAAATGGGAATCCCGCCGGAGCGGATCGTGGTGGAGGATCGCGCGGTGAACACTTTCGAAAACGCCGTCTACTGCGGCCGCATTTTTCACGACCGCGGATGGCGGCGCCTGGTGGTGGTGACCGATCGGTTTCACCTGCCTCGCGCGCTGTTCGTCTTTCGCCGCCTTGGCCTGCCCGTGGGCGGGGACCCGGTTCCGGGGCGTTACGGGTTGTCCCGCCTTGCATGGACCCGGGCCTATCTCCAGGAGTTCCGGTCGCTGCTCCACAGCGCCTACCTCTTCGTGATCGGGCGCCACAAACCGATTGTCGATGCGGTTTGGCATCGTTAAGACAAGCGGATGCCAGCTTCCACCCCGCCGCTTGCCGGTGTCCGCGTTCTCGACATCGCCACCTTCATCGCCGCGCCGTATTGCGCCACCATTCTTGCGGAGTTCGGCGCGGAGGTCATCAAGATCGAACAGCCCGGCGCCGGGGATCCGTTCCGCAGGTTCGGAACCCCTTCGGATCGAGCCGATTCGAGCCTCGCTTGGTTGACCGAGGCGCGGAGCAAGAAGTCGATCACCCTGGATCTACGAACGCCGGACGGCGCGAACCTGTTTAAACGCCTCGTCGCCGTCTCGGATGTCGTTTGCGAGAACTTCCGCCCGGGAACACTGGAAAAATGGGGTGTCGGCTGGGACGACCTCAAGGCCGCCAATCCGGAATTGATCATGCTGCGCATCACCGGCTACGGCCAGACGGGCCCCTACAAGGATCGGCCGGGCTTTGCCCGGATCGCCCATGCCGTCGGCGGACTGTCCAATCTCGCGGGCATGCCGGGCGAAACGCCGGTGACCCCCGGCTCCACGTCGCTCGGCGATTATCTCGCCGGGCTTTACGGAACGGTCGGCGTTCTCATCGCCCTTCTTCATCGCCGCGATGGCGGTCGCGGCCAGTACATCGACCTCGGGCTGTATGAAGCGGTGTTCAGGGTGCTGGACGAGATGGCTCCGGCCTACGCCCGAGAGGGGATCATCCGTGAAAGCGAGGGCGCGGGCACCCGGAACGCCTGTCCTCATGGACACTTCCCCACCCGCGACGGCAAATGGGTCGCCATCGCATGCACCACCGACAAGATGTTCGCGCGCCTCGCGGAGGTCATGGAGCGGCCGGAACTGGCGTCGCCTGAACGGTACGGTCCGCAAGAAAAGCGATTGGCGGCTCGGAACGACGTCGTGCGCCTGGTCGGCGAATGGACGGGCGCGCGTACGCGCGCCCGTGTCATGGAGCTCTGTCTTGCCGGCGAGGTTCCGGCGGGTCCGCTCAACACCATCGAGGACATCTTCGCTGACCCGCACTTCAAGGCCCGGAACGATCTTGAAACCATCGACGACCCGACCTTGGGACCCATCGTCATCCCGGGAGTGGTCCCGAGGTTGTCCGAAACGCCGGGCCGGATAACCAATCTCGGACCTTCTCTCGGCAACGCCAACGCCGAGATCTATCGCGGCCTGCTGGGTCTATCCGAGGATGAACTGGAGCGCCTTCGGCGGGCTGGCGTGATCTGATCCATCACCCGGACTCAGAGATTGCCCTTGGATTCGTTGCATATCGCACTGCGAAGACCTAGGAACCGCGATCGCCGCCCAAATCGGATCGAGATTGGCCCGCACAGGCACCCCCACGCCACTCGGCGCTATCCTTCCTAAATTTTCCGCGAAGGAGTGTTGCATTTTTGTTTATTTTTTTTCAATAAGTTAATGAACGTTTCAGGGTCTCAATCCCGAATTCACCCGCAAGCGTCATTTTGTCATTTGAATTCGTCAGTGAGAATCATTATCTCTGGTTTGTGCGGTGCAGCACGCAGCTTTCGTTGTCGGGTTGCATCGCACATCTTGGACGTTTCCTCCCAAAACTTGGGCCGTGCAGACACGGCCCTTTTTTTGTGCTCTTTGCGGGCCTAAATCGGATATGCGCCGTCAGCCGCCGGGCAACGTCCGGTCGCCGGCGCCGAGGGCGCGCTGCATGAAGATGACATCCAGCCAGCGGCCGAATTTGAAGCCCGCCGAAGTCAATACGCCGTTCCGCTGGAAGCCGTGCCGCGCATGAACCTGGACCGAGCGGGAATTCGCCGAATCGCCGACAACGGCGACCATTTGGCGGAGGCCGAGGGCGGTACACCGTTCGATGAGCTCGCCGAGCAGCAGCCGGCCCAGACCGCGCCCCACGGCCTCGGGGTGCACGTAGATCGAATCCTCGACCGTGAACCGATAGGCCGAACGGGGCCGGAAGCGGGAGGCGTAGGCGAACCCCCGCACCTGGCCGTCGAACCCGCCAACCAGATACGGCAGTCCCCCCGCGACGATGCTCTCCCAGCGATGGGTCATTTCGCTCTGGTCGGGAGCGACCTCTTCGAAGGTGCCCGTGCCGTTTTCCACGTGATACGCGTAAATGCTCCGAATGGCCGGCATGTCGGCCACGGTCGCCTCGCGAAGTTCAAACCCTTGGGGTTCACGGACAAGATCGTGTTGGGATGCGCTCACCCCCTGCTCGGCCGGTCTCATATCGCCCTCAGCGTTCGCGTTTCGAGTTTGGACAGCGCCTCGATCATTTCGCCCATGTGTCCGGCCAGCCGATCGAGGCCCGGGGTCGGCGTAACCGCGTTCTCATCCATGTAGAGCGCGCGGTTCAGCTCGATCTGAAGTGCGTGAACCCCTTCGCGGGGCCGCCCGTAGTGGGCGGTGGTGTACCCTCCCGCGTAGGGCGTGTTGAGGCGGATGGAGTACCCCATCTTGCGTAACGTTGTCTCCACGAAATCGGTCACGGAGGGCGCGCAGGAGGTGCGGAACCGGTCTCCCAGGACCATGTCCACGCGCTTCAGCCCAGGATCGCTGTCCATGGGGCCGCCGATGGACGGCATCGAGTGGCAGTCGATCAGCAGACACCCGCCAAACCGATCGCGCGTCGACTCCACGAGGTTTTTGAGCACCGCGTGATAGGGGAAGTAATGGACCTCGATGCGGCGCCGGACCTCGTCGAACGCCAGCTTTCCGGCATAGACCTCCTCGCCGCTGGTCACCACCCGCGCCACGGTTCCCAGACCCGCCGCCACCCGCGGCGACGTGGCGTTGACGAAATCCGGTAGCGCGCCGTCGAACATGTCCGGATCCAATTCGAACGGTTCGCGGTTGGGATCCACGTAGACCCGCGGGAAATGGGCCAGCAACAACGGCGCGCCGCGCGCGGGAGCGGAACCGAACACCTGGTCGATGAACGCATCCTCGGAGCGCCGAAGCGCCAGCGGGTCGAGCCGGGAAGCGGTCACGAACTCACGCGGATACTCACGGCCGCTGTGCGGCGACGCGAACACCAGCGGCAGCGTTTGTTCCGCCGGCGCGAGCACGGAACAGGAAGCGCCCGCTCGCTCTTCATGGCTGGCGTTCAAAACGTCGGCGGCGGCGTCGTCGGGCACCGAGGTCATCTCCAAATATCTCCGCCACTCTTTACGGCGGGAAACCGGACCGGAGCGGTTGGTTACCGTGCCCGGCCTCCACTGGCAATCATAAATACCACGATGGACCGGTTTCGCCTTTGGGCAAGCGCCAATCTTGCCAACGCGAACGGAACGGGCTAAGAGTTTGGTTCCGAGGCCAAATTCACATTGGCTCGCCAGGGCGCGTAGCTCAGCGGGAGAGCACTACGTTGACATCGTAGGGGTCGCTGGTTCAATCCCAGCCGCGCCCACCATTTTTTTCCCATAATCAAGCTATACGCGCTTTCGGTCGAGCGCGGGTCGACGGTTATGTCGATCCGGTCGGGGGCCGAACGCGGGGCCGGACGTGTCGTGCGCGCCCGTCTTGCCGGTCGCTCTGGCCGGTCGCTCTGGCCGGTCTCCCTGGCCGGTCTCCCTGGCCGGTCTCCCTGGCCGATCTCCCTGGCCGGTCTCTTTGGGCGTGGAACACCTTCGCGGTCGCGCCCGCCTGAAGGATCGGCTCCCGGATCTGGACCAACATAAAGTCCGATATAACAAGTCAACAATTGTTTTGCAAAAGCAAATGATTTTCATTTAAAAAAATAAGTTGATATGCCGATGTAAAATTTGTTGTAAGTTTTGCGATTACTGAACTATTGTTGTATTGAATTTGAAGTCGTTCCTATTTAACAGTGACGTCTGCGCTATATGTGTATTTAGTTTTTGAAATAACACGATTTTGCTGGAGGAACCGGCTAAGTTGGCAGGGAAAAGAACATCGGCGGCGTGTTGATTTGCGAAGCCCAATAACAAAAGCCCGAACAAGGGGCAAATCGGTTTAGCATGACCAGTCCGGGGGGAAGCGGTCGTGTTGGAGCGGGTTACACGGGCGAAGCCGTTCGCCGGGTATTGCTGTTGACGCAGGTCCGTTTTTCGTCGCGCGACGTTCGGACTCAGCGTCCCGATATCTCGCCGATCGACTTCGCCCCCCGCTCCGTTCATTCACTCGACCGGCTCCGAACGTCCCGCACGGATCGTTTTTCGAACAGGAAATGGTACACGGCCATGCCCGCGAGCATGGAAACGACGAACGCCACCGCTTTTCCCGACCCCAGGGTCACGCCGGCGATGGCGGGGCCGGGACAGTAGCCCACCAGCCCCCAGCCGATGCCGAACAACGCGGCCCCCGCCAGCAGCCGCCAATCGATGCCGCGTCTCGTGGGCAACGAGAACGACGTCGCGCAAACGGGTCGCTTACGTCTCAAAACCATCCTGTAACCGACAAGTGCAACAACCAGCGCCCCCGCCAGAACCAAGGCGAGGCTTGGATCCCAGCCGCCGCTCGGCGCGGCGGCGAAGTCGAGGAACGCCAGAACCTTCGCGGGGTCGACCATCCGCGAAACGGTCAGTCCGGCGCCCAACAGCAGCCCGGCGAAAAGCGCGACAACGGCCCCCGCCATGACCGCTCAGCCCGCCCAATGGCGAACGACGAAGACGACGACGATAGCCATCGCCATGAATGTCGCCGTCGCCACCGCGGAGCGCGGAGAAAACCGGGCGAGCCCGCACACGCCATGACCGCTGGTGCAGCCGTTCCCGAGCCGCGTGCCGAACCCCACCAGCAGACCGCCGGCGACGATCACCGCCGGCGAGGCGGCGATGTCCACGTCCGGTATCGCGCCCCCGGCCAGCATCACCAGATAGGGGCCGGCCACCAGTCCCAAAACTAACGCGAGCCGCCAGCCCCAATCATGAACGTTGGCGCCGAACAGGCCCCCGACGATCCCGGCAATCCCGGCGACGCGGCCGCTGAACAGCATCAAGATCACGGCCGCCGCGCCGATGAGCGCGCCGCCGATCACCGCGGAAACGGGCGTGAAGTTCTCCATGCCAAGGGTCCCCCGAAGTGCGTTCCAATCAAACCGTCGATGTGGAAGATTAGCATATTCTAATGTTACGGACAAGTTGTGAGACCCGCCGCAACACGATGATGCGCGCCCCCAAAATTTCGTCCTTGAAACGATGGGGCCGAGCCGCGACGTGAGGTATGGTCGAGCACCGAAATTGGAGGAGAGGATTATGTTTCATCGATATGTCCGACACGCCGGCGTCATCGCGTCGCTGGGCGTCCTGATCGCGTTTATTGCCGCGCCGTTGGTCGCGACGGCCCAGGAAACCGCGATCCTCTCGCAAAAGGATATCTTTCATCCGGTCATGGGCAGCCACGGCATGGTGGCGTCGCAGGAAGAGCACGCGACCCGCGTCGGGCTCGAAATCCTCGAGAGCGGCGGCAACGCGGTCGACGCCGCCGTCGCCATGGGTTTCACCCTCGCCGTCACCCTGCCCCGCGCCGGCAATCTCGGCGGCGGCGGGTTCATGATCATCCATAGCGCCGCCAAGAACGAGACCGTCGCGCTCGACTACCGGGAGATGGCGCCGGCGGCGGCGACCAAGGATATGTACCTGGACGCGGCCGGCAATGTCGACGAACAGAAATCGCGGTATAGTTACCACTCGGTCGGGGTTCCCGGCACGGTCGCCGGCCTGGCGCTGGCGCTGGAGCGGTACGGATCGTTGCCGCTCGCCAAAGTCCTCGCGCCGGCGATCCGCCTCGCCGAGGAAGGGCTGGAGGTCAGTCCCGATCTTGCCGGCTCGATCGAGAAGGCGCGCGCGCGGTTCGAGCCGTGGCCGGAGTCGATGAAGATCTTCTTCAAACCCGACGGATCGGCCTACGCGCCGGGCGGAAAGCTGGTCCAGAAGGACCTCGCCTGGTCGCTCGGGCAAATCTCCGAGCACGGCGCCAAGGCCTTCTACGAGGGCGCGATCGCCGACAAGATCGCCGCCGACATGAAGGCGCAAGGCGGCCCGATCACTCTCGACGATCTCAAGGCCTACAAGGCGGTGGCGCGCGAGCCGGTGCGCGGCGAATACCGTGGTTACGAGATCGTCTCGATGCCGCCGCCGAGTTCGGGCGGCATTCACGTGATCCAGATCCTCAACATCCTCGAGGGCTATCCGATCGGCTATCTCGGTCCCAACGGAGCGGAGACGCTCCACCTGATGGCCGAGGCGATGAAGCTCGCCTACGCCGATCGCAGCAAGTATCTGGGCGATCCGGATTTCGCCAAGATCCCGGTCAAAAGCCTGACCTCGGAAGCCTACGCCGAGACGCTGCGCGCCAAGATCAACCGATACCGGGCGACGCCGGCGAGCGCGATCCAGCCCGGCGACCCGATGCCGTTCGAGAGCGACCAGACCACCCAGTTTTCGGTAATGGACGGCAAGGGCAACGTCGTCTCCAACACCTACACCATCAACTTCAGCTACGGCACCGGCATCGTCGCCGCCGGCACCGGCATTCTGCTCAACAACGAGATGGACGACTTCTCGTCGAAGCCCGGCGTGCCCAACGCCTACGGCCTGATCGGCGGCGAGGCCAACGCCATCGAGCCCGGCAAGCGGCCGCTGAGTTCGATGACCCCGACCATCGTGTTCAAGGACGGCAAGCCGTGGCTGGCCACCGGCAGTCCCGGCGGCAGCCGCATCATCACCACCGTTCTGCAGGTGATCATGAACATGATCGACCATGGCATGAACGTCGCCGCCGCCAGCAGCGCGCCGCGGATCCATCATCAGTGGCTGCCCGATCAATTGCGGGTCGAGGTCGGCCTGAGCCCCGACACGGTGAGCCTGCTCTCCGCCAAGGGGCATGATGTGGTGGTCATGGACGCCATGGGCAGCACCCAGTCGGTGATGCGAACCGACGCCGGTTTCTTCGGCGCCTCGGATCCGCGCCGCCCGGACGCTTTGACACTGGGCTATTGAGGGAGGAGCGATTGGGGAAGCCCCGCCAGGGGAATCGGGTGAAAGGGTCATGCCGTGCCTATCCAGTTAAGACAGACACCCACTACATATAGAGCAAACGACGCGCCATGCCGACACCGCCCAATCGGCCGCTCTCCCCTGAGAAATTCGATGGTAGACCCGAAGCGGAAACTGGTTACATTTTCACTTCCGATAGAAAGAATGGTGCACAGACATGTTCAAAACGATGAATTTTCTTTTCTTAGAAAGTCGTTGAAGTTCAGAGGCACAACACCTTCAAGTTTGCATATGTTTGGTATGCGGCGTTTTCGTGAGCCTATTTCTTGAGATACGATTTTGCTCCATGCTAACCACAGGTAGCCTGAGAGTTCTGGCAAGAGCGATTATTGTTAAATCATTCAGGCAAATAGTTTTGGAGGAGCCGCCCGTAAATTCTGAAATGAAGTCTCGATGTCGATCCTGCATCTGTTGAATATGCATAACATAGGTCTGCCAGTCCCAATGATCTTCGCCTACCTCCAAAACTAACTCTGTTTTACAAGCCGCTAAGCATTCTCCCACATTCCCCGGAATACGGCACATTTCTTCATAGATTTCGGTGGTTACAGCTACGTGTCCGTTTTGAATTAGCCCACAAAAGCCTTCCCACATCGTCCTGTGAATGTCCTCTGGCATCATTTCCAATGGATTAGACACACCTGACGTATCGAAACAGTACTTCTTCATGTAACGCCGAAATGTTCGCGGATATCATACAGATGCTTCAGGTTTTTGATTTCCATATACTCGGCTGCGTTATGATTTGTTATGTAACCAGAGGCCCACGCCTCCATAACAAGGCCAGTATATAGATCTCCCACGGCGTTTTTGTATCTTGTGCCATAATAAGAAGGTCTGCCAAAACTCTTGTAGCTGCGCTCTTCGTCGTCAAACTGCGGTTTTTTGACGTGCCAGTAGTATTTTTCATTTACGTAGCCAAGGTGAACAAGCCTTATGAGCATCGCGTGAGGGCTGACCCGTAGTTCATTTGCGAGGTCATTAAGAGTTTGATCAGGGAAAGTGCTGCGCTCTTGTGATGGCGGCGCACCTACGAGCCGAACTACAATTGTTTCTGGCATCAAAAATGATGCTGAAAACCGATCACACCACGTTTCTGATTGCGGCCTATTGGAATCATTGGAAAAAGACAGCGGAGCAATTACCCCACTTTGCTTCAGTAGAACATGGGCGAGTTCGTGAATAAGCGTAAACGCCTGCGCACTCGGCGCCTCATTGTGAAACACGACGACCGGCAGCGGAAATTCAACGAGGCACATGCCACGCGCACCAAGTTCGCGAAGATCATTGTTTTTCAGAGTAAGGATGCCCAAGCGTTCAATTTTTCTGCGTAGTATGTCAGGAAACTGCAGGCGTTGTTGCGCCGTCAGGGACATCTGGAAATCAATCGAGAAGTCCATGGCATCTCTCGTCGCTATGGCTGCTTCATCGACATTTGTTTGCACTGTCGCGAAGAGATGCCCAGGGAAAATTGGCGGTTCCTCGCCTATTTCTTGATAGAGGTCTAGAGCATTGGTGCGTTGAGCCTCCACCCACTCTTGAATATCCTTCAAAATGCGATTTTCAGCATCTATGTCGACGCCCCTATGGGCACGAAAGTCGGGAACCATTTCCGGCTCCCTAAGCTGCGGCCGGTCCTTAAGGAAAAATTCTACGAATGAGCGGTTATATAGTTTGGCGAGGTTGCGGGCCTGAACGACCGTTGGAACTTCGGTAGAATCGTTACTTTCCCAAGCGGCGACCCGTTCCGGGTTTTGCTTAAGACGATGCGCAACCTCTTCGATAGACTTTCCACACCGCTCCCGTGCCCAACGAAGCACTGATGGGTTATATCTCGGGCTCCGTTTTTGCGGTCGCTGTCATTCGTGAATCATAGCGCGTGAGGCTAGGATCTTGATAGGTTGGTCGCTTCAAAAAAGCGATTTTTTTCTTTGCACCAGCAGCGGCCGAGCCTTGTCGGGGAAAAGGGGACGCTACCCTTTTTGTGTGGGGGGAAAAGGGGACGCTACCCTTTTTGTGTGTGAGGAACCTGTAAACTTTTGAAGAGGCGGGATTTTCGGGGCGATTGAAGGAGCAGATTTTGCGGGAAACCGATTTTTTCGAGCGGGTTTCTTGCGTTTTGGAGCGAAAAGGGTAGCGTCCCCTTTTCCACGATATAGCTGGAAGACCGCAGCCAACGGATTAATGAGCGGCCGCTGATAGAGATTGGATGATTGGGCCGCTCATTGGAGGCCGACGGTTCCCGAGGAGTTCCGGGAACACGTTCCTGATCTTGCGGCCCCTTGGGCGGATGTCAAATAAGTAACATGTCCCCGGAACCCAAATAAGTAACATGTCCCCGGAACCCCCACAGAAGGACCTCGCCTGGTCGCTCAGGCAAATCGCCGAACACGGCGCCAAGGCCTTCTACGAGGGCGCGATCGCCGACAAGATCGCCGCCGACATGAAGGCGCAACGGCGGCCCGATCACCCTCGACGATCTCAAGGCGTACAAGGCGGTGGCGCGCGAGCCGGTGCGCGGCGAATACCGCGGCTACGAGATCGTCTCCATGCCGCCGCCGAGTTCGGGCGGCGTTCACGTGATCGCAGATCCTCAACATCCTCGAAGGCTACCCGATCGGCTATCTCGGCCCCAACGGCGCGGAGACCATCCACCTGATGGCCGAGGCGATGAAGCTCGCCTACGCCGACCGCAGCAAGTATCTGGGCGATCCGGATTTCGCCGAGATCCCGGTCAAGGGCCTGACCTCGAAGGCCTACGCCGCAGACGCTGCGCGCCAAGATCGACCGATACCGGGCGACGCCGGCGAGCGAGATCCAGCCCGGCGACCCGATGCCCCTACGAGAGCGACCAGACCACCCACTTCTCGGTCGATCGACGGCTACGGCAACGCGGTCGCCAACACCTACACCCTCAACTTCAGCTACGGCTCCGGCATCGTCGCCGCCGGCGCCGGCATCCTGCTCAACAACGAGATGGACGACTTCTCCGCCAAGCCGGGCGTGCCCAACGCCTACGGCCTGATCGGCGGCGAGGCCAACGCCATCGAGCCCGGCAAGCGGATGCTCAGTTCGATGACCCCGACCATCGTGTTCAAGGACGGCAAGCCGTTCCTGGTCACCGGCAGCCCCGGCGGCAGCCGCATCATCACCACCGTCCTGCAGGTGATCATGAACGTCATCGACCACGGCATGAACGTCGCCGCCGCCAGCAGCGCGCCGCGCGATCCACCACCAGTGGCTGCCCGACGAGCTGCGGGTCGAGGGCGGCCTCAGCCCCGACACGGTGCGCCTGCTCTCCGCCAAGGGGCATGATGTGGTGGTCATGGACGCCATGGGCAGCACCCAGTCGGTGATGCGGACCGACGCCGGTTTCTTCGGCGCCTCGGACCCGCGCCGCCCGGACGCCCTGACACTGGGCTATTAGCGAGGGGCGATTGGGGGAGCCCCGCCAGGGGAATCGGGTGAAAGAGGCATACCGTGCCTATCCAGCTAAGACAGACACCCACGACATATAGAGTAAACGACGCGCCATGCCGATACCGCCCAATCGGCCGGTTATGACCCGTAGGCGACATCGGCGGTCAGAAGCTTTATCCTAGAAGGAGGTATGGCGATCGGAGCAATGCTGAGCGACGGACTTTCGGGAATTGTGACTAGACCGTAAGGGCCCCGATAAAGTGTTTAAGCTCTAGTTGCTCGGTCACGTGCCATAGAGTAATGGCTGCGACCGTCGGGAACAAACGTCTCGAGATCGAGTTCGAAGGTCGTACAGATCAGAGAAAGTTCCTCCGGGTCTTCGTCCCGCTGATGCAGTACGCCCTCAATCGCAGGCATGTGTGGCTGATTTTCGAGTGAGAGCCGATACATGTTGATATTCCATCGCATGCTCCAATAACCGAGATTGCACAACCAGATAGTCTGGATGTGATGGTAGAACGCTGCGCGTTCCGTTAGGTCAAGTCCGGCAGGCGCGCTTCTGAAATTGTCGACATCCCAAACCCAGTCAAAGTATTCATAGTCTTTTGCTAGGCAGAAATCCCAAAGTGATGCAGCGATGTAGTATTCCCCTATGTTCACGCCGAGGCAGCCGCATGTAAAACTATGGGAAAAATCAAAACCGCGACTTCATAAAGATGGAAGAATGAAAACAGATCCTGGCGGAGAACAATGTGTATTGAACTTTCCATCAAATAAATATTGCCTGCATAACTCGCGAAATATTCTCAGTTGAGAATCACACATGTTTTGTGGAATAATTGTTGTAGATAGCGGATCGCGAATATTTTTGCGAAGGCCAATGTTGCGGTACATTAGCCCAATGTGGATCTTCATTAGCCACAGATAAACCTCTTCCCAAACAAACTGGTTGCGACTAATGCGCGCCTCAATCTGCCCGAATATTTGATTGTATTTTAGCGAAGCAGGGACCTTTGCGTGTCGATAGTCCAATCCTGTTTCGTTGGGTAAGCGATACGTCTGTCGTTTCAGATTAAAACGGCGTTGCAGCCAATCGGGAATTACGTGTTCTTCAGTGTCAGGCTGTATCCCCGAAAATAGGCATCCTAACGCCCGCATAGGACCTCCTTAGTCTTCATGGATGCTTAGAAAGCCATAGGTATCTCGGCGCAAAAGATCTTTGCGCATTTTGCCGCGCTCCGTATAGGCTGAACATCAAGATGCATACCATAGCGGATGCAAAGGCTATCCAGGCTGGAAATATTCGTTTTGGCCAATTGGCATGGACGTCCACCGTCGGCTCATGGCTATGACCGCGCATGCCGAATCTTTGCCAACCACGACGGCAATACCCTCAGCTGCAGACAAGCCTTGTGGACGGCGTGGACCGTCACTTGTGACCCACTGCCACCGTTCAAACTGATAGTTATATCTGCACACCGCTTCCACCCAGCCGATACGGTCCGTCTGATCATAGTTATACTGATAGGTCATATTTCCTATGGGCGAAGATAAGCATATCAACGGGGTCAGACTCATTTGATAGTGAAACCCAGGATCTTCGCGGCCGTTTCTAAGCGATTTCGGCGAGTGACCCGCGCCGAGCGTTGAAAATTCTACCGGGAGGCAAGGGGTCAGGTCTATTATTATAGTATAAAGCCCTTCGTTCAAGTCTACTATTGTGGTTCACGGAACTGAGCCTAATGTTCAATTCAACTGTGCGTGATCAGGGCAGGGGAGCGGTGTTTTCGCCGATGATGTTTTACTGTGCATGGGGTTGTTTTCACGAAATGACGGGATGCCCTCCCCCCCTTCCAATGGCGGCCAAGACGTGCCTTGACGCGACGCCGAACCCGTGGCTTACCATTATTCGGTCAGTTGTATTGGAGAGCCATGAACCGCATCGGCCGCCAAACCCGTCTGCCTTCCGGATCGCGCCAAGCCGCGCCCACCTTCGCGGTCGGCCTTGTTCTCGCCCTCGCCCTTGGCTGTGTCGCCAACGACACGCGCGCGCTCGATTGGGGCGAGGTCAGTGGACCGACCCAGACGCCGCCGCGCGCGATCGGCGGCTATGCCAGGGGCTGCCTCGCCGGGGCCGAGGCGCTGCCCGCCGACGGACCGGGCTATCAGGTGATCCGGCTTTCGCGGGACAGATTCTATGGTCATCCGCGGCTCATTCGGTATATCGAGGATCTGGCCGTGGCCGCGCGCCCGCAAGGATGGAGCGGGCTGATGGTTGGCGACCTCGCCCAGCCGCGCGGCGGGCCGATGAGCTCCGGGCACCGCAGCCATCAGATCGGCCTCGACGCCGATATCTGGTTTCTGCCGGCTCCGGACCGGCCCCTGTCGCCGGAGGCGCGCGAGACCCTGTCGGCGGTCTCCCTGGTCACCATCGATGGACAATCCGTCGATCGCCGGCGCTGGAGCGATGTTCACGTCCGGCTGCTGAAGACGGCGGCGCGCTTTCCGGACGTGGAGCGAATCTTCGTCAATCCGGCCATCAAGCGCGAGCTGTGCGCGGTGGCGGGACAGGACCGGACGTGGCTCGCCAAGATCCGTCCGTGGTGGGGGCATCATTATCATTTCCACGTTCGCCTGCGCTGTCCGCCGGGCGACACGGCCTGTGTCGATCAGGACCCGGCGCCGACCGGCGACGGCTGCGACGAGACCCTTGCCTGGTGGTTCGCGGACCCCGAGAGGGCGCGCCTGGACAAGCCTCCCTCGCCGCCGGCGAAACCGCTGACCCTCGCCGATCTTCCGCCCGCCTGCCGAGGCGTTCTGAACGGTTCCTGAGCCGCCGAGTTTGCCGCAATCGATGATTCAATGACTCAGGATCTGGCTGAGGAATTTCTTGGTGCGTTCGCTCTTGGGATTGTCGAAGAACGCCGCCGGCGGCGCCATCTCGACGATCATGCCCTCGTCCATGAACACCATGGTGTTACCCACGGTCTTGGCGAACCCCATCTCGTGGGTCACGCAGATCATAGTCATGCCGCCCTCGGCCAGGTCCACCATCACGTCCAGCACCTCCTTGATCATCTCCGGATCGAGGGCGGACGTGGGTTCGTCGAACAGCATGATCGACGGCTTCATGCATAGCGCCCGGGCGATGGCGACGCGCTGCTGCTGACCGCCCGAAAGCTGCCCCGGGTACTTGTTCGCCTGCTCGGGGATGTGGACCCGTTCGAGATACTCCATGGCCGTCTCCACGGCTTCCCTCTTGGGCCGCTTGTGAACCCAGATGAGCGACAGGGTGAGGTTGTCGAGCACGGTCAGGTGGGGGAACAGGTTGAACTGCTGAAACACCATGCCCACGTTCCGGCGGATCCGCTCGATGGTGCGGACGTCGTTGGTCAGCTCGACGCCATCGACGGTGATGTGGCCTTGCTGGTGTTCCTCCAGGCGATTGATGCAGCGGATCATGGTGGACTTGCCCGAGCCCGACGGACCGCACACCACCACCCGTTCGCCCCGCATTACGGTCAGATTGATATCCTGCAGCACGTGAAAGGCGCCGTACCACTTGTGCACGCCCTCCAGCGTGATCGCCGCGTCGGATTCGGGGGCGGGGGCGGCCGATGTCCCAGTCGTTCCAGATGTCATGACGTCCAACTCCTCGTCAGCGGCGGTAACCCGTCTCCAGCCGACGCTCCAGGTACTGGCTGTAGCGCGACATGAAGAACGAGAACACCCAGTAGATCATCGCGGCAAAAAGGTAGGCTTCCACATAGAACGCCCGCCACGGCGGATCGGTGAGCGCCGTCTTGGCGGTGGTCAGCAGATCGAACAACCCGATGATGATCACCAGCGAGGTGTCCTTGAACATGCTGATAAACTGGTTGACGATCGGCGGAATGGAGATTTTGAGCGCCTGCGGCAGAATGATGAATATCGTTTTCTTCCAATAGGTCAGACCAAGCGCGTCGGCTGCCTCATATTGGCCGCGCGGGATCGCCTGCAGACCGCCACGGATCGCTTCGGCCAGATAGGCGGAGGTGAAGATGATGATCCCCACCTGGGCGCGCAGCAGCTTGTCGATGGTTATTCCCACGGGCAGGAACAGCGGCAACATCACCGAGGCCATGAACAGGACACTGATCAGCGGCACGCCGCGGACGAATTCGATGAAACCGATACAAACGGCTTGAATGCCGGGCAAGCCGGACCGCCGGCCCAACGCCAACAGAATGGCCAGCGGAAACGAACACGCGATACCGACAACGGCGAGAATGAGCGTCAGCGGCAGACCGCCCCAACGGGCGTTCTCGACGAAGGTCATGCCGAACACGCCGCCCCACATGAGCACCGCGCAGGCCGTCATCATCGCCGCCCAAAGGACCAGAAGCCAAGGCCGCCAGAACCCCGGATTGCACGAAATCACGAGAGTGGCCACGAACAGCACCGTCGCCAGAAACGGCCGCCACTGCTCGTCGTAGGGATAAAGACCGAACAGTATGAAGCGGTGTTTCGCTTTGATGAACGCCCAGCACGCCCCCTCGGCGGCCCGACACAGCGCCGGATCGCCGCCCGACCACACCGCGCCGAGAAACGCCCAATTGATCAGGGGCGGTATGGTCTCCCATAACAGCCAGAGGCAGACCAAGGTCAGCACCGTATTGGGGATATTGGAGAACAGGTGCGTTCGTGCCCAATCGAAAGCCTTTACGGGAACGACCGGCGGCGCCTTTGTCGGCGGCAGGCCGACGTCCGTCGGTTCCTCCTCGCGGGCGGCGATTTCTCCGGGGGTTTCGTTGCGATATGCCATGGCTCAGCGCGCCCCCGAGAGGGCGATCCGCCGGTTATACCAGTTCATGAACCCCGAGATGGAGAGGCTCACGGTCAGGTAAACCAGCATGATGATGGCGACGCCCTCGATCGCCTGGCCGGTCTGGTTGATGGACGTGTTGGCGACGCTGACCAGATCCGGAAACCCGATCGCAACCGCCAGCGACGAGTTCTTGGTGAGGTTGAGAAACTGGCTGGTCAACGGCGGAATGATGACCCGGAGCGCCTGCGGCAACAGGATCAGCCGCATCACCAGCGACCTGCGCAGACCGAGCGCGAGGCCCGCCTCGGTCTGGCCATGGGAAACGGCGAGGATGCCGCCGCGCACGATTTCGGCGATGTAGGTCCCGGTGTAGAACACGAGGCCGATGAGCAGGGCGGCGAACTCCGGCGACAGCGTGGCGCCACCCTGGAAGTTGAAGCCCGTGAGCTCGGGCGCGTCCATGGCCGTGGGCGCGCCGCCGTGCAACCAGGAGGCGAGCGGCAGGCCGATGATCAGCGCCAGCCCGACCCGAAACGCGGGAAAGAGCTGGCCGGTTCGCTCCTGGCGTTTGCGGCTCCAAACCGTGATGCCCCATGCCGCCAGAATTCCGGCCGCCAGCGCCACCAGCATGGCCGACCCAGTCGCGCCCCAGTCGGGAACCGGAATGCCGAAGCCGCGATTGCTGAGGAACACGCCGGAGACCGGGTTGTACGCCCGGCGCGGGCTCGGCAGCCCCTCGGTAATCAGCGAATACCAGAAGAATAGTTGCAGCAGGACGGGAACATTCCGGAGCCCCTCCACATAGAAGGTCGCGAATTGGGCGATCAGCCAGTTACTGGACAACCGGGCGACGCCGGCGACGGTGCCGAGAATGGTGGCCAGGACGATGCCGATAGCCGACACCTTCAGCGTGTTGAGAACGCCCACCACCAGCACCCTGAAATAGGTGTCCGCGGGACTGTAGGCAATGGGGCTTTCGCTGACCTCGAAGCCGGCTTCGCGCTCCAGAAACCCCAACCCGGTGGCGATGTTGCGGTTCGCCAGATTGGTCAGTGTGTTGTTGACGAGGTACCAGCCGAGCAGGGCGACAAGTCCGAGAACGACAATTTGATAGAGAATGGCGCGGTAACGCCGGTCATTCCACCACGCGACGCTCGGCAGAGCGCCCCGCTGGGTGGCGGCGGGTGGACGCGTTGGGACCATCGGCATCTCCGAGCATTAAAGTCCGGCTCGTAATGTATTGTGTGTTTTCAAAGCCTTGTGTTCGTGACTCCGGCAGGAGAGACGGCCGCCGTGATGCTGGAGCATCACAAGGGCGGCTCGACGCACCGTGGCGCGAACACAAGGTTCCCGAAGGGCGAGCTGGAAGGGTGTCCCCGCGGCGTCAACGCCCCTCGACGATGCTCCAGCATCGCCTTCGGCACGTTTCCTGGCGAGGACATCCTTCCAACTCGTTGAAAATACACAATACATTATGAGCCGGACTCTTAGGCCGCCGTCCCCGGTTGCCCAGGGAACAGCGGCGCTTTCGGCTTAGCGGAATGCCGGCGAGTAGATCAACCCGCCCTTGGTCCACATGGCGTTGAGGCCGCGCGGCAGCTCCAGCTTGGAGTCCATGCCGACGTTGCGCTCATAGATCTCGCCATAGTTGCCCACCTGCTTGATGATGTTGTAGGCCCAGGCTTCGTCGAGACCCAGGGCGGCGCCCATGCCGGGGGTCACGCCCACCAGACGCATCACGGTGGGATCCGTCGAGTTCTTCGCTTCGTCCACGTTGGCCGAGGTGACGCCCTTCTCTTCGGCCTCCATGGTTGCGTAGATGGCCCATTTGACGATGTCGAACCACTGATCGTCGCCGTGGCGGACGGCCGGCGCCAGCGGCTCTTTCGAGATGATCTCCGGCAGAATAACGTGATCGGCCGGATTGGGAGTGTCATTGGCGCGGATCGCGGCGAGCTGGGAAGCATCGGACGTAATGGCGTCACATCGTCCGGCTAGGTAAGCGGCGGTGACTTCCTCGTACTTTTCGATGGTCACCGGCGTGAAGTTCATATTGTTGGCCCGGAAGTAGTCGGCAAGGTTCACCTCGGTGGTGGTGCCGGTCTGCACGCAAACGGTGGCGCCGTCGAGTTCAAGCGCGCTCTTCAAGTCGAGGGACTTCTTCACCATAAAGCCCTGGCCGTCGTAATAGGTGGTGACCGTGAAATTCAAGCCGTTGGCGGTGTCCCGCGTCAGCGTCCATGTGGTGTTGCGCGACAAGAGGTCGATTTCGCCCGACTGCAACGCGGTCAGCCTCGCCTGAGCGCTGAGGGGAACGTACTTGATCTTGGTGGCGTCGCCAAACACCGCGGCCGCGACCGCGCGGCATATGTCGACATCGAGGCCCGCCCAGTTGCCCTTTTCGTCCGGCGCGCCGAACCCGTAGAGGCCGGTGTGGACACCGCAGACCAACTCGCCGCGCGCCTTCACCGCATCGAAGGTGTCGCCCGCGAAGACGCTGGAAACGCCGCCGATCAGAACCACGCCGGCCATGGCGGCAACACGCATAAATGGCTTCATTGTGTTTTCTCCCTTTGTTTTTCATTTAACAGACGTATCTTGCGCTCAGCCTTGTTTCGCGCGAGGCGGGCCGATGTCATTGTTTTTTTCAAGTCTGTATCCAATACATTGTGGAATAATTTCTTGGTCCGCAGCAACAATTAATCGTATTGCCTCCCAATAGAGCCTCTTTTATTTCCGTCGAATTACTCATTTGGGGGAACAAAGAGGGACGTTTTTTCCGGAACCGCACGGCCATGATCGAAATCGCCAACGTCAGTCACCGCTTTGGTGAGAAAACCGTGCTCGAGGGTATCGGCCTGACCATTACCGAGCGCCGGGTCGCCATCATCGGCAGCAACGGCTCGGGAAAAAGCACGTTCGCGCGGCTGCTCAACGGGTTGCTGGTGCCGGACGAAGGAACGGTTCGGATCGATGGCGCGGATACCCGGCGCGATGTCAAGGCGGTGCGGCGAAAGGTGGGGTTCGTGTTCCAGAACCCGGATGCGCAGATCGTCATGCCGCTGGTCGAGGAAGACATCGCCTTCGGGCTCAAGAACCAGAAACTTGCTCGCCCCGAAATCGCCCGCAAGGTGAACGAGATTTTGGATCGCTACAGTCTTGGCGATCTCCGCCATCACCCTACTCACAGCCTCAGCGGCGGCGAGAAGCAGCTCTTGGCGCTGTCGTCGGTGTTGGTGATGGAACCGGAGTACATCGTCCTCGACGAGCCGACCACGCTTCTGGACCTCCGCAACAAGCGCATGATCCTGCGGATTCTGGAAGCGTTGCCGCAAACCGCCATCGTCGTTTCCCACGATCTCGACATGCTGGATGGTTTCGAACGGGTGATCGTGTTCGACCGGGGCCGCGTGGTCATGGATGGCCCGCCGGATACCGCCATCGCCCATTATGCCGAGTTGATGTCGTGAACCTCGGCCTCTACGTCCATCGGAACTCTCCGCTTCATCGATTGCCCGCGGGCGCCAAGCTTGTCATGCTGTTCGCCGCCGGCGCCGGCGTGTTCATGGTTTCGAACCCGCTCTGGCTGCTGCCCGTCCTCGGAGCCGTCGGAGGCTTGTTCGTCGTCGCCCGCGTGCCCGTCCGCGCGGCCCTCCGCCAGCTTCGTCCCGCCGCCATTCTGATTGCGATCATTTTCCTCGTTCACGGAGCCTTCACGAGCTGGGGGCTGGGGTTTCTGGTGGTGCTGCGGTTCGCCATTCTGCTCTTGCTGGCGGTTCTTGTGACATTCACCACCCGCGTTTCGGAGATGATCGAGACGTTGGAGCGGGCGCTCGCGCCGCTGGCGCCGCTTGGCGTCAACCCGGAGAAGGTCAGTTTGAGCCTGTCGCTGGCGCTCCGTTTCATTCCGCTGCTGTTCGATCGGTTTGTCGAAATCCGGGAAGCGCAGCGGGCCCGCGGTCTGGATCGCAACATCGTCGCGCTGCTCATGCCGCTGATGGTCAAGACCTTGAAAATGGCCGACGACCTCACCGAAGCCATCGAGGCCCGCGGTTACGACCCGGGTCGCGCGCCGGCCGAGCGAAAGTAATACCGTCGGATACCGTCAATGACCGTTGGCATATGGCAATGACCGTGGGTATATGATCCCCCGGGCGGCCGCCCGCTGGGGCCATTTTGGATAGGAGAGCCCGCGCGTTGAACACCCGTGACATCGTTTACATCGCGCTTTTCGCCGCCTTGCTGGCGGCGCTGGGCATGTTTCCGCCAATTTTCTTGCCGCTTCTGACCGTGCCGATCACGGCGCAGACCTTGGGCGTGATGCTGGCCGGATCCGTTTTGGGCGCCCGGCGCGGCGGCCTCGCGGTCCTTCTGTTCCTGGCGCTCGCCGCCGCCGGTGTCCCGATTCTCGCTGGCGGGCGTGGCGGATTCGGTGTTTTTCTCGGACCGAGCGGGGGCTTCCTGTTTGCCTGGCCCCTATGCGCCTTCGTCATTGGCCTGATGGTGGAGCGAACCTGGCGCCGATTGAGTTACGTCAACGCCTTCGTCATCAACGCCGTGGGCGGTGTCTTTTTGTTGTACGCGTTTGGCGTCCCCTGGGTCGCTTTCAGCACGGAGATCGGGCTGTGGAAGGCTTTCTTGGGATCCATGGGTTTCGTCCCCGGTGACATCATCAAGGCGGCGATCGCCGCCTACGTCGCCGTCACCCTCAAGCGCGCGTATCCGATCATCGAGGCGCGATCGGCCTCCGCGGATTGATGCCGGAAGAGCACGGTAACCCCGTATGGGAACACCACCGCGAATCCATGAGCGCCCGCCGGCACGGCAATGGACGTTTCGGCTCGCCGGTCGGTGTTTTGCAAGGCGTGCACGTTGATTTTCTTGCCCAGGAGCAAAGCGCGCACTTTGAGCACAGTCCACTCGTTCAAACGATCGGTCATGTGAACTTGTAAGTGACGAGAACGTCCATTGGGATGTGGGAGAGGGCAATACCGCCAACGGCAAGAAACGGTCGCTCAATCGGCTGGCGCGGCAACAGCCTAAAAAATCAACCGGGACCGAGCCCCGAAGCAGAGCAGCCCCGGCCGGGAGCACGCCGTCGCACCCTTCTCTCGGTCAAGCTACCACCACCAAGCATAAACGGCGTGGTCATTGCGGGCGCGCCTCGCCAAATCCGGTCGCGGGTCGAGAATGCCCGCGTACCAGTTCAACATCGATACCACCATTTCAAGCCACTGCCCGGCAACGGCGGCTTGTATCCCTACCATTTGACCGCAGGGTAATCTCATTACAATCTCCCGTTTCCGAACCTCGTTTTTAACATCAAATGAAGGAAAAAAACCAGCGGATTGTTAGAATACCAGGGCAATCGGGCGAAGGCGTTGGTGACAAGGAGGTAAAGTTCTGAATCCATTGCTGGCCTTGGAATTGGCAAGAGAGGTCACGATGGAGATGGACGAAGCGATTGGCAAGGGCGTTGTTTTTCTGGAGTATTTCCGCGATCTACCGGACCCTCGGCAGGCCGGCAAGGTGGTGTATCCGCTCGACGGGATTCTGCTGCTTTGCCTGTTGGCGGTTCTGGCCGGGGCGGAGACCTTCACCGATATCGCCCGCTTCGGGGCGAAGAAGCTGGGGTTGTCGCGGCGCTTCCGGCCGTTTCGCGACGGCGCCCCCGCCCATGACCATCTGGGCGACATCTTCGCCATCGAGAACAGCCCGCACTGGGTCATGGACATGATCTTTCGCGACGATGAATGCCGCGCGCGAACCGATCACGCCCCCGCCAACGTCACCACCATCAAGCACAGGGCCCTCAATCTTCTCCGCAAGGCGCCAGGCAGGGACTCGCTGCGCCTCCGGCGCAAAGTCGCCGCTTGGGACAACGACTTCCTCGCAAGCCTCATCGCCGCATGAGCCGTTCACCCAATTCCCCCGATGCGAAGGGTCGCGTAGGCAGTTTGAACGCCGGGACCTCGATGGTACAGTGAGGGCCATGGATCGAAACATAGGACTTCCCATCGCCGAATTGCTGCGCTGGCAGATGGAAGCGGGCGTGGACGAGACCATCGGCGAGCATCCGGTCAATCGATACGAAAGCGCCACTCCCGCCACGCGGGCGCCGGCGGCGCGAACGGCGGCGGCCGTCCACGGTCCGGGAGCCGCTTCGCCATCCCCATCCCCGTCCCCTTCCCCGTCCCCGTCCCCGCCGCCGGCACGCGAGCGCGCCGTGCATACGGCCGCGGACCTCGCGGGCCGCGCCAATACCCTGGAAGAGCTTCGCGCTGCTCTCGAGGCCTTCGATGGTTGCGCGCTCAAGCACACCGCCACCAACTTGGTGTTCGCCGACGGCAATCCGGAAGCCCGGATCGTCCTGATCGGCGAGGCGCCGGGAGCGGAAGAGGACCGCAAGGGGCTGCCGTTCGTGGGCCCGAGCGGGCGTCTGCTCGACCGGATGCTGGCCTCCATCGATCTCGACCGGACCACGGTGTTCATTTCCAACATCATTTACTGGCGCCCGCCCGGCAACCGCAACCCGGCCACCAGCGAGGTGGCCATGTGCATGCCGTTCGTCGAGAAGCTGTTGGAATTGGTGGACCCAGACATCCTGGTGGCGCTCGGCGGACCGTCGGCCAGCGCGCTTCTGGGACAAAAGGAGGGTATCGGCAAGCTGCGGGGACGCTGGTTCACCTATCAGACTCCCAGGCTGGCGCGCCCCATCGCGGCGCGGGCGCTGTTCCACCCCGCTTATCTTTTGCGGTCACCCGCCCAGAAAAGACTGGCGTGGCGGGATCTGCTCGCCATTAGAGAGAGAATTAAATCTTTGTAAACTTTTATCTTAATTCTGTTAATGTGCGATATTTATCGATTTTGACTGAAGATGGTGCTGTTCTTGTTGCGATAATCTTAAATATATTTATACTTGGCAAGTCGTGGTTTGGTCTGGGGGTCGTCAGTGGGTGTGTTTGTTCGGCGTTTGCTGATTGTCATGCTATTCGCGGGTTGCGGCCTCTCCGCGCTGGCCGGCCGGGCCAAGTCCGGCATGGCGGTCGCGTCGCCGACCATGGCCCCGCCGCCCGGTTTCGCCGCCGAGAGCGTCGCGCTCCCTCCTATTCTCTCGTCTTCCGACGTCGCGCTTTACCGGCAGATCTTCGAGTTGGGTGAAAGGGGAGATTGGGCACGGGTCGATGCATTGATCCCCGGGCTCCAGGACCGGCTCCTCGTCGGCCACGTCATGGCCCAGCGTTACCTCCATCCGAAGGCATACCGGTCCCTGTTCAGCGAACTGAAAACCTGGATGGACACTTACGCGGACCATCCCGACGCCGACGAAATCTACCCGCTGGCGCTGCGCCGCAAACCCAAGCACGCCGAGCCGACGGCGCTCCCCATTCGCCCGCCGCAGGCCTACGGGGTTTCCGATCCGCTCAGCATCTCGCTTCCCGCCATTCCGCCGGGGACCCTGGGCGACGGCAAGGACCAAAACGAGGCCTCCACCCTCCAGCGTCAAATCCGCCAATCCCTTTGGGACGGGCAAACCATGGCCGCCAAGGCCTTGATCCAATCGGAAAAAGCCCGCCGCCTTCTCGGTCCCGTCGAACTGGATGACCTGGGCGCCCGATTGGGTCAGGCCTATTTTGTCGACGGCCAGGACCAGTGGGCCCTGGAATGGGCCGAAGGCGCCGCCAGGCGATCGGGCCGCTATCTTCCCGAGGCCCAGTGGACCGCCGGTTTGGTGGCGTGGCGCTTGAAGGATTTCGACAGAGCGGCGGGACATTTCGAGGCGCTCGCCGGTCGCCGCGACCTGTCGCCATGGTTCGTGTCGGCCGGCGCGTTCTGGGCCGCCCGGGCCTATCTGGTGGCGAACCGGCCGCAAAAGGTGAACGGCCTGCTCAAGGTGGCGGCCTCTTACCCGCGGACATTTTACGGCATTTTGGCCGGACGCGTCTTGGGCGCGCCCATGCAAATCCAATGGGATTCGTTGGCGGCCGAGCAAGCCGCCCTCGGCGCGCTCGAGCGGTCTCCGGCGGCGCGGCGGGCGCTGGCGCTGCTGCAGGTCGGACAGCGCGAACGCGCCGAGCGGGAGTTGGAAGCCCTGGCCGGACGCGGCGGACCCGATGTGGACCGCGGCATCATCGTGGTCGCCAATCGGGCCGGCATTCTGGAATTGTCGCTCCGCCTGCACGATCGCGTTTTCCCCAACGGCGGCGGCTTCGACGCCCTTTCCTATCCGGCGCCGTCGTTGGCCCCTCAAGGCGGTTACGCCGTGGACCGCGCGCTGGTGTACGCGATCATCCGCCAGGAATCGCGCTTCAATCCACGCGCCACCAGCCGCGCCGGCGCCCGCGGATTGATGCAGCTGATGCCGTCCACCGCCCGCTACGTGGCGCGCGACACTCCCTATGACGTCGGCAAGCGCGACACCCTTTACGAGCCGGGGATCAACCTGTCGCTGGGTCAGAAATACCTGCGGATGCTGCTCGGCTACGGCCAGGTCGACGGCGATCTGTTCAGGCTCGCCGCCGCCTGGAACGGCGGCCCCGGCAACCTTCAGGATTGGGGGCAACGGGTAGATCACATGAACGACCCGCTGTTCTTTATCGAGTCCATCCCGTCGCGCGAAACGCGGAACTTCATCGAGCGGGTGCTGGCCAATCTGTGGATTTACCGCGACCGCTTCAACCAGCCTTCCCCGTCCCTGGACGCCCTTGCGGCGGGCAGCTGGCCGGCGTATAGACCGCTGGACGGCAACCAAATGCGGGTGGCCACCCATGGCGAAAATTGAGGGCGAACGCGCGTTTCTCCCGGTCAACATCGCGGTCCTGACGGTTTCCGACACCCGCACCCTGGAAGACGACACGTCCGGCCGGACGCTGGCGGAGCGCATCGAGGCGGCCGGACACAAGCTCGCCCGCCGCGCCATCGTCGCCGACTTCCCCGACGCCATCGTCGACCAACTCCGCGAATGGATCGAGGACGCCGACATCGACGCGATCATCTCCACCGGCGGCACCGGGGTTACGGGACGCGACGTCACCCCCGAGGCGGTCCACAAGATCATGGACAAGGAGATCCCCGGCTTCGGCGAGTTGTTCCGGATGCTGAGCTACGCCAAGATCGGCACGTCGACCATCCAGTCCCGGGCCCTAGGCGCCGTGGCGTCCGGCACCTATATCTTCGCCCTTCCCGGCTCTCCCGGCGCCTGCAAGGACGCCTGGGACGACATTCTCGTTCACCAGCTCGACGCCCGCTTCCGCCCCTGCAACTTCGTCGAACTGATGCCGAGGCTGAAGGAGCATCTATAGCGGCGAGGCTCCTAATCGCGCGCTTTATCGGTCGAGCCCCATCCAGCGTTCGTCCAGCTTGGCCAGCAGGATGCTGCTGCGGTCGGTGCTCTCGACGCTGGGACGCCGCCCCCCGGGCCACTGATTGTCCTCCAGTTTAAGAACATCCAGGTAATGGGGTGTTTGCGCCTCCAACCACTCAACGTACTTCAGCCGAAACGCTTCACCGTGAAACGCCGCGAATGTTTCGGCGATTTGCTGTTTCGTTCCCTTGAACGTTCGGATGGCCGTATCAAACGTGGCCTTGTCTCGCGCATGGCGGCGCCAGGTCCGTACCAACGCCCATACTGTCCCTCCTACAAGCCCTAATACTGATACTAATAACAAAACATATGCGACCCATTCAGGCGGTCTATCCATTTCCCAAAGTAATTGATCTACTTGCCTGAAGCCATATATTACCCAATAACCCCCTAGCATAATGAGGGGCACACCTAAAAATAATGGGGAAACCGCAATCACAGCTCCTTTTAAACCTAGTCGTCCCGCTAACCACTTAAATTCATATGTTTTGTCTTGTATAATAGATAAAATAATAATTGGAAGAAACAAAATTCCAGTTACAAGTATAAAGCAAACAATAAAAATAATAAATTCGTATAAAAATACTGTATCTATATCGATTAATTCTAGATGGATCCATAAAACAGTTGAAATCGGCGCCATAATCTCATAAATATAACTCCAATATGTGCTTTCTATCCAACTTTCGCGCGTCCCTGATAGAATTATTGTGAAAGCAAGATACCCAAACATGGAGAACATTGTGCACATGTATGTGAATGTTAATCGATCTTTTGGATACCAAGTTTGCGGCCAAACTATTTTTTTTACATTTAATATTAATATAGAAAATATAACAAATATAAAAAATACGACTGGAAAACAAACAAATGTCAGAATACACCCAATACTTCTTGTTATAATGTGTATTTTTCTCAGAATGAGATATTTCTTAATCTCCATTACATTTTCAGAAAGAGAAAGGGAGAATTTTATGTCTTTATATGACCTCAGGTGTTCTTCCGGAGGCTGAACCAAAAGGTATTGTGCGAGAAAGATTTTCGTGCTGCGTGGAATTTCGCGCAGATATCGACACGCGCGAAAGGCTGTTTCGACAACCCATGGGTTTCTTGTTCGCAGGGCGTTGGAAATGGTCGTTTCGATGTTTTCGTCGGAGAGGATTCCGAGCGCCTCGACGGCATGCTTGGCCATGACCATGTCGGACGATGTTTGGATAACCAATACATTCAACATCTTCGCCAGAGCGGGCTCCACGAGACCGACAATTTCACGCCGCCCCCGAAAGGCGGCCGCCAAAAAGCGAAGGGAGTGAAGAGCTCGGCGATACCTATCCGTTCCGGCGACGGAAACCGAGGAATCCAATTGCGTGATGCCGACGGCGGAAGCCATGGAACCCAGTGCCCCCCTGCCGAATACGAGAGTGCAATAAACAGCTATTAGCCGGGCTATCGGTTCATCGGCGACTTCGGCGAGCAGCGCCAAGGCCTCCCGCCAGCGTCCGTCCGTGGGAATGGACTCAAGGTGCTCTGCCCACAATGACGGCGTCAAGATTTCAACCAGGAAATATTCGTGAAACCGGCGGTGAACGAAGCCGAACGCGCCGGTCGACGAGCTTCGCCGGGCCACGCGCGCCTCGAACAGGAACTCGGCCACGTCGGCGACCGGAACGTCGGGCAATTTCACCCGCAGAACCGTCAGCGGAATTTCCAGGCCGTAGCGCTCCGACTGGAACATCTCGTAGGCCATCGCCGAGGCGCCTGCCATGACCTCTTGGTCGGATACGACTCGATCGGGAAGCCTTGCGCCCGTTTCCCTCAGCCGGCGTGCGATGAAAGTCCGATATAGCTCCGCCTGGGTATTGGGCAGGGCGCCATGATGATGCTCCGCGAAGTCCAACATTAGGCCGAGAATGAACGGATTTCGCGCCACCGGAACTAAATGCGGCTGCTCCTCGAAGAGAGCTCTTTGCACCCGCGTCGCATTGAACCGCTGCCCGCTATCCGATGCCCGTTGAATGGCTTCGCCGATCTTGCGCTCGGAAAGGGGCCGGATGGTGAGCTCGCTGAGCCCCGTAACTCCGAACCGGGGGTGGCGGAACTCGCGCGACGCGACGATCGCCTGGCGGTTCTTGGCGCCAACCAGGAAACGCTCCAGAACGCTCGACAGTTCCTCGATCAGCCATGCGGCCTCGCCCGCGTCCATGACACTCGGGATCTCGTCGAAGGAATCGAAAACAAAAAGGAACCGCCCATAATCCACCAGCTGGTCGAAATACGTGTCGAGGAATCCTCCCGACACGCTCGACAGGCGCTCCCGGAGGTTCTTCAGGACAAAAGCCTTGAGCCCCGCCTCCGTCGGCGGATTCGCGCGTGACCACGGCTCCGCGACCGACCATTCGCGAAGATTCACATAGACTGGGATCTTGTCCTTGCGCCGCAGGCTGGCCAGGTTTTCGCGGCAGAATTTTCTGAGCGCCACGCTCTTGCCGGAACCGGCGTCTCCCAGGATCAGGATCAGCCGGCTCTTGAGGTTTTTTGCGATGGCGCGGGATAGATCCAGAATGCGCGGCCGCGACCCCGCGCGCTGAACCTCGACCTCGGCCTCCAGCGGCACGTATCGGGTGTGCTGCCAATTCGTGTCCCTGTCGATATGGTCGAGATCACGCGCCAGGTCCGCGCAAAAATCCGCGAGCCGATCCCGGAAATCCCGCTCCGGAAACGCGCGATCAAGCGGCTTTACCGTGGTCCGGCGGTCTCGGAAATAGACAAAAGCCGTCCACCCAGCCGTGACGAAGGCCACCAAACCCGCCGTCAGCCAAAAGTGAAGAGATCCACCGCTCTTGGATCAATCCCACACCTTGCGGGACGCCAGTTTTTTCGTCATCATGATAAAGAAGGAATATATTTTTCTTTATGGAACATCGCTATGGCTCTCAATATCAAGGATGCGGAAGCCGATCGGCTGGCTCGGGACCTCGCCAACCGTACGGGCGAAACGATCACGGAAGCAGTGGTCAAGGCGCTTCGCGAGCGTCTTAAGCGGGAATGCGCCAGAACGCCCCTCGGTCTCAAGGACGAAATCATGGCCATCAGCCGAAGGACCGCCGCGATGCCCCGGAAGACCGGCCGGACGGCCGACGAGATCATCGGTTACGACGAACGCGGACTGCCGCGCTGATGGTCATCGATACCTCCGCCCTCCTCGCCATTCTTTTCGGCGAGCCCGAGGCCGAGCGGTTTGCCGAGGCCATCGGCGATGACCCATCGCGACTGATGTCGGCCGGATCGTTTCTTGAGGCGTCGATTGTGGTGGCGAGCGAACTTGGCGAACCGGGTGGGCGGGAACTCGATCTCTTAACACTGACCACCGGCATCGAGATCGTGCCGTTTACGCTCGATCACCTGCGCTTGGCCCGGCATG
This sequence comes from uncultured Alphaproteobacteria bacterium, assembly GCA_963771545.1. Classification (GTDB taxonomy): domain Bacteria; phylum Pseudomonadota; class Alphaproteobacteria; order Rhodospirillales; family Defluviicoccaceae; genus CAKZLS01. Next base: position 2,412,706 of record CAVYTX010000002.1, read on the forward strand.
CCTATCGCACGTACGGCAAGGGCCGCCATTCCGCCGGGCTGAATTTCGGGGATTGCTTCGCATACGCTCTCAGCCGAACCACGGGAGAACCTCTATTGTTCAAGGGCGACGATTTCATCAGGACGGACGTCGTCCCGAAACTTTAGCGGCGGCGCCGCTCAAAGAATGCGCCGGAAGAGGCGCGCCAGAGGGCTTTTCGGCGCCTCCTGGCGCTAGCTCAGTCCTTCGCTGGTGAAAACGAACCGGAAAAACGGCGCCAGCCCGGCCCACGCCAAAAGCACCCGGGTGGCGTACTCCCGGCCGTTGGAGGCCACCCCCAGGGTCGCGCCGCGATCGGTCAACTCCGCCAGGATATTTCGCGGCATGCCCAGATGGGGTTGCCCGGCGGCCGCCTCCCGGGCGCGCGACCGGTAGGCGGCCAGAAGCTCGGCGATCAGAATGGGCAAATCGGCGCGGACGAAGGGGTCCACATCCTCGATTCGGCGCGGGATCGTTTGCCAGATGAACACCTCTTCCTGCAGGAAATGGGCGGCGAACGGAAAGTTGACCTCATTGTTGACCGTGGCCCAGTCGTCCAGGAACATCCCGATCCTATTCGCCAAAAAAGGAGATCGAATGCGTCCCGCCCGCAAGTCCCGCTCCAGCCGGGAAAGAACCTCGGGAAACGGATCGAAAATCAGCGTGCCTCCCAGATCGAAGAGCACGAACGCGCGGCTGGCGAGTATCCGATGGACCATAACGGGTTTCTGTGCCGCTGTTGGGCGGGCGCAATCCGGTTCTCGCTACACACAACCGCGCCGGGAGTCTATAACAGGCTCCGTTTGGGGGAGATGGATACCATGCGCAATCACGTTGAAGTGCTGCGTCTGTACGCCGACGACGATGGCGAAAGCCGGTTCGACACGGTGGAAATCCCGATGGCGCTCAAGGACTTCGCGCCGCCGGGGGACGTGCTTTATGTCTCGGAGCCCCGGGCCGCGACCCAATACGTGCACATCCGGCTCGCGGCCGGCTGGGGCGGCGAGTGCCACCCGTCGCCACGCCGCCAGATCCTATTCTGTCTCGCGGGCGCGATGGATGTGATCGCGAGCACCGGCGAAACGCGCGCCGTCGCCGCCGGCGACGCCTGGCTGATGGCCGACACCCACGGCAAGGGACACGTCACCCGGGTCACCTCGGAAGGCCCGGTCAGCGCCGTCATCGTGCAGCTCGAGTAGTGGGACCCCTTGGCATCGGCGTTATGACGCCGCATTATCCTCGATAGGAGGGGTTGGTTCGATGCGGTTCAACCGACCAATCTATTTTCAATTCAAACACCAGAAGGGGAGAAATCATGCACTCGATATTCGTTCGTCTGACCGCCGTCATCGCCGTTGTCGCGGCGTTTGCCGTCGCGTCGCCCGCGTTCGCGCAGGAAGGACCGGTGGAAACGGTCAAGACGGGCTGCAGGACAGAACTCGAAACCTACTGCAAGAGCGTCACGCCCGGTCAACGGCGGGTGCTGGCGTGCCTGTACGCCTTCAGCGACAAGCTGTCCCCGCAGTGCGAATTCGCGCTGTACGACGCGGCCGCGCAACTGGAGCAGGCCGTTGGCGTGATGACATTCCTGATCAACGAATGCGGCGACGACGCGAACAAGGTCTGCCCCAACGTGAAAATGGGCGAGGGCCGGATCGTCCAGTGCCTTGGTCAGAATCGCGCCCAGGTTTCCAATCGCTGCGTGCTGGCCCTGCAGCAGACCGGCGCGATTAAATAGACGATTTTCGGGCCAATAGACGGTCTCGGGCGTCCCCTTCCAGGGGCGCCCCATCGTCCTGTCTCAGCGATGCTTCTTATACGAAATCAAGTGGTCGATAAAAGTATAGGGATCGACGGCGTAGATGAGTTCGAACTGGGTTTCGGCCCACCGCACGTATTCCGGTCCGAACAGATCGCCGAGCGCGGCCGGCAGAATCGTCTTCAATCCCTCGGGGTTGTCGGAAAAACAGTGACACCGGAACCCCTCGATTATGAGGTCGTGAACCTCCACGGCGGTTTCGATGACATCGCCCAGCCGCGTTTCGGGAGGCTCCGGCGGAGGTCGGTTCCCCCCTCCGGGAAATTCGATGACTGTCAAGCCGATACTCTCGCTGATCTGAAAAAGCACACGGCGCGAGCGTATCAGCGAGTCGTGACTTTACGGTAAACGCCGAACTATCGCCGCCATCGTCGTGCGGGAGCCCGCCCACGGCCAGCGCATGGGGCTGTCGATAACAAACTGAATCGTCCGCAATAGGTACCATATGAATTGACCGCTTCTGTTGTGGTTGTGGGGCCTGTGGGGTTGTGGGCAACGCGTGAGCGTTATCCATCAAATCCACGGGCCTGGCGACGTCGAAGCGTTTCACGCCGCTTTTTGGTTGGTATCGTCGATGGGGTCTCCCGTGGTTGAGTAGCGGGCCAAGCGTCTCGGGCCGTGGAACACGGCAAGGGTGCCGTCGGGGTATTCATGGACCCGGACCCTGGTCTTGACGTAGTGCTGACGGTGCCGGTCGGCGGGGATCTGCAAGATCCGGTTGTGATAGCGAACGGTGTTGTCGTTGCCGACGACCCGGTCCTCATGGACGCACAGGATGTCTTCGAGAACGCCGGCACAGGGGACAAACGCCGATCCCGTGTCCTCCGGCGAGCGCGCGAAGCGGGCGTTGTGCTGCGAGAGATAGACGTCGCGCAGGAACGTGTTCGCCGCGTCCATGGTGGTGATCCCGGCGAGCCGCAGCTCGCCCGGCAGGCGGCCTTGCAGGGTTCCAAACATGCGCTCGGACCGGCCGCGCGCCTCTGGCGAATAGGCCGGGATCAACTCGATGCCGAGCTGGGCGAGGGCCCGGCCGACCTGCGTCGGATTGTCCTTGTCGACCTTGCCGCCGGCCTCCGGCGTATGCCAGGAGTGCGACGCCCGGTCGGCATAAAGGGCGCAGAACAAGCCGCGCTCGGCGATGACCTCGGCGAGCCCGCGGAAACTCGACATCGTTCCCTCCTCGTCCACGAAGAACGCCGAGTAGATCTCGGACGTGGCGTCGTCCATGGTGACGATCAGATCCCAGACCTGGCCCGCGACCCACTCATGGGACGAGCCGTCCTGGTGCAGCATCATGCCGACCATCGGACGCCGCGGCCGCTTGCGCCGGTGCGCCCCGCGCCGCGGCGCCGGGCTTGTCCGGCCATGGGCCTGCAAGGTGAGCCGGAGCCAATTGTAGCTGCGCGTGAAACCATGCTCCGACATCAGCTTGTCGTGGAAGTGCTTCGCCGTGAAATCAAAGTATCGCGTGTCGAACAGCGCCAACACCTCCGCCACCTCGTCCACACCGGCGCGGCGCGCCGACACCTTACCCAGGCGGCGGTCGTAAAGACCGTCCGCACCCTCCGCCTCGAAACGTTCCCGCCAGCGCCGGAATGCTCGCTCGGACATTCCCAGAACCTCAGCCGCTTCCGCCACGCTCAAAACACCGCAACGCGTCCTGTCGTAAACCTCCTCGAATTTCATCAAACGTAGTCCCTGTAACCGCTTCGTCCGCTTCATCACCGCTCCCCATCCTTTGGAGCCGTTCTAAAACCGGACAGATCATTTGTTACCTACGCCGGACATATCTCGTGTTAGCGACACAGGCCAGCGCATGGGGCTCGAAAAAGACGCACTAACGTGGTATGGGTTAGCCAGAAATGCGTGAGATTTCCCACGGTGACATGCATCGGAATGGAGGTGCGCGATGAGTTACATCTTGGAAGGCGACCTGCTTGAGGTCTGCGATTGCAAGGTTTTGTGCCCCTGCTGGATCGGAGAGGATCCCGACAACGGCTCCTGCGAGTTGTCCCTCGCCTATCGGTTTACATCCGGCGAGATTGACGGAGTGGATGTGTCGGGTATCAACGTGGCTTCGGCGGTGAAAATCCCGGGCAACGTGCTTGCGGGCAACTGGCGGCGCCAGCTATTCGTGGACGAGAGCGCCAGCGACGAACAGATGACCGCGATCGTCGACGTCTTCACCGGCAAGAAAGGCGGGCCGCTGGCCGACCTGGCCGCGCTGGTGGGCGAGGAACTGGAGGCCAGGCGCGCGCCGGTCACGTTCGAGCTCGATCAGGGCAAGGGCACGCTGAGAGTGGGCGACGCCATCGAAGCGGTCATGGAGCCGTACCGCGGCCCCTCGGGCGCGGTGACGACGCTCAACGAGAGCATCTTTTCCACCATACCCGGCTCGCCGGCGTACGTGGCCAAGGCCGAAACGTTCAGGCTGCGCAACGCGGAGTTGGGCCTGGACGTGAACCTGCGGGACCACAACGCCATCCAGGGAAGCTTCCGCTTCGAAGGCTGAAGCGCGTCATGCGCGTCGCGCATCATCGGAACTGGTTCCTGCCCGCCATGGGCGGCCTTGTCGTGTTCGCCTGGGCGGTGCTGTGGCTGTGGTCCGAGAGCCCGTACGGCCGCTATCTCGATCACGGCGACTGGACCCGGACCGGCGTCGCGGGCGCCATCTGCGCCGCCCTGCCGGCGGGGGACACGCTCGTCCCCGCGTTTTTCTATGTGGGCGGGTGGGTGCTCATGCTCGTGGCCATGATGCTGCCCACCACCCTGCCGCTGCTGGAGGTCTACCGGCAACTCACGCGCAAGCGCACGGACCGGCACCTTCTCCTTGCCCTGGTCATCGCCGGCTATCTGGCGGTGTGGCTGTGCTTCGGGGCGCTGGCCCACCTTGCCGACCTCGGCGTTCACGCCGCGGTCGCGGGCAGCCAGTGGCTGACCTTCAATGGCTGGGCCGTGGGCGCCGCCGTCCTCGCGGTCGCGGGTGTCTTTCAGTTCAGCGCCCTGAAGTACCGGTGCCTGGACCGGTGCCGAACGACCCTGTCGTTCGTCATGGAACACTGGCGGGGGCGCCGCGAACGCGCGCGCGCCTTTGCCTTGGGCTGGCGTCACGGGCTCTATTGCGTCGGATGTTGCTGGGCGTTGATGCTGCTGATGTTCGTGGTGGGAACCGGCAACGTGGGCTGGATGCTGCTGCTGGGCGCGGTCATGGCCCTCGAAAAGAACAGCCCTTGGGGCCGAACCTTGCGAGCGCCGCTCGGCGCCGGGCTGCTGTTCTGGTCGGTTGGCATCGTCGCCTGGAACCTCGCCCCCGCCGGATAGCGCATCCATCTATTTATTATCGTGCGGCGAAACAATATAAAGGTGCTCCCAACCGTGAATTTTTGCATTGTTCGCGTATTGAATGACCCGTCCGATCAAGACCCTCCTCACCTACGCCGCCATCATCGTCGCCACCCTGCTCGCCGTGGAAGCGGTCTCCTTCGCCGTACTGGTTTGGCAATCGGCGAGAACCGGCGGCGTCGGTCTCGGCCGGGCGATCTCCGAGCGGATTGACCAGCACCCGCTGATCGACCGGCTGAAGGTTCGTGGCAAGGGCGAGAGCGAGTATGTGTTCGTTCCGCCGACGCAGTATACCTTTCGCCCCAACGCGACCTTTTCCGGCCTGAAGATCGGCAAGCACGGCTTCATCCTCAACGGCGACGCGGAGCCGGCGCCTTTCCCGGAAAAACCCGAGGGCCTCACCCGGATCGTTATCTTGGGCGGCAGCAGCGCCGCGGGCGCGAAGGCGACCGGGAACGACAAGACCATACCGGCGCGCCTGGAAGCGCTGTTGAACACGGGGAGCGAACATCGATTCCAGGTCCTGAATTTCGCCATGGGCGGCAACTACTCCTATGGCGAGGTCATGAAACTGATCGCCGAGGCGGTCTACCTGCGGCCGGACGTCGTGATCATGCTCGACGGGTTCAACGACGCCCATTACGCCAACTTCGAGCACCTGCGGGTCGGCCTCGAAAAGCCGCTGATGAACTGGGCGGACTACAGCTACCACTACTTCGACGCCATGACCGTGCTGCGCGGCAACGTGCGGCCGCCGCCTCCGGTCATGACGTACACGTACCTGTTGGTGCAAAGCGTCCTCGGCAAGGGCGGGGCCGGGACCGTCCGCGAGCAGCGGGCCGCCATTTACGACGCGCTGCCCGACCGGGCGCGGTCGGACTGGGTGGCGGAAACCGATCCTCTGTACCTGTCGGTCCTGAAGACCAACCTGGACGTCGCGGCCGCCTGGGCGGCGCGGAACGGTGTCTGGTTTTTCGGCTACCTGCAGCCGCATCCCTGGGAATTCAAGGACACGACCTGCGAGCAGGACGCGGGCACGGGCATGATCATCCCCAACCTTGGCCCGTCCATGGACATCGAACGTTACGCCGAAATCATGCGATCCGCCTTCCAGGGCTACGCCAGGGTATACGGCGAGCTCGACCGGGCCTACGGCGACACCCCGCGCGTCCGGTTCATGGACATGCGCCGGTTGTTCGAAGAAGAGAGCCAGTGCATCTACATGGACTCCATCCACTATAACGACGACGGCAACGCGATCATCGCGAATCGCATGTACGAGGACCTGAAGGCCGCCGGCGTGGTTCCACCCTCCCCCTAACCCGCGGCATCATCGAGTGAGCGGATAACCCTGCACGGATTGCCGGCCGCGACGACCCGCGGCGGCACGTCCTTGAGCACGACGGTCCCGGCGCCGATGGTGGTGTCGTCGCCGATGGTCACGCCCGGTCCGATGATGGCCCCGGCGCCGATCCAGACCCGGTTGCCGATGGTGACGGGGTACGCCAGCTCCGGCCCCTTGGCGCGCTCCGCCGCGTGGACGGGGTGGGTGGCGGCGGCGATGACGATATTGGGCGCGAACTGGACCTGGTCGCCGATCCGGACGCGGGCGCAGTCCAAAATGACGCAGTTGAAGTTGATGCTCACACCGTGGCCTATCGAGATGTGCGTTCCGTAGTCGCAAAAGAACGGCGGCTCGATCCACACCCGCTCGCCCACCGCCCCCAAAAGTTCCGCGAGAAGGCGGTTGCGCCCGGCGCGGTCGCCGGGTTCCGTCACGTTGAACGCCTGGGCCAACCGGCGCGCCCGCGTCCGCATGGTCATGAGTTCGGGATCCGACGCATCGTAAAGCGCGCCGCCGAGCATCTTGTCTAATTCCGAAACCGCGGTCATGATTGGCTTGGTTCCTGCGCAAGACGGGCGAATGCCCTTGGGTGGGAAGATGGTATAGGGAGATTGCGCCGAATGAAAAAGAAAGTCCTTCCGCTCCAACCGCGCCGGCATCGCGCGATCGGCTATGAAGGTTTGATCAAAGCAAGGGGAGCGCGGGCGGCGGCGCCCCATTTCACCGAGGAGAGAACAATGGATCCGACTCGGTGCTTCGCGGCGGCGCTAATCCCGGTCCTGATGATGGCCGCCGCGCCATCGCACGCGGCCGCCCCGTCCTGGGACGAGGGCAAGGTCATCTCCGAGGCGACCGGAGGACGGTTCAACAGCCGAACGGGAAGCTACTTCGACAAGGACTGCAATGAGGAGACGCAATATCAAAACGACGTGGTCGACCTGAACGGCGATGGCCAGCCCGAGGTGTTCGTCACCATCCAAGGAACATGCTGGGGCGGCATGACCGGCGTTTTCCTCGACCTGATGATCAAGGGCGCCGATGGCAAGTGGGCGCCGCAGTTCGGCTTCCCCGGCATCTATCAGGTGCTCGAAACCAAAAACAAGGGTTTTCCGGACATCGAAATCGGCGGCCCGGGATTCTGCTTTCCCATATGGCGCTGGAACGGACAGCAGTACGCGATCCACAAGAAATGCCCGACGTGATCGCCGATTGGCGGATCGCGTGAGCATTGCGCGAACAAGTCCAAAACGGAGCACACAGCCTTTCCGGGTGCTAAGTTTCTAGGGTTCGCATTGCACGTGCTGATCGGTGTTCTCGATCGGTCGACGGGCTCTCATCTCGGATTCCGTCTATGTCGCCACAGCGACCGGGGCCGCTTTCGATCCCATCGTTCTATAAGCTGTGCAAACAATAAATGGGGTCCGGTACAGGTGTCATGCGAGGTTTTTTCAATCCTATGCCCGCTGAGTCCGGTAGCTAGGCTGCGGTACACGTTTGCCACTTTCCCAGTCGGGAAATAGAAGCCGTTTCTCAGTGCGCAAGCGCGCGGCGATCTTGTTCACGTCTGCTCCCTTGACGACATGCCGTTCCAGGACCTGAGCCCACAACTGCTCATAGATAACATAGCTTGGGCTGTTTGGCGCAAGCTCCAGGAGAGTCTTCTCTGCCTCGATACGCTGATTGTGAAGGAACGATCCCAACTCGTTCGGCGCCATGTCGTGCAGCGACTCAAAGAACTCGCCTTGACCTGTGCTGGTTGAAGCGTGTTTTAATTTCGTAGACGCACGGGTCTCCGACTCAGCCTTTAAAGCAGTAAGTTGGCACTTTCGGAAAACCTCAATACCCTTGGGGTGCTGGGTCGCATAGAAAAGGCAGTAGAGTGGCCGATCTTTCAATGGACGGAGAACGGTCGTCTCAGCGACGTACTTGTAGCGTCCCAGCCGTTTGAGAGATTCGGTGAAGGCCTCGACCAAGATCGCCTTTCGCTTATTCGGACTGACGCGCCCTGATTTCTCAGCTTCCCCAAGTTTAATTCTCCAATCTCCAAAAGGAATTAGCTCGTCAAGTCCGGTTACTACCGCACGGTCTTGGATACTCGCGGCTCTATTGATAAAATCAAACATAAAGTTGAAAATCACTTCGGAATTGCGCCTAGCAAGCAACGCCTTAGATCACGGAGTGATATACGCCAGCCCTTTGGATCCACCAAGAAGAAGGCGAACGCATCCACTGGCAAGTTGCCTAAAATTGCTGGGAGTACAGTCAGAAAATCGCCATTGTACGTTCTTATTGTAATGTCGGGGTATTGCGGAGAAATGCTGGCGAGTTGTCGATAAGCTGCCGGATCGCGTTCGACAAGATACGCGGACATAGCGACATCGAGATGTCTCTTCTTCCAGGAACTCCTGGCCCGGCGAAGCGCATTCAGAGCAATGCCAAAAGAGGTATCCTCAAGTTGTTCGTTTGCGCTTTGCCAGGGCCCAGCGAACCCGTCTATGTAAACAATGTGCGGGAATGTGCTCGCTGTCTTGTGGACCAGCGCTTCAAGGTAGGTCTCAAGGAATACGTGCTTAACATAAGACTGCTCACGTCCGACATAATCGGATAGCGAGACCATCTCACTCTGCCGCGACGGCATGCAAGGTCGAAGCAGGCGGAAACTGGCTCCATTCCCGCCCGTCGAGATCACGCCCACCTGACTTCGGACGCGCGCCCCCCCACTGCTTGAAGAAAAAGGCGACGCCACATTCAAGGCACTGGTCGCGCACCTCTCGCACCCATTCGGTATCCATAGGGCGGGCCCCTGGACCGCTTTCGCCACCCACGATCACCCAATCAATTCCATTAAGGTCGAGCACGCCAATGGGGCCGATCAGCGGTTCGATCGAGAGAAAACGCACGCTGGCAGGCGTCTCTTGGAGGTGTCGGATCCGGGTTTTATTGCTGCCGTCCTCAATCGAAACGCCGAACCACATGTGTCGCGGGCCGGGTGAAGCAGAATAGCGTCTTCGAAGGAAGTCACGCATCAGAGAAGAGCGTTTGGTGAGCACTTGATAGGTGTGCCAATTTGCCAACTCCATGATGTCGCACACGCTCGCAATGAACTCATTTGGAACCTCTTTATGAAAGAGATCGCTCATCGAATTGACAAAGATCATTCGGGGCATGCGCCAGCGCAGCGGTTGATCGAGACGCTCGGGACGGAGCGTTAAATCGAAACCTTTTTCGAATGGATGGCCAGGCGTCCCACGAAAGCGCTCGGAGAAGCGCTCGGCATAGCAGTGATCGCAACCCGCACTGATCTTGGTGCAGCCTGTTACCGGGTTCCAGGTTGCATCCGTCCATTCGATCGCTGTGGCGTCGCCCATGCTCCCTCCCAACACCAGGATTTGATTTTAGCACGATGGACTGTATCAGATGAAGGTCCGCCACCTACGCCGCCAGCACATGCGCCTCTTGGGTGAGCCAGGTCCACAGCGCGAGGATGTCGGTGGCGGCCTTGCCGTCGGGGTCGCTTTCCACCACCGTGCAGCCGGCCTCGAACGCCTTAGGGAAGGCGCTCCGCTCCGCCACCACGGTGGGAGACACCGGCAGGCCGTAGCGCCGGGCCTCGGTGAAGGCCTGGCGCAGCAACTGACCGCGGATACCGCCGCCAAGCGGGATGCAGGCATTCAGCACGATGGCGCTGGCGCACCCCGCCGCCTGGACCATGCGCACCATTTCGCCCAGCACCCCCAGATCGGCGGACCCGGAGCGCGTGGGGATCAGGGCCAGATCGGCGGCCGCGATGGCCGCGCGGACGATGTCGGGCCGCGCCTGCGCCGAGGAATCGATGAACACCCAGCGGAACCGCTGATCGCGGGCCCACTCCAGCGCCTCGTCCAGCACCTCGGCCTCGGCCGGTTGAACCACGGGTCCGGGGAACTCCCGGCGTCCGGCCCAGTACGTCGCCTTCTTGAGCGGATCCAGATCGAGGATCAACGCGCTTTCGGCGCACGCCGCCAGCTCCACCGCCAGCGTGGTCTTGCCCGCGCCGCGTTTGCGCCCCGCCAGAGCGATTGTCCGCATGACTGCCTCCATCGTGCCATTAGCTTGGATCGAATCATTTATGGCGCGCTCTTCAAAGCAGGAATCCGTTGCGCACCGCAACCGATTGATAAACATGTCGAATGCGTTACGGTGAAATCGCCGCATTCGGCCAACGCCCCGCCGTTCGCACGGAATTGGCCGAATCAAAGATCCGATCGGACCGGCCGCGCCGCCTCCGCCGCCCTATTCGGCCGCTTCCCTGGGAACCGACCGGAACACCGGTTCGACCTCGCGGAGCTCGTCGAGGGGGATGTGGCAGGCGATGACGTGGTGGGGCGCGGCCGCGCGCCGGGGTGGCGGCCGGTCGTCGCAGATGCTCCCCACCTTGCGCGGACAGCGGCTGGCGAAGGGGCAGCCCTTGGGCGGATCGAGGGCGCTCGGCACGCTCCCCTCGAGGACGATCTCGCGCTTCTCGACGCCCGGGTCGGCGATGGGCACGGCCGACAGCAGCGCCTCGGTATAGGGGTGATAGGGCGGTGCGAACACCTGGGCGGTGGAGCCCCCCTCCATGATCTGGCCCAGGTACATGACCACCACCCGGTCGGCCAGGTAGCGCACGGTGGAGAGGTCGTGGCTGATGAACAGCAAAGTGGTGCCGTGGTCGCGCTGGATGTCCATCAGCAGCTCGGTCACCGCCGCCGCCACCGACACGTCCAGCGCCGAGATCGGCTCGTCGGCCACCACCACCTTGGGATTGCCGGCGAAGGCGCGGGCGATGCCGACGCGCTGCTTCTGTCCGCCCGAAAGCTGGCGCGGGCGGCGGCGGTAGAACTCGGCCGGCAGCTTGACGATATCCAAGAGCTTTAGAACCCGCTCGCGGATCCTGGTCTTGTCGCTTTCGACACCGAGCTTGCGGATCACCCGCCCGATCTGGGAGCCCACGGTATGGCTGGGATTGAGGGTCTCGTTGGGGTTCTGGAACACCATTTGCAGCGAGCCCAGCTGCGCCGGCGAGCGGTCCCGGACCGCCGTTTGGGCGATATCCTCGCCATCCAGACGGAGCTCGCCGCCGGTGGCGGTTTCCAGGCCCATGAGCACCCTGGCGAAGGTGGATTTGCCGCACCCGGACTCGCCGACGATGGCCACGGTCTCCCGCGCCCGCGCCCGGAAGTCGAGACATTCGTTGGCCTTGACCCACCTTAGCCCCTCGCCCGAGATCAGCGCGCCGATGGACCGGTCGCGCACCGGATAGTGCTTCCGGAGATCGGCGACGCGGAGCACTTCCTCGCCGACGGCCAGGGGCTCGCGGGCGATCGATGCCCGCTCCCGGTTTTCCATCGGGACCTCCCGCCAGCGCAGGCAGCGCACATGGTAGCCTCCTTCCCCCGCGGGTTCCATGGGGATGGCGCCCACGTCGCACAGCCCTTCGCGGACATAGTCGCAGCGGGGCGCGAAATTGCAGCCCCTGGGGCGCTCGCCGGGCAGCGGCAACCGGCCGCGAATGGGGGTGAGCGGCCGGGCGTTCTTGTCGCAACTCGGCAACGGGATGCAGCCGAACAAGCCACGGGTATAGGGATGGCGCGGATCGTTGAACACGTCCCTGGCGCGGCCGTCCTCCACCACCTCGCCGGAGTACATGACCGCGACCCGCTCGCAGGTCTTGAGGATCAGGCCCATGTTGTGGGAGATGTAAAGCTGGGCGGTGCCGTACTTCTTGCCGATCTCGCCGATCAGATCGACGATGCCGGCCTCGATCGTCACGTCCAACGCCGTGGTCGGCTCGTCCAGCAACAGCAGCGACGGATTGGACAGCAGCGCCATGGCGATGACCACGCGCTGCTGCTGGCCGCCGGAAATCTGGTGCGGGTAGGCGTCCATGACCCGCTCGGGATCGGAAAGCCGCACGTCATCGAGCAAACGCAGGGCCCGGGCCGCCGCCTCTCCCCGGCTCACCCCGTCGTGCGCCATGGGCACCTCGACGAGCTGGTCGGCGATGGTCAGGCTGGGATTGAGGGCGGCCATGGGCTCCTGATAGATCATGGCGATCTCGGCCCCCCGGACGCGCCGCAGTTCTTCCTTGCTCAGATCGCCGAGGTCGCGTCCCTTGAAGCGGATGGAGCCGCCGACGATGCCGCCGCTGTTGCCCAGATACTGCATGATGGCCATGGCCACCGTGGATTTCCCACAACCAGACTCGCCCACCAGACCGACGCTTTCGCCCGCGTCCATGCGGAGCGAGAAATCCACCACCGCCGGAATCTCGCCCGCGCGGACGAAATACGAGACGCTGAGATTGTCGATTTCGAGCAGGGGCGCGTCCATCTCAATCCCTCAGCGATATTTCGCGCAGGCCGTCGGCGAGCATGTTGAAGCCGAGGATCAGCGACGAGATGGCGATGCACGGAAACACCGTCATATAGGGAAAGGCCAGGGCCAGCGGCCGGGCCTCGTTGATCATCCCGCCCCAGTCGGGATCGGGCGGCGGCAGGCCGAGACCGAGAAAGCCGAGCACGCCGATGGTGATGATCACGTAGCCGAGGCGCAGGCACGCGTCGACGATCAGCGGCCCGCGGGCGTTGGGCAGGATCTCCACCAGCATGATGTACCATGAGGATTCGCCCCGGGTCTGGGCGGCGGCCACGTAATCGCGGTTGCGGAGATCGAGAACCAGCCCGCGAACGATGCGCATGATCCCCGGCGCGCTGGCGAAGGTGATGGCGATGACGATGTTGATGCCCGACGCGCCGATGGTGGTGATCACCAGGATGTAGAGCACCAGCACCGGGAACGACAGGATGACGTTGACCAGGAACGAAAGGATCGCGTCGGCGCGGCCCCGGAAATAACCGGCCGCGAGCCCCATGAGGATGCCCACGAGATAGGCGGCCGCAGTGGCGACGGGAGCGTAAAACAAGACCGTGCGCGATCCCCAGATGATCCTGGACAGAATATCCCGGCCGATCTGATCCGTTCCCAGCCAGAAGGTCCCGCCTTGGGGATTTTCGGCGCCCGGCGGAGCGAACGGCTGAAGCGTGGCGTTGGGATCGAACGGCGCGATCAACGGCGCCAGCACCGCGACCATCACCCAAAAACCGATAAGCGCCACGCCCACCATCCCGGCGCCGCTCTCGCGCAACAGCGCGAACGACCGCACGCCGCGCATGAAGGCGGTACCGGCGGTTCCGGCGGGACGCATGGTCTTGGCGAGGTCGGTCATGGTCCGTTCCCTCAACCGAACCGGATGCGCGGATTGAGATAGGTGTAGCCCACATCGGCGATGGTCTGGGTGGCGGCCGCCACGAACACGGCGACCATGGCGCAGGCCTCGATCAGGAAGATGTCCTGATTGAGCGACGCCTCCAAGAGCAGAGCGCCGAACCCCTTGTAGGCAAAGAAGAACTCGACGACGATAACGCCCGACAACAGCCAGTTGATCTGCAACGTGATTACCGTAAACGGCGCGATCAGGGCGTTGCGCAAGGCATGGCGCATGATCACCCGGCGGTGGGGCAGCCCCTTGAGGACGGCCGTCCGGATGTAATCGGCGGTCATCACTTCCGCCATGGACGCCCGCGTCATCCGCGCCACGTACCCGAAGTCATAGAGCACCAGGACCAGCACCGGCAGGACCAGTTGCGTCCAATCGAAGCCGTTGGTCATGGCGCTGGTTCCCGGCAGCCACCCCAGCCAGAACACGAAGATGGCGGCGAGGAACACGGCGCTGGCGAATTCGGGAATCGAGGTGGTGACGATGCTCGTCACCGAGATGACGCGATCGAGCGCGGACCCTTCCCGCATGCCGGCGAGAACGCCCAGGAGCAGCGATAGAGGGATCATCATCGCGAAGGTCCAGAAGCCGAGGATGGCCGTGTTCCAGAGCCTCGGCCACAACACCTCCGAGACCGGCGCCTTGAAGCGGATGGACTCGCCGAAATCGCCGGTCGCGAACTTGCCGAGCCAGGACGCATAGCGAACCCACAGCGGCTCGAAATAGCCGTGCGCCTCGAGCCAGAGGGCACGCTGCTCCTCGCTGCTGTAAGGGCCGAGCACCTTGGTCGCCACGCTGCCCGGCGTCAGCTCCAGCAACAGGAACAGCAGCACCGAGACCACCAGCATGGTCAACACCATGGCGCCTAGGCGTCTGAGAATAAACAGGACCATCAGTCACCGGTCTCGCGGTTCGCCATGGCCGGATCTCGGGGCCGGCTTCAGGACAGCCACACCTTGTTGTAATGATGCTCCACGGCCGGATGGGCGTAAATGTTCTTGACCCGTTCATTGGCGGCGATGAACACCGCCCTCCACGACGACTGGGAAATGATGGCGTCGTCCTGCAGGATTTTCTCCAGCTTGGCCATCACCGCGCGCCGGGCCATGGGATCGAGAATGCCCTCCGCCTGGTCGAGCAACGCATCGAACTCCGGATTGGCGTAACCGGTTTCGTTCCAGATGACGCCGCTGCGGTAGGCCAGGCCGAGCGTCTGGACGCCGAGCGCGCGATGCGCCCATGCGGTGAACCCGAACGGCGTCGATAGCCAGCGATCCCAATACGTGCCGCCGGGCATGACATTGATGGCGATGTCGATGCCGGTGGGAAGGCACATCTCGCGCAGCGCCTTGCAGACATTCTGGTCCCAGGTGGGATTGGCGACGCAGTCGATGGTCAGCCGGATGCCGTCCGGATATCCGGCCTCGGCGATGCGCTTCCGGGCGAGATCATAGTCCTGTTGCAGCTTGGGCAGCTCGGCGTATTCCGGATGGATCGGAGCGACGTGATGATCCTCGCCGGGCGCGCCGTAGCCTCGATCGACGATCCGCTGCATTTCCTCGTGATCGACGCTGGCCTGGATCGCCTGGCGCAGCAGCTTGTTGTCGAAGGGCTTCCCGGTCACCCGCATGCGGGCCACGCCGCATTGGGCAGTCACCGTTTCATACAGCCGTAAGTGGGGAATAGCCTTGATGGTGTCCAAATGGTCGATGCCGGTGCGGAAGTTGCAGTCCACTTGATCCGAGGCCAGGGCGGCGATCTGCGCCGCCGGGTCGTCGCCATGATCGATGTAGGTGATCCGGTCGAGATAGACGTCGCCGCCCCACCAGGGCGCGTCCGTGCGTTTGACCAGAACCGCCTTTTCGCCAACCGTGAACGTTTCGAGCGTGAACGCTCCCGTCCCAACCGGGTTCTTGGACAGATCGCCACCATCGTCGTCGAAACGGCGGTTGACGATCAGCGCCGGGTAATCGGCCATGTTTTCCGGCAGCGCGAGGTCGGGGCGGCTTAAATGGAAGCGAACGGTATGATCGTCGACCTTCTCGATGACGCCCTCGGCCGCCACCGTCGACGTCATCGGCTTGCCGTCCTTATCCTTCTTTCCGGTATCCACGGTGGTCGTCATGGAACCGAACCGGCCCTGGTTGGAGGAACCCGTTCGGGGATCGAGCCAGCGCCGGAAGTTGAAAATCACGTCATCGGCGTTGAAGGCGTCGCCGTTGGACCACTTGACCCCCTTGCGCAAATGGAAGGTCCAGGTTTTCAGATCCTCGGAAGCCTCCCAGCTTTCGGCCAGATAGGGTTCGGCGAAGTTTTCGTGATTGATCCGCACCAGCGGTTCCACCATGTGGCGGGCCACATTGCCCTTCTCCGACCAATCGTAGGTGGCTGGATCGGTGATCTCCATGACATTCATGGAACAGCGCAGATTGCCGCCGGATTTCGGCGTTTCCGTCGCGGCCCGCGCCGAACGGACCGCTCCCTCGCCGCCGACGAGCCCGGCCATGGCGTACGCGGCGCCGGCGGAGGCGCCGAGCAGCGTCGCGGTGCGCAGGAACTCACGCCGGCCGATCGCGCCCTTGCGCAGAAGTTCCTTCAATTCCGGGATATAAGGATGCAGTTTTCCGGGGCGATGATCCGCCATACGCCTTCTCTCCCTCGCTTGCGGCTGACACTCAGCCATAGTTGCCCCTGGTCCGTTAAAACAAGAACGACGGGCGCTCCTTAACAATATAGTGTCGTGAGAAGGACAGTCGCGAATTTCTCTCCCCGGCGCGGATATGTCCGGGAAGCCGGCCCCGACGAAGGGGAGTGCGTACGCGGACTCATTCCGCTATGTTCCGTCCGTTATGGTCCGGCGTGGAGCAGAGCGATCCGGGCAACGCCCAATGAAAGGTTTTGTCATGGCATCCGTACCGAGGTTTGTTGCGGCGGCGCTATGCCTTGCGCTTGTCTTCACCGTGCCCGCCACGGACTCCGCGTGGGCGCAGAGTGACTACAGCGACGCCAAGCTGGAGTCCTTCGTCAAGGCGGCGATCCAGGTCGAGAACCTGATGCGGGAATACAAGCCGCGCGTAGACAGGGCGGAGAGCCCGCAGCGGGCCGACAGCCTGCGCGCGGAAGCCAAGGCCAAAATGGAGGCCACCATCGAGCAGACCCCGGGAATCACGCTCGATGAATACGGCCGGATCCTCGTGGCTGCGGACACCGATCAAGCGCTCCATGACCGGATCGATACCATCTATCGTGCCACAAAAGCTCGGTGACCTGGTCCTTTTATCCCGCCGGGCGCGTCACGATCAAGGTTTGCCAATCGTCGATGGCGATGCGCCGGCGCAGCCGCAGTCCGGTCGCTCGGTGCGCCGCGAGAACGTCATGGGAGTCGCGCGCCAGGAATCCCGACAGCACGGCGACACCGCCGGGAGCGAGATGGCCCGCGAGGTCGCGCGCCATGCGCTTCAATGGCCGCGCAAGGATATTGCAGACGATGAGGTCGAAGTGCCGGCGCCGTTGTATTTCCGGGGCCGCGTAGCCATCGGCCAGAGTCGCTCGAACCCGGTGGCCCACGCCGTTCAGGCGGGCATTGGCTCGGGTAACGGAGACGGCCACACCGTCGATGTCGGCGGCCAGGACCGGGACACGCCATAGCTTGGCCATGGCGACGGCCAGGATGCCCGACCCGCATCCCATGTCGAGCGGTCTCTCGAACCGCTCGCGCGAGAGCCGGTCGAGCGCCCGCAGACAGCCGCTGGTGGAGGCGTGCCGCCCCGAACCGAAGGCGACGGCGGGATCGACGCGGAGCCCGATCCGGGCCGCCGGAATCGGGCCATCGAAATGCGAGCCATGAATGAAAAACCGGCCGATGCCGATGGGCGGGAATTCGGCCAGATTATCCGCCACCCAGTCTCTCGGCGGCAGTGCTTCGATACAAACGTCGGGCGCCGCGACACCCCCGGCGGCGGCGGCGAGTTCAACGGCGACCCCGAACCGGACCGGATCGGGTCTCGCTCCGCACACCCCCTCGATCCGCCATTGCCCGCCGCCGCCTTCCATGCGGCACACCGCCTCGCAAAAAGGATCGAGGGCCGCCTCGAAGGTGAGGGCCGCGGCGGCCGGCGCCGACAAGCCGATCCTCCACAAGCCTTCGTCCATCAGGCGGCTTCGACGAAGCTGTGAAGCACCTTCTTGGACCCGGCCTTCTCGAATTCGATGTCGAGCTTGTCGCCGTCGACCACGCGAACCCGGCCGTATCCGAACTTCTGATGAAACACGCGCTGCCCCACCTCGAACGGTCGCGCCGGAGCATCGCGGGGCGCGACCCGCTGCGAGGTCCCGTCGATCAGCGGAGCCGCCCGCCGGTCGGCCCAGTTCGCCCGGCCGGCCAAACCGCTCGCGAACGCGTCCGTGGCGCCCGCGGAACCCGCGCCGTGGCTCCCATACATGCCTCGCGGCGCCATCCGGTCCGTATGGTCGGCCGGCAATTCCGCGATAAACCGCGAGGGCGCGGCACTCTGCCAATAGCCGTAGACCCGGCGGCTCTCCGCGTGGCAAACCACCGCTCGCTTCCGCGCCCGGGTCAGCCCGACGTAGGCGAGGCGGCGTTCCTCCTCGAGCGCGGCCGCGCCGCCCTCGTCGAGCGCCCGCTGGTGCGGGAACAACCCCTCTTCCCAACCCGGCAGGAAAACGGTGTCGAATTCCAGACCCTTGGCGCTGTGCAGGGTCATCAGGGTGACCTTGTCGTCGCCGGCCGCCTCGTCGTTGTCCATAACCAGGCTGACGTGCTCGAGAAACGCCCCCAGGCTCTCGAATTCGGCGAGCGCGGCCACCAGTTCCTTGAGGTTCTCAAGGCGGCCCGGCGCCTCCGGGCTACGGTCGTTCTGCCACATGGCGGTGTAGCCGGACTCGTCGAGTATCAGCTTGGCCAGCTCCGGATGCGGCATCACCGGCAGCAATCCCCGCCACCGGCCAAAATCCGCCAACACCCGCGCCAGCGTCTGCCGGGCCCTCGCCTTGAGTTCGTCCGTTTCCACCAGCCGCGCCGCGGCGGCGCCCAGCGACGAGCCCTCGGCCCGCGCCAACATATGAATGCCGCGCAAACTCGCCGAGCCCAGGCCGCGCTTGGGGACATTGACGATCCGCTCGAACGCGAGGTCGTCGTCCGGCTGAACCAGGACCCGGAAGTAAGCAATAGCGTCGCGGATCTCCTGGCGCTCATAAAAGCGCGCGCCGCCGATCACCCGGTACGGCAGACCGATGGTGATCAACCGTTCCTCGAACTCGCGGGTTTGGAAACCGGCGCGGACCAGGACCGCCATCTCGTTGAGGGCGTGGCCACTGGTCTGAAGCGCCTCCATTTCCTCGCAGACAACGCGCGCTTCGTCCTCTCCGTCCCAGGCGCCCTGAACCACGACTTTCTCGCCCTCGTCGATGGGCGTCCACAGGGTCTTGCCGAGGCGGCCCTGGTTGTGGGCGATCAACTCGGAGGCGGCGCCCAGAATGTGCGGCGTGGACCGGTAGTTGCACTCCAGGCGCACCACCCGCGCGCCCGGAAAATCTTTTTCGAAACGCAGGATGTTGCCGACCTCGGCCCCTCGCCAAGAGTAGATGGACTGGTCGTCGTCGCCCACGCAGCAGATGTTGTGATGGACCTGCGCCAGCGCCCGGATCCACAAATACTGGGCCACGTTGGTGTCCTGGTACTCGTCCACCAAAAGATACCGGAACTGGTTTTGGTACTTGCCGAGAACCTGGGCGTCCTCGCGGAACAGCGTCAGGCAGTGCAGCAGCAGATCGCCGAAATCGGCGGCGTTGAACACCCGCAGCCGCTCCTGGTAGTCGCGATAGAGCTCGAGGGCCCAGCCGTCGGCCGCGTCCGCGCCCTCGGCCTCGGAAACCCGGTCGGGCGTCAGGCCGCGGTCCTTCCACCGCTGGATGACGCCAAGCACGACGCGCGGCGGCGATTTCTTGGCGTCGACATTGCGGGCTTCCAGCAACTGCTTGATCAGGCGCAACTGATCGTCGGTATCGAGAATGGTGAAGTTGGGTTTCAGGCCTACAAGTTCGGCGTGCGAGCGCAGGATCCGCGCCGCGAGGGCATGGAAGGTGCCGACCCACCACCCCTCCACCGAACACCCGAGGAGCCTAGCCACCCGCTCGCGCATTTCGCGCGCCGCCTTGTTGGTGAAGGTCACCGCCATCACCTGCCACGGGCGCGCCATATTGCCCGCGAGTATATGCGCGAGGCGGGTCGTCAGCACCCGCGTCTTGCCGGTGCCGGCGCCGGCAAGGACAAGGACCGGGCCCTCGGTGGCCTCCACGGCCTCGCACTGCGTCGGGTTCAAGCCTTCCAGGTGAACCGAGGGCGGTGGCGGCGCCAATGGCCGCGGGGACGTATCCATGAGATCGAAGGGATCGGGCATGAATCATATATAGCATGCCGAGGCGATCGCCGCCGTCCGGAAATGAACCGCGCCTGGGTTTTGAGGTACTCGAAGGAGTGACGGTCGTATCGCGGATCGTCCCATGGGGGGCGTCCATCATTTCATGAGTTTCGATTCGCATTCGGCATACTTGGCGATCCTCAAGCGTGTTCCTGTCGGCGGTTCAACAACAAAGCCTGCGTGTATGCGTTGAAGGCGTCGGTTTCTCGCAAGCAACCCGCAAACGTTCGACTCTCCAGATCCTCGACTATGGCGATCTGGGTTTCACCGGACGTACGCGTCAATTTCAGCGCCGTTTCCAGATTGTCGTTCACGGTCAACAGGGGCGGTTCACGGCGAACGAGGTCTTCGGCATAGACCAGGTTGTCGAGAACCGGGTCGTAGGCGGCCTCGCTGAGGTCGGCGAGGGCGAGGGTGCCGACGAGCTTGCCGTCCTCGTCCACAACGAAAAGCTGTCGCGACAGGGATTGCCGAAGCATCCGTTTCAGCAGCCCGAGGTTGATTTCGGGACCAATGACCTCGCACCGCATGGTCCTGACCTGGCTGACGCTGATGCCGCGAAGAAGGTTGGCCTGAAAGCCGCCATGGAGATCGAGCCCTCGCTGTTCCAGCATCCAGGTGAAGAAAGACTGGCCCTGAAACGGCCGAAAGATCAACACGCTGATGATGACCGCCATCATCACCGCAATGGTGATGTGGTAGTCGCCCGTCATCTCGAACACGATCAAGGACGTGGAAATCGGGGCTCCGAGGATCGCCGCCGCCACCGCCCCCATGCCAATCACGGCGTAGGCGCCCGCGCCGGCGGAGAGGTCCGGAGAAATGCTGGTGACGACGATGCCATAGGCGCCACCCAGGGTGACGCCGATGACCAGCGACGGACTGAATACGCCGCCGCCGAAACCGAAGCCGAGGCTGATGGCCGTGGCCACGAGTTTCGCCAGGCAAATGGCCACCAGGAGTTGGAGCGCCAGCGAACCGGTCAACGCCATTTCCGTCACCGAGTAGCCGATACTCAGCACATGAGGAAACGGTATGGCGATCAGCCCCACAAGCGCGCCGCCGATGGCGGGCCGGATCCAGGCCGGTCCCGGGAGTTTGCCGGCCAGGGTATCAAGCAGCTTCACCGCGCGCACGAACGCGATGGCGGCGATGCCGGCCAAAACCCCGAGCCCCAGGATTGCGGGGAATTCCCACAGCGAGATCATGCTGTGTTCGACAAGGGAAAACGCCGGGAAATTGCCGAAATACGCGCGCGAAACCATCGTGCCCGTGACGCTGGCGATAACCACGGGACCCAGCGAGCTGAGAGCATAGTGTCCGATCACCACTTCGTTGGCGAACAGCGCGCCGGCGATGGGCGCGTTGAAAGACGCGGCCACCGCGGCCGCCGCGCCGCACCCCAGCAAGGTGCGTGACAGCTGATGATTCATGTGGAGCCGCGCGGCGACCCAGCTTCCCAACGCCGAGCCGAGATGCACCGCCGGACCTTCACGGCCGACCGAGGCGCCGGCGCCGATGGATGTCGCGCTAATCACCGCCGCCCAAAAGCCCGTCCGCGCCGACATCTGGCCGCCGTGAAGGGCGCTTGCCTCGATGGCGTCGGGGATCCCTTGAGGGCGGCGTCCGGGCATCAGATAATGAATCATCAGTCCGACGATCAAGCCGCCAAGCGTCAAGGCCACCGGCACCCGCCACCACGGCAGACCGTCTCCGACAATCCAGAGCCCCTCGTTATCGGACCC
This sequence comes from uncultured Alphaproteobacteria bacterium, assembly GCA_963771545.1. Classification (GTDB taxonomy): domain Bacteria; phylum Pseudomonadota; class Alphaproteobacteria; order Rhodospirillales; family Defluviicoccaceae; genus CAKZLS01. Next base: position 2,434,712 of record CAVYTX010000002.1, read on the forward strand.
GAGAAATAGCGTTTGGGCAAGGCCGATAGCCTCACGGAACACGATGATGGCGCCCCCGGTGCCCGCGCCCACGACCATCGCCATAACGGTCAGGATCAGCATGTCGTGACGCACCACTTGGCGCACCCTCAAAACAAGCCGATCCATGGTTGCGCGGATGCCGATCATGCTCAGCCCTGATTGGACGGTCACTGGGCGGAAAGTTTACACGGCGCCGACGGTTTGAAAAGCTTTACAAATGCAGGAAAAATCGGCGCTCACACGGCGTGAGCGTCGAGAGCGTAGCCCGCGCCCCGCACGGTGCGGATCACGTCGTCGCCGCCATGCTCGCCCAACGCCATGCGAAGGCGCCGGATGTGGACGTCGACGGTTCGCGACTCCACGTGAATATCCCGGCCCCAAATCCGGTCGAGAAGCTGCTCGCGCGAAAATACCCGATCCGGCCGCTCCATGAACAACCGCAACAACCGAAACTCCGTCGGCCCGAGGTGTATAGGCTTATCGTCGCGCATCACGCGATGGGTCCCCAGATCCATCACGATGTCGCCGAAGCTCAATTGTTCCCGCGCCAGCGAGGGACGCGACCGCCGCAGCACCGCGCGGACGCGGGCCACAAGTTCGCTCGGCGAGAAGGGCTTCACCACGTAATCGTCGGCGCCGCTGTCGAGCCCGCGAACGCGGTCGGTTTCCTCGCCGCGCGCGGTGACCATGACGATGGGCAGATCCTTGGTCTCCGGCCGGCCGCGCAGGGTTTGGCAGACGCGCAGGCCCGAGGTTCCGGGCAGCATCCAGTCTAGGACCATCAGGTCCGGCTGCTGTTCCTCCGCGGCCAGGAGCGCTTCCTCGCCGTCAAAGGCCAAGACGACGTCGCACCCCTCTTTCTCGAAGTTGTACCGCAGCACCTCGGCCTGTGCTTCCTCGTCTTCGACGATCAGGATCTTCGGCTTTATCAATAGCGTTTCTCGCTTCTCAGTCAGTTGTTGCTTGCCGGACGAACCACCATAAAATTGGATTCGTCGTCCTTCACGCGTTCGATGGCCGGCGCCTTGCCATGAACCAGAAAGTGGGTCATTTCCGCGATATTGGTCGCGTGATCGCCAACGCGTTCGAGGTTCTTGGCCACGAACAGAAGATGGGTACAGGACGTAATGTTGCGCGGATCCTCCATCATGTAGGTCAGGAGCTCGCGGAAAATACTAGTATACAGCGCATCCGCTTCTTCGTCCCGCTCCCAGACTCGATTAGCCCTCTCCAGATCGCGCGAGATATACGAATCGAGCGCCTCCTTGAACATTTCCTGCGCTAGTCGCCCAAGACGGCCCACGGTAAACGCTGGCGGCACCGGCGGCACCTCGGCGAGTGCCGACGTGCGTTTCGCGAGATTCTTGGCGTAATCGCCCACGCGCTCGATCATTGACGAAACCTTCAGCGCCCCGATGACATCGCGGAGGTCACGCGCCATCGGCTGTCGTAGGGCGAGAAGCGACACGGCCAATTGATCCACCTCGCCTTCCAGATCATCGATGCGCTTGTCGGCCAGGGCAACCTGAAGCGCTTTCTCGGTATCCCGTTTTATCAACGCCTCCATGGCGTCGGCAAGCTGGGCCTCGGCCAATCCGCCCATTTCGGCGATGACGTGGCCAAGGCGATTGAGTTGATCGTCGAAGGATTTGACGATGTGTTCGGAAGCCATCAAAAATTCTCCCTCTTGGTCCGGCTCAACCGAAGCGTCCGGTGATGTATCCCTGGGTCCGCTCGTCCCTGGGGTTGGTGAAGATCTGTTCGGTATCGCCGACCTCCACCAATTCGCCCAGATGGAAAAAGCCCGTACGCTGCGAAACCCGCGCGGCCTGTTGCATGGAATGAGTGACGATCACGATGGTGTAGTTGACGCGCAACTCGTCGATCAGTTCCTCGATTTTCGCCGTCGCGATCGGATCGAGCGCCGAGCACGGCTCGTCCATGAGGATGACTTCGGGTTGGACGGCGATCGCCCGGGCGATACACAACCGCTGCTGCTGACCGCCTGACAGGCCTGTTCCCGGTTCCTGCAGCCGATCCTTGACTTCGTTCAACAGTCCCGCCTTCCGCAGGCTGTCGTGGACGATGTCGTCCAGATCCGCCTTGCTCTTGGCAAACCCGTGAATCCGGGGTCCGTAACAGACGTTTTCGTAAATGGACTTGGGAAACGGATTGGGTTTCTGGAACACCATGCCGACCCGGGCGCGGAGATGGACCGGGTCCATGTCCGGCGAATAGATATCCGAACCATCAAGCAGAATGTCGCCGGTCACTCGACAAATATCGATGGTGTCGTTCATGCGGTTGAGGCACCGGAGATAGGTGGATTTGCCGCATCCGGACGGTCCGATCAGCGACGTCACCTGGTTAGCGGGAATATCGAGACTAACATCGGTCAGCGCCTGTTTCTCGCTATAGTAAACGTTCACATCCCGCGTCATGAATTTTGGCGCGCTTTCCGCCGCGGTCGCACTTTCCGCTTTATCGGGCGCCACCGCTTCAGCCTGCATTGCCATCATCTCCGCTCTCCTACCATTTTCTCTCGAACCGCTTGCGTAGAAGCACGGCCAGAGCGTTCATTATGATCAGAAACCCCAGCAACACCATGATCGCCGCCGAGGCGCGCTCGACGAACGCCCGCTCGGGGAGATCCGACCACAGGTAGATCTGCACCGGCATCACCGTCGCCGGATCCAAGGGCCCGCCCGGGATATCGACGATAAACGCGATCATCCCGATCATCAGCAACGGCGCCGTCTCGCCCAACGCCTGAGCCATGCCGATGATGGTTCCCGTAAGCATTCCGGGCATGGCCAACGGAAGAACATGATGGAATATGGTCTGAACCTTCGACGCGCCGACACCGAGCGCGGCCTCGCGGATGGATGGTGGAACCGATTTCAGGGCGGCGCGGCTGGCGATGATGATGGTCGGCAGCGTCATCAACGACAGAACCATGCCACCCACCAGCGGCGCCGACCGCGGCATCCCGAAAAAATTCAGGAAAACCGCCAATCCCAACAGACCGAAAACGATGGACGGAACCGCCGCGAGATTGTTGATATTGACTTCGATCAACTGGGTCCACCTGTTCTTCGGGGCGAATTCCTCGAGGTAGAGGGCCGCCCCGACCGCCAGCGGAAACGACAACGCCAGGGTCGCCAGCATGGTATAGAACGAGCCCATCAGCGCGCCCCGGATCCCGGCCAGTTCGGGCGACCGCGAGTCGCCGTTGGTGAACAAGGTTCGGTTAAATCGGGTCACCACCAACCCCCGCTCCTTCAACCGTTCGAACCACGCGATCTGCCGGTCCGTGAGCCGCCGCTCGGCTTCCCCCAGATCGGCGTCGATGTGCCCCTTGTTGAGTTGGTCCGCGTCGTCGGATGCATGCACCAGCAAGGAGACCCGTTGGCCGATGATCGACGGATCGTCCATGACCTTCTCGCGCGCGTCGAACGCGGCGCCCGGACTGATCAGCGCCATCAGCGCGCGTTTCTCCCCGCGCGAAGTGACCTCGGGAAACAGGTCGAGCACCGCTTCTTGGATCACCGCTCGGTAGTTGGCGCGCGACAGCACCTTCGGATCGCGGGCTCCCTCCGGATCGATGTCCTGAGGGTATAGGGTGACGTCCAGGCGGATCATCGTTTGGGTAAAGGCCGGATAGCCGGTCCCGATGATGGTGACGAACAGGGTCGCCAAACACAATAGGGCGAATAGAATGGCCGCGATCCCATAGGCGCGAAATCGCTTTTCCGCCGCATATCGTCCCTTGAGACCGGCGGCCACCGCCGCCGACGCGCGGCGTCCCGCTTTCATGCTGTCGACCGTTGTCGAGTTTGATGTTGTGTCGTTACTCATACTGCTCTCGATATTTGTTCACCACGTGAAGCGCGATGACGTTGAGGACGAGGGTCACGCAAAACAGCAAAAGGCCGAGCGCGAAAGCCGCCAGGGTCTTGGGGCTGTCGAATTCCTGATCGCCCACCAACAGAGTTACGATCTGCACGGTGACCGTGGTCACCGCCTGCAGGGGATTGATCGTCAGATTGGCCGCCAGCCCCGCCGCCATCACCACGATCATGGTCTCGCCGATGGCGCGCGACACCGCCAGCAACAGGCCGCCGACGATACCGGGCAACGCCGCGGGAAAGATGACCTTCTTGATGGTCTCCGACTTGGTCGCGCCCAATCCGTAGGAGCCTTCGCGCATGGACTGGGGCACCGCGCTGATCACGTCGTCGGACAGAGACGACACGAACGGAATGATCATGATCCCCATGACTAGGCCCGCCGCCAACGCGCTCTCGGAGGCGACCGACAACCCAAGGGACTCGCCCCACTCCCGAAACAGCGGCGCGACCGTCAGGGCGGCGAAGAAGCCGTAAACCACCGTCGGAACGCCGGCGAGAACCTCCAGCATCGGTTTGACCGCCGCCCGGACGTTGGAGTGGGCGTATTCGGACATATAGATGGCCGCCAGCAACCCCACCGGCGCCGCCACGCACATGGCGATGAGCGAAATCAGCACGGTTCCGGCCAGCAAGGGAACGGCGCCAAAACGGCCGGAACTTCCCACCTGATCGGCCCGCAGGGCCATTTGCGGGCTCCACTCCAACCCGAACAGGAACTCCAGCGGCGACACCATGGTAAAGAACCGCGCCGCCTCGAACACCAGTGACAGAACGATCCCGAGCGTGGTCAGGATCGCGACCGTCGAGCAGGCGATCAGAACGACCGTAACCACCCGCTCCACATTGTTGCGGGCGCGAAGCTTCGGCGCGACCCGGTGCCGTCCGTAGGTAATGCCGGCGATGGCGACGGCGAGCACGGCCACGGCCAGCGCGATGGAACTGATATGGCGCAAGCCGTTCAGGCGGCCCGCGGCGGCCCGCATCACGGGATCGGCGCCGGCGCTGGTGATATTGCCATCCGCCAGGTTGCTGATGTCGTTGATCATCAGGCCCAGATGCTGTGGAGGCAGTTCGCGAAGCAATTCCGGCAAGCTCGACACCAGCATCGCTTCGATGATGGCGGGCTCCAGGGCCAGCCACGCCCCGAGGACCAAAAGCGCCGGTACACCGCACCAGATCGCGACATAGTAACCGTAGTAACCGGGCAGGGAATGCAGCTCCCGGACCCGTCCGGAGACGGTCGCGACGGCCCTTGACCGGCCCATGTAGAAGCCGATGGCCGTCAACGCGAGCAAGGTCGCCGCGATCAGGAAGGTTGTTGACATCGTGCTCTCTCAAAAAGACCCGACCGGCAGGGAGCCGGAACCACCCCTCTGGCTCCGGCTCATCTCTTCAGACTTCCTACATCAAATTATTGGTGAGATTGGTGGCGTCGGACCGGTACTTCTCCCGCTCCTCCTCCGGCATGGGAATGAGTCCCTTGTCGGTCAGATAGCCTTCGTCGCCCCACGCCTTGTCGCTGGTGAATTCCAAGAGATACTCCTTGATCCCCGGAATGACGCCCGCGTGGGCCTTCTTGACGTAAAAGAACAGCGGTCGCGACAGCGGATAGTCGCCGCTGGCGATCGTCTCGAACTCCGGCGCCACGCCGTTGATCTTGCTGCCTTGAACCTTGTCGAGGTTTTGATCGAGGAAGCTGAACCCGAACACCCCGAAAGCGTTTGCATTGGCCTCGAGCTTACGGACGATCAGCACGTCGTTCTCACCAGCCTCCACATAGGCGCCGTCCTCACGGATCGAATGACAGACGGCCTTGTATGTGTCTTCGTCCGTTTTCTTCATCTCCTTGATGAAATCGAATTTCTGGCAGCCGCCCTCGAGCGCCAGTTCGGCGAAGGCATCGCGGGTGCCCGACGTCGGCGGCGGACCGAGAACCTCGATCCTGACGTCCGGAAGCGACGGATCGACGTCTTTCCATGTCTGGTTGTCGTTGGCCTTGAGGCCGCCCTTGCCGTCCGGAATGTCCTTGGCGAGCGCCAGGAAGATCTGCTCCTCGGTGACATCCATTTCCGGCGCCGCTTTGGAGTTGGCCATGACGATCCCGTCATAGCCGATCTTGACCTCGGTGATTTCCTTGACGCCATGCTCGGCGCAATTCTCCACCTCGGACTTCTTGATGGCGCGAGAGGCGTTGGTGATGTCCGGATGGTCCACGCCGACACCGGCGCAGAACAGCTTGAAACCGCCGCCCGTGCCCGTGCTCTCGATCACCGGAGTTTTGAAGTTGGTGGTTTTGCCGAACTGCTCGGCCACGGTCGTCGTGAACGGATAAACCGTGGATGATCCGACGACGCGGATCTGATCACGCGCTTCGGCGGTGCCCGCGAACGTAACAGCCGCGAGGGCGGCGAGCGCCAGTGATTTCCTGATCATGGGGATCTCCCGTAATTGTCCCAAGAGCGAGGTGCTTTTGTTCAGTTCGCGCGGCCGAACGTGCCCTCGTCCTACGTTCGCCGCACTGCAACATAGCGACCCCCGGATTCGGATTTATGACGGTGATGTTAAAGTTTTGTGACGTCCGGGGCCTGGGTCCCGGGCGTCGCGGTCGGGAGAAAGACGGTCACGGTTGTCCCCACTCCCTCCCGGCTTTCGATCCTAATTTGTCCCCGGTGGCGACTGACGATGTGCTTGACGATGGCAAGGCCCAGTCCCGTGCCTCCGAGCCGCCGCGACCGGCCTTCATCGATCCTGTAAAAGCGCTCCGTCAGCCGCGGCAGATGAATGGACGAAATACCGTCGCCCCGGTCGGCCACCGACACGGAGACGCCTCCCCCATCGCCGCCGGGGAGCCTTTCCACCGGTTGGACGGCAATTCGAACGGACGTGTCCGAGCGGCCGTACTTGATGGCGTTGTCCACCAGATTGTGAAACACCTGCGTGAGCTGATCGGTGTCGCCGGCCACGGCCGGCAAGTCATCGGGGCACTGGATATCGAAAGTCATCCCCCGGCCCTCGGCGCGCACCGCCAGGGCGTCGGCGACGCCGCTCAGGATACGGCCAAGATCCGCGTGGCCGCGGGGCCGCACGTGCTCGTTGATTTCCACCCGCGACAGCGACATCAGATCCTCGACCAAACGGGCCATGCGCAAGGCTTCGTCGTGCATGATACCGAGAAAGCGTTCGCGGGCGTCGGCATCGTCGCTGGCCGGTCCGCGCAGGGTCTCGATGAAGCCGATCAACGCCGACAGCGGCGAGCGCAATTCGTGGCTGGCGTTGGCAACGAAATCCGCCCGGCTCTGTTCCGCTTTCTTGGCCCGGGTTTCGTCGTGAAGCACGAGGATCACCCGCGCGCCCGCCGCGTCGCCGGGATCGGGAAGTCGCGCCACGTGAAGGGTAAATGTGCGAGGGACCGGCACCGGCAGGGTAATTTCCTCGGTGATCGACGGCGCCCCGGCGGACACCGTATCCACGGCCGCGAGCACATCGGGATGGCGCAGCGACAGCGCCAGATCGCCGCCGAGCCGGCCCACGCCCAGCGCATCCCGCGCCGGTCGATTGGCGGCGACGATGGATCGCTGGGCGTTCAGCAGAATCACCGGATCGGGAAACCCCTCCAGGATATCGCCGGGAACCGCCGATCGCGCCGGCTCGGCGATTTCCGCTTCGGCGGTCTCGGGAAGCGCGCGGCGCCGGAGAAACCAAACGACCCCCACTACGAGGACCGCCGCCACGATAACCGCGGCAATCGGTTGGAAAAGGCCCGCGACGGTCATTGCGACGAGAATGCAAACAGCCGGCGCAACGCCGGCCATCAAAGCCCAATTCTGTGTCGGTTTTGGCAGCGGGCAGGCCCCCGGTTACGCCGCGCTTCGATGGACGCGTTGCCGCAACACGTCCGAATTTACGCGCCTGCCGCTCTATATACCATCGATCAGCGATACTAACTCATTGTGATCGTGTTACCATCAATGGAAGTTGGCGCTACCCGCTGATAGCAAGCTTTCTTACTTTCAGATCGTGCTCCGATACGACCCGGTTGCGCCCACCGTTTTTGGCCGCGTACAGCGCGCGGTCGGCGCGTTCGATCAGGTCCTTGGGCTGCTCCATGAAATCGAAAACGGCGGCGCCGATGGATACGGTAATGGAGCCGAGGCGTTCGCCGGTCTTACGGTTGATCATCTCTTTCTTGGACAGTTTCTGTCGAATGTTGTCGGCGAGCTTGATGGCGTTCGCAATCTGGGTTTTTGGCAGGATCACCGCGAATTCCTCGCCGCCATACCGAGCCGCCGTGTCCTGACCCTTCAGGGTGTCCTTCAGAATGGTCCCCATCAGCTTGATGACCTGATCGCCGATATGGTGACCATAGGTGTCGTTGACCTGCTTGAACTGATCCAGGTCGAGAATCAACAGACAAACGGGGGCGCCTGAATCCATCGCTTCCTGAGTCGCCTCGCGTAGCTTGAAATCGAACATTTTGCGGTTGGCGAGACCCGTGAGCGCATCGGTCATGGCCTCTTGGCGGGCGCTCTCCAGTTCGTGCTTGAGGGTCGAGATTTCGGCGGCCGATTCCTTGAGCTTCCGTTCGACCTCGGTGCTTTTTTCGACCATGGCGTGAGTTTGCGTCAGCACGTTGCCGATGACCGCTTTCAGGTCCTCGGTCTGCTTGATGCGCGACAGATCGCCGCTGGCGGTTTCCAGGGTTTGCCCGAAGTCGGCGGCGTTTTGGCCCGCTTGCTCCAAGGTCGCCATCACCGCCGCCAACTCCACCTCCATCTTTTGGGCAATCAGGTGAGACGGCACGGATTCATAAGGGCTGGAACAGAACTTCTGATAGACGGACGCGTTCTGCTCATCGGTGAATTCCTGATCGAAATCCAAAAGCAGATCCATCGTCATCTTGAGCTCCGGCGAGTCACCGGAGAAATAGGTGTACCAGATGGAAAAGTTGTTTGGCTGAGGCGCGATTCGCCGCTCTTCCATCAATGAAATCGCCATTCCAGCGTAGTCGGACGCTTGTTCAAGCGAATGCGCGTATTTCATGGCTTCCCCCGGATTGCGCTCAATCTGAATCAGCCGGCAGCATACGGTGGCGGTCATTAACACGACCTAAACGGCCCGCCCAAAATCGGATTAAAAGGAAGAGAAACAGAAGTAACCGGGCGCGTATCGATCACGTATCGATCACGTATCAATCACTTGGGCCTGCGCACCCCCAATCCGATGGCGCGGCCGGCGCGCGACGGTCGTGGAAACGCCGAATGCTCCGCGACCACCCGCTCGATCCGTTCGGCCGCCGCCGGCGGTATCGGCGCGGTCCGGCGCGTTTCCAGATCCACGTGCAGGCACAAGACTTCATTGGTCGCAACCAATCCCTCGGTCCGATCGCCATGCATTTCATGAAACAGGATCAGTCGCTTGCCGTCGAAACCGAGGATACGGCTGTTCACGCGCAGCCGGTCGCCTTCATGGGCCTCCCGTTCGTAGGTGACATGCGCTTCGCCAACGAACACCGAGCCGCTGGTCCGCCGCCGATAGGCTTCGCCGAGATCGAGAAAATCCAACACCGCGTCGGTGGCGTGATCGAACACCAGCACGTAAAAGGCTACGTTCATGTGGCCGTTGTAGTCGACCCACTCGGGCCGGACGGTTTCCGCGTGGAGCGAAAGAGGGGCATCGGTATGTTGAGGGTCGGTCTGAGTCACGAGTTACGTCCTCCGAGGGGGTCGGATCGAGCGATGGAGCGGGCGCCGTGAGTATGCCTCAAGAGATGCGGTTTGCCGAGACCGGCGCGGCCCCGCCGGCGCTCGCGTTCAACCGACTGCGGCGTCCGGGGCTCGAACCCGCGACCCTCGCCATCTCCGGCGGCGAGTGCGTGGCGCTGTCCGGTCCGTCGGGGGCGGGAAAGAGCCTTTTGCTGCGGGCCATCGCCGACCTGGACCCGTGCGAAGGCGAGGTTCGTCTCGATTCGGTCGCGCGCGACACCATGCCCGCCCCCGCCTGGCGGCGGCAGGTGATCTACGTCGCCACCGAGTTCGGGGTGGTGGGCCACGGACGTTGGGTCGCATTTCGAAAACCCGGATGCCGCCGCCAAGATCCTCGCCGAACTCGCTCTGCCGGACGAAGCCCTCGGCTGGCCGGTCGGCCGCCTGTCCACGGGCGAGCGTCAGAGGCTGGCGCTGGGGCGCGCGTTGGCGCTGAGGCCGCGGGTTCTGCTTCTGGATGAGCCGACCTCGGGCCTCGACCCCGAGTCTACATCGCGGGTCGAAGGTCTGCTTCATCGCGCGATGGCGCGGGGCGCGGCCGTGCTGATGGTCACCCACGACCGCGAACAGGCCGAACGCTTGGCGGACAGACAGTTCGTCATGAACCGTGGACGCTTGGCCCCAGCCGACGAAGCGGGGGCGGAGTCGGAAGCGAAATCGGGCGGGACCGAATGACCTACATTCCTTTAAACTACCTCGACCTCGCCCTGGCGGCCCTCTTGCTCGTGATCAACGGCGCGTTGTCCATCGGTCTGAAGCTGGGCCTGGAACGGCGGCTGCTCGTGGCGGCGACCCGCATGGTGGTCCAGTTGCTGCTGGTGGGTCTCGTGCTGAAGGTCCTGTTCGCGACCACGTCCCCCTGGTTTATTGGCGCCGTCGTGCTGATCATGGTGGGATTCGCCGGTTACGAAATCACCGCCCGCCAGGCCTCCCGCTTCGGTGGCGCGTGGACCTACGGCATTGGCGCGACCAGCATGATGGTGGCGGGAATCAGCGTCACCGTTCTCGCCCTGACCACCCAGATCCGGGCCGATCCGTGGTACGACCCGCGCTACGCCATACCGCTCCTGGGCATGATCCTGGGCAACGCCATGACCGGGGTCAGTATCGGTCTTGACCGCCTGTTGACGTCGGCGGTGCGCGAACGATCCGCCATCGAGGCAAGACTGTCACTCGGCCACGAGATGTCCGAGGCGATCAGCACCATCCGGCGCGACGCCGTGCGCGCCGGCCTGATCCCCACGATCAACGCCATGTCGGCGGCGGGTTTGGTGTTTCTCCCGGGGATGATGACCGGCCAGATCCTCGCCGGCGTCGATCCGGCGGAAGCGGTGAAGTATCAGTTGCTGATTATGTTCCTGATCGCCGGCGGAACCGGCCTCGGGGTGATGGTTTCGGTCTGGATCGCCGAGCGCCGGCTGACCGACCGGCGCCATCGACTCCGGCTCGATCGCCTGACGGGGATCAAGGAAAATTAGTGGTCCGGGTATTGGCTGCCCATGGCATCTTGAATTTGGGCGATTCCCGCCGGGCGGGTATTCACCAGTGCGGAACGACTCGATTCGCGAGATTCTGGAATGACGGCACGTGAGCCTCTTGCAGAAATAATTTCCGATTCTTGTAGTGTTATTATAGACTTTTTCCCGAATAGATTGCTCGCCCGGCTCGGCTTCGAAACACCCGAAGACCGCCACTTCCGCCACCGCTCCGCCGCCGAACGCGTCGCCGGACGCCTCAAAGACGACCTCGGCGCCTCCATGGTCCGCGTCCGCGGTCACTCCAAGGTCCTCTGCCACCTCGGCTTCGCCATCCTCGCACTGACCGCCCAAAACCTCCTTCGCCTCGCCGCTCCCTTACCTCAATCCACCCAAGCCGCTCAAAAACAAAAATAGCCCCGCTTAAATGCAGAATTCCGCAAGAGGCTCATTTGTCGTCATTCCGGATTTCCGCCGGGTCATATAATCCTTTGCGCTAGCGCACCTTCCGCGTGTATTGATGGGTTTGAAATGCGCGAAGTAAATCAACCATATCGGGTGCACCGACCATGGCGCCGTCGGCTCATGCCCTCAAGCAGCAGTTCGACCGCAAGACCCTGAGCTTGTGCCGCCTTGTGGAGGCGCATTCGGAAAGCCCCGGGTTCGGAAGCATCCTAGTGGTGGGGTGCGGCGACGGGCGGGAGGCGGCGACGCTCGCCGGGCGCTTCGGGGCGCGGACCACCGGGATCGATATCGCCGATAGCTTCGACGCCGAGGCCAAGAAAACCGTGGATCTGCGGGTCATGGACGCCACCGACCTGGACTTCCCCGGCGCGGCGTTCGATCTGGTGTATTCGTTCCACGCGCTGGAACACATCCCCGACGACCGGGGCGCGCTCCGCGAGATGAACCGGGTGCTCAAGCCGGACGGACTGGTCTGTATCGGCGCGCCCAACCGGCGGCGCCTGGTGGGATACGTGGGGTCGGCCACCGACATCGGAACCAAGATCCGCTGGAACCTCGCGGACTTGAAAATGCGCATGCAGGGGCGGTTCCGCAATGAATGCGGCGCACACGCCGGTTACGCCCGCGCGGAACTAACGGCGTGGTGCGCGGAGACGTTCGGCCATGCGGTGGACATAACCGACCAGTACTATCTGGAGATTTATAAAAACAAACGTAACCTTATTCGTTTTATCATTGGCGCGAAACTGCATAACCTTTTGTTTCCATGCGTCTATGTTCTTGCCGGCAAGAAGGGTTTCGACAAATCATAGTTCCGGCTCCCAAGCGTGTCTGAGACCGCCACCGCCACGCGCTCCAAAAAGCACGACCTCATGCTGCGCTTCCGCAAGCGGCGCAACCGCGCGCTCGGCCGGCTGATCGAGACGCTGCCGAGCCCGGTCCGGGTGCTGGACGTGGGCGGTACGCCGTTCTTCTGGGAGAGCGTCGAGGCCGTCCACAACTGCCGGGTGACCATCCTCAACAAGCAGGTGTCGGAGAAGGAAAGGGTTTATTTCGAACCCGGGGCGTTCCAGGATTTCGAACTGCGCATCGGCGACGCCTGCGCCATGCCGGAGATCCCCACCGCCAGCTTCGACCTGGTGGTATGCAACTCGGTGCTGGAGCACGTGGGCGCCTGGGGCAAAATGGTGGACGCCGCCCGCGAGATCGTCCGGGTGGGCAAGCATGGTTGGGTGCAGGTCCCGGCCTTCGAGTTTCCGCTGGAGGTCCACCATCTGATCCCCTTCGTGCACTGGTTCGGGACGCCCATCCGCCGCGCGGCCGTCGGCCTGTTCTATTCGGGAACCCTGGACGAGATGCGCGCCTGGGTGGACATCAACCTGGTGACGGCCAAGGAGATGCGGGCGCTGTTCCCGGCGGCGCGGGTCACCTCCGAGCGGTTCCTGCTGCTGCCCAAATCCCATATCGCGGTGTGGTGAGACCATGAGGTTCCTCACCCGGTACGGCGCCGCCAAGCCGGCTCTCAGCCTCTTCGACCAGGGCATCGTCAGCCTGACGCCGTTTATCGCCAGCGTGCTCATCGGCCGCATCAATACCCAGGCCGAGTTCGGCCTCTACATCCTCGGCGTCACCATCGTGGCGTTCGTGGTAGAGCTGCAGACCGCGCTCATCTCGTCGCCCTACATGGTCTACAGCCCGCGGCTGCGGGGCTTGAAGCGCGCCCAGTACGCCGGCGGCACCCTGCTCGTGCAACTGGCGCTCGGCGGGGCGGCGGCCGTGGCCCTGGGGATCGCCGCCATCGCGGCGGCCGTCTTCGACGCCGGCGGCGAGGGCCTGGCGCCGGTGCTGGGCGCCCTCGCGCTGGTCATCGTGTTCATCCTGCTGCGCGACTTCATCCGCCGGGTCGCCATGGCCCGCCTGGAGATGGCGGGCGCGCTGGTTCTCGACATGGCGGTGTCGGCGCTGCAACTGATTGGCCTCGCGGTCCTGGCCGTCGTCGGCGCGCTGAGCGCGCCGCTCGCCCATATCATGATCGGCGCGGCCTGCGCGGCGGCGTCCCTGATCTGGATGCGCCGAAACCGCCACCGGTTCGAACCCTCGGTCCGGCACGCGCGCCGCGACCTCAAACTCAACTGGCCCCTGGGCAAGTGGCTGTTCGCCAGCGGCCTGATTTGGGCGCTTGGCATTCATGCCTACCCGTGGATCCTCGCCGCCACGCACGGGACCGCCGCCGCCGGCGTCTGGGGCGCCTGCCTGGGCGCGCTGTCGCTGGTGGTGGTGCCGCAGGGGGGGATCACCAACTGGCTCGGCCCCAAGATCGCCATCACCTACGCCCGCGGCGGACCGGCGCCGCTCGGACGGTTCGTCTTCCGCGCCGCCGCCGGGTTCGCGGCCGTGCTGGCGCTAATGTGCGCGGTGCTGATGGTCTTCGCCGACCGGATCCTGGCCGCGATCTACGGCGAGATCTACGCGGACGGCGGCATCGTGCTGGCGATCATGGCGGCGGGGGTCATTCCGCGCGGCGCGGCGTTCTGTTTCTCGCGCGGCCTGTTCGCCATCGAGCGCGCCGACGTGGATTTCTGGATCAACCTGATCCCGCTGGCGATCCTCGCCACCCTCGGCCCGTGGGCCATCTCCACTCACGGCGCGGCGGGCGCGGCGGTAACGCTGGTGACGTCGCATACGGTCGCGGCGGCCATCCGGGGCATCGCGCTCGCGGTGCTGCTGCGGCCGCTGGTGGCCGCCCAAGCCATTGACGTGCAAGAATTGGCCTCTAAATCCCGACAAATATATCCTCGTTCTGGCGCGTTGAATGATTGAAATCTGAAGATGTGCTGATGTTCGATCTGGCGAAACCGAGCGGCCTTGACAGCAGCGATGGCGTCTGGTGCTTATCGGGCGAACCTTGCGGAAGTAGAGAAATAGACAGAGGGGAATTGCAATGGGTATCGAAGTCGGCGGGATCCTTGGGCTGATCGTCTTGGTTCTCGACATCTGGGCGATCGTCAAGACCGTGCAGAGCGGCGCGTCCACCGGCGCCAAGGTGCTGTGGATTCTGGTGATTCTAATCTTTCCGGTGGTCGGTTTTCTGGCCTGGCTGCTGTTCGGTCCCAAGTAGCGCGTCGCGGCTGGTTCCACGAAAAAGGCCTCCGGACATATGTCCGGAGGCCTTTAAATCGTTGGACCTGATCGCGCGCCCTACAAGCGCAACCCCGCCGGGCCCGTCACCAGCAGTCGCACAAGTTCCGCCTGGCGGTCGGTGCCGGTCTTGCCGAACACCTGCTTCAGGTGCTTGCGCACGGTCTCGTAGGCGACGCCCAGGGTCTCCGCGCACTGATCGAGCCGGTAGCCCTTGGCCAAGAGCGCGATCACCCGGGACTCGGCGCGGCTGAGACCATAAAGCTGGGTGAGCCGGCGCTGATCGATTTCGGTGGGGCGGTCGGGATCGCCGATGAACATGATGGCCGCCGGTTCGTCCTCGGAGCGGCGCTCGCCGCCGCTGTCCAAGGGCGACACCAGCACAGAGATCGGCTTCGATCCCGTGGCCCGTGGCACCGTAAACGAGGTGATCTCACCCGGCTGGTTGCGGCCCGGCGCCAATTCCGGGCGGGAGATAAGGTCCTTGAGTCGCAGCCGCCGCCACCCCCAATCGATGCCCAAACCGCCGTTGCCATTGGAAAACACGTCGTCAGTCTCGATGATCTTCTTGGCCAGCTGGTTGGCCGCGACCACGTTGCCGGTGGAGCTCAGCAAGACCACGCCGATCGGCAGAACGTCGAGAACGTCCAGCGCCACGTTGCGCACATGCTGGGCCTTGCGGAACGTCTGGCCCGACCGAAAGGCGCGCTGAAGGTTGGGAACCAGCCGGCGAAACAGGTGCACGGTCTCCTCGTCGAACGGTCCATGCACCTCGGAGCGCGAGAGCACGATGCAGACGACCGCGCCCCCCTGACGATCGATCACACCGAACAGGACGTGGTGGAGGTCCTGAGGATGCAGCCAGTGCTTGTAAAACTCGTTATCCGCGAGCTCGCGTTCGGAGACGATCTGTTCGCCGAGCCAAACCGCTCCCGGCGACCGAAACCGGTCCTCCCGTTGAAGCCACGGATCGAGACGGGAGAACTCCGACGCGTACGACGCGACGAACTCGGGCTCGATGTTGATGGATTGCTCGAGCCGTCCGGCGCCCCGCTCGTAATCGTGGGAAGCCAACGCGCAGGTCTTCGCCTGCAGGGCCTCGCCCAATCGCATGAGGGTCGCCGGCCACAAACGCCAGTCCCGGCTCGCGTCATAGAAACTGGAGACAATCTCAAGTAGTTTGTTTTCCATGTCACACTTAAATGGTGGTTTAAGACGGTCGTGGTGCATGGTCGGGGTTGTAGCACACGCAGTGATTGAATGCAACCCATACGAGCTAATTTTCTTGCCATGGTTGTTGTTTGTGGCGCAAACGGTGGATTTTCGCCTTACACATTGGGGTAATACCAACGGTCGTTGATAATGACTCATTGTGATCGCGTTTCTCGCATCTGCGGCAGGAGGGGCCGCGCCGGCGATGGGGACCCATCGTCAAGCGGTTTCCCCATATTCCAGCGGTTTCCCCATATTCCAAACGTGGGCCCCGAGGATGCGCGAAACGCGACCCTCCGGGCGGCCTATCGAGGTTTCCGGACGGCGTCGCGCGGCGCTTATGATGCTCCCGCATCACGGCGCACCACGCTCCTTGCCGGAAACCTCGATAGGCCGTCACAATGGGTCATTATCAATGACCGTTGGTATTGGTCCGGCCGGGGTTCGGGCGGTTTGGTAAAGTTTAAGGGATGAGAAAAATGCAGTTTCCCGGCGTCTGGGTGTTTGTCTGGGTGTTTTGGGGACTGGTCGTGGCCATCGCCGGGCTGGCGGTGGCGTGCGCTCCCGGGGGGGACTACGACAACCCATTCATCAGGGAATTCACCTGGTTCGACTACTTGAACGCCAACGACATCCGGTCAATCTGCGCGCCGGGCGCGGCCGACCGATACCGGTTCGTCTACAACGGCGTATACATCCGGCAAGTCCGCACCTATGACCTCGCCGCCGGACCGCAAGGCGACAATCAGCATAGCTTGAAGGTTCGGGTCGTGGTGCCCCGCGGCCAGAAGCCTCCCTCCGGCGAGACCGCCGATGACGGGATGGAGGAAGATCCGTTGGAGTTGCTCGGTCGGGGTCCCGGCGTGGTCCGCCGAAAGGCATTGACCGACACCGACCTGGAGGCATTGAATCAGGCTTTGACCGACAGCGGATTTTTCGGCCCGCCACCAAAAGGCACTTATCTGCGATCCGAGGGCTTCTACTGGATCGGCGCGGCCTGTGTTGACGGGCGGTTTTTCTTCAATGCCTACAAGTGGCCCTCGGGCCGATTCGACAATGCCAAGTTTCCGCCGCTGCTGCTGACCTGGGACCCTACGGGCATCGGCGTCAACCCGCCTCGAAATCTGTCCAACTTCGACATTTACGGCGATCAAAGCGAGGGCGCGGACACGTCGACGAGCTTTACCGTGACCGTCGGCGACAACGGACTGGTCGGCGCGGGACGCCTGTTTTAAAGAATCGCACCAATCGGCTAAAGGGTTATCCCATCCGCGCCACGTCCAGCATCCGCGCCAGCACCTGCGGCTCCTGCGCGCCGCTGATGACGGACGATCCCCCGAACACGAACGACGGCACGCCGTTGATGCCGAGACGATGCGCCCGCGCGTTCTCCTGGTGAATCAGCGCGGTGTCCTCGTCGCTCTCGAGGTAGCTCTTGAGGGCACGGGCGTCGAGCCCGAGTTCGGCCCCGATATCGAGGAGAGCGGCGACTGCCCCCACATCGCGCGCCTCGATGAAGTGGCTGAAGAACAGCGCCTCGACCGCGGCTTCGGCGCGTCCCCGGGCGCCGGCGAACCGGACCAGACGATGGGCGTTCACCGTATTCGGAGCGCGGCGGATGCGATCGAAGTCAAAGTCGATCTCCACCGATTGACCGACCTCGGAAATCGCGCCGTAAATCCGGCCGACCCTGGTTTCGCTGCCGTACTTGCGCACCAAATAGGAGGTCCGGTCGATGCCCTCGACCGGCATCTCGGGATTGAGCAGAAACGGCCACCACTTTAAGACAGGCCTAAGATCCGGGCGCATGACCAGGGCCCGCTCCAACCGGCGCTTGCCGATGTAGCACCATGGACAGGCGGGATCGAAAACGATCTCGATGACGATCGGCTGGCCGCCATCGGGGCGCGCCATGCCCGGCGTATCGGACAGAATATTCAAGCCAAACCTCGCCGTGAAATTTCGGATGCATCCGCGACCGCGCCTTCCGGACGCCGGTTTGGCCGACGCCCCTCGCGGGGGATTCCTTCGAATGAATAGGGCCGGAACGGGCGCCGGCAGGGATGCGGCTCTCCGGTGAACCAATGACGGGCGTCGCCCGGACCGGTGATGCGCGACACCATGGAGGCCGTGGTTTCGAACGGTCCGTGCATGCAGATGCCGCTGTCGTGGTTCCGGAGAATGCCCATCATGGCCTCCGCCGTCACCCGTCCCCGGAGTCCGGACAGCAAGCGGTGCCCGCAAGCCTGGCGCGAATGGGGGTCCGGATCCGGGGGAGAGGCGCTGAACGCGGCGGCGAAATCGAACGCGCCGCGCCCGTCGTACAGGCCCCGCCGCCGCGCATGATCGATCAGTCCCGCCGAACCGAGATCGAAACGCGCGCGGATGGTCAGGCCATTGGAAATGTTGCGCACGCCCGACGTGACTTTTTCCGCGGCCCAGTGCCGGCCGGCGGTTTCCAGAACCCAAGCCTCGGCGGCGTCGGCGATCAGAAACGCATTGTCGTAGGTGAAGGAGGGATCGTTCTCCGCACACGCTCCGCCCTGGCCGAAACGCTCGAGAAGACCGGTGATGATCCCGAGGGCCTTATAGGCCGTTTCGCCCCGCTCCAACCCCAGACGAACCAGATCCATCCCCAGAAGGGCCGGCGGACCCGCGGGTTCCAGGGTCCATACCGCTTCATTGCCGATGACCACGCCGCGCTCGTTGGCGCCCATCTCCGCGCCCCACATCCAGTCGATCTTGGACAGCAGCGTGGCGAAGGTGCGGGGAACCTGAGGAATCTCCACATAGGTGCATTGCAGAGTGGCCCCCCGTGGATGGCTTTCCCCCGCGAAGAAGCGGACACCTTGGCGCTCTCCGGCGGGACGGTCGCTGTTTTTCCCGAACACGGCCGAGCCGTCGGCGGTGGCCGGGCTCAGGGCGACGAAGGTGTCACACATGGGTCAAACTCGGTTGAATTCTTGCTCTTGACGGCGGTTATGGTACGACAACACCGCATGAAAGTCGCCGGTTTCTAAAATAAACCGCCATTTTTACCCCGCCAGACGTTCAATTTTTGGCTGCGCCACGGAAAATTGATCAACCGTTGGTCAAGTGGGGGTTGAAATCGAACGGCCATATGCCCCAAAGTAAAGATGGAGCACAGTGATAGGGTCAAGAACGTGAGACAAGCCAGGTTCGAGATTGGGCAAGTGGTCCGCCACCGGTTCTATCCGTTCCGGGGCGTGATCTTCGACGTGGATCCGGAGTTCGCCAACACCGAGGAGTGGTGGCTGTCCATACCGGAACACGTGCGCCCGCGCAAAAACCAGCCATTCTACCACCTGCTCGCGGAAAACGAGGAGACGTCCTATGTGGCGTATGTCTCCGAGCAGAACCTCGTGCCCGACGAAAGCGGCGACCCCATCTCTCATCCCCAGGTGGACGAACTGTTCTCCGGCGTCGAAGGCGGCCGTTACATCGCCCGCGACCACGTCGCGCACTGATCGCTCAGGAGTTCGCGAGCGTTATCGCCGCGAGTAAGACCACTATCGCTGACCGGTTGTCGCCTTGCTGAACAGCGATTTGAGTTCGCGCGGCTGGCAGCGCCAGTACTGCCTGGGCGCCGTGACCTGTGCTCCCAACTTCGCGGCGGCGTGCCATGGCCAGCGCGGGTCGTAGAGCATGGCGCGCGCGAGCGAAACGGCGTCGGCCTGCCCGTCGGCGATGATCTCCTCGGCCTGTTCCGCCTCGGTGATCAGACCGACGGCGATGGTCGGAATACCCACCTCGGCCCTTACGCGCTCGGAAAATGGCACCTGGTATCCCGGGCCGAGCAGAATCGCTTGCTCGGGCGAGACCCCTCCCGAGGTCACGTGAATGGCGGCGCAGCCGCGCGCCCGCAGGGCCGCCGAGAGCGCGAGGGTCCCGTCGATATCCCATCCGCCCTCGACCCAGTCCGTCGCCGAGACCCGCGCCCACACCGGCCGGTCGGCCGGGAAGGCCGCGCGCACCGCCTCGAACACTTCGATGGGAAAGCGTATCCGGTTTTCGAGGCCGCCGCCATAAGAGTCATCCCGATGGTTGGCGAGCGGCGACAGGAACTGGTGCATCAGGTAGCCATGCGCCATGTGAAGCTCGATCCCGTCCAGGCCCAGGCGCGCCGCGCGCTCGGCCGCTTTCACGAAATCGCCCCGCACCCGGTCCAACCCCGCCCGGTCGAGCGCCGCGGGCGCATCTTCGATCTCGGCGTGGGGCACCGCCGACGGCGCCTCGGTCTTCCAGCCGCCGGGCGCATCGGGGGCAATCTGCGCGCCGCCCTCCCACGGCGGCAAACTGGATCCCTTGCGGCCCGCATGGCCGAGCTGGATCGCCACCGGTATGGGCGAATAGGCCCGGACGGCCGCCAGCACCCGGGCGAGCGCCGCCTCGTTGGCGTCCGAATAGAGCCCAAGATCTTGCGGCGAGATCCGCCCTTCCGCCGACACCGCCGAGGCTTCCAGGATCAGCAGCCCGGCCCCCGAGAGCGCCAAATGGCCAAGATGGATCATGTGCCAGTCCCCGGCGCTGCCGTCCACCGCCGAGTACTGGCACATCGGCGCGATGACGATCCGGTTCGCGAGTCGGAGACCGCCGATGTTCAGGGGTTCGAAGAGCTTGCTCATTGTCGGGGTCCATCTTGGAGGGGGCAACGCATCTTGAATCCTGCTCAGACGCCGCAGCATTTCTTGTACTTTTTGCCGGAGCCGCACGGGCAGGGCTCGTTGCGGCCCACCCGGCGGACGCGGCGGGGCGCGCTTTTGGGGTTGATGTCGCCGTCCACATAGAGCCAGCGGTCGTCTTCGCGGCGGAAACTCGATCGCTCGTGATGAACCCCCGCCCCGCCGTCGCTCTTGTAGCGGCCCGCGAACTCCACCGTGCCGGTGTCGTCGTCCGGGCCGCCGCCGGCGGTATCCAATATCTCCAGAGCGACCCATTGGACAGTGTCGTTCCGGCTTTCCGCCGCCGCGCGGTCGAAGTCGGCCCGCGCCTCCGGGGCATGGGTGTTTTCGATGTGGTCGAGATCGCCACGCACGAACGCCGTGAACCGCGAACGCATCAGCGCCTCGGGCGTGGGCGCGGCCTCCCCGCCGAGGTAGGGACCGCAACAGTCGTCGAATTCGGAGCCGGAACCGCAAGGACAATGAGCCATGGGAGGGAATTAACGCGAACGATCATTTTTGAAAAGGGTCATGTCACCACAGGCCCCCTGGGCCTTGCGCCCTGTTTCGCGCGAAAGTCGGAACCTTTGGTTGCACACTGTCGTTGAATGGCTAAAACTGCGCGTGAAGCCGCCATCGGAGGACGCCATGAAGCCGCAAGTCCATGCCCAGGTTCCGAAGCCGCCGGCCAATCCGCCGCCGACGCCGCCCGAGGAAGAGCCGCCGGGGCCGCCGATCATTCCTCCGATCGAGCCGCCGTCGCATCCGCCGCCCCCGGAAGAGCCGCCGGCGCCGCCGATCATCCCGCCGATCGAGCCGCCGTCGGAGCCACCGCCCCAGGAGGAGCCGCCCGAGCACCCGACAGTCCCGCCGATCGAGCCGCCATCGGAGCCGCCGCCCATTACGGCTACGGGGTACCGAGGAGAGCTCGTGGTCTAACGGCCATGGATTAACGGGTGGGACGCATCATGGTCGACTCGCCGTCCGCGGCGCGCTTGCTGAATTCGTCCCAGCGCGTGTCGAACGCCTTCAACAGGCCGTAGCCGAGCCCGACGCCGATCAGAATCGCGGGCACGCCCACCAACACCGCCTTGCCGACCCCGGCGAGAAGTCCGGCCTTTGCCAAATGTGCCGGAATCCGATAACCTTGAAATGACGCCGTCATGATTGCCTCCACCGCCGCGAACCCACGCGGCGCGTTTAATCCAACAGACAAGTATACCATGAGATGGCGTTGCCGGAGGGCGGAGTCCATATCCACCCGTCAAACGACTCATACCAACGCTCGATAGGCCGTCTCAATGAGTTCCTATCGGTGAGCACCGGATCCGGACCACTAAAGCCACTTCATCCACTTCAGCACGGCTAACTGAACGAGAAACAGCAAAGCGAGGACGGCGATCAGTTCGTAGAACGCGGTGGGCTCGTTCGAGCCTGGAATGCCGCCGAGATTGACGCCGAGAATGCCGGCGACCAGGCTCGGCGGCAACAGCACGGCGGCGACGACCGTGAACCGGTAGCTGGTCCGCGAGATCGCCTCCTGGATCTGCGCCGTCAGGTCCTGATAGAGGATCGTCGCCCGGTCGCGCACGGCGTCGAGGTCCTCGCAGGCGCGCGCCACGCGGTCGGTGACTCCGCGCAGCCGCAACCGGCTGACCCGATCGAGCAACGGCGTCGGCTCGGCCTGCAATTGCACCATCACTTCGCGCTGCGGCCCGAGGTAGCGCCTAAGGTGGATGGCGTTGCGGCGGATCTCGGCCAGCTCGCGGCGCAGTCCCGGCGAGTCCTTGTCGTTCAAGCGGTCTTCGAGCCGTTCGAGATCATCGTCCATTTCGTCGATCACCGGTTCGACGTCGCGGATCACCTTGTCGGCGATCTGCACCAGCAGCGCGCCGCCGGTCTTCGGGCCGCGTCCGGCGACGAGCGTGAAGCGGATATCGCGCAGCGCCACCAGCTTGTGGTCACGGTCGCGCAGGGTCACGGCGCGGCCCGCGTCCATCCAGATGTGGATCGGCATCAGCTCCGCCTCCTCGACCTCGGCGCGGTTGATGCCGCGCAGCACGATCAGCATCGCCTCGTCGACAAGCTCGATGCGCGGGCGCGTGTCCTCGGCGAGCAGCGCTTCGCCGACCAGCGGATCGATACCGCCCGGCCCGTGGATCCATGCCGCCGCCTCATCGGTGTCGCGCTCCAGGTGCACCCAGAGAAAGCCGTCTTCCGGCCGCCAGCCGGCCACCCCCCGCCAATCGAGATCGCGGCAGCCGCCACGGCCATCGAGCACCAGCGCGAACCGAAGTCCCGGCTCGACGCCCGCGGGCAGCTCAATCCTGTCGATCAATCGCCCCTCCTCGCGCAAACTTGCTCCCGCGGCATTGTTCCGCGTCCGCTTTCACCGAGTCAAGCCGTCGCGGCACGCGCGGCCGCGCCTATTGCCGTTTATTACCCGTCGCTTGCGGGTGAGGGCACACTGGATTGGATTAGCTCGATCATGCGAGCGACAGCGGCGCTTCCGGCCCCACGGTGAGTTGCCGCCGGATCTCGTCCGTGCGGATGCCGAGTGCCATCGGCTGCACCGCATGGGGCAATGCGACGACGTCGTAAAGCTCCTCGATCTCGCCGTCGATGCGCAGCCAGTGCACCACGTCCCCGGACTTGAGGCTGACCACGGCGATGCCGCACCACGCATCGATGTCGCGGGCGCGCAGATGGTCGTCGAGCTTGAGGCCGGCGAACGAGCGTTCCCGCCGGCACTTGGAAAGCCCGACAACGGCGTAGTCGCCATGGATGGCGAGGCCGCGGGCATACCCGGGGCAGAACGTCATCGGCTCGAAGCGGCCGGATGCCCGGTCGACGGCGCCGAGAAACCCGGTTCCCGACTCCAGAAGCCACAGCCGGTCGCCGGAGAGGCGCGGCGAATGCGGCATCGAAAGATCGCCGGCGACAACCTCGTTCTCCTCCACTCCGATCACGCAGCCGCCGCTCTCGCGCCGCTCCCGCCAGCCGGCCGGCGCATCGGTGCGGCAGATGCTGGTCAGGTAACGCGGCCGGCCGTTCGCGGTGGCGAGACCGTTGAGATGGCAGCGGTCCTCGGCGGCGATCTTGGAGATGAACGGCGGCCGCCACAACGGGCGGAAGCTGTGATCCTCGCTCACCGTCGCCAGGCAGCTATAGAGCGTGTTGACGAACATCACGCGTCCGTCGCCGTCGACGGCGATGTCGTGTATATCGAGGTCGCCGGTGGTGTACGCCACCCGCGGCACGAAGCAGCGATCGAAGCCGTCGCGCGTTTCGCCGACGGCCAGCACGTTGTCGAACTTCCACAGCTGGTAAAGCGAACTCATCCACAACTGCTGGCCGTTGGACCACAGCCCCATGCAGCGCGGGAACATGCGGTTGAACATCCGCAAGCGGCCATTGGGCTGGGTGCCGATCAGAAACAGCAGTCCCGCCTGATACGTGGTGACGCCGAGGCTGAGCTTCTCCTCGCGCAACCAGTCGGCGAACTGGCGGGACGGATGGATCCGGAATTGCGGCGCCTTTTCGGCCTGCGGTGCTTCGTTCATTGGGTGTTTCTCGATCATGTCGTCCACGGCGCGCTCCCTGTCGAAGCCGCCGATCCGGACGAGGTCCTCGAAATCATCGCCACCGCCGTCCTGGCCGATGGGCAGCACGCCATTGCCGCCCGCCACTTCGGAACCTCAGCCAATCGCCAATCGCATCAGATCCGGCCAATGACCCTTACAGGAGGAAATCATCGGGGGACAAGTCTGACAGCGTCCAGATCCAGGAAGGTCACGTAGGGTCCGCCGACAGCGGACAAATAAAGGACGCACATCATCGCCAAACTGCGAAGATCGGCACATCGTCTATGTCCTCGAACGCAAACGCCGTCAGGTCGATCATATCCTCGCCCGGCGTGAAGTCGATGACCGTTTCAGAGTAGTCGTACGCAGGCGTGAACTCGCTAGGCGTGAACACGAAGACATCTTCACCCTCGCCGCCGATCAGCGTATCGTCGCCGTCGCGCCCATTGAGGGTGTCGTCGCCGGCGCCGCCGTCGAGCACATTGTCGCCGTCGCCGCCAATCACCGTGTTCATCGCCGCCGCCGCCGATCAGCGTATCGTACGCCGCCACGAACGTCGAGAGGGTGTCTCGCCATCGCCGCCGTCAAGACTGTCGGCGCCGCCGCCGCCATTAAGGTGTCATCGCCGTTGCCGCCGATCAGCGTATCGTCGCCGCCGCGCCCGTTGAGGGTGTCGTCGCCATCGCCGCCGTCGAGCACATTGTCGCCGCCGTCGCCGTTGAGCACCGTGTTGCCGCTAGACCCAACGGCGTTCTCGATGCTGGTCAGGGTCTCGGTGACGCCGCTGCTCATGAACGTCGCGAGATCGGCCGCCAGATCGATTTCCAAGGTGTTGGACGAACTGTAGCTGTAATCGGCCGTGTCCGAACCGCCGCCGCCATCGAAGGTGTCTGACCGCCAATGCCGCCGAACAGCGTGTCGTTGCCCTCGTGGCCGTTGAGGATGTCGTCGCCGCCGTAACCGTCGAGCACATTGTCGCTGGCGTCGCCGATCAGCACCTTATTGCCAAGGACCCGATGGCATTCTCGATACTGGTCAGGGTCTCGGTGACGCCACTGCTCATGAACGTCGCCAGATCGGCCGCCAGATCGATCCCCAGGCGGTCGGACCAGCTGTAGCTGTAGTCGACGGTGTCCGAACCATCGCCGCCGTCGAAGCTGTCACTCGCCCGTGCCGCCACTCAGGGTGTCGTCGCCGAGCCCGCCCGTCGATGACATCGTCGCCGGCCCCGCCATCGATGAGTATCGGCGAACAGCGCGTCGCGGCCGGCAAAGTCGCCGTCGATCGTCAGCGTGTCGGGCGCGAAGCTCCCGCGTGCCGTCGAAGAAATCGCCGATAGATCGTGTCGTCGCCGGCGCAGCCCGAGATCTCGTCCTGGAAGGCCCTGATGGTATTGTCGGCCGTCCCCTCGACGGTGATCTCGATGGCGACCGCAGAGTTGTTCCGCCACACATCGCCGACGATGAGGTCGTTCCCATCGCCGGCATCGATCGTATCGTTGAAGGCGCTGGCCTCGTTACCCGTGCCACCGTTGCGGCTCGCCGTCGTAGGTGCGCTGACCTTCGACGCCGGCCAAAACGCTCAGGGCAATCGTGCCGGTGGCGCCGGTATGGCGGACGTCGCCGACGATCGTGTCGTCGCCGACGCCGCCATCGATCATGTCGCTGAAGGCTTCTAAGGTATTGTCGCTGCCGCCGGAGCCGCCTTCCTCATAGTAGACATATCCGCCCCTCCCACCGACTCCAGCGAGGACGCTCAAGCTAAGGTTGCCGCTACCGGAATGCGCTACGTCGCCGACGACGGTATCCTTGTCCTCGCCAGCGCTAATAACGTCGTTGAATGCGGCCGCGGCGTTGCTACTCCCGCCAGACCCGGCAATGGTGGGGTAGATGAGGTCACCCGCCGCGCCGCCATGTCCTGCCTCGGCACTCAAGTCGACGTCGCCGTCACCCGAGCGCGCCACATCGCCAACGATGATGTCATCGCCGGAGCCCGCGCTGACGGTGTCGTTGAACGCGGCGCCGCTATTGCCGCTACCGCCGTCGCCGCCCGGGCCGCTGGCCTTGTCTGCGGATCCTACCTCGGCGGTCAAGCCGACGTCGCCGTCACCGAGTGCGCCACATCGCCGACGATGAAGTCATCGCCGGAGCCCGCGTCGACGGTATCGTTGAACGCGGCGGCACTATTGTCGCTGCCGCCGTCTCCAACCCCAATGCCCCCGCCGCCGGTTCCCACCTTGGCGCTCAAGCCGACGTCGCCGTCACCCGAGTGCGTCACATCGCCGGCGACGATGTCGTCGCCGGCGCCCGCGTCGATCGTGTCGTGGAACGCGCCTGCGGCATTGCCGCTACCGCCTTTTCCGCCAGCGTTGCGGCCGCCAGCTCCTGCACTCGGCGTTCAAGTCGATGTCGCCGGCGCCCGAGTGCGTGACGTCGCCGACGATGGTGTCGTCGCCGCCGCCGGCAGTCAGACGATCGTTGAACGCGGCAACCGTGTTGTCGACACCGCCGTCGCCGCCGCCTTCGGTGTAAGAATATATTGTTCCATCGCCGCCGCTTCCGGCCTTGGCACTCAAGCTGACACTGCCGCTACCCGCGTGACGTACGTCGCCGACGATGGTGTCGTCGTCATCGCCGGCAGTCAGGCGATCGTCGAACGCGGCGACCGTGTTGTCGCTACCGCCGGCGCCGCCGTCGCCGTAGAAATTATTTACTCCACGGCCGCCGCTTCCGGCCTCGGCGCTCAAGCTGACACTGCCGCTACCCGCGTGACGAACATCGCCGACAATGGTGTCGTCATCATCGCCGGCAGTCAGGCGATCGTTGAACGCGGTAGCCTGTTGTCGCTACCGCCGTCGCCCCCGTCGGCGCCGAAGCCGGAGAAGCCGTAGTCTCTAGAAAATACTCCATTGCCGCCGCTTCCGGCCTTGGCGCTCAAGACGACACTGCCACCACCCGCGTGACGAACGTCCCCGGCGAGATCATCTTTGTCAGCGCCGCCGTCTAGGTCATCGTTGAAATCGGAGACGGCGATGTCGCTCTCGCCGTCCTCGCCGTCCGAGGCGCTCTTCCCATCTTCATTTAAAGTGCCATCCTCGCCAACGCCCGCCTCGGCGGATAGGTCCACGTCAACCCCGCGGCCAACACGTCGCCAACAACAGTATCGTCGCCGAGCGCGCCCTCGATGGTATCGCTTCCGCCCTGCCCGACGATGACGTCCCCGTCCGACGACGGCGCCCCGCCACTCACGCCATCCGAGACCAACGCCTCGGTTATGGTGTCATCATTTGGTGTTCCAAAGATCTCGGCCATTGCTCATCTCCCCCTAGCTCATGCCATCGGACGCCCGCGCGCAATCCGTCCCCCACCTGCCGCCGCGGGGCGGAGCGGAGCGAACGTGCGTCGAATTTCGTAAATGACGGAGAAGCCGCCCGCCTAACGGCCGCTTGAACCGTTTCGATATGTCCAAGTCCCCACATCGTGCGTCTCCGTTCCCCGTCATCAGAACGCCACCCAGATCAGCCGGCGTGTTCCGTCACGGGCGAGAGAGAAATCGGCCCCACGGAAGCGTCGATGTCCCCGTCGCGCGTCGCGACCGATTCAACACGCATATTTTACCAAGAAATATTTGGGATAATCCACGAACCCCGGGTTGTTTTCTACCGCGTAACGGAATTCCCGCAAGAGTTGCGCAACCGCGGAAGATCGTTACTGAAGGGTTGCCCCGGCGCCGCGTGGTCGGGATGGAGCGACAGCGCAAACAAGGAGTTGCAAGCCGCCCTATACCCCGAAAATACAGTATGAGCCGGACCCTTACAGGAGGATTTCATCGGGCGACAAGTCCGACACGTCCAGATCCAATAAGGTCACCGCGGTTCCGCCGCCGACAACGTCCACACGCACATCATCGCCAGACTGCCGGATCCGCACCTCGTCTATGTCTTCGCCCGCGAACGCCGTTAGGTCGATCAAATCCTCGCCCGGCGTGAAGTCGATGATAGTGTCCAGCCCGTTGTTGGGCATGAACACGAAGACGTCCTCGCCCTCGCCGCCGATCAGCGTATCGTCGCCGCCGCGCCCGTTGAGGGTGTCGTCGCCATCGCCGCCGTCGAGCACATTGTCGCCGTCGTCGCCCATGAGCACCGTGTTGCCCTCGGACCCGATGGCGTTCTCGATACTGGTCAGGGTCTCGGTGACGCCGCTGCTCATGAACGTCGCCAGATCGGCCGCCAGATCGATTTCCAAGGTGTTGGACGAACTGTAGCTGTAATCGGCGGTGTCCGAACCGTCGCCGCCGTCAAGACTGTCGGTGCCGACGCCGCCATTCAACGTGTCATCGCCGTTGCCGCCGATCAGCGTATCGTCGCCGCCGCGCCCGTTGAGGGTGTCGTCGCCATCGCCGCCGTCGAGCACATTGTCGCCGTCGTCGCCACTGAGCACCGTGTTGCCGTCGGACCCGATGGCGTTCTCGATGCTGGTCAGGGTCTCGGTGACGCCGCTGCTCACGAACGTCGCGAGACCGGCCGCCAGATCGATTTCCAAGGTGTTGGACGAACTATAGCTGTAATCGACGGTGTCCGAGCCGCCGCCGCCATCGAAGGTGTCCTGACCGCCAAGGCCGCCCAGAACATTGTCATTGGCATCGCCGATGATAACGTTGTCGCCCGTTGTGCCGATCACGTTCTCGATGGAGATCAGCGCTTCGGTGGTGCTGGGCTCGTTGCCAGGACCGGCGGGACTGGTCGGATCGTCGACGAACCACGCGAACCCTTCCGACAGATCGACCCGCAACCGGTCGGACGAGGAGTAGCTGTAGTCGACGGTGTCCGAGCCGCCGCCGCCGTCGAAGGTGTCCAGACCGCCAAGGCCGCCGAGAACATTGTCGTTGGCATCGCCGATCAGGACGTTGTCGCCCGTGGTGCCGATCACATTCTCGATGGAGGTCAATGCTTCGGCGGTGCTGGCCTGATTGCCCGGACCGGCGGGACTGGTCGGATCGTCGACGAACCACGCGAAACCCTCCGACAAATCGACCCGCAGCCGGTCGGACGCGGAGTAGCTGTAGTCGACGGTGTCCGAACCGTCGCCGCCGTCGAAGCTGTCCTCGCCGCTGCCGCCACTCAGGGTGTCGTCGCCGAGGCCGCCGTAAATCGCATCGTCGCCCGCCCCGCCATCGATGGTGTCGGCGAACAGCGCGTCGCGGCCGGCAAAGGTGCCATCGATCGTCAACGTGTCGGGCGCGACGTCCCCCGTGCCGTCGAAGAAATCGCCGTAAATCGTGTCGTCGCCGCCGCCGCCCGCGATATCGTCCTGGAACGCACGGATGGTACTCTCGGCCGTTCCTTCAATGCCGATCTCAAGGGTAAGACCGTCGTCCGCTCGCCATACATCGCCGACGATCAAGTCGTCGCCGCCGCCCGCATCGATGGTGTCGTTGAAAGCGCTGGCCTCGTTACCGCTGCCGCCAAGCGCGGCGTCACCGTCGTCGTTACGCCGGCCTTCGAGCCCGACCGTGACGCTCAGGGCAATCTCGCCGCTCGTGCCGGCATGATGGATGTCGCCGATGACCGTGTCGTCGCCGGCGCCGGCATCGATCGTGTCGCTGAAAATCTCGACGGTATTGTCGCTGCCCCCGGTACCGCCTAGGCGGGAACCATCATCATAATCACCGCTGAAATCACCGCCTGTTCCGACTTGGGCGCTCAAGTAGACATTGCCGTCGCCCGAGTGCGTGATATCGCCGGCAAGACTGTCATCGCCGCCGCCGGCATCGATCGAGTCGTTAAAGGCTTCCATGGTATTGTCGCTACCGCCGGCACCGCCTCCTGTGTAGGCTCCCCCACCACCAACTCCAGCGAGGATGGTCAAGCTGACGTTGCCGCTACCGGAATGGGCGAGGTCGCCGACGACGGTATCCGTGTCCTCGCCGGCGCCGCCATCAATCGCGTCGTTAAAGGCTTCCATGGTATTGTCGCTACCGCCGGCGCCGCCTCCGGTGTAGGCTGACCTACCAGCAACTCCAGCGAGGGTGGTCAAGCTAACGTTGCCGCTACCGGAATGGGCGACGTCGCCGACGACGGTATCCGCGTCGTCGCCAGCACTGAGAAAGTCGTTAAATGCAACCGTTGCGTTGCTACTCCCGCCGCCGGCGCCGTGCGAGTCGGAGTCACCTCCTCTGCCGCCGGATCCTATCTCGGCGCTCAAGACGACGTTGCCGTCGCCCGAGTGCGTCACGTCGCCGATTATGATGTCGTCGCCGGAGCCCGCGCTGACCGTGTCGTTGAACGCGGCGGCACTATTGTCGCTGCCGCCCTGTCCACGCGAAGCCCCCCCGCCGCCGGGTCCGGCCCTGGTGCTCAAGCCAGCGTAGCCGTCACCCGAATGTGTTACATCGCCGGCGACGATGTCGTCGCCGGAGCCCGTGTCGATCGTGTCGTTGAACGTGGTGGCGGCGTTGCCGCTACCGCCTTCGCCGCCGTTGTCGCGGCCGCCGGCTCCGACCTCGGCGTTCAAGTCGACGTCGCCGCCGCCCGAGTGCGCCACGTCGCCGCAGACGATGTCGTCGCCAACGCCGGCCGTGAGTCGATCGTTGAACGCGGTCACCGTGTTGCCATTACCGCCGGCGCCGCCGTCACCCTCGTAAAAAACTATTCCATAGTCGCCGCTTCCGGCCGTGGCGCTCAAGCTGACACGGCCACCACCCGCGTGACGAACATCGCCGACAAGGATGTCGTCACCAACGCCGGCAGTCAGGTGATCGTTGAACGCGGTCACCGCATTGTCGATACCGCCGGCGCCGGCGTCGCCGGTGCTGTCTTGGTTATCAGCACGTGCAAAGCCGCCGGTTCCGGCCTTAGCGCTCATGCCGACGTCGCCGTCATCCGAGTGTGTCACATCGCCGACAAGGATGTCGTCACCAATGCCGGCAGTCAGGCGATCGTTGAACGCGGTCACCGTGTTGTCGCTACCGCCGGCGCCGCCGCCGTTAAGGTTGAAGGCGCCGGAGTATCCGAGAAGATATAATGCATGGCCGCCGCTTCCGGCCTTGGCGCTCAAGCCAACACTGCCGCGACCCGCGTGAAGAACATCGCCGGCGAGATCGTCGTTGTTACCGCCGCCGTCGAGGTCATCGTTGAAATCCGAGACGGCGATGTCGTCCTCGCCGTCCTCTCCGTCCAGCCCATTATTTGCAATGCCATCCCCGCCAACGCCCGCCTCGGCGGATTGGAGCCACTTCACCTCCCGCGACCAACACGTCGCCGACGACGGTATCGTCGCCGTCGCGACCACTGACAGTATCGTCGCCATCGCCGCCTGCGAGCACATTGTCGCCGTCGTCGCCACGGAGCACCGTGTTGCCCTCGGACCCGATGGCGTTCTCGATGCTGGTCAGGTTCTCGGTGACGCCGCTGCTCAGGAACGTCGCGAAACCGGCCGCTAGATCGATTTCCAAGGTGTTGGACGAACTATAGCTGTAGTCGACCGTGTCCGAGCCGTCACCGCCGTCGAAGGTATCCTGACCGCCAAGGCCGTTGAGAACATTGTCATTGGCATCACCGATGATAACGTTGTCGCCCGTTGTGCCGATCACGTTCTCGATGGAGATCAGCGCTTCGGTGGTGCTGGGCTCGTTGCCAGGACCGGCGGGACTGGTCGGATCGTCGACGAACCACGCGAATCCTTCCGACAGATCGACCCGCAGCCGGTCGGACGCGGAGTAGCTGTAGTCGACGGTGTCCAAACCGTCGCCGCCGTCGAAGCTGTCCTCGCCGCTGCCGCCACTGAGGGTGTCGTTGCCGTCACCGCCGTCGAAGCTGTCCAGACCGCCAAGGCCGCTGAGAACATTGTCATTGGCATCACCGATGATAACGTTGTCGCCGGTGGTGCCGATCACGTTCTCGATGGAGATCAGCGCTTCGGCGGTGCTGGGCTCGTTACCAGGACCGGCGGGACTGGTCGGATCGTCGACGAACCACGCGAATCCTTCCGACAGATCGACCCGCAGCCGGTCGGACGCGGAGTAGCTGTAGTCGACGGTGTCCGAACCTTCGCCGCCGTCGAAGCTGTCCTCGCCCAAACCGCCACTGAGGGTGTCGTTGCCGTCACTGCCTTCGAGGATGTCGTTACCGTTACCGCCGTCGAGCATGTCGTTGCCGTGACCGCCGTCGAGGCCGTCGTTGCCGTCACCCCCGTCGAGGGTGTCGTTGTCCCTACCGCCGTCAAGGATGTCGTTGCCAGCACCGCCGTCTAGGATGTCGCCGCCGCCGTCACCGAAGAGGTTGTCGTCGCCCTCTTCTCCAAGCAAGCTATCGTCGCCACTAGCGCCGTCAAGGATGTCGTTGCCAGCACCGCCGTCGAGGGTGTCGTTTTCCCTACCGCCGTAGAGGATGTCGTTGCCGGCACCGCCGTCTAGGATGTCGCCGCCGCCGTCACCGTAGAGCCTGTCGCCGCCGCCGCCGCCGATCAGCGTATCGTCGCCGTTTCCTCCTCTGATCAAGTCATTGTCGCTGTCCCCGCCGCCGTTGGCGTCAACGGTCGGCTCGGTCGGTGGAACCGGATCCACGCCCGATGCGGGAGCGTTGCCCTGGTAGCCAAAAATGATGTCCGCGCCGCCACTTCCGCTAATCGTATCCGGGCTATCCGTACCAACGATCAGATTGTCTGAGCTATCGCCGTTGAAAGTCGCCATTCCACCCCCCAGACGCTACCGCCCCGCTGACGCGGGTCGGAGCCGTTCCCATCATTCGAAATTCTTGGATTGTCATCGCCTCCCCGAAACCCGGGCGGCATTCGCCAATAGGCTCAGTGTTCGCTCCTCGGATCGCATCCGACTTTTCGCCGTAACGCGGAAAGCCCGCGCATCGAGTTCGGTTGATCATGAAAAAGCCGTGCGGGTAGAGGACGTTAGAGCCGCAATGGCCTGTCTTCGTTATACCGATCTCCCCTCCATTCTGACGTTTTCGGAACATCAAACAGATAACCCACCCTCGTCTGTCACGAGTGAAAGACAGGCTAGCCCCAAAGTTGCAAAGCGTGCCCAGCATACGCCGCTTAGACAGACCCATTCAAATGATGATTTCGACAAAACCGCATGAAGTCAATCTACGAACCTCAAGTTGTTTTTTTTCCGCAACGGCGTTCCCGCACTGGTAGCGCACCAGCCGGAAACCTAATCAGTCTAGTTGCAATCCGAACGCAAATCGGATAAAATTCCTAGATCCTGCCTTTCCGACGGCCGGATTCGACGGAACTTAATAGCTGGAACGAATGATCCAATATGACGACAAATGACGACATCGAACGCGGAACGATCCAGTGTCACAACGGCGTGTTTTGTGTGATATCAATCATTTACGTCGTTACGGAGAAAGAATAAGCTCACTTGAATGTATTAATGTTTTCAATGGGTTTCAGACAAAAATGACGACAAATGATGACAAATGACGACATTCCGGGCTCTTTTGTTTCAGGCCAATGAAATCAATGACTTAACGGATGTCAAGTCGTCAAATGTCGTCTTTCTCGCAAAAAATGTCGTCATTTTCGGCCTATTTATGACGACACGTGTCGTCAAGACGCTTTCGGGCAATTGGCGCCCTTGGCGCGTTTTTCGGGCGAACCCCGCCCGCCTTTCATGCCATGATCGCGACCTCAGTGGAGACCGGCATGGGAGAGGAGCGGGCGCATGGAATTGGCATTTCTGACACTGTTGCTGGTGTGTCAATTGGCGGGGGAGGTCATCGCTGTGGCCACCGGTTTGCCCATCCCCGGTCCGGTCATCGGCATGGCGTTGCTTTTCCTGGGTCTCGCCCTGCACGGCGCCGTCCCGGACGGTCTGCAGGCCACCGCCGGAGGGCTGTTGCAACACCTGGCCCTGCTGTTCGTGCCGGCGGGGGTGGGGATCATGGCGCACCTGTCGCTGCTCGCCGACGAGGGCTGGCCGATCCTGGCGGCGTTGTTCGGCAGCACGATCATCACCATCGCCGTGACCGCCGCGCTCGTGCAGGGACTGTCCAGGCTGTTCGGCAAGGAGCGGTCGGAATGACCGCCGGGAGCGTCAAGGAAATCTGGGTCTATCTGGCGGCCAGCCCGCTCACCGGCCTGACCCTCACCCTGCTGGCCTATCAGGCGGGGCTGTGGCTGTACCACAAGAGCAACGGCAACGCGCTGTTGAACCCGGTGCTGATCGCCATCGGCTTGCTCGCGGGATTGCTCTATGCGACTGGCACCGAGTACGCTACCTACTTCGAGGGCGCGCAGTTCGTGCATTTCCTGTTGGGACCGGCGACGGTGGCGTTGGCGGTGCCGCTCTACCGCCAATTCGCCCTGGTCCGCCGGTCGGCGCCCGCCCTGGTCACCGCCCTGGTGGCGGGCTCGCTCACCGCCGCCGGCAGCGCCGTCGCCATCGGCTGGGCGCTGGGGGCCTCGGAACGGACGCTGCTGTCGCTGGCGCCGAAATCGGTGACCACGCCCATCGCCATGGGTATCGCCGAAAAGATCGGCGGCCTGCCGTCGCTGACGGCGGTGCTGGTGATCCTTACCGGGATCATCGGCGCGGTGCTGGGGACGGGCTTGCTCAAGCTCATCCGGGTGCGCGACCACCGAGCCGCCGGGTTCGCGCTGGGTCTGGCGTCGCACGGCATCGCCACCGCCCGCGCCCTGCAGGTGAGCGAGGTCGCCGGCGCGTTTTCGGGGCTGGCGATGGGTCTCAACGGGTTGGCGACGGCGCTCCTGGTGCCGCTACTGTACCGGATCTTTTTTTGATTTAGGCCGACACCTTGCCCAGTTCGCGGACCAGGGCCTCGCCCATCACCCGGGTGGACACCCTGGCCTTGTCGGGCTGCATGATGTCGGCGGTGCGCAGGCCCCCGTCGAGCACGGCCTTGACCGCCGCCTCGATGGCGTCGGCCTCCTTGGCCATGTCCAGCGAGTAGCGCAGGCACATGGCGAAGCTCAGCACCACCGCCAGCGGGTTGGCCAGTCCCTTGCCGGCGATGTCCGGGGCGCTGCCGTGCACCGGCTCGTAGAGCGCCAGACGGCGGCCGTTTTCGTCGGCCGCGCCCAGCGACGCCGAGGGCAGCATGCCGAGCGAGCCGGTGAGCATGGCGGCCTCGTCGGAGAGGATGTCGCCGAACAGGTTGTCGGTGACGATGACGTCGAACTGGCGGGGATTGCGGACCAGCTGCATGGCGCAGTTGTCGGCGTACATGTGGGAAAGCTCCACGTCCGGGAACTCCTCGTCATGCAGCTTCTGGACCTCCTCGCGCCACAGAACGCCGCTCTCCATGACGTTGGCCTTCTCCGCCGAACACACGCGGTTGGACCGCTTGCGGGCGAGTTCGAGGGCGACCCGGGCGATGCGGCGGATCTCGTGGGTCTCGTAGACCTGGGTGTTGACGCCCCGGCGGCTGCCGTCGGGAAGGGTCTCGATGCCGCGCGGCTCGCCGAAATAGACGCCGCCGGTGAGCTCGCGCACGATCATGATGTCGAGCCCCTTGACCACGTCGAGCTTGAGGGTCGAGGCCTCGGCGAGCGCGTCGAACACCACCGCC
The DNA here is from genome assembly GCA_963771545.1 of uncultured Alphaproteobacteria bacterium. Classification (GTDB taxonomy): domain Bacteria; phylum Pseudomonadota; class Alphaproteobacteria; order Rhodospirillales; family Defluviicoccaceae; genus CAKZLS01. Next base: position 2,470,513 of record CAVYTX010000002.1, read on the forward strand.
GGACGCAGATTGGCGAATAGTTCCATCTCCTTGCGCAGCCGCAGGAGACCGCGTTCCGGTTTCCGCTCGAACGGAAGGTCGTCCCATTTGGGGCCGCCCACCGCGCCCAACAGGACGGCGTCGACGGTCAGCGCCTGGGCCATGGTTTCGTCGGTCAGCGGCGTGCCGTGGGCATCGATGGCCGCTCCGCCCACCAGCCCCTCGGAAACGTCGATGATGATGCCGCGGTTGCGGTCGAGCCAGTCGATGACCCGCTTGACCTCCACCATCACTTCGGGACCGATACCGTCGCCGGGCAGGAGGAGGAGCATCTTGTTGGTGGTCATCGTCATTCCCGCTGGTTAAGTCACAGACTGTTCAAGCTCACGGTGGACATCAACCGTAAAGCCATGGCTGCTCCGCTCGTTGCCGCGTCTCGAACGCTTCCACCTTGTGGATTTCCTTCAAGGTCAGGCCGATCTCGTCGATGCCGTCGATGAGGCATTCCTTGCGGAACGGATCCACGTCGAACGGGATCCGCCGGCCGTCCGCTTTGGTGATCTCCTGCGCTTCCAAATCGACGATGAGGGTGGCGTTGTCCGCGTGGGCGACCTCGGCCATCAGCGTGTCCACCTGTCCGCGCGGCAGGACGATGGGGAGAATGCCGTTCTTGAAGCAGTTGTTGAAAAAGATGTCCGCGAAGCTGGGCGCGATGACGCAGCGGATGCCGAAGTCGAGGAGCGCCCAGGGCGCGTGTTCCCGCGACGACCCGCACCCGAAGTTGTCGCCGGCCACCAGGATCTTGGCGTCGCGGTGATGGTGCCCGTTGAGCACGAAATCGGTGTGCTCGTTGCCGGCGTCGTCGTAGCGAAGCTCGAAGAACAGGCTCTTGCCCAGTCCGCTCCGCTTGATGGTTTTCAGGAACTGCTTGGGGATGATCATGTCGGTGTCGACGTTGATCATCGGCAGAGGAGCGGCGACGCCGGTCAGCTTGGTGAACTTTTCCATCGATCCTCCGATCGCTCGGCGCGCCGACACTCAGCGCAGGAAATCGCGCACGTCGGCGATATGGCCGGTAATGGCGGCGGCCACGGCCATGGCCGGGCTCACCAGGTGAGTGCGCCCGCCGCGCCCCTGACGGCCCTCGAAATTGCGGTTGGACGTGGACGCGCAGCGTTCGCGGGGCTCGAGACGGTCCGCGTTCATGGCCAGACACATGGAGCACCCGGGTTCCCGCCACTCGAACCCCGCCTCGATGAAGACGCGGTCCAGGCCTTCTTCCTCGGCCAGGTTCTTGACCAGACCGGAGCCCGGCACCACCATCGCGCCGACGCCGTCGGCCACCTTGCGGCCGCGGGCAATGGCCGCCGCCGCGCGAAGGTCCTCGATGCGTCCGTTGGTGCACGAGCCGATGAACACCCGGTCTACCTTGACGTCGCACATGGGCGTTCCGGCGGTCAAGCCCATGTACTCTAGTGCCCGCTGCATGGACCGGCGTTTGTCGGCGTCCGGCGCGGAAGCAGGGTCGGGCACGCGGCCGGTCACCGGCACCACGTCCTCGGGGCTGGTGCCCCAGGTCACCTGCGGCGGAATATCGCCGGCATCCAGCGTGATCTCGCGGTCGTAGCGCGCGCCGTCGTCCGACGGCAGCGTCCGCCAGTAGGCGACCGCCCGATCCCAAGCCTCTCCGGCGGGAGCCATCGGCCGTCCCTTCAGGTAGGCGAAGGTGGTTTCGTCCGGGGCGATCAGGCCGGCCCGCGCGCCGGCTTCGATGGTCATGTTGCAAACCGTCATCCGGCCTTCCATGCTGAGGCCGCGGATGACGTCGCCGGTGTATTCGATGACGTGACCGGTGCCGCCGGCGGTTCCGGTCTTGCCGATGATCGCGAGCACCACGTCCTTGGCCGTGACCCCGAGCGGCAGCGCCCCGTTCACCGCCACCCGCATGTTCTTGGCCGGCCGCTGCAAGAGCGTCTGACTGGCCAGGACGTGCTCCACCTCGGAGGTGCCGACGCCGAACGCCAAGGCGCCGAACGCGCCATGGGTGGAGGTGTGCGAGTCGCCGCAGACGATGGTCGTCCCCGGCAGGGTGAACCCCTGCTCCGGGCCGATGATATGAACGATGCCCTGGCGCACGTCGGCCATGGAAAAATACCGGATGCCGAACGCGGCGCAGTTCCCGGCCAAGGTCTCCACCTGGATCCGCGATTCGTCGTCTTCGATTCCCAGCGAGCGGTCGGTGGTGGGCACGTTGTGGTCGGCGACCGCCAGGGTCGCCTCCGGGCGCCGCACCGGACGGCCCGACATCCGCAAGCCCTCGAACGCTTGCGGGCTGGTGACCTCGTGGACCAGGTGCCGGTCGACATAGAGGATGGCGGTGCCGTCCTCCAGGACGTCCACCAAGTGCCCATCCCAGATCTTGTCGAACAGGGTGCGCGGTTTGGACATGGATCGCATTCCTCACCGCCGGCGGCCGGCGGCAACCGGCCGAAAGCGGACTACTTCTGCTGTTTCGCTTCCTTTTCGGCCTTGGCCTTCTCGTTGGCCTCGAGCCTCACCTTGCGGTCGGCTTCCTTGGCGGCGGCGATGTCCGCCTTCTCCTCGGCCGATACCTTGGCCGAGAACCCATCGGTCTTCTCGGCGATGCGAGCCCGCTTGCCGCGAAGTTCGCGCAGGTAATACAGCTTGGCGCGCCGCACGTCGCCGCGCCGCACGACCTCGATGGACGCGATGATCGGCGAATACAGCGGGAACACCCGCTCCACGCCCTCGCCGTAGGAAATCTTGCGCACGGTAAACGAAGACCCGATGCCCCTGTTCCTGCGGGCGATACAGACACCCTCGAAAGCCTGAAGCCGTTCGCGCGAGCCTTCCACCACCTTCACCTTGACCCGCAGCGTATCGCCGGGCGCAAAGACGGGCACGGGCCGCTCTTCCGTGAGCTTCTGGATCTGCTCTTGGTCGATTTGTTCAATCAAATTCATGGCAGCGTGTCCCTGTTTCTCATATGGGACCGGGCTCGCCGGTCACAATGTCCTGTCTTTGGCTTCGGGTTGATCCGCCACATGACGGGCCCAAAGATCCGGTCGTCGTTCGCGGGTGATCCGCTCGGCCTCACGGCGCCGCCAAGCTCCGATCATCCCATGATGGCCGGACAGCAAAACCGCCGGCACGTCCTGGTCCCGCCACACGCGGGGCCGCGTATAGTGGGGGTACTCCAGGAGTCCCCCCTCGAAACTCTCGTCCGCCAGCGAGTCCGGATCGCCCACGACCCCCGGCAATAGCCTGACACAGGCGTCGATCAGCGCCAAAGCCGCCGGCTCGCCGCCCGAGAGGACGAGGTCGCCGAGACTGATTTCCTCCGGCGCCCAAGCCTCCAGCACCCGTTCATCCACGCCCTCGAAGCGGCCGCACAGCAGAACCACTCCGGTTCCCCCGGCCAACGCCCGGACTCTGGCCTGGTTCAGCGGCCGGCCACGGGGCGTCAGGAATATGAGCGGCAGGTCGGGCCCTTGATGCATGGCCGCGCCGATCGCGGCATCCACCACGTCCGGCCGCATGACCATCCCCGGCCCGCCCCCGAAGGGCGTGTCGTCAACGGTGCGGTGTTTATCGCGCGCAAAGTCGCGAATGTCCACCGTTTCCAGCACCCATTTGCCATCGGACAGAGCCTGCCCGGCCAGCGAGTGCGCCGCCGATCCCGGAAACATCTCGGGAAACAGGGTAACGACACGCGCGGTCCACGGCACGGCGTCCGTCATTTCGCCTCTCCACCACCGGAATCACCCGCATCATCCGGCGCCGGCTCGATCAGACCCGCGATCGGCGCGATCACGAGCCGGCCACCGGCCACATCCACCACCGGCACCGCTTCCCGGGTGAAGGGCACCATGTGCGCGCCGGACGCTTCGCCCGCGATCTCTATCACCGTGCCGGCGCCGAATTCATGGACGGCGCGAACCCGGCCAAGGTCGCCCGCTTCGGGGTTATCGCACCCATCCCGGCTGGCCAGCACGGCCTGCAAGCCGATCAGATCGGCGTGGTAGTACTCGTCCTCGCCGGGCGGGGGAAGCACGTCCCTGGGAACGAACAGCTTCTCGCCCTTCAGCGCCTCGGCGGCGGTGCGATCGCCGATCCCTTCGATGCGCGCCACCATTCGCCCCTTGGCCTGGCCCACGACCCGGATACGATATTGCCGTTCGCCGGATTGATCCCAGACGGGTCCATAGGCGGCGATGTCTTTTGGATCGGCCGTGAAGCTCTTAATCCAGACCTCGCCCCGGAGCCCGCGGACCCCGGCGATCACGCCCACGCACACCGTGGCGGTATCCCGTGGCGCGCCTCGGTTTCGCATGCCCATCGGCGGCCGCGCGACACGTCGCCGTTAACCGGCGGTCGCCTCTTCGGCGGGAGATTCGGCCACCGCCTTGGCGGCTTCCGCGGCCGTTTTCAAACGCTCCTGCGCCTTCGCCTTGGGCGCGGATTTCTTGGTCTGCGCGCGCCTCGGGCGCGCCTCCATCAGTCCGCTCTTGGCGCAAAAGCTAGCCACGCGATCGCTGGGACTGGCGCCGACGCCCAGCCAGTACTTGAGCCGCTCCTCCTGCAGCGCGATCCGTTCGGGATCGTCGCTGGCCAACTGCGGATTGTAGGTTCCCACCACTTCGATAAAGCGGCCGTCGCGTGGGCTCCGCGAGTTGGCCACAACGATCCGGTAGAAGGGGCGTTTTTTCGCGCCGCCCCGGGTCAAGCGAATTCGTAACGACATCTGTTCGATCGTCCTTCCTATTTAAACCTAGCCGAACGGGCCTTGTTTCATCGGCGGCATCTTCGAGAGCAGTTCCGGCGGCAAGCCGCGCCCCGGCATCATGCCCTTCCGCCCCATCTTACCCATCTTCTTCATCATCGTGCCCATCTGGCGATGCTGTTTGAGCAGCCGGTTGACGTCCTGAACGGTGGACCCCGATCCGCCGGCGATACGCCGGCGCCGCGAGCCATTGAGGATCTTCGGGTTTCGCCGCTCCGCCAGGGTCATCGACAGAATGATCGCCTCCTGCTTGGCAAGCATGGAGTTGTCGATGTTGGCGCCCTCGAGTTGCTGCTTGATCTTGCCGACACCCGGCAGCATGCCCAGCAATCCCTTGACGTCGCCCATTTTGCGGAGCTGCTTGAACTGGTCCAGCATGTCTTCGAGGGAAAACTCGCCCTTGCTGATTTTTCGCGCGAGCTTTTCGGCGTCTTCTTGATTGATCACGTCGGCGGCGCGCTCCACCAGACCGACCACGTCGCCCATTCCCAGAATGCGCCCGGCGACGCGGGTTGCCTGGAAGGGCTCCATCTCGTCCAACTTTTCGCCGACCCCCATGAGCTTGATGGGCTGCCCGGTGACCGCCCGCATCGACAACGCCGCGCCGCCGCGGGCATCGCCATCGACGCGGGTCAGCACGATCCCGGTGAGTCCGACCTGGCGGTGGAAGGAATCGGCGAGCGTCACGGCGTCCTGACCGGTCATCGCGTCGGCCACGAGCAGGGTCTCGACCGGCTTGGCCACGTTCTTGACCGCCGCCGCCTCGGCCATCATCTTCTCGTCCACGTGCAGCCGGCCGGCCGTGTCCAGGATGACGACGTCGTAGCCTTCCTTGCGTCCGGTCTCCATGGCGCGCTTGGCGATCGCCGCCGGCAGTTCTCCCGCGACGACCGGCAGCACGGCCGTGTCGCTCTGCTCGCCGAGGATAGCCAACTGTTGCTGGGCGGCCGGCCGGTAGATATCCAGCGACGCCATCAGCACCCGTTTTCTCTCGCGCTTCTTGATCAGGATGGCCAGCTTGGCGCAGCTCGTGGTCTTGCCCGATCCCTGCAACCCCACCATCAGTACCGCCACCGGCGGATTGCCGGCCAGGTCGACGCCCGCGCCCTTGCCGATCTCCTGGTCACGGTCCGCCTCGCCGCCCAGCGTCTCGACCAGGTGATCGTGGACGATCTTCACCACCATCTGGCCCGGGGTGACGCTTCTCAGCACCTCCTGGCCGAGCGCGCGGTCGCGAACGCCGGCGATGAAGTCCTTGACCACCGGCAGCGCCACGTCGGCCTCGAGCAACGCCACGCGGACCTCTCGCAAGGCTCCGTTGACGTCGGACTCCGACAGGGCCCCACGCCTCTTGAGCCCGTCGAAGATCTCACCCAGCCTTCCCGTCAGACTGTCGAACACGCGCCGTGCGCTCCCATCAATCCGCGCCCATCGTCAAAAAAGGCAACGAAAGGAAAAAGTTGACCAATGAAAAAAGCCAGCACGCGAAGCTCGCGGACTGGCCGTCCCGCAAATAATACCGTTCAGGCCGCGCACTCTATGATCGGCGCCACCCCAAGTCAACCCGGGCGACGACACTCGGACCTTGCCGAAATGAACCAAAGGTTGTACGATAAAGTTTATACCCTTTTTAAGAGCATCGCATCATATCATGCCCGACGATTTGACAACATCCAATTTCTCGCGCGCGTATCGAATTGACGCCATGGACCTGCACGTTGCCGCGCGGTTGAAGCGGCGTCGCTTGCGGCTCGAGTTGGAGCCCCAGCTCCTTGACGTCGCCATCGGCGAGCCCTCGGGAACCGTCGAGCGGGTGGAAATGGGCGACAAACGGCTGGGAGCGTCACAGCTCTACAAGCTTGCCGTGGTCCTGGGTGTCGGCGTGGCGTATTTCTTCGCCGACGATCTTGATGACGAGGATCGGAAAGTATCGAAACTGCCGAAGACCGATCACAAGGCGCTTTTGGAAGCGAAACGGTTCGCGCGCGCGTACGCACGCATCTCAAGGCCCGAAATCAGACATATGATCCGGGATCTGCTCAAATCGTTGGTGATCGGCAAGAGCATACCAGCCATCGATTCGGCTAGCGACGGCGCGGCTCCCGAAGAAGCGGCTCCCGAAGAACAGGTTGCCGCCAAACCGGCATCCGACCGGCCGGGGCCGTGCGAGAGGGCCGCCCGAAAAACGGCTTCCGACCCCTCCTCGCGGGAACACTGGCGAACCAGCGACTTACCGCACGCCGAGCGCAAGCGCGCGCCTTGACCCATGCCCTCGGGCCGCATTAGAAGGGCCCCGTGGACCTTACCGTAATCAGCGATTCCGTTGCCGCTGCCGGGCTGATCTGTCGCGGCGGCTTTCACCCCCGCCCGGACGACGCCGTCCCCGGCGCCAGCGGGACCGTCGTGCTCGTCGGCAACGCCGGCCCCGCCATGTGGCAAGCATTCACGGCCCGGGTCTCGCGGGAGGAGCGCCAGGGCCTGTCCGATCCGATGGATACTTGGATCCGCCATACGCTGACAGATGTGGCCGGCCGTTTGGGCGCCAAGCCCCTGTTCCCGTTCGACGGTCCCCCGTACCTTCCGTTTTCGCGATGGGCTAAGCGCGCCGAGCCCGTGTTCACTTCGCCCATGGGTCCCCTGATCCACCCCGAATTCGGACTGTGGCACGCCTACCGGGGGGCGCTGGTGTTCGCCGAGATTCTGACCCTGCCGCCACGGGACGATCGGGCCAGTCCATGCGACAGGTGCGAGGACCGGCCCTGTCTGCGCACCTGCCCGGTTCATGCGCTTAGCGACGGTGAGTACGACCTTAGCGCCTGTCTCGATCATCTGAGAACGCCGGCCGGCATGGACTGCATGATGTTGAGCTGCCGCGCCCGCCGGGCCTGCCCGATCGGCCGCCGCTATCAGTACGAACCCGACCAGTCGATGCTTCACATGCGGGGGTTTCTCGGTCGGAAAACGCGGGCGGACTAACGACGGACGATAGACATTATGGCACTTTAGGCCATATGTTTCGAATGATGAATAATCTGCCCTTCACCAAAATGCACGGCCTCGGCAACGATTTCGTGGTCCTTGACGCCCGCCGGCAACGGTTGGAGATCGGCGAGCGCCAGGCCCGCGCCATCGCCGACCGGCGTACGGGAGTCGGCTGCGACCAGCTGATTATCGTCGAGCCCCCGGTCAATGGCTTCGCCGACGCGTTCATGCGCATCCGCAACGCCGACGGCGGGGAGGTCGGGGCGTGCGGCAACGCCAGCCGGTGCGTAGCCACCATGATCATGGGCGAAAAACAGTCACGGCACGCCATCATCGAGACCGTGGCCGGACTGCTCGACGCGGAAACCGCCGGGAACGGCATGGTCAGCGTCGATATGGGCCGCGTCCGCTTCGACTGGCGCGACATCCCGCTGTCGAAGGCGGTGGACATCATGCACCTGGACGTGGAAGCCGGACCGCTGAAGGATCCGGTGGCGGTAAATATCGGCAACCCTCACGCCGTGTTCTTCGTGGACGACGCGGAAGCGGTGGCGTTGGACATCCACGGCCCCGTGATCGAACGCCACGCCTTGTTTCCCGAGTTCACCAACGTCGGGGCCGCTCAGGTCGTTTCCCGCGACTGCATTCGGCTCAGGGTCTGGGAGCGGGGCGTGGGCATCACCCGGGCCTGTGGAACGGGGGCGTGCGCCGCGCTGGCGGCGGCCAGCCGCCGTGGTTTGACGGACAGGACCGCCGACGTCGTGCTGGATGGCGGGCCGCTGCGCATCGAGTGGTTGAAGGACGACCACATTTTAATGACCGGCCCTGTCTGCGTGAGCTTCCGCGGCGTCCTCGATCCCTCGCTGCTCGCGTGAGGACTGGACCATGACCGAACCGCGCATTGTCACCCTCGGCTGCCGGTTGAACGCGTTCGAGTCCGAGGTGATCCGCGGCGAAGCGTCGGCCGCCGGCCTCGGCGATGCGGTTATCGTCAATACCTGCGCGGTCACCACCGAAGCCGTGCGGCAGGCCCGCCAGACCATCCGCCGGCTGCGCCGCGAACGGCCGAACGGCCGCATTATCGTCACCGGCTGCGCCGCCCAACTGGCCCCGGACACGTTCGCGGCCATGCCGGAGGTGGACCAGGTGCTGGGCAACGTCGAGAAGCTGCACCGGGCCCACTTCGGCGAGAGCGATCGGAAAGTCGCGGTCTCCGACATCATGACCGTCAAGGAAACCGCCACCCCTTTTCTCCGGGGCTTCGACAGCCGCACCCGGGCGTTCGTCCAGGTCCAGCAAGGCTGCGATCACCGGTGCACCTTCTGCATCATCCCGTTCGCGCGCGGCCCCAATCGCGGTTTTCCGGCGGGCCGGATCGTCGATCAGGTGCGGGCCTTGTGCGAAAACGGTTACGCCGAAGTGGTCCTGACCGGCGTCGATATCTGTTCGTACGGCGCCGATCTCGAGGGACATCCGACACTCGGCGAATTGGTCCGCAGGGTGCTGACCGACGTTCCGGATCTCAAACGTCTGCGGCTGTCGTCGCTGGATCCGGCGGCCATGGACGACGGTCTGTTGCGGGTCCTGGCGGACGAACCGCGGATGATGCCGCATCTGCACCTGAGCCTGCAATCGGCCGACGACACCATTCTCAAGCGCATGAAGCGCCGCCATTCCCGCGCCCAGGCGATGGCGGCGGTGGAGCGGGCGCGGCGGGCACGCCCCGACGTGGTGTTCGGCGCCGATCTGATTGCCGGTTTCCCCACCGAAACGGACGAGATGTTCGGCCGCACCCTCGACGCCGTGGAAGATTTGGGATTGACCTATCTGCACGTGTTCCCGTTCTCTCCCCGCCCCGGCACGCCGGCGGCGCGCATGCCGCAGGTGCCCGGCCCGGCGAAACGCCAGCGCGCGGCGGCGCTCCGTGAGGCCGGAGACCGCGCGCAAACACGATTTTTTGAGAGCCGGATCGGTTCGACGACGGAGATCCTGGTCGAACAGGGACGCGACGGACGCTGCCCGCACTACGCGCCGGTCTCCCTCGACTTCGACGCCGAGCCGGGCGCCATTGTCGCCGCGCGCATCACCGGCGCCAGCCATGATCGCTTGACGGGCGGATATTCGGAATGAACGAGACGTTGGCCGAACAGAAAGAAAGCATGGGTTGGCTCGCGCGGCTGAAGAGGGGACTCAGCCGTTCGTCGGCCAAGCTGACCGGCGGGATCTCCGACCTGTTCACCAAGCGCAAACTCGATGAGCAGGCGCTGGAGGAACTGGAAGAACTGTTGATCAGCGCCGATTTGGGCGTGACTACCGCCGCGAAGTTGACCCAATCGCTGGCCGAGAGCCGCTTCAACCAGGAGGTCACGCCCGAGGAGATCCGCAGCGCGCTGGCCGAAGAGGCGGCGAGGATCCTGAAGCCGGTGGCCCAGACGATCAGCATCCATCAGGCCCACAAGCCGCACGTGATTCTGGTTTGCGGCGTCAATGGCAGTGGCAAGACCACCACCATCGCCAAGATGGCGGGTCTGTTCAAGCACCTCGGGTTCAAGGTGGTTCTGGCGGCCGGCGACACCTTCCGCGCCGCCGCCGTCGAGCAGTTGCAGATCTGGGGCGAGCGCATCGGTTGTCCGGTGATCGCCCGGCCGATCGGGTCCGACGCCGCCAGCCTGGCCTATGAAGCCCTCGGGAAGGCGCGGGCGGACGGCGCCGACATTTTGCTGATCGATACCGCCGGGCGGCTGCAGAACAAGAAGGATCTGATGGCGGAGCTCCAGAAGATCGTGCGGGTCATGAAAAAGGTCGACGAAAAAGCCCCCCACGATTGCCTTCTGGTATTGGACGCGACAGTGGGTCAAAATGCGCATAATCAGGTGGAGGTGTTCCGGGAGATGGTCAACGTCACCGGACTGGCCGTGACCAAACTCGACGGCTCGGCCAAGGGGGGCGTGGTGGTGGCTCTGGCCGAAAAATTCGACCTGCCGGTGCATTTCATCGGCGTCGGCGAATCGATGGAGGATATGCGGGCCTTCGACGCCCATTCGTTCGCAAGGAGCCTCATGGGCCTTGAAGTCCGGGAGCAGAGGGGAGACTGACTTTGACACAGCCGCGCGAGATCGAAAATGCCCGGCTTTACGCCTCGAAGGCAATGCTCGCGGCATTCCTGACCCTGGCGGCGACGAGCGTGCAATCCGCGAACGCGCGGGCGGAACCGAACGCCGGCCGGCCGCCGGCCGCCGCCCCGTCACCGGGTATGGATCCGGCCCGGAGCGTCGGTCCACTCTCAAGCGCCGATCCAACCATGGGAGCCAACGCGCTCACAAATCCCGACCCAGCCATGGGCGCGAGCCTGACCGCCGACATGGACAATTGGCGCGCACGGGCCCTATCCCGGCTTTCGGCGGCGCTGGAACATTACGAAGCCATCGCCAGGGCCGGAGGATGGCCCACGGTTCCAGCCGGCGACACCCTCAAACCCGGAATGATCGACGCCCGGGTTCCGTTCGTGCGCCAACGCCTCGAAGTGACCGGCGACGCCACGCCCGCCGCTCCGACCGGCGATGCGGCGCCCGTCCACCTGTCCCGCGAAGATGCGCTTGCCATCGCCAACCCGCTGGTCTTCGATACAACGCTGGAGGCCGCCGTGCGGGCATTCCAGGCGCGGCACGGCCTGTTTGTGGACGGATGGGTGGGGCCTCAAACCCTGGCGGCGCTCAATGTCCCGGTCACCGCCCGCGTCAAGTCCCTGAAGACCAATCTAGCGCGCATTCAAGCCTTCAAACCCTGGGGACCTTCGTATGTGCTGGTGATCGTTCCGGGTTTCGAGGCCCGGGTAATACGGAATGGGGCGGCGATCCTCACGACCCGCGTCATCGTCGGCCAACCCGACTGGCCGACGCCGCAGATCGACGGAATGATCTCGCAAGTAGTGGTCAATCCCTACTGGAACGTGCCGAGAAACATCCTGATCCGCGAGGTTATTCCGCGCATGCAGCGCGATCCGGAATATTTGGCGCGCGAGAACATCCGCGTGTTCAGCGGTTGGGACTCCAATGCGCGCGAAATGGATCCGGCGGAAATCGATTGGAGCCATCCGGCGGCGCGATCCTACCGGCTCCGCCAGGACACGGGAGCGCAAAACTCCCTTGGCAAGTTCAAGTTCAACTTCGCCAACACTCAGAGCATCTATTTGCACGACACCCCTTCGCGACGTCTTTTCAACCGATCCGCGCGCGCCCTCAGCCACGGTTGCGTCCGCGTCGAGCGCCCGTTCGAACTAGCCGAAGTGCTGCTCGCGGGCCAAGGGGGTTGGAACGCCGCCGCGTTGAAAAACGCAATCGCCAGCGGCGACAACCGCTGGATCACCTTGAAGCATCCGCTGCCGGTCCACCTGGTCTACTGGACGGCATGGGCGGACGAAGACGGCCGGGCCCAGTTCCGCCACGATATCTACAACCGGGACTGGATGCCCTACGCTCGCGAGGACAGCCAGCAACAAGGAACTTGAGACACGGACCCGCGCGGAATCACGGAACTCTTGTCAGGCCGTGACAAAGGTTGCGACACTAAACGGCGGACAGTGGGCTATTGTACGCTTTATGTGGAAAAAGACCGCCGCGTTCATCTTCGGGCCACCCGTCGAGCGCCAGCTCCCCGAGCGCATACGCCAAGCGATTTCCGAACAGCAGGTTCAGGCCGAGATCCTGATCGGCTGGGTGCAGTTGGCCTTGGTGATCTTTTTTGTCGCGCTCTACACCATCGCGCCGAAGACGTCCGCGGGAACGGATTTCATGCCGGTGCCCGTCGCATTGGCCTTGTACTTCCTGTTTTCGGTTCTACGGCTTTTCCTCGGCTACCAACGGAGCCTGCCCCGCTGGTTTCTGCTGGGCTCGGTGGTCGTCGACATTGGGCTGCTGATGGTGTTGATGTGGAGCTTCCATCTGCAATACCAGCAACCGGCGCCGTTCTATCTGAAGGCGCCGACCCTACTCTACGTTTTCATCTTCGTATCCCTCAGAACCTTGCGGTTCGAGCCCACCTACGTCATCGCCTCCGGGATCGCGGCCGCCGTGGGTTGGTGCGCGCTGGTCTGGTATGCCATCGACACCATGGCCCCCGAGCCGGTGATCACCCGCGACTACGTCATGTACATGACCTCGAACCGGGTGCTGATCGGCGCCGAGGTGGACAAGGTCATCACCATCCTGGTGGTGACCATCGTCCTCGCGGTGGCGCAGGTGCGCGCGCGGCGGTTGCTGATGCGCGCGGTGACCGACGCCACCCTCGCCCAGGATCTGTCCCGGTTCGTGGCGCCGGAGATCGCCGATCAAATCAGCCATGCGGAACACGCCATCAAACCGGGCGACGGCATGGTCAAGACCGCCACCGTGATGTTTTGCGATATCGAGCGCTTCACCGGCGTCGGCGAACGGCTGCCGCCGGACCAGTTGATGCAAACCCTGAACGAGTATTTCGAGGTAATTTCCGGGGTCATCGATCACTACGGCGGCGTCATCTCCATGTACCAGGGCGACGCGATGCTCATCACCTTCAACACAATCAAGCCCGACCCCGACCACGCGGCCAACGCGCTGCGCGCCGCCATCGGGATCCAACGGGTGGTCAAGGAACTGCGTTTCGGTCCGGGCGAGGCGCTACCGACCCGTTGCGGCATCAATACGGGCGAACTGATCGCCGGCGCCATCGGCACGAAAGAGCGTCTGATTTCAACGGTCTACGGCGACGAGGTCAATATCGCGGCCCGATTGGAGCAACTCAACAAGGACTATGGGACCTACGTACTCGCCACCGAACAGACGATCGCCGCGGCCGGCAAGTCCTTTCCCTGCCGACCCATCGGAACCGTTGCCGTGCGGGGCCGGTCTTCACCGGTCAGCGTCTATGCCGTGGAAACCGAGGAGACGGACACTTCTTTGCAAGCAGAAACGGGGGATCACGCCTCGATATCGAGGTAGTAGCCCCGAGGGACGTCGCGGTTGAGCGGAACCCCCGAGTCCAGCAATTGATTGAGCCGCGCGATGGCCCTGCGCGCGTGCGGCGCGTCTCCGGAGCCGGCCGCCGCCGCTCGTACATTGACATCGCGCGCCGCCGCGTAACCTTGGGCGTTGGTGCGATTGTGCGTCTGCGCCGGCCTCGCGGCCGGCCCGATGATGGCGGGGCTTCCGGTCATTTGCTTAAAATGCCGTCAATTTGTTAATAAACTCTAAACAACCTCGCGTAACGCGTCAGGATTCGGTTGGAACCCTGGCGAACCACGGGCCGCCCCCGGCCCTGAAGCGCTCCAGCACCCAGGTCACGCTGGGAAACGCCAGCCGATCCCAGGGGATGGCGTCCCACGAAAACAAATCCACCGCAAGGCTCTCGTCACCGGCGGCAAACTCGGAACCGGTCATGGGAGCTCGATAGAAGAATTGGACCTGGCTGATCCGCGGGATTTCATAGACGCCGATCAGGTCTTCCACCCGCACCCGGGCGGTCGCCTCCTCCCAGACTTCGCGGGCCGCCCCCTCGGCGGTGTTTTCCCCCAGTTCCATAAAGCCAGCGGGAATGGTCCAGAGCCCGCGTGACGGCGCGATGGCGCGCCGACACAGCAAGATCCGGCTGTCCCAGGTGCACACCGCGCCAACGACGATTTTCGGATTGGTGTATTCCACATAGCCGCAATCGGGACAGACCAGGCGAGTCCTGTTGTCCCCATCGGGAACGGCTTCCACCGATGGACCGGCGCTCTGCTTGTGCTTCATGCGGCGAGTGTGCCGCGACCCGGACCCTCAGGCAACCCTTCACGCGGGCGGACGGGGCCGGGATGTGCCGGTCCGATCGGGGACCGGCACACCCATAACAACATTAACGGCGAAGAACAGCGACGCCGGGTAGGGTTTTGCCTTCGAGCCATTCGAGAAAGGCGCCGCCGGCCGTGGAAATGTAGGAGAAATCGTCGCCGGCTCCGGCATGGGCCAGGGCCGCCACGGTGTCGCCGCCGCCGGCAACCGACAGCAGCTTGCCAGCCTTGGTCAGTCGCGCCGCTTCCCGGGCCACGGAGTTGGTGCCCTCATCGAACGGGCTGACTTCGAACGCACCGAGCGGTCCGTTCCACATGATGGTTTTGTAGCCCGCGAGACGCTTGTTGAGGTCGGCGATGGATTGAGGACCCACGTCGAGGATCATCTTGTCGGCGGGAACGGCGTCAACCGCGACCGTATCCGCGGCCGCGCCCGCCGCGAACTCGGCGGCGACCACCACGTCGGTCGGCAGCACAATTTCACAGCCGGCCTTTTCGGCGGACGCCATGATCGCCCGCGCGCTGTCGGCCATCTCGTGCTCGCAAAGCGATTTGCCCACGTCCATGCCCTTCGCCGCAAGGAAGGTGTTGGCCATGGCGCCGCCGATGATCAATTGGTCGACCTTGGCGGTGAGGTTGCCGAGCACATCCAGCTTGGTGGAAATCTTGGCTCCCCCGACTACCGCGGCCACGGGATGCTCCGGGTTCTCGAGAGCGCCCTCGAGCGCCTGGAGTTCGGCCTGCATCAGCCGGCCCGCCGCCGACGGGAGAAGGCGCGCCAGCGCCTCCACCGACGCATGGGCGCGATGCGAACACGAGAACGCGTCGCTGACGAGGAAATCGCCGTTCTCGGCCAGCTTTTGGGCGAAACCCTGGTCGTTCTTTTCTTCCTCGGGATAAAAGCGGACGTTTTCCAGCATGGCCAGGTCGCCGTTTTTCAAGGCGCCGACCACCGCCGCCGCCTCGGGGCCGATGCAGTCGGAGCCGAACGCCACCGGCTTTCCGGCAATCTCGGACAGAGCGTCCGCGATCGGCTTAAGTGTGAACTCGGGCTTCTTCTGACCCTTGGGTCGGCCCAGGTGGCTCAGGACGATCACCTTGGCGCCGCGGTTCGCCAGTTCGAGCAGCGTCGGTACGGTGCGGTCGATACGGGTGGAATCCGTGACCTTGCCGTCCTTCATCGGAACATTGAGGTCGGCGCGCACCAGCACCCGTTTGCCGGCAACGTCAAGGTCATCGATGGTTCTGAATGTAGTCATGGTTGATCAACCCTCTTCCCCGGAAATGGCTCTACTGGGGTCCGCGATGCCCGCCGGCGCGATCATGGCCGCGGCACCGCCTGTTATCGGCCGTTCCAGCCTGTTCGCGAGACCCCCGGATGACGGACGGCCGCTCAACAGCCATCCGGAATGTGTGATACCAACGACCGTTGGCATAACCGCTGTCTTATGCGGAGAAGCCGCCGAAAAGGCAAGTCCCGCCGGCGAAGCTGCCGAAGTTTCATGAGAGCGCCGCGGGGACCGGCGCGACCCGCTGAATCCGGAATTTTATTTTTTGGCGCTCGCCGCTTTGATTTCGTCGGTCAACACCACCACCTTATACCCCAGGAGGGGTAAAAAATTGAAGATCGCCATACTGTCGCCAAAATGACGAGGCAGATTAGCCAGTGTGGCAATCATGGGGATGAACCACAGGGCACCAGGCCTTGATGAAGGCATGTTCGGTATGGAGTGGAGAACGCCGCAATGTTGAAACAAGCCTCTCAGTGGACTGACGAGCAGCCACTTCCTCCACTCACACCGGTGGAGGCGGAATTTATCGTCCGGCGGGCGGAGCCGGTGTTCACGGCGCACCAGGATTG
Source organism: uncultured Alphaproteobacteria bacterium (assembly GCA_963771545.1). GTDB lineage: Bacteria > Pseudomonadota > Alphaproteobacteria > Rhodospirillales > Defluviicoccaceae > CAKZLS01. The sequence goes on from CAVYTX010000002.1 coordinate 2,486,941, forward strand.
GGTACGCAACATTTACGCCAACCTGATCTGCCGAACGGTCCCAACGGCGGAACAGCTTAATCATAACCGGCGCCTGCAATCCATTCTTGCGCAATGGTTCTGCTGTGAGACCAGCGAACACGTCCGCCGCCATCCGCGCTATCCAACCTTGGTTCAGAACCACCGCGAGATCACCGCGGTCGCGAACGCGTTGTTCGACGCGATCCACAAGAACAGAGACATCTCCCCGGATCTTTTTGGCGCGTTTTCCACGGCGTTAGATCAGTTCAACCGGGGCTTCGAGGACATTTTGGCGGAAATGTGGGATATGCTTCGCTCGGCCGATCCCTTGACCGGAGTCTGCACCCGCTTCGGAATGCTGCCCCGGTTGGAGCAGGAACGGGACCGCGTTCACCGAACCGGGCAGCCCTGCGGTATTTGCATGGTGGACCTGGACCACTTCAAGATGATCAACGATACGCACGGTCACCCGGTCGGCGACACGGTCCTGCAAAGCGTGGCCGCCCACATGCTGCGGAACTTGCGGCCCTACGATCAAGTGTACCGCTATGGCGGCGAGGAATTCTTGCTGATGCTGCCGAACACTCAACCGGAAGCGGCCGTGCCCGTGGTCGATCGTTTGCGCCAGACGATCAGCAACTCGCCCATTAGGGTGAGCGACGAGGTGTCGATCCGCGCCACGGCGTCGTTCGGCATTTCCGCGTTACACCCCGACTGGTCCACCCATGAGGCCATCGCCATGGCGGATAAAGCGTTGTATGCGGCAAAGGCGGCCGGCCGCAATCGCATTCGGGTTTGGACCCTGGAAAGCGAGTGCCGAGTCTGATACCAACGTTCATCGACAGTGGCCCTTTGTGACCGTTGGTACCACCGCTCGGCAGATCAGCTCGGCCAAGAGAAGCAAGCAGCTTGGATCTCGGGTTTTCGTTGCTGGTGGTCTCGGCTCGCTTGAATCTCACGTGGCTGATCAAATGCCTTCGAATACCTTGGAAATCGATACGCCCACGCCGCCGTTCAGCCTTCGGGATGCCGAGCGGATCGTTCGCAGGCTGGCGCCCGCCTTGCAGCAGCACGGGGCATGGATCCGGCGCATCCACTCCATGTTGGCGTGCCGGACGATCCCCCATCCCGACGACCTGGAGACGGACGGACATCTTCGGTCGGACTTCGGGCGATGGCTGCACGAGGAGACCAATGAGTACATCCTCGGCCATCCGGAATACGCGGCCGCCACGGAATACCATCGCAAGGTGCACGATATCGGCCGGGAGCTGTGCGATGCCGTCCGGACCGGCAGGGCGGTGACGCCAAACCAGTTCGAGGCCTTCTCCTCGACCGTTGACCTCCTGGACAGCAGCCTCGATGCCCTGATCAGGGAACTGTGGGACTTGTTGCGCTACACCGATCCCCTAACCGGCATTTCCACCCGCTACGCCATGCTGCCGCGATTGAAGCAGGAGCTGGACCGCGTTCATCGCACCGGTCATCCATGCAGCATCTGCATGGTCGACCTGGATCTCTTCAAGGACATCAACGACGCCCATGGCCACGACGCCGGCGACCGGGTGCTGGAAGCGGTGTCGGACTACCTGCTCGGTAATCTTCGAAGATACGACCAGGTGTGCCGATACGGCGGAGAGGAGTTCGTGCTGATGTTTCCGAACACCTCGCTCGAGTCCGCCTTTCCCATCGTGGACCGTTTGCGGCGCGGTCTAGAGGAGACGGACGTGGACCTGGGCAACGGCCGGACGGTTCGCATCACCGCCTCGTTCGGCATCGCGCCGTTGGATCCGCGCCGGTCGGTCCGCGACAGTATCAAGAACGCCGACCGGAGCATGTACGCCGCCAAGCAGGCGGGACGCAACAAAGTGTGCGTTTGGCAACAACCCTAAATATCGCCACCGGCTCAGCGTCCCTTAAGAGCTTCGATCCGGGCCCGCGCATCCTTCGCTTTTTCGGCCTCTCCCAGAACCTCGTACGCGCGGGCGAGCCGTTGCCACCCGGCGAGGTCGTCGGGTTCCGTCTCCAGGCGGCTGGCCAGCCGCTCCACCATGGAACGCACCATCGCCTCGCGCTCCTGGTCCGGCATTGCGGCGGCCGCGTCCATGTCGGCCTGGCTGGGCGCCGGAAATGCCGCCGCCTCGGCCAGGGCCTTCGCTTCGTCCGACGGCTTGACGCTCGCGGGATCGACGCCCAGTTCCTCGGCGGCGCGCGCGATCTGCTGGTTGACGACCCGGAGCCATGGCGAGTCCGGCGGCGACACCGCCACCAGGTCGGCCCAGCCCTGCAACGCGCCCTTGGTATCGCCCTGCTGCGCGCCGAGCAGCGCCAAATAGTAGCGTGCGCGCGGGTCGAGGGGATCGTGGGCGATGGCGACATCGAAGGCTTCTTTCGCGTCGAGGGTCACCTCGCCGCCGGCCGCGGCCACCATCGATTCGCCGTAGGCCGAGGCCACGTCCGCCCGGCCGGGCTCCAGCTCGAAGGCCCGGCCATAGGCTTCCACGGCGTCCGGATACCGCTCCATGGAGAGGTAGGAGCGGCCGAGCATGATCCAGCCCTGCACGTTCCCCGGATCGGTCTCGAGACGGCTCGCGAGGCGCGCGACCGCGTCCTCCAAGGACATCGGCGGCGAGCCGGCCTCCCCCGTCGCCGATTGCGCGGTTGTGACCGGCTGCTGGCGGGTGGCCAGCGGCTGGTCCGGCGCATTGGGCGATCCCAGGACTAGATAGAGCCCGAATGCCGCCACGGGGACGAGCGCGGCGACAACGATGAAAGAAACCAGACGCCGTCGAGGCGGGGACCTCCCGGTCCTTGGCGAGGTTTGGTCGCCGGCAGCCGCCAGCATGCGTCTGTTGACCTCGAGACGCGCGGCTTCCGCCTGCTCGGGATCGAGAAGCCCGCGCTCCAAGTCGCGGTCCACCTCCGCGAGCTGGTCGCGATAGACGGCCATGTCGAATTCCGCCCGCGCGGGCGCCGACGCGGATCCCCGGCGCAGCAGCGGAACCAATACGAAAGCCAGCGTCGCCGCCGTGAGCGCCAGCGCCGCGATCCAGAGACCGTTCACCGCCGGTCATCCTCCAACAGCGCGGCAAGCCTCTCCCGTTCGGCATCGGTGAGCGGCGCCGCCGTCGCCGTGCTCACCGTCGCCGAACGGCGGCGATAGAACGCGATAACCGAGACAATGGCGATGACCGCGACAACGCCCGGCCCCAGCCACAACGCATAGGTAGACATCTTGAAAGGCGGCTTGAGGAGGACGAAATCGCCGTAACGGGACACCACGTAGTCGATCACCTCCTGGTCGCCGTCACCGGCCATCAAACGCTCGCGCACCAGCACTCGGAGATCGTGGGCCAGTTCGGCGTCCGAGTCGTCGATGGACTGATTCTGGCAGACGAGGCAGCGAAGCTCCTTGCCGATCTCCCGGGCCCGGGATTCGAGCGCCGGGTCCGCCAGAATCTCGTCGGGCTCGACCGCGCCGGCGACGGGAGCCACCATCGCCATGAGCACGGCGAAAAGGGCGGCCGTCACTTCGCGCGCAAGTCTTGAACGATGGGCCATAGACGCTCCTTCCAGATCTCCGGTGTGATCGGCCCGATGTGCTTGTAGCGGATCACGCCGGCGGCATCGACGATGAACGTCTCCGGCGCGCCGGTCACCCCGAAGGCGATCGCCGCCTTGCTTTCGGGATCGTCGCCGACGAGCGTGTACGGATCGCCGTGCCGGGCGAGCCACGCAGGCCCGGCATCGGGCGTCTTCTCGCGCCAGTCGATACCATGGATGGGGATGAGACCGTCGGCCTTGATGCGCATCAAAAACGGATGCTCGATGCGGCAGGCGACACACCACGATCCGAAGACGTTCACCAGCGACACCCGACCAAGGAGATCTTCGCTGGCGAAACCGCGCTCCCGGCCGTCGATGGGCAGGAGATCGAAGGGCGGCACCCGCTGGTCGATCAGCACCGACGGGATCTGGTGCGGATCCTTGCCCAGCCCGATCCAGAAATAAATCGCCAGCACCAGGAATGCCGCCAGCGGGATGAGATAGAGAAGTCGCCGAACCGACATCACCCCTACGCCACGGCCGGTTTCCGCCGGCGCACGGGGGCGCCCACGCGGTGGCGGCGGTCGGTCAGACTGATCAGGCCGCCCGTCACCATGATAAGCACGCCGCCCCACATCCACGCCACCAGGGGGTTGAAATAAATCCGCGTCACGAACGCGCCGCCGGTGCCCTTGGGATCGCCGATGACGGCGTAGAGATCGCCCCAGAAGGTGGTGTGGATGGCGGCCTCGGTGGTCTGACGGCGCTCCACCGCGTAGGTGCGCTTTTCGGGTTCGAGCGTGATCACCGGCCGCCCGTCTCGGTGGACGGCGAACGTCCCGCGCATGGCGCGGTAATTGGGTCCCGCAAACGCGCGCGCGCCCTCGAACGTGTAGTCGTAACCGCCGACGCTCACCGTCTCGCCGGGCGTCATGACCTGGATCTTCTCAACCTTCCACGCGCCGGCGCCCGACATCCCGGCGATCACCACGGCCAAGCCGGCGTGGGCGAGCGTCATGCCCCAGGCCGACCGGGGCACGCTCGCGAAGCGGCGAAGACTTTCGCCCAAGGGCGCCCGGAACAGCCGGATCCGGCCGGCGAATTCAACCAGCGTTCCCACCAGCAGCCAGGCCGCGAGCCCGATGCCCAGAAGCCCCAGCCACGAGTCATCCCCGACGATCGCCCAGCCCGCCGCGACGGCGGCGATCGCCAGCACCGCCGCTACCCAAAGACGCCGCAGGGCCGGGTCGAGGTCGCCCCGTTTCCAAGGAAGCAGCGCGCCCACGGTCATCGTGACGACCAGCGGTACGGCCAGCGGCACGAACACGGAATTGAAGAACGGCGGCCCGACCGACACCTTGCCGCCGTCCACCGCCTCCAACATGAGAGGATACAATGTGCCGAGCAGCACCGTCGCCGCCGCCGTGGTCAGCAGCAGATTGTTGAGCAGCAGCCCGCCCTCGCGCGAAATGGGCTGGAACAGGCCGCCGCCGCGCAGGCTCGGTCCGCGCCAGGCGAACAACGCGAACGATCCGCCGATGATAATCACCAGCAACAGCAGAATGAATACGCCGCGGGCGGGATCGGTGGCGAACGCGTGCACCGAGGTCAGCACTCCCGAGCGCACCAGGAAAGTTCCCAGCAAGCTCAGCCCGAAGGCGACGATGGCCAGAAACACGGTCCAGCCCTTGAGCGCGTCGCGCTTTTCCACGACGACCGCCGAATGCAGCAGAGCGGTCCCCGCAAGCCAGGGCATCAGCGAGGCGTTTTCCACCGGATCCCAGAACCACCAACCGCCCCAGCCGAGCTCGTAGTACGCCCACCACGACCCGAGCGCGATGCCGACGGTCAGAAAACTCCAGGCCGCCAGGGTCCAAGGCCGCACCCATCGCGCCCAGGCGGCGTCCACCCGCCCTTCCAGCAACGCGGCGATGGAGAACGAAAAGGCCATGGAGAAGCCCACGTACCCCAGGTAGAGAAACGGCGGGTGAAAGGCGAGGCCGGGGTCCTGCAGCAACGGGTTCAGCCCCAGGCCGTCGGCGGCCGGCGGCAACTGGCGCTCGAACGGGTTGGAGGTCAACAGGATGAACAGGTAGAAGCCGACGCCGATCCACGCCTGCACCGCAAGCGCGCGAGCGCGCAGCGCCGGCGGCAGATTGTTTCCAAACAGCGCCGCCGCCGCGCCGAAGACGGTGAGGATCAGCACCCACAGCAGCATGGACCCCTCGTGATTGCCCCAGGTGCCCGAGATCTTGTAGAGCATGGGCTTCGAGGAGTGGGAGTTGTTGACCACGTTGACGACCGAGAAGTCCGACGTCACGTAGGCCATCATCAGGCAGCCGAACGCCAGCGCCACCAGCAGAAACTGGGCCAGCGCCGCGGTCCGCGCGACCTCCATCCTCGGGCCGTGCCCGCGGGCCGCGCCGATCATCGGCAGGGTCCCCTGCACCAGGGCGACCGCCAGGGCAAGGGCGAGGGCGAAGTGGCCGAGTTCGATGGTCACCGGGAGGTACTCCGCTGCATTTGGCCGGACTCCTTCATCTTCTCCTGCATGTGCTGCCACTGCCCCGATTTTTTCAAGGCGTCGGCCACTTCGGGCGGCATGTAGTTCTCGTCGTGCTTGGCCAGCACCTGCTCGGCGACGAAGACGCCGTCCTTGAGGTGCCCTTCCGCCACCACGCCCTGGCCCTCGCGGAACAGATCGGGTAGCACGCCGATGAAGGTGACCGGAAGGGTGTTGACCATGTCGGTGACCCGGAACCGGACCACGGTCCCCTCGCCGCGCTCGACGCTGCCCTCTTCCACCAGGCCGCCGACCCTGAGCCGCCGGTCGCCGGCGGGCGGGTCCTCGACCACGTCGGTGGGACTATGGAAAAACACGATGGCCTCCTCGAATGCCGACAGCACCAAGGCCGCCGCGATTCCGAGCAGACCCAGGCCGATCAGCACGAACGTCAGGCGCCGGTGCTTAAGTTTCATCGTTGGCCTCTCCCGCATTCGCCCGGAGTCCTCCCGCGGCCCGCAGCGCGGCCAGGGTCGACTCTCGCGATTTGAGCGAGCACAGGCTGGCGATCAGCAGTGCCGCCATGACCAGCACGGTGACGGCGAACGCCGGCCACACGAACCCGCCGTACCCATCCATGTTGAGAAACGCGCCGAGGGAATCCATGAGCGTCCCGTTTTTATCCATGGACCTGGCGCAGGCGCAGCGCCCGGATCTTGTTGGCGACGATCTCGCCCCGCACCCGCAGCAGCACGACCCAAAGATAATAGGTGGTGAACGCGGCCGCCATCAACCCCAGCGGCCACAGCATGCTGGGATGGATACTGGGTCCGTCCGCTCGCACGATGCTCGCCGGCTGATGCAAGGTGTTCCACCAGTCCACCGAAAACTTGATGATCGGCACATTGACGAACCCCACCAGGGCCAAGATCGACGACGCCCGGATGCCGCGCCCCGGATCGTCGAAGGCGTTGTTGAGGGCCATGTAACCGAGATAGAGGAAGAACAGCACCAACATCGACGTCAACCGCGCGTCCCACACCCACCAGGTCCCCCACATGGGCTTGCCCCATAGCGAGCCGGTGAGCAACGCCAGAAAGGTGAAGCACGCGCCGATGGGAGCGGTGGCCTTGGCCGCCAGGTCGGCCACCGGGTGTTTCCAGATCAGGCCGACGGCGGCGGCCACGGCCATATTGGTGTAACAGAACAGCGCCATCCACGCCGCCGGCACGTGCACGTACATGATCCGCACGCTCTCGCCCTGTTGGTAATCGGGCGGCGACGTGAACAGCGCCATGTACAATCCGGCGCCGAGCAGAACCACGGTCAGCCCGGCGAGCCAAGGCTCCAAGGTTCGGCTCAGGCGGACAAAACGATTGGGATTGGCGAAACGATGCATGTCACTTCCGGCGCCCCGCGCCGCTGGGGCGGGGCTCTACCCTTTCTCATACAGACTTATGAAGCGCTCAAACGGGCGTTGTCCAGGGTCTCGGCCGTTCATTTTTACTCGATCGCCTGTCGCAGCGCCGCCGCGGCCGCCCATGGCGTCAGGACCAGCGCTCCCAGCAACAGCCCGCCGAGCATGAGCAGATGCGGACGTACGGGATAGCCGAAGGCGGCGGCGTCGACGGCGGCGACCCCGAAAATCAGCACCGGGATGAACAGCGGCAGCACCAGGAGGCTCAGCAACACGCCGCCGCGGCGCGAGCCGAGAATGAGCGCCGCGCCCACCGCGCCGATCAGGCTCAGAAGCGGCGTGCCCAGCGCCAGCGCGCCGATCAACGCCAGAAACCCGCCCGTCTCCATGTTAAGGAGGATAGCGAGCAACGGCGCGGCCGCGATCAACGGCAGTCCGGTGGTCAGCCAGTGCGCGGTCACCTTGGCCACCACCACGGCCTCCAACGGCACCGGCGCGAGGGCCAGGAGTTCCAGGCTTCCGTCCTCGTAGTCGGTTTGAAACAGGTGCTCGAGGGCCAGCATGGACGCCAGCAGCGCCGCCACCCAGATGACCCCCGGGGCGATGCGCGCCAACATGCCCGGTTCCGGCCCGACGCCGAACGGAAACAGCACCACGGCGAGCACGAAGAACACCACCGCCATCAGGCTGTCCATGCCCTGGCGCAGCGCCAGCCGCAGGTCGCGGCGGACCAGAGCCAACGCGGGCCTCAACACGGCAGGGCCTCGAAGGATGGCGTGAAATCAGCCATATCGAGCGTCGTCGCGGCGTCGGGTAGGCGGCCGCCATGCATGGAGACCACCACCATCCCGCCCTCGGCGCGATGACGGGCGATGGCCGCGTCCACCCGCCGGGCGGCGTCGGCGTCGAGGGCGGTCTTGGGTTCGTCGAGCAGCCACAGGGGCGCCGGGGCGCCGAGGACGCGGGCGAGCGCGAGGCGGCGCTTCTGACCGGCCGACAGATACCGCCCGGGGACATCGGCGAGACGGCCGATGCCGAGGGCATCCAGCGCCGATAGCGCGCGCGCCGAAACATCGCCGCCGCCGCGATAGAGCGCCCAGAAGCGGATGTTCTCGGCCACCGTCAAAGCCGGCTTGATGGCGTCCGCGTGACCCACGTAGTGCAAACGTCCGCGATGGGCCCCGGGATCTTCGGCAACGTCCCTTCCCTTCCATAACAGCGCCCCCGCGGCCGGCCGCGTCAAACCGGCCATGAGCCGGAGCAGGCTGGACTTGCCGCTGCCGTTGGGGCCAGTGAGCACCAGCGCGCCCCCGGCCTTAACGCGAAACGCGAGTCGCCCGAATACCTTCCGCTCGCCGCGTATGCACGCAAGGTCCCGTCCCGCGAAATCGGTCATTCATCCTCCGGCGCCCATTCCTCCAGCGCACGTTCAGGGGCACGCTATCGCAAAACGCGGCGCGCGCCAAACCGGGAAAAATCAGCGCCCCGCGCACGGACGGCAAGCGGCCGGCCGATGGCGCGCCGGCGGTTCACATTGGGTGAGTCGTGGGAACCAGAAAAAATTTAGGCGGCCGGTGAGGGGACCGGCCGCCTAGTCCGGCTTGTATGCCGATTGGGGATACCAGAGATTGGGGGGTCTCTGGCCCTGTCTCGTAGGAGGTCTGTTTATGAATATTAAGTTTACACCCAATTGTGGCAATTTTGTGCCGATGTTGCGCCGCAATGCCTTTTTTGGGTTAATTTATAAATATTCTTATTTCTCAATGTATTAGAAGAGACACTCCCCATGAGAACCTTATTAGGTGGCATGATCAGACGACACCGTGCCGTACACTTGCGCCCCGACTCTGTGCGGGCGAGGCAATGGAGGCTACGGTGGACCCTCTCGTTTTCTTGGTCGTTTTGCTGGCGGCGGTACTGCATGCGGTGTGGAATGCATGCGTCAAGAATTCCGGCGACAAATTTCTCGGCATGACCGCCATTGTATCGGGGCACGCGCCCCTTGCTCTCCTGGCGCTCCCGTTTGTCCCTTTGCCTGAAATCCAAAGCTGGCCCTATGTCATTGCCGGCGTCGTGCTCCATGTCGGTTATCAGCTGTTTCTTCTGTATTCCTACCGAATTGGCGATCTTACGCAAGTCTATCCGATCGCGCGCGGCGTCGCGCCACTGATTGTCGCGGGTGTTTCGGTCTCCGCCCTCGGGGTTCACCTCTCGCCGGTCGAAATGCTGGCGGTCGTGACCATCGCCACGGGCATCATGTGTCTCGTTTATGTTCGGGGAAGCGATGGCCTTCGCAACACGCGAGCGGCGGGCATGGCGCTCGGGACCGGTTGCTTTATCGCGGGTTACTCGCTGGTGGACGGCCTGGGAGCCCGGCAAGCCGGGACCGCGTTGGGTTTCTACGCATGGCTGACGATCATCAATGTCGTTGTTTTTTCCCTCATCATGGCCCGTTTGAAGCCTGGGCTGATCGGCCGCATGGCGCGCAAAGGTCGGTTTTTGATGATCTTCGGCGGCGGCGCGTCGTTTTCGGCTTACGCCCTGGTTGTGTGGGCGTTTACGCGGGCGCCGATCCCCTTGGTCACGGCATTGCGCGAAACCAGCATCGTTTTCGCTCTCGTGATCGGTGTGCTGTTCCTGAACGAGCGTCTCAACCTTGTAAAGGTCGCGTCGATCGCAATGACCTTGTTTGGCGCGATTCTGCTTCGTCTTGCCCGATAGCAATTCCGGATAAACCCAGTCGGCGGGCTTCGCAATCTTCCTTGACACCTTGTCGGCGGTGGCGGAACGGACCGGGCTTCCGCCATCGGTGAGAAACCGATGGATCCGCTGTGAGGACCACGAGCGCACTGGAAGCAATAAGCGGCGGGCTGTATCATTTTAGTCATGTCTGGCGGGAGCCATCAGGCGATACGCCGGGCAAACGGGGTAGAGGTAACACAACGGAGATGAAAATGTCTAAAGATCGCCAAGGCAACGCCCTCACCGGGGCCACGGCGGACGCCGCGGCGCTGCTCGACCAAGCCGTCGAGGCTTTCGGCATCTATCGCGGCGACCCGGTCGAGCGCGCCGACGCGACAATCGAGGCATCGCCCGACTTCGCCATGGCCCATATCTTCAAGGCCTATCTGTTCGCGCTCGCGACCGAGCCTGGCGCGGCCGCCGAGGCCAAGAGCATCGCGGCTCATGCCAAGACGCTTCGGCTCAACGACCGGGAGAGTTCGCTGATCGCCGCGCTCGACCACGTGCTGTCCAACGATTGGACGGCCGCCGCCGAGGCACTCGACGATCACAACATCCGCTTCCCGCACGATTTCGTTGGTCTGCACATGGGGCACCTGACGGATTTTTACCGCGCCAACGCCCGTAACCTGCGCGACCGCATCGCGCGGATCCTGCCGAAATGGCCGGAGGATCGTCCGGGCTATTCGCTGCTCCTCGGCATGTACGCCTTCGGCCTGGAGGAATGCGGTGATTACGCCCGCGCGGAAGCGATGGGCCGGGAGGCGGTGGCGCGCCAGCCTCTCGATTGCTGGGCCCATCACGCGGTTGCGCACGTCATGGAGATGCAGGGCCGCGCGGAAGACGGAATCGGCTGGATGCACGCGCGCGAGCCCTATTGGTCCGGCGACGATAACATCATCAAAGTCCACAACTGGTGGCACAAGGCGCTCTACCACTTCGATCTCGGACAAGGCGATATGGCGATGGCGCTGTACGACGACCGCATTCGCAAGGATAGGAGCACGGTCGCGCTGGATCTGGTGGACGCCTCGGCGCTGCTGTGGCGGGCCCATCTCCAGGGGCTCGATGCCGGCGGGCGTTGGGCCGAAGTGGCGGCGTGCTGGGACGCTCACGCCGACGGAAAGCTTTATCCGTTCAACGACTGGCACGCGGCCATGGCCTATCTCGGCGCCGGACGGGAGAACGATGTGGAGCGGCTCATTGGCCTGTATCGTCAGGACTCGCCGGCGAGCGACGTGACGACGCGATGGGCGCGGCAAACGGGCTTGCCCTTGATCGAAGGCTGGATGGCGTTTTGGCGCGGCGACTACGCCACCGCCGTCGAGACGCTGCGCCGCGCGCGCTACATCGCCAACAGCTTTGGCGGCAGCCACGCTCAGCGCGACATCATCGAATGGACGCTCACCGAAGCCGCCGTTCGCGGCGGTTTGGGCGCCACGGCCGAAGCCTTGGCCCATGAGCGGCTGGCGTTGAAACCACACAGCGCGATTAACAGGAAGTTTCTCGCGCGCAGTGTCCAGGCACGGAAAAAAGGGACGCTGGCGGCATAGGCGGTCGTACCCAAGGAGATACCGGATGCCCGTGACTCACATCGGCTTGCTTATCTTTCCGGAGATGACGCAACTGGATATGACCGGTCCGTATGAGGTGTTCGTCAAAATCCCGGATGCGAAGGTGCATCTGATTTGGAAGGACCTTGCCCCCGTTACGGCGGATGGCGGAATGCGGATCCTGCCGACGACGACGTACGGCGCGTGTCCCCCGTTGGACATCCTATGTGTTCCCGGCGGTTTCGGCGTCAATGCGCTGCTCACCGATGCCGAAACTCTCGCCTTCGTTCGGGCGCAGTCCCGCGCGGCGCGATATGTCACGTCGGTGTGCACGGGAGCGCTGGTGCTGGGCGCCGCGGGTATTCTGCGAGGCCGGCGGGCGACGACCCACTGGATGTCCCATGATCTCCTCGGCAAATTCGGCGCCGTTCCGGTGAAAGAACGTGTCGTCGTCGACGGCAATGTGATCACGGGCGGCGGCGTCACCGCCGGAATAGACTTTGCCCTTGTCCTGGCGGCCGAGATTCTCGGCGAAGAGAATGCCAAGAAAATCCAACTCGCCATCGAGTACGATCCGAAGCCGCCGTACGACACGGGATCGCCCGAAACCGCCGGCGCCGCGCTGGTGGAACAGCTCCGGACCGCGGCCCGGCCCCGCCAAGCCGAACGTCTCGCGGCCGTCGAAAAGGCCGCGCTCGCGATCTCCGGTCTGAACGGAAACGGGTAAAGGTCCCGGCATCCGCGCCTTGAATGACAAAATTTTCATCTACTGCGAGCGCGGCCCGGATCCCGGCCTTTGGGCGGAACCCGTCAACGCCGTCACCAACGCGGCTTTCGTCATCGCCGGCCTCGCCACGCTCTATCTGATCCGCCGGCGGCCATCGCGCGAACGCTCCGTCGCGCACACCGTGCTTGCGGTCCTGGTCGTGGGCATCGGCATCGGCAGTTTCCTGTTCCACACCCATGCGACCGCCTGGGCGGCCATCGCCGACGTGGCGCCCATCGGCGTTTTCATGCTGCTGTACTTCGGCGTGGCCATGCGGTCGCTGCTGGGGTTGCCCACGGGTTGGGCGATGGCGCTGACGGCGGCCTTCGCGGCCTGCCTGTGGGCGGCCGGACGGATAACGTGCGGTCCCGATGGCTTGGTCCAGTTCGGCGGCGACGGCGGGCGTTGCCTCAACGGTTCGGTGGGCTATCTGCCGGCATTGGCGGCAATGTTGGCCATCGGCGGGGTGCTGGCGCTCAAACGCCATCCGGCGGTGCGTTCCCTGCTCGCCGCCGGCACCATCTTCGCCGTGTCGGTCACCTTCCGCACCCTCGACCAGGCGCTCTGCGCCGAAACCGTCATCGCCGGTGCCCCCCTCGGCACCCACTTCCTGTGGCACCTCCTCAACGCGCTGATGCTGTTCATCCTGATGCGGGCGGTGATCCTGTACTTCGATGCTTGCGTGGCCACAAAGGGACGTCGCGCATGATTGCCTGTCCCAAGAGCGGTGTGTTATGTTGTACACATATGCACACGCACTGGATATGGCGTTATGGGAAACACCACCTTGACGGTCCGGGTGTCGCCAGAACTCAAGGCGAGCCTGGGCAAACTTGCTGAACGGACGCGGCGGACCAAGTCCTTTTTGGCGGGTGAAGCGATCGCCGGTTATGTGGAGCGCGAGCTAGAAATCGTCGCGGGCATCGAGCGCGGTCTCGCCGACATGAAAGCCGGACGCGTCGTTCCCCACGAGGAGGTTATGGCGGAGATCGACGGTATCGTCGAAACGGCAAAGGCAAGGCAGGGTGACAGGTGAGGCGTATTTTCTGGTCGATTGATGCCAGAGTCGATTATCGCGAAATCATCACCTACATCACCCGGGATGACCCGATAGCGGCGGAGAAGATTGCCGTGCGCATCCGTGATGTCGACCAGGGTCTTGCGACCATGCCGACCGGGCGCACGGGCCGGGTTTCCGGCACCTATGAAAAAGCCGTTTCGGGTTCGCCGTACATTGTTGCCTATGCCCTTGGCGGTGAACCGAGGGGGCGCGAAACGATCACCATCCTGCGTGTCATTCACGGAGCCAGAAATTGGCCGGATGAAAGCTGGCCCGAATAGCTCTCGATACGGCGCATTGTCACGATTTCCGGACAAATTTATCCAGCATTTAGAATCAGTTAGACGCTACTTGTTCCCGCAATCTCAATGCCTGTCTCGCTACTCTCGATCCTCACCAAACGCGGCCACGGCATCCCGGACGCCGTGGAGGACGCGGACGATGATAAGTGCGGTTTCCGTTACGCGGTAGTAGATGACATAATCTCGATAAATGAGCGCTCGCAGGCCAGGCAAGATGGTGTCGCGGCGTGGTCCAAGCTCCGGGTGATGTCGCAAGGGTTCGAAATTCTGCTTGATCTGCCGGATGAAGCCGGTTGCCCTCTCTGGCGAGTCTTCGGCGATGAAAGACCAGATTTCGGCAAGATCGTCCTCGGCCTGATCGGTTATGCGGAGGACGAGCGGGCGGAAGATTTTGCTTTCCCTTTCCTGATGATCCGGTCGGCGTCAAAATCCCGCACGCGGTCGGCCTCGATATCGTCGATACCGGCCTGAACATCGGCGCGCAGATCACCCAGTTGCCGCTCTTGAACCATGCGCTTGTGCCGCCAGTCGCGCAGGGCTTCGCGGATGATCTCGCTGCTCGAAGCATACGCGCCCGAGTGGACGGCATCCTTGACGGCTTGGGCCATTTCGGAAGTCAGGGTGATGGTCAGGCGCTCAATGTTGCTACTCATGTGACCTCACAAAGTCTATAAATTCATATTTTATCATACAAATCGCGACATGTCGCCTTTCCCTGCTGTTCGCTCAAACATCCGATGTCTCGAGCCAAACTTCGCCAACCCCCTTGAAAACCGGCCGGAACGAGGCTAGGTGATGCGGGATCGGGCCGCGCTTGCGGCCTGTTGCTTTGGAGACGCGTGTCATGGGTTACAGGGTCGCGGTGGTGGGCGCCACCGGTAATGTCGGGCGCGAAATGCTGCAAACCTTGTCGGAACGGAAGTTCCCGGTGGACGAGGTGGTCGCGCTGGCGTCGGCGCGTTCGGTGGGCAAGGAGGTGTCGTTCGGCGACGACGATACGCTGAAGATCCAAAACCTGGCGGATTTCGACTTCACCGGCATCGACATCGTGCTGTCGTCGCCGGGCGCCAAGGTTTCCGCCGAATACAGCCCGAAGGCGGCGGCCGCGGGCGCCGTGGTCATCGACAACACCTCGCATTTCCGCATGGATCCCGACGTGCCGCTGGTGGTGCCCGAGGTGAACCCGCAGGCCATCGCCGGATACCGCAAAAAGGGGATCATCGCCAATCCCAACTGCTCCACCATTCAGATGGTGGTGGCGCTGCAGCCGCTGCACAAGCTCGCCGGCATCAAGCGCGTGGTGGTGTCCAGCTATCAGTCGGTGTCGGGCGGCGGCAAGGAGGCCATGGACGAGCTGTTCGCGCAAACCCGCGGCATCTACGTCAACGAACCCGCCCACCAGCACCAGAAGATGTTCACCAAGCAGATCGCCTTCAACGTGATCCCGCACATCGATGTGTTCATGGACGACGGCTCCACCAAGGAAGAGTGGAAGATGACGGTGGAGACCCGCAAGATCATGGGCGCCGACATCGCCGTGACCGCTACGTGCGTGCGGGTGCCGGTGTTCATCGGCCATGCCGAGGCGGTGAACATCGAATGCCGGCGGCCGATTAGCGAGAACGCGGCGCGCGCGGCGCTGCGCGGCGCGCCCGGCGTTATCGTCGTCGATCGCCGGGCCGACGAAGGCTATGTGACCCCGGCCGAATGCGCCGGCGAGGACGCGGTCTATGTCAGCCGGATCCGGACCGATCCCACCGTCAAGAACGGCCTCAACCTGTGGGTGGTCGCCGACAACCTGCGCAAGGGCGCGGCGCTGAACGCGGTGCAGATCGCCGAAACCCTGATCCGCGAGCACATCCAGCGCGCCGCCTGACCGGTGACGCCCCTTTGGCGGCGTCAACCGGGGGGCCTCATCGATGGCGGACCTGTCGTTCCGGCGGCGTATCGCCGTATTGATTTGTTTGCTCGCGGTTGGTCTCGCGGGATTGCTTTTCTTGGATCCCATCCCTCAGGATCCGGCCTACCACCGGTTCGCCGACACCCGTTGGTTCCTGGGCATCCCGAATTTCAACGACGTCGCCTCCAACGCGGGGTTCGCGGTCATTGGGATCCTGGCGGGCGTCGTGTTGGCGGGAAGGGCGCGCGGGGAGATCTTCGCCCGGCGGTCCGATAGCCGGCCCTATGCCGTGTTCTTTGCCGGTGTGGCGCTGGTCGGCGTGGGGTCCGCCTACTACCACTGGGCGCCGTCCAACGACCGGCTGCTGTGGGACCGCCTGCCCATGTCGGTGGCGTTCATGGCGTTCTGCTCGACGATCGTCGCGGACCGCGTCCACGCCAGGGCGGGGAATTCGTGGCTTCTGGCGCTCCTGACCGCCCTCGGCGTCCTCAGCTTGGTGTACTGGAACTGGACGGAGTCGCTGGGGCGCGGCGATCTGCGGTTCTACGGTTTCATCCAGTTCTATCCGATGGTCGCGCTGCCGGTGGCGTGCTGGCTGTTCCCCGAGCACCGCTATACGACCGGGCGCTACCTGGTGTGGGTGATCGTCTGGTACGGGCTGTCGAAGGTGCTGGAGCAATTCGATGGCGAGATTTTCGACGTGCTCGGTCACACCATCAGCGGCCATACCTTGAAACATCTGGCCGCGGCCGCCGCCACGTTCGTGGTACTGCGCATGCTGTTGTCGCGCCGACCAAGAACCGGCGCTCCGTGATCCCGCGCTACAGATCCAGCGGCATGTCCGGGAAGGCGGCGCTCGCTCGGTCTCGATCCCGCGCTGGCAGGGGCGGCCGCCTGTGGTCTTCGCGCCTCTCGGGGCCGTCGTGGTCAAGCCGGGCGCGCCGGCGGTCGGGGCCGAAGTAGCTGTCGCACAACGTGTAAGGGCGGGGGTTGTCGATGACCGACCGGATCGCGCCGAGCAGACCCGCGCGGGAGAGCGGCTTGGTCACGAACGCATCGGCGCCGGCGTCGCGGGCGACCAGGGCCTTGCGGCACTGCCGGCACGACGACATCATGACGACGCTCACGTATGGGTCGGGACTGTCCTTGAGGTCGCGCACGTGATTCACGAAGGTGAGACCGTCCACCGGTTGCATCTCCCAGTCCACCAGGATGATGTCCGGCGAGCACGACCTGAACACCTCCCGCGCGTGGGCGCCATCGGCGGCTTCGCGGATTTCGCGGGCGTGACAGGATCTGAGCAGCCACTTGATCAAGTTGCGCACGACGATGCTGTCGTCCACGACCATGAACGAAAATTCGTCCAGGCGCGGAGCGTCTTTCAACGGCTGAATGATCATATTGGGTGCGGCCGGCAGTGGATCGGAAGGCGAGGTTTATGCTCGTTAATGGTGCATTGGACAAAGTATAGCTCGTTTAGGTAGTTTTTTCTACCCTAATTATGAGCCGTCTTACCGCACCTTGCGGGCCAGGAACCGCCGGGGGGGTTCGGCGATGGCGTCCTGCGCCTCGATCAGCCGCAACTCGGGCGCGTGGGAGGACGCCTTGACCACGGCGAAGATCGAGGAGACCGCCCGCGACAGGGCGTCTCCGGCGTTTCCGTGCTCGAGGTAAAAGCCCAGGAACAGAGCAGCCAGCGCGTCTCCCGCGCCCTTGGCGGTGAGCGGAAGCCTCTGGGTCGTCACCAGCCAGGCGCCGTCCTTCGTCACCGCCAGATTGGCGATGGTGTCGGGCTCCATGTTGGACGTGAGGAGCGATGTGACCACCACCGCGCGGGCGCCGCGCGACAGCAGGAGGTCGGTGGCCGTGAGAACGTCGGCGGCGGTTTGGACCGAGTGCTCCGCCAGCACCTCCAGTTCGAAATGATTGGGCATCAGGATATCGGCGGCGGCGGCCGCCTCGCTTCTGAAAAACCCCGACAGTCCACCGGAGACGTAAAGGCCCGTTTCAACGTCGCCCATCACCGGGTCGCAACAATAGAGCGCGTCGGGATTCAGCGCCTTCACCCTCGCCACCGCCCGCAACACGGCCTGGCCCGTCTCCTTCGATCCCATATACCCGGAAATCACCGCGCGGCATCTTTTCAAGACATCCAAGTCGTCCAGGCCGTCGACGATTTCGATGATCCTGGCGGCGTCCCGCGCGTGCCCGCGGAAACCGCCGTGCCCCGGATGGTTGCTGAATATCACCGTATCCACCGGCCACACCTCGAACCCGGCGCGGCGGAGGCAGAACACCGCGGCGGCGTTGCCCACGTAGCCATAAGCGACGGAGGATTGGAAAGACAGGATGGTCACGGTCGAACCGATCCGCGGCCGGAAGAATTTCTATCAGCGCAACTTGCCATGACGGGTCAACCAATAGTACGTTTTCGCATGTGCGAAAAGCGATTCCCTTGAACGCCCGCGAAAATCCGGGAGGAGGAGAAAACACCATGGCAGCAACCGCAAGACCGCGCCGGAGCGTGCTCTATATGCCGGGATCGAACGCCCGGGCGCTGGAAAAAGCCAAGACCATCATGGCCGACGGCCTGATCCTCGATCTCGAGGACGCCGTTGCCCCCGACGCCAAGGACCAGGCGCGCCTGCAAGTCTGCAACGCCGTCAAGGATGGCGGCTACGGCATGCGCGAAATCACCATCCGGGTCAACGGATTGTCGACCCCATGGGGCTATGAAGACATCGCCGCCGCGTCGCGGTCCGGCGCCGACGCCATCGTTCTGCCGAAAGTGGAGAGCGCCGACGCCATCCGTCACATGGAGGCGATCATGATCGCCAACGGCGCGCCCGACGACATGGCCATCTGGGCGATGATGGAAACGCCCCGGAGCGTGCTCTCGGCCGAGCGCATCGCCGAGGCCAGCCCGCGCATGGGCTGCCTGGTGATGGGAACCTCGGACCTGGCCAAGGAGCTGGACTGCACCCACACCCGCGAACGCCTGCCCATGATCACGTCGCTGGGAATTTGCATGCTGGCGGCGCGCGCCGCCGGTCTCGACATCCTCGACGGCGTTTATCTGGATTTGGACGACGCCGACGGTTTCGAATTCGCCTGTGACCAGGGCGCGGAGCTGGGCTTCGACGGCAAGACCCTCATCCATCCCAAGCAGGTGGCGCCCTGCAACGAGGTGTTCACGCCGAGGCCGGACTTCGTGGAATGGTCGCGCAAGATCATCGCCGCGCACGCCGCCGCCGCGGACAGGGGAGAGGGCGTGGCCGTCGTCGACGGCAAGCTCATCGAAAACCTGCACGTGGAGAGCGCCAAGCGGGTGGTGGCCATGGCCGACGCCATCTCGAAAATGGAGTCCGCCGCCGCGGCCTGATTGCGGCGATCCAGACCAGATCCATAAGCTGTCGGCGCCGGCCCTGTCCCCGCGACAGGGCCGGTTTGCCGTTGCGCGCCAAATCACGGAAGACATTCGTCAAGGATCTTGGTAACATGTTGCCAAACCATCCCATGATCTCGAAGGAGCGCGCGTGGATATGACCGCATATCGGAAGCCCAAGACCCCGAGCGCCAAGATGAGGGACTATCGCGCCCGGTTGCGGGCCGCCGGGTTGCGGCCTCTACAAATCTGGGTTCCGGATACGAATGCTCCTCACTTCGCCGAAGAAGCCCGTCGCCAATCCCTCCTGGCTGGCGTCCACGCCAGCGAACGAGACGCGCTCGATTTCATTGAAGCGGCCGCTGATTTCGATAACCGGACATGAAGCGCGGAGACATCGTGCTGGTCACGGCGCCTGGAGACTATGGAAAACGCCGTCCGGCCGTTGTGATCCAATCCGACCTGTTCAACCAAACCCATGCGAGCGTGATCGTCTGTTTGATGAGCAGCGAACCCGTGGATGCGCCGTTGTTTCGTTTGACCATGGAGCCGACGGCCGGCAATGGCCTTCGCGCCCCATCGCAGATCATGGTGGACAAGATGGCCGCGCTGAGACGCGAACGTATCGGCCCCGAAATCGGCGTTGTGGATGAAGCGACGATGGCTCGGCTGAATCGCTCGTTGACTCTGTTCCTTGGGATCGCTCAGTGAGATCGAGACGTCGTTTATAAACGGCTCGGCGCTGCATTGACGGCATTGCAATCAATGATTACGATGATACTGCCGATTGCATTTAGGATGTTCACCATGGCAAGCATCACCATCCGTAACTTGGATGACGCATTGAAGAAGCGGCTGAGGATCCGCGCGGCCGAGAACGACCGGTCCATGGAAGACGAGGTGCGGGAGATCCTGCGAACCGCGCTTTCCGCCCGAAACGAACCGCCAGTAAATCTGGCCGACGCCATACGAAAACGTTTTGGCCCGCTGCGCGGCGTGGATCTGCCGCCGGTTCCGCGCGAGCCCATGCGCGAGCCGCCGACGTTCGAGGAATGATTGTTCTCGACACCAATGTGCTTTCCGAACTGATGCGTTCCAAGCCGGCCGAAATGGTGGCGAAATGGCTGGCCGCCCGGCCGGCCTTGCACCTGTTCACCACGAGCGTGACCCAAGCGGAGATCGGATACGGACTCGCGCTGATGTCTCTCGGCGCCCGCCGTGGAGCCCTCGAAGCGGCGGTGGATCGGATGTTCTTGGAAGACTTCCGAGGCCGGGTTCTGCCATTCGACACGGCCGCGGCCCATGAGTATCCGGCCATCGCCGCCGCGCGAAAGCAACAGGGCCGACCGATCGCATCGTTCGGCGCCATGATCGCCGCCATCGCGCTGTCGCGGGGCGCGGTGGTGGCGACCCGCAACGTCAAGGACTTCGAGGGCTGTGGCGTGGCGGTGATCGATCCCTGGTGGGCCTGAACGTCATCATCACCGCCTGGGTTCGGATCAAATTATTCTGACCCCATTGATCGACCCTCATCCCTCAAGGCGCTGACTGGCGCTCTTGACCCATTGCCGAAGACCCCAGACGATCGCATTATCTCATTTACGTCAATTGGGGCCCCGGTAGCGCCCACGTCCAAATGGTGGGCAAAGTCCAGAAACCGGGTAGCTTGGAATAGCTGTTTCCCTTGGAGTTGATTGAGGATGTCAAAGCGACCATGGTCAAGTTTAGGAGGGGACTAGGATGGAGGACTTCGTTGAAATAGCTTTCGAGTTAGGAAAAATCACGCTTAAAGTTCTTCGCGAGGTCGATGCGTCGAAGCGCGAGTTTGCTAAGATCATCCGCACTCTCGGCGGATCGGATGAGGAGCAGATTGTCCTTCAGAAGATCGGCAAATACTGGAACCAAGAAAACTGGTTTGATCGACCTGATGGACTGGTTGTAGTAACAAACTACCGGCTTGTCTTTCTCACGAAGCTAAAAACGATCTTGACAACGACGGACTATCTTAGTTTTCCATTGGGGATGATTGATGATGTCAAGGCGACCATAGTCATGTTCGTTAGCCCGGCGATTTGCTTTCGCCTGCAAGGGCAGGAATACACGTTCACATTTCTTGCGAACGCGGACGAGGTTGTCGATGCTGTCCATTCATCCAAGCAATCCCTATCGCTTTCGGGGAAAAACCGACAAGATCATTGAACCGCAGCACGGTTCGACAACCAGTAAGTCGATGCTACCGGCTAACCGGATGCCCCGGCTGACCGGGCCATTTTCGGTCTGGCGTGCTGTTCTGGCCTTTCGTCGGCCCTGGCAGCTGAACTGTGACGTTAGGAAGCCGCTCGCGTCGCCTTGATGCGCGGTGTTCTGCTCGGTTCCGCTCGTCCCCTGATTTTCGACGCTCAAGGTGTTAGCTTCCAGCCGCCCGCCGTGTCTGCTCATGGCTATGGGCCGGCATGGCATACGGGCTGACCGCAGGCTCACTATCCTGCGAATTGCGGACCTTTTCCAGCCGTTGGTCGGCTTCCACACGACTTTGGTCCGCTCGACCTTCAGCTGCGGCCGATCTCTTTGGGCTCCCGACGCTTTTTCCAATCTAGGGTCTGTTGACAATTAGGGGATTCTCAGGCCCGATGAAAAGTGATTCAAGCTTCCTTTTGAGGGAGATCTTGGATGAACACGGAGCGTTTGGTTATCGGGGACGAGGTTTGGGAGAAGATTTCCCCCCATCTTCCGGGCAAGGTCACGGATTGCGGGGTTACGGCGGCGAACAATCGCTTGTTTTTGGAAGCCGTTTTATGGCGGGTTCGCACGGGTTCGCCGTGGCGCGACCTGCCGGTGGTTCTGGGCAAATGGAACAGTGTTTTTCAGCGCTTTCGCCGGTGGGCGATAAAGGGTGTCTTCGAACGGCTGTTCGAGGTCCTATCGGAAGAGCCGGACTTCGAGTATGCGCTCATCGACGGCACCATCGTCAGCGTTCACCAGAAGGCGAGCGGCGCAAAAGGGGGACTTAAAATCAGGCTATCGGGCGATCGAGAGGAGGCCTGACCACCAAGATCGTCGCCTTGGTGGACGCCTTGGGAGGCGTGGTTCGGTTCGTGCTGCTTCCCGGTCAGCGCCATGACATGGCGGGCGTCGCTCCCTTGATCCGAGACCTTCGCTTCGATGCCCTGCTGGAACCAACGCGGCGCTATCGCCGTTATCCCACCGATAGCCAACCGAAAACAGCGGATCGCCTATGACAAGGACATGTACCGATGGCGCCATTTGGTCGAAAACTACTTCGCCAAGATCAAGGAATTTCGCGGCATCGCGACACGCTACGACAAAACCGACACAAGCTACGGCGCAAACCCGACATGGTCGCCACCGTCATCGCCATGCGTTAATTGTCAACAGACCCTAGTATACGACCCTTGTTTTCACCAGGACTTTCCCCAAAAGTTCAGGGGAAGCCGTATAAGTTGAGGGGCGTCTTTGTCCACGACGTCCCCCAGTCTCGGCGGCCGGAGTCTCAAGTGGACGACCCGCCCGGAGCTGCATCGACGTGGCCCATGCCCTTCTTTTTCGCGCGGCGGCGTTCGAGCTCTTCCGCCATGGTGCCGTCGATCTCACCGCTCGCAAACATCTGCGTGTAAGCGGCCTCGGGCAGAACGTCCCGGCCCGCCTGGCTTATACGGTAGGCGAATTTGCGCGCGCAGGTGAATTCAGTGCCGGGTTCGGGAATGCTGTTGTCCTTGTTGCGCACCCAGTTGCCCGGATTGGCGCCCATCTCCACTGCCAGCGCCGCCCATAGCCGGTCCTGCTCGCTCGTGCCGTCGGATTGAGGGAACGTGACCTGCCCGATTAGGTGCGGCCGCTCCTCCCAACCTTCGGTGAGATCCGTCAACGACGTAACCTTTTCATCGATGAACGGCAGCCAATGCATGTTGAAGACCACCGGTCCTTTGGCCTGCCGGTCGCGCCATTCCTCGGACAGGTGCCACTCGCCCGGCGTCAGGGATCGGAGCTTGTTTTCATCCGTGACCGGCACGACCACGAATTTGCCGGGGATGCCGCCCGTCTCGACGACGCCTGTCCAGTACCTCTGGTAGGCCGTGCTCGATCTCGCCGTACGCCACGTTTGTCGCAGCACATGCCCGGCCGTGCCGAAACCGCGGATAAAGCCGAGGCTGTCGATGAGACTGGATGCGACGCGCAGGTTGCTCGCTAGCAGATTGGGAATATCCAGCTCACCGGCGCCGCTGCCGAAGGGCGGTTCGGCACCTGCGCCCTCGGCCGTCGCATCGAGAAGCTTCATGAACTCCTGGTGCGTGTCGGTGGGTGAGCCGGGATCGTTGATTCCAAGAAAGTCCACACGTTGGCCGCCCTTGGTTTGAAACGCCAGCATCAGTCCGAGGAAATCCGGATCGGTCTCCAGGTGAGGGCAACCGAGACCGGTCGAGACGCGTCCGATGCCGATGTGCACGGCGCCCGGCTCGAACAAACCGACGCCCGCCAGGTTTTCCGGCAGCTGCGACTCGATTTGCAGCGATACTTTGCTGCCGGCGATTTGATACTGATGGGCCACCCGATCGCCAACCTTCAGATCCGGGTGCCGGGTGACCAGTTTTTGCTGGATGGCGGGCATCTCCCCGACGTCGCGATCGATCCGCTCCAAGTCCTGCTGGTTCGGCCGAAATGGTGTCCAATCCACCATGACTTTGCCCCCCCTGCAACGCTTTCGTTAACGCTTCGAAACGTATACCTTCTGTTACCTTCTGTCAATCTTTGTCAAGTCTAGAATCAAAGAGGACGCAACCACTACTGTCTGGGTGTTTTGCGGCGACTCTTACATAACACATTGTAGTTTATAAATACCTCCCAAGCAAAGGGGTCATGTGTGGACGGCCCCTGCGTTGCAAGGAGAATTTGGCGTGAATGCCATGTCGGTCGGGTGCGGTCATGAGAATCAAGGGGTCAGAGTCATTTGATTTTCAACCAAATCTGATGGGGTGGACGGCCCCTGCTCCCCGGCAACGAAGTGCCTTACGGTAGTCGTATTGAACGCCACAACCGAGAGGAGCCGTCCGACATGCAAATTACCACGATTGGCTTGGATTTGGCCAAGAACGTCTTTCAAGTGCATGGCATTAACCCGCATTTCTCACCAGGGTGACTGTACTGGCTATAGAGGCGGTGCTGTTTGGCTTGCTCAGGCGCACGCGCGCGGAACCCCCCGGTCATTTCCGGTTTGTTTTGTCGGGGCTGGATCCTCGGTTGTTGGCGTTCAGGGTTTGCGGGCCGCGTTACGCCGCGGCGGCGGTTAATCGGGCGTGAGCGAGGGCGAACTCGCCGTGGTAGGGGTTTGTCCGGAGGCCATGGCGACCTTGATCCGGCGCACCGAGGTGCGGACCAGGGCGCCGATCTTCAACAACTTGAGGCGGATGGTTCCGCAGGTGGCGCGGGCGAACTGGGTATGCGCCAGTCCGATGCGCCGCAGCGCCGCGAGCAGGACGTAGGCCATCGAGGCGAACCACAGGCGCAGCTGGTTGGCGCGCATGGTGGCGGCCGAGGTGCGGTCGGCGAACAGGTCTCCCTGGCACTCCTTGATGCGGTTTTCCATGTCGCCCCGGGCGCAGTAGACGTCCTCGTAGAGCGTCCGGGCGTCAAACTCCTTGCGGCCGAGCGAGGTGACGACAAAGCGGGGATTGGCCTTGCCCCGGGTCCACTCGGCCTTGGCCACCACGCGCCGCCGACGGCTCCAGCTGTCGCGCGTCGTCCACGGGAAGTCGGCGAAGCGCCGCGCCGCCTGGCCGCTTGCCTTGGCCTCTTCCTCGGCCCACCACAGGTCGGCCTCGATGCGCTCGACCAGACGGGTGTTGCGGGCCAGGCCGAACAGATAATCGACCCCGTTCGCCTCGCACCAAGCCATCAGCGCCTCGCGGGCGAAGGCACTGTCGGCCCGCAGCAGGACGCGGGTCCGGGGCCAGCGCTCCCGGATGTGCCCGACGATGCGCTCCACCTCCTCGACGGAACCGGCCGAGGCGTCGATGTTGGAGCGCCTGAGCTTGGCCGCCAACAGGTGGTCGCCGCAGAAGACGTAGAGCGGTAGGTAGCAGTAGCCGTCGTAGTAGCCATGGAAAAACCGGCCCTCTTGGCGGCCGTGCAGGGGATCGTCGGTGGCGTCCAGATCCAGCACGATCCGCTTCGGCGGCTTGGCATGGGCCTCCACGAACAGCTCCACGAACAACGCTTCGATGGCGGCCGCGTCGTGGCCGATCCGGTGGTAGCGCGTCGGACCGCCCTCCGGCGCGTGTTCCAGCCGGTTCAGCGTGCTCTTGCCCGCCAGCGGCGCCGACAGCCGCCCCGACAGAACCCGCATCACCGGATCGTCGCGAAGTTCGTCGTGATCCACAAGATCCTCGTAGCCGAGCGCGATGGCGAACACCCGCTGGCCCACCATCGAGCCCACCGAATGATCGACGCTCGCCTGACGCCGCGCGTCCGCGAAGCACCCGGCAAACCGCTCCACCAGCCGGGTCGCCCGGTCGGTCGCGCCCAGCAGCAAAGCCCCGGCCTCCGAAGTCACCGCACCGCCATCGAAACCGGAAACCACTTTGCGCCCTTCGACGCTGGAAAAACCAAACAGGTTCGAGGTACACTTCGTCGGCATCGGGGAACTCCTCTGCAATGTAACAGGGGCAGAATCCCGGGCATTGTGGTGAGTCCGAGAAGTCACATGTCGGCCTCGAAGTGATCGGTCATGCGGGATCTTGGTTTGGCCGCGCGGTCGGATGTGATTCACTGTCGCCATGGCCGCCTCGATACCGGATGTTGACGATCTGAGGGTTGACGAACTCAAGAAGCTGGTTTTGCGGCTTCTCGAAGAGATTTCGGCTTTGCGCGCGGAGACCGCGGCGCTGCGCGACGAGATTGCCCGCCTCAAGGGTCTGAAGGGTCGGCCGAAGATCCGTCCGAGTGGGATGGAGGCGGCGACGGATGGTAAGCCAAAGGATGGCAAGACCATAAAGCGCCGTGGGCGCGGGGCCAAGCGGGTGCTCGTCACCGAGGAACGGGTGATCAGGATCGACGCGCCGCCGGGCTCGCGGTTCAAGGGCTACGAGACGACGGTGGTTCAGGACCTGGTGGTCCGGCCGATCGCGATCCGCTATCGCCGGGAACGCTGGAAAACGCCGAGCGGAGAGACGATCGTGGCGCCGCTGCCGTGCGGGGTGCGCGGCCATGTGGGCGCGGAGTTGCGGCGCACCGTGCTGGCGCTCTACCACCAGGGGCGGATGACGGGTCCGGGGCTGCTCGCGCACCTTCGCGACCTCGGGGTGAGTCTCTCGGAGCGGCAGTTGGGGCGCCTGCTCATCGATGGCCAAGAGCCCTTTGTCGACGAGGCGCGCGCGGTTCTGCGGGCCGGGCTGGAGACGGCGGCGTGGATCAGCGCCGACGACACGGGGGCCCGTCACAAGGCGACGAACGGAACCTGCACCCAGATCGGCAACGACCACTTCACCTGGTTCGCCACCACCGGCTCCAAGAGCCGGCGGAACTTTCTCGAACTGCTGCGCGCCGGACACGGCGACTACGTGGTCAACGACGCCGCGCTGGCCTTCATGCGCGCGGGGGGCCTGGCGGGTCCGCTGATCGCCCGGCTGGCGGCGGACGACGGCAAGCGCTTCGCGGACGCGGCGGCGTGGACCGCCCATCTCGAACGCCTCGGCCTCACCGGCCTCAAGGTCGCCCCGGACCCGGTCCGCGTCGCCACCGAGGGGGCGCTGTGGGGCAGCATCGTCGACCACGGCTTGCTGGGCGACGCCGTCATCCTCAGCGACGACGCCGGCCAGTTCAACGTCGGCCGCCACGCGCTCTGCTGGGTGCACGCCGAGCGCCTGATCCACAAGCTGGACACCTTCAACGACCGCCAGCGCCGGGCCGTGACGCGCATCCGCGCCCGCGTCTGGCGGCTCTACGCCGACCTCAAGGCCTACCGGAAGCGGCCGTCGGCCCGGCGCAAGGCGGACCTCGCGCGACGTTTCGACGCCCTGTTCACCACCCGCACCGGCTTTGTCACCCTCGATCGGCTGCTGCGCCGGTTGCACGCCAACAAGCAAGAGTTGCTTGCCGTTCTAGACCGGCCCGAGATCCCGCTGCACACCAACGGCTCCGAAAACGACATCCGCTGCCAGGTCACGCGGCGCAAGATCTCCGCCGGAACCCGTTCCGACGTCGGCCGCGACTGCCGCGACGCCTTCCTCGGCCTGATGAAAACCTGCCGGAAACTCGGGATATCGTTCTGGACCTACCTCGGCGACCGCCTCCACGCGCCCGACGCCCCGGAAATCCCGCCCCTCCCCGATCTCGTCCGAGCGAGAGCCTCCCCCGCCTGACCGCCCGGTGTTTTGCCCCTGTTACTCTGCAATCAGATAAGCCTTTGTTGCAGAAGAATTATCCCAGATTTCAGAGCCCCGATGCACCTATCCTTCGTGAGAAATGCGGGTTAACGCCAAAGGAGAGGTGGTTGTCCGCCGCCGCTTGCGGCGCGCCAAGGTTCGCGATTTCTTCGCGGGGCTGGAACCGTGCCTGATCGGCCTGGAGGCCTGTAGCACGGCGCATTTCTGGGCGCGCAACATTGTCAAGGGGTCAGACTCGATTGAACTTGAGGCGCATGGTTGGCAAGTCTCGAGATAAGCCCAATACCAACGACCCCTGATAGCAACCCATTGTGGCGGCCTCTCGAGGCTAACGGCGATGCGGGTTGCTGGCCGTCACGGCGAACCAGCTTGACCACAAGGCAAGTTAGGTATATTTACCTATATATCCATACTTTGACTTCGAGGCTGCCATGACCCTATTGAAGGCTCGGCGGCAGCGGTTTGGCCGGTGGTTCGTCGATTTGGCGAACGCCGCCGCGGTGGCGCCGGCTTCGATCCCCGTGCGGTTTGTTGACTTTTGTTTCGGCAAAAAGGCGTTCACTATCAATGCATTATGCGGCACTCGTGTATACTTTTGTATACCTAGTCGAAAAGGCTCTTCTAGAAAAATCAAGGGCTTAGCCTGCAAACATGTCTACTTTTGTATACTTTTGCATACCTTTCACAACCTTTCACATTCGGGCGAATGGGTATTGTTTAAAATCAACGGCTTAAGCGCCACGGCGGCGAAACGACGGTATACAAAAAGGTGCCCGAGGTAGACAAAAGGTAGACAAAACCGCGCGGCAAGCGCGCCGGCGCCAAGTGTTACCCGAGTTCGGCGGTGGCGGACATGGCTACCTTGCCGTTGGGGCCGTGGGCTTCCAGCTCGACCATGTTGTTGTCGGCGGGCGTCGCCGTCAGGCGGAACGGCGCCAGGTCGAACAGCGGCGCCTGGCCGCGGAAACTGAAGCCCGTGGCCGGCCGGCCGGCGTTGTGGCGCACCAGCTCCATGAGCAGGATCGCCGTCAGCGGTCCGTGCACCACCAGACCCGGATAGCCCTCCTCGCCCGTGGCGTAGGGCCGGTCGTAGTGGATGCGGTGGGCGTTGAAGGTGAGCGCCGAAAACCGGAACAAGAGCCGCGGGTCGGGGGTCACGGTCCGGGTCCAGGCGCCGGCGGGCGGCGGCAGCAGCTCCACCACTTCCGGCGCCGGTACCGGCGCGCCCGGTTCGCGGTAGACGATATCCTGCTCCTCTTCGATGCACAGCGCGCCGTCCTGGTGGATCTTGTAGCCGACGGTGACGAACGCGAGCGTGCCGGTGCGGCCCGTCTTTTGCGACACCTTGAGGATCTCGGCGTCGCGGCGGGCCGGCTGGCCGATGACCAGCGGCTGGTGAAAGCGCATGCGGGCGCCCGCGAACATGCGGCGCGGCAGTTCGATGGGCGGCATGAAGCCGCCGCGCTCGGGATGGCCGTCGGGGCCGAGCTTCGATTGCGGCGCCTTGGGCAAAAAGTAGAACCAGTGCCACACCGGCGGCAGCGGCGCGCCGGGTTCGAAGGCCGTGGCGTCGTCGAGGGTGGCGGCGAGGGCCTGGGCCGGGAATAGGCCGATGTGGTCCTCGACGGTGTCGGTGTTGCCGATCCACTCGGCGAAGGATGCGGTCGTGTCGGTCATGGCGGGCTCAGGCTCGAACATCGACGGGG
Organism: uncultured Alphaproteobacteria bacterium; assembly: GCA_963771545.1. Lineage (GTDB taxonomy): Bacteria > Pseudomonadota > Alphaproteobacteria > Rhodospirillales > Defluviicoccaceae > CAKZLS01. Next base: position 2,516,220 of record CAVYTX010000002.1, read on the forward strand.
CCGGCGACGATGCCGTTGTCGCGCAGCTTGCCGATCTGGGAGTTGTCGAGGCCGAGGATTTCCGTGAGCACCTCGTCGGTGTGCTCGCCCAGCATCGGCGCCCGGGTGGGCGGTAACCGCTCCAGATTGCTGAACGCGAGCGGCGAGCCCGGCACCAGGTAGCTGCCGATGCCGGGTTGTTCGATGTCCGCGAACATGGGGTTGTCGGTGGAGCAGCGGGGATCGTGCTCGATCATTTGCAGGAACGTCTGATACGGCCCCCAGCACACACCGGTGCCCTCGAACGCCCGCGTGACCTCGTCCAGTGTACGTTCGGAGAACCAAGGCTGCAGCACCGCCGAAATGGCGTCCCGCGCCTTGAAGCGGTCACCCTCCCTACTGAGGTTGACATTGAGCAGCGGCTCGATCAGCTCCAAGCGGTCGGTCAATTCCGTGGACTTGCATAGCGCCGCCCACTGGCGTTTGGTAATCGCGACCACATAGATGTAGCGGTCGTCCTTGGTTTCGAACTCGCGGCCATAGGCGCCGTACAGGTAGTTGCCGAAGGAGTAATGGTCTTCCTTGTTGATCTGGGCCTCGCCGATCAGCCCGAGATTGCCGACCATGGCCATGGCCACGTCGGACAAAGGCAGTTTGATGAACTGGCCCACCCCGTTGAGCCTGCGGTAGCGCTCGGCGCCGACAATGCCCATGGCCGCCGTCACCCCGGTGATGGCGTCCCAGGCCGGCAGCACGTGGTTGACCGGGTTGACCGGCTTGTGGCCGTGGGTCGGGCCGGTGGCGAACGGAATGCCGATGGCGCAGTTGACGGTGTAGTCCACCGCCGAACTGCCGTCGGGATTGCCGAACAAGTTCATCATGATCAGATCTTCGCGGCGCTTCTTCAGGGTCTCGTACCCAAGCCAGCCCGATGCCGGAAAGTTCGTCAGGAAAATGCCGTTGCCCTCGCCCGGCGCGGTGATCAGGTTGGTGATCAGTTCCTGGCCTTCCGGATCGCGGGTGTTGACGGCGATGGACCGTTTGCCCTTGTTCAGGCCGACCCAATAGAGGCTTTTGCCATCCGCCGTGAGCGGCCAGCGATTGGCGTCGAGACCGCCCTGAACGGGATCGAAGCGGATCACCTCGGCGCCCTGCTGCGCCAGCGTCATTCCGCACAGCGGCGCGGCGACGAACGCCGAACCCTCGATAACGCGCATTCCTTTGAGCAGATTGTTCAAGGCGTTCCCTCCTCCATGACGTGTCCGCGAAACCGCCGCGCCGGCGGCGGCGCGAGCGCGCGGATCTTGATTGCAAACGGTCCGTTCGGGTGCCGAGCTTGGCCTCCCAACGTTTGAGCGGGTTGTATCAAGAGTTGGTATACCCCGCAACTGCAAGGGGTATGTGTACAATTCAGATCTGATTTGCTCGACATGAATGGTTCAGGAAGTAGATCACGCCCTAAAACCCTGCTAGGTTCACGGACGCTGGATAGGATCGGTTGGGAGCGGCCGCAAATACAATCGATAACGCGCTCTCGCGACGGATCCCCGCGCGCGTCCAGGCGTCGCACGAACTAAGGAAATGGGAGGGAGGGCATCAAATGCAGTCCGACACACCGGAAAAGGACAAACCCCGCAAGGGAGCGAAAAAGGCCGAGGCTGAGCAAAAGCAAGGAACCGGCGGCTCCATCGATCCCGCCGAGAAAAAATGGTTCGAGGAGCAGAAGCTGCCCATGGCCGGCGTCCGCGTCATCGATGTGGGTACATTTCTGGCCGGTCCGTATACGGCGTCGATGCTCGGCGAGTTTGGGGCCGAGGTGCTCAAGGTCGAGCACCCCATCGCCGGCGATCCCATGCGCCGGTTCGGCACCCAGACCAAGCGCCATGACGCCACTCTGGCCTGGCTGAGCGAGGCCCGGAACAAGAAGTCGGTGACCATCGACCTGCGCCAAGCGCCGGGCGTCGATCTGTTCATTCGACTGGTCAAGAAGGCCGACGTGTTGATCGAGAATTTCCGCCCCGGCATCATGGAGGAATGGGGACTCGGCTGGGATGTTCTCAAGGCCGCCAATCCAAGGCTGGTGATGCTGCGGGTGTCCGGCTTCGGGCAGACCGGTCCCTACCGCCATCGCACCGGCTTTTCCCACATCGCCCATGCCATCGGCGGACTGTCGTATCTGTGCGGCTTTCCCGGCGAGACGCCGGTGGTTCCGGGAACGGCGCCGCTCGGCGACTACGTGTCGAGCCTCTACGGGGCGATCGGTGTGATGCTCGCTTTGCGGCACGCCGAGGCCACGGGCCAGGGCCAGATCATCGACATCGCCATTTATGAGGCCGTGTTCCGGCAAATGGACGAACTGGCCGCGGCCTATGGCCTGTTCGGCAAGATCCGCGAGCGCGAGGGCGCCGGCAGCTTCGTCGCCGTTCCCCATGGCCACTTCCGCACCAAGGACGACAAGTGGGTGGCCATCGCCTGCACCACCGACAAAATGTTCGAACGCCTCGCCGAGGTCATGGAGCGGCCGGAACTGGCTTCGCATACGCTCTACGGCGAGCAGCGCAAGCGCCTGAAAGCGCGCGACGAGGTCAACGCGATGGTTACCGAGTGGACCGGTTCTCTTATGCGCAAGGAACTCATGGACAGGTGCCTGGCCGGGCAAGTGCCCATCGGCAAGGTCAACAACATTGCCGACATTTTCAACGATGAGCACTTTCAGGCGCGCGGCAACCTGGAAACGATCGACGAGCCCGGCATGGGCCCGGTGACGGTTCCCGGCGTGGTGCCGACGCTTTCGGAGACGCCCGGCCGGATTACCAATCTCGGGCCATCGCTCGGCAATGCCACCTATGAAGTCATGCGGGAACTCCTCGGTCTTTCGGCCGACGAAATCACCCGCTTCCGCAAGCAAAAGATCATCTAGCGCGGCGCGTCCGCGTTCAGCGCTCTCGAGGTAAACCATGACTGACGAGAACAAGACAACCCTGCCCCTCAAAGGCATCCGCGTGATCGACGTCGCCACCATCATCGCCGCCCCGTACTGCGCCGCGATTCTCGGCGAATTCGGCGCCGAAGTGCTGAAGGTGGAGCATCCGGTGGGCGGCGACGCGTGCCGGCGGTTCGGCACTCCGACCAAGCGGGGCGATACGCTGACCTGGCTCAGCGAGGCCCGCAACAAGAAGTCGGTGACCATCGATCTCCATCGACCGGAAGGCGTGGAACTATTCAAGGCGCTGGCGGCGCAGACCGACATCATCTGCGAGAACTTCCGGCCCGGCACCCTGGAGAAATGGGGGATCGGCTGGGAAGTGCTCCACGAGATCAACCCGGGGCTGATCATGCTGCGGGTGTCGGGCTACGGCCAGACGGGCCCGTACGCCAGCCGACCGGGTTTCGCCCGCATCGCCCACGCGGTGGGCGGCATCGCCTATCTCTCCGGCATGCCCAAGGGGACGCCGGTGACCCCCGGTTCGACCACGCTCGGCGATTACATGTCCGGTCTTTACGGCGCGGTCGGCGTGTTGATGGCGCTGCGTTACAAGGACAAGACCGGCCACGGCCAGTACATCGACACGGCACTCTACGAGTTGGTATTCCGCTGCACCGAGGAATTGGCCCCGGCGTACGCCATGTACGGCACCATTCGCGAGCGCCACGGCCCGCACATCGAAAGCGCGTGCCCCTACGGCCACTTCCCCACCAGGGACGGGGGCTGGGTGGCCATCGCGTGCACCACCGACAAGCTGTTCGCCCGTCTGGCCGAGGCCATGGGGCGGCCGGAGCTGGCCTCGACGAGCCTCTATGGCCTGCAGGCGGAGCGGCTGGCCAATCGCGGCGACGTCAACGAAATCGTCCGCGACTGGTGCGGGTCGCTCAGCCGGGACGACGTGCTGGAGCGCTGCAACAAGTGGAGCGCGCCGGCGGGTCCGTTGAACAACATCCGCGACATCTTCGCCAACCGGCAGTTCCACGCGCGCCGTAACATGGTGGCCATCGATGAGGAGGACGTGGGTGAGACGGTGATCGTGCCCAACATCGTTCCCAGATTGTCGGAGACGCCGGGCCACATCGAACACCTGGGTCCGACGTTGGGCCAGCATACCGACGAGGTGCTGAAGGATTTGCTCGGCATAAACGAGGCGCAAATCGCGGAGTTACGCGAAAAGCGGGTGATCTGACCGGCGGCGGGGCGTTGGCGTCGCCAGCGCCTCGTCCGTTCCGGCGGATGGCGATGAACGGGAACGGTGAAAGACGACATCATGACAACGACGCTCGCGCTCGACGTCTACGGCACGCTGATCGATACCGCCGGCGTGATCGACAAGCTGATGGACCATGTTCCGGGCCGAGCCGCCGCGTTCTCCGCGCTTTGGCGGGAGAAGCAGCTCGAGTATTCGTTCCGCCGCGGGCTCATGCAGAACTACCGCGAGTTTTCCGTGTGCACCCGGCAGGCGCTGGATTACGCGTGCCTGGTATTTGATGCGGAGATTCCGCAAACGGACCGCGATGTCCTCATGGAGGTCTACCGCGTTTTGCCGCCGTTTTCGGAAGTCAAAGAGGCGCTGGAGACACTGAAGTCCGGCGACGCGCGGATGTTCGCCTTCTCCAACGGCACGGCGGATGCCGTTCGCGGGCTGCTCGGAAACGCCGGCATCGACGGCTTCTTCGACGATGTGGTCAGCACCGACGAGATCCGCAGCTTCAAACCGAACCCCGGCGTTTACGCGCACTTCCTCCGCCGCTCGGGGGCAAGCGGCGCGGAGGCGTGGCTCGTCTCCAGCAATCCGTTCGACGTCATCGGCGCCATCTCCGCCGGCATGCGGGCGGCGTGGGTCAAGCGCTCGCAAAGCGCCGTGTTCGACCCATGGGAGATCCAGCCCACACTGACCATCGGCGGCCTCGCCGAGCTTCCCGACGCGTTGGAACGTTCCCTAGGCGCCTGACGTGTCGATGACCTCGCCGCGCGCGGGGTAGTCGTTGGCGATGACGAAGTCGAGCGCCTTGAGGATGTCGCCGAACGCGGGACGGGCGAACGGCATGGTCTGGACCGCGCCGAAGTAAAGCGTGCCGTCGGGGCGAACCACGAACAGGCCGGGTTCATTGAACCGCGCCGATTCTTCCACGCCGATGGACGTCATGCCGCGGCTGCTCGACACGTAGAGGCCCCATTCCCGCGCCTTGTCCAGCGGGAGGTCGTAGCCCACGGTGAGATTGTCCAGTTTCCACTCGGCCTTGGCGTCGACGGCGCGGTCCTCGGAGTTGCTGGACGCGATCAGGATCGTAACACCCTTTGCCGCGAACGCCGCCGCCTTCGCGTTCAGATCGGCCAGATACATGGAACAGATCGGGCAATGGCGGCCCCGGTAGAACACCACCATGGTGAAATGCTCCGGCTTCTGATCGGCGAGGCGCCAGATTCCGCCGCCGACGGTAGGCAACTCGAGGGATGGAACCGGCTGGCGGGGGATCAACGGGGTCGGCAAGCTCATGACGAGGTCTCCTTGAATTCAGGGCAACCGCCCGGGGTGCGATCGTTTCGACTCTTTAATAGAACGGTCGTTCCGGATTCTCAAGGCGCGGCGGACTATTGTTAGATGCTTCGGCCGCCGATCAATCAAGGACGCTCAGCGCCACGCGCGCGGTATCGCGGAGATGTTTTTCGTCGGGATTGAAGCGGGCCAGTACCCGCAAGCCGTGGACCGTGCTCATCAGGAACCGCGCGAGAGCCGTCGGACCGTGGTTTCGCGAAATCTCGCCGTTCGACTGGCCGCGCCGGGCGACTTCACGCAAGGCTTTTTCCACCCGATCGAACGCGTCCGACAGCTTGGCGTCCAGGTCCGGGCTTCGGGCCGCCGCTTCCACGGCGGTGTTGGTGAGAAGGCAGCCGAGGTCGCGGCCCTCGCCGATGGAAAACCGGATCAGCGCGTTGAAGTAGCGTTCCAGCGCCTTGCGGGCCGATCCTTCCGCCGACAACAGGGCGAGCCGGTCACGGCTGATCCGATCCACGTAGCGGTCAAGCGCCGCGGCAAACAGCGCCTCCTTGCCGCCGAAACTGGCATACATGCTGGCGCGGTTGATACCGGTGGCGTCCACCAGATCATGAATGGACGTCGCCTCGTAGCCTTGCCGCCAGAACAGATGCATGGCGCTGTCCAGCACCTCGTCGGGATCGAACGCCTTGGTTCTCGCCATGACCTTACCGAAGTTAAGTTGGAACCAACATTCCAAAAATAGCGATTGCGCCGGTGTTTGGCAAGGCGCGCGTCGACAGCGATCAGCTCTCCGGGAACAGTCCCCGCGTACGATTGGCGACGGCGACCAGCGACAGCATCACCGGCACCTCCACCAGCACGCCGACCACCGTCGTCAGGGCGGCGCCCGAATTCAGGCCGAACAGGCTGATGGCGACCGCGACCGCCAACTCGAAAAAGTTCGACGTTCCGATCAACGCGCAGGGGGCCGCTACATTGAACGGCACGCGCCACGCCCAGGCGGCGGCATACGCCACGATGAAAATACCGTAGGATTGGATCACCAGCGGCGCGGCGATGAGCGCGATCAGCGCCGGCTGGTCGAGAATGATCTGCCCTTGAAACCCGAACAGCAGCACCACCGTCACCAGCAATCCAAGAATCGAGACCGGCTTCACCGCGCCGGTGAACCGGCTCACCGCCGCTTCGCCGCTCTCGACCTGCCCGGCATGGCCGGTGAGCCAGCGGCGTGTCAGCGCGCCGGCGATCAGCGGGATCACCACGTAGAGCCCGACCGACAGCAGCAACGTTTCCCAGGGCACGACGATGTCGGTGACGCCAAGCAGAAGCGCCACGATGGGCGCGAACGCGAAGATCATGATCAGGTCGTTCACCGAGACCTGCACCAGCGTGTAGGTCGAGTCGCCGCGGGTGAGCTGCGACCACACGAACACCATGGCGGTGCATGGCGCCGCGCCCAGCAGGATCAGCCCGGCGATGTACTGCTGGGCATCGGCCGGAGCGATCATGCCGGCGAACAGAACCTCGAAGAACAGGACGCCGAGAGCCGCCATGGTGAACGGCTTGACCAGCCAGTTGACGACGATGGTGATGATCAGCCCCTTGGGCCGGTCGCCGATATGGCGCAGGCTGGCGAAGTCCACGTTGACCATCATCGGATAGACCATCGCCCAGATCAGGACCGCGACCACTAGGTTGACCGAGGCGTATTCGATCTCCGCGAGAACTTCGAACAGCACCGGGAACACGCTTCCCAGGGCGATGCCGGCGACGATGCAGAGCGCCACCCAGATGGACAGATAACGCTCGAAGATCCCGAGACCGGCCGGCGCCGGCGCCGCGCGTCTTCCTCTGGATCCATCCGCAACCGTTATTTCCTTGACGCTCATGAGGCGGGTCCCGTCGAGACCGGCTCGCCGTCTTCCTTGAAGAACGGTTTCCGTTGCGGGTTCGGCAAAATGTCGAGAACCTCTTCCGAAGGGCGGCACAGCTTGACGCCGAGCGGTGTTACGACGATGGGGCGATTGATCAGGATCGGGTGCTCCATCAAGAAGTCGATCAGTTCGTCATCCGTGAACTTCGGCTCGTCGAGGCCCAGTTCGTCGTAGGGCGTGCCCTTGCGGCGCAGCAGGTCCCGGGGCGAGATGCCCATGCGGCCGATCAGGTCGACCAGTTCCTCACGGCTCGGCGGCGTCTTCAGATACTCGATGATCGCCGGTTCCTCGCCCGAGTTGCGGATCATCGCCAGGACGTTGCGCGACGTCCCGCACTTCGGATTGTGATAGATGGTGATCGTCATGGCATGTCTCTCTTCCGCTCCCGTAGCCGCACAATTCAGGGTAGCCCTGGCAGCAGTCCTCAGTGAGGAAGGCCACCAGCCGCCGCGTTCCCTCCACGTCCACCGCGTAGTAGATGCGGCGCTGAACCCGCCAGGAGAGCAACAGGCCGGCCCGCTCCAGGTGCGCCAGGTGATGCGACAAGGTGGAAGGCGGCACGCCGACCCGGTCGGCCACCTCGCCCGCCGGCAGACCGCTGGGCCCCTCGCGAACCAACAGCCGGAACACCGCCAGTCTGTGTGCCTGCGCCAAAGCCCCCAGCGCCTCGGTCACCCGTTTCATTTCCATATTTCGACATTAATAGAAATGTATCTGGACGTCAATGAAATGCTATGCACAGCGCACATGATTGAGAGTTGACCCTTTCTCTGCAGTGCCAAGCGGATACCTTCGTCCCGCGACACTACGCAAGAAACTGCTTGATCTGCTCGGCGGACAAAATCTTGCCCGAAGATCGAATTTCGCCCTCGATCATCAGCGCGGGGGTCATCAGAACGCCGGCGTCGATGATCGCGTTTTGGTCGGTGACCTTCTCGACGCTGTAATCAAGGCCGAGTTCCTTCGCGGCGGCCTCAGCGTTTTCGGCGAGCTTGACGCACTTGGCGCAGCCGCTTCCAAGGATCTTAATGTCAACCATGGTAAATCTCCTTTAGCCCCAGAACGTTCCAAAGATCAGGCCCGAGATGGTCGCCATGACCACCACCAGCGCCACGTAGACGAGAGTCTTCTCGGTGCCCAGGATGCCGCGGATAACCAGCATGTTCGGCAACGAAAGCGCCGGTCCGGCAAGAAGCAGCGCCAATGCCGGGCCCTTGCCCATGCCGGCGCCCAGCAAGGCCTGTATGATCGGGATCTCCGTCAGGGTGGCGAAATACATCAGTGCGCCCACGACCGATGCGAAAGCATTGGCGGCCAACGAATTGCCGCCGACGGCCGCCGCCACCCACTCAGAGGGAACAACGCCTTGATGGCCTGGTCGGCCGAGCAAAAAGCCGGCGACCAGGATGCCCACCAACAGCAACGGCAGGATCAGTTTGGCGAAGCTCCAACTCTGATCGAACCACTCCTGTCCTTCACCGGGTTGCCGCGCGGCGAGCGCCGCGACTCCTATTGCCCCTGCCGCAAATGGGACTTGCGGATGTTCGGGCATGGCGACGGCAAGCGCCGTCACGCCGAATGCCAGCATCAGGGTGTATCGCCAGTCCCAGTCAAAGCGAACCACGAGAACCAGGGCGAGGATGGCCGCGAGGGCCGCGGTCACCGGCCATTTCCATTGGTAAATCGCCTGCCATGCGGCGCTGTCCTCGGCCGACGCTTGCGCCCAGTTGGCAAAAACCAGGATGCCGATCATCAGGGCGAAGAACAGAACGGTATCGGCGGTCGAACGGCCGCTCTCTTCCGAAAGCGCAAGAGGCCCGCCGCGCGCTGCCGCCTGTTCCGCCTCCTCGCGACGATAAAGCAGGTGCATGGCAACGCCAATGACGGCCGCGAAAATGATCGCACCGATGGCGCGGGCGAGTCCAAGTTCGGGACCGAGGATCTTGGCAGTCAGGATGACCGCCAGCACGTTGATGGCGGGGCCGGAGTAGAGGAAGGCGATCGCAGGGCCGAGGCCAGCGCCCCGCTTGTACAGGCCGCCGAATAGCGGCAGGACGGTGCAGGAACACACGGCGAGGATCGTTCCCGAAACGGAGGCCACGCCGTAGGCAACGATCTTGTTGGCGTCGGCGCCGAGATGCTTGATCACCGCGCCCTGGCTTACGAACACCGCCATCGCACCGGCGATGAGGAACGCCGGAAGCAGACAAAGAACCACATGCTCCCGAGCATACCAGTGAACGAGCGCCAGAGCCTCATGGACCGCCCCGTCAAATCGTGGAGCACCAACCGGCATCCACAGGGCGGCGAGAAAAACGGCGGTGATCGCCGCGAGAATTCGCCCTTCCGTTTTCCAATCGATCGGCATGGCTTCGCATGAGCTCCGGCTCGTGGTGACGTCGTATGAAGGAAGCTTCCACTATCTACTTCATTTCTATATTTCGACATTAATCGAACTAATGAACTGGATCAAGTGTGGAAAGAGCGAAACCTAGGAGTGGTTGCCGACGAGGGGTTCGACAAAAGGATTGTGGAATCGGACGCCATTGAGGATGCGGCCGTGCTGAAAGTCCTCGCTCACCAGCGCGGTGCAACCGCCCTCCTTGGCGCACGCCCATAGCATGGCGTCCCAAAACGCCAATCGATGATCGCGGACGGCCGCGATGGCCCGGGTCAAGGTGGCAGCGTCGGCCGCGCGCACCGGAAACAGCACCCGCCAGTCGTCGATCTGAGCGTTCGCATCTTCCAACGGCATCCCGGCCTTGCGGGTAACCACGAAGAAGAACTCGGCCAACGCCTGAAGTGTGAGCATGCAATCCAACTCGGTGGCATGCGCAATCACCCGCGCCGCCACGCGATGGCGATCACCGGCGTCCCGATCCAGCGCGTACACTAGGATGTTGCCGTCGATGGTGATGCGCTCAGCGCTCATATAGGTCTTCGCGGCGGAATCCACCGCCGCCGAGCTGGTAACCGCGGCGCATGCGTTCAACCGTGCGCGCCAACGCGGTGCGCTGCTCACCCGTCAACGCGCGATCCTGGTCTATGGCGGACAGCTTGGCGACCGGGCGTCCGCGCCGGGTGATGACGAACTCGTCCCCTTTTTCCACCGCCGCCACGTAACGGGAAAAGTGCTGATTGGCTTGGCGAAGGCTGATTCGGTCACGCATGGGAACCTCTTCGAATTATTGTCTCACATGAATGTAGTACATCCGACACATTCTCGCAAGATGGACTTCCGGCCCTATGCGCTCGGCTCCGGGTCGTCACGGTCGGGGTGCTGGTAGCTGACGATGTGTCTCGCGGCGCCGGTGAGGCCGCCGTCTGACGTGTTCTCGCTGGGCAGGGCGTCGACCCGGTTCAGCCAGGTCAGGCGGCTCTCCACCCCGTAGTGCAGTTCCGGCGGCGCGCGTTCGGGTTCATCGAGGCTGCCGATGGTGACATCGATCCATTCGCTGTCCACGTAGCGGAAGAACAGAGGCGTGCCGCAGGCCGAACAATATCCCCGTTCCGCCGCCGATGAGCTGCGAAACACCGAGGGTTCGCCCCGGGTCCAGGCGAAATCCTCGAGCCGAACGGGAGCGAGCGCGGCAAAAGCATTGCCGACGGCTTTCTGGCACATTCGGCAATGGCACAGGTGAGCGTGTTCCGGGTGCGCATAAAGTGCGTATCGAACCGCCCCGCACTGGCAGCCGCCGGTATGAAGCGCCTTCCGTTTCTGGTTCATGTCCATCCAATCGCCCACCTTTCTCATTTGCCGTGATCCATGCACGGCGCCATTGCGTAATGCCTTGCAATATAAGCTTTTGGGCTAGACATGAGCATAGCAGCTGTCATTAGCTACTCGCCACACCCGTTCTCGTGGCTGTCTTCGCGGATGGCGACAAGGACATTGTCGGACAGGGCGGAGCCGAACGTGGACAACGAGCGCTTGAGCGATTTGATCGTAGCGATAGCCGGTGCGGGGGATCGCACTGCCTTCGCCGCTCTTTTCCAGCACTTTGCCCCACGGCTCAAAGCATTCGCCATCCGCCAGGGCGTTGGCCCCACGACGGCCGAGGAGCTCATGCAGGAAGCCATGCTGTCCGTGTGGCGGAAGGCGAATACGTTCGATCCGATGCGCGCGACCGCGTCCACCTGGGTGTTCACCATTCTTCGAAACAAACGCATCGATATGCTGCGCCGGGAGCATCGGCCAGACGTCAACATCGAAGACGTTCCGGAGCGCGCGTCCGAGGCGGCCGGCGCCGATGACGATTACCAACTTCAACAGACCCGCGATTTACTGCGCCACGCGATGGATGAACTGCCCGTCGATCAGCTTGAAGTACTGAAGAAAGCCTTTTTCGAGGACAAGTCCCACAGCGTCGTGGCCGAGGAGTTGAACCTGCCGCTGGGGACGGTTAAGTCGCGCATACGGTTGGCGCTGACACGCATGCGCGCGACGCTGCCGGAGGGTCAAATATGATCAACCACCATCCACCATTGGAATTGCTTTTCGACTATGCGACGGGCGGCCTGCCGGAGCCGGTGGCGCTCGTGATCGCGAGCCACGCGTCTCTCTGCGGCCTCTGCCGCGATCAGGTGCGTTCCGTCGAGAGCGTCGGCGGCGCCCTACTCGATTCGATCGACCCCGTGGACGTATCCGACGGCGCCCTAAAGTCCGTTCTGGCACGGCTGGATGAACCCGAAGTCGCCGCCACCCGTCGACCGGCGGCAAGCGATCCCGAGACCGCCGATGTCGTGCCGGAGCCTCTATTGCCCTATTTGGGGCGGGGGCTCGCGCACCTGGTTTGGCGCGGCGTCGGGCGGATGTTCGAGGAGGCCCCCCTGCCGTTGACCGTAAAAGGGTTCAAAGCGTCCCTGATGCGCCTGAAACCCGGCGCCGAAATGCCGGTCCACACCCACCGGGGCGTGGAATATACCCTGGTTCTTGCCGGTGGATACAAAGACGGGGGTGAGCAATTCATCCGCGGTGACCTCGATTGTAAGGATCCCACCCACGAACATCGGCCCGTGGTGGACACCGGCGAGCCGTGTCTTTGCCTGGTGGTGCTGGATGCCCCCGTCAAACTGACGAGCGCGATGGGCCGGCTGGTGAATCCGTTTCTGCGGATTTGAGCACCCAAGCCCGTCATTCAGCCAAGAGGACCAAAATGACCTACCGGCTTTGGCTTGGTGTGTTGCTGATGGGGCTCGCCGCCTGGGTGCAGACGCCCAGCCTTGCGTGGTCCGCGCTGGAAGCCTGCAAAACCTCGAAAGAGGGGCACGACCCGCTCTCCCTTTACGGCGACGAGATGGTGTTTTCCGTGTTGCGGGACGGGGATCCCATAGGGGTCCACCGCGTCACGTTCGATGTCGACGGGGATCGGCTGCTCGTCGGCAGCCGCTTCGAAGCGCGGGTCAAGGTGCTGTTCATCACCGCCTTCGAATACTTGTATGAATCGAAATCGGTTTGGCGGGATGGATGTCTGGTCGAACTGAAGGCCATCACGGACGACAACGGCGCCAAGTCCCGCGTTTCGGCGCGACTGGCGGATGGACAGTTGGTGATCGAAGGACCGTCGGGAGCGACGCGAGGGAAGGCGGGATTGTTCCCGACCGATCATTGGCACTCCGGCGTTCTTCAAAGCGATCGAGTGCTGAACACCATCACCGGTCAAGTCGCCACGGTCGATATTGCCGACATGGGGGAAGGGCAGGTCATGATCAACGACGCGCCGGACTCAGCGCGCCGCTATGTTTATTCGGGCGATCTCCAGACCGAGGTCTGGTACGACCGGGATGGACGCTGGGTCAAAATGCGTTTCCGGGCGGACGACGGCTCAACCGTCGAATATATTTGCCGGAAGTGCCGCCGCGCCGGTTCAAGGGACAGCGCGTAATGCCAAAAAAAGTATGGTGCACGGGGGCTGGAAAAGGCCTTGGCCGATCCGTCGCATTGAAACTAGCGAAACAGGGTCACGACGTCGCGATCAGCGCCCGGACTCGATCGGATCTCGACGCGGAGGCCAAAGCGTCCGCCGCTCATCCCGGCCGGATCGTCACCTTCGTTCTCGACATCACCGATGAAAGCGCCGTCTTTCGTGTCGTGGCGGAAATCGAAAACGATTTTGGGCCGCTGGATCTGGTGATCCTCAATGCCGGCACGCATATTCCGGTCCATGCGGCGTCCCTCGCGGTCCAGCCCTTCCGGGACCTTATGGAAACCAATTTCATGGGCGGGATTCACTGCCTCGCCGCGATACTCCCGAGATTCATCGAACGCGGACGAGGTCACGTCGCGGTTGTGGCATCTGTCGCCGGTTACCGGGGACTGCCGACGTCGGCCGCCTACGGCGCCACCAAGGCGGCGCTGATCCATGTGTGCGAGGCGCTGAAGCCGGAACTGGATCGCGCCGGCGTGACATTGTCCGTAATCAATCCGGGTTTTGTCAAGACGCCGCTAACCGATCAAAACGACTTCCCCATGCCGTTTCTCATGGACGTGGACGACGCGGCGGAACGGATGGTGCGTGGCCTGGAGAGCGGGCGGTTCGAGATTACGTTTCCCAAACGGTTTACCTGGGGCATGAAACTCCTCAGGTCCCTGCCCTACAGCCTCTACTTCGCTGTTGCGCGGCATCTCGTTCCCAAGTCGTAGTTGGTTCCCGTCCGAACACGCCGGTTCATGGCTTTCTGGATCAGGGCCTGTCGTTTGGCGGTGATGGGGTGGTTCCAGGTGACCACGATGGCGACGATCTTCAGAAGGGTGGGAACGCCCGCGTAGAGGATCGCCAGCACCAAAATCGTGGTGCGATCGTTCGTTCCGTTGGCATCGAAACCAAGCATGTCGAGAGCGGGAAACGCCAGCCCCACGGCGCACGCAAGCGCCAGTTTGGTGGCCATGCTCCACAGCGCGAAAAACGCCCCGGCCCGGCGCTTTCCGGTTCGCAGGCTGTCGAGATCCACGACGTCGGCCTGCATCGCCGGCGGCAGCGCCAAATCCGCGCCAAGGGCCATGCCGGTCACGACGCAAATGACGAAGAACGCGACCAAATCACCCGGGGCGAGCAACGGCACCCAAACGAACGCCAGACACGCAAGAACCATGGCCGCGCACCAGGCCCGATGCTTGCCGAAGCGGGCGCTGAGTCGCAGCCAAAGCGGGATGGCGGCGACACCGGAGACGAAATAGGCGAGTATGAACACACCCTGTACCACGGCACCGACACCCAGGCCATGCTTCAGATACAGAAGAAACAGAACGGCCGGCAAACCATTGGCCAGTCCATTGATAAACCAGGCCGAAAGCAGCCGGACAAACGGCCGATTGCTAAGGATCTCGCGCGACGCGCTCAACGGCCCGGCGGAGCCACGCGACCGGTCCGGGCGGCCGACGATCTCGCGAACCCGCCAAAGCAGCACGGCGATGGCGGGGGCGCCGATGGCAATGGCGAGCCACGCCACCGCCGCGAGCCCCTGTTGCTGGTTGTAACCGAGGGCCGTGGCGATGGGCGGCATGGAGCTGGCGCCGATAACTCCGACGATCATCGCGCCTTCCCGCGCTCCGGTGATGCGGGATCGTTCGTGGTAGTCGGTCGATAGTTCGGCGCCCCAGGCGGTGTATGGCACGGCGACCATCGTCCAGCCGAGATAGAGGATGACCGACCAAATCAGCAGATGCGCCGTCGTCACCGCGGCCGGTGGTTGAAAAAGCTGAACGAGCGCGATGGCCGCCAGCATTCCGCCAACCAGGATCCATGGTTTCCGGCGGCCCCACCGCGTGGGAAACCGATCGCTGAGAATGCCCACCATGGGATCGGTGATCACATCGAGCATCCGCGCCAATAGCAGAACGGTTCCGGTGGCGGTGAGGCCCAGGCCGAGCGTTTCGGCGTAAAAGGTCGGCAGATAGACGTACGCCGGAATGGTCGGCATCGCCAGCGCGAGCGCCGGCAGAGCGTAAAGCACCAGCGTTTTACGGCCCATCGTTCCCCTGGTTTCGCCTGAGTTAGATATGACGCTGGCCCCGGACAATCCGGTACTGCGCGACATCGATGGAGCCGGTTCGGAAGCCGGCCTCGCAATACGCCAGATAGAACTCCCACATGCGCTTGAACCGGCCATCGAAGCCCAGATCGCGAATTTGCGGCCAGGCATGCTGAAACCGGCGCTGCCAGATACCGAGGGTTTCGGCATAGGACTCCGCGAACGCAATCGTTTCCGTCAGGCGCAGTCCCGCATCGGCGATCCGTCGCGACAAAATGGCGGGCGACGGCAGCATGCCTCCGGGAAAGATATGCCGCTGGATGAAATCCGTGCCGTGCCGATATTGCTCGAAGCGGCTGTCTTCGATGGTGATCACCTGCAAGCCGGCGACGCCCGACGGTTTCAATCGGTCCCGCACCACGTCGAAGTAGGTTGACCAGTATTCTTCACCGACGGCTTCCAACATCTCGATGGACGCGACGCGGTCATAGGCGCCCGCCACGTCCCGGTAATCCTGAAGGCGAACGTCGACCCGGCCGGCGAGACCGGCTTCGTGAACCCGTTTTAGCGCATAGTCCCGTTGCGCGCGCGACAAGGTGAGCGCCGTGACCCGGCAACCGTAGTCGCGCGCGGCCATCACCGCGAAGCCGCCCCAGCCGCATCCGATCTCGAGGACATGATGCCCGGGATTGAGGTCAAGGAGCCTGGCCAGTTGCCGGTTCTTGGCCTCCTGGGCGGCCTCCAGCGATTGCTCTTTGGAATTAAACACCGCGGACGAATAGGTCATGCCGGGGTCGAGCCACAGGGCGTAGAAAACGTTGCCCAAATCGTAGTGAAACGCGATGTTGCGTTGGCTGCCGCGCTGGGTGTTGGCGCGCAACCGGTGACGGAGGCGATCGAGCCACAACACCGCGCCAATGCCCTGGACCTGTTTGCCGAGGATCGGTTCGTTGACCAGCGCCAGCTTGAGCAGCGCGGAGAGGTCGGGCGTGTCCCAGTCGCCGTCGATGTAGGCCTCGCCGAAACCCGTGGTCCCGCCGAGCAACACCTTGCGCACTGCCTCGGGACGCCTGATGTTGAGCACGGCGCGAATGTCCAAGTGACGGTTGCCGCTGAAAACCCGATTAGTTCCGTCGGGAAGAACCAGGGAGAGTTGGCCGAACTCTATGCGCCGCGCCAGCGCCAGAAGAGCCCTAGTCCATGGGTTGGCGCCCGTAAGGACGCCAAGGACGGACCCCTCTGTTCTTGCTCGTGATTTCGTGTCAGACATGGCTGGGGTCCCTCCACCCGCCTACGCCTCGGGCGAGGTCACAACGGTTACCGGCCGCGCCGGCGGCGGCGGACGATCCACCAACCGCAAACCCTTGCGCCAAAGGCGAAATGCCTCCCAGTGTATTCCCACCATGACTTTAACCGTCATAAGGGGATAACGCAAAAACGCGGTTGCCAGCGCGCCGTCGGTCAACGGGACCCGCCGCGCGCTGTGCGACGCATGAAGAAGCGGACCGCGATCGTCGCACTGATTGATCGAAATGGCGAGGGTGTCGCCAGGGGGGTTGATGGTGAAGCGATAGAAGCCTTCCACCGCGTTGAATGGCGAGACATAGAAACGTTTGTCGCATCGCTGGTGGACGACCTTGGAACCCGCGTCGTCGACCGGAATGAGATAGGTGTGACGCTGGCCGAACGTGTTGCTCACCTCATACAGAACCGCGGCCAGGTCCCCGGCCGGCCGGTAGCAGAAGTAAACGCTGAGCGGGTTGAACACATACCCGAAGATCCGCGGGAAACAGAGAATCCGGATGGCGCCGCCGCTCAAGTCGATGCCGGCCTGAAGGAGGTGGTGTTCCACCCACGGCCGCGGCGGCGAACCGTCGCCGGGGCCGTGGTCGCGGTCGAAGAAGCCGAACAGGTTGAAACGGTTATGGGAAAACAGTTTGAGCGAGCGGGTGAGCGTGGAAAGCTCGTCGAGATCGATGAGGATGGAGAAAACGCCATAATCGAGCCGGTGCTTCACCGGCCGGACGCGCTGATGCATCACATAGCCGAAATAAAGCGACGAGGATAGTTCGTTCATGCGGCTGTCTCCAATCGTGTCGGCGCCGGCACATGAATGCGATCGGATTGACCATTGACGGTCCAGGGCCGCGGCACACCCCCGAGCGTTTCGGCGACGACGAGCCCCGCCTGCAAGGCATCCTCGTGGAAACCGGCCCCGAAGTAGCTGCCGCAGAACCAGGTGTTGCGGACTCCCTGCAGATCCCACAAGCGCCGCTGCGCGTTCATGGCGCCGATATCGAACGACGGATGTTCATACTCGAAGGTTCGCAGGATCTTCCGGGAATCGGGGTCCCGGTTGGGGTTCAGCGTCACCAACAACGGTTCGGTGGACACCAAGCCCTGGAGCCTGTTCATCCAATAAGTAACGCAGACCCGTGACGCGCCGTCCTGGCCGGAGCGGCTGAGATAATTCCAGCTCGACCAGACGTTGCGACGCCGCGGCATGAGTTGGGGATCCTGATGGAGAACGGCCGTATTCCGGTTGTACCGAAAGGCGCCGAGCAGGTTCCGTTCGTCGTCGCTCGGGTCCGAGAGCATGGCGAGCGCCTGGTCGGCATGGGTGGCGATGACGACTTGATCGTAGGCGCCGGTTCCTCCGGATTGGTCCTCGACGATCACATCCCCGCCGTTTCGGCTGATGGATCGTACGCCGGCGCCGGTCCGGATGTTTGTCGAGTATGCCCCGGTCAGCCGCCGGACGTACTCGCGGCTGCCGCCATCCACCGTTCTCCATTGTGGGCGATTGGCGACCTGCATCAATCCATGGTTTGTACAAAAGCGGATGAACGCCGAGGCCGGATGCTCGCGCATGTCATGGGCCGCCGTCGACCAGATCGCGGCCGCCATGGGCAGCAGATGATCGTAGACAAAGGCATGTGAGTACCCCTCCCGGTGGAGATAGTCGCCGAGGCTTTCGTCGTCTTCGCCGGGCCTTCCCATGATCGCCGGACCCTCGCGGTAGAAGCGCCAGATGTCGCCGAGCATGCGCCAGAACCGCGGCCGCACGATGTTGCTCTTCTGCGCGAACAGTCCCGCCAGGCCGGAACCGGAATACTCGAGAGCGCCATCGTCCACGGACGCGGCGAACGACATCTCGCTCGGCTTGGAAGGCACGCCGAGGTGTTTGAACAAGGCCACGAGGTTGGGATAGTTGGCTTCGTTGTACACAATAAAACCGGCGTCGACCGGTATCGGACCATTAAGGTCCGGAACCTCCACCGTATTCGTATGCCCGCCGATGCGCCGGTCCTGTTCGTACACGGTGACGGTGTGAGACTTGCTCAGAAGCCAAGCGGCGGACATGCCGGCGATACCGGTTCCGACGACGGCGATGTTGCGGTGGTGGGGGGGCTCGGCGGCGTCGAAGGGCATTTTCGATCAATCTATCCGTGGAAAACGAAATTCTTTTCCGGTTCTACGCCAAACGGGAAAAAGCGGATCAGCGCGCTTCGAGAAATGCCATCCGCGTGGGTACCGTGACGCGCGCGTTTCTCAAGCCTTGGATGCAAAACAGAGCCATGGCAATGGAAATCGCGCCGGTTCTATTTCCGTTAATCCGATGTCTTCGCGCTTGCGTAAGGAACTTTAGGCGAACCTTCGGGTTTTACATGAGGGCGCGGAATCGTGCAAACTTCGTCCTCCGCGCTCAGCGATCAGCCCCGGCTCGGTTGGCCGCAAAGAAGGGTAAGAAAGATGACCGCATCGAACCTGACGACCAACATAGGACCATCCGCATTTGATGGCTTGGAACGCTATCTCCGGCAAATCCGCGCCTATCCGCTGCTCAGCCCCGGCGATGAACGACGGCTGGCTGAATCCTATGCCGAAACGGGGTGCCCGCTTGCCCGCGACCGGTTGATCACCAGTCACCTTCGGCTGGTGGCGAAAATCGCCGCCGGTTATAAGGGATACGGGCTTCCACCCGGGGAGCTCATATCGGCCGGAAACATCGGTTTGATGCAGGCGGTCGACAAATTCGATGTCACCAGAGGTTTCCGGCTGGCCACCTACGCCATGTGGTGGATCCGCGCCTCCATGCAGGAATATATCCTCCAGTCGTGGTCCATCGTCCGGATGGGATCCACGTCCCAGCAGAAAAAGCTGTTCTTCAACCTGCGACGGTTGAAGGGGCAGCTACAGGCATTCGAAGAGGGCGAACTGAGCGCGCGGAACGTGGAGAATATCGCCGATGCGCTGAATGTGCCGGAAGGCGATGTGGTGAAAATGAACCGCCGGATGGCGGGCCCCGACTACTCGTTGAACGCCCCCGTGCGCGACGATGGCGAGAGCCAGAGGCAGGACTGGTTGGTGGATGATTCCGATGACCAGGAAACCCTTCTGGCCGAGCAGGAAGAACGGTCATACCAGCGCCGGCTCCTGGGCGACGCCATGGGCGCCTTGAGCGAACGGGAACGCGACATCGTGGCGCAACGGCACTTGGCCGAGCGGCCGTTGACCCTGGAGCAGTTGGGATTCCGGTATGGGATTTCCCGGGAGCGGGTGCGGCAGATCGAGGGGATCGCGGTCGATAAACTGATGAAATCCGTGAACAGGGCCGCAAACCCGGCCGAAGGCCATCCGCATTTCGGCCGGCCGGATGGTTGTCAAGGTGACTGCAGAGCAGCCTAATCGCCTCGCGTTTAGGCGTTCACACTATTTGACGGCGGTCCCATCGCCCCGGGCTTGATCGGCGCGTTGGCGCCACGCACAATACCCGGGCAATGGAGTCCTACTTCGAACCCGCCCGGTTAATGCTGGTTGCCCACGCGCTGATCGCTCTTGTGATCGCCGTCAGGGTGGTCATGTCCAGGCCGGGACCCGGTGTCGGTCTGGCGTGGATCCTTCTGGTGGAATCACTGCCGTTCGTCGGCGCGGGCATCTACCTCCTGATCGGAGAGCGCCGCATTGGGCTGCGCCGCGCGCGCCGCATTGCCGCCCTCCGCGTCGACTTCGCCAAAATTTCCGAGGCCGCCATCGCCGAAGGTCTCACCGACATCGATTGGTCCCGGCACCCCGCGTCGGCGCGGGCCATGGACACGCTCGGCCGGAAGACCACCGGCAGCCCGACCGTCCGCGGCAGCCGCTTCCAGTTAGTCACCGACACCCTGGAAATTCTCCGCGCCATTGCCGGCGAGATCGACCGCGCCGAGGTCAGCGTCCTGATGGAATTCTACATCTGGTACGAGGGCGGCTTGGCGGACGATGTGGTGGAGGCCCTCGTTCGCGCCGCCCAGCGGGGCGTGTTCTGCGTCGTGCTGGTGGACGCCATTGGCGGCGGGCGGTGGTGGCGGGGCAAGCAGCCGCGCCGCCTGCGTCGGGCCGGCGTGAAGGTGCGGCCCGCCTTGCCGGTGGGGTTGTTCCGGACGGTTGTCGGCCGCACCGACCTTCGCCTCCACCGCAAGATCGTCGTCATCGACGGCGAGACGGCGTGGACCGGCAGCATGAACCTCGTGGATCCCCGCTTCTTCAAACAGGGGAAGGGCTTCGGTGAATGGGTGGACGCCATGGTCCGCCTGGAGGGCGGCGTCGTCGCCGAGCTTGCCGCGACCGTGATCTGGGACTGGGCGCTCGAGACCGGCGAGTCGGTGTACGAACTCCTCGAAAGCACCCACCTCGAACGGATGAAACCGGACGGCCCCGCGGACATCCAGGTCATTCCGTCCGGGCCGGTGGAGACCCAGGACTGTTTGCTGCAAATGCTGCTCGCGCTAATCAACGCCGCCGAGACCGAATTGGTCCTGACGACCCCATATCTGGTCCCCGACGACGCCATGACGCGCGCGATCCGCGGCGCGGCGGGGCGCGGTGTGAGGGTAACGCTGATCGTTCCGGAACACGTGGACTCATTTCTCACTCGCCACGCCAGCCGCTCCTACTTCGGCGATTTGCTCGACATGGGCGTGGAGATCCGCCTCTACCACGGCGGGTTGCTGCACACCAAATCCATCGCGGTCGACGAAGCCATGTCCATGTTCGGCACGGTCAACCTCGACTACCGGAGCCTGTGGCTCAATTACGAGGTCGCGTTGTTCGTCTACGACGCCGAGTTCACCAAACAGCTCGGCGCCCTGCATCGGAGCTATCTGGACGACTCCCGCCGGCTCGATCGGGCCGCCTGGGACACGCGTCCCTATGGCCGGCGGCTCCTCGAAAACACCCTCAGGCTGGCAAGCCCGCTTCTTTAGGAAATAGCGGCTCCGAACCGCTACCGGGACAATCGGCGCTATCGGCGCGCCATCGAGTTACTGTCGAAGTACGACGAGGATTCCAGGGGGTCACGCCAATTCCATTGACCTTAATTTGGCATTTATGAAAGAGTTTAATGACCAAACAGGCAATAATTTTTCTTGTATCCAGCCTTTGCGCAACAACGTTTTGTATTGATTGTGGTTTAAGGATTTTTCTGTTTTGGGTGGGGAGAAAAGCACATGGGAGCGGAAAAACAAGGGCAATTTCAGCGCGTGCTGGGCTCGAAAGATGTTTTAGCCCTGGCGTTCGGCGCGATGATCGGCTGGGGCTGGGTCGTTCTGGCGGGCGGTTGGGTGACGTCGGCCGGCGCGCTCGGCGCCATCCTGGCGTTCGCCGTTGGCGGTGCGGTGGTGATCCTGATCGGTCTGACCTATGCCGAACTGGCCTCGGCCATGCCGCTGACCGGCGGCGAGCATGTCTACGCCCACCGGGCGCTGGGCATGGGGGCCTCGTTCTTTTGTACCTGGGCCATTATCCTGGGATACATGTCGGTGGTTGCGTTCGAGGCGGTGGCCTTGCCGACGGTGGTCGAGCACCTTTTCCCCAACTACAAGGTCGGTTTGCTGTGGAACGTCGCCGGTTGGGATGTGTATCTCAGTTGGGCGCTGGTCGGCAGCGCCGGCGCGGTGTTCATGACCTGGATCAATATCCGCGGCGTGACGACCTCCGCCCTGCTGCAAAAAACCGTCACCCTTCTCATCCTGGCGGGCGGCATCATGTTGGTGACGGGATCGCTGTTCAACGGCGATAGCGCCAATATGGACCCCCTGTTCGCGAACGGCGCCAAGGGCCTGTTGGGGGTTCTGATCATGACCCCGTTCATGTTCGTCGGTTTCGACGTGATCCCGCAAGCGGCCGAGGAGATCAACCTGCCCCATAAGCAGATCGGCAAGATCCTGATGATCTCGGTGCTGATGGCGGTGTTCTGGTACATCTTCGTGATCTTGGCGGTGTCACTGGCCTTGACGCCGGCGGAGAACGCCGCGTCCAGCCTCGCCACGGCGGACGCCATGACGGCCGTGTTCGGCGGCTCCTGGGCCGGAAAGCTCCTGGTTCTTGCCGGTATCGGCGGCATTATCACCAGCTGGAACGCGTTCTTGATCGGCGGCAGCCGCGCCATATTCGCCATGGCCCAAGCCCGTATGCTGCCGTCGTTCCTGGGCAAGCTGCACCCGAAGTACAATACGCCGGTCAACGCCATCCTGATGATCGGCGCTTTATCGGTGATCGCGCCGTTTTTCGGCCGCAAGACGCTGGTTTGGCTGGTCGATGCCGGCGGCCTTGGGATCGTGGCGGCCTATGCCACCGTGGCCCTGTCATTTCTCGTGCTCCGCAGGAAAGAGCCCGAAATGGCGCGCCCGTTCAGGGTCCCCAACGGCACATACGTGGGTTGGGCGGCGCTGCTTTTGTCGCTCGGCCTCATCGTGCTCTACTTGCCGGGCAGCCCCGCCGCGCTGGTATGGCCTTTCGAATGGCTCATGCTGGGCGGTTGGACCTTGCTGGGCGTGGCTTTCTACGTGTGGGCACGCGCCGTTTACGGCGACGACTCATACGAGATCATCAAGCACGAACTCGAAACCGGGCATTCCGACGAGGCGGTATCGACAACTCTGGCGGAGTGAGACGAATACCAGCGGTCACGGCGGTTACGGTCAGTGACCGCTGGTATCGTTGTCTTCCAAGCCGTGGGCCAGCCCCTAGTCTTTCGGGCTGAACGTGACGAAGACACTGTCGATATTCGCGTCTTCGCTGGAACCCGACATCTTGCCCCGGAATCGGAGCATCAGGCGGTCGACGCCCGGCAGGTCGATCCGGACATCCTGCCACGTGCTTTCTTGATCTACGTTGCCCTTCAGCCGCGCTTTCTCGGTCCAGGTCTGGCCGCCGTCCGTGGAAACGTCGAAACCAAGGTACTCGCCGGAATCAAGCCCGCTTTCAATGTACCAAGAGAAACCGACGGTCGCGTCCCCGTACCCGTTCAAGGCGATCTCAGGCGAAACGAGGGTGGCATCGGTCGCGCTACCGTCGACCTCCGCCGACCGGTTTCCATCGGCGGCGCGCTGTGACGAGCCGAACCAGTCGTTCTGAGAGTCTTCAACCCAATCGCCTAATCCGTCCTCGAAGCTGTCGGCGAAGACCTGTTGTTTCGGACTGAACGTTACGAAAACATTGTCGATATTCGCGTCTTCGGCGGAACCAGACATCTTGCCCCGGAATTGGAGCATCAGGCGGTCGACGCCCGGCAGGTCGATCCGGACATCGTGCCAAGTGCGCTCGCGATCCACGTTGCCCTTCAGACGCGCTTTCTCCATCCAGGTCTGGCCACCGTCCGTGGAAACGTCGAAGCCAAGGTACTCGCCGGAATCGAGCCCGCTTTCAATGTACCAGGAAAAACCGACGGTCGCGTCCCCGTGCCCATTCAAGGCGATCTCGGGCGAAACGAGGGTGGCATCGGTCGCTCTGCCGTCGACCTCCGCCGAGCGGTTTCCATCGGCGGCGCGCTGCGACGAGCCGAACCAGTCGTTCTGAGAATCCTGGGTCCAGTCGCCCAAACCATTCTCGAAGCTTTCGGAGAAGACATAAAGATTCGTCTCGGCTGTCACGTTGACAATCCGCGTAACGTCGTCATTGGCCCCGTCGTCGTCGGTTACGGTGAGTTTGACGGTGTAGCTGTCGCTCTCGGCATAGCTGTGTGTCGGAGCCTGTTGCGTCGAGCCGGTGCCGTCGCCGAAGTCCCACGTCCGGGACGTGATCGTGCCGTCGTCATCGCTGGAAGTATCGGTGAAGTTCACCGTCCGGCCCGCCTCGGGGCTCGCCGGACTGTAGTCGAAGCCCGCGGTCGGCGCGACGTTCGGGTCGGTTCCCGGAAGGGCCGTGACAAGAACATTGTCAACGTTTGAATCCTCGGTGCTCGTCGACTGTTTGCCCCGGAACCGGAGCTTGATGCTGTCCGCTTCCGGTACGGTAACAGAAACCGGATGCCAAAAGTTCGGCGTATCCACGCCGCCCTTCACCCGAGCCTGTTCTGTCCATGTGTTGCCGTTATCCGTGGAAGTGTCGAAAGCGATATACTCGCCGGCGTCGAGCGCGGTCTCGATGTACCATGAGAATTCAATGCGTGCCCCACCAAACCCGGTCAGGTCGATGTTGGGTGAAATGAGCGCAGCGTCATCCGCGGGACCGTCGACCTCTGCCGACTGACTGCCACCATCATCCCGGTGCGCCGAGGCAAACCAATCATACTGTGCGTCTTGCGTCCAATTTCCAAGCCCGTTCTCGAAACCATCCGAGAAGACCACCTGTTCTGTTCCAGTTGGCGGAGGGGGGGGCGGCGGGTTTGTCCCTCCCGAGTCGATGCAAGTCGTTCCGTAATTATAGATGAGACCAAGCCCGCATGGGGATTGAAACATTTGCCGACTGGAATGCGCCACGCCAGGAACGACATGGAGACTATGCCGATCGAGGACCTGAGGACCAAAGACATTTTGCACGTGATTGAAGTGGATGGTGGCGCGTTCAAGACGGTGCCGCCCGGTCAACATGTCCGCGCATCCCCGGCCGAGTGACGAGTGATTGGGATCGTTATCGTTCTGGCCAACCATCGCCCTAACTCGCCTCGATTGGTACCGCTGCTTTATAACGTCGGCCCCAACCTCGGCCATGTATTCGTTGAGCTTTTGCAAACCATACTTGTAATTATCGTAAAACGAGCACCCGCTAACGTTTGGCACCTCGAACGTGTTCGTTGTGCCCGCCTTGGCCCGGTCGGGTGAAAAGTAAAGGCCAGTACCATTGGCCGGAACGAAGCGAAAGGAGATGTCCTGACGTACCGTTGCCGGGGCCATGCCGCCGGCAGCATATCGGTAGAGAAACCCACTGCCCGCAGAATGGCCGACGATCACGATCTCGGTAATATTCGGATACGCTTGTTTGTCGGCGAGACGCTCTACAATTCGGTCCAACGCCCTAAATGAACTGACCTTGAACGGTCTCGAATGGTTGGATGTGCTCTCCGAATTGTCGCCGCGCTTCCAACCGGCCTGTGACCAGAAAAGCACATTGCTGGATAGGGAGCGAGCGCTGACATCTTCCTCGATCACAAAATGGGGCGCGACGATTGCCGTTGTCGAAAGCTGTCCTGTCGTAATACCCGCATCCTTGATGTAACGGTAGTTGTCGGGAGCCGTACGACTACTGCCGTGCACCACGATAACGGCGCGCTTGAATGAAGAGTTTCCGGTCTTTAGGTCAAAATTGGCACAGTAGGCGAGATCGAGCGTTTCGCCACCGTCGTGTATGGCGAACCGCTTATCGCACACGGCGTCGACGGCGTCCGCCGCATTGGCCTGTTCGCCCGCGCCAAAACCGATAAGCAATGCGCCGATCGCGACAGCGGTTCCGACGCTCGAAATCAGAGAATTTTTCGAATGCTGCATAATAAATCTGGATTTTCGCAAATGTGAATCTCCTCTTGGAATTTCTTGGCGATCAAGAAACCCGATTCATGGGAATCCCGCCGACGCGGAGGCGAACTTCTTGGACTGGACGAATGGCATCGCCCTCGCGCCCGGACCCTTGACGCTCTTGAAGGTGACGAGAACAAAACGCAAACATACAAGCGCGCAGCGCCGGAAGTCAAGGAAAATATACCTATTAATAAGATAATTTATCTAACTTGCGCGCGGATTTCGCTTTTGGCAGGGGCTGATAGGACGTGGGAAGATGAGGAGTTCGGGCCACCAAGACCAACCGGCGTCGATCCTGACCCATTGTGATTTCCCGCCCATCCGTGTGAAGCTTCGCGAGATTGAACGACACGCGTCCGGAACGAGGGGAAATGCCCGTTGCAACCTGATCAGACGACCCAGGACCGCGGCCGGGAGTGGTATGTGCCGGCCTTCGGCTCGGCCGTCTTCCGGACCTTTGTCGGTCTGCTCTTTCT
The DNA here is from genome assembly GCA_963771545.1 of uncultured Alphaproteobacteria bacterium. Classification (GTDB taxonomy): domain Bacteria; phylum Pseudomonadota; class Alphaproteobacteria; order Rhodospirillales; family Defluviicoccaceae; genus CAKZLS01. Next base: position 2,542,844 of record CAVYTX010000002.1, read on the forward strand.
TCCGTACACGGGCATGGTGCTGGCGTACTCGGTCATCGGATCCATTCTGGCGGACCCGATCCATTGGGATCGCGTCGCCGCGATCATCGTGATCTACTTTCTTGGCCTAGGCATCGGTGCTCATGCGCTGGACGCATTGGGAAGCAAGACCGTCAAGCCTTGGGGCACTGCTTTTTCGACCCCCCCCCCGTCATCGCACGGACATTTATGAGACCATCATCCACCTCAAGACCGGTGTCCTGTTCGGCGCGGCAGCGCTAGAAGCGCCCCTGTCCACGGGTTGGCGCCGGTAAGGACGCCAAGAACGAACCCCTCTGTTCTTGCTCGTGGTTTCGTGTCGGACATGGCTCGGGTCCCTCCTGCTGCCTACGCCTCGGGCGAGGTCACCACGGTTACCGGCCGGGCCGGTCGCCGTACCCAGCGCCATGGCCGACCCTCCCTATTCGCGTCACGCCGAGCCGCCGCGACCGAACAGGGCTGAAGGTCGGAGACGTCAAAGGTTGGGATGCAGCAACGCCTCGCTGCCGGTGATCACGTCAATCAATTCGGTGGTGATGTCCTCCTGACGAAGCTGGGCCTCGCGATGGCGGAGTTCGTCGAGCTTGCGTTCGATGTTGTCGTGAGCCGCTCCCATGGCCGCCACCCGCGCGGTGTTCTCTCCGGCGAGCGCCTCCATGGCGGCGTGGGTCAATTCGGCAAAGAAGTACTCTTCCGCCACTCTCTCCACGAATTGCGGCGCCGGAAGTTAGTGTAGGGGCCCCGCCGCCTTGGTGTGGCCGTTCGAATGGCTCATGCTGGGCGGTTGGACCTTGCTGGGCGTGGTTTTCTACATGTGGGCACGCGCCGTTTACGGCGACGACTCATACGAGATCATCAAGCACGAACTCGAAACGGGGCATTCCGACGAGGCGGTGTCGACAACTCCGGCAGAGTGAGACGAATACCAGCGGTCACAGCGGTTACGGTCAGTGACCGCTGGTACTGATGTCTTTTAAGCCCTGGGCCAGTCCCTAGTCTTTCGGGCTGAAAGTGACGAAAACCTTGTCGATATTCGCGTCTTCGGCGGAACCAGACATCTTGCCCCGGAATCGGAGCATCAGGCTGTCCACGCCCGGCAGGTCGATCCTGACATCGTGCCACGTGCTTTCTTGATCTACGTTGCCCTTCAGCCGCGCTTTCTCGATCCAGGTCTGGCCGCCGTCCGTGGAAACGTCGAAACCAAGGTACTCGCCGGAATCAAGCCCGCTTTCAATGTACCAAGAGAAACCGACGGTCGCGTCCCCGTACCCGTTCAAGGCGATCTCAGGCGAAACGAGGGTGGCATCGGTCGCGCTACCGTCGACCTCCGCCGACCGGTTTCCATCGGCGGCGCGCTGTGACGAGCCGAACCAGTCGTTCTGAGAGTCTTCAACCCAATCGCCTAATCCGTCCTCGAAGCTGTCGGCGAAGACCTGTTGTTTCGGACTGAACGTTACGAAAACATTGTCGATATTCGCGTCTTCGGCGGAACCAGACATCTTGCCCCGGAATCGGAGCATCAGGCGGTCGACGCCCGGCAGGTCGATCCGGACATCGTGCCAAGTGCGCTCGCGATCCACGTTGCCCTTCAGACGCGCTTTCTCCATCCAGGTCTGGCCACCGTCCGTGGAAACGTCGAAGCCAAGGTACTCGCCGGAATCGAGCCCGCTTTCAATGTACCAGGAAAAACCGACGGTCGCGTCCCCGTGCCCATTCAAGGCGATCTCGGGCGAAACGAGGGTGGCATCGGTCGCTCTGCCGTCGACCTCCGCCGAGCGGTTTCCATCGGCGGCGCGCTGCGACGAGCCGAACCAGTCGTTCTGAGAATCCTGGGTCCAGTCGCCCAAACCATTCTCGAAGCTTTCGGAGAAGACGGTTTTCGGGAGGGGCTTTACGATCACATTGTCAACGTTCAGGTCTTCGCCGGAACTCGACACCTTGCCCCTGAATCGGAGCTTGACACTGTTCGCGCCCGGCACGGCGATCCTGACGTTGTGCCAAAAGTTCGGTTGATCCACGCCGCCCTTTACCCGCGCTTTCTCGGTCCAGGTCCGGCCGTCGTTCGTGGAAACGTCAAAGGCTAGATACTCGCCAGCGTCGAGTGAGGTTTCGATGTACCAGGAGAACTGAATGCTTGCGCCGCCGAACCCGCTCAAGTTGATCTGGGGCGAAATGAGCGCCGCGTCGTTCGCAAGGCCGTCAACCTCGGCCGAGTGGCTACCATCTGCATCCCTGCGCGTTGAGCTATACCAGTCGTTCTGTGAATCCTGGGTCCAATTGCCCAGTCCGTTCTCGAAACTGTCGGCGAATACCACCTGTTCGGTGCAGGCCGTGCCGGTGGGGTCGAAGTTGTAGAGGTGAGCCAAGCCGCAGTCGGACTGAAACATTTGCCTGCTGGAGTGAGCTACGCCGGGCACGTAGTCGAGACGATGCCGGTCGAGGATCTGGTGGCCGAATTGTTTTTGCACATGATTGAAGTGGATCTCGCCGCGCTCCAGGCGGTGACCTCCCTGGAACATTGCCGCGCAACTCGTCGCGAGGTCCGGAGAATTGGGATCGTTATCTTCCAGACCCAGAAGTGTCACGACCCGCCTCGATTGGTAGCGCTGTTTGATGACGTCGGCCCCAACCTCGGCCATGTAGCCGTTGAGATTTTTCAACCCATATTTGTAATTGTTGTACCACGAACATCCCTTGGAATCGGGAATCGAAAACGAATCCTTCGTTCCCTGTTCGGCGCGTTCGGGCGAGAAGTAAAGGTATGATGAAGGATTGGCCACAACGTAGCGGAAGGAGAGATCCGGGCGTGCCGCGGCAAGATTGACCGGCGCCGTGCCCCCGGCCGCGTATCGTTGGCTAAACTGACCACCAGCGGAGTGTCCGACTATCACGATCTCGGTGATTCCCGGGTAAGCTTGACGGTCCGCCAGGCGCTCTAGGATCCAGTCCAATACCTTGAAGGAGCTGATTGTGAACGGTCTCGGATTGCCGGTTGACTCTCTCGAAGGGTCTCCGATTTTCCAACCATCCTTCGACCAGAAAAGCACGTTTTTCGACAGGGAATGGCCGTTGATATCTTCCTCGGTCAGAAATTGGGGCGCGACGATCGCCGTCGTCCGATCCGCCCCATCGGCCGCGATCCCTGCGTCCCGGACATAGGCGAAGTTGTCGACCGCCATCCGGCCGTTGCCGTGCACCACGATAACGGCGCGCTTGAATGAAGAGTTTCCGGTCTTTAAGTCAAAATTGGCACAGTAGGCGAGATCGAGCGTTTCGCCACCTTCGTGTATGGCGAACCGCTTATCGCACACGGCGTCGACCGCGTCCGCCGCCTTAGCCTGCTCGCCCGCGCCAAAACCGATAAGCAACGCGCCGATCGCGACAGCGGTTCCGACGCTCGAAATCAGAGAATTTTTCGAATGCTGCATGATAAATCTGGATTTTCGCAAATGTGAATCTCCTTTTGGAATTTCTTGGCGATTAAGAAACCCGATTCATGGGAATCCCGCCGGCACGGAGGCGAACTTCCAGGACTGGACGAAAGACATCGCCCTCGCGCCCGGAATCTCGTCGCGCTTCATGATGGTGAGAACAAAACGCAAACATACAAGCGCATAGCGCCGGATGTCAAGGAAAATTTACCTAGTAATAAGATAATTTTTCTAATTTGCGCGCGGATTTCGCTTTTGGCGGAAGCTGATAGGACATGGGAAGACGAGGAGCTCGGGCTACCAGTACCAACCGGCGTCGATCCTGACCCATTGTGATTTCCCGCCCATCCGTGTGAAGCTTCGCGAGATTGAACGACACGCGTCCGGAACGAGGGGAAATGCCCGTTGCAACCTGATCACACGACCCAGGACCGCGGCCGGGAGTGGTATGTGCCGGCCTTCGGCCCGGCCGCCTTCCGGACCTTTGTCGGTCTGCTTTTTCTTCCGTACACGGGTATGGTGCTGGCATACACGGTCATCGGATCCATTCTGGCGGACCCGATCCATTGGGATCGCGTCGCCGCGATCATCGTGATCTACTTTCTTGGTCTCGGCATCGGCGCTCATGCGCTGGACGCATTGGGAAGCAAGACCGTCAAGCCTTGGGGCGCCGCCTTTTCGACTCGTCGGCTGTGGGCGACCGCCATCGTTACGCTGGTGGGGGCCTACTCCATCGGCATCTATTACATGGTGCTCCACGCGCCGCTGCTGTGGCCGATCGCGATCCTCGATGGCTTTTTCGTGTTCGCGTATAACTTGGAGTGGTTTCACGGCCGTTTTCATACGGATGGCTGGTTTGCGTTTTCGTGGGGAAGCCTTCCCGTCCTCGCGGGATATGTCTTGCAGACCAACAGTGCCTCGATTGCCGTGTTCCTGATCGCGGCATCCGCGGGGTTCCTTAGTCTCGCGGAAATCAAAGCGTCGCGACCCTATAAGACACTGAAGAGAACCGGGCCCGGCGTGGATGGCGTGGATGGCCTGGATTGGTCTCAGGTCACCGGAAAGCTCGAGGATGTGCTGAAGTCGCTCAGCCTCGGCGTCATCGTGTTGGGCATGGGTCTGCTTGTCTGGCGCTGGACCCAATGACCGCCAATGCACGGAGAGACATCGTGAACCCGTCATTTGCCGAGTACTGGGAGCGGATAAGGTTGCGTATCCAAGACGACCTTCGTCAATGGATTCCCGAACTCTTCGACGGTCTCCCCGAGCCCCAACTGGCGGCCGTCCTTCGTTCGCTGGAGGCGGGCAAGCGAATCCGCGGCTGCCTGGTCTGCCTTACCTGCGAGGCGCTCGACGGCGATATCGAAGCCGCGTTCTCAAGAGCCGTCGGGATCGAATGCATTCACGCCGCCTCGTTGATCCACGATGATTTCGTGGATGGGGACGCGGTGCGACGAAACCGGCCGGCGGAATGGACACTTCACGGATCCCGACAAGCCGTGCTCCTCGGCGACGTCATGTTCGGCACCGCCATCCACAAAATGGCCGAGCAAAGCATCGCGGAGGGCAGCTTGGTGGCGAGCGTCATCGCCACCATGGCGAAAGGGGCCTACCAGGAGCATGTCGATCGCTCGAACTTCGAGCGGTTGGCGAGCGAAGGAAGCCATCGCGCGGACATTTATGAGACCATCATCCACCTCAAGACCGGCGTCCTGTTCGGTGCGGCGGCGCAATTGGGCGCGATCGTGGCGACCGCGTCCGATCCGGCGCGCGCGCGGGCATTCAGGTTCGGCGCCCGTCTGGGCGAGGCCTACCAGATCGCCGACGATCTGGTGGACGTGCTCGGCCTCGAGCAACTCCCGCAATCCCGTCCATCGGAACTCTCGGCCGCCGCTCCGATCCTGCTCCGCTTTTCCTCGATGACCCCGGCGCAATTGGCGCGTCTCGCACGGGGGAACCATCGTGGATGGAGCGAATGGGCCGAGAAGGAATTGCCGCTGATCAAGGATCGCATGCGTACGGAGATTTCGGCGCGTTGCGGGAGCGCGATTGCGGAGCTCATTGATTTTCCGGAAAATCATTTCACCCACCTGCTTCACCAAATGCCGGCGGAAATCATCCGATCGATGGAAGCCGCATCGGGCGTCGATTAGATCAAGAGTGACTACTTCACGGCGGTGATCAGGGCCGAGCCATGCAACGTGAGAGTCCGCGTCTGAATGTTCTTGAACCCGTTTTCCTCGAGTTCGCGCTCGAACTCGAGGCGCCAGCGCGACTGTTCGATGAGGCCAGGCAACCCATGAAAGATCTCGCGCCAAGCGGGGAACAGGGGTGCGCCGAAGATTTGCAATAGCTTGAAGTAAACCCGCCAGAGGCGGACCAGAAACGCGGTGGGCGGATACGTGAAGTCATGCATGAGGACACATCCGCCCTCCCTGAGCATCGCCTTCGTGTTGCGCGTGAGAAGCGGCAGGTCGGCGTATTTCGCAAGGTAGGATGACACGACGCCGTCGAAGGTCTCCGCCGGCGCATAGTCTTCGGCGCGGCAGAGGACGAATTCGACGTTGTCGGTCCCGAGAACTTTCGCCTTGTGGCGCGCGATTCGCAAGTACTCGTCACGGAGTTCGACACCGACGACGCGGCACCGCGGGTAGCGGCGAGCGATGCCGAAGGTGAGGATCCCGGTTCCGCAAGCAAGGTCCAGCACGCGGGCGGGATTTTCGGGCAGCGTGTCGAGAATGATCCGCTTCCACCGGCGATCGATACCGAGGGTGGCGGCGTTGACCATGAAATCATAGGTCGAACCGGTACCCGCAAAAAACCGCTGGACCAAAGCCTGTTTTTGGTCGCAATCCTCCGCGCATCCGCTTTCCATGCTCCACAATTACCTCAGAAAACGAATTTGCGCATCCGGGAAAAGGGTCCAGACCGATACCAACGGTCACTGATAGTAACCGCCGGTAAAAGGCACTGGGCGGACAATTTTTAAGTCGTTGCGGAGCGCTTCCGTACCATACACTTGTGGGTGTCGCTCTTGATGAGGCGGAGGAGTGGAAATGGCAAAAGCGAAAACACGGTCCTTGGAATCGGAAACGGTGCAGGACTTGCTGGCACAGCGAGAAGCGGTTGTCCAATACGGAAGGATGGCCCTGCAATCCAATGATCTTCCCCTGATCCTACAAGAAGCATGCCGCCTTACCGGTCAGGCGCTGGGAACGGATCTTGCGAAAATTCTGGAACTGCAGGACGACGGCCGGATGCTTCTTGTCGTGGCGGGTGTCGGTTGGGACGACGGCATTGTCGGTCATGAAATGGTGCCGGCCCTGGAACGGTCTTCAGAGGGCTATGCGCTGCAAACAGGCACCCCCGCGGTCTCGGACAACATCAACAAGGAAGATCGTTTTAATTACGCGGATTTTCTAAAAAAACACGGCGTGAAATCGATGATGAACGTTGTCATTCCAGGGCCAGACGGCCGACCGCCATTCGGTCTGCTGCAAGTCGATAGCCGAGAAGTCCGCGACTTTGAGCGACATGACATCGAATTTCTTCAAGGGTACGCCAATCTGGTGGGAGCCGCGATCGAGCGGAATCATTACCAACGAAAGCTCAACGAGGCGCTGACTGTTCAGGAGCGGATGTTCGCTGAATTGCAGCACAGAATTCACAATAATCTATCAGTTATTTCTAGTTTATTACGGATGAAATCGCGAAAAGCACAACATCCTATGGTGAAACAAGAAATATCTGAAGTGATTACAAGTATACAGGTTCTTACGGATATTTATAATCAATTACATTCGTCGGAAAGATTAGGCAAAATAGATTTAGGAGGATACCTGGCATCTCTTTGCACCCGCATCCTAAATTTTGGAGTGCCGCAAAAGCATAAGGTCAGCATTGAGACAAAATGTGATCCCGTAACGATTGAAGCGGAATTAGCGGTGCCCCTGGGCCTGATTACGAACGAATTTGTCACCAATAGTCTAAAACATGCGGCCGCGGACAGAGACGTGCTGATTTCTTTGAATCTTTACGTCGATGAGGACAATCTGGTCCTCAAGCTTGCCGACAATGGCAAAGGCATTGGAACTGCATTTGAAGAAAAGAGTAAGGGAGGAATGGGAAGTGGTCTCATGTTGATCGAGGGCCTCCTTACCCAGATTAAAAGCGAGTGGAAATGGACGAGCCAAAAGGGCACGCGGCTCTCGATTAAAATTCCCCTGTCGGTCAAGGTATTACACCCATGATGCCGCCCGGCGCCGGACTTTCGACGGCGCGGCATTGCACATGCTGACCGACCGGCCGTCGGCATGCCCGAACGGCCGGACCGCTCGACAGGGAAGGGGGCGTCAAGCCCGCGAATGGCCTCCCAATGGATTGATTTGATTACAACCGCCGGTCCCGTTAGCATTCCTTTCAGACGCTGAACTCGGAGCATCCGCGTGAAAAAGCTTTTAATCGGCGGCGCCGCGCTGATCGCCTTGCTGGTGGCCGCCGCCCTGATCGTTCCAAGCTTCATCAACTGGAACGATTATAAGGGCCAAATCATCGCCGAGGTGGAGAAACGGACGGGCCGCGCGCTGGTCATCGGCGGCGATATCGGCCTGACGCTGCTGCCTTCTCCGGCGGTGATTGTCACGGATCTGCGGCTCGGCAATTTGGCCGGCGGCGAGGCCGAGGACATGGTGAAGCTGCGGTCGCTCGAGGTGAAGGTGGCCTTCGGTCCGCTTCTCCAGGGCCGCATCCAGGTCGAGAAGGTCAAGCTGGTGGATCCGGTGGTCCAACTCGAGACTCTGGCCGACGGCCGCAACAATTGGGAATTCTCCGAACCTGCCGAGTCCGGCGAGCCCGGGACGGCTCCCGTACAGACGATGTCCGCGCCATCCCCGAGCAACGGCGACGATCGCTCGGACATGCCGGTTTCCGTGCAATTCGATAGCCTCGAAATCGAAAACGGGCTCGTGGTCTACCGCGACGCGGCGGCGGGCGGGGTTGAACGCATCGACGATCTCAACGCCATCGTCGCCGCCGATTCGCTGCGGGGGCCGTTCGAGGGCGAGGGCGACATGACCGCGCGGGGACTGCGGACGGGCTTCAGGATCACGTTGGGCCAAATCGACCCGGAGCAACCCGTGCCCGTAAGCCTCGTGTTGACGCCGGAGCCGGGGAAGGCCCGGCTCGAACTGCGGGGCAAGGCCAGCGATATCGGTGCGTCGCCGAGCTTCACCGGCGGCCTCGAGGCCAAGGCCGAGAACCTGGCGGAATTGATCCGAGCCGTTGGCGGCGGCGGTGGCAGCGGCGGAGTCCCGGAGTTCCTCGCCCAATCCGTGGAACTCGCGGGCGAGGTGACCGCGTCCGCGTCCCGAGTGGACGTGAGCGGATTGTCTGTGCATCTGGGCAAAACCGGAGCGACCGGCGCGGTTTCGGCTCGGTTGAATAATGATCCCGCCGTTTCCGCCCACCTCGCCATCGCCCATCTGAACCTGGATTCGTGGCTGGAACTGACCGCGCCCAAAAGCGAAGAACCCGAACAACGCTCGGATACCGCCCCCCGGCCTCGATCGCAAGCGGCCACGGGGTCCGAAACGCCCGCGTCGGCGCCGGCCGGGGGTGCTGTGGGTCTACCGGCCGACCTCACGGTTTCCCTCGTTGTTTCCGCCGAAGCCATCACTTATCGGCGCGGTATCATCCGGAACGCCCGGGTTAATGCCGAACTGGCCGAGGGCGAAATTACCGTTAGTCAGATCTCGGGCGACCTGCCGGGGGCCACGGCGCTGGCCGCGTTCGGATTCGTCACCATGGCCGACGGTGATCCCCGGTTCGAGGGCTACATGGACGTCAAGGCCGGCGACGTTCGCGGATTGCTCGGTTGGCTGGAAGTGGATACCCGGGACCTCGCCCCCGGCCGGTTGCGAACCGTGGAACTGAAGAGCAAGCTCGCGGCGAAGCCCGGCGCCCTGCGGTTGTATGACATGGACCTCGGGTTCGATGCGTCCCGCGTCACGGGGCAACTGTCTTTGGACCTGGCCGGTAAACCGGCCTTCGGCGCCGACGTGGCCGTCGACCGCATCGACGTGGATGCTTACCTGCCGCTGGACCGCTCCGACCCTAACGGTGGCGCCGATGGGCCGGCGGCGGCAACCGAAAAGGGCCCACCCGATCAGCCCGCCAAGAGTGTCTCCAAGGACCGCAAGAAGCGCGGACTCGACGGTCTCGCGGACTTCGACGCCAAGTTCAAGGCACGGGTGGAGCGCCTGACCTACAAGGGAACGCCCTTTGAAACCGTTGTTCTGGACGGAACGCTGATGGACGGGGTATTGGACGTGGGCGAGGCCAGCGTGGGCAACGTGGCCGGGGCCTCGGGCCGGCTGTCCGGCATCATCGAGCCGTTGGCGCAGCCGCCAGGCATGAAGCGGCTCAGCTTCGAGTTCGACGTCCCTAGCTTGGATCGCCTCTTGCGGGCCCTGAACCTGCCGCGGCCGGATCCGATTCCCACCCTGGCTCCTTTCGCGGTCTCGGGAACGACGGATGGACCGTTCGTCAATCCCACGGTGGACGTCAAACTCCATGCGGCCGGCGGGGAAACGATACTGAGCGGTGTCCTGGATGCGTTTCCGAGGCCCGGCTTCAGCGGTCGCATGAAATTCGACCATGTGGACCTCGTTCAGGTTCTCGGCTCGCTGGGCGCCGGCTACCGTCCGACGGGTCAGATTGGCCGTCTCGACCTCGCGGCAAGCGTTGTCGCCGATGGGACGCAGGTTAATCTGACCGGACTCGACGGCGCCATCGGCGATACCAGCCTCACGGGCTCGATCAATGCGAAGTTGGCCGGCAAGCGCCCGGCCGTTGTCGCCGATCTCAAAATCGGCCGGCTGGTCATCGACCCCTATCTTCCGGCCAAGCGCACGGCGCAGGCGACCCCGCGCCTGATCCCCGCGTCATGGAGCGGCACGCCCGAGCCAAGGTATCGCCGGGATATGCATATTCATGTGGCGGCCGACACCCTCCACCAGCGCTGGTCGCGCGAATCGCTCGATCTTTCGGTCCTCAAGGCAATGGACGCGGATCTGACGCTCAAATCCGATGGCGTCGCCTATGAACGCTATGAGTTCGAGGATGTGGATGCCGTCGCCAAACTGGCGGACGGTGTGCTGAACATTGAACCGTTGACCGGCCGGCTCTTCCACGGACCCGCCCGGGCTAAGCTTCGACTGGACGCCAATAGAACGCCGCGACTGGACGCGGACATGACCGTCAAAAATGCCGATCTCGCGCGCGCCACCCGGGACGGCAAGGGCAGGCCCGCCGCCACCGGCCGTATGGCGTTCGACACGAACGTCACCACCCGCGGCCTCAACGCCGCCGATTTGGTGGCGGGTCTGGACGGGTCGGGTTCGCTGCGGCTGACCGATGTGGAGGCCGGAGAGGGCTCCGTGGGCGGCGGGGTGGCCCCGGTGATCAACCTCCTGCAGCAACTGAATGGAATCGGTGCTGGTTTAGGCGCGTCCAGGGCGCGCGCCGAGGTGACCGCCACCTTCCGAATCGAGGACGGACTCATTCGCACCGATGACATCGCTCTTGAATCGGGGCTCGGCGACGGCGGCGCCCGGGGCGTCATCGATCTACCCGGCTGGCACATGGACGTGGGTGGAGAGATCCACCTGAGAAGCAATATCATTACCGGATTGATGATCGAGACCATAGGGCCGCCCATCGTGCCATTCCGGATTCGCGGACCGGTGGATGATCCCAACGTCACCGTGGACGCCAGTTCGCTGAAAGTGCGCCGCCTAGTCATTCCGGACCCCAAGGACCTCGACGCCAAGAAAGGTCTGAAAGCCCTTCGCAAGTTGTTCAATCCATAGGGTTTCAGGCGGTACCCCAGTCCGAAAAGGTGCGCTGCAGCAAAATTTAGCCATGGGTTTACAGAGCATTAACGGCTCTCTGTTGCCCAAAAACACCACTTTGCGTTGAATAATTGTGCACCGCAATAAAACCCTTGATTGGTAAGCGAAACAAATTTACCTTAACGTCAAATGGTGCGCGAGGTCTGTAGAAACGCACGGCGTGTGGGAACCGCAAGATTTCCAAGCAGGTGGGAGGATCCGCCGAAAGGGTGCCATCGGAAGTGCAACCATCAACGGATTCGAAAGCCCAAAAGTTATGACAAACACTCAAGAAACCAACATCGTCGACGTTCCGAAAATCTCCACGATGCCGCCGGATGAGATCGACCGCTATGTCGCGCTAGGTCGTCAACTGCGGAGTGCTCAATTCGCCGCGTGGGGGCGGCGCTTGGCTCGGACCTGGGCCAGCGTGTTCCGTAGGCCGGGCCGCATGGTGCCGCCATCCATGACGGAGGGCCGATACGCGCGTTAGAAAATGTGCTCGTAAATCAGCAGACTGGCGAACATCAGAAGAATCGTTCCTGTCACGCGGGAAACGGTCTTTTGAACCCTGGGCCGCAGTAGCCACCGGCGAATGCCGTTGGCCGCCCACGCCATGGGCGCCTGCCACGCCACGTTGATGAAGATCAGCGTGGCCGACAGCGTGAGCAATTGCGCCGGCACGTCACCCCGTTCGACCGCCACGAAATTGGGCAGCAGGGCGAGAAACAGAACGATCACCTTCGGATTGAGTATGTTGGTGAGAACGGCGTCGCGGCACGCCTTGATGGCGCTTACCGGCCGGCGGGGGCCGTCCAGCGTCATCAATCCACCCTCGCGAAACGCCTGGAACCCCAGCCACGCCAGGTAGGCCGCTCCGGCAATGGCGACGCCCGTGAACAGGAGGGGCGAAGACGCGATGATCAGCGAAATTCCCAACACCGCGAGCAGCGTGTGGAACATCAGGCCAAGCTGGACCCCGGCCACGGCCGCGAAACCGGCCCTTGGGCCCGACGTCAACGCATATCGAAGAATCAACACGGTATCCGGTCCCGGCGATACGACGATGGCCAGCACCGCCGTCGCGAACGCCAGCAAGGTCGAGGGGTCAACGGGCACACCGGTCGCTCACCAGGTGCGGATAGACGTAACCGGAGTCATTCCTCGCGTGGCCCGGTCATGTCTTTCGGGCGCACCCAGACGTCGAACTGCTCGGCGGTCAGCAGCCCGAGGTCGACCGCCGCCTGTTTCAAGGTGGTGCCGTCCTGGTGGGCCTTCTTGGCGATTTTCGCGGCGTTGTCGTAACCGATGTGGGGATTGAGGGCCGTCACCAGCATCAGCGAGCGTTCCATCAACTCGGCAATTCGCGGCCGGTTGGCCTCGATGCCGACCACGCAGCGATCAGTGAAGCTCATGCATGCGTCCGCCAGCAGTCCGATGGACTGCAGCAGATTGTAAATCATGACCGGCTTGAACACGTTAAGCTCGAAGTGGCCGCTGGCGCCCGCGACCGTGATCGTCACGTGATTGCCCATGACCTGGGCGCAGACCTGCGTCAGCGCCTCGCACTGGGTCGGATTGACCTTGCCCGGCATGATCGACGAACCGGGCTCGTTGGCGGGAAGGGTCAATTCGCCGAGACCGCTGCGGGGGCCGGATGCGAGGAACCGGATGTCGTTGGCGATCTTGTTCAGTGACACCGCCAGAACGTTCAATATGCCCGAGGCCTCGACCACGGCATCGTGCGCGGCGAGCGCCTCGAAGGTATTGTCGGCGGCGACGAACGGCATGCCGGTCATCCCCGCCACTTCAAGGGCGAAGGCCTGGGCAAATCCGACACGGGTGTTGAGCCCGGTGCCGACGGCGGTCGCGCCCTGGGCGAGTTGAAGCAAACCGGGAAAGGCGCCCTGGACGCGCGAGATGCCGGCGGCCACCTGGGCGGCATAGCCGGAGAATTCCTGTCCCAGGGTTAGCGGCGTGGCGTCCTGAGTATGGGTGCGACCGATCTTGACGATTTCGGCGAAGGCCGCGACCTTGGCCTCCAGGGCAATATGCAGATGGCGAAGCGCCGGAAGCAGCCGGTTATTCAGTTCCAACGCCGCCGCGATGTGCATGGCGGTGGGAAAGCTGTCGTTGGACGATTGACCGCGATTCACGTGGTCGTTGGGATGCACCGGATCCTTCGAGCCGATGGCTCCGCCCAGCCTTTCGATGGCACGGTTGGCGATGACCTCGTTGACGTTCATGTTGGTCTGGGTGCCGGAGCCGGTCTGCCAGACTACCAGGGGAAAATGGTTGGAGAGCTTGCCCTCCCATATCTCTTCGGCGGTCTTGACGATGGCTTCGCCGACCCGGGGCTCAAGGTCGCCAAGCGCCAGGTTGACCAGGGCGGCCGCCTTTTTTTGCACCCCGAAGGCGCGGATCAGCGGTTCCGGCATGCGTTCGGAGCCGATGGGGAAGTTCTCCAATGAACGCTGGGTTTGGGCGCCCCAGTAGCGGTCCGCGGGAACCTCGACGGTTCCCATGCTGTCGGATTCGAGTCGTGTGGCGGTCATGCTTCCTCCCGTGTCAAAAGCTCAGTGAGAAATCCGGACAGCATGTCGATCCCCTCGTCCCAGTTCTGCCGTTCGGTTCGCCCCGATTTCTTGCGCGGTTTGAAACCGTGGCCGCCGTCGTCCAGCCAGTGGACGCGGATGGCCGGCGAAAGATCATAGCCTTGAACCTGTTCCGGTGATCCGAAGGGGTCGCGCGTTCCCTGCAGAATCAATGCGGGGGTGCGCAGGGTCTTCAAGTGGGCGACGCGATCGCTGTCCGCCCGGCCTGGAGGATGAAACGGGTAGCCGAGGCACGTCAATCCCCGAACCGCCAAATCATCGGCGACCATGCTGGCCATGCGCCCGCCCAGGGACTTGCCGCCAATGACCAGGCGTCCTGCCCCGAGGTCCCGGATCACCGCCCGCCAGGTTTCGAGCAGGATCTCCGTCCGGTCGGGGCCGCCGCGTTTACCGGATCGGCGCCGCTCCGCCATGTACGGGAACTCGAAGCGGACGGCGCGGTGGCCGTGGGCTGCCAGCCCCTCGGCGAACGCCGCCATGAACGGGCTGTCCATGGGCGCTCCAGCGCCATGGGCCAGCGCCACCGTCAATGCGGCATCCGCTGGACCGTCGACGAGAAGGGCGGGGACGGTCATGGCCAGATCAGGGACCGGGTTTCAGGATGTCCGCGAAGAAGTCGTTGCCCTTGTCATCGACGATGATGAACGCCGGGAAATCCTCGACCTTGATGCGCCAGATGGCTTCCATGCCCAGTTCCGGATACTCGATGCATTCCACCTTCTTGATGCAGTCCTGGGCCAGGGCCGCCGCCGGTCCGCCGATGGAGCCGAGATAGAACCCGCCGTGCTTCTTGCAGGCCTCGGTGACCTGGGGCGACCGGTTGCCCTTGGCCAGCATGATCATGCTGCTGCCCGCGGCCTGGAACTGGTCCACATATGAATCCATGCGGCCGGCCGTGGTCGGGCCGAAGGATCCCGACGCGTATCCATCGGGTGTCTTCGCCGGGCCGGCGTAATAGACGCCCAGGTCCTTGAAGTACTGCGGCAGGCCTTCTCCCGCGTCCAGGCGCTCCTTGAGCTTGGCGTGGGCGATATCGCGCGCCACGATCAGCGGTCCGCTCAGCGACAACCGGGTCTTGATTGGATAGCGGCTCAGAGTCGCCCGGATCTCGTCCATCGGCCGGGTGAGGTCGATTTTGACCACCTCGCTGGAAAGATCCTTGCCGCTGGCCTCGGGAAGATACTTCGCCGGGTTGGTTTCCAGCTCTTCGAGAAACACGCCGTCGCGGGTGATCTTGGCGAGGATCTGGCGATCGGCCGAGCACGAGACGCCGATGCCCACCGGGCACGACGCGCCGTGGCGCGGCAGCCGGATCACGCGGACGTCATGACAGAAGTATTTGCCGCCGAACTGGGCGCCGATACCCATGTCCTGGGTCATGCGATGAACTTCCGCCTCCATCTCCACGTCGCGGAAGGCCTGGCCGAATTTGGTGCCGCTGGTGGGCAGAGCATCGAGATACCGAGCACTCGCCAGTTTCACGGTTTTCAGGGTCAGTTCGGCCGACGTCCCGCCGATGACGATTGCAAGATGATACGGCGGACAGGCGGCGGTGCCGAGCGTCCGGATCTTCTCGTCGAGGAAGGCGCGGAGGCGGTCGGGGTTCAGCAGCGCCTTGGTCTCCTGATAGAGATAGGTCTTGTTGGCCGACCCACCGCCCTTGGCCATGAACATGAACTTGTAGGCGTTGCCCGGAGTGGAATACAGGTCGATCTGAGCCGGCAGGTTGGTGCCCGTGTTGGCCTCGTTGAACATATCCAGCGGCGCCACCTGACTGAAGCGCAGATTGCATTCGTCGTAGGCTTTCAGGATTCCTTGCGACAGAGCCGCCTCGTCGGCGCCATCGGTCAGCACGTCCTGGCCCTTCTTGCCCATGACGATGGCGGTGCCGGTATCCTGGCACATGGGCAGGACGCCGCCGGACGCGATGTTGGCGTTTTTCAGAAGCTCGATCGCCACGAAGCGGTCATTGTCCGAGGCTTCGGGGTCTTCGATGATTTTTCTCAGTTGGGCGAGATGTCCGGGCCGCAACAAATGCGACGTGTCCCGCAGGGCTTGATCGGCGAGCAGGCTCAGCGCCCGCGAATCCACTTTGAGGAATTGTCGGCCGTCGAAATTCACGGTACTGACGAAGTCGGTTGTGAGCAGACGGTAAGGCGTTTTGTCCTCGCCCAGCGGGAACATTTCGTGGTGGACGTAATCGCTCATGACATGACCCTCGCAAGCTTGTTTATGTGTCCCGACGTATAGAGCGGCTGGGACGTGCTGATTTTCTTGCGCGCGGTTACCGGGACGGCGCGGCTTTGATGATTTCGAAGGTGCAGGCGAAAGACGCGGCGGCGACACGATAGATATCGCTGTCGTCTTCCGGATTCTGGACCATGGCGTCACCCGGTTTCGCGACCATTTCCTCTCCCCACGGCGCAATGAAGGTGAAAATACCCTCTGATGGCTCGACGATGAAATAGCGAATTTCGGATCCGCGTGATCGGAACGCGCGCCAGCCGTCGGGATCGGCCGTGGACAATGGTCCCTCGTATCGTCTCGGAAACTTGGCCGCGCCGACGAGATACTGCTCGTTGCCGGTCTCGGGACAGCGATTGCACACGACCCAGTCGCCGGGTTCCGCCGGTTTGCTCTGAGTTTCCTTTCCCTCGCCCTTGATCACGGTCACGATGATTTCGCCCGGCCTCGCCGGCCGTGCGTCCACCGGTTTCGTCTTGATGGCGACGCCGACGCGGTTTTCCTTGGCCGCGGCCACAAACCGGGCGGCCACGTCCTTGTCCGTGGTCACGGCATGTCCATCGGCGGCGATAATCCCGCCAAGGACGGCGGCCGTCGCGACCAATAGACGCGATCCGAGAAACGCGGGCGCATTCATTCCCAACTATCCCTCAACTTTTGGCATCGCGCTGTATGGACTCGAAGGCGGCCGCCTTATTTTTTGCGAAATTTATCGAGGGCGACGACTTCGCCCCTTTCCGGCGCCGGCGGCTCGGGTTCAAGAGTTTCGGCGGCGCCATCGGGGTCTGTCGCCTCCACGGTCTCTTCTCCCTCGGACCTATCGGCGCCGACGGTCTTTAAATGCATGCCAAAGTTGACCGACGGATCGCCGAACGCGGTCAAGGCCGCGAGCGGGACACGCAGCCGCTGGGGCTTGCCGCGAAAATTGAGCGAGACGCCAAAGGCTTCGTCGTCGACCTCCAAATCCCAGAACTGATGCTGCAAGACGATGGTCATTTCGTCCGGGTATTCGGCTCGGAGCTCGGGCGCCAGCCGCACGCCATCGGCCGATGTCCGGAAAGTGACGTAGAAATGGTGGCTTCCCGGCAACCCATGCCGAGACGTGTGGAGCAGGGCCTGATGAACCACGCCCCGCAAGGCATCCTCGATCCACTGATCATAAGGCAAAGAGTCTGAAATCATAGCATTCGCCATTCAGTGAATGGGCGACCTCCCTGTTAAGTGGGAGGCTTCTGTTGCCAGGTGCCTCCCGAACCCCGCTCAAGCCTTATGCGGCGAGAGCATATGCCTCATTATCGTTGGCATTTGTGTGTTTGGTCCGATAACGGTGGTACCATGCCGGGCAAAAACAATTCCTTTACCACGCATGTCGATCCTGTTTCGCCCCCGCAGCATTGAACTCACGCCCCATCGTCGATGGGAATTGGTGGAGGCGCCGGGCACTGCCCCCGGGTCCATTACGCTTATTCCGAATCGCGTTTATCGCCATAGTCGATCACTCGACATCCATAATATACGCGTTTGGCCGGTCATTGCGCAACCCACGAAGCGGCAAAATGATCCGCATTTGTTCTTCGCTTGGGGAGAACCCGGCTCTGGTTGTCACAATGGGTTACTATCGATGACCGTTGGTATAAAGTGCCGGCGTCGTCACGCCGAGGAACCTGATGAACCTGACCCCCGAGCAAACGGCCGAGATCGAGGCCCAACGCGACATCAGCGCGACCACCCGCCGCGCCACCGTCCCCGCTTTGGAGGACATCCTGTTCCAGCCGATTCCATTATTGGACCACGGGTTTATTCGGGTGATCGACTACATGGGCGACGACGGCGCCATCGTGCAGGCGGCGCGGGTCTCCTACGGCAAGGGAACCCGCCGGGTGCAGGACGATGCCGGCCTGATCAACTATCTCATGCGCCACCGGCACACGACGCCGTTCGAGATGTGCGAGATCAAATACCACGTCAAACTCCCCATTTTCGTCGCCCGCCAGTGGATCCGTCACCGGACGGCCAACGTCAACGAGTATTCGGCCCGCTATTCGGTTCTCGACAAGGAATATTACATCCCCGCGCCGGAGCAACTGGCGACGCAGTCGCGGAGCAACCGTCAGGGCCGTGGCGCGGTGCTCGAGGGCGAGGAGGCCGCCCGCGTTCTCGACATTCTTCGCGATGACGCCGAGCGCTGTTACGCCGATTACGAGGAAATGCTCAACGAGGATCGCGACGGCAACCGTCTGAACGACGACCGGGTCGGTTTGGCGCGCGAACTGGCGCGGATGAACCTGACGCTCAACACGTATACGCAGTGGTACTGGAAAATCGATCTTCACAACCTGCTGCATTTTCTCAGCCTGCGCGCCGATCCCCACGCCCAGTACGAGATTCGCGTCTACGCTGATGCGATGTTTGAAACCGTGCGGCGTTGGGTGCCCCTTACCTGCGACGCCTTCACCAATTACCGCATGGGCGGCGTCCAGCTCTCGGCCCAAGGACTGGACCTGGTCAAAAAGCTGATCGCCGGCGAGGCCGTTGATCAGGAGCAGAGCGGCCTCAGCAAGCGTGAATGGCGCGAACTGATGGCGGTGCTCGGCCGCGACCCGTAACGGGGGGCGGGCTAATCGAAAAAGTTAAGAACGACCCCCCGCACAGTAGATTTGCCTCCGTCAAGTTCTCATCCTTCTTTGCTTTTGTCTTTCGATCATCCATAACAGATCGGATGTGAAGCAAGCCATTCGGCCAAGCGCTCCAAGATCAATGGACTCTGACCCCTTTGCTTCGTGTCGAACAACGCCAACACCTCCGACACCTCGTCCACCGCCGCCCGACGCGCCGACACCTTACCCAGGCGGCGGTCGTAGAGCCCGTCCGCGCCCTCCGCCTCGAAACGATGTCGCCAGCGCCGGAATGCTCGTTCCGACATCCCCAGAACCTCGGCCGCTTCCGCCACGCTCAAAACACCACGCAACGTCCTTCCGTAAACCTCTTCAAACTTCATCAAACGTAGTCCCTGTAACCGCTCCGTCCGCCTCATCACCGCTCCCCTCGTTTGGAGCAGTTCTAAAACCGGACAGATCATATGTTACCTACGCCGGACATATCTCCTGTTGGCGACACCCAAATGAAGTCTTAGCTTGCGCGAGGGAGCGTGTCGTTGTCTAATATCGGCGTTCGCGTAGGACAAACGGGGTGCGCGCCCCCGGTGGGGCGCAGAGGGGGCGAGTGCGAGCATCGCCAAGAAATGCCTCGGGTGAGGCTGCGAAGGGCCGTGGAACGGTAGCCGCGACTGAGCGGCGGCAAAAAGTGCTCGGTGGGCTGCATGAGGCGGTGAGCTGCCGTCATCACCGCCGGCGAGCCGAGCAGGCCTATTGCCTCTCGGTCGAGCGCTTCAGTTTCCATAATCTAGCTACGCGGCGGGACGGCAAACAATCGCCCTTTTCGCACTTTTGGCGATCGTCAACGATTAGACGCACAACCAGGCCGCCTAAGCCCTGTTTTTCTCCGTATCTCCACTGTCGCTCGCGCTTCTCCGGGACAGTGGTTTGTTCCTGGATTGGAGCCAAGGTCCTTGTCAAATAATCCGCGTTCGAAAGGTTGTCACCGAAACTAAGCATTGGAGGAGGAAGCAGCCATGCCGATCACTACTGAGGACACTGCGTTTACCCACGATGTGCTCGGGCGTTACGTTTGCAATACTTTTCAGGAAGCGCTGGTTACCGTTGACCCGAGCGCCCGTGCTGACGCCTTACTCCCCGCAACGGGTGATTTACGGCCCTTCGACTTCATCGTCATTGGCGGCGGGACATTCGGTGCAGCAGTTGCCGAGCACCTCTGGTTCCGCAGTACGGACCGCAGCGAGCGCATCCTCGTGCTCGAAGGCGGACCCTTCCTCCTGCCGGAGCACGTCCAGAATCTGCCGGCGCTCGGCCTCGACGCCCCTGGCCCGCGCAAGGATCACACGCTCCTAGCCGAAGTCTGGGGTCTCGCCTGGAACACGAGTGACCCCGTGGGCTTCCCGGGCCTAGCCTACTGCGTGGGCGGACGCTCTCTCTTCTGGGGCGGCTGGTCGCCACGGCTGCTGGATTCGGAACTGCCCAATAGCGTCTGGCCCCAGGCGGTGCTGGACGACATAACGCCGAAGACACTGCCCGACGGTCGCAAAGGCTACTTCCGCCAGTCAAGCGATCAGATCGGCGTCACCGAGACGAACGACTTCATCTTCGGCGAGCTGCATCGGGCGATGCGGAAGCAGCTTTTCGATCGTCTTACTGCCGGTCAAGTGACCGACGCAATGGATCTCGCGACGCTGCCGGACCATCCTGCCGTCGAGTATCGCGATACGCCAGCGTCACTGGACGACCTCGCCGCGCTGCTCGATATCCCCTTGCCTGATCCGCTGCCCACCGATCCCGGTGAACTCGCGCAGCTTGAGCAGGAGCTTCGCAATACCGCTAAACTCGAAGCGCCGTTGGCCGTGCAAGGCCAACCGGGTCATGCCGGATTCTTTCCCTTTAACAAGTTCAGCACCGTCCCGCTGCTCTTTAAAGCGACGCGCGAGGCGGCCAGGCAATCCGGATTTGATGACGTGAGAAAACGGCTGATGGTCGTGCCACAGTGCACCGTTATTCGGCTCAACGTCGTTAGCGATATGGGCGGCCAGCGCGTAAGCGAGATCGTCATCGGGGGGCGCCCACCTCTGCCCGTGTCACCGGACGCGAAGGTTATCATCGCGCTCGGCACTATCGAGAGCGCCCGACTCGCACTGCTCTCTTTCGGCAGCGACGGAAAGATCGGCAGAAATCTTATGGCGCACCTGCGATCGAACGTGGATATGCGCGTGCCCCGCGCGGCGCTGGCGGGCCTGCCGATGACATCGAGCGCACTTGAGGCATCGGCGCTGTTCGTCAAGGGTCAACACCAGTTCAAGAAGCCGGACGGATCCCCGGACGGTGTCGGGCACTTTCATTTTCAGATCACCGCATCGGGCCTAGGCGCGACCGGGAGTAATTCCGAGGCTGAGCTATTCAAAAAAGTCCCCGATATCGATACGTTCGATGCACACAAGAACGCGACCGACACGCACGTCGTGATCACCATCCGCGGTATCGGAGAGATGGAGCCGAAGAACGATATGGACTTCGGCAACTCGGTTACCCTCGATCTCGATCCGCAGCAGGACGATGATTTTCAGGAGAGGCGCGCCTTTGTTAACATTCAGCCAAGCGCTCGAGACGCGGAGCTGTGGGACACGATGGACACAGCGGCGGATGACGTCGCGAAGATCTTTGCCGGTGGGTCCAATATCGATGTGATTAAAAATGGGCAGGTGATTGCACCGAATGTTGATCCAAGCCTACTCTCTACTATTCTCCCGTTTAAGTTCTCTGACGCGAGCGGTTTCGGACGCCGCGACCGTCTCGGCACGACCCATCATGAAGCGGGGACACTTCGGATGGGCAGTCCTTCCACTTCGGTGACCGACGCTAACTGCCGCTTTCACAATGTGGGCAATGCATATATCGCTGGGCCTGCACTTTTCCCTACTATCGGCTCGCCGAACCCGATGCTCACCGGCATTGCGTTCGCACGCCGTCTCGGAGATCATTTGATTCCCGACCCACCGCCGGCAACGCCCGAACCCACTTTTGCCTACTTGTTTGACGGAAGCGCCGCGCAGTTCGCAAACTGGCAGATGGTGGTTGGCGGTGGCTCATTCACTCAGTTCGGCCGAACCTTGATCGCCCAACAGGACATAAGGGGCATGGGATTGCTTTTCTACCCGCTGCAGACTTTCGAGAATTTCATTCTGCGCCTCAATTTCCTGCTGCCACATCCGCGCGGCAACAACAACGATAACTCGGGGGTCTTCGTCCGCTTTCGCGACCCGCGTCTGCCTGACCCCGCACCCAATCCTGCCGACCCGTCGGACAACGCCGCTTTTGTCGCGGTGCATACCGGGTTCGAAATCCAAATCGACGAAGAAGCGCGCGGCGACAGCCGTTTCGGCGAACCTGATGGTTCGTTCTTCGCCAGGACGGGAGCCATTTACAAGATCACATCGCTGGGCACGGGGCAGGGGCAACAGGAGTATAAGAATACCCAAAACCTCGCAGCCGAGCACTGGCACGCCTACGAAATCGAGGTAAAAAACCAGGACTACATTGTCCGCCTCAACGGCCAGGAAGCAACGCGCTTCCGCCGCGCCGCGACCGATACGGTGCGAGGGAATCCGCCTAGTGTTGATCCCAACTCGGGCTTCATCGGTCTGCAGACCCATACCGGCAACCTCGCCTTCGCGAATATCCGAATCAAAACGTTGTAGGAACGACTAACAAGCGGTTCAGCCTGTACCGGCAACGGTGGCGCCAGAGACTCTCGATGACACGAAACCCCCAAATCGCCGCCGTTGCCGGTACCACTGCATTCCTTCGGAGAACGACGGGGTCAGCCTCTCGATTGATTGATGGTTTTGCGGTAACCTTACGCAGTGTAAGCAGTACATAGTGGATGCTCCATGGCGCGCCTTTCCCGCTATGTCTTGCCGGGTTATCCGCAGCACGTGATCCAGCGGGGCAACAACCGTCAGGCGATCTTTGCCGACGACGAGGACCAGGCGTACTTCCGCGAACTCCTGCGCGACGGCGTCGGCAAGTGCGGCTGCGACATCCATGCGTACGTGTTGATGACCAATCACGTTCATTTGCTGTTGACGCCCCGCGAGGGCGGCGGCATTGGCCGCTTGTTTCAACACGTCGGCCGATACTACGTGTCGTACTTCAACCGCCGCCACCGGCGCACCGGCACGCTGTGGGAGCGGCGGTACAGGGCAACCGTGATCGACCCCGAAGGCTACCTTCTGACCTGTTATCGATACATCGAGCTGAACCCGGTGCGGGCCAAATTGGTCAAGCATCCGAAGGACTATCCGGGATCGAGTTACCGGGCCAATGCCAAAGGGCGCGCGGATGGCATCGTCGCGCCGCATCCGGTCTACGAAGCGTTGGGTCCGGATCCGGCGGCACGGCAAGCGGCCTACCGGCAGCTGTTCCGCCGCCGCATCGGCGAGCCGGCGCTCGACGAGATCCGCGCGGCCACGAACAAGGGGTGGGTACTGGGAACAGACCGCTTCCGCAAGAAGGTGGAAGAGATACTGGATCGTCCCGCTGCGCCCAGACCCAAGGGCGGCGACCGCCGCTCCAAGGCCTATCGCGAGTCGGTCAAAGTGGCCTCAAACCATTGATCCCAATCATCGTGAAGTCACCGGCATTTCTGGATCGCCGCGCCTTCGGCTCGCGATGACAAGCAGGGTGTTGGCGAGAGCCGTCGCACTCCTTCGTCACTGCGAGGAGCGCAGCGCCGCGGCAGCTCAGAAAAGCCGATGGCGCGCTTGGCACTGTCGCGCCCGTCTTCGGGCCGGACGCTACCGGGAACGTGTTTGCGTCTATTGAATGACGATTCGCGGCGCGGCGGCGGCTTGTGCCGCCGTGGTTTGTTGGACCTTGCTCCACACCGCCGCGGCGATGGCCATGTAGGCCTTGGCGTGCTCGCTATCGGGATCGGTGGCGACGATGGGATGGCCGTCATCGGAGGTCTGGCGAATCACCGTGTCGAGCGGGATCTCGCCGAGGAAGTCCATGCCCAGGCGGTCGGCTTCCCGCCGGGCCCCGCCATGTCCGAAGATTTCCGTCCGGTGGCCGCAATTGGGGCACGAGAAATAGCTCATGTTCTCGATCAAACCGAGGACCGGCACCTCCACCTTGCGGAACATGTTGAGGCCCTTGCGGGCGTCGATGAGGGCGATGTCCTGAGGCGTCGACACGATGACGGCGCCGGCCAAGGGCACCTTTTGGGCCATGGTCAGCTGGGTATCTCCGGTGCCCGGCGGCATGTCCACGATCATCACGTCGAGGGGGCCCCAGGCAACGTCGCGCATCATCTGTTCGAGCGCGCCTTGAACCATGGGACCGCGCCAGACGATGGGCGTTTCCTCCTCCACCAGGAAGGCCATGGACATGGATTTGATGCCGTATTTTTCGATGGGATCCAGTTTGACGCCGTCGCTGGACACCGGCTGCCCGGTGATACCGAGGAGCCGGCGCAGCGACGGACCGTAAATATCGGCGTCGAGAAGCCCCACGCGGTGACCCTGCGCCGCCAGGCCGAGCGCCAGGTTGACGGCCGTCGTCGATTTGCCGACGCCGCCCTTGCCCGAAGCGACGGCGACGATGGCCCGAACGTCGGGCAGAAGGCTGCCGCCTTGAGCGCCCGGGGCCGGCCCGGGGTGCGCGGCCGCCGGGCCGCCCGTGGTTTTCTTGCGCTCGGCGGTCAACACGACGCTGGCCGTGATCACGCCGGGCATCTTGTGAACAAGATTTTCCACCTGTTCGCGCAGCGGCTCCATCCGCGGTCCCCGTTCCGGATCGACCTCGAGCGCGAACGCCACGTGTCCATCCTTTATTCTCAACCCCTGGATCATGCCGAGGCTGACGATGTCCTGGTTGCGCTCCTTGTCGACGACGCAACGAAGGGCGTCGACGATTTGCTGTTCGGTAACTGCTGCCATCCCTAAAGATCTCCCCGGGGTTGTGTTTCGTATATGCGTTTGACAAATCGAGGTGCGTTGCACGGTCCGCCTAGCTGTCCTATAAGGCACCTGACTCCCATATATGGTTTGGTAAGGCAACGTCCATACTCGACGTCCGGTCGCGAACAGGCCGAATAGGTGGGCAGAGTAGTTTAACGGAAAAGGAGCGGATTACCGCATGGCTTGGAACCCAAAAGGCGGCCCCTGGGGCGGTGGCGGTGGCGGTGGCGGTGGCGGTGGCGGCCCGTGGGGCGGCGGCGGTCCGTCCACCCCTCCCCCCCCGAACATCGAAGAAATGCTGCGGCAAAGTCAGGAGCGTTTCAAACGGTTTATACCCAGCGGCGGCGGCGGGCGCGGTATT
The DNA here is from genome assembly GCA_963771545.1 of uncultured Alphaproteobacteria bacterium. GTDB lineage: Bacteria > Pseudomonadota > Alphaproteobacteria > Rhodospirillales > Defluviicoccaceae > CAKZLS01. The sequence continues at coordinate 2,567,986 of CAVYTX010000002.1, forward strand.
GCCCTGGTGATTGGTGTCCTGTTGGCGATCTGGCTCGCGACAGGGTTTTATCGAGTTCAGCCGGGAGAGCAGGGTGTGGAACTGCTGTTCGGCAAATTCTACGCCACCCAGAGCCCGGGCTTGAATTATTTTTTACCCGCGCCGATCGGCGAAGTCCTCAAACCAAACGTAGAGGTAACCAACCAGCTCACCATCGGCTTCCGCGGCAGCACCGACTCGGGAAGCGGCGGCGGCACACGAGACGTAGCGCAGGAAAGCCTGATGCTGACCGAGGATCAAAATATCATCGACGTAGACTTCGTGGTGCAGTGGCGGATCAAGAATGCCGCCGATTTCCTGTTCAACATCCGCGATCCCGAGGGTACGGTGAAATTGGCCGCCGAGAGCGCGATCCGCGAAGTGATGGGGCAGACGCGGCTCGAAGACGCATTGACCATCAAGCGCCAGGAAGTGGACCAGCGGACCAAGGAGTTGCTGCAAAAAATTCTGGACAGTTACGGCGCCGGTGTTTTTATCGCCGAGGTCAAGCAGCTCAAGGTCGATCCGCCCGCCGAGGTGATCGACGCGTTCAACGACGTGCAGCGCGCCCGCCAGGACAAGGACCGGTCCGTCAACGAGGCGCTGGCCTACCGCAACGACATCGTGCCAAGGGCCAAAGGTGAAGCCGAACGCATCGTCCTGGAGGCGACCGGTTACCGGGAGAAGGTCGTGCGCGACGCCGAGGGTGAAGCCAACCGCTTCAATTCGGTTTTCGAGGCCTACCAGTCAGGCAAGGAAGTGACGACGCGCCGCCTCTATTTGGAGCGCATGCAGCAGTTATTGGGCAGTACCGATAAGGTGATTATCGATACCGGCGGCAATGGACAGGGCGTCGTTCCCTATCTTCCCTTGCCGGAGCTGCAGAAGCGCAGTCAGGAGGCAACGCAATGAAAAAGTCGACACTCGCCATCATCGGTGTTGCCGTTCTGATCGTCGGCGTTCTTGCGTCCAGCGCCTTGTTCACCGTGCATCAAACCCAGCAGGCGCTGATATTGCAGTTCGGCAATCCCGTTAGGGTCGACACGGATCCGGGGCTGAAGATCAAGATTCCGTTTGTGCAGAACGTGGAGTTTTTTGACAAACGCATCCTCGACCTGGATCCACCGGTCCAGGAAGTGCTGCTGGCGGATCAGAAACGCGTCAATGTGGATGCGTTCGCCCGCTATCGCATTGTCGATCCGCTGAAATTCAAACAGCGCGCCGTGACCCTCGCCAATTTCCGCCAGGTTTTCGGCGGGCTGCTGAATTCGGGAGTGCGCTCGGAAGTGGCGAAGGTGTCGCTCGCCGAGATGCTGACCGCCAAACGCGCGGAGATCATGGACATCATAACGAACGACGTGAAGTCTCAGGCCCCTGCATTCGGCGTCGAGGTCGTGGATGTGCGCATCGGCCGTACCGACCTTCCCGAGGCCACCAGCCAGGCGGTCTACAACCGCATGCGTTCGGAACGCATCGCGCAAGCCGCGCAGCTTCGCGCCGAGGGCGAGGAGTTGAAGGCCAAAATTCAGGCCGAGGCCGACCGGGCGCGCACGGTAATTTTCGCGGAAGCCAATAAGAAGGCGAAGACGCTCGAAGGCGAGGGCGATGGCCAGAGAACGACGATTTTGAACGAGGCGTATGGCAAGGATCCGTCGTTTTTCGATTTTTATCGCTCGCTCGAGGCCTACGAATCTCTTGGCGGCAAGGGCACTACGATGGTTTTGAGCCCGGATGCCGATTTCTTCCGGTTCTTCCTGGACGAACAGGGCAAAACGCCGCAGCAAGCGCGCTGATTCAGTGGGGATCCGTGCGGGCGCTAGACCAGGGCTGAAGGGAAACGACCATGGCCGACCTGTTGACCGCGATCGGGTTGGCGGTGGCTATCGAGGGGCTTTTGTATGCGCTGTTCCCAAGCGCGATGAAAAAAATGATGGTTCAGGTGCTTGCTCAACCCCAAACCAGTTTGCGGACCGCCGGTCTGGTCGCGGCCATCGCCGGTGTGGGCATAGTCTGGCTGATTCGGCGATGATCGACACTGAAAAACCGGGGGAGCCCAATCGCGGGTCCGGCGCCGCCGCCGCGTCATTGCCTTTACGGAGGAAAAAACCGCCATTCGTCACTTGACGGTCCAGGCCTTGAGCCCCAAACCCAACTGTATCTTCGCGGATGGATCGCGATTTGCGCGGCCGTCCGCGAGCCCATGGAGATCCACACAGTGAACGATTTTCCTGTCCAAACGTCCCATACCCCTGGCGCGCTGGCGCGAGGCCCGTCGTTCGGCCGGTGGCTGACCCTCACGGTTGCCGGTCTGGCCATGATTGTATCGGCATCCGTGGCGCAGGCGCGAACGGCGCCCGAGTCGTTCGCCGATCTCGCCGAAAAGCTGCTTCCGTCGGTGGTCAATATATCAACGACGCAGGTTGTCGAGGGACATCCGGGCGTTGAAGTACCGATGGTGCCGCCCGGGTCGCCGTTCGAGGAATTTTTCAAGGAGTTTTTCGACAAGAACCAGCCGCATCGCCAGCAACGGCGCGCCACCTCCTTGGGCTCCGGCTTTATCATCGACGAAAAGGGATTCGTGGTTACCAACAACCACGTCATTCAGGACGCCGACGAAATCACCGTTGTTCTGAATGACGATACCCGCTTGGAAGCGAAGGTTATCGGCCGCGATCCCAAGACCGACATCGCGATTCTGAAGGTGGAACCCACCGGTAAACTGACCGCGGTCGAATTCGGCGACTCCGACAAAATGCGGATAGGCGACTGGCTTATCGCCATTGGCAACCCGTTCGGTTTCGGCGGAACAGTGACGACCGGGATCGTCTCGGCGCGGGGGCGGGACATCAACGCCGGTCCTTACGACGACTTCATGCAAACGGACGCCCCCATCAATCGTGGCAATTCCGGTGGTCCGATGTTCAATCTCGACGGCCAGGTCATCGGTATCGCGACCGCGATCTTCTCTCCGTCCGGCGGTAGCATCGGAATCGGTTTCGCCATCCCCAGCAACTCCGCCGAGCCTGTCATCCGCCAATTGATGGAACACGGCGAGGTTCGCCGCGGCTGGCTTGGCGTTCGCATTCAGACCGTTACCGACGAAATCGCCGAGACCCTCGGCCTAAAGGAGCCGATCGGCGCCCTCGTGGCCAGCGTCATTCCCGACGGACCGGCGGAAAAAGCCGGTATCAAGGCCGGTGACGTGATCGTCGAGTTCGACGGCAAGGCGGTGGAACAGATGCGCAAGCTGCCGCGGATCGTCGCCGACACCGAAGTCGGCAACGCGGTTCCCGTCAAGCTATGGCGCAAGAACGGCGAGGTCAGCGTCAAGGTCAAAATCGGCGTCCTCGAGGAAACCGCGGAGAAGGTCTCGGCGGAGGCGCCCGAAGACGAGGCTCCCAGCAGCAAGACCAAGATCGAGGATCTCGGGCTGACGGCCGCCAACATCGACGCTAGGTTGCGCGACCAGTTCGACCTGGAAGACGACACCAAGGGTGTGGTCGTCACCGAAGTGGATCCCGCCGGTCCTTCCGCCGCCAAGGGCATTCGAGAAGGCGACGTGATCGTTGAGATCAGCCAGGACGAGGTCAACACGCCGTCGGATCTGGCGGAACGCGTCAAGGAGGCCCGCGAGGCCGGCCGCAAACTGGTCCTGCTGCTGATCGAGGGCGAGGGCGGCTTGCGGTTCGTGACCGTTCGGATCGGCGAGGGCTGAGTCACTTGCGCCGGCGCCGGGATCCGCCGGCGCCGCGCCTCCGCCGCGCTTCAGGGGGACCCATGAGCGGAACCGTTAAATATCTTCTTCCCGAAGACCGTATTCCCCGGTTCTGGTATAATCTGGTCGCCGATCTTCCGGCGCCGCCGCCGCCGGCATTGCATCCGGCGACCGGAGCCCCCCTCGCTGCCGATGATCTGGCGCCGCTGTTTCCACCGAGCCTGATCGCCCAGGACGCCAGCACCGAGCGCGACATCGAAATCCCCGAGCCGGTGCGCGACATTTATCGCATGTGGAGACCGTCGCCGCTCTACCGCGCGCGCGGGTTGGAGCGCGCCCTCGGGACCCCGGCGCGGATCTACTACAAATATGAAGGTGTCAGCCCGTCCGGCAGCCACAAACCCAACACCGCCGTTCCCCAGGCCTTCTTCAACAAGCAGGACGGCACCAAGCGCATGACCACCGAGACCGGCGCCGGCCAGTGGGGCTCGTCGCTGGCGTTCGCCGCGAGCCTCTTCGGCTTGGACGTGGAAGTCTACATGGTGAAGGTCAGCTACGAGCAGAAGCCCTATCGACGGGCCGCCATGGAGGCGTACGGCGCCCGCTGCATCGCCAGCCCCAGCACCCTCACCGAGTCGGGCCGCAAGATCCTCGCCGAGAATCCGGACTCCACCGGCAGTCTCGGCATCGCCATCTCGGAGGCGGTGGAGGTAGCGGCCCAGCGCGACGACACCAAGTACGGGCTCGGCAGCGTGCTCAACCACGTGATGCTGCACCAGACGGTCATCGGCCTCGAGGCCATGGAGCAAATGGAGATGGCCGGCGACGAGCCCGATATCATCATCGGCTGCTCCGGTGGCGGCAGCAACTTCGCCGGCTGCGCCTTCCCCTACATCGGACGCAAGCTGAACGGCGGCAAGGACGTTCGTATCATCGCTACCGAGCCGGCCGCCTGCCCCACCCTGTCGCGCGGCGTCTACGCCTATGATTTCGGCGACACCGCCCACCTGACGCCGCTTCTCAAGATGCGCACGCTCGGCTCCACTTTCATGCCGCCGGGGATCCACGCTGGGGGTCTGCGCTATCACGGCATGTCGCCCTTGGTCAGTCATGTGATGGACCTGGGGCTGATCGATGCCCAGAGCTTCCAGCAGACCGAATGCTTCGCCGCCGGCGTTCAGTTCGCCCGCGCCGAGGGCATCATTCCGGCGCCGGAAACCAATCATGCCATCCGCGCGGCGATCAACGAGGCCATCGCCTGTCGCGAGGAGGGTACGCCGAAAACCATCCTGTTCGTGCTTTCCGGCCACGGTCACTTCGACATGCAGGCTTACGCCGACTATTTCGCCGGCAAGCTTGTGGATCAAGATCACGATGAAGCCGCTCTCGCGCGATCCACCGATGCGCTGCCGCGGGTGCCGGATATCATTCGCTCTCGGAAAGGAGCCGCCGGTTGATCCAATCGCTGATTCGCCCGTTCGAAGCCCTTCGGCCGACGCCCGAATATGCCGCCGAAGTGGCTTCGCGCCCCTATGACGTTCTCACCGCCGACGAGGCGCGGGCGGGCGCGGCCGGGCGGGCGTGGAGCTTTCTGCATGTTTCGCGGGCCGAGGTCGATCTGCCGCCGGGGATCGACGTCCATGGCCCCGAGGTCTACGCCAAGGCGGGCGAGAATATCGCCCGGATGGTGGACGCCGGCGTGCTGATCCGGGAGTCCGGACCTTGCTACTACGCCTATCGGATGACCATGGGGGATCATGTCCAGACGGGCCTAGCCGCCGCCGGATCGCTGGCGGCCTACGAAAGCAATCGCATTCGCCGTCATGAACTGACCCGCCCCGACAAGGAACTGGACCGGACCCGCCAGATCGAGGCGGTGGGCGCCCACACCGGCCCGGTCATGGTCACTCATCGGCCCGACGCCGGCGTCGCCGCCATCCTCGAGAACGCCACCGTAGGCCCGGCCTCGTTCTCGGCCACCACCGACGAGGGCACCCTCCACGAGGTCTGGGTCATCTCCGATCCCGCGGCCATCGCCGGCCTGACCGATGGCTTCGAAGCCATGGACGCCATCTACATCGCCGACGGGCATCATCGCTCGGCGGCGGCCCTCCGCGTCGCCGAGGCCCGGCGGTCCGCCACCCCCCCGGCTCACGGCGACGAACTCTACGAGAGGTTTCTGATCGTCTCGTTTCCCGCCGACGAGGTGCTGATCCTCGACTACAATCGCGGCGTTCTCGATCTTAACGGTCTACGGCCGGACGCATTCCTCAGCGGGGTCCGCGCCGCGTTCGAGTTGGAGCGCGTGGACGGGCAGGCCAGACCCAAACGCCGGGGCTCCTTCGGCATGTACCTGGACGGCCGCTGGTATCGCCTGAGCCCGCGCGAGCCCGTGCCGCCGGGATCGGCCGAAGGATCGACGGCGGTGGAACGGCTCGACGTCAGCGTCCTCGCCGATCGGCTGTTGCGGCCAATTCTGGGGGTCGGCGATCCGCGCACCGACCCGCGGATCGATTTTATCGGCGGCGGCCGCGGTCTCGGAGCGCTGGAGGACCGGGTCAACGGGGGTCGGTACGCCGTGGCGTTTGCCCTATTCCCCACCTCGCTCGAGGACCTCATGGCGGTGGCCGACGCTGGCGAGATCATGCCGCCCAAATCCACCTGGTTCGAACCCAAACTCGCCGACGGCCTCCTGTCCCTGCCCCTGGAGTAGAGTCGCATCCGCGCATTTCAGAGCATTTCGAGAGCCCCATTTTTCGCTTACACCCTTACCCGTTTTGGAGATTGAATTCCTATAAATATTCAAATACACTCGTTATATCGACGTCCTTTAGTATTAACCGTGGCCGTGGCCACAAAACACCCGCGAACCCTCGGAGCATGGCCGTGCTCCGAGGGTCTTTGCCTTGACCGGCTTACCGGTCGACGAAGGCGATGATCGCCAGGACGATCTGCAGTGTCATCAAGGCGATGACGAGGGTATCGGTACTCACCATGGCTTTGGCCTCCTTTCAGCGCCGGTGTGTTCTCCGAGCGCCCGGCTACTATGCTTCAGGATAAAAGTCCTGTCAATATATTCCTTTCATGGAATGACCACGCTTCTACTCGTATTCACCGGCGGAACGCCCGGCCGGAAGTCGGCCCTTTACCTCCCGAAACGACCGGCCGCGCGGGCGAGCCCACGCAAGAAAACAATTCAACTCATTTACTTATTTACTATCAATAGGATAACGGATCTTGTTTCGGGATGATATTGACGAGGTCCGAATCGTGCTCTCGGCGCGGAAAAGAACCGAAGTCCACGAAGGATGCGCGCGCGTTCCCGATGCAGGGGCAAGACCGTTAGGTGATTATTATCCTATCATGACCCGAAGCCCTGGGGATACGGCTTTGTCTTGGCATGGATTTTTTCCGTCAAGGAGCGCCAAAACCGCATCCCGGAAAAAAAGCAAACAGTTCGGTCCAAAAAAATACAACGGTCTCCAGCCCCTAACGAGGGCCTCCGCGTGTCGTCGGTCTTGCGGAATAGCCACGAAACCACCATTATCGCCAGCATGTTATACCAACGGTCGTTGATAATGACCGCTGGTGTTACGCGCGTGATCACGATCAACAAGGGGCAATCCATGGGTATCCGGAAGCTGAAACAAACGATCATGGCTGGGGCGGCCGCGGCCACCGTTCTGGCGATTTCGGCGGCGGGCCACGAGGTCCGGGCGGCCGAGAAGGAAACGCCCCTGTATATTGAGCCCGACCTCGAGGATCTGCAGCGTCGGCCCGGCGTGGAGTTGGGGACCAGGGAGCTTTTCAATCTGTTGGACGACAACAAGGACGGGATGATCGACAGCGGCGAGTGGCGGTCGCAGAAAATGTTCGTGTTCTATGCCCGCGACGCCAACCAGAATTACATGCTGACCCGCGAGGAGATACCGGGGATCGCCGATTCGGTGTTCGAGGCGGCGGACACCAACCACGACGGCCTGATGTCGGGGTTCGAATACAACCAGGCCAAGTTCACCCAGTTTGAGTCCGTGGACGGCGACGCGAACCAGCAGGTGACCTTCGAAGAGTTCCTGGCGTTTCTGACGCGCATCGAAACCGGTGTGCAATAACCCTATAAATTGGTCATCTCGGCGCTGATGTCCCACAGCCGGCGAGCCGCGTCCCGGTCGTGGGACGCGGACGAGGGTGTCCGCGACCGGCATTTCACGAAGTAGCCCCCCGTGACCCCTCGAACGTCGGGCGAGGTCGCGAGGTACACGCTGGTTTCGGCGCCCTTTTCCGCATCGATTGCGGCGAGCGACGCGGCCCGCCACAAAAGGCCCGGGATGAAGCCGTGGCGGACGCCGATGTTGGTGGCGACGAAACCGGGGTGCAGGGCGTTGACGGTCGGACCGTCGCCATTGGCGCCGTGGTCGTCCACGAGCCGCCGGGCGAGTTCAAAGGTGAACAGGAGGTTGGCCAGCTTGGAGCGTTTGTAGGCCAACCAGCCGATGTAACGCCGTTCGTGCTGCAGATCGTTGAACCGCAGCTTCACGCCCTCGTGAGCCCGGGACGCCACGTTGACGATGCGCGCGCCCGGCGCGGCCTTGAGCGCGGGAAGCAGCAGGTTGGTCAGATGGAAGTAGCCAAGATGATTGAGCGCGAATGTCATCTCGATGCCGTCCGGGCTGAGCTGCCGCCCGCCGAACATGCCGCCGGCGTTATTGACCAGAACGTCCAGGCGCGGATAGCGGGCCTGAAACGCCTCGGCCAGCCCGCGGACCCCAGCGTGTTCGGAAAGATTCGCGTACAGCACGTCCAGCGCCGCCTCGGGCGCGCTTCGACGGACGGCGGCGAATGCCGCTTCGCCCCGTTCCGGATCGCGGCCCACCAGGACCACCGAAGCGCCGTGCTCGGCCAGCCGCCGGGCGGTGACCAGACCGATACCCGACGTGGCGCCGGTGACCATGCAGATCCTGCCGTCGAGAGATCCCGCGGTCTTCGTCGACACGAGAATGGGCTCTATCTGCAGGCGAACGTAGAATAACGGATGTCGTAATCGTAGATTTGAAACACGTCCACGAGCTCGGCGGTTTGTCCGGTTTCCTGACAGATGTTGGATGCGACTTCCGCGACCTGGGTGTTGCTGTTCTCGGTCATGGGAAACAGCGGAACGTGCCGCACATACATTCTGTCGGAGTCCGGATAGCGCACCACCCGCGGCCCCTCAAAAATCTCGGTGCACGCGGTGGTCACAAGCAAGATGCCGATGAGAGCAAAAATCTTCATGCCGGCAAGTTAACGGCGTTTGCCCGGCGAGGCAAGACGCCGATGAACAAACACCCATCGTATTTTGTTGTCGGCGACCAACGGGTTGCCAGCGGCCCTGGAACCGGCGGATAAACTGGAAATTTCTACCTAAGGTAGTGTAATGTATATTTTTAGCCCGATATGAGAGTTCCGAAGCGTTCCGAGGCAGCGAAAGAATGAGCCCGCATGAACCGGCCGCGAGCGTGCGCGCTTCGGCCCCAACTCCCACGCTGGCGGACGTCGCCGCCCTCGTCCGGTCGGGAAGGCTCAATTCGGCGGAAGCGCTGTGTGCCCGCCTCGAACGGGTCGCCCCGGAAAACCCGCGCCTCCTTCTTATGCGGGGTGAGATCGCTTACCGCAGGCGGGATCATGCCCGGGCCGTGGAAATGTTGAGCCGCGCTATCGCGCTGGATCCCTCGAGGGCCGCCCATCATGCCCGTCTCGGAACGGCGCTCGCCGGAGCGGGCCGCCATGAAGAGGCCATCGCCGCCTTGCGCCGCGCCCTGGACATCAGGCCGGACGCCGATCGGGTGTGGGTCCGGTTGGGAGAGCTGCTCAAGCGCGTGGGGCGGCTGAAGGACGCCATTGCGGCCTACGGCCGAGCCATCGAAATCGCGCCCGATTTCGCGAAGGCGCATCGCGGCCTGGGTCTCGCGCTGATGCGCCGGAGAGAATACGAGCGGGCGACGGACGCCCTGAGGCGCGCCCTTGAGCTCGATCCCACCGATGTCACGGTCTGGTGTTATTTCGCCAATGCCTGCGTGGGCCAGAGCCGCATGGAAGAAGCCATCGAGGGGTACGCAAAAGCCTTGGAGTTGGCGCCCGGCTCCGCGACCGCGCGTCTCGGCTTGTGCATGGCCCAACTCCCGATCATTTATGACGGAGAGGCGGACATCGACGCGCGCCGCGCCGCCTACCGCCGACAGCTAGACGCGCTGCGGGACTATTTCGCCGACAAGCCGGACGACGTCCTGGCCGGAGCCGCCAATGCCGTCGGTTTGCTGCAACCGTTTTTCCTTGCCTATCAGGGCCGCGTGGATCGCGACCTTCAAGACCTGTATGGTGAGCTGATCTGCCGGCAGATGGCGGCGGCGTATCCGCGGTGGAGCGTCCCATTGCCCATGCCCGAGCCGGATCGGAATGGCCGCATTCGCGTCGGCATCGTTTCCGGCTTCTTTCACGGGCATTCCAACTGGAAGATCCCCATCAAGGGATGGGCCGAACAACTCGACCGGAGCCGGTTCGAGCTGTTCGGCTACTACACCCAAACGCGGCAAGATACCGCCACGAAGGCGGCGGCGCGTGTGTTCGACGGGTTCAGGCAGGGGCCGCGCGCGTTTTCCGATTGGTGCGAAACGATCCGCCGGGACGATCCGCATGTGCTGATCTTTCCCGAGATCGGCATGGATCCCATGACGGCGAAGATGGCGGCGCTGCGTCTGGCGCCGGTGCAATGCTCGTCCTGGGGGCACCCGAACACGTCCGGGTATCCCACCATCGATTATTTCCTCAGCAGCGACCTGATGGAGCCGCCGGACGGCGGCGAGCACTACACCGAGACCCTGGTGCGCCTGCCCAATCTGTCGATCCACTACACCCCGCCGCCGGTGGCGGCCGCGACCCTGACGCGGGCGGATCTGGGGGTCCGCGAGGACTCGGTTCTGTATTGGTGTTGCCAATCGCTGTTCAAATACGTGCCCCGTCATGACGACATCTTCCCGCGGATCGCCGAGGCGGTGGGCGACTGCCAGTTCGTGTTCCTCCGCCATCCGTCGACCGGGGTGACCGGGACATTCCGGGCGCGGCTGGAGCGCGCGTTCGCGGCTCATGGATTGTCCTGGGACCGCTACTGCGTGCTCTCGGAACGGCTCGGTCCGGCCCGGTTCGCCGGCGCCATGCGGATCGCCGACGTATTTCTGGACAGCGTCGGCTGGTCCGGCTGCAATACGGCCCTTGAGGCCTTCGCGGCGGGGCTGCCCGCCGTGACCTGCCGGGGCGAAACCATGCGCGCGCGCCACACCGCGGCGATGCTGGAGATGATCGGACTGGACGAATGCATCGCCGATACCGTCGACGGCTACGTGGCCCTGGCCGCTCGCATGGGCACGGATGGCGCGTGGCGGTCCGAGGTGGCGGAGAAAGATGGTCGCCCGGAGGCACAAGGCCTACGACGACCGAGCCTGCATCAAGGGACTCGAGGCGTTCCTGCTTCGCGCCGTTGGGAAAGGGTTCCCTTTTGTAGCAAACGTCAATGGTCAGCTTTCAGGGGTCATGCAGTCGTCCCCGCGCCCGGCTCAGGACGGGGAAAAGTAGGCACATTCGGAAGTCCCGCTTGGAGCGACGATCGCCAATTGCAGACTTCGGGGCACCGTGCGCAAGCTCCTGCCAACTTGACAAAAAAGGAACAATATCCTACAACGTTAGTGTTGGCCGCATCAACCCGCCTTGCCAACCCGATAGTGATCTTCTCCTTGACATTTGTTAGGTCCGCATGAGATTCACAAGCCCTGCTAGGGGAACGCCGCTTGAAGCTCGACCTTCGCCAACCTCTTTTTGTCTTTCGGGGAGCTTGGAACCCCGCGATATTCCAACCGGGTTGGATTGCGCGCTACCTCTTCGAGTTTCCAGAGGGCTCTCCTGTCGATGCTGGGCTACTGATGACGCCGGGTCATCCACCGCTGACATTTGTCAGGTCCATCGGTGTTGCCGCAACGCAAGAAAGCGTTATGATATATCTTCAGCGTTATGATGAGGAGACGAAAGGAGAGGCCGAACGGGTTTCACGGAACCTATTTCAATCGCTTCCTCATACGCCAGCCGGTCCCTTTGGTGTAAATTTCCACTTTCGGGAGGACAACCCCGACGACGATCTTTATGATAAGCTGAAGGCATCGGATCAAATTGATGCTCATTTCAAAGTTATTTCTCAAAATATAATGACTACGATTCAAATCTCGCCGGATACACTTTTAAATTTTAAACGCTCTTCCCACGAGGGCTACATCATATATGAATTTAACTTTCATCATCCCAAGATTAGGGACGCTGATACCGTGTTGAAGGGGCTCCTTGATAAATATTACGCAAAATGTATAGATATAATTCAGACTTTGTACGGCATCAACTGCGAGGGCGAGATACCCTTTGAACTTGCAGGCAAAAGTGGGAGCGAAAATGATGAAAAACCCTAATGAACACCAAAAGCGTGTCATCTCCGGCGCGTTCACATTTCCAATTGACGCCGAAACTACTGCGAAGGGTATCGACCTGGAGCAGGGATCTTTTGTTCCACGCCATGTCTTTAGTGCGACTACCCAAGTGGAATCAACATCACTTGTGCGGATCAACAAACAGCTGAGTGGTGATTTTTCCCGGCTCGGTCCGGATACGAGTGGCATTCGGACTGACGGGTAATAGCCGGCCACAGAGAGGATTCATTGAGGTGGGACAGTGGCTCTCGAGTTCATTTTTGCCAAGCATGAACACACGCAGTGGGACGCTCTCCACCAGGGAGACGTTTTAAGAAAAACACCAGAACTTGCAGTCGCCTTAGCTCAAGCCCACGCCTACTATGCGGAGGCTCCTGATTACACCCACTTCATGGTGTTAACGCAATCGTGTGATCTGGTGGGGCGCGGCAAGCAACCGCCCAGGGCTAGATACATCACGCTCGCAGCGGGTCGGCCGTTAGGCGTGTATATCTTACGCCTATTGGAGAAAAATAAGCACAGTCTAGATTTTCCAATACCAATATTTAAAAAAAGGATAGAAAGATCTGCGTGGCAATCTTTAGAGCGCTTGCTCCACAACACAGAAGATGGGTTTTTCTTTTTGAGAGCGGGAAGCCATCCAAACGTCGATGCTGACGTTTGTGTATTCCTTCCGCTGTCGGTTGCCTTGCGTGTGGACCACTACCAAACGTGCGTTTCGGCAAAGATCGCTCAGCTTGATCATGTTTTTCAAGCGAAGGTCGGCTGGCTTACTGGAAATATCTATTCGCGGGTTGGCACACCTGATCTCGAAGAAAAAGAAAACAATGCGGAAGAGGTCAAGAGCGCTTTTTTCGAAGATGTCTTGTTCAAAGAGAGCGCGTGGTTGACGGATGATCAGTGGAAAATTTTGAAGGGCCAAATCACACAATGGAAAGAGAACTATAAAGACGAGGAAATAACCAAAGACGCTTTAGAGGCGCTTATTGCTCAGATTCCGGAAAGCATTGATATGGTCGCTCAAAGGGCGATTGATCTATTGTTTTTAAATAATTTGCTTAGAGATGAGCCTGTTGTGAAGGAAAAAGCGATAAATATACTTCGAAACGACAAACCATTTCGACGACTTATCAAAAATGCTGACCTTTAGGCGGGCGTCGCAGCGATGGAAAGCACGGGGATTGCGTGGCCCGTGATCCCAAATCGTCCCACGTACGGCTTAACGCCTCCGAGTTTGCTCCAAGCCTACCACCTGTATAAATCCCAAACGTTTTGCGTATTATAGCGGGCCCGTTGGGGTTCTGGGGACATTAGGGTTCTGGGGACATGTTATTGGGGACATTAGGGTTCTGGGGACATGTTATTGATCTACTAGGAGTGACGCCGCGTGCGAGCGGATCTATAGGTCTATCGGGCGGATGTAAATTAGATAACATGTCCCCGGAACCTGCGAAAACGCTGATCCTGCAGGATGCGACGGTCGGTGCCGCGCCGTGGTGCTTCCTCTGCTATCCGAACATGTTGCTGCGGCCGAAGGTTTAGGCCGCGCGCACCAGGCTGGGCACCGAACAACTGCGCCGGTAGCGCCAGACCGCCGCCGGCGGCAAGTTGGCCAGTACCCAATTGGTCCGTTCGCCAATCACGCCTAGTTCCGCGCCCAGCTGCGGTGGCACTGGCGCGGCCATTCCATAAGTGTACTGCACCAGTACGCCCTCGGCACGGAGGACGGCGGCAATCTGCGACAGCACCGCCCAGCGGTGCTCGCTCGTCATGTTTAGCAGCGGCAGGCTCGAGACGACGGCTTTGACCGGCCCAATGCCGACCTGCTCGAGCAGCGATTCCAGCGCCCGCGCCTTGCCGGAAACGATCCGGACTGCGGGGAAACGCTCGCGCAGCAGTTTGCAGAACGAGGCGTCGCGCTCGATCGCGACCAGTTGGCTGGGCTCGACCCCGGCCTCCAGCAGCGCCCGCGTCACGCGGCCGGTCCCGGGCCCCAATTCGACCACCGCCCCCGGTGCCTCGGTGTCGATCTCGGCGGCCAGCGCGGCAGCCAGCGCCGGGCCGCTCGGCACTACCGCGCCAACCTGGCCGGGCCGGCAGAGCCAATGGAGAAAGAATCGAAACCCATCGCAGTTGCGCAGGCTGTGGCGCATATCATAGATCATGTCTGGTCAAAACTCGCTTTACCTACGGCAGCAAGGGCAGCCGGAGTGCGGAGGCTCCCCAGCTGACAACAACATTGCAGTGTGGCCGAAACTAGGCGGCCATAACTCATTTGGTCGATATTCCTTGGACGCCTCGTTAAACTGACGCCAAATGATAGCCAGAGATGCCGCCTCGAGGAGGTTGATGTCAGCCACGCCGGTCTCCGCTGCATGGGCGCAGACGAGCTGCTTAACATCCGTTTCCGTTCTTCTTATCGGGAAAAGGCAGAATTCACGGCACCGCCGTATTCTTTTGTGGCGACCGCATGGATGTCGGCTTCGCGTCATATCTCCCCGTCCTTTCCCTCGTCGGCGATGGTCCGGTGCCGAAGGTGCAACCGCCATCGTCGGTGATGCAAAAGGGTTCCAGTGATATCGGTCATTATTCCGACTCTTAACGAAGCAGCGAACCTGCGCGCGGTGCTGAATGCGCTGGCCGGTCAGGACGCCGTTCACGAGGTCATCGTCGCCGATGGCGGAAGCATCGACGACACGGTAGCGGTGGCGCGCGATCGAGGCGCGCGGGTGGTCGAGGCGGCGGGCGGGCGCGGGCCGCAGATCGCCGCTGGCGCGGAAATGGCCAGGGGCGGTATCCTGTTGTTTCTTCACGCCGACTCGGTCTTTCCCACATGGCGGGCTGACCCGCATTGCCGACACCTTGGCCGCGAGGCCAGATGCGGTAGGCGGCAATTTCCGCGTGATCTTCGATGGCGACGACGGGTTCAGCCGCTGGCTCACCGGGGCTTGTGCGTGGATCCGCCGGCATGGGCTTTACTATGGCGACTCCGGGGTGTTCGTGCGCGCGGATGCGTATCGCGTCTTGGGAGGCGTGCGGTCCATCGCGGTGATGGAGGACTACGACTTCGTTCGGCGGCTGCAGAAGTTCGGACCCACGTGCTGCATCGACGACCCGCCGCTGGTGACGTCGTCGCGGCGGTTCGCGGGGCGCCATCCGCTTGCCATCGTCTGGGGATGGATCAAGATCCACGCCCTCTATCATCTCGGCGTGCCGCCGCGACGGCTGGCCGTTCTTTATGATTCCGGACGGCGCCGCGCCGGCCATACGGGCTCATGAACCGCCGCCGCCGGCGTCGTTCAGTGCCCAATCGTATTCATGATCCGAAATGGATCGGATGGCGGCGAGCCGGGCGGCGAGGGCGGGCGACGCGAACCGCCGCAGATGCGCGATGACGCTCCCGTCGGCGCCGCCGAAATCCTCCTGGAACCAGACGTAGATGCTCGACACCGTCAATTCGTCCCCGGCCACCCGCGCCCCGCGGGGGTGGTTGACGTATTCGCTTGCGCCCTTGTCCAGCAATGCGTCCGTGTTGATGCCGGTATAGGCGACGGTTCGCAGGTTCGGACAGCCGATCGATGCGCAGTTCAAGGCGTAGTGGATGCGCGGATCGCGCCAGATGGGCCGGAGAATCCGGTGTTCGATGTCGTTGAGAGTGACGGCCTCGCCCTCGATGGTGATGGCATCGGCGTCCCAGGGGCCGTCGGCGAATACCCCCGGCGAGGTGTCGACATCGCGGATGCTGTCCACCGGGTAGTGATCGAGCACCGTCCTGACCGTCAGCGCGTTGTACAGGTTGATCCAGTAGGCGCGCTGTTGCGGGCGGTTGTGGTGGCTGACCGGTGTCGCCGCCAGCGCGCCGATGTATGCCGAAAGCGCGGCTCGATCATCGGCGGTTACGCGTCCGTAGGCAAAGCGATTGATGCCGTCTCCGCCGGCGATGACATACCGTCCGAGCAGGCGGTCCCAGGCCGAATGATCGATGATCGCCGTCGATTGCGGGTCATGGGCGGTCCAGCGGTCCCACACCGTCGCGGACGGCGCGAACAAGGCCTCGAACGACGCAAAACCGGCGGTGGCCAGCAGCGCGAACACGGCCACGGCCGCGCGAACGAGTTCCGGATACGGGCGTTGCGTCGCCATTCGGAACTCTCCCCGAGGTTGGCACTCCTGTTCCGGATATGGGGGGACGGCGCCGATCAACACAAATCACGCTCGTGTGATGGGCAGCTGCCCTCTATGAGTTCCGCGAGCCGTATCGCACCACCGTGGCTTTCTCCCGGGTGATCAGACCGCTCTGCATCATGGGATCGATTGCCTCGACAAACGCGTCGATGCGATCCGCCGTG
Source organism: uncultured Alphaproteobacteria bacterium (assembly GCA_963771545.1). Classification (GTDB taxonomy): domain Bacteria; phylum Pseudomonadota; class Alphaproteobacteria; order Rhodospirillales; family Defluviicoccaceae; genus CAKZLS01. Next base: position 2,584,569 of record CAVYTX010000002.1, read on the forward strand.
TCGACGATCTCGATGATCACCGGGAGGTCGTCGGAGAGGCGCAGGATCTTGGCGGTATGCAGATGGGCGTCATGGCCGAAGCCCATGGGACCCCTCAGGACGGTCGCTCCCGCCATATGCATTTCCCGGGCCTTGAGGACGATCGCTTCATAGAGGGGTTGATGATGGTGCCGGTCGCCTTCGCTCACGAAAATGCGGAGCAGAACGGCATCTTCGGATATGCGCATCTCATGCTCTCCTATCGATTATATACAACGCCAAGCGTGTGGCCGAGCCAGACACCGATCAGACACAAAACGACGGAGCCGACGATGTTGCCGGCCGCGAACAACCACTCTCCATCCTGCACAAGGGCGAGGGTTTGCAGGCTGAAAGACGAAAAGGTAGTGAACCCGCCGAATATCCCCAACATGAAGAACATGCGGGCGGCGGGCGCCACGATCAGCCGGGCGTCGGGCGCCGTCACCGTGGCGAACAAGCCGATGAGCAGCGATCCCAAGACATTCACGAACAGGGTTCCCCACGGAAACGTCTCGCCGATGCGCTCGGCGATGAAGCCCGAGCACCAGTAGCGAAGCACGCCGCCGAGCGCGCTTCCCGCCGCGACAGACAGGGTCATGATCAACGGTGACGAGCCCATTGCGCGCTTTCCAGGATAGCGGATGCCTCGGCGGCGGCGATCACGCCGCGCGGTCCCGGCCGCCGCGGGTCAGGAAAGCCCGCACGCGCGGATCGTCGCACTCCTTCAGCAGCCGCTTCGGGTCGCCGCCCGCGATCATGGTTTTCGTCGCCGCATCCAGGAAAACGGAATTGTCGCCGATGGCGAAAATGCTCGGCAGCTCGTGGGTGACCATGACCATGGTGGCGCCCAGACTGTCGCGCAGCTGAGCGATGAGATCGTCGAGCAACCCCGACGTGACCGGGTCCAATCCGGCCGACGGCTCGTCGAAGAACAACAGTTCCGGATCGAGCGCCAACGCCCTGGCCACGCCGGCGCGCTTGCGCATGCCGCCGCTGATTTCCGACGGATAGTAGTCCTCGAACCCCGCCAGGCCGACGAGCGCCAGCTTCAACGACACGAGCTCCCCGATGTCCTTGGGACTGAGATCGGTATACTCGCCAAGCGGCAAGGAGATGTTCTCGGCCAAGGTCATGGAGCTCCAGAGAGCCCCTTGCTGATAGACCACGCCGAGCCCGCGGGCGAGGACCTCGCGCTCGCGCGGCGCCACCTCCCACAGGCTGGTCCCGTTGAGAAAAACCTGTCCTTGCGACGGCTCCTTCAGGCCGCTGAGGCTCCGCATGACCGTTGTCTTTCCGCAGCCGCTGCCCCCCATGATGATGAAGATCTCGCCGCGTTTGACCGTGAAGCTCAGATCGCGCTGGATGACGAATTCGCCGTAAGCGATGGTGAGATCCTTGGCGACGATCGCCGAATCGCCGTCGGGCGGCTTGCTGGTTTGCGTCAATGTCCTTAGTCCTGTCGGATCCGGAGGTTTCGTTCATCTTCGATAGAAAATGGCCGGCGGCAAAGTACTTTTTGCTGGGATAATCTATAGCTGCGTCAGGCCGTGTTCCTTGAGCAGGGCCACCAGCATCTTGCCGCTTTTGACGCGGTGTCTATGGTGCAGGCGCCGGGCGGCCTCGCGATCCCCTTGGGCGATGGCGTCCACCACGGCGGCGTGATCCTTGTTGGAATTCACCGGCTTGGGCCGCAGGCGAAGGGTCACCAGGCGCACCCGATGGGTCTGTTCCCAGAAACTGTTGACCAGCGCATGCAAGCGCTCGTTGCCCGAATACTGGACCAGCAGCATGTGAAACGTCTCGTCGGCTTCGGCCCACTTTCGCAGATCGTCCTTTTCGAGCGCCGCGTCCATCTCCATTACGGCCCGTTTCAATTCCGTCAGTTCCGCGTCGGTGACGCCGCGCGCCGCTACCAGTTCGGCGGCCGTCGATTCCAGGCTGGTGAGGATCTCGTAAATCTCGCGCATATCGTCCGCCGATACCGGCAGAACGCGCATACCGTGGCGGGGCCGGACCTCCACCATGCCTTCCTCGGCGAGCCGGATCAGGGCTTCGCGGACCGGCGTGCGGCTCATGTCGAGCATTTGCGCGAGTTCCTGTTCCAGGACCTGAAACCCCGCCGCCATATCGTTTTCGAGGATCCGCCGCTTGATCTGTTCGTAGGCGCGTTCGGTTTGGGATACGCGCGCGCCACCGGGCTTGGCGCTTTTCGGGGCGCTCTTCGGCGGGCGAGGATCCGCCTGTTCGATTTCGGTCTTACGCGCTTCCGTTGAAGTTCCCATGATCGATGCCCATGAAATCGCTGCGAATGATGACCGTCAAGGTTCGAGGCGCCTGCCAAGCTTGTCGGATTCGTACACCGCTTGTTCGATGGCCAGATTGGCGAGGTAGTCGCGCCCCGTATTCATGATAGCGCCATGCCCCCTGAGGTGGTCAATAACATGCTGCTGGAGACGGAACACGCAATCCCCCCCGAAGCCGCGGTTCTCCCACGGATAGGAGACTTGCTCCTCATGGTTCGATCCGTGCCCGCGCACGTACAAACGGCCGTCGCCATCGAGCCGCAGGACGGCGTCCGAGCCCTCGATCAGCATCTCTCCCATGGTCAGGCGGCGGTTCTCCGCCGCGTGGTCCACCAATCGGTTGCCATCGAACACGCCACGCGCGCCGCCGGCGAAGTCGAACAGGATGATACCGGCGTCCTCGCCGGCGATCACCGGGTTGAGACGCCTGAGCCGGGCATACACCTCGCCGACCTCGCCCATGAGGTAGCGGAACGTATCGATGAGATGGATCGCCGTTTCGTGCACCAGGAACCGGTCCATGGTCTGAAAGTACGGCTGCCGGTCCAGGTACGCCCGTGGTCCCTGGCCGTCGCCGGGACGCAAACGGAAGGTGATCTCGTAAGGGTGGCCCAACCCGCCCGCCTCCAGCAGCCGCTTGGCCTCGCCGTACCACGGCTGGAACCGGAAGTTCTCATGGATCACCAAAAGAGTGTCGGCGGCCTCGGCGATACGGATGGCCTCCTTGGCCTCGCCGAGATTTCGGCAAAAGGGCTTCTGACAGATCATCGGAACCCGGCGCCTGGCGGCGACGCGGATATAGTCCAGGTGGGTCACCGGCGGCGTGATGATATCCAGGAGATCGGGCTTGGCGGCCTCCAGCATCGCGTCGAGATCGATGAAGACCTCGGGAATGCCGTAGGCGTCGGCGATGCGCCGCCCGTTCTCTTTGGTGCGGTTGAAAACGGCCACGATCTCAACGTCGTCCATACGCGTCCACGCTTCGTACTGAAATTGGCTGAAGTAGCCGGCGCCGGTCGTCGCCACCCGGATCTTGGATGTCATGCCAAGGACCCCAGTTCGAAGTTCCAGTGCGGCGGAGGGTAACCGGCGACGGGCGCGGGGACGCTGGCGATGGAATTGCCGAGCAGGCAGCCGAGATAGGCGGTCCGCAACTCGGGTCCGCCAAAGGCCAGACTGGAAATATTGCGGAGCCGCCGGCTGTGGACGGTGTCCAGGTGGGGGCGGCCCAGCTCTCCGGCCTGGAAGGCCTCCTCGACCCGCTTCAAATGATCCGGGTCGTAATCCTCGACCATGATCCTCTGACTCCCGTCGGGGGCGATGCGCACAACCCGGTTGCTGACGATGCTGGTGACCCAAACACCGCCTTCCGCGTCGAACGTCAGCCCGTCGGGAAAGGTTCCCTCGCCGAATTCGGCGATGACGGTCTTGTTCGACAAACCGCCATCGCGCCCGATGTCGAAGGCGACCAGCCGGCGGGCGAAGGTTTCATTGACGTAGAGGCGCCGTCCGTCGGGATGGACGACGCACTCGTTGGTGTAGCCCAGATTGTCGGCGACGATGCGGACGCCGGCGCCGTCCACCAGAACCACGAAACCATCGGCCACGTTGGCCCGGTAACCGAGGTTGCGCGGCCGGAGGCGGGTGCTGACAGTGATCCACAGCCGCCCGGTTTCGTCCACGTGAACGAAATTCGTCGGCGGCAGGCGGGCGCCATCCACCTCGAGCGTCACCGGCCGGGTCCGGCCATCGGCGTCGAGCCGCCAGACGCCGCCATCGGTGGCCCCGAGATGGGCGAGAAGAAAAGCGCCGCCCGGAAGAAGGGCGATGCCATTGGGCCGCACGGGCTCGGTCACGTCCCGGGCGAGGATGCGAGACACTCGGCCGTCCCGCTCGATCACGCTGACGCCCCCGTTGCCCGTCCAATCGGAGGTAAACAGCCGTCCGGAAACATGGCCGAGGACGCATTCCGGACGGTTCAGGCCGCTCCCGACAAAGCTGACGTTGGCAAGATCGATCATGGTTCGCTCTCCGCCGCCTCGGTCATTGACGGATCAGGAATTTGCATCATCATCGGATACGCACCCGGTCGATTTTTTGGCAAACAGGCCATGTTGACGGAGCGCGCATTAACGTATACGTTAACACAGTCTTGAGGCCTCACAAGCGATATTCGTCCTAAGTATGCGCATGAAAAGCGACACGGCTCGAGACTTGAGCAAAACGAGGTGGAGGAAACAATGAGGCGTATTCTTGGGCTGACGGCCGCGACCGTGCTCGCGGGGGTCGTCGCCGCGAACGCGGCCGATTATCCGTCGCGCGACATTACCGATGTGGTCGTCTGGTCGGCCGGCGGCGGCACCGACGTCTGCAACCGTATCGTTGCCGCGGAGATGCAGACTTTCCTGCCGGTCCGCATCAATGTGACCAACAAGCCGGGCGGCGTCGCCGGTTCCATCGGCATGAGTTACGTCTATAGCCAACCGGCCGATGGCTATACCATCGTCGGGTTGTCGGAGTCCGTCGTCACGGCCTCGGTTCAGGGCGGTTGGGATCAAAAGATGGACGTCTGGTATCCATTCATCATCGCCGGCTCGCCGGACGTCATTTCGGTGTCGGCCGACGCCCCCTACAAATCGCTCAAGGACCTGATCGAGGCGGCCAAGTCCGATCCCGGCTCCATCAAGGCATCCGCCGGCGGCGCCGGTTCGATCCACCATTTGAACCTCCTCGCGCTGATGGCCGGAACCGACGCCAAGTTCAATTTCATCCCCTATCCCGGATCGGCGCCGGCGCAAACCGCCGCGATGACCGGCGAGGTGAGCGTCGTGGTGACCTCCCTCGCGGAGCAGCAGCAACTCATCAAGGGCGGCAAGCTGCGCGCCCTCGGCATGCTCGTGCCCGACCCTTTCAACGTCGAAGGGGCTGGCGAAATTCCCTCGGCCTTTGCGGACTATCCCGAGCTTTCCAAGCACCTGCCCATCAGCCAGGCCATCGGCATGGCTGTCCGCGCCGATTCCCCGGACGACGTCAAAAAGGTCCTGACCGACGCTTTCAACAAGGCGCTGGAAACCGACGCCGTCAAGAAGTGGGCGAGCGACAACTACTATGTTATCTCCGGCAAGACCGGGGCCGGGGCTTCGGCGGAGTTCGCCCGCCTCGAAAGCCTGTTTGGCTGGACCCTGTATGAACTGGGCGCGGCCAAAATAAATCCGGCGGACCTCGGCATGCCCAAGCCGTAGCCGCGACCCGCCGGTGTCGTGGGCGGGGACAGCCACCCCCCGGCTGTCCCCGCCGCTTTCGTTCGTCGCGGGATGGAGTGGGCCCGGGAGAGGTCGGTATCAATGAGATGAAGGATAAATCCGGCCTTAGAAAAGCTGATTTCTGGACCAGCATCCTTCTGTTCGCGGTCGGTGTCGCCATGATCGGGGGCGCCACCACCTTCCCCATGAGAGATAGCTACGGCGGGGTCCAGAATGTCTGGTACGTTTCGCCCGCGCTGTTTCCCCTGCTCGTCGCCGGCACCCTGGTCGTACTTTCCGGGGTGCTGTTCGCCAACTCGGTTGTCACCGGAGGCGCCCGCCGGGCGATCATGGAATTCCGGGGCGCCTCCCGCCGGCTCTCGGCGCGCGATTTTCGCTTCGCCGCCATCGTCGCCCTGATCGCGGGTTACGTCTACGGACTGATCCCCCGGATGGATTTTTTCGTCGCTACGGTCCTGTTTCTGCAGGCGTTCGTCGTTGCGTTTTATGTCGACCGGCCGGCACTGAGTAAGGTGCATGTGGCCGCGTTTTGCGCGCTATCTTTGGCCATGGGCGGGTTGGCGGCCATGGGAGTGACGCATGCGCGCGGTTCGCACGCCGCGCTGCTCATCGATGTCGCCGGGGTGGCGGTGTTCGCCGCTCTCGCGGCCTATGGGTACGCCTGCGTGATCGTCCGCCGGGAACCCTTGGAGGACCGGCGGCGGCTGCGAATCGCGCTGACGGTCGGCATCATCGTGCCTCTGGTTCTGTGTCCCACGTTCAAATATCTCCTGCTTGTCCCCCTGCCCACCGAAGGGGTCGTGATCGAGGCCATGGACACCCTTCAGTACGCCTTGCGCGGGCTCTGAGACACCGGTGACGCGTTCATGAGCCTGTTCGATCAGTTTTCCACCTTCTCCTCGTCCCTGGCGGGACTGCTCGCGGATCCAGCCAACATTGTCGTCCTGATGCTGGCGAGTTTCATGGGGATCGTGTTCGGCGCCCTGCCCGGACTGACGGCTACCCTCGGCGTGGCCCTACTGACGACGCTGACCTACGGAATGCCGCTGGGGACCGCGCTGATCGCCCTTCTCGCCATGTACGTGGGCGCCATCTACGGCGGATCGTACCCGGCGATCCTCATTAACATTCCGGGCACGGCGGCGTCCGCCGCCACCGCCATGGACGGCTATCCCATCGCCCAGAGGGGCGAGGGCGGGCGGGCGCTGGGCCTGACCACGACGGCGTCGTTCCTCGGCACCATCATCGGCATGCTGTGCCTGGTGGCGTTCGCACCGCTAATCGCCGAATTGGCCCTGCAATTCACCTCCTACGAGTTCTTTCTTCTGGCGTTCTTCGGCATCGTCATCAGCGGCACGCTGACCAGCACGGATCTGGTCTACAAGGGATGGATCGCCGGCCTGCTCGGTCTCGCGCTCTCGACCATCGGCCGCGACCAGCTGCAGTTCTATCCGCGCTACACCTTCGATCTTCCGGCGCTCGACGGCGGCATCGAGGTGGTGCCGGTGCTGATCGGCGCGTTCGGTATTCCGCAGATCATCAAGGTTCTGCGCGACCGGCTGTCCATGGGCAAACTCGCCGAGGTGCGGCGCATCGTACCCGAGTTCCGCACCATCGCCCGCAACGCCAAGCACATCGTGCGATCATCGCTGATCGGCGTCGGGATCGGCGCGGTGCCCGGCGTCGGCGAGGATATCGCCGGCTGGGTCTCCTACGGAGCCGCCAAGAACACCTCCAAGCATCCGGAAACCTTCGGCCAGGGCGAGCCGGCGGGGATCGTTTCCTCGGAAACCGCCAACAACGCGTGTATCGGCGGGGCGCTGATTCCGCTGCTGACGCTCGGTATTCCGGGTAGCCCGCCGGCGGTGATGCTGCTGGGCGCGCTGATGCTCCATGGCGTCAATCCAGGACCGATGATCACCTTCGAGCGGCCCGGATTTCTCGTGGAGGTCACCGCGGTCATGCTGCTGGCGTCGCTCGCCATGTGGATCAACGGCATGCTGCTGGCCCGCCAGGTGATCAAGATCCTGCGCGTGCCGGCCACCATATTCCTGCCGGTGGTCGCCGTGCTGTGCGTCATCGGCTCCTACTCGCTGGGTCTGAACATCGTCAATCTGTATCTGATGGTTCCGGTGGGCTTCGCCGCCTATTTCCTGACCGAGATGGAGTACCCGATCTCGCCGCTGGTCATCGGCGTCATTCTCGGCCCCATGGCCGACGAAAACCTGCGCCGGGCGCTCATGGTTTCCGAAGGCGATCTATCGGGATTTTTTTTCCGGCCCGTTTCGCTACTGCTGATCGCCGCGATCGCGCTCACCATTCTGTCGCAGATTCCCGGGTACAAACGCTGGCGCGCCCGGATGCGGCGACGCCTTATGCGGCGCGGCGGCCCGGGCTCCGTGGCCGCGGCGTCGAATCCCCGGCACCGGGAGGGAGATGACGAGACCCCCGAACGGGGTCTGTGACATCAAAACAAGGCCCGATCGGAATTTTGCGAACGAGATCTATTTCTCTTGCCATCCGGCAGCGTATACGTTAGCCAGCGCCCTTCAACAGTGTGCCGAGTGCGGCTACTGGGATCTCTGTCCCCGAGGTTAGCAGCGCCAGAACATGACCAAGCAACAACATGTGGCCAAGGCCGTTCTCCAGCACGGCTGGACCAACCTTGACGATTGGGTCAACGCGCTGAATGAGTTGGCGGACCTGACCGACGAGCAAATCGACCAAGTGGCGGAACGCGTCCGCCGGAAAACAGCCCCGCGCGCGCCTGAATCTCCCCAATGATAATTCGCTTGGAACCAGCCGTTTAGCGCCCCCTCGGGCCGATGTCCCAGAACGGGCGATCGATCTCCCGTTCCACGTCGGCGCCGCTGAAACCGATGTCGCTCAACATCCGGTTGTCGAGGGACGCAAGGTGCCGGCGCTGACGCGCGACTTCCATCCAAGTGAGAACAAGATCGGCGAGATCGGTGAAGCGGAACCCGGCGCGGGGTAATGCCGCCGACGGATGTGGAAGAAGGGTTGCGAGGGCGCGGGGCATCGGTCTGTCCAATCGTAATCGCGTGTCATAAAGCGTTATTCAACGGCACCAATTTACACAAGGGTCTTGCATAAGGGAAACGAATGTTGTTTATGTAGAGCATAACATTTCGTTATCGAAAGGCCGGCTCATGGCCCACAACATCGATACGGCGCTGCTCCGGGGCTTTGTCGCGGTGGCGGAAACCGGCGGCATGACCAGCGCCGGGCGGCTGCTGAACCTGACGCAGGCGGCGGTGAGCCAGCAGGTCAAGCGTCTGGAGGACACATTTCAACAGCCGCTGTTCGAACGCGGCCGGCGGCGGATCCGCCTGACGCCCCGAGGCGAGCGCCTGTTGGTGCACGCTCAGCGTCTTCTTGCTCTGAATGACGAGGTCTGGGGGGTGATGATGTCGCCCGAATTCGAAGGAGAGGTCCGCTTGGGGGCCCCGCACGATATCGTCGGCCCGTTCCTGCCGCCGGTCCTCAAGAGCTTCGATCAGTCATGGCCGCGGGTGCGCGTTTCGCTCGTTTGCGGCACGACCCCGCGACTCCTGGAAGCGCTCGAGCATGGCGAGGTGGACCTTACCCTCACCACCGAACGCGAGCGCGGGCCGGACGTGGAGACCCTGCGTTCCGACGCGCTTGTATGGGTGGGAGCGCGCGGTGGACGGGCACACAAGAGTAAACCATTGCCGGTATCCATCGGCGACCAAAGCTGCGCTTTTCGCGAAGCGGCCGTCAAGGCGCTGGCCAACGCCGGTCGCGATTGGCGCCCGGTGTGCGAATTGAGCAACATGGAACCGCTGTGCGCGACCCTGATCGCCGACCTGGCGGTGGCGCCGCTGCTGGCCTCCACGGTGCCCGACGGCCTGGAGACGATCGGCGCCGACGCCGGCCTTCCGGCGCTGCCCACGTACTACATCAACTTGCACCTGCCCAGGACCGGCGCCGGCGACATCGCGATCGAACTCGCCGGTCACATCCGCCGGCAGTTCGCCGCGCGCTACAATCAGGCGGCCTGACCCAAGTCTGGTGGTCGGGTCTCAATACGCGCCGAACAGCGCCTTGGTGTGGTGGGGGGCCACCTGGTCGGGGAACTTGGCCTTTTGGCAGAGCCGCGACGTGTAGCTGCAGACGACGCCATCGCTGAACTCGATCGACCTGATATTCTCGGCGCCCACGCGGTCCAACTCCTTTCGAAATGTTTCGGCGGCTTCCGGTCCAAGGTATTTTTCCGTGGCGGCCACCGTCGGTCCGTCGCCATCGTAGCAGCCCTCGTTTATCCGGTCGCAGACGATCCCTCGCTCAGGCTCGTACACCCAGTTGTAATTCGGCTTGGATTTATCCGATGCTGGGTCGGATGAACAGGCCGCCAGGACGATGGCGGCGACCACAAAGACGAACGCGGATTTCATAAGCGATGTTCTCTCGAGGTTTGGTGAAATCAGGGTCAAAAATTGTCGGGCCGACGGCAAAACCCCATGTCGATGGCGGCGTCGCGGCGTGCTATATCGTTGCCCCATCGATATGGACCATCGGACGGGGAGAAACAAGAAATGGATGTTCGCGCCGCCGTTGCTTACGAGGCCGGAAAGCCCTTGGCCATCGAAACGGTTCAACTCGAGGGGCCGAAGGCCGGCGAGGTGTTGGTCGAGATCAAGGCCACCGGGGTCTGCCACACCGACGAATTCACGCTTTCCGGCGCCGATCCGGAAGGCTTGTTTCCGGCCATCCTCGGCCACGAGGGCGCGGGCGTGGTGGTCGACGTCGGGCCCGGCGTGACGTCGGTGAAACCGGGCGATCACGTCATTCCCCTCTATACCCCGGAATGCCGCGAGTGCGAGTTCTGCCTGCACCCGAAGACCAACCTCTGCCAGAAAATCCGGTCGACCCAGGGCCAGGGCCTGATGCCCGACGGCACCAGCCGTTTTTCCCTGAACGGCAAGCCCTTGCGTCACTACATGGGCACGTCCACGTTCGCCAATTTCACGGTGCTGCCGGAAATCGCCGTCGCCAAGGTCCGCGAGGACGCGCCGTTCGAGAAGATCTGCTACATCGGCTGCGGCGTGACCACGGGCATCGGCGCGGTCATCTTCACCGCCAAAGTGGAACCCGGAGCCAAGGTGGTGGTGTTCGGGTTGGGCGGGATCGGCCTTAATGTCATCCAAGGCGCGCGCCTGGCCGGCGCCGACATGATCGTCGGGGTCGACCTCAATCCCGGCCGGCGCGAGATCGCCGAGAAGTTCGGCATGACCCACTTCGTCAATCCCAACGAGGTGACGGGCGACCTGGTCAACTATCTTGTCGATTTGACCGGCGGCGGCGCCGATTATGCGTTCGAATGCATCGGCAACGTCAAGCTCATGCGTCAGGCGCTGGAATGCTGTCACAAGGGCTGGGGCGAATGCATCATCATCGGTGTCGCCGGCGCCGGCCAGGAGATCTCCACCCGGCCGTTCCAACTCGTGACCGGCCGGGTATGGCGCGGAACCGCCTTCGGCGGCGCGCGCGGACGAACAGATGTTCCCAAGATCGTGGATTGGTACATGGACGGCAAGATCAATATCGACGATCTGATCACCCATGTGATCCCGCTCGATCGGATCAACGACGCCTTCGACCTGATGCGCGCGGGAAAATCCATCCGCACCGTCGTGACCTTTTAGGGGCGGCCGGTCATGTCGCTGGAACGGATCCGCCGGCACCGCTGTTTCGGCGGAGTCCAAGAAATCTACCGCCACGCGTCGGCGGCGACCGGAACGGACATGGAGTTCGCCGTATTCGTGCCGCCCCAGGCCGAAAATTCAGCCCGGCCGGTGCTCACCTACCTGTCCGGGCTCACCTGCACCTGGGCGAACGTGACCGAGAAGGGCGGCGCCCAGCGGTACGCCGCCGAACACGGGCTGATCCTGGTCTGCCCGGACACCAGCCCGCGCGGCACCGACCTTCCCGGCGAGCACGACAGTTACGATTTCGGGTCCGGTGCCGGTTTCTATGTGGACGCCACCGAGCCGCCATGGTCCCGGCACTACCGCATGGATACCTACGTGGCCGAGGAATTACCCGCCCTGATCGCCGGCAATTTTCCCGTCGATACGGAGCGCCAGGGGATCTTCGGCCATTCCATGGGCGGTCATGGCGCGTTGACCATCGCGTTCAAGAACCCCGGCCGCTACCGCTCGGTCTCGGCGTTCTCGCCGGTGGTCGCGCCGGCCCGGGTCCCTTGGGGCCGCAAGGCCTTCCTCGGCTATCTCGGCGGCGACGAAACCCGCTGGCTCGACCACGACGCCTGCCATCTGGTGGCGAGCGCCGGCTGGACCTCGCCCATTCTCGTCGATCAGGGACTGGCCGACGAGTTCGTCGATACTCAGTTAGAACCGGAGCTGTTCGAAACCGCCTGCGCCGACGCCGGCGTCCCGCTAACGCTTCGCCGCCAACCGGGCTACGACCACAGCTACTATTTCATCGCCACATTCATGGCCGACCACATCGCCCATCACGCGGGGTTGCTGGAGGCCGGTTGTTAGCGCGGAGCCCTTGAAAGGGACCGGCAAATCGCGCGCGCGGGCGATGGCCGGGTCTACGAGCGTCGAGAAAGCACAGCCGGAACCGGCGATTTCGATTCACTCAAGCATTTTACGTTCCCGGAGGGCCTCTTCCACCAACGCTCTCTGTCGCTCGTCACCTTGCAGTACCCACGTCACGTGGCCTTCATGTATTGCGAACATGAACGGCGGAGAGCAAGGCTCCTGCAGGATCCAGGGCAGGTTGCGAAGCTTCGGACTATCCTTTCCCATGTAATATGGTGCGTCGCCTCGTGCGGAGGAGTCGACATTCACCAACCCGACAATGAACTCTGTTCCATGGGAATCGGTAAATTCCGAGAAGTCTCCTGGCCGGCCAAAAACGCTGTTGTGCCAAAAGGCACTCCATGACGAAATTTCCCGAGGCCCACGATAGGATTCGTCGACAACGAACCCCAGTTTTGCCACGGATTTTTCTGGAATTTCCTCGTAGGACTCAACGCGCCCACGGAAAACAACCTCCGCCACGCCCAAATTCCTGACGTCGAATTTCTTTGTTGTGCGGCACGCCAACGCATCGGACCCGCCACAGAAAAGAACCAAGACCGAAGTCACTCCGGCTAACGCCAATTGTTTGATCCGCATACCCATAACTTCACGATCCTCGAACAATTGTGTCATGCTAATCTACCATCACTATTGCTCGGGCCGAATGGGCTCTGAATGGCGCGGTCGTCCATGTTATACAAGAACCCCCAACTCGAACCAATCGGAACCGGCTTCGGCAATGCGGCTTCTGCACACGGCGGATTGGCACCTCGGACGGGTTTTCCAGCAGGTCAGTCTGCTCGAAGACCAGCGCGCGGTTCTCGATGGCGTGTTCGAACGCCTTGTCGAGCTGGCCCCGGACGCGCTGATCATCGCCGGCGACGTGTTCGACCGCGCCAATCCGCGCCGAGAGGCCATCGACCTGTTCGACCGGTTCCTGGGCCGCGTCTACCGCGAAACGGCGGTGGCCATCGTCGTGATCGCCGGCAACCACGACGCGCCGGAGCGAATCGGCTATGGCGGCGCGCTGCACGACCCGAAGCGGGTGCTGATCCGGGGCCCTCTCGATCGCGGTTTGGAGCCGCTGATCCTGGAGGATTCGGACGGCCCCGTGGCGATTTCGGCGCTTCCGTTCGCCGGCCCCTTTGCAGCGCGTGCGTATTACGATGAAAACCGGATCCAGACTCCCGAGGACGTGCTGCGTCGGCAGGTGGAAGAGACGCGCGCGCGGGTTCCGTACGGTTCCCGCTGGGTGATCGTCGCTCACGCTTTCGTGCAAGGGGGAAGGGTAACGGAATCCGAAAGGGCGCTGGATATGATCGGCACCATCGAAACGGCGTCCTCGGCCGTGTTCGAGGGGGCGGACTACGTGGCGCTCGGACATCTCCATCGCGCTCAATCCGTCGGCGCGCCGCACATCCGCTATTCGGGGTCGCTCATGCGGTATGGCTTCGACGAGGTGGACGCGAAGAAATCCGTGACGCTGGTGGGTCTGGGAGCCGGCGGAGCTCTCGATATCCAGGCGATCCCGCTCGCCGCGCCGCGAACGCTGAGGGTGGTGGAGGGCCTGTTCGACGAGATCCTGGTCGCGGGCCCGGAGGGCAACGCGGAGGACTTCGTCAAGGTGCGCTTACTCGACACGGGCTCAATTCCGGACGCCATGAGCCGGCTCCGCACCGTCTATCCCAACGCCGTCCAGATCGAATGGTCGCGCCGTCCCCATGCGAATACGCTGACCGGCGAGCCCGTGGAGCACGTGCGCGGCCGCGATCCGGTGGACGTGTTCGCGGCCTTCTTCGAGGACGTCACCGGCGGCACCCTGGAGCCGTCGCCGCGCCGCGCCGTCGCCGGTCTGGTCGCCGATCTATGGCGCGGCGAGGACTGATCAGATGCGCCCCATCAAACTCAGCGCGCAAGCGTTCGGCCCCTTTGCCGGACGCGTGGAGATGGACTTTCGCGCCATCGACGGCGCGCCGCTGTTCGGCATCTACGGTCCCACGGGCGGCGGCAAGACGAGCATCCTCGATGTACTTTGCTACGCCCTGTTCGGCAAATCCTCGGGCGGCGACCGCTCGGCCGACCATCTTCGATCGCACTTCGCCGACCCGGCCGTGGATACCTTCGTCGAGGTCATCTTCGCCATCGGCAAGCGCCGCTATCTGATTCGCCGCTCGCCGACGCAGGAACTCGCCAAGAAACGCGGAACGGGGCTGACGCAGCGATCCCACGAGGCTTATCTGTTCGACGTCACGGACCTTCCGCTCGATGAGATCGCATATCCCGACAACATCGGAACGCTGCTTGCCGAGAAGAAGGTGCGCGAGGTGGACGAGCGAGTCGAAGGACTTCTCGGATACAAGGCATCGCAGTTCCGCCAGGTGGTCGTTCTCCCTCAGGGCCGGTTTCGCGAACTGCTGACCGCGCAAAGCCGCGACCGTTCCGAAATCCTGCGCAAACTGTTCGACACTTCGGTGTACATGCAGCTGACCTTGCGTCTCAAGGAGCAAAAATCCGCGATCAGAGCTGATCTCGAACGAACGAAAGAGGCGATGAAGACGATCCTGGATGGGGTCAAGGCCGAGACATTGGATGCGCTCACGGTGGCCATCGAGGAAAAGGACAATGAGATCGCGATTGCCGAGCAGAGAGTCCAGGGAAGAGAAGTGGAAGCCCTGAAGGCGGAGACAGCGCTCGAACAAGGAAAACGCTTGCACGACTGTTTCAAGGAGTTGGATGACGCAATCAAGGCTATCGACGATTTCGTTGCCCGAGCCGCCGAGGTCGAGCACCAGGCGACCATGCTCAAATCCGCCGAGGCGGCTCTCAGGGTTGCTCCCGCCGCCGACGCCGCCGATACCGCTGCAAAGAGCGTGCAGGAAGCCATCGAAGATCTCGAAACCAAAACGGTGGATGCGGGGGCAACCGCGGGTCGGCTTGAACAGGCGAAACGAGCGTTCCAGGAGTCCAACGACCGCGAGTCCGAGCGCGAAGGCCTGCGCCGGCATCTCGCCGATCTCGAGCGGTTCCGCAAGACGTGGAACGACCTTACGGGCAAACGGGAGGAGCTAACGGAAGCCAGGCAGGCAAACGCGACGGCGGCAAACGGCTTCGCGCTGGCCGAGCGAGCGGTAAAGGACGCCGATGACACTCTTGGAAACGCACAGTCGAAGGAAAAGGAACTCTCCAAGGCCAAAGAAAGGAAAGCCACCCTGGAGCGCGATGCGGAGCGGTTGGCGGCTTTGAGCGGGGCGAGGGAAGAGTGGGAGGCCACGCGGACCAAAATCGCGGAGATCGAACGAACCCTCGACGCGGCCACGAGCGCGCGGGACCATGCTCGCGGCGCGGTTTTGGCGACCCTGGAGCGCCGCGAGGCGGCCGAGACGGCGTTTCTGTCATCTACAGCAGCCGACCTTGCATCCGGATTGGCGCCCGGCGAACCTTGTCCCGTGTGCGGTTCGTCGGACCATCCGTCTCTGGCGACGCCGGGAGCCGAATCCGTCACCCGCGATCAGGTAATTGCGGCCCGGGCCGCCCACGGCGAAGCCGAGAGCCGATTCAACGAAAAACGGGACCTGGTTTTGGACCTGGCCAGGGACCTGAAAGCGCTTCGCGCGCGGGCCGCCCAACTCGCGGCCGCCATGGGGCCGGACGCCGTCGCCGCAAACGTTGAGAAAGACTTGATGCGAGTCCGCGAAGCGCTCGACACCGCCACATCGCTGGTGGAGGCGGAGGCGGCAACCCACGATGAACGCGCCGGGGCCGGGGCCGCGCAGGAAGCGGCCAGTCGGCATTTGGAGGCCGCGAGGCGGATCCAATCCGAAGCCAGGGACGCGCTGACTCGGCTGGAGGCAGAGCTGGAAACGGCGCTCAGGGATGTGCCGGAGAACCTCCGTGACGATGGGGCGCTGACCGTGGCGATCGAGCGGGCCGATGTCGACTTGCGGAACATGCTTACGGCGCACGAAACGGCGCGAACGGACCTGCAAGCGGCTTCCCGGGAGCATGACATTAAAGCCGAGCTGGTTAGGGTCGCGGAGACGGCAGTGACCAAGGAACGGGCGAAAGCGGACCGCGAGCGCGCGGCATTGGAAGAGGCGCTGAATCGATACGGTTTCGAAAGCGAGGCGGAATTCAGGGCCGCCCGAAGGGAAGAAGACGAGATCGCCGCCCTGCGCTCCGGCATCGAAGACTTCCATAAGGAAAAGGCAGCGGCCGAGGATCGACTCCTCCGCGCAAAAGCCCAAGTCGAAGGCAAAGGACGTCCCGATATGAGGGCGCTCAACGATCTCCGCGCGGAGGCCAAAGCGGCGCTTGAGAACGCCCGCGACAGCAAAACGACGCTTGAAACCGAACTCAAGCATTTATCGGACGCGCGAAAAAGATACGTTGAGAAGGCAGCGGAATATGACCGTCTG
Source organism: uncultured Alphaproteobacteria bacterium (assembly GCA_963771545.1). Lineage (GTDB taxonomy): Bacteria > Pseudomonadota > Alphaproteobacteria > Rhodospirillales > Defluviicoccaceae > CAKZLS01. The sequence goes on from CAVYTX010000002.1 coordinate 2,601,164, forward strand.
GACACCACATACCGGGAGGCGGCGCTTCTCAGTGACGTTGCGGAGGGCCGAGGGCAGAATGCTAGAAAGATCCAGCTCGTCGATTTCGTGCTGTTAACCTATTTCGAGGACGTTCTCCGCCATGCCAACATGCGGTTTCAGCGGATGAGCCGGGAGCGCTATGTCCTGCGCCGCAAACGGAGCGCGTCGGGCGGGCGCGTTACCGCTGGCCTCGACATCACCGTTTTCGACACCTACACGGACCAGGAGCGCGACGCGGCGACCCTGTCGGGCGGCGAAGGCTTCCTGGCGGCGCTGTCGCTGGCCCTTGGCCTCTCGGACGTTGTTCAGGCCGAGGCCGGGGGCATCCGCCTCGACGCCATCTTCATCGACGAAGGCTTCGGGCACCTGGACGAAGAGGCCCTGGACAAGGCCCTTGAAACGCTCGTGGAGTTGAGCGGCATCGCCCGCTCGGTGGGGATCATCAGCCACGTGGAGGAGGTCAAGCGGATGGTGCCCGTGGGGTTCGACGTGGTGCGCGCCGCGAGAGGGAGCGAGATCCGGGTCCGGTCCGGCGGCTAGAAAAAAGCGGCCGGTTCGGAACCGTGCGCTTTGGGCTCAAAAATCCGATGGACAATCACCATATTGAATTCGTTGGTGGCGAACCGCCGCCGGTCGTCCGAAAGGAAACGGCCCATGTCGAGAACCGGATGCATTCTTCGCGAGGAGCATCGAAGCCTGGCGACGGTGGTGCATTGCATGGAGAGCCTTTTGGACGACATCGAAACCAAGGGAATCGCGCCGGATTTCGAGCTGTTCCGTGCCGCCCTCCATTACCTCACCTCGTTTCTCTACGAATTCCACCATCCCAAGGAAACCGGCTATCTGTTTCCGGCCCTGCGCCGCCGGGCGCCCGCCCGCGCCGCCATTCTCGACGACCTGGAGCGGCAACACCTCGAGGGCCGGGAGCTCATCAAGGAAATGCACGCGTCGCTCGACCATTACGAGCAGGGCGGCGACCGGGGATTCGAGCGGTTCAAGGCGGCCGTCGCCGCCTATCACGCGTTCGAATGGGCGCACGTTCGCATGGAGGAGAAATCGGTTCTCCCCTTCGCCGACGCCTGCCTGACGGACGCGGATTGGGGAAAGATAGACGCCATGTTTCTCGACTACCGCGATCCGGTCTTCGGCGAAAAGCGCACCGAGGAGTTCCGCAAGCTCTTCGAAAAAATCGTCGGCCTCGGCCCTTTTCGCTCCGAACGCCGCGCGGATTGATCTCCGGTATCACGGGATCGGTATGTCGTTGACCTTGTCGGGCACGTGATAGCCGCGCCCTACCGCCGGCCGCGCCGCGATCGCCACGTACCAGCGCTTGACGTTCGGAAAGGCGTCCATGTCGATGTCCTGCCATTCGAACCGCGAGATCCACGGCCACGTGGCGATGTCGGCGACGGAATAGGCTCCGGCCAGGTATTCGGTGCCGGCCAGGCGCCGGTCGAGCACGCCGTAGAGACGCCGGGCCTCGGTCCCGTAACGCTCTTCGGCGTAGTCGCTCTTACCCTTGTTGAACCGGAGGAAGTGGTGGGCCTGGCCCAGCATGGGGCCGATGCCGCCCATCTGCCACATCAGCCACTCGATGGCCTTCCAGCGGTCCCGCTGCTCGGTCGGCAGAAGCATGCCGGTCTTTTCGGCGAGATAGAGCAGGATGGCGCCTGACTCCATCATCGCGATCCCGGTGTCGTGGTCGACGATGGCTGGAATCCGGTTGTTCGGGCTGATCTTCAAGAATTCGGGATCGTGTTGCTCGCCCTGGTTGATGTCGATGGGGTGCGTCGTATAGGGCAGCCCCGTTTCTTCCAGCATGATCGAGGCTTTGCGGCCGTTCGGCGTGTTCCATGTATAGAGTTCGATCATGTGCGTTGGATTCCCCTGCGAGCGCTGCATTTGCTGTAATGTAGGCCACCGTATGGATTTATAAAGCGCCATGACCCGGAAACGGCTTCTCATCGTCGCGCACGCTCCGTCGCCCAATACCCGCGCGTTGCTCGACGCCGTGGCGGACGGCGCGCGGTCCCCCGATATCGAGAACGTCGAAGTCAACGTCCTCACTCCATTCGAGGCCGGGCCGGACGACGTGCTGGCGGCCCAGGCGATCGTCCTCGGAACCACCGAAAACCTCGGTTACATGAGCGGCGCGCTCAAGGATTTCTTCGACCGGATCTACTATCCATGCCTGGAAAAAACCCAGGGGCTCCCGTACGTTCTCTACGTCCGCGCCGGCCATGACGGCACCGGCACCCGGCGGGCGGTGGAAACCATCGTCACCGGGTTGCGCTGGAAGGCGGCGCGGGAACCGCTCATCTGCCGGGGCGAGTGGCGCGAGGACTTCGCCGGCGAATGCCGGGAACTGGGCATGCTGATGGCCGCCGGCCTTGACGCCGGCGTGTTCTAGTACCGACTATCACAGTTCAATGCGCCACGTGACGGTCTTCCAAGGTCGTCCGGCGAGGCGCGGGCCGCTTGTGATGCTGGAGGAGCATCACAAGCGGCCCGCAACGCCGTTGGGGGCCTCGGAAGACCGCCCGGAGGGTTGCTTTTCCCGCGTCCTCAAGGCGTCGACGGCGCTTGACGATGCTCCGGCATCGTCGGCGCACCGCCCCCTGCCGAGGACACGGGAAAAGCAATCACATGGGGCATGGAACTGTGATACTCGGTACTAGGTCATGTTGACAAAAAATTTTGCGGACTCGGTTGTCGATCACGTTTCATGTTGTATTTCTCTTGTTCTGGAAGCACCCTTCATTTCGGTTGGTACAGTCGCCCCAGTTTAAAGGGCTGAGTATGACCACGACATCAGCATACGATGCTTGGAGCGCAGGCCAAAATTACGAACACTACATGGGGCGCTGGAGCCGTCAGATTGCGGCACGATTTGTTGACTGGCTTGCCGCACCCAAAGACGCCGATTGGTTGGAAGTCGGATGCGGCACAGGTGCCTTGACCGAAACCATTCTTTCGAAGTGTGTTCCGCGCTCCATTCGGGCGACCGACCAATTCGCAGATTTCGTGTCCCATGCCAACAGCACGATCGACAATCCTCGCGCCCGCTTCGAAGTCGCGGATGCTCGGAAGCTTCCCGCCGCGGACGCATCGATGGACGTCGTCAGTTCGGCGCTTGTGTTGAACTTCATCCCCGACAAGGCCGCCGCCTTGACGGAGATGCAAAGGGTGCTTAGGCCCGGCGGCTTGTTATCCTTCTACGTTTGGGACTATCCGGGCGGCGGCATCGGCTTCATTGATGAATTCTGGAAATCAGCCACCGCGATCGATCCGAAAGCGGCAGAGCTAGCCTGGATATCTCACCGTAGGGGTCATGAGGTAGGTATTTTCGGGTAATTTGTGGTTGTTGATGGTTGGTTTGCGCCGTTGAAATTGGGTGGCGCGGTCTTTGTCGGCGGCGGGCCGGGCGTTTTCGTGCGTCAGTTGTGCGCTTCTGTTTGGTGCGCCGATGACGAGTTTATGAGGGCGCAGCTTGGGTGTCGGCTGTTGACGGTCGACGGGATGGGCTTTGCGGCTATCCGGGAGAGGCACGCAGCCTGGCGTGGGCGAGGGCGAATTCGGCTTGGTATGGACACGCCGACGCCATAGCGATCTTGCTCCGGCGCACCGAGACGGTGACGCGGGCGCCGATCTTGAGGAGCTTGAGCCGGATGGTGCCGGCGGTGGCGGTGGCGAACTCGGTGTGGCCGAGACCGATCCGCTGCAGCGTTTCGATCAGGACATAGGCGAACGACGAGAACCAGAGGCGGAGCTGATTGGCGCGCAGGGTTGCCGTCGAGGTTCGGTCGGCAAAGAGATCGAGTTGTTGCTCCTTGATGCGGTTCTCCATGTCGCCCCGGGCGCAGTAGAGGCGCTCGTACAGGGTCTTGGCGTCGATGGCCTTGCGTTTGAGCGAGGTGACGATGAACCGGGGATTGGCGCCCTTGGCCAGGTGCTCGGCCTTGCCGATCACCCGGCGCCGACGGCTCCAGCTGTCGCGGGTGGCGTAGAAGAAATCCTTAAACCGGCGGGCCGGTTTCCCCGTGGCTTCGTATTCGCTTTCGGCCCACGCGAGATCGATGGCGAGTTCGTCGACGAGGCGGCTGTTGCGGGCGAGGCCGAAGACATAGTCCACGCGGTTCGCCTCGCACCACGCCATCAACGCCTCGCGGGCGAAGCCGCTGTCGGCCCGGAGCACGATCTTGACCCGCGGCCAGCGGCGGCGGATGTGGGCGACGATGCGGGCCACTTCCTCCTTGGCGCCGGCCGAGGCGTCGATGTTGGAGCGGCGCAGCTTCGCCGCCAACAGATGCGGGCCACAGAAGATGTACAGCGGCAGATAGCAGTAGCAATCGTAATAGCCGTGGAAGAACCGGCCCTCTTGATGTCCATGCAAAGGGTCGTCGGTGGCGTCGAGGTCGATGACGATCTCCCTCGGCGTTTTGTCCTGGCTGTCGAGAAACACGTCAACCGGGACCGCCTCCAAAGCCTCCGGGTCGTGGCCGATCTTGTGGTAGCGATCGCCATCGCCACGGGGCGCATGTTCCAAGCGATTGATCGTGCTCTTGCCCGCCAATGGCGCGCAGTCTTCGCGCTTGATGCTTCGCATCCCTTGCGGGCATGCGTCCAGCCGCTCCGAAAACAACGCCAGAACCGGATCGAATCGCAAGGTGTCATGATCGTTGACGTCCTCGTAGCCGAGCGCGATGCCAATGATCCGCTGGCCGACCAGCGTGCGCACCGTATGCACGACGTCCGCTTGCCGGCGCCCGTCCGTGAAGCACGCCGCCACCCGATCGATCAAGGCGATCGCCCGATCGGTCTCGCGCAGCAGCACCGCTCCCGCATCCGACGTCACCAAACCGCCGTCAAACCCCGCCACCACACGACGGCCATCAAACGCTTCGAAATCGAGTTGATCGGAGATACACTGTGTTTGCATCGGACCCCGTCCTGGAATCTGGTAAAGCATTTTGCCAAAACGACTTTCTCAGATTCTTGGGGCCGATGCACCCCCTGCGGTGAGATATCCGGGCTAGATGAAGCCACCCGCTTCCCGTTTTGCACCGAAGGTGGATTGACTCCGATATGCCGTGAAGCAGGCATAAAATCACCGACCTTGTCCGCAATCGAGATAGTGACCGAGTTCACCGATTTTGAGGCATTTTGGAAGCCGTTTACTCTCAAAGCCGGTCCCGCGCCTGGTTATTGCATGAGCCTTTCCGACGTTGATCGACAGCGATTGAAGTTACATTTGGCGCATCGTCTCGGCCTTGAAGGCCCAGTCCGGTTAAAGCACGGGCCTGGGCGGTCAAAGCGGTAATTAGTCGCCGAGGGGCGGACGGCCGGCGAGGGCGTCCTTGAGGGTGACCTCGTACTCGGAGCGGGCCGGATCGTAGTTTCGCGGGTCGCGGGACAAGAACCAGTCCAAGCTCTCGTCCCAGTAAACCACCGTCCAGCCGGGCAGCTCCCGCTTCACCGCCTTGGCGATCCTTAGTCCTTCCTTGGCGAACGCCACGAAATCGAACTTCATGCCGCACACGTCTTCATAGTCGCCCGGGCGGCAGTTGTCCTCGTAACGGTCGTTCCACGCGCTCAGCCGGGCGAGGAGCGCTTCGCTGACCCGAAGCTCGCCCTCGGCGCGCGCGTCGTCGTCGAGGAGTTGATACCCCTTCGAACAGTAGTCGGCCACGATCCTCACCTTGGGCATGTATCCGGCAACGTCTACGGTAAAATGGAGGTTGGCGGTCCGTAGTCTACCAGCGGAGAGTCAGCGTGTCTCCGCGCAGTTCGAAGCTTTCGAGGCGGCGGAGGAAATTCATTCCCAGCAACGCCATGCCGGTCATGGGACCGTCCATCACGTGGGCCGGAATGCCGCGCACGGTGATGGGACCGACCTCCAGCGTGCGGATTTCCACCGGCGCGGCGCGGGCGACACCGTTGGCGGTATGGCTTTTGAGCGTGAAGTCCCGGTCCTGGAGGTGAATGCCGGCGCTGGCCGCGTCCTGGCGGTTCAGCGCGATCCCGGTGGCTCCGGTGTCGATCATGAAACGCACGTCGGCGTGATTGACCCGGCCCTCGATCCAGAAGTGCCCCTGGCGGTCGGCGCGAAGCACCACGGTTCGGCTGACCTGGTTCGTGTCCTGGGCGGTCGGCTCCGTCCCCTCGCCATCGGCAGAGCCAGTGAAAACAACCGGGAACCACGCGTCGCGACGGCTGACCGCGTAATAGGCGGCGCCGATCACGACGCTCCACACCAGAACCTGCTTGACTGCCCAACCGATCATGTGTCCGCCGTGATCAAGTTTGGAACGGCATATGGACAATAGCCGCGACGACGGCTGGGGAACGCTCCGCCGCCGACGCGCGACCCGCGCGGTTTTGTATACCTTTTGTATACCTCGGGCGCCTTTTTGTATACCGTCGTTTCGCTACCGTGGCGCTTAAACCGTTGATTCCCAATAACCCCCATTCGCCCCGAATGTGAAAGGTATGCAAAAGTATATGAAAGTATACAGTTCTTCGTGCTAAGCCCTTGATTCTCCTAGAGCAGTCTTTTCGAACCGGTATACAAAAGTATACACGAGTTCCGCATAATGCATTGATATTGAAGATATTTCCACCGAAACAAAAGTCAACAAATCGCGCGGGCACCGAAGCCACCGCCGCCGCGGCAGCGCTGGCTGGTGGTCCGGTTCTGACATATGGCAGATCCTGGCCGCGAACTCGACCAACCACGAGCAAAATCGCTGCCCGCCGGGCCTTCAGTGGGGTCATGGCAACCTCAAGGTTAAATTACCGATATATAGGTATATAAACCTAGTATTCCCTATGGTCAAGGCCGTTCGCAAGAACGGCGATGGGGACTGTCACATTGGGTTGTTATCAGGGATTGTTAGCACGCGCCCACCTGATCAACACTCAATCTTGCTACAATGCTAGACGCGACCACTTTTGCTCCGGATGGTGGATGGGAGCAGCTTCGAGCGGCACTAAAGCCATGGAAGGGCGGCATTCTAAAATGCTAGCCCTGATAGGTTGGACGGTCCCGTGATATTAATGCTCGACCTCGGGCAGAATTAAGTCCGCCCTATCCTGAGAGTCCGACTCGAAACTCATGTTGAGCGTGCCAAGCATCGGGTGAGCATCATGACGGAAGCGGCGTAGAGGAAGGTTTGGGCGGAGGCGATGGTGGCTTCGAAGTCTTTGGCGAGCCTTCGGTTACGGTTGATCCAGGCGAAGAAGCGCTCGACCACCCATCGCCTTGGCAGGACCTGGAAGCCGACCTGGTCAGCGATCTTCTTGACCACCTCGATGGCGATGCAGGTGGCGTCCTTGACCCGCTGGGCGCCATAGGCGCTGTCGGCGAAGGCGAGTTCGACGAAGGGGAACGATCGCCGCGACGCCTTGAGCAGCGGGATCGCGCCGTCGCGATCCTGAATGTCGGCCGGGTGGGCTTAAATCACCAGCGCCCGCCCATCGGTATCGACCATGGCGTGGCGCTTGCGGCCCTTGATCTTCTTGGCCCCGTCGTAGCCCCTGGGGCCGCCGGCTTCGACGGTCTTGACGCTCTGGCTGTCGATCACCGCCGCCGACGGACTGGCCTCCCGCCCGACCCGCTCGCGGTCGAGCGCGACGAGATGGTGGTTGATGGTCTCGAACAGGCCCTCGCGGCGGAAGCGCAGGAACCAACCGTAGACCGTCGTCATCGGCGGGAAGTCCTTGGGCAGCATGCGCCAGGCGCAGCCGGCCCGCAGGACGTAGAAGATGGCGTTCATGATCTCGCGCATCGGCCATTCGCGGGGCCGGCCGGTCCGCGCCGGCGGCGGCATGAACGGCGCGATGATCTCCCACTCCGCATCGCTCAGATCGCTTCCATAACGCAGATGATCGCGGCTATGTTGCCGCCGGGTGGTCGGTGTCCACATGTGCCCCTCCAAACTAGCTTTGACAACCGTTTGGAATCACATCTGAACCCGCCAATCCAGCCAAAAATTGAGTTTCAAGACGGCTTCTTAGCGAATCCAGCGTCATCTTGCACGTTCGGAATCCGGTTCACCCCTTCAATCATAGCAGAGGCAACAAAGCAGGGAAAAACAAGGGTTGATTTCCCGAATATCGCTTTGTTGCAATCCGTATCGACGATGACAATGAAACCCGGCGGAAATAGGATTATTCATTGTGCATCTACCCTGATTTAGGGGTTATCCTAAACCTGTTCTGCGAGAAAGATTTTGTGGGGGAAAGGAGAAGCCGACAAATCGCGCCATAATCGTTAACTGGAACTTGGAGTGCGCCCCTGACGGTGGACAGATTGCAGGTTATGAATTGACAGGGGCTGTCGGGCTTTCAAAGGATGAGCCCATCGCCGATCCCGGACCCGCATGGGAGCCATGAGCGACAGGGCACTCGACGCGTCCAGCGCGAGCGGGTACAAGCACGGCGATTTCGCACCCGCGACACACCCCCTGCTCGACCGGTTTCCCCATGCCCGAACTGTCGCTCGCCCACGGCCTGACCTTCACCGATCTCTATGACGAAACCGCGCTGACCAAGGTCGATAGGGCGTTTCTCTCTTTCCTGGAGTCCGCCGGCGCCGGCGTTCACGGGCGGCTACGCGAGGCCCGCGCGGCGCCCGAAACGCTGGATGCCAAGCAGGAAGCGGAACTGCTGCTGGCGTTGGCGCCGCATCTCGACGGCTTTCTCGCCGGTCTGTTCGGTATCGAGGCCGAATTGCGGGCGGCGGCGGCCGGCCACCTGCGCCTCTCGCCGCTCTATGCCTGCAAGCGCCTGTTCGTGCAGCGCCGCGCGGCCAAGACGTACGCGCCGGAGGCGGCCGCAGGGTTCGATGGTCCGGCGTTGGAACGGGCGCTCGCCTCCCACCTGCGCGCGCCGTTGGACCAGATCACTTACGCCACCAAGGTCATGGAGTGGTTGGCCGACGAGGGGGCCAACGCCGGCGCCCTCGACCTCGCCCTCCGCTACGCCGCCTGGGCGCTCCACACGCCGGCCGGCCGGAAACGGCACGCCCGCGACATCGTTTTTCGAGCGCCGGGCAAGATCGACACCGGACATCTGGTGCCGGCCGAGGCGGTCGCGCGGGACGGCGTGACCGTCGCGTGCATGGCCCGCGAGCGGCTGGACCATCGCGACGGTTTCGCGCTCACCGACACCGGCACCGACCTGGTTGGCGCCCTCGACGAGGCCCACTATTGCATTCTCTGCCACCACCAGGGCCGCAACTCGTGCTCGAAGGGGTTGAGAAACAAGAAAACGGGCGATTTTGCCGCCAATGCGCTCGGCAACACCCTGACCGGGTGTCCGCTGGAAGAAAAGATCTCGGAGGCCCACGAGGCCAAGATCGCGGGGCACGTGCTGGCGGCGCTGGCCATCATTTGCGTCGACAACCCGATGGTGGCGGCCACCGGCCACCGCATCTGCAACGACTGCATGAAGGCCTGCATCTACCAGAAACAGGATCCGGTCAACATCCCCGAGGTGGAAACGCGGATCCTCAAGGACGTTCTGGCCCTGCCCTGGGGGTTCGAGATCTACGGCCTCCTCACCCGCTGGAACCCGCTGAACCTGCGCCGGCCCCTGCCGCTGGCCGACAGCGGCTACAAGGTGCTGGTGGTGGGTCTCGGCCCGGCCGGGTTCTCCCTCAGTCACATGCTCATGAACGAGGGACACGCCATCGTCGCCATCGACGGCGCCAAGATCGAGCCTCTGCCGGCCGACCTTTCGGGCGTCGAGCAGTCGGGCGACCGTGCCGCCTTCCGGCCCATTCGCGACGTGGAGGACATCTACGAGTTCATTGGACGAGCGCGTCATGGCCGGGTTCGGCGGGGTCGCCGAATACGGGATCACCGTGCGCTGGAACAAGAACTTCCTCAAGCTGATCCGCCTTCTGATCGAGCGCCGCTCGCGGCTGACCATGATCGGCGGGGTGCGGTTCGGCGGCGCCATCACCGCGGAGTCCGCCCATGCCATGGGTTTCGACCACGTCGCGCTGTGCCTAGGCGCCGGCAAGCCGACCTTGCTCGGCATTCCCAACGAACTGGCGCGCGGCGTGCGCCAGGCCTCCGACTTCCTCATGGCGCTGCAGCTCACCGGCGCGGCCAAGCTCGATTCCATCGCCAACTTGCAGCTCCGCATGCCGGTGGTCGTGGTCGGCGGCGGGTTGACCGCCGTCGACGCCGCCACCGAGGCGCCGGCCTACTACGTGCGTCAGGTGGAAAAGTTTCTGGCGCGCTTCGAAGCGCTGGTGGCGGAAAAGGGCGAAGATGCGGTCCGCGCCGTCTGGTCGGAAGAAGACACCGTCATCGCCGAGGAATTCCTGAGCCACGCCCAGGCGGTTCGCGACGAACGGCGGGCGGCGGCGGCCGAGGGACGGGAGCCGCGCCTGATCGACCTGATCGACCGGTGGGGCGGATCCACCGTCGCGTACAGACGGAGATTGATCGACTCGCCCAGCTACACCTTGAACCATGAGGAGGTGGCCAAGGCCATGGAGCAAGGCGTGCGGTTCGCCGAGCTGCTCGCGCCCTCGGAGGTGCAAGTAGATGCCTTCGAGCATGTCGCGGCGCTGAAACTGCAACGCCAGACCATCGGCGACGACGGCCGGCCGCGCCCGACCGGCGAACAGGTTACCCTTCCGGCGCGCTCGGTGCTGGTGGCCGCGGGCACCCAACCCAACACCGTGCTGGCGCGCGAACACCCGGATTTCGCCGTTCTGGACGGCAAGCACTTCCAGGCCGTCGACGAAACGGGACAGCCGGTGAAACCGGAACTCTCGCCCAAACCCGGCACCTCGCGCGTGCTCATGAGCAGCGGCGGCGAAGCCGGCCGCATGAGCTTCTTCGGCGACCTGCATCCGTCGTTCGCGGGTAACGTGGTGAAGGCCATCGCCAGCGCCAAGCGCGGCTATCCGGTGATCGACGCGGCGCTGCGCGCCCGTCCGCCGAGCCCGGTCGACGCCCATGCCCTCGCACGGTCGCTGAACCACGGCCTGCGTCCCGTGGTGACGTCCGTGGAGCGGCTGACGCCCACCGCCGTCGAGGTCACGGTGCGGGCGCCGCTGGCGGCCGCCACCTATCGCCCCGGACAGTTCTTCCGTGTTCAGAATTACGAGGCCAACGCGCTGACCGAAAACGGCACGACGCTCGCCATGGAGGCGGTGGCGCTGACCGGCGCGCACGTGGACCGCGAGGCCGGCCTCATCTCGGTGATCGCGCTGGACATGGGCGGATCCACCAGTCTCCTGCCCTGGATGCAGCCGGGCGAGCGCATGGTGCTGATGGGTCCCACCGGCACGCCGTCGCACGTGGAACCCGGGGAGACGGTCTTGCTGGCGGGCGGTGGCGTCGGCAACGCCGAATTGATGACCCTGAACCGGGCGCTGCGCCAGGCCGGCTGCAGGGTGCTCTATTTCGCCGGATACAAGCGGCTCGCCGATCGGTTCTACGTGGACGAGATGGAGGCCAATACCGAGCAGATCGTCTGGTGCTGCGACGAGGCCCCCGGGTTCGAGCCCAACCGCCCCCGGGACAAGGCCTTCGTGGGCAACATGGTCATGGCCATGAAGGCCTATGCCGAAGGGGACCTGGGCAACGGCTTCGCGCTCGCGGACGTGGACCGGATCGCGGTGATCGGCAGCGACCGGATGATGGCGGCGGTGGCCGAGGCCCGCCATACCTTCCTGAAACCGTATCTCCGGGCCGATCATGTGGCCGTCGCCAGCATCAACTCCCCCATGCAATGCATGATGAAGGAGATCTGCGCCCAGTGCCTGCAACCTCACCGGGACCCGGCGACGGGAGAACGCTCGGTGGTGTTCTCGTGCTTCTGCCAGGACCAGTCCATGGACCGCGTCGACTTCGGCGCCCTTCACCAGCGTCTGAAGCAGAACGCGGTTCAGGAAGACCTGACCCGCCAATGGATCGCCCGCTGCCTCGGCCGATTGCACGGCAACCGGACGCCGGTCTGACCTTATATTTATTCCGGCCCCCCTTTTTTCGGGCCTTGGGAATGCGCAAGTAGCAAAACACGCATTCGCCGTCCGGGAAGGGAGGAAGCGTGGCGCTTGGTCGCCCGAAACTGTTGCGCGTGGCTGCCCTTGCCTGTTCCCTGGCGGCGCTGGCGGGATGCGACGATGATATCGATTCCATCCTCGATCAAGGCGAACTTCTGGTCCTGACCCGTAACGCGCCGACCACTTACTACGAGGGCCGCGAGGGGCCCGAAGGCCCGGAATACGAAATGGCGGAGGCGTTCGCCGCGCATCTTGGCGTCAAACCCAGGTTCCTTGTGCTCGATACCGTCGCCGAGATCCTGGACGCCGTTTCCGATGGCCGGGGCCACGTGGCGGCGGCGGGGCTAACGGTGACCGAGGAACGCGAAAAGACCTTCCATTTCGGCCCCCCCTATAAGAAGATTCGCCAGGAACTCGTCTGTCACCGCGACGGCCCCCGGCCCGAGACGGTGGAGGACTTGGCGGGCCCGCGGATCGCCGTGATCGCCGACAGCAGCTATCAGGAAAATCTGGAGAGACTCTCCTTCGGCGTTTCGGGGCTCGATTGGGAAGTCGCGACCGAGGCCGATACCGAGGAGTTGCTGCAACGGGTGGCCGACGGGGACCTCGACTGCACCATCGCGGACTCCAACATCGTCGCCATCAACCAGCGCTACCATCCGGAACTCGTGACCGCGTTCGCGGTTTCGGAAACCCAGAACCTGGCGTGGATCGTCTCGGAGCGCGCGAAGGCCCTAGAGCCAGAGCTCAAAACGTGGTTCGCGGCCGCGCGGAGGGACGGGCGGTTAGCGGACATCGACAACCGGTATTATGGCCATATCGAGGTTTTCGACTTCGTCGACGCAAGCACCCTGCATCAACGCATCGAGGAACGGTTGCCGCGGTACCGGCCGATCTTCGAGAAAGCGGCCAAGACAGTGGACTTGCCATGGGATCTCCTGGCGGCAGTTTCCTACCAGGAATCCCATTGGAACCCCAGGGCCAAGAGCCCGACCGGCGTGCGCGGCATCATGATGCTCACCCGCAACACCGCCCGCGCGCTGGGTGTCAAGAACCGCCTCGACCCGGCCCAGAGCATTCGCGGCGGGGCGCGCTATCTCAAGGACGTTTCCGATCGGTTGCCCGAGACGGTAACCGGCGACGACCGGATCTGGATCGGGCTAGCGGCCTACAATGTGGGATTGGGGCATATCTGGGACGCGCGCGATCTTGCCGAGCGCCTCGATCACGATCCCGATACCTGGGCGGGGTTGCGCCAGGTGCTGCCGCTGCTTTCGAAAAAGCGCTACCACAAGACCCTGAAACACGGCTATGCCCGTGGAAACGAACCCGTGCGATTCGTCAGGCGGGTCCGCAACTACCAGGACATTCTAAGCCAACAGCTCGATTTTCTGGCGAGCGGTCCCTGACTTCCGGGTCATGGAGCGCCTTCGGGCGTGGCGCTCCGGCCCGGTTGTTGTCCCGTCCGGCAAAAATTTATCGGTTTCGAACAAATATGACCCGTTAGGGTCTTTTTAGCCGCCAAGCGACGCTATATGTTGATGGTAATGGGGCAGGTATAATGCCCTCGTTACCTAGGCCCTTTCGCACCCACGCGAGATCCCCCCTCTCGATCGTTGCGGAAGGGCCTTTCTCTTTTCCGGAAAGCGCCCGCCGTTCAAGAGATCGATGGTCCACCGTTTGCGCGCTTGTTATGCTCCGTCGCGAAGAGCCGAAACCTCTCGGGAAAGGTTCGTGACATGGGGCTTCATCGAAACACAATACTCGCCGGCGCTCTGGTGTTGTGCGTGAGCGGACTCGGCTTGCCGGCGGTGGCGCAGCATTTCGACATTCCGGAAGGCTTCATGGTGGTGGAGGACTTGGAGGTTCCCCGCTCCGCCGAATGGGAGCCGGTGCTGACGATCCAGCCCGTTCCGGGCTCGTTTTCCGAACTCAGCCAGATCCAGCTTCGCCGGGTCACCGGTAAGGTCGACAACCCGGACGAATGGCTCAAGGGGCGAATGACCGTCGACATGGGTTCGGCGCGCGGCGCGGAGGACCTGCTGGACAGCCCCGACAGCCCCTTTGCCGATCCGACCTTCGACGCGCTGAAAGAGGCGATCCCGCACCTTTTTCGCGGGTTGGAACAGCTCTCCAAGATGCCGCTCAGCTTCTGCGAGGGACCGCAAACCGCGTACAACGCCGCCGGCGAGCTCCGCGAGCTTTATTGCGTCTATCAGGTCGGACCGCTGCGCCAGTACGTCACGCTGCGCCTTCAGCGCGCGGGCGGCCAGTGGTACTACACCGAAATCCGGGCGATGAACGAGAAACGCCTGCGCCATCTGATCGCCATCGCCAACTCGTTCCAGGCCGCCGGCTGAGGCTTCGACAGCAACGGATCCCGATCTCATGAGAGTCTTGCTGCAAAGGGTGAAGCGCGCGGCGGTCGCCGTGGACGCCGGCGTAGTGGGAGAGATCGGTACGGGACTGCTGGTCTTTCTCTGCGTCGAGGCCGGGGACGATGAAGCCGAAGCCGCGTTTTTCGCCCGGAAGATCGCCGGGATGCGCGTCTTCGCCGACGCCGAGGGCCGTCTCAACCGGTCCGTACTCGACGCGGGCGGCGCGGTCTTGGTGGTCAGCCAGTTCACCCTGGCGGCCACGTGGCGAAAGGGAAACAGGCCGAGCCTGTCGGGCGCCGCGCCCCCGGACCTGGGCGAGAGGCTCTATGACCATTTTTGCGGGCAACTGGCGAAAGCGGGCATGCCGGTGCGGACCGGCCGATTCGGCGCCCACATGGAGGTGAGCCTCGTCAATGACGGACCGGTGACCATCTGGATGAATTCCGCGGATCCATAGCAAAGGATCACGACCAACAATTGAACGCGCACGCCATTTGTCACGCACCTCGCAAGGACGAGATTGGCGCGGACGGCGGTCCTCGTCCCAGCCGTCCTCGCGAACGCAGCGCGGCGATCCAGAACCGCTCCTTGCATTGTGCGCCCGCCGCTGTCCTCCAATTTCCAAATCTAATTTCCTGCCTCATCCAAGGGGTGCAGTCTACTTCATAGGGCGGGTCCAAAGCGGAGCGTAGCCCGCCGAATGTCGGCGTTGGAGCAGACACATCCGGCAGAATACGCTGCGCTATTCTGCCCTACGCGCTACGCGCGGCTCGGCAGTCATCACGAGGAGTTTGTTTTGCGGGCACTGTCGGCGAGTCCGTCGATCAGCCGGTCAAGGTCCCGGCTTTGGTGTATGAATTCGACCACGTCGATGCGCGTGGCCGTCTCGCGAAGGATGATAAAATGACGGCCTTCCCGGCAGTAGAGGAGCCCCGCCGCATCCCGCTTGCCCTGCATCAAGATCTCACAGGGCATTGGATGTGGCGGCTCCGCGCGGGCCGCCGATCGAACCCGTCTAAGGAGCTGGTTCTTGTATTCCTCGGCTTTAGAAAGGCCCCATCTTTCAATCGAATATTCGAGAATGTCCGCAAGCGCGGCTTCGGCCGCAGGCGAAATCCTAACATCTTTCACGCTCTACGGCGTTCCTTAGCGCGCGTGAACGCCCGCTCGAAGGCCTCTTCGACCGTGCCCTCGGCAACCTGGCCGTTATCGAGCTGATCGAGTGAGCGGCCGATGCGGTCCTGAATCTCCGCCAATTCGATCGCTTCGCGTTTTATGCGGTCCTCCAGCGCGCGCAAGCCTTCGCGCATGACCTCGCTGGCGTTCTGGTATCGCCCGGATGCCAAAAGCCGTTCGACAAAATGCCGGTGATGGTCGGTCAGAACCACATTTTTGGTGTGTTTCGATGGCATCAGGCACCGTCCTTTCTGGCTCCTCATAGCATAGGGTGGCATAATATGACACCTCGGAATGCTCAAGTCGATATCAAGGTGGAGAACTCGTAGGGCGGGTTCAAAGCGGAGCGTAACCCGCCGAATGTCAACGTTGGAGTAGACACATGCGGCAGAATACGTTGCACTATTCTGCCCTACGCGCTGATCGCCATCGCCAACTCGTTCCAGGCCGCCGGCTGATACCAACGGATCCCGTTCTTACTGAGAGTCTCCGCCTGATGTCTGCGTTGAAATAGCCTTATCCGGCGGAATACGCTTCGCTATTCCGCCAGCTACGCGAGCTGCGCGGTCACGTCGATGGCGGGGCCGGACCGGAGTGTTTGATAGACGACGCAATAGCGCTCGGTGAGCTTCATCAGCGTCGCCAACTGTTCGTCGGTCAGCGTGCCGTCGATATCGAACGACAGGCGGATGTGGCGGAACCCGACCGGCGCTTGCGGATCGACGCCCAGGGTGCCTCGAAAATCGAGATCGCCCTCGGCCCGGATCCGCGCGTCGCGGACATCCAGGTCGAGCGCCGTCGCCACCGCGTTGAGGGTGACGCCGGCGCACGCCACCAGGGCTTGCAGCAGCATGTCTCCGGAGCAGGCTTGCAGTCCCGAACCGCCGGTGGCGGGATGCAACCCCGCCTCCACCAGCGCCCGGCCGGTTTCCACCGAACAGGTGACCCCTTCGCCAATAGACCCTTCGGCCTTGAGCGTGATGACGGCCGCGTCGGGCTCGTCGCGGTACCGCGCCTTGATCGGCGCTTGCCGCTCTTTCAGTTCGGTCGCGTCCATGGCGGTGATTCCTTCGAGTTTGCGGACGTGGCGGTTGGTCAAGTCGAGTGTATTCGCGGCGGTGCCCAGACACCCGGGAGATACACGCCAATGATAAATGATCATCGTTCTTCGACCGAGTTGAAATCGACACATCGGACGAAGTAAGGTTCGGGATATCGTTTCAGCGACGCGCTCACGAGAGTGTTTCTCACCTCGCCGGCGCCGGTATTGGCGGATTGATCACGCTCGAGCATCGGCCGCGCCAGCTCACCGCTCGAGATCAAGGCTTCCGAGTTGCGAACATGCCCCGTGTCTACACCGACCCCGTCACGAAGCTTCTGACCTATGGTCGCTTGACCTCCGAGGACACGGGCGAGCAATGGCCCGACTACTTGAAGCTGGGTCTCACCCGGCGGACACCATGTGCCGCATCTCGATTCCGGAATGCTTCGTGCACCTTGCCCGGGATCATCCGGCCTCTCGGTACGGCCGAAATCGACTTGGCGAATGTCTGGGGTTACGCCTCATAGCGCGAGTCAGCATTAGCGTAACCCGCCGAATTAAGTCAATCAAGAATGCTCTACATCGGTGCACTATACAATAAAATGCTACCATAAGTAGACTATAGCGCGTTTGCTGGCGTTTGAAAAACCGGCCGTCAATAGAGGATCAAAAAATGCCAGTATCAGTAAAAGAACAGCTAATGATGCAAGCTTCAATCGATTTGATGTTTGAAGAAAAAAATGATGAAGTAATTCTACAATTCGAAAAAGACGCAAAAGAGATAATTGAAAATGCGAGTGAGGAATTATATTTTGGACTGCCTGATCCACATACGCGCAAGAACGTTGATATGTCCATTGAGTTCTTAGTCCGTGTTGAAGGAACCCGGAGAGGAAAAGGTTGGCTATGGCGCGCCAAGCAACGGGCTCAACTCGTCAGAGAGTATTTCAAGCCGGGCAACGAGAAAGACCACCTGAAGGGATTGCGGTGTGCAAAACTAAGTATTGGAGACCGAGAAGCAGCAGAGTGGGAGGACGCTTTTAAGGCGTTGTCAGCAACAGAGAGGGCCAAAAATCCGACATTGCAAATGGAATATGACCGGGCAGCGGAGGCTTTGAGGCGGCGGAAAGAGTATGAGCAGTAAAGACAGGCAAAAAAACGGCCGGAAACATCGTTGCCGCAATTGCTCACGACGTTGGTGGTCAGCTTCTGGGGCAATTTAAAAGCGAAGCGCAACGCGCGCGATATCCGCGTTGGAACGAGCGTCTGCGGCGCCCCACTTGCGCATATCAATACAAAAAACGCACCCTGATGGTGCCTTCGATGGCCAGCAACTCGCGCCGGATGCCCATTCCGGCGTCCAGGAGGCCGTCGATATCGGTGACCATGTAGCCGACTTCGGCGTCGGTGCGGAGATACTGACCGGCGATGTTGAGATTTTTGGACGAGAACACCTCGTTGACCTTGGCCAGCACGCCGGGGACGTTGCGGTGGATGTGGAGGAAGCGGGTGGCGTCGCGCTGCGCCGGCAGGGACGCCTCGAGGAAATTGACAGCGCCGATGGTGGAGCCGTTGTCGGAATACTTGATCAGTTTTTCCGCCACCTCGGAGCCGATGTTGGCCTGGGCCTCTTCCGTCGTGCCGCCCACGTGGGGCGTGAGAATGACGTTGGGCAGGCCAAGCAGCGGCGTTTCGAGCGGGTCCTCGCCGGTGGCCGGTTCCGCCGGGAATACGTCCACCGCCGCCCCGAACAGATGGCCGTCCGTGAGCGCCCGGGCGAGGGCGTCGAGGTCCGCCACGTCGCCCCGGGCCGCGTTGATTAGGCAGCTTCCCGGCCTCATCCGGCGGAGCTCGCCGGCGCCGATCATGTCGCGGGTTTCGGGCGTGCCGGGCACGTGCAGGCTGACGACGTCGGATACTTCCAGCAGTTCCGCCAACGACCCGCACGCTTGGGCGTTGCCCAGCGAGAGCTTGTCGGCGATATCGAAGTAGCGCACCCGCATCCCCAGCGCCTCGGCGAGGATGGACACCTGCGAGCCGATGTGGCCGTAGCCGACCACACCCAGCACCTTGCCGCGGATCTCGCGGGCGCCCTCGGCGGTCTTGCGCCATACGCCGGCGTGCGCCAGCATGGATTTCTCCTGGACCCGGCGGAACAGCATGATGATCTCGCCGATCACCAGTTCTGCCACCGAGCGGGTGTTGGAGTACGGCGCGTTGAACACCGGGATGCCGCGCAATTTAGCGGCTTGCGTGTCCACCTGATTCGTGCCAATGCAGAAACAGCCGATCGAGAACAGCCGATCGGCCTTCGCGAGGATATCCCCGGTGAGTTTTGTCCGTGAGCGGATGCCCACGACATGGGCGCGCCGTAACAGCTTTTTCAGGGTTTCGGGATCCGGCGTTCCCGCGTGGGTTTCGATACTGCTGTAGCCATTGGCGCCGAGGGCCTGGATGGCGCTCTCGTGAACGCCCTCGAGCAGCAGAACATGGATCTTGCTCTTGGAAACGGAAAGCCGGCTCAGGAACACCCCCGCAAGTGAATTTCGAAAGCGCACCCTGTCGCGGCCGGAAGCCCGCGTCAAGGGCACGCAAAAGGCGATTGACGTAAAACGTTTCACTACTTACAAGGGTCGCGGGCCATGGCCTCCCAACGGGCCGCGACCCAACTGTAAGGTTGGGAGTTATCAATGAATGAGTTTTTGCGGCCGAACGTCCGTCCGGCCAACCCCTGCTTTTCCTCGGGTCCCTGCGCGAAACGCCCCGGCTGGTCGGTGGATAGTCTTTCCGATGCCTGCGTCGGACGATCGCACCGCGCCAAGCCGGGCAAGGCCAAGCTGGCCGAGGTCATCGACCGCTCCCGGGCGATCCTCGGCGTCCCCGGCGATTACCGAATCGGCATCGTGCCGGCGTCCGACACCGGCGCCGTGGAAATGGTCCTATGGTCGCTGCTCGGCGCGCGCGGCGTCGATATCCTGGCCTGGGAAAGCTTCGGCGAGGGCTGGGTCACCGACGTGGTCAAACAGCTCAAGCTCACCGATGTGCGGGCGCTGAAGGCCGGCTACGGCCAGCTCCCCGACCTCGGCCAGGTGAACGGCGCCCGCGACGTGGTGTTCACCTGGAACGGCACCACATCCGGCGTGCGCGTTCCCAATGGCGACTGGATCGCCGCCGGCCGCCAGGGCCTCACCATCTGCGACGCCACCTCCGCCGCGTTCGCCATGGACCTTCCGTGGGACAAGCTCGACGCCACCACGTACTCGTGGCAGAAGGTCATGGGCGGCGAGGCCCAGCACGGCATGCTCATTCTCAGCCCGCGCGCGGTCGAGCGTCTGGAGAACTACACGCCGCCGTGGCCGCTGCCCAAGCTGTTCCGCCTCACCAAGGCCGGCAAGCTGATCGAGGGCGTGTTCAAGGGCGAGACCATCAATACGCCGTCGATGATCGCCGTGGAGGACGCCCTGGACGGGCTGCGGTGGGCCGAATCCGTCGGCGGCCTCAAGGGGCTCATGGACCGCTCGAAGGCCAATTTCGGGGCCATGCGGGCGTGGGTGGAGGCGACCGATTGGGTCGACTTCCTGGCCGAGGAACCGGCCACGCGATCCAACACATCGGTCTGCCTTAAGGTGGTGGATCCGTGGTTCAAGGGTCTCGAAGCGGACCGCCAGGCGGCGGCGGCCAAGCGGATCTCCGTCCTGCTCGACGCCGAGGGCGTCGGTTACGATACCGGCGCCTACCGCGACGCGCCGCCGGGTCTTCGCATCTGGGCCGGGGCCACGGTGGAGCGGTCCGATCTGGAGGCGCTGTTCCCGTGGCTCGACTGGGCCTACGCGACCGTCAAGGCGGAAATGTCCGCGTAGTTCGTTTCATTCCGAATCACAGCCTGTTTCTTTTTTGGGGGCACGACGATGCCGAAAGTGCTGATTTCCGACAAGATGAGCCCGAGCGCGGCCGAGATCTTCCGCGAGCACGGGATCGAGGTGGACGTCAAGACGGGCATGACGCCCGAGCAATTGGCGGCGTGCATTGGCGAATACGACGGCCTCGCCATCCGCTCGGCGACCAAGGTGACCACCGAAGTCCTGGCCGCCGCCAACGGCCTGAAGGTGGTGGGGCGCGCCGGCATCGGGGTGGACAACGTGGATGTCGCGGCGGCGACGGCGCGCGGCGTGGTGGTCATGAACACGCCGTTCGGCAATTCCATCACCACCGCCGAGCACGCCATTTCGTTGATGATGGCGTTGGCGCGCCAGATCCCGGTGGCCAATGCCTCCACCCATGCCGGCAAGTGGGAGAAATCCAAATTCATGGGCGTCGAGCTGGCGGGCAAGACGCTGGGCGTCATCGGCTGCGGCAACATCGGCTCCATCGTCGCCGACCGGGCGCTCGGGCTGAAGATGAAGGTGATCGCCTATGACCCGTACCTGTCTCCCGAGCGGGCCGAGGACCTGGGCATCGAGAAGGTCGAGCTCGATCAACTCTACGCGCGTTCCGACTTCATCACCCTGCACGCGCCGGCGACGGACTCCACGCGGGGCATGATCAACGCCGAAACCATCGCCCAGATGAAACGGGGCGTGCGGATCGTCAATTGCGCTCGCGGTCCGCTGGTTGTCGAAAACGATCTGAAAGCGGCCATCGAAAGCAGCCAGGTGGCCGGCGCGGCGCTCGACGTGTTTTCCACCGAACCGGCGCGCGACAGCGTGCTGTTCGGCATGGAGCAGGTGATCGCGACCCCGCACCTGGGCGCGTCCACCATCGAGGCGCAGGAAAAGGTCGCGCTGCAGGTGGCCGAGCAGATGGCCAACTATCTGATCACCGGGGAGGTGGTGAACGCGCTCAACATGCCGTCGGTCAGCGCCGACGAGATGCCCAAGCTCCGCCCCTACATGGCGCTGGCCGGGCAACTCGGCGGCTTCGCCGGCCAGGTCACGGAAACCGCGCTGACGGCGGTGAAAATCGAATACGAGGGCGACGCCGCCCGCCTCAACACCGTCCCGCTGAGCGCGCTGGTGCTGGAGGGGTTGCTGTCGCCGCTGTTGGAGTCGGTGAACATGGTCAACGCTCCGACCATCGCGAGAAGCCGCGATATCGATGTGAGCGAGGTCAAGAACGAGCGCTCGCGGGCCTACAAGACGCTGATCCGCCTGACCGTGGTGACCGAGGCGCAGACGCGGACCGTGGCCGGGACGCTGTTCAACGGCGACCAGCCGCGCATCGTCGACATCAAGGGCATCCCCATGGACGCCCAGTTGCGTCCGAACATGCTATTCATCACCAACAACGACAAGCCCGGGTTCATCGGCGCTCTCGGCACCGTTCTCGGCGACGCCGGCATCAACATCGCCACCTTCCATTTGGGTCGCGACGTCGCCGGCGGCAACGCCATCGCGTTGATCGAGATCGACGAAACCCCCGACGAAAGCGTGCTGGAGGCGGTGCGGGCGCTGCCGAACGTGGTGAAAGTCAAGGCGCTGAAGTTCTAAATTGGTTCTTCGCCGCGCATAGAGGCGTCCCTGTAATCCCGGATCCCCGATCACTGATGCGGTTTGGGACGGTGAGAAACAGATTTATCGGGCCGAAATCATGGTCAAGTCTTGCGGTAAACCATCATTTGTTCGCGGGTTTGGTTCGCCGGTCGTTCGCTCGGAACATCGATAGCCCGCAACCGATCGCCCTACGGGATCGTCATCTCGCCTTGGCTGACGATCACCGAACGGCCGCTAACCCTGATGGCCGTGACCGCGCCCCCGGAGATGTCCGCCTCGACTTCGAGGCGGCTGGGACGGCCCATTTCGACGCCTTGATCCACCGACCAGCGCACCGTCCCGCTCTCCTTGGCCGCCAACGGCGCAAGATAGCCGGCCAAGGCGGTCGCGGCGGCCCCGGTGGCGGGGTCCTCGTCAATGCCCATGCCCGGAGCGAACATCCGCGCGCGGTAGGCCGTGCCCGGGCCGTTTCCGGACCGGGCAAGCAGATAGAGCTGCGGCGCCCAAGAGCCCGCCAGGGTGCTCTCCAACGCATCGCGCCGGGTTCGGGCGCGGGCCAAGGCGTCCGGATCGGCGAGCATGACGAAAAGGAATGGAACGCCGCAGGACACCGCCGCGGGCGGCGGATCGTTCAGGATATCGCCAGGCTCCAGCGACAGCAGTTCGGCGATACGGGCGAGCGGCGGGGCGGCGGGACCGAACTCGGGCATCCGGGCGGCGGAGAATTGCGCCGATACGACCTGCCCGCCGGAAGCCCGAACGGTCACGGGAACGGGTCCGACCCCTTCCTCGAACACGATACGGGTTTCGTCCCCGTCCAGGGGAATGCCGCCGATCTCGGCCAGGAGATGCGCCGTGCCAACGGTCGGATGGCCCGCGAACGGCAACTCGGCGCCCGGGGTGAAAATACGGAGACGCCGGGTGTGGACCGGATTGTCGGGTGGAAACACGAACACCGTCTCCGACAGATTAAGCTCACCGGCCACCGTCTGCATCCGCTCGGTCGTGAGTCCGCCGCCATCGGGAAATACGGCCAACGGGTTGCCGCCGAAGATACGATCGGTGAAGACGTCCAAGGTGTGGAAGACATATCGCGCCATGGCGGGCTCCCGAACCATCATCGGTTTCAAGCAAGTGTCCCGATCCATATTTGGAACGTCGCGCCGATTGGGTCAACAGCCGCCCCTGCATGGTCAGGGAAACGGAGTGAGGTTTGGCTTCCAAGCGGCTCCGCCGATTACCGTTGGCGACTCCGAGCCAATTTGATATCATGACGCTATCAACCGGCCGGGGACTCATCTTGGCGCAGGTGATTGTCCGCAATCTGGACGACAAGGTGGTGGCGGCGCTTAAGGAGCGGGCCGCCGGCAAGGGCCGCGCCTTGGAGCAGGAGTTGCGCGATATCCTCACCGATGCCGCGAAACCCTCGCGGGCGGAGTTGCGGGCCGAGATGGATCGATGCCGGGCCATGACGCCCAAGGCCCACCGAACCCCGGCCGAGGACATCATCCGCGAAATCCGGGACGAGCAATGACCCTGGTCGTCGATGCGTCCGTTGCGCTGAAGTGGTTCGTCGCCGACTCCGACAGCGGGTCCGCGCTCGCCCTGCTCGAAACCGGCGAAGCCTTGATCGCTCCCGATCTGTTGATCGCGGAACTCTGCAGCGCCGCGTGGCGCCTCTGGCGGCGACGGGAGATCACCCGCGAACAAGTGAGCATCGTCGCCGCTCGGACACCCTATCTGTTCGCGGACAACGCCCCGATGGACGGGTTGGCGGCAAGGGCGGCCGCGATCGCACTGAACCTGGATCATCCCGTCTACGGTTGCTTCTATCTTGCCCTGGCCGAACGGGAGGATGTCACGATGGTCACCGCCGACCGCCGCCTTGTCTCCCGAGTAACCGGCACGCCGTGGCAAAGCCACGTCGCTGGTCTGAACGAATTCGCATGAATTCGATGGTCAAAACGATTGGAACGCTCTCGCAACTCGGTCCAGAAACGCCCGGCGCTCGGCGTCCGTGGACCGGTCCATGGCGTAGAACCTCATCACCCGGAACGAGATGAATCAAATGACTCTGACCCCTTTGTTTGTTGGGTTTGTTGCGGACCTTTTTGTATGCAGGATCACAAAGGAACTCGTCCTCTGGTGCGGCAATTGTAATGGCATGCGCGAAATCCAGCAGTGCCTGAGGCTCCCACCAGCGGCTTTCAATATCGATCATGCTTGCGCGCGTAGCACAAGAGGGCATCAACGGCAATCAATCTCATACGATCTAGCTACGGCTATCGAGGCGTGTGTCCGCTGCCAAGTGCATTACAGGCGTCCCACTGGACTGGCTTTCACGGGAACTTGTAGCCAGATCCGGACACGATAGTCACTGACTGGTTAGCGTATATTCGCTGGAGACGTTCCCTACGTACTGGTTCAAGTTTACGTAACAATTCTAGCGTCTTTGCGACGTTGTCTAGGGTAGGCATTAGATGAGCGTGCGAAACGCCTTCCTGGAACAGCAAACTAAGGAGTTCCCCCGCAAGGGCCCTTGGGACGACGGCCTTCCGAAGCCCAGGCCATTTACCGTGACCCCAGTTTCGTTGATACTCATCAAGAACCTCGTCCTGGGATTGCCATCCCGACAGTTTGTGGTAGTGTAAGTCGACCTTCTTGTCGTAGGTCAGGTATCCCAGTTGGCGCTGCGCAAACGGGTTCCTTGAGCGCCCAGGAGTGAGGACACTGATTCGCTCGTCACCTGGCCGCTGCCGTGGAACTGCCCATACAGCAAATGAGTCTCGGTCATCATCCGCATCGAATGCATCTCGCGCCGCGAAGTACAGCGCAGCAAGCGGTGATGCCGACCAATCGAGAAATCTTGTTGGCACTCCGTGGTGTTGAGCAAGCCCAAAGGCTTCCAGCAATTGCGGGGACATCTCTGGGGGCTTATCTGGGGGCTTATGCTGGTTTTTTTGACGCCACTTCTTGGAGCTGACGATAAAAATCACCGAATTCGCGCTCATGCGCCGGTATTAGCCCTATTTCGTCAGCTAGTCGCAGAAAGTTAGTGACTCTGTCATATTCCTCGGCCAGTACGCTCCACGGAAGCGGCATTGGGGGCTTTGGGTAAGGAACATTACCTTGGTCGGCCTCTGAATTATGCTGAACGGCACGAAATGACTTGGGCGTTAGGGGCCATCTCGAGTCGCCCTGGCCTCGAAAAATCCATATGTGAGAGGCCGTAATTGTCTGTGCCAACTGCCAGCGATCATGTGAGAGCCTAAGGAAGTCCAGAACGTCTTTGGCTGCACTGAAATCTAAAATCTCAGTCACCCAACTCTCCCAAGCTTAAATCCACAGTTAGCCAGCACAACAATGACCATTGGGATCCGCATAAGCCAGTGGAACAGCCCCGCGAAGTCGCTCATAATTAGGCGTCCTGGCTCCGTACCCGGGACGCGCCTCTGTTTAGGACGTCGCAATACATCTCGGTCGGCCAATATGTATATGGCCCAGAAGCTCGGACCGTCTCTATTTCATAGCAGCGTCCTGCGGAGGTGTCGAGATTGATGGCAGCAATGGGTCATCTTGATCCTTGGCCTTCGTGATCAGGACGGGTCGGCTATCCGGGGTAAAGCCGAAGCAACCGATTCGAAGGCCATAGCGCTTGTTTCAGGGTCGGTTTCCTCTGTCGAGAATTAGGCTGGTTTGGTTGCGACGAGGGACGGGTCACTCAAGGCGAGTTGAGACATCATTGAGGCCAGACCATTTGGGCAATCCGTCGTCCATGTCGAAAACCCTGGCCGCGCAGAATATGTGACACGTGGGCTTGAACGCGTGAGGCACTCTGGGCGGTGTGCCAAAGTCGAAGAGCGACGGAAACGCCAGCCACATATTTCTACCTTCATCGGCGATGGGCGAGCCGCACAGACCGCAGCTAACCTTGCAGGGTAGAATTCTCTCGGCCGTGTTCAGATTGGCGTTGAAGAATCTCACGTCATTGAGCCCCGCACTAAATCTGACGTGATGCTTGTGGAATATGGCGGCCCACTGCATCGGCGCGCCATGCAGCTTCTGGCACATGACACAGTGACAGATTTTGGCGTCCACGGGATCGGAGCCGACGTGATATCGAACCGACCCGCAGTGGCAGCTCGCTTCATACCTGGCCTCGAAATCCGTATCGCCAGAGCGCGCGAAAAGTTTCTCGAATTCACCCATCTGTCCGTCTCACTGGTCGGTGGCCAATTATTCAATATGCGAACCTGATCTTGGAATAGCGTGTCCGAGAAGGCAGATTTTGTAGCAATGTAGCAATGGGGTCAGAATCAGTTGATTGGCTTTCGTGACGTGAT
Source organism: uncultured Alphaproteobacteria bacterium (assembly GCA_963771545.1). Taxonomy (GTDB): domain Bacteria; phylum Pseudomonadota; class Alphaproteobacteria; order Rhodospirillales; family Defluviicoccaceae; genus CAKZLS01. The sequence continues at coordinate 2,627,641 of CAVYTX010000002.1, forward strand.
GTCCACCGGTCGAGCCGGGAATCGGGACACCTCGCGATGGGGTATGCGGACCAACCGCGTGAATCTGATTGAGACCCGATCCGCGAATTCCATCAGGGCCAGCGGCCAGGTGCCGCGTCAACAGGCCGGACACATGACCGCACCCGACCGAAATGGCATTCAGGTCAGATTCTCCTTGCAACGCAGAGGCCGTCCACACATGAACCCATTGCCTGGTGCTGAAGCGCTCCGTCTGCAAGACGGAAGTTTGAACCGAAACGCGGACAATCAACGACCACTCCGCGTCGGTCATATCGCTTGCATATCGTAACCCATCGCGCCTAGGCTCCCCCCCTCGGGATCTCGGTCCAGGGCATGGCGACCTCCTTCCGTTGTGTCACAACAACCATGGAATCACAACCCATTGAGATCACGCAACCCTTTTCCGGTGAGGCTCAAACACCATGGCATCGAAACCCACAGCCACACACAAGGTGACCGCAGAATCCTGTGAAGGCCCTAACCCCCGTATGCGATATGTAAATGTATGTGGACGAAAAAAAGACGGTACTGACGGAAGTGTTCGGCTTTCACGTTTGGTTATGGGGACTGATCATTTAGGTAATCAGTGGGCTCAGCAAGACTTTCCAAAAAAAAAAGCATTTCTAGGTATAGATTGCGAAAAAATCGATAAGGAACGATTAAAAGATCACGCCCACAGCATGTTTCGCAGTGCCGCTGCAGCTGGAATAAACATTTTTGATACATCACCTATTTATGTGGAAGATATCGAATTTACCTTAGGATCCTGGATTCGCAGCCAAGAGAATCCAGATTTATTTGTCTTAAGTAAGGGCGGCTTTCCTTTCGATGACGGCCCGGGTACATATAGGAGTTGTTTTAGGGTAAAGATCAATGGAAACTCTCGGATTGGCACGCACGAAGAAATAGTCGCTAACCTAAAAGAGGAAATGCATGGTACTGAGGAAAAGAAGGGTACTCTCGACCACTTGAGTGGCGCAATGTTGCTTTTCTGGATCATGCATCGCGATGATATTCGTTACCTTGACTTCAAACCGGTTGCTGATGTTGATCAAAGTGGGGTAATTGACGAAAAAGACAAAAAAATAGCTGCGCTGACAATTTTGGAAGCTATTTCTGATGACCGGTTAAGAAACTATTATGAATGGACCGGCGTTTCTAACTGGTCTAGCGAACGGATTGAAGAGATTTTACTGGCTGCAGCCTCACGCCCGGATTTGGCTCAACCTATGATTAACAGTCCGTATTTTTCTCTTTTCGAAATGGATGACAAAAATTATACTATACATTCTGGCGGCGTTCAAGTAACGCATGCCGAAATGATGGATGAGAACTTTCAAAAAGGTATCATAATTATACCGTACTCGCCCCTGGGGGGATTTCCTATTTTTGATAGCTTGGAACGTGACAAGGGAGAAGAAGAAATTACTGAGGCTAAAGTGTGGGAGAGAGCGGCCGAAGTCGCAGCTAAACTTGACAAAGCAGGCGTTGACGAAGCAGGGGATCGCTACTGGGGAAATGTTTGGGAAGCTATTTTTACTAAGGTTAACCATGAACGTTTTAGGCGGGTCTACGAGGCTAGTACATATTTTTTGGTCAACGGTAACGATTTTACTGTCGACCAATGGGTGAATGCCTGGGTCTTGGCTCACCCAAGAACAGATTTATTGGCAATTGGACCCTTAGACAAGGAGGAGCTAAATAGAACGGTGGATTGTTTTGAACTCGCTGATGTCCTAAAACACCGGCCTGATATTCTTCACTGGATTTGTCTGGGCACAACCGATTTAGATGGCGTTAATAAGTTAGCGACCTGCAGAGAGCTAGAGACCTGCAGAGAGCTAGCGGATCGATTCTAGCGCTTGGTGCCCTTTTTTTGACGGCGGCGATGATTTTGTCAGGTTCGGCGGTCCAGACGAAGGGCTTTGGAGTGTGGTTGGTTTCGGCGACGATGCGGTTGATGGTGGCCTGCAGATCGATGATGGTTCCGATAGCGGTAGGGACGCGGGTTACCCCGCGCCCCCCGCACAGATCCCGGCGTGCGCTGCTAACGCACCGGGCTTATATGAGGCTTTCGGCTGACAAGATGGTTTTTGGACGGGTATTTTTCGGCACCTCTTCGGCAGTCTGACGCTGTTTGTTGGTTTTCTATGGAAATCCCACGACGGGCGCCCGGCAGTCAATGGGTTCAGAATCAGTTGATCCGCTTTGTAACTAAAGGGCGCCTCGAAAAATCGCGGTGTTCCGTGCTTGATCGGGTAGAATCAGGGAACGAGAGGTGGTGATCGGGGAAGTAGAACACCCCTCCCCCTACCGCTCGCGGCTGGCGCGGATCGCCGTGGTCATCCAAGGATACGCACGGCCCCATCGGCGGTTCCTGGATCGCTTCGCCACGCCCGCGATTGTCCGTTAACGATAGCGTATATCTTGACGGTCCTGGCATAGTCGGGATGCCGGGCGTTGGATGACCGTCGCTCGCCGCGATGCGTCGGCGGCGCCCGAATACTTCATTCAGCGCAATGAGTTGAATTGCTCTCCCTGCCTCCCCCTCTATAACAACAGACGCAGATGTGGAGATGGCGGATGGCTTCCCAAGCGGCCGACCCTGGCTGGCAGTTCTGGATCGATCGGGGCGGGACCTTCACAGACGTGGTCGCCAAGCGGCCGGACGGGAGCGAGGTGACCAAGAAGTTGCTGTCGCAGAACCCCGAACGCTACCGGGACGCGGCCATCCAGGGCATCCGCGAGGCCCTCGGGCTCGCGGACGGCGAGCCCATCCCCACCGACCGGATTCATTCGGTGAAGATGGGAACCACGGTCGCCACCAACGCTCTTTTGGAGCGCAAGGGCGACCGCACGCTGCTCGCCATCACCAAGGGCTTCGCCGACGCGCTGCGCATCGGCTATCAGAACCGGCCCAGGCTGTTCGACCGCCATATCGTCCTGCCGGAACTGCTTTACGAGCACGTGGTGGAGATCGACGAGCGTGTCGACGCCGAGGGCGCGATCCTCACCGCCCTCGACGAAGCGGCGGCGCGCACCGTCCTGCAAAATGCCTTCGACGCCGGTATCCGGTCGGTCGCCATCGCCTTCATGCACGGCTACCGGTTCACCGATCACGAGCGCCGCGTGGCCGCCATCGCCCGCGAACTGGGGTTCAGCCAGGTGTCCGCCTCCCACGAGGTCAGCCCGCTGATGAAACTGGTCTCGCGCGGCGACACCACCGTCGTGGACGCCTATCTGTCGCCGATCCTGCGGCGCTACGTGGACGGCATCGACCGCGAGCTGAGCGGCGTCCGGCTGATGTTCATGCAGTCCAACGGCGGCCTCACCGACGCGCGGCTGTTCCAGGGCAAGGACAGCATTCTCTCGGGGCCCGCCGGCGGCGTGGTCGGCATGGTGCGAACCGCCGAGATGGCCGGGTTCCGCGAAGTGATCGGCTTCGACATGGGCGGCACCTCCACCGACGTGTCCCACTACGACGGCGAGTACGAACGCGCCTTCGAGACCCAGGTGGCGGGAGTGCGCATGCGCGCGCCGATGATGCGCATCCACACGGTGGCGGCCGGCGGCGGCTCGATCCTGCATTTCGACGGCAGCCGCTTCCGGGTCGGTCCCGACTCCGCCGGCGCCGATCCCGGACCGGCCTGCTACCGCCGCGGCGGGCCGCTCACCGTCACCGACTGCAACGTCATGCTGGGCAAGATCCAGCCGCGCTTCTTCCCCCGGGTGTTCGGTCCCGGCGCCGACCAGCCGCTGGACGCCGGCGCGGTCGAAACGCGGTTCTCCGCGTTGGCCGCCGAGATCGCCGAAGCGGCGGGGGAGCACCGCAAACCCGAGGAGGTGGCCGAGGGTTTCCTCAAGATCGCCGTCGAGAACATGGCCAACGCCATCAAGCAGATCTCGGTGCAGCGGGGCTACGACGTCACCGGCTACACGCTCAACTGCTTCGGCGGCGCCGGCGGTCAGCACGCCTGCCTGGTGGCCGACGCGCTCGGCATGACCCAGGTGCTCATTCACCCCTACGCCGGGGTGCTGTCGGCCTACGGCATGGGCCTCGCCGATATCCGGGCGATGCGCGAGCAGGCCATCGAGGCGCCGGCGGCCGAGGATGCCCGCGCCGAGTTGGAGGCCCGGCTGGACGCCTTGGCCGAGGATGCCCGCGCCGAGGTGGAGGGGCAGGGCGTCTGGGCCGAGCGCATCGTCGTTCTTCGCAAGGCGCATCTCCGCTACGAGGGCACCGACACGGCGCAGATGGTGGCCTTCGGCGGGCTCGCCGAAATGACCGCCGCGTTCGAGGGCCTGCACAAGCAGCGGTTCGGCTTCACCATGCCGGAACGGCGATTGATCGTGGAGGCCCTCTCGGTGGAGGCCATCGGCGTGACCGAAACGGCCATCGACCCGGAGCGGCCGCGCGTCGAAGTCACACCCTTGCCCGCGCCGCTCGCCCATGTCCGGACCTGTTTCGGCGGCGATTGGCGCGAAACGCCGGTCCATGACCGGGCGGCGCTCTCGCCCGGCCATTCCGTCGACGGTCCCGCCATCATCAACGAAGCCAATGCCACCACCGTTGTCGAACCCGGATGGCGGGCCGAGCTGACCGTCCGCGACCATCTGATCGTGCGGCGCGTGGTGGCGCGGGCCAAGCGCGAAGCGGTGGGAACCCACGTCGACCCGGTCATGCTGGAGGTGTTCAACAACCTGTTCATGTCCATCGCCGAGCAGATGGGCGCGACCCTCGCCAACACCGCTCACTCCGTGAACATCAAGGAGCGGCTCGACTTCTCGTGCGCGGTGTTCAGCCGCGACGGGGAGCTCGTGGCCAACGCGCCCCACATGCCCGTACATCTGGGCTCCATGGGCGAAAGCATCCGGACGGTGATCCGCGAGCGCCAGGGCACCATGAAACCGGGCGATGTCTACATGCTCAACGCGCCCTACAATGGCGGCACCCATCTTCCCGACGTGACGGTGATCACGCCGGTGTTCGACGCGCCTGGCGGCGCCATCCTGTTTTTCGTGGGCTCGCGCGGCCATCACGCCGACATCGGCGGCATCACGCCGGGCTCCATGCCGCCGGACAGCCGCACCGTGGAGGACGAAGGCGTTCTTCTCGACAATGTCTTGCTGGTCGAACGGGGACACCTGCGGGAGGCGGAGATCCGGGCGCTGCTGACGGACGGACCGTGGCCGGCTCGCAACCCCGACCAGAACCTCGCCGACCTCCGCGCCCAAGTCGCCGCCAACGAACGGGGCGTGCGGGAGCTGCGAAAGATGGTCGAGCACTTCGGCCTCGACGTGGTGACCGCCTACATGGGTCACGTCCAGGACAACGCCGAGGAGCAGGTCCGCCGCGTCCTCGACGTGCTGAAGGACGGTCACTACGCCTACGAAATGGACGGCGGCGCCGTCATCAAGGCGGCCATCTCCATCGATCCGCCAACACGGACCGCCACCATCGACTTCACCGGCACCTCGGATCAGCTGGGTAGCAACTTCAACGCCCCCACCGCCGTGTGCAAGGCCGCGGTCCTCTATGTGTTCAGAACCCTGGTGGACGACGACATCCCGCTGAACGCGGGCTGCTTGAAGCCTCTCCACATTGTCATCCCCGAGGGCTGCATGCTCAACCCGCGGTTTCCCGCGGCGGTGGTAGCCGGCAACGTGGAAACCTCACAATGCATGACCGACACGCTCTATGGGGCGCTCGGGACCATGGCGGCGTCGCAAGGAACCATGAACAACTTCACCTTCGGCAACGAGCGTTATCAATACTACGAAACCATCTGCGGCGGATCTGGCGCCGGCCCGGGGTTCCATGGCGCCAGCGCCGTCCATACGCACATGACCAACTCCCGGCTCACCGATCCCGAGGTGCTGGAATGGCGGTTTCCGGTGCTGGTGCAAGCGTTCTCCATTCGCCGGGGCAGCGGCGGCCGGGGCCGGTGGCAGGGCGGCGACGGGGTGGTGCGCCGCATCCTGTTCCGCGAACCGATGACGGCGGCGATCCTGTCCGGTCATCGGATTATCCGGCCATTCGGCATGGCCGGCGGCGCGCCGGGAGAAGCGGGGCGCAACACCCTCGAACGCGTCGGCGGCGCGATCAAGGTGCTCGGCGGCACCGACCGGACGGAGATGGCGCCCGGCGACGTGTTCGTCATCGAAACGCCCGGCGGCGGCGGCTACGGCCCTCCCAATTCGGCCTGAGATCTCCGAAACCCCGCGCATGCCCCCAACTGGGGCGAAATCTGTGGCGGTGGGGCCACATCGATGCAGCAAATCGGCCCGCCGGTTTCGGGTCTGTTGGGAGGATAAGCGAGCCCCCACGTTAGCAAAAAAGAGCCCCAAACGGGCCGCTTTCAAGACATTGGTGTTTTGAAAAGCCATCGTCCAAGCCTTATAATCAAAAGCAAGGCAACAAATTCCGCCGTGTATTCTCCCCTGCTACTACTTTGACGGGGCGTTTTCATTTCGATACAGTCCGCCAATGATGGGCGGAATTGGAACGATCACCGAAGGGGGAAACGTTGACGGTTCTTGGTCGGATGGGCGCATGCATTGCCTTTGCCGTATGCCTGTCTGGCGCCCAGGCTTCTCACGCCCATCCGCTCGAACAGGAACTCAAGGGGCTACTGAAAGACAACCCCGAAATCCTCGCCCGGCAGAAGGAAGTGGAGTCGGCGCGCAAGGGCGTGGACGTGGCCCTTGGCGGCTTTCTGCCAAGACTGGACGCCAACGGCGAGATCGGCCCTGAATACATCAATAGTCCCATCACGGAGCAAGGCGGCGGAGAGGATTGGACCGAAACCCGCCAAATCGCCGGGGTCAAGCTGACCCAGAACGTCTTTGACGGCTTCAATACGCCGGCGGAAGTGAAGACGGCGCGCCTCAATCTCGAAGTGGCCGAGTTCACGTTCATCGGCACCCGCCAAAATACCCTGTTCGAAGGTATAAGGGCATATGTGGAGGTTCTACGCCAAGTGCGGCTGATCGAACTGTCCCGCCTCACGGAAGAGACCATCAAGGTCCAGCTCAATCTGGAGGACGAGCGCGTCAAGCGCGGAGCCGGGATCGCCGTCGATGTGTTGCAGGCCAAGTCGAGGCTGCAGGTCGCCAAGGAACGCCGGGTCGCCTTCGAAGGCGCGCTGGAGGACGCCATCAGCCGCTACATCCAGCTTTTCAACCATGCGCCCGACCTCGCCAACCTGGTGGATCCGGTTCCACCCACCGATCTCCTGCCCCACGACTTGAAGCAGGCCGTCAAGATCGCCGAGGAAGAAAATCCGGCGGTCAACAGCGGCCTCGCCACCGTCGCCGTCGCCTCGGAGCGCCGGCGCCTGGCGCGGTCCGGTTTCTACCCATCGGTGGATGTGGTCGCGGAAGCCAACGTCGAGAAGGACTTCGATCTGGTCAGGGGAACGCGGCATGCATACTCGGTCGTGCTGCAGGCCACCTGGAACCTGTTCAACGGCTTCGCCACCAAGTCCGGCGTCGCCCAAGCCGCCTTTGATTACCGGGCCAGCCTCGACAACCTCGAGACCGCGACCCGCAAGGTGGTGGAAGGCACCCGGATGGCGTGGCACGAACTGATGACCGCGCGCAAACGGGTCGAACTTCTGGAAAACGGCGTCAACATCGCGTCCGAGGTCTTCGTCGCCCGCCGCAAGCTGCGCCAAGCGGGCAAGGAGACCGTCATCAACGTTCTTGATGCCGAAAACGAGGTCAACAACGCCCGCATCAATCTCACCGATGCGTCGTTCGACACCAGCGTCGCCGTTTACCGGGTCCTGCAGGGTATGGGGCGCCTCGATGCGGGCCACCTCGGGCTCAACATGGATTGACCCCGCCTCGCCTCGTCAAGGTTTGGGTTTCGTTTTGGTCTCGGGGTCGAGTTTCAAGGATACGGAGTTGATGCAATATCGCTGACCGGTGGGTTGCGGCCCGTCGGGGAACACGTGCCCCAGGTGCGCGCCGCAACGGCTGCAATGCACCTCGACGCGAACCATTCCAAACCCGTGGTCCGTTTCCGTATCGACGTTCTCCAAGTCGATGGGCTGAAAGAAGCTCGGCCAGCCGCTCCCGGAATCGAACTTGGTTTGCGACGAAAACAACTCCTGTCCGCAACATCGGCAGGTATAAACGCCGGGGGTCTTGGTCTTCCAGTATTCGCCGGTGAACGCACGCTCGGTGCCCTTGCCGCGGCAAACGGCGTACTCCTCGGGGGTCAGCTCAGAGAGCCACTCGTCTTCCGATTTGATGACCTTGTCGGCCACGCCATTACTCGCTCGAGTTTTCGGACAACTTCCGAACCAAGTCCTCCAAGGCATCGGCGTTCTGGCCCTCGTCCTCCGCCGTGATGGACTGGTCCGCGTACAAGCCGCTGACGGCTTCCGTGGGATCGTCCGAACCGGCAAGGGTTGCTTCTTCCATGAGGGCGGCCTCGAGTTCGTCCTCGTCCGGCAAGGTTTCCTCCGGGAACACGCGTTGGAGACTGCGCACCACCGCTTCACGCAGAACGTCGGGTTCCACGGTCCCCGCGCCGATCTCCCTCAGCGAGACCACCGTCGATTTTTCGTCCTCGGGATCGACCGTTGGCTGAGATCCAGCTCCCAACTCTCGAGCGCGTTTCGCGGCGATGAGAACCAATTCAAATGCGTTCGGTACGGCCTCAATGCAATCTTCTACGGTAACGCGAGCCATACTCTTCTCCTTACATTTCGATGCGTTCGAAATACCCGACGGCGATCCAAAAGGCAATCACCCTTGGAAACCATGTCGGTCACGCTGAGACGAGTTCGCGGCGGTCGATGCCGCCAAAACGGCTGGGAGCACCGATCCCCGGGTTCGGTGCTCCCTTGTCGGTTAGCGATGATCAGGCCGCTTCTTCGGTCTGGACGATCAGCTTGGCTTTCTCGGCCTCCACGGCGGCCGGCGCGCTCGCGGAAATCTCGATCCGGCGCGGCTTCATCGCCTCCGGCACCTCGCGCACCAGGTCGACGGTCAAAAGGCCGTTCTGCAAATGTGCTTCCGCCACCTCGACATGATCGGCGAGGCGGAACTGGCGTTTGAAGGAGCGCCCGGCAATGCCGCGATAGAGATAGTTCGCCGGATCGGCCGCGTTCTGCTTTCGGCCCTCGATGGTCAGGGTATTCTGATGAATTTCGATGGAGAGCTCGTCATCGCCGAAGCCCGCGATCGCAAGGGTGATCCGGTACTTGTCCTCGCCGGTTTTCTCGATGTTGTAGGGCGGATAGCCATTGTCGGCCTCGGCCCACCGGTTGGACTCTTCGAGGGCGTTCATGAGCCGGTCGAAACCGACAGTGGAACGGAACAGGGGAGCAAAATCGAACGTCGTCATCACTTCACATCCTCCAATTACAAGCAATGTGTTTGACCGCGGGAAGCCACGAGATGTCGGATTCCTTGGCGATACCGGACCCGAAGCGGCGTCCGGCACGCGTGAAGTATGATCGGTTTTGCCACCCGTCAAGGGTGCCCAACGCGGTTTTTTCCATCGGCACGGGACGGAATGGAAGACGGCGGCTCCGAAGAACCGCCGCCACGCTCCTGTATCCGCCTCGAAGTTGACGCGCTATGAGCCTTCGTACCGGAAAGATATGTGCACCCGCGACCGGTACTCGGTCACTTTGCCGTCCTCGACCTTCATGTCGCACTTCTCGACCTCGGCCACCCTCAGGTCCCGAACATGCTTTGCGGCCTCCTCGACGGCGTTCTTCGCCGCGTCTTCCCATGAGGTCGGACTGCTACCGACGACGCGAATGATTTTATAGACGCTCATGACAATTCTCCATTCCAACTCAATTGATGTCCGCCAAAGTTCCGCTCTCCGTCCTTGGCGTTGATGAGTGGCGCCGGCGCCCAATGTCATCCAGGGCTGCGCCCAATGCGTAACCCCTGGGGCGCGAACTTTAAGTATAGCTCCCAGCGCGATAACCCTTCAAGAAGTTGCGGGGACAAAACGTTGCCAAAACGTTGTTCTTCAAAAAATACTCCCCATTCGAAACAAAGCGGCGGTCCCAAACGGCAAGCGGCGCCCCACGGGACGCCGCGCCGGAACACCGATGCGGTGGCGCTATTTGCCGGTCAGCGCCGGATTGTTAGTATACGTTCCGACCCATTCGCCCATGGCCAGAATGTGTCCCTCCAGCGCTTTCCGAGCCTCCGGTCCGCCGAACCTTCCTTCGAGCCCCAGGGTGGGGACATCCAGTGCAAACACCGTGAACCAGTAATGGTGGAGAATCTCGTCGTTCCATGGCGGACAGGGTCCATCGTAACCGGCGTAGTCTCCCATCATGTCGGGATCCGTGGCGAACCAGTCCGTGAAATTGTTGAGCCCGCGAACACCGAATTCGGTTTTTCCCGGCGGCTTGCCACCGGCGGTGACGCGACTGGAGTCCTCGCCGGCCAACAGCTCGGATCGATCGGCCGGAATATCCACCAGCACCCAGTGGAAAAAGTCGACCCGCGGCAGGTCCACGGACACCGACATTCCTTCCTTATTGACGTGGTCGGGTCGGGAGGGCACGTCCGGGTCGTGGCAGATGATCGCGTAGGACCGGGTCGCGGCCGGTCCGCCCGACCAGCGAATCCCCGGGCTGCGGTTGCGGCTCAGGGCGATGTAGCCGTCGTCCGGCGCGGCAATTTTGCCAAAGGCGTACTCCTCCGGAATGGGATCGCCGCTCGCCCAGCCCTCAATGGTCACGGTCAGTTTCTCTATCATTTTCCCCTCCTTCACGTCCCGAGCTCTGTTAAGCATCATCAAAGGATAGATCGAGGCAAACGTGCTTGGGTCGCGCTTTGTTGATTGCGCGGCGAGGGTAGCACGTTTTTCACCCGCCGCGACACTGTGTGGGGATTTTCAGACTTAACCGAGACCGGTCGGCTAAAACGACTTGTAAAGCAAGCCTGCCGCCTTCACGCTTGTTGTCCCCCGGCAAATCTCAACAAACGGCTTTTTTTAGATTCTCGCCACGATCATGATGAGTCTCCTCATTGCGGCCCGCTCGTTGCTGACACCCCTGCCCCCAAAGACATCGCTCGAGCAGAGACTGTCCGTTTTTCCGACCTCCGGATTGCCGATCCACGGCAGGGTCGTCGTTCACTGGGACGATCATCAGATCCCCTTCATCGAGGCCCGGCACGATGGCGACGCCGCCTTCGCCCTCGGTCTGGTCCACGCTCATCTTCGCCTGGGGCAAATGGCCATCTCGAAGAGGATCGCCCAAGGCCGCATCTCGGAAATGGGCGGTCCGTCGGCCGTCGACATCGATCACGCGCTGCGCATTCTTGATTTCGGGCGATCGGCGGAAGCCACGGAAGCCTCGATGCCCGATGACACCCGGCAATGGCTGCAACGCTTCGTCGACGGTGTGAACCACTACCAGGCGACCGCCGCCGACTTGCCGTATGAATACAAGGCACTGAAACTGGACCGTGAGCCTTGGAGCATCGCCGATATCTTGACGTTTGGCCGATTGGCGGGAACCGACATCAATTGGCTGGTGTGGTTCAACCTGCTCAAGTTGCGCCATCGCACCGACTGGCCGGAGATTTGGGCCCGGCTTGTCGCCGACGGCGGCAACTCGGTTTGCAGCTTCGACGCGGGCGAAGGGGCGTCGCGCGCCAGTGCGCTGCTCGCCGGGCTCGGGCGCTCGGGCAGCAACAGCCTCGCCGTCGGCCCAGGCCGCACCGCGACCGGCGGCACCCTCATCGCCAACGATCCCCATCTTGGGATTTCCCTGCCGAATGCCTGGCTACTCGCCGGGCTGCGGTCGCCGACCATCCACGCGGTGGGTCTGATGGCTCCGGGACTGCCGTTTTTCGCGATCGGGCGGAACCCATGGATCGCGTGGGGCGGCACCAATATGCGCGCCGCCGCCAGCGATTTGTGCGACGTCTCCGATCTGCCGCCGGAGAAGATCATCGAGCGGCGCGAGACCATTCGGGTCAGGGGATGGTTCGACCGGACCATCGCGGTGCGCGAAACGCCATGGGGTCCCATTCTGTCCGACGCCCCGCGACTGAGGAACTTGGGCGGACCGTCCTTCGCACTGAGATGGATGGGCCACCAGCCCAGCGATGAGGTCACCGCCATGCTCGGCGTCAATCGGGCGCGAAACTTCGCCGCGTTCAGGGATGCCTTCAAGAGCTTCGCGGTCCCCGGTCAGAACATGCTCTATGCCGATCATCTGGGAAACATCGGGCAAGTGATGGCCGCCAATGTCCCGGACCGCGGCGGGTCGCCGCCGCCCGACATCATCGTGAACCCCGGCGACAACGAGACCGCGTGGCAACGGATGCTGAACGCCAAGGATCTGCCGTTTAGCCTGAACCCGCCCAAAGGGTTTCTCGCGTCGGCCAATAACCGCCCGTCGAACACCGGGACCCGCGTCGGATACTTTTTTTCCCCCGACGACCGCGTGAACCGCATGGCTCATCTTGTGGAAGGCGCCGGCAAGGTCGAGGTCGCGGGCATCAAGGAACTCCAAATGGATGTCTACGCGGAGTCATCGGTGGCGCTCAGGGACGTTTGGGTGAAAAGGATGACGGATACCGGGATCGACGCCAGGGCAAAGGGCAAACGGCGGGAAATGGTCGATCTGCTCACCGACTGGGATGGACACTATGGCGCCGAATCCCGGGGCGCGCTGGCGTTCGAGCTGTTTCGCCATGCGTTTACGGCGGAATTTTACACGTCCCTGCTCGGCAAGTCCGATGGCGGCGCGTTTGCGCGGGTGGGCCGAATCAAGGCCCTCCTGCAGGAAGACATCAAGAGGACCGACGACAAGAGACTTTTCCCATTGCTGAAACGCAGCCTCGACAGCGCGGTCGGCGGGTTGGACAGGTTCCGCGATTGGGGCGACATGCATCGGCTGGGTCTCGCCCATACGTTTGCCTTTGTGCCGGTGATCGGCAAGCGGTTTCGATTCGCGGATCATCCCGCCGGCGGCACGACCGAGGCATTGATGAAAACCGCCCATATGTCGACCGACCGTCGTCACACTTCCAGCTACGGCTCCACTGCCCGCCACATTTCCGATCTGTCGGACATGGACGGCAATGAGTTTGTGTTGCTGGGCGGCCAGGACGGGTGGATCAACAGCTCCACCTTCCAGGACCAGGTGCCATTGTGGCGGTCGGGCGCGTATATTCAGATGCCCATGCGGCCGCACAAGATGCGCGCCCGCTTCCGCCACAAGCTGGAACTTTCGCCATAAAGCGCGACGCCGAAAAAGCGGAAACGAGGCGCTCGACGCCCTTCGCGGATTCCCTGCCGTTGGTCAAGCACTGCTCCGCTTGGCCGTTCCCGGTGCCGGCGCGGCGTCGCTCGCGGGGGGCCTCTCGTCCGGCTGGAGCGCGGCGAGCGCTTGCTCGAGTCGTTCGATGTCGCGAAGGTGGATATCGTGTTGAGAGAACGGAATTTCGATCCCTTCCTCCCGGAACGCCTTGTCGATGGCAAACCGCAGGTCGCTGCCGACAATAAGTCGCTTATCAACGTCTCGCACGAATGCACGAAGTTCGAAATCCAATGAGCTGGCGCCGAAATTCTGGAAAACGACGTTTGGTTGCGGCCAAGTGAGCACGTCCGGGTGGGACTTGGCGCGGGAAAGCAGGATGTCCCGCACCTTGTCCGTATCGCTGCCGTAGGCGACCCCGACCATCACGATGAGACGACCCAACTTGTCCTTGTGGGTCCAGTTCATGACCGCCGTCGACAGCAGATCCGAGTTCGGTAGTATCACCGAGGCACGGTCGAAAGTCTCGATTTCGGTGGCACGCACGCTGATTCGTTTGACGAAGCCCTCGTTTTCGCCGACGACGACCCAGTCGCCGATTTTCACCGGACGCTCAACCAGAAGAATAAGCCCGGAAACGAAGTTGTTAACGATGTTCTGGAGACCGAAGCCGATACCGACGGAAAGCGCGCCGGCGATGATGGCGATATTCTGGAAATTGAACCCCATCACCCCCACCGCCAACAGGGCGGCGATAGTAATACCGATATAGCTGACCATGGAGGCCAGGGAATTGCGAATGCCCGTGTCCAAGCGGGTCTTGACGAGTACCTTTTCGGACAGCGTCTGGCGAATCAGCCGCGTCAACGCCACGGCAACAAAAAAGACCGCCAGCGCCGTTAGAATATCCACGAAGGAGATGGTGACGCCGCCGACGCTGAAGCCCGCGGCGATCTGCTCGATCCACCGTGTCAGATCGGTCCGCGGCACGCCCCACACCGGTAAGATCGCGAATAACGCGGCAAGAAGCAGAAGGAAATCGAGAAAGACGGACAGCCAGAAATCAAGCAAGTCCCTGCTGTTTTCCTTTATGCCCAGCCACCGGCGGACCGCGTTCGAATTCAAGCCGAACCCCGCGGATTCCCTCAAAAGCCTGCGGATCAGGAACAAGACCCCGAGGATGCCCCCCGACAATATCAATCCGTCAATCAGCCGATCGCCGAAATTGACGTAGCCGATGATGTTGGCGGCGACGCCCAATAGGGCCGCCGCGCCGATCGCTCTGCGGATGATCGTCCATACCCTTCCGCCGGACTGCTCGGCGGACGTCGCGTCTTGACCCTCGGCGGAAGTCGATTTCGTTTGGACTTCCGGCGCCGCCGCGGCCGTCCGTCCGGCCGCGAGCTCCGGTTCGGGGCGCCAAAGCCAGCCTTGAACGACGAGAATGATCCCGATTGCCTCGAGGATGTTGACGATCACCGAATAGAGCGACTCGAGTTCAACGGAAACATAAAGGTTCCGTACATCGCAGTCGACGCACACCGCGCGATTGAAGAAGACGTCGACCGCGAACACGGCAATGAGAAAGATGATCCTGCAACTCAGAACCCGGGACGCGGAAGGAGCCAATCGCGTGCACCGCCACGCGGGCAGATCCGGCGCCAGCACCGCTCGCGTCATCGCCACTCCCACGATCAAAATTATCAAGCTCTCGCATATCGCGCTGACCACATCGGCGAACAAACCCGTTGTCACGGAAAGCCCGAGAGGAATCAGCGCCAATGGCACCGCGAATAGGGCCGCCGGCACAATCCCGCGCGCGACACCTTCGGCCACCGCCGCCAAAAAACGCCGGGGATAGCTTGGCCGCTCTATGGTCACGTCGCGGCCGTATCGTTTCAACAGAAACCGGCGGATACCCCAGGCGGCGGCCAATACGACCAGCACCATGGCGCCGCGCCACCGGACTTCCGCGTGTTGATCGGCCGAAAGTCCGGCGCGCCATTCGCTCCAGGACTCGGTCAAAGTGGATAGAACCGCGAAAAACTCCGGAACGGCCGTTGTCACGGTGTCGGGCGACAATGGCATGGCGTCTCGGATCAGCAGCCTCGCCCGGAATTCCTGGCGCAAGATGGCGGAGAGAGCCTCTTCCAGTTCCTCGGCTCCCGTCCTGGTCAATTCCGCTTGGGTGATGCGCGATCGATAGGTGTCGACCTTGTTGTTCAGAAACTCCCGCTTTAACTTGATCTCGGCCGGTTCGGGGGGGCCGGTTTCCGCTGGTGGCGGGCCCAAGGCCTCCAATAGACGGATATAGGGCGCCATCTCCTGTTGGGCATTGGTCTCACGTTCCTGGGCCTCCGTCCTGATTTTCTCTAGTTGGGCATTGAATTCGGCGTGCTGGCGCCGCGTATGCTCGGGCGCTTGAACGTAGGCTACGATCCGAGCAAGAGCTCGATCCCACTCAGCGCTTTGTTGTTCGAAGTTGACAGGCGCCGATCCCTCCTGGGCGGATGAAGAACCCGCCGGGACGACCGCGACGATCAGAATGATAAGCGCAATCAAACGAACCATGCGCATACGATACCACGCGACACAATTCGTCAAATGACTTAGTTGAAAAAGGCTGACGAATCCCGCTTACTGCGGCGGCACATCGGATATGGACCTCTCGCTTCATGGACGCACAACAGATTTTCCTGCTCGGCCTCCTGGGAGCGGCGCTGATTCTGTTTTGGTGGGGCCGGTGGCGCTACGACGTCGTCGCCTTCGGAGCACTGCTGGTTGCCGCCGTGGCCGGCAGCGTTCCGCATGAAGACGTTTTCAGCGGCTTCGGCCATCCGGCGGTCGTCACCGTCGCCTTGGTCCTGGTCATCAGCCGCGGTCTGCAGAATTCCGGCGCCGTGGATCTTATTTCGGGGCGTTTGCTGCCGCCGATCGAATCCACCACCCGGCAAGTGGGCATGGTCGCCGGTGTCGGGGGAGCGCTGTCGACGGTGATGAACAACGTGGGCGCCCTCGCCCTGCTCATGCCCGCGACGCTCAAATCCGCCGCCAAGGCCAATCATTCGGCCGCGGTCGTCCTGATGCCGCTGGCCTTCGGATCCCTTCTCGGCGGTCTGGTCACCCTCATTGGAACGCCGCCCAACATCATCGTCGCCTCGTTTCGCAGGGAAACCACGGGAACGCCCTTCGGCATGTTCGATTTCGCGCCGGTCGGCGGGGTCGTCGCCATCGCCGGCATCCTGTTTGTCGCGATCGTCGGCTGGCGGCTCATTCCCGAAGCGCGCCGGGCCACGCGCACCCAGGCCGAGCTCTTCGATATCAAGGACTACGTAAGCGAGCTGAGAGTGCCGCGAGACAGCAAGGTTGTGGGCCAATCGCTCAAGGAACTGGACGAGGTGGCCGCGAAGCACGAGGTTGTTATTCTGCGGCATTTCCGCCGAAATCAACGCATTGACCGCCCCAATCGTAGCCAGCTGGTTCGCGCGGGCGACGTCTTCGTCGTCGAAGCCGGCCCACAGGCTCTTGGAGCGATGACCCCGGAGCTCGGGCTAAAGATGGCGGGCGCCAGCGGCGGCGCGATCGAGAGGTTAAGCACGGGCGAAACGATCCTGACCGAGTCCGTGGTCCTTCCGCGATCCCGGCTGGTGGGACGGGCGACCGGACAGGTCACGCTTCGCACGCGCTACGGTGTCAACCTGATCGCCGTTTCCCGGCAGGGCCATCCGTTGCGCGGCAGACTCCATTCGATCATTCTGAAGGCCGGCGACGTCCTGCTGCTGGAGGGTTTTCCGGAACGCATGCCGGAGGTTGTGAGCGCGCTCGGCTGTCTGCCGCTGGCCGCCCGGGACCTGCAAGTGGGAAATGGCCGCCGCGCCCTCCTCTCCATCGCATTGTTCGCGGCCGGCATCGCCGTCGCCACGCTGGGCTTGGTTTCCTTTCCCATTGCCTTGGGCGCCGTCGCCGGCGGCATGGTTCTGCTCAACATCGTCCCGCCCCGGGAGATTTACGAGAGTGTGGACTGGCCGGTGATCGTTCTGCTGGCCGCCTTGATTCCCGTCGGCGGCGCGCTGGAGACCAGCGGCACGACGGGTCTGGTCGCCCATGCCATCGTCGCCCTCGGGCTGGATTTCCCGCCAACGGCGATTCTGGCGCTCATCATGATTGTCACCATTGCGCTGACCAATATCATCAACAATGCGGCGGCGGCGGTGGTGATGGCGCCCGTTGGCACAACCGTGGCAAATCAGCTGAGCGTCAACTCGGATCCCTTTTTAATGGCCGTCGCGGTCGCGGCGTCATGCGCGTTTCTGACACCCATCGGCCACCAGAACAATACCCTCGTTCTCGGCCCCGGCGGCTACCAATTTGGCGACTTCTGGCGAATGGGCCTGCCGCTGACGGTGCTGATCGTCGTCATCTCGGTTCCACTGATTCCGTGGGTATGGCCGCTTTGAAAACTGCCGCCCAAGGTGTTGCTCCAAAATCGGCGATTACGCTACCGTCCCGGGACGTCTCTCCGAATGAGCGCGGCCATCTCCTCGCTCATGTCGACAAGAGCGGCGCTCATGGCCGCGGCGATCGCCGAATAGGTCTCCCGCGCGGTTTCAGCCGCGTCATCGCCTTCCGCGGCCGGATCGATCGCGACCGGTTTGCGGATCTCGACGGTTTTGAGGACCACGGCGCTGCGTCTGCTCACATCGACGAGCGCCCACCGCGCATCGAGCACCACGTTTCCCTGGGGATCGCGCTCGAACCTTTGAATGTCCGTGCGCACTTCATAATCCACCGTGACGGGAATGGAGAGCGGGCTGAGCAGCACGCGCTCCGAGGGGATTCGGTTGGCGATATTGTTTTTCAATGTTCTGGAAACGTGCTGTCGGAACGGCGCCGCCCACTGATCGAACTGCGCAAGGTCGACGGTGTTTTCCGTGGTGCGGGTGACGAAACTTGTCGTATCCAGATAATCGGACATGGAGATTTCGATGACCGCGATGATCGCGTCGCTTGCCGCCGTCCGCGGTTGCTCGGTCCGTGGCGCCTCGGATAGCACGTAATAACGGATGGGCACGGACTCGCCACCCAGGATACCGGCGCATCCGGCGATCAGGAATAGGGCGAGACCGGCGATACATGACGTCAAGCGATTGAATCGAGAGCGTGTCATCACTGGCCTCCGGGTTTTCTTCTGCCGAACAGCAGGGCGTCGGGGTTGCGTTCCAGGGTTTGAGCGAGACTGCCGAGCGAGCGAGCGGCCGCGCTCACTTCCCGGAGGGCGCTGATCAATTCGAAATGAATGGGCGAGCCGGGCCTGATGACCTTATCGGCGCTCGTCAGCAGCGCCTCCGCCCGTTCCAGCGATCCCCGAACATCCGAGAACGCCTGTCTGGCCTGAATGAACGTCTGTTTGGCCTCGACCATGGTGCCGTCCGCCGTCTTCATTGTCGCGGTCAGGTCGTCGGCCAGCGGCCCAAAGCGTTCATTGATCCCTTGGATAAGGGTGCGCGTATCTTTCAGCACCTGCTGGGCGTCGACGAATGCCTGCTTGAGTTCCGGCGCCGCGACGACGTCGCGCAAGGCCGCGGCCGCGGCCTCGAGATCCCGGATGACGGTCGTTAAATCGATCCCTTCCAACTTCGCGACGATGCTGGTAACCGCATCCTCGATCTGTGCGAATGTGGATGGCACCGTCGGAACTTCCTTGAGATCGGGATTCAAACCCAGCAATGTGGCCGGCGTTCCGGGGAACATGCTGACCTGAACCGCCAACTGTCCCGTTACAAAACTTTGCTGGACCAATTGTGCCCGCAGTCCCTTAACGATCAGTTTGTCGACCTCGTCCTGCGGCGCCACCTTGGTCCCACCGTTGCCGATCGCCACGCTGTCCGTTGTATTGATTTCGACGATGACCTCGATGAAAAATTTTAGTTTTGCGGCATCGTACAGAAGATTGATGTCTTTCACCTGACCGATGGGAACCCCCCGCCACGTGACAGGCGCACCCACGTTCAGGCCATTGACCGAACCACCGAAGTACATGACATATCGCTGCGTCGCGGCAAACCACCGCGCGCCGCCGAAATAGATAACGCCGAGAACGATCAACGCCATCGCGCCCAGAACGAAGGCGCCAATCATCTTCGGGTTCGCGGGTTTACTCATGCCTCGTATCCATTTCCATTGTCACGTCAACGCCCCGTTTGGAGTCCGGCTCATATGCCCAGTATATTGGTGAGGACCGCAAAGAACCCGTCGGCGACGATAATCAGGATGATCGCCATGACCACCGCCGAGGTGGCGGCCTCCCCGACCGCCGATGCGCTGCGTCCGCACTGAATGCCTTTCAGGCAACCGGCAACGGCGATCAAAACCCCGAAAATAACGGACTTGAAGATCCCAATGGCGAAATCCGTCAGTGTCAACGCGCCAATCGTCTGGTTGACGTATTGCGTCCATGTCAGATCCATCATGCCCACGCCGACGATGAACCCACCCGCGATCCCGAGCAGAATGGAGTAAACACAGAGCAACGGCATCATCAGGATCAGCGCCAGCATGCGCGGAAGAACCAAGAAATCCATGGGCACGAAACCGAGCGTCTTCAACGCGTCGATCTCCTCGTTGACCTGCATGGTGCCGAGCTGCGCGGCGAACGCGGCGCCCGTCCGGCCGGCCATGATGATCGCCGTCATCATCGCTCCCATCTCTCGAGCGGCGGCGATCCCCACCAAGTTGGCCACAAAGATCTGAGCGCCGAACTGTTGCAGCTGAACGGCGCCCACGAAGGCGAGGATCAACCCCACCAGCACACTGATCAGCGAGACGATCGGAAGCGCCTGAACCCCGCATTCCTGTATGGCGAGGAACAGATCCGACCGCCGAAACCGTGCCCTGCCGATTAGCAACCGACCAATGCTGCTCATGGCCTCGCCAAGAAATCCGGTGATGTCTCGCAAGGCCCGCACCATGTCGAGCCATCCGGTGCCGACCGTGACGAGCAGCGAATCCTGGACTTCGGGCCTGCGAGCCCCTTTTTTCTCGGGAACGGCGGCGGCCAACTCCAACAGTTTGTGGACGCCTTCCGGTAGAGCGCGGGCATCGATCCCGATTTTCCGGCTGTCGCAAAACTTTTTGATATTCAGGAGAAACGTCAGGAACCCGCTGTCCCAATCGGTCACTTCTCGCGCATCGAGGATGACCCGCCTGGCCGCCGATTGGGCTTCCATGCGTTGCTGGACTTGGTCGGAAGACGGGGGGCGGCTCGACAAAGTCCAGCTTCCGCTGAGCCCAATCACAACCGCGCCTTCTCCGGCCTCGATCACGGATATCTCCGCCTTGCCGGTCGATGTCTCAAACGCACTCGCCAAAAGCCGTTGTCCCTTGCCCGCGCGGCTTGGTCCATGTCCAAGCCTTCGCTGTCACCTGTTACAGCTACCTATTGGACACGCAAGCTTTTTGTACGCGACGGACACGCGAGGATTAGCTCCCGGGAGATAGGGATTGGATAGTTTGGGCGAGTTGCTGGCTGAAAGCCGCGACCGTGGCGCTCATGGCTGCTACCACGGGCTCGTAGCCTTCGCCGATCACCGGTTCGGCGACCGGTTCGCTCACCGTCGTCTTGTCTAGCCGAAGCTGTTTTCCGTCCCCGTCGAAGATCTCCCAGCGAGCAACGAGAATCGCGTCGCCGCCAACTTCGGCATCGAAGCGGAGAACCTCGATCTCGACCTGATAATCCACCGTCGGCGACCGTCGGCGCGGAATCACGAACACCCGGTCGGTGGCGAGCAAAGCCGACAGATTTTCGGCCACCATTCTCGGGAACATGTCTTCCAGCGGCTCTCCCCAACTGTCGAAGCCCGCGAGCTGATAGGTGTTGGCGCCGGAGCGCCGGACGATCTGTGGCCGGTCGAGATATTGAGGCAGGGATACGGGTCCCACGGCAACGGCGAGGCGGTTCGCCGCCACGCTCGCCGCGGCCGGACCCGAAGCGTCAACCTTGGAAAGCGTGTAGAAACGGGTCGGAGAGGTTTCCGCGCAACCGCCGAGCAACAATAGACCGAAAATAGCGGCGGCAATTGGCCCTCGCACCAACGGACACCCGATCATTGCGGTCCTCCCTTTCCGTGAATGAGTGCCTCGGGATGCCGCTCGAGATAGTCGGCCAACAACCGGATGGAGCGGGCGGCGTTCTTGAGTTCCTTCATCAACTCCACCAAATCGGCGCGGGCTTGTGACCGCGGCCCGACCAGGTTCTCGGTGGCGGCGAGCGTCGCATTTGCTTGAACCATAACGGCATCGGCGGCTTGTATGGTCTCGCGCAGGGATTTCAGAGACTGCTTGATATCCGGAGAATTGACTACGTTCTGGATGGATTGCAATGTGCTGCGGGCATCATTGACGACGGCTTCCAGCGGAAGGCTGCCCAGCTTCTCCAGCAGCTCGGTCACGGACCGGGTGATCTCGTCCAGATCCGAGGGAATGGTCGGGATCTCCGGCGGTTCGCCCTCGCGCATGACAAGCTGCGCCGGTGGACTGCCGGGAAAGAAGTCCAGATTGACGTAAAGCTGACCCGTGAGCAGATTTCCGGGTTTGAGTTGGGCGCGCAGCCCCCTTTTGACCAGGAGGTCGATGCCCTTATAACGTTCTTCGAAAGCAAATCCGCCGACTTGCTTGAACCGCTGTGGCTCAATAACCATGGTGACGGGAATCTGTACGATCTGCCTCCTGGCATCGATCACGAGATCCACCGACGTGACGGATCCCACTCGAATTCCCCTGAACTCCACCGGCGCGCCGACATCCAGGCCTCGCACCGATCCGTCGAAGTACACGATGTACGGAATTTTCTCCGTCAGTTCAGCCTCGCCGATTTCAGTGCGATTATCGTATAGATCGAAAACGGAGCCTTCGGGAGCCACTGGCTGATCCATGGCGGTAAGCGGCGTCTCGAAGGCGACGCCGCCGGTGAGCAGCGATTGCAAGGACTCGGTGTTCACCTGCACGCCGGCGGCGCCGATCCGTATATCCACGCCACTGGCGTTCCAGAACCGGGTGGCGTCCCGGATGAGGAGGTTGTGAGGCTCACGAATAAAAGCGTGAATAAGCACCTCGCGGTTGTCGGCGCCCAATTCGAAACCAAGGATTTCCCCCACTTCGATGCCGCGAAAATAGATTTGTGAGCCGCGGTTTACGGAACCGCGCTTGGTCGCGCGCAGAATATACTTATGACCTGGAACATCGGACGTGAGGACGGGCGGGATTTCGAGACCGGTGAACGTATCCATCGGCTCTCCCGGTTGCGGATCGACTTCGATATAGGCGCCGGACACCAGGGTCCCGAGACCGGAGACGCCACCGGCGGTCAGGCGCGGCCGCACGACCCAGAAACGGGTTCCGCTGGTCAGGTATTGGTCCGCCCCCTTGGCCATCTGAACGGTGACAATGACCCCGGTGTGATCCTCGTTGAGCGCCACGGTCTCGACGGTTCCGACTTCCACGTCCTTGTGCTTGACCTTTGTCTTGCCGGCTTCCAGGCCCGCCGCGGTGTCGAACGTGATGGTGATAACCGGCCCCTTCTCGGAGAGCGTGGTATAGAGCAGCCACGCGCCGATCGCCGCCGCCACCAGCGGGATCAGCCAGACTATGGAAAGGCTCCGTCCTGGCTTGACCGCCACCTCGGGCAGTGTGCCATTGCTTTCTGTCGATGGGGTTTCAGTCGACTGAGCGTCCGTCGATTGCTTGTTATCCGTCACCATTGGCTCCCGCCGCGTCCCACATCAATCTTGGATCGAAGCACATGGACGCGAACATGGTGATCACCACCACGCCCGCGAACGAAATCGCCCCCACGCCCGGCTCGATGGTCGCGATCGCCTCCAGCTTCACCAGAGCGATCAGGATGGAGATCATGAAAATGTCGATCATCGACCAGCGCCCAATTCCCTCGATGACCCTGTACAGCCGCGTCCGATCCCTCAGCCGCCATCGCGATCCGATCCGAACCGATATCAAAAGATAGCTCAGGCCGAAGAGTTTGAGCACCGGCACCGAGATGCTGGCGAAGAACACCAGCAACGCCAACGGCCACATGCCGGCATGGATCAATTCCTTGATGCCGCTGAGAATCGTATCCGGCGCGCCCTTGCCAAAGGAAATCACGGTCATCACCGGGAAAACATTAGCCGGTATGTACAGGATGGCCGCGGTCAACACCAGCGCCGTGGTGCGGGGCAGGCTGTTGGGTTTGCGCCGGTGCAGATGCGCTCCGCAGCGCGGGCAGACGGCATGGGCAAGCGGCTCCGACGGCCGCACCCGGCAAACCAGATCGCAGGCATGGCAACCCACCAGAGAATGATCCTTGGCCGGCACGGGCGGCGGAGCGCCGGTGGATCGGCGCAACCGTTCCCACACCGAATGGGGTTCCAACGCCGCGTCGGTCGCCGTCATGGTCAGGATGAGGGCGCCGAAGGCGAACAGCGAAACGCCAAGCTCGATGGTGGCCATGTCGATGAGCTTAACGTAGGCCACCAGCACGCCCAACATGTAAACCTCCATCATCGACCACGGATGGAGGATCTCGACCCACCGGAACACTGCGCCCGCGAACGGCGGACGCCGCCCCAAGTGCAGCGGCAGCACGACGTACAGGGTTCCGAGAATTTTGATCAAGGGGATGACGACGGCCACTAGGGCCACCAGGATCGCCAGTGGCAATAGGCCCTGATCGTAGAGTTCGACCACGCCCGACGACAGGATATTGGATGATTCCCGGCCCTCCAGCTTGAACACCATGAAGGTGAAGCTGTTGGCCAGGGCGAACAGAACCAGCGACGCCAATGACAGCGCGAGCGCCCGTTGGATGCTATTCCGCCGCCGCCGGTAAAACCGGGCGCCGCATCGGCTGCACCGCGCGGTATGTTCCTCGGGCACCGGGTGCGCGTGATGAAGCAGACCGCACTCGTGGCAGGCAAACAGGGAATAGGCGACGGGGGCGTCGTAATCGCTCATGGACACCGTGAGTTGGGGCGTTTCCCGGATCCGGCGCAATATGTCCGGACCGCAGTGGGGCCTTGTCGCACGACTATGGACGCGACCTCAAGGATTCGTTGCCATCGGGACACATTGGATTGGACGATGCGCGACTCTGCCACCGATGTAAAAAGCCGGTGGATCGAGCCCCGGAAACTCCGAATAGGGAAGTTTTTTTGTCAGAAATATGTCGGCCAGCCTCTTGGCGCGGTCCGTTTTGTGGTTTATTTTCAGAGAGTAACATACCGATTATTGGGGAGCTTTCCGCTCCATGCGCGGGCTTCGCCGCCTCAAGGGAATTGTATTGGCATGGGCGACCATCGGATTGGTCGTCGCGGTATTCGCGCACTCGTTGGCCCAGGACATCAAGGTCATCCGTATCGGCACCGGGTCCACCGGCGGCACCTACTTTCCGGTGGGCGGGCTGATCGCCAACGCCATCAGCAATCCACCCGGTTCGCTGGACTGCGATCTGGGAGGAAGCTGCGGTGTTCCGGGGCTGATCGCGAGCGCCGTGACCACCGAGGGCTCGGTCGCGAACGTCATCGGGGTGACCGGCGGTCAAATCGATATGGCGCTGAGCCAAGCCGACGTGGCGTATTCCGCGTATTTCGGCAAGGGTGTCTTCGCCAAGCAGGCGCCGCTCGATACCCTGCGGGCGGTGGCCAATCTGTTTACCGAATCGGTGCACGTGGTGATTCGCCGCGATAGCGGCATCGTCACCATCGCCGATCTCAAGGGCAAGCGGGTGTCGCTGGACCGCAAGGAGTCCGGAACCCGGGTGGTGGCGGAGATCATTCTCAATGCCTATGGCCTTAAGCCGACGGACCTTAAGGCAACGTACGAAATGCTCGGCACGTCGGCGGATAAGCTGGCCGAGGGCGCGCTCGACGCCTTCTTCATCGTCAGCGGCGAACCCGTCAACGCCATCTCTCACCTCGCCGATGTGGTCGACATCGATCTTGTAATCATCGCCGGACCCGTCGCCGAAAAGATCCGCGAGGCCAATCCGTTCCTGTATTCCAATATTGTTCCCGAAGGCACCTACAGAGGCGTGGGCAATATCGAGACGCTCGCCGTCGGCGCCCAATTGATCGTGTCCGCGACGGCGGATGACGAACTGATCTATGGAATTACCCAAGCGCTTTGGAACCCCAACAATCGCAAGGTGCTGGACAGCGGCCACCCCAATGGCAAGCGTATCCGGATCGAAACGGCTCTTGACGGAATCGCCATCCCCTTGCACCCTGGCGCCGCGCGCTTCTATGAAGAGGCGGGCCTGACCGGCGCGGGTGTTCCGACGCGGTCCGATTCAATTCGATCTCGACAAAACGCCAAATGACCGCCTGTATCGTTCTGAATACGGCCGCCGGATCCGGGGCGGCGCCCATCACGCCGCTCCGCGAGATCGACTTGTGCGACTGGCTGCGGTCCCAGACGGAAACGCTGCGGCGCTGGGTGGAGACCCTGCGTTTCACTGCCAAACCGGGCAGCGTCTGTCTGATCCCCGGCGCCGACGGCGGCCTCGAGCGCGTTCTTGTGGGCCGCGGCGACGGGACCGACATGTGGACCTGGGCGGCATTGCCGGCAAATCTGCCGGAGGCCGACTATCGGCTCGATGAAAGTCCCGGAGCCTCCGACCCCACCTCCTGCATTGACCCCGTGGACCCGGATGCCGTCGCGCTCGGCTGGACCCTCGGAACTTACCGGTTCAGCCGGTACCGCGCGCACGAGGGCGGTTTCGCCCGGTTGGCCTGGCCGGCGGGATCGGATCGCGGCGCCGTGGAACGCGCGGCCGAAGCGACCTTCCTGGTCCGCGACCTGATTAACACGCCGGCGGGGGACATGGGGCCGGAAGAGCTCGCCGGCGCCGCTTCGTCGCTGGCCGCCCGGCATGGCGCCCGATGCTCGGTCATCGTCGGCGACGATCTGCTGGCCCGGAACTACCCCGCCATTCACGCGGTGGGCCGCGCCAGCAGCCGCGACCCCCGGCTGATCGATATCGTGTGGGGCGAGGGCGATCATCCGAAGGTGACCCTCGTCGGCAAGGGCGTGTGCTTCGACAGCGGCGGATTGAATCTCAAGCCTTCCGCCGGCATGAAGCTGATGAAGAAGGACATGGGCGGAGCGGCCAACATGCTGGGCCTTGCCCACATGGTGATGTCGGCGGGGTTGCCGGTGCGTCTGCGGGTATTGATTCCGGCGGTGGAGAACAGCGTTTCCGGCAACGCGTTGCGCCCGCTTGACGTGGTGCCCACCCGCAAGGGCCTCACCGTGGAAATCGGCAACACCGACGCCGAAGGCCGGGTGATCCTCGCCGATGCGCTGTGCGAGGCGGCGTCCGAGGAGCCGGGCCTGCTCATCGACTTCGCGACCTTGACCGGCGCCGCCCGGGTGGCCCTGGGCGTCGAATTGCCGGCCTTGTTCACCAACGATGACGCGCTGGCCGACTTGCTGCAGGCACACGGCCAAGCGGAGGGCGATCCCCTGTGGCGGCTTCCCCTATGGCAGCCCTACCGCCGGCACGTGGAAAGCACGGTCGCGGACTTGACCAACGCACCCGAATCGCCCTTCGCCGGCGCCATTACGGCGGCGCTTTTCCTCGCCGCGTTCGTGGACCCGGTGGCGTCGTGGGCGCACGTGGACTTGATGGCCTGGAACACCGAAGCCCGCCCAGGACGTCCCAAAGGTGGAGAAGCCATGGGAATGCGCGCGGTTTACGAGCACCTATGCCATAAATTCGTTCTTTAAGCGATAAATTTCCATTGCGCACTAATTTATATTGGAGTTAATATACCCCTTATGGGTAATACTCCTGCAACCCGCATGGGGAACGAACCAAGATGGGAATGCACATGAACGAGCATCAGGCTCTCGACCTCTGGCGGCGTACGATTGTTAGAGGTGTCCGCGACGACGTTCCGGATCTTTCCACCCGGCAGATGGCGATCCTTTTGACCGTCTACTTGACCTCGCCACCCCACACCGTGCGTGGCTTGGCCAACACCCTCGGCGTGTCGAAGCCGGCCGTCACCCGGGCGCTCGACCGGCTCAGCGAGCTGGGATTGGCTCGCCGCAAAACCGATGAGAAGGACCGCCGCAGCGTCCTTATTCAGCGAACGCCGGGAGGCAACAGTTTCCTCCGGAACTATGGCGAAAACATCGTGTCGTCCGGCCGCGACGTCACGGTCCACGACCGATACGATATCGACACCATGGATGCCGGGATCAGGCTGCACGCCTGAAACAGCGGTTTCCCCGGGTTGCGCGATCGCATCGAATGCTACCGGCTCACGCTTTGAATGTCGAAGCCGGATGATAGACGCGAACGCCGACGACAAACGTTTAGCGGCCGTGGGCACGATTTGACTTTTGGCAAGGGATTCCGCCCACCGGCCGAGCAATCGACCGACTACGCTTTCCTCCCCTGACCCCAACTCGGGGCCGAATGTCTCGCATTCGGCCCCTTTTCCTTTTAAGAGTTGTTAAGCGGACATCAAACCCTCGGCGCGCGCTTGCCCTGCAGGACCGGCGGGCGATATTGGTGCAGATACGCGGGCAGAATAGCCTCGACCGCAGTGGGCTCGATGCCGAGTTCCCTGAACGTGAGGGCGCCGGCCGGAACCACATTGGGAGTTCCCAGCAGTTTGACCTGATCGCGCGTCAGCGGGGGCACCGGCAGCATCTCAAGGAACAGGGCCTCCATGCTGGCGATCGATAGCGGCAGCGGTATCAACAATCGCTTCCGGCCGGTGTGCGTGAGCACCAATTCCATCACCTCGCGGAAGCTGATGACGCGCGGCCCGCCCAACTGGTAGGTGTTTCCCGCCGTCCGCGGGTCGTCGAGAACCTTGACGATGGCTTCGGCCACGTCCCGCACGTAGACCGGCTGGAACGACGTATTGAATACCGGCAGCACCGGCAGAAATTGCGACAGCTTGGCGAACCGGTTGAAGAAATCGTCGTCCGGTCCGAAGACGACGCTGGGCCTGACGACGGAGGCTTCCGCGAAGGCGGCCCGGGCGGCGCTTTCGCCCGCGGCCTTGGTTCGCGCATACAGGGCGGGCGAATCGAGGCTGGCGCCGATCGCCGACATCTGCACGAGACGATCCGCGCCCGCCGCCTGCGCCGCCTCGGCCACGGTTCGCGCGCCGTCCGCATGAATGCGCTGGAACGTCCGCCGGCCGCGCTCATACAGAATCCCGACCAGGTTGACCACCGCATCCGCGTCGCGGACGGCCGCCTCCACGGTCGCGCGATCAGTGACATCGGCGGCAATCGGCACGATCTGCCCGGGATCACCGAGGATTTTGAGAAACATCGCGGCTTCCGGGTCGCGGACCCCCACCCGTATGATCCAATCGCGCTCGGCCAGTTGCTGCACCAGTTGACGGCCAATAAATCCGGATCCGCCGAATATGGTCACCAAGCGACGATCCATGATCTTCTCCCTATGCTGTGCATGAGCGGGGGCGGATGATCCCCTACCAAGTCCGCGACAATCGCGCTTATCGCAGATGGGTGGCCTCGTCAACCTCACTGCGCGGATCACGGCGCGAAGGCGCATCTTGCGGTTGCCGATCTCCACGGTATTTGCAAACGCGACCCGGCGCAAAGTTTAAACAACGTTGACACGGCGGGTCCCCGGGATTTAGGTGTTTTTCCAACACCGACATGCGGTGTTGCCCTTTTCCCGATGCCCAGGTGGCGGAATTGGTAGACGCGCAGGTTTCAGGTACCTGTGGCCGAAAGGCCGTGGAAGTTCGAGTCTTCTCCTGGGCACCACCATCCGCTCGGACGCGCGGTTGAGGCGGATCAGATCACAGTGAACGTAAGCGCAGTTCCCATCGAGCTTTATCAAGGCGATTTTCCGGACGGGCTCGACTTTGGCGGCAGCGTCGCCATCGACACGGAAACCATGGGCCTCCGGCCCTGTCGGGACCGGTTGTGCGTCGTTCAGTTGTCGGCGGGCGACGGCACTTGCCATCTGGTGCGGTTTCCGAAGCCTTCTCCCGGCGCCGATCGCTCGAACCCCTACGCCGCCCCCAATCTCGCGGCCCTCCTGACCGACACGTCGGTGACCAAGCTGTTCCACTTCGCCCGGTTCGACGTCGCCGTTCTCAACCGCTACCTGGGGGTCGTTTGCGAGCCCGTCTATTGCACCAAGATCGCGTCGAAACTGGCCAGAACCTATACCGACCGCCATGGCCTCAAGGATCTGTGCCGGGAACTCCTGGGCGTCGAGCTTTCCAAGGAGCAACAGTCTTCCGACTGGGGCGCCGCGGCACTGACGCCGGATCAAGTGCGTTACGCCGCCAGTGACGTTCTGTACCTGCACCGTATCCGCGACCAACTCGACGAAATGCTGGAGCGCGAGGGCCGCGCCCAAATCGCCGAAGATTGCTTTCGGTTTCTCCGGACCCGCGCCAGGCTCGATCTGGAAGGCTGGGAAGATCTCGATATCTTCGCGCACTCCTAGTCCTAGTCGTTCCGGGAGACACCGTTGACCTGTATTTTCGGCGCCTGCATACTGTCGGCGCGTTTTGGAGCGGCCCCGACGGTCACCGAGGGTCGCGAGCCGCGAATGTGGTTCCAGGGACTCCCTGAGTTGAGCGGGCCCGGCGGCTAAATAATTTTTGTTGAAGGATCGGGTAGGTGAGCAAGGCAACGGCAATGTCTCTCGCGGACGACGCTCCGGGCGGCCTGACCTCGGGTCGACGGGTTTTGCAACTCGAAGCCGAGGGTCTGGAGGCTCTGGCAACCGCTCTCGACGATGCGTTCATCCACGCGCTCGAACTGATGGAGCGCATGACCGACCGGATCATCGTGACCGGCATGGGGAAAAGCGGCCATGTCGCCCGCAAGATCGCCGCGACCCTAGCGTCCACCGGCACGCCGGCGATGTTCGTTCACCCCGCCGAGGCAAGCCACGGCGATCTCGGAATGATCACCGACGACGACGTGGTGCTCGCCTTGTCCAATTCCGGCGAAACGTCGGAGCTGGCGGACATGATCAGCTACACGAAACGGTTCCGGATCCCGCTGATCGGGATGACCGGCCGCGCCGACAGCACGCTCGCCAAGCAGGCCGACGTCGCCTTGGTCCTGCCGAGCACCCCCGAGGCCTGCCCCATGGGCCTGGCCCCAACCACGTCGACCACGGTGATGCTTGGGCTGGGCGACGCGCTCGCCGTGGCCCTGCTTGAACGCAAGGGATTTACGGCCGACGATTTTCGCCAGCTCCATCCAGGCGGAAAATTGGGCCGCCTTTTGCTTCGCGTATCCAGCCTCATGCACTCGGGCGACGAGGTGCCCCTCATCGGACCCGACGCGACCATGGCGGAGGCGTTGATCCGAATGACCGCCAAACGGTTCGGCTGTGTCGGTGTCGTCGACGGCGATGGCCATTTGGCCGGAGTCGTCACCGACGGCGATTTGCGGCGGCATATGAGTTCGAACCTGCTCAGTCTCACCACCGGCGAGGTCATGACCGCCAATCCGAAAACGATCCGTCCGGATGCCCTGGCCGTCGAGGCGATCGGAACCATGAATGAATTGAGTATCACCAACCTGTTCGTGGTCGACGACAAGCGGCCGGTTGGGATCATCCACGTCCACGACTGCCTGCGCGCGGGGGTGGTTTAGAGGCGAGAAAAAGGTGAAGGTCCGAACGGAATCGGCGTCGCCGCGTCATGCCACAACGGACCCGAGGCATTCCGAATCGGTTCATGCCGCGCCGCGCGTCGCGTCGGCCGAAGAGCTCGCATGGGGCCGCGCGCGTATGATCAGACGCTCGCGAATTATCGCCGTAACGAAATACGGACTACCCTCGATCGCCGCGGCCCTGATCTTGGCCGTGGTGATCTGGCCGCAGCTTCAACCCCGCGTTGACCGCTTCCGCATGGGGCTCTCGGCTCTTCAAGAAGGCCGCGGCGACGAGCCAACGGCGGTCAATGCCCGCTATGAGGGCGTCGACCGAAAGGGACGGCCATTTCTGGTCACCGCCGACGAGGTGGTCGATCTTCGCGCCGACAGCGACAAGGTCGAACTGCGCGCGCCGCATGCCGATCTCACGCTCAAACAGGGGGGATGGCTGTCACTCACGGCGGCACGCGGGATCTACAACAAGAAGGCGGAGATCCTGGACCTTTCGGAAAACGTCAACCTGTTCCACGACGGGGGACACCAGTTCACCACGTCCATGGCCACCATCGACCTTGTTAATGGCAACGCGTCCGGCACCGAACCCGTGGAAGGCCATGGCCCGTTCGGCGATATGCAAGCCGAGGGGTTCCGGGTGATCGACGAAGGCCTCACCGTGTACTTGGACGGCCGCGCCCGGATGACCATTTTCCCCGACGCCTTGCCCGATCAGAAATGATCAGGCGCGGATCCATCGGTGGCCTCGCTGCCTTTTTTCTTGTTGTCGCGGTCTTGCTGGCGGCACCGGCGCGTTCCCAAACTATGAGCCAGGAGGGCGACGGAGCGAGCCCGCCGATCGAGGTGGAAGCCGAAAACGGCATCGAATGGCGACGGGACAAGAAGGTCGTATTGGCCCGCGGAAATGCCCGGGCGGTCCGCGGCAATACCGAAGTCACGGCCGATGTTTTGAGCGCCCACTACCGCGAACAAGGCGA
This sequence comes from uncultured Alphaproteobacteria bacterium, assembly GCA_963771545.1. Taxonomy (GTDB): domain Bacteria; phylum Pseudomonadota; class Alphaproteobacteria; order Rhodospirillales; family Defluviicoccaceae; genus CAKZLS01. The sequence continues at coordinate 2,659,583 of CAVYTX010000002.1, forward strand.
CGGCACCACCGAGATTTGGCGCTTGGAGGCCGACGGCAACGTCCGCATCGCGTCGCCGACGGAAACCGCGTATGGCGAAAAAGGCATTTATGACGTCGACGCGGGCGTTCTCCAACTGAGTGGCGGCGATGATCTTCGCCTCGTGAGCGAGGACACCGTGGTCAGGGCCGACAGGCATCTTGAATTTTGGCCGAAGAAGCAGGTTCTCTATGCACGGGGACATGCATCGGCCGTCCAGGGAAAAAACCGGCTGGACGCCGAAACCCTCACCGCGTTCTTCGCCAAGAACGCCGAGGGAAAAACGGAACTTATCCGCATCGATGCCTCCGAAAACGTTCGCGTGACGACACCCGACGAGATCGTGAGGGCGGACGAGGGGGTCTACAACGTGGAAACCGGTATCGCGACGCTCACCGGATCGGTTAAGATCACGCGCGGCCGCAACCAGCTCAATGGCTGCAGGGGAGAGGTCGACATGAACAAGGGCGTTAGCAAGATATTCGGATGCAAGCAAGGCTCGGCCGGAGCGCCCCGCGTTCGAGGCCTCATCCATCCCGAGAGCACAAAAAAGAAATAGGCCGAACCTGTTGAACAATAAACCGCGCCGATCATGGCCGTGACTTCCAAATCAGCCGTTCCCGCGGAAGATAGCCACGGTCACCCCGGCTATAGGCCGAGGCTGGTGGCGGGCGATCGCGGCTTATTCGTCATAAACATCGGCAAACGGTACGGTAACCGGCCCGTGGTCAGCGACGTAAACCTCTGCGTGCAACGGGGAGAGGTGGTTGGTTTGCTCGGTCCCAACGGGGCGGGCAAGACGACGTGTTTCTATATGATCACCGGGCTGGTCGCCCCGGACAAGGGCAGCATCCTGCTTGACGGCCAAGACATCACGCCCCTGCCCCTCTACCGGCGCGCTCGTCTTGGAGTCGGCTATTTGCCCCAGGAGGCATCCATATTCCGCGGCCTGTCGGTTCAGGACAACCTCCTCGCCGTGCTCGAAGTCACCGAGAGTTCGAAGAAACGGCGAAAAGCCATGCTGGACGCATTGCTGGACGAATTCGGCGTCGCACACCTGCGGCGCACGCCGGCGGTGGCGCTGTCGGGCGGAGAACGGCGGCGCGTCGAGATTGCGCGGGCGCTGGCGACCAACCCCCATTTCATGTTTCTCGATGAACCTTTTGCCGGTATCGATCCGATCGCTCTGAACGACATCCGCACCCTGGTCATGCACCTCAAGGACCGCGGCATCGGCGTTCTCATCACCGATCATAACGTTCGGGAAACCCTGGATGTGATAGACCGTGCCTATATTATCCATGACGGAAGGATGCTCACCGAGGGCACACCGTCGGAAATCGTGGGCAACGAGGATGTACGTCGCGTCTACCTTGGCGATAGTTTCAGTCTATAGCTATAGGCGGGGGTCGCCATGGCGCTGACCCCAAGGCTTGACCTGCGCCAAGCCCAGTCGCTGGTGATGACTCCCCAACTGCAGCAAGCCATCAAGCTGTTGCAGCTTTCCAGCATCGATATCGCCGCCTACGTGGATGAACAGCTCGAGCAAAACCCGCTGCTGGAAAAGGAGGAGGCGGGCGAGGACGGTTTCGACGCTCCCACCATCGATGCCGACGGCGAAGCGGCTCCGTCTCGGGACGGAGGGGAACCGCTATCGGTGGATGCCGCGGTGACCGATGACACGCCCATGGATCCCGACGCGGTTTTCGACGTGGACACTTACGAAAACGTCTACGACACTGACGGCGGCGATGGAGGCGACCAGGCGGGCCCGCTCGGGCAACGGATCGCGGATACCCGGGGACAAAGCGCCGGCCGGTCGTTCGAGACCGAGGGAAGAAATCCTGACGAGACGCTGTCCGCGCAAACGACGCTTCGCGATCACCTGACCGGCCAACTGACGGTGGACGTGAGCGACCCGGTGGACCGCCTTATCGGCGTTCACCTCATCGATCTGCTGGACGAAACCGGCTATCTTACCGGAGACTTGGCCTCCATCGGCGAGAGTCTCGGTTGCCCCCTCGAACGCGTGGAAGCGACCCTCGCGCGGCTCCAGAAATTCGATCCGCCGGGCGTTTTTGCCCGCACCCTCTCCGAATGCCTGGCCTTGCAGCTGGCCGATCGCGGCTGTCTGGATCGCGGCATGGGCATCCTGCTGCAAAACCTCGATCTGGTGGCCAAGCGCGACTGGACGGCCTTGGCGAGGGTCTGCGGCGCCGGCTCCAACGTAATCGCGCGAATGGTTGGCGAGATTCGGTCGTTGGACCCCAAACCCGCCCTTGCCTTCGATTACAGCGTCGCCCAGCCGGTCATTCCGGACGTGATCATGCGGCCGCGTCCCAACGGCGGTTGGATCGTGGAGCTCAACAACGAAACCCTGCCCCGGGTTCTGGTGAACAATCATTACTATGCGCGCGTCAGCGGCATGACGGCGCGCAAAGAGGATAAGCAGTTTATCAACGAATGTCTGCAATCGGCCAACTGGCTGGTGAAAACCCTGCATCAACGGGCCACGACAATTCTCAAGGTGGCGTCCGACATCGTCCGCCAGCAGGACGGATTCTTCCTTCACGGCGTCCATGCCCTGAAGCCGCTGATCCTTCGTGATGTCGCCGAGGAAATCGAGATGCACGAGAGCACGGTCAGCCGCGTGACGTCCAACAAGTTCATGGCCACGCCGAGGGGTATTTTCGAGTTGAAGTACTTTTTTACCCATGGGATCGGAGGCGCCCGCGGCGGCGAGATTCATTCGGCGGAATCGGTTCGTCATCGGCTCAAGGCGCTGATCGACGGCGAATCGGCGAACATGGTTCTGTCGGATGACCAATTGGCCGAAACCCTTCAGAACGAAGGCATCGATATCGCCCGCCGGACAGTCGCTAAATACCGGGAAAGCATGAGGATTGCGTCGTCCGTACAGCGCCGTCGCGAGAAGAAGGGGCGGCGGTGTTCATGAGCCGGGAGGGAGACTTGACACGAACCAGAGGGGCAACTAAGTTCGCCGCCTTCGCAAGCCGAATGCGCAGTGCAAGGGTGGAAGCACCCGCTTCCTCGTTGCGCATATAAGGAACAGGCACACGCACCGGGGTAGCCATTCTGCTCCCTGCGTCAGGATGTCTTTTAGATGGACATATCGATCAAGGGTAAACGGCTGGACGTTGGCGAGGCCTTGCGTTCTCACGTCGAGGATCACCTCGGAGCCGCCGTCTCCAAATACTTCTCCCGGGCCCACGACGCCAACGTGACGATTTCACGGGAAGCGCATTTCTTCCGCGCCGATATATCGGTGCATCCGCTTCGCGGCGTATTGGTGCAGGGACGCTCCAACGCCGACGACGCCTACGCGGCGTTCGATTTGGCGCTGGAGCACATCGCCAAGCAATTGCGGCGATACAAGCGCAGGCTCAATGACAAGCACAAGGGCCGCGGGCCGGAAGAAAGCATTCCCGCGCAACAGTATATCATGGCTCCGGAGGCCGGCGAGGACGAGTTGCCGGAAGAAGGTCAGCCCGCGATCATTGCCGAGCTGCCGACGGAAATCGCCACGCTGAGCGTGAGCGAAGCCGTGATGCGTATGGACTTGGCGGACGTTCCGGCGATAATGTTCCGAAACCGGGCCAATGGTGGCCTCAACGTCGTGTACCGCCGGCCGGATGGAAACATCGGGTGGATCGACCCTGCCAATACGGCACACGCGTAAGGGTCCCTGAAAAGCATGGAAATCGCAGATCTGATCAAGCCCGAAAACGTGGTCGCCAATCTGCGCGCGAGCAGCAAGAAACAGGCTCTTCAGGATCTTGCCCGCCGCGCCGCCGCGATCACCGGTCAACCGGAACGAGCCGTCTTCGCGGTGTTGATGAAACGCGAGCGCCTAGGCACGACCGGCGTTGGCAACGGCATTGCCATTCCCCACGGCAAGCTGCCGAACCTCGACAAGCTCTACGGGCTGTTTGCCCGTCTCGAGCATCCGATTGACTTCGAGTCCATCGACGACAGACCGGTGGATCTGATCTTTCTGCTGCTCGCTCCCGAATCTTCCGGCGCCGACCACTTGAAGGCCTTGGCGCGAGTTTCCCGCCTGCTGCGGGACAAGACCGCCTGCGAAAAACTGCGCGGGACGGATGACGTGGAAGCGCTCTACGCGCTTCTGGTGGACACGACGGCGAGCTGGGCCGCGTAACGCCTTAGTGGACGCTGAGCGGCTCCAAATCGTTCTGACGGGTGACGGCAAACGCCAACTCGCGGTCGGTAACCACGGCCAGTGGCTGTCCATTGGCGCCATGCACCGCGAATGCCGGTTTGCCCTCCACCTCCACGGGCTTGATGTAAGCCACCTCGCCGACCCCAAGATTGGCAAGATCGTGAAGCGCCAGATCCATCAAGACCGTTGCGCTCTTGTCGTTCTTCGTATTGTCACTGGGATGATCCATCATACCCTCTCACCCGCTGTTTGCCTACCATAGCCGTCGCGGGTTTCCGCGCCGTTAAAAAATCAAACTTCCGGCTCCACGTCGATCAATTGCGCCCGGCGCGACGCCTTGTTGCCCGACGTGGCTCCCTTGTCGATCCGAATGGTGCGGATTTCGGATTCCGGAGCCCGGCGTTCCAGGTCGATGCGCAACAGTCCATTGTCGAGCAATGCTCCGCTGACTTCGATCCCCTCGGCGAGGACAAAGCTGCGGTGAAACTGACGCGACGCGATGCCGCGATAGAGGTACACCCGCCCCTCCTCGTCTTCGCTTTTGCGGCCCCGGATTACCAACTGGTTATCCTCGACGGTGACCTTCAAATCATCCATGGCGAACCCGGCCACGGCGAGCGTGATCCGAAGTCCGTAATCTCCTATTTGCTCGATATTGTAAGGTGGATAGCCCTCGGCGGAATTCTTGGAAACATGGTCCAAAATTCGTTCGAGGTGCTCGAAGCCGAGCAAAAGGGGACTATTCAAACTCTGAATGCGGGCCATGACCGCCTCCTCCTCTACGTGAGCGAGTGCGACTAATTTGGGCCCTGGATACGGCGCCCGACCAAGCGTTGCGATGGCAACATCCGGGTCAACGGTTGTAATGTGGTTTGCGAATTGACGGTTGTCAATGATCTGGAGACCGCTATGTAAGAGGCTGGCGGGTGGGTGGTCGCGGCGCTGAATCACAAGCGGGTTTGTCGTAATGTGCCCGTCCTGCTAGGTTCATGGGACAACGGTTTGTCGCCATCTCGGAAACATTGATTGAATTGCTGGCAAAGGGGCCTCGCGGGGCCAAGGAACATGATGAGAATTGTTGGGTTCAAACGGCTTATCTACTTGACGATCGCGATCGGATTCTTATCCGTGCCACTTCTATCCGTATCACCGGCCCGCGCGGAGTGGCAGGAAGACGCGAAGGCGTGCGAGGACCAGTTGAAGGCCAAGCAACTCGATCAGGCCATCCAGATGTGCACGAAAGCCATCGATGGGGGAGCGCCATCCGAGGAGGCTTTGGCCTTCACCTATAACCTTCGCGGAATTTCCTATGCCCTGAAGGGCAGCGACGACCTGGCGATCAAGGATTTTGGTGAAGTTCTCAGTCGCAAGCCCAATCCCGGGACATTCGTCAATCGCGGAAGCGTCTATCTTCGAAAAGGGGATATGGATTTGGCGATTCAGGACTTCACACAATCCATCGGCCAAAAACCGAACCCCCAGGCCTACATGGCCCGAGGACAGGCTTACGCGCGCAAGGGCGACGCGAACCGAGCCATAGCGGACTTCGAGCAGGCGTTTTCCCTGGGCGGCGAACCCGCGGTAAAAAGCCTTCAAAGCCACCTCAAGACCCATGGAAAATACACCGGGGCGGTCGACGGCAAATATGGTCCCGGCACCCGCAAGGCGCTGGAGGCGTGCCTTCAAGATCCCAATTGCTGACGGGGACGGCGATCTCGACGTTGTGAACGCCCGACATCCGGCGGCTGACCGGTCCGAAGCAAAAAACGGCCCAGCGCCTACGAGCCAACCCTTAGGAGATTGGTGGAGCCGAGGGGAATCGAACCCCTGACCTCTACAATGCCATTGTAGCGCTCTCCCAACTGAGCTACGGCCCCATCATACTCGTCATGCGCGCGCCGGAACGCGCTGTCGACCACGCGCTAGAAACTAGAGAAGCTCGGGCCATGGGGGCAAGGAAAATTATTGCCCCGTCGCCACGGCGCCGTTCGAGGCCCGCCTATGACTTATCCTCGACGTCGTCGTCGACATGTTCCATGACCTCGCCGATGTCGTCACCGTCTTCACCCAGATCCGAGGTGTCCTCGATCAATTCCTGGCCCTCGTTGTTCAAATCTTCGAGGTTGTCGCCGTCGCCGTCGGCCTCTGATTCCTCGAGATTGTCCTCGTCCGAATCGGCGTCGGCGGCATCGAGAACGTCTGCCGCCGCCGCGCCGGCGACCGCCATCTTCGAAACCTTCGGCCGGGACGTGGATTCGTCCTTCAATACCGCTCCGCCGCGGCGAGCGCGCGGCTGCCGCTCCGCGTCGTAGACGGTGCTGCACACGGGACATACAATGGGATCACGGCATAGATCGTAGAATTGAGCGCCACAGTTGTGGCAGGTGCGCTTAGCGCCCCATTCAGGCTTCGCCACCCATTTACCTCCTGTTGTTCAACGCGTGATACATCAGTTGCCAATTGCCATGTTTGTTTCCGCCGTGTCAAAACCAAAAGCAACGACTCGTCACATCGGTTTCTTCTTGTTTCGGCGCGTTGTCCAGCCCCAATACCAACGGTCGCCGATGGTGGCCTTTGACAAAAGCGGCGAGCGTGTGAAAAGCCGATGAATCCGCACACCGTTTCATTGTAAAGGTTGCATCCTATGAACCCGATGATGTCCGTTGCATCGGGACCGCTCGCCGGCTCGATCGCCATCCCCGGTGACAAGTCCATCTCCCATCGAGCTCTGATACTCGGAGCAAGCGCCGTCGGCGAAACCCGAATTAGAAACCTTCTCGAAGCCGAGGATGTGCTCGCCACCGCCGAAGCCATGCGGATGCTGGGGGCAACGGTGGAACGCGACGGCGTGGATTGGAGCGTACACGGACGGGGGGTGGGCGGTCTGGCCGAACCGGCGGCGATCCTCGACATGGGCAACTCCGGCACCGGCGCGCGTTTGGTCATGGGTCTGGTCGCCAGCCACCCGTTCACGAGTTTTTTCGCCGGCGACGCGTCGTTGTCGGCGCGGCCCATGAAGCGGGTCATGGAACCTCTGTCGCGGATAGGCGCCAGCTTCTGGTCGCGTTCGGAAGGCCGGTTGCCGCTGGCGGTGCGGGGGGCCGAGCAACCCCTTCCCATCGTCTATACATTGCCGGTTGCATCCGCCCAGGTGAAATCGGCGGTGTTGCTGGCCGGCCTCAACGCACCGGGGACAACCACCGTCATCGAGCCGCAGCCGACCCGCGATCACACCGAGAGAATGCTCGCTCATTTCGGAGCCGAGATTCGGGTCGAGGACGGGGCCGAGGGCGGACGGGAGATCACGCTGACCGGCCGGCCGGAAATCACGGGATGCGAGGTCATCGTGCCGGGCGACATCTCCTCGGCGGCGTTCCCCCTGGCCGCCGCCCTGCTCACGCCCGGATCGCGCATCGCCATCAACGGGGTCGGGCTCAGCCCGCTTCGCGCCGGTCTGATCGAGACCTTGGTCGAGATGGGCGCGCGCCTGGACACGGTCAACCATCGGACCGAGTTCGGGAGAGCCGGTCGCCGACCTGATTGTCGAAGCAAGCCCGCTGACCGGCGTCGACATACCGCCCCACCGTGTCCCCGCGATGATCGATGAGTTTCCCATCCTCGCGGCCGCCGCCGCGTGCGCCGCCGGGACCACGCGCATGCGGGGCCTCGGCGAGCTTCGGGTCAAGGAGAGCGACCGCCTCGCGGCGATCGCGGACGGGCTTGCCGCCTGCGGCGTCGGCGTCGAGTTCGGGGCCGGATTGGCTCGTCGTTCATGGCGCCGGCGGTCCGCCACCCGGTGGCGGCCGCGTGACCGTCAATATGGATCATCGGATCGCCATGGCGTTTCTGGTGCTTGGCATGGTCACCCGAAATCCCGTAAAGGTCGACGACGGCACATCCATCGCCACCAGTTTCCCCCAGTTCTTGGCATTGATGAACGGGCTCGGCGCGAGCATTACCGGGAGCAACGCGCCCGTTTGACGCACCGCCCGGCACAAGCTGTCCAAAGGCCTGGAGATTCTGATCGCCGATTCGCGAATTCTTAACGGCGCGCGCGCATAATACCTCCCATGAACGATCGGTTTGGCGTCACGGGGGATTCGGATCAATGATGCGAGCGCTTGGAGCGGGTGGTTACCGGCTGTGTCAGGGGGCGCTCGCCGGTCTGTTCCTCGCGCTGATGGCCGGCACTTTTGAACTGCGAACTTGGCCTTTCGAACTTCTTAGCCACTTCGTTCTCCAATACCTTCTCGCGGCCTGTTTCCTATGCCTGGCTTTCCTTGCCATCGGACGAAGAATGGCCGCCGCGGCGGCTCTGATTATCGTGTTCGCATTCGCGGCGGATTACCAACAGGCGCCCCATACGCTCGAGGATATCGCGTCGATCCCGGTCGGATTGGCGAAGGCATCGGTCACCAAGGATCCGGGGTTGCCGTCGCATCGCCTTAGCCTGATCACCTACAACGCGTATCGATCGAACAGTCGCCCCGAAGACGTCGCGGCGTGGCTTGCCACCCGGCCGGCCGAGGTCATCGCCCTCGAGGAGTTGCCGGAGGGGATGGCCGGCCGGCTACAGGCGCTAAGGCATGTGTATCGCCACCAGTTCATCATCGAACCGGGGGCGCGGTTGAATTCCGAGGTTTACGCGGGCCGTGAATCCCTGGCCATTCTGTCGGTCCACCCGATGGCCGCGCGCGGCGTCGTGCGGCCGTCGGGTCAGGGCAAGATTTCGCTGCTGGCGCAAATCTTGGTTCCGGCCGCCGAAGATCCGTGGATCGTCGTCGTCCATCCGCCGAATCCCGCCGGCCCGGCCCGGCTCCCCGCCCGCGACTCCTACTTGCTTGATCTCGCGGGGCTGATCGCGGATCTCGAGGGCCCGGTGATCGTCGCGGGCGACTTCAACGTGACGCCCTACGCACCCGCGTTTCCGCGGTTCCTGAGCGCCAGCCGCACCTCGACCTCTCGCGATTTTCCGGCGACGTGGCCCTCGATGCTTGGCCCGTTGGGCATCCCCATCGACCATGTCCTCGTTCGCGAGGCGAGAATCACCGGTCTCCAAGCCTTTCCCGCCATGGGCTCGGATCATCGCGCCTTGAAGGCCGAAATCCTGTTGCCGGCATTGAGCGAGGAATGGGAATATGCGGGTCACCCATTACATACGGTTCGCTCCGGAATAGCGCGCCCCGGTGTCGGATCACTCTGAAACCGCGCGCAATTTCCCTTGCCCGCAACCGCCGGGCGGCTCCTTTGACGGCGGGCTTCGCTCTAACCCCTTGAGCATCGCCAGCAACTCGGCGCGCGATCGCGGCAAGGGCGCATCATCCGCCACCAGCCCCAACCCCTTCACCGCCAATCCGACATCCAATGCCAGGGGAAGCCGGAGGTGAGCGCGCCGCAGCAGATCTCCATCCGTAAGCACATCCCGCGCCGGGCCGCAACCGATGACCACGCCGTCGTGAAAGACCGCCACCGAGTCGGACCAGGCGCAGGCCAGATCCACGTCGTGGGTGGTGTAAACGATCGTGGTTCCGTTGCCGGCCAAATGACCGAGCGCGGCGAGCAGATGGGAAACGCCATGGCTGTCCAACCCGGCCGTGGGTTCGTCGAGGACAAGCACCTTGGGCCGCATGGCCAGAACCCCGGCGATCGCCACCCTCTTCTTCTGCCCTCCACTCAGCATGTGGACCGGGCGTTCGGCCAGGTCATCGATCCGCATGGCCGCCAGGGCATCGCCAACACGCTGGCGCACCTCGTCCTCCGGAAGACCGAGGTTCAACGGTCCAAACGAGATGTCCTGATAGACCTTGCCGGCGAACAGTTGGTCGTCCGCATCCTGGAGGACCAGCCCGACCATCGTTCGCCATTGCGTCAGCGAACGGCGGTCCCAGGCCGCGGGACGGCCCTCCAGCAGAAGCTCGCCGCCGCTCGGGCGGAGGGTTCCATTGAGATGCAGCAGCAAGGTCGTCTTCCCCGCTCCGTTGGGTCCCAGGATGGCCAGCCGCCCCCCTCGGGGCACATCCAGATCGAGCCCCTTGAGCGCCTCGATCCCCCCGGGATACGCATAGTGCAGGCCTCGGGCGGAGAGGATCACGGCACCGCCCTCGCAAGGCCGGTGGCGAGCCAACCCAAGGACACGGCGGCGATCGCCACCTGCAGAGCCACCGAGCCCAGGACAAAACGGCGGGACGGCGCCACCAGGGGCGAGAGCACCCTGAGGTCGCCGTCATAGGCGCGAGCCGCCAACCCGGTCTCCATGCGCGACGCCTTGTCGAGAACCCGGGGCAGCAGCGACGCCGCCAGCAGACCGGCGGACCGCAGCGAATGGCGAAAGCCCGTGTATCCCATGCGGCTCGCTTGCGATATGCGCGCGTGGTCGGCCACCTCGGCCGTGACCATGGTGAACCGGTACACCAGCAGGGTCACGTCGACGATCGCGGCGGGCACGCGGATTTTCCGCAGCAACCCGAGAAACTCGGAAACCGGCGTGGTCAGGATGATCAACAGAAGCGACGCCGTGGCCGCCAGGGCGCGGAGAGTAACATCGAGCGCGGTCATGGCGCCTTGGGGTGAAAACGCCACCGCCGGTCCACCGCCGTCGAACCGCACGGATATCGCCAGCACCGCGGCGCCACTGATCAGGAACGCCGCCGGCAGCATCAGGACGCGGAGATAGTCACCGGCCGGAATTCGGGCGCCCGCGACCGTCGCCGTCACGGCGGCGATCAGTACGAGGATAGCGCCCGGAACGGGGGGCAGAACGACGCCCAGGCTCAGAAGGCCGCCGCCGAGAAGCAGCTTGTCTCCGGGGTGGCGCTTGCTCCACCGGTTGGTGTGGGCGACGCGATCAATGAGGTGCATCGTCCCCGGCCAGCCTGCGTCCCCGCGCCTCGCCTCGCCGCAAGCCAATGTAGTATCCGAGCAAACCCGCTCCGAGGGCGGCCTGCAGCATGAACAGAAGACTCTCGATCTCCTGGCTCGGCGGCGCCCAGATGGAGTTGAACCAGGGCCGGTAATCGGGACGGATCTCGGTGATGGCCTGCTGGGCCTCGCCGTCGGCGCCGCCGAAGATCTCGTCGCCGTCGAACGTCATGAACAGGGGGATCAGGGCGATGATCGCCGCCGCCGCGAGCAGGATCAGGTTCTGGCGGGCCATCAGGCGACCCCCTTGCCGAACAGCGACAGACTCTTGAGCTCGGATCGGCTGTAGGCGGTGAGCACATTGACCACGACCACTGTCAACAGCCCCTCGATGATCGCCAACGGCACCTGAGTGAACGCGAAGATACTTCCGAACTTGGCGAGCGAGCCGGCAAATCCGCCGGCCGGATCGGGAAACGCCGCGGCCAACTGGGCCGAGGTGACGATGTACGTGGAAAGATCCCCGAGGGCCGCCGCAAAGAAGACGGCCAGGGCCAGCGAACCACCCACACCCCGGACCGACTTGAATATCCCGTAGGCCACGTAGGGACCGACCACCGCCATGGAAAACACGTTGGCGCCCAGCGTCGTCAGCCCGCCATGAGCCAACAGCAATGTCTGAAACAACAAAACGATGGTGCCGAGCAGGCTCATCACCCCGGGGCCGAACAGGATCGCGCCCAACCCGGTTCCGGTGGCATGCGAACAGCTTCCGGTCACGGACGGGATCTTCAGGGCCGACAGCACGAACGCGAAAGCTCCCGACGCGGCCAATAGCAGTTTGGTTTCCGGGTGCTCGTGTACGATCTTGACCAGCCGATATCCGCCATAAATGACGAAAGGCGCCGAAACCGCGGTCCACGCCGCGGCATGGGCCGCCGGCAGATATCCCTCCATGATGTGCATAGAGTCCTCTCCGTTCGCTCGAGGTTTCTGTCGACCGTATCGGCGCGAACGGCAAAGGCTGGAAACTGGTCATTCAGGTTCCATACTTTCGGTCTACCCCGCCCGAAAGCGCCGCGTCGATACGGTAACGGCAGGTCTCCTGGCTCACGGGTCTTCGCGTTCGCCCGGCCTTCCCGGTTTCCCAGTGGCCTTCGATGGGCGACGCTACCCGCTTACAGTTGCGGGGGCAGCCACGGCTGGGGATTCCCGACTTGGGTCCATCCCTCCGTGTTCCCTGTTAGTCCCCGGGCTTTCTCGCCCTTCAGGGGGAACCGTCGGCACCACTATAGGTTCGACCCCGAAACGGCGTCAAGCGGGCTTGGAATCGATTGTCGCTAACACGAGATATGTCCGGCGTAGGTAACAAATGATCTGTCCGGTTTTAGAACGGCTCCAAAGGATGGGGAGCGGTGATGAAGCGGACGAAGCGGTTACAGGGACTACGTTTGATGAAATTCGAGGAGGTTTACGACAGGACGCGTTGCGGTGTTTTGAGCGTGGCGGAAGCGGCTGAGGTTCTGGGAATGTCCGAGCGAGCATTCCGGCGCTGGCGGGAACGTTTCGAGGCGGAGGGTGCGGACGGTCTTTACGACCGCCGCCTGGGTAAGGTGTCGGCGCGCCGCGCCGGTGTGGACGAGGTGGCGGAGGTGTTGGCGCTGTTCGACACGCGATACTTTGATTTCACGGCGAAGCACTTCCACGACAAGCTGATGTCGGAGCATGGTTTCACGCGCAGCTACAATTGGCTCCGGCTCACCTTGCAGGCCCATGGCCGGACAAGCCCGGCGCCGCGGCGCGGGGCGCACCGGCGCAAGCGGCCGCGGCGTCCGATGGTCGGCATGATGCTGCACCAGGACGGCTCGTCCCATGAGTGGGTCGCGGGCCAGGTCTGGGATCTGATCGTCACCATGGACGACGCCACGTCCGAGATCTACTCGGCGTTCTTCGTGGACGAGGAGGGAACGATGTCGAGTTTCCGCGGGCTCGCCGAGGTCATCGCCGAGCGCGGCTTGTTCTGCGCCCTTTATGCCGACCGGGCGTCGCACTACTGGCATACGCCGGAGGCCGGCGGCAAGGTCGACAAGGACAATCCGACGCAGGTCGGCCGGGCCCTCGCCCAGCTCGGCATCGAGTTGATCCCGGCCTATTCGCCAGAGGCGCGCGGCCGGTCCGAGCGCATGTTTGGAACCCTGCAAGGCCGCCTGCCGGGCGAGCTGCGGCTCGCCGGGATCACCACCATGGACGCGGCGAACACGTTCCTGCGCGACGTCTATCTCTCGCAGCACAACGCCCGCTTCGCGCGCTCGCCGGAGGACACGGGATCGGCGTTTGTCCCCTGTGCCGGCGTTCTCGAAGACATCCTGTGCGTCCATGAGGACCGGGTCGTCGGCAACGACAACACCGTTCGCTATCACAACCGGATCTTGCAGATCCCCGCCGACCGGCACCGTCAGCACTACGTCAAGACCAGGGTCCGGGTCCATGAATACCCCGACGGCACCCTTGCCGTGTTCCACGGCCCGAGACGCTTGGCCCGCTACTCAACCACGGGAGACCCCATCGACGATACCAACCAAAAAGCGGCGTGAAACGCTTCGACGTCGCCAGGCCCGTGGATTTGATGGATAACGCTCACGCGTTGCCCACAACCCCACAGGCCCCACAACCACAACAGAAGCGGTCAATTCATATGGTACCTATTGCGGACGATTCAGTTTGTTATCGACAGCGGGCTTGGAATCGATCAGTGCTCATGGTCGTGATGGGCGTCGGGATAGTGCGGATGGGCGTGGCGGAGGCGCGCGTGGGAATGAGCATGGCTGTGCGGATCGCCGACAGGATCCGACGAGGCATGGGTGTGACGATGGTGCTCGTCGTGACGATGGCCGTGGGTATGCTCCAGCGCGCTGTGTTCATGATCGTGCTCGTGACGCTCGGTCAAGTGCAGCCATACCCCGAAAGCCATCAACGCTCCGGCGATCAAGAGCTGGAGACTGACCGCCTCTCCGAAACCCGCCAGCGCGATGGCGGCGCCGATGAAGGGCGCCGTTGAAAAGTACGCGCCCGTTCGCGCCGTACCGAGATGACGCAGCGCGAGGACGAACAGAACGAGGCTGAAACCATATCCGAGCAGGCCCACCGAGCCGGCGGCGATAACGATCCCGGCATCGGGAACCGGCGCGCCCCGCATCAGCGCCAATCCGAGATTGATGCCGCCGGCCACCAGTCCCTTGAGCATGGCGACCTGCAGGGGGTCGTTGAGCGAGACCTTGCGGGTAAGGTTGTTGTCGAGAGCCCAGGCGAAACAACCGCCGGCGATGGCGAGCGGACCCAGCATGCCGGTGAGAGACGCCTCCCCTTGCCAGGACAGAACCAAGCCACCCCCGGCAATCGCGGCCATTCCGAGCGCGATCCGCCGGTCGAAGTTCTCCCGGAACACAAACCAAGCGAGAAGCACCGTGAACAGGCCTTCCAGGTTAAGCAGCAAGGAAGCGGTCGAGGCGGCGGTTCGCGCAAGGCCGGCCATCAACAGCAACGGCCCCACGACGCCGCCGGCCACAATCGCGCTCGCGAGCCAAAACCATCCCGATCCCGTTACCTGGGCCTCCCGGCCTCGTTTCACGCCTAAAAGGCCCATTGCGCTCCTGACAACGAACAATCCGACACCGGAGCCGAGATAGAGAAGTCCGGCCAGTGTCCAAGGGTCCATACCGCCGAGCAGAAGCTTGGCGAACGGTGTACTGGCGCCGAACAACACGGCGGAGGCGAGCGCCAGCAGGACGCCTTGGCGTCGAGGCGAGCGATGGGCGAAGCGGGTGTGTTTTTCGGACATGGGCGCATTTTTATCATTGATCATTGCGGATATGACCGTGGGACCCCCGGAAATCAAAGCGTTTGAACTTGCGCCGGACGAATTCCCACATTATGACTGGTGGGAAGGCGATCTAAGCCATCGACAGAGGTTTCAGCGTGGAAAAGGCCATCGGTCCGAGTGTGGCCGTCAGCTTGATGCTCAGTGGCGTGACACCGAAGACCGCCTCCGCGCACGAGGAAGCGGCGGCGCGCGTGGAGCCGCGGCCGGACGAGGTCCCGCTCTCGGACATCATCCGCGGGCTGGAGGATCAGGGTTACCGTGACTTTCGAGAGATCGAGCGGGTGCACGGCAACTACGAGATCACGGCCCGCAACGCGCGTGGCAAGCGCACGACGGTCTACGGTAACCCGGTAACGGGTAAAGTGCGTCGGTAACCCGGATTGCTCGACCGAAGAGCGGCCGCTGGGCCGGATCGGCGACCGCTATAATTTGGCCACAAATGGGACGTCAACTTGCCCGCGCTGGTAGCAAGCTTGTGACGTCCCTATATTTAGGGTAATCTTATCGCAAAGGAAAAGAGCCCGGTGCCCGAAATTATCGCCCTTGTCGATGACGATCGACACATCCTGGCTTCGGTATCCATGGCTTTGGAGGCCGAGGGCTACGACGTTCACACCTACACGGACGGCACCGAGGCGCTGTCCGGTCTGACCAGGCAGCCCGTGGATCTCGCCGTTCTCGACATCAAGATGCCCCGGATGGATGGCATGGAACTTTTGCACCGGCTTCGCCAGCAAACCATGTTGCCGGTCATCTTTCTGACGTCGAAGGACGAGGAGGTCGACGAGGTCCTGGGTTTTCGCATGGGCGCCGACGACTACATCACCAAACCGTTCTCTCAGCAGTTGTTGATCGAGCGCATCCGCGCGGTGCTGCGCCGGCGCGGCGCCCCCACGGAAGCGGTCGGCGAATCCGGGATGGTGCGTCGAGGGGATTTGCTCCTCGACCAGGGTCGCCACCTATGCACATGGCGGGGCAGCCCCGTCAATCTGACGGTCACGGAGTTCCTGCTGGTGGAAACGCTGGCGCGGCGGCCGGGCCACGTCAAGAGCCGCGATCAACTGATCGACACCGCATATGGCGAAAACATATACGTTGACGATCGGACCATAGACAGTCACATAAAGAGACTGCGCAAAAAATTTAAAGACGTGGACCACGATTTCGCGCAAATCGAAACCCTGTATGGGGTTGGATATCGGTACCGCGCCGTTTAATACCAACGATCATCAATAATGACTTATTGTGATCGTTGGTGTAATTAGTTGAAAAATGGCCCAAGACACGGGAAAGCCGGGCCAGAGACGAGCTATCTCACCGATCACGCGGCGGATCCTTGCCGTTAATGTGTTGGCGCTCGTCGTCCTGGTCGCCGGCATGCTGTATCTGGACGAGTACCGTCAGGGATTGATCGCGGCGGAATTGGCGGCGCTGCAAACTCAGGCGGATCTGTTCGCGGCGGCGCTCGGCGAAGGCGCCGCGACGACCGACGCGACCGGCGGCGATATTCTCGCCGCTCGGGTGGCCCAGCAGATGGTCCGCCGTGTGGTTGAAACCTCGTCGACTCGGGCGCGGCTGTTCAACAACGACGGCGAGCTGGTGGCCGACAGCCAACTGCTGGCCGGTCCCGGCGGCAGGGTGGAAATCGAGGAATTGCCGCCCCCCACGGAAGTCAAACAAAATCCGGTCACGACCCTTCTCTCGATCTACGATCGGATCGCCAAACGTTTATCCACCGCCGAGTCCCTGCCCATTTACGAAGAGAAGCAAAGGCAATCGGCGGGAGACTACGCCGAGGTCATCGAGGCGCTGGCCGGGGAATTGGCGGAAATGGTTCGCGTCCTGCCCTCGGGCGGCGAGGTGCTCAGCGTCGCCGTGCCCGTCCAACACTATAAGCAGGTGCTCGCGGCGCTCATGCTGGCCCGGGATTCGCGTGAAATCGATGCCGCGGTCCTGCAAGTGCGGCTCGACATACTCAAGGTATTCGCCATTGCCTTGGGGATCACCATTCTGCTTTCGATCTATCTCGCCGGCACCATCGCTCGCCCCATCCTACGCTTGGCTCGGGCCGCCGAACGGGTGCGGACGGACCGCTCGCGACAGCATAAAATTCCGTATATGGCCCACCGCCGCGATGAAATCGGTGAGCTCGCCGTGTCGTTGCGGGAAATGACCGAGGCCCTGTGGTTGCGGATGGACTCCATCGAGAGGTTCGCGGCCGACGTCGCCCATGAAATCAAAAACCCCCTGACTTCGCTGCGAAGCGCCGTCGAAACCGCGGCCCGCATCAAGGATCCGGATCGACGTGAAAAGCTGATGGGAATTATCCAAGACGACGTTCACCGCCTGGATCGCCTGATCAGCGATATTTCCGACGCGTCCCGGCTGGACGCCGAGCTGTTGCGCGAGCAATCCGAACCCGTCGATATCGGGGAGATGCTCGCAACGCTGGCCGACATAACCCGGACCGCTTCCGCGGCCAGGGGCGTTCGCTTGCGGACCGATCTGCGCGACAAGCGGAATATTGTCGTCAACGGGGTGGAGGGCCGTCTCGTTCAGGTTTTCCAAAACCTCATAGCCAACGCCGTGTCGTTCAGTCCCCCAGACGGCACCATCGTCCTCAAGGCAAGAAGACGCAACGCGACCGTCATCGCCGAAGTTTTGGACGAAGGACCGGGGATCTCCGAAGGCAAGGAGACGGAGATCTTCGCGCGGTTCTATTCCGATCGGCCACAGGGCGAGAAGTTCGGCACGCATTCCGGATTGGGCCTCAGCATTTCCAAGCAGATCGTCGAGGCTCATGGCGGCAAGATTTCCGCCGAGACCGTTCGGGGCAAGAACGGAAACGCAGGCGGCGCTCGATTCGTCGTTCGGCTCCCGGTCGGTTAATACCGACGGTCGTTGGTATTAGGCCGCGGTTGACAGCGCCCCCGGATCCCATCAGGGTTGCCCGCATGAAGCGGGTATCCGGCACCTGCGTCTCGATCGGCGGCCACGGGGTGTTGTTGCGAGGGCCGTCTGGTTGTGGCAAATCGGACTTGGCGGTTCGCCTGATCGGTGATGGCGCCTCCCTTATCGCCGACGATTATACCGAACTCGACGCCCGCAACGATCGACTGATTGGCCGGGCGCCGGAAGCGATTCGGGGCCTGCTCGAGGTGCGAGGACTGGGAATTCTCCGCATCGATCCGCTGGACGAGGTGGAACTGTCGGCGATTATCGACCTGGTGACAGCGGATCAGGTTCCGAGAATGCCGGAGCCTGAGCGCATCCGAATTCTCGGCGTTGCCCTGCCCGTGTTCAAGCTCGTATCATTCGAACCGTCCGCGCCCGCCAAGGTTCGGCTTGCCCTAAGCCTCGCCACCGGCGGTATAAAGAGTGTCTCATGAGGGAGTTGACGTGAGAACCCGGGATTTTCGGACAGGTGAAGCAGATCTTCGAGGAACACCTTGGACCGGCGGAACAGCCCGGTCTGTTCATTTACGCGACCGCGTTCGCCAGTCGCAACGGTTTGTACCGGGAAACCCACCGTGTGTTTGACGTTCGCTTTCTCGCGAATCCTCACTATGATCCCGATTTCCGGCCTCCAACAAGCGGGGACGAACGCGGCAACCATGATTTTTAGACGACGATTTATGGATTTAAGCAAAAAATGATTGGTATGGTGCTCGTGACTTCACGGTCGGCTGGCCGAAGAGTTTATTGCCGCGCTTGAGCATGTGGTTGGCGCGCAGGTCAATATCTCCGCGATCTGCATCGGTCCGGATGACGACATGGAGCTGCGCCGCGCCCACATCCTCGAGTGCGTTGCCAAGGCGGAGGAAGGCAACGGTGTTATATTGCTGACGGATATGTTCGGGGGCACACCCTCCAATCTAGCCATATCGATCATGGATAAGGCCAACGTCGAGGTCCTCGCCGGCGTCAACCTGCCGATGCTGATCAAGCTGGTCAGCGTTCGCCAAACACAATCCGTGGAAGAGGCGGCGCAAAGCGCCCAGGAAGCGGGACGGAAGTACATCAATATCGCCTCGCGACTCCTGACTCAGGAAGAGACCTGAGTCCGCCCATGATCGACTACAGCCGCGACGGCAACATCCTGCGCTGCACGGCCATCATAGCCAATCAAAGAGGGCTGCACGCTCGCGCCGCGGCAAAATTCGTCAAGCTGGCGACCGGGTTCGATGCCGAGATCACGGTCACCAAGCGCGGTCAGACGGTTTCGGGGCGATCGATCCTCGGCCTTATGATGCTGGGCGCCGGACCGGGTACCGAAATCGAAATCACCGCGAAGGGCCGCGAGGCCGAAGAAGCCATCGAGGTTCTCGGGAGCATGGTCGCGGCCAGGTTTGACGAGGACTAATGCCCAGTGACGGCCTATCGGTGAGCATTGGCATAAGAAGAAGCTGTTGGACCCAAAAAGAGCCCAAAAAGAGATGGTGTCGCGCATGGCGCGAGTGTGATACACAATAATACAATAATAACAACGAGCAAGGGAGCGACAATGTCCGACGAAAGAGCGAGCGATCGGGTCATTGAAGGCCTTGGCGTCTCGCCCGGAATTGGAATTGGCACTGTGCACGTCCGCGAAAGCGGCGCTCTCGACGTGCCTGAGTATGGCATTACCGAATTGCAAGTCCCGGAAGAACAGGAACGATTGAAAAGCGCCGTCGATCGCGCCCGGCGGCAGATGGCGCGGCTGCGGTCCAAGGCGCGAGGGCGGCTCAAGACAATATCCAATATGACCGCGGATGAATTCGGCTATCTGCTCGATGCTTACATTGAAATGCTCAAGGACTCGCGCCTTGTGCGTGGGGCCCGCAACCGTATCGACAGTGAGCGGATCAACGCGGAAGCGGCCGTGCAGGGGGAGGTGGGGGCGATCGTCCACGCATTCGAAGCCATGCACGATCCTTACCTCGCCACGCGCAGCGAGGATATCCGGGAGGTCGGCAAACGCCTCGTCCATCACCTGACGAAGGCTTCGGTCAGGCCTCTCTTGACGGTACCGAAGGGAAGCGTGATCGTCGCCGAGGAACTGACCCCCGCCGACACCGCGCAACTGGATCCCCGGAGGGTCGTGGCCATCGCGACCCAGTTCGGCGGAGCGCAAAGCCATACCGCGATCATGGCTCAGGCCCTGGGTCTTCCCGCCGTTCTCGGAGTCCCCGACCTTATGGCCGCGATCAAGTCCGGCGATCAGATCCTCGTCGACGGCGATCTTGGACAAATCGTCGTCAACCCGAGCGAACAATCGGTCCTAGCGTTTCAACGCCGTCGCGATGAACGTTTCCAGGAGAAAAAACGGCTCAACCGGCTGGCCAAACAGCGGGCGGTAACCCGCGACGGCATTGAGATCAGTCTTCAGGCCAATGTCGAGCTGCCGTTGGAAATGGCCAATGTCGCGCACGTGGGCGCAAGCGGGATCGGACTTCTGCGCAGCGAGTTCATGTTCATGAACCGCGCAACGATGCCGAGTGAAGACGAACAGTTCGAAGCATTCCGGAGCCTGATCGAACAAAGCGATGGATACCCGGTCACCATCCGCACCGCGGATTTCGGCGGCAATAAGAGCGCGGCCCATCTGGTGGGAGATTTTGGAGAAAGCGCGGCCTCGACGCTCGGGTTGCGGGGCATTCGCCTGTCGCTCGCCCGGCCGGAATTCCTGGAAACCCAGTTTCGCGCGATTTTGCGCGCCGCCGCGTACGGCGATGTGCGTATTCTCCTGCCCATGGTAACCACGGTCTCGGAAATCCGGACATCGCGGGAGATCCTGGCGCGGGCGGCGCGGCGATTGCACCGCCGCAATATCCCCATTCCCATCGCGCTGCCTCCGCTCGGAAGTATGATCGAAGTGCCGGGAGCGGCCCTCGCGGCCGACGCTCTCGCTCAGGTCAGCGATTTTTTCGCCATCGGCTCCAATGACCTTACCATGTACACGCTGGCCATCGACCGCGGCGACGAACGCGTGGCTCACCTTTACAATCCCCTGCACCCGGGGGTCCTCCGGCTCATCCAGTTCGCGGTGGCGGCGGCCTTGCGAGCGCGCATCCCGGTCAGCGTATGCGGCGAGATCGCCGGCGATCCCCGTTATACCGGATTGATGGTCGGCCTGGGTCTCCGTGAACTCTCCATGACCGCAACCAACATCCCGCGCGTCAAGAGGCGCATTCTCGGCCTCGATCTCGTCGCCGCCAGCCGGCGGGCGCAAATGATCATGGAACAAATGGATCCCATGCGGATCCAGACCCTCGTCGAGGAATTCAACAAGGCTGACCCATACACGGCGTAATCCCGAAAACGTAAATAGCGTAATCCCGAAAACGCGGATAGCCAATGGGAGGTGGCAACATGGACGATGCTCTTTCGCCCCGCAAAGAGGCGGTGGTACGGGCCGCCGTCGAACGCGGGCTGCTGAGCGAGGGCTCATTGCTCGCTGGTTTTGTCGACATCGAGGGTGTCGAGCGGACCGTCGCATCGCTCAAGGATGCCTTTGGCGCGAATTTTACCCACACGTTCGCCGCCAAGGCCAACTGTCTCGAGAACGTGCTGTCCCTGCTGCGCGCCCGCGGCATGGGATGCGAGGTGGCGAGCCCGGGCGAGCTTCACCAGGCCATCAACGCCGGCTTCCCCCCCGAAACGATCGTTTTCGACTCCCCGGCCAAGACCATGGCGGAACTCCGCTTCGCGCTAGAACGGGGCATTGCCGTCAACATCGACAACTTTCAGGAATACGAACGCGTGCTGGCCATCGCCGGCGCCGGCCAGCCGCGTTCGGTGCTCGGTTTCCGCCTCAATCCCCAGGTCGGCGTCGGCACCATCGCCGCCATGAGCACCGCGACCCGAACATCGAAGTTCGGCGTCGCCCTGGACGACCATCGCGATGCGTTGTTGGACGCCTACGCCCGGCACCCATGGCTCACCTGCGTGCACACCCACGTCGGCTCACAGGGCTGTCCGTTCGAACTCATCGTCCATGGCATCGGAAAGGCCGTCGCGTTCGCCGAGGAGGTCAACAAGGCGGCCGGCCATAACCAGGTGACGACCTTGGACATCGGCGGCGGGCTGCCGGTGAATTTCGAGAGCGACGAAGTGAGACCGACATTCGCCGAATACGCGGCGGTGCTCCGCGAGGGAATCCCTCGGCTGTTTTCGGGCGGCTACCGGATCGTTACCGAGTTCGGGCGCTCGATCCTGGCCAAGAACGGGTTCATATGCGCGCGCGTGGAGTACACCAAAACCACGGGCGGCCGCCGGATCGCCATCACCCACGCCGGCGCGCAGACGGCGACGCGCACGGTGTTCATGCCCGACATGTGGGCCATCCGGGTCAGCGCGGTCGACCATTCCGGTAGCGCGAAGGTTGGAGACAAGGTGGAGCAGGACGTCGCCGGGCCATGCTGTTTCGCCGGCGATATCATCGCCCGTGGCCGCCATTTGCCGCCGCTCGACGCGGGGGACTACGTGGTCATCCACGATACCGGCGCGTACTACTTTTCGACGCCGTTTCAATACAACAGCCTGCCCTGGATCGCCGTCCATGGGTTTCGGATCGACGACGGCGGGGCCGTCTCCTTCGAGCTGTTTCGAGACGAGGAATCGCCGGAGCAAATCCTGGCGGCGACGCGCGCCCCGACCAAAGCTCGATCCGGATGAGCGGCGACGGCGATGTCTAGTACCCACTTTCACGGTTCCGTTCCCCATGTGGGAAGGGGAAACGCGATCGTATGGGTACCATATGTTAGATCCGGACCACTGGCGTTATTTTGTAGCCGGTATGCCCTTGGTGGTCGAGTATTCGAAATGAAGCGCTTCGTTGGGATGGAGCAAGGGGTAGATGGCATGAGCGGCCGCGGCCGCCTCGGCGAAGCCGGTGAGAATCAGTTTGAGTTTTCCCGGATAGGTCACGATGTCGCCGATGGCGAAGATTCCCGGCCGATCCGTCGCGCACGTGCTGGGGTCAACGACGATATGGTGGCGATCCACGTTCAGTCCCCAATCGAGAACCGGGCCCAAATTCTGTGAAAGCCCAAAGAACGGCAGCAACGCGTCCGCGCGCAGACGCCGGTGATTGCCGTCCAGGTCGCCGACCACCACCGTTCTCAGCTCTCCACCGACCCCTTCCAAGCCATGCAGCTGACAGGGAACCACCAGGTCGATCACCCCGCCATTGGCCAGTTCTTGAAGTTTCCGGGCGCTATCGGGTGCCGCCCGGAACTTGGGCCGGCGATGGACGACAGCCACACTCGCCGCCAATTCCGCCAAGGACACGGCCCAGTCCACGGCCGAGTCGCCGCCGCCCGCGATCACCACGTGGCGCCCGCGATAATCCTCGCGGCGCGAAATGAAGTAGTGCACGCCATGACCGGGAGGATGCCCCTCGTACTGCTCTATGCCCGCCAGCGGCGGCCGATTGGGACCAAATGCGCCCACCCCCGCGGCGATGATCACGGCCGCCGCGTCGATTCGGGTCCCGATGGAGGTTTCAAGCAGCCACCGGTTGCCATCCGAGAGTTCCAACCGCACAACCTGCTGCCCGAAATGATAAACCGGCTTGAACGGCTCGGCCTGTTGACGCAGCTTGTCGATGAGTTCCCCGGCCATGATCGTCGGATAGCCGGGAATATCGTAGATGGGTTTTTCGGGGTAAAGGGCGGTGCACTGGCCTCCCGCCCCCGCCAAGGCGTCGATCACATTGCAGCACAAATTCACCATCCCGCATTCGAAAACGGCAAAAACTCCGACGGGCCCGGCGCCGATGATGGCCACATCCGTTTTTTGCGGGTCCTCTGACATGGAAACTCCGGATCGCAGGGTTGGTGTTCGCGCCCCCTCGGACCGGCTTAAAATGACCGTCCGGAGGCTCCGGCGCAAGTTTCACGCCATTGCCCGGGGATCGGCCACGGTCAATCGCGATTGTTGCAAAGCGATGAGATAGTCAAGTGATGGAAAACGCGGACAAGGCGAATTTGAAGATCCACCGGGAGCTGCCCGATGAGGCATCGACCGAAGCGCTCGCCCGCCGCTTGGCCCCCATCGCTCGGCCCGGTGACGTGCTGGCGCTGTGGGGAGATTTGGGCGCGGGAAAAACCGTGTTCGCCCGCGCCTTTATCCGGACGCGCGGCGATGCGTTCGAAGACGTCCCCAGCCCCACCTTCACCCTGGTTCAGGTCTATGAACCCATGGACGGCTCGGACGGTCCCACGTATCACTTCGATCTGTTTCGCCTGAAATCGTTCGAGGAAACGTACGAGTTGGGTATCGAAGAGGCGTTCAGCGCGGGAATCTCGCTGGTGGAGTGGCCGGACAGGCTGGGCCCCCTCCTGCCCGCCCGCCGTTTGGACATCAAACTGACTGAGGGTGCTACGCCTGATTCGCGCACGGCCGCTCTGGAAGGCCACGGCGAGTGGCGGGCGCGTCTCGCGGAGGCCGGTCTTGATTGACCGACGGCGACGGATCGAAGCGTTCCTGGCCGCCGATGGCTGGTGCCTCGACCATGTCCAGCCATTGGCGGACGACGCATCCTTTCGCAGCTATCACAGGCTCCGGGACGGCGCGCGGCGGGCCGTTTTGATGGACGCCCCTCCCGAGCACGAAGACGTTCGCCCGTTCGTCCGCATTGACCGTCACTTGCTGGATTTGGGCCTGAGCGCGCCCCGCGTCCTCGCCGAGGACACCGAAGCCGGATTGCTGCTGCTCGAAGATCTCGGCGACGACACGTTCACCCGGCTGCTCGAAAAAGGCTCCGACGAGACGACATTGTATGCCTTGGCCGTCGACGTCCTCATTTATGTGCATCGGCTTCCGCCCTTAAACGCCCTTCCGGCCGGATTGCCGGCCTATGACAACGAACGCCTGCTGGACGAAACGCTCCTGCTCACCGACTGGTACCTGCCGGCGGTCCTCGGCGCCCCCCCATCCGAGGCCGTCCGCACCGCCTATATCGACGCGTGGAGTCAAACGTTTCCGGCGGTTCACGCCCAGCCTCGGACTCTGGTTCTTCGGGATTTTCACGTGGACAACCTCATCCGCCTCCCGGACCGTCACGGTGTCGCCGCATGCGGCCTCTTGGATTTCCAAGACGCCGTCGCCGGCGCCTCCGCATACGATCTGATGTCGCTGCTGGAAGACGCGCGCCGCGATATCGCCCCGGATCTGAGGGCCGCGATGCTGAGCCGTTATTTCGACGGAATAGAGGATCTGGACCGGCCCGGCTTCGAAGCGGCTTTCGCCATTCTTGCCGCTCAGCGGCACGCCAAGGTCATCGGAATTTTCACCCGGCTCTGCCGGCGCGATGGAAAAGCCGGCTATCTGGCTCACATTCCCCGGGTTTGGCGGCTTTTGGAACGGGCGCTGCGCCATCCGGCGCTGGCCAAGGTCTCGGCATGGTTCGAAACCAACATCCCTCGTGAATTTCGAAGCATTCCCGCCTGCCCGCCCGGCGCCGAATGAAAGCGCTTTCCAACGGCGCGATGCCCCGTCGCGGCATGATCCTCGCGGCCGGACTCGGTCTGCGGATGCGGCCCATCACCGAAACGCTGCCCAAACCGCTTATCCCGGTGGCGGGCCGCACCCTGCTCGACCGGGCCATCGATCATCTCGAAAAAGCCGGCGTCGAGGAGGTGGTCGTGAATGCGCATTATTTGGCCGGAATGATCGAGCGGCACGTCAGCCGTCGTCCCTCGCCCCGGATCGTGCTGTCGGTGGAAGAGGACCGGCTGGAGACCGGCGGCGGTGTCGTCAGGGCCCTCCCGCTGTTGGGCAACGATCCGTTTTTCGTCGTCAACGGCGACGCGCTGTGGATCGATGGCCCGCGTCCCACCCTCGACACCCTCGCCGACGCCTGGAACGATGACCGGATGGACGGCATCCTGCTGCTGCACGCCACCGTCAGCGCCCATGGTTACGATGGCATGGGGGATTTCCTGCTGGCCCCCGACGGTCGGCTGACGCGGCGGCCCGAACGGACACTGGTGCCCTACATGTTCGCCGGCGTCCAGATCCTGCATCCGCGCCTGTTCGAAAACGTGCCCGACGGGCCGTTTTCCCTCAACGTTCTGTTCGATAAAGCCATCGGACAAGGCCGGCTGTTCGGCGTCGCTCACGAGGGATCGTGGTTCCATGTGGGCACCCCGGAGGACCTGGCCATCGCCGAGCGCATCGTTCCCCAACACCGGCGGCCGGCGGCATGAACGTCTACACCATCCGTCCCGGCCTTCCCTTCGTCGACGCGCTCGTGGCCGGTATCGACGAGATCATCGGCGGCGATCCGTCCACCCTGGCGGCGGTCACGGTATTGCTGCCCACCCGCCGCGCCTGCCGGTCCCTGACGGACGCGTTTCTCCGCCGGAGCGGTGGCCGGCCGCTGTTGCTGCCGCGCATGATGCCGTTGGGCGACATCGACGAGGACGAACTGGCGCTCGACGGCTCCGACGGGTCGGCTCTCCTGGCCGACACCCAGATCCCGCCCGCAATCTCTCCATTGCGACGACAGCTCCTGTTGATGCGTTTGATCCACGCCATGCACAAGGACGACGCCGTTTCGGCCGACCAGGCGGCCCGGCTGGCGGCGGAACTGGCGCGCCTGCTCGATCAGGTGCACACCGAACGGCTCGATTTCCGGCGCCTGCCGGACCTGGTTCCCGACCGGTTCGCCGAGCACTGGGAAATCACCCTCAAGTTCCTCTCGATCCTTACCGAAACTTGGCCCCAGGTGCTGGGCGACGAGGGTTGCATCGACCCGGCCGAACGTCGCAATAAACTGCTGGAAGCCCAGGCGCGGGCGTGGATGGAAACGCCGCCCGCGGATCCCGTCATCGCCGCCGGCTCCACGGGCAGCATGCCGGCCACCGCCGAACTTCTGGCGGTGGTCGCCCGGTTGCCGAAAGGCGCGTTGGTTCTGCCCGGGCTCGACACCGGCGCCGGCGACGACACCTGGAGCACCCTGAAACCCACCCACCCGCAATACGGCATGGCGCAACTGCTCAAACGCATGGACCTTGACCGGCGTGACGTTCGCCCATGGCCCGCCGCCGGGGTGACCGGAACACCGGAAGAGCGCGCGGTTCTGATCAATCGCGCGTTGCGGCCGTCGACGGCGGCTGCCGGCGGTGATGGCGAGCCTCCGTTGTCTCCCTCCCGCGCCCTCGCGGCGGTGACGCGCATCGATGCTCCCGGACCGGAGGAAGAAGCCCGAACCATCGCCCTGATCATGCGCGGTGTCTTGGAGCATCCCGAGAAAACGGCCGCCCTGGTCACGCCCGACCGGCCGCTTGCCCGCCGGGTGGCCCGCGAACTGGAGCGCTGGAACGTGGCGGTGGACGATTCGGCCGGCCGGCCGCTGGCGGAAACCCCGCCCGGGGCGTTCCTGCGGCTGACCGCGCGGATGGTGGCGGAGAACTGCGCGCCGGTGGGCCTGCTGGCCGTCCTCAAGCACCCGCTGGCATCCATTGGGCTGTCTCCCCCGGTGTTTCGGGCCCGCGTCCGCCACCTGGAGCGCAAGATCCTCCGCGGTCCCCGGCCCGCGCCAGGAATCGCCGGCCTCGCGGCGGCGGTTAAGGCCGAGGGCGGGGACGCGGACCTGGAAGATGTCCTGGCGAGACTGGCGGGCGCGGTGGAACCGTTCGCCGCCGTCCTCGATGCCGGCGCGGCGATCATCCGCGATCTTCTTCGATCGCACGTCGATATGGCCGAACGCCTGGCCGCCAGCCACGACGCGTCGGGCGCCGAACGCTTGTGGGCGGGCGAGGCCGGCGAGGCCGCCGCCGGTTTCGTCGCCGAATTCAACGAAGCGGCCGACGGCTTCGATCCGTTGGCGAGCGAAGCCTATCCGGCGCTTCTCGACGTGCTGCTCACCGGACGGGTGGTCAGACCGCGATATGGCCGTCACCCCCGCGTCGCCATTCTGGGGCCGTTGGAGGCGCGTCTGCGGCAGACCGACGTGATGATCCTCGGGTCCCTGAACGAGGAGACCTGGCCGCCCAAGGCCCATGCCAGCCCGTGGATGAGCCGGCCGATGATGCGGGAGCTCGGCCTGCCGCTGCCGGAGCGGCGCATCGGGCTTTCCGCCCACGACTTCGCCCAGGCGTTCTCGGCGCCGGAGGTCTGGCTCACCCGCTCGCGACGGATGGCCGGGAGCCCCACGGTTCCCTGCCGCTGGCTGCTGCGGCTGGAAAACGTTATCCAAATGGCCAACGGACCCGAAACCTTGGGAAATCCCGGGCAGTGGCTCCAGTGGCAGGGGAGTCTCGACACTCCGGACCGCGTGACCCCCATCGACCCGCCGGAACCCAGACCCCCGGTGGCGGCGCGGCCGCGCAAGCTGTCGGTGACCCAGGTGGAAACCTGGATGCGCGACCCCTACGCCATCTACGCGAGGCACGTTCTGAAATTGCTGGCCCTCGATCCCATCGATGCCGACCCCACCACCGCCGATTACGGCGCCAGCATCCACAAGGCCCTCGATCACTTCGTGGCGGCGCATCCCGGGCCGCTCCCGGGGAGCGCCATCGATTTACTGCTTGAGGCCGGCCGCCAGGCTTTTGGCGGGCTATTGGACCAACCGGCCATTCGAGCGTTCTGGTGGCCGAGGTTCGAGCGCATCGCCCGCTGGTTCGTGGAGATGGAGCGGGAACGGCGGCTAATGGTCCAGGCCAGCGCCACCGAGGTCCGGGGCGGAATGATCCTCGATGCTCCGGGGGGGCCCTTCGAGATCACCGCCATCGCCGACCGGATCGATATTCTGGCCGACGGATCGCTCGCCGTCATCGATTACAAGACCGGCGCGCCTCCGACGGAAAAAGAAGTCAAGGCCGGTTTCGCGCCCCAACTTCCCCTGGAAGCGGCCATCGCCGAGACCGGGGGATTTGGCGGCATTCCCGCGAAGGCCGTGTCCAGCCTCGCCTACTGGCGCCTGCACGGCGGCGAACCGGCGGGGAAGACAATCGAGCTCCAGGCCGACCCGCGCGCGCTGGCGACCGACGCCGTCGAGGGCTTGCGCAACCTGGTGGCCAGGTTCGATCTCGAAGACACGCCGTATCGTTCGCGCCCGTCGCCATCCGCCGCCCCCCGGTTCAGCGACTACGAACATCTCGCCCGCGTCAAGGAATGGTCGGCGGGCGGAGACGAAGAGGAGTGACCGTGCTCGAAGCCGCGAACTTGGACCCCAATGTGGCACAGCGGGGCGCATCCGATCCCGGGGCCTCGGTGTGGGTCATGGCGTCCGCGGGCACCGGCAAGACCAAGGTGCTGACCGACCGTGTTCTCAGCCTGATGCTGACGGGCACGCGCCCCGAACGCATCCTGTGTCTGACCTACACCAAGGCGGCCACGGCGGAAATGAACACCCGCATCGCCAAGCAACTCGGGGCGTGGGCCGCTCTCCCCGACGCCGATTTGGACACGGACCTGTTGCGGCTTCTAGGCCGCCGGGCGGACGACATCGAACGCAACCGCGCCCGCCAGTTGTTCGCGCGGGTGCTGGACACGCCCGGCGGCATGAATATTCAGACCATTCATGCGTTCTGCCAGTCTCTGCTCGGCCGGTTCCCGTTGGAGGCCGGCGTGGCTTCCCACTTTTCGGTCATGGACGAGTCCGATGCCCGGGAACTTCTGACCAACGCCCGCGAGCACGTCCTGATCCAGGCGCGGAAGGACCCGGGTTTGCTGGCGGGTGCGTTGTCGGAGGTCACCCGCCATCTCCACGAAACCGGGTTTTCCGACCTGATGGCGGCGCTCGCCGGCGAACGCGGCCGCCTCGGCCGTTTGATCGACCGGTACGGCTCGATGGAGGGCGTGATCGCCGCCGTCCGGGATCTGCTTGGCGTCGGTAATGATGAAACACCGGAGACGGTGATCGCCGGCGCCTGCGTCGATGACGCGTTCGACGCCTTGGGACTGCGGCAAACCCTGTCGGCGCTGAGCGAAGGTTCGGACAAGGACCGCGACAGAGGAATGAAGATCGGGGACTGGTTGGCGGCCAACTCCGCCGTTCGGCAAACGAGCTTCGATCCTTACACGTGCGCGTTTCTGACGACGGCAGCCTCGCCAACGGTACTCAAGAAATTGATCACCAAAAAGGCCGGCGTTCTTGTGCCGGGCGCCGACGAGGCCCTGCGAAGCGAAGCCGAGCGGCTTCTGGCGGTGGTCATGAAATGCCGGGCGGCGGCCACCGCGCAAGCCACCGCCGCTCTCCTGATTCTGGGCAAGGCCTTGCTCGACGCCTATGGGCGGCTCAAGGCCGCCAGGGCCCTGCTCGATTACGACGATCTGATCCATTACGTAGCCCGCCTGCTGGAACGGGAAGGAAACACGTCGTGGGTTCTGTTCAAGCTCGATGGCGGCATCGATCACGTGCTTATCGACGAAGCCCAGGACACCAGCCCGGAACAATGGCGCATCGTGCGCGCGCTCACGTCCGAGTTCTTCGCCGGCGCGGGCGCCCGGGAGGGCGTTCGAACGATCTTCGCCGTCGGCGACGTGAAGCAATCCATTTACAGCTTCCAAGGGGCCGCTCCCGAACAGTTCGTGGCCAACCAGGACATGTTCGGCGGGCAGGTCAGACAGGCCCACGAGATCTGGCGGCCCATCGACCTGACCGTCTCGTTCCGGTCCACCCGTGCCGTTCTGCAAGCGGTGGACGCGGTTTTCTCGATGCCCGGCGCCGCGGACGGCTTGGCGCTGGACGGTCAGCCCATCCAGCATCAGGCATGGCGCAAGCAGCAGGGCGGCGCGGTCGAATTGTGGCCGCCCGTGATCCCCCTCGAAACCGACGCGCCGGCGCCCTGGAAGCCGCCCGTCGAGCGAATACGGGGAGATTCCCCTCAGGCTCGGCTCGCCCAACTGATCGCGCGGCGGATCAACCTCATGGTGGGAGGCTCGGAAATTCTCGAATCCAGGGGCCGGCCCATCGCCGCCGGAGACATCTTGGTGCTTGTCCGCCGGCGCACCGCCTTTGTCGAGGAGCTGGTGCGGGCGTTGAAGCTGCTGCGGGTGCCGGTGACCGGCGTGGACCGCATGGTGCTCACGGATCAGATCGCGGTCATGGATCTGATCGCCGTGGGGCGTTTTGTCCTGCTGCCCACGGACAATGTGACCCTGGCCACGGTCCTGAAGAGCCCGTTGATCGGCCTCGACGAAGACCAACTGTTCCGGCTGGCCTACAACCGTAACGGCAGCCTTTGGGATTCGCTTCGGTCCCGCGCCGCGAATGCGCCCGAATTCGGCGACGCCTACCACCGGCTTTCCCAATTCCTGGCGCTCGCCGACACCATGCCGCCGTTCGAGTTCTACGCAAAGCTGCTCGGCCCCCTCCGCGGCCGGCAAAAGCTTTTCTCCCGGCTGGGACGGGAGGCCGAGGATCCCATCGCCGAGTTCCTCGACCTCGCCCTGGATTTCGAGCGCTCTCACCCTCCGTCGCTGGAGGGCTTTCTGCATTGGCTCGAGGCCGGGAAGGTGGAAATCAAGCGCGACTTGGAACAGACGGCGCGCAACGCCGTTCGGGTCATGACCGTGCACGGCGCCAAGGGATTGCAGGCGCCCATCGTGTTTCTGCCGGACACCATGGGGGCCCCCACCAAGGGGCCCAAGTTCCTGTGGGCCGGACAAACCGGCGACGACGAGGGTCTGTTGCTTTGGCCCCCATCGCGCACGTTCTGCGAATCCGTGGCGGACAGCGAGCGGGACCGCGTGAAACTGCAGGATCGGCGGGAATACCGCCGGTTGCTCTACGTGGCGATGACCCGGGCCGAGGACCGGCTCATCGTTTGCGGCTGGAAGGGCAAGAACAAGGAGCCGGACGACTGCTGGTATCATCTCATTAAAAACGGCCTCGAAGCGGTTTCCGAGGACAACTTGGAGAGTATCGAAGATTCCTTTCTCGCCGGCGCACCCGAGATCGGCGACGCACGGGTTCTCCGCCTCACCTGTCCGCAGGAAGTCGCGGGGGAGAAAACCGAACCCCCGCCCGAGGTCGAGCCCGCGCCGCTGCCATCCTGGGCACAATCACCGCCGGCGGCCGAACCCGATCCACCGCGACCCCTGGCGCCGTCGAGACCCGAGGAGGACGAGCCGGCCGTCCGCTCTCCCGTGGGGCCGGACGATGGCCAACGGTTCAAGCGCGGCCGGTTGATCCATCGGCTCCTTCAGAGCTTGCCCGAAGTGGCCCCGGATCGCCGTGCGTCGACCGCAAGTTCCTGGCTGGCCCGACCGGCGCATGGGTTGAGCCCCGAAGCGCGCGACGAAATCGTGGCCGAGGTGCTGGGCGTGCTCGAACATCCCGAGCACGCGCGCCTGTTCGGGCCGGGGAGCCGCGCGGAGGTTCCGCTCACCGGGCTGGTCGACGGTCGAGTGATTTCGGGACAAGTGGATCGCCTCCTGATTTCGTCCGAGTCCGTCACGGTTCTGGATTACAAAACCAACCGGCCGGTGCCCGGCGATCCGTCCGCCGTGCCCACTATTTATCTCGGGCAGATGGCCGCGTACCGGGCGGTCCTGCGGTTGATTTATCCTGATCTGCCCGTGCGTTGCGTGCTGTTGTGGACGGATGGTCCGCGCCTGATGACCCTCGAAGACGCCCTTCTCGATGGGCACACGCCTTGACCACGCCACAACCGGCCCATAGATTTAGCTCAACACAACAGGATATGATTTCCTGCCGCTTCCGTTAACTTACTGACAGGAATAATTAAATGGCAAAACCAGTCACGGACGAGTCGTTCAACGCCGACGTCTTGAAGGCTGACAAACCGGTGCTCGTCGACTTTTGGGCGGAATGGTGCGGCCCTTGCAAGCAGATCGCGCCGGCGCTCGAGGCTCTCTCCGCGGAACGGGGCGAGAAGGTGACCGTTGCGAAGCTGAACATCGATGAGAACCCGATGACGCCCTCAAAGTACGGCGTGCGCGGAATTCCGACGCTGATGTTGTTCAAGGACGGCCAGGTCGCGGCCACCAGGATCGGCGCCCTGCCCAAGGGCAAGCTGTTCGAATGGGTCGATTCGGTTTTGTAACGGCGGACCCAAGCCGGTAACCCTGGGCCAACCACCGGTCGTTCCGGACATTGGCGCGTCCACGTTTCCCAAAATCCAAGCGATTAAAAATCGGCCGCGGTCATGGCGCGCCGGGGTGTTTGTCATCCCGCCGCTCCGCGCCGTGGAGAGACAGCGCGGCTCCCGGCTTGCCGGGAGCCGCATCCGTCATCCCGAGGCCCATTACCGTCACGCGGCGGGGCGGAGCACGGCGCGATGGCTCGCGTAGACCGTCTTACGATCGTCAAGTGTCGTGATTTCGCACTCCGTGCCCGATCCCGTCGCCGCAGACGGCCCGGCGGAAAGCTGCCGCTCGACCAGAAACGGAATGTCGCTTCTGGAGATTCCGATATCCTTCAGAATCCAGTCGTCCAAGGCCTGCAGTTCGCGCATCGCGGCGCGCCGCCGGTGTCCCGTCACCAGGCTTGAGACGATGGTCCGGGCGGCGCGCCCCAGTGCGCGGACGGCCCTTGCGCCAAGGCTTCCGACGCCGTCTAGCGCCGCGGAGACCACCTTCGCCCGTTCGGCGCGCGCCTGCTCGAGGAATTCGGCGTGGGGCGTTCCGAGGCTTCCATATGTGTACGGCATCTCTTTCGCTCCTTTCATGTCAGTGAGTTCATCCGTTGCTCACAACAGACTCTGGCAAAATCTCCTTGATCAATCCAACGAATAGTTCTTATAATCATTATCAAATGAATTGATGGAGCGAGCCATGCAGACCATGATCGAGGCGGATCTGCTACAGACGTTCGTGGCGATCGCCGATAGTGGCAGTTTTACCGACGCGGCCAGACGTGTTCACCGCACCCAGTCCGCCGTCAGCATGCAGATCAAGCGGCTCGAGGAGCTGCTGGGACGGCCGGTATTCGCCCGCGAGGGCCGGTCCGTGAGTTTAACCCGGGACGGCGAGATGCTGCTCGGGCACGCGCGACGGATCCTCAAGGCGCACCAGGAAGCGCTCGCCGCGTTCGTTCAGTCCGACCTGCAGGGAACGGTGCGGCTGGGCACCGTGGACGAGTACGCCGTCCCCTTCCTGCCGGCGATTCTCGCCCGCTTTGCCGAGTCCCACCCGCTCGTGCATGTGGAGGTCGTGTGCGACACAACGACCAACCTGCTCGGGCTGCTCGCCGAGGACGCTGTCGACCTCGCGCTCATCACCCACGGCTACGGAGACGACGGCGGCATCGTTCTGTTGCGAGAGCCGGTGGTGTGGGTGACGTTGGCGACCCAATGCGCGCATCGGCAGGATCCCGTGCCGCTGGCGTTGTTCCATCCCGGCTGCAAGTTCCGCCAGTGGGCGATCGACGCTCTCGCCAAGCAGGGCCGCGCGTATCGTCTTGCCTACACCAGCGTGAGCCTCTCCGGCATCGAAGCGGCGCTGAGGGCGGGCCTCGCGGTCAGCGCCCTGCCGCGAAGCAACGTCGGCGTGGGGTTTCGTATTCTCGACTCGCAAGACGGGTTTCCGGCGCTGCCCAGCTATCAAATCGCGCTGCGCCGATCGGCCAACGCGCGATCGCCCATCCACGATTGCCTTGAGCAACACATTCTCGACAACTTCCGGAAGGGTTCGCCCTTGACGGTAGCAGCTTAGGGATCCGGGTCAGCACTGATTGGCGGCGAGAACGGCGCCCGCCAGATACAGCGAACCGCAGATGAGCACGCGCGCGGGTCCGTGATCGTCGCGCGCGAGCCGGGTCAGCGCGTCGTCGAGACTGTCGGCGGGCTCCCCCGCGAGGCCCACGGACGAGCCCGCGCTGGTAGCCTCTTCGGCGGTAAGGCAGTTTTCCTGGCCTGGAATGGCCACGGTCGCCAGGCGGCTCACGTAAGGCGCCAGTGGTTCCAGGAGTCCGGCGGCGTCCTTGTTTCTCAGCCCGCCGAAAACCAGGTGAAGGGGCTTGTCCGCCCAGGTTTGGACATGACGGGCCAACGCTTCGCCGGCGGCGGGGTTATGTCCGCCGTCGAGCCACAACTCCCAAGCCTCGGGCAACAACGCTGTTAACGGTCCGGCGCCGAGACATTGCAGGCGGGCCGGCCACGAGGCCCGTCGCAGACCGGTTGCGATGGCGTCGTCATCGATGTTCAGGCCGGCAAGGCGGCGGACGCCGGCCACGGCGACACCGGCGTTGGCGACCTGATGGGCGCCGGCAAGACCCGGCGGCGGATAGCGGGTGCTCCGCCGGTCATCCTCGTAAACGACACCGTCGACGTCCGAGCGCATGGACCAGTCGATTCCCTCCCATGCCAGCGGCGCCCCCACGGCTTCGGCGCGCTCTTGGATCACCCGCGCCGCTTCGGGACGTTGGTTGGCCACCACGCATGGAACGCCCGTTTTGAGGATACCGGCCTTCTCGCCGGTGATCTCTTCGAGGGTATCGCCCAGAAACGACTGGTGATCGATGGAAACGGGCGTAAGCACGGTCAGAAGCGGGTCGGGGATCACGTTGGTGGCGTCAAGCCGCCCCCCGAGGCCGGTTTCGAGCAGCGTCACCTCCGCCGGCGCCCGCGCGAACGCCAAAAAGGCCGCGGCGGTGGTGATCTCGAAGAACGTTATGGGTTCGGGGCCGTTGGCGACCTCGCATTCTTCCAGGACGCTCATCAGATCGTCTTCGCCGATTTCCTCGCCGGCAACCACGATCCGCTCGCTGAAACGGATGAGATGGGGCGAGGTATATACGTGAACGCGCAAGCCCCGGGCCTCGAGCATGGCCCGAACGAAGGCGATGACGGAACCCTTGCCGTTGGTGCCGGCCACGTGAACCACGCGCGGCAGGTCCTTTTCCGGATGACCCAGGTGTTCGAGCAGCCGCTCGATCCGGCCGAGAGAGAGATCGATGCTGCGCGGGTGCAGCTTCTGAAGGCGCGCGAGAACGGCGTCGCTATTG
Source organism: uncultured Alphaproteobacteria bacterium (assembly GCA_963771545.1). Lineage (GTDB taxonomy): Bacteria > Pseudomonadota > Alphaproteobacteria > Rhodospirillales > Defluviicoccaceae > CAKZLS01. The sequence goes on from CAVYTX010000002.1 coordinate 2,695,445, forward strand.
GGCAGCGGGCTCCTCCCTCACGGGCGGTTCTTTCTCCGGCTGCGGGATTCCCTCGAGCGATAGCCCGCTGTCTTCGGCGACGGCGGGTGTGTCGGCCGGCGGCGGCTCCGGCGGCCGTGTCTGGCGCAGCAGACCGATAATCCGGATCAAGGTGTCGCGAAGCTTGTGACGGTGGACCACCGCATCGATCATGCCATGCTCAAGCAAGTACTCCGCCTTCTGGAACCCGTCCGGCAGGCTCTCGCGGATGGTCTGTTGGATTACCCGCGCGCCGGCGAAACCGATGACCGAGCCGGGTTCGGCGATGGCGATGTCGCCAAGCATGGCGAACGAGGCCGACACGCCGCCGGTGGTGGGATCGGTGAGCACGACGATATACGGCAGACCGGCCTCCCGCACCTCCTCCACCGCGATGGTGGTTCGCGCCATCTGCATCAGCGACAGAATGCCCTCCTGCATGCGCGCGCCGCCCGAGGCCGGAATAACGATCAGCGCCGCTTGATCCTCCAACGCCCTTCTCGCCGCCGTCAACAGCCCCTCGCCGACGGCGACCCCCATGGATCCGCCCATGAACTCGAAGTTCATCGCCGCCATCACCGTCCGGTGGCCGCCGATTTCGCCGGTGGCGACGACCAGCGCGTCCCGGTCACCGGTCTTCGATCGGGCGTCCCTGAGGCGGTCGGAGTACTTGCGCAGATCCTTGAATTTCAAGCGGTCGACGGATCTTTTCGCCAGTTCAACCGGTTGGAAAGCGCCCTCGTCGAATAGCATCGCCAATCGATCGGCGACCGCCAAGCGCAGGTGATGGTCACAGTGGGGGCACACCCGCAGGTTCTTCTGCAACTCACGGTGGAAAACCATCTGGCTGCAGTTCGGGCATTGTTTCCACAGGTTGTCGGGGACTTCCCGGCCACCGCCGACAAGTTCCCTCAGCTTCGGCCTGACGACGTTGGTAAGCCAGCTCACTCCGCGGTTCCCTTCACGGCGGCCCCCCGCACGCCCTCGGCAAGCTCGGTGACAAAGGACAAGACGTCGTCGACCAGACCCGGGTCCGCCGAACCGTTCTCGTCCACATGCCCGGCCAACCGGTCCACCAAGGCCGAACCGACCACGGCGGCGTCGGCCACCGAGGCCATGACCGACGCCTGTTCGGGCGTCCTGATGCCGAACCCGACGGCGACGGGAAGGGACGTATGGCGGCGGATCCGCTCGACGGCGGCGGCCACGTCCGCCCGCGAGGCCGACGCCGTGCCGGTGACACCGGTGATCGAGACGTAATAGACGAACCCGCCGGCATGCTCCAAAACCACCGGCAGGCGATCATCGCCGGTTGTCGGAGCCGTCAGGTAGATCAGATCGATGCCCGCGCCGTAGGCGGGAACACGCAACTCCTCGGCTTCCTCGGGCGGCAGATCCACGACGATCAGGCCATCGACCCCCGAGCCCCTGGCGTCGGCGACGAACTGCTCGACCCCGTACACATAAATGGGGTTGTAGTAGCCCATGAGAATAATCGGCGTGTCGGCGTCCCCGCGACGGAACTCCGCGACCATCGCCGAGGGTCGCGGCAAGCGTCTGCCCCGCTCCGAGCGCCCGCCGAGAGGCCCGCTGAATGGCCGGTCCGTCGGCCATGGGGTCGCTGAACGGCACGCCCAACTCGATCAGATCGGCGCCGGCGGCGGGCAGGCCGCGCAAAATCCGCAAGGACGCGTCGCGATTCGGATCGCCCGCCGTCATGAAGGTGACAAGCCCGCTCCGCCCGGCCTGGCGCAGGGCCGCGAACCGTCGTTCGATCCGACCTTCGATCCGTCGTTCGTTCCTCCGGGGACCGCTCACAGCTCGATCCCCAGTTCGGCGGCGGCGGTGAACACGTCCTTGTCTCCACGTCCGCACATATTCATGATCAGCACGTGATCGCGCGGCAGATCTCCGGCGGTCCGCATGACATACGCCAGCGCGTGGGCGGGCTCGAGCGCCGGAATGATCCCTTCGATGCGCGAGCATAGCTCGAACGCCTTCAATGCCTCGGCATCGGTCGCCGACGCATAGGTCACCCTTCCCGTATCGCGCAGCCAGGAATGCTCGGGACCCACCCCGGGGTAGTCCAGGCCGGCCGCGATCGAGTGCCCTTCCCGGATCTGACCGTCGGCGTCCTGCAAAAGATAAGTGCGATTGCCGTGCAACACGCCCGGATCGCCGGCGATCAGCGACGCCGCGTGATCGCCGGTCTCGATCCCATGCCCGGCCGGCTCCACCCCGACCATGCCGACGCCCTCGTCATCCAGAAACGGATGGAACAGCCCGATGGCGTTGGAGCCGCCGCCGACACACGCCACCAGCGTGTCGGGCAGCCGGCCCTCCGCGGCCATGATCTGGTCCCGCGCCTCCTTGCCGATTACCGACTGGAACTCGCGCACCATCTCCGGATACGGATGCGGGCCCGCGACGGTGCCGATCAGATAGTAGGTGTCGTCGACGGTCGCCACCCAGTTGCGCAGCGCCTCGTTCATGGCGTCCTTGAGGGTTCCGGCCCCGGACGTCACCGGCCGCACCTCCGCGCCCAGAAGTTTCATTCTGAACACATTGGGCCGCTGGCGTTCGATGTCGGTGGCGCCCATGTAGACCTCGCACCGCATTCCGAACAGGGCGCAAACAGTGGCGGTGGCGACGCCGTGTTGTCCGGCGCCGGTTTCGGCAATGATGCGGGTCTTGCCCATCCGCTTGGCCAGTAGGATCTGCCCCAGCGTATTGTTGATCTTGTGCGCGCCGGTGTGGTTGAGCTCGTCGCGCTTGAAGTAGATTTTCGCGCCGCCCAAGTGCCAGGTCAGACGCTCGGCGAGATAAAGCGGGCTCGGCCGGCCCACATAATGCTTGAGATAATAGTCGAACTCTTGCGCGAAAGCGGGATCGCTCCGGGCTCGCCTTGTAGGCGCTCTCGACCTCGAGAACCAGCGGCATCAGGGTTTCGGCGACATACCGGCCGCCATAAATGCCGAAATGGCCGCGTTCGTCGGGCCCGCTCCGGTAGGTGTTCACGCCGTCCATGGATATTCGGTTTCTCCGCATTGTCCGACAATGGAAACGCGCTCTATACACCCCTCGGCGGGGCGTGGAAAAGCATCTCGTACAGTCTTCACCTAGATTGTGGCGGCCACGTCCAGAAACGCCCTGATCTTTTCGGGGTTCTTGACGCCGGGCGCGTCCTCGACGCCGGAAGACACATCGACCGCTCTGGCCCCGCTGAGGCGCACCGCCGCCGCCACGTTTTCGATATCGATCCCACCCGCCAGCATCCACGGAAGGCGACGAATCCAAGCCCTTGAGCAGGGACCAATCGAAGCTCCGGGCGTTGCCGCCGGGACGATCGGCGCCCTCCGGAGGCCTGGCATCGAACAGCAGCCGATCGGCCACGCCGTCATAGCGCCGGACCTCGCGCCAGATCCTCGGACCGTGCGACCGATATCGCCTTCATCACCGGCTTGCCCCATCGGCGTTTGACCTCGTTCGATCCGTTCGGGCGGCTCCGCGCCATGGAACTGCGCCATGTCCAACGGAACGCGCGAGAGGACGTCGCCGAGATAGTCGTCATCCGCGTCGACGAACAGCCCGACCCGGACAACCGACGGCGGCACCGGTGTCGCGAGTGACGCGGCAAGGGCGGTATCCAATGATCGCGGCGACGGCGGAAAAAAGACGAACCCGACGTAACGCGCCCCGGCCTCGACGGCAACGTCCACCGCGTCGCGGGTCGCAAGTCCACAGATCTTGACCTCAAGCACCGACCGTGAGTCCCGCGATCTCCTCGCCGATGCGCCGCGCCGCGCCCGCCGGGTCGTCCGCCCCGGTGATGGGACGTCCGATCACCAGATAGTCCGCGCCGAGAGACACCGCATCGGAGGGTGTCAGCACACGCTTGTGATCGTCCTTCGTCGACCAAAGCGGACGAATGCCCGGCACCACCAGCTTAAAGCCACGACCGCACGCGCCGCGCAGGGTCACCAACTCCTCGGCCGAGCAGACGACCCCGTCAAGGCCGCAATCCTTGGCCATCAGCGCCAAACGCAAAACCTGATCGCGAACGGCTCCGAAAACTCCAATGGACGCCAGGTCCGGACCCGCGAGGGACGTCAGAACGGTCACCCCGAGAACCAACGGCCGATCCTTGCCCGCCTCGGCGGCCGCCGCGGCGGCGGCCTGCATCATGGCGCTCCCGCCGGTGGCGTGAACGTTGATCATGTACGGCCTAAGCGGCAGCGCGGCGCGCACGGCGGCGGCGACGGTGTTTGGGATGTCGTGAAACTTGAGGTCGAGAAAGAGCAGGCAAGCCGAACTGGGAAATCCGGCCAACGGCGCCCGGTCCGTTGGCGGTGAAGAACTCCTTGCCGAGCTTAAGCCCGCCGACATAACCCGCGAGCGTCGCGGCCATCGATACGGCGCGTTCGACGTCAATCGTATCAAGGGCAACGATAATTCGTTCGGACGGTTTCATACCTGAGCGCACCCGGTTCTCCGGCGGCGGGAGTCATACCAACGGTTATACAGGCTAAAAATCGGACAAACTAGCCCAACCGGGTCTGTTCCCAGGGGTAAACCTCCATAACCGCGTGGAGAATCATTGAACTCGCGACAAAACGCCCGCAAAAGCGCCGACTGGATAAAGCCCTCCCAACCGGGGGTCACGGTTTCAAGCGGCGTCGGCGGACGGCGGCGCGATGGCGGGGACCTTTGTCGTGCCTTCCAGCTTCGCCACCTTTTGGCGCAGGATCGCCAATTCCCGTTTGTCGCTCTCCGTCCGGCGGTACAAGTTACGAACCCGCTGCCTTGTCTTTCCGCCATAAATCCACGCAATGATCGCCGCCCCAAATGAAACCGATGAAAAAGGGCGACCAGGGCGACCCCGAACAGCGGCAGATCGACAACATAGGGCGACGGCCACAAATCGACGGTCGACGATGTCCCTATTGGTCACCGAGAACGCAATGAAAATAATGGCTATGGCGAAAAGAACGATCCAAAAAATAAACTTCATCACAGAACCGACCCCCTGCCGGCGATACCCATGGGTTTACGCATCGGTATTGAGCTTCTCGCGGAGTTCCTTGCCGGTCTTGAAAAACGGCACGTATTTCGCCGAGACATTGACCGCTTCGCCCGTTCTCGGATTACGCCCCATGCGCGAATCACGCTCCTTGACCGAAAAGGCGCCGAAACCCCGGAGTTCGACCCTGTCGCCCCGGGCAAGCGCGGACGTGATCTCATCGAAAATGGTCGTAACGATCCGTTCCACGTCCCGATGATAAAGGTGTGGATTGGCGGCGGCAATGCGGGCAATCAGTTCCGACTTGGTCATCGGTCGGCCCTCCTCGCAAAAATCGTTGGCACTCACTCCATCCTAAAAATCAGGGTGCCAGAGCGAAACCAGCCGTCAAGCCTAAGCCTTTCAGAAAACAGCACTTTTCCGATCAATTCCCCGAACAGCTTGCGAACCAACTCTTCGGTATCCTCGAGCTCGATATTTTCCACCGGGATGGCCGCGTCGATATCGTGCGTCCGCTGCAGCCACATGGCGGGCTTCCGGCTCTCCGCCGATCGCGTCCACCAGGCCGTTGTCGAGCGCCTGGCGCCCCGTGAACACGCGGCCATCGGTCGCCCGCGCCAGTTCGATCGCCGGTCAGTTCGCGGCGCTGCTTCCACCATCCCGACGAACATCGCATATATATCGCCGATGACATCCTCAATGGCCGCGCGGGCCGCCGGGTGTAAACGGTTCCAGGGGATTGGGCTGGGCCTTGAGGGGCGTGCTCTTCACCGCCTCCGGTTTGACGCCGATCTTGTCCAGCAATGCCCGTGAGATCGGTCGTCTGCAAGATAACGCCAATGGAGCCGGTGATGGTTCCCTCGCTGGCGACGATATAGTCGCTGCCCAACGCCGCCATGTAGGCGGCCGAGGTTCCCAGCCCGCCGAAAACCGCGACGACGGGTTTCGTTGTTCCGAAACGCGACGGAGATAGCGATACAGCGATTCACCGCCCACCACCGTTCCGCCGGGGCTGTCGATACGGACGATCAACGCCTTGACGCCGTCGTCGGCCGCGAGTTCGGCGAGCGCGGTCTGCCGGTCGAGGTCCTCGACGATCACGCCATCGACGGACAACCGCGCCACATAGCCGCCGACGGCGGCGTCGTTGGATACGCCCGACGGCGGCAATCACCGCGACGATCACCGCGCCGACGGCGGCGATACGCCAGAACACCAGCCGGCGTTTAAGACGGCGCCGATCGACCAGATAATCGGCATCCACGGACATGCGCGTTCCCTCTCACCGGCGCTAGTGGTCCGGATCCGCGTGGAATCCGACGCAGGATCCTACTCGGCGGAGTCTTCCCCTTTTTCGCATCCTCGCCCTCGACCGCCTCGTCCGCGTCCGGCTGCCGTGCTCCTCGACCGTCTCGTCGGCCGACTCGGCGACCGGCTCCTCCGTCGGCGCTTCTGCCGATTCGGGGTCGGCCTGCTCGGCGGGTTCCGAGTCCACGCCAGTCGGAAACATCGTCCTCCGGGCCGGCCGCCTCCGGCTCACTCTGCGCCGCCTCGGCCCGCTCCGCGGACTCCCGCTTCTCCTTGATGGCGGCGCCCAGAATATCGCCGAGGCTGGCGCCCGAGTCGGACGAGCCATAGGTGGCGACGGCCTTCTTTTCCTCTTCGATCTCGCGCGCCTTGATCGACAGGACAAGCCGGCGGGTGGAGTGATCGATCTGGGTCACCTTGGCGTCCACTTTCTCGCCGGGCGCAAATCGATCGGGGCGCTGCTCGCCGCGATCGCGGGACAGATCGACCTTGCGGATCACACCCGGAATGCCGTCACCGATCTGGACCTCGATCGCGTTATCGAGAATGGCGGTTACGGTTCCGGTCACCACCGCGCCCCGCTTGACGCCGGAAATTCCGGACTCGAACGGATCGTCCTCGAGCTGCTTGATCCCGAGGCTGATTCGTTCCTTCTCCACGTCCACGTCGAGAATCTTGGCGCTGACGGTATCGCCCTTCTTATAGGGAGCGACGGCGTCCTCGCCCGATTGGCTCCACGACAGATCCGAAAGATGAACCATGCCGTCGATGTCGCCGGCGAGACCGACAAACAGGCCGAATTCGGTGATGTTCTTGACCTCGCCCTCGACCAGGGTGCCGAGTGGGAATCTGCTCCAGGAACGCCTCCCACGGATTGGGCAGGCACTGCTTGAGGCCAAGGCTGATGCGGCGCTTTTCCTTGTCCACGTCGAGCACGACCACCTCCACCTCCTGGCTGGTGGACACGATCTTTCCGGGATGGATATTCTTCTTGGTCCAGCTCATTTCCGATACATGGACCAGACCCTCGACGCCCGGCTCCAACTCGATGAACGCGCCGTAATCGGTGATGTTCGTCACCCGGCCCGTGAACTTCGCGCCGATCGGATACTTGAGGTCGGCGCCATCCCACGGATCCGCCTCGAGCTGCTTCATGCCGAGTGAAATGCGCTGGGTCTCCGGATTGAAGCGGATGACCTGAACATTCACCGTTTCGCCGATTTGCAGCGCTTCGGTGGGATGGTTGATCCGCCGCCACGAGATGTCGGTGACGTGCAGCAGGCCGTCGACACCGCCGAGATCCACGAACGCGCCATAATCGGTGATGTTCTTTACGATACCCTCGAGAACCTGGCCTTCCTTCAGGTTGGCGATCAGTTCGGACCGGGCCTCGGCGCGCGTCTCCTCGAGCACCGCCCGGCGGGAAACCACGATGTTGTTGCGGGTCCTGTCCATTTTCAGGATCTGGAACGGCTGCGGCGTATTCATCAGCGGGTTGATGTCGCGCACCGGCCGGATGTCCACCTGGCTCCCCGGCAGAAACGCCACCGCGCCGGACAGATCGACGATGAAACCGCCCTTGACGCGCCCGAAGATCGTTCCGGTAATGCGCTCGCCGTTGTTGAACGCCTTCTCGAGGGTGTTCCAGGCCTCTTCGCGGCGGGCCTTTTCGCGGCTGAGCTGGATGCTTCCATCCTTGTCCTCGAACCGTTCCACGAAAACGTCGACGCGGTCGCCAGGCGCCATTGTGACATCCTGACCCGGCGAGATGAACTCCTTCAGCGGCACCCGTCCTTCGGACTTCAGGCCGACATCGATAACGACCGCGTCGTTGTCGACGCTGAGGACGGTCCCGGTAACGACCTGGCCTTCGAAGCCATCCTTGTCGCCCATCGACTCGGCGAGCAAATCCGCGAAATTCTCGTTTGCGGCGAAAGACGGCTCCTCGGCGGGAGTCCCGGAGGCGGTTGCTGTCATGTGATCGATTGTTCCCAAACTCTTGTCTATGGTTCCAGGGCCGCCAACGCCCTCTTATCAAACGCGCATGGCGGCAAGGTTGAAATTACAGGCCATCGCGCAGCCGCGGCGATGGCAGTGAAAACGGCGCCGGGAATTCGCATAGCCGGCACCCGCCCCCTAATCCGATGGGCGCTCGGCTGAGACAAGCCGAAGCGCGAGATCAAACACTTCATCGGGATTTAGGGTGCTCGTGTCGATCAGTAAAGCGTTTTCCGCCGGCGCCAGAGGCGCGGTATCGCGCTCGGAGTCTCGCGTATCGCGGTCCTTCATATCTTTCAGAACGCGGTCATGTATAGCTTCGACGCCGCGCTCCCGCAACTCCTTAACACGCCGGGCGGCGCGAACCTCAAGGGATGCGGTCACGAACAGCTTGCGATCGGCGTCCGGGCAGACCACGGTTCCCACGTCCCGGCCGTCCAGAACCGCACCCGCGGCGCCGCCGGGAGGGCTGGCGGCGAACCGCCGCTGGAAATCGAGCAATGCCGCGCGCACCGACGGAAGGCCGCCACCTTGGACGCCGCGTTGGCGGCCTCGTCCCCGCGCAACTCCGGTCGCGTCAGATCCTCCGGGACAAGCGCCCGCGCCGCCGACGTGGCGGCGTCCACATCGCCGGGGTCCGCGCCGGACTCGATGGTTTTGTGCCCCACGGCCCGGTAGATCAACCCGGTATCGAGATAGGCATATCCCAGGTGCTCGGCGATCCGTCGCGCCAGCGTGCCCTTGCCGGCGGCCGCCGGGCCATCGATGGCGATAACAATCGAGCGAGCCTTCATGCGCAAAGTTTTCCGAGCCGACCGGTGACGAGATGGTGGCGCCAAAGCGGCGTTTTAGTTCGCGCTCCACTGAAAAGCAAAGGTTAGGGCATCCCGTGTGGCCAATCGCGGGATGGATTTCCCGGCCGCTTTGACCCAAGATGTCGGCTAGGTAAGGAACGGGCGAACGGGGACGTCCCATGGACATATTCACGCATCTCGACACGGCGCCGCGACACGAGAACCGGCCGGCCGGCCGGGTCGGGTGATCGAGCTGGCCGCCCGCGGGCTGATGCGGCGCGCCCGTTCGGCGTCGCTGGGAACGTCGCTGCGCGACCGGGACGGCTGGGCTTACGTGTCGCTGGTGACCGTGGCTTGCGACAGTGACGGCGGACCCCTCCTGTCTGCTGTCCGATCTCGCCGATCACACCCGCAACCTCGCCGACGATAGTCGCGCATCCTTGCTGTTCGAGGCCGCCTCGGGGCGGGCCAATCCACAGACCGGACCGCGCGTGTCGGTGCTCGGACGGATCGAGAAAAGCGACGATGACCGTCATCGCCGCCGGTTCCTGGCGCGTCATCACTCGGCTCGCCTGTACGCCGGTTTCAGCGACTTCTTTATTTATAAAATGACGGTGGAGCGCGCCCACTACGTCGCCGGTTTCGGCCGGGCCCACTGGATCGACGGCGGACGCCCTCCTCGTCGACCAGGCGGCCGCCGGGGACATCGCCGCCAACGAGCCCCGGTTCCTCGAACACGTGAACACCGAGCGCGCCCACGACGTCACTTTGTTTGCCAATCGCCTACTCGATCGCCAGGGGGATGGCTGGGCCATGACCGCCGTCGATCCCGACGGGTGCGATCTTAGACGCAAAAACGCGCTTGCCAGGCTGGACTTTCCCCGTACGGTTGAAAATTCGTCGGTCCTCGACGCCATGTTGGACGCACTGGCCGAACAGGCGCGATCGGGCGAATCTTGAGACAACGGTCGGAGCACACTCGGAATCGCTGTAGCTTCAATAGGTTGGCGTTGTGGCGCCGCGGCAATCGACATCTGCAATCGCTGCAATTCAGCCCTGTTTCGCTTGCGCGCAACAAAGAATCATTACAAAATACTCCAATTGAAGAACGCGGGATCATTCTAATCATTGCGCATCCAGCCGTCCGCTGTTTGACACCGAATTGAGGGTCTTAAAGCGGGAAACCATAACTTTACTCCGCGAGGGAAAACTCATGACGTCTAAAACCTCGAATGCCAAACTGCTTGCCTGGGTCGACGAATGGGCGGCGCTGTGCAAGCCCGATCAAGTCCACTGGTGCGACGGCTCGCAAGAGGAGTACGATCGCCTATGCGGGGAGCTGGTCGACGCCGGCGTCTACACCCGCTTGAACCCGGAAAAACGGCCGGGCTCCTATCTCTGCCGGTCGCACCCCAGCGACGTGGCGCGGGTGGAAAACCGCACGTTTATCTGCTCGAAGAAAGAAGAAGACGCCGGGATCACCAACAATTGGATGGACCCGGACGAGATGAAAGCCATCCTGAAGAAGCAATTCGACGGCTGCATGACCGGCCGGACCATGTATGTGATTCCGTTCAGCATGGGACCGCTGGGCTCGCCCATCGCCCAGATCGGCGTGCAGCTCTCCAACTCGGCGTATGTGGCCACCAACATGCGGATCATGACCCGCATGGGTCAGAAGGTCCTCGACGTGCTGGGCAACGACGAGTTCATTCCGTGCGTGCACTCGGTGGGCTATCCGCTGAAGCCCGGCCAGGAAGACCTGGCATGGCCATGCGAGCCGAACATCGACAACAAGTACATCTGCCACTTCCCCGAAACCTATGAAATCATCTCGTATGGAAGCGGCTACGGCGGCAACGCGCTGCTCGGCAAGAAGTGCCTGGCGCTGCGCATCGCCTCGTGCAAGGCCCGCGACGAAGGCTGGCTCGCCGAGCACATGCTGATCCTCGGCCTCGAATCCCCCGAGGGCGAAAAGACCTACGTGGGCGCGGCCTTCCCGAGCGCCTGCGGCAAGACCAACCTGGCCATGATCCTTCCGCCCGAGGGCTTCGAGGGCTGGAAGGCGCTGACCGTGGGCGACGACATCGCCTGGATGCGGCCGGGCCCCGACGGGTCCCTGCGGGCGATCAACCCCGAGTACGGCTTCTTCGGCGTGGCGCCGGGAACGTCCTACAACTCCAACCCCATGGCCATGGAGTCCATCAAGGCCAACAGCATCTTCACCAACGTGGCGCTCACCGATGACGGCGACGTCTGGTGGGAAGGCATGGACGGCGATCCGCCGGCCCACGCCATCGACTGGAAGGGCAACGACTGGACCCCGGACTCCGACACTCCGGCGGCCCATCCGAACGCCCGGTTCACCGCTCCGGCCGGACAGTGTCCGACCATCGACCCCAACTGGGAAGATCCGGCGGGCGTGCCCATCAAGGCGTTCCTGTTCGGCGGCCGTCTGTCCAAGACGTTCCCGCTGGTCTACGAGGCCCGCGACTGGAACCACGGCGTGTTCATGGCGGCGACCATGGGTTCGGAAGCCACCGCGGCCGCCATCGGCCAGGAAGCCATCCGCCGCGACCCCTTCGCCATGCTGCCGTTCATCGGCTACAACATGGCCAAGTACTGGGCCAACTGGCTTAGCTGGGGCAGACCGCACGGACGTGGAACTGCCGAAGATCTTCCGCACCAACTGGTTCCGCCGGGACGAAAACGGCAAGTTCATCTGGCCCGGCTTCGGTCAGAACATGCGGGTGCTGAAGTGGGTCGTGGACCGCGTCACACGGCAAAGCCGACGCCGTCGAAAGCCCGTTTGGCCTGATGCCGCGTTACGAGGACATCACCTGGGCCGGTCTCGACTTCAGCAAGGAGAAGTACAAGGGCATCACCGACATCAATCGTGAAGGCGCCATGGCCGAGGCGGAAGCCCTCAAGGACTACTTCGCCAAATTCGGCAAGGACCTGCCTCCGGAAATGGAGAAACAGCGCCAAGCCCTGGCCGATCGCGCCAAGAAGGCGCCGGAAGTCTGGAGTTCCGCCGCCTAGGCGATCTCCCAGATCGTGCGACGGAAAGCCGGCCCTCGGGCCGGCTTTCTTTTTGGGTGAGGTCCTCGTCGTTCCACCGCAATCGGCGCCGCTAACCGTGGCCGCGTTCAACGCTCTGCTTCAACGTTCCGACCGGGCCCGCCAAGAAGTCGTTGATCGCCTTGATGGGGTCGTTCTCCTTGGTCACAACGGCGACGATACCGTGTTTCGCCATGCGCCGCGAGCACCCCTCCCCGCACGATCCCGCGATCACCACGTCGACGGCGTAAAGCGGGTGAGGCCCGTCGCCGCGGAACTCATGAAGCGACATGTCCTTGGGCAGGTCGAGGCGCTCGACCTCCTCCGGTTCCTGATCCGGCGCGGCCTCGTAGACGAGAAACCGGCGCGTTTTGCCGGCGTGGGGAGTGATGGTGCGAAAGTTTTGGCTGGTGACCGCGATTTTCATGATCAATCTCCTCGAGTCCGGCGGTCCGGAAGTTAGTGGCATCCGCACGGCATGGTATTGGTCACTTGGTCGGCCGTCGCCAGACGCCACCACTGTTCATTGAACGCTAGCGGAATCGTCCACGTGGCGCCACCGAACGTTAAACTTCGGAGCGTATGGCCGTGGCCATGCTCTCGACCCGCGGAAGAGCAGTCGCTCCCGTGATTACATCGGGCCCTGCTGTCCAGAAGCGGCGTCCACGGTGGCGTCAGAAGGTCCGAACACATTCTGTCTTCCATTGGCGAGGCCGAGCGTTCGCTGTCCGCCGAGCACGCCACCAGCAACGATTTGAACGCCAGATCGTTGGCCTCGCGACACTCGAAATCCCCGCCTTCCGCCTCCACGAACTCGAAGCCGGGCTGACGGCTCAGAATGATCCGCGCCGGCGCCGTCCGCGTCAGAAACGAATGAAGGCCGACGAAGGCATCGAACAAGGGATAGCCGAGATCCCAGGCCGGCAGTTCCCGGACCGTGGCTTCGGGGCCCGGATCGGCCGGGCGCCGGCGGTAGCGCATTCGGTCGAGGCTGGAGTACGCGAGGCAGGCCCGGCCGCGCGCGACATCGTCGACGAACTCCATGGACGCCACATGAAACAAGTCCTCGGGTATCCTATCCTGGCCGTGGAAGGTCGGCGTATAGGTGTGGTCGAATAGCGGCCCCTCGATCAGCGATCGTTCGCGCTCGGAATAGTGCTTGAAGGCAGGTTCGTCGGGGGAAGGGAAGTAACGGATGGACAGCAGGCCGCGCGGAACCGGGGTCCCGCCGTCGCCGCCGACATCGGCGGTCTCCAGCCGAATGCGATACGCTCCCCGCGAAATGTTCAACCAGACATACCACGCGGGACGGTCGTCTGCGTCCGGGCCTCCCCAGACCTCGCTCACGCCCTTCAGATCGAGAGTGTCGCGGACGGCATCAATGGCGAAACCGCGTGCGATCATCGCGCCGATTTTGACGCGGAAGTGTTCCTCAGCGCTCGCCGGCATCGTCTTTCGTCCCTTGGGCCAGGGCCTTGGCGACGCGCGTGTAATCCGCATCGCCTGCGGACACGCCGGACCGGCGGGCGGCGTCGGCCAGCACGTCGGGACCGAACGCCATCAATTCGAACTCGTAAACCCGTTGCTCGTCTTCCAGGCGGGTGGCTTCCGCCAGCGCCCGGCGTGTTTCGGCCAGGGGTTCGATCACGTGCTCGCGCAGGACGCGGGAAAAGAGGCTTCGCCGTCCGTGGTCGACGGTTTCGCCGGTCATGGCTTGACACTCCGGGTCAGCGGCCACCCTCGGAAGAACTCGGCCTGAATCAGAACCACGGCAAGGAAAAGCAGGGTCCAAACCAGCGGCGTGTCCTCGGGCTGGGCGACGCCGGGGACCTTGCCGAGAAGCAGCGTCGACGTCGGCGAATAGTAGAACGCGTAGAACAGCGCCCCGCCTACCGCCGCCGCCGCCGTCCGGATCGCCGCTCGCGCCGCAAGGGGTCCCGCGTGGACGATGTTGGCGAAGTACGTCTTGACGATGAATGCCGAGAGGATGACGAAACCGGCGATCTCGCCCGCGTGCAGATAGCGGAAATAGGGCGCATCGGTGTACTGCCCGCCCTCGAAGGGCTCGTACCAGACGAAGTCCATGCCCTTGAGCATGATCCAGAACGTGACCGCCCCGAGGACGCAGGTGCCCGCCAGCGCGGCCATGCCGCGCGCGAAGCCGCCCTCGCCGCTTCCGTCCAACGGCTTCCATGGATGGCCCTCCCAAAGCAGATCGGAAATGACGATCCACATCACCATGCACAGCAGCAAACCCAGGTTGAAATAGGCGCTGGAGGTTTGCGCGAAGGCGGACCACCACGGCTCGACGCCCGCCATGGTTTGCGCCGGATAGAACAGATAGCTGACGTGAGGGTGGAACAGCACCACATAGACGATGGTCGACAGCAGCCCGACGGTGGAGAGCTTGGCCAGAGCCCGGCCGCCGGCGGTCGCTTCTTTCCATGGCCACTTGCCAAAGCCCACGGACCAGAGCATGGCGACCCACAGGAAGGCCGTGAACACGTAGACGATCGCCGTCGACGCATTCTCGCGGGCATTGAAGATCTCGGCGCCCGTGCCCCCCGCTCTGACGATGGAATACGGGCTAAAATAGGTGATGCCGAACCGGCCGATAAACCCCCAGAAAAACCCGTAGACCAGAACCCACGTCAGGATCAGGGCCGCCGCCGTCAGCATGCAGCCCCTCGGCGGATCTCCCATTTTGGTGTCATGCAACGGATAACAGGCGATCACCTTGGCGATCAGGACGATGGCGGACACCAACACGACGATCAGCGAAAAACCGTACATGGGCGTGTAGAGCGCCATCACCCCATTGGGATGGAGAAAAACGTACCACAAAATCCAGACGAGCCCGAAGGCGGCGACGAGATTGACGAGCCCGAACACCGGACTTGATCGTTCCCGCGCGATGCCGGGACTCATCGAGTGCGCTGTTGCCACCATTGTGTCCTCCTTCCGGGTGCTGTTCGCCCGGTTTGCTAGTGTCCGCGCGGTCCGGTTGCCGGGACCGAGTTCAAGTAGGCCCTGAGGTGCGCCACGTCCTCGTCCCACAGCAGCCCGAGCGTGGCCATTTGCGGGTCGATCTTGCGCATGTCGTTTCCGACCCGGTCGCCGAGCCCCGCGAGCCTCTCGATGGTGTGGCAACCGGCGCACTTCCTCGCGAAAAGGACCTGTCCGGCGGCGGCGTCGCGCGCGGAGCGGCCGCCGCCGAAAGAGCCGGGATCACCATCAGCGCAACCGCCCAGACCCAGTTAAAACGTGACCGTGTCGCCATTGGTCAGGAACACGTTGGTATCCTTGGCGACGCTCGATTGCCGCTTGTAGGTTTTGTACTTGTCGGTTCCCTTGACGATCGGGACGCCCGCTTCCGCGGCCTTCTCCGCCCACAGCCAGCCGGTGCAGTGGTTGCAGGCGACTTTCTCGAGCTTGAAGGACTGCACTCCCCGGATCACGTCGTCGAACTTGGGATCCCAGGATTCGAATAGGGTCAGGTGCAGGCCGCCGTAGCAGCCATAAGGCTGGTAGTCCTTGAAATTCCGCCGCGCGTACGAAAACAGCGTCAAGACACCCGGATGGCAGCAGCCGGTGACGGTGACGATGCCCTTGTCCTTGATGTTGAAATAAAGAACGTTCTCGCCGCGGACGCGAAGCAGGATCGGCACGTCGTACAGCTTGATGGCCATGCCCGGCATCGGCCTGTAAAGACCCTCGCCGCCCTCGCCTTCCACTGTCGTGAGAACCAGCTCTCCAGTGTGCGGCACGTCGTTCTTGCAGATCAGGATGTCATTGCCGTCCTTGTCGGCGACCGTGTGACGCGCCTTCTCCTTGAGCAGCGCAATGTCCTCGGGATAGAAAGTGGACGGCGCGAACATCTTGATGTTCGGATTGTGCTTCAACGTGGATTCGATGCCCCACAGGTGATCGAGGTGCCAGTGGGTCAACACCATGAAATCGATCCCGCCGTTCTGGAGCATCCCCGGAATGCCGTTCATCTCGAAGATGTAATCCATCCACTCGTTGCTCCAGCCGCTGTCCATGAGGATCTTCTTTTCCTCGCCGTCCAGCGTGGTGACGGTGATCAGCGCCGCGTAGCCGCCGGCGTTATCCGCGTCCCACGGGACGGTGTACTGGTTGGTCGCGGCGCCGCCATGATCGACGATGTTCTTCTTGAACCTATCGTTATCGAACCAGCTCGTCTCGGTGAGCACGTCGACCTTGACGCTCTTCACTTCGCCAATATCGATTTCGCCTCTAGCCGAAGCCATTGATGGCGCGAAAACGCTGCTCGATGCGGCGGCGACGCCGGCCGCCGACAGGGTCTTGAGAAAATCTCTGCGTTCCATCGGAGTCCTCCCTCTCGTGTCACTTCTCGAATTGCGCCGGTTGGTCTCGGCGTGCACTCAGCCGGGCGTCTGTTCCATGCCGCGGCGCAGGTTGTAGAGGAGGTCCACGATCATATCGGCCTCCTCCTGGGAGATGTTCAGGCCGTGACCTTCCATCAGATTGATGGTCGCGTACCATTCGTCGCGGGTTTTCCCGGGCCGCTCCGGGTCGGCGACCGAATTATGGCACTGGGTGCAATGCTTCTGAAAAACGGCGAATTCGTCCTGCTTCGCCTGGGCCTTTGCGTTGGGGTTGGGTTTGATCTTGGGTTCGCCCGCCCATGCCTGGCGGACCGTGCCCATTCGCCAATCGGCGGGGGCGAGGATCGCCGTGCCGCCGCAAACAAGCATCAGGCACGCAACCCAAACATTTTTCCGTGAACCGCGCATGCCGCGTTCCCTCCATTATTGATTTTTTTGTTCGGTAATTCGGAGACGGCGGCGAAGAGTGCTTATCTTTTCTTCCGCCATCATGCGACAGTTTGACGGCGGCACGGTCCGGCCGCATTGAAATCGGTCAGCGCGGGAGTGGAAAGGAACTGCGAATTGTCAGTTTGAGGCGATTTCTTGCAGTTTGGAAACATCGCAGCGAAACCGATTGCCCGGGAGCGCGATGACGATCCGCTCGCGTTTCAGTTCGGCGATCGAACGGCTCGCGGTTTCGCTGGTGATTCCGAGAATGGCCGCCACGTCCTCGCGGCCGAACAACTGGCAGAACGGTTCACACGAGTCGCCCATAAGATACAAGAACAGGCGCGCGATGCGCGCCCTGGCCGTTCCCGTGGACAGAAACGTGAGCCATTCGTCGGCTCGATCCACGGATTGCTGCCAACGCTTCATGAATTGGCCGTAAAGTCTCGGCGTCTCCGCGTTGAGCCGGTGGATCGTCGTCATCGGGATGCGGCAAGCGCGCGTGCCCTGCATGGTAACGGCGGTATGCCGGTAAGGCTGGTCGAGCACCGCTTCCAAGCCCGCCGTGTCGCCCTGCCTGAGCAACCGGACGATACGCTGGTCTCCGTTCGCGAGATACTGCACGAGCTTGACCAATCCGCCGCGTACCGTGAAAACGGCGCGGCCCGGGTCCTCGGCGCGATAGAGGCTGGCGCCCGTCTGAAACTCCAGATCCTCCACGGGAAGGTGAACGTCCTTGAAATCCTCCTCCCGCAAATCGGCAAACAGCGCCAAGTGCCGAATGTCGCACTTGTCACATTCGGGCTGTCCCCGCCACGACGCCTCGATCTTGTCCGTTTTCACGTGGTCACCAACCGCCCGTAAATTGGGGCCGCAACGACCGTTTCCCTCTCGGATGGAGTAATCCTCGCTCACTTTGGCATCCCGGCGCAACCGTTCTGACACCGAGACGGCTTCGTTGTCCATTCGCCCGCAATTCACAACCTGGAAAAACTCGCCGCCAATCGGCTTTCGAGGCTTGCCTGAGGGCAGTCATGTGCCATTGTGGGCGGCGCGCGGTCACGTATTGGAATTGAAGATCACCCAAAGGCGTTGTCGGATCGATGTCTGAAAGCCACGACCACTCCCATCGGCATGGAAGCCACGATCACGCGCATGGCGCCAATGAGCGAAGCGTCGGGATCGCGGCGCTCCTGACGGGCGCGTTCATGGTGGTGGAGGTGATCGGCGGGGTGATGGCCGGATCGCTGACGCTCATCGCCGACGCGGGCCACATGCTCACCGACTTCGCCGGCCTCGGTCTGGCCTGGTTCGCCTTTCGCCTGACCCGGCGACCCGCCGACGGCAGACGCACCTACGGTTTCGACCGCTTTTCCGTCCTCGTCGCATTCGTCAATGGCCTGGCGTTGTTCGTCATTGCCGGCTGGATCACCTTCGAGGCGTGGGAGCGATTCAACGACCCGGTCGAGGTGCTGGGCGCGCTCATGTTCTGGGTCGCGGTGGCGGGCCTGGGCGTCAACATCCTCTCCTTTCTCATCCTCCGTCGCGGAGACAGGGAAAATCTCAACCTGCGGGCCGCCGCTCTCCACGTCATGGGAGACCTCCTGGGATCGGTCGCCGCGATTATCGCGTCGGTGGTCATCATGACCACCGGTTGGATGCCCATCGATCCCATCCTCTCGGTCGTCGTTTCGCTGATCATCCTCCGCTCGGCGCTGAAGATCGTCCTGGAGAGCGGTCATATCCTGTTGGAGGGCAGCCCGCCCCACGTGGACGTCGCGGCTATCGCCGGGGATCTCGTCGCCACCCTCGACGGCATTGAGGACGTGCATCACGTCCACGTCTGGTCCATTACCCAGGAGCGGCCGATGGCGACGCTGCACGCCCGCATCCGACCGGACGCGAACACGGGCGACGCCATCGCGGCCATCAAGGCCCGGCTGAAGACCGAGTTCCAGATCGATCACGCGACGGTCGAGATCGAACACGGGGACCATTGTCCCTCATCCGAAAAGGGCGAATGCTGACCCGGCGAGAATTCAGGGCGCGCGAGCGCCGCCGAACCAGCTCTTTACCGCGATCCACATGACCGCCAGCCAACCGATCATCAGGAGGAACCCGCCCGCGGGCGCGGCGCCCTCCACCGGGACCATCCCCGTCAGGCCGAAGGCATAGAGCGTCCCCGAAAACAGGATGATCCCGAGGGTAAAGCCGGCGCCGGCCACGTGAACGGGGATACGCCGCCGGCCCTCGAGGCGGGTGGCCAGCCAGGCCACGGCCACCAGGGCGAGCGCATGGCCCATCTGGTATTGCACGCCGATCTCGAACATCTTGCGCGCGCCGTCGTTACCGGCGAGCGTATGCCAGCCATAGGCGCCCGCCGCCACCGCCACGAGACCGTTCAGAGCACCGAGAAAAAGCCAAAGCGCCAAGGGCGAATATCCGGTTGTCGGCGACGGGCTATGTGTCGCCCATCATCCGGCACATGCCGGCGCCGCACGCCGGCATGCCGCACGCGGTGGAGGGAGCCGGGGCTCGCGCGCCGCCGTTGATCCTCGGCGCCGACAGCGCCTTGGCCACCTGGCTGTCGCCGCATTCCGGACAGGTCACCGCGCGGGCGGCGATCTCGGCTTCGCACTCGGAGCCGCTGGCGAACCATTGCTCGAAGGTGTGACCGTCGCCACACCGGAGATCAAAGACAATCACGGCCGCCTCCACGCGCCCACTAAATTCATTGTCCCGACGGTCATAGCGGCAGTTCGCTGCTTCCCATCAGGCACTCGTCCACCGAGCGGGCGCATTGACGTCCCTCGCGGATGGCCCATACCACCAGCGACTGGCCGCGGCGCATATCGCCGGCGGCGAACACCTTCGGGTTGCTGGTCTGATAGGCGCCGATCCTGGCTTCGGGATCCGCCTTGACGTTGCCGCGTCCGTCCAGGTCGACGCCAAGATCCTTAAGCATTCCTTCGTGGACCGGGTGGACAAAACCCATGGCCAGCAGAATGAGATCGGCGTCGATGGTGAACGCGCTGCCGTCCATCTCTTGCATCCGCCAGCTTCCGTCATCGCCCCGGACCCACTCGACGCGCGACAATTCGAGGGCTTGCACCCGGCCCTTGCCATGGATCTCCTTGGTGGTGACCGCCCAGTCGCGCTCGCAGCCTTCTTCGTGGGATGTGGACGTGCGCATCTTCATGGGCCAGTCGGGCCAGGTCAGGGGCTTGTCTTCCTTTTCCGGCGGACGCGGCATGATCTCCAGTTGCGTCACCGACTTGGCGCCATGGCGCACCGACGTCCCGACGCAGTCCGAACCCGTGTCGCCGCCGCCGATCACCACCACATTGAGGCCGGTGGCGAATATGGCGCCCTCTTCCGGAACCGCCTTGCCGGCGACCCGGGCGTTCTGCTGGACCAGAAAATCCATGGCGAAGTGAACGCCATCGAGCTCGCGCCCCGGCACCGGCAGGTCCCGGGGATGTTCGGAGCCGCCGGTGAGGATCACCGCGTCGTACCGGTCGAGCAGCTCCGGCGCGTAAACATTGACGCCCACGTGGCTGTTGGGGCGGAACTCCACGCCCTCGGCCTGCATCTGCGCCATGCGCCGGTCGATCAGGTGCTTTTCCATCTTGAAGTCGGGAATGCCATACCGGAGAAGCCCGCCAATGCGATCGCTTTTTTCATAGACCACGACCACATGTCCGGCGCGGGCGAGCTGCTGAGCGCACGCCAGACCGGCGGGACCGGAGCCGATGACCGCCACCCGCTTGCCGGTGCGATAGGGCGGGATCTGCGGAAGCACCCATCCCTCTTGCCATGCCTTGTCGACGATGGCGCATTCGATGGTTTTGATGGTGACCGGCTGGTCGGTGATGTTGAGCGTGCACGCGGCCTCGCACGGCGCCGGGCAGATGCGGCCGGTGAACTCGGGAAAGTTATTGGTGGAATGCAGGGTGTCGATGGCCTCGCGCCATTCCCCCCGGTAAACCAGGTCATTCCAGTCCGGGATGATGTTGTTCACCGGGCATCCCTGATGGCAATAGGGAATGCCGCAATCCATGCATCGCGCGCCCTGCTCGCTCACGTCCGTTTCGTCGAGCGGTATGACGAACTCGTGCCAGTGCCCGACACGCTCGTTGATCGGCGCGTACCGCCGTTCACGGCGCGGAATTTCCAGGAAACCGGTTGCCTTGCCCATGGTCTAGTATCCCACCGCGACGCTGACGCCATTGCGTTCGGTCGCCCGCCACTTGGCCTGCATTTCCTGAAGGGCGCGCCGGTAGTCCACGGGCATGACCTTGACGAACCTGGGAAGGTATTCGTTCCAGTTCTCCAGGATCTGACGCGCGCGGCCGCTGCCTGTATACTCGTGGTGTTTCTCGATCAGCTCACGAAGCCGCTGCGAGTCGAACCGGGTCATGTCGTGCATCAGATCGACGCGGCCATGGGTCTCCAGGTCGCCGGCCTGATGGCTGTGCTCCTGCAGCCAAGCGTCCTCCTCGGCGATCGGCTCGAGGTCGACCATCGACATGTTGCAGCGCTTCTCGAACTCTCCATCCATATCGAGCACATAGGCGACGCCGCCGCTCATGCCGGCCGCGAAGTTGCGCCCGGTGGATCCCAGCACCACCACGCAGCCGCCCGTCATGTATTCGCAGCCGTGGTCGCCCACGCCTTCGACGACGGCATGGACACCCGAATTGCGCACCGCGAACCGCTCTCCCGCCATTCCGCGGAAGAAGCATTCGCCGCCGACCGCGCCATACAGCACCGTGTTGCCGATGATGATATTTTCGCTCGGCTCGATGGGACTGCTATCCGCCGGCCGAACGATCAGCCGTCCACCCGACAGGCCCTTGCCCACGTAATCGTTGGCGTCGCCTTGGAGGGACAGGGTTACGCCATGGGCCAGGAACGCGCCGAAGCTCTGACCGGCGTTTCCGACACAAGTGATATGGATAGTGTCGTCGGGAAGTCCCTCGTAGCCGTAGCGCTTGGCCACCTCGCCCGAGAGCATGGCGCCGACGGTGCGGTTGATGTTGCGGATCGGCGTTTGAATGGTGACCGGCTCCCGGTTCTCCAGCGCCGGCCGGGCCTGCTCGATCAGGCTGTGATCCAGAGCATGCTCCAATCCATGATCTTGTGTCTGGCAGTTGAAGCGCGCAACCGCTGGAGGGACATCGACCTGATGGAAGATGCGGCTGAAATCCAGGCCCTTGGCTTTCCAGTGGTCGATCGCTCTGACCACGTCCAGCTTGTCGGTGCGGCCGATCATCTCGTTGATGGTGCGGAAGCCCAGCTCCGCCATGATCTCGCGCACTTCCTCGGCGATGAACAGCATGTAGTTCACCACGTGCTCCGGCTCGCCCGTGAACCGCTTGCGCAGTTCGGGATCCTGGGTCGCCACGCCCACCGGGCAGGTGTTCAGATGACACTTGCGCATCATGATACAGCCTTCGGAGATCAGCGCCCCGGTCGCGAACCCGAATTCGTCCGCTCCCAAGAGCGCGCCGATCACCACGTCGCGGCCGGTCCGCAGTCCGCCATCCACCTGCACCGCGATGCGGCCCCGGAGATCGTTGAGAACCAGGGTTTGGTGGGTTTCGGCGAGGCCGATCTCCCACGGCGATCCGGCATGGTGAATGGAGGTCAAAGGACTGGCGCCCGTGCCGCCATCGAAACCGGAAATGGTGACGTGGTCCGCATGGGCCTTGGAGACGCCGGCGGCGACCGTTCCGACCCCCACCTCGGATACCAGTTTGACGCTGACCCGCGCCTTGGGATTGGCGTTCTTCAAATCGTGGATGAGCTGCGCCAGGTCCTCGATGGAATAGATGTCGTGGTGCGGCGGCGGCGAGATCAGGCCCACGCCGGGGGTCGAATGGCGCACGCGGGCGATCCACTCGTCCACCTTGTGCCCGGGCAACTGGCCGCCTTCGCCGGGTTTGGCCCCCTGGGCCATCTTGATCTGAAGGTCGTCGGCGTTGACAAGGTACTCGATGGTGACGCCGAACCGCCCCGAAGCCACCTGCTTGATGGCCGATCGCATGGAATCTCCGTTGGGCAGGGGCTTGAACCGCTCCGCCTCCTCGCCACCCTCGCCGGTGTTCGATTTACCGCCGATACGATTCATGGCGATGGCGAGATTGGTATGGGCCTCCCAGGAGATGGAGCCGAACGACATGGCGCCGGTGGCGAAGCGCTTGACGATCGCGGATACCGGTTCCACTTCGTCCAGCGGCACCGGCTGCGAGGACTTGCTCAGTTCGAAAAGGCCGCGCAGATTTTTAAGCTTGGTGTCCTGGGCATTGACCTTCCGGGTGAACGCCTTGAACTTCGCGTAGTCGCCGGCGCGCACCGCGTGCTGCAACAGGGCGATGGTTTCCGGAGTCCAGACGTGCTCCTCACCGCGGATCCTGTAGGCGACATCTCCGCCCACGTCGAGCGCGTTGCGAAGGATCTCCACGTTTCCGAACGCCGCCTTGTGACGCCGCACGGTCTCCTCGGCGATCTCGTCGAGACCGATCCCTTCGACCGCGGTGTGGGTTCCGGTGAAGTACTTGTCCACGAAGGCTTGCGACAGGCCGATCGCGTCGAAGATCTGGGCGCCGCAGTAAGACTGGTAGGTGGAGATGCCCATCTTGGCGAAAACCTTCAGCATCGCCTTGCACACCGCCTTGACGTAGCGCTTGTGAAGCTCCTCTTCGGAAACCTCTTCCGGCAACTGATGGCGGATGCTGGAGACCGTGTCGAACGCCAGATAAGGATTGATGGCCTCGGCGCCGTACCCCGCAAGCAGGCAAAAGTCGTGGGTCAGACGGGCTTCCCCCGTCTCGACCACCAATCCGACCTCGGTGCGCAGGCCTTCGCGGATCAGGTGATGGTGAATGCCCGCCGTCGCCAGCAACGCCGGAATCGCCACGCGGTCCGCCGCCAGACCCCGATCCGAGAGGATCAGAATGTTATAACCCGCGTGAACCACCTCTTCGGCGAGCCTGAAGATCTGCCGCAGAGCGGTCTCCATACCCGCGGCCCCGTTTTCGGCGGGATAGGTGATGTCCAGCGTGTACGTCCGAAAAGCCCGGTCCAGATGGTTTTCGATTCGCCGGATTTTCTCCAGATCCATGTTCGACAGGATCGGATGGTGAACCTCCAATCGCCGATGACC
Organism: uncultured Alphaproteobacteria bacterium; assembly: GCA_963771545.1. Lineage (GTDB taxonomy): Bacteria > Pseudomonadota > Alphaproteobacteria > Rhodospirillales > Defluviicoccaceae > CAKZLS01. The sequence goes on from CAVYTX010000002.1 coordinate 2,719,610, forward strand.
GGACGCGCCTTCCGGCTCCAGCAGATTTGGCCGCGGTCCGATCAGCGACACCAGCGACATCACCAGCTCTTCGCGAATGGAATCGATGGGCGGATTGGTGACTTGAGCGAAACACTGCTTGAAATAATCGTACAGCAACTTCGGCCGGTCCGATAGGACCGCGACGGGCGTGTCGCGGCCCATGGAGCCCACCGGCTCCTGCCCCGTCAAGCCCATCGGCGTCAGAAAGAACTTGACATCCTCCTGGGTGTAGCCAAAGGCCTGCTGGCGGTCCAGCAAGGTTTTCCGGTCGGGGCTCATGGGCCCCACCTCCGGCGGCAGGTCCTCGACCTTGGTCTGGGTGGCGTGCAGCCACTCCCGATAGGGCTGGGCGGCGGCCAGATCCCTTTTCAGTTCGTCATCGTCGATGATCCGGCCCTGTTCCAAATCGATGAGGAACATCTTGCCGGGCTGAAGACGCCATTTCTTGACGATCTTTTCTTCCGGTATGTCGAGCACGCCGACTTCCGAGGACACCACCACAAGGTCGTCGTCGGTGATCACATAGCGGGCCGGTCTGAGGCCGTTTCGGTCGAGGGTCGCGCCGATCTGGCGCCCGTCGGTAAACGCCACCGCCGCCGGACCGTCCCACGGCTCCATCAACGCCGCGTTATACTCGTAGAAGGCGCGGCGAGAACTCATCCATCAGCGGATTGTCGTCCCAAGCCTCGGGGATCATCATCATCATCGCGTGGGTCAGCGAGTAGCCGCTGGCGACCAGCAGTTCGAGGGCGTTGTCGAAGGTGGCGGAATCCGAGACACCGTCGCCGATTAGCGGCCACAGCTTCTCGAGATCGTCGCCCAGGAGGTCGGATTTCATGGAATGACGGCGCGCGAACATCCAGTTCACGTTGCCGCGCAGCGTGTTGATCTCGCCATTGTGGCACAGATAGCGGAACGGATGGGCGAGGCGCCACGACGGAAACGTGTTGGTGGAAAACCGCTGGTGGACCAGCGCCAAGGCGGACTTGAGACGTTCGTCCCGGAGATCGGGATAATAGGTCGACAGATTTCTCGCCAGGATCATGCCCTTGTAGGTAATGGTGCGCGACGACGCGGAGACGACGTAAAAGTGCTCCTTGCCCTTGAGCCTGGCGCCCCAGATATCGTGGTGAGCGCCCTTGCGGATCACCAAGAGCTTGCGTTCGAACGCGTCCACGTCCGAGACCGACGGCCCGCGGCCGATAAAGACCTGACGGATCACCGGCTCGTCCGGCTTCACACTGAACCCGAGGACGGAATTGTCAGTGGGAACGTCACGCCATCCGAGAACGGTCTGCCCCTCTTCGGACACGATCCGATCGACCGCGTGGACGCACTTGGTGCGCGCTCGCTTGTCGCGGGGCAAAAACACCATGCCGACGCCGTACTCTCCCGGCTTCGGCAGATCGAACCCGAGCGCCGCGCATTCCTCGCGCAGCAATTCGTCGGGGATCTGAATGAGAATCCCGGCGCCATCGCCCGCGAGCGGGTCGGCTCCGAAGGCGCCACGGTGGTGGAGATTGCATAGGATTTGCAGCCCTTGGGTGATGATGTCGTGGCTCTTGCGGTTCTTGATATTGGCGACAAAGCCAAAACCGCAGGCATCGTGCTCATTCCGAGGGTCGTACAGCCCCTGCTTAGGAGGCAAGCCACACGTAGTCATAAGGCGCATCCCCGTTTTTGATCGCCGTTTCCAACTTGAACGCCCCCAAAGACGCCGCGCCGTTATCTTTTCCGGCCTCCGCACCTCGGTATCGGGTCGGTTCATGGTATGGCCAGCGCGCGGTCAGACGCGACGAAACAGGGTGCTCGCACCCCGCCTGTCCCGTATCGCCAAAATCAGGCCCGCGGACGCAAATTACAAGTAGAAAACGTCCTGGCAACACATTCTTTGCTTTGGCTTGGGTTAACGGTTCGTTAAGATCATGCAAAATACCATATATTAGGTAATTTTATCGTGCCTATACTACATTTAGTTGTTTTAGCGATCGTCCAAGGCATTACCGAATTTCTGCCCATCAGCTCGTCCGGGCACCTGATCCTGGTCCCCATCGTTTTCGGCTGGCCGGACCAGGGTCTTCTCATGGACGTCGCCGTCCACGTGGGGACGCTGGGAGCGGTCATGCTGTACTTCTGGCGGGACGTGGCCGCCATGGCGCTGGGACTGCTTCACCTGGCGAGAGGGCGGTGGAACCCAGGCGCCAAGCTGGCCCTGTTGGTGATTTTGGGCACCCTTCCGGTCATTGCGGCCGGTTTCGCGCTCAACCACTTTTTCCCCGAGGGAATCAGGAGCATGGAGGTCATCGGCTGGACCACGCTCGCCTTCGGCCTGCTCCTTTACGCCGCCGACCGGCTGGGCGCGACCGCCCATCGACTCGAAAGCATGGGTGTCGTGCAAGCGGTGACCATCGGGTTCAGCCAGATTTTGGCGCTCATCCCCGGAACCAGCCGCTCCGGCATCACCATGACCGCGGCGCGGATGCTGGGTTTCGACCGCTCGGACGCCGCCCGGTTTTCCCTGCTTCTGTCCATGCCGACGATTCTGGGCGCGGGCCTGCTCAAGGGCAAGGAACTGTTTGAAACCGGCAACGCCCAACTGACGTCCGACGCATACACCGCCGCCGGGCTCGCCTTGGTGTCCGCGCTCGTCGCCATCTGGGCGATGATGCGGTGGCTTCGGCACGCGACCTTTACCCCGTTCGTCGTCTACCGGGTGATCCTCGGCGTCCTGCTGCTGGTGTTCGCCTATGGCATAAACGGCTAAAGTAGCTCAAATTGGGGTTGTCGGGGAAACAGAGGAACCGCATACCGTCATGTCCAACCAGCCCGGACTCGTCGCCAGCACCTTCGATTTGCTGTGGGACACGGATACCACCACCTGTCCATGGTGGAAGGCGAGGCTGGTTCACATTCTCAGGATTGTCTACGTCGTCCTTCGCGACGTGATTGAGGGACGATTGACACTGCATGCCATGAGCCTCGTCTACACGACGCTGCTGTCCATCGTGCCGCTGCTGGCCATCGGGTTTTCGGTCCTCAAGGGGTTCGGCGTCCATAACGAAATCGAACCGATGCTCCAGCAATTCCTGGCGCCGTTGGGAGAGCAGGGCGCGGAGATTACCGACCGTGTCATCCAGTTCGTCGACAATACGCAGGTGGGAGTGCTTGGCTTCGTTGGCTTGGCGCTTCTCATCTACACCGCCATTTCGCTCATTCAAAAGATCGAGGAGGCCTTCAACGACACCTGGCACGTTTCCCGGACCCGCTCGTTCGCGCGCCGCTTCAGCGATTATCTCAGCGTGATCCTGATCGGCCCCGTACTGGTTTTTTCGGCGGTCGGCATCAGGGCGACGTTGATGAATCATTCCGTGGTCTCGGAAATTACGCACATCGCACCGGTCGGCGCGCTCCTTGATCTCGCGGGTCGGGTGATGCCGCTCGTCCTGGTGGTCGCCGCCTTCGCGTTCGTCTACATCTTCGTGCCCAACACGAAGGTTCGCCTCGCCCCGGCGACCGTGGGCGCCCTGGTGTCCGGCGTGCTGTGGGTCACCGCGGGATGGGCGTTCGCGTCCTTTGTGGTGACCTCGGCCAGATACACGGCCATTTATTCCGCCTTCGCCACGGTCATTTTCGCCATGATCTGGCTGTACGTGAGCTGGCTGATACTGCTGGTGGGGGGAAGCATCGCGTTCTACGTGCAGAACCCCGAGTATCTGCGGCCGAACTCAGGACCGATCCGTCTGAGCAACAGGGTCCGCGAAACGATGGCCCTGCAAATCACATCGCAGATCGCGAGGACATTTTATGACGGCGGAAAGCCGTGGAATCTGGTTGCGCTGACGCGGCGGCTGCGGGTTCCCGAGGAGGCGGTGGAACGGGTGTTGCTCTCGCTCGAGAAAAACGGCTTGGTGATTCGCACATCGGACGACCCTCCTTGTTTCATTCCGGCCCGCCCGCCGGATGAAACCGAGGTGAAGACGGTTCTGGACGCGGTCCGCGGCGCCGGCGAGCACAGCCAGTTTACCATCGGCCGGTTACCGGCGGCTCCGGCCGTAAGAAAGCTGATGGAAGAGACCGATGGCGCCGTCGCGGACGCTCTGCGCGGCCGCACCCTCAAGCAACTGGCGCTGAGCGGGCGGGCCATGCCCGAAACGCCCGAGACGCCAACCGCTTCGGCGGACCGGGATGATTTTAGAGCCAGCAAGAGATGGCCGACGAGGCGATGAAACGGGGCAAATCCCGCGCGTTCAAGCGCCTCGCCGCGGTGGCGGTCGCGGCGGTGGCGGTGTGGGCCTTCGTCAATTATGTCCCCGACTTCGTGGCCCGGCATCTGGTCAATCGCGAACTCGAGGCCATGGGGATCGACACGCAGGGAGTCAAAACCCTCAACCTGCGTCCCTGGAACAACGAGATCTGGATGGGTCCGGTGGGCCTCCGTCCGCTCGACAGCGACGTCAAGCCGGCGGCGGTGAAGCGGCTCGGCGTGAAGTACGACCTTCTGCAATTGTTCCAGCGCCGCGCCCTGATCACCGACATGACCATCGACGGCATCGACATCGAGATCGAGCGCGACGCCGAGGGAAATTTCACCATCAACGGGATCGACCTCGGCCGTTTCCTGGCGACGAAGGATGAAGCGCCGGCGGAAAAGGATCGACCCGCGAAAGACGGCGGGGGTTGGGGCGCCGGTCTCGATGTTCTCACCCTGACCGACAGCCGCGTGTTCCTCAACGACCTAACGCGCGGCACCCTCACATTGGAGCTGGATGAGTTGACACTCAAGGGCTTCCACACCTGGACACCCGAAGACCCCGGAACCTTCGAGCTCACGGGCCGCCTCAACGACATCGACATTCAAGCGAACGGCGAGGCCCGGCCGTTCGGCGGCGAAATCTCGCTGTCGTTCGAAACCAAGGTGGACCGGGGGTCGTGGGAAAAGGTTCTCGTTTACACCGGACCGGCGTTCGGCTTCGAGCGTCAGGGCGGAAAATTCAGTTCCGAGGGCAAGCAGCAACTCGACATCACCGAAACCGGCGGCCTCACCTTCTTCTCCAAGACCACGTTCACCATCACCAGCGTCGAGGCGGCCCGCCCCGACGGAACTCTCGGGCGGGTACAAAAAAGGCGTCATCACCCTCGACACCCGCACGGCGCTCGATGAAAACGGCGACATGGAGGTGCTCGGCTCGACCACTTACGCCATCGACCAAATGCAACTCGTCATTCCCGGCGGCCAAGTCATCGACCTGGGCAGCGTCAACGCGAGCTTCGACGACCTCAAGGCCGAGATCTTCTCGGACGGGAAAACAAAAATCCGAGTGCGCCCCACCTTCGGCGCCGCCGGCGTCGCGCTGAAAGGCCCGGCGAACGCCTCGCTCGACCGCCTGTCCATCGACCTCGGCGAGGTCAACGTGTCGACATCCGCCGGCCGCCTCGACATGAACCTGTCCGGATCCACCTCGCTCGACGCTCTCGCGTTTGCCAGCCCGGTCGAACTGGCGTTCAAGTCTCTTCGCGTCGACCTCGCCAACATGGATGTCCTTCAGCAAGGCGGCTCGTTGTCGGTCAAGGGAGCCGCCACGGCCGAGGCGCAAGCCTTCACCGCGGGTCTGCCCGAGCAGGCGGGGCAACCGGCGATCCGGGCCGGCGCCGAGACCCTCAGCATTACGCTGAGCGACCTGTCGGCCACCAATACCGCCAGCGCCCCGCAATGGCGGACCGGCTTGGATTTGAATATGAGCGGTTTCGACGCCGCCGTCGGTTCCGGCGACCTCGCCAAGGCCAAGGCCAGCGAAGTGACTCTGACCGGTGCCACCATCGATCAGAGCATGGCATTCGCCGCCGGCGAACTGGTGATCGCCAAGCTTCAAGCCGAGCTTAGCGACAAGCTGGCGATGGCCTTTGGCGGGGAGAGCAAGACAACGTCCGACGAGCCCGCACCCACCGTGAAGATCGGCCGGCTCGCGCTCGTGGAGGGCGCCAGGATCCTGTACGAGGACACCTCGGTGGACCCTCGGGTGGAAGTTTCGGTGGACGCCAAGACCCTGGAGGTCAAGAACATCGATACCGGCGATCCCAACCAGCGCACGGACCTGAACCTTTTCGCCAGGGTCAACGAGTTCGCCACCGTCGATGTTTCCGGCTGGGTCGAGCCGCGCGCGGAAAAGCCCACGTTCGATCTCGACGCCAGCGTGCAAGGACTGCAGCTCGCCGGGTTCTCGCCGTACGCGGCCCGAGCCGTCGGCATGCATCTGGAGAGCGGGACGCTGTCCACCCGGACCACCGGCGCGGCCAACGGGGGCAAGCTGAACGCCAACGTCAAACTGACGCTGGACGACCTCGACTTCAGCCCGGTTTCGCCGGCGGCCGCCGAACGGCTGTCCCAGCGGGTGGGCATTCCGCTGAAAACGGCGGTGGCCATGCTCCAGGACCCGGACGGATCGATCCGGCTGCAATTGCCGGTTTCCGGCACCACGCAGTCGCCGGACGTCGACCTGAGCAGCGTGATCCGCAAGGCCATCGGCGGGGCGTTCGGCGGCCTGATCGGCGGCGGCGGCACGGACGGCGGCGTGGCCTTCAATCCCATCACCTTCGATGCGGGAACCACGGCGCTGACGCCGGACGGCATCGCGCTCGCCGCCGAGTTGGCGCGGATGCTCAAGCAACGCCCGAAGCTCTCCGTCAAGGTGTGCGGCCGCGTGACGTCCCGGGACCTGCTGGCCTACGCCGACGCCCGCAAAATCGCCCTGCCCGCCGCGCAACCGGCGGGAACCAAAAGCGCTCCCGCGCTTCCCGAAAAGGCCAAGGCCGACCTCGACAAGCTGGCGGCCGAGCGCACCCGGGCGGTGCGCCAGTTCGTCTCCACCGGCCACGGCATCGAGCCGTCCCGCATCGAGGAATGCCGCCCCTCCTTCGACCCCGCCGACCCCGGCCCGCCCCGCGTCGATATCAAGATGTAATACCAACGGTCACTAATAATGACCCCTTGTGACGGCCTATCGAGGTTTCCGGCAAGGAGCGTGGTGCGCGGTGATGCGGGAGCATCATAAGCACCGCGCGACGCCGTCCGGAAACCTCGATAGGCCGCCCGTAGGGTCGTGTTTCACGCATCCTCTGGGCGTCGGAACCGCTTGACGATGGGTCCCCATCGCCGGCATGGCCCCCTCCTGCCGAGGATGCGGGAAACACGATCACAATGAGTCATTATTAGTGACCGTTGGTATAACACCGGTCCGCCCCGCGTCGATATTAAGTTGGTATAGCGGCGAAACGGATCGCCGGGGTCGATGGCCCCGACCGGACGTCGGCCGCCGGCCCGTGCGGTTCAACAGGGGCAAAACACCGGGCGGTCAGGCGGGGGAGGCTCTCGCTCGGACGAGATCGGGGAGGGGCGGGATTTCCGGGGCGTCGGGCGCGTGGAGGCGGTCGCCGAGGTAGGTCCAGAACGATATCCCGAGTTTCCGGCAGGTTTTCATCAGGCCGAGGAAGGCGTCGCGGCAGTCGCGGCCGACGTCGGAACGGGTTCCGGCGGAGATCTTGCGCCGCGTGACCTGGCAGCGGATGTCGTTTTCGGAGCCGTTGGTGTGCAGCGGGATCTCGGGCCGGTCTAGAACGGCAAGCAACTCTTGCTTGTTGGCGTGCAACCGGCGCAGCAGCCGATCGAGGGTGACAAAGCCGGTGCGGGTGGTGAACAGGGCGTCGAAACGTCGCGCGAGGTCCGCCTTGCGCCGGGCCGACGGCCGCTTCCGGTAGGCCTTGAGGTCGGCGTAGAGCCGCCAGACGCGGGCGCGGATGCGCGTCACGGCCCGGCGCTGGCGGTCGTTGAAGGTGTCCAGCTTGTGGATCAGGCGCTCGGCGTGCACCCAGCAGAGCGCGTGGCGGCCGACGTTGAACTGGCCGGCGTCGTCGCTGAGGATGACGGCGTCGCCCAGCAAGCCGTGGTCGACGATGCTGCCCCACAGCGCCCCCTCGGTGGCGACGCGGACCGGGTCCGGGGCGACCTTGAGGCCGGTGAGGCCGAGGCGTTCGAGATGGGCGGTCCACGCCGCCGCGTCCGCGAAGCGCTTGCCGTCGTCCGCCGCCAGCCGGGCGATCAGCGGACCCGCCAGGCCCCCCGCGCGCATGAAGGCCAGCGCGGCGTCGTTGACCACGTAGTCGCCGTGTCCGGCGCGCAGCAGTTCGAGAAAGTTCCGCCGGCTCTTGGAGCCGGTGGTGGCGAACCAGGTGAAGTGGTCGTTGCCGATCTGGGTGCAGGTTCCGTTCGTCGCCTTGTGACGGGCCCCCGTGTCGTCGGCGCTGATCCACGCCGCCGTCTCCAGCCCGGCCCGCAGAACCGCGCGCGCCTCGTCGACAAAGGGCTCTTGGCCATCGATGAGCAGGCGCCCCAACTGCCGCTCCGAGAGACTCACCCCGAGGTCGCGAAGGTGCGCGAGCAGCCCCGGACCCGTCATCCGCCCCTGGTGGTAGAGCGCCAGCACGGTGCGCCGCAACTCCGCGCCCACATGGCCGCGCACCCCGCACGGCAGCGGCGCCACGATCGTCTCTCCGCTCGGCGTTTTCCAGCGTTCCCGGCGATAGCGGATCGCGATCGGCCGGACCACCAGGTCCTGAACCACCGTCGTCTCGTAGCCCTTGAACCGCGAGCCCGGCGGCGCGTCGATCCTGATCACCCGTTCCTCGGTGACGAGCACCCGCTTGGCCCCGCGCCCACGGCGCTTTATGGTCTTGCCATCCTTTGGCTTACCATCCGTCGCCGCCTCCATCCCACTCGGACGGATCTTCGGCCGACCCTTCAGACCCTTGAGGCGGGCAATCTCGTCGCGCAGCGCCGCGGTCTCCGCGCGCAAAGCCGAAATCTCTTCGAGAAGCCGCAAAACCAGCTTCTTGAGTTCGTCAACCCTCAGATCGTCAACATCCGGTATCGAGGCGGCCATGGCGACAGTGAATCACATCCGACCGCGCGGCCAAACCAAGATCCCGCATGACCGATCACTTCGAGGCCGACATGTGACTTCTCGGACTCACCACAATGCCCGGGATTCTGCCCCCGTTACCTTGACTTTCGCTAAGCGTTTGATTTTCCTAGAAACGCCTTTTTGAGCAGGTATACAAAAGTTAACACGATTTCCGTATAGCGCATTGAAAACCATCGATTTTTTGCCGTAACAAAAGTTAACAAAACGCACGGAGATGGCCGTCGGCCGGGCGCGCCTCGGGGCAACTCTCCGGGCCGGCGTCGCCGCCGGCGCCCGCGGACCGCGCGGCAATGCCTTGAATGCGGGCCTGCAGTTCCACGGCGCGGGCGGCAGTGTGGAACTGGTGGTCGACGATCGCCCGGCGGTAGACGGTTTCCAGCTTGCCGATCAGCACCTCGGGGCCGCGGCTGTGCAGCCGCGCCGTCTCCGCCTCGATCTCGGCGATGCGCCGGGCGATGCGTGGATGACGCAACAACCGGTGGCCGGCCACCTTCGCCCCCTTGGGCGAGTACCCGGCGGCCCGCGCCGCCGCGGCGGCGTTGGCCAATTCGACGAACCACCGGCAGAACCGCTCCTGCCGGGCCTTCAATGGAGTCATGGTGCCCTCTAGGTTAAAGTGCCGAAAAATAGGTACATATACCTAACATAGCCGCCGGTCAAGGCGGTTCGCCATGACGGCGCGCCGCGCTCCTCAAGTGCAATCGAGTTCGAACTCCTTGATTAGTCTGCGGCCTCAGGAGCGCTGTTAGGCCCGCACTTCGTCCCAAAGCGAACATACAAGCGGCGCGACGGTAGGTCGCTTGGTGACCCTTTGCCGACTCTTGCCGGCCTGAGTAATCGTTGCTCGCGTGAGTCCGCTGTCGTAAAATGCGGACCAGACTGGAGCGAAGGCGCATCGACGCGATTAGCCAATACGCGACGTTACTAATTCTCGGCCGTCAAGAGCGACCGGATCGAGCGGATGTTTGAGTATCGGCGCGCTGTAGGCCTCCCCAACGGTCTATCGCTGGGAACAACAGGCATATTTCGTGCGCATTCTACACGTGCACCCTCGCAGCCGGTGTGCCATTGTGCGCTATGGCACAAAATCCCAAGGACCCTATTCAAGTCTTGTCGCAACTCGTGGATTATACGCACCTTGCCGAAGGGATAATCGAGACAATCCAGCTGCCGCTGCTGGTGTTGGACGATGCCTTTGTGGTTGTTCTTACCAACCATGCCTTTTGCAGCCACTTCCAGGTCAGCGCGGAGAAAACGGTGGGGCAACCGCTGGAGGCCCTCGGCAATGGTCAATGGAAATTTGCCGAGTTGAGGCACATGCTCGAGGAAATCATCCCGCGCCACGGGCACATCGAAAACTATCGTATTGAGCACGATTTTCCGCCTCTGGGGCGTCGCGCGATGTTACTCAATGCGCGCCGGATCACCGGCGACGCGGAGCGACCGGACCTCATCCTTTTCACAATTTTGGACGTCACGGATCAAGAGCGCGCGCTTTACGAGTTGGAGGGGCAGCGCGAATACACGGAAAAACTCATCGATTCAATCCGGGAAGCGCTCATTGTGTTGGGTTGGGACCTCCGAGTGAAGCACGCGAACGCGCCATTTTACAGCCTCTTCAAGTCAATTCCGGCCGAGACCGAGGGGCGGCTGATTTTCGATCTTGGCAATCGACAGTGGGACATCCCGGAGTTGCGGCGGTTGCTGGAAGACATCCTGCCCAAAGAACAGAGTTTCGACGATTTTGAGGTGAGGCATGAGTTCGGCGGCATCGGGTATCGCCATATGCTACTCAACGCACGGCGGCTCGATCACCTCAATCTCATCTTGCTGGCGATAGAGGATATAACCGAGCGTGACGCCAGCCACCGGCGCCAACAAGTGCTCGCCAGGGAGATGAGCCATCGCGTCAAGAATATCCTTACGCTCGTGGGCTCGATCGCGGCCCAGACAGCCCGGTCGGTGTCCTCTTTGGACGATTTCCAGGATGTTTTTCACGGCCGGCTTACGGCGCTGGCGCGTTCGCACGGACAGTGGTTGGCCGATGACATGCAGACCGCCAGCCTTCATGGCTTGATCGAGGAGGTTTCGAATAACAGCGGCCTCGATCGCGAACGCATTACCCTGGAAGGCCCACCCGTTGCCATAAAGCCCACACAGACCCTGGCGCTCAATCTGACCCTCCATGAACTTTGCACTAACGCGATTAAATATGGCGCCATTTCGACGGATGCAGGTCACATCGATGTCACGTGGTCGGTCGCTGATGGTCAGACACAGCTATCCTGGCGAGAAACCGGCGGCCCTGTCGTTGAACCGCCATCGTCCAAGGGTTTTGGCCTTCAGCTCATCGAGTCCCTATGTCCCTTCGAGCTGAAAGGCGCGGCAGAGGTTCGCTTTGAGCCCAACGGCCTTCACTGCACCTTGCGTTTTCCCGTCTCCTGACATTTTCCGGAACCGATTTATTGCGGCATCGTTATCCTTCAGGAAGAGGAGGCGGCTGATTAATACGTCCTCACGCGCATCGGCGTTTTCCGGACGGCAAGTGTTGATCGCCGAGGATGAGTTGCTGATAGCGCTTGAACTCAAAGGAGTAGTCGAACAGCTGGGGTGCATTGTCGTCGGCCCCGCCGGGTCGGTCGATGCCGCGCTTGACCTCCTTTCTGCCTCGATCACGCTCCCGGACGCAGCGCTGCTCGATGTTAATCTCCGGGAAAAGCGGGTAACGCCGGTCGCCCAGGCATGTAACAACCTCCATGTCCCGTTCGCGCTCGTGACGGGCTACGGGCGGTTGGTGTTCGATGAAACCTTGCTCCAATCCGCACCGCGTGTTCGAAAGCCGTTCGATGGTCCGGCAATCGGCCGAGTACTTGCGGAGCTCTTGAGCGCGACCAGCGGACGCTAATGTCCGCGACGGTTCACGACCCACCGTACCCGCTCCTCAGACAACCTTCCGCTATCCTATCCAGAAGCTGCCGTCGAGCAAGCATCCCGTGCAGCGAATCGCCGAGTCCGCCCTTGGCTACACCTTCCCCTGCCGGATGAGGGCCAGCCACAGCGGCAATACCCTCAGCTTCGGACCAACTCCCGGCGTGACGCTGACCGTCACTGCTGACCCGGAGCTGCCATTTGCGGCCCACAGAATATTAGATGGCGGGTACATTGAAGCGGGGCAACATTGGAGCAATCGACCCATGGTTAATGGCTATGACTCAGCCAGAACCCTTACCGTCGCCGACTAAGACGCCCCTCGAGGCTCAAGTGGAAGTTATGGTAGTCATCGTCGTCACATTGAGGGTCGAGGCGGTCTAAGCTGAACGAGCGTCCCCGGCGCTCCGGACCATAGAGGCGGGAGAACTCGCCTTGGAAACGTTCAAAAGTCTTCATCTCTCGCTCAGCAAATTCATCGTCGCTGTACCCCCCTTCCCAAGGCCTTCGGCCATACTCGTCGAGGGCATCGGTGCGGTTATTTTTGTACCCGATGAAGATGTCACCCATAAAAACAACCGATCGCGGGTCAGGCATAAGTAAGTAGCCGTTCCCAAGCTTACTCCAATGCTCCGTCGGTAAATGGTTTTCAGGATGGAGCCACTCCTCCCGCGCCGCCGCCACGTAGCGTAGAGCACGGTTCTTAATAATGAAATTGATCTCACACACCTCCGTCTCGCTGAGGTGGCGAAGCGTTTGAATTGCCCTCCAGTCGAAATATGTGGTCCGAAAAAGACCCGGGTTTGGGCGGGGTCGGGTGGGATTCTGATAGGGATTCCGCACCCAAGAAAGGTTCGTCAAGATCAGGATTTTATCAAGAGAGAGAGGAAAAAGTGTATGAGTCCCGTTAAGTCGGATGTCAGGATCGCGACCTTCCAAACACCACTTCGAGAGTGGAAAACACCCTCTATTGTAAACGGTGACGGGATGATCGGAGATTATGAACTTTGTGCTCGACTGAAATGCATCTGCAAGCTGCCATACGCACTCTGTCCAAACTGCGCAGTGCATATTTCGGAATTTCTGCATGAAAAAAAGCCGTTCATTCTTGTCGAGGATACTTGTATGTGCGGCGAGCCATGCAAGACCTTTCGGTGTACGCAGCTTTTGCGTGCTCATGTAAATAAGCAGGTTCTCAAAGGCTTCGTTGTCTTGCCTAAAGATTTCGGCGTCGGTCTCAGGGTCTCGTACTTAGTAAAGTACTCGATCGCACTCAGTCCATTTGCGTCAATTTTTCCGAAGAACTTTTCCTCGATCTCGGTGGACTCCCACGCACCGAACTTTGTCGTGTAGAGGTCGTCCTGGCGAAAACATCGAGGGGTTCCCCACCGATGCAGGCCGGTCTTGGTGTGAAGGATATTTCTAGCATCTCTGAATTTGTCGGGTGATAGGTCGAGATAATGGAACTTCCGCTCCCTTTGCTCGGGCAAAAAGAAGCGGCGCTGATACCACTGTGGAACATAGTGATTGCGTCGATAGGTATGTGCAGGCATTTGACGAAGGTATCACGGTCGCCGAGCACGTCCGATTCCGCAATTGGCTAGAACTGCGCTTGCGAAGCAGGGTCAGACGACAGCCGCTCTCCTGCACCTAGCCGACCTAAAGGGCGAACGTCGGTGTTATCTCGGATTTGGTCGGCTCGACCCTTGAGAACAATCAAGGGGTCAGGGTCATTTGATTTTCCAATCTGCTCGCGGGGACCCAACCGCGTCAGTTACCCCAGCAGTTCCGCACGCCGTAGGCAACGTCGTTGGATTTCACGCCCGGCGCGGGGTCATCCGTGATGAGCCGCACACCGGTATCAAGATTGCCGGCCAGGTTCTCTCCCGCACGAATCGCCGTGGCCAGGGCGCGAACACCCTCACGCGCCATGTTTTGCGGGAATTGCATGGCTGTCGCATCGATGTCGCCCGGGCGCACGGCGTTCTTCATGGCTCGACAGCCTCCATCGACCGAGACCAATATCGTCCGGCCCGGATCCACCTTGGCATCCTTGAGCGCGTCGAGCGCACCCAGCGCCGCCGGCTCATTGACCGTATAGATAACGTTAACGTCGGGATGCGCGGCGAGAATTTCGGCCATTCGCGCCTCGCCCAGCTTTCTGTCTCCCTCGGTATCGGCCATCGCGACGATGGCGGGGTCGTCTTCCGAAATTCCGAAGCCATCGAGAAAGCCCGCGTGCCGCAACTCGCCCGAGCTTATGCCCGGCGCCAGGTCGAGCATCGCGATCTTCGGCTTGATGCCCATTTGGGTAGACTTGACGCGGGCGTACTGCCCGATCAACCGGCCGGCGGCTTCGTTGTCGGTGGCGAAATAGGCGTCCACGGCATCCAACGGATCGACCGGCGTATCCACGGCGATGACAATCACACCCTGTTTCCGCGCCGCCTCGATGGCCGGCAACAGCTCGGTCGAACTGGTCGGAGCTATGAGTATGCCCTTGGCGCCCTTGGCGACCATCTCCTCCAGCGCGCGCTGCTGGCTGTCGACATCCACATCGCTCGTACCGGTCGCCGTGAGCAGCGTGACGTCGTTGTCCTTCGCCGTGGCCTCGGCCACTTCACGCATTGTCACCCAGTACGGGTTCACTTCCTGCTTGGTAATCAGCCCGATCGTCACGTCCGGTTCTTCCGAGCACGCGCCGAGCGTGATTCCGAGCCCCGCCAGCAGCAACGATCCAGCCAGCCGCCGCGCATTTGACGCGATGCCCATCATGACATTCCTCCGTCCGCTGCCGGAAGCACCCCGTCGGATATCGCGGGACGCGTGTTCCTGAGATCGAAAAGGGCATAGGCGCCAACCAGGGCGAGGCAGACGGCCGGTACCACATAGCCCATTGCAGGCCCTACTCCGTCCATCACCGCACCTTGCACCATGGGCATGAGGGCGCCGCCAAGGATGGCCATGACGAGACCAGCCGAACCGAACTTTGCGTCCTCGCCGGTTCCCTGCAAAGCCAAGCCGTAGATCGTGGGGAACATCAAGGAAAGCGACGCGGACACGGAAACGACCGCTATCAACCCGAGAGTGTTGAGCGAGAACATCGCGACGACACAACAAAGTACGCCGAACATCGCCATGATGAGCAGCAAGAGCGACGGCCGGATGATGCCAAGCAACCACGTCATGAGAAACCGGGAGAACAAGAAGATGATGAGGCTAGCCTGAAGCCACCAGCCAGCGCCCTCCGGCGAAAAACCCACCACGTCCTGGGCGTAGAGGATCGTGAAGGTCCACACGCAGGTCTGGGCCGCGACATTAAAGAACTGGGCCATCACCCCAAAGCGGTAGTGCCGGTTTTTCCACAACCGCCCCGCGACGTTACCCGAAGGGATATCTTCGCCAGTTGCGGCCGCCGGCTTCGGCAATTCGAACTTCCGGAAGAAGATCAGCAGCCAGATCACCACCAGCACCAAGGCGATTCCGAGATAGGGCTTGAGCACAAGCGCCAGATCCGCCTCCTGACTGGCGAGCAACTGCGCTTCGCTCATGATCGCCTTGCTTGTTTCGGGCGTAAGCGCGGGCAGAATGAATACCGCCCCCATCAGGACGCCAATATTCGCGCCGATGGGGTTGAACGCCTGGGCGAGGTTGAGCCGCTGCGTCGCCGTCAATTCCTTGCCCATGGCAATGACAAACGGATTCGCGGATGTCTCGAGAATGGAAAGCCCGGCGGCAAGGGCGAACAGGGCCAGCAAAAACATCTCGTAGACCAGCAACTGACTCGCCGGCAGAAACATCAGACCGCCGGCGGCGGCGAGACCCAGCCCGACCAGCACGCCGGTCTTGTAGCCGTAGCGTTGGTTGATAAATCCCGCTGGAAGGGCGAGCAGAAAATAAGCGCCGTAATACGCGAACTGAACCAGCGAAGACTGGAAGTTCGACATGTTGAAGATGCCACGGAAGACACCGACCAGGATGTCGGTGAGGTTCGCCGCCGCGCCCCAGGCCGTGAAGCACAGCACCAGCAGGATGAAGGGTATTCGCAGGTCTCTCGCCACGAACCTTTCAGAACGGGTCGAATTATTGTCCGCGACGACTGCCATCGAAGACCTCCCTCGGTGTTGTCATGTTTTTTTCCCTTCCGCGGCCCGAGCGTGAAACACAAACCGACGAAATGCAATCAATCCCCTTCGCGCCTTATAGGCTCCTGTGCGTTTCCAAAAATTCTTCCACGCGTTGCCGCGTCGGCAGCGACGGGATGGCGCCCCGGGCCGTGGTTGTCAGGGCGCCAACCGCGTTGGCGAAACGGCACACGCCTTTCAGCATGGACTCGTTCCGGATGGCCTTTGGCTGATTCAGCAGACCGGCAAGCAGGCCCGCCGTAAACGCGTCCCCGGCGCCCGTCGCGTCGACCGCCTTCACCGTGAAGCTCGGCGCGGCGCCCATGAAGTCGCTGGTGATATAGACGGAGCCCTCTCGGCCGGTGGTGACGATCATCAACTTGGTGCGTTCGGTCCACAGTTGATCCCGGGCCCGCGCCGGCTCATTGGCGCCGGTGAGAAAGATCAACTCGTCCTCGCTGATCTTGACGACGTCGGCCTTTTCGAGGCCCGCTTTGATCCCTTCGCGCGCGGCGTCGGCATCGGCCCAAAAGCCGAGCCGCAGGTTGGGATCGTAGGAGATCATCGCGCCGGCTTCCCGGGCCGCGTCGGCGGCGTAGAGCGTCGCCGACCGCGCCGGCTCCAGCGACAGGCTGATCGAGCCGAAATGCAGGAGCTTGGCGCGGGCGATGGCGCTGAGGTCGATGTCGTCGGGCGTAAGGGTCTTGTCGGCGCTAGGATTGCCGAAAAAGACGAAATCGCGATCCCCGTCCGCGCGGAGCGAGACGAACGCCAGTCCGGTGGGCGCATCCCGCGTATGCAGCAAGGTGCTGATGTCGACCCCGTCGGCCTCGAGGGTGCGGGCCAGAAAACGCCCGAACGGGTCGACGCCGACCTTGCCCATGAAGCCGCTGCTGACGCCGAGCCGCTTCAGCCCGACCGCCACATTCGCCGGCGCGCCCCCCGCCGCCTTTTTAAAGGTGGACGCCTCGATCAGGTCCTTCCCTGTTTCGGTCGGTACGAAGTCGACCAGCAGTTCGCCTAGACAGATGGCGTCCGTCATGATTCCCTCCCGCTTCGCCGTCGAGCATTTGCTCGTATCGTTGGACTACCCCTTGGACGTTCATTTCGAAGACATTACGGCAATGCTTCCTGACAGGCCACTGAATACCAATGCTCATGGATAGGGACCCATTGTGATCGTTGGTATTGCCGCAAGGCGGCTAATTCTTGATGGGTTGCGCTTGTGGCTCGGGATCCACCTGTGTTTTTCGCTGCCCCTGGATCGCGGAGATTTCCTCGGCCACCGCCGAAACATCCTCGCTCCCGAACAGGATGGTGTAGTCCAGCGTGAACGAACGCGACGCGCCGCCGGCCAGTTTCGGCACGCGTCCGAATTTTCTCTCGACGCTTCGGTTGTAGGCGTAGCCCGTGCCGGGCTCGAGACCGGTGACATACCCCTCTATCATCGTATCCGTGTTCTTCCACAGGGTGAAATGGGGCAATTGGTTGACGTTGTAGCCGATCTTGATCCCCCGGTCGCCGGCCTTGTTGCGCAGCATGACCTTCGTCGACCCGCTGTCGTCGGCGTAGGGGACGACGTTGAAAACCTGCTCGCCGTAATTCCTGGTGGGACCCAGGTATGTCGTCCATGTGTCCACGCCCTTGGCCGCGTCGTCGTTGAACGGCGTCACCTGTTTCACCGGCGCGACGAACGCCGAGCCCTCTTCCAGCAGCGGCGGTCCGAAATTGCCGTGGTAGATGATTTGGAACTCACGCTCGTAATCACTCAGGTTGGTGATCGTGTCGCTGATTTGAAGGCTGGCGCCGCCCGGTTCGGTGGAAATCTCCGTCCACGCCTCCAAATCGGTGAACTTGAAGACCTTCTCGACCACCTTCCCGCGCACCCGAATGCGATGCGGCGGGTCGTCGTCGATGACCACGATCACCTCCGAGGCCGGCGTGTTGCCGACCCGGCCGTGAAGGCTCAGCAGTCTGCCGTTGTCCATCCCGGGATGTCCGGCCCACTCGAAGCCGCAACGGACCATCCACTCGTTGAAACCGTCGAGCCAGCCCAGGCCGCCGCGGCCCTCGAGCTCGATGAACGCGGGGTTGACGATCTCCTTCACGGGAGAACTCCAGCCGAGGTTGACGTCGCCGCTGCTGACCTGGAAAATATTCATGCCTCTTGTCGGGATAACGGAAAACTTCATTCTTCCGTTGTCCACTTCGATCAGCTCGACGCCCTCCTGCTTGCCGCCATGCAGGAACCGTTTGCTGACCGTGAACGGTGAATCGGTGGCGATACCCAGGTCCCCGCTGGAGACCGACCAGTCCCCAACGCGGGACCCGGTTTGCCAATCAGACAGGACGAACTCCCGTGCGTCCGCCGGCAGGCACGCCAGCGATGCGCAAACAGCGGTCGCCAGGGGTAGGTGTTTCATGGCCGCTCCTCCGGGCATTGAGTTGACGAAGCGCTTTGGGCATTCGACGCGCCGCTCCCGCAGGGATGACTATGCGCGACACTCGGGCGCCTCCGGCACATCTTCGGCGCCCCAGGTGTCCAGCCAACCGCGCGCCAGCCGGTCGAGGCGGTTCCCGTGCTTGAAATCGATTTTGACCGATGTCGCCATGGCGCAACTCCCCGGTATCGATTCAGGGCATCGAAGGGCATTGCCTATGGAAAACTATGGCCCTGTCGGCGTGGCATGTCCATCGCGCCATTTCCCCCCCCCGCCAATCGGATAGATTTGCTATTATTTTCCGTTCTCGGGGCCGAATTGGGCGGAAATCGTTAATTGTCGCGCCCATCAGCGGCATCTGCTACGCTCGGGCTTGAAGGTCGGCTTCCTGGCCTTTCGCTTCAGCTACACCTCAGACAGCGAACCCAGGCCCACGGTCGCCGGAACGGGGAAAATTGACCCGAAGGCGACGTTCGGGCGGAGGCGGGATCGACGGTCCGGCTGGAAACTCCACCACGGACCTGATAGATCTCGTGTCGCGAGGTCTTCCTTCGCATACGCGCTGTCGTAACTGCGGCGTAAGAGTTAATGTCTGCACATGTCGTGCGCGCCTGATGACCTCTGCGTGACCTGGGCGTGATTGGAAGGGAGACCTCGTGGCGTTTCGGGGAGCGTTGTTCGGCCAACCTATTCGCATCACCATTCCAGCTGAATTCGCGAATGAAGCGGCACTCCTCGCTTATCTCGGCCTCGGCGCCGCCGAACTGAGGAAGATCTGGTACTATCGGGGGCGGATGTATCAGCATTTCTCGATCGCCAAGGGCCAGAACAAGGTCCGGATGATCAGCGCGCCCGACAAAAGACTGAAATTCCTTCAGCGCAAGCTCGCCGACAAGCTCACCGAACTCTACCGGCCCCGCAATCCGGTTCACGGCTTCGTCGCCGAGCGATCAATCAAGACCAATGCGCTCAGCCACCTGCAGCCGGCGCTTCGTCGTCAATATCGACCTCAAGGATTTTTTCCCCACGATCTCGCAGAAGCGAGTCGAGGGCATGCTATCATCATTGGGCATTGACACTCGCGTCGCCGAAATCATCGGTCGAATCTGCTGCAACGACGGGCATCTCCCGCAGGGCGCGCCAAGCAGTCCGATGCTCTCAAACATGATCTGCTTCCGCCTCGACAAGAACCTCTTGGGCATCGCCAAAGAGGCGCGCTGCATCTACACGCGCTACGCCGACGACATCACCTTCTCGAGCCACCAGCCGCCGACCAAGCTGTTCGAGGCCACGGTCCCGCCGGCGGGGCGCTTTTCGCCTCACCTCTTCGCGCCCAAGCTGCGCGACGTCTTCCACCACAACGGTTTTGCCATCAACCCGGACAAAGCGCATTACGCCGACCGCCACTCGCGGCGCATGGTCACCGGCCTCAAAGTCAACGAACTGCTCAATGTCGACCGCCGCTATGTCCGCAATATTCGCGCAGCCCTGCACTCAATCGAGAAGGTCGGGATCGAGCACGCCGAGAAGAAATACCAGGAGAAGTATGGCGGCAGCTCCAGCCTTGCCGCGCATCTCCAAGGCAAGATCTCCTTCCTGACCCACGTCAAGGGTCAGTCGGACCCAGTCGTACGCGGCATCGCGCTTCGATTCAACAAGTGCTTCCCCTCGCACCCGATCAAGGTCACGCCGACTCCAGCTGAGATCCGCGATCGGGCGGTGTGGGTCGTCGAACATCCCGAGTGTCAGGGAACCGCCTTCTTCCTCAAGTGCGTGGGCCTGGTGACCGCTGCGCACTGTGTCGAAGGCGTCAACGATGTCGAGATCCTTCACCCCTCGAAGCATGCAAACACGTTCAAGGCCACGGTTCGGAAGCGCCACGAGCACCGAGACTTGGCCATCCTCGATCACCAGATTCCCCCAACCGAATATTTCGAGCTTGATCCCATAGCGCGTGCGATTGCATGATCGCGGTCGGATACCCCGGTTGGGCGCCAGGAGACCCGCTCAATATCAGACCCGGCGTCGTCAGCACGCTCACCGTCAAGAGAGCGGTTCAGCTCATCGAGGTGGCGCAGAAGCTGCCCCAGGGCATGTCCGGCGGACCGCTCCTTGATGCCAATGACGCGGTAGCGGGCATCATCCACAAAGGCGGGCCCAAGGAGGGGCGCGATTTCGCGGTTCACATCAAGGTACTGGAGGACTGGCTCAAGGAAGGCTAACGGCCAGCGCCGTCAGGCGATCGCCACCATGGAAGCAAGGGTGTCAGATTCATTTGATTTTCAATCGAATCTGACCCCTTTGTTTATGGCTCCTGAAAGAGATAGAAGCTGTCCCGGCTATAGCCCATGATCTTGCAGGCTTGGCTCACGTTGCCCAGCTGCTTGGCCATGTCCAGCAAGCCAACCTTGGTCCGGATGATTTTTTGCTCATTGGTCATATCGTGGTCTCCGTTGCCGCCGACCGGCGGGCCGCGGTCCCGGTCCAATGTGAGGACCACGACCCGCCCGCCCGCTCCTGTTCTACGAAAACCAACACAGGCTGTCAGACTAAGTTCAAGCTAATACAGCATAGCCAAAATCCGCGCCCGCCTGTTCACCGTCGATCTCAAATTCATCGGGGCGGCCAGATAATTTCCGTCTTTTTGGTAGTGCATGTCGCCGGCTTGCCAAACCGCCAAATGCATTGAAATTTGACATGTCAAGCATACAAGCTTGATAATAGCGGCCGCATAGCCCGGTCGCCGTGTTGGCGCTCATGATCGTGTCTCGATTTGCCTACGTTCTGCTTTCCGTTTTGTTTCTTGTAACGTCGGTTGGTGCACAAACCCCGACACCAGTGGGTGTCTGGTTGCACGAGAACGAGCGGATCAAGCTTGAGATTACACCCTGTGGCGACGAGTGGTGTGGGAAGTTGGTTTGGTTCAGATGGCCCAACGACGCTCAAGGCCTACCCCTGGTCGATCTGAAGAATCCAAATTCCGCGCTGCGTACAAGACCTCTTTTGGGTCTTACGGTTCTCACTGGTCTTCGCCGTGCCGCCGATGGCAAGTGGGAAGATAAGTTCCTGCCCATTTTCGGCGAGACGCTAATCTGGACCCACGTCGAGTGACTCAGGGCCTGTTCTCCCTCGACCGGAAGACTATTGGCGGCAAGTCGGAGAATCCATGCCGCTAATTATGACCGCTCATGGCTTGTGCAACCGGAAACATGGGCACAAGCAAAGGGGTCAGAGTCTGTTAATTTTCAAACGAATCTGACCCCCTTGCTTCCGGATTAGCCATGGGCGGACTTGGCGGACCGCTGCACGGCAGGCTTGCCGAACGGCAGCTTTGGGATAGGATAGCGGTAACGTGCCTGAGGGGCGGTGACGGGTGGGTCGTGACCCACAAGAGACTTTCGAAAGGGTGCGAAACCGGCGGATCCAAAGAGCCGCCGCCGCAAAGCCACTAACGAGCAAAACTAGGACGACCGATGCTTTGCCCTAATCGGGGAGCGTTACGGTGCCGGTCCACTCGCCGACACCCATGCCGTTTGCTTCGGATGTCTGTTTCCAAGTTCCCTTGCACTGAATCCCTTTCATACGTCCGGTGCCGGAGACGCAATCATATGTGCCTTCATAGTAGCGTTTCTTGTTCTCGTCGAACTTGGCCTCTCCTTCCCACTGAGTCGTATAAGTTGAGCCGTCCCTATGTGTGGTGATCGAAAAGCCTCTTACCGGCCCAGCTCGGTTGACGTAGTCGAACAACCCTCCAACGAAACGTGTCCAAACTTCCTCTCCGCTGAAGCTCACACCCGTTTGATGGTAGGAGCCGACGACGTGGCCATCCACATCACCAACGTTAACAAGCTTGAACTCCGGCTCCGCATTCACGTATCGACCACGATGTTCCTTTTCACCCGCACCAGCGTCAAAAGGAACAGACAGGACAACGCCGAAAGCCAGCAAGACAACGAACCCTCTCACGCGTGATATGAGTTTTTCCATGATGTTTGTCTCCCCCTCCCCACCCGCGCTGACCGCGAGTGTTCAAACGACTGATATTGGTACCGTTTTCGGTAATATCGTTCATGCTTTGGGTAGAAGGGTATTCCGGGCCTGCTCAATCTTCAAGCGAAACATTCTCCGAAGGTCCGTTCGTTGGCTAGGAGTGAGCTTATCATGGCGCGGGGGAATGCGGCAGCAGTTCGGCAGCAAGCGGAACTCGCGGGACCTTCTGCCGTGACGCGTCATCGCCGCGATTGAAATCCATGCGCAAATCGGATATCATTCCTAGGTTATTTGGTTTCCAGGGCCGGACTGCGCAGAAATCGTTAACTGGAACGAACGGTCCTGTATGACGACAAATGACGACATCGAAAACGGAACGATCCGACTCCAAAATGGCGCGTTTTGTTTGATATCAACAACTTACGTCGTTACGGAGCGAGAATAAACACTCTTGAATGTACGTTCGTTTTCAACGGGTTCCAAGCTTTTTTGACGACAAATGATGACAAATGATGACATTTTGGGCTGTTTTAATTCGGGCCAATGAAATCAAGGGCTTAGCAAATGTCAAGTCGTCAAGAGTCATCATTTTCGCGGAAAATGTCGTCATTTTCGGGCTTTTTTTGACGACACGCGTCGTCATCGGGGTTTTTGATCGGGCGAACGTTCGGGTTCCGGACCGGGCGCCGGCTCGAGCGTTTCGGGCGCCTTCGGCTCGAGCGGTTCCAATGTCTCGGGCTCGGGAATCTCCTCGATCGGTTCAGCGGCCTCGTCGACCGTTTCGTCCGGTTGCACGGGCTCGGCGGGTTCGATCGGCTCGGCGGCCTCGACTTCTTCGACCGGTTGTTCGAGCGCCGCTTCGACCGGTTGTTCGGGAACCTCTTCCACCGCCGGCGCGGGGGGCTCGTGGAGCTGCGCGGTCTGCCAGCCGTAGCGGCGGCGCAGGTGCCATTTCACCAGCCCGATCCAGGCCGGACTGAGAACGAGGCTGATGGCGATCACCGAAACCGCGCCCTGATAGACGACTTCGGTCAGCAGTCCCACGGTCCAGCCGACGGTCGCGAGCACGAAGCTGAACTCGCCGATCTGGGAGAGCAGCGCCCCGGCGTAAAGAGCTTCCGGCCAGGAGCGGCCGAACAGGCGCAGCATGCCGGCGTTGATGAAGGTATTGGCGAAGACGGCCACCACCACCATCAGCGCGACCATCCACCACTGATCCACCAGGTAGTTCACGTCGATCAGCATGCCGACGGAGAGGAAGAAAAAGGCGATGAAGATCACGCGAAAGCCGTGCAGGCTCAGGTCCACCCAGCGGGTCTCCCGGGCCGCGTGGATGACCATGCCGGCGACGAAGGCGCCGAGCGCCGGCGACAGTTCGAGAAGCCCGGAGATCAGGGCCAAGCCGAAGCAGATGACCAGCGCCGCCAGCACCTGGAGTTCGCGGTCGCCCCGGATCATGCGGCCCATGGGCAGGCTGAACGACGCGCGGGTCGACACCCACACCGCGAGCCCGATCAGGATCACCGCCCCCGTCCCCTGCATGATCAGGGTGCCGCGGTCCCATCCCTCGCCGCCCAACAGACCGATGCCGATCAGCATGGGAATGATCGCCAGATCCTGAACCAGCAGGACACTGAGCACGTCCTGGCCGACGCGGGTATCCAGTTCCTTCCAGTCTTCCAGCAGCTTGAGGACCACCGCCGTGCTGCTCAGCGAGACGATGAAGCCCACCAGCACGCTCTTGGCGAGCGGCCATTCCAGCAGATAGCCCAAGGCGACGATCAGGCCGGTGGTCACGGAAATCTGCAACAGCGTCCCGAATACGGCGACCGCCCAGTTGGCGCCGAGTTTTCTGGGCGAGACCTCCATGCCGACAAAGAACAGCAGCAACAGAACGCCGATGGCGCCGAGACGGGTCAGGAACTCGGCGTCGTTCACCAGGCCGAGGACGCTGGGCCCCATGATCACGCCGGCGACGATGTAGCCCACCGCGTACGGCTGGCGGACGATGCGCGCCACCACCGCCGGAACCGCCAGCATCAGGATAACGGCGACAAACGCCAGCAAGACCGAATCCAGGTGCACGGCTCGAAGCTCCCTTGGGTGACAAGGCGGACGCGGCTTGGAGGGACCAACCGCTCGGTAATCACGTTTTACGGGCTGACGCGGCACCACGCAATCGCCCGAACGCTTGATGGGCGACACCGCCGAATTATAGGGCTGGGATCCCGGACCGGGCCGGGGTAAACCTTCCGTGCCCCGTGGCCGGCGCCCCGCCGACAACCGCAACTCAGTAAAGGCTCAATGACTCCTCCCCTTTTCCCGCGTCCCTGATCCATGATCAGCACCATCGCAACCATCAGCGCGCTGCTGATGTCGGTCAGCATCTTGCTCATCGGAAACGGTCTCCAAGGCACCCTCGTTTCGGTGAGGGCCAATCTTGAGTCGTTTTCGGATCCCGTCATCGGCCTGATGATTTCCGGTTACTTCGCCGGATACATCGCCGGTTCGCTATTGGCGCCGGTGCTCATCATGCGCGCCGGGCATATCCGGGCGTTCGCCGCGTTCGCCGCGGTCGCCGCGGCGTCCGCCCTGATCCAAGCCATGGCGGTCGATCCCATCGTCTGGATCGTCTTTCGCGTGGTCACGGGATTCTGTTTTTGCGGCCTCTACATGGTGATCGAGAGCTGGCTCAACGAAAAAACGCCCAGCGCCACCCGCGGCCAGATCTTTTCCGTTTATCGCATCATCGACCTGGGCTCGAATATGGCCGGTCAGCTTCTCCTGACGGTCGCGGACCCCATGGGGTTTCCGCTGTTCTGCCTGGTGTCCATTCTGATCTCCCTGTCGCTGGTGCCGGTGGCCGTCACGCGGGCCATGGCGCCGCGTCCGCTTCATCGCGCCCGAATCCGCCTCAAAAAGCTGTACCGGACATCGCCGTTGGGCCTGACCGGAAGCTTCGCCGTCGGCCTCGCCAACGGGGCGTTCTGGGGGCTGGCCCCGATCTTCGTCCAGGGCGCCGGCCACTCCGTGACCACGGTCGCCCAGTTCATGAGCCTGACCGTCCTGGGCGGCGCGGCTTTCCAGTGGCCCATCGGATACGCCTCGGACCGGTTCGACCGGCGCAAGGTTCTGATCGTCACGGCGTTCATGGCCGTGATCGTTGGGATTTCGTTGGCCTTTCTGTGGGACATGTCGGTCGCCGTGCTGCTTGGCCTCGCGGTGCTTTATGGCGGTTGCATCATGCCCATCTATTCGCTCAGCGTCGCCCACACCAACGACTACGTGGCTCCGACGGATTTCGTCGAGGCCAGCGGCGGTCTGATGCTGGTGTTCGGGATTGGCGCCACCGTCGGACCGTTCGCGGCGTCCTATGCCATGCACGAACTGGGAGGGTGGGGTTTGTTCGCCTACACCGCCGCCGTTCACGGGCTTCTGGCGCTGTTCGGGCTCTACCGCATGACCCGAAGACCCTCGGTGCCGCTTGCCGACAAGGACGCTTTCGTCTCGGTTCTGCGAACGTCGCCCGCCGTCACCGAGATGGATCCCCGCGGTGAGCCGGGACAGACGTGAGCTAGCGACCGCCGCCGGACTTCAGCGGTTTTTCAAAAAGGGTTCCAAAGCCGGCGACCGGCGTCTCGTTGCCGAGCAATCGCAGGATGTGCCAGGCCAGCGCCTGGTTGCTGGCGACCACCGGCTTGCCAAGCGCTCGTTCAATACGGTCAACAGCCAAAGAGGCGCGCAAGGCAGTGCAGGAGATAAAAAGAAGATCCGCCTCTCGGTCGCAAATCCGCAACGCCGCCTCGTAAAGAGTTTGCGGCGAAATAGAGGTCATCTCGATATCGTTATCGAAACCGAAACCGGCGATGTTCATGAGGTCGTAACCCTGACCCACGAAATGCTTGGCCATCGAGGTATTGACCTCTTCGATGTAAGGCGTCAGCACCGAGATCCGGGATGCGCCAAATGCCTCGAATGCCGCCTCGGCCGCAACCACGGGGTTCGTCGTGGGAATACCGGGCCAGGCGGCGTGGATGAGTTGGTTCAATTTTTCAGTGCCGATGGCGATGGCGCCCGACGTACACCCGTAGATCATGGCGTCCACGCCGAACCCGGGCAGGATGCCTTCGGCCGCCCTTGTGATATCTCCGGCCATCGCCCGCAGATTTTCAATGGTGGTCGGGTTGGCGTTTTTTATCCGGTTGGTGAAGATCTCGACGCCGTCGGGAAACATGCGCCGTAGATCCTTTTCGCTGTTGAAGTCGGTTGCCAGAGCGAGCAGGCCGACCCGGCCCAAAGGGGCGATTTTGTCGAGCTTGACGGGCACCTCCACGGTTTCAACGGTGATCGGGCGACCACTAATCCCCAATTTTCTCTCCCAAACAGCTCGTTCTATTTTCTATTTTTTACCTAATCAACTTCCTTAACCAATCAACGTAATTTGTGAGGCGAGCATGAGCCAAAATCACACCACATTGGCTTCCCTGATCGGCCGGTTTTCGGCGAAGCGCTCGAAGCGGAAAGCCGAGAGATCGAGCGACCGGTATCCCCCATGAATGATCACTTCGGCGAGGCCGCGGCCCACGGCCGGCGCCTGCTGCAATCCGTGGCCCGAGAACCCATTGGCGAAAATGAAGTTGGAAATCTCCGGATGCCGTCCCAGCACCGCGTTCCGGTCAAGGACGTTATAGGCATAGTGTCCGGCCCAGGCGTTTACCACCTTGATGGCCTCGAACGCCGGCGCCCGGCGCGCCAGAACCGGCCAGACGATGTCGTCGAACAAGGTATGGTCCACGTCGAAGTCCCAGCACTCGGGATCGCGGCCGGCGGGCGGCGACACACCGGTGATGAAGTATTGCCCCTCGGGCCGAAAATACACCCCGGACGGATCGATCACCAGAGGGCACCGGGTGACCGCATCCGAGTCCCGGGAGTGGACCACGAACACGCAGCGCTTGCGGCATTCGACGGGAAGATCGATGCCGGCGAGCGCGGCGGTGCGGGCCGCCGCCGGCCCGGTGGCGTTGACGAAGTCGCCGCACGCGAAGCTTCGGTCATCCGCGAGCCGGACGCTGGAAATCCTCCGGTCGGCGACCGTCAGGCCGGCGACGGTCCCCGTCTCGTAGACCGCGCCTTGGGCGCGCGCCTTGGCGCGGAAGGCCATGAGAAGCGCGTAAGGGTCGAACCAGCCCTCGCCCGAGAGTCCGAGGCATCCGGCCGCGAGATCGTCCACGTTCATCCACGGAAACCGGCGCGAAAGCGCCTCGGCATCCATGAGGGCGACGTCGACCCCGCGCGAGCATTGCACCGCGTGGTTGGACCGGAGAACCGGCGCGCCGGCGGCGGTGGCGAGAAACAGATACCCGCGCTCTTTCAGTCCGATATCGGCGTCGGGGGACAGGAGATCGCGGACGGTGCGCAGGAATTCGATTCCGAACTTGGAGATCTCGATGTTTTCCGGCGTCGAGAACTGCTGGCGGATGGAGGCGGCCGAGAGCGTCGTGGAGCAGCGAGCATAACTCGGGTCCCGCTCGATCACCAAGGTGCGCGGCGCGCAACCTGGATCGCGGGTGAGGAAATACGCGATGGCGCTGCCCATGATGGCGCCACCAGCGATAATCGCGTCGTAACTCTGCTCGTTCCCGTTCCCCACCCGCGCCCTTTCATTGTCACGAATTTACATGGGCTGTTCCTAACCGTGAGACCAATTCTAGGGCAGATCCGTGTCGGAGAGAATCGAATGCGGCGTGAAACGTTCAGTGCGCTTTCGTCACCGTTCCCGGTAGCGAGAGATCGCCGGACGCAATGTCGTAAACGCCGGTGACGCAGAGCAGCGGAACGGCGCCCTCCGGATGAACCTGCAGCTCGGCGGTTACCGCATCGAAATGGAGCTGATCGGTGTCACCGGCCGGTACGGTGATCCGCACGCTCCTGCCGTTCAGGATGGGGCTCATGCCCGGGCTGTCGAGCGCGATGGGCAGACCGGGCGCGGTCGCCGGCAAGGCGTCCACGCCGGGGGAAACGTCGCGCACCTTCAAACCGGCGCCACACGCCTTGTCTTCGACAAGAACGACCCAATGGGAGTGCCAGGTCTTGCCATCGTTGGCGGGGTCGCCGTCGGCGTTTTCGTCGAACAGCGGCGAATTAGGAATGCCTCGGCTGGTGTGAGATAGCCGAGACGTTTTCGGGGAGTGGTGTTGTTGGCCCAGACGATGTCTTGGATGTCCTGCTCGGTGTAATCGTCTTTTCATCGGGCCGCACGCCTTCCAGCGGAATGCCCACCACGAGATGGCCATAACGACGAAGGGCATTGTAGCCGACGGACCCCATGGCTTGGTCGTCGTCGGCGATGCGGCGCACCGCCAGGTCGTCGTTCTCGCCGACTTCAACGAAGACGCCGTCTTCGCGAAGGTGCTCGCAGACCTCGCGGCGGCCCCTGTGGGCCAGGTCTTGAATATTCCGGAAAGCGGAGCACCCGCCTTCCATAACCACGCCGGCGAAGATATCGCGGGTTCCGGAGGTGGGCGGCGGCCCGTAGACGCGGATCGGACGATCCGGCAGCGTCGGATCGATCTGGCTCCACCGTGTATAGGGATTGGCAACCAGCGCGCCGTTCACCGGGACCGTTTTGGCAAGGGCCAGCCAGAGTTGCCGGCGGGTCAGGTTCAGGGGCACGTCGCGTTTTGCGCCCGCCTTTCGCGCTTGCACCACCGCCACACCACCGAAGCCGATGATGTGCCGAGCAATTTCGCCGACGCCGTTGGCCACGCACAAGGCCATTTCGTCCGCCGTCATCGGTCGCGATGCGGTGACGATATCGGGAGTGTTCAACCCCAATCCGGCGCAGAACAGCTTGAAGCCGCCGCCGGTTCCGGTGGCTTCGATGACCGGCGCCGCGTAGTCGGTGGTACCGGCGAACGCCTCGGCCGCCACCGCGGTGAAGGCATACAGGGTCGACGAACCGACCACATGCACATCGCGGCGTGACTCCGCCTTCGCCGGGCCGGCCCATACGAACATCAGCGCGAACAGCGCCCACCACCTTGAGCGGCGGCGCGACACCCTCACGGCAGCAGGATTCCCCGAATGGTGAAAAACAGGAACGCGGCCATCACGCCGGACAGAGGAACCGTGATCACCCAGGCGGAGATGATTTTCAAGGCGAGCGACCGTTTGACCAGATCCCGATGGTATTCGCGTTTAAGTTCCTTTCGCTCATGCTTGCTGAGGGTCAGGTTGGCGGGGCGCTTCTTTTTCTTTTTGAGCTCTTTCATCATCGCGCCTTTGTCCTCGAAGGAGGCTTCCGCGAAGCGCTGGAGATAGTCCTCGATGACCGCTTCGTTCTCGCCATGGTGGTGCAGTCTGATTTCGGCGATGACCCGGACATAGTTGACCCGAATCATTTCACGCAGGATACCCACGCCGAACACGGCGCCGATGGCCGTGTGGGTGGAGCTGATGGGGATCCCGAGTTGACTGGCGACGATCACCGTTAAGGCGGCGGCGAGCGCGATGCAGAACGCCCGCGATTGATCCAGCTCGGTGATTTCCGAGCCCACCGTGCGGATCAGCTTCGATCCGAAAAGAGCCAGACCAAGGGCGATCCCAAGGGCGCCCACCACCATGATCCAACGCGGAATGGCGGCTTCCTTGGCGAGGCCGCCGGTGATCACCGCGTCGTGGATCGCGGCCAATGGCCCCACCGCGTTGGCCACGTCGTTGGCGCCATGGGCAAAGGACAACGCCGCCGCCGCGACGATCAGCGGCACCACGAACAGCTTGTTGACGGCGGTTCTGCCGTCGCCCAGGTTGACCGCCGTCCTTTGAATCATCGGCTTCACGGCGAAATAGACGGTCGCCGCCGCCGCCAGACCAATGGCGGCCGCGGTGAGGAAATCCATTTTCCATACCGCTTTTAGGCCCTTGAGCAACAGGTAGGTGACGAAGGCCCATGACATAATGGCGATCAGGAACGGCACCATCTTGCGCGCCGCGGCGACCCAATCCTGTTGATAGGTGATCGTGCGCTTGATCAGATAGAGAAATAGGGCGGCGATGACCCCGCCCATCACCGGCGAGATCACCCAGCTCGCCAAAATGGTCCCCACCTCGCCCCAATCGGCGATCCCCCAGCCGCCCGCCGCGATGCCCGCGCCCAGCACGCCGCCGACGATGGAATGGGTGGTGGACACCGGCAGCCCCTTCGCGGTGGCGATGTTGAGCCACAGCGCCCCGGCGAGCAGCGCCGCAATCATCACCCAGACGAAGGTTTGGAGGTCGGGGATGGCGTCCGGGGAAATGATGCCCTTGCGGATGGTGCCCGTCACCTCCCCGCCGGCGATGATCGCGCCGGCCGCTTCGAAGACGGCGGCGATCACAATGGCGCCGGTCAAGGTCAGGGTCTTGGAGCCGACCGCCGGGCCCAGGTTGTTGGCCACGTCGTTGGCGCCGATGTTCATGGCCATGTAGCCGCCGATCATGGCCGCCACGATCAAAAGAGTGCCGCCGGCGACATCGCCGATGGTGGATTGGGCGTAGATCATCACCAGAACGATGAACAGGATGGCGAGGCCGAGCCGGGCAAGGTTCCGCACATTCAAGAATGCGGCGCGATCGAGAGCGAAGGCGCTATCGGATTTCATCGCACGGAAGCTCCCCCCTCGGTACCTTAATTGGGCCTTCTTATACCGGTATCGGCGCCCGTTCCAAATTTTGCATTCGACACCCGCACCCACCCGTTCGGGCGCCCCGCAACGTAAACATCATAAGGGCACAACGCAAACGTCACATAAATGATGGGGGAGACTATTCTGACTTTGGCGCTCGCACCGGCCGTCGTGTATTTACTGACGGTCTCTACAAATGACCCATTGTGATCGTGTTTGCCGCATCCTCGGCGGGAGGGGTCGCGCCGGCGATGGGCTCCCATCGATAAGCACGCTCCTTGCCGGAAACCGCGATCGGCCGTCACAAGGGGGGTCATTATTGGTGACCGTCGGTTTTGGCCGCGCGTTGCGCCAGCACGATCGCGACACCGCCCAAGGTGGCGGCCGAGGCCAGCATCAGGCGCGCCGTTAACGGTTCGGACAGCATCAACACGCCGCCCAAAGCCGCGATCACCGGCACCGACAGTTGAACGGTCGCCGCGCGCGTGGCCGTCAGGCCGGGAAGCGCCGCGTACCAGATAACATAGCCGCAGCCCGAGGTAATGGCTCCCGACGCGACCGCGAGGGCCAAGCCATGGGCAGACAAGCCAAATTCACCGGCAAAGGTCAGTTGGACAATCAGCACGAAAGGTACCGCATAGACGAAATTTCGCGCGGTGGATTCGAGAGGATCCGCGGCGCCTCTGCCCAGCAACGAATAGAACCCCCAGGCCACCCCCGCGATCGCCATGAGCAGCGCGCCCAACGGGTCGGGCGCGCTGACGCCCGGCAGCACGAGGTAGACCAGCCCGAGAATGGCCAAGGTAAGACCGGCCCATGACAACAAGGAGAAGTGCTCGTCTAGCCGCAGCGCGAATGAAAACATCGTAAGCTGAACCGCCCCGAAGAGGATCAGGGCGCCCGTCCCCGCGCCGAGCGAGAGATACGCGAAGGAAAAGCACGCCATGTAGGTAAACAACATGATGCAGCTTCGCCAAGTGGCCGCGCCGCGGCCGCGCGGTCGCCGGCGAAGCAGGACGATCAGGCCGAGCGTTGTCGCGCCGGAGATCACCCGGACGCTGGTAAAGCTTGCCGCGTCGATGAGGCCCTCCCCCAGGGCCAGCCGGCACAGCAATGAATTGGCCGCGAACGCCAACATGGCGGCGCCCGTTAGAACCACGGTCCGCGTCGCGGTATGCGTGGATTTCTTCGACAGGATTGCAAGCCTTCACAAAGGCTGGCATGCACACGCACGCCAGCTTACCCAATCCGCAAGTCGACCCCAACGGGCGCCCACCTGTCAACGGATTCCCGCGTGCCTCGTCGCCAGTCGGGCAGATCTTTATACTCCGCCCGGGACGATTGGGTTAGCCAGCGCGTGTCGGAATGGGATTAACAGTCTTTCTAATGGAAGACCCCCGCTCAGCGCCCTCTTCAGGCAGGCGGGGGTCTATAAATTGGAGTTTTTAATACTCCGCGCTCGACTGCGTCGAGTGAATTCTTGGCCTTTAGTGTCGGATGCCGATGCCAAGGGGTCGGCATCCCTCTTCCAGTCCGGTGGATTCATGCGGTTAGCGCACCTCCATCTAATGGAATACTTACATTATCACGCCACTTCGATATAAATGTCAAGACCGTCTCGATCACACTTTGAATGGGCGCGGGTTTGTTTTCGGCCGCGCCCCATTGCCGCCGACAGAGGATCCCCAGCGCATGGAAAAAGCCGACGTCGATGCATTCTTTGGCCGGCTTGCCGCACTTGACCCCGAGCCCCGCAGCGAGCTCCGGTTCAAGAACCCCTTTACCCTCCTGGTGGCGGTGGTGATGTCGGCGCAAGCGACGGACGCCGGCGTCAACAAGGCCACCGAGCCGCTGTTCAGGACCGTGGATACGCCGGAGGGAATGCTGACGCTCGGCGAGGACGGTCTCCGGGGGGCCATCAAGACCATCGGTTTGTTCAATACCAAGGCCCGGAACGTGATCGCGCTGAGCCGGATTCTCGTGGAGCGGCATGGCGGCCAGGTGCCGCGCGACCGCGGCGCGCTGGAAGCCCTGCCGGGCGTGGGACGCAAGACCGCCAATGTGGTTCTCAACGTTGCCTTCGGCGAGCCCACGATCGCCGTCGACACCCACATCTTCCGGGTGGCCAACCGGACGGGCCTCGGGCCCGGCAAAACGCCGCTGGAGGTGGAGAGAGCACTCGAGGCCGTCACGCCGGAGCGCTGGCGCCGGCACGCTCACCACTGGCTGATTCTGCACGGCCGTTATATCTGCACGGCGCGTAAGCCGCGCTGTCCGGACTGCGTGGTCCGGGATCTGTGCGCCTATCCGGATAAGACGCCGAAATAGCGGGGGCCGAACAAATCCTCGGATTAAGCGTCTAGCTGATTCGGGGGCGCGGACTGTTGACGACGCTTCTCAGGCAGCCGTCACCCGGGACCGTTTCCATGTTGGCGTCACGCGCTTCCACATGGGTCACCCGGATTTCGCCGCTGCCGGCCATCCTGTAGAGGAACACGTCGAGGGTGCAGCCGCCGTTCCGGTATTGCATGATCTCGGCGGGGCCGTCGACGCGAGTGAAGTCGGCGGGACCCAGCAGGTCCACCAGCTCCGTTCGTCCCAGCCCCGCCAGTTCGGCCGAGTTTGGAATTCGATTGGCGGCCCCGGGATCGACGGAACCGCCGGATGACGCACAGCCGGCCAGGGCGAGCGCGGCGATGGTTAAAGCGACGGCGCCAAACTCCGAGTTTTTCGTCATGCTCACTCCCGCCGCGACGTCATCTCCAACTCGGGCGCACTCTTCTTCGCGGACGCCGCGCCGCTCATATTCAGAGCCGCCGGAGATGGCGGATCCGAGGCTTTCGGTGCGCTCGTGCCGGAGGATTTGCCGTCGCCCGAACCCGCAATTGCCTCCACCGCGCCCACGATCTCACCGCCGGCCTCGATCACGATCCGGCCATAGCGGATCTTTCCGGTAATGTGACCCGTGGATCGAACGACGAGACGCTCATGCGCCGTGAGTTCGCCGTCGAAGTGACCGGAGATTTCGGCCTCTTGAACCTCGGCCTGGCCGGTGAACACGCCGCTTGACCCGATGACAATTTGCCGGCCATTGGTTAAGGACACCTCTACATGACCCTCGACCACCAATTTATCGCACGACGTGATTTCGCCTTTGAGCCGGATATCCTCACCGACAATGAGAGTGTTCTTATCGACTGAATTCGCCATGGGTTTTCCTTCACTCGCCGGGGGCTTGACTTCGGGGCGCTTGGGCGCGCCGGGCGTGTCCGCCGGCCGCTGGGGGATGTCCGGATGGAACCCGGCTCCTCCGGGCGGACGCGTCGGGATTTGCGGGCCCCGCGTGGTGGAAACCCTGGGCGGCGTGGGTTCGGGATCGCCGAACGCCGTGTCGTCCGCGGGCCCTCTTGGCCCGTCCTCGCTCAGATCGCTTTTTTTGCGAAACATTACTATTGCCTTTCTCTGTCTCGTGTCACGGCCGGTTGCGAGGCCGGCGCGGTAGAAACTCGTATATCCTGCGCGCGCCAACCCTCGAGCAAGTGAACCATGGCGGCGGTCGCGATGATCGGCGCCAGCAGGTTGACGATGGGCACGGTCAACACGAAGGCCGTGGCCACTCCGGCAATGAACAGCGTGCCTTGATGACGCTTCCTCAACGCTTGAGCCTCGACCGGCTCAAGCCGGCGAAGGGCCACCAGTTCGAAATACTCGCGGCCCAGAAGATATCCGTTGACGCCGTAGAACACAAAAGGGAATACCGGCGGGAACAGCAGGAAAATCAGGATCACCAAGTTCAGGCCCACCATGATGGCAAGGAAGCGGAGCGTGGTGGAAATGATTTCGCCCATGGGCGTCTCGCGCACCTCGGGCAGATGCGGATAGTGCTTCTCTTCGACGGCGTCGGCGACCCGGTCCAGCAGAAAGCCCACCGTTGCGCTCACCACCGCCGGAAACAGCAGCCAGGTGATCACCAGGGTGGCGAGCCCGCCGAGAACATCCACCGCCGTTTCCAGCCAACCGATGTCGAAAAAGGCGGTGTCGGTCAGAAGAAAGCCGACGCCCAACCATAACAGCGCGAAAATGGCGGCGGACGCGCCAACGCTGATCCAGACGACGCGGCGGATGTTCGCATCGCTGAACTGACCGATGGCCTTGGAAAATGCTTTGATCACTCTTCTCGCTCCGGGAAAGGAAGGTCGTGCTCGACTGGCCTCTGTTTAGCTTTCGCACGATCGCCGCGCAAGGGAGCGCGGTTCGGGCCCGTGCAAGGAGAGGCGCCTCCCGCTGGCGGGGGTTGTCCGCACCCGGGCCGCCGGTATACTGCCGTCTCCAAAGGTGCAATGAGGGGACCTGAACATGGCGGAAACAAGGCATGACGTTGTGGGAATCGGCAATGCCATTGTCGACGTGCTGGCTCATGCCGACGACGCCTTCATCGCGGCGAACGGGCTCAACAAGGGCAATATGACGCTGGTCGATGCCGAAACCGCCGAATCGCTTTATGAAAAGATGGGCCCCGGGGTCGCGGTCTCCGGCGGTTCGGCGGCCAACACCATCGCGGCGCTGGCCTCCCTCGGCGGCAAGGGCGGATTCATCGGCAAGGTGCGCGACGATCAGCTCGGCGCCATCTTCCGTCACGACATCGTGTCCCTGGGGATCACCTTCAACACCCAACCCGCGGTCGAAGGACCTTCGACGGCCCGGTGCCTGATCCTGGTTACGCCCGACGCCCACCGCACCATGCAGACGTTCCTCGGGATCAGTTCCGAACTCGGTCCGGAGGATATCGACGAATCGCTCATCGCGTCGTCGAAAATTACTTACCTGGAAGGCTATCTGTGGGATCGTCCGAAGGCCAAGGAGGCGTTCGTCAAGGCCGCGAAGGTGGCGCACGACGCGGGCCGGCAGGTGGCGCTGACCCTCTCCGATCCGTTGTGTGTCGATCGTCACCGCAACGATTTCATCGACCTGGTGAGCAACCACGTGGACGTCCTGTTCGGCAACGAGGACGAGGTGCTTTCGCTGTACCAGGAACACTCCTTCGACGCCGCCCTGCAGAAGGTCAAGGGCCACTGTTGGATCGCGGTGTTGACCCGGTCGGAGAAAGGTTCGGTGGTGATCTCCGATGACGGCGTGCACGTTTTCGACGCCGAACCGGTGGACGAAGTCGTGGACACCACCGGCGCCGGCGACGCGTTCGCGGCCGGCTTCCTCCACGGCCTGACCCGGTACGAGGGGTTGGGGCGGTGCGCGCGGATAGGAAGCATCACCGCCGCCGAGGTCATCTCTCACGTGGGCGCCCGCCCCGAGGTCTCGTTGGCCGAGCTCGTCCAGGCCAAGCTTGCCTGAAGAAGTCGCCGGACGGCGGTCCACCGTGTCCATGGACGCATGGCGGGCGGCGGCGCGGGTCTATCTCGACCGCCGCGTCCTCTCCATGTGGTTTCTCGGGTTTTCCAGCGGCTTGCCGTTCGGGGTGCTGGCGGAACCGCTGACCGCGTGGCTCGCCGAATCGGGGGTGTCCAATACCGAAATCGGCCTGTTCGCGCTGGTCAGCCTGCCCTATTCGCTGAAATTCCTGACCGCTCCGTTGATCGACCGCCTGCCGCTGCCGCTGTTGACCCGGTGGCTGGGGCGCCGCCGCGGCTGGGCGCTGCTGGCGCAGGCCGTGCTGCTGGGCGCCATCGCCGCCATGGGCTTCACCGATCCGGTCGCCGGCATCGGCGCGACGGCGGCGTTCGCTTTCGCCGTGGCGTTCGCGTCGGCCAGCCAGGACGTGGTCATCGACGCCTACCGCGTCGAGATCCTGGAGGAACGCAAGCTGGCGGCCGGCGCCGCCACCGCCGTGTTCGGCTGGCGCATCGGCCAGGTCGGCGCGGCGGCGGCGGGACTGGTTCTGGCCGAGGCGCTGGCGTGGCCGGTGGTGTTTTCCATCATGGCGGCCATGGTCCTTGTCGGTGTCGTCACCATCCTGGTCAACCCGGAACCCGGGCGCCACATCACCCGCGAGTCCATCGAGTTGCAGGAGCGCGCCGAGGCGTTCCTGGAAACCAAGCGACACCTGCCCAGAACCGTGGCCGAGGCGCTGGCGTGGATCTACGCGGCGGCCATCTGTCCGTTCATCGAATTCATGAGCCGCCGGGGCTGGCTGATGATCCTGCTGTTCATCATGCTCTACAAGTTCGGCGACGCCGTGCTGGCGGTGATGAAGGTGCCGTTCTTCCTGGAGATCGGCTTCACCAAGACCGAGATCGCCGAGGTGGTCAAACTGTTCGGCGTCGCCGCCACCATCGGCGGCGGCCTCTTTGGCGGTGTCTTGCTGGCGCGCATGGGGATCCTCTGGGGCCTGATGGTCTGCGGCGTGCTGATGGCGGCCTCCAATCTGGTGTTCGTCGCCCAGGCTGCGGTCGGCCCCGAGTTGTGGATGCTGGCGGTCACCATCGCGCTCGAGAACATCACCACCGGCATGGGCACGACCGCGTTCGTGGCCTATCTCTCGAGCCTCTGCAACGTCGCCTACACCGCCACCCAGTACGCGCTGCTCACCTCGCTGATGGCGTTGTCGCGAACGGTGCTATCCTCCGGCGCCGGCTGGCTCGCCGACCAGGTGGACTGGACGACGTTCTTCATCCTCACCTTCGTCGCCGCGCTGCCGGGCCTGGCCCTGCTCCTATGGATGATCCGCTCCTTCCCGCCCGAGCGAACCACTGTCCCCGCGGCCGACCCTGGTTAACCAGCTAGGACAATACCAATCCTGCAACCGGGCAGACGGCCACAATGTATACCTCGCGTCTACTTTTCCGGCTGTTTTGTATACCATCGTTCCGCGTCCGTGGCGCTTAACACGTTGACCTAAAACAAAACCCGTCGGGACCAAATGTGAAAGGTGTACAAAAGTATATAAAAGTAGACATTTTTTCAGGCTAAACGGTTGATTTTCCTAGAGCGGCCTTTTTCAACGGGTATACAAAAGTAGACACGAATGACTCCCAATACATTGATATCGAATACTTTTTTTCCGAAACAAAAGTATACATTTCTTAAGCCGGTCCGCCGGAGATCGCCGCGGGCCCGCAGGCCGATGCCATTAGCGAATTCGACGAACCACCGGCGGAACCGCTCCCGCCGGGCCTTCAAGGGAGTCATGGCGTCCTCTAGGTTAAATTACCGATATACAGGTAAATATACCTAATATATCTTCC
This sequence comes from uncultured Alphaproteobacteria bacterium, assembly GCA_963771545.1. GTDB lineage: Bacteria > Pseudomonadota > Alphaproteobacteria > Rhodospirillales > Defluviicoccaceae > CAKZLS01. Next base: position 2,757,954 of record CAVYTX010000002.1, read on the forward strand.
GGTCAAGGCCGATCGCCATGACTGGCCAGCGGCCTTTATACCAACGGTCGTTAGTAATGACTTATTGTGATCGTGTTTCACGCATCCTCGGCAGGAGGGGTCGCGCAGGCGATGGGGCCCATCGTCAAGTGATCCCGACGCCCCGAGGATGCGCGAAACTCGACCCGAAGGGCGGCCTATCGAGGTTTCCGGACGGCGTCGCGCGGCGCTTATGATGCTCCCGCATCACCGCGCGCCACGCTCCTTGCCGGAAACCTCGATAGGCCGTCACAATGGGAAACAATTGTAACTGATTCGCGGTCCGCTCAAGCGACCCGCTATTCAAACACGACCAATGCATGGTACGTGGCGAGCACGCCCCAAGAGAATAGTACATAAGAGGCAATACCGAGCACGACGGAAAGGATGTGAAGCGTTACTGCGATCTTTCGAGCCCACGGACGGCGGTCGGCGTATAATAGTTGACTGAGGTATGTTGCGCCCGATGTAACCACGATGGCTAATATACCGAATGCGAACGGTAGAAGGCACCCGGCAAATACCGGCAGCTTGCTAGCGTTGAACTGAGCCAAGTGGCCGATGAATGCAAGCAATGCAACGCTTGCGCCGCCATTGAGCAAGAACGAAGATCTAATTGCACTTTGACCCGTGGCGATAACCGAACGAAACATCTCCAAATTGGTCGCATGACCGTGTTTGGCTTGCTCGACCCAAGCTTGGAGCTTCGCCCTATACTGCTCCAAATATTGCTCCACTTCATGGGGGTTCGGTTCAGTATCTGCAAACTCCACGAAGTGATCTAGGTAGGCAATAATGTTGTCGCAGGGTACCTCCACAATGCCTTTAGATTTGGCCTCCTCAATGATCTCCTTCATTTCGGTGGCGAACTGCTTCGCGTTCACAAGAGCCTCCTTTGAATTACCCTGCCAACATGACAACCTGCAAACACTAGAATGGAATCTCTCGAGAACTGCAACCTTGAGTTCTGCTCATACCTCCAAATTGGGCGACCAAACAAGAGAGCTATGGCGATCACTCTTGGCTACACCTTCCCCTGCAGACCCAGGGCAAGGCCACAGCCGCAATACTCTCAGCCACGGAATAACGCTGCGGAATAACGCTGGGGTCAGAGTCGATTGATCGTCGGTTTTTCGAAAGCAAGGGGGTCAGACTCATTTGATTTTCCAACGAATCGGACCCTCTTGCTTTTTGAATATGCGCGGGATGAAGTGGTCCAACTAACCCGAAATCTTGTGACCGTGTTTTTTCGCCCAGTCATGCATTGCAAAGAGAATATCCTTCAGACTCATGCCCAGGGGGGTGAGCCGGTAATCGACGCGGGGCGGTATCTCTTTGTAGTCGTGACGCTCCACTAAACCCGTCTCCTCCATTTCCCGGAGCTGCTTTGCCAGCGTTCGGTGGGTGATACCGGACAGCTCGCGCTGAAGCTGGTTGAAGTGAAGCAAGGGGGGTCAGAGTCATTTGATTTTTAAACGAATCTGACCCTCTTGCTAGTTGCAGATCGTCTCGTACAGCAGGTATTATTGAAGTGAGAGCGGCCGTTTCGACATCGAGACCGGGGCGGTGTTGACCCAGTTCAAGGGGCACAATCCAAGCTATGCCACGCGCGGCCTTTCGGCTGCCTTCGGCGAAACGAATCTCTCGCCCGGCCAAGGCCTCATTTCATCACGCAAATACGCCAACTCGATCACCGCGTCCCGCAGTCGATTGGCCCTGCTCGTCACCTGCTGCGCCTACACCTCGCCTAACACGGCGTAGTAAATCGTTCCCTCGTAGTCGTCGTCCCAGTTGCCCGACCAGTCCCTCACGCCGAACGTTGCCGTGACCCGCACGTCGGTTCCGAGGATCGTGCTGTCAAGCCTCAGGTTGACCTGCCCGAGATGGTGGTCGTCATCTTCCTGCGAGAACCCGTAGTCGGCGCCCGTCATGACCACAGTGGCGTCGGTCACCGTTCCACTGAAAGTGACATCGTCCGTCGCCGATCGGGGTCCGGTGCCTTTGTCTCGTGGGAATGTGATAGATCCGCTTCGAATCTCCATGGTTACTTCACCTCTCCTGTTTGATCGTTGTGGCGGTGGTACGCGCTATGCACCTTGCGCGGGGTAACGGTCAACTTGGTCGTGGCTGTGCAGTAGCCGCCGGTGCCGTCCGGCACGTTCGCCGTGAGCAGGTGGACGCCTAGCGATCGCGAGCGAAATAACAACCGCCTACCCCGGCCGACTAAACCGTCCCGGTCAGAGATCCATGTTGTCTCACCGGACGGCAACGACCCCGTGTCGGGAGAGAAAGCAAAGGCGTGTAGAACGACCCTGTCACCGCGAAGCACCGTGGCATCGCCTCCAGCAATGGTTACATCAGCAACCTGATGGTCAAGCGTAACCGGATCGCTCGTAGCCGAGCCCGTACGGATTCCGGACGTCACGAGCACTCGGAAGATGCACGCCTTGCCTCCGGCCAGCGACAGCCTGCTGATATTGGCCGACGTATGTCGCGTCCTTGGCGTTACGTTGCGCCATGTTGCACCGCCATCGCATGAGTACTGGACGAGATACCAAAGGCAGTCTTCTGTCTCAGCGGGAGTCCAGGACACATGGACCCTTTCTCGACCCGGGTCGACGGCAACGCGCTCGATTCGGGGGGGCTCGGCCGGAACGTCAATGCTGTGCAGTTCCCTGCTGGAACAACCGTCCTCGTCGCAGAGTACAACGAGCCTGGCGACACCGTCCGGCCAAGCGACCGGCTCGAAGGCGTCGACCCCGGCGTCGTTCGACCGGCCGTGCGGATTGAGTCTGTGCAGGCGCCGACTCACCAGTTCCGTGTCGTGGCAATCGCGCAGCTCGACTCTGTATTGTGTCGCTTCGCCCCGAGCGCCTCCTGGTCTTGCCTCGTAGTGGAACATCGGTGCCGCAGACACTTTGTGCTTCCGTCCTCGGATCTCCAGATTGACAAAGAGCTGCTCAAAGGTTTGCGTTGGACGTTCTGTGTCTGCCTGATTCGTCAGGCCACTGTGAGCCGCCGCGATCGGCGAGAAGCTCCCCCCCGTCGTCGGGATTTCGTTCATGAGGCCGAGGTAGGTGTAGGGCGACACCCAGGTGTTGCCGCAATAGCCCATGAAGTCGGTATCCGTCACCGGGTCCTTCACGTCGCCGGCGGCGTCGATTCCATACTCGCCGATGCTGCCCATCGGCAGCGTCCCGTAGACGGGATAGTTCGGGTCTGGATCGCCCGGATTCCCACAGGGAGCGTGATCCCGACCGAAGGCGTGGCCTATCTCTTGGGCGGCAGTGCTTCCGGCACCGTCAGGTCCGGCGCCGACTCCGCCGCCACCACAGCCTCCCCAGCCACGCGGCACGGCATTGCCGAGCAGCCCGTAGTAGACGTCGGACGAGTCGCCCTGCATCTCGCGCAGCGTATCGAGCAGCCCACCCCAGCCACTACCGCACCCATCGCCCGACTGGTCCGTGTAGTCGCCGTCGTCGTCGATGATGTCGACGCCGGTGATGATGACGTCATGAACGGGGTAGGTGTCATCAACGTAGTCGAGGGTGTCGCGTAGATCGTTGATGGTGGGCGCTGCTACCGCGGGGGTCCCGGTGTAGTTAACGAGAACGCCGCGAACTCGCAACGGCTCGACGGACCGGAATCGCAGTGTCTTCTCGAACATACCACTGGCCACGCCGAGGTCTGGTCGGTTGCCAACTACCGAGTTCGAACGCCCGCACGCGCACCTCGATCTGATCCCGCGCAAAAGCCCCCGGGATTAGGAAGTTGACAGTGGCGTCTGCGTCGTCGCGGCGGATGTCTTCGTCCCGTATCGGATCGATCGGGCCATTGAGCGGTGTGATTGGGTTCCACGTGCCACTTCCGGAGCGAATCTGCAGTTCGCCAGTGACCTGGCCGATGGCGGGACGAGCGGGGTCGTCGCCGGTGTCGACGTAGACACGCACAACAAGGTCCTTGCCGGCGATGAGCGGGATGCTGTTATCGGCGCCCGCTGTAGCGGGGTCCAAATGGAGTTGTGATCTGAAAAACTGGGTCGCTTGGTTGAGCTCGACCCCTGTAATGGACAAGTTCGACGGCAACGCAGTGGTATCTAGGTCCGCAAGCAGAACGAACTGCATAGAGCCCTCGTACCTGTCGTCCCATTCGTTGCTCCAGTCGCGAACGCCGAAGGTTCCTTCGACTGTGACGACATCATCATCGATGAATGTCTCGAGCCTGGTGATGATCCGACCGAGGTGGTGGTCATCATCCGCCTCCGAGAACCCGAAGCTGGTCCCTGTGAGGATGGAAATCGCCTTGCTGACCGGTGATGTGAAGTTGAAGATGCGACTCGCGGTTCGCGGTCCGCTGCCTTCGCTCGACCCAAAAGTCAAACTACCTGTGCGCTTTTCCATCACACGTCCTCCTGGTGTTGGGAAAGCATATCTTGCGGATCCCCCAGGTTCTGTCCGGTCGGTGTTATGACGTTTGATTCGATCCTAAAGCTAAATCCTACGCTAACCGGCATTTCCCGGACACCCCCTCTCTTTGCACACACATGGTAGCACGTCCGGGTGCTGATGTCCATTTTAAACCTCCCTCGAATTGGTGGACACCTTTGCTAAGCTCCGGGATGGAGCAGGAAGGTGTTTGATGTGAAAGCGCGTCGGAGTTTCACGGATGAATTCAAGCGGGAGGCGGTTGCTCTGTTGCAGACGAGTGGCCGGCCGCTGATGCAGATCGCCAGCGAGCTCGGCATTCAGCCGTCGATGTTGAAAGCAAGGGGGTCAGAGTCATTTGATCTTCAAACCAATCTGACTCTCTTGCTTTTTGAATATGCGCAGGATGAAGTGGTCCAACTAACCCGAAATCTTGTGACCGTGCTTTTCCGCCCAGTCATGCATTGCAAAGAGAACATCCTTCAAACTCATGCCCAGGGGGGTGAGCCGGTAATCGACGCGGGGCGGTATCTCTTTGTAGTCGTGACGCTGCACTAAACCCGTCTCCTCCATTTCCCGGAGCTGCTTTGCCAGCGTTCGGTGGGTGATACCGGACAGCTCGCGCTGAAGCTGGTTGAAGCGCTTCGTTCCTTCCAGCAACTGGTGGATGATCATGACCTTCCACCGGCCCGCAATCACGCTGAGCGTAAGTTCGACTGGGCATGAGACATTTTTCCGCGACATATTGGGTCTTACAGTATCCTAAAAGACCGTACTTGCCAATAGTGCGTATACCTCTAAATTATCGTTAAAAGCGCCTCACTGTCGATTTTCCGGCGCAACATGACAAAGGAACAAGCCCGCAAGGAGGACGCAACATGAAAAAGCTTTCCAGAGTTTACCGCGCCGGCGGCACGCATTGGGTCGGTGACGGCTTCCCGGCGCGGACTATCTTTTCCTACAACACGCACGGTTCCGACATCAGTCCGTTCCTGCTGCTCGATTATGCCGGTCCGGCGGACTTTCCGCCGTCCGCCGAACCGCGCGGCGTGGGGCAACACCCCCACCGCGGATTTGAGACCGTGACCATCGTTTATCAGGGCGAGGTCGAGCACCGCGATACAGCGGGAAATGAAGGCCGGATTGGCCCCGGCGACGTGCAGTGGATGACAGCGGCAAGAGGTATCCTGCACGAAGAGAGGCACGGGCGCGCCTTCACCGAACAGGGCGGCACGCTTGAGATGGTGCAGCTCTGGGTCAATCTGCCCGCGAAGGACAAGATGTCCGCGCCGCGCTATCAGGAAATCACCGATCGCATGATCCCCGCCGTAAAACTCGGCGGCGACGGCAGCGTCGCGCGGATTATTGCCGGAGATTTTGATGGCGCCAAAGGCCCGGCGCATACGTTCACGCCGGTCAACCTTTGGGATTTGCGCCTCAAGGCGGGCCACGCAACGGAAATCAAACTGCCTGATGGATTTACCACGCTGCTGCTCGTTCTTAGGGGAAGCGTCTTGGTGAACGACAGCGAATCCGCCGGAACAGCCGAACTGGCGATGTTTGAGCGCGAAGGCGAACGCATTGCCCTGGAAGCGCGGGAAGACACCACGGTTGTTGTGATGAACGGGCAGCCGATCGATGAGCCGATTGTCGGCCATGGCCCGTTTGTCATGAATACACGCGATGAAATCAGGCAGGCGATAACCGATTTTAGCGAGGGCCGTTTTGATCCTCAAACAGCACCGAAAACTTAAACGAGGAGACGAAGGGTTGGGTGCTGGGGACGGACCGCTTCCGCAAGGCGGTGGAAGAGATGCTCGACCGTCCCACCGCGCCGAGGCCCAAGGGCGGCGATCGCCGGTCCAAGGCCTACCGAAAGTCGATCAAGTGATTCTGACCCCATTGCTTCACGAGTGCTTCGCGAGCAGTTTGGAAACGTGTCACTTGAGGACCGCTCGGATGTGCGATGCGGACCATTGGCAATACCGTGAAGTGGGCAATCGTAGTATACAGTCACGCATGGGCGTAAGACTTGCATCTTCCGGCGACGACAAGGCGCTCGCAATCCGAGATCACCTGCTACCGCTGGTCCGCGACCGTGGCTTGCTGGAAGTGCAACGCGACGCTATGCGCATCGTTTCCCTGCAGGTGGGCCCGTGGTTATTCAATCACTGGACGCCATTCAACGAGTTGTCTCCTCAGCAGGCATCGTCGCCGGGCTACCGGCACTCGCTCGCACGGCAGCATACCCGGCCCGATCTACCCTACGGACTTGAGGTATGGCGCGGCACCAAGGTCTTGAGCGTCCTGTGGGCGGATGATGGGTCCTTCGCGGTGGAGAATTTCGTGCGTGGTACTTGGGAAGATGAAGCTTTGGGCCTTTGACCGCACGTTGTTACACAGCCAATTCCGTTGGCGGTCATGCCCGGTTCTCGCTAATAGCCGGGCATGCCGGTCCGGCGCCAACCGCGACGGGCAGTACCCTTGGCCGCGGACCCTCACTCGGGGTGACGAGAACCGTCGCCGAGACCCATTTCCGCTATGTGCCTTGCGCTCCGAGCAGCCTGGCGATGCGGGGCCAGAAAACCTCGACAAAGACCGATCCCGTGACCACGACGATCGCGCCCGCCTGCAGCGCGGACAGGCTTTCGCCCAGGATCGCCATGGCGAGGCCGGCGGCGATGACCGGCTTCAGGAAGAAGATGTAACCGGCCCGCGTCATGTCCGGCGCGGCGGCGAGCCCGCCGATCCACAGGAGCTGGGTGATGGTGGTGTTCCAGAGCGCCAGCGTCAGCAGCGAGGCCCAGGCGATCTCCGGCCGGTCGAACAGCGTCAGCGGGTTGACCCAGATCGCCCAGGCCACGCCGACGGCGAGCCAGAGGCCGATCCCGCCGATCATCATCGTGACCGCGGTGATGGTGAGCGCGCCGTACTTGGCGATGAACGGCTTCACATTGACCGCGTAATAGGCGACGCCGGCGGCGCAGGCGAGGCCGAGCAGAATTCCATAGACGGAATTGGAATCGCCGGCCAGCTTGTCAAGCGCGCCGTCGGTGATCAGCAGCGCGAGTCCCGTCACGGCGCAGACGCCCGTGGCGATCTTCACCGGCGTCAGCGGCTGGCGGTTGATGACGAGGTTGGCGAGGCCGATGAAGATCGGGATGGTGGTCACCAGGGTCGCCACTTGAATGGCGGTGGCGAAATCGAGCGCCCAATGGAACGCGAGATAGGCGCCAGAGATCCCGATCAGCGAATACCAGATCAGGGCCGGCCCGTGGGCGCGCAACGGCGCGAGCATGTTGCGCGATCCGGGGATCAGCGCCGCCGCCAGCACCAGCCCCGCCCCGCCGATCAGAAACCGCCAGACCGAGACCTCCGGGCCGGAGACGCCCGACAGCTTGGCGAAGAACTCCGAAGACGCGTGGCCCAGCACGCCGATGAATACGGCGAGATAGGCGAAACGCGGGGATATGGTCATGCGCCGCGCTCCTCGATCTCGGCGCCGAACCGGGCCAGGCTTTCGGCCAACCGCTCGGGCCGCTCCTGAGGGAGCAGATGACCGGCGTCCGGCCAATCCTCGCGGCGCGCGTCGGGAAGGGTGGCGTAGAGCCGGTCAACCACGTCGCGATCGAGAAACACACGGTCCCGCAGCCCGGTGATCACCAGGGTCGGAAGGGCGAGCCGGGAATAGTCCACCGCCCAATCCGCCTCGCCCGCGTGGCGCATGAGGTTGAGATGGCCGTGGCCGGGATCGATCGGCTCGTAGGGCGCGTCTTGGAGGAAGCCGGGCCGGGCAGTGGCGGCGAAATCCTGGTTGACCAACAGCGGGAAGATGGCATCGAGGAACAGCCGCACGCCCCCCGCCGCGACCAGCTTGGGCATGGCCTCGTTGATCCAGGCGATGCGGGGACCGATCTCGCGGAGCGTGTTGAGCAGCACCAGCCCCTCCGCCCGCGCGCCGGCGAGCAGCGCAAGCGCCGCGAACAGCCCGCCAATGGAAAGCCCGACCAGGATCGGGCGGGCGGGGTCGAGCGCGCGGAGCAGGGCACAAAGATCGTTGACGATCAGATCAGGAGTTCAACGCGACGCCCGCGCCGAAGGCCGAACCGTCCTGACCGCGGAAATTATAGGAGAGCGTCCCGAACCCGGCATCGCGCAGGCGCGGCGCCACGACCGCTTCCCAGGCTTGTGTATTGCCCGTCAGCGCATTGACGAAAACGAAGCTCGGCGCCCCAGCGCGCCCAGGCGGGCCGTGCTCGTAATACAGTCCATTGTCGGCGTCAATTGCGTGAACCGGCATGCTGATCCTCTCCTCTTCAGTCGCGAAATGAATTTGCTTTATTCACGTGGAAAAGGCAAAACTTTCGCTGACCTTGCGGCAATCCCGGCAGCCACGTTCCAAGCCTTGCAGCCGCCCACATGTGGCGGTGGTCGTAATTTTATCCACCACAAAATGCAGCTATAGGCCCAATATATTGTGGACAACGATCGGTTAACACGCAAATATAGATGCTCCTGGTTGCGACGATGGATGCAATCGAGGGTTCGCTGGAGCCTTTCGGTGAAATCAAAGCCATGCGAGCCATAACGGGATTTCTGATATCTGGGAGAAAAAAATGGGCGCTGATTGGACCCCCGACAGAGTTGCCGCGCTGATTGCCCTTTGGAACGAAGAGCATTCCACCAGCGAAATCGGCCGGCGGCTGGGAATCACGAAGAACGCCGTAATCGGCAAAGTCCACCGGATTGGACTGCCCCAACGACGGCCCTCGCCCGTGGCGGAGCCCGAGGTCGCCGAGGTCATAAATCTGGCCTCGCTGAGGCCGGGCATGTGTAGCTGGCCCCTCGGCAATCCGGGCGAAGAGGGATTTCACTTTTGCGGCGACGGCTCGGCCGACGGAAAGCCCTACTGCGCGAAGCATTGCGCGGTTGCCTATGTGAAAGTTACAAGGGAGCGCGGGCGCACGTCAGCCGCCTAGCCTATTGGCCGTCTCGTTTGCGGACCGGTCGGTTTGCGAGCAACGGCAATGCCTTTGAAAAAGGGTCGGTGGAAGCACGCATTCGGTGAGTTTCGTTGATCGCGTTCAAGCTTGTTCGGTATTCGATCCAGGCCGCTACGAACCCTTCGTCGTCGGCGACGTTCGGGTCGGTCTGGTGGGGCCGGAATTCGCTGAGCGTCTGAAGGCGTTCCCCGAGGTCTTCATCGTTTCGGCCGGCTCGGTGACCCTTTCTCCGCGTCTATCGGATTTCGAGACGAGAACGTCGGCCGTCGATGGGGCGCTCCGCGAGATCGCCGATGACGGGCTGATCGGCGGCTGGCGAAACGAGCCCTTCCCGGTCGCCACATCGCCCGCGGCGCCCGCCCTCTTCAATATGGAGAGGGCCGCGATTCCCTTGTTCGGCATCCGCGGGTATGGCGTCCATTTGAACGGGTTTGTTCGAGATCCCGGCGGCCTGAAAATGTGGGTGGGCCGGCGCGACCCGCGGAGGCCTCGATCGCCCGGAAAGCTTGACCAACTCGTCGCCGGGGGGCAGCCGGCGGGCCTGACCCTTCGCGACAACCTGATCAAGGAATGCGGCGAAGAAGCCAGCATTCCGCCCGCCCTGGCCGCGCGGGCGGTCTCCGTCGGCGCCGTCAGTTACGTGACCGAAACCGGGGAAGGTCTGCGCCGTGACGTTCTGTATGTCTTCGACCTGGAGCTGCCGGCCGGCTTCGATCCGCGCAACACCGACGGAGAGATCGAGGCGTTTTACCTCTGGCCCATCGAGCAGGTGCTGGAAACCGTTCGAGACACGGACGCGTTCAAATTCAACTGCTCCCTGGTGGTCATCGACTTCCTGATCCGTCATGGCCTGATCGAGCCCGATCATCCCGAGTACCTGAAACTGGTTCACGGTCTCCGGTCGGGCTGGGAACACGCGCCGTGACAATCGCGCGGAGTTGGCGTTAAGAACACATCGACGGCCTTCCGATACGACCGATGGAGTTTTTTGTGCTCGACGGACCCACTTGCCACCCAGAGAGCGGCAACCGCGCCAAACAACTGGTGGTGCTTCTTCACGGTATCGGCGCGGACGGGAATGACCTGATCGGGCTGGCGCCGTTCTACCAGACCGTGTTGCCGGACGCCGTGTTTATTGCGCCGAACGCGCCGTTTCCATGCGACATGGCGCCTTTCGGCTTTCAATGGTTCAGTATCCAAAACCCGCGGCCGGAGACCCGCCTTGCCGGCGCGCGGCGGGCGGCCTCCATGGTCGATGCGTTTATCGACGCTCGGCTGGACCGCCATGGGCTCACCGAGAAAAACATGGCGGTCATCGGATTCTCTCAAGGCGCGATGATGGGGCTGCACGTGGGACTGCGCCGGCAACGGCCGCTCGCGGGACTGATTTCGCACTCCGGAATGCTCATTGGAGAGAACCTGCTCGCCACCGAAATGACGGCTCGCCCGCCCGTGCTGCTGACCCACGGAGCGATCGACGATGTCGTGCCGGTGGAGGCTCTTTCCGTGGCCACGGCCGCGTTGAAAGCGGCCGGCGTTCCGGTGGAAGCCCACTCGATACCCGGGCTGGGACACGGGATCGACGAGACCACCATCCGGCTCGACCTGCAATTTCTCCGCCGGGTGTTTCCGGAACGGGGCGCAAGCATACAAGCGCCTGAGTAACCTTCAGCCAATCTTCGACGGCGTGGTGCCGCCCGTCGCGCGCTTCTTGGCGGCGCGGATTTTTTTCGCCGCGCGGCGCCGGATGACGTACTTAAGGGAATATCGATACCCCAGCCACGCCGAGAGAAGCGCATATGGAATGCTGCCGATAATGAGCGGCAGTCCTTTTTCATGGGCGATCACCTTGACTTGCACCAGCAAGGTTTCGAAAAATCCTTCGCCGTTGGAGAGAGCCGCCTGCCAGTGTTGGATGAAGTGTCCATAGCCGGGCATCGCGTCGGGCTGCCCCAGCAACACCCGCCCGGTGATGTAGAAGGCATAGTAAATGGGCCACATGGTGAAAACGTTGGTCACCCAGGTCCACGCCATGGCGATGATCAGACCGAACTCCAGCTTCGGGCTGCGCCGGGCAATCAGCCATGTCATAAACACCAAATACATCTGAACGCCCACCAATGGCGTCATGGCCCAGAACAGCCCGACCATTACCGCTCGAGCGGTATGCTCCGGAGGGTGAGGGCTCCGCTTGATGGGCACCACGAGGCGATGGTGCGCCAGCCGGGATATCCGCTGCCAAAGAGAAAAATCGCGCGCCAAGGACTGTTCCCAAACGGCTCAGGTTATACCAACGATCACTAATAATGACCCATTGCGACGGCCTATGGAGGTTTCCGGCAAGGAGCGTGGTGCGCGGTGATGCGGGAGCATCATAAGCGCCGCGCCCAAAATAACATCCAGGGGCCGTCCGGAAACCTCCGTAGGCCGCCCGCAGGGTCGTGTTTCGCGCATCCTCGGGGCCCACGTTTGGAATATGGGGGAACCGCTTGACGATGGGTCCCCATCGCCGGCGCGGTCCCTCCTGCCGAGGATGCGTGAAACACGATCACAATAAGTCATTATTAACGACCGTTGGTATTACCGTGCGGGAATTGGAAATAGCGCTTCGGATCGCTCGCTCGAGAAAAACCGGCTTCCAACTTAACGCCACCATACTTTAACCCTATTCTGCCCGCGCGCGCGGCGACTGGAAAGGAGAAACCAAAGGCGCCGTGGAGACAAATAGCGGTCGCGCGAACCCATTCAATCTCTTCGCGCGTTCTTATCACACGTCCACGACAATGGTTCCTCTCGACCGAAATCGTTATACGGCACACGGTAACAGTCGGGACAAAAGGATCCTTTCATCGATGCTCCGCGTGTTTCTCCCCTTCGCTCTCGGCTATTTCCTCTCGTATCTCTATCGCGTGGTCAACGCGGTGATCGCTCCCGATCTGGTTCGCGACGTCGGTCTCGACGCCAATCAGCTCGGAATGCTCACCAGCGCTTATTTTATCACCTTCGCGGCTTTCCAGTTGCCGCTGGGCATCCTTCTCGACCGATTTGGGCCGCGCCGCACGGAAGCGGCCTTGCTGCTGTTCGCCGCTCTCGGGGCGGCGGTATTCGGACTGGCCGAGAGCCCCCTGGGTCTGATCGCGGGCCGTTTGCTCATCGGTTTCGGCGTATCCGCGTGTCTCATGGCGGCGTTCAAGGCGTTCGTGACCTGGTACCCGGCCCAGCGCCTTCCCCTGATCAACGGTTGCCAAATGGCGGCCGGGGGTCTTGGCGCGCTCGCGGGAACCATCCCCGTGGAGGCCGCCCTCCATGTCACCGACTGGCGCGGCGTGTTTTTGGTATTGAGCGGTCTGACGCTCGTGGTCGCCGCGGGCATTTTTGTCTTCGTTCCGGAGCACAAGAGCACGGTCACCGGAAGTTCGCTGCGCGAACAGGTGAGCGGGATCCTCAGGATATTCACGAGTTCGCTGTTCTGGCGGGTGGCGCCGCTGACGGTCATGTCGCAAGCATCCTTCCTGTCCATTCAGAGCTTGTGGTCGGGCCCGTGGTTGCGGGATGTGGCCGGCCTCGACCGCGCGGCGGCGGCAAATCAGCTGTTCTTTATCGCAATCGCCATGATCAGTGGCTTCCTGTTCATGGGTTGGGCGGCCGAGCGCCTCAGCCGGCGCGGAATCCCGCCCCTGACCGTGGCCGCCACCGGGATGAGCTTGTTCATGCTGTCTCAGACGGCGATCTTCGCCCAGTGGATCGCCGCCACGCCGATCATGTGGGTGGCCTTCGGCTTCTTCGGCACCTCGGGCATACTTCCATACGCGGCGCTTTCTCAGCGATTTCCGGCGGATTTGGCGGGACGGCTCAACACCGGTCTCAATCTGCTGGTGTTCGTTGCCGCGTTCGCCGCCCAATGGGGGATCGGAGCAATCATCAACCGCTGGCCGCCGACAGCCGGCGGCGGTTATGACCCGATCGGGTATCACGTGGCCTTCGGCATGATGCTCGGCCTGCAATTGCTGTCGCTCAGTTGGTTCTTTGTGTATCGGCGGGGGAATGTTCCTCGAGGTTGAAGACCCGCGTCGCCGGACCATCGGCTTCCCATCCCCATGCAAGCAAGAAACCCCGCGCCGCGTTGGCGACCACGGCCAACCGGGTTGTCGGATTTAGAATGGGAGGGATCACCCAGGAGAAATCGTTGGGAGCGTTTTCGCGCAGCAACTCCATGAGTTCGCGCCGCCCAACGCTCTCGGCGCCGCGAACACGTCCCGGAAGATCGAACGCGAGCCAGTGATTGGCGATGCTAGCCGGCGATTCATGGATTGCCGCGTCATGCTCGGTTCTCTCGATGATACATCCCTCATGCTCATCTTGGCCGCCGAGAGCAAAGAAAGCGGGCGCGCACACCGGGGTCTCGGCGAGCATGCGTCTAGCGTCCGCGTACGAACCGCATTCGTCGAAGGCCTTTCTCAGCAAGTGGGAGGGCGGCAACCCGGATTTGCGCCACATGCCGGTGCGGGCGATCGCCCAGTCGAACCAGCACGAGCGCGTAAATTTCCGCATGGGCGGCTGATTGATGGCGGCGCTGAACCGCGTCGGCGCCATCGCCGTCAATACGCCCACGAAACCCGGCCATGTGACATTGTAATAGGTCCCGGCCCCGCCATCCTGCCGCGCGACGACGACGTTGGTTCCGAGGCCCGGGAGCGGCCAATCGAGAGTCCGCAGCATTCTGTTCCCGGCCCCGTCGGGATCCGGTCCGACAGCCGAGGTGCAGGTCCACTCGTACGAGAGGTTCAACAGAAACGCGCCCGGCATGGAGAGACGTTCGGCCACGGCGGCGATGTCGTCCCGGTAGGGGTTGCCGGTGCGGGTCAGCCACCGCCTTGTCGCGCGGTCTCCCAGTCTCAGCGCCAAACCGCCGTAGCTGCGGCGCCCGTGGGCAATGATCGCCGCGATCCGGTCCGGCGCCATTCCGACAAGGGCCGCGGGCCCCTTGCCTCGCACGTCCAGCAGAGGAATATCGGGCAAGTCTTCCCGAGGCGTTTCGTCCCGGACGTCGCCGCGGTGAATTCGCATGGCATTTCCTCTATTCCGAACAGCGGTGGGACTTTATATCACGTCCGCTGAAACCGCCGAAGCCCGCGACAGTCTCCGCGGCCTCCATTCATTATCCGTCGACGTTCCTAGAGGTTTACATGATCCCCCGATATAGCCGCCCGGAAATGACCGCCATTTGGGAGCCGGAGACGCGGTTCCGCATCTGGTTGGAGATCGAGGCCCATGCCTGCGACGCTCAGGCTGATTTGGGGGTTATCCCCAGGGAAGCGGCGCGCGCCGTGCGGGAACGCGGGAACTTCGAGATTAGCCGCATCGACGCAATCGAGCTGGAGACGAAACACGACGTCATCGCATTCTTGACGAATGTCGCGGAATATGTGGGAGACGAGGCGCGGTTCATCCACCAGGGCATGACGTCCTCGGACGTTCTCGACACCTGCTTCGCCGTCCAGTTGACCCGCGCGGCCGACATCTTGACGGAGGACATCGAATCTCTGCTCGATGCCCTGAAACGGCGGGCGCTCGAGCACAAGAACACCCTCTGCATCGGACGCAGCCACGGCATTCACGCCGAGCCGACCACCTTTGGCCTCAAGCTGGCGGGCTACTACGTGGAATGGCAACGGAACCTCGAACGACTGCGTGCCGCGCGACGGGAGATCGCGACCTGCGCCATTTCGGGCGCGGTCGGCACCTACGCGAATGTCGATCCCGCCGTCGAACGCCATGTGGCCGAAAAACTTGGCCTCCAGGTCGAGCCGGTCTCGACCCAGGTCATTCCTCGCGACCGTCACGCCATGTTCTTCGCCACCCTTGCCGTGATCGCCAGTTCCGTGGAGCGGCTGGCGACGGAAATCCGCCACTTGCAGCGGACCGAGTTGCGAGAGGTGGGGGAACTCTTTTCCGCGGGTCAGAAAGGCTCGTCGGCCATGCCGCACAAGCGCAACCCGATCCTGACGGAGAACCTGACCGGGCTGGCGCGCACGGTCCGCGCCGCGGTCGTTCCGGCGCTGGAGAACGTTGCTCTGTGGCACGAACGCGACATCTCGCATTCGTCGGTGGAACGCATGATCGGTCCCGATACCACGGTGACCCTCGATTTCGCGCTCGCCCGGCTTGCCGGCGTCGTCGACAAGCTGGTCATTTACCCTGACGCGATGCAACGGAACCTCGACAGTCTGCGCGGCCTCATATTTTCCCAGCGCGTGTTGCTGGCGCTGACCCAAGCGGGTATGAGCCGGGAGGACGCGTATCAAGCCGTTCAGCGGAACGCGATGAAAGCTTGGGAAGCCGGGAAAGGCTTCCTCGGCGAACTCCTGGCGGATCCCGAGGTTTCCAAGCACATCGACGCAGCGTCTCTGGAGAGTTTGTTTGATCTGAACTATCACACGAAACACGTGGATACTGTTTTCGCCCGCGTCTTCGGCAAGTCTTGAGTCGTTACCGCGCACCGGCCGCCCCCTCGGCGGAGACGCTTTCGTCGAACGGCTGGAAGCCATCCTCGGCCGCAACCTCCGCCCCCGCAAACTCGGCACCAAGCCCCGCAAAAAAACCCAAGGCAGCCGCGAGATCAGTAACGTGTCCCCGGAAGCCATAATGGAAATGAAAACCAGAACCGATAAACAGAGATTTAAATAGAATTCATAAATCTGGTGTGACATTTCTCCAGTGATGGAAAAGTTGCAATTTGTTCCGTGCGGCCATCTCCAATGTCTCTAGTCGATATATTCATTTTTAAACAATCAAGTATATTCGCGTTAACGAACCGGTAATTTCGGAAACAAATGAAGTCATCAAAACGCCGCTTTACACTTCCATCTGGATCAAGGCAAATGACGTCAATCGTCTTCAAGTGTTGTGATTTAAGAATCGCCGATTTAAAGAGATATTTCACGTAGGAATCCGCGAGAGGAAGGGAATAGCCCAAAATGCGGATATGATTGGCGTTCAAAATCTGTGAATACGCAACAGCCCAGGCATGCCGTATTTCGTCATCCACTCCTTTGCTCCATGTCGGCGGAACGATTTTTTCGATATCGACGCTACCGTGCAATTTCGCTAAGGGAATAGTCATAAATCCGCCAGCATCAGGGTTGTCATTTCCCCTTTTGAACTCAAACCGTCCGTCTACTGCGTTGTATCCTGGTGCTGTGTAGTCTATAGAATAGTGTTCTTGTATATAAGCCAGAGAATGTTCCAAAATTATATCGTAGTTCAGAGAAACTACTGAATAGCTGACATCGCTATTTGCGAGTGGACGAAATTTAAAACGATTTGGCCTTTCTCCTTGCTCTTCATTACGATAATAGACGAACTCAAACTGAAACAAATTCGCCACGAAGCCTATATACCAAAACCAATTGTCTTTTTTTATACCGAAAAGAAAATCATGCCAATTTGCAGCTCGGCTTGGTGCAGCAGGAAGTAAAGGGGTATGCTCCTCAATAACGTCCTTTATATAGCGTATAAAATCCTCATTTAAGCGAGTGCCGGTTAACTGTGACTGCATCTCAAGAATAGAAAGTATTTCCTCGATGTTAAATAAGTCCGTTTCAAAATAATTTTTGCTAACGGCCATCTTGTTAATTTCGTCAAAGAGAGATTGAAAATGAGAAAAAGTTTCAGGGTCAGAAAAATATAGATCCTTCGATTTCTCCAGAAAATTTCCCATTACGGGCAAGCCCAAGGGTGCCGAAAAGCCCGCTCCAAGTATGTAGACTACGTTATCCATGAAAACCTAATCTGATTGCGTTATTTTTATATGTACGTTGTTCATGCTATACAACGGAGAGTGAGCGCGGTCGAATTGTGTAGCAAAATAAAGATAAAAAAATTGTATGGGAAGATTTGGGACGCTACTCTTTTTAAAGACTGAAAGATTGGGGACGCTACCGTTTTCGCCCGCCAGTACTAATCCCCCACCCGCACG
Organism: uncultured Alphaproteobacteria bacterium; assembly: GCA_963771545.1. GTDB lineage: Bacteria > Pseudomonadota > Alphaproteobacteria > Rhodospirillales > Defluviicoccaceae > CAKZLS01. The sequence continues at coordinate 2,775,377 of CAVYTX010000002.1, forward strand.
TGATCGGTATCGAGCGCGGTCGGAAACTCCTCGGCCAGTTGTTCCAGCGCCACGGCGAGGTACCCGCCGAAAGCGGAAACGACCTCCTGCTCCGTCACGCTCACATCACGGGTCTGCATCTCGGCGAGCACCGTTTGCATCACCACGTCGGTTCCGGACTGGTCAATGTCGAGCCGGACCAAGCGCTTCGCGTACGCGTCCGCCTCGCCGCCGGTCATGCCCATCCGCTCGGCGGCCCAATGACCAAACAACTTGGCGCGCCGACAACGCGCCTTGAAACGCAGCTCTTCGCCGAGTTTGTATTTCGCTTCGTGTCCCTTCTCGATTTCACGAAGGGTGTCCGTCATGATATTCCTCGCCAAAAGGATCTTGGAGAAATCCAGCGGTCCGAGTCTAACATATGGATAGTAAGCCGGAAATGTGCACGGTTGTCGTTCTGCGCCGCCCCGATAGCGACTGGCCGCTGCTGCTGGCGGCAAATCGCGACGAAATGGTCAGCCGGCGATGCAAGCCGCCGGCCCGCCACTGGTCCGACCGGCCTCGCGTGGTGGCGGGGATGGACGAAGTCGCGGGAGGCACGTGGTTGGGCCTCAACGACGACGGGGTAACGGCCGGGCGTTCTCAACCGTCGGAACACCCTTGGCCCTCTGCCGGGAGCCAAAAGCCGCGGGGAACTGCCGCTGCGCGCGTTGGATCATGGAACGGCGCGCCTCGCGGTCGGGTCGCTCGGCACACTCGATGCGGATGCCTATCGGCCGTTTAACATGATCGTCGCGGACAACCGCGATGCCTTCTGGGTGCGATGCCGGCGGATCGAGGAGGAGCGTGAGCGACGCCAACGTCATCGAAACCGGGGAGATCCCGACTGGATTGTCGATGATCACCGCTTACGACCTCAACGATGCGTCCTCGCCCCGGATACGCCGCTTTCTCGGACGTTTCGAAGCCGCGGCGGAACCGGACCCGGCGTCGGGGGACTGGTCCGATTGGGAGGCGATCCTCGCGAGCCGCGAACACGATTCCACGGCCGGGCCCGGAGGCGCCATGTGCGTGGTGACCGATCATGGTTTCGAAACCGTATCGTCGTCATTGATCGCGTTGCCGGCCGCGGATCGCCATGGTGCCAGACCCATATGGCTGTTTTCGCATGGGCGGCCGGGGGAAAGCACCTACGAGCCCGTCCCTCTGTAACCGCCGATCAACCGGTATCATTGTTTTGCCGTCAGACACTTGCTATACAAAACGCGCTCACCGGACGCGGCAATCGCGCTCCGGCAACTCGCGGTTTATCGACATGGCCCGACGCAGACAGATTTTCGAAGGCACGGCCAAAATCCTTTTCGAAGGACCCGAACCCGGAACCCTTGTGCAATATTTCAAGGACGACTCGTCCGCGCTCAGCGTCCAAAAGAGAGGCGTCATTACCGGCAAGGGCGTTCTCAACAACCGCATATCCGAATATCTGATGGTCAGGCTCGCCGAAATCGGGATCCCCACGCATTTCGTTCGCCGGCTCAACATGCGCGAGCAACTGGTCCGGGAAGTCGAGATCATTCCCGTGCAGGTGGCGGTCCGCAATGTCGCGGCGGGATCATTCGCCAAGCGCTTCGGCATGGCCGAGGGAACACCGCTGCCTCGCTCCATCGTCGAGTATTACTATAAGTCCGAAGAACTGAACCACCCGTTGGTTTCGGAAGAGCATATCACGGCCTTCGGATGGGCGACGCCTCAGGATCTGGACGAGACCATGTCGTTGTCGTTGCGGGTCAACGACTTTCTGAGCGGCCTGTTTCTCGGCATCGGCATTCGGCTCATGGACCTCAAGGTCGAGTTCGGCCGGTTGTGGGAGGACGATCAGATGCGCATCGTGCTCGCCGATGAAATAAGCCCCGACTCGACGCGCCTGTGGGACCTCAGAAATAACGAGCGCCTGGACACGGAGCGTTTTCGCGAGGACCTCAGCAAGATCACCGACGCCTATCAGGAAGTCGCCCGGCGCCTGGGGATTCTTCCGGAAAGCGGCCCGACTGATATCAAGGGTCCGGAAACCATGCAATAACGTGAAAAAGGAACGAGTCAGCCGTGAAAGCCAACGTTCACGTGACACTGAAAAACGGGGTTCTGGATCCGGAAGGCAAGGCGGTGCAACACGCCCTTGAAGCCTTGGGGTTCGGCGGCATCAACGAGATCCGCAAGGGGAAGTTTATCGAGATCGATCTTGCCGAAGCCGATTCGAAAAAAGCGCATGAGCACATCGATGCCATGTGCCGGCGGCTGCTCGCCAATACGGTGATCGAAAATTATTCCATCGATATCGTGGACTAGCGCCGGGGGCGACATCCCGTTTTCCCATTTTCACCGTGAAGTCCTGATTTTCTCCCGAGTAATCTCAAAAGGCCGTTGTCCCGGAAATGAAAAGCGCCGTTATCGTCTTTCCCGGCTCCAACTGCGACCGCGACGTCGCCGTCGCGCTGACGCACGCCACCGGTACCCCCCCTCTCATGATTTGGCATCGGGAAACCGAGTTGCCCCGGCTCGACCTCATCGTCGTCCCGGGAGGTTTCTCCTACGGCGACTACCTGCGGGCCGGCGCCATGGCCGCGCACTCTCCCATCATGCGCGCGGTCAAAGCGCGAGCGGAAGCGGGGATAGCCGTCCTCGGCATTTGCAATGGCTTTCAAATCCTCACCGAAGCCGGGCTGTTGCCGGGCGTTCTGATGAGAAACGCCGATCTCAAGTTCATCTGCCGGGATGTTTTTCTAAAGGTGGAAAATCAGAGCACAATTTTCACTCAGAGTTACGCGCCGGGACAGATCCTCAGGATCCCCATCGCTCACAACGAGGGAAATTACTTCGCCGATGAAGCGACCCTGCGGGAACTGAAGGACAAGGACCGCATCGTCTTTCGATACTGCGGTTCCCAAGGCGATGTCGGCGACCGATTCAATCCCAACGGGTCCCAGGACAATATTGCCGGGATTCTCAACGGAAAGGGAAATGTCCTGGGAATGATGCCTCATCCGGAACGGCTCGCCGAGCCGCTGTTGGGCGGAACGGACGGACGGCCCATGTTCGACGGCTTGCTCGCGGCGCTTCGGTAGATGAGGGCCTCCACGATGTATTTGTTTAACAGGCGATGTTTCCGCCACTCCCTAAGCATGTGCCCATGAAAAACATCACCGCGGATACGGTCGCCCAGCATGGGTTGACGCCGGACGAATACTCCAAGATTCTCACGATTCTGGGACGCGCGCCCAACATCACCGAGCTGGGTATTTTCTCGGTCATGTGGAGCGAGCATTGCTCCTACAAGTCCTCGAAAAGATGGCTCCGCAAGCTGCCGACCCGCGCGCCATGGGTGGTCTGCGGTCCGGGCGAGAATGCCGGCGTGGTCGATATCGGCGACGGACAGGTGGCGATCTTCAAAATGGAAAGCCACAATCATCCCTCGTACATCGAGCCTTATCAGGGAGCGGCCACGGGGGTCGGCGGCATCCTGCGCGATGTCTTCACCATGGGCGCGCGTCCGGTCGCCAACCTGAACGCGCTTCGCTTCGGCAGCCCGGATCACCCCAAGATGCGGCATCTGATCGCCGGCGTCGTCGGAGGGATCGGCGGCTACGGCAATTGCGTGGGCGTGCCGACGGTGGCCGGCGAATGCGCGTTCCACGGCGGCTACGACGGCAATATCCTTGTCAACGCGATGACCGTCGGCGTCGCTCAATCGGGAAGGATCTTCTTTTCGGCGGCGGCGGGCATCGGCAATCCGATCGTCTATGTCGGTTCGAAAACGGGACGCGACGGCATCCACGGCGCGACCATGGCATCGGCTGAATTCAGCGATGACTCGGAAGAGAAACGGCCGACGGTGCAGGTTGGCGATCCGTTCACCGAAAAGCTCCTCATCGAGGCCTGCCTGGAGCTGATGGCGACGGATGCGATCATCGCGATTCAGGACATGGGCGCGGCCGGGCTCACGTCGTCGTCGTTCGAGATGGCGTCGAAAGGCGGGCTCGGGGTGGAGTTCGATCTCGATCGCGTGCCCGTCCGCGAACAGGGCATGACCGCCTACGAGATCATGCTGTCCGAGAGCCAGGAACGCATGCTGATGGTGCTGAAACCCGGACGGGAGGCGGAGGCCCGCGCGATTTTCGAGAAGTGGGAGCTCGACTTCGCGATCGTCGGTCGCACGACCGATACCGGGCATATGGTCCTTCGCCAGCAGGGAGAAATCGTCGCGGACTTGCCGATCGACCCCCTGGTGGCGTCTTCTCCGGACTATGACCGCCCGTGGATTCCGACGCCCCGATCACCGGTGATCCCGGCGGCCAGCATTCCCCCCTGCGATGACGCCATGGCCGCGTTGCGGCGGCTGATGTCCAGTCCCGATCTGGCGAGCAAGCGATGGGTATGGGAGCAATACGATCACATGGTCATGGCCGACACCGTGCAACGCCCCGGAGGCAGCGCCGGCGTCGTGCGCGTTCACGGTACCCAAAAGGGCCTTGCGGTCGCGTGTGACTGCACGCCTCGCTACTGCTATTCCGATCCGGTGCAAGGCGGGCGTCAAGCGGTGGCCGAATCGTGGCGCAATCTGACGGCTGTCGGCGCGAAACCGTTGGCGATCACCGATTGTTTGAACTTCGGCAATCCGGAAAAGCCGGAAATCATGGGCCAGTTCGCGGGCTGCATCTCAGGCATGGCGGATGCGTGCGAAGCCCTCGCGTTCCCGGTGGTTTCGGGAAACGTGTCCTTCTACAACGAAACAAACGGCGTGGCCATTCCGCCGACGCCCGCGATCGGCGGCGTCGGCTTGATCCAAAACGTGGAGCGGATGGCGTCGATCGCCCTGAAAGCGGAGGGCGAAGTTCTTCTTCTCGTCGGCGGCCCCGCCGACGGCCATGGCGGATGGCTGGGGCAATCGTTGTATTTGCGGGAGATCGAGGGGAGGGAGGAAGGGGCACCGCCGCCTGTCGATCTGGAAACGGAGAGGCGTTGCGGCGATTTCGTGCGGGGTCTCATCGTCGACGGATCCATTTCGACGTGTCATGACGTCTCGGACGGCGGCATGCTGATTGCGGTCGCGGAAATGGCGTTGGCGGGAAACATCGGCGCAACCTTGGAAACGCCCCCCACACCCCAGGCATTGGAACACCTGCATGGTTGGCTGTTCGGCGAGGACCAGGGTCGATACGTTCTGTCCGTCCCGCCATCTCAAGCGGACGCAATCCAGATTCGAGCCAACTCCGCGAACGTACCGACCCGGCGGATCGCAATCACCGGCGGTCGGCGGTTGACTGTGAACCCGTCGCATTCCATATCCCTCAGCGAGCTTCGAGATTTGCATGAAGGTTGGCTTCCCAGCTACATGGCGGGGCAACGGCGCGGCGCGGAAGGACACGGGTGACGAATATGGCGATGGATGCCGGCGATATCGAGCGCATGATCAGGGACGCGATCCCCGACGCCGAGGTCAGGATTGAAGATCTGCGCGGCGACGGCGATCACTATGCGGCAACCGTGATATCGGCGGCATTCAAGGGTAAGAGCAGGGTACAGCAGCACCAAATCGTCTATCAGGCGTTGCGCGGCCGAATGGGTCACGAACTGCATGCGCTGGCGCTGCAGACCGGCGTGCCCGACGAAGGCTGACATACGGAACCAGGAAAGGATACAAGCATGAATGACAATCCCGTCTTTGAGCGAATCCAGCGCGAGATCGAAGAAACCCCGGTTGTTTTGTTCATGAAGGGAACGCCGATGTTTCCTCAGTGCGGGTTTTCGGCGGCGGTGGTACAGGCCCTGACCAACCTCGGCATCAAGTTCAAGGGGATCGATGTTTTGAGCGACCCGTCCTTGCGGGAGGGCATCAAGCAGTTCACCGACTGGCCCACCGTTCCGCAACTGTACGTCAAGGGCGAATTCGTCGGTGGTTGCGACATCGTGCGAGAGATGTACGGTTCGGGTGAGCTACAGCAGTTTCTCGATGAAAAAGGCATAGAGTACGCGGGCTAGCACCGCTGCATCGAGGACCGAGCCATTGGCCACGCGGCCTTGCTCAGCCGGACGTTCGGCTCAATAGCATGCTCTTCCGCACTCCTCTCCTAGTACCGGCTGTCACGGTACCGTGCCCCATGTGACGGTCTTCCGAGGTCGTCCGGCCAGGCGCGGGCCGCAGGCGGGATGCTGGAGCATCACAAGCGGCCCGCAACGCCGCCGGGGGGCACGGAACTGTGATAGTCGGGACTAGTTTGGGAACCGGGCACGGCCGACGGCGTCGACGGCGTTTCCAAGCTCGACATGTCACGAGATCCAGAGATTTTCACACTCAGAGTTCGTAGCTCCCTACCGAATTGAGTAGGTAGAAAGCAAACCGTACCGAAGTTTACGATTAATACACCTGATCGATGGTGAAATACGCGAGCGCCGTGATGCTCGGCCCAAGGGGAGAACGACCATGTTGGCAACGCGCGATATCGGTAAGAAAGCGAGACGCCGTTCGGAAGTGACGATCACCGGCAACGATGCGTTCGAAGCGGATACCGTTAGCCCCCATGACCGGGATGCGCTCAAAATGGTTGCGGAGAAATGGGGGATTCAAGACCGGCTGCCCAATCTCGTTCGCGGGGCGGCTCGATCTCGTGATCTTTGCGAAGTGCACAGGTGCGTCGTCCGAGAATCCGTTCGCGCGGCCCGATCCGCCAAGGCAGTCGGCAACGGCGTTTCATACCGCGACTACCTAAAAACCGCCAGGGATGCACGCCGCAGAGCCGGCGAATGTCATCGTTTCGCGCGCGAATGCGAGGAAAGGGCAAACGCGCTGATCACGGCGGGTTCCATTTCCCCGCCGGACTGCTCCGCCGACCAAGAAGCGAAGGCGCCAAACGAAACACGTTCCATCCCATGCTCCATCCCGGAATGAAAAACGACCTAGGCGAAAACGCCTAAGCCGTTGAATGTTTTGGTGGGCGCACAAGGACTCGAACCTTGGACCCGCTGATTAAGAGTCAGCTGCTCTGCCAACTGAGCTATGCGCCCCCCGGGAACCGGTCGATCTTTAGCAAAGCCCCGCGCCCTTGTCGATACGTTCGCCATGGAAGCGTCTCGGCTTGTTCCGCGGGGAGTTACCCCAAACACGGGATGTATGGACAAAACCCGAGGCGAGCAGAATCCGCGACGCTACAGCGGCTCGCCGCTGCTGCGCCGGCCAAGGACGACGTCTCTGTGGACATAGACCGACAACAGGAAGCCGAAACCGAGCATCAGCGTCACCATGGCCGTGCCTCCGTAGGAAAGCAGCGGCAGGGGAACGCCGACCACCGGAATCAGACCCATGACCATGGCCATGTTGATGAACATGTAGAGAAAGAACGTCGTCGAGACCCCAACCGCCACCAGTCGCCCAAAATAGCTGCGTGACGAAGCCGCGATCGCGAAACCGAAGAGGAGCATCAAGGTATAGACGCCGAGCAATCCCAACGCACCGACCAGACCGAATTCCTCCGCCAGCATGGTAAAAATGAAATCGGTCTGCTTCTCCGGAAGAAAATTCAGATGGCTCTGGCTCCCCTGAAGAAAACCCTTGCCGAAGACGCCGCCCGCTCCAAGCGCGATCTTCGACTGAATGATATGATAGCCGGCTCCCAGCGGATCCCGCTCCGGATTCAGGAAGGTCAGGACGCGCTGGCGCTGGTAACCGTGCAGGGATTGCCAGATCACCGGCAGCACCCCGGCGCTACAAACGCCAACGAGCGCGAATTTCCACAGCCGGACCCCGGCCACGAAAAACATCGCGCCGGCGGCGATCACCAGCATCAGCGCCGTGCCCAGATCGGGCTGCCGCAAAACCAGCGCCGATGGCGCCGCCACCATGAACAGCGGCACCAGCAAAACCGTGGGCCGGCCGATTTCCTCGATGGTGACGCCATGAAAATAGCGCGCCAACGCCACGACGAGGGCGATCTTCATCAACTCCGAGGGTTGCAAATTCATGAAGCCGAGGTCGATCCAGCGCTGCGCTCCCATGCCCACCGAACCGGCGATCTCAACCGCGCCGAGCAGCGCGAGGCAAACGAAATAGAAGATGTAGGCGTACCGAAACCACAGCCGGATATCGCTCACCGCCACGGCGATCATCAACACAAACCCGACGCCGAAGCGGACGAGATGGCGGGTGGCCCACGGATTCAAATCTCCGTTGGCCGCGGAATACAGCATCACCCCCCCGATGGCGCCCGCCAGGCAAACCAGCAGGACGAAAAGCCAACGGATCTGCAACAGCTTTTGGCTTGTCGTGAGTTGTTGCCGTTCGAACGCACTGATACTCATCGGCGTCTCATATACCGCCGGAGGGGGGCGCCGCCGAGACGGCATCCTCGGTATTCCGCTCGCCGGACGCCAGCCGCAATGCATCCAGTCTCTGCGCCGCGATCAAGATATCCCTGGCGATGGGAGCCGCCACTTTGGATCCTCCGCCCCCATGTTCCACGATGACCGCCACGGCGTACCTGGGCGCGTCGACCGGGGCATACCCCACGAACAGGGCATGATCGCGGCGTTCCCACGGCAGATCTTCATTCTTAAAAACACCGGCCTCCCGTTCGGCCTTGGTTATACGGCGAACCTGCGACGTGCCCGTCTTGCCCGCCATCCCCATTCCCGGCTCATCGATCGCGGCGCTGCGAGCCGTTCCGCGCAATCCGTTCACCACCCTCGTCATCCCTTCCCGCACGACTTGGAGATGGGCGGGCAGCAGGCCCATGTCCTCATACGAACCGGCCGATTCCGATTCCTGATCTCCGGGTTTGGTGGTTGTTTTCGTTAGCCGGGGTTTCACCGCGTACCCACCGTTGGCCACGCGAGCGGTCATGACCGCCAACTGCAGCGGTGTCGCCAGGACATAACCCTGTCCGATGCCGGCGATGAGCGTTTCGCCGATCTGCCACGGCGTGCCGGTGATGGCCATCTTCCAGTCTCGGTCGGGCAGCAACCCGGCGCGCTCATTCGGCAGATCGATACCCAAGGTTTTACCCAAGCCCAATCTGTTGGCCGTCGCGGTGATTTGATCGATGCCCGTGCGTTTCGCCACCTCGTAGAAGTAGACATCGCACGATTGCTCAAGCGCTCCGCGCAAATCCAGCGATCCGTGCCCCCACTTCTTCCAGCAGTGGAACTTGGCGTCACCCAGTTTCAAATGCCCGAAGCAGCTGAAACGCGTATCCGGCGTGATGGCGCCTTTCTCCAATCCGGCCAGGGCCACCGCGATCTTGAAGGTCGAGCCCGGCGCATAGGTTCCCGCGATCGCCTTATTGGTCAGCGGGGACCTCGGATTGGTGATGAGAGCCTTCCATTCCTCGTGGCTGAGACCCCGGTTAAACGCATTCGGATCAAAGCCCGGTGTCGAGGCCATTGCCAGCACTTCGCCCGTGTGCACATCGAGAACCACGGCCGCGCCACTTTCGCCCTCCAGGCGCTCAAGGGCCAGTCGCTGGAGATCCAAATCCAGCGTCAGCGCAATATCGCTTCCCGGTTGGCCTTCTTTTCGACCGAGCTCGCGGATCACCCGACCGACGGAGTTCACTTCAACCTCGGAACTTCCACCCGTTCCTCGAAGCGCGAGATCGTAGATCTTTTCGATCCCGGCTTTACCGATGCGAAAGTCCGGAATTTCCAGCAGCGGATCCCCCGTCAATTCTTCTTCGGAAACCGCGGCCACGTACCCGACCAGGTGCGCCGCGACCTCGCCCTGCGGATAGTAGCGGCTCTGTCCCTCATCGATAGAGATCCCGGGAAGGTCGGGAGAATTCACTTCAATGCGCGCCACCGTCTCCCAATCCAGGCCGTCGCGCACCGTTACCGGAACGAATTTCCGCTTGCGTCCGAGTTCCTTGAGAACGCGATTTCGCTCGTTCTCGCTGATCTCGACGAGGGACCCCAATGCGCGCAGCGTGGCGTCCACATCGTTGGCTTGCTCGGCAATGAGAAAAACCCGGTAATCTTGGCGATTGACGGCGACGGGACGCCCAAGTCGATCGACGATCCGTCCGCGCGGCGGAGCCAGAAGCCGAAGGTTGATCCGGTTCTCGTCCGCGAGTGTCGCGTAACGCTCGGATTCCATCACCTGCAAATAATACAGACGGCCGGCGAGAGTGG